>NZ_PTQY01000001.1 GCF_002943465.1 Rhodoferax sp. TS-BS-61-7
GGCTGAGGTGGTTGTGGGTCATTGGCAAACCTGTCGGTGTAGGAACCAAAAGGCTAACCAATTCACTCCATCCTCAGCCCTTCGTCATGCGCTCATGAGGTGTCGCAATTCGATTTGGAAATCAAGAAATAGGGCTCTAGCCCACGTAGATACTGCGCAAGCAGCTCCTGAATCTATAGCAAACCTCAGCGCCCGCGGCGCCGGTCGGGCCGCTCCTCTTGGGCCTGCAGCCAGGCCACCCAGTCGTCTACGGCCAGCGGGCGGCTGAAGCAGTAGCCCTGCAGCTCGTCGCAGCCCAGCGCGGTCAGCGTCTGGGCGGTGGGCAGGTTTTCCACGCCCTCGGCCACCACCTTCAGGCCCAGCGTGTGGCCTAAGGCAATCACCGCGTGCACGATGGCCGCGTCGGCGCTGTCATCCAGCATGCCGTAAACGAAGGACTGGTCGACCTTGAGCTTGTCGATCTCGAAGCGCTTGAGGTACGCCAGGCTGGAGTAACCGGTGCCAAAGTCGTCGATGGCAATGTGCACGCCCAACGCCTTGAGCGCACTCACCTGCGCCTGCGCGGCTACCGGGTTGTCCATCAGCTGTGACTCGGTAAGCTCCAGCTCCAGCAGGCCGGGCTCCATGCCTGAGGCCTCCAGCACGCCGCGCAGCTGGTCCACCAGCTCCGGGTCGGCCAGCTGCGCCACCGACAGGTTGACCGACAGCTCCAGCCCCTTGCACAGGCCCTGCGCCTGCAGCGCCACCCACTGGGCGCAGGCCTCGCGCAGCACCCACAAGCCGATCGGCTTGATCAGGCCCGTCTCTTCGGCCAGATGAATAAAGTGGCTGGGCGCCACCTGCCCCAGCAGCGGGTTGTGCCAGCGCAGCAGGGCTTCGGCGCCCTGCACGCGGCGTGTGCGCGCGTTCAGGCGCGGCTGAAAGTGCAGGCTGAACTCGTCGTTGGCCAGCGCCTGGCGCAGCTGGCCCTCCATGGTCTGGCGGGCCTGCACACGCTGGTCGGTCTCGGGGGAGAAAAAACGCGCCATGTCGCGCCCCGCCGCCTTGGCCTCGTACATGGCGGCGTCGGCGCGGCGCATCAGTTCGTCCTGCGCGGTGGCATCTTCGGGGTACAGGGCCACGCCCACGCTGCACGACACGGTGAGGTTGTTGCCTTCCACCATGGCGCTTTGGCGCAGAGAAGGCATCAGGCGCTGGTTCACCATGCTGGACAGCTCCTCGCGATCCACCACATGGCGCAGGATGATGACGAACTCGTCCCCGCCCAGCCGACTCACGGTGTCGTCCGCGCGCACCGACATGCTCAGGCGCCGCGCCACGGTGCGCAGGAGGCCATCGCCAATGTGGTGGCCCAGGGTGTCATTGATGAACTTGAAGCGGTCCAGGTCGATGAACAACACAGCCACTTTTTCGCCCGAGTGTTGGGCCTGTGCCAAGGCCTCGGCCAGGCGCTGCTGGCACAGCGAGCGATTCGGCAGCTCGGTCAGCACATCGTGCTGGGCCAGAAAGCGGATGCGCTCTTCCTTGGCCTTGCGGTCGGTGATGTCGATGGAGATGCCGATGTAGTTGACCACCTCGCCGCTGGTGGCGCTTTTGTGCACCGCCGACACCATGAGCCAGGCTGGGTAACTCTCACCCGACTGCTTGCGGATGCGCACCTCACCCTGCCAGGCGTCCTTGTCCTCCAGGTCGGACCACACCATGTCCTGCGGGCTGTCCATCACATGGCCCAGGTCGTGGCCAATCACCTCGTAAAAATCGTAGGCCGTGCTGCGGCAGAAGGCGCGGTTCACGCTGATGATCTTGCGCGACTCGTCCATGATGATGATGCTCTCGCTGGAGGCCTCAAACACCTTGGCCCACAGCTCCAGGCGCTGCTCCATGACCTTGAGTTTGTTGATGGGCGCAAACGCCGTGAGGATGGCGTCGCGCCCCTGGAATTTGAGCCGCCGGGCTGACAGCACGGCCCAGGACGGTGCGCTACCACCCAGCCAACGCACCTCAAATTCGTCCACCGCGTCAAAGTCCGATAGGCGCTGAAAGAACCGACCACGAACGCTGGCCTCTAGCCCGGTGCGCCAGGGGTCTACGGTCAGCCCGCCTAGCCAGGGCTGGGCCGGGGCATTGGCGTGCAGCACCTCGTGATCGGGCACCGAGGTCACCACCATGGGCATGGGAAAGGCCTCCACCAGCTCCAACTGCGCTTCGGCCGCGCGGGCACTGGCCGCCAGCTCTTGCTGGGCCAGGCGGTCGTGGTCCAGCTGGGCCAGCATGCCGTTGAAGGCGGTGAACAGCTGGCCGATTTCGTCGCGGCTGTGCCAGCTGGCACGGCGTGTGTAGTCAGCGGTATGGCGCACATCATCGGCCACACGCGCCAGCGCCTGCAGCGGCCGCGCAATCTGGCTGGCTACCAAGTACACCAAACTCAAAATACAACCCAGCAGCAAGAGCGCGGTGCCCAGGTGCAGCCACATGCGCTGGAACAGACCGTCCACCCGCGCATCCAGCAGCAGCTGCATTTGCTCTAGCCCCACGCGCCAGGCATCGTCCAGCCCGGCCAGAGCGGCCTGGTAGGCCTGCTCCAGGGCCGCCGCCTCCTGGGCGCTCAGGCCGTCGGCCGAGGCAGCTTGCACGGTGCGCGAAAACTGGCGCGCCTGCAGCAGCAGCGCCGTGCGGGTGGCACCCAACCCGGCCTGCAGCTGCGGTGTGCCGGCCAGCCAGGCCTGTTCGTAATCGGACTCCATGCCCTGCAGCACGGCATCGAGTCGGCCCACCAGCGTGAGCAACTGGGCGCTGGGGTTTTGCCCTTGCGAGGTCTGGCCCCAGTGCTGCATGAAATCGCGCGTGTCGTACAGCACCTGCAAGAGTTCCGGAAAGCGCAGCACCGTGAGCGACATCACGTAATAACTGTCCAGGTCGGGGTCCAGAATCAGGTTGGACTGGTTGCCTACGATGGTGAGCAGGTCGCGCCCCTGCGACAAGAGCGCGGTTTTGTTGCCCTTGCTGGACGGCGTCTGCAGCAGGGTGTGCAGGCGCTGCGAGGCTTCGGTGGTGTGCAACGCGGCGTCATGCGCCTCGCGGATGGCGTCCAGCGCCTTCAAGTCATCGGCAAACCGGGGCGCCACCGCTTGCGGCGGCACGGCAGGCGCCGGCACCCGAAACACCCCCATCAAATTGCGCCGCACGACCTCGGCGTAGTGGGCGCCCACAATTTCCTTGCGCGCAAAGTCAATCGCCAGGTACTTCTCGTGGATCAGGATGCCCGAGACGTAGATAACAGCGGTCAGGTCGAGCAGGTAAATGAGGGTGAGCTTGCGCCCCACACTCAAACGGCCCAGCCACAGCGGAATTTTTGACAGCATCACGTGTCCTTCCCAACGAAGGAACACACCAAGCAATAAGCGCACCAACTTGGCGCAGGCTGCTTTTTTACATATTGCGCCGGTACTGCCCACCCACCTCAAACAGCGCGCTGGTGATCTGGCCCAGCGAGCAAACGCGCACGGCGTCCATCAGCACGTCAAACACGTTTTGGTTGTCGATGACGGCCTGCTGCAGCTTTTTGAGCATGGCGGGCGCCGCGTCTGCATGGCGAGTGTGGAAATCGGCCAGGCGTTTGAGCTGGTTTTGCTTTTCTTCATCGGTGCTGCGCGCCAGCTCCAGCTTCTCCATCACCTGGTCGCCATGCGGGTTGCGGAAGGTGTTGACGCCGATGATGGGCAGCTCGCCGGTGTGCTTGAGCATCTCGTAGTGCATCGACTCGTCCTGGATCTTGCCGCGCTGGTAGCCGGTTTCCATGGCACCCAACACACCGCCGCGCTCGGCAATGCTTTCAAACTCTTTGAGCACGGCCTCTTCCACCAACTCGGTCAGCTCTTCGATGATGAAGGCGCCTTGTGAAGGGTTCTCGTTCTTGGCCAGGCCCCACTCGCGGTTGATGATGAGCTGGATGGCCATGGCACGGCGCACGCTGTCTTCGGTGGGCGTGGTGATGGCCTCGTCGAATGCATTGGTGTGCAGGCTGTTGCAGTTGTCGTAGATCGCAATCAGCGCCTGCAGCGTGGTGCGGATGTCGTTGAACTGGATCTCCTGCGCGTGCAGACTGCGGCCACTGGTCTGGATGTGGTACTTGAGTTTCTGGCTGCGTTCGTTGGCGCCGTACTTCTCTTTCATCGCCACGGCCCAGATGCGGCGCGCCACGCGGCCCATCACGGTGTACTCCGGGTCCATGCCGTTGCTGAAGAAGAAGCTCAGGTTGGGCGCGAAGTCGTCGATGTGCATGCCGCGCGCCAGGTACGCCTCCACAAAGGTGAAGCCGTTGGACAGCGTGAACGCCAGTTGTGAAATCGGGTTCGCGCCCGCTTCGGCAATGTGGTACCCGCTGATGGACACACTGTAGAAATTGCGCACGTCGTGGTGCACAAAGTACTCGGCAATGTCGCCCATCACCTTCAATGAAAACTCTGTGCTGAAGATGCAGGTGTTTTGGCCCTGGTCTTCCTTCAGGATGTCGGCCTGCACCGTGCCGCGCACATTGGCCAGCACCCACTCCTTGATCTTGGCGACCTCAGTGTCAGTCGGCTGCCGGCCGTTGTCAGCCTGAAATTTTTCAATGTTCTGGTCGATGGCCGTGTTCATGAACATGGCCAGGATGCTGGGCGCGGGCCCGTTGATGGTCATGGACACGCTGGTGGACGGGCTGCACAAATCGAACCCGCCATACAGCACCTTCATGTCGTCCAACGTGGCAATGCTCACACCGCTGTTGCCCACCTTGCCGTAGATGTCAGGGCGCGGGTCGGGGTCGTTGCCGTAGAGCGTGACCGAGTCGAACGCGGTGCTCAGGCGCTTGGCGGCCATGCCGCAGGAGAGCAGCTTGAAACGTGTGTTGGTGCGAAACGCATCGCCCTCGCCCGCGAACATACGTGTGGGGTCTTCGCCCTCGCGCTTGAAGGCAAAGGTGCCTGCGGTGTAGGGGTAGCTGCCGGGCACGTTGTCCAGCATCAGCCACTGCAATACCTCGCCCTGGTCTTCGTACTGCGGCAGCGCCACCTTGCGGATGGTGGTGCCACTCAAACTCTTGGTGGTCAGCGCGGTGCGGATTTCCTTGTCGCGAATTTTCACCACGTACTCGTCGCCCGCGTAGGCCTTCTGCATCTCGGGCCACTGGGCCAGCAGCTTGCGCTCGGCCGCACCCATGCGCTCTTCGCGCTGGGCGGCCAGATCGTTCACGGCCAATACGGCACGCTCTTTGTCCGGGTTGGCCTCCTGCAGCATGCGGCCACTTTCGCGCAGTTGCTGGATTTCACGCGCCAATTTGGCCTGCTCGCGCGCACGCTTTTTGTAGCCGCGCACGGTGTCGCTGATCTCCGCCAGATACCGCGTGCGCGCCGCATTCACCACGGGCGTCTGGTTGCTGCTGTGACGCACCGCCACCTTGGGCAACATGCCGTCTTTCAATGGCACGCCCAGGGCCTGCAGACGCGGCAGCAGCGCCTGGTACAGCGCGGTCACGCCGTCGTCGTTGAAACGCGCGGCCATGGTGCCGAACACCGGCATCTGGTCGGTGGGTGTGGTCCAGGCTTCCTTGTTGCGCTGCACCTGCTTGGACACGTCGCGCAGCGCATCGCTGGCGCCCTTGCGGTCGAACTTGTTGATGGCCACAAACTCCGCAAAGTCCAGCATGTCGATTTTTTCGAGCTGGCTGGCCGCGCCGAACTCGGGCGTCATCACATACATGGGCACATCCACCAGCGGCGCAATGGCCGCATCGCCCTGGCCTATGCCCGAGGTTTCCACCACCACCAGATCGAAGCCCGCCACCTTGCAGGCGGCAATCACATCGGGCAAGGCGGCGCTGATTTCGGAGCCGAAGTCGCGCGTGGCCAGGCTGCGCATGAAGACGCGGTTGCCCTGCTGCCAAGGACTGATGGCATTCATGCGGATTCGGTCGCCCAGCAGCGCACCACCGCTCTTGCGGCGCGACGGGTCGATGGAGATCACCGCCACACGCAAGCTGTCGTTCTGGTCCAGCCGCAAGCGGCGGATCAGCTCGTCGGTGAGGCTGGACTTGCCGGCGCCACCGGTGCCGGTGATGCCCACCGCCGCTATTTTTTTAGTAGCTGCTTGCGCACGTATCTCTTGTGCTAGAGCCGGATTTACCTTGGAAGCCTCGATGGCGGTGAGCAACTGGGATAAAGCGCGCCAAGAGGCCTCGGTATGGCCCTGGATGGCAGTGAGGTCAGTGGGTGCCAGCGCGGTGATGTCCTTATCACACATCATCACCATCTCGCCAATCATGCCGGCGAGACCCATGCGCTGGCCATCTTCGGGGCTGTAGATGCGGGCCACGCCGTAGGCATGCAGCTCGCGGATTTCGGCCGACACGATGACGCCACCGCCGCCGCCAAACACCTGGATGTGCGCGCCGCCCCGGGCCTTCAACAAGTCCACCATGTACTTGAAGTACTCCACATGGCCGCCCTGGTAGGAGCTGATGGCGATGCCCTGCACGTCTTCCTGCAAGGCGGCCGTGACCACCTCGTCCACGCTGCGGTTGTGCCCCAAGTGGATGACCTCGGCACCCATGCCTTGCAGGATGCGGCGCATGATGTTGATGGCCGCGTCGTGCCCGTCAAACAGGCTGGCCGCGGTGACAAAACGCACCTTGTGCGTGGGGCGGTAGTTGGCCAGGGCCTTGAAGTCAGCGGACAGATCGGTCATGGGGGCGCTCGCAGAAAAGGGGCCAAAACTGGCGAATTGACGTTTACGTAAACGTCAACTGTAAACCAGTTCCCCCAACGCAGGCTTACGCATTTACCCGGCCCGAAACGGCGTGACTTTGGCCTGAATTTGGTCTAAGTTCGATCTTGTCTGGCTGAAGCACCCCCCATACGATTCGCCACCACCCCGAGCCAGACGATGGGTGGAACGAAAAATACAGGAGACAGACTTTGGCACCCTGGGACGATTTGTCTTTGGACGAGACCGCATTGCTGCAGGCCATTTTTTGGTCTGAGGGCAGCTCGCGCTTCGCGCTGGCCGACCGCTTGGAGTTTTCCAAGAGCAAAACCAATACCCTGATTGCGGGCCTGCTGGACGTGGGCCTGCTGGAAGAGTCCGGCCTGCGCGGCTCCACGGGCGGGCGCCGGCCCGAGACCATCAAGCTCAGCACCGACTTGGGCGTGCTGGTGGGCGTGGACCTGGGCGCCACCAGCCTGGACGTGGCCGTGCTGCGCCCCGACCTGACCGTGCTGGCCCGCCACACCGAAACCACCGACGTACGCAGCGGCCCCGGCGTGGTGCTGGCCCGGCTGCGCGTGTTGATGCGCCAGTTGCTGGGCCAATGCGGCGTGACGCCCAAACAGGTGATAGGCATCGGCATGGGTGTACCCGGCCCGGTGGACTTTGAACACGCCCAACTGGTGAATCCACCGCTGATGCCCGAGTGGGACAGCTTCTCGATCCGCGACTACCTGCGCGAGGAGTACAGCGCCCCGGTGTTTGTGGACAACGATGTGAACCTGATGGCGCTGGGCGAGCTGTGGCGCCTGCAAGGTGGGCTGCAAAACTTTTTGGTCATCAAGGTGGGCACCGGCATTGGCTGCGGCATCGTCTGCCATGGCGAGGTCTACCGCGGCGCCAATGGCTCGGCCGGTGATGTGGGCCATATCTGTGTGGACGTGGACGGCCCGCGCTGCCACTGCGGCAAGCTGGGCTGTGTGGAAGTGATGGCAGCGGCCCCCGCCATCGTGCGCTCGGCCACGGAGGCCGCCACCTCGGGAGAAAGCCCTTTGCTGGCAGCCTCGCTGGAAGCCAACGGCGTGATCACGCCCGAACTAGTAGGCCAGGCCAGCCGCAATGGCGATGCAGCGGCCAACCGCATCATCCAGGAATCGGGCAGTCGCATCGGGCAGATGCTGGCCTCGGTGGTGAACTTTTTTAACCCTTCGCATGTGTTCATTGGCGGCGGGCTCACGCGCACGGGGCCGCAGTTGCTGGCCTCGGTGCGGCAAAGCGTGTACCAGCGCTCGCTGGCCCTGTCCACACGGCACCTGGAGATCCAGTACACGCCCTTGGCCGAACGGGCTGGCGTAGTAGGCGCAGGGGTGCTGGCCATGCAAGAAACCTTGAAACACCGAAAGGCCAGCGCATGAGCGCCGCCCGGCCGCCCGAAGGCGCTCGCACCGCAGCCCGCCAGGGCGAAGGATCCCATCCTATGAACATTGAATTTCGCGGGACCACCAAGTCCTTTGGCCCGGTGCAAGTGCTGCACGGCGTGGACTTCTCCCTGCCCACCGGCCAGGTGCTGGGCCTGCTGGGCGAAAACGGCGCGGGCAAGTCCACGCTGATGAAAATCCTGGCCGGCTTTGAGCCTGCCACGGGCGGCAGCTTGCTCATCAACGGCACGGAGCACACCTTCACCAACTCCCGCGACGCCGAGGCCCAGGGCATTGTGCTGATCCACCAGGAATTCAGCCTGGCCGAAGACCTGACGATTGCGCAAAACCTGTTCCTGGGTCACGAGAAGAAACGCGGCTGGGGCGGCCTACTGCTGGATGAAGAGACCATGCGCGCCGAGGCGCAGGTCGCTATTGCCCAGGTAGGGTTGACCGCCGATGTGAACACGCGGGTGAAAGACCTGATCGTGGCCGAAAAACAGCTGGTGGAAATTGCGCGTGCGCTGTTGCGCAAGGCCCGCCTGCTGATCATGGACGAGCCCACGGCCACGCTGACGCCCACCGAGACCGAACGCCTGTTTGGCCTGATGCGCCAGCTGAAAAGCGAGGGCGTGACCCTGGTCTACATCTCGCACAAGCTGGACGAGGTGGAGCGCATGACCGACCAGGTGGTGGTGATGCGCGACGGCCGCTGTGTGGCCCAGCAGCCCACGGCCAGCCTCTCGCGCCAGCAAATGGCCAACCTGATGGTGGGCCGCGAACTGGCCGACCTGTACCCGCCCAAGGCCACGCCCCCCGCCGCCGCCACACCCGCACTGCGCGTGCAGGGCATGTGCGTGCCGAGCTGGGCGCAGGACGTGGGCTTTGAAGTGCGCCCCGGCGAGATTCTGGGCTTTGCCGGCCTGGTGGGTGCGGGCCGCACCGAGCTGTTCGAAGGCATCATGGGTCTGCGTGCCTGCACTGCAGGCACGGTAGAGCTGCAAGGCCGCGTGCAGACCATCCGCAACCCGCGCGACGCCGTGCGCCTGGGCCTCACCTACCTGAGCGAAGACCGCAAGGGCAAGGGCCTGCATGTGAACTTTGGCCTGCGCGAAAACCTGACGCTGATGGCGCTGGAGCGCTACGCCACGCCCTGGCTGCAACCCGCGCTGGAAGACCAGGCGCTGGCCGGCGCGGTGGACGAGTTTGGCATCCGTACCGGCAGTCTGCACATCAAGGCCTCCAGCCTGTCGGGCGGCAACCAGCAAAAGGTGGCGCTGGCCAAGGTGCTGCACCCCGGCCCCAAGGTGGTGGTGCTGGACGAACCCACGCGCGGCGTGGACGTGGGCGCCAAACGTGACATCTATTTACTCATTCAGAAACTGGCAAGCCAGGGCCTGGCCGTCGTCATTATTTCCAGCGAACTCATGGAGCTCATTGGCCTGTGCCACCGCGTGGCGGTGATGCGTGCGGGCCGGCTGCAAACCGTTCTGGAATCCCAACAACTCACCGAAGAGGAGCTCATCGCCCATGCCACAGGAACTCACTAAAACCACCGCCCCCGCTGCATCGCAGGCAGGCCAGTGGCTTGCCAAACTGCAGGGCATGGGCCCGGTGATCGGCCTGGTGCTGCTGTGCGTGGTGGGCACGCTGCTCAACAGCAACTTCGCCACGCTGGACAACATCACCAATGTGCTCACGCGCACGGCCTTTATCGGCATCATCGCCGTGGGCATGTGCTTCGTCATCGTGTCCGGCGGCATTGACCTGTCAGTGGGCTCCATGGCCGCGCTGATTGCGGGCAGCGTGATCCTGGCGATGAACTACCTGTCACCCAAGCTGGGCTCGCCCGTGGCCACGGTGGTGCTGGGCATGGCCCTGGCCCTGGTGCTGGGTGCAGCGTTTGGCCTGGCGCACGGCCTCTTGATTACCAAGGGGCGCATTGAGCCCTTCATCGTGACGCTGGGCACGCTGGGCATCTTCCGCGCCTACCTGACCTACTTCTCCAACGGTGGTGCCATCACACTGGACAACGACCTGACCGACATCTACAGCCCGGTGTACTACGGCAGCCTGGCGGGCATTCCCATCCCCGTGTGGGTGTTTCTGGCCGTGGCGCTGCTGGGCAGCGTGATCCTGAACCGCACCACCTTTGGCCGTTATGTGCAGGCCATTGGCTCCAACGAACAGGTGGCGCGCTACGCCGCCGTGGACGTGGACCGGGTGAAGGTGCTGACCTATGTGCTGCTGGGCGTATGCGTAGGCATTGCCACCCTGCTCTATGTGCCGCGCCTGGGCTCGGCTTCTCCCACTACCGGCCTGCTATGGGAGCTGGAAGCCATTGCCGCCGTCATCGTGGGTGGCACTGCACTCAAGGGTGGCGCGGGCACCATCACCGGCACGGTGGTAGGTGCCGTGCTGCTCTCCGTCATCAGCAACATCTTGAACCTGACCAGCATCATCAGCGTCTATTTGAACGCCGCCGTCCAAGGCATCGTGATCATCGCCGTCGCTTTCATGCAGCGGTCGAAAAGATGACAGCCCCCACGCTCCACCGCTACGCGGGTCGCTGCCCCCCGAGGGGGCGCTGCCCACCTTGGGGCGGCCCGGCGGCGGGCGTGCCTAAGTTTTTCCCCCAACCACAGCAACCGCTGTTTTTTTTAACCTGCACCTTAGGAGACACCTGAAATGAAAAAAATCACACGCAGACTCGCACTGACCGCCGTGGCCCTGGCCGCTCTGGGCAGCAACGCCAGCTTCGCCGCCGAGAAGGTCGTGCTGGGCGTGTCCATCCCGGCCGCAACGCACAGCTTCATGGCTGGCGTGGTGTTCTGGGCCAACCAGGCCAAGGCCGAGCTCGAAAAAGCCAACCCCGGCCTGCAAGTGATCGTCAAGACCGCCAGCGGCTCGCCCGAACAGGCCAACCAGCTGCAGGACTTGCTGACCGTGAACAAGATCAACGCCCTGGTAGTGTTGCCTTTTGAATCCGCCGCGTTGACCAAACCCGTAGCCCAACTAAAGGGCAAGGGCGTGTACGTGACCGTGGTGGACCGCGGCCTGACCGACACCAGCGCACAAGATGCCTACGTGGCCCCCAACAACACCACCTTTGGTGAAGTGCCGGCTGCCTACATCGGTAAGGCGCTGGGCGGCAAGGGCAATGTGGTGGTGTTGCGCGGCATCGCGTCCAACGTGGACAACGAACGCAACGACGCCTTCAACGGCGGCCTGAAAGCCTTCCCTGGCATCAAGGTGCTGGACGCCAAGTACGGCAACTGGAACCGCGACGATGCGTTCAAGGTCATGCAGGATTACCTGACCCGCTTCCCGCAGATCGACGCCGTCTGGGCGGCGGACGACGACATGTCGGTCGGCGTGCTCAAGGCTATCGACCAGGCCAAGCGCACCGACATCAAGCTGGTGTTCGGTGGTGCCGGCGCCAAGGGTTCCATCAAGACACTGATGGACGGCAGCGATGCGCGCATCCAGGCCAACGTGTCCTACTCGCCCAAGTTCATCTACGACGCGGTGAAGATGACTGCAGAAGCCCGCCTGAAAGGCGCCAAGCTGCCAGCCACCACCATCATTCCGTCGGTGCTGATCACCAAGGACACGGCCAAGAACTTCTACTTCCCGGACTCTCCGTTCTAAGCCGGTTGTAGATTTATAAGAAAAAGGCCTGTGGCGCCCATTGAATATGCGCAAGCAGCTATTAAAACAATAGCATTCAGCCACAGGCCCCCTCTCCCTTTTTCTCTGGAGCGTCTCCATGGCAAGACCTGTCACCTTGTTCACCGGCCAATGGGCCGACCTGCCCCTGGCCGAGCTGGCCCCCATGGCCAAACGTATGGGCTACGACGGCCTGGAGCTCGCCTGCTGGGGCGACCATTTCAATGTGCAGGAGGCACTGTCCTCCTCCACCTATGTGAAAGACAAACACGCCCTGCTGGCCAGCCACGGCCTGCGGTGCTTGGCGATTGGCAACCACCTGGTGGGCCAGGCCGTGTGCGACCGCATTGACGAACGCCACCAGTCCCTCCTGCCCGCCCATGTGTGGGGTGATGGCGACCCAGAAGGTGTGCGCCGTCGCGCCGCCGCCGAGCTGCAGGACACGGCCCGCGCCGCCAAGAAGTTTGGTGTCAAGACCGTGACCGGCTTCACCGGCTCGTCCATCTGGCATTCCATCTACGCCTTCCCGCCTACCACCCAGGCCTACTGGGACAAGGGCTTTGCTGACTTCGGCACGCGCTTCACGCCCATCCTCGATGTGTTTGAGTCGGTGGACGTGAACTTTGCGCTGGAGGTGCACCCCACCGAAATCGCGTTTGACATTGCCACCAGCGAACGTGCGCTGGCTGCGGTGAACCAGCACCCCCGCTTCGGCTTCAACTTCGACCCCAGCCACCTGGCCTACCAGGGGGTGGACTACATCCGCTTCATCCGCACCTTTGGCCCGCGCATCTTCAACGCGCACATGAAAGACGCCTGGTGGGGCAAGGGCGACGGCACCGTGGGCACCTTTGGCGGCCACACCAGCTTTGGCGATGCCCGCCGCACCTGGGACTTTCGCAGCGTGGGCCGCGGCATGATCGATTTCGAATCCATCATCGTCGCCCTCAACGACGTGGGCTACCAGGGCCCGCTGAGCGTGGAGTGGGAGGACAGCCGCATGGACCGCGAGCACGGCGCCACCGAAAGCGCGGCCTTCTGCAAGCGCCTGGATTTCAAACCGGCCGCCGGCGCATTTGACGCCGTGTTCGCCAAAGACCAGCAAGCCTCATGAGCCTTTCCCTCAACGCTTCTTATCCACCACGCCGCCTGCGCTATGCCATGGTGGGCGGTGGTCGCGACGCCTTTATCGGCGGCGTGCACCGCAAGGCTGCCGCGCTGGACGGCCAGATCGAACTGGTGGCCGGCGCCCTCTCCAGCAGCCCCGACAAGGCACGCGCCTCGGGCCGCGACCTGTTTCTGGCCGACGACCGCAACCACGGCAGCTGGCAAGAGCTGCTGGCCGACGAGCTGCGCCGCCCACCCGAAGAGCGCATCGACTTTGTTTCCATCGTCACACCCAACCATGTGCACTACCTCGTGGCCCAGGCCTTTGTAGAGGCCGGCTTCCATGTGGTCTGCGACAAACCGCTGGTACACACCGGCGCGCAGGCGCGCGACCTGGTGGCCGCCGTCAAGAAGCAGGGCACCGTGTTTGGCGTGACCTACAACTACACCGGCTACCCACTGGTGCGCCAGATGCGCCACATGGTGCAGAGCGGCGCCATCGGCACCGTGCGCAAGGTGGTGGTGGAGTACCACCAGGGTTGGCTGGCCACGGCCGTGGAAGACAGTGGCAGCAAACAGGCCGCCTGGCGCGTGGACCCGGCGCTGAGTGGCGCGGCCGGTGCCATGGGCGACATTGGCTCGCATGCCGAAAACCTGCTGAGTACCGTGACCGGGCTGGAGATTGAATCCCTCTGCGCCGACCTCAGCGCCATGGGCGCGGGCCGCACGCTGGACGACGACGGCAATATGCTGCTGCGCCTGCAGGGCGGTGCGCGCGGTGTACTCATCGCCTCACAGATCTGCACCGGCAGCGAGAACGACCTGCGCCTGCGCGTGAGCGGCACCACCGGCAGCCTGGTCTGGTGCCAGGAGAACCCCAACCAGCTGCAACACGCACCACTGGACGGCCCACTACGCACGCTGACCCGCGCCTCTACTGGGTTGTGTGAATCGGCAGTGCGCGCCTCGCGCCTGCCCTCGGGCCACCCGGAAGGTTTTATCGAGGCCTTTGCCAACGTCTACCTGGGCGTGGCAGCCGATATCCGCGCGCGCCTGCAAGGCGTGGCCGCCGACCCGCTGGCCGCGGACTACCCGCGCGTAGAAGACGGTGCACGCGGCGTGCACTTCATCGAGAAAGTGCTGGAATCGTCGCGCAGCACGCAGAAGTGGACCCATCTGGGCAACGCTCCCAAGGCTTGACCTGCGGCAAGGCCCGGGGCTGGGCAAATCCAGTACAGTGGCAAGGCGTGCTTACGCTTTGTTACCTGTCCACGGACCAGCCCCGCCATGCAACCCATCCAGCTCTTCGACCCGGCGTCCAGCACCTACACCTACATCCTGTTTGACGAGGCCAGCCGCGACGCACTGATCGTGGACCCGGTGGACGAACAGCTGGAGCGTGACCTGGCCACCCTGCGCCAATATGGTCTGAAATTGCAATGGGCCGTGGAGACCCACGCCCATGCCGACCACATCACCAGCGCGGCCCTGCTGGCCGAACACACCGGCGCCAAGACCGCCGCCCCCGCCGGCTGCGGCATTGGCACCGCCGCCGTGCAGTTGAACAATGGCGACACGCTGGCCTTTGGCACCGAATCCATCCGCGCGCTGCACACGCCCGGCCACACCAGCGGCAGCATGAGCTTCACCTGGCGCGACCATGTGTTCACCGGCGACACCTTGCTCATCGGCGGCTGCGGCCGCACCGACTTCCAATCCGGCAGCGCCGAAGACCTGTACCGCAGTCTCACCCAGGTACTGTTCGCCCTGCCCGACGCCACCACGGTCTGGCCAGGCCACGACTACCAGGGCCGCACGCGCAGCACCATTGGCACCGAAAAAACCAGCAACACCCGCGTTGCCGGCAAGACGCTGGCCGAGTTTGTGGCCACCATGGACAGCCTGAACCTGCCGCGGCCGCGCCGCATTGACGAAGCCGTGCCTGCCAACCTGAGCTCGGGCGTGCGCCATGACGCGGGCAGCGCGGGCGCCACGGCCGCCCAAGCCGCTGCTGGCTATGCGGGCGATGTGAGCGCCGAGCTGGCCTGCGCCTGGTGGCAGGCGGGCGAGGCCGTGCTGGTGGATGTGCGCAGCGATGCCGAACGCGAGTGGGTGGGTTTTGTGCCCGGTGCTGTGCCTCTGGCCTGGAAGCAATGGCCCGGCATGGCGATGAACCCGCAGTTCGATGCCGGCCTGCAAGCGGCGGTGCCTGCAGGAAAAAAAGTGGTATTGCTGTGCCGCAGCGGCGTGCGCTCGATTGCCGCCGCCAAACGTGCCACCGAGTTGGGCCTGGAGGCCTACAACATCCTCGAAGGCTTTGAGGGCGACCCCGATGCGAATGCCCAGCGCGGCCACCGCGGCGGCTGGCGCCTGCGCGGCCTGCCTTGGCGACAAGGCTAAAGCCCGCACAATACCGCCCAGAGACAACTCGACAACAAAAAAGACCATGACATTTCTAGCGCTGGACATCGGCAACACCCGCCTCAAGTGGGCCCAATACGCCAGCCCACAGCCCGGCTCCGCCCTGCTGGCCCAGGGCGCCGAGTTTTTGGAAAACATCGACAAACTCGGCGACGGCGCCTGGCGCGGCCTACAGCCCCCCCGCCACGTGCTCGGCTGCGTGGTGGCTGGCGACGCGGTGAAACGCCGCGTGCAGGAGCAGATGGACGCCTGGGATGTGTTGCCACAGTGGGTGGTGTCCAGCGAGGGCGAGGCAGGCCTGCGCAATGGCTACGACCACCCCACCCGCCTGGGCGCCGACCGCTGGGTGGCCATGATTGGCGCCTACCACCGCATGCGCGTGCAGGGCGCGCCGCGCCCCATGGTGGTGGTAATGGTGGGGACCGCGGTGACGGTAGAGGCCATTGATGCCGAAGGCAAGTTTTTGGGTGGGTTGATCTTGCCGGGCCACGGCATCATGCTGCGCGCGCTCGAATCGGGCACCGCCGGCCTGCATGTGCCCACAGGTGAGGTGCGCGAATTTCCCACCAACACCAGCGATGCACTGACCAGCGGCGGCACCTATGCCATTGCCGGTGCGGTAGAACGCATGGTGCAACATGTGAGCACCCACTGCGGCGCCGAGCCCAAATGCATCATGACGGGCGGTGCCGGCTGGAAGATGGCGCCCAGCATGACACGTCCGTTTGAGCTGGTCGACAACCTGATTTTTGACGGCTTGCTGCAGATGGCCCAAGGGCGCTATGCCCCTGCCACGCCCCCTGAGGCTGTACGGACCTAGAGGTCCAGCAGTTGCGAGAAATCGGTGTGGGTGGAGCTGGGGCTGTTGTCGGCAGACAGCACCGCGCTGCCTTCAAACGCATGCTCCATCACGCGCACATCGGGTTCACCGGGCAAAGCACCTGCCAACACGGCACGGTCCACCATACGCATGAGCAAGGCACGCGCGGCCTCTGGAGACTCACCCTGCAAATCCACAGTCGCGACCAGCGTTAAACGAACGGTCGCTACATCAGGGGTGCGCTGCGGCGCGCGTGATGCCGAACCACTGTCTTGCAACACCGACCCATCACGGGCCACAAACAGCACCCGCGAAGCCCCGCGCGGCGACAACACGTGGGACTGGCCATCCGCATTGACCACCAACATGGTGCCATTGGCAAAGTCCCGCGCCCAGGCAGTTTTGCCTCCCAGAAAGCCACGGATGCTGAAACCGTATTCCCGCGGAGACACAAAGTGCCGACCGCTGACGTCCAGCGAGGGATCGTCAATCTCCAGGTCGTCGTGGACAAAGGTGTAGCGGGTTACACCGGCTTGTAGCTGCCTCGGGGTCGCACGGGGCAGACCGGGGGGATGCTCTCGGGGACTGAGTTCACTCCAATTGGTCATAGTTACCTCCCGTTACATTCTCTGGGCATCATACTGAGTTCAGCGCCGGGTTGTGCAGCCACTGCTCGGCCAAGCGCACCCAGTAGGTGGCGCCCAAGGGCAGCAGCGCATCGTTGAAATCGTAGCTCGGGTTGTGCAACATACAAGGCCCGCCGCCATGGCCCATCTCGCGGTGGGCACCGTCGCCATTGGCAATAAAGCTGTAGCAGCCGGGTTTGGCCTGCAGCATGTAGGCAAAGTCTTCCGCCCCCATGGTGGGCTCTTGCGCCAGCACGTTTTCTTCACCCACGATGCTGGCCATCACCTTGCGGGCAAAGTCGGCCTCTTTGGCGCTGTTGATGGTGGGCGGATAGTTGCGCACAAACTCAAAGTCACATTGGGTGCCAAAGGCCGCACTGGTGTGCAGGGCCAGGTCGCGCATGCGCTGCTCGATCATGTCCAACACCTCAATCGTGAAGGTGCGCACCGTGCCCTGGATCTCGCAGTGGTCGGGGATCACATTCGTGGCCTCGCCCGTGTGGATCATGGTCACAGAGATCACGCCCGCGTCGATCGGTTTTTTGTTACGGCTAATGATGGTCTGGAACCCCTGCACCATCTGGCAGGCCACCACCACCGGGTCAATCGCGTTGTGCGGCATGGCGGCATGGCCACCTTTGCCGCGGATGACAATCTTGAATTCATTGCTGGACGCCATCACCGGCCCCGTGCTGGCGGCAAAGGTGCCGGCGCGCATGCCGGGCCAGTTGTGCATGCCAAACACGGCTTCCACTGGGAACTGCTCAAACAGGCCGTCCTTGATCATCTCGCGTGCACCGCCGCCGCCCTCTTCGGCCGGCTGGAACACCAGGTACACCGTGCCGTCAAAGTGGCGGTGTTGGGCCAGGTACTGGGCGGCGCCCAGCAGCATGGCGGTGTGGCCATCGTGGCCACAGGCGTGCATCTTGCCGGGGTGCTGGCTGGTGTGGGCAAAGGTGTTGAACTCCTGCATAGGCAGCGCGTCCATGTCAGCACGCAAGGCCAGTGCGCGGCTGGAGGTGCCAGCTTTCACAATACCCACCACGCCAGTGGTGCCCATACCGCGGTGGATGGGAATACCCCATTCGGTCAGCTTGGCGGCTACCAGATCGGCCGTGCGTACCTCTTCAAAACACAGCTCGGGGTGGGCATGCAAGTCGCGGCGCAAGGCGGCAATGTGGGGGGTATTGGCGACAATCGGATCGAGCAGTTTCATGGTCGGAACTCCAGCAGGGACAAGGATTGTGCACCGCCTGCACGCAGGCTATCGGCGGAGTCGCTAAAGTAGCACCATGCACCCAGAGAATTCATCCCCTGCGCCCGAGCACAAAGTCCTCGGCGCCTGCCCCCACGACTGCCCCGACACCTGCTCCATGGTGGTCACCGTGCGCGAGGGCATTGCCATCAAGGTCCAGGGCAACCCAGCCCACCCCGCCACCAACGGCGCACTGTGCACCAAGGTGTCGCGCTACACCGAGCGCAGCTACCACCCAGAACGCCTGTTGCAACCACTGCGCCGCGTAGGCCCCAAGGGCAGCGGCCAGTTCGAACCCGTGGGCTGGGACGAGGCCCTGGCCGACATTGCCCAGCGCCTGCAAACCATTGCTGCGCGCGACCCCGAGGCCATCCTGCCCTACAGCTACGCTGGCACCATGGGCCGCGTGCAGGGCGAAGGCATGGCGGCGCGCTTTTTCAACAAGCTGGGCGCCTCGCGCCTGGACCGCACCATCTGCGCCTCTGCCGGGGCCGAAGCCCTGACCCAGACCCTGGGCCACAAGGTGGGCATGCGCGTCGAGTTTTTTGCCGAGGCACAGCTGATCCTGATCTGGGGCAGCAACTCGATTGCCAGCAATGTGCATTTCTGGCGCTACGTACAAACCGCCAAGCGTAACGGCGCCAAGATCATCTGCATCGACCCGCGCCGCTCCGAGACGGCCGAAAAATGCCACCAGCACATCGCCCTGCTGCCCGGCACCGATGCCGCGCTGGCGCTGGGCCTGATGCACCAGCTCATCACCCACGATTGGCTGGACCACGACTACATCGCCCGCCACACACTGGGCTGGGACGCCCTGCGTGCCCGCGCACTGGAGTGGCCGCCCGAGCGCACCGCAGCCGTATGCGGCATCCCGGTGGACGAAGTGCAAGGCCTG
The DNA here is from genome assembly GCF_002943465.1 of Rhodoferax sp. TS-BS-61-7. Classification (GTDB taxonomy): domain Bacteria; phylum Pseudomonadota; class Gammaproteobacteria; order Burkholderiales; family Burkholderiaceae_C; genus Allorhodoferax. The sequence continues at coordinate 18,956 of NZ_PTQY01000001.1, forward strand.
GCGCGCGACTACGGCCAGACTGCACGCGCGGGCCAGCCCGTAGCCATTCGCATGAACTACGGCTTGCAGCGCGTGCGCGGTGGTGGCAACGCCGTGCGTGCCATTGCCTGTTTGCCAGCCCTGATCGGCGCCTGGCGCCACCGTGCGGGCGGCGTGCTGCTGTCCAGCTCGGGCCATGCCCCGGTGCAACAGGCCGCACTGGAACGGCCCGAACTTCTGGCCGGACGCAGCCCGCGCACCATCAACATGAGCACCATTGGCGACGACCTGCTGCGCCCCAGCAGTGCGGCCTTTGGCCCGGCCGTGGAAGCCGTCATCGTCTACAACAGCAACCCCGTGGCCGTAGCGCCGGAATCGACCAAGGTGGTGCAGGGCTTTGCGCGCGAAGACCTGTTTACCGTGGTGCTGGAACACTTCCAGACCGATACCGCCGACTACGCCGACTACGTGCTGCCCGCCACCACGCAGCTGGAGCACTGGGACGTGCACAGCAGCTACGGCCACACCGACGTGTTGCTGAACCGACCCTCCATCGCCCCACTGGGCCAGGCACGCACCAACACCCAGTTTTTCCGCGACCTGGCACGCCACATGGGTTACACCGAAACCGTGTTTGAAGAGAGCGACGAGAGCCTGTGCCGTACCGCCTTTGGCGACAAGGTGGACTTTGCGGCGATGCTGGCGCAGGGCTTTGCGCCCCTGCCCGTGCCCGAGACGCCGTTTGCCGAGGGCGGCTTCCCCACCCTCAGCGGCAAGTGCGAGTTCTTCAGCGCACGCCTAGCCGCCCGCGGCGAGGACGGCCTGCCCAACCATGTGCCCAACTACGAACCCGCCGGAGCCGACGCACGCTACCCGCTGGCCATGATCTCGCCACCCGCGCGCAACTTCCTCAACTCCACCTTTGTGAATGTGAAAAGCCTGCGCGACATCGAAGGCGAACCGCTGCTGGAAATCCACGCCAGCGACGCGGCTGCGCGCCAGATTGCCGATGGCGATGTAGTCCGCGTCTTCAACGGCCGCGGCACCCACGAGTGTGTGGCGCGCGTGTCGGAACGTGCGCGGCCTGGTGTGGTCAACGGGCTGGGTATCTGGTGGCGCAAGCTGGGGCGCGACGGGACCAATGTGAACGAGTTGACCAGCCAGCGTCTGACAGATATGGGGCGGGCGCCTACGTTTTATGACTGTGCGGTGGAGGTGGTGCGACTCTCTGCTGCGCCGGCTGGGTTGTGAATTAACGGGGCTTCGGTCCTAAGTTTTTTTGTTCGCCTGCACCGCTTTTTTTGGACACCCACTCCCCCAGCCCCTCGCCCCGTCGGCGAGGGGAGCTTTTTGAACAGCCGATTTGAGGGTCTTACTCCGGTCAAGGCCTTACAGGGAACGGTTGCTAGCGGTTGTAGTGACCGCAAAAGTGCAGGTGCGGAGCGACTGGCGGGCGCAGCCGCCAGCGTTGGCAAACACATCCCTACGAGGTATCTACAACCGTTGGCGCAGGCCGTGGCACGAGCTAACAGCGGCGACCTAACGCCAGTAGCCTAGTCTCCGGCGCACAAAAACCAAATATGGCTGTTAAAACGCTCCCCTCGCCGACGGGGCGAGGGGCTGGGGGAGTGGGTGTTAAAAAAGCGGTCTAACCCAGCAAAAAAAACCACCTAAGTGTTCTTCCGCGCAAAGTTCAGCAGCCGCGTGGCAATCAGCGTTTCGGCCATGAAACACAGCAAGGCCAGCAGAAAACACCCAACACCGCCCAGAAACGTGATGATGGATATGCGCAAGCCGGGGAAGTCGATGGTCTCGCCCAGGAACAGCACCATGATGGTCACCCCAATCAGGATGCCGCACAGCGTGAGCAGCGCGATACAGCTGTTGGCCAGCAGCCCCCGCGTGCGCAGCTCGGCCAGTTCAGCGTAGTTGGCATCCGTTTCCTCGGGGTGGGTCTGGTGCTTGATGTGCTGCTCCACCGTGCGCGCGCGGTCAATGATGCGGGCCAGCCGGCCGGCCACTGCGGCAATCATGCCGGACACCGCCGTGAGCAAAAACACCGGGGCTACCGAGAGCTGAATGCCATGCGAAACCGTGTCGGGGTCCAGGGGAAAAGCCATGCGCGTACCTCAATAAAAAACGCCATGCGGGCAGACAGCCGCATGGCGTTGCATTGTAGGACTGCGCTTAGCTCTGTTGCGCCAGTTGCTGCTCCAGCTGATGCAACACGCGGTAGCAGTCCAGCACGCGGCCCACGCTGGAGTTGGGTTCGCGGCCTTCTTTGATGGCGGCAAAGAATTCGCGGTCTTGCAGCTCGATGCCGTTCATGCTCACCGCCACCTGGCTCACGTCGATCTTCTCTTCCTTGCCGGTGAACAGGTCGTCGTAGCGCGCCAGGTAGGTGGCCGTGTCGCCGATATAGCGGAAGTAGGTGCCCAGGGGGCCGTCGTTGTTAAAGCTCAAGGACAAGGTGCAGATGGCACCGTTGGCCGCGCGCAGCTGGATGCTCATGTCCATGGCAATGCCCAGCACCGGGTGGATGGGCCCCTGGATGGCGTTGGCCTGCACGATGGGGCTGTTGGCCTGGTAGGCAAACAGGTCCACCGTGTGGGCGGCGTGGTGCCACAGCAAGTGGTCGGTCCAGCTACGGGCCTGGCCCAGCGCATTGGTGTTGGTGCGGCGGAAGAAGTAGGTCTGCACATCCATCTGCTGGATGTTGAACTTGCCAGCGGTGATCTGCTCATTCACATACTGGTGGCTGGGGTTGAAGCGGCGCGTGTGGCCACACATGGCAACCAGGCCAGTACGCTTTTGCTCCGCCACCACAGCGTCTGCACCCACCCAGCTGTCAGCCAAGGGAATTTCCACCTGCACGTGTTTGCCGGCCTTCAGGCAGGCCAGCGTTTGCTCGGCATGCATCTGGGTGGGTGTGCACAGAATCACCGCGTCCAACTCGGACAGCGCCAAGCTGTCGGCCAGTTCGGTGGTGACGTGACCAATGCCGTATTTGGCGGCTACTTCTTTGGTTTTTTCCAGGTCACGGCTGATTAGCGAGATGACTTCCACGCCATCGATGTTCTTGATGCCGTCCAGGTGTTTGATGCCAAAGGCACCGGCACCGGCCAGCGCGACTTTGATGGTTTTAGACATTAGTTGTTCTCCAAAATCAGATGGCCCACGGCCGTGTTGCTGGCGGGCACATGGTAAAAACGGTGCTTGACGCTTACAGAATGTGCGCGAGCAGCTATCAAATCTGTAGCATCGTACGGAACATCGGACATCGCGCCACGGGCGATCAACCACATCACCAGCTCAATGCCCTCACTGCCGGCCTCACGCACGTAGTCGATGTGCGGCGTGGCAGCACACGCCGCGGGGTCGGCAATCATTTTGTCCAGCCAGGCGTTGTCCCACTCGCGGTTGATGAGGCCGGCACGCGCACCCTGCAACTGGTGGCTCATGCCGCCCGTGCCCCAGATGTGCACGTTGAGGTCTTCGTCGTAACTTTCCACGGCTTTGCGGATGGCCTTGCCCAGGTTGAAGCAGCGCTGGCCGCTGGGCACGGGGTACTGCACCACGTTCACCGCGAAAGGAATCACCGGGCAGGGCCAGCTGTCCTTGACCGGGTCTTTCTCGCCGCACATCAGGCTCAAGGGCACGGTCAGGCCATGGTCCACATCCATCTTGTTGACGATGGTGAGGTCAAAGTCCTGCTGGATGACCGAGTGCGCAATGTGTGCGGCCAGGTCGGGGTGGCCTTGCACTTTGGGCACAGGGCGAGGACCAAAGCCCTCGTCCGCGGGGATGTACTCCGCAGCAGTGCCGATGGCAAAGGTGGGAATCATGTCCAGGCTGAAGGCCGTGGCGTGGTCGTTGAAGACCAGAATGATCACGTCGGGCTTGTTGTCCTTCATCCATTGTTTGGAGAAGTCATAACCCGCGAACAGCGGCTTCCAATAGTCTTCCTGGGTCTTGCCAAGGTCCATGGCCGCACCGATGGCGGGCACGTGGGAGGTGAATACAGAGGCGGTAATTTTGGCCATGGTTTCAGTCTTTCTTGCCAGCTTGGCCTTGGGGTTGGCGGTGGGCTTGGGCATCGCCGTCTTCACCGATTTTGCGATTACCTTCGGCTGAGCGACCGCCGCCAATCATCATGGCGCGGTATTCCTCTTCGGTCATGCCGGTCATGCTGCCCGCCATCTGCTGGAAGCTGCGGCCATGTGTGGCACCAATCTTGGCCAGGAAGTAGATGTTGCCGCCCAGCTGCATGGCGCGGTTCAGGTCCATGTCGATCACGGCCTGGCGCTGGTCTTCGCTCATGGGCCATTCATTCAAGTAGGCGCGTTGGTCGGCCTTGAAGCGCACACGGTTCTCGGCTTTCATGAGGCTCATGCAGAACTGGTTGAGCCAGTAGCCCTTGCGGCTTTGCTCGGCATCAAAAATGATGGTGCCAGGAATGTCCTGGTAGGGTTTGTCGAGTGCCATATCAGTCTTTCAAAGTTTCAGGCCAATAGAGGCGATTCGGGTTGTCCACCAGCAGCTTGTGCTGCAGTTCGGCGGTGGGTGCAATGTGCGGGATAAAGTCCACCAACAGACCATCGTCGGGCATGTGGTCCTTGAGGTTGGGGTGCGGCCAGTCGGTGCCCCACAACACGCGGTCAGGGAACTGCTCGACGATGCGCTTGGCAAACGGGATCACATCGCGATAGGCATTCTGTTCACCGTTCAAGGCCTTGGGGCCACTGACCGACAGGCGCTCGGGGCAGCTCACCTTGCTCCACACATTCTGGTGCTCGCGCATAAACTTTTCAAACAAGGCGAACTGCGGCCCGTCCACCGGCAGCGACACATCCGGGCGGCCCATGTGGTCCACCACCACGGTGGTGGGCAGCGCGGTGAAGAAGTCCCACAGCTCGGGCAGATCCACTGCTTCAAAATAGATCACCACATGCCAACCCCACTTGGCAATGCGCCCGGCAATCTCCATCAGCTCGTCCTTGGGCGTGAAGTCCACCAGGCGCTTGACGAAGTTGAAGCGCACACCGCGCACACCCGCATCGTGCATGGCCTGGATCTCTTCATCCGTCACGCTGCGCTTGACCGTGGCCACGCCGCGCGCCTTGCCCTTGCTGGCCAGCAGTGCGTCCACCATGGCACGGTTGTCGGAGCCGTGGCAGGTGGCCTGCACGATCACGTTTTTCTCAAACCCCAGGTGGTCGCGCAGGGCGAACAGCTGGTGCTTGGAGGCGTCGCAGGGCGTGTACTTGCGTTCGGGTGCGAAGGGGAACTCGGCACCGGGGCCAAACACATGGCAATGCGCGTCCACTGCGCCCGCAGGCACCTGGAAGCGGGGTGTGGCGGGGCCGGTGTACCAATCCATCCAGCCGGGGGTTTTTTCAAAGTTCATGGTGTTCACTTGGCTTTGGAGACAGGGGGAACGGATGCCACCGCCGGTGCAGCACCGGGCAAGGCGGCAGCTACGGTGCGGCGAAACTCCGCAGAATTCATGGCAATCTGGCTGCGGTTGGGCAGCTCGACCTGCCCGCCCTCAATGGAGCGTACGGTGGCCAACACGCGCGGCCGCCCTTCGCGGATGACCACGAAATAACTTTCTCGGTTCAGCTCGCCAAAGAAGTCGTAGCCGGTAGAGCTGAGCAACTCCGGGTACTTGCGGATGTCAAAACGCGTGTCCTTCACGGCCTTGAGGAACAGGGCCTGGTCGACCTTGCCCGCCAGCTCCAAGCCGGCCTTGATCAGCTGCACCACAAAGAAGCCTTTGATCGCGTTGTGGTCTGGGCGCGCGCCGTAGCGCGTGATGTAACGCGCGGTGAACGACTGCACCTGCGGCGTGGGCGCATCCACCGACGCGATCATGTGGGCGAACACGCCCTCTGCGCCACCAGCCGCACCATCCACCACCGTTTGCGCAGCCACCAGGCCGTCGGTAAAGATGGGCTTGTTAAAACCTTGCTTGCGCAGTTCCTTGAGCAGGCCGATCGCCTCGGTCTCGGTGGTGTAGAACAGCAGCGCTTCGGGTTGGGCGGCGATCAAATCGGCGATGTCCTTGCTGAAATCGGTTTGCCCGGGTTTGATGGCACGGTCAAAACTCACATTGACGTTGCGCCGCTTGAGCACCTCCGCCAGCGCGGCCTTGCCGTCGCGCCCAAAGTCGTTGTCGATGGACATGAGCGCCAGGCTTTTGGGCTCCAGCCCATAGGCCACAAACGAGGCCAGGCGCGGGGCCGAGGCCGTTTGCGAGAGCGAGCTGCGCATCAGCGTAGGGTGGAACTTGCGCGTGAGCGACGCGGCCTCGCCACCCGTGAAGTGCGGGATGCCGGTGGTGGTGGTGACGGGCATGGACGCCAGCGTGAGCCCGGAAAACACCGGCCCCAAAACGGCAAAAGGCTTACCCGCCACGGCCTGGCCCATGGCCTCTTTGGCGGCATCGGGTTTGGTGTCGATGTCGAACTGGGTCAGTGCCAGCTTTTGCCCCAGCACGCCACCACTGCCATTGATCTCGTCAATGGCCATGCGGTAACCGTTCTTAAAACTGGTGCCGGCCAGGGTACCGGGGCCCTTGGCCTCGGTCACACCGGCCAGCGGGATTTGCGCCTGGCAGGCCAGGGCAGCAGCGCCCGCCAAGCAGCACAGGGCACGAAGCAGGGCACGAGGCGTCATGGCGTGGCTGGGGCGCACGTCAGTCGATGTATTTCAAGCCCGCGGCCGCCAGCGGCTCGCGCATCTTGTACATGTCCAGCCCCAGCACGCCAGCAGCCAGCCTCTCGCGCTTTTCACCCTCAAAGCTTTCACGCTTCTGGGCAGCGGCCAAGGTGGCAACGGCTTTAGCGGCGGGCACGCAGACCACACCGTCGTCATCCGCCACGATCACGTCACCGGGCGTCACCAGCATGCCGGCGCAGACGATGGGGATGTTGACCGAGCCCAGCGTGGCTTTGATGGTGCCCTTGCTGCTGATGGCCTTGCTCCACACGGGGAAGCCCATGCGCTGCAGCTCTTTCACGTCACGCACACCGCCGTCGATGATGAGGGCACGCGCACCGCGGGCCTGGAAGGAGGTGGCCAGCAGGTCGCCAAAGAAGCCGTCGGTGCACTCGGCGGTGACGGTGGCTACCACGATGTCACCGGGCTGGATTTGCTCGGCCGCCACATGCATCATCCAGTTGTCGCCTGGCTGCAGCAACACGGTGACTGCCGTGCCGGACACTTGGACACCGCTTTGAATGGGGCGCATATAAGGCTTGAGCAGGCCCACGCGGCCCATGGCCTCGTGCACAGTGGCGGAGCCGAGGGCGGCCAGGCCGTCTGCGGCTGCGCGGTCTGCGCGGGTGATGTTTTTGTAGACAACGCCTAGTTCGTACATATTCATTTCTCCTCAGTATTTCTTGCTGGTCCCCTCCAAACACACTCGCAAGGATCGGGGTGGCTGGGTGTTTTGCGAAGGTAAAGGAGGAGCCCGCAACGCGGGCGGGGGACACGCAGCAAAACGCCCGGCCACCCTGATCCCCCTACCAAGCAAAACTGAATTACTTGCCCTTGGCCTTCAACACCGCATCCAAGCGCGGAAACACGCGCCGCGCATTGCCTTCGTAAATCTGGAACCGGTCCTCATTGCTCAAAATCTTGGACGCCTCGATATAGCGCTTGGTGTCGTCGTAGTAGTTGCCGGTCTGCGGGTCGATGCCACGCACCGCACCAATCATCTCGGACGCAAACAACACGTTCTTGACCGGGATCACGGTATTGAGCAGATCAATGCCGGGCTGGTGGTATACGCACGTATCGAAGTAGATGTTGTTAAGCAAATGCTCTTCCAACAACGGCTTCTTCAGCTCTTGCGCCAGACCGCGGAAACGGCCCCAGTGGTAAGGCACGGCGCCGCCGCCATGGGGAATGAGGAACTTGAGCGTGGGGAACTGCTTGAACAAATCACTGGTCAAGCACTGCATGAAGGCCGTGGTGTCGGCGTTCAGGTAATGGGCGCCGGTGGTGTGGAAGCAGGCGTTGCAGCTGGTGCTCACGTGGATCATCGCGGGGATGTCGTACTCCACCATCTTCTCGTAGATGGGGAACCACTGCTTGTCGCTCAAGGGGGGCGAGGTCCAGTGGCCGCCGCTGGGATCGGGGTTGAGGTTGATGCCCACGTTGCCGTACTGCTCCACACACTTCACCAGTTCAGGAATGCAGGTGGCCGGGTCCACGCCAGGGCTTTGCGGCAGCATGGCGGCGGGGATGAAGTGGTCGGGGAAAAGCTGGGCCACGCGGTAGCACAGCTCGTTGCAGATGGCTGCCCAGGTGGCGCTGGTGTTGAAGTCACCAATGTGGTGGGCCATGAAGCTGGCGCGCGGGCTGAAGATGGTGAGGTCGGAGCCACGCTCCTTCATCAGGCGCAGCTGGTTTTGCTCGATGGTCTCGATCAGCTCGTCGTCGCTGATCTTCAGGTCCGCCACCTTGGGGCCCAGCTCGGGGGTGGCCAGGTTGGCGATCTGGGCGTTGCGCCAGTTTTCCAGCGCCTTGGGCGCGGTGGTGTAGTGGCCGTGGCAGTCAATGATCAGGGGCTTTTTCACGGGTGTCTCCTGGGGTCTTGTATGGGGTTGAACGGGGCTCAGGCGGCAACCATGCCCTGGCGCTGTTTGGCGGCAGCGGCCTGCGGCGCGGCCATAAAGGCCAGCAGCGCCCGAACGGCCTCTGGCTGGGTGGACAAGCTGCCCACGCCGGCCGAGAAGGTGGTGGTGATCTGAATGTCGGCGGGCAGCGGACCCACGATGGTGATGCCTTCCACATGGATGAGTTCACTGAGCTGCTGGAAGCCCAAGGCCACCTCGCCACGCGCCACCAGCGCACCCACAGGCACGCCGGGCGGCGCCTGCACGATGCGGCTTCGAATCTCGTCTGCAATGCCCCAGCGCGCAAACAACTGGGCCAGCGCCACGCCGCTGGGGCCGGTGGAGTAGCTCAGCGTGGGCGCGGCTAGCACGGCTGCACGCACCGCGTCTTCGGAAGAAATATCGGGCACGGGGGCACCGGCCTGCACCGCCACGGCCACGCCGGAGTGCACCAAGTCCACCTGGCTGCCGGGCAGCAGGTGGCCGGCAGCCAGCAGCTTGGCGATGGCGTCGGAGGCCAGGAACACGGCGTCAAACACCTCGCCCGCCTGCACGCGCTTGGCAGCGTCCACCCCGCCCACGGACTCGATGACCACCGCCTGGCCCGTGCGCGCCGTGAAGTCTACGGCCAGCTCGGTCAGCAGCAAACGCGTCGCCATGGACGAGATGCAGCGCAGGGCCACGGACGGGGTGGGGGCAGGTGTTGGCATGGTGGGTATTCTGGTCGGCGCACCGCCCTTTGATAAGCCAAGGGGAGCACTAGCAGCTATCTCAAATTGGCATAATCGGAAGGCAGCTATTCGCTGATGCCACACCCCCACCCTGGAGCCCGCGATGGACCTCAAACAGCTTGAATACTTTGTGCGCGTGGCCGAAATGGGCAGCTTTACCCGTGCCTCGATCTCGCTGGACGTGGCACAACCGGCGCTGAGCCGGCAGATCCGCCTGCTGGAGGTGGAGCTGCGACAAAACCTGCTCACGCGCAATGGCCGCGGCGCGGTGCCCACCGAGGCGGGCAAGCTGCTGCTGGAGCACGGGCGCGGCATTCTGCACCAGGTGCAGCTCACGCGCGAGGAGCTGGGCGCGGCCCGCGGCGCGCTGGCTGGGCGGGTGTCCATCGGCCTACCGCCCAGCCTGTCCAAGCTCATCACGGTGCCACTGGTGCTGGCGTTTCGGGAGCATCTGCCGCAAGCGCAGCTGACGCTGACCGAGGGTTTTTCAGTGCAGATGCACGAAGGCCTGCGCCTGGGCAACCTGGACATGGCTGTGCTCTACAACCCCGGCCAGAGCACCGAGCTGGAGATGAGCACGCTGGACGAGGACGAGCTGTCCCTGATCTCGCACAACCCACAAACCGGTGGCAAAAGCAAACCCGCCAAGCCGGCGCCAGCCATCAGCCTCCAGGACGTGGCCAATCTGCCGCTGATCCTGCCGAGCCGGCCCAATGCATTTCGCATCCTGATCGAGGGCGAGATGATGGCCATTGGCCGCCGCCCCGAGGTGATGCTGGAGGTGGACGGCCTGAACGCCATCCTGAACCTGGTGAAAGAAGGCATGGGCCACGCCGTGTTGCCCAGCTACACGCTGAGCAACTTTGACAACCCCGACACCTTCACCGTGCAGGCCATCCACAGCCCGCGCATCATGAGCCAGCTGATGCTGGTATGGTCTTCGCGCCGGCCCACCACGCAAACCCAGCGCAAGGCCATGGACGTGGTGAACCAGGTGGTGCTCAAGGCCATCCACCGCAATTAGCGCCGGCCCTGCGCTTTTTGGCATAGCTGCTATGGCCGGGACAAACTTGCCGATACCGGCGGCGCCCGCACACACTCCTTGCCAAACCATCACAGCAGGAGACCCGGCACATGCCCACCATTACTCACAAATTGATAGCTGTTTGCGCAGTATCCATCGGGGCTAGTGGCCTCTTTTACGCCCAAACGGCGAGTGCACAGAGCGCCACCAGCTACCCCGGAAAAACCATCCGCCTGGTCGTGCCCTTCACACCTGGTGGTTCGACCGACATCCTGGCGCGCGCCATTGGCCAGAAGCTCACCGAAGCCTGGGGCCAGTCGGTGATCATTGACAACGTGCCCGGTGCCGGCGGCGCCATTGGAGCGGACAAGGTGGCCAAGGCCCCGGCCGACGGCTACACCTTGCTCATGGGCCACATCGGCACGCTGGCGGTGAACCCCTCGCTCTACCCCAACCTGCCCTATGACCCGATCAAGAGTTTTGCCCCCGTGGCCTGGGTGGCGCGCGTGCCCAATGTGCTGGTGGTGCACCCCAGCGTGCCCGCCAAATCCGTGAAAGAACTGGTGGCCCTGGCCAAGTCCAAACCCGGGCAGATGAACTACGGCTCTGGCGGCAACGGCAGCGCGGCCAACCTGGCCACCGAGTACTTCAAGCTGCAGACCGGCACCTCGCTGCTGCACATTCCTTACCGCGGCACGGCCCCTGCGGTCACCGACTTGGTGGGCGGGCAGACGCAGGTGTTGTTCACCGGCGCGCCGGCTGTCATCAGCCAGATCAAAAATGGCCAGCTGCGCGCGCTGGCCGTCTCCAGCCCCAAACGCATGGACGCCCTGCCCGACCTGCCCACCGTGGCAGAAAGTGGCTACCCCGGTTTTGAGGCGGACCAGTGGTATGGCGTGGTGGCCCCGGCCGGTACACCCGCCGATGTGATTGCCAAACTCAACACCCAGATCAACCAGGCCCTGAACTCAGCCGAACTCAAGAACCGCCTGAATGCCGAAGGCGCCATCGCCACGCCAGACACCCCGGCCAACTTTGGCAAACTGATTGCCGCCGAGATTGCGCGCTGGAAACCGGTGATCAGTGGCGGGCGGGTGAAGGCGGACTAAGCATCGGCCTACGCGAACGGCGTGTTGTTTTACCCGTTGCGCTACAGCGGGTAGTGCTTCAACACCCACAACAACACATTAAGCGTGAAGAAGGAAGCAATGGTGGCCACCAACAAAGTGGCTGCACTCACTTCTTCATGCCCGTACTTCAGGGCCAGGATGGGGTAGACGCCCAGCATGGGCATGGCGGCAAACAGCAGCGCGGCGGTGCGCAGCTGCGGGTCCGCAATCGGCACCACAAAGGTAAACGCGAGGAACACACACAGCGGATGCAGCACCAGCTTGCCCACTGTGATGTGGCCGACCAGCCGCCGCTTGCCTTTGAGTTGCAAACCCACCAATGCCCCGCCGATCACAAACAGGGCCAGCCCGGTGGTGACTTGTGAAAACAGGGTGATGGTGCGGGCCAGCGGGCTGGGCAGGCTCCAGCCCATCACCGACACCAACAGCGCCAAGGGAATCACCACCAGCATGGGGGTGCGCACCCAGCCACTGGCAATGTCGCGCAACACGGTGCCCCAGGGGCGGTGACCACCCGCATCGGCGTTGTCGGCCAGCGTGAGCAGCAGTGGCAGCTTGATGAGGTTTTCAAACAGCATGTTGAGCGCCAGCGCCACTGGCGCAATGCTGCCCAGCACCAGTTGCACCACCGGATAGCCCATGTAGCCGCTGTTAGAACAGGCGGTGCCCATGGCAAAGAAGGCGCGGTAGCTGCCCACGCTGCGGTTCACATACCGCGCCCACAGGTAACCGCCCAGAATCATCACCAGCGAGCCCAGGCCATAGGCCAGCAGGTAGTCAAAGTGCATGACATCGCGCAACGGGCGCTGAGCAATGGCATTGAACAGGAGCGCAGGCAAGGCGAGGTTGAGCACGAACTTGCCCAGCACACGCTGATCGGGTTTGCTGAACACTCCCGTGCGGGTGCAGAGGTAGCCCATGGCAATGCACAGGTAGATAGGGCCGGTAATGGCCAGAATGTCGAGCATGGGGAACCTGGAAAAAGAGAAGAGTGGCGCGCTGCGAATACCGTCAGTCTTTGCGCGCGGCCAGCAGGGCGTCAGCGTACACCTGCCAAGGGGCGCCTTGGCCCACATGGGCAAACGCACCTGCGCGGGCCAGGTCGGCCACCGCCTGCTGCTTGTCGGCAATGGCGCTGGCCATGGTGGGGGCAAACCCCGCTTCGGTCACCGTGCGCGCAGACTCGCGCATTTCTTCTGCACGGCGCTGGCCGTGTTGCACCACGCGGCTGAAGAAGTAGGCGCCCTGCTTCTCCCAGTCAATGCTGGGAAAGGTCTCGGCCAGCGTGGGCAGCACATGGTCTTCCACACCATAGGCACGGGCGGTGCTGTAACTCTCGATCACAAGCGCCTCCAGGCCCTTGATCATCACGCTGCGGCACATCTTGATGGCCGAGGCCACACCGATTTCGGCGGCTACGGCCTTGGCGGCCATGCCCAGACCGTTCAGATGGTCGGCCAGCTCGGCCGCCAGCGGGCCGCCCAGCAGCATGGGCACCTGGATGCCATAGGGCGGCACGGAGGTCATGACACCCGCCTCCACATAACGACCGCCCGCTGCCTCTATCACCTGCGCAGCCTGTTGTTTGGTGCCAGGGGATGCGGAGTTGAGGTCCAGAAACACCGTGCCGGGGCGCAGGTGGGGCGCTGCGGCCTGGGCCACGGCCAGGGTGTTGGAAGCGGTGACGGCGGAAAGAATGAAGTCGCTGTGTGCACACAGCGCGGCCATGGAGGGCTGGGCCTGTACGCCCGCTGCGGTGGCCTGGGCTGCAGCGCCCGTGGCCGGGTCGGCAAACTTCAGGTCCCACACGGCGCAGGACGCAAAGTGCCCATGCAGGCCAGCGCTAAAGATGCGCCCGACCTCGCCATACCCCACCAGTCCCAGATGTTCCAGCGGCAAGGCCATGGCGTGGCTCCTTCCTTAGAGTTTGGGCACGCCGGCCTTGGCAATCACCTCGGCCCAGCGTTTGGTCTCAGTAGCCAGCAGCTCAGCCAGCTTCTCGGGGGTGGAGCCGCGCGCTTCCACATTCAATTCGTAGAGTTTTTTCTTCACGTCGGGGTGGTTCATCGCGGCCAACACCTCCTTGTTCAGGCGGGCGATCACCTCCTTGGGTGTCTTGGCCGGGGCAGCGAGTGCATTCCACGACGACACATCAAAGTCCTTCACACCGCTTTGCATGAGCGTGGGCACATCGGGGATCTGGCTGGCGCGTGTGTCGCTCAACACAGCCAGCGGGCGCACGGCTTTGGAGCTCACCTGGCCCATCATGGGGCCCAGAATCTCGACCGCCACGTCGATCTGGCCACCGCGCAGGGCGGTGGTGACGGCGGGTGTGCCGTTGAAAGGCACGATGAGGAAGTCCACACCCGCACGCGTCTTGAGCAGCTCGGCCGCCAGGTTTTGCGTGCTGCCGATGTTGACCGTGCCCACATTGAGCTTGCCGGGGTTGGCCTTGGCATAGGCCAGCAGGTCGGCCATGGTTTTGTAGGGCGCGTTGGGCGACGCCAGCACAGCCAAATCAAAGTAACCCATGGTGGAGACGGGCGCGAAGTCGCGCTGCGCGTCAAAGGGCAGGCTCTTGAACAGGCTGGCGCTCACCGCCGTGCCGTTGGACATGAGCAGCAGCGTGTGGCCATCGGGATCGGCCTTGGCCACGGCCTCACCCGCGCCCACGCCACCAGCGCCGGGCTTGTTGTCAATCACCACAGGCTGGCCCAGGGACTCAGACAACTTTTGCGCCACCGTGCGCGCGGTCAGGTCGGCCACGCCACCGGCCCCAAAGGGCACAACGATGCGGATGGGTTTGGACGGGAAGGTGTCCGCCCAGGCGGGCAGTGCGCCCACGGTGCTGGCCAGCAAGGCCAGGCCCAGAGAAATCGTGCGACGGTTCAGGCTTTTCATACAAAACAGGCCTCCAGCCCTTATGGAATATGCGCAAACAGCTATTTATTCAATAGCAAAAAGGTACTGACACTACCGTGCCACACCCAACAACTTGTCCAGCAGCTCGGGTTGCTCACGCAGACTCTGCGCCGCGCCGCTGTGCACCACGGTGCCGCGGTCCAGCACGGCTGCGGTGTCGCTGATGGCCAGAATGGCCTGCGGGTGCTGCTCCACGATGATGGCGCTGAGGCCCTCTTCGCGCGTGATGCGGCGAATCGCACGCAACAGCTCCTGCACGATGATGGGCGCCAGGCCTTCGCAGGGCTCGTCCAGCAGCAGGATGGTGGGGTTGAGCACCAGTGCGCGGCCCACGGCCAGCATTTGTTGCTCGCCGCCCGAGAGCTGCGTACCCAGGTTGGTCTTGCGCTCCGCCAAGCGGGGGAACAGTTCGTACACGCGCTCAGGTGTCCACATGGCCGCTTTGCGGCCGACACGCGCTGGGCGGGCCACGGCGGTCAGGTTCTCGTCCACCGTGAGCGACTTGAAAATGTTGCGTTCCTGCGGTACCCAGCCAATGCCGGCGGCGGCGCGTTCATGCTGCGGCAACTTGTGCAGGGCCGCACCGCCCAAGGCCATGGTGCCACCGTGCTGGCGGGTGGCACCGGCCAAGGTGTTCATGAAGGTGGTCTTGCCGGTTCCGTTGCGGCCCAGCAGCGCCAGGGTTTCGCCTTCGTTGATGCTGACGGACACGCCGTGCAGCACCACCGCTTCGCCGTAGCCTGCCGACAAGTTCTCGACTTTGAGCAGCTCAGCCATGTGCAGCTCCTTCCAGTTCACCTTCGGCGTGGCCCAGGTAGACCGCCTTGACCTGCGGGTCGTTGGCAATCGTCTCGGGATCGCCCTCGGTCAGCACCGTGCCGTTGACCAGCACCGTCATGCGTTTGGCAAAGCTGAATACCAGATCCATGTCATGTTCAATCAAAAGGATGGACACATCGGCCGGCAGGGCCGCCACGGTTTGCAGCAGCTCTTCGCGTTCACCCGCGGGCACGCCGGCCACCGGCTCGTCCAGCAGCAACACACGCGGCTCGCAGGCCAGCGCAATGGCAATCTCCAGCAGGCGGCGCTTGCCGTAGGCCAGCACGCGTGTTTCCTGCGCCATCACCTCGGTCAGGTGAAATTGCTCCAGCAGTTGTTCGCAGCGCTCGATCACGCGGCGGTTGCTGCCCAGCGCCTGCCACCACTTGCCACCCAGCCCGGTGTGCTGGCTGACCACCATGGCCAGCGTTTCCAGCGGGGTCAGGGTGTCAAACAGCTGGTTGATCTGGAAGGTACGCACCATGCCACGGCGCACGCGCTGGTGCGGCGCCAGGTCGGTAATGTCCTGGCCTTCCAGGATGATCTTGCCCTCGGTGGGTTGCAACACGCCGGTCAGCAGGTTGATCAGTGTGGTCTTGCCCGCGCCGTTGGGGCCGATGAGCGCGTGGCGCGCGCCCTTGTGCAGGTCCAGCGTGACATTGTTGGTGGCGGTGATGCCACCAAACTTCATCACCAGGCCCTGGGCACTGATGACGGTGTTGTTGCTTGTGGGGCTGCTCATGCGGCACCTCCGGTCTTGTTCTTCTTGGCGCCAATCCAGGTCCAGGGGCGTACCAGCCGTTCGCGCCCGACCAGCACCAGCACCACCAGGAACAGGCCGATCCAGAAGGTCCAGTACTGCGGGGTGATGTTGGAGATGAAGTCCTGCATGAGCTTGAAGATCAAGGCCCCCGCCACACCGCCATACAACCAGCCCACACCGCCAATCACCAGCACCAGCATCACGTCGGCCGAGCGGTGGAACTCGAACACATCGAGCGAGGCAAAGCCCGAGGTCTGTGCCAGCAAGGCACCTGCCGCGCCCGCCGCACCCGCGGCCACCGTATAGGCCACCGCCAAGCGGCTGGCCACCGGAATGCCGATCGCCATGGCGCGCAAGCGGTTGTCGCGAATGGCCTTGAGCGTGGCACCAAACGGCGAACCGACAAAACGGCGTGCCAGCACAAACACCACCAGCAAGATGCACAGCGAGTACCAGGCGGCCACTTGCCCATACAAGTCAAACTCAAACCTGCCGAGCACGGGGCCCATCATCACACCCTGCAGGCCATCGGCACCACCGGTCAGCCAGTCGAGCTTGTTCGCCAGCTCCATGAGAATGAGTCCAACCCCCAGGGTCACCATGAGGCGGGTCAGGTCGGTGCCGCGCTGGATGGTGACGCTGCAGATGGCGCCCAGCACGGTGGCTGTGCCAATGCCCACCGCCATACCCACCAAGGGGTCGGGCATCACGTGTTTGGCAAACAGCGCAGCCGAGTAGGCCCCCATGCCAAAGAAGGCGGCGTGGCCCAGCGAGACGATGCCGGTGTAACCCAGGATGATGTCCAGCGAGAGCGCAAACAGCGCAACGATGGCAATCTCGTTGATGATCAGTGCGTGGCTGGACAGGGCCCAGGGCGAGGCCAGGGCCGCGGCCCACAGCACGACCTCCCACCAGCGCCAGCGGCGCGAGGCGAGCAGGACGTTGGGTTTTGCGGTATCGATATTCATGGTGTTCGCGCTCATGCCTTGCCCCCTTTGCGCACAAACAGGCCCTGTGGGCGCCATACCAGAATCACGATCATCAGGCTGTAGACGATGAAGGCGCCCAGCTTGGGGATGTAGTACTTGCCGGCCACGTCGGCAATGCCCAGCAGCAGTGCAGCCAGCAAGGGGCCGGTGATGCTGGAGGTGCCGCCCACGGCGACCACGATCAAAAAGTAAATCATGAACTTGAGGGGAAAGGTGGGGTCCATGCCCAGCACGTCGGCCCCCAGTGCACCGCCCAGGCCGGCCAGGCCGGAGCCCACGGCAAAGGTGGACAGGAACACGGCGTTGACGTTGATGCCCAGACCGGCAGCCACGCGCTGGTCATCCACCGAAGCGCGCAGGCGGCTGCCAAAGCGGGTCTTGGTGAGGATGTATTGCAGGGCCACGGTGAGCGCGGCGCAGACGGCGATGATGAACAGGCGGTAGTGGCCCATGCCCAGCATCCAGGCACCATCACCGAGTTCGGTGCGGCCCTTGAGCCATTCGGGCAGTTGCACGATCTGCTGGGTGGAGCCCACAAAGTAGTCCACGCTGGCCACGGCCATGAAGGTCAGGCCAATGGAGAACAGCACCTGGTCCAGGTGGGGCTTGTGGTACAGCGGGCGGTAGAGCGTGCGCTCCAGCACACCACCCAGAAGGCCTGCGCCTATAAAGGCTGCCGGCAGGCACCAGAGAAATGGGACACCCAGGCGCTGCATCAGCAGCACCGTGATGTAGCCGCCCACCATGGCAAAGGCGCCGTGCGCGAGGTTGATGAAGTTCATCAGCCCCATCGTCACCGCCAAGCCCACGGCCAGGATGAACAGCAGCATGCCGTAGGCAATGCCGTCAAAGAGTATGGTCAACATAGTTTGCCAATCACAGGTAATTTCAGGCCCGGGCCGCTATTTTGGGCAACAAAAAAGCGAGGGACGGGCCATCGCTTTTTTGCCTGCCTGGTTGCTACCGCCAGGGTCTGCGGTCAAGTTCCGGGTTAGCGGTTCTTGCCGGGGTCTTTCACGTCCTTGATCACATCGAATTCGATGTTGTAGAGCTGGCCGTCTTTCTTCTCGACCTTGCGCAGGTAGATGCTCTGCACGATGTCGCGGGTTTGTGCGTCGATGAAGATGGGGCCGCGCGGGCTCTCGAAGATCTGGCCCTTCATGGCGGCCAACAGTGCATCACCGCCACCTGCGCCCTTGGTGGCACGCAAGGCTTCGTAGATGACGCGCATGCCGTCATAACCACCCACGGCCATGAAGTTGGGGCGCAGGTTGTTGTTGGCTTTCTTGAAAGCCTCCACAAACTTCTTGTTCAGTGCCGAGGGGTGGGCCGCCGAGTAATGGTGTGAAGTGACCACACCCAGGGCACCGTCGCCCATGTCGTTCAACTGGTCGTCATCGGTGATGTCCCCAGGGCCAATGAGCTTGATGCCGGCCTTGTCCATGCCGCGTTCCAGAAACTGCTTCATCACCGCAGCGCCAGCGCCGGAGGGCACAAACACAAACAGCGCATCGGGCTTGAGGTCGCGCACCTTTTGCAGGAAAGGGGCGAAGTCGGGGTTGCGCATGGGCACGCGCAGCGATTCCACAATCGTGCCACCGTTGAAGGTCATGCGGTCCTTGAAGAAACGCTCGGCATCGATACCGGGGCCGTAGTCGGACACCAGCGTCACAACTTTTTTGATGCCGTTTTTGGGTGCCCAATCGGCAATGGCCACGGCGGCTTGTGGCAGCGTGAAGCTGGTGCGCACGATGTAGGGTGAGGCCTCGGTAATGCTGGAGGTAGCCGCCGCCATCACGACCAGAGGCGTCTTGGATTGGGTGGCGATGCTGGCAGTGGCCAGGGCCGAAGGCGTGATACCCATGCCAGCCAGTACATTGACCTTGTCGTTCACCACCAGCTCTTGCGCCATGCGTTTGGTCACGTCAGGAATGCTGGTGTCATCCTTGATGATGAGCTGGATCTTCTTGCCGGCCACGGTGTCGCCGTTTTGCGCCATGTAGAGCTTGGCGGCGGCTTCAATCTGGCGACCAGTCGTGGCCTGCTGGCCGGTCATGGGCAAGACCAGGCCGATCTTGAAGACGTTGTCTTGTGCCAGCACGGCAGTGCCTGCCAGCGCCAAAGTGGCCAACGCGGTGGCACGCAAAAAGTGACGTTTGTTCATGTGTTGTCTCCTGGATGGTTTTGTCATTTCACACTGGCGCCAATATCGCGCTTAACCAGCACTTGTGCAATCGCGATTCCGCTCTCTTTGATATAGCATTTTGCAATATCCGGTATAAAAAACCCCACGTTTTTGATTTTTTCGAGAGTGTGAGGCCTCAGAGGCGCTAGGCAATCTGCAGAGCGGCCAGTTGCCGACGCAGATCGGCATTCTCGGCCTCCAATACCGTGACGCGCTGCTGCAAAGCCAAGACAACGGAGTCGGCCATACCCACACCATCGGGGCTGTCCTGCGATGCCTGCTCTTCGCGTGCTGTGCGCCGCGCTTCACGCACCCGTTTGGCGGCTTGTTTGAGCTGGTCCTTGCCTGCAGTGGCAGCCGCTACCTGCTCTTCAGCTGGCAGTGTGGCCACCGCAGCGGCCGCATTGATGGAGATGGTGCCAGCCTTCACCGCGGCCACCACCTCAGGTGCTGCCTGCTTCTGGATTTTTTCGATCATCACCACCTGGCTGCTGCTCAGGCGAGCGGCCTTCGCAATGTCCTCGCGGCTTTTCATCGCACCGGGCGCCGCTGCAACTGCAGTTGCAGCACCCGCATCTTCCGGGCTCGTATCCGGCTTGGCCTCTGCCACGCTAGCGGTGGATTGCACCTGGCGCTCCGCCAGAATTTCACGCTTGCGCAGCGCCAGCACCCCACGCTGAAAATCCGAGACGCTGCGCCGCCCCAGATGCTGATCAATCATCCAGAGATGCACGTCTTCCAGTGAATGGAACAGTGTGCTTTGCAAGGTTTGAAAAGGTAGGCCGTGTTTTTGGCAAATACCGTAGCGGTTGTGTCCATCCACCAGTACTTCGCCCCACAGCACAAGGGCATCGCGGCAGCCTTCGGTCAGGATGCTGCGCTCCAGCGAAGCGTACTCCTCGGGGGTCAGAGGGTCGATATAGGCTTTGAGTGCTTCGTTGACAACAATGTCCATGGAGAGTGTGGTGGTAGCCAAAGGGACTGGATTGTAGAGACGCCCATGCCAGGCACTGCATCACATCCATGGGATCGGGCTAGGTCAGTGCACGCATCAACTTTTTATTTGCCATGACGCCAAAAGCGCCCTCAACTCGGGCTAAAATTTGCCGCTCAGATTCGCGGGAATAGCTCAGTTGGTAGAGCGCAACCTTGCCAAGGTTGAGGTCGAGAGTTCGAGACTCTTTTCCCGCTCCAAATTTTCTGGTTTATGGCGCACCAATAGGCCATACCAAGTGTTACACGGCTCGGAGCTTTCCGATTTTCCGTACTCAGCACTTCATGTGCAAACAACTCCCAGGCCTTCTACAATTTTGCGCTGCTCGCCCCTATTGGGGAAGCAAATGGCGCTCTGCCAGCGTTTTCCCAATCGAGTCGGCGAGCTCATGCGGCTCAAACTTAGCCACGTAGGCATCCGCGCCTACGCTGCTAGCATGCCCCTCACTCGCGGTACCAGTCAATGACGAATACACGATCACGGGGATACCCGCAAAGCGCGAATCCTGCTTGATGTTACGCGTCAGCGTGAATCCATCCATCTCGGGCATTTCCAGGTCGGTCAACACCAGGGCAACCTTGTCCCGGGCATGCTTACCCTGGGCAACAGCTTCACCATGCAGGCTGGCCAATCGGTCCCAAACCTCGCGCCCGTTTTTCAATGCAACGAACTGCACGCCCATGGCCTTCAGACTCTCCTCCACCAGCATGCGTGCCACCGCAGAGTCCTCCGCGACGAGCACCACCGAGCCCTCGGGCAAACGCAGTTTGGCAAGGCTGGAGTTTTTCTCTGCGTTGTTGTGAGCGCCTGGAAACACATCGCGCAGGATCTGCTCGACATCCAACACCTGAGCCAATCGGGAGTCCGGTGCGTCACCATCGATACGTGCTACACCAGACAACAACACCGAGCTGCTACTGTCCGCCGCCAACAAGTGCTTCCATTCCAGTTGCACAATTTCGACGACTTCATCCACGAGAAACGCCTGAGTGGTACGTGCAAACTCGGTCACAAGCACAATCTTGGAGTCAGTTTGCGGGACACAACCAGCGAGGCCCGGGAGGTCAATTACTGGGATTAGCTGGCCACGCACGTTGGCGAGCCCCAAAGCGTGAGGTGGCGCATTCACAATGGACGTGATGTGAGGTGCCACCACGATTTCACGCACCTTGAATACGTTAATCCCGAACAATTCGCGTTGCTTGGAGTCCCGAGCCTCTCCCAGACGGAATAGCAACAACTCCAAACGACCACTGGCACTCTGGCCAGCTGCTTGCGAACCCTTATCGATAGTGGAAGGAGTTTTCATGGCAGTTCCTGCGTCAATAAACGGAAGAGACCCACCCGCCAGCTGCGCGCTTGGGGGGACACGATGCAAACATTATTGCGCGTAGCGCACAACAATGCGACGAGGATTTGCAATGCAATTGCTAAGCAGAAAACAAAAAAGGCTCACCGAGGTGAGCCTTTGCTGCCGTGGAATCCCACGTGTCTATTGGTTGCGGAGGCTAGATTTGAACTAACGACCTTTGGGTTATGAGCCCAACGAGCTACCAGGCTGCTCCACTCCGCGTCAAGACTTAAATTATAACCTATTCTGCCTTCGTTACTTCAGAAGTTTCAGAAACTTCTTCTGCACGATCCACCAGTTCGACCAACGCCATCGGCGCATTGTCGCCAACGCGAAAACCCATCTTCAAGATACGGGTATAGCCGCCTGGACGGGCTTTGAAACGTGGGCCCAACACGTCGAACAGCTTGGTCACGCTGTCGCGGTCACGCAGACGGTCAAATGCCAGACGGCGATTGGCTACAGTGGCTTCTTTAGCCAAAGTGATCATGGGCTCCACAACGCGACGCAATTCCTTGGCCTTGGGGACCGTGGTCTTGATGACTTCGTGTTCGATCAACGAATTCATCATGTTGCGCAGCATTGCCAAGCGGTGTGAGCTTGTGCGGTTAAGTTTACGTAGTCCGTGTCCGTGACGCATGATAATTTTCCTTCAGTTTTTAGACAGGCAGCCGGATCAGGTACTGCCCGTGGCACGGAACCCCTGTGGGGTTCAATTCAATTAACGTTTTTCCAGGGAAGCCGGAGGCCAGCTTTCCAGCTTCATTCCCAATGTCAGACCGCGAGAGGCCAACACTTCCTTGATTTCATTGAGCGACTTGCGACCCAGGTTAGGTGTCTTCAGCAGCTCATTCTCGGTGCGCTGAATCAGGTCACCGATGTAATAGATGTTTTCTGCTTTCAGGCAGTTGGCAGAACGCACGGTCAACTCCAGCTCGTCCACAGGACGCAACAGGATAGGATCGAACTGCGTATTGCCACGTGGTGCGGGGGAGTCGAATGCGGCCAGCTCGCTGCCTTCCAACTGCGCAAACACTGCCAGCTGCTCAACCAAAATCTTGGCCGATGCACGTACGGCGTCTTCTGCAGACACTGCACCGTTGGTTTCGATCTCGACGACCAGCTTATCCAAATCGGTACGTTGCTCAACGCGAGCGCTTTCCACGGTGTAGCTGACGCGCTTCACGGGAGAAAACGATGCATCCAGAACAATGCGACCGATCGATTTGTTCGGCTCATCGGCGTAACGGCGCATGCTACCGGGTACATAACCACGGCCTTTTTCAACCTTGATCTGCATGTCCAGCTTGCCGCCGTGCGACAACGTAGCGATCACATGCTCAGGATTGATGATTTCAACATCATGCGGCGTCTGGATATCCGCGGCGGTCACCACGCCTTCAGAATCCTTGCGCAGGCTCAAAGTCACTTCTTCACGGTTGTGGAGCTTGAACACCACACCCTTGAGGTTCAGAAGAATGTTAACCACATCTTCTTGCACGCCATCAATCGAAGAGTATTCATGCAGTACACCTGCGATGGTCACCTCGGTTGCTGCAAATCCAGGCATAGAGGACAACAGCACGCGACGCAGCGCGTTGCCCAGAGTATGACCGTAACCACGTTCAAACGGCTCCAGAGCAACTTTGGCGCGATTGATACCGGTCTGTTCAACGCTAATGGACTTGGGCTTCAGCAAACTATTTTGCATTCAAACTTCCTCTCAATACCCCCGACTCGTTACGTCAGTAAGGCTGGTGAAGCACCTACATCGCGGTGCCCGCGACGTAGGAACGATTTCAACGACTCAGATGCTATTAGCGTGAATACAGTTCGACGATCAACGATTCGTTGATGTCTGCGCCGAATTGGTCACGGTCGGGAACCGACTTGAATGTACCTTCTGCTTTGTCGAGGCTGACTTCAACCCAAGCAGGCATACCCACTTGTTGAGCCAACTGCAGTGCTTCAACAATACGATTCTGCTTCTTGGACTTGTCACGGACAGCGATCACATCACCAGCCTTGACCATGTAAGAAGGAATGTTGACGGGCTGACCATTCACGGTCATCGCCTTGTGGGACACCAACTGACGCGCTTCAGCGCGAGTCGAGCCAAATCCCATGCGATACACCACGTTGTCCAAGCGGGACTCCAGCAAAGACATCAAGTTTGCACCTGTGTTGCCCTTGCGGCGATCAGCCTCAGCAAAGTAACGGCGGAACTGGCGCTCCAAAACGCCGTACATGCGCTTGACCTTCTGTTTTTCACGCAGTTGCAGACCGTAGTCAGAGGTACGTGCACCAGAAGTGCGGCCATGCTGACCCGGCTTGGAGTCGAACTTTGCCTTGTCGCCGATAGAACGACGTGCGCTCTTCAGGAACAGGTCGGTGCCTTCACGGCGAGAGAGTTTGGCCTTGGGGCCGAGATAGCGTGCCACTTGAACTTCCTTTTATGTCATCTGCCGCACAGAAATGCGGGAGCCGTCAACGGAAGTTGACGGCGGTGGGCTTGTTGATAAATTAAATGCGGCGGCGCTTTTGAGGGCGGCAACCGTTGTGCGGCACAGGTGTCACATCAGCAATCATGTTGATGCGGATACCCAACGCAGCCAAGGCACGAACCGAAGACTCACGACCAGGGCCTGGGCCCTTGATTTCGACGTCCAAGTTCTTGATACCTTGCTCAAGCGCAGCACGACCAGCCACTTCGGAAGCTACCTGGGCAGCAAACGGTGTGGACTTGCGAGAGCCCTTGAAACCTTGACCACCCGACGAGGCCCAAGACAGTGCATTGCCCTGGCGATCGGTGATGGTAATGATGGTGTTGTTGAACGACGCGTGCACGTGGGCGATACCGTCCGCAACGTTCTTGCGAACCTTCTTGCGAACGCGCTGTGCAGCGCTGTTGGAGGGAGCTTTTGCCATGTTGGTTTATCCCAATTATTTCTTCAAGGACGCAGCAGCCTTACGCGGGCCTTTGCGAGTACGTGCGTTCGTGCGGGTACGCTGACCACGCATGGGCAAGCCACGACGGTGGCGGAAGCCTCGGTAGCAACCGATGTCCATCAAACGCTTGATGTTCATGGTTGTCTCACGACGCAAATCACCCTCAATTGTAAACTGAGCGATTTGGTCGCGAATTTTCTCCAAGTCACCATCAGTCAAATCTTTGACTTTTTTGGAGTAAGCAATGCCGCAAGCTTCGCAAATTTTGCGAGCGCGAGTGCGACCGATACCAAAAATAGCTGTCAAGCCAATTTCAGAATGCTGATGCGGCGGAATGTTGATGCCAGCGATACGTGCCATTTTCGTCCTCTAAAACTCTTGCAATTAACCCTGACGCTGCTTGTGACGTGGATCTGTACAGATCACACGCACAACGCCCTTGCGTCGGATAATTTTGCAGTTACGGCAAATTTTCTTGACCGAAGCCGAAACTTTCATTTTCTTCTCCTAAAACTTTTCGCTCCGTTCCGACTTTGATTCGCGCGGAACATGCGCTCTAACTTGCTATCAAAACGAAGCTCGATCTGTTAAACCAGTCGCGCCCATTTTTACGGTGACTTACTTTTATCAAGAAGCCTTGAAATTCGCCTTCTTGAGCAGCGATTCATACTGCTGCGACATCATGTAATTCTGGACCTGCGCCATAAAATCCATGGTGACAACAACAATAATCAGCAATGAAGTACCACCGAAATAGAATGGAACGTTGTACTTCAATATCAAAAATTCAGGCAGCAAACACACGAAGGTGATGTAGATCGCCCCGGCCAGTGTCAAGCGCAGCAGAATTTTGTCAATGTATCGCGCAGTTTGATCACCAGGACGAATACCAGGAATAAACGCACCGCTCTTCTTCAGGTTGTCAGCTGTTTCGCGGCTGTTGAAAACCAATGCCGTATAGAAAAAGCAGAAAAACACAATCGCAGCGGCGTACAACATTACATACACGGGCTGACCTGGGCTCAACGTGCTGGAGATGTCTTTCAACCAGCGCATCGAGTCTCCGGAACTGAACCAGTTTGCGATAGTCGCCGGCAACAGAATGATCGAGGAAGCAAAGATTGGCGGAATCACGCCTGCCATATTGAGCTTCAAAGGCAGGTGGGACGATTGACCACCATAGACTTTGTTACCCACCTGGCGACGCGCATAGTTCACCAGAATCTTGCGCTGCCCACGCTCAACAAACACCACGAAGAACGTAACCAACATCACCAGGGCAACGATCAGTAACGCCACAATGATGCTCATGGCCCCTGTCCGAACCAACTCCAGCAAACCACCCACAGCACTAGGAAGACCTGCAGCGATACCACCAAAAATCAGTATCGAAATGCCATTGCCCAAACCGCGCTCGGTGATTTGCTCACCCAACCACATCAGGAACATGGTGCCCGCTGTCAGCGTAACGACCGTTGTCATTCGGAAGCCAAAACCGGGTGCAATCACCAGTCCGGCAGATGCTTCTAACGCCATAGCGATGCCCAGAGACTGGAACAAAGCCAAACCTAGAGTGCCATACCGTGTGTACTGCGTGATCTTGCGGCGCCCAGCTTCACCTTCTTTTTTCAACTGCTCAAACGCCGGCAAGACGTATGTCAACAGCTGCATCACGATGGATGCCGAGATATACGGCATGATCCCCAACGCGAAGATTGTGAAACGGGACAGCGCACCACCAGAAAACATATTGAAAAGATTCAATATGCCGCCCTGCTGACCCTGAAACAGCTGTTGAAGCTGCAAAGGATCAATGCCAGGAACAGGAATGTGCGCCCCCAGGCGGTAAACCACCAGAGCGAGCAGCAAAAACACAAGCCGACGACGCAGGTCGCCGAACTTACCCGTTTTTGCTGTTTGAGCCGCGTTTGTTGCCACTTGCTAACTTTCGCCTAAGCAAACTTACGCAACGCTTCCGCCGGCTGCTTCAATGGCAGCCTTGGCACCAGCGGTCGCACCAATACCATTGAGTTTGACAGCCTTGGCAATCGCACCGGTATTGATAACCTTGACAACTTTGGCCAACTGACCAACGAGGCCAGCTTGCTTCAGCGACAACAGGTCAACCTCAGCCAAGCCCAACGCTTCCAAAGCGGTCAGGGTAACTTCGGCATTAAATTGCAACAAGTGCGACTTGAAACCGCGCTTGGGCAAACGGCGATGCATGGGCATCTGACCGCCCTCAAAGCCTACCTTGTGGTAACCACCAGAGCGGGATTTTTGACCTTTGTGACCACGACCGGCGGTTTTACCCAAGCCAGAACCGATACCACGGCCCACGCGACGCTTCGCGTGTTTTGCCCCGTCAGCGGGCTTGATGTTATTGAGTTCCATCATCAACCTTTAGAGCACTTTGACCAGGTAGCTGATCTTGTTGATCATTCCGCGCACAGCAGGTGTGTCTTGCAACTCACTGGTGCTGTTGAGTTTGCGCAGACCCAAACCGCGCACAGTCGCACGGTGGGATTCTTTGGTGCCAATCGGGCTACGCACCAATTGGATCTTCACAGTTTGTTGTGTTGTCATTTTGAATTCCTCGATTAGGCGAAGAGTTCTTCAACAGTCTTGCCGCGTTTGGCTGCAACTTCCGACGGTGTCGTAGACACAGAAAGCGCATCCAAAGTGGCACGAACCATGTTGTAGGGATTGGAAGAACCATGGCTCTTGGCCACGATATCAGTGATACCAACCACTTCAAACACTGCGCGCATTGGACCACCAGCAATGATGCCGGTACCCTTGGGAGCCGGAGCCATCATGACGCTGGCTGCGCCGTGGTGACCCATCACCTTGTGGTGAATAGTGCCGTTTTTCAACGAAACCTTGAGCATGTTGCGACGGGCCTCTTCCATAGCCTTCTGCACTGCTGCAGGGACTTCTTTGGATTTGCCTTTGCCCATACCAATACGACCATCACCATCACCAACCACGGTCAAAGCAGCAAAACCGAGAATACGGCCGCCCTTCACCACTTTGGTAACGCGATTGATCGCGATCATCTTTTCGCGCAGACCGTCCTCAGGACCCTCGGCCTTACCTTGCATTTTTGCTTGAACTTTAGCCATCTTTATTTCCGATCTGCTTAGAACTGCAAGCCAGCTTCACGCGCGGCATCTGCCAGCGCCTTGACGCGGCCGTGGTAGGCGAAGCCGGAGCGATCAAACGCAACCTTCTCCACACCAGCTGCCTTGGCTTTTTCTGCCACGCGCTTGCCAATGATCTGGGCTGCGGCGACGTTGCCGCCCTTGCCGCTTGCACCCAGGGACTTGCGCACTTCCGCTTCTGCAGTAGATGCACTTGCCAGCACCTTGCCACCGTCGCCAGAGATAACGCTGGCGTAGATGTGCAAGTTGGTGCGTGTCACTGTCAAACGTGCTACGCCTTGCGTTGCAATGCGGATGCGGGTTTGACGGGCTCTGCGAAGACGCTGCTCTTTTTTGGTCAACATGTTGCAGCTCCTTATTTCTTCTTGGTTTCTTTGATCGTCACCTTCTCATCCGCATAACGGATGCCCTTGCCCTTGTAAGGCTCGGGAGGACGAATCGCACGAATCTCGGCTGCAATCTGGCCAACACGTTGGCGATCAGCACCCTTGATCAAGATTTCGGTCGGTGTGGGGGTAGCCACAGTAATACCAGCGGGCATGTCCAGGTTGACAGGGTGGGAGTAACCCACAGCCAAATTCAACTTGTTGCCAGACGCTTGCGCCTTGTAACCCACACCAATCAGGGTCAGCTTGCGCTCGAATCCCTTGGTCACACCAACCACCATATTGTTGACCAGCTGGCGGAAAGTGCCAGTCATTGCGTCAGCTTCACGGGATTCGTTGGCGGGCTGGAAGCTCAGCTTGCCAGCATCATTAGCGATATTCACCAGGCTGTTTTGAGCCAACTGCAGAGAGCCGCCAGTACCCTTCACGCTGATTTGATCAGCCTTGATGGACACCTCGACACCCGCAGGGATGGTGACAGGAAGTTTGCCTACACGGGACATTGTTTCTTACTCCTCAATGTAGTGTTAAGCGACGTAGCACAGCACTTCGCCACCG
Organism: Rhodoferax sp. TS-BS-61-7; assembly: GCF_002943465.1. Taxonomy (GTDB): domain Bacteria; phylum Pseudomonadota; class Gammaproteobacteria; order Burkholderiales; family Burkholderiaceae_C; genus Allorhodoferax. The sequence continues at coordinate 47,524 of NZ_PTQY01000001.1, forward strand.
ACACCGGAGGCACGCGCTTTGCGATCAGTCATAACACCCTTGGGGGTGGTCACGATGGCAACGCCCAGTCCATTTTGGACTTGGGGAATTGCTTCGCTGCCACGGTACACGCGCAGGCCAGGGCGGCTCACACGCTCAATACGCTCGATCACAGGGCGACCGGCGTAATACTTCAGGGCGATTTCGAGCTCAGCCTTTCCACCTTCGGTAGAAACTTTGAAACCGTCAATGTAGCCTTCGTCTTTCAACACTTGGGCAATGGCAATCTTCACTTTGGAAGAAGGCACCGAGACAGTTGTCTTGGCAACCATTTGCGCATTGCGAATGCGTGTCAACAGATCGGCGATGGGATCACTCATACTCATGTTCGGTTCTCCTATCGCTTACCAGCTGGCCTTGACGATGCCGGGGATTTCACCAGCAAAGGCCATTTCACGAATCTTTGCACGTGCCAGACCGAAGTGCTGGAACGTTCCACGGGGACGACCCGTAATGGAGCAGCGGTTACGCTGGCGTGTGGGGTTTGCGTTGCGGGGCAACTTTTGCAGACCCAAACGGGCTGCTGCGCGCTCTTCGTCAGAACGCTTTGCGTCACCTGCGATTGCCTTGAATTCCGCGTATTTTTTCGCGTACTTGGCAGCCAACTGATCACGCTTCAGCTCGCGCTGGATTAAAGCCATTTTAGCCACAGGTGACCTCAATTCTTGAACGGGAAACGGAAACCAGCGAGGAGAGCCTTGCACTCTTCGTCAGTCTTAGCCGTTGTGGTGATGCTGATATTGAGACCGCGCAAGGCATCTACCTTGTCGTACTCAATTTCAGGGAAAATGATCTGCTCTTTCACGCCGATGTTGTAGTTGCCACGACCATCGAACGCACGACCAGAAATACCACGGAAGTCACGAACGCGAGGCAAAGCCACGGTCACGAAACGATCCAAAAATTCGTACATTTGAACGCCACGCAGGGTAACCATGCAGCCAATAGCTTGGTTTTCGCGGATCTTGAAACCAGCGATAGCTTTTTTGGACTTGGTCACCACAGGCTTCTGGCCTGCAATTTTGGTCAGGTCGCTCACGGCGTTATCCATAACCTTCTTGTCGGCAACCGCTTCGCTCACACCCATGTTCAGGGTGATTTTGGTCAAGCGGGGCACTTGCATGGGCGAGGTGTAACCAAACTTGGTTGTCAGCTCAGCTGCCACTTTTTCGCGGTAGTGTTGTTGGAGACGTGCCATGCTTATGCCACCTTGATTTCTTCGCCGCTGGACTTGTAAACGCGAACGCGTTTGCCGTCAGCGAGCACCTTGATACCAACACGGTCAGCCTTGCCAGTCGCGGCATTGAAAATTGCCACGTTGGATTGGTGAATAGGCATGGTCTTTTCAACGATGCCGCCGGTTGTGCCCTTCATGGGATTTGGCTTGGTGTGCTTTTTCACCAAGTTGATACCATCGACAACCACGTGAGAGTCGTCTTTGCGCAGGGAGATCACTCCGCGCTTACCCTTATCGCGACCTGCGATAACGATGACTTCGTCGCCTTTGCGAATCTTGTTCATGGCGGGTCCTTACAAAACTTCAGGAGCCAAAGACACGATCTTCATGAACTTTTCAGTGCGCAGTTCGCGCGTCACTGGTCCAAAGATGCGGGTGCCAATAGGCTCCAACTTGGCGTTGAGCAACACTGCTGCGTTGCCGTCGAATTTCACCAAAGAACCGTCGCCACGGCGGATGCCCTTGGCAGTACGAACCACCACAGCACTGTAAACCTCGCCTTTTTTGACGCGGCCACGGGGAGCGGCTTCTTTGATGCTAACTTTGATGATGTCGCCAACACTTGCATAGCGACGCTTAGAACCACCCAGCACCTTGATGCACAGGACGGACTTAGCGCCGGTGTTGTCGGCAACTTCCAATCGAGATTCAGTTTGGATCATTTCAATATTCCCAACTTGCACCAGAAGATCGCATTTGCCACTGCGGCACACACTATCAACCAGTCAGTCTTGGGCCCGCTGTCTGCAACACGAACCACTCGCGCTGCATCCATTTGGGCAGAACCTTCATACTTTTTCAAGCGAAGCCCACGATTGTGCACCCGCTTTCCCGCTTCGTCAACACCTTTTTACTCAGGCAAGCAAATATTGTTGTCCAAGTGCCGTGAATTCTTCGACTTTAGGGGGTAAACCGGTCTCTTCCACAAGAATTTCACCCACGCGCTGCGCCAAAGTCAGGGCCAGAGCAGCATCGAGGAACAAAAGGCGGGACCTGCGGGCCAGTACATCCTCAACCGTCACCGCATATTCATAGCGGGCGGCAAAACGCACCATCCCCTCGGTCAACCCCGGTGCGAGTGCAACGTCGGCACCCGGCATCTGGGCCACGACATCCTGCTCATCTCCGTAACTGGGCAAACCAGGAGGCAGACAGATGGACTGCACGGCCGCACCGCCATGCATCGCTCCCACCAACTTCAAATTCACCGTAGCGCCCGGCTGGCGCAGAGGCAGCAGCTGCTTATCTGCACATTTTTCGAGCACATCCTCTGCCATGGCCCGGTAGGTCGTCCACTTGCCACCCGTCACCGTGACCAACCCGCTGCGACTCACCAACACAGTATGCTCGCGGCTGATCCCTTTCGTGCTGTTGCCGTCGTCCTCTTGCGGCTTAACCAGGGGTCGCAGCCCCACCCAAATACTTTTGACGTCTGCACGCGTGGGGGCCCGGCGCAGGTAGCGCGCCGACTCGGTCAGGATGAACTCAATCTCTTCCTCAAAGGCCAGCGGCTCTCGCGCCAAATCATGGCGCGGCGTGTCCGTGGTGCCCAGGATGACCTTGCCCAACCATGGCACCGCGAACAACACCCGCCCATCGGCGGTTTTAGGCACCATGAGCGCAGTGTCGCCCCCTAGAAATTCACGGTCCACCACGATATGAACACCCTGGCTAGGCGCCACCATGGGCTTGGTGGGCTTACGTCCGTCTCCGGCGTTGGCATCCCCATCTTTTTGCCGCAGCTCATCGACCCACACCCCCGTGGCATTGACCACGCAGTGCGCTTGCACCGGGTATTGCCGGCCCGTCACGGTGTCTTCGCACAAGACACCCTGCACTTTGCCATCTATATACAGAAGATCTGCCGCCCGACAGTAGTTCACCAGCAGCGCCCCCTTGGTGGCTGCCGTACGTGCCAGAGCCAAGGCCAGGCGGGCGTCATTGAACTGCCCGTCCCAGTACTTCACCCCACCCTTGAGCCCCTGGGCTCGGGCGGTAGGCAGTAATTTGAGCGTGGCATCGCGCCCCAGAAACTGGGTCTTGCCCAGACCAGCCTTGCCCGCCAGAGCGTCATACGCCACGAGCCCCGCCCCGTAAAACGGGGTTTCCCACCACTGGTAAGAAGGCATCACGAACGGCAGCGGTTGCGCCAGGTGCGGGGCGTTGTTCAGCAGCGTGGTGCGCTCATGCAGCGCTTCGCGCACCAGGGAGATATTGCCTTGGGCCAGGTAACGCACGCCACCATGAACAAGCTTGGTGGCTCGCGAGGAGGTGCCCTTGGCAAAGTCATGCGAATCTACCAACACCACACGGAACCCGCGCGCCGCAGCATCCAGCGCAACGCCCAAGCCGGTAGCGCCACCGCCCACGATGGCGATGTCGTAGATGCGGTCTTCGCCCAAACGGGCGATCAGCGCCTCTCGGCGGGTGGGCATGGGGGCGGTGACTGGAGGCATGGAAAAGGCGAAGTAAAAAGGTGGTCGATGCTATTCTTTTTTGTTCGTTTTGTCACTTTTCAACGCGATTTCATTCGTTTATAGTTCGCTGCCTCCGCTTACATCCTCTGCCCATGACCCCCAATCCTCGCCAACTGACCTTGCTGTCCCTCGTTCAGGCACAAGGCAGCCTGTCGGTGGAGCAATTGGCGGAGCGATTACAGGTGACGCTGCAAACCGTGCGGCGCGATGTCCAAAAACTGGCGGATGAGGGCTTGCTGGCACGCTTTCACGGAGGCGTGCGCGTACCCAACTCCACCGTGGAGAACATCGACCACTTGCAACGCGAAACCCTGCATGCGGCCGGCAAACGGCGCATTGCGCGGGCTATTGCCATGGCGATCCCCAATGACTGCTCATTGATCCTGAACATAGGTACCACCACTGAAGCTGTAGCCCGCGCCCTGGGCGAGCACAGCGGGCTGCGCGTGATTACCAACAACCTGAACATCGCCCGCATCCTGAGCGTCAGTCCCAAGACCGAAGTCATCGTGACAGGCGGAGTAGTCCGCGGTCGGGACCAGGGCATCGTGGGCGAAGCGGCGGTGGATTTCATCCGCCAATTCAAGGTGGACCTGGCTGTCATCGGCATTTCCGGCATCGAGGCCGACGGCACCCTGCGCGACTACGACTACCGGGAGGTAAAGGTGGCGCAAACCATTCTTCACCATGCACGGGAAGTCTGGGTCGCAGCGGACGCCAGCAAATTCAACCGCCCGGCCATGGTGGAGGTGGGGCACCTCTCACAGATCGACCGCTTGTTCACCGACGCCGCACCACCTGCCGCGTTTGGCCCGCTGCTGGCAGACGCCAACGTACAACTGCACATTGCGGACTGACCGCCCCCCATGGAGACACACATGCCCCAGCCCACTTACCTGCTCGCCCTCGACCAAGGCACCTCCAGCTCCCGCAGCATCGTGTTCGACCCCAGTGGCCGCACCGTTGCCATGGCGCAAAAGGAACTGACCCAGATTTACCCCCAGCCCGGCTGGGTGGAGCACGACGCGCTGGAGATCTGGCGCATCCAGCTCGCCACCGCAAAAGAGGCACTGGCAAAGGCCGGCATTACCGCGGCGCAGGTGAAAGCCGTGGGCATTACCAACCAGCGCGAGACCACGGTGGTGTGGAACCGCAAGACCGGTGTGCCCATCCACCACGCCATCGTCTGGCAAGACCGCCGCGCCGAACCCACCTGTGTGGAGCTGCGCGCACGGGGCCTGGCCGACACCATCCGCGACAAAACCGGCCTGCTGGTGGACGCCTACTTCTCGGGCACCAAACTCAAGTGGATTCTGGACAACGTCCCCGGCGCGCGCGCGCAGGCCGCCAATGGCGAGCTGGCGTTTGGCACCATCGACAGCTGGCTGATCTGGCAGCTCACTGAGGGTCGGGTGCATGTGACGGACGTCAGCAATGCCTCGCGCACCATGCTATTTAATGTGCACACCAATCGGTGGGACGAGGACCTGTTGGCCGCGCTGGACATTCCCGCCAGCCTGATGCCCACGGTGCAACCCTCGGCCTCGCTGTTTGGCGAGGTGGCGCCCGCGCTGCTGGGCCATGCGATTCCCATTGGTGGTGTGGCGGGTGACCAGCAAAGCGCCCTGTTTGGCCAGGCCTGCTTCAAGGCCGGCATGGTGAAGAACACCTACGGCACGGGCTGCTTCATGCTTATGCACACGGGCAATACCTTCCAGACCTCCGAGAACGGCCTCATCACCACCAGCGCCGCGCAAACCACCGTGAAACCCGAATTCGCGCTGGAAGGCAGTGTGTTCGTGGGCGGTGCCGTGGTGCAGTGGCTGCGCGACGGGCTGCACGCCATTCAGGGCAGCGGCGAGGTGCAAAGCTTGGCGCAAAGCGTGCCCGACTCGGGCGGTGTCATCGTGGTGCCGGCCTTCACCGGCTTGGGCGCACCCTACTGGAAACCCGATGCCCGTGGCTCCATTACAGGCCTCACCCGGGGTTCTACCCTTGCCCACATTGCGCGGGCCGCTCTCGAAAGCATAGCATTCCAAAGCGCCGCACTGCTGCAAGCCATGAGCCGCGACGCCGTGCGCGCGGGCGGTGCCCAGGTGTCAGAGCTGCGCGTGGACGGTGGTGCGTGTGTGAACGATTTGCTGATGCAGTTCCAGGCCGACTTGCTGGGCATTCCCGTGGTGCGCCCCGCCGTGACAGAGACCACCGCCCTGGGTGCAGCCTACCTGGCCGGGCTAACCACCGGTGTGTATGCCGGCACCAGCGAGCTGACCGATCTGTGGAAGGCCGAGCGCCGCTTCTTACCTACCCTGGCCCCGGCCCGAGCCAAGGAGCTGATGGACCGCTGGGAACACGCGGTGCGGCAAACCACGCTGTAAGCCGCTGTTGGGCTTGGGCGGGCGCCTTTGGATAGACTCAGGCGCTCCACACCACAGCACCATTCTCAGAGGACACACCATGGGCAAGCGCATTGCATTCATAGGCGGCGGCAATATGGCCAGCGCCATCATTGGCGGGCTGCTCCGCCAGGGCTTTGCGGCCAGCCAGATTGACGTGGTGGAGCCCTGGGCCGAGGCACGCGAGCGCCTGCAGGCTGACTTTGGCATTGCCGCGCAGGCCGAGGCCGGCGCCTTCCTCGCGCAGGCCGACCTGATCGTCTGGGCCGTGAAACCGCAAACCTTCAAGGACGCGGCCGCCGCCGTGGCCGCGCACAACACCGGCGCACTGCACCTGAGCGTGGCGGCCGGCATTCCCAGCAGCAGCATTGCTGCCTGGCTGGGCAGCGAACGCATCATCCGCACCATGCCCAACACGCCCGCCCTCATCGGGAAAGGCATCACTGCGCTGTATGCCCGCCCCGCGGTCACCCAGGCCGACAAGGACTGGGCCGACGAGGTGATTGCCACCACCGGCGCCACCGTGTGGCTGACGGCCGAAGCGCAGCTGGACGCGGTCACCGCCATCAGCGGCTCCGGTCCGGCCTATATGTTCTATTTCATGGAGGCCATGACCGAAGCCGGCGCCCAGATGGGCCTGGAGCGCGAACAGGCCTACCAGTTGGCCGTGGCCACCTTCATTGGTGCGGGCGAACTGGCCCGCGCCTCCACCGAGCCGCCCGAAACCCTGCGCGCCAAGGTCACCTCCAAGGGTGGCACCACCTATGCCGCCATCACCTCCATGGACGAAAGCGGCGTGAAGGCCCTGTTTGCCAAGGCCCTGTTTGCCGCGCAGAAGCGCGCGGGCGAGCTGGGCGAGGAATTCGGCGGGGCTTGATTTTCAAGACTTTTAGGCCTCTAGCGCCCGTAGATACTGCGCAAATAGCTTCTCTTTTGATAGCACCCGGAGCCCCTTCCTATGGCCATTGATATTTCCAAAGAGGCGCGCAAGCAGGCCATCGCCTCCATCGAGCGCTACTTCCGCGAGAACATGGACGAGCCCATCGGCAACGTGGCCGCCGGTGCACTGCTGGGCTTTTTCCTGGAAGAGGTGGGCCCGCTGGTCTACAACCAGGCGGTGACCGATGTGCAGGACCGACTGCAGGCACGCGTGATGGAAGTGGACGTGGAAGTGCACGAACCCGAGTTCACCTACTGGCGCAGGTTCGACCGCAAACGTTGAAGCGAGCACCTGCCCACACGCCGCCCCCGCGCGTGGTTTGACCACTTGGCCAAAGCCGCGGCGCAACACGCAAAAAGCTGGCAACCGCCCAAATCGCAGGGGTACACTGACCCTAGCCACCGGCACAGCAATGATTGCCGCCAGCCAACACTGCCACCTTGGGGAACCGTTTTTGGGACAGGTCGACATCACGTTGTTCTACATGGACATGGTGCTCACCACGATGTGGGCATTTTCCTGGGGCGTTATTGGCGGGGCCATGAAGATGGCACCCAAGGCCACCATCCGGTTTTGTGTGGCCAACCTGCTGTTTGCCGGCACCGTGGCGCTGCTGGTGCAACGCACGGCCACTCCCAGCTACCTGCATTACCAAGGCGTCGAATGGCTGGTCTTCATGGGCCTGGCGGCTTTCCACAGCGGCATCGTCTACCTGGTGCGGCTGGACGAGCTGCCCACGCTGGCGCGGCGCATTGGCCCCATCCTGATCGCCATGGTGATCACCCTGCAGGTGGCCCCCGAAGGCAGCTCCTACATGGTGCGGGCCATCGTGTTTTCGCTCACGGTGGCAGCTCTCACCTTCAACTGTTTCTGGGACTGCTACCGCGGCCTGCGCAACGACCAGTTTTCGGCCACCGTTCGCTGGGCCATCAGCGGCCCTTTTTTGCTGGCCACATTGGCCATGTTGGCGCGCACACTGCTGGTGCTGCTGGAAGGGCCTCCACCGTCGAATGCGGTCTTTGTGCAGGTCCCGCACTTCACGCCATTTCTGTGGATGCTGACCGTGATCGTCATGGCCATGAACATCACCATGGCGGGCCTGACCGCCGGGCGCCTCGTCAAGCGCTTTCGCAGCCTGGCCGAGCAGGACCACCTGACCGGCTGCCTGAACCGTGCCTCGATAGAGGAGCGCCTGAGCATTGAACTGGAGCGCACCCACCGCAGCGGCGAACCTGTGGCCTGCGTGTTTTTTGACCTGGACCACTTCAAAGACATCAACGACCGCCACGGCCACGAAACCGGCGACCGCGCGCTGTGCCATGTGGTGGAGGTGGTGCAAAGCCGGCTGCGCACCGTGGATGCGCTGGGCCGCTTTGGCGGCGAAGAGTTCATGGTGCTGATGCCAGGCACCCACATCACCGGCGCCCGCGAAGCCGCCAACCGCATGCGCCTGGCCCTGGAGGAGACCCCGCTGCAGGTGCAAGACACCAGCATCTCTCTCACCGCCAGCTTTGGTGCTGCCGTGCTGGGCTCCAAAGAAAGCCAAGCCAGCGTGCTGCGCCGCGCCGACGCCGCCATGTACCTGGCCAAACGCAATGGGCGCAACCGGGTGGAGATCTCGCTGGAGCAGGTGTGAGAACAACCTTGCGGGCGCAAAAAAACCTGCTGGATCGCAGCAGGTTTTGTAAGGGCAAGGCGTTGGCGTCAGACGCGCTTGCGGCGGCGAACCATGGCGCCAATGGCACCCAAACCAGCCAGCAGCATGGCAAAGGTTTCTGGTTCGGGTACAGCAGTCACATGTAACGCTCCGACAAGGGACAAGGAGGGAACGGTTCCACCTTGAGCTGAGTCGAGTCCGATGGACTGATACTGCAAATTGGCACCGTTCGCGATACCAAATGCCGAGAAGTCCACATATGCGACATTCAGTGCATAACCACCGGCCGAGTAGCCCGTAGCCACGGTCTGAAACGACAGCGTTTGGGTGCCAAAACTCACTTTCACGGTATCAGCGACACCCAATTCAAAAATAGCCAAATCTGCGCCCGAGCCATTGAACACGTTGTTGTCCGTGAAGCCGAGCAACACACTGGCACCAGGCGTGAAGGAAAAGGCATACGTTCCAGGATCGGTATCAGTCAGTACCTGGGCCACGCTGCCACCCGATGTGGTGTAGCTGCCAAATGAGTAATACAGGGCGTCGGCAAATGCGTTGTCGGCAAAACTGATGCCGCCCACCGTCGTCGTCGCGCTGGCGCCCATGGCGGCTACGGCCAAGGCTGCTGCGGTCAATACACGTTTAATTTTCATGAAAACTCCCCAAAGAACCGGAATGCACCGGAGGTTGGGGTGAAATTTATATCTCCGTCCGCCGCCCCACAATAGTTCCTTTGGATGACTAGTTCCTTCGGATGTCAGGGCGTGGGAATTTGCCAGAACCCCGGCGCCCCATACCGTTCCTTGATGAAGTCGATCCAGAGCCGCACGCGCAGCGGCAGGTGTTTGCGCTGGGGAAACACGGCGTAGATGCCGTTGGGTGGGGCGGCGTAGTCCTCCAGCACCGCCACCAGTTGGCCGGCGGCAATTTCGGCTTCCACCTCCCAGGTGCTGCGCCAGGCAATACCCAAACCAGCCAGGCACCAGTCGTGCAACACCTGGCCGTCGCTGCAGTCCAGCGGGCCGGCGGGTTTGAGGTAGGCCACCTCGCCCTCCTTACCTGCAGCGCCCTTGGTGCCTGCGGGCAGCTTGAAGGCCCAGCCCCGGGTTTGCGAGGCATCGCTGGACAGCGTGAGGCAGTGAAACTTGGCCAAGTCGGCCGGCGTTTGCGGTGTGCCGTGGCGCTTCAGGTAGGCCGGCGTGGCCACGCACAGGCGGCGGTTGTCGGCCATGCGCACGCTCACCAGGGATGAGTCGGGCATGTCGCCCACACGCACCGCGCAGTCAAAGCCCTCGCCCGCAATGTCCACCACGCGGTCACTGAGATTCAGCGACACAGTCACCTCGGGGTGCAGCGCGCGGAACTTGGGCACCAGCGGTGCCACATGGCGGCGGCCAAAACCGGCCGGCGCGGTGATGCGCAGGTGGCCGCTGGCCTTGATACCACCGGCGCTGACACTGGCTTCGGCATTGGCCACGTCGGCAATGATGCGCTGGCAGTCTTCCAGAAACGCACTGCCCTCATGCGTGAGCGTGATGCGCCGCGTGGTGCGGATCAAGAGCTTCACGCCCAGACGTTCTTCCAGCCCGTCCAGGCGGCGGCCCATGATGGCCGGGGCCACACCTTCGGCGTTGGCGGCCGCGGTCAGGCTGCCGCGGGTGGCCACCGACACAAAGGATTCGAGCTGTTTGAGTTTGTCCATGGCTAGCCCGCCACTTCATGCATAAATTGGCCTCTAGCACCCGTAGATATTGCGCAAACAGCTATCATTTTCATAGCACCACGCCTTCCGCATGCAGCGCTGCCACATCCGCCCCGGAGTAGCCCAGGCTTTGCAGCAGCGCGTCGGTGTGTTCGCCCAGCTTGGGCGGGTCCAGCCGCAGGCCCAGGCGCGCGCCATCCAGGGTGATGGGCAGCAGCGGCACCTGGGTCTGCCGGCCGTCGGGCAGCTCCATGGGTGCCAGGCCGCCGGTTTGCTGCAGGTGTGGGTCGTCAAACAAATGCTGCGGATCGGTGATGGGCGCAAACGGCAGGCCCACTTTTTCAAAGCGCTCGGACAGCTCCGCGCGGTTGAATTGGGCCAGGCGCTGGCGCAGCTCGGGGATGAGCCAGCTGCGGGCCAGCACGCGGTCGTTGTTGGTGGTGACGCGCGGGTCGGCAAACAGGTCGGCGTAGCCGAAAGCCTCGCAAAAGGTCTTCCACTGCCCGTCACCCACCACGGCCAAAAAGATCTGTTCGTTGTTTTTGACACTGAACACGTCGTAAATGCCCCAGGGCGAGATGCGCTCGGGCATGGGAGCCGCGGCCTTGCCGGTCACGGCGAACTGCATCATGTGCTGGGCGACGAGAAAGATGTTGTTCTCGAACAGCGCGCTCTGCACTTCCTGGCCCTTGCCGGTTTGCTGGCGCTGCATCAGCGCGGCCATGGCACCAATCGCGCCGAACATGCCACCCATGATGTCGTTGACGCTGGAGCCCGCCCGTAGCGGGTCGCCGGGCCGCCCGGTCATGTAGGCCAGGCCGCCCATCATCTGCACCACCTCGTCCAGCGCGGTGCGGTGGTCGTAGGGGCCGGGCAAAAAGCCCTTGTGGCTCACGTAAATGAGGCGCTCGTCCAGCTTGCTCAAAGACGCGTAATCCAGCCCCAGCTTCTGCATGGTCTCGGTCTTGAAGTTTTCGCTCACGATGTCGGCCGTGGCGATGAGCTTGAGCACAATCTCGCGGCCCTTGGGACTTTTCAGGTCCACCGCAATGCTTTTTTTGTTGCGGTTGAACAGCGGGTAAAAGCCTGCGCCGCTGCCCAGCAGCTTGCGCGTGCTGTCGCCGGCCAGCGGCTCCACCTTGATGACCTCGGCGCCCAGGTCGCCCAGCGTCATGCCGCAGGTGGGGCCCATCACCATGTGGGTGAACTCAACAACGCGGATGCCGGCGAGCGGCAGGTTTTTGGAAGGGCTTGGGTCGGATGTCATGCGGTACTGTCAATCAATCAACGCGCTTCCGGGCAACGGAAGGCGAGGAAAATTCGGGGGCTGCACCCGCACCAACGATGCGCTGCGCAGCCCGCAAACTTTACGTCAATTATTGACAGGGCTTCGCGCCCTGGTTTGGCCCTCCTCCAGCAAGGATGAGAGCCCTCCAACCGCTAAGCGGTGCGCCGGATCATGTCGTGGTCTTGGCGCGCTTGCGCCGCGCCACGGCCCCCATCAAGCCCAGGCCGGCCAACAGCATCGCGTAGGTTTCGGGTTCTGGCACCGCGGCTGCAAAGGAGGTGTACCCCGGGCTGCCGATGTCTGCACTGGCCCCCAGAGAGCGGTAAGACCGCTCCACGTCGCCAACGGTCGAGAGTACCCACAAGGTGGCATCGTTGGCGCCAATGGCGGCAAAACTGCCTGGGTGGCCACTGGTACCGGCGGTGCGTGGTCCCTTCACACTGCCCGTGCCCTGGTCGTTATAGGTCAAACGATCCAGCAAGCTGGTGCCGCTGTACAGATTGATTTCGTCTGACCGGCCCAAGTTGTTGGTATTTCCGCCAATGACCTTGACCGTGCTGGAGAGCGCCCAGTTGGTGCGAAACACAGCCGCCGCAGCTTCCGTGAACAACACCGACTCCCCCGCTTGCACCATGCCGAATGCGGCCAGGCTGGTGGAGCCGGCCAGGCGGGAGCTGTCATCAAAGCTGAAGCTCAGGGTGCCGAAATCGACTGCGGTACTGCCCATGTTGGTGAACTCGACAAACTCGCCAACGCTATTCGCGGGGTTGTACATCCACTCGGTAATACGAACTTGTGCCTGCGCAGATACCAAGCTCCCCATGGTCAGGAGGGCAGTCAGCGCGATGTGTTTGAGATGTTTCATGGATGGGGCCTTGAATCTGATGGTGTGAAAAAAGGGGAATCGCGGGTATGCGAAGGCTTAGGCAGCATGCTTGCGGCGGCGCGCCACAACGCCCACCAAACCCAAACCGGCCAACAGCAAGGCGTAGGTTTCAGGTTCTGGCACGGGTGCGGTCAGCACAATGAGCTGTGACTTGCTGCCCGCCACGGCATCGCCGAGCTGGTCTTGCTCTGCCAGAAGGTAAATATTGCCGCGCTCATCAATGGTCACCCCCTCGATGGCGTTGCGCGGCGCGATGTGGGTGAGGTCCAGGCGGCTGACCACCGCGCCATCACGCGTGATTTCGATCAGCTCGCGGGAGTCTGCAGCGCCCATACCCGTGCTGAGCACCAGCAGGTTGTTGTTGCCCAAGATGGACAAGGTCTGCACATCCGACAACTGCGACAACCCAAACACGCTGCTGGCTCCAGAGAAGGAGACATTGGCCACCGCATCAGGGGCCGCCACCGTGGAGAACGACAGGCTGTTGAAGATGCTCAAGGTGGCGGGATTGTCTTGTTTGGCAGTCACAAAGTTGCCGTTGCGTGCGTCATAACTCAGGCCTTCAATGCCCACGTTGCCGATGGTCGCCCCCACGGAGGCGTAAGGCGCGCTCCCCAGGTCAACGCTGGTGCCCGCTGCGTAGCTGAATCGGTAGATGTTTTGAAACCGCTCTTCTGCCACGGCCAACACGCCGCCGCCCAAGTACGCCAGGCCTTCCGCGTCGTTGCCATCCTTGGTGCTTTTGGCGCCCCAGCCAGAAAAAGCCATGGAGCCCAGCGCGCTCCCCGTGCGGGTGATTTCAATGACACCCTTGCCTTCGTCACCCACAAAAAACAGGGTGCCACGGTCCTGCGCATAGGTAATGGCCGAACCTTCCAGGCCAGACACGCCACCCACACTGAGATCCAGTCCAAAGGTGTTCTGGACGGTGTAGTTGGCCAGGTTAAAAGACTGGGCAGAGGCCGCCATGGAGGCCAGTGCCAAGAGGATGGCCGAGACGGTAGATTTGAATTGCATGTGAATACCCGGTGGAGGTCAAAAACGCTATCCCCCACGCAAACGCGCTGCCGATGGGGGGCGCCCCATGCTATGAACGCTCTGTGACAGAGCGGTGTCGGAACCGGTGTTGGCGTTGGCCCGAATGGACTAGTGTTTGCGCGTCTGGCTTACACCGCGTAGTCCAGCACCAGCACATCGTCCAGCGTGGGTTTCAGAATCTCCACAAACGCCAGGTGATCCGGGTGTGGCAAATAGGCCGCGCGGCCCGCGTCGTCGGCAAAGGTCAGGTTGAAGCAATGGGTAAAGCCCTTGGCCAGGCCTTCGGGGCTGTTGTTGGTGCCCCATTCCAGGCTTTGCACGGCACTGATCTTGCTGCGCAAACCGGCAAATTCGGCTTCAATCGCCTGGATCTCGGGTGCGGTCACAGTGGCTTTGAATTTCAGCAGCACCAGGTGGCGTATGGGCATGAACTACCTTTGTTTTTGTCACAAATAGATTGATATTCTTCCATATAGTGGCCCACAAAGGATGGAATACAGTAGCCCACTAGTCTCAGGCCTATGGCGCTGGCAACCCATTTCTCTTTTTCTCGAAAGGCATCGTCCATGTCCAACGCTTCGTCTACCCCCCGCACCACCGCGCACCGCCTGCAAGTGGCCACCAGTCTGCACCAGTTCATCGAGTCCAAGGTGTTGCCCGGCACCGGCATTGCGCCCGAGGTGTTCTGGAAAGGTTTTGACGCCATCGTGGCCGACCTGGCGCCCAAAAACATCGCCCTGCTGGCCGAGCGCGACCGCCTGCAAACCGAGTTGGACAGCTGGCACAAGGCCCACCCCGGCCCCATCACCGACATGCCTGCGTACAAAGCGTTTCTGGAAAAAATTGGCTACCTAGTGCCCACACCCAAGAAGGTGAAGATCAGCACCAAAAACGTGGACGCCGAGCTGGCCACCCAAGCCGGCCCACAGTTGGTAGTGCCGGTGCTCAACGCGCGCTACGCCCTCAACGCTGCGAACGCACGCTGGGGCAGCCTATACGACGCGCTGTATGGCACGGACGTGATCAGCGAAGACAAGGGCTGTGAAAAAGTCGGCCCCAAGGGCTACAACCCCAAGCGCGGCAAGAAGGTCATTGAATACGCACGCCATGTGCTGGACCGCACCGCACCGCTGAAGAAGGGCTCGCACGTGGGCTCCACGGGCTACCGCATCAAGGGCGGGGATCTGGTGGTGACCTTGAAGGACGGCAGCACCAGCAAACTGGCCGACAAGGCGCAGTTCATCGGCTTCCAGGGCGACGCCAAGGCGCCTTCGTCCGTGCTGCTGCAGCACAACGGCCTGCACTTGGACATCATCATCAACCGCGCTACGCCCATCGGCAAGAGCGACGCGGCTGGCGTGAGCGACCTGGTGCTGGAAGCGGCCCTCTCCACCATCCTGGATCTGGAAGACTCCGTGGCCGTGGTGGACGCCGAAGACAAGGTGCTGGCCTATGGCAACTGGCTGGGCATTCTGCAAGGCACGCTGGTGGAGCAGTTTGAGAAGGGCGGCAAGACGCTGACCCGTGGCTTGAACGCCGACCGCGTGTACACCGCGCCCGATGGCAAGAAGGACGTGAAGCTGCACGGCCGCAGCCTGATGTTCGTGCGCAACGTGGGCCACCTGATGACCAACCCGGCCATCACCTACACCGCGGCCGATGGCACCACCAAAGAAATCCCCGAAGGCATCATGGACGCCGTGGTCACCACCACCATCGCCCTGCACGACCTGAAGAAGACCAAGAAGGACGCCATCCGCAACTCGCGCAAGGGCTCGGTCTACATCGTCAAACCCAAGATGCATGGCCCCGCCGAAGTGGCGTTTGCCGCCGAGCTGTTCACCCGCGTGGAGAAAATGCTGGGCTTGGCGGACAGCACGGTCAAGCTGGGCATCATGGACGAAGAGCGCCGCACCAGCGTGAACCTGAAGGCCTGCATTGCCGCCGCGCAAAGCCGTGTGGCCTTCATCAACACCGGTTTCCTGGACCGCACGGGCGACGAGATGCACACCAGCATGCACGCCGGCCCCATGGTCCGCAAGGGCGACATGAAGGCCAGCGCCTGGATCCACGCCTATGAGAAAAACAACGTGCTGGTGGGCTTGAGCTGCGGCCTGCGCGGCAAGGCGCAAATCGGCAAGGGCATGTGGGCCATGCCCGATTTAATGCGCGCCATGATGGAGCAGAAAATTGCCCACCCCAAGGCCGGCGCCAACACCGCCTGGGTACCCAGCCCCACCGGTGCCACGCTGCACGCCCTGCACTACCACCAGCTGCTGGTGAGCGATGTGCAAAAAGACATCGAAGCCACCCACGCCAAGCGCGATGCCAAGCAGGAGCACGACGCCCTGCTGGCCGGCCTGCTGCACATCCCCGTGACCACCACGCCCAACTGGACGGACGCCGAGAAACAAGCCGAGCTGGACAACAACGCCCAAGGCATTCTGGGCTACGTGGTGCGCTGGGTGGACCAGGGCGTGGGCTGCTCCAAGGTGCCCGACATCAACGACATCGGCCTCATGGAAGACCGCGCCACGCTGCGCATCAGCAGCCAGCACATGGCCAACTGGCTGCACCACGGTGTGGTGACCAAGGAGCAGGTGGAAGAAACCTTTGCCCGTATGGCCGCCAAGGTGGACAAACAAAACGCCGGTGACAAGCTCTACACCCCCATGGTGGGCAACTTCCAGGGCGCGGCCTACCAGGCAGCGACTGAGCTGGTATTTAAGGGCTTGGCGCAGCCTAGCGGCTACACCGAGCCACTGTTGCACGCTTGGCGGTTGAAGGTGAAGGCAGCGTAAGCCCCGACACCCCGCACTACGCTCCTAAATTAGGAGCTGTTTGCGCAATATCCATAAGGGTTGGAGGCCAATTAGGCCTTCAACCCTTTTTTGTCCGGTAAATCCCTGCTTTTCGGCGCTTCAGTGCCACAGCCCCGCCCTAGCATGGCGCATGATCCGGATCTTCATTGGTTATGACCCGCGCGAAGCCGTGGCTTACCACGTATGTGCCAACAGCATCGTGCGGCACGCACGGCAGCCCGTGGCCATCACCCCGCTGGCGCTGCACACCCTGCCCGACGAGAGCAAAGCCGTGATGTGTGTGCAACACGACTACAAAACCAAGGCCCAGGGCAAGTACCTGGGCTCCAAAAACCAGGACTACCCGCGCAAAAACTGGTCCAGCGTGGTGCTATGGAACTGCGGCCACCCGGCCAACCGCGTGGTGACGCCCGCGTTTGTAGAGAACGGCAGCGGCGCCCAGCTGCACCGCTTTACCTGGCTGGCTGACGAACTCATAGGCGCGCTACCGCGCGAATGGAACTGGCTGCCACAGGAGCTAGGCCCCAACCCCGACGCCAAACTGCTGCACTGGACGCTGGGCACCCCCTGCTTCCACGAATACGCCGATGACCCCATGGCTGCCGAATGGCACCGCGAACGCCTGCTGGCCGACTACTCACAACAACGCCATGGCTGAGGCCACGCCGGGCCTGGACCACGCACTGGCCGGTGACCAGTTTCTGGCCCACGGGGAATTTGCACAGGCGCTGGACGCTTATGCCCAGGCGCTGGAAGCGCAGCCCCAGCAGGTGTACTGGCGTTTTTTGGCTGGCGAATCGCTGTTCCACCTGGGCCGTTATGCCGACTGTGTGGCCCTGCTGCAGGACCTGGACCCGGGCAACGACCAGACCCTGGCCATTGAACATGCGCTGACCCTGGGCCGCGCCCTGCAGCTCACCGGGCAAACCACCGCCGCGGAGATGCAGCTCATCAAGGCCTTCATGCTGGACCCCGGCCATGAGGAAGCGGCCTACAACCTGGGCGTGTTCTACGAACAGGCGGGCCTGCCCGAACAGGCCGTGACCTTTTTGCAAGCCGCCGCCCAGCGCCACCCCCAGTCGGTGCGCCTGCACTACAACCTGGGCAGCAGCCTGGCCCAGTGCGGGCAGACGGCTGCGGCCGAATCCGCATTGCTTGCCACCCTGGCGCTGCAACCCAACCATATAGACGCGCACCACAACCTGGCCTTGCTTTGCCTGCGCCAAGGCAAGCTCGCACAGGGCTGGCAACACTACGCTTGGCGCTTCAACCGCCATGCCCACGAAGGCGCACCCGCGCACTGGGTGCCAAACACCCCAGAGCTGCCCGCCGACTTGCACGGCCACACCGTGCGGGTACAGGGGGAGCAAGGCATTGGCGATGAACTGTTTTTTATGCGCTACCTGCCCGCCTTGCAGGCGCGTGGCGCGCAGGTGCACTACCAGCTGTGCAACACCAAGCTGGCGCCCCTGCTCAGCCAGCCCGCGCTTGCATCGCTCGTGCAGACCCCCGACACACCAGCCTCCATCCGGCTACTGGTCGGTGACCTGCCCTTGGCCCTGGGCGGACCACACGCCCCAACCTGCCCCGTGGCCGTGCCACTACAAGCCAGCGCCGCCGTGCGCGCACGCCTGCAACAGCAGTACCCGCTGTTGGCCAGCCCGCGCCGCAAGCTGGGCCTGGCCTGGCGCGCAGGCACGACGCAAGCCCAGCCCCAGGGTTTTGCCACCCAGCGCTGGCTGCAAAAGTCCGCCCCGCTGGACAGCCTGCTGGATGTACTGGCAGCACTGGACGTGGAGGTGGTGGTCTTGCAGCGGGGGCTGCAGCCCAATGAGTGGGCGCAAGTGCAAGCACGTTTAGGTGCCGACCGCGTACTGAACGCGAGCACCTGCGACCAGGACCTGAACGAGCTGCTGGGCCTGCTCTCTTGTCTGGACGGGCTGGTAGGCGTGAGCAACACCAATGTGCATCTGTGCGCAGGGCTAGGTATCGGCGGGGACGTGCTGGTGCCTGCGCCCACAGAATTTCGCTGGCAAGAGGAAGGCTCCCCCTCGCCCTGGTTTCCCGGTTTTGCGGTACACCGGCAAACCGCCAGTGCCCCAGACGCTGGGTGGCAAGCCCCCATGGCGGCGCTGGCCGCATCGCTGCAAGCGCGCTACGGCGTGGCCCAGCGACAGTAGGGGTGCGCGGCCAGGTTGGAGTTGAAGTAACGCGCATCCTGCGTCACCTCGTCACCCAGCCAGTCGGGCCGCACAAAGGCTTGGTCTTCGGACTCCAGCTCCACCTCGGCCACGACCAGCCCGGCGTTATCGCCGGCAAACACATCCAGCTCCCAGCGCGTGCCCGCGTGGTCCAACAGATAGCGGGTTTTTTCGACCAAAGGGCCATCACACTGCGCCAACAGGGCTTCTGCGTCAGCCAGGGGAATGGGGTACTCAAACTCGGCACGTGTCGCGCCCACACTCACCCCTTTGATGGTGAGAAATGCGGCCTCGCCCGCAATACGCACGCGCACTGTGCGGGCCTTGTCCCGGTTCAAGTAGCCCTGGCGATAGGGCACGCCGGGTGTCTCGCGCCAAGGCTGGCCCTTGACCAAAAATTTACGTTCGATTTCCACGCCCATGGGTTTTGCTTTCCTTTGCCAAACAGCAGGCGCTGGCTACACTGTGGACACCATGTCCATGCCACGCTCCACCACCCCTGAAGTGTGCCCGCTGTGCGGCCAAGGCAACCAATGCGCCATGGAAATGGAGCGCAGCACCGGCCAAAAGCAACCGCCTTGCTGGTGCACCCAAGCCAGCTTCAGCGCAGAACTGTTGGCCAGCGTGCCCGCGGCCGACCAGGGAAAGACCTGCATCTGCGCTGCCTGCGCCGCCCGCTCACTCCACCCGGTGCAATGACGCAAGGTTAATCAGGGCAGACAACACTTCGGGCTTGAAGCCCACACGGTTGCGTGTGGTGTCGCTGTAGCCACCACTGAGCACCAGGGTCTGCAGGTACTCCACGCAGTCGCGGTGGCCCCAAAATTTTTCGATGGCCAGGGCGATGCGAATGTGGTGCTCGGCAATGATGGCCATCTCATGGTCAATGCGGGCCTGCAGCGGCCGCTCATGGAAAGGCATAGGGCGCGTGGGCAAGTCCTCCTCTTCCCACTGCAGGGAGGGGAAACCGGTTTCGTGAAAACGGGAGTCTTTCGGGTCTGGCACCATGGGCCTCGTGGTGGTCTTGCCTGCACTCTACCGCATACCGGCGCAACAATCACGCGGCACAATACCCCCATGTCCAGCCTGCCCCCCTTCATCGCCCCCGCCCGCTTTACCGACCCGGCCGCCGCACTGGCCCAGGTACAACGCATTTACGACAGCAGCATCCAGCATCTGCGCCAGGGCATGCAGCGTTTTGTGGCGGGTGACGACAGCGCTGGCCATGTCCGGGCCTGCTACCCGCTGGTGCGTATCCACACCGACACCGTGTCCCGCGCCCCCACAGCCGACGTGTCCCTGCTGAGCTACGGTTTTGTGGCCGGCCCTGGCCGGTTTGAGACCACCCTCACCCGCCCCGACCTCTACAGCGGCTACTACCTGGAGCAGTTCCGCCTGCTGTTGCAAAACCACGGTGTGGAACTGGAGATTGGCACCAGCAGCCAGCCCATCCCGGTGCATTTTTCGTTTGCCGAACACGACCATGTGGAAGGCAATATGAGCGCCCAGCGCCGCACCCTGATGCGCGACCTGTTCGACCTGCCCGACCTGGCCGCCATGGACGACGGCATTGCCAATGGCACCTATGTGCCCAAGGCCGGTGAAGCCCTGCCGCTGGCCCTGTTCACCGCGCCACGCGTGGACTACTCCTTGCACCGCCTGCGCCACTACACAGGCACCGGGCCCGAGCATTTTCAGAACTTTGTGCTGTTCACCAACTACCAGTTCTACATCGACGAATTCGTGCGCATGGGCCATGCGGCCATGGCCGACCCCAACAGTGAGTACTGCGCGTTTGTAGAACCCGGCAACGTGATCACCCGCCGCGTAGGCCTGGCGGCCGAGTCCATCGACGCACTGGGCACCGCCCCACCGCGCCTGCCACAAATGCCGGGCTACCACCTGGTGCGCGCCGACAACGCGGGCATCACCATGGTCAACATCGGCGTGGGCCCGGCCAACGCCAAAAACATCACCGACCACATTGCCGTGCTGCGCCCCCACGCATGGATCATGGTGGGCCACTGCGCTGGCCTGCGCAACAGCCAGCAACTGGGCGACTACGTACTGGCCCACGGCTATGTGCGCGAGGACCACGTGTTGGACGAAGAGCTGCCGCTATGGGTGCCAATCCCTGCCCTGGCCGAAGTGCAAATGGCGCTGGAGCAGGCCGTGGCCGAGGTCACCCAGGTGCAGGGCATCGCACTCAAAAGCATCATGCGCACCGGCACCGTGGCCAGCACCGACAACCGCAACTGGGAGCTGCTGCCCGACAACCAGCCCCAGCGCCGTTTCAGCCAGAGCCGCGCCGTGGCGCTGGACATGGAAAGCGCCACCATTGCGGCCAATGGCTTTCGCTTTCGCGTGCCCTACGGCACCTTGCTGTGTGTGAGTGACAAGCCCTTGCACGGCGAAATCAAGCTGCCCGGCATGGCCAACCACTTCTACCGCGAGCGGGTCGACCAACACCTGCGCATCGGCATTCGCGCGCTGGAGCTGCTGCGCGCCCAAAGCCTGAACAAGCTGCACAGCCGCAAGCTACGCAGCTTTGCCGAGGTGGCTTTCCAGTAACCGAATGGAGAAACTCAACGTCCTGACCATCCTGGTCCTCACGGCGCTTAACCTGAGCACCGTCTCCGTCGCCCTGCTCCTGATCATGGGCAAAGGCATCAGCCGTGCGGCGCGCCTGGCGCAGTTCAGCCTGCTAAGCCAAACCCTGGGCTGGGTGGCCATCATCAGCTCTGGCTTTGTGTTTGGCCACTGGCTGGACCCGGTCTTGTCCACCGCCGCGATGGTGCTGGCCTCGGTGGCCAACTACCTGATGTTTCTGGCCCTGCAGGCCTGGCTGGGGCCGCGCCCCAACCAACGGGCGCTCATCGCCCTGATGGTGCTGATGCCGCTGGGCTACGCCCTGAGTTTTGAGCACTACAGCCTGCGGGTGGGTTATGCCAACCTGATGTTTGCGCTACAGCTGACCATCGTGGCACAAGCCGCACTTGGGCCGCGCCAGCCGGGCGGGCTGCGCTGGCGCGCCCTGGTCTGCCTGTGTTACGCCGCAGTCGCCTGCGCGTCGCTGGCGCGTGGCGTGCTGGGCGCGTTTTACCCCGAGCTGTACCCCACCTTCGACGCGCCACACATCGTCAATGTGCTGGCCCAGCTCACCGCCAACATGGCCCTGGTGCTCACCACCGTGGCGGTGTTGGTGGCCTGGCGCGAAGAGGCCGAAGGCCAGCTGCGCGAACAGGCCTTTACCGACAACATCACCGGCCTGCTCAACCGCCATGGCTGGGACGACCGGGCGCCCGCCCTGTTTGACCAGGCCCGGCGCCACAACACGCCGCTGGCCCTGATCCTGCTGGACCTGGACCACTTCAAACGCGTGAACGACACGCAGGGCCACGAAGTAGGCGACCAGGTGCTGCGCCTGGTGGGCAAGGTGCTGCAGTCCAACCGGCGCAGCAGCGACCTGGCCGCCCGCATTGGTGGCGAAGAATTTGCCCTGCTGCTGCCGCAAACCGACAAACGCGCCGCCCTGCACGTAGAGCAACGCCTGCGCCTGGCCTTGCTGGAGGAAGGCATCCAGCAGCCCACCTTGCGCGTGGGCTACAGCGCAGGCCTGGCCCTGCTACAAGCGGGCGACCGCAAGCTCACCGACTTCATGGTGCGTGCTGACGCCGCGCTGTACCAGGCCAAGGCGCAAGGTCGCGGCCGCCTGCTGCAAGCCGACTAAGAGGCCCTGCGGCACAATGGCCGCATGAATGCAAAACTGTTTGAAGTGCAGCACTTGCACAAGCGTTATGGCGACGCCGAAGTGGTCAAAGACCTGTCCTTTGAGATTGCTCCGGGCGAGTGCCTGGGCGTGATTGGGCCCAATGGTGCAGGCAAAACCACCACCATCCGCATGTGCCTGGGTCACACCGTGCCCGATGGCGGCAGCATCCACGCGCTGGGCCTGGAAATGCCGCGCGACGCACTGGCCATCAAGGCCGCGCTGGGCGTGGTCACCCAGTTCGACACGCTGGACCCGGACTTCAGCTGCGCCGAGAACCTGCTGGTCTATGGCCGCTACTTTGGCATGAAGGACGCGGCCATCCGCGCGCGTATTCCGCAGCTGCTGGAGTTTGCGGCGCTGACCCACAAGGCCAATGCCAAACCCGGCGAACTGTCCGGCGGCATGCGCCGGCGCCTGAGCCTGGCGCGCGCGCTGGTGAACGACCCCAAGCTTCTGCTGCTGGACGAACCCACCACCGGCCTGGACCCGCAAGCCCGCCACCTGATGTGGGAGCGCCTGCAGGTGCTGCTGCAGCAAGGCAAGTCCATTTTGCTGACCACCCACTTCATGGACGAGGCCGAACGCTTGTGCAACCGCCTGCTGGTGCTGGACCACGGCAAAAAGATTGCCGAAGGCACACCGCGCGCCCTGATCGCCCAGCACCTGGAGCCCGATGTGGTGGAGGTGTTTGGCGTGGGCGCGCTGGCGCTGGTGGACGGCCCATTGCGCAGCCTAGCGGCCCGCGTGGAAGTGAGCGGCGAGACCGTGTTCTTCTACACACAAGATGCCGGCGCCCTGTTGCAGGGCCTGGCCGCCCACCCGCAGCTGCGCACCCTGCACCGCCCGGCCAACCTGGAAGATTTGTTTTTGAAACTGACCGGACGTCAGATCCGCGAGGACGCCTGATATGACTACCGCATCCCCCTACACCCCGCCCAAACCCCAAAGCATCTGGCGCGCGCCAGAGGTGTCCTTGCGCTTCTGGCCCGTGTTTTTGCGCAACCTGCTGGTCTGGCGCAAGCTGGCCATCCCCAGCCTGGTGGGCAATATTGCCGAACCGCTGATGTGGCTGGTCGCCTTTGGCTACGGCATGGGCGCCTTGGTGGGCGAAGTCAATGTGGCTGGCCCCACCGGTACCGTGGCCGTGCCCTACATCCTGTTTTTGGCCAGCGGCTCCATCTGCATGAGCGCCATGCAGGCCGCGTCGTTTGAAGCGCTGTACTCCGCGTTCAGCCGCATGCACGTGCAAAAGACCTGGGACGGCATCATGAACGCCCCAATCAGCCTGGACAACGTGGTGCTGGCCGAAATGCTCTGGGCCGCGTTCAAGGCCCTGTTCACTGTCACCGCCATCCTGGGCGTGATGTTGGCGCTGGGCATCAGCCACAGCCCCAAACTGTTCGTCGCCTGGCCCATCTTGTTTGGCGTGGGCATCACCTTCAGCTGCATCGCGCTGATCTTCAACGCGCTGGCCAAGGGTTACGACTTCTTCACCTACTACTTCACACTCTTCCTTACGCCCATGATGTTCCTGAGCGGCGTGTTCTTTCCGCTGGAGCAGCTGCCCACGGTAGTGCGCGTGGTGGCGGACTGGCTACCGCTGTCCAACGCAGTGGCGCTGGTGCGGCCGCTGTTCATGGACCAATGGCCGGCTGATGCCTTGCGGCATTTGGCGGTGCTGGCGGTGTACGCGGTGGGGTCGTTCTGGATTGCACTGGCGTTGACGCGCAAGCGGTTTGCGAAGTGAGGCGACGTCCGATTTGCAGGGTGCTCGTAGACTCAATCTTTGATTCGACATTTAGGGAGCGCTGATGCACCAAGAAACAAAGTTCTACAAAGAGCGCGTTGTAAGCATCCTCTCAAATTTTCAACTGCTGGAGCTAGCGTTAAAGATCTACATCGGAAAATCTTACGAACTAATCCAACATCTTGTCGGAAGTCGTATCCACTTTGATTTTTCCGTTT
Source organism: Rhodoferax sp. TS-BS-61-7 (assembly GCF_002943465.1). Lineage (GTDB taxonomy): Bacteria > Pseudomonadota > Gammaproteobacteria > Burkholderiales > Burkholderiaceae_C > Allorhodoferax. The sequence goes on from NZ_PTQY01000001.1 coordinate 71,944, forward strand.
CAGACGTTGAGAGTTACCCGCTTGAGCGACAGCTAAATCTCTTCGGAAAACTCAATGACAACGAAAGCCTGAAGACTCGCCTGAATAAGTTGAAATCAAAGAGAAACTTCGTAGCGCACGAGGCGTTGCTTGTGACGATCAGTGGCAATCCAGATGTGGGGCTTCTATCGAAGAACGCGATGGACCTCTTCCATTTGGAGGATGAGCTAGTGGAATGCCTCAAACTTCTTACTAAGGAGGGCAAAAACCTTCTGGCGAGGTTTGCGCAGCGTAGCTCTTAGCCCACAAAGTCTGGTGCCCCTTCCCGGTCAGCCGCGTTGGCCTCTGTGCCAAAAGTCTGTTCGAAGTATGTACAAAACAGCTACTTACCCCGCAGCGCTCTCACGCGGCACCCGCATTTGCCATTCACAAGAGAATCTAAGCCATATTGGCACCTAGCACACGCGGATATTGCGCAAGCAGCTACTAAGTAAATAGCACTCAGTCCATCGCTTTCTGCGCCCCCTTAATCAAATCCGCCGCCTTCTCCGCAATCATGATGGTCGGTGCGTTGGTATTGCCGCTGACCACGCGGGGCATGATGGAGGCATCCACCACGCGCAGGCCTTGGATACCGCGCACGCGCAACTCGTGGTCCACCACATCCATTGGCCCCTTGCCCATGCGGCAGGTGCCTACCGGGTGGTAGACGGTGTCGGCGTTGTCGCGGATGAACTGTTCGATCTCGAAGTCGTTGCGCGCAGCCGCTGAGCGCGGGCCTTCTTTGCCAGCCAGCGCTGCCAGCGCCGGCTGCTGCAGCACAGTGCGCATGAGTTTGAAGCCGCGCACCAGGCGTTCCACGTCATCCCGCTCGCCCAGAAAGTTTGGGTCTATCAGCGGCGCCTCCATCGGGTCTTTGCTGGCCAGGCGCACGCTGCCGCGGCTGTAGGGGCGCAGCAAACACACGTGGCACGAATAACCATGGCCCAGCACCGTGCTGCGGCCGTGGTTCACCAGCTTGGCAATGGCGAAGTGGAACTGCAAATCGGGGGTGCGCTCACCGGGCTGGCTTTTGATGAAGCCACCGGCCTCGGCAAAGTTGGTGGTCAATATGCCGGTGCGCTGCTTGCGCCACTCGAAGATGCCGCGCACGGCATTGGCCAAGCCCTTGAACGAAATACCAAAGGTTTCGGTCAGGTACGGCGCGTTCACCACCTGCACCACATCCACATGGTCGTGCAGGTTTTGGCCCACACCCGGCAGATCGTGCAGCGTGGCAATGCCTTTTTCCACCAGATGCTGGTGCGGGCCAATGCCCGACAGCATGAGGATCTGCGGCGACTGCAGCGCGCCCGCACTTAGCAGCACCTCGCGGCTGCAGCGCAGCTCTTTCATCTCGCCCTCGTGCAGAAACTGCACGCCCACGGCGCGCTTGTGCTCCAGCAGGATGCGCGTGGTGTGCGCGCCGGTAAACACCTGCAGATTGGGCCGCCCGCGGTTTGGCGTGAGGTAACCCTTGGCGGCGCTGAAACGCTCGCCGTTTTTGTGCGTCACCTGGTAGACGCCCACACCCTCTTGGCTGGCGCCGTTGAAGTCGGGGTTGAGTGGGTAACCCGCCTGCTGGCCGGCCTGCACAAACACCGGGCCCAGGCGGTTGGGCGTGGTCAGGTCCTGCACATGCAGGGGGCCGCCCTGGCCGTGGAAGGCATCGGCGCCACGTGCGTTGTCTTCGGCCTTTTTGAAGTAAGGCAAAACCTCGTCGTAGCTCCAACCGGGGTTGCCCTCTGCGGCCCAGCTGTCGTAGTCCTCACGCTGGCCACGGATGTAGATCATGGCGTTGACCGAGCTGGAGCCGCCCAGCACCTTGCCGCGTGGCTGGTAGCCGCGCCGCCCGTTCAGGCCGGGCTGGGCGGTGGTGTCGAACTTCCAGTTGGCATCGCCATTTTTGGCCAGCACGGCCAGCCCCGCAGGACAGTGGATCAGCACACTGGTGTCGGCCGGGCCGGCTTCCAGCAGGGCCACGGTTACGGCGGGGTCCTCGCTCAGGCGGGCGGCCAGCACACAGCCAGCCGAGCCAGCGCCAATGATGATGTAGTCGAACACGTGCGGTCTCCTCATTCAGGGTGACGTTAACGTTACCCCATAGGCCACAGGGCTGCCAAGCCGAGGTTTACCCTCGTGTCGCCCTCAAAAAAGATTTTGCGAATTTATATTGCACACAATTTAATTGCTAGCTACAATTCAGCCCATGACGAACCCGCGCACCACCTCTGCCAACGACGCTGCCCTGCGCCTGGACAACCAGTTGTGTTTTGCGCTGTATTCCACCTCGCTGGCCATGACCAAGCTCTACAAGCCCCTGCTGGAAGAGCTGCAGCTGACCTACCCGCAGTACCTGGTGATGATGGTGCTGTGGGAGCAAGACGGCCTGAGCGTCTCAGCCCTGGGCGAGCGCCTTTACCTCGATTCCGGCACCCTCACCCCGCTGCTCAAACGCATGGAGCAGGCCGAGCTGCTGAGCCGCCAACGCAGCGCCGCCGATGAGCGCCGTGTAGAAGTGTTTTTGACTGCTAAAGGCCGTGCCCTCAAGCTGCAGGCTGCGCGCATTCCGGCCTGTGTGCTGGCCGCCGCCGACTGCCCGCTGGACGAACTGATGCACCTGACCCAGCAGGTGCAAGCCCTGCGCCAGCGCCTGACCACAGCCTGAGCAACACCACTGAATTACCCACCCCGCTGCAACACACCGCAGCACTTTTTGAAAGAAGCACCATGACCACCAAGATCGAAAAAGTGATTTACCAAGCCCATGCCACTTCCACCGGTGGCCGCGACGGCACCACCCGCACTTCCGATGGTCTGCTGGACCTCAAGCTGGCCGTGCCCAAAGAAATGGGCGGCCCCGGCAACGGCGTAAACCCTGAGCAGCTGTTTGCCTCTGGCTACAGCGCTTGTTTCATCGGTGCGATGAAGTTTGTGGCCGGCACGCAAAAGATTGCCCTGCCTGCGGACACCAGCATCAACGCCACCGTGGGCATTGGCCAGATCCCCGCTGGTTTTGGCATTGAAGTGCAGTTGGAAGTGTCCATCCCCGGCATGGACAAAGCCGCAGCGCAAGCGCTGGTCGACAAAGCCCACCAGGTGTGCCCCTACTCCAACGCCACCCGCGGCAACATCGACGTGACCATCACCGTGGTCTAAATCGGCAGCGCTGGCAGGGCCCTGCGCCCTGTCACCTCGGAGGCCGGTCCCGCTTGGCGGGGCCGGCCTTTTGTCTTATGGTGCCGCGCATGGACACCACCAACCTCCTCATCCGCAAAACTCAGCTCGGCCAGACCCTGCTGCACACCCACTCCCTGCCTGCGCTGGCCGACGGCCAAGTGCGCGTGCACATCGACCGCTTTGCCCTCACCTCCAACAACATCACCTACGCCGCCTTTGGCGATGCCATGCAGTACTGGCAGTTTTTTCCGGTGCAGGGGGTAGAGGACAGCGACCAGTGGGGCCGCATTCCAGTCTGGGGTTTTGCCACGGTGCTGCAAAGCCGTCACCCCGAGGTGCCGGTGGGGGAGCGTGTGTATGGCTACTTTCCCATGGCCAGCGCGGTAGACCTGATGCCCGGCAAGGTGCACGCCCATGGCTGGGCCGATGTGGCACCCCACCGCGCCACCCTGCACGCGGTCTACAACCAGTACACCCGCTGCGCCACCGACCCGTTCTATACCGCCGACACCGAAGACCTGCAGGCCCTGCTGCGGCCGCTGTTCATCACCTCCTGGCTGATCGACGACTTTCTGGATGACAACGCCTGGTTTGGCGCGGGCGACATTGGCACACCCTGCATCCTGCTCTCCAGTGCCTCCAGCAAAACCGCTTACGGCACCGCCTTCCAGCTCGCGCAGCGTGCGGGCATCGAGGTGGTGGGGATCACCTCGGAGCGCAATGTGGCGTTCTGCCAAAGCCTGGGCGTGTACCACCGGGTGCTGACCTACGCGCAGCTGGACCAGATTGCGCCGGGCACCCCCTCCATCTATGTGGACTTTGCGGGCAACGCGGCGTTTCGCAAGGCGCTGCACACGCATTGCACGGCGCTGGTCTACAGCAGTTCCATTGGCGGCACACATGTCTCCGAGCTGGGCGGTGGCAAGGATCTGCCGGGCCCGCGCCCCACGCTGTTTTTTGCACCCGCGCAGATCAAGAAGCGCAGCAGCGAATGGGGTGGCGCCGAGCTGAACCGGCGCCTGGTGCAGTCCTGGCAGGGCTTTGTGGCGCGGGTGCAGCTGCCCGCACCCTGGCTGCAGGTGCAGCACCACACGGGGCCAGAGGCGATGCAGGCGGCCTACGCGGCCATTTTGGCGGGCGAGGGCGATCCGCGCGGTGGCCATACCCTGTCGCTCTAAGGCCACAGCGGCAGGGCCGTATTTGACGCATATCAAGACCCGGCGCAGCAACTCCTGCAAACTTGCCGTCAGGCACCGCACGCATGATGGCGGGTTTGCCCCCCTGAACACGGAGACTTGATGAGACTGGCCTTGCTGTCGGACATTCACGGCAATATCCAGGCGCTGGACGCCTGCTTGGCCCACGCACGCGCACAGCAGGTGCAACGCTTTGCTTTTCTGGGCGATCTGGTGGGTTATGGGGCCAACCCGGCCGAGGTGATAGAGCGGGTCACGTTGCTCACCGAAGAAGGCGCCATCGTCCTCAAGGGCAACCACGACGACATGGCCGTGCGCCCGCCGGCCACCGTCAAAACCGTGGGCGACAGCACTGCCACCTGGACACACCAGCAGCTCAGCCCCGCGCAGCGCCTGTGGATTGACACCCTGCCCTTCACCCACCACCTGGACACGGTGCTGCTGGTGCATGCCAGCGCCGATGGCCCCGAACTCTGGCGTTATGTCTACGACCAGCGCGCCGCCGCGGCCAGCCTGAATGCCGCCAGCGAATGGCCTGGTGTGCGCTACGTGTTTGGCGGCCATGTGCACCTGCAAACTCTGTACTACCGCGGCGCCACCGACGGGTTGATGCTGTTCACCCCGCAGCCCGGCGTGGCCGTGCCGGTGCCCAAACACCGGCAGTGGCTGGCCACCGTGGGCTCGGTGGGCCAGCCGCGCGACGGCAACCCCCAGGCCATGTACGCGGTGCTGGACACCGAGCGCGCGCAGCTCACCTTCCACCGCGTGCCCTACGACCACTACAGCGCCGCCGCTGCCATCCGCCGCGCCGGCCTGCCCGAGTTCTTTGCCCACCGGCTGGAGCAAGGACGATGAAACTGCTAGAGCCCGGCGCCACGCTGGATGGATTCACCATCGAGGAGTGCATCCACTCCGGCGGCATGGCCCACATCTACCGTGTGGTGTATGCCGATGGTCGGCCTGGCCCGGGCTTTGCCATGGCCATGAAAATCCCGCGCATGACGGCGGGCGACGGGGCCGAAAACATCGTCAGTTTTGAGGTGGAATGCCAAATCATGCAGGCCCTGCACGGCAGCACCACGCCGCGTTTTGTGGCCGCGGGCGACCTGCAACACACGCCCTACCTGGTGATGGAGTACGTGAACGGCCACACACTGCAGCACTGGCTGGACGGCCCGCAGCCCGTGGCGGTGGACACCATTGTCAGTCTGGGCGTTGCCATGGCCCGCGCGGCGCACGCGCTGCACCAGCAAAACACCGTGCACCTGGACCTGAAACCCGCCAACGTGCTGCTGCGTGATGATGGCAGCGCGGTGCTGCTGGACTTTGGCCTGTCGTGCCACGCGCACTACCCCGACCTGCTGGCCGAGCAGTTGCGCAAGGCGGTGGGCTCGCCCGCATGGATTGCCCCCGAGCAGGTGGTGGGCGTGCGCGGCGACCCGCGCAGCGACGTGTTTGCGATTGGTGTGATGCTCTACCAGCTGTGCACCGGTGCGCTGCCGTTTGGCACCCCACAAACCGCAGCCGGCCTGCGCCAGCGCCTGTGGGTGGACCCAACCCCGCCACGCAAGCTACGTGCGGACATTCCGGCCTGGCTGCAAGAGGTGGTGCTGCGCTGCCTGGAACCCGAAGCCGCCAAGCGTTACCCCTCTGCCGCCCACCTGGCCTTTGACCTGAGCCACCCCACCCAGGTGCATGTCACGGCACGTGGCACCAACACCGTGGGCACGCCGTTTCGCACCCATTTCAAGCGCTGGTTCAAGGCCGCGGGCATGCACTACCAGCCCAGCCCCCTGCCCGCGCGGCAGCTGCAAGAGGTGCCCATCGTCATGGTGGCCGTGCCGCACAAAGACGTGACGGACGCCACGCTGTACTCGCTGCGCGAGGCCGTGGCCCGCGCACTGGGCACCCGCCCCGGTGCCCGCCTGGCCTGCGTCACCGTGATCAGCAGCAGCCAGACCAGTGCCTCGGACGAAGACAAAAGCGAGACCAATGTGCACCGCCGCTACCTCACCACGCTACGCCAGTGGGCCCAGCCGCTGGACCACCCGGGCCACCAAACCTCTTGCCATGTGCTGGAGAGCGGTGACGTGGCCCAGGCCCTGCTGGACTACGCACGCGGCAACCACGTCAGTGTCATCGTGATGGGTGCCGCCACGCATGGCCTGATGACCCAGCGTTTTGTCGCCACCGTGCCGATCAAGGTGGCCATGGACGCGCCCTGCACCATCATTCTGGTCAAGCAAAGCCTGCCGTTTGCACAGCTGGGCAGCGGCTCGCCCTATGCCCACCTCCCCCCAGCGGGCTATTCGGACTCGGATGCCGACAGCGCGGCGGCCCCCACTGCGCCGCTCTACGGAGACGACTTGGGGCCGCTGGGCTAAACCGGGGAAGCCACCCGCCCAGCAGGGGCAAGCCCGCAGAGGACAATCGGGCCATGCACAGCACTGCGGGCACAGCCCTTCACCCCTTTGAATCCCTGACCCCCGACCTGGTGCTGGACGCACTGGACAGCGTGGGCCTGCGCGGCGATGGCCGCCTGACCGCCCTGTCGTCGTACGAAAACCGCGTCTACCAGGTGCAGCTCGAAGACGGCGCGCCGGTGGTGGCCAAGTTCTACCGGCCCGCACGCTGGACGGATGCGCAGATCCAGGAAGAACACGACTTTGCCGCCGAGCTGATGGCTGATGAAATTCCGGCCGTGGGGCCACTGGTGTTGGAGGGTGCCACGCTTCACCACTTTGGCGGCTTTGCGTTTTCGGTAAGCCCACGCCGTGGCGGCCGCCCGCCCGAGCTGGACGACGGCGAGGTGCTGGAGTGGATAGGCCGCTTTCTGGCCCGCATCCACGCCGTGGGCGCCAAGCGCCCGTTTGTGCACCGCCCGGCGCTGGATGTGCAGACCTTTGCGATTGAGCCCATGCAGTGGCTGCTGGCCAACAACATGGTGCCGCTGGACGTGCAAAGTGCCTGGACCACCGCCTGCCAAAGCGCTATAGATTTAATAGCTGCTCGCGCAGATATGGCGGGCGCTACAGGCCAAAATAAGTCCAATTCCAGCGGTATACTCCAGTTGCGCCTGCATGGCGACTGCCACCCCGGCAACATTCTGTGGACGCCCACCGATGTGGCCGCCGCTGCCGGCCCCGGCCCGCACTTTGTGGACCTGGACGACGCGCGCACCGGCCCCGCCGTGCAAGACCTGTGGATGCTGCTGAGCGGCGACCGCCAGCAACAAACCCGCCAGCTCGGCATGCTGGTGGACGGCTACGAGCAGTTCCGCGAATTTGACCGTGCCGAGCTGGCCCTGATCGAGCCGCTGCGCACGCTGCGCCTGATCCACTACAGCGCCTGGCTGGCCCGGCGCTGGAGTGACCCGACCTTCCCCGCTAACTTTCCATGGTTTGGCAGCAGCGACTACTGGAAGGGCCAGGTGCAGATGCTGCAAGACCAGTGCGAAGCCATGCAGGAAGACCCGCTGGTCGTATGAGCGGGGATGTGAACAACGCGCCTGCGGTGGCGCCGGTGTGGTGGCTGATCACGCACCTGGGATCGTCCAGCCTGCTGCTGCCCGCCTTTGGGCTGCTGGTGTGGGGCCTGTGGCGCAGCGGTGCGCAAACAGCGGCGCGCCACTATGTGCTGGCCATGGCCGGGGCGGTGCTGGTGACGGTGGTGAGCAAGTGCCTGTTTTACGGCTGGGGCATCGGTATAGCCGCGCTGGACTTTACGGGTGTCAGTGGCCACGGCCTGTTGGCCAGCGCCATTTTGCCGCTGCTCTTGCGCGGCCTGCCCGGTGGCAGCGCGCACCGCTGGGGGCCTGCACTGGGCGCAGGCTTGGCCTTGCTGGTGGGCGTGTCGCGCGTGATGGTGGGCGCCCACAGCGTGAGCGAAGTGCTGGCCGCCTGGCTGCTGGGCCTGGCGGTAAGCTGGCCCGTGGTGCAGCGCCTGCGCACGGCAACGGTGGTGCATTGGAGCACCCGCTGGGCGCCGCTGCTGCTGGTGCTGGCACTCAACACCTCTACCGCCACCTACTTGCCCACGCACGCCCTGGAGGTGCGCATCGCCTTGTGGCTGTCGGGGCAGGTCCAGCCGTTCACACGGCACCAGTTGCACCAGCCCCCTGCGGCGCCGCCTACGCCAACACGTCCTTGACGCCAAACTGCGGCGCGTAGCCCAAGAGGCGCGCGGCTTTGGCGTGTGAGATGAGCGGGTCGGTGCCCGCAAAACCGGGCGCAAACTCTGTCACCTCGGGCCAAAACTCGGCCAACAACTTGCGACCGTCCTGCCCCGTCCAGTTGTGCGGGCCGGTGATGAAGAAGGCCTCGTGTTTGTGCTCCAACTCCACCTCCAGCGCTAGGCGGTGCGCCGTGGCCACATCACGCGCGTCCACAAAGGTCCAGAGGTTTTTGTGCCAGTTGGCGTACTCGGCCACCAGCGTTCGGTAGAAGGGGCGCTGCGCATCGTCAGGCAGCCAGACCCAGGGCATGCGCAGGCACACGGTGCGCATGCCGTAACGCTCGGTGTAGGTCTTGCAGATCTGCTCGCTCACCACCTTGCTCAGGCCGTACGGGTCTTGCGGGCGGGCGGCATGGGCTTCGTCCACGGGGATGTACAACGGCGCCAGCCGATGCGTAGCAAACGCAAAGCCCATGGTCGATTCGCTGGAGGTGAACACCACCTTGCTTATGCCATGCTGCGCCGCCGCTTCCAGCACATTGAATGTGCCGTTCACGTTGACATCGAACACGCGCTTGGCCGGGTCGTTGAGCGGGTGCGGGATGCCGGCCACGTGCATGACGGCGTCGTAGCCGGCCATGGCCTGCAGCACCGCGTCCAGCTGCAGCACATCCACCGCGTGGTGCACCACGTCGCTGCGCGCAGGCGCCGCCAGGTCCAGCACACCCACCTGGTAGCCGTGCTGCACCAGATCGTCCACAATGTATTTGCCAACGGCACCCGTGCCGCCTGTAACCAGTATTTTTTTCATGGCGCCATGGTAGCGGCGCCAAGTCCTTTTTGCGATCCCTCCACCCGCCTCTTCTTCCCGTGACCACCCTCAACCTTCTTGGCAGCGGCCGCGTCGGCCAGACCCTGGCTACGCTGTGGCAGCGCCAGGCCACCTTCCAGATCCAGGACGTGCGCACCCGCACACTGGCCAGCGCGCAGCAGGCCTGCGCCAGCATTGGTGCGGGCACCCCGGTGGATGCGCTGGCGGCCATGCGCCCGGCCGAGGTCTGGATGCTGGCCGTGCCCGACGCGCAGATTGCCACCGCCGCTCAGGCGCTGGCCGATGCCGTAGCAACCTGGCCGCGCGAGGCACAGCAGCCCAGTCCCATCGTCTTTCATTGCAGCGGCGCGCAAAGTGCAGCCTCGCTGGCGCCCCTGGCGGCGCTGGGCTGGCGCACGGCCAGTGCGCATTGCATCCTGAGTTTTGCCACGCCGCAGGCCGCCATCGCGCAATTTGCCGGCACTGCCTGCGCGCTGGAGGGCGATGCCGCGGCCCGCGCCGTGCTGGAGCCCGCCTTTGCCGCCATTGGCGCCCAGTGTTTTGCCGTGGCCAGCAAAGACAAGGTGCTGTACCACGCAGCGGCCGTGTTTGCCACCAACTTTTTGCCGGTGCTACAAGCCGTGGCCGAAGACGCCTGGCAGGCCACGGGCGTGCCCGCACACCTGCTGCCCCAGCTGCGCGCCAGCCTGCTGCGCAACGCGGTGGACAACATCACCCGCCTGGGCCCGGCCGGCGCACAAACCGGCCCCGCCCAGCGCGGTGACCGGCCGGCCATCGCCCGGCAGGCGCAGGTGGTGCACGACTGGGACCCGCTGGCCGGCGAGGCCTACCAGGCCCTGAGCGCGCTGGCGCTGCGGCTGGCGGGGCATTCGGCACCTTAGCGCGCTATCAAATCAAGAGCTACTTGCGCAGTATCTACGTGGCCTAGGGGCCTATTTGATGCATAAATTGGCTGGCGGGACGGCTACGCGGGTGGCCACTACCTGTCGGGCCCGGCGTTTTTTCCACCAAATGTAGACCCCGGTGACGCTGAGCATGGCCACCACCACGCCCAACAGCGAAATCAGGATGCGCCCCGGCAAGCCCAGAATGCGCCCGCTGTGCAGCGGAAACTGCGCCTGCAGAAAGATGTCGGCGACCGAGCCCGTCCACAACAGGCGCTCCCCGACAAAACGGCCGTCTTTGCCGTCGTAGTACAGGCGCTTGTTGATGGAGCCCGGCGTGGTGTCAGGCTGAAAAAAGTCAATGCCATAGATGCCCAGGCTCTGGCTGTAAAACACACTGCCCGGGGGCTCGGGCCAGCCTTTGGCCTGGGCATCGGCCGTGGCCTGCGCCAGGGCCTGCGCATAGTCCAGCACGGGAAGGATGGGCTGGTGTTTGGGCGCAGGTTTGCGCTGCGTGAAGGGGTTGGGAGACACCTGCGAAAAGGTGGTGAGGAGCGGGCGGAAGATCTCGCGATTCAGGTTGAGCGAGAACGCCGTGAAGGCCACAATGAACAGCAGCCCCCAGGTCCACAAACTCACGGCCCGGTGCATATCAAAGTTGAGTTTGTAGGCACCGGCGCGGCTGCGAATCTTCCATGCGGGCGCCCATAGTTGCCACCAGCCTTTGCCCGTTTTCAAAGCGCCCACTGCGTCACCGGCCAGACCATCGCCCGGCTGGGGCTTGGCCTTTCTGCGCACCGGCAGCGTCAGGTAGGCGCCTACAAAACAGTCCAGCGTCCACAGAATCGCCACCCCCCCAAGCAGCCAGGTGCCCCAGCGGTCTATGCCCCACATCTCGGGCAGGTGCAGCGTGTGGTGGAACTTGTAGAGAAAGGAGACAAAGGTTTCTCTGCTGATGGGCCAGACGGCCCCCCACTGGCGCTGGCCCAGTTCTTGGCCACTCACCGGATCGACAAAGACCTGGTTAAAGCCGGGTTCGTGCAATTTTTGGGTGGCGGGGTTGACCCTGGGCGCCACGCCGAAGGCCACGCTGCGGCCCGGCTCCACGTGCAGCGGTATAAAACGCACGGTCACCGTGGGGTGGCGCTGCTCGATCTGGCGCGCCAGCTCCAGCGTGGAGGTACCTGGCAGCCCCTCGGGGTTAGGCTGGGCAGCGGTCAAGTGCGGGTTGAGCCAGGCGTCCAGCTCGTGGTCCCACGAGATGACCGCACCGGTCACCCCCGTGAGGAACAAGAACACGGCGGTGCCCAGCCCTACCCAGCGGTGCAAAAAGGTCCAGAAGGGGCGCATCGACAAGCCCTTAGAACTCCGTGCTGACCGAGAACAAGGCCGTGCGGGGCGTGCTGCGGGTCAGGAAGCCCGTGCGCACCGCAAGCCAGTGGGACGAATCGGTCACGTTCTCGATGGAAACGCGGAACACCGTCGACTTGCCCGCCACGCGGGTGCTGTAGCGCAAGCCCAGGTCATAGGTGTCAAAAGCGGGGATGCTCTGCGTGTTGTCCGCACTGGCGTACTGCTTGTCCACCTTGGTGTAACGCCCCGTCAGGGTCAGGCCCGGCCAGGCGCGCACATCCCACTCACCGCCCAGCACCAGGCTGTAGTCCGGAATGCCGATGGCTTTTTTGCCATCGTTGGCAGCGTTCAGGGTTTTGGATTGCAGCGCGTCAAACAGGGCCAGCCCCGCATTCAGGCGCATGCCTTTGGCCACCTCGCCAAACACCGACAACTCCACGCCACGGTTGACCTGCTCGCCATCCATCACCAGGTAGTTGGCACTGTTGACAAAGGACACCGGCTGCAGAATCTGGAACAGCGCTGCACTGGCACCAAACGCACCCGCGTCGTATTTCAGGCCGGCCTCGACTTGTTTGCCCTTGAACGGCGGGAAGACCTCGCCCTTGTTGGCCGTAGTGCCGCCCGCCACCGGCCCTTGCGAGAGGCCTTCGGCATAGTTGGCGTACACCGACGTGGTGGGCATCAGCTTGTAACTGGCGCCCACCGAGGGGGCCATGGCCGACTGCATGAACCGGCGCACTTCCACCCCCGAGGCGTACTCGCCAATGTCCAGCTTCTGGTAGCGCAGCCCGGCCACCAGGTGCAGGCGGTCGTCCAGCAGGTGCATGGAGTCCACCACACTCACGCTGTCCGAGGTCGTGTCCTGAAAACGCAGAAACGGCAACCCGGTGGGCGGTGTGGGCGCTGCCACAAACACCGGGTTGTACAGGTTGCTGGTGAAGGCACTGCCAATCGTGCGGGTCAGGCTTTGCCCATCGCCGGTGAAGCGTGAATACCCCAGCACCATCTGGTGTTTGACCTGGCCGGTGTTGAACCGCACCCGCCAGCCCAGCTCCCCGGAACGCATGTTGGAACCCGTGGCGAAGACGCTGGGCTGGGCGGTGAAGTTGCCATTGGCCGCGATCAGGCGGGTGCTGCCCGCATTGAGGTTGGATTCTTTGTAGTTCACGCCCCCCAGCACACCAAACACCGTGGAGTCGGGCGTGAGGTCGTACTCCAGCCGGGTCACGAGGGACACGCTTTCGGTGTCGCTGCTGTCCCATGCCTGGCTGATGGCCTGTGTGGTGGGCGGCGGCGCGGGGAGTTCGAAGCCGGCGTTGAACCGGTGAAACTGCGGAAACCCATCGAACTGGCGGCGGTTTTGGGCCACGTCCACACTGGCACGCAGCTTGTCGCCGGCGTAGTCCAGTGCCACCGACAGATGCTCGGTGCCCACTTTTTCTGCCACCACGCCGGTCGCGCCTTCTCGCTTGGCCGCGTTGATGCGCAGCCCCCACTCGTGCTCCTCGCCAAACCGGCGGCCCACATCCACATGCCCGCCGGCCTGGCCGTGGGAAGAGCCGGCGAGGGTCAGCCGGGTCAGGGGAACATCGGTCCCGCGCTTGGGCACCAGGTTGATGGCGCCGCCATTGGTGGTGCTATTCGGACTGATGCCATTGAGCAGCGCACTGGGGCCCTTCAGCACTTCCACGCGCTCGAACTGCTCCATCGCAATGCGCCGTGTATCGACCACCGCAAAGGTTTCGTTGAAAGACACGTCGGCACTCAGCAGGTACTGGCCGCGCAAAAACAGCACATCGACCGCGTTACTTTCCGAGTTGGTGGACCGCACGGCCGGGTCGACCGCCAGCACGTCAATCAGGCGCCGGGCCTGCACGTCGCGCACCGCCTGCTCGGTGTAGCCGCTGATGGCAAAGGGGGCGTCCAGCAGCTCGGTATTGCCCAGTGCACCCAGGCGTGCACCTTTGGCAACCTGCCCGCCGGCGAAAGGTTTGTACAGCGAATTGGGGTCCCGCGTGCCGGCCACCGTGACTTCGGCCAGGCTTTTCACCCCACCGGCAGCGGGCTCGCTGTTCGCGCCCCGCAAGCCATAGGTTCCTGGCGCCTGCGCCACGGCGCTGATGCCGCTGCCAAGCAGCAGCGCCGCAAAACCCTCGGCCACGCTGTACTGGCCGGCCAGCGCCGGTGCACGTTTGCCACTGACCAACGCAGGGTTGAAGGAGAGCGTGACACCGGCCTGGCGCGAGAAGGCGTTGAGCGCGTCCTCCAGGCTGGCGGCGGGCAGGTTGTAGGGCTTGCGCACAGGCTGGGCAGCCCGGCTGGCATCACCGGGGGCGGGTGCCTCGGGCACGCCAGGTGTGGCGGCGGCTGCAGCGCCAACCAACGCGCCGTGGATGAGCAAGGCGTGGATGAGTGAGGCAAGGGGATGACGGGTAGGCATGGCAGTGGGGTTCACAAGACGTTCGGTTAAAAAGGTTGCTGTCCCCTCTATGCCGAACAGGCCCCGCAAAACCCGTAACCCTGAGCGCAATTTTTTTAACGGCGCAGGATCGTCAGCGGCCCTTGGGGGCTACTGCCAATGCGCACCGGCAGCGTGCTCGCCAGCGCGTCCAGCGCACGGGGCACGGCCTGGGGGCCGTCGAGCTGGAACACGCCTGACACGCGCAGGCCCGCCACATCGGCTGCGCAGTGCACTGGGGCCCCGTGGTAACGCGACAGTGCCGCGGCAAGCGCGTCCAGCCGCATTTGTTTGGCCACCAGCACGCCGTCCATCCAGGCGGTGGGGTCGGCGTCGGGCTGCAGCACACGGGTAATGGGGGTCGTGCCCTGCCCGTCCAGGCGGTAGGTTTCGCCAGCCTGCACCCGCAGCGGCGCCTTGCCGTCCAGGTAGATGGCCACGGTGCCCTCGCGCACATGCAACTGGGTGCTGGCGAGCGGCGCACCACGGGTGGGCAACGTGTGCCGCACGGCAAACGCGGTGCCAATGGCCTGCATGCGCACTTGCTGTGCCTGCACCCAGAACGGGCGCTTGCCGCCTAGGGCATCGGCGTCGGCACCGGTGTCGATAAAAATCTCGCCTTCGCGCAGCACCAAGAGGCGCTGCAGCGGCGTAAACACCACATCCACCGCCGTGCCTGCGTTGAGCTGCAGGTGGGTTCCGTCGGCCAGCAGCACCTTGCGCCGTTCACCGGGGCGGCTGGCATAACTGGCCTCCTCGCGCCATGGGGCCAGCCGCGCCACCAATGCGGCCGATGCCGCACTCAGTGCCCCCACACCCAGCAAGCTGAGGGCACGCCGGCGCGACGCGATTTTGCCGCTGGCCTGCGCGGCATCCAGCGTCTGGCGGGCCATGCGGGCGCTGCCCGTGGGGATGGCGCCAAACGCCTGTTCGACCCCTTGCACCTGCGTCCAGGCTTGTTCGTGCTGCGGGCTGGCGTGGCGCCAGGCGGCACAGGCCTGGCGTTCGGCCTCCCCCGCAGTGCCAGACTGCAGGCACACGGCCCATTGCACCGCCTGGTCCAGAGCGCTCAGGCCCATGGCAGCTCGGCCCGCATGGCCATGCAGTGGCGCAGCGCGGTGGCCATGTGTTTCTCTACCGTGCTCAGGCTCACGCCCATCTGCTGGGCAATGGCCACGTAGCCCAGTCCATCAAGCCGCGACAGCAGCAGCACGGTGCGCGCCTTGGGGTGCAGGCCGTCCAGCATGGCGTCAATGCGAGCCAAGCAGTTGATCAGCATGGCCTGGTCCTCGGTGCTGGGAGTGTGGCTCTCGGGCAGGCCCGCCAAGGCTTCGAGGTAGGCGCGTTCCAGGGTCTGGCGGCGTGCCTGGTCTACCGCCAGGCCGCGTGCAATGGTGGTGAGCCAGGCGCGCGGCTCGCGCACCTGGGCCAGCGCTTGTGGCTGCCCCAGCACGCGCACAAAGGTGTCGTGGCTGAGGTCGGCCGCGTTGTGCGGGCAGCCCAACTTGCGGCGCAGCCAACCCAGCAACCAGGGGTGGTGCTCCAGGTAGAGGGTGCTGACGGTCTGCATGGGAGGGGCGACGGACATGGAGGCGTGGGCCAGGCACAACCATCCGGGCTCGGACAGCAGGCAGGCAGGAGGCAGTGGAATAATCTAAATGCGAATTATTACTAATTAGATCCATCGCCGCAAGCGCATGGCCTCTGCCTGTGGTGTATCCGGAACGGGAGCGCACCCTGGCGCTGCGACTCACACCACCACGGCTAAGCCAGCCAGCCGCTCCACACGCCCGGCAACCACTGGGCGCCACTCACCACCAGGGCCGCCAGGGCCAGGGCCCACGCGACACCCAGTGTGGCACCTGCCAGCACGGCCAAGCCATCTTCAAACACCAGCCCCAAACCGATGAGGAGCAAGGCCACCGCAGGCACCACGTTGCCAAACGGAATGGGGAGAAAAATGGCCCAGGCCATGGCCGCCACCAAAGGCGCCAGCCACACGCGGTGGCCGGGCTGCACCCACCAGCGCAAGCGGGCACGCATCACCCGCGCGGCCTGCTCGTAAAGCCAGGCCAGGGTGTGCAGGGCCCGGCGTGCCATGGGCGCCGACAACTGCAGCCGCCCCACCCTGCGGGGCATGACCAGCCGCGGAAAGTAGCACCAGATCATCCAGGCCAGCGCGGCCAGGCCCAGGGACATCAGGGTGCCTGCGCCCGGCAGGGGCAGCAGACACGGCACCGCCAGCACCACCAACAGGGCCCCCGGCCCCGCCCGGCCGTGCAGCCGGAACAGCTGCTGCAGGCGCATGGGCTGGTCCTCCAGCGCCTCGGCCGCAGCCCGCAGGCGCCGGGCTTGCTGCTGGCCCACGGTCAAACGCTGCTGCGTGTGCTGCTGGAGCGCACACTCAGCCACATGGTGATGGCCAGAATGCCCACCACTACACCCAGAGACACGCCCACCGGGATTTTGTAGATATCGATCAGGCACATCTTGGACCCAATGAACACCAGAATCACCGCCAGGCCGTAGTTCAGCAGGTGGAACTTGTTGGCCACTGCCGCCAGCAGGAAGTACATGGCACGCAGACCCAGGATGGCAAACACGTTGCTGGTCAGCACGATGAAGGGGTCGCTGGTGATGGCAAAGATCGCGGGGATGGAGTCCACCGCAAAAATCACGTCGGTCAGCGCCACCAGGCAGATCACCATGAACAAAGGCGTGGCGATCTTCTTGCCGTTTTCCACAGTCCAGAAGTTTTCACCGTCGTAGTGCTTGCTCACGGGCAAGAGCTTGCGCAAAAGTTTGAGCGCGGGGTTGTCGTCCAGGCTGGGCTCCTGGCCGGCCGCCCACCACATCTTCACGCCGGTGAGGATCAGGAAGGCACCGAACACGTACAGGATCCAGTGGAACTCGGCCAGCAACCAGCCGCCCACCAGAATCATGAGGGTGCGCAGCACGATGGCACCGATGATGCCGATCATCAGCACCCGCTTCTGGTAGTGCGTGGGCACCGCAAAGTAGGTGAAGATCATCAGGAACACAAAGATGTTGTCCACCGCCAGCGACTTCTCGATGAGGTAACCCGTCAAAAATTCGAGTGACTTGGTGTTGGCCAGCTCGGTGGAGCCCGTGCTGTCTTTGACGGCCCACCAAAACAGGCCGTTGAACAAGAAGCTCAAGGCGACCCAAATGAGTGACCAATTGAGCGCTTCTTTGACGCCGATGTCGTGGGCGCCCTGTTTTTTGAGGACGACAAAGTCCACGAAGAGTGACACCAGAACGATGCCGACGAAGGTGGCCCATAGCCACAGGGGTGCAATAGTTTGCATAAACAAGACCTCGAAATGGTTGAAACATTTCCTGTAGGTCTTGCGGGAGAGCGCACTGGTGGCGCCTCTGCATGTTCCGGCCGGGGCAATGGCAACGCACCACCCGCGACGTACTGACGAAACATGCAATCCCGGCACCTGCGCGCCGGGTTTGCTACTCCCCTAAAGGTGCGCGGATCATGGCAGAAATCACAATGCCCCCGCAAACCAGATTGACTTGTGGCGCGTCAATTAGCTATCAATTTAATAGCTGCTTGCGCATATTCCACGAAGGCTACAGCCCTATTTCGCATTAAATTTGCCGCGCAGCACACGCCAGGCGTACGCCAGCAGGCTCCCCATGGCCACCACCGCCAGCACCTGCTGCGCGACGTGGTTTTCCGCAAAATCCAGCTCCTCGGTGAGCAGGTGGTAAACCGACAAGGCCACCAGCGCCGCGGCCATGCGCAGCCACCAGGCCGAGGGCGCAAACTGTCTTTCGGGCAAACGCATCCACAGCTGGTGCCCCAGCAAACCCGAGAGCAGGCCCAGGCTGGCACCCACCGCCACATCGCCCGGCCAATGCGCGCCCACGGCAATGCGCGACACGCCGGCACCAGCCGCCAGCACCAGCAGCCACCAATGGCGGCGGCGCTGGGCCACAGTGAGTGCAAAGTAAATGCCAGACGCCACCGCAAACGCCGTCAGCGTGTGGCCCGATGGCATGGACACGTTGTGCAGCAGCTCGCCCACCACCCGCATCTGCGTGTTGTCCACCACCGCAGCGGGGCGCGGGCTTTCAATGAAAAACTTGCCGGTGCGGGCAAACAACACCGCAAAGGGCGCCGCGCACAGCCACGCCACCATCAGGCGGGGCGCCAGCACCAGCAAGGGCGCGGTCACCGCCAACAGGCCCCAGCCATTGCCCAGCAGCGACAGGCCGGTCCAAAACTCCGCAGCCAGCGGCGCGCACCACTGGTTGATGGTGATGAAGAGGCTCGGCTCCCACAGTTGCAGCCACAAGGGAGTGCCCAGCACAAAGATCACCAGCGGCCACCACCAGGTGCGGGCGGCGACCGGGCTGGCTAGGGCATGGGGCGTGGTGGGTGGGGTCAACATGGGGCGTATCAAGAGGTGGGCGCGAGTGTAAGCCGGGGCTGCGGCTGGCCGGACCAGCCTCGGCAGTCGTAAAAGCGGAAGCGGGCCAGTGGCCGGCCCCAGTGCGTGGCCTGCTGGGTGTCCAGCAGCGTGCAGCTGGCAAAACCTTGGGCGCCCAGCGGCACCTCATAGGCCAGGTGGGACCAGTCCACCAGCAAGGTGTTGCCACCCACCGGCAGGTCGCCAGCCCAGAAGCGGAACTGGGTTTCGCGGTCTTCCAGCACATACACGGGCAGCGGCCGCGCGTACCAGCCCAGGCGGCTGGCCAGGGTCCAGTTTTGTACGGCCACACTGCCCAGGCCGTGTTGCGCGGCCAGGGTCTGGGCACGGGCGCCTGCGGCCTCCCAGCCATGCAGGTCGGCAAAGGGGTTGGGCTGCTTGGCCACCGCGGCATCACTGCCAGGCAACACCGGCCAGCCGGCGCTGAGCATCAGGCCCAACAGGCCAGCACAGGCCAGCGCCTGCAACCCCCCCAGGCCCAGCACCAGCCAGCGCGCGGCCCGATGGCTGGATTGCCAGGCGCGCGCCAGGCCCAAACCGGCCAGCGGTGCCAGTGCCACCCAGGCCGGGGCCGTCCAGTGCGGCAGGCTGGAGCCACCGCCCGCCATGTAGGCAAAGATGGCAAAGGGCAGGGCAAACACGCCCCACAACCAGGCCGCGCGCCGCGCGCCGCGCGCCCAGGCCGCGGCCAGCAACAGCGGGCCAAAAGCCAACAGCTGCAGCAGCCCAAACCGCAGCACATGCAGCACCTGCCACTGGCTGCCTTTGCCATGGGCCAGTTGATAGACAAACGAGGCCCACTGGTGCTGTGCATTCCACACCAGCACCGGCAACACCAGCACTACGGCCAGCGCCAGCGCGGCCCACAGCCAGGGCTTGCGCAGCAGGCGCAGGCCATGCACCCACAGCAAGACCAGGCCCAGCGCCAGCGCGGTGAACACGGCCGTGTATTTGGCCAGCCCGGCCAGCCCCAGCAAAGCGCCCATGAGCAGCCAGGCCGCCGGGCGGTCCAGCGCCTCGGGGTCCATCAGCGTGGTGGTTTGCCACAGCAGCGCCACGGTCAGCGCCATCAGCAAGGTATCGGGTAACAGACCAATGCCCAGGATGTGCAGCAGCGGCGCCAGCGCCAATGCCAGCACGGCGCCCAGCGCAGCCGGCTGGGCCAGCGCATGGCTAGCCAGCAGGCGCAGGCTCAGGCGGTATGCACCCCACACCGTGGCCAGCCACAGCAAGCCGGGGATGAGGCGCAACACGCCGGTGGGCGCACTCAGTGCCACCAGTGGCCACTGCACCCAGCCCACCAGCGGCGGGTGGTCAAAATAGCTCAGTGCCGGGTGCGCGGCGTACAACAGGTAGTGCGCCTCGTCCACCGACAGGCCCAGCGCCGCGCCCAGCAGGGCGTGCAGGCCAAACACCAGCGCCAACACCCCGCGGGCACGGCCATGCAAAGAAGACGGGAACAAAAATTGCAAGGGGAAGTCAGAGGAAAATGGAAACCCCCGCAGTCTAATCTGCGCCTTCTATATCCTCCCCACCCCAAGGAACCCCATGCCCACCTACCATGTTGAATTGCTGGAAGGCCGCACCCAGGAGCAGAAGAAAAAGCTCGTGGACGAAGTGACCCGCGTGACCGTCGAAACCTTGGGCTGCTCGCCCGAAGCAGTGGACATCATCATCACCGACGTGAAACGCGACAACTGGGCCACGGGCGGCAAGTTCTGGAGTGAGCCGCGCGCATAAGCGTTGGCCGATTTCGCATAACGCCCAGCTCCCCTTGCCACCACCCCGGAGTAAACTGTTTCCATGTGCCAATTGCTTGGAATGAACAGCCATTTGCCGGCCAGCTTGACGCTGAGTTTCACCGGTTTTTCGCAGCGCGGCGGCTGCACCGACCACCATGCGGACGGCTGGGGCATCGCCTTCTTCGAGAGCGAAGGCGACCTGCCCGGCAAGGCGGCACGGCACTTTGTGGACAAGGAAAGTGCATCCACCTCGCCGATTGCGAAGATGCTCAAGTCCTACCCCATCAAGAGCCACAACGTGGTGGCCCATGTGCGCAAAGCCACGGTGGGCGCGGTCACGCTGGAAAACTGCCATCCCTTCACGCGCGAACTCTGGGGCCGCTACTGGGTGTTTGCCCACAACGGCGACCTGAAAGAATTCAACCCGCCGCTGCATGGCAGCTTCAAACCCGTGGGCACGACCGACAGCGAGCTCGCCTTTTGCTGGCTGCTGCAAGAGCTCAACAAATCCCACGCTTCGGTACCGTCGGTCGAAGAACTCACCCACACCCTGGCCGAGCTGGTACCCAAAATTGCCCGCCACGGCACCTTCAACTTTTTACTGAGCAACGGCCAGGCCCTGTGGGCCCACGCCAGCACCAAACTTTGCTACGTGGTGCGCCAGCACCCCTTCAGCCATGTGCAGCTCAAGGACGAAGACGTGACGGTGGACCTGTCAGAACTCAACGGCCCGGAAGACCGGCTGGTGATTGTGGTGACCGAACCGCTCACCACCAACGAGGCCTGGGTGGCCATGGAATCCGGCGAGTTGCACGCCTTTGTGGACGGCCAGCCGCTAACCCGCACCGTGTGCAAGGCCACACTGATCGCCGCAGCCGCTGCGGCCGCTGCCCTGCGCGAAACAGAAGAGGCTGCCAAAGCCGCAGCCCTGGCAGCCCCAGCTGCGGTTTAGCGTTGCAGCGGGCACTCGGCCCGCCAGCCTTTACGGCTTGCAGCCGTACTGGCCTTTTTTCACGTTCTCAAAGTAGCTCAGGTCGCCGCTGCAGACCGGCTTGTCGGCAGGCAGGGCGGTGCCAGCTTTGGCCGCGCAGGTGAAGGTACCGGTTTTGGGGTTGAGCTTGCCGGACAGCTTCCAGCCTTTGGCACACACCTCGGACGCCTTCAGCGCCGCGGGCTTGGCCGCCACGGCCGCACCGGTCACGGTGATGTCCACGGCGCGCTCGGGGCCACCGCAGTTGGGGTGGTTCTGCACATTTTTGCCGCCCAGGGTCACGTGGTAGGTGCCGGGTTTGTCGTAGCTGCGGGTCACCACCAGAGGTACGGGGGTGCTCACATCACTCACGGCGTCTTTGAAGGTGCCGTCACCAAAGCCGACCACAAAGCCGCAGTAGTTGGCATTGAGCACATCGATGTTGGCCGTGATGGTGACGGACTCGCCGACCTTGACGGTGGTGTTGGATGCGGTGATGGTGCCGAGCACCTGGGCGTGGGCCGCACCGGCAAAAAGGCTGGCGGCCAGCAGGGCTGCACATTGCATGCGTGTTGTCATGGGATGGTCTCTCCGTTGTTTCGTGCCGCTGCACCAACCGTGGCAGCGGACCACGCAGCGCGATTGTGCGCCGCTGGCGGCGGCACAACACACTATTCAGGCTGATCTGCCGCAATAAAGCGGCAATGTGTGAACTATGCCGCGCACCCCCATGCCAACCGCAAGCGGCCTATTAGCGCCCTGCGGACTGGGCGGTTTCGAGCGCGTCCACAAACATGGCGGCCACATCAAACCCGGTCTGGTCGGTGATTTCCTGAAAGCAAGTCGGGCTGGTAACGTTGATCTCGGTGAGCGAGTCACCAATCACGTCCAGCCCCACCAGCAGCAGGCCACGCGCGGCCAAGACGGGGCCCAGTGCCTCGGCAATCGCGCGGTCGCTGTCGCTCAGCGGCCGGGCCACGCCCTTGCCACCGGCCGCCAGGTTGCCCCGCACCTCGCCACCCTGCGGAATGCGCGCCAGGCAGTAGGGCACGGGTTTGCCACCAATCACCAGCACACGTTTGTCGCCTTCGCTGATGGCCGGCAAAAACTTCTGCACCATCAGGGTCTGGGCGCCGTCCTTGTTCAGCGTCTCGATGATGCCGCCCAGGTTCAGGCCGTCGTCCTTCACACGGAAGATGCCCATGCCGCCCATGCCGTCCAGCGGTTTCAGGATGATGTCGCGGTGTTCGGCGTGGAAGGCGCGCACGGCATCGGCATCCCGCGTGACCAGCGTGGGGCCGATGAACTGGGGAAACTCCAGAATCGCCAGCTTCTCGGGGTGGTCGCGCAGGGCGCGGGGTTTGTTGAAGACCTGGGCGCCCTCGCGCTCGGCCTGCTCCAGCAGGTGGGTGGCGTAGAAAAACTCACTGTCAAACGGCGGGTCCTTGCGCATGACGATGGCGTCAAAGTCCTTCAGCGCCACAGTGGTCGGCTCGGCTTCGGTGAACCAAGCATCGGATTGACCGGTGAGCGTGATGCGACGCACCGCCGCCTGTACCACGCCGCCACGTTGCCACACCAGGTGGCGGGGCTCGCAGGCAATGATGCGGTGGCCGCGTTTCTGGGCCTCGCGCATCATGGCAAAGGTGGTGTCCTTGTAAATCTTGAAGGATTCCAGTGGGTCGGCAACAAACAAAATGTCCATGGGGTTCTTTCTCGGTCAGGGGCCGCAGTTCAAGTGCCTGCAGGCTGGGTGCGGCCGTAGTGTTGCACCAAAAGCGCAATCCCGCCTGCCACCACGCCCCAAAACGCCGAACCGACTCCGGCTATTACGACGCCACTGAGCGTGACCAAGAAAGTGATGAGCGCGGCTTCACGGTGGGTGTCGTCTTTGAGCGCCGCCGACAGGGCGCCGCCAATGGTGCCCAACAAGGCCAGCCCTGCGATAGCGGCCACCAGCTCCTTGGGGAAGGCGGTGAGCACACCGGTGATGGCGGCGCCAAACAGGCCAATCACCACATAAATAGCGCCGCAGGCCGCCGCCGCGGTGTAGCGCCGCGCGGGGTTGCTGTGTGCCTCGGGCCCCATACAAATGGCGGCGGTGATGGCGCTGAGGTTGAGCGCAAACGCGCCAAACGGCGCCAGCAGCAGCGTGACCAGGCCCGTGAGGGTGATGACCTTGGAGATGGGAATACCGGCGTCACCGCCCTCTGCGCGGCGGTCGGCATAACCCGCGGCCTGGATGGCAGCCACACCGGGCAGGTTTTGCGAGGCCATGGTGACGACGAACAGTGGCAGCGACATGCTGATGAACGCGGCCAGTGAAAAGGTAGGCGTGACCCAGACCGGCATCGTCAAGCCCAATTGGATGTTAGCGCCCGTGAATTCTGCGCGAGCAGCTACAAAAACAATAGCAACCAACAACGTCAGCGGCACCGCGTAACGGGGCACCAGGCGCTTGCCCAGCAGGTAGGTCAGCAGCATCAGCACCACCAGCGGCAGCGCCGTCTGCGCCGCGGCAAAACCCGACAGGCCAAACCGTGCCAACACTCCCGCCAGCAGGGCCGAGGCCAGCGCCAGCGGAATGCGGTTCATGACGCGCTCGAACCAGCCGGTGGCACCTGCCACGGTAATGAGTACCGCACACAGAATGAACGCGCCCACGCCTTCGGCCATGCCAAAACCGCCGGCCGTGGCGGCCGTGGCCAGCACCGCAGCGCCGGGCGTGCTCCAGGCCACCATGACCGGTTTTTTAAGCCACAGCGAGGGAATGAGCGAACACAAGCCCATGCCAATGCCCAGCGCCCACATCCACGAGGCCACCATGGCCGGCGTGGCGCCCAGCGCGAGCGCAGCCTGGAAGACGATGGCCACCGAACTGGTGAAGCCCACCAGCACGGCTACAAAACCGGCCGTGAAGGCCGAGAGACTCAGGTCTTTGAAAAAATGCATGGCAACATTGTCAGCGACGACTGTGGCACTACAAGGGAACGAGGGCAATTTGCCGCCGGGCCGCCCCAAGGCCTCTGGACCGCTTGGCGGCCAGCGGCGATAGCCAAATTAGCCCCCGACCCGCGCAGCGGCGGAGCGTGGGGGCTTGATTAGATTTCGATTTTGGAGCCCAGCTCCACCACCGAGTTGTTCGGTAGATTCAAAAAATCTGCCGCAGCACTGGCATTGTGGTGCATCTGGGCAAACAGCTTTTCGCGCCAGGGTGCCATGCCTTCGCCCAGCGTAGGCACCACGGTGTCACGCGAGAGGAAGTAGCTGGTACTCATAGGCTCCAGGTCACAGCCGCGGCCCTTGATCTGTTCCAGCGCCTTGGGCACATCGGGGTCGTTTTTGAAACCGTAGTGGATCACCACCTGCCAGCAGTCGTGACCCAGGGAGTCGATCTGCAGACGTTTGTCCAGCCCGATCCAGGGCACCTCGTGGTTCTTCACGGTGACAAACAGGTTGCTGGTGTGCAGTACTTTGTTGTGTTTGAGGTTGTGCAACAGCGCATTGGGCACGGTGCCCATCTCGGAGGTGAGGAACACCGCCGTGCCCTCCACGCGTGCGGGTGGGCTCACAAACACGGCTTCCAGAAAACTGGGCAGGTCCAGCGCGTCGGCACGCAGCTTGTCATTGAGCAGGCGTCGGCCGTCCTTCCAGGTCATCATGAGCGTGAACACCGCGCCACCAATGGCCAGTGGGAACCAGCCGCCGTCAAATAGCTTGAGCAGGTTGGAGGCCCAGAACGCAAAGTCGACGATGAAGAAAAAGCCGGTGGCGGCAATACACAGCCACAGTGGGTACTTCCAGCCATGGCGGATGACGTAGAAGGTCAGGATGGTGGTAATCAACATGTCGGTACACACCGCAATGCCGTAAGCAGCCGCCAGATTGCTGGACGACTTGAACATCACCACCGCCAACACGATCGCCACAAACAGGCCCCAGTTCACAAACGGCATGTAGATCTGGCCGGTGTCTTTGACACTGGTGTGCTCAATCTGCAGGCGCGGCAAATACCCCAGCTGAATCACCTGTTTGGTGACCGAAAAAGCGCCCGAGATCAGGGCTTGCGAAGCAATCACCGTGGCCATGGTGGCCAGGCCCACCAGGGGCAGCAGGGCCCAATCGGGCGCCATCATGAAGAAGGGGTTTTTGACGGCGGCAGGGTTGGCGAGCAACAGGGCGCCTTGGCCAAAGTAGTTGATCACCAGCGCGGGCATGACCACCGAAAACCAGGCCAGGCGCACCGGCTTTTTGCCGAAGTGCCCCAGGTCGGCGTACAAGGCCTCTGCACCGGTGACACACAGCACCACCGCCCCCAGGATGATGAAGGTGGTGCCCGGGTTGTTCCACATAAAGCCCAGCGCATAGTGCGGGCTGATGGCCCACAAAATCTCGGGGTGGTCCACGATGTGGCTCACGCCCAGCACCGCCAAGACAGCAAACCAGACCACGGTGATGGGCCCAAAAAACTTGCCGATACCGGTGGTGCCACGTTTCTGCACTGCAAACAAACCGAACAGGATGACCAGGGTGATGGGGATCACATACCGCTTGAAAGCCGGGGAGATGACCTCCAGGCCTTCGACTGCCGAGAGTACCGAAATGGCCGGGGTGATGACGCCGTCGCCATAAAACAGGCAGGTGCCGAAGATGCCGATGATGAGCAAGACGCGGCGCAGCTCGGGCCGGTGTTTGACCGACTGCGACGCCAGCGCCAGCATGGCCACCAGGCCGCCTTCGCCGTGGTTGTCGGCCCGCAGCACCAGCACCACGTATTTGATGGAGACAATGACCGTCAGGGTCCAGAAGAAGATGGAAAGGATGCCGTAGACGTTGTCCGGGGTGAAAGGCACGTGGCCGGAGCCAAACACTTCTTTCATGGCGTACAGCACGCTGGTGCCAATGTCGCCGTATACAACGCCGATGGCGCCCAGGGTGAGCGCCGCAAGAGACGATTTTGATGCTGACACGAGATCACCCGGCGCGCAGAAGCCGCCGGGTTCCATTCCTGAAGGGACCGCTATTTTGCTCCTGACGCCTCAGGCCGCAAGCCACAAATCAGCAATTTGCGTGGAATTTGAAACCGTGTTGCAGCGCAGCAACTTGGCGGCAATACTGGGTTGACGTACCTCAGTCGTAGCGCTCAGCGTCGGGGTCAGTGGCCTCCAGCTCATAACTACCGGCCAGCATGGCCAAGCGGCCGATGACGCCATACATGTAGAAGCGGTTGGGCGCGCTAGCCCCGGGGCGCACGCCGGGCTGAGGTAAGTGCGTACTCTCGGCAAACGCCAGTGGCACATAGGCAGAACCAGGGGCGCTGAGGTTTTCGTCCTGGCCGCGCTCGGCGTGCATGCGATAAAAACCGCCCACCACATACCGGTCCATCAGGTACACCACGGGCTCGGCCACGGCGTCGTTGACGCGTTCGTTGGTCAACACACCCTCTTGCAGAATCAGCTCCAGCGGCGCGGGTGCGGCCTCCAGGCCGGCGCCCATTTTGCGCAGCTTGGCTTCCAGGTCCTTGGTGTCGCGCACGGAGAGGATGGCGTTGCCGCTGGTGCGGTTGTCGGCCTTGACGACGACAAAGGGTCGTTCCTTGATGCCGTATTCCTTGTACTTCTTCTTCACCTTGGTGAGCATAGCGTCCACACGCTGCACCAGGGCGTCAATACCGGCCGGTGTGACCAGGTCCACCACGCCATATTTGTCAAACATCGGGTTAATCAGCCAGGGGTCCACGCCGATGAGCTTGCCAAACCGCTTGGCCACTTCTTCGTAGGCCTTGAAGTGGGTGCTCTTGCGCCGCGTGGTCCAGCTGGCGTGCAACGGGGGCAGCAGGTACTGCTCGTGCACCTCTTCCAGAATGCCGGGCACACCGGCGCGCAGGTCGTTATTGAGCAGGATGGTGCAGGGGTCAAAGTCCTTCAAGCCCAGGCGACCCTTGGTACGGATGATGGGCTCAATGGTGATGGACTCACCACCGGGCAGCTCCAGGGTGGTGCTTTTTTTGATCTCGGGACTGATGGAGCCAATGCGCACATTGAGGCCGGCCATGTGGAAGATGCGGCGCAGCTGGGCCAGGTTGCTCAGGTGGAAGGTGCTGCGCGCGTTGTTCTCGGGCACGATGAGCAGGTTGCGCGCCTCGGGGCAGATCTTCTCAATCGCGGCCTGCGCAGCCTGCACCGCCAGCGGCAGCATGGC
This sequence comes from Rhodoferax sp. TS-BS-61-7, assembly GCF_002943465.1. Lineage (GTDB taxonomy): Bacteria > Pseudomonadota > Gammaproteobacteria > Burkholderiales > Burkholderiaceae_C > Allorhodoferax. The sequence continues at coordinate 99,420 of NZ_PTQY01000001.1, forward strand.
GGGCGTCAGGTTGTTCCAGCCGCCGGGGTAAAAGTTGGTGTCCACCGGCGCCAGCTTGAAACCCGCATTGCGCACATCGACCGCGGTGTAGAAGGGCGGTGTGTGCTCCATCCACTCCAGGCGGAACCAGCGCTCGATGGCGGGCATGGAGTCCAGAACCCGTTGTTCGAGTTCATTGATGGGGCCCGTCAGGGCGGTAACAAGATGCGGAACCATGCGACGCTTTCAAAGAGGACTGCCCATTCTAGGGGGCTCCTTCAGGTGGAGAAGTTCCCCGAAATTTCAAGTCCTTTGCCGCAAACCGCCAGAAAAACAGCAGCCCAAGTATTCAGCTCAGCCGCGCACTTCGCCCTCGCCCAGCACCACGTACTTCAAGGACGTCAGCCCCTCAATGCCCACCGGCCCGCGGGCGTGGAACTTGTCGGTGCTGATGCCGATTTCGGCGCCCAGCCCGTACTCAAACCCATCGGCGAAGCGCGTGCTGGCATTCACCATCACACTGGCCGAATCCACCTCGCGCAAAAAGCGCTGGGCGTGCACATGGTTGGTGGTCAGGATGGCGTCGGTGTGGTGGCTGCTGTACTGGTTGATGTGGGCAATGGCCTCGTCCACACCGGCCACCACTTTCACGCTGACGATGGGTGCGAGGTACTCCTCGTACCAGTCCTGCTCGGTAGCAGGCACCAGCTTTGCTCCTGAATTAGGAGCTATTTGCGCAATATCCACGGGGGCTAGAGGCAGATTTGACGTCAAAATGGCCAATGCTTCGGGGTCGCAGCGCATCTCCACGCCCTTGGCCGCATAGACCGCGCCGATGCGCGGCAAAAACGCGGCCGCCACGCCCCGCGCCACCAGCAGGCCTTCGGTCGCGTTACAGGGGCTGTACTTGTTGGTCTTGGCGTTGTCCGCCACCTTGACGGCCATGGCGATGTCACAGGGGTCGTCCACATAGGTGTGGCAGTTGCCGTCCAGGTGTTTGATGACGGGCACCTTGGCATCGCGGCTGATGCGCTCGATCAGCCCCTTGCCGCCGCGCGGAATGATCACATCCACAAACTGCGGCATGGCAATGAGCTGCCCCACCACTTCGCGGTCGGTGGTCTGCACCAGCTGCACCGCGTCGGCAGGCAGGCCACTCTCGGTTAAAGCTTGCTGTACCAACCGAGCCAGCGCCTTGTTGGAGTCAATTGCCTCCGAGCCACCACGCAAGATGCAGGCATTGCCGCTCTTGATAGACAGGCTGGCCGCCTCGATCGTTACATTCGGCCGGCTCTCGAAAATCATGCCAAACACGCCAATCGGCACCCGCATCTGGCCCACGCGGATGCCGCTGGGCTGCTGCTTCATGCCGATGATCTCGCCAATCACGTCCGCCATGGCCGCCAGCTGCTCGCAGCCTTCGGCACAGGTTTCCAGCACCTTTGGCGTCAATTTCAGCCGGTCCACCATGGGCGCGGCCAGGCCGTTGGCGATGGCACGCTCAATGTCCTTGGCATTGTCCACCTGCAAGGCCGCCGTGTTTTCGCGCAGCAGCCTTGCCAAGGCCCGAAGCGCTACGTTTTTAGTAGCTGCTGGTGCACGCGCCATAAGGGCGGATGCCACTTTGGCCTGAGAACCGAGGGCCAGGGTGTATTCGGTGGTGTTGGTCGCGTTCATGGGGGGATTTTCGCAGATTGCGCAGGGGGCGACCAACGTGCAGGGCCGGTACCCACATCCCAGGGCCGCCTTAGCGCCTGGCGTAGGCCGGGGCGGCGGCTTTGGGGGCAGCCCCGCACAAGCCACACAACTGCAACGCCAGCCGGTGCAGCGCCTGCCAGCCGGTGGTGGGCCAATCGGGTTGTTTGAGGCCTTTGACGATGCCGTCCACCACGTGGGCGGATTGCAGCAGCTCGGCCAGTTTGGATTCGGAGAGTTTGGGTAACACGCGCTCGAACAAGCGCTCTTTCACACCCCAGATACGGTTCTCGCGCAGGGCCATGGGCAGGGGGCGGCCTTGGGCCATGGCGTCTTTCACGCGCTTGAGGGCGCGGATGTCTTCGGCCAGCGTGTAATGCACCAGCACCTCGGCCTCGCCCTCGGCCTGCAGGCCGTCCAGCATGCGCTGCACGCGCACTGCCTGACCGGCCAAGACCGCTTCACTGAGTTTGAACACGTCGTAGCGGGCCACATTCAGCACGGCGCTTTCGACCTGCTCCAACGTCAGCACGCCGCCCGTGTCTCCTGATGCTGCATCGACGGGGAACAGCAGTCCGAGTTTTTGAATTTCCTGGTGCGCGGCCAGCAGGTTGCCCTCCACGCGGTCGGCAAAAAACTGCAGCGTGCGCTGGCCTTCTTCGCCAGCTTCCACGCGCTGGCCCTGCGCGCCCAAACGCTGGGCGATCCACTGTGGCAAGGCACCGCGTTCCACCGGGCTGACTTCCAGCGTGATGCCGTTGGCATCCAAAGCCGCAAACCAGGCGGTGGACTTGGTCATCTTGTCCAGACGCGGCAGCAAAACGATGGTGAGCGTGGAATCGTTGCCCTGTGCGCCTTCGGCAAGCTGTTGCAGCGCCACGCTGCCGTCCTTGCCGGGCTTGCCGCTGGGGATGCGGATTTCGACGATCTGCTTGTCAGCAAACAGGCTCAGCGAGCCGCCAGCCGCCAACACCTCGCTCCAGTCAAAGTGGGCACCTGCCACGGTGTGCGAGGTGCGCTCGGTATAGCCTTTGGCGCGGGCATGGGCGCGGATCGCGTCCAGCGCCTCTTGCTGCAGCAGCGGCTCATCCCCGTGCAAGGTGTACAGGCTCTTGAGCCCGCGCTGCAGGTGGTTGCTGAGTTGATTCGCCGCGAGTTGCATAGGGGGCAAGTTTAAGGCCCCCACGCTCCGCCGCTACGCGGGTCGCTGCCCCCCCAAGGGGGTGCGTTTCAGCTTGGGACGGCCCGGCGCTGAAACTAAAGCCCCAGGCTGCGCTCAGGCCGCCAGCCCCAGTGCTGTGGCTTCAGGCGCCAACACCGCACACACCAAGTCCGTCGCCGCCTGGGCGGTTTGGCCACCAAAGTCACGCAGCGGGTTGTATTCGGTTAGTTCCAGCGCCATAAACCGCGAGTCCTGGCTGCAACCAGTCAGCACCTGCAGGGCGTCGGCCAAGCGAATACCCTGCTCTACCGGCGTGCCCGTGCCCGGCGCATCGCGCGGGTCCAGGCCGTCCAAGTCAAAACTAATGCCCCAGCCTACAGTGCCGGCCTGCACACGGGCGCGGGCCTCATCAAAGCAAGCCGCAAAACCGCGCTCCAGTACTTCGGGCATGTACATCACACGCACACCCAGGCTGTCGAGCAAGGCCCTCTCAGCTGGCTCGTAGCTGCGTGCGCCAATGATGACCAGATGCTCGGGCCGCAGCTTGTGGCGCCAGCCGAAGAGATCTGTCATGCCCTCCGAACCATGGCCCAGCAGGGCCGCCACGGGCATGCCGTGCGGGGCCTGGCTGTCCGATGTCTCGGGGGTGTGGGCATCCAGATGCGCGTCGATCCACACCAACCCCAGCGCGCCTTGCGGGCGCAGGTGGTCAGCCACCGCGCTCCAGGTACCCACGGCGCAGGAATGGTCACCACCCAGCACCAGCGGCTGCTGGTTCTGGCGCAGCACTTGGGCCACCGTGCCGGCCAAACGTTCGGAAAAACCTTCGATGGCGTTCAGCCGACTCGTGGCCAGCATGGGCTGGGCAGTCACGGTGTCGCCCCAGATGGCAGTGCGGCCCGTAGCGGCCAGCGCATTGGCGATGCCATGCTCGCGCAGCGCCGCGGCGCCCCACTTGCAACCGCCATCGCTAGCGCCCTCGCCCACGGCGGCGCCGATCAGGTGCAGAACAGAGGTGTTCATGCGGCTTTGCGCAACACAGGGCGAGCTGCGGTGGCGCAGGCAAACAGGTCTTTGGGGTCTGGCAGATCGGGCACCAGTTGCACCGTGCTACCCACGCCCAGCTTTTGTGACAAGGCATGCACATAACGCAGGGCCGACAGGTCTTCCAGCGCAAAACCGACTGAGTCAAACAGCGTGACCTGGGCGGCGTTGTCGCGGCCCACATCCGTGCTAGCCAGCACCTGCCAGAGCGGGTGCGTCACAAAATCGGCCGGCATTTGCTGCAGCTCGCCCTCGATGCGGGTTTGCGGCTCGAACTCCACAAACACTTTGGCGTGGTTCAGGATTTCGGCCTGCAGCTCGGTCTTGCCGGGGCAGTCTCCCCCCACGGCGTTCAGGTGCATGCCGGGCTCGACCATATCGGCGGTCAGGATGGTGGCGTTGGTTTTGTCGGCCGTCACCGTGGTCACGATGTCAGCGCCGCGCACGGCTTCGCGCGTGGAGGAGCAGCGGACGATGGTGAGGTTGCCCGCCTCGGTGTAGGGGCGCAGGTTGGCGACCAGCTTGTCGGTGGCCTTGGTGTCCACGTCAAACACACGCAGCGTGGTAATGCCCAGCTGGGTCATAAAGGCAATCGCCTGGAATTCGCTTTGCGAACCATTGCCGATCAAGGCCATAGTCTTGCTCTCAGGCCGGGCCAGCACCTTGGCCGCCATGGCGGAGGTGGCCGCAGTGCGCAATGCGGTGGTGATGGTCAGCTCACTCAGCAGCTCGGGGTAGCCGGTGGCCACATCGGCCAGCACACCAAAGGCCATGACGGTGGACAGGCCTTGCAGCGGGTTTTTGGGGTGGCCGTTGACGTACTTGAAGGCATAGAGCGCGTTGTCGGACACGGGCATCAACTCGATCACGCCGTTGGTGCTGTGGTTGGCGGTGCGGGGGGATTTGTCAAAGTCTTCCCAGCGCAGAAAGTCTTCACGGATGGTCTGGGCCATCTCGGACATCATGGGGGCCAGGCCGTGCTGGCGCACCAGCTCTTGCATGTCGTGGACGTCGATATAGCGGGTCATGGGGTCTCTCCTCAGGTGGCCGGGAGAGGTGCGGAATCCGCAGGCCCTGAAGGACCGCCCGGCATACCAAGAAGTTTAGGCTGGAGGTGGGCGCTGTAAGCGCCGAAGCGTTAGAGGTAAAGCACGCAAAAGTGCTGAATTGACAGCAAGTTACTTCCGTTTCGGAATCGCCAAAGACGACCTAGCTGTCGTCGCGCACCATGAGCGGAAAGCCCGCAAATTCCTTGACCGTCTGCAGCTCGGTGCTGGTCACCACCTTGTCGATGCCCAGGCCCACGTCGTCGATCCAGGTGTTGGTGAGGTCGCGGTAGTGCGCCAGGTCGCGGCAGGCCAGGCGCACCAGGTAGTCGTAACGGCCGCTGACCAGGTGGCAGGCAATCACCTCGGGGCAGGCCACCATGGCCGCCTCGAAGCGCTGCACTGTGGCCTGGCGCTGGTCCTTGAGCGCGATCTCGGCAAACACCGACACATGCTCGCCCAGCGCCTTACGCGCCAGCAGCGCGCGGTAGCCGGCGATCAGGCCGTCGTCTTCGAGCCTGCGGATGCGGTTCAGCGTGGCCCGGGCCGAGAGGTTTACTTCTTCGGACAGGGCCTGCGCGCTCATGCGCCCGTCGCGCTGCAGCAGCTCCAGCAGGGTTTGGTCCACGCGGTCCAGTGCCATGCTCAGTCCAGGGTTTTGACCGCAGCAATGCGGCGCAGCAGCTGCTGCACGATGTCGGACTGCATGTCGCGGTACAGCAGCGCCTCTTCGGCCTCCTTGGCCAGCACGGCGGATTCGTTGAAGCTGATGTCGCGCTGCTGGATGATTTCGGTCTCGTCAATCAGGTCGCGCCCCTGCGATGTACGCATGCGGAACTTGACGCGGATACGCAGCTGGAACTCGCGCACCTGGCCCGAGGTATTGACGCCCACCACGGTTTTCTCGCGCAGCTCCTGCAGAATGTCCACGATCACCTGGGGCGGCTGGCCGCCCGCAGGCGGCACCAGCGGACGCACGGCGCTGCCCAGATAGCGGGCCAACTCGGACGCGACCGCACCACCACGCTCGGGCGTGACAGCAACGGTTTCGAACGCAAAGGTCTGCTGGCCACGCAGCTTGAAGCCGCAACTGGCCAGCAGGGCCGCTGCGGGCAGGGCAAACAGGTGGCGGCGTTGCATCACAGCCTTACACCACCACATTGACCAAGCGGCCGGGCACCACGATGACCTTCTTGGCCGTGGCACCAGCCGCGTGGCTCAGGAAGGCCTCGCTGGCCAGGGCGGCGGCTTCGATGGCCTCCTTGCTGGCGCCAGCAGGCACACGCACCGCGCCGCGCAGCTTGCCGTTGACCTGCAGCACCAGCTCGATCTCGTCCTGCACCAGGGCAGAGGCATCGACCAAGGGCCAGGGCGCATCCAGCAGGTCGCCCAGCGTGCCGGCATAGCCCAGCTCAGACCAGAGCGCGTGCGCCAGGTGCGGTGTGGCCGGGTACAGCACGCGCAGCAAAATGCTGAAGCCTTCGATCAGCGCCACCTGGGCGCCCGCGCTGTCCAGGGCCTTGAAGCCCTCCAGCGCATTGATCATCTTCATGGTGCCGGAGACCACGGTGTTGTACTGCATGCGCTGGTAGTCAAAGTCCACCTGCTTGAGCACGGTGTGCATCTCCAGGCGCAGGGCTTTGGCCTCTTTGCCAAATTCAACGTCTTTTAAGCTGCTAGCCCCCGCCACACTTGCGCGAGCAGCTACGGAATCCATAGCAGATAACTTGTAGCCAAAGTTCCAGACGCGGCGCAAGAAGCGGTAGCTGCCTTCCACTGCGGCGTCGTTCCACTCCAGCGTGGCCTCGGGCGGTGCGGTGAACATGGTGTAGATGCGGGCCGTGTCGGCGCCGTATTTGGCGATCAGCGCCTGCGGGTCCACACCGTTGTTCTTGGACTTGGACATGGTGCCCACGCCCTCGTAATCGATGGCAGTGCCCACGGGCAACCGGCCATCGCCGCTGTCGGCTTCGTTCTTGAGCTTGGCGCCCACCACCTTGCCGGCTTCGTCCAGTACATGCTCCACGTCATGCGGCCAGAAGTAGTCCTTGCCACCCTTGGCGGTGCGGCGGCTGTAGATGTGGTTCAGCACCATGCCCTGTGTCAGCAGCTTGGTGAAGGGTTCGTCCACCTTCACCAGCCCCAGGTCGCGCATCACCTTGGTCCAGAAGCGGGCGTACAGCAAGTGCAGGATGGCGTGCTCGATGCCACCGATGTACTGGTCCATGCCGCTGCCACCGGTAGCCAGCTGTTGGTCCCGCATCCAGTAGTCGGTGCCGCCGGCCACCATGGCCTCTGCGTTCTTGGGATCGCAGTAGCGCATGAAGTACCAGGACGAATCCACAAAGGTATCCATGGTGTCTGTCTCGCGCCGCGCGGCCTTGCCGCACACCGGGCAGACCACGCCGGCGTGGAAGCCTTCGTGCTTGTGCAGCGGGTTGCCCGAGCCATCGGGCACGCAGTCCTGCGGCAGCACCACGGGCAAGTCTTTTTCTGGCACGGGCACCGCGCCGTGTTCCTCGCAATGGATGATGGGGATGGGTGTGCCCCAATAGCGCTGGCGGCTCACGCCCCAGTCACGCAGGCGCCAGGTGGTTTTCTTCTCGCCCAGGCCTTTGGCGGCCAGGTCGGCTGCCACCGCGTCCACGGCGGCCTTGTAGGCCAGGCCGTCGTACTTACCGGAGTTAACGGCAATACCGTGCCCTTTAATGCCGTACCACTCTTGCCAACGCTCCGTAGTGAAGCCATCGCCAACAACGCCTTGACCCGACGTGTTGACTACGCGAGCCTCAACGACTTGCTTCATGGGCAAGTCATATTTATTGGCAAACGCGAAGTCGCGCTCGTCGTGCGCGGGCACGCCCATCACGGCGCCATCGCCATAGCCGATGAGCACGTAGTTGCCCACCCACACCGGCACTTGCGCGCCGGTCAGTGGATGCGTGACAAACAGGCCCGTAGGCTGGCCTTTTTTCTCCTGCGTGGCCAGCTCGGCCTCGGTGGTGCCACCGTGCTTGCACTCTTCAATGAAAGCGGCCAGCTCGGCGTTGCCCACCGCCGCGTGCGCGGCCAACGGGTGCTCGGGCGCCACGGCGCAGAAGGTCACGCCCATGATGGTGTCGGCGCGCGTGGTGAACACATACATGCGGCCGTCGCCAATCAGCGCGCCAGTCGTGTCCTTAATGTCGTGCGGAAACGCAAAGCGCACACCTTCGCTCTTGCCAATCCAGTTTTCCTGCATCAAGCGCACGCGGTCGGGCCAGCCGTTCAGCGTGGCTTTCTCGTTGCCCATCTGCACATGGTCCAGCAGCTCTTGTGCGTAGTCAGTGATCTTGAGGTAGTAGCCGGGGATCTCGCGCTTCTCCACCACGGCGCCGGTGCGCCAGCCCTTGCCGTCAATCACCTGCTCGTTGGCCAGCACGGTCTGGTCCACCGGGTCCCAGTTCACCACCTGGGTCTTGCGATAAGCAATGCCTTTTTCCAGCATCTTGAGGAACAGCCACTGGTTCCACTTGTAATAGTCCGGGTCGCAGGTGGCGACCTCACGGCTCCAGTCGATGGCCAAGCCCATGGCCTGCATCTGGCCCTTCATGTAGGCGATGTTCTCAAAAGTCCACTGGGCCGGTGGCACCTTGTTCTTCAGCGCGGCGTTCTCGGCCGGCAGTCCAAACGCGTCCCAGCCCATGGGCATGAGCACGTTGTAGCCGTTCATGCGCAGGTAGCGCGTGAGCATGTCGTTGATGGTGTAGTTGCGCACATGGCCCATGTGCAGCTTGCCGCTGGGGTAGGGCAGCATGGAGCAGGCGTAGAACTTCTTTTTGCCCTCGTCCTCGGTCACGCGGTAGGCGTTCTGGCCGTTCCATAAGGGCTGGGACCAATGGTCCTGGGCCGATTTTTCTACGTCGAGGTGCTGGTACTTGTCTTGCATGGGGATGGGGCAGCGCCGGGCTGCCAATGGAAAAGGCGTGAAAGGATTTTAGGCGCTGCGCCAGCGCAGGCGATTCGGGGGCTACGGGGCAGCAGCAGGTGGCTCGGGGTTGGCCACAAAACCAATGCGGCTCAGGCCCGCGGTATGCGCCAGACCCATGACCTCGACCACCCGGCCATAGGGCACGGTGGCATCGGCGCGCAACTGCACCTCGGTGAGCGGGTTGCGGGTGGCCGCCTGCTTGAGTTCTTGCGCCAGGGCCGGCAAAGCAATCGGCTGGTCCGCCAGGTAGACCTGGCCAGACTTGTCCAGCGCGAGCGCTACAGACTGGGGGGCATCGGCAGCTTGGGCGCCTTCGGTTTGGGGCAGATCCACCTTCACGGCACTGACCATGAGTGGTGCGGTAATGATGAAGATCACCAGCAGCACCAGCATGACGTCGATGAGCGGCGTCATGTTGATGTCGCTCATCGGCTGTGCACTGGGCGTGCGCTCCAGACGGCCGAAACTCATATTTGCTGCGTCAACAGAAGCTCGCGCAGGTCGCGGGCAAAGCCTTCCAGGTCCGCCTCGATACGGCTAATCAGGCGGCCGAGGATGTTGTAGCCCAACACGGCAGGGATGGCGACCGCCAGGCCTGCTGCGGTCATGATCAAGGCCTCGCCCACGGGGCCGGATATCTTGTCGATGCTGACCTGGCCAGAACCCGCAATGCCCATGAGGGCGTGGTAAATGCCCCAGACCGTCCCCAGCAAACCCACAAAGGGCGCGGTGGACCCGACCGTGGCCAACAGCACCTGACCGGCCTGCAACTGGCGCAACACCCCATGCAGAGCGTCGCGCAACACACGGGTCAGTTGCTGGGAGCGGTCGCCGCTGGCGCCCAGGGTGCCGGGCAACGTTTGCTGGGTCGCCTCCACCAACGGGCTGACCAAAAGTTCGCGGTCAAATGCCCGCACGGCCACTTGGGCTTGTGCCAAGTCGGGCGCCTGCCAAAACGCAGCGGTGCTGCGGCCTACATCGCGCACCGCGCGCTGCAGCAACCAGCCTTTCCACAAAATCACCACCCAACTGCACACCGACATGCCCAGCAGCACCACGGACACCGTGGTGCTGACCGCATCGCCCTGGAACAGCGGGATAGCGCTCATTTCAGGTTAAGCACATCAAACATGTCGAACAGGCCCGCCTTGCGCCCGGCCAGAAAACGCGCGGCACGCAAGCTGCCCTGGGCGTAAGTGACACGGCTGGAGGACTTGTGGCTGATCTCGATACGCTCACCGGTACCGGCAAACAGCACGGTGTGGTCACCCACGATGTCGCCCCCGCGGATGGTGGCAAAACCAATGCTGGACGGATCGCGCTCGCCGGTCACGCCATAACGTTCGTAGACAGCGCACTCTTTCAAGTCGCGGCCCAAGGCGTCGGCAATCACTTCGCCCATCTTCAGGGCCGTGCCCGAGGGGGCATCGACCTTGTGGCGGTGGTGGGCTTCGACGATTTCGATGTCGTAGCCAGTAGACAGGGCCTTGGCAGCCATTTCCAGCAGCTTGAGGGTGACGTTGACGCCCACGCTCATGTTGGGCGCCATCATGATGGCAATGTGTTGGGACGCCTCGGCAATCTCGACCTTTTGTGCATCGCTAAACCCGGTGGTGCCAATGACGGCCGACACTCCCAGCTCACGGCACACACGCAGATGCTCCAGCGTGCCTTCGGGGCGCGTGAAGTCGATCAGCACATCGCAGCCCTTCAGGCCTTGGCGCAGGTCCGAGGTGATCAGCACACCGGCTGCCTGGCCCGAGAACGCACCAGCGTCCTGGCCCAGGGCGGGGCTACCGGCCATGTCCAACGCGCCGCCCAGGCGGCAGTCGTCGGCCGCACGCACGGCCTCAATCAACATCTGGCCCATGCGGCCGGAAGCGCCAGCAATGGCGATGGTGTGGGTCATGTCCCTGTCCTGTAGAGAAAAACGTTATTGCGCCGCAGGCTCCAGTGGCGGATAGGCCACCGGAGCGTTGGAGGCAGGGGCCGCGGAGCCCGTCGCAGTGCTGGCGGGTGCGGGGAATTTCTGTAACTTGTCTTCCGGCGCGCTCAGGGCAGGCAGCGGGCCCTTGACAGGAGAGGACTTGAGCGTGGCCACAAACTCCGACTCGCTGGGGAGATCGTCCGCCTCGACACGCTCCAGCGCGTCGTTCGTAAAAAACACCGTCACACGGCGCGACTGGGGTTCTGCGCCCTGACGCTTGAGGGTGAACACATAGTCCCAGCGGTTGGCATGGAACACACTGGCCAACAGGGACGAGCCCAACACGTCCTGCACCATGGCACGCGGCATGCCGGGGCGCAGCACCGCGAGTTGCTCTCGTGTCACCACATTGCCCTGCACGATGTCGATTTTGTAGGGCCGCACGCTTTGTGCTGCCTTGGCGACCGTATCTCCTGTGCTGCTCAGCGTGCTGCAGCCAGCCAAGGCAGCCAGGGCCAAAACGACCAAGGGAAAACGGGTGCTGCGCAGCAGGTTGTTGGGCATGAAGAGTCAGGAACGATATGATCACGCGATTGTAGCGGCTGGCCTGTGCCAGCCCGACTTGCGTTCGCGCCGGGAGAATGCCATGAGCAACATCAACGAACTGAAAAATACAGGCCTCAAAGCAACCGTTCCGCGCCTGAAAATTCTGGAGGTTTTCCAACGCGGAACGCAACGCCACATGACCGCCGAAGACGTGTTTCGCGTCTTGCTGCAAGAGCGCTCAGACGTGGGCCTAGCCACGGTATACCGGGTGCTCACGCAATTTGAGCAAGCCAGCATCCTGAGCCGCAGCCACTTTGAGAGCGGCAAGGCGGTGTACGAACTCAACGAAGGCCAGCACCACGACCATTTGGTGTGCCTGGACTGCGGACGGGTAGAAGAGTTTTACGACGCGGAAATTGAGAAGCGCCAGCACGCCGTGGCCAAGGCCAAAGGCTTCACGATTGCAGACCACGCGCTGAGCCTGTACGCCACCTGCACCAAGGACAAGTGCCCCCACCGCAATAGCCCATCCGCCTGAGCGGATCGTCCCGTCAGCCTTGCGACATCGCCTTGCGATGGCGCTCGACGAACTCCTGGTAGGTGTCGATACCGCGCAGCTGCAGGATGGTGTTGCGTACGGCGGCCTCGACCAGCACCGCAATGTTGCGGCCGGCCACCACCTGGATCACCACCTTGCGCACCGGAATGCCCAACACATCCTGGGTGAGCGGCTCGTAGGGGATACGCTCGTATTCACGCTCCAGGGTCTCGCGCCGCACAAGGTGCACGATGAGTTTCAGGCGCATACGGCGGCGCACCGCGGTCTCGCCAAAAATGCCGCGGATGTCGAGCAGGCCAATACCGCGCACTTCGAGCAGGTTTTGCAGCAACTCCGGGCAACGGCCCTCGATCGTGGTCTGGTTGATGCGGTACAAATCCACAGCGTCGTCGGCCACCAAGCCGTTACCACGCGAAATCAGCTCCAGACCCAGCTCGCTCTTGCCCAGGCCGGATTCGCCGGTGATGAGCACTCCCAAACCAAGAATGTCCATGAACACGCCGTGCATGGACATGCGTTCAGCAAAGTGTTTGGACAAGTAGGCCCGCAACACGTCAATGACAAAGGCCGATGATTCCTTGGTGGCAAACATCGGAATTTGCGCCCGCTCACACATGGACAGCAGGGCCTGCGGCGCCGCCTGGCCATCGGCCAAGACCAACACCGGGGGCTCCAGTGTCACGATGCGGGAAATGCGGCGCGCACAGTCCTCGGGCGTGGCATTGGTGATGTAGGTGATTTCGCGCTCACCCAGAATCTGGACGCGGTAGGGATGGATGTAGTTGAGGTAACCCACCAAATCGGCCCCGGATCGGGCGGCGCTGATGGCAACTTCGTCAAAACGGCGCTCCGAGGCGCCCAGTCCGGCCACCCACTCCCAGCGCAGGTAGGCCCGGAACTCTTCAAACAGGGCGTCTGCGCTGACCGCGGTGGGTTTCACGACACGCCTCGACTACAGAAATTCAGGCAGCACGTGCCGACTGCCAACCGGTGATCAGGCCGTGCAGTTGGCCGGCATCGTCACAGGCGGTGAGTTGCTCGCGCAGGCTCGCATCGCTGAGCAATTCGGCAATTTCGGAGAGGATTTCGAGGTGTTTCTGCGTGGCCGCCTCGGGCACCAGCAGAAAAATCAGCAAACTGACCGGCACATCGTCCGGGGCATCAAACCCAATCGGTTTGGCCAACTGAAACACCGCCGCCATGGGGGCCTTGAGGCCCTTGATACGGCCATGGGGAATCGCCACGCCATGCCCCAGGCCCGTCGAGCCCAGGCGTTCCCGGGAAAACAGGCTGTCGGTGACCAGCGCACGGCTGAGGCCATGCAGGTTCTCGAACAGCAGGCCCGCTTCTTCAAAAGCGCGCTTTTTGCTGGTGACATCGACTTGCGCAAGAACTTGCGAAGCGGAGAGGATGGACGCGAGTCGGTTCATGGTGTGAGGCGGATTATGCACACAAAAAAACCGCCCGTGAAAGGGCGGTTTTTGGGTGGCAGTCCCTAGGGCTTTGGGACTACAGCGGGCCTTACATCAAACGCTTGGGGGCCTCATGGTGGTGGTTTTGGAGCCGGTCCTTGTGGCGAACCACCTGGCGGTCCAGCTTGTCGACCAAGTCATCCACGGCAGCGTACAGGTCCTCGTGGGCGCTTTCGGCAAACATGTCGCTGCCCTTGACGTGGATGTTGCACTCGGCGCGTTGCCGTCGCTCCTTCTCCTTTTGCTTCTCAACGGTAAGTAGTACCTTGACATCGACCACTTGGTCGAAATGCCGCATGATGCGATCGAGCTTGGTCGTGACATAACTGCGCAGGGCGGGGGTAACTTCAAGGTGATGACCGCTGATCGTCAAATTCATAAATAGCCTCCAGTTGCTCTCAGGGTTGACAAAGCCTTCCATTTGCGGTGGTCGGCGCTCACACTAAAAATCCGAAATTTCTGAACCCTATTTGCGGTCGTCTTGAGAATGACTATGCGCCCGTTTGGTGGCGATTGCAATCGGTTTTTGTAATGCAATGCAACATGCAGGGGCTCTTTACTTGGGTGCTGGCGCAGCCATTTGGTGCAGCCGCAAACGCGCACCCACCACAATGGTGAGCAGGCTGGCGACACCCCCCACCACGGCGGCAACCCCATAGTTTTGCACCATACCCGCCGCATCCCGGCTGATGATGTAACCACCCACTAAGGCGGCCAGACCCATGGCACCGGACTGGACGGCGGAATTGAGGGTCATGAACGTCCCGCGCAACGCGGGGTTGGCAGCCGAGGTGAGCATGGCCATGCCGGGGATCATGCGCCCGCTCATACACACAAAAAACAAGGTGGAGACCAGCAGTACCCAACCCATGGCCACCTGCCCCAGCTGCGTGATGGCCAGCATGGGCACCAGGACGACGGCAGCCATTACCCGAAAGGCTTTGAATTTGCCCCAGCCATCGGCCAGGCGCCCCACCACACGCGCGGTAAGCAAGGTGGCCACTCCGCCGCACAGGTAGATGTACGGAATCTGGTCTGCGCGCATGCCCACATTGGCCTGCATGTAGATGGTGATGTAGGGGATGACAGTAAATCCCGCAAACATCAGCAGGGCCGAAAACACAAATGCGCGCTGGTGGTTGCGGTCCACCACCACATCGCGGATACGGCTCCAGGATGAGGTATGCACCTGGGCGGCCACATGGTCTTTCAAAGAAGGCATGGTCACTTGGGCAAACACCATGAACAACACACTGAGTACGGCAATCAGAATAAAAGGCAGGTGCCAGCCAAAGTGAGCCGCCAGAAACAAGCCCAGGGGCACACCTGCCACGGTAGACACGGAAAACGAGGTCATGACCACCCCCATGGCGCGGCCACGGCGCTCGTAGGGGATCACGTCGCCCACAATGGTCTGACTCAAGGCCGAAAGCACGCCACCAAAAATGCCGGCCGCGATGCGGGCCACCATCAGGCTGCCATAGGTCGGCGCCAGGCCACAGGCCAGTGTGGACAGGGCAAACAAGCCGTACAACACCATGAGCAGGCGCTTGCGGTCAAACCGGTCGATGTAGGTGGAAGCAACCAAGCCCGAAGCGCCCGCCGCCAGGGTGTAGGCCGACACCAGCAGGCCGAACTGGGCGTCACTGATCTGGAACAGCGCGGTCAGCGCAGGCCCCAGGGGCATCATGATCATGAAGTCCAGGATGTTGGTGAACTGGATACCTGCAAGGGTGATCAAGAGCCAAAGTTCGCGGCGCGGCGAGAGTGCAGTGGACATGGAAAAAGACAAAAAAGAAGTGCGGCGGAATGGCCAGCGGGACACTCTACCACCCCGTTCTCGGTGCGATAATTTGTGCAACGTCACTATCGGAGAACGCTCCTTGGAAACCTACCCTAGTCGGTAGCTTTCAACTCCCAGCACTGCATCGGGGTTGAAAGCACCCAGCCCGCAATGCAGACAACACCACATCGGGAGTGAGCCATGCTCAATATCTTTACGCTCGCCAACGGTCGACTCTTTCAGGAAGAAATCGAGTCGCTGGAAGAGCTTTCCAAATTCCAGCCCATCTGGGTGGACCTCGAATCCCCCACGCTCGAAGAAAAGCGCTGGGTCAAACAGTACTACGGCCTGTCCATCCCGGAAGACGCGATGGACGAGGACATTGAAGAATCCGCCCGCTTTTACGCCGAAGACAATGGCGATGTCCATATCCGCAGCGACTTCTTGGTGGCCGACGACAACGAGCCCCGCACGGTACGCGTGGCCTTTATCCTGAACCTGGTCAACGCCAACCTCAAAAGCAAGGGTGTGCTGTTCTCCATCCACGACGAAGACGTGCCAGTGTTCCGCCTGCTGCGCATGCGCGCGCGCCGCGCGCCAGGCCTGATTGAAGATGCCAAAGAAGTGCTGCTCAAGCTGTTTGACGCCGACGCCGAGTACTCGGCCGACACGCTGGAAGGCATTTACGATGAGCTGGAGAAGGTCAGCAATAAGGTGTTGTCGGGCGACGTGACCGATGCCATGGCCGGCGAAGTGCTGGGCGCGATTGCCCGCCACGAGGACATGAATGGCCGCATCCGCCGCAACGTGATGGACACGCGCCGCGCCGTGAGTTTCATGATGCGCAGCAAGATGCTCAATGCCGAGCAGTTTGAAGAGGCGCGGCAGATTCTGCGCGACATCGACTCGCTAGACTCCCACACGGCCTTCCTGTTCGACAAGATCAACTTCTTGATGGATGCCACCGTCGGTTTCATCAACATCAACCAGAACAAGATCATCAAGATCTTCTCGGTGGCCAGCGTCGCCCTGCTGCCCCCCACACTGATTGCCAGCCTGTATGGCATGAACTTCCAGTACATGCCCGAGTTGAGTGCCAAGTGGGGCTACCCGTATGCACTGGCCTTGATGGTGGCCAGCGCGCTGGTGCCCATGTGGTACTTCCGCAAACGCGGTTGGCTCAAATAATTCAAGCCAAATCGGGCCTCCGCCCTTATGGAATATGCGCAAGCAGCTATTATTTCGATAGCGTTTTGAGCAGATTTTCAACAATGCCCAGGGCGTACACACTCGCGACTTCCTGCACAAACGTGCGGAAGTCCCCATGGGCGGTGTCGTCCGCCCGGTCGGAGATGGTGCGCACCGCGGCAAACGGCACGTCGTAGTCGGCGCACACCTGGGCCACGGCGGCGCCTTCCATCTCCACCGCCAACGGCACATGGCCCGCCGCGCGGAGCTGCCCCACCAGCGCCGCCACTTCGGCAGCACTATTCACAAAACGGTCCCCACTGGCGATCAGGCCGCGATGGACCACGGGAGCACGTCCCTGGTGGCGGATGCCGGCCAATGCGGCGTCGCTGGCCATCTGCAAGGCACCACACAGATCCACATCCCCCGCAAACACGGCTTGGCCATACAGCGGAATCTCGTAACGCGGGAACAGCGGCGAGGCGTCCATGTCGTGCTGCAGATAAGACGTGCCCACCACCACATCCCCCACCTGCACACCGTCCCCCACACCCCCGGCCACACCGGTGAATACCACCCGATCCACGCCCAGATGGGCAATCAGCGCGGTGGCGGTGGTGGCGGCCGCCACCTTGCCAATACGCGACAGGGCCAGCACCACCGGTTGGCCCCACAAGTTGCCGCACCAGACCGTGCGCCCGGCCAGCACCACGTCGCGCGCCCCCTGCATGTGCTGCAACAAACCGGCCTGCTCTTCGGCCAGGGCACTCAGGATGGCAATGGGGGCGGCAGTGACGGGCATAGGTGCAACGTTCAAAAGACGTTAGCGTAGCAGGCACAAAAAAGCGGCCCGCAGGCCGCTTTTTCACACCAACCGCTTTGTAGCGGCCGGTGGCAACACCGTATCACTTGTCGCGCAACTCGCGCCGCAGGATCTTGCCCACCGGGGTTTTGGGCAAGTCGGCGCGGAATTCGATCACCTTGGGCTGTTTGTAGCCGGTGAGGTTTTCCTTGCAGAAATGGCGCACCGCCTCTTCGCTGAGGTTGGGGTCTTTCTTGACGATGACCAGCTTCACGGCCTCGCCCGTTTTGG
Organism: Rhodoferax sp. TS-BS-61-7; assembly: GCF_002943465.1. Classification (GTDB taxonomy): domain Bacteria; phylum Pseudomonadota; class Gammaproteobacteria; order Burkholderiales; family Burkholderiaceae_C; genus Allorhodoferax. The sequence continues at coordinate 116,884 of NZ_PTQY01000001.1, forward strand.
CATCGGCCACACCCACACACGCACATTCCATGACGCCAGGCATCTGGGCTACCACGTCTTCCAGCTCGGTGGGGAACACATTGAAGCCGCTGACCAGGATCATGTCCTTCTTGCGGTCCACGATCTTGAAGAAGCCCTTCTCGTCCACCACCCCGATGTCGCCAGACTTGAAGAAACCGTCCGAGGTCATGACCTTGGCAGTTTCGTCGGGACGCTGCCAATACCCCGCCATCACCTGCGGGCCCTTGATGGCGATCTCGCCACTCTGGCCGGCGGGCACTTCGTTGCCATCGTCGTCCAGGAGTTTCATGTAGGTGCTGGAAACAGGCACGCCAATGGTGCCGGTGTACTCGTTGGAGGTGATGGGGTTGCAACTCGCGATGGGCGATGTCTCGCTCAAGCCATACCCCTCGCAAATCGGACAGCCGGTTTTTTCAAACCACAGTTTTGCCACCGCGCTCTGCACGGCAGTGCCGCCGCCGACCGAAACCTTCAAATGGCTCCAGTCCACGGTGTTGAAGTCGGGGTGGTTGGCCAGACCGTTAAACAGGGTGTTGACCGCAGGGAAGCTGTGGATGGTGTGCTTGGAAAGCTCCTTGAGCACGCCCGGAATGTCCCGTGGGTTGGGGATCAGGATAAGCTTGCCGCCGGTGCGCATGGACAACATCATGCCCACGGTAAAAGCGAAGATGTGATACAGCGGCAAAGCACACACCGATGTGGGCTGCACCCCGGAGGGGACCTTGGCCATGGCGGGGCCATACCAGGCCTCGGCCTGCAGCGCGTTGGCGATCACGTTGCGGTGCAAGAGCACGGCGCCCTTGGACACGCCGGTAGTGCCGCCCGTGTACTGCAACACGGCCACATCGTCCGCCTTGATGTCAGGCTTCTTGAACGGAGCCTTGGTGCCGCGGGCGATAGCTTCATTAAAACGCACCGCACCGATCAGGCTAAACGCGGGCACCATCTTCTTGACGTTGCGCACGACATAGTTCACCAGCGCGCCCTTGAGCAGGCCCAACTGGTCACCCATGGCACACAGCACCACATGTTTGACCGGCGTGGCGGCGATGCATTTTTCCAGCGTAGTGGCAAAGTTCTCAATGATGACGATGGCTTTGGCGCCCGAGTCCTTGAGCTGGTGTTCCAGTTCGCGCGGGGTGTAGAGCGGGTTCACGTTCACGACCACAAAACCGGCGCGCAAGATGCCGGCTACGGCCACCGGGTACTGGGGCACGTTGGGCATCATGATGGCCACGCGGTCCCCCTTGACCAGGCCCAGACCCTGCAGGTAGGCGGCAAAGGCCTGGCTCAGGCTGTCGGTCTGGGCGTAGGTCACGTCCTTGCCCATGAAGTTGTAGGCCACGCTGCCGGCGTGTTTCTGGAAGCTCTCTTCCATCAACCCCACCAGCGAGGGGTACATCGCGGTATTGATGTCTGCCGGAACTCCCTTGGGGTAGCTGCCCAGCCAAATGCGATCTGTCATGTCCTTGTCTCCATCCTCTTTTTTTAAACCCAACCCAGTATTTTCACGGTCCCGGGGGCGGCACATGTGTGTGCTTTCCCTAGGTTTTGTCGGCAGCACTCAGGCTTTTAACGCCCCCAGCACCTCGTCCAACATCTTCTTCGCGTCGCCAAACAACATGCGGTTGTTGTCTTTGTAGAACAGGGGGTTGTCCACACCCGCGTAACCCGAGGCCATGCTGCGCTTCATCACGATGGAGGTCTTGGCCTTCCAGACTTCGAGCACCGGCATGCCGGCGATCGGGCTGGTGGGGTCGTCCTGCGCCGACGGATTTACGATGTCATTGGCGCCAATCACCATCACCACATCGGTCTCGGGGAAATCGTCGTTGATCTCTTCCATCTCGAACACGATGTCGTACGGCACTTTGGCCTCGGCCAGCAGCACGTTCATGTGGCCCGGCATGCGCCCTGCCACGGGGTGGATGCCAAAACGCACATTGACACCTTTTTCGCGCAGCGTGCGCGTAATCTCGAATACCGTGTGCTGGGCCTGCGCCACCGCCATGCCGTAACCGGGAACAATGATCACACCCTTGGCTTCACGCAGCAGCTCGGCAGTTTCACTCGCGTTCACGGCAATCACTTCACCGGCTGGTTGGGCAGCGCCTGCGGCGGGTTTGGCTGCGGCAGGGGCAGTACCAAAGCCGCCCGCAATCACGCTGATGAAACTGCGGTTCATGGCATTACACATGATGTAAGACAGGATGGCACCGCTGGAGCCGACCAGCGCACCGGTCACGATCAGCAAGTCGTTGGACAACATAAAACCGGTAGCCGCGGCGGCCCAGCCGGAGTAGCTGTTGAGCATGGACACCACCACGGGCATGTCGGCGCCGCCAATGGCCATCACCATGTGTACACCAAACAGCAGGGCCACCACGGTCATCACGATCAGCGGGGTCATGCCATCGGCCACCGATGTTGCGTGGATGAACTCGCGCCCAAACCAGACCACCACCAGCAGACCGGCCAGGTTCAACAAATGGCGACCCGGCAGCAGCAGCGGCTTGCCGCCAATCTTGCCGTTGAGCTTGCCAAACGCGATCAGCGAACCGGAGAAGGTGACCGCACCGATCAGGATGCCGATGTAGATCTCCACTTCGTGAATCACCTTTTCAGCACCGGTGTGCTGGATGGAGGTATCGACATAACTGGCAAACCCGACCAAACAGGCAGCCAGACCCACCATGCTGTGCATCAGCGCCACCAGCTCGGGCATCTGGGTCATTTGCACCGTGCGGGCCGCGTACAGGCCTACCCCACCGCCCAGCACCATGGCGCCGGCGATCCAGGGAAGGCCGGCGGCAGTGACGGTCGGGCCAAACACCGTGGCCAGCACGGCCAGCGCCATGCCCACCATGCCGTACAGGTTGCCGCGTAATGCGGTGGACTGGTTGGACAGGCCGCCCAGGCTCAGGATAAACAGAATGGTCGCGCCAATGTAGGAGACCGTAGCCAAACTTGCAGACATCTTCAGGTCTCCTTACTTGCGGAACATGGCCAGCATGCGCTGGGTGACGGCAAAGCCGCCAAACATATTGATGGCGGTCAGCACAATGGCCGCCGCTGCCAGCCAGGTGATCAGGCTGTCCGGGCGCCCCACGGCACCGGCAATCGGCGAAATCTGCACCAGCGCACCGATGGCGATGATGCTGCTGATGGCATTGGTCACGCTCATCAACGGTGTGTGCAGCGCGGGCTTGACGTTCCACACCACCATGTAGCCCACAAAACAGGCCAACACAAACACCGTGAAGTGGCCCAGGAAGGCGGCAGGTGCGTAGCTGCCGATGAGCCAGAACAGCACGGCCGCCACGGCCATCAGGATGGCCAGGCTCTTGGCCGACATGGGCTCGCTCGCACCGCCGTGGCCGTGCGCAGGCTTCTTCACCGCCACGGGCGCTGCCTTAGCCGCAGCGGCAGGGGCCGCTGGCAGCTTGGGCGGGGGGGCCGGCCAGGTCACGCTGCCTTCCTTGATGACGGTCAGGCCGCGGATGGCGTCATCTTCCATATTGATGTTGGCCACACCGTCCTTGGCCTTGCACAGTTCCTCGCTGAGGCGGAACAGGTTGTTGGCATACAGGGTGGACGACTGCTTGGACAGGCGGGAAGCCAGGTCGGTGTAGCCCACGATGGTGACACCGTGCTTCACCACGGCCTGGCCGGGCTCGGTCAGCTCGCAGTTGCCGCCCTGCTCGGCCGCCATGTCCACGATCACGCTGCCGGGCTTCATGGAACGCACCATCTCGGCGGTGATGAGCTTGGGTGCGGGTTTGCCGGGGATCAGCGCGGTGGTGATGATGATGTCGACCTCGCGGGCCTGCTTGGCGTACATGGCGCGTTGCGCTTGCTGGAAGCCCTCGCTCATGACCTTGGCGTAACCGCCGCCGCCGCCGCCTTCTTCCTCATAGTCCACCTTGACGAACTCGCCGCCCAGGGAAGTAACTTGGTCGGCCACTTCGGCGCGGGTGTCATTGGCGCGCACGATGGCACCCAGGCTGGCCGCGGTGCCGATGGCTGCCAAACCGGCCACGCCGGCGCCGGCGATGAACACCTTGGCCGGAGGCACTTTGCCCGCGGCCGTGATCTGGCCGTTGAAGAAACGGCCAAACGCGTTTGCGGCTTCGATGACCGCGCGGTAACCGCTGACGCCGGCCATGGACGTGAGCGCATCCATCTTCTGGGCACGGCTCAGGGTACGCGGTAGCGCGTCAATGGCCAGCACGGTGGCCTTGCGGGCCGCCAGCTGTTGCAGCAGATCGGGGTTTTGCGCGGGCCAGATAAAGCTGATGAGGGTGCCGCCTTCACGCAGCAGGCCCACTTCGTCGCTGGAGGGGCCACGCACCTTGAAGACGATGTCGGACTGGGCCCAGAGCTCGACAGCCGTGGCCACCACCTCCGCGCCGGCAGCGCGGTAGCTGTCGTCGTCACAGTTGGCTAACGCCCCTGCGCCCGACTCCACACTGACCCGGAAGCCCAGCTTGATCAGCTTCTCCACAACTTCCGGAACCGTGGCAACGCGTTTCTCCCCAGGGAATATCTCCTTGGGAACACCAATACGCTGTCCTGTTTCAGTGGGAACACTGGTCTGCATCAAGCAACTCCTCAACGTGGATGGGGCCTAGCCCTGGGGCGTGTTTCGCGGCGGTAAGGTTCGCGAAAGGTATCTGGGCGGCAACTTTAACTGAATTTCCCTGCGCAACTGCCCGTCTGGCGCGGCGTGCGCAACGGCCCCGCGCAAAACAGCCCAACCTTGCATGCCCATAATCCCGCATGACCCAACGATGGAAACCCAGTGTGACGGTAGCCGCCGTCATTGAGCAGCAGGGCCGCTTCCTGCTGGTGGAAGAACACACGCCCGAAGGCCTGCGCCTGAACAACCCGGCCGGCCACCTGGACCCGGCGGAGTCGCCCGCTCAGGGTTGTTCCCGAGAGGTATTAGAGGAAACGGCCTATGCCTTCACGCCCACCTACCTGGTGGGCCTGTACCTGTCGCGCTTTCAGCGCCAGCGCGCCGATGTGCTGGAGGATGTGACCTACCTGCGCTTTGCCTACGCGGGCTCCCTGGGTGCCTTTGACGCGGCGCGCACGCTGGACACCGGCATTGAGCGCACCGTGTGGCTAACCGCCGACGAACTGCGTGCCAGCCAGGACCGCCACCGCAGCCCGCTGGTGCTGCAGTGTATGGAGGACTACCTGCGTGGCCAGCGCTACCCGCTGGAGCTGGTGTATGCCGATGCCAGCATTTGGACCCCGGCCACATCGCTATAAAAACAGGAGCTGCTCGCGCAATACCAACGGGCTTCAAGGGCATTTTTGATACATAAATCACACCCTCTCCTGCCTAGCTAAAATTAAGGGATGAGCAAGCAACGCATCGTGGTCGGGTTGAGCGGAGGGGTGGATTCCGCCGTCACCGCCCACCTACTAAAACAACAAGGCCACGAGGTGGTCAGCATCTTCATGAAAAACTGGGAAGATGACGACGACAGCGAGTACTGCTCCTCCAACATCGACTTTGTGGACGCTGCGGCCGTGGCCGATGTGTTGGGCATCGAGATCGAACACGTCAACTTTGCGGCCGACTACCGCGACCGCGTGTTTGCCGAATTCCTGCGCGAATACCAGGCCGGGCGCACGCCCAACCCCGACATCCTGTGCAACGCCGAGATCAAGTTCAAGGCTTTTCTGGACCACGCCATGCGCCTGGGTGCGGAGAAGATCGCGACCGGCCACTACGCCCGCGTGCGCCTGAACGATGCCACCGGCACGCACGAACTGCTCAAGGGCCTGGACCCCGCCAAAGACCAAAGCTACTTTCTGCACCGGCTGAACCAGGCGCAGCTGTCCAAGACGCTATTCCCCGTCGGCGAGCTGCACAAGACCGAGGTGCGCCGCATTGCCGACGAGATTGGCCTGCCCAACGCCAAGAAGAAGGACTCCACGGGCATTTGTTTCATTGGCGAACGCCCGTTCCGCGAGTTTCTGAACCGCTATATCTCCAAGGAACCCGGTCCCATCAAAAATGCCAAGGGCCACACCATTGGTGAACATGTGGGCCTGTCCTTCTACACCCTGGGTCAGCGCCAAGGCTTGGGCATTGGCGGGCTCAAGGCCAAAGGCGCACAACGCGGTGGCGGGGACCACGCCCCCTGGTTTGTGGCGCGCAAGGACATGGAGGCCAATACCCTGTGGGTGGTGCAGGGGCACGACCACCCCTGGCTGCAGTCCGCCGCCCTGGATGCCCAAGATGCGAGCTGGGTGGCCGGACACCCGCCCACTGACGGCCCGCTGGCTTCCAAAACCCGCTACCGGCAGACCGATGCACCCTGCACATTAAGCGCTGCGCCAGATGCACGCTTTCACCTCGACTTTCCCGACGCCCAGTGGGCCGTGACCCCGGGTCAATCGGCCGTGCTCTACGACGGCGAGGTCTGCTTGGGCGGCGGGGTGATCGCCGCGGCCACACCGAGGCCCTGAGCCTCACCACACGCGGAACCATGCCAAGAAAATGCGCTGTTTCATGACATTTTTGGCATATCGCCCACCGAAGCCGGTGCTAACATCGTTTGTGATGCGAATTGCATACAGTTCGCCAGGGACCACTTGAAAGCCCATCGCCATGTTCCACGTATTACGCAACAGCGACGGATCGATCGCCTCACTGGCCCGGAACGAACGGCCGGGCGGCGAGATGCTGGCAGATGAGCACCCCGATATTCAGCGCTTCCTGGACAGCAAGGGCGGCGCCTCCGGCTTCAACGCAGCAGATGCGGAATTTGTGCGAGTGCTGGAAGACCTGATTGATACGCTCATCATGAAAAACGTCATTCGCCACACGGACCTGCCCGATGCGGCCCAGCGCAAGCTGATGCTGCGCAAGGGGCTGCGCAACCGCATGCAAGGCGCGCTGAACCTGCTGGGTGGTGACGAGCGAATTCTCTAAACCCATGGTGACCCAGCCTAGCCCGACACCACCGCCTGCCAAACCCGCCGCCTGGCGGTTGGGTGAACACGGCATCCACTTTGACCCGCTGCTGGACAGTGTGGTGGCGATTGCCCGACTCTTTGGCATTGCGACCACCCAAGAGGCCTTGTCGGCAGGCCTGCCCCTAGAGGGCAATCTGGTCACCCCCGCACTGCTGCCACGTGCGGCAGCGCGTGCCGGCCTGACCGCACGCCTGGCGCGCCGCGAACTCTCCGACCTGCGCCCCGGTTTGCTGCCGGCCATCTTGTTACTCAAGGACAAGCAAGCCTGCTTGCTGCTGGAGTGGACAGAGGACGGCCAGGCACGCGTGCGTTTTCCGGAAAGCGGCGAGTCCAGTGACGTGCTGCCCAAGGCGGAGCTGGAAGCTTTGTTTGGCGGCGTGGTTTTTTTTGTGCGTCCGGTGTTCAAGTTCGACCCCCGCAGCCCACAAACCGGCGAGGTCAAATCGGGGCATTGGTTTTGGGGTGTGGTGTTCCAAAACTGGCGCCTGTACCGCGACAGCCTGCTGGCGGCTTTGCTGATCAATGTCTTCGCGCTGGCCATGCCCATGTTCTCCATGACGGTGTACGACCGCGTGGTGCCCAACCGGGCCGAGGAGACCTTGTGGGTTCTTTCCACCGGCGTCTTGTTGATGATGGGTTTTGACATGGCCTTGCGCATCCTGCGCGCCCATATTCTGGACACCGCGGGCAAACGCATCGACGTCACACTGTCATCGCGCATCATGGAGCGGGTCCTAGGCTTGCGCATGGCGGACCGCCCTGCATCGGTGGGGTCGTTTGCCGCCAACCTTCGGGCCTTTGAGGCCGTGCGAGATTTTGTGGCCTCCGCCTCCATCACCACCCTGGTGGACCTCCCCTTTGTGCTGGTCTTCCTTGTGGTGATTGCCTGGATCTCGCCCTGGCTGCTGATCCCACCGCTGGTCTGCATCGCGCTGCTGTTGCTGGCCTCCCTGGTGGTGCAGCAAAAAATGCAGGAACTGGTGGAAGTGACGCAAAGAGCGTCTGCCCAGCGCAATGCGTCACTGGTGGAAAGCCTGGTGGGCATCGAAACCATCAAATTCATGGTGGCGGAGAGCGCTTTTCAACGCAAATGGGAGCAGTCCACCGTGTTCCTGGCGCAGCACGGCGCGAAACTCAAACTGCTCTCCAGCGGTACGCTCAATTTTGCGCAAATGTTGCAGCAGCTGGTGTCGGTCACCACCGTCATTGTGGGCGTGTACCTGCTGATGTCCAACCAGATCAGCATGGGCGCCATCATCGCCGCCTCCATGTTGGCCGGGCGGGCCATGGCACCGTTTGGCCAGGTGGCAGGGCTGCTTATGCAGTACCACAGCGCCAAGAGTGGCTTGGCCTCGGTAGATGCGCATATGCAGACCCAGCCGGAACGGGCCGACGATGCTGCCTTTTTGCACCGCAGCGGCTTCCAGGGCACCATCGAATTCAAGAACGTCAGCTTCACCTACCCAGGCCAGCAACAGGCGGTACTGAGCCGCGTGTCGTTCAAGATCCATGCGGGCGAAAAGGTCGCGTTCATCGGGCGCGTGGGCTCGGGCAAATCCACCATCCAACGCCTCATTCTGGGCCTGCACCAGCCAACCGAAGGTGCCATCCTGATTGACGGTATCGATTCGCGCCAGATTGACCCGGCCGAGCTGCGCCGGGCCGCAGGGTTTGTGTCGCAAGACGTGAGCCTGTTCTATGGCACGCTGAAAGAGAACATTGCACTGGGTGCTCCATTTGCCGACGACCAGGACGTGATCGCAGCGGCAGAGATTGCAGGCGTGACCGAATTTGCCAATCGCCACCCCCGCGGCTTTGACATGCCGATTGGCGAGCGTGGCGAATCGCTCTCTGGCGGACAACGCCAGGCCGTGGGCATTGCCCGCGCGGTGCTCAATGACTCCCCCATTTTGTTGCTGGACGAACCGAGCAGCGCCATGGACCACCAGAGCGAAGACCAACTCAAGGCGCGCTTGCGCCGCTTCAGCATAGGCAAGACCGTGGTGCTGGTCACCCACCGCACCTCGTTGCTGGAGTTGATCGATCGGTTGATCGTGATCGACAACGGCCAGATCATGGCCGATGGCCCCAAGGCACAAGTGGTCGAGGCCTTGCAAAGCGGCCGCATCGGGAGGGCCACCTGATGACGGAGGCGACCCCTACTACCCCGCCACGCTGGAAACGCCTGTGGGAGCGCTTCTACACCTGGAGTTCTGCCTGGATAGACCGGGGCCTGCTGGCCATCGTGGGCAAACACAGCGAACAGGATGGGGATTTCGATGCCAATGCCGACTGGGCCATTGCAGAACAAACGCCCAAAGGGGCGCGCATCGTGATCTGGCTGAGCGTAGCCTCCATGACCGTGCTGTTGTTGTGGTCTGCCTTCGCCGTACTGGATGAAGTCACCCGGGGCGAAGGCAAGGTTATCCCCTCACGCCAGATTCAGATTTTGCAAAGCATGGATGGCGGCATCGTGTCCGAAATTCTGGCGCGCGAGGGACAGACTGTGAAGGCAGGCGATTTGTTGCTGAAAGTGGACCCTACGCGCATGGTGTCGTCCTTGCGCGAAAACCAGTCGCAGTACCTCGCCTTGCTGGCCAAGGGGGCGCGTTTGCGGGCCTTGGCAGAAGGTTCACGTTTTATACCCCCAGAGGAAGTTACACAACAAGCACCAGAGATTGTGGAGGCAGAACGTGCGCTGTACGAATCGCGCCGTGCCGAGTTGGACGCCACCATTGGTGTGGCGCGCCAGCAATCCACCCAGCGCTCCCAAGAGTTGATTTCGGTACGCGCCCGCCGTGAGCAAGCTGCACAGAGCTACACACTGACCGCCCGGGAACTGGAAATGACCCGGCCATTGGTCCGTACCGGCGCAGTCTCGGATGTGGAGCTGCTGCGCCTGGAGCGCGATGTGGCCCGCTACCGCGGAGAACGGGATAGCGCGAGCTCAGACATCCCACGCCTGGAGTCTGCCGTGGCCGAGGCTAACCGCAAGATCCAGGAAGTGGAGCTAACCTTCCGCAATGTGGCGCGCTCTGAATTGAGTGAGGTCAATGCCAAGCTCAGTACGCTGTCCGAGGGCAGCACCGCCTTGGAAGACCGGGTCAAACAAACCGAGATCCGCTCCCCCGTGAACGGCACAGTCAAACAACTCAAGGTCAATACGGTGGGCGGCGTGGTGCAACCAGGCAAGGATGTGATTGAATTGGTGCCATCGGACGATGCCTTGCTGCTGGAAGCCAAGGTTTTGCCACGCGACATCGCATTCCTTCGTCCCGGACAGAAAGCCCTGGTGAAGTTCACTGCCTACGACTTTGCGGTGTACGGAGGCTTGGAGGCCACACTGGAACAAATCGGGGCCGACAGTGTCGTGGATGAAAAAGGCAATGCCTACTTTGTGGTGCGTGTTCGCACGCTGTCCAATACCATTGGCCAGCAAAAGCTGCCCATCATCCCCGGCATGGTGGCCGAGGTGGACATTTTGACTGGCAAGAAGACCGTGCTGTCTTACTTGCTAAAACCCATTTTGCGAGCCAAGGCGAAGGCATTGACCGAAAGATGAGCGGAGCTACCAAAGGGCTGTACCTCAGCCGGGATACAGGGCTGTTGTCGCACTGGAAAAAAGCGCTGAAAGATAACAAGGGCACGGCGTATGAAACACTGGGGGCGATTGCGCCTGGAGCCATCAGTGTCCCCAGTCTATTGTGGGTCGATCTGGCGATACCAGCATTGCCAGCGTGGAGTGAGCCGGACTGGGTACCTCTGCTGCGACATCCCTCCCTACGGGTGATAGCGACCAGCTCCAACCCCAAAGATGCGGAAGCCGTAGCCGCGCTGGACGCAGGCTGCGCAGGTTATTGCCATGCCTACGCGGAAGCAAACACCCTTCGCCAAGTGGAGCAAGTGGTACGGGCTGGCCATGTCTGGATTGGTGCAACCCTGATGCAAAAGCTGATTCAAACAGCCAATCGTGCAGCAACACCGACGCCCGCCGCAGAAACCTGGAGCTTGCATTTGACATCACGGGAAAAACAAGTGGCCCTGCTGGCAGCGAAAGGCGCGTCCAACCAGGACATCGCTACCCATTGCGAGATCTCGGAAAGAACCGTCAAAGCCCACTTGAGCGCAGTTTTCGACAAATTGGACATCGCAGACCGCTTGCAATTGGCACTCAAAGTGCACGGAATCCAGTAAAAGTTCACACAACCTGTACTTGAGGACAATAGGCAGCCACCCAACAGTACCCTAGAGTTAGCTGATCTCAATTAGCTGAATTCTGGAGTTCGTATGGCTGCCAACCAAGTTACCGCCCAAGCACGTGGCGTTGTCGTGATCCTGCAAGGCAAGGCTTGGATCGTCAATGCAGATGGCAGTCGACGAACCTTGAAGCTTGGAGATGAAGTTCAGGAAGGCCAAGTCGTTGCCACCGAAGACGGCACACGCCTCGAATTGGCAATGCCCCATGGGCAGCCACTGAGCATTGCATCCGGACGCGAGCTCTTGCTGGATGCAAACTTGCTGGGCACAGCCCCCACAGACCCCACAGAAGCGGCGCTCAAAGATCTGAATAGCGGCGCACAAGCGGTGGCACGCGCACTGGCAAGCGGCAGCGGAGATCTGTCAGCAGAACTGGAAGCCACCGCCGCAGGACTTGGCGGAGGAGAAGGCGGCGACTCACATAGTTTTGTGCGCTTGGTGCGGGTTAGCGAAGGACTCAATCCGCTGGACATCCAAAGGGCAGTTCAAGGATCGACAGAAGAGTTGATCTTCCCGACAGGGGCGGGCAACAACAATACCAGCATACCAACCACTTCAGACCCCACCGTCGTCGCTGTATCCAGTCCACGGGAGACGGAGGGCACCTCACTGTCCTACTCCGTCAGCTTGACGGGAACAACAACGCAAGCTGTGACATACAGTTTTTCTCTTTCTGGTGGCAGCGCCCCCCAGCAAGCCGCGACGGCAAGCGACTACGGAACGCCGACCTTCAGCAATGGTGTTACCTTCAATGCGGTAGCTGGTACGGTCACCGTTCCCGCCGGGGTCAATGGTTTCTCCATCACCATGCCGACCGTCAACGATACGACCTACGAAAAGGAAGAGTACCTTCTTGTTAACGTCGGTGGTGCTGTCGGCACAGGTACTATCGTAGATAACGACACGGCCCCGGTCTTCAACATGGGTTCGGACTTCGTGGTCGATGAGGCCGCTGGCACCATCACTTTCACGGTCACCAAGACCGGCTCCACCGCCCTTTCTTCCACCGTCTCTTTCTCCACCGTGGATGGCACTGCCACCGCAGGCTCGGACTACACCTCCACCGCAGGCTCCCTCACTTTTGCCGCCGGTGAGACCACCAAGACCATCACGGTTCCCATCACCAACGATTCCGTCTTCGAAGGCTCTGAAGCCTTCAGCGTGCAGATCAGTGCGCCCACCAACGCCACCATCGGCGATAACGCACAGGTCGCCACCATCGTCGACGATGGCCGCACCCTGCCTGGCGGGCCCGCCAACGATGACCGACCATCCCTGTCCATCGGCTCCGATGTGGTCATCGATGAGGCCGCCGGCACTGTGACCTTTACCGTCACCAAGACCGGTTCCACCTCCCTGCCCGTCACGGTCGATTTCGCCACCGCCAATGGCTCCGCCACCGCAGGCTCGGACTACACCGCCGCCGCAGGCTCTCTGTCCTTTGCCGCCGGTGAGACCACCAAGACGATCACGGTCTCCATCACCAACGACACCGCCTACGAGATCAGCGAGAACTTCTCCGTCTCCATCTCCAACCCCACCAACGCAACCCTGGGTACCTCCACGGCCACCGGCACCATCGTCGATGATGGCCGCACGCTGCCCGGTGGCGGCACCGCCAACGATGACCGTCCAGGCTTCTCCATCAACGATGTCACCATCGATGAGGCCGCCGGTACCGTGACCTTCACTGTCACCCGCGCAGGCGACCTCTCCCAGGCCGCTTCCGTCAACTACGCCGGCGCCGATGGCTCCGCCTCCAGCGCCGACTACGCCGTCGCCCCTGGTTCCCTGAACTTCTCCGCAGGCGTGGCCACACAGACCATCACCGTCAACATCACCAACGATGCAGTCTTTGAAGGTCCAGAGACTTTCAACATCAATCTCTCCAACCCCTCTGGCGCTGTCATCGTCGACGGCATCGGCCTGGGCACCATCGTCGATGATGGCCGCACCTTGCCCGGCGGCGGAACCTCCAACGATGACCGCCCGGTCTTCAACATGGGTTCGGACTTCGTGGTCGATGAGGCCGCTGGCACCATCACTTTCACGGTCACCAAGACCGGCTCCACCGCCCTTTCTTCCACCGTCTCTTTCTCCACCGTGGATGGCACTGCCACCGCAGGCTCGGACTACACCTCCACCGCAGGCTCCCTCACTTTTGCCGCCGGTGAGACCACCAAGACCATCACGGTTCCCATCACCAACGATTCCGTCTTCGAAGGCTCTGAAGCCTTCAGCGTGCAGATCAGTGCGCCCACCAACGCCACCATCGGCGATAACGCACAGGTCGCCACCATCGTCGACGATGGCCGCACCCTGCCTGGCGGGCCCGCCAACGATGACCGACCATCCCTGTCCATCGGCTCCGATGTGGTCATCGATGAGGCCGCCGGCACTGTGACCTTTACCGTCACCAAGACCGGTTCCACCTCCCTGCCCGTCACGGTCGATTTCGCCACCGCCAATGGCTCCGCCACCGCAGGCTCGGACTACACCGCCGCCGCAGGCTCTCTGTCCTTTGCCGCCGGTGAGACCACCAAGACGATCACGGTCTCCATCACCAACGACACCGCCTACGAGATCAGCGAGAACTTCTCCGTCTCCATCTCCAACCCCACCAACGCAACCCTGGGTACCTCCACGGCCACCGGCACCATCGTCGATGATGGCCGCACGCTGCCCGGTGGCGGCACCGCCAACGATGACCGTCCAGGCTTCTCCATCAACGATGTCACCATCGATGAGGCCGCCGGTACCGTGACCTTCACTGTCACCCGCGCAGGCGACCTCTCCCAGGCCGCTTCCGTCAACTACGCCGGCGCCGATGGCTCCGCCTCCAGCGCCGACTACGCCGTCGCCCCTGGTTCCCTGAACTTCTCCGCAGGCGTGGCCACACAGACCATCACCGTCAACATCACCAACGATGCAGTCTTTGAAGGTCCAGAGACTTTCAACATCAATCTCTCCAACCCCTCTGGCGCTGTCATCGTCGACGGCATCGGCCTGGGCACCATCGTGGACAACGACACGCCTCCCGTCAACACGACTCCAGGTGCGCAGTCCACCACTGAAGACGCAGCACGCGTCTTCAGCACCGCCAACGGCAACGCCCTCTCGGTCTCCGATGTCGATGGCGGCACCCTGACCACCACCGTGGCCGTGACCAATGGCACTTTGACCGCCCTGGCATTCGCCGGCGCAACCATCACCAACAACGGTACGGGGTCGGTCACCATCTCCGGCACCGCCGCCGCCATCACTGGCGCATTGAACGGCCTGAGCTTTGCACCCACCGCCGACTACAACGGCTCCGCAACACTCACGCTGACCACCAGCGATGGCACCGCCAGCGATGTCGATACCGTGGCCATTACCGTCACTCCCGTGGCCGATATCGCCGACAACACCGCCACCACCTCCGAGGACAACGCCGTCACTATCAATGTGCTGGGCAATGACTCCTTCGAGAACGCCGGACGAGCCATCACCGCCGTCAACGGCTCCGCCATCACCGATGGCGGCGCAGCCGTGGCTGTGACCAACGGCTCTGTGGCATTGGTCGGCGGCCAGCTGGTCTTCACCCCAGCCGCCAACTTCAACGGCACGGTGCCTACTTTCACCTACACCGTCACCTCCGGCGGCGTCACCGAAACCGCCAACGTCAATGTCTCCGTCACCGCCGTGAACGACCCTCCCGTCAACACGACTCCAGGTGCGCAGTCCACCACTGAAGACGCAGCACGCGTCTTCAGCACCGCCAACGGCAACGCCCTCTCGGTCTCCGATGTCGATGGCGGCACCCTGACCACCACCGTGGCCGTGACCAATGGCACTTTGACCGCCCTGGCATTCGCCGGCGCAACCATCACCAACAACGGTACGGGGTCGGTCACCATCTCCGGCACCGCCGCCGCCATCACTGGCGCATTGAACGGCCTGAGCTTTGCACCCACCGCCGACTACAACGGCTCCGCAACACTCACGCTGACCACCAGCGATGGCACCGCCAGCGATGTCGATACCGTGGCCATTACCGTCACTCCCGTGGCCGATATCGCCGACAACACCGCCACCACCTCCGAGGACAACGCCGTCACTATCAATGTGCTGGGCAATGACTCCTTCGAGAACGCCGGACGAGCCATCACCGCCGTCAACGGCTCCGCCATCACCGATGGCGGCGCAGCCGTGGCTGTGACCAACGGCTCTGTGGCATTGGTCGGCGGCCAGCTGGTCTTCACCCCAGCCGCCAACTTCAACGGCACGGTGCCTACTTTCACCTACACCGTCACCTCCGGCGGCGTCACCGAAACCGCCAACGTCAATGTCTCCGTCACCGCCGTGAACGACCCTCCCGTTGCGCGTGACGATACAAATGCCGCGAGCGAGGATGGCACAACAACATTGACCGTATCTGCAGCCAACGGTGTGATTCTCAGTGGCGGCAACGCGACAACACGTGATACCGATACAGAAGGAAATACCCTGAATGTGACAGCTGTTCGCACGGGGACAGAAGCGGGCACAGGATCATCGGGTTCTGTGGGAACAGGCTTGATTGGCACCTACGGGACACTGACTCTGAATGCCAATGGCGGTTACATCTACGTACTGAATAACTCCAGCCCCATCGTTCAAAACTTGACCGCAGGTCAAGTGGTTCAAGACGTTTTCACCTACACCATTAGCGATGGCAATGGGGGCACCGACCAAGCAGCCTTGACTATCAATGTCACAGGTGCCCAAGATTTGACAGCACCTGGCCCCACCATTACGCCACTCACAGGTGCAGCAACAGGCTTGAACGGCGAATACTACGGCTACAACGGCACAGCGGGGGCGGCCACTCGCCAGCATAGCGACGATGGCACCGCAACTTTTGGGGTACACAGTGAGGCGGGCAACCTGAACTCCGTAGAGGATTTGTACCAAATCATCAATGGACGAAATATTGCCGGGGGAGGCGCCAGCATTGTGGGAACTGCTACGACTGCTGCCAGCAACGTGGCAGACGTCTCCTTCAAAGCTCGCAGCATTGACTATGGGTTCAATCCCACCGTCAACTCATCGCTGGGATCGAACCAGACAGTCGTGGCGGGCAGTGCTCTGCTGGCAAAAGACAACAATGCTGACTCCACGACACGTGCGCTCAGCAACTTCCTGGACCAAGACTTGGGAACCGGCGTTGTACAAACCGGGACGTCCAACTCAAACGGCACCTCGGGCCTGGGGCAAACAACCGATGCAGCAGTTCGTCTTTCCGGGAAAATTTATACCCAGCCAGGCTCCTATGACTTCCGCGTCACAGCAGACGACGGATTCCGCTTCCGAGTTGCCGGACAGACTCTGTTGGAGTACGACGGCAACCAAGGCCCGACCACCCGCATCTTCAACAATGTGCAGCTGGGTGACCTGCAAGGTGGATTGCAAGACATTGAGCTGCTGTACTGGGAACAAGGTGGGAACGCACGTCTACGCATTGAGTACAAATCCAGCAGCTCTGGCACCTGGCAAGTCATGAGCCTGTCCAACACAGCCATGTTCACCAATGAAAATGCGCCCACTATTGCCAATGCTGAAATTCAAGATTTGGTCTACGATGGCGGCACGGGACAATGGCAATTGCGAACAGGCTCACGCCTGGATGGGGACGCTGGCAACAACACCATTACTGGGGGCACAGGACGTGACTACCTAACCGGCGGAAACGGAAGCGACACCCTCAATGGAGGCGCAGCAGCCGACACACTGGACGGCGGCGCCGGAAACGACACCCTCAATGGAGGTGATGGCAATGACCTACTGATTGGTGGCTCGGGCTCAGACACCTTAGCGGGAGGAGTCGGTGACGACTTCTATCGCCTATCCGACACACTGGACACCATCACAGAAGCCGCTGGCGCAGGTTTTGACACCGTTCAACTCGATGCAACCTACGTGACGGGAAACACGGGAAGCACCTACACCTTGGGTACCAACCTGGAGAATCTGACGGCTTTCGACGGAGCCGCGATCAACCTCACCGGGAACAGCGCGGCCAACCGCCTTGAAGGCAATAGCTCTGCCAACACCATTTCCGGCGGTGGTGGCAACGACTACATCTTGGGTGCCGGTGGCAGCGATACGCTGACCGGCGGCGCTGGATCTGACACCTTTGCTTGGCGGCTTGCAGACAGCGGAACTGCAGGCAGTCCCGCGATCGACCGGATCACCGACTTCAATTATGGTGGTGGCTATAGCAACGTGGACAACGGATCTGGTGCCCCAACCGGAGGTGGAGATGTTCTGGATCTCCGGGATCTCTTGCAAGGGGAACGCACCACGTCCAGCAACACAGGCAGTGGCGTAGCGGACGTAGTGATTGACAACCTGCTGAACTTCATCGACATCAATGTCTCTGGTGGAAACACTACCTTGCGCATCAGCAAGGATGGCGGATTCACAGGTGGCACCTATGCATCGGGGGCAGAGGACCAGCGCATCATCATCGAAGGCGTCAACCTTTACACCGCGACAGGCGTTGCGGCAGGAAGCGAGGCCCTATTGCTTCAGACTCTGATCAAGAATGGAACACTGGTCATCGACTGATGCCACGGCAGGCGAGTTTAGCGACCTGCCACTTCGTGCACGCCAGGACCTGTTGCACCGTCAAACCCCAAACCCACCAGTGCAGACAACTCTGCACTGGTGGCGACACCTTCAGCCAAAACCTGCAGGCCAATGTTGTGGGCAATACTACACAGTCCCTTCAAAAATGCGGCATTGCCCGCATTGGCATCCACTCCGCGAACAAAACTTGCATCGACTTTGAGGTAATCCAGTCCCAGTTCATGCAGCAAGCCGATCTGGCTGAAATGGTGTCCGTAGTGTTCCAGGCCCGTACGGCATCCGCGACCCTTCAGCTCAGTGCAAAGTGCCTTAAAAGCTGGCAAATGCTGCAGAGCTCCGGCTTCCGAAACCTCTAACCACAAGCGCAGGGCCACATCCTTGTGTGCATCAATGAGCGCAAGCAGTCTCGGTCTGAACTGCAAATCCTGCAGAGAACTGGCAGAAAGATTGATCGCCAAACCGTTCAATTGCGGCTGTGCACGGAGTTCTTTCAATCCCAATTGAACCGCCGCCAAATCCAGGGCCGGCGTCAGCTTCAATCGTTCAGCTACAGGCAAAAACCGGCCAGCAGGAAGCCATTCCCCCTTCTCATCGAACATCAATCGCAACGGGCACTCGCGGTGTGACAGGCCGCCCTCTGCGTTAACAACAGGAAAAGAAATCAGCCGGACCCAGCCGTGCTCCAGCGCACGCAGAATCATCACGGACCACTGCTCTGCCGTGCGCGGCATTTCATCGGCTGTGTCTTGCACCGCCTCACGCACACCGTCTGCATGCTCCGCCTCCACAGTAGCCAGCGCCAAGTCCACACGAGCCAACAGTCCACCCATGTTTTCCCCGTGGACAAACTGACCAACCCCCAGCCAGGCACTGGCCTGACCATCGACAAAAGGGGCCGACACCTGCACCAATCGCTGCAACAGCTGCTGAGCCGCAGCCAGACCCGCACGTTCCGCTGGCAACAGAACCGCGAAATCAGCCCCGTTAAGCCGAGCCCCAGCCCCATTGGGCATACTGGCCGCACACGCGGCAATAACCTTGCCGGCAGTTTTGAGAAATTCGTCGGTCGCAGCGCGGCCCAGACGTCGATTGATATCTGCCAAATTGGCCAAACGCACCAAGATCAATCCACCCCCAACAGAGTCTTCAGCGTCAATACATTGGCGCAAACGTGCCATGAAATGCGAGCGATTGGCCAAGCCCGTCAAAGGGTCAAAATTGGCCTCCTGCCTCACCACCTCCAGACGCGAGGCTTCTTCCTCAAACATACCTTTGAGACGCCCTACCGTAGCATTCATAGCAACGGCCAGCTGCTTGAGCTCGGGAACCTTGGGCTCTTCAACTGTTACAAAGCGCCGCTGGGTGATCGCTTTAGCTTGCTCGATCACGGTATTCAAGGGCTTGCGTATACGCCCCAACACCATAGAGCCGAGCAAACCACCGACTACACCCGCAACACCCAATGCGAGCACCATCTCATAAGCACTCTTCCACAACGCCCCATAAGCAAACCGGCTGTGGCTCACCAACGTCACCGTACCGAACTGCTTCCAGCCACTGCTGATCTGCGCCTGCCCGGGGGTCGCTGCAATGGGCAACAAATGGATGAACCACTTCGGCGCACCAGCGTCCTTGGCATCACTGATGCGCTCGGCAATCGCTTTGCCAGTGGGATCCGTGATGCGTATCAACTCATAGTGACCGCTGTCGAATAGCGACGCAACCACCAAATCCGCCATCACCGCATCCGGATTGCCCTGACTCAGCGAAAGTGCCAGCGCTGTCGCGTTGTCCGTATTCTTGATGGACAGCTGTGACTCCAGATAACCCCGCGCACTGAGCAAAGATGCCAACAAACTGCCACCCAAAGCCAACAACATACTGGCCACAATGGCCAACCACAACTGACGGTACATCGACATAACAATCTCCTCTTGCCAACGACTTATTCAAAACCTTCTGCTTTGGCACGCCGCAGCAAATCTTCCCAACGCGACAAACGCCCCGTGCCACCCGCTGCCGCCGACTCGCCTCCGGCAATGCCAGCAAACACCCCCGCGCTGTTGAAGCTGAACACTGGCACCAAATCGGGCCTGCGCGATGCGGGACGGATATCAGGAATCAGGTTGTCCATGATCAAGGGCTCGGCATCCGGCTGGGCGTAGTAAGCCAACACCATATGCGCCTGCGTCGGAGCCCCTTCTGCGCTACCTGTTTTTGCTCGCACATAAATCAGGCGCAGCTTCTCCGGGGCGACCCCGGTCTGTAATAAAGTGAAATACTTGGCAATCGAGAAGTCCTCACAATCGCCAGAACCACGCCCAATCGATTCCATGGGCGTCGCCCAGTAATCGGGCTGTGACCACACCACGGTGTCATCTGCAAACTGAAGCTGCTGGTTAAAAAAACCGTTCACCCGCTTGATCCGCTCAGAGTCGGAAGCGGCCATGCCGGCCTGCACCACTGATCGCCACGCATTGAACTTTGCAGTGGGTGCATTGCCCCAGCGCTGGGTCAGACTGGACAACAAGCGGTCAAAGTCGGCGGCACCATTCGCCACACCCACTAGCAATGCCAGGCAGCACAAAACCGCCAGCACCCCATGCAGCGAAGCCATACCTGTCATGCGACGGCGTGCGACTCCGCTCATGAGAGTCTGGGTACCACCGAAAAAAATCCGGATAACGTGACATTCATCGCATTTAGGCCGGGTTTTCCACCTTGGAAAGTGAATCAAAGGGTGCCAAAAAAACAAGGGCACCCCGATAATCACAAGGCAGGCGTTGTGCAAAAGATTAGCATAGCGCATCTCTCTCCACACAAGCATGGCACGCTTGGAACCCAAGAAGTTTCTATCCATGACCCGACTGACGACCATCAGCCAAGCCATTGCGCTTATCGCGCTCACCTGGGGCGCCCATGCCCAAACGGCAAGCCCACTCGCATCGCCCACTACGCTCAAAGATGCGGTGGAGCGCGCCATCCTTCAGAACCCTGAAGTGAAGTACCGTTTTCACAATTTCGAAGCCTCGCAGCAAGAACGCAAGTCGGCAGAAGGTGCCTGGCTACCCCGGGTGGACCTGGAAGCCGGTACCTCGGCCAATGAAACCGTCAAACCATCGCTGGCAGACGCCAAGTCCTACAGCGCCAACCGTGCCAGCATCCTGCTGCGCCAAACCCTGTTCGACGGCTTTGCTACCCTGAACGAAGTACGGCGCTTGAGTCACGCACAGCAAACAACCTACTATGAATTGCAATCGGTCAGCAACCAAACCGGCCTGGAAACGGCCCGTGCCTATCTGGATGTGATTCGTTACCGGGAACTGGTAGAGATGGCGGCAGACAACCTGTTGACCCACCGCGAGGTCTACGACCGGTTGAACCAAAAAGTCCAGGCCGGCGTGGGCCGACGTGTGGATCTGGAACAAGCCTCGGGCCGCATGGCATTGGCTGAATCCAACTGGATTACCGAAGTCAGCAACCTGCATGACGTCTCAGCCCGTTACCAGCGCTTGGTTGGCGACATTCCTGCAGCTACCCTCAGTCCCCCGCAGCCGCTGGTGGGCGCCATGCCTCAGGGCATCGAGTTTTTGCGCGGCGCAGTGGCCCAAAACCCGGACTTTCTGGCCTCGGTCTCCACCCTGCGCGCCTACCGCGCCGACATGAACCTGCGTAAATCTCCGCTCTACCCGACACTGGAATTTCGTGCCCGCCAGAGTTTTGAAACCAACCAGAGTGGCGTGACCGGTGACTACCGCGACTCCGTGCTGGAACTGGTACTGAGCTACAACCTCTTCCGCGGCGGCTCGGACATCGCCAAGGTCAAGCAATACGCATCCAAACTGAATGTGGCCTTTGACCTGCGGGACAAGGCCTGTCGCGATGTCTGGCAAACCGGCCAGATTGCCTACAACGACTCCGTACGCCTAGGCTCACAAATCAAGCTACTACAACAGCACGAGCTATCCACCTCCAAAGCCCGCGTGGCTTACCAACAGCAGTTCGACATTGGCCAACGCTCACTACTGGACCTGCTGGACACCGAAAACGAGTACTACCAGGCGCGCCGTGCACTGGCCAACGCCGAATACGACCTGCAACTCTCGCATGCGCGTGTACTGGCATCGTCCGGCTCGCTGCTGCAAGCCCTGCAATTGCGCCCCTTGTCCACCGATCTGCCCAGCACCGCCGGCGGCACCGAAGACCAGGACGACCTGATGGAGTGCAGCAGCCACACCCTGCCCTCTATCGAAAAAACTCCTGTGCCCGTAGCAAGCCCCAAACCCGCTCCACTGGCCCCGCTGCCCGCGCCTGTGGTGGTGGCCCCCGCCCCTGCAGTGCCCAAACCCGACCCCGTAGCCCAAGCCTGCTCCCAGACCCCCTCGGCGGTGCAAACCTGGCTGGCCGCCTGGAACTCCAAGGATGCGAACAGCTATTTGGGGCATTACGCCGACAACTTCATCCCCGCCATGGGCATGAGCCGCAACGCCTGGGAAAATCTGCGCAAAAAACGCATTGGCAAGCAAGGCGACATCCAGACCACCATCAGCGACATCAAACCCCTGGCATGCGACGCAAAAACCGCTGAAGTGTCATTCAAACAGGAATACGGCTCCGTCGACTACCGCGACAGCGTGGAAAAGACCCTGTCCCTCACACGCGTGGGCGACAGCTGGAAGATTGTTCGCGAAACCGTGACCAAAGGCCGAACCTTCTAAGCCAGGGCCTCCCCATGAAAAAAGCGACCCGAGGGTCGCTTTTTCTTTGCCCGGTTCCGGGTTAGAACGGAATGTCGTCATCCATGTCGTCAAAGCCACTCGCCGGCCGCGGCGCGGGCGCCTGGCGTGGAGCCGGTGCGGCAGCTGCGGGGCGGGCTGCGGGAGGTGCCATGCGGCGGGGGGGCGGTGCACCGCCTTCGTCGCCGCCATCGGACGGGCCACCCATGCCTTCACGGCCGCCCAGCAGTTGCAGTTCTGTGGCCACAATGTCCACGGTGTTCTTTTCAACGCCCGACTGGTCGGTGTACTTGCCGTACTTGAGTCGGCCTTCCACGTAGATGGGGCGGCCTTTTTTCACGTATTCACCAGCGATCTCGGCCAGGCGGTCATAAAAGGTCACGCGGTGCCACTGGGTGTCTTCCACCGTCTCGCCGGTGTTGCGGTCCTTGCGGCGGCTGCTGGTGGCCACGCTGACGTTCGCCACGGCCTGTCCGGAGGGCAGGTAGCGGATTTCAGGGTCGCGACCGCAGTTGCCGACCAGAATGACTTTGTTGACGGATGCCATGGTTTTCTCCAGATTAATCGCAGATTATGCCGCCGCCCGGGGCGCCGGGGCCTGCATGGGCCAAGCCACCACCAACCAAGCCAGCATGGCCACTGCGCAGCAGGCAAACAGGGCCTGTGGCCCGGCGGATTGGACCAGCCAGCCCCCCACCGCACCACCGGCAAAAAAGCCCAACGACTGCAAGGTGTTGTACACCCCCAGCGCCGCGCCGCGGGATGCCGCCGGTGCGACCCGCGAGGCCAGGCTGGGCTGGCTGGCCTCCAGCACATTGAAGCCGCAAAAGAACAGCAACAGCAGCAGCCCCAGCATCCAGACGCCCGGTGCTGCACCGCTGCTACTGACGGCCAATAGCGCCAACTGCACCA
The DNA here is from genome assembly GCF_002943465.1 of Rhodoferax sp. TS-BS-61-7. Taxonomy (GTDB): domain Bacteria; phylum Pseudomonadota; class Gammaproteobacteria; order Burkholderiales; family Burkholderiaceae_C; genus Allorhodoferax. Next base: position 140,418 of record NZ_PTQY01000001.1, read on the forward strand.
GCCCAATCAGTCCAATGGCCGCCAAAAATACGGCGCGCAGGTAGCCTCTTTTTTCCAACGGGAACAAGGCCGCACCCATCACCACAAACGATGCCAGCACCGCTGGCAGATACACCTGCCAGTGGAGATCACGCACCAGCCCGGCCCGCACCAACATGCCTGGCAGCGCCACCCACATGGCCAACTGCACTGCGTGCAGCACAAATACCCCAACATTCAGGCGCAGCAACGCCGGGTGGCCCAGCACAGACAACAAACCACCGCGCGCCTGGTCTACATGTTGTGCAGGTTCGGGCGGCACCCACCACAGCACCACCGCAATGCCCCCCAAGGCCAGGGTCGCGGTCACGGCAAACAGGCCATGCAAGCCCAAGTAGGCCGCCAACAGAGGCGATAGAACGAGAGAGAGCGCAAACACGAGCCCGATGCTGGCGCCCACCAGTGCCATCGCCTTGGTGCGCACCACGTCGCGCGTCTGGTCCGCCAGCAAGGCTGTCACCGCGGCCGAGATGGCACCCGCACCTTGCAAAGCGCGCCCGGCCACCAACCACGGCAGCGTGGGTGCCCAGGCCGCCATGGCACTGCCCGCCGCAAAAATCACCAGCCCCACCACCATGACAGGTTTGCGTCCCAAGCGATCCGATGCCATGCCAAACGGAATCTGCAGCAGCCCCTGGGTCAGTCCGTAAATACCCATGGCCATGCCGACCAGCGCCGCATCCTCCCCACCGGGGTATTTGTGCGCTTCCAGGGCAAACACGGGCAACACCAAAAACAGCCCCAGCATGCGCAGGGCAAAAATCAGTGCAAGTGAGGCACTGGAACGACGCTCCAGCGGCGTCATCGTGGTATCGGGAACGGAGGGGGCGGACACGGCAGGCACTCTCAGGCAATAAAAGCGGCAGAAACCGGGACGTGACACCGCAGCCCGACATTGTCTATCATGGCGGGTTACTCTTTTGGCGGCCACGAACTTGAACTCTCCCACTGACGACGGCAAATCCCTGGCGGCCCACGAGGATGGCAAGTACCTTGCCCGGGCCCTGCAGCAGCAAAACATCAGCGTGCGGGGTGCGCGCACCCATAACCTGAAGAACATCGACCTGGACATCCCGCGCAACCAGCTCGTGGTGATTACAGGCTTGTCGGGGTCGGGGAAGTCCAGCCTGGCGTTTGACACGCTGTATGCCGAAGGCCAGCGCCGTTATGTAGAGAGCCTGAGCACCTACGCGCGCCAGTTCTTGCAGCTCATGGACAAGCCCGATGTGGACATGATCGAGGGCCTGTCGCCCGCCATCTCCATCGAGCAAAAGGCCACCAGCCACAACCCGCGCTCCACCGTGGGCACGGTGACCGAGATCCACGATTACCTGCGCCTGCTGTTTGCCCGCGCCGGCACCCCGTTTTGCCCGGACCACAACCTGCCCCTGCAAAGCCAGACCGTGAGCCAGATGGTGGACGCCGTGCTGGCCCTGCCCGAAGACACGCGCCTGATGATCCTGGCGCCGCTGGCGCGCGAGAAAAAGGGCGAGTTTCTGGATGTGTTTGCCGACATGCAGGCCCAGGGCTACGTGCGTTTTCGCATCAACGGCGAGGCCTTTGAGGCCGAAAACCTGCCCAAGCTCAAGAAGACCGAGAAACACGACATCGACGTGGTGGTGGACCGCATCAAGGTGCGCGCCGACCTGAAGCAGCGCCTGGCCGAAAGTTTTGAAGCCGCGCTGCGCCTGGCCAATGGCCGCGCCATTGCGCTGGAGATGGATGCACCCAAGGACTCCGATATTGATAGCGCCTCGCGCAATAACGACGTGGCACAGAGGCCTAAAGAGCACTTATTCAACGCCAAATTTGCCTGCCCCATCTGCAGCTACTCCATCAGCGAGCTGGAGCCGCGGCTGTTCTCCTTCAACTCGCCCGTAGGCGCCTGCCCAACCTGCGACGGCCTGGGCAACCACGAATTTTTCGACCCCACGCGCGTGGTCGCCTTCCCCACACTGAGCCTAGCCAGTGGCGCCATCAAGGGCTGGGACCGGCGCAATGGTTACTACTTCAGCATGCTGGAGAGCCTGGCCAAACACTACGCGTTTGACATCGAGGCATCTTTTGATAGCCTGCCCGAAACGGTGCAAGCCGCCATCCTGCATGGCTCGGGCGACGAAGAAATCAAGTTCAGCTACATCATGGACTCCGGTGCCCAGCAGGGCAAGAAGGTCACCAAGAAACACGCCTTCGAGGGCATCATCCCCAATATGCAGCGGCGCTACCGCGAGACCGACTCGGCCCTGGTGCGCGAAGACCTGGGCCGCCTGCGCAGCACCCAGCCCTGCCCCGACTGCTTTGGCTCGCGCCTGCGCAAGGAAGCGCGCCACGTGAAGGTCGGCGAAGGCGACCAGGCCCGCGCCATTTTTGAAATCAGCCACGCCACGCTGCGCGAGAGTTTTGAGTACTTCAACACGCTGCAAATGCCCGGCGCACGCGGCGAGATTGCCTCCAAGGTGATCCGCGAAATCGGCCTGCGCCTGAAGTTCCTGAACGACGTGGGCCTGAACTACCTGAGCCTGGACCGCAGCGCGGAAACCCTGAGTGGCGGTGAAAGCCAGCGCATTCGACTGGCGTCGCAAATCGGCTCCGGTCTGACCGGCGTGATGTATGTGCTGGACGAGCCCAGCATTGGCCTGCACCAGCGCGACAACGACCGCCTCATCGGCACGCTGCAGCACCTGCGCGACATCGGCAACAGCGTGCTGGTGGTGGAACACGACGAAGACATGATGCGTGCCGCCGACCATGTGATCGACATGGGCCTGGGCGCCGGCATCCATGGCGGGCGTGTCATTGCCCAAGGCACGTTTGACGAAGTCAAAGCCAACCCCGACTCACTGACCGGCCAGTACCTGGCCAAGACGCTGCAGATCGAGGTGCCCAAGCGCCGCACGCCCTGGCTGCCCGTGGTGGCCGAAGCCAAACCTGTGGCCAAAGGCAGCGGCAAGGGCGCCCCCAGCAAAGCCGCACTGGCCTGGGCCGAACGCCAGGCGCACCACATTGCCACCCAGGGCAACATGCAGGCCATCCGCGTGGTGGGCGCCAGTGGCCACAACCTCAAGGGCGTGGACGTGGACTTTCCCGTGGGCCTGCTCACCTGCGTGACCGGCGTGTCCGGTTCGGGCAAGAGCACGCTGGTGAACGACACGCTATACGCCGCCGTGGCGCGCCAGCTCTACCGCGCACACGACGAGCCTGCCGCGCACGAAAGCATCGACGGCATCCAGTACTTCGACAAGGTCATCAACGTCGACCAGTCGCCGATTGGCCGCACACCACGTTCCAACCCCGCCACCTATACCGGCCTGTTCACCCCCATCCGCGAGCTGATGGCCGAGGTGCCCACGGCACGCGAACGCGGCTACGGCCCCGGCCGCTTCAGCTTCAACGTGGCCGGTGGCCGCTGCGAGGCCTGCCAAGGCGACGGTATGGTGAAGGTGGAAATGCACTTTTTGCCCGACGTCTACGTGCCCTGCGACGTGTGCGCGGGCCAGCGCTACAACCGCGAGACGCTGGAGGTGCTCTACAAAGGCAAAAACATCGCGCAGATTCTGGACATGACGGTGGAGGCCGCCTACGAGTTTCTGCAAGCCGTGCCCACCATCGCGCGCAAGCTGCAAACCCTGCTGGACGTGGGCCTCTCCTACATCCGCCTGGGCCAGGCCGCCACCACGCTGTCAGGTGGCGAGGCTCAGCGTGTGAAGCTAGCGCTGGAGCTCAGCAAACGCGACACCGGCCGCACGCTCTACATCCTGGACGAGCCCACCACGGGCCTGCACTTTGCCGACATTGCGCTGTTGCTCAAGGTGCTGCACCAGCTGCGCGACGCGGGCAACACCATCGTCATCATCGAACACAACCTGGACGTGATCAAAACCGCCGACTGGCTGATCGACATTGGCCCCGAAGGTGGCGCAGGCGGCGGCATGGTGGTGGGCGTGGGAACGCCCGAGGACATTGCAGCCAACCCCGACAGCCACACGGGGCGGTATTTGAAGCCGCTGCTGACGCCTGTGGAATAAGCGCGCAGCGCCCTGAGCGAACGCTGTGCTTACCTAAAAATACGATGCCCCACCCAGAAAACTCGCCAGGCAATGGCGCCCCGATAGTGACTGTGATCGCCGTCGCCTGGAACGCGCTGGTCTGGGGGCTGCTCATGCCCTACCCAGAAACCGCTGAATGGTTCAAGGGCTTGGCGGCGCTCGCGGGCATAGGGATTGCCGCCGGAGCCCTGATGCTCTGGCTCAGCCGCCTGCGCGGCAATGGCGTCACGCTGCACCTCTCACAGGACCCGGTACCCCACGGCGTGCCCACGGTGGCAACCTTCAACCTGACCCGACCGCTGAAGGCGCAGGTCTGGACACTGCTGGTGACCATTGATTCGCCAAGCGAAGATAGCAGCGGCTTTGGGTGCATCTGGGAGCGCAAATTTATGGCCAGCCCAGTCCCCACGATGGTGGACGGCGAGCTCATGGTGCAGGCCGTCACGGCCGAATTCACCCTTCCCACTGATCTGCCGGGCTCAGAAGACGGCTATTGGTACGTTTCCCTGGTGCTCCGGGGAGAGGACGAGGCGTGGCCCTTTCACATTGAGACCGACGCCGAAACGTCCCGCGGAACCGGCCTCAACAGTGATGACGAAGCCTCGGAATCGCTACACCCAGATACCGACGCCCCGTCACCTTCGGAACTGCCTGAGCCGGACTACGCGTCCAGGCTTGCGTCGCCGGCACGCGTCCGAAGTAGCCTTCGCTGGGTCCGGCGCGGCGCGTTCGCACTGTCGCTCGCGGTGGTGGGCTGGGTCGCGTGGAGTGCGCTCTCGCCCATGTGGTCCCCAGACGCGCAGCCCGAGGACTGGCCGGTCATGACCATGGCGGAGGACAGCGTGGCAGTCGATGACGCGTCGGTGGCGGGGGTGGAACGCGCGCGAGGCGCAGACGAAACCGATGCCTCCTGGCGCCTGAGCACGCGCGTGCGCACCCCGGAGTTTGCAATGCTGCTCAGCAACTGGTTACTCGACGATGGGCACTTGCGCGCCCACCTGCAAGGCCAGGCACACGTGAACCGCGGGAAGTTGCGCATGCGCATTCAGCAGTTGGCGCTCGCGCCAGCGGGCGCCTGTAAGCCGGCGGAAAACTGCCGGGTGGAAAGCATTCGTCTGGTGCTGAGCCAGGCCGCCAGCGATGGCAGCACCAGCATCTTGGCACGCAGCGAGCCCTTGCCCTGGGCGGTCGATCTGGCCAAAGACCCCGTGGCCCTGCGTAGCGATGGCACCCTGCAACTCACCCTGCCGCAGAACCTGGCGGGCGACCAGGATGTGCGCTTGCAGTTGGTGGTGCAGACGGCGAACCCCGATGGGCACTCCACCCTGCTGCTCTCGGATGACACGACGGTTGCGTCGAACGGCAACTACATGGGGCTGCAACTAGCCCTGCGCGCCGCTGCCCCACAAGCCGGGAATCTGATGGACCCGTGCGACCGGGTGGGCTCCTTGGGTGAGGCCGTGCGCTCCCATTGCGCAGGCCAAGTCCAGTTCCGCCTCGACTCCAACGCCTTCTCAGGGCGCAAGGAACTCGACGCAGCCTTGATCGACGCCATCAAGCACTACAACAGCGCCGCCGTGGGCCCGCTGCTCAAGGCGGGTGCGAGCCCTAATGCGGTCGACCCCGGCCAAAAGAGCCTCAATGCGCTACTCCTCGCCACCTTCGGCGATCAACAAGAGGTGCGGGCTGCGCTGATCAAGGCGGGCGCCAAGACCTAGCCCGCTTGAGTGCAAAATTGGCCTCTAGCCCACGTATTAATTGCGCCAGCAGCTATCAAAATAATAGCAAATTATGTGCGCAGCTTGCGGTACAGCGTCTGCCGGCTAATGCCGAGCTGACGCGCAGCCAGGGACACATTGCCACGAGCAGCCTCCAGCGCCTGCTGGATGGCGGCGTGGCCCAAGGCCTGCAGGCTTTGCGGTGCCTGTGTCGCAGCGGATTCGACCGACGCGGGAGCCTTTGCAAGCGCTCCGACCTGCAGCGCTTCCACCAAGTCATCGGGCATATGCGCCCAGTCCAGCGTGTCCTCGCCGTCCAACAGCATGGCGCAGGCGGTGCGCAGCACGCTGGCGTACTGGCGCAGGTTGCCGGGCCACGCAAAGGCGCCCAGGCGGGCTAGCAGCTCGGGCGCTACCTGTATCTCACGCTCCGGGCTCAAGTCGGCCAACAGGCGTTCGGTCAGCGCGCCGAAGTCGCTGCGCTCGCGCAGCGCCGGCAACTGCACGGTGAGGCCGTTGATGCGGTAGTACAGGTCTTGGCGGAACGTGCCGCGTTCCGCCGCCTCGGCCAGCTTGCTGTGTGTGGCGCAGACTAACGCAAAGTCCACGGCTACGGCCTTGCCGGCACCCACGGGCGTGACCGTGCGCTCCTGCAGCACACGCAGTAGCCGGGTCTGCATGGGCAGAGGCATGTCGCCAATCTCGTCCAGAAACAACGTGCCGCCCTCGGCCTCGCGCAGGCGGCCCAAGCTGCCTTCCTTGCGCGCGCCGGTAAAGGCACCGGCCACGTAACCAAACAACTCGGACTCGATCAGGCTCTCGGGAATGGCGCCGCAGTTGATGGCGACAAAGGGCGCGTCACGGCGCGGACCGCTGGCGTGCAGGGCGCGGGCGAACAGCTCTTTGCCCACGCCGGACTCGCCCTGGATGAGCACGGGTATGGGCTTGGCCACCACGCGGCGCGCCTTGTCGGCGGCGCTGCGCCAACGGGCATCGCCCGTGTCCAGCGCAGCCAGTGCATCGCTGACACTGGCGTTCACCACAGGCAACGACAGGCTGGTGGCAGGCAACGCAGATGCATCCACCTGCACCTGCGCAAACAACACCGCGCCGTTGTGCAGGCGCAGCTGCTGCACCTGCTGGGGGCGCCGCTTGTGGCGCGACAGCAAATCGTCCAGCCGCACATCGAGCACACGCTCCAGCAGCGTGGCGCCAATGTCACCCGTATTCAGGCGCAGCAGCGCCAGGCCCACGCGGTTGGCGCCCACCACCCAGCCGTCGTCCGACAGCGCGACGATACCTTCGGCCACACTGCCGATGCCTTCTGGCTGGGCGTGCAGGTGCAGGCGGATGTTGCGTTTGCAGGTGGCCAGCATGAGCCGGTTTTCGATCATGCGGGCGGCGGTGCTGGCCAGGCCCAGCGTGTGGCCGTGGCCATGGCGGTGGTCGCCCGAAATGTCGAGCACGCCCATGAGTTCGCCCGTGGCGGAGAGGATGGGCGAAGCCGCGCAGGTGAGAAAGCCGTTGCGCTCCAGAAAGTGTTCGCCGCCGTGGATCTCGACCGCACTGCGCTCCACCAGTGCGGTGCCAATGGCGTTGGTGCCGCGGTGCGCTTCGTGCCAGGAGGCGCCGCTGGTCAACGCCACGCGCTCTGCCTTGCCCACAAAACTCACGTCGCCCAGCGTGTGCATCAGCATGCCGTGCTGGTCGGCCAGCACCACCACGCTCTGGCTGTGGCGCACCTGCTCGAACACATATTCCATCACCGGGCGCGAATGGGCGAGCAGCGCATGGCTGTTGGCCAGCGCCTGGCGCAGGCTGGCACTGCCGGCATGGTCGGTGGCCGCGCGGCCGGCGGGCGCCAGGCCCGCGGCCAGGCTGCGGTGCCAGGAGCGGACCAGGCGTTCGTCCAGCACGCCCACGGGGCATTGGCCGGTTTCCAGCAACTGTTGGCGGGCCTGTCGCAAGGCCAGCACGGGGGAGGTTTGTCGCACGTTGTCTCCTGCGCGGGGTCGTGGTCGCCCCGCTTTGGCACAGTATGGGGGTGGGGGGTGTGCGAGGCAATGGCGCACACCCGCCCCAACGTCCAACTGTTCCATTTTGTGACACCTGTCACTGTGGCAAATCGTGACAGCCCTGGCTTGCGGACAGCTTGCACAGCGTGCTGCAACGCAACAAACCCAATGGAATCAAGGCTCCTCTGCCGGCGCTCACATGGCACGCGTCTTGAGATACCTCAGCACCTGCCGGACAGCCCGATGCAGGCTCATTCAAACCAAGCACAAGAGGACGACAACCATGGCTATTTACGCAGCACCCGGCGCGACCGGCGCCACCATCACCTACAAGAAGCAGTACAACAACTTCATCGGCGGCAAGTTCGTGCCACCGGTCAAGGGCCAGTACTTCGACGTCATCACGCCCGTCAGCGGCAAGGTCTACACCCAGGCCGCCCGGTCGACGACCGAAGACATCGAGCTGGCACTGGACGCCGCCCATGCCGCAAGCGACGCCTGGGGCAAGACCGACGCCGCCACGCGCAGCAACATCCTGCTGAAAATTGCCGACCGCATCGAGCAAAACCTGGAGCTGCTGGCCTATGCCGAGACCGTGGACAACGGCAAGGCGATCCGAGAAACGCTGAACGCCGATATCCCGCTCACCGTGGACCACTTCCGCTACTTTGCGGGCTGCGTGCGTGCACACGAGGGCGCATTGAGCAACATCGACGAGAACACCGTGGCGTACCACATCCAAGAACCACTGGGCGTGGTGGGCCAGATCATTCCCTGGAACTTCCCCATCCTGATGGCGGCCTGGAAACTGGCCCCCGCCATCGGTGCCGGCAACTGCGTGGTGCTCAAGCCCGCAGAGTCCACGCCGATCTCCATTTTGATTGTGGCCGAGCTGATTGCCGACCTGCTGCCGCCCGGTGTGCTCAACATCGTCAACGGCTACGGCCGCGAGGCCGGCATGCCCCTGGCCACCAGCAAGCGCATCGCCAAGATCGCCTTCACCGGCTCCACCACCACGGGCCGCGTGATTGCGCAGGCTGCTGCCAACAACCTGATTCCCGCCACACTGGAGCTGGGTGGCAAGAGCCCCAACGTCTTCTTTGCCGACATCATGGACAAGGACGATGCGTTTCTGGACAAGGCCATAGAAGGCATGGTGCTGTTTGCGTTCAACCAGGGTGAGGTTTGCACCTGCCCATCGCGTGCATTGATCCAGGAAAGCATTTACGACAAGTTCATGGAACGTGTGCTGAAACGTGTGGCAGCCATCCAGCAAAAGAACCCGCTGGACACCGACAGCATGATGGGCGCACAGGCGAGCAAAGAGCAGTTGACCAAGATCCTGAGCTACCTGGACCTGGGCAAGCAGGAAGGCGCTGAAGTGCTTATTGGCGGCGGGCAAGCGCACCTAGGTGGCGATCTGGAAGGCGGCTACTACGTGCAGCCCACGCTGTTCAAGGGCCACAACAAGATGCGCATCTTCCAGGAAGAAATCTTCGGCCCCGTGCTGGCCGTGACCACTTTCAAGGACGAAGCCGAAGCGCTAGCGATTGCCAACGACACGCTCTATGGCCTGGGCGCTGGCGTGTGGAGCCGCAACGGCAACGTGGCCTACCGCATGGGCCGCGCGATCAAGGCCGGCCGCGTGTGGACCAACTGCTACCACGCCTACCCCGCCCACGCCGCGTTCGGCGGCTACAAGGAATCCGGCATCGGCCGCGAGACGCACAAGATGATGTTGGACCACTACCAGCAGACCAAAAACCTTCTGGTTTCTTATTCGGAGAACAAGCTGGGGTTCTTCTAAAGCACCATTGCGCCCCTTCTCGCCGGAGGGGGCGCCACGCGGCTCCCCCAGGGGCGACCACCTCATACTGGAGTACCAGAAATCGGCGGTCACCCCTGGGGAATCCACGTGGCTTCTTGCAGTGGGGCAGGGGAGCACCCATCGCCCGGCTTCGTGGACTGTGTGGGCGGACGCCGATTTCTGGTACCCCAGTATGAGGTGGCCGCCCACACAGTCCACGAAGCTGCGAGCGCCAACAAAGCAAGCTCAGCAGTTCCTCCCAAAGGAGACAAAAGCATGGTCGACAAAGTAGTAGCCACCCCCGCCGCCCTGGAGCTGGTGGCCTTCCTCAAAACCAAACACGGCCCCGATCTGATGTTCCACCAAAGTGGCGGCTGCTGCGACAACAGCGCGGCCAACTGCTACCTGCCCGGCGAAATCACCATGGGTGCAGGCGACGTGTACCTGGGCGACATCGGCGGCAGCCCCTTCTACATCGGCATCGCCCAATACGAATACTGGAAACACACCCAGCTCATCATCGACGTCATCGAAGGCCACGGCGGCACGTTTTCGCTTGAAGGGCCTGAGGGCAAAGCCTTCCACACCCGCTCCCGCGTGTTCACCGATGCAGAACTAGCCGAACTGGGCATTGACAAACCCGCAGCCTAGACAAATTTAAGCCAAAACAGCCCCCAGATCCCGTGGAATATGCGCAAGCAGCTACCAAATTAATAGCAAACGCCGACTAAAATCTAGATCCGTTAAATAGTACGCCCCCGCTACCGGGCCGAAATACACAGCCCGGCCCCAACCGGCCCCACAAAAACACTGCAGCAATTTGCACCGACTGGGGGTATGCTCGTTCGGTTTTTCCAGCCACTGGCACGGGGCCCGCGACTGCGAAGCGTGACGAAGGGGGAGAGCAAATGAAAAATACCGACCTGCGCGGGATGGTCTTGCGGGTTCTGGCGTGTGTGGCACTGTTCATGGGCGGGCTGGCACAGCCGGCGTTTGCGCAGAATGGCCCCCACACCATCACCGCCCAGCACAGCAACAAATGCCTCGGCATCAATGCTGCAAGCCCGGCCAATCAGGCCACACTGCTGCAGCAAGACTGCGCGGCAGCGCCTCACCAGCAGTTCATGTTGGTACCCAGCGAAGGCGGCTTCTTCCAGATCGTCGCCCGGCACAGCAACAAGTGCTTGGACGTCAACGGTCTCAGCCAGGCCAGTGGCATGGCGGTCCAGCAGTACGACTGCAATGGCGGCGCCAACCAGCTGCTCAAATATGTCGACCGGGGTGCCGGCTTTGGCAACTTCGTTTTTAAACACAGCAACAAGTGCCTGGATGTTTGGAACATCAGCCAGGCGAATGGCGCCAGCCTGATGCAGCACGACTGCAATGGTGGTGCCAACCAGCTGTTCAAGGCCACGCCAGTCGCCACCAGGGCTGCGGTTCCCTCGGTCCAGATTCTGACCCAGGCAGAGGCCGCAGCTGCAAACCAGCAAACCACACAGCAGGCCGCCACCACGGCCCAGATGCAGGCCCAGCAACAGGCTGCAGCCACCAAGGCCGCAGCGGATGCCAAGGCGGCCGCCGAGGCCAAAGCCCGGGCTGACGAAATGGCGCGGCAAGAGGCCGCCCGCAAGGCCGTGGCAGAGCAGTCCCAGGCGCTTACCCAACTCAAGCAGGGGCTGGACGCAGCCCTGGCCACCTTCCAGACCCGCACCACAGCCAGCATCACCGCGCTGCGGGGCGCCGCCAGCAGCCCCTTGCCGGCCATGTCGGGCAACGCGGCGGCGGACCAGAATGCGATTGCCAAACTGAAGGCCGACGCACAGGCCGCACTGGCGCAGAACCGCCCACGCACGGTGGAGCAGACGGGCCTGCTGCAGGAAGACAACCAGGCTGCCATGGAGGCAGCGCTGGAGCGCGCGCGCAAAGCCGTGGACATGGGCCAGGCCAGCAACGTGCAGCTGATCGACAGCTACTACAGCCAGATGCAGTTTGTCAGCAAACGCTTTGCAGATGAACGGGATCTGGCCCTAACGACATTGGACCAGCGCGACCTGGCGCAGACCGTTGCCATGGGGGTGACCACGGTGCCGGAGCCAAGTTGCCCCACGCCCTCGGATGGTCCCGAGTTCTGCTGGCGTGACACCGTCACCCGCGGCGTAGGCACCGTGCCCACCAACTGCCCGGCCGGCAGTGACCGGATTGGCGCGCTGTGTTATGCGCAGTGCAAGCCGGGCCAGACCCGCGTGGGCCTGGACTGCCACGCGAAGTGCCCGCCCGGCTGGCGCAATGACGGCCTGTTTTGCCGGCTGGCAGAGTACGGCCGGGGCGTAGGCTACCCGTGGAAGGGCTCGGACGGACTCAGCAACAGCGGCATGCTGGCGCGCTGCAATGCGGCCGAAGCCCCCAACAGCTGCCAAATGTGGGGCGCCATTGCCTACCCCAAGTGCAAGGAGGGCTACGAGCCCTTTGGCTGCTGCCTGTGCCGCCCCAAGACCGTGCCCAGCTGCACCTCGGTCGGTCTGCGGCCCGGTGCGTTTGACTTGTCCTGCGCCAAGGGCATCAACATCGGCGTCATCAGGGGCAGCATTTGCGAGGCTGGCAAGGAATTGGACGCCGGGCTGTGCTACAAGTCCTGCCCCGTCGGCTATGACGGGGTGGGGCCCGTGTGTTGGGCCAAGGCACCGGCCACCTGGCAAGACTGTGGCATGGGCGCGGCCAAGAACGGCGCCACCTGCGCCAGCGTGATTGGCGGCCAGGTGACGGCGGTCATCAAGCCGCTGATCGCTGTCGTTTCGGCGTTCCGCTCGGGTGGTGTACCGACCCAGCCGGCAAACCCCGCCAAGGTGAACGACCTCAAAGAACGCCTGAAGGAACTCCGGGCGCTCTACAAAGCCGGTGTCTCGACAGACGCCTACAAAGGCCTGAACCAGGTGAAACAGGCCTCCGACATGGCGGACTTTGAGGGCAAGATCAACGGCGTGGTGACCGAGGAAGATGTGGCCCGCGTGGCGGCCGAGCTGGCCGAGGCCAGCATTCCCTCCGGCGGGGTCACGGGCGTGGTGAAGTCGGTGACCGGCATCGTCTCGGCCTACACCTACCCCAAGTGCAGCAAGTACTTCCAGCCCAATCTGTGCCCGGCCGCCACCAAGCCCGTCAGCAACGCCCCGCTGACGCAGCTGCAGCGCTCCCTGGCGGAGCAGGATGCGGCGAACCAGAAGCAGGACAAGAAACTGTCTTTGCAGGAGCAGTGCAAGGTCTGCACCGAAGGCGCCACCAACCGGGCGCAGTTTTGCGGCGCCATCGACTTTTGCGACAAGACCTGCAACGTGCCCGAGCTGGAAGTGAACGCCTGGAGGAAGGGCGCCCAGGCGGCGCAGCAGTGCTACCAGCAGGACAAGCTGATCGACTACAAGAGCTGCGAACGCATTGTGCTGGCGGCCTGCACCAGCAACGACCCCAAGGTCTGCGCCGCCAGCATCACGGCCAATTGCGGTGCAGCGCCCGCAGCCGTGGCGCCGACCGTGGTGGACAACGCCAAGGAGCCTCCCGTTGCCCCCGCAGGCGGCTGGCCGGCCAACTGCCCCGCCAAGAATGACGACTACAGCACCCCATGCATGCGCCTGGCCGTGGTCAGCGGCGACGGACAGACAGGCGCAGGCGGGAGTTTTGGCAAACTGACAGTGCGCCTGCGCTGGCGCGATGGCACCCCGGTGGCCAACTTCCCCATCTGGTTCGGCTGCATGCCCACCATCTTCAAGTCCAACGAGATAACCCCCGCCGCATTTGGCGACAACGGATGCAGGGTTGACAACGGCATTTCTGCCGACGACGGCGTGGTCAAGCAAGCCATCTACACGGCCGCAGACGGCACGGCCAGCACCAGCGTGCGCGGCAGCGCACAACGCTTTGGCGCGCCCCTGGTGGTGGTCGCCGAAGCCGGAAAGATGCAGGCCCTCAAGATGAGCCACCCCGCGTTGACCCTGTACGAATGGCCCACCCCCACCAGCGGCTGCTACAACCCGCTGATGCGCGTCGGCAACCCGTATTGCAGATATGGGGCCAACGGTGTGACCAACTATGAGGCCAGCTCAGTGGCCTATTTCAACCTGACCCTGTCGGCCGTGCAGCCGAACACGGGCGCAGGTGCCGCAGCCAACGCCATATCGCCATGGGATGCCTACCCCGGCAACACCAAGGCCAAAGACATCGGCGTGGGTGTAGACGCCAGCAAGAACGTGGCCCTGTGGGCCATCAACAGCAACGGTGATGTCGTCGGCGGCACCGTGGGCGCAACGCCGCAGACGCTGACGCTGGGCGGCAACGTCAAGGCCGCGCGCATTGCGGTGGACAACAAGCTGCGCCCCTGGGTCGTGGGCACCAACGGCTATGTGGCGTACTGGGACAACAACGACCAGGGCGTCAAGGCCTGGATCTCCCCCGTGAACCAAAACCCGGTGCCGCTGGCCAGTGATGTGGCGGTGGGCGCCAATGGCACGGTGTGGATGGTCGGCACGGCCGCCAACAATTACGGCATCTACCGGCTTACGAGCAATGCCACCTGGGAAGCCATCTCCAGCAATGCCCGGCGCATCGCCGTCGACCCGCAGGGCAATGCCTGGGTCACCTGGTCGGACGGCACCATGTCACGCTACAACCCGCCTTCGGGCCAGGCCGCTGCAAGCTGGGTGGATTGGAGCGCAGAGCCCAAGGCGCGCGACGTCGCGGTTGCCGGCAACGGCACGGTGTATGCGGTGGGGACCGACAGCCGGGTCTACCAGCGCGTCAGCGGCAAGTGGCAGCTGATCCCCAATATGTTGCTCAATGAGATCGGCGCGAACGGCGACACGGTGTTTGGCATCAAGCCGGACCAGACGATCTGGTACTTGCGCTAAGTGGCGGGACTGAGTGCATCTGCCAAGTAATTTTTAAGCCAAAACAGCCTCTAGCGCATATGGAATATGCGCAAGCAGCTACCAAATCAATAGCGTCTACTGCATAAAGCCCAGATCGGTCGGGTAGTCCGGCCGGCTGGCTGCGGTGCCAAAGTTCACGATCTTGGGCAAGACGCCCGGCATTTCGGCGTCGCTCACGCCAAACCACTTGGCCAGCGTGGCCGCGTACTGGTCCACCGAGGTGCGCGGCAGCAAGCGGCCCTGGCCCACATGCCAGGCGTTTTCGGGTAGGTAGTTGCCGCCACCGTCCTTGGTATCAGCCACGCTGATGGGGGGGGCCACGCCATAAAAGCGCTGGCCATTCACCGCACCGCCCACCACCATGTGGTGGCTGCCCCAGCCGTGGTCGGAGCCATCGCCGTTGGAAGCCAGTGTGCGGCCAAAATCAGAGGCGGTGAAGGTGGTGACCTGGTTGGCGACGCCCAATTCATCGGTGGCTTGGTAGAAGGCCGTCATGGCGGTACTCAAGCGCCCCATCAGCGTGGCCTGCTGCGCCACCAGGTTGTCGTGCAGATCAAAGCCGCCCATGGACACAAAAAACACCTGACGCCGCGCGCCCAGCACATTGCGCCCCTTGATCAGGCGCGCCACCATCTGCAGCTGGATCGACAAAGCGTCGGTACCAAACGTGGCCTGAAAAGGCCGCAGATTGGGCGTGGTGCCAAAGGTGGACGGACTCAGCGCCAGGGCATTGGTCACCGAGGCCTCGGCGGCCAGTGCGCGCGACGTCACCACGTTGTACTCGTTCTCCAGCTTGTGGGTGCGGGCCTGGCGGATCAGACTGTCGATGGTGCTGCGCACCGAGGAAGAACCGTAGACCGTGGTGTCGGTGGCGGGCCGAATCTTGATGGCACCCGAGGTGCTGACCTGGTACTGCAGCGCCGTGTCGCCCGACAAAAACACCGCATTGCCCGACACCGACATGCAGGTGAACAAGGAG
Source organism: Rhodoferax sp. TS-BS-61-7 (assembly GCF_002943465.1). GTDB lineage: Bacteria > Pseudomonadota > Gammaproteobacteria > Burkholderiales > Burkholderiaceae_C > Allorhodoferax. The sequence continues at coordinate 155,935 of NZ_PTQY01000001.1, forward strand.
TTGCTGTTGAGGCTGTTTTGCAGCACCACATCGCCCATATTGCCACCCCAGCCCACTTTGGACCCCTCGGGCGACGAGGACTGCCACAGCGACTGCTGGTCGTTGTGCGAAAACAGCTGCGGCGGACGCGGGTACAACGTGCGGTTGCTGTTGTTGTACTGCGCGCGCGTGAGCGGCACCACCAGCGGCCCCACATTGAGCTGGACCGCCGCCTTGCCGGTGTTGAACAGGTTGGCCAAGCCGGTCATGGCCGGGTGCAAGGCGTATTCGCGGGTGGTCGCGCCCAGCGTGTCCACCGGCGGCGTGATGGGGTTCAGGCGGGTGGGCGTGAGCGCTGCCTTGGCCAGCGCAATGCCGCCCGCGGTTTGCCCGGCGCCGCCACCGCGGATGGTGCTGTACTGGTTGTAGCTGGGGTCGTCATACGCAAGCACCGTGTTGGCGTAGTCATTGCCACCAAACAAAAACACACAGACCAGGGCCTTGTAGTCCCCGGCCGGTGCGTTAAAGGCCGCCGCCTCACCAATGGCGGCCAGGTTGAGTGCAAAAGGCAATGCAGTGCCGGTCAGCGCCAACTGGCCGCTGCGGCGCAGAAAGGCGCGCCGGGTCTGGAATTCGGGTGGCAGCATGGACATGGTGGCCCTCTACTTCTGGATCAGGTATTCGGGGCAAGCCATCACCATCAGCACCGCCGCACACACGCGCTGGCGCTTCAGGGTGGCCGAGCTGTTGGAGTTGAGCGTGACACCGAGCAGGGCATTGACGATGACGGTTTGCGTGCTGGCCGAGAGCTGTCCGGCACACAGCAGCAGGTTGAGCCGGCGCACCAGCGCAGCGGGGTCCAGCACCAGGGTGAGCTCGGTGGTGTAGGCGGCCTTGATGTCGCCGGAGTTCAACCCGCTGTCGATCACGCCCATCATGTAATTGAGGTAACCACCCACGCTGCTCTCGGTCACCAACTGGAATTCGGGGGCCACCACACCATTGCTCAGCGCGGTGCTGGGTGGCACATAACCAGGGCGAAAGAAGTTGAACACCGAGGGCGCGCGCAGCGGGCTCTGGCTGAGCTGGGTACCGGCATTGCTCAGGTCGCCAATCTTCCAGGCGCCACTGGCAGACCCCACGCCAAAGGTGCGCCCCCATTGCGCCAGACGCAGCATGGGCTCGCGCAGCTTGCCGTACTCCAGCGCGCTCAGGCCGGTGGCGTTGCGCGCCTCGTCGTCCAGCAGGATGGCGGCAAACACAAAGGCCAGGTCCCCGCGCACGCCCTGGCCGTTGTTGGCAAACACGGCCGCCACCCGGCCCACATAGGCTGGGCTGGGGTTGCTGGTCACCAGGCGCTGGATCATCTGCTTGCAGAAAAAAGGCGCCGTGTTGGGGTGGTTGAAGAGGGTGTCTAGCGCGGTCTTCAGGGCTGCCGCCGCTGGCGTGTTGGCCGGGATGGTGGTGCCCAAAAACGTGGCCGCCAGCGTGGAGTGGTTGCCGCTGGTCACCACCATGGGCAGGCGGGCAAAGTTGGTGTTACCCACGGTGTTGCCGTTGGCCGTCACGTTGACGTTCTGGCTCATGTCCACGTCGTAGCCAGTGAACACGCGCGCCAGGTTGCTCACATCGCTGGCGGTATAGGTGTCCTGGGGCTTGCCGTTGCCATCGAGTTGTTGGGTGCCGTCGGGGTTGAGCAGGTGCAGGCCCACGGTGAACAGCTGCATCACCTCGCGGGCGTAGTTCTCATCGGGCTGGCGGCCTGACGCGTTTTCTTTTTTGTTGCCCTTGGTGTTGAGGTAGTAGCCCATGGCCACATGCAAGGTCACCGACTCCAGCAGGCCGCGAAAATTGCCAAACGCGTAGGCGCACAAGGTGTCCCAGTAGTGCGCCATGGCGTGGCTGCGCCAGCGAAAGTCCAGCCCCGATAGCGACACCACAAAGTACTCCGACAGCGCCAGGCCCATGCGTTTGCGCATGGGATCGCTGCTAGCCATGAGCTGGCTCCACACCATGTGGTCGGCGGGGTAACTTTGGTCGTAATAGTTATTGGTGCTGTAAGGGTCGGCATACCCCTGGCTATTGAGCCAGTCCCAGCCCCGGGTACCAAAGTGGGTGGCCACCTGCTGTTCGACCCATCCCGCGTAGCCCAGGTTGCGCACTTGGGCAATGTCGGCATCGCTGGCAGAAAACTGGGCCTGCTGCAAAAAACGCGACGCTTGTTCGGTGCTGATGCTGGCGCCGCTGATCGCGGCCGCAGCTGGCATGGCCCGCAAGGAAATGGTGCGTCCGCCCACGGGGGCGGCCGTTGTGGGATCGGTCCCCCCTTCGCCGCCACCGCAGGCCGCCAGGGCGGCCGCGGTAGCCAGCGCCATGGCGGTAAGTGCACCCGATTCCAGAGGGGAGTTGCCGGAAGGGGGGGCCGTGGCGAGGTCGGCTTCGTCCACGAGTTCGCGCATGGGGGCTCCAAAGTGGAGTGGATAGGAGGCGGAGGTTATCGACCGCCCCCAGTACTGCCCAGCGTTCTTACAAACAATTACCGGTGCCGGAGACAGCCGGTCACCCAGCGCCTAACGAGTGGCAGCCTGCAGCAGATCGCGCGTGCGCAGGGCCTCCTGGCGGGCCGCCGCGGCAAAGTCGGGCCCTGCCGACGCGTACAGGATGGCGCGCGAGGAGTTCACGATGATGGGCCCGGTGGTCTGCCCATCGGCGCTGCGCCAGCCGGCCTTGACCGTGGCCACCGCGTCCCCACCCTGCGCGCCCACACCAGGAATCAGCAGCGGCAGCGTGGGTGCCAGCGCGCGCACACGTTCAATTTCTGCAGGGTAGGTGGCGCCCACCACCAGGCCCAACTGGCCGTTCAGGTTCCAGGGGCCTTGGGCCAAGGCAGCAATGTGCTCGTACAGACGTGGCTGGCCCGGCAGGTCCAGCAGGCGCTGGGGCTGGAAGTCATCGCCGCCGGGGTTGGAGGTGCGGCACAGCAGGAAGGCGCCCTTGCCGTGGTACTTCAGGTACGGCGCCACCGAGTCAAAGCCCATGAAGGGGGAGAGGGTGACGGCGTCGGCACCGTAGCGCTCAAAGGCCTCTTTGGCGTACTGCTCGGCGGTGCTGCCAATATCGCCACGTTTCGCGTCCAGGATGATGGGCACCTGGGGCGCCGTACGGCGCATGTGCTCCATCAGCTTTTCCAGCTGGTCCTCTGCGCGGTGCGCCGCAAAGTAGGCAATCTGCGGCTTGAAGGAATTCACCAGGTCGGCCGTGGCATCGACGATGGCGGCACAAAAGTCGTAAATTTTTCTGGCGTCGCCCTGCAGGTGCGCCGGGAACCGGGTGGGTTCGGGGTCCAGGCCCACGCACAACAAGGAACCGTTTTGGCGCTCGGCGGTGCGCAACTGGTCTAGAAAGGTCATGGGGCGCTATTTTACGGAGGCATCCCGCACGTCCATGGCCAGGCACAGGTCGGCCCAGGCTTTGGCCTTGTCGGCGCTGTTACGCAACAGCATTTTGGGGTGGTAGGTCACGATGACCGGAATGCCCTGGTACTGGTAGACCGTGCCGCGCAGCTTGCCCAGTGGCTGGGTGGCCAGGGCTCCGTGTTCGGCGAGCAGGGTCTGGATGGCAAAACGGCCCACGGCCAAGATAACTTTGGGCTGCACCAGCGTTATTTCGCGCTGCAGGTACTGGGCGCATTGCGCCAGGTCGGCCGCCTGCGGAATCTGCCCGTGCGGGGGGCGGCACTTCACCACATGGGTGGCGTAGGCGGCCGTGGCGCCTTGCGCATCTGCGCTGCGGCTGGCGCCCACGGCCTTGAGCATGTTGTCCAACAACAGGCCCGGGCTTTCCACAAAGGCCTGCGCAGCGCGGTCTTCGTCTTCCTCGGGCGGGTCGCCCACCACCATCCAGTCGCGCTGGCCGGGGGCCGGCTGCAAAGTGGCGCTCTTGCGGCCAGCGCACAGGCCACAGGCCTGGCAGCTGGCGGCGGTGTCGGCCAGGGCCTCCCAGTCCAGCGCACCCAGGTCCAGCGGTGTGCCAGCCGCGCGGGCCACCACGGCAGGCGGGCGCGCCACCGGTACGGCGCGCACCGGGGCCGGCGTGGGCGCGGCAGGGGCAGCCGGCGCCACCGTAGCGGCCGGCTGGGCTACCACAGGCGGGGCGGCGGGCACGGCCACCGAGGGCGGCTCGGTCTCAAACACGGTACCGGGCAACCAGACGCGCACGCCCATCTCCAGCAGCATGGCGCGTTGGCGCTCGTCAAGGGTCAGGGCCATGGGTGGGAGGATCTCGTCAAGGGTACAGGGGCAGGCTCATGACCACCGCGTCTTCGCGTTGGCCATTGCCGGCAGGGTAATAGGCTTTGCGCTGGCCCACGCGGCGGTAGCCGTACTGCTCATACACATGCAGGGCACGCACATTGCTCACGCGCGCCTCCAGCCACAGCCACTGCACGCCCTGGCCGCGCGCCCACACGGCCAGCGCATCCAGCATGACACGGGCCCAACCCTGGCCTTGAAATTCGGGCGCCACGGTGATGTTGAGCAGGTGCACCTCGTCCACGCCTTTCATGGCCACAAAGTAACCCAGCACATAACCATCGGCCATAAGCATCTGGGCCTGGTAACCACTGTGCAGCGCGTCCAGAAAATTGGCGTGGCTCCAGGGGTGGGCGTAGGCACGTTGCTCCACGCGCAGGACCTCGTCCAGCCGGTCGGCCAGCAGTGGCTCAAACGCGGCTTCGGAGGCCTGGGAAAACGTGGCCATGGGCTGCGTGTTCATGCAAGGGCGCCGGCGGCAGCCGCTTTCTCGGCCATGCGCTCGGCCGTGGTTTTGGCCACCTTGTCGCGGATGTAGCTGGGCATGGCGTGGGCCGCGTCCACCGCCAGCCCTGCGGCCAGCAGGGCGGGGGCCAAGCGCAGCATGGCCGCGGCCGTAGGCAAGGCCGGCACCACCGTGCCGCCTTGCAGCACCGCAGGGTCCAGGCGCTCGGCGTAGACGGCAAACACATTGCCGGCCAGCAACAGCGGGCCCAGGTTGGCATCAGCATCGGGCAAGCGCAGCGCTTCGGGACGCAGCAATTGGCTGGGCTGCAGCACCCGCCACTGCCCGTTGGCGTAGGCGTAGTGCGCGGCGTACATCTCGTCCATACGGGCATCCAGCAGTGCCAGCACCTGCAGCGCCGGCGCCGGCGCCTCGGCCGCCGCCGACTGGCGGGCATCTTCTGCCACGGCCAGCAGCGAATCCACCGGCAACACTGGCACGTTGGCGCCAAAGGCCAGCCCCTGCACCACCGAGCAAGCGGTGCGCAAACCCGTGAACGAACCCGGCCCGGCACCAAAGGCCATCGCGTCCAATGCGGCCATGGGCAGGCCCGCCTGGGCCAGCAGGTCCAGCACGCCTGCAATCAGGTCCGTGGACGCGCGCGCGCCACCCGCCCCGGCGTACTGCCACACGGTGGTTTCACGGCCCACGGCAATGGACAGGTGTTCGGTTCCAGAATCAATCGCCAGCAAGTTCATAGTTTTAAGTCAAATTGACCTCTAGCACCCGTAGATACTGCGCAAGCAGCTCCTGTTTTAGGAGCAATCTCGGACCACAAGGTGCAGAGCGGGTGCCACAAGAGGCCAGCGAGGCGTGCACTGATTATCGGGGCTGCCCGGATAATCCGGCGATGCCCTTGCCCACCCGAATTCTTCTGCGCAGCCTGACCACCGGTCTGTTGGCCTGCCTCTCTGCCACCGCACAACCCCTGCCCCCCGACGTGGACGCCGCCCTGGCCCGTGCCAAGGTGCCGCGCGATGCGGTGGCCTTTCTGGTCGTGGACGCGCAAAACCCTGCTGCCGCGCCACGCTTGGCCCACCGCACGGGCGCGCCCATGAACCCGGCCTCGGTCATGAAGTTAGTCACCACCTACGCCGCGCTGGACCTGCTCAGCCCGGCCTACCAGTGGAATACGCCGGTCTACACCGAAGGCAGCGTCAGCAACGGCGTGCTGCACGGCAACCTCTATATCAAGGGCCAGGGCGATCCCAAGCTGGTGCTGGAGCGCCTGTGGCTGCTGCTGCGCCGCGTGCAGGGTCTGGGCATCAAAACCATTGCAGGCGACATCGTGTTGGACCGTAGCGCCTTCGCCCTGCCCGAGGTGGACCCCGCCCAGTTCGACGGTGAGCCGCTGCGCCCCTACAACGCGGCGCCCGATGCGCTGCTAATCAACTTCAAGTCGGTGGTGATGACCTTCACACCCGACCGCGCAGCCCAAGTGGCCCAGGTGCAGTACGACCCGCCGCTGGCCGGCGTAGCCCTGCCCGCCACCGTGCCCTTGAGCCCCGGCGACTGCGGCGACTACCGCGGCATGCTCAAGGCCGACTTTGCCGACCCGCTGCGCATTCGTTTCCTGGGCAGCTACCCGGCCAGCTGCGGCGAGAAGGTGTGGCCCGTGGCCTATGCCGACCCCAAAACCTACGCCCAGCGCGCGGTGCTGGGCCTGTGGGACACCCTGGGCGGCAAACTGCAGGGCAGCGTGCGGCTGGGGTCTGTACCCGCCGCGCTAGCTGCCGGCAAGCCTGCATTTACCAGCAGCTCGGCCCCGCTGAGCGAGGTGATCCGCGACATCAACAAGTTCAGCAACAACGTGATGGCGCAGCAAGTCTTTCTGACCCTGGGCCGTGCGGCCTACGCCCCCACACCCGCCAGCCCTACCGAACCGCTGGAACTGCCCACCGGCAGCTTGGGCGCCAGCCGCGCCGTGGTGCAGCGCTGGTGGCGCGAGCGACTGGGCAGCGAAGAAGCCCCGGTGCTGGACAACGGCTCTGGCCTCTCGCGCCAGGAGCGCATCACGGCGCAGGCGCTGGGCCGTATGTTGCAACACGCCTATGTGTCGCCGGTGATGTCGGAGCTGATGTCCTCGCTGCCGATCTCGGGCGTAGACGGCACGCTGCGCCGCGTAAAGGGCAGCAGCAGCGCCCACCTGAAGACCGGCAGCCTGAGCAATGTGGTGGCGCGGGCCGGGTATGTGCTGGCGGCCAGCGGCAAGCGCTATGTGCTGGTGGCCGTCATCAACCACGCCAATGCCAACGAGGCCCGCCCCGCCGTGGACGCGCTGGTGGAGTGGGCCGGGCGTGACCAATAAGAGGCGGGAAAAGCACGGCGCGGTGCTATGCTGCAGCGCTGCATTCCCCACCTGAGGCCCCGCCCTTGAACCGTCTCGCACTGCGCCTGCTGTTTGCACTGCTGCTCACGCCGTGGCTGGCCTGCGCAGGCGCGCAGGCTGCGGGCGCGATCCGGGTCGTGGGCTCCACCACCTTTCTCGCGTTTGTGCAGCATGTGGCCGAAGACTACATGGCGCAAACCCCGGACGCCACCGTGGTGGTCAACGCCGGGGGTTCCAGCCGCGGTTACAAGGCCGTGCTGGACGGCACGGCCGACGTGGCCATCGTCAGCGGCAAACTGCCCGACGAGCTGCAGCGCGAATTTGCCCGCCGCAACATTGTGCTGAGCCAGAAAACCGTGGGCTACCGCGCCCTGGTGGCTGCGGTGCACCCCAGCAACCCGATCCGCAACCTCAGCCATGCCGAACTCAGCGCGGTGTTCAGCGGCCAGATCAGCTCCTGGAAGACCCTGGGCGTGCCCCAGGGCAAAGCGATCCAGCTGCTGATTGGCCCGCCCGGCGGCGGCCTCACCGACATCTGGAAGAGCGAAGCACTGATCGACGGCGCCACCTTCTCGGCCAAGGCCCAGGTGCGCAGTGCGGCCCAGCGCGCCGCCATGGTGGCCAAAAACCCCGACGCCATCACCTACCTGGCCATGAATGAAGATATTCCCGGCCTGGCCTACCTGTCCATCAACGGTGTGCCCCCCACGGCGCGCCAGGTGGCCAACGGCACCTACCCGCTGCGCAGCCAGCTGACCCTGGTCAGCCGCGTGGGCAGTGGCAAAGCAGTCGAGGCTTTTTTGCGCCACTTCGAGAAACCGCAGCCCTACTGGGTTCTCGATGGCCTGATGTTTGCCAACCCCAACTGACCATGCGCCTGCAACGCCGCCTCCTGCTCACCTCCCTCGGCACCCTGGGCATTGCCGCCAGTGCCACCGGCTGGTGGTGGCTGCACCAGCGGCCACACGCGGCACTGCGTGCCTCGCTGCTGGTGGCCGGCGCCAACGCCATGCTGGACCTGAACCGGGCCTTGGCCACTGAGTTCGCGCGCACCCGCCCTATGGTGGACGTGGCGGTGGAACAAGGCGGCTCTCTGGCCGGGCTGATTGCGGTGCAGCGCGGTGCCATCGACGTGGCCGCCATGTCACGCGAACTCAGCGAGGCCGAAGACAGCCCGCGCACGCGCAGCTATCTGGTGGCCAAAAACGACATCGCGATTGCCGTGCACCCGCAGTCCCCCTTGCGCAACCTGTCGGCCGAGCAGGTGCGGGCCATCTTCAGGGGCGAGATCACCGAGTGGCAGGCCGTGGGCGGACCAGCGGCGACCATCCGCGTGGTCTCCCGCGCGCCAGGCTCCAGCTCGCGCCAGTTTTTGCAAGAGCTGGTGCTGCAGGGTGAAGACTTCACGCTGCAGGCCCTGGAAGTGGGCAGTGCCAAAGACATGGCCAAGGAAATTGCCGCCGACCCGCTGGCGATTGGCTATGTGGCGCTGAAAGACCGCGACGCCACCCCCCTGACCTACCTGTCGATTGACGGCGTACCGGCCACCCGCACCACGGTGCTCTCGGCCCGCTACCGCTTCACACAACCGCTGTACCTGGTGGTGTATGGGGACGTAGGCCCCACCGCACAGGCCTTCATCGACTTTGCACTGGGTGCGGAAGGCCAGGCCATCGTGGCCAGCCAGCACCTGTTCCCCGTGGCATAGGGCAGCAGCATGGCCAAAGACGCAGAAGCAATACTGATGGACGTGCTGGGGCGCGTGCAGCGCCACCACGGCCTGCGCAAGGCGCTGGCCGGACTGGTGCTGCTCACGCTGCTGGGCATTGCCGGGCACTTTGTGTTCGAGATCCTGCCGCGCACCTACCACCTCAAAATTTCAGGTGGCGACCTGCTCAGCAACCGCCACTTTCTGGCGCGCAGCCTGCAAAGTGAGGCCACGGATCACGGTGTCTCGTTGCAAGTCATCCCGGCCCAGGGCAGCCAGGAGGCGCTGGCGCTGCTGGACCAGGGCCAGCTGGACCTGGCCTTTGTGCAGGGCGGGCTGGACGCCGAATACGCCAACGTGACCCATGTGGCCACGGTGGCGACCGAGCTGCTGCACTTTTTGGTACGCCCCGGCATCCAGGACATCACCGACCTGCGCGGCAAACGTGTGAACCTGGGCAGCAAAAAAGGTGGCACCCGCGTCATTGCCAAGCAGGTGCTGGACTTTTCGGGCTTGGTCGAAGGTGTGGACTATGTGGAAAGCAACCTGAGCTCCGAAGAGCTGGTGGCCCTGCCCGAACGCAAGATGCCCGAGGCGATTGTGGTGACGTCCTTCGCCCCGTCCGACGTGGCCGACTATCTGGTCAAACAAAAGGGGTACCAGCTGCTAGAGATTCCCTTCCCCCGCTCGCTCTCCTTGCGCCTGGGCTGGGTGGCCGATAGCCAGATCTCGGCCTATATGTACAAGGTCAAGCCGGCGGTGCCGGCCAAGGACATTCGCACCATCGGCGTCAACCTGCACCTGGTGGCCCACAAGGACACCGACCCGCGTGCCGTTTTCAAGGTGCTGGAGACGCTGTACAGCCCGGCCATGGGTGCACGCCTGCGCATGGCCATCGACGAGAGCCGCATCACCGTGCCCTCGGGTTACCCCATGGCGCAGGGCACCTCGTTGTACCTGGAGCGCAACAACCCGCTGCTGTCGAGCGCCACGCTGGACAAGATCAAGGCCCTGTTCGGCCTGGTGCTCTCGGTGGCGTCCACGCTGCTGGTGGTAGTGCGCTGGTTCAAGGGCCCCGAGCCCGTGGCGGTAACACCACCTAACGACGACGCACGTTTTGCCGGTTACTTGCAGCAGTTGATTGCACTGGAGGCCCAGCACGACGCCTGGCTGGCCACCCCCGAGCGCAGCACCGGCCGACTGGCCGAACTTCAGCTTGCCCTCGCACAGCTGCGCACCGAGGTTCTGGGACTGCTGGACCGCTGCAAAACCAGCAACGCCCAGTTGCCGCAGCAGGTGCTGCAACTGGCCACGGATTTGCGCCACCGTTTGGAGACCCCCGCCCATGCCCTCCTCTTTGTCCCACCTATTGTCCCACCTATTGCCCCACCGCCTGCTGGCCCTGCTGGCGCTTAGTGCGCTGCTGGCCGGTTGCGCCAGCGCCCCCAAAGCCACCGACGCCTGGGGCGTGTACCACGCCGCCATTGCCGATGCCGCGGTGGCCTCCCCCGCCAAGGTGCTGCCGCTGCAAGCCTTGCCGCCGGGCGACACGGTGGAGATGGTGTCCTGGGTCGGCAGCCAGCGCGCGCCCTGCGAAGGTGTGCCCTGCCGCTACACCGTGAGCGGCGACCGCCAGTGGCTCACGCTGGCCGGCGAGGTGCAGGCGCAATGCCGCCAGTGGAAGCTGCAGGGCGACGCGCTGCGCGAACGCCTGGAGCAGCTGCTGGGCCTGCCGCCGCACACCCCACCGCAGTGGCGCAAGGGCCAGTTTGTGGTGATGCAGGTGCCCCGCGCCCAGATCAGCCGCCCCTGCCTGGGCAGCAGCACCGACGCCAACAACACCCCGCGCTGCACCATCACCCCCACCGCCGACGGCGCGCCCGAGCTGCGCAACTTTGTGCTGCGCCAGATGGGCAACGCCTATGTGGCCAATAACCCGGCCGGCCCCGGCTACCCGTTCACCCGCCTGGGCTACACCTACGACTGGCACCCCGAGTCCGCCGCCCGGGGCCACTACGGGGCCTCGGAATTTGTGGTGGACGTGGGCACCACGGCCACCGTGGTCGCGCAGTACAGCACCGACGCCTACTGCGCCGCCGCACCGTGAGCGCAGCGATCCCCCTGGACACGGCGCACAGTGCGTCTGCCATGCAGGCGCTGCTGGACGACCCGCTGCTGGGCCAATGCAGCCACGCCAGCCTGGCGCGCCTGCTGCCCCATGTGCAGCCCTGCCAGTGGGAGGCTGGTTCCACGCTCTACCACGCGGGTGACGCCGCCAGCGCGCTCTACCTGCTCACCCACGGGTCCGTACGCCGCCTGGGTGTGGTGGAGCCCTCCTCCGTGTCCAGCGGACCGCAGCGTTGGGGCGAAGAGGCCGCCGCCGACATGGCGCACTACCTGCACGGCGCCCAAGCCCACAGCGACTGCACCGGCCTGAAGATTCCACGGGCCGCGCTGCAGACGCTGCTGGCCAGCAACCCGCGTCTGCAAGGTGGGCTGCTGGCATCCCTGTCCTGCCACCTGGCGGGCACACCGTTCCAGGGTGGCCCGGTAGTGCGCCCGGCCACGGCCCCCGCAGCCACCAGCCGACGCGCGCTGGTGGGCTGGCTGCTCACCCTGCTGCTGCCGCTGGCGGTGCTGCTGTCGGGTAATCTGCTGCAGTCGCGCTGGGGCCTGGAGCCCCATGCCACCATCTTCCTGGCCATCTTCACCGCCACCGTGTGTATGTGGGTGTTCAGCGGGCTGGACGACTACATTCCCGCACTGTTTGCGCTGATGGCCACGTTGATTGCCGGGCTGGTGCCGGCCTCCGTCATCCTTTCGGGGTTTGGCTCCGACGGTTTTGTGATGGCGCTGAGCATGTTGGCGCTGAGCGCGGTGATTGTCAGTTCGGGCCTGAGTTACCGCTTCATGCTGGCGCTGCTGCTGCGCCTGCCCAACCACCAGGTCGCACACAACCTGGGCGTGTTCCTGACCGGCAGCCTGCTCACGCCGGTCATCCCCACCGCCAACGGCCGCGTGGCCATGCTGGCGCCGTTTTTGTCGGACATGGCGGATGGCCTGCACTTGGCGCGGGGCGGCCCGGCTGCCACGCGGCTGGCGGCCTCGTGTTTTGGCGGCCTGAGCCTGCTGTCCGCCGCGGTGATGACCAGCAAATCGGTCAACCTGGCGGTGTTTGGTCTGCTGCCCGCGCAGGACCAGGACCACTTCCAGTGGCTGACCTGGCTGTTTTGCTCGCTGGTGGTGGTGGCCATGTTGTGCGGGGTGTATGCGGTGGCGGCCGCCCTGTGGTTTCGCAACCGCGAGAACCCGGTGCTGCCCAAGGCACTGATTGCCCAGCAGCTGGAGTTGCTCGGGCCCTTGCGCATGCGCGAGTGGGCCGCCGTGGGGGCGCTGCTGTTTGTGGTGCTGGGCATTGTGTCGAGTTCACTGCACAAAGTGCAACCGCCCTGGCTGGTGATGGCCATGCTGCTGGGCCTGCTGCTGTTTGGCGTGCTGCGCAAAAAAGAGCTGATCGAGCAGGTCGACTGGACCTTTCTGCTCTACCTGGGCGGTGTGAGCGGCATGGTTAGCACGCTGGGTTACCTGGGGCTGGACCAGGTGCTGGGCCAAGGCCTGCCCGCGCTCAGCGACTTGCTGCAGACCCACCTGCAAGGGTTTGTTGCGCTGCTGTTTGTGCTGATCTGCCTGGTGCGCCTGGTGGTGCCCATCAACGCCACCATTGTGGTGTTTGCAGCCATTTTGATGCCGCTGGGCGCCGTGCATGGCGTCAACCCCTGGGTGCTGGGTTTCATGATTCTGCTGTTTGCCGAGACCTGGTTTTTCCCTTACCAGTGTTCGTATTACCTGCAGCTGCGCGCGGTAAACCAGGCGCGCCAGATCTATGACGAGCCCTCGTTTTTACGCTTTAACGCCGTGATGAACCTGGCGCGCCCGGCAGCGGTCTACGCCTCGTTGCCGTTCTGGCAATCGCTGGGCCTGTTATGAAAATCAAGGCCGAAACCTGGGTGATGGGCCTGTTTGTGGTGCTGGCCGTGGCCTACCTGGGCTGGCTCAACATCAGCAAACCGCGCATTCTGGTGCTGCACAGCTACGACCCCGAGTACGCCTGGTCGCGCGATGTCAACGTGGGGCTCAACCGCGTGCTGCGCAACAGCTACCGCTACCAGCTGCGCTGGCACTACATGGACACCAAACGCCACCCGACGGCAGCTTACAAACAGGCCGCCGGCATTGCCGCACGCAATGTGATTGCGGAGATGCGGCCCGATGTGGTGATTGCGCTGGACGACGACGCCCAAAGTTACGCCGCACGTTACCTGGTGAACCAGCCCGGCATCAGCATTGTGTTTGCCGGCGTGAACAACGAGGCCTCGGACTACGGCTACGACAAGGCGACCAACGCCACCGGCATTCTGGAGCGCCTGCCACTGGCCGCCATCCAGGAGGCGCTGGGCCAGGCCCAGGGCCTGAAGGCGCTGCAACGCCCGCTGCGCCTGGCCTACCTGGGCGACGCCTCGCACAGCGTGGAGGGCGACCTCCAACAAATTCGCGGTTTTGCCTGGGGACCGGTGGTGCTGCAGTCCACCACACAGGTCCGCACCTGGCCCGAATGGCAGGCCCAGGTGCGCAGCCTGGCCCCATCGGCCGATGTGCTGCTGCTGACCGGTTACCGCAGCCTGCGCCGCTCCGCCCAGGACCCCAGCTTGGTGAGCCCCCGCGAGGTGGTGACTTGGACCGACGCCAACGCCGGTGTGCCCGTCATTTCGGGCAATGGTTTTTTCACCGAAGACGGGGGCATGCTGGCGGTGGGCACCTCGCCCTACGAACAAGGCGAAGAAGCCGCCCGACGGGCGCTGGACATTGCGGTGCGGGGCACACCTGCGGCGCAGATCCCGATCACCGAGGCCCAGCACTTCATCGTCACCATGAACGCCTCACTCATGCAAACCCATGGTTTTACGCTGCCCCGCATTTACGAGGCTGCCGCCCGCACCGGGGACAAACACCTGCCCTGAGGCCAGCGACCCGCGCAGCGGCGGAGCGTGGGGGCCTTATTTCTTCAGGCCGCAGCGCGGCTCAGGCGGTCGCGCACGCCATCCCACTCCAGCGCCTCGGGCGGGGTTTCCACCCAGATCAGTTTGACGCCCTGGGCGTCCATCTCGCGCAGCTTGGCAAACAGCTCGTGCGCCGCCGGCTGGGCGTGGTTGGGCATGCGGTGGGCCGCCACCAGAGGCGAACGCACATGCAGCGGGCTGCGGTGGTACAGCGCAATGGCGGGACGCGCATCCGCCGGGCTGGCGCCGCTCAGCAGGTCCAGTGCCGCCTGCAGCGCCTTGGCGTCCATCAGGCGCACCGTGGCGCTGGGCGCGTAGTGCGATTCCAACGTCCCAGAGGCCCGTGGCCCAGGCTGGTTCTGCGCCTCCAGCGCCTCTTTCGATAGCAGTTGGCGGCCGCAGGCATCGGCCACCTGGGCCGCGGTGATGGAACCGGGGCGCAGCAACACGGGGGCGCCGCGGGTGCAGTCGATGATGGTGGACTCGATGCCCACTTCACACGGGCCGCCGTCTAGGATCAACAAGTCGTCGCCAAACTCGCTCAGCACATGGGCCGCCGTGGTCGGGCTCACGCGGCCAAACTTGTTGGCGCTGGGCGCGGCAATGCCCCACACCTCGCGCCCACCGTCGGTGGGTTTGCGCAGCGCCGCCAGCAGCGCCTGCGCCACCGCGTGCGCGGGGCAGCGCAGGCCAATGCTGTCCTGCCCGCCCGCCGCAGCCGCGCCCACGCCGTCACGGCGCGGCAGGATCAGCGTGAGCGGGCCGGGCCAGAAGGCCGACATGAGCTGCTGCGCAAAGGCCGGCACCCGTGCGCAGTAGTGCGCCACACCGCCCATGCCGCCGTCAAATGCCGCCACATGCACGATCAGCGGGTGGTCGGCCGGGCGGCCCTTGGCGGTGAAGATTTTGCCCACGGCCGCCGGGTCCGAGGCATCGGCACCGAGGCCGTACACGGTCTCGGTTGGCAAGCCAATCAAGCCTCCAGCCCTTACCACCTCTGCGCAAGCAGCTATGGAATCAGGAGCAAGCTCCACACCATCGGCGAACTGGTAGGCGGACACAATCATGGGCGGGCGGCTCAGAACGCGGCAATGCCGAGGATGCGCGCGGCTTCCAGCGCGGTGGCGCGCACGCCTTCCTCGGTGGCGCCGGTGATGTTGAGGTGGCCCATCTTGCGGCCCTTCTTCGCATCCAGCTTGCCGTACAGGTGCAAATGGGTGCCAGGCAGGGCCAGCACGGCGGCCCAGTCGGGCACACCGCCGTCGGGCCAGATGTCGCCCAGCAGGTTCAGCATGATGGACGGGCTGTGCTGGCGCGGCTGCACCAGCGGCAGGCCCGCCAGCGTGCGCACTTGCAGGTCGAACTGCGAGACATCGCAGGCGTCCATGCTGTAGTGGCCGCTGTTGTGCGGGCGCGGTGCCATCTCGTTCACCACCAGGCCACCCAAGCCAGCAGCCGCCGGGTTGGTCTCGTCCAGCACAAAGAACTCCACACACAACACGCCCACATACTGCACACCATTTGCTATGGATTTTGCAGCAGCTACCGCACGATCTACGAGGGCTAGCGGCAGATTTCCTTCATAAACCTCGGTGACGGCCAAAATGCCCTCACGGTGCAGATTGCGCTGCACCGGCAGGTTCACACAGCGACCATCGGCACCACGCGCGACGATGACGGAGCACTCCAGCGCCAGCGGCAGCATCTTCTCCAGCACGCAGGGCACGCCCTGCAGATCCGCCCAGGCGGCGGCCAGCTCAGCGGGCGTTTTGACGCGCACCTGGCCCTTGCCGTCGTAGCCCATGCGGGCGGTCTTGAGGATGCCGGGCAGCAGGTTCGCATCGACGGCGGCGAGTTGTTCTGCCGTCTCGATCACCGCATACGGTGCGCAGGGCACACCGCATTGCACAAAGTGCGCCTTCTCGGCTGCGCGGTCCTGCGCAATGGCCACGGCAGCGCCACTGGGCGCCACCGGTCGACTCTGCGCCAGCTGGTTCAGGGCCTGGGCCGGCACGTTTTCGAATTCGGTGGTGATGGCGGCCGACACCTCGGCCAGCCGGGCCAGGCCCGCGGGGTCGGTGTAGGCGGTCTGGATGTGGTGGTGGCTGATGCGGCCGGCCGGGCTGTTGGTGTCCGGGTCCAGCACCGCGGTGAAAAAGCCCATTTGCTGGGCCGCGTGGGCAAACATGCGCCCCAGCTGCCCGCCGCCCATGACGCCCAGCGTCATTTCCTTGGCCCCACCCAAACCGGCTGCTGCATGCTCAGAAACCATTTAAACCGCGCTTCCGGTAATCGGCAGCACCATCTTGCGGGCGGCCTCGGTTTGGTCGATGCGGAAGGCGTCCAGCTCCATGCGCAGGTCCGGGTTCTCGTTAGCCAGCAGGGCCACCGCAAACAGGGCCGCATTGGCAGCCCCAGCCGGGCCAATGGCGAAGGTGGCGACCGGGATGCCCTTGGGCATTTGCACAATGCTGTGCAGCGAATCCACACCCGACAGCGCCTTGCTTTGCACCGGCACGCCCAGCACCGGCAGCGTGGTTTTGGCCGCCAACATGCCTGGCAGGTGGGCCGCACCGCCGGCACCGGCGATGATGGCCTTCAGGCCGCGCGCCACGGCCGTTTCGGCGTAGGCAAACATGTCGTCGGGCATGCGGTGGGCAGAAACCACCCGGGCTTCGAAGCGGATGCCAAACTGTTGGAGAATCTGGACTGCGTGTTGCATGGTGTCCCAGTCGGAACTGGACCCCATGACAACGCCGATTTGAATGGTTTTCATAGTGCTGAAAGCGCCTTGCGGAGCGCCAGGTGGACTGGCGGCGCAGGGTTTGCGCACGTGGCCAGAATTGAATTTTACTTTTTCACCCCGAGCTACTCCAAATGATCAACGTCACCATCGAAAACTTTGAGGCCGAAGTCGTCGCCGCCTCCCACCAGATCCCGGTGCTGGTGGACTTCTGGGCGCCCTGGTGCGGCCCCTGCAAGGTGATTGGCCCGCTACTCGAAAAAGTGGAAGAAGAGTACGCCGGCCGCTTCAAGCTGGTCAAGATCGACTCCGACCAGGAGCAACAGCTGGCCCAGGCCTTTGGCATCCGCAGCATCCCCACCTGCGTGCTCATGATCAATGGCAAGCCGGCCGATGGCTTCATGGGTGCCATTCCCGAGAGCAAGATCAAGGAGTTTCTGGACAAACATGTGCCCTCCGAGGCCGTGCTGGAAGCCGAGGCAGACACCGAAGACGCCCAGACCCTGGCGGCTGCGGGCGACCCGCAGGCCGCACTGAACAAGCTGCTGGAGGCGCTGGCCGTGGACCCCGGCAACGACGACGCGCGTTACGACTACGTGAAGCTGCTGATCGAGAACGACTTGCTGGAGGATGCCGAGGCCGCGCTGGCGCCCAAACTGACCGAGATTCCACGCCAGCTGCGTTTTGAGGCGCTGGGCCAGTTTCTGGACGCCATCAAGTTTGTGGTGACCGACGACCGCGGCCTGTGGACACCCGCGCAGTTTGACGAAGTGATCGCCACCAACAAACGTGACTTCGACACCCGCCTGGCCAAGGCCCGTGTGCTCATGGTGGGCGGCGACTGGACCGGCGCCATGGACGAACTGCTGGAAATCATCATGCGCGACAAGGCCTGGGGCGACGCGGTGCCGCGCAAAACCTTTGTGGCGATTCTGGAGCTGCTGACCCCGCCCAAACCCAAGGCCCACCCTGCCGACGCCGGCAAGGCCGCGGGTGGCATTGAGGTGGTGGGCAAGGTGGTGGCCGAGACCGACCCGCAAGCCCAGCTGGTGTCCGCCTACCGGCGCAAGCTCAGCATGGCGCTGAACTGATTCGGCGTTTTCGGGAACTATTCGCCCCGCCCCCCCCACCAAGACAACATGCGCCGCCTCGTGCTCCTGCTGATCCTGATTGCCCTGGTGCCCTTGCGCGCCTGGGCGGGGGATGCCATGGCGATTCAGATGGCGGCGCAAACACGCGCAGCCGACATGGTGGCAGCAGCCAGCCCCCCCCCAGCGCACAGCAATTGCCACGAGATGCAGGCGGAACCCGCCACCGCCCCGCAGACCAGCCATACCGCAGACCCCTGCGCAACCTGCGCCTCTTGCCAGGCCTGCTTCACGGTCGCCCTCGTGGTGCCTGCGCTGCAGTCCGCAACGCAGGCCTTGCCGCATGGGCTGCCGCGCGCCGCCAGCGCGCAGTTCACCAGCGCCGTTCTCGCGCTGGGGCACAAACCCCCCATTTCCTGACCTTCAGGCCCTAAGTCCGTCTGGACTTGGAGCCTGTGCCCGCGGTGGCGCCGCAGCGGTGTGCTGCTGGGCGCTGTATTCCCACCCCGTTCACGCCTTTTGTCAGGACATTCTTATGCCTATCTCCCCCTGGTACGCCCGTTGGCGGCTGTACCGATTAGTCTCTGCGGCCGTGCTCGCCGGCGCCACCACACTTGCTGCCCAGGCCCAAGCGCCCGGCAGTGTGCGCCTGGACCCCACCCCCACCCTGCAGGCCAGCCAGGCCAGCACCCCGGTTCCCGCCGTGGCCTACCGTTCGGTGTTTGTCGACCTGCCCCAAGGCGTGGAAAACACGGTGCTGGACTGGAAAGCCGCCAACGCGGCCGTGGGCCAGTTCAAGCGCGGCCACGCCGACCTGCTGAAGTGGGAACAGGAGCAGGCTCGCACACCCGCACCGCCCACCCAGGGAGCCGCACCATGAAGGCCCCCCTGCGTGCACTCAGCGCCGCCGCGCTGCTGGTCTGCAGCGGCCTGGCCTGGGCCGCCCCACCCGACGGGGGCATTACCGACCTGCAAACCAGCGTGGCGGGCAAACTCATCGGCACCGAGGGCGCCACCGTCCAGTTGCCCCACCCTGCGGCAGACCACCGCAGCACCCTCGCCAGCCTGCTGGCCGCGCCGCTGACGGCCAATACGGCCGTACGTATCGCCCTGCTGAACAACCCCGCACTGCAGGCCGCGCTGGGCAGTGAAGGGCTGTCCATCAGCGACGCGACGGGCCGGGACACCCCGGCCAAGCTGCGTGCCCAGCAGGCCATCACGGTGCTATCAGCCCAGGCCTTCAAGGCCTGGGTACATGCCGTGGCCGCCGCCCGCAGCGCGCAGCTGCTGCGCGAGGCCAAGGCCACGGCCGAGGCCAGCGGCGAACTGACGCGGCGCATGGTGCAGGCCGGCAATGTGAGCCAACTCACCCAGGCGCAAAGCCAGGCGGCACTGTCCGAGGCCGCGCTGGCGCTG
Organism: Rhodoferax sp. TS-BS-61-7; assembly: GCF_002943465.1. Classification (GTDB taxonomy): domain Bacteria; phylum Pseudomonadota; class Gammaproteobacteria; order Burkholderiales; family Burkholderiaceae_C; genus Allorhodoferax. Next base: position 175,070 of record NZ_PTQY01000001.1, read on the forward strand.
GTGCGGGCCGACCAGGCCGCCTTTGCCGCACGCGAAACACTCACCGTGGCCCTGGGCCTGTGGGGCGAGGCCACGCAGTTCACCCTGCCCAGCACACTGCCGGCCTTGCCCACGCAGGCACTGGATCTGCCCGATGTGGAGGTACGTGCCGTGCAGGCGCGCAGCGACCTGCGGGTGGCGGCCCTGCAGTGGCAACGCAAGCAGCAAACCACCGTGCCCGACAGCGCCGACGCGTTGTGGGATGCGATGGGCGATGCCGCCCGCGTGCGCGCCCAGGCGGTGTTGCTGCGCAGCCAGGCGCGCACGGCCTACATCAACTACCGCAGCCACTACGACATCGCCAAGCACCTGCAGACCGAGGTGCTGCCGCTGCGCCAGTTCATCCACGACGAGCTGGTGCTGCGCTACAACGGCATGTTGACCAGCGTGTTTGACGTGTTGGCGGACAGCCAGACGCTGACGATGACCCGGAACGCCAGCCTGGCCGCGCAACGCGACTTCTGGCTGGCCCACGCCAACCTGCAGGCCCTGCTGGCCGGCGCCCCGCTGGACACCCTGGGCGGCGATGCCAGCACCAACACCAGCGAGGCCCGCACGGCCTCCACTCCAGGAGGCCACTGAATGGCCGCCAACCAAGGACACCCCATGAACCGACGTCACTTCTTCAACGGCGCTGCCGCCACCGCAGTGGGCGCAGTGGCCGCCGCCTCGGTCAGCCGCGTGGCCCTGGCCGCGCTACCCGAGCCGGTGCTGCAGGCATCGCCCAGCACCCAGCCACCGCTGGTGCCCAACACTGGCCGCCCCTACAACCCGGTGGTCACGCTGAACGGCTGGACCTTGCCCTGGCGCATGAACAACGGTGTGAAGGAATTCCACCTGGTGGCCGAACCCGTGGTGCGCGAAATGGCGCCGGGGTTCAAGGCGCACATGTGGGGTTACAACGGCCAGAGCCCGGGCCCCACCATCGAGGTGGTGGAGGGCGACCGGGTGCGTGTGTTTGTGACCAACAAGCTGCCCGAACACACCAGCGTGCACTGGCACGGCCAGCGCCTGCCCAACGGCATGGACGGCGTCTCCGGACTCAACCAGCGCGCCATTGGCGTGGGCAAAACGTTTGTCTACGAGTTTGTGGCGCGCCGCCCCGGCACCTTTATGTACCACCCGCATGCGGACGAGATGACACAAATGGCCATGGGCATGATGGGCTTTTGGGTGACGCATCCCAAAACCAAACATCCGCTGATCAGTGAGGTCGACCGCGACTTCTGTTTCCTGCTCAACGCCTACGACATTGACCCTGGCAGCAAAACGCCCAAGACCATGACCATGCTGGACTTCAACCTGTGGAGCTGGAACAGCCGGATCTTCCCCGGTATCGACACGCTCAACGTGCGCCACAACGACAAGGTGCGCATTCGCGTGGGCAACCTCACCATGACCAACCACCCCATCCACTTGCACGGCCATGAGTTTCAGGTGACCGGCAGCGACGGCGGGCCGTGGCCGCTGGCGGCACGGGTGCCCGAAATCACCACCGACATTGCGGTGGGGCAAATGCGGCAGTTGGAGTTTCTGGCGGACGAGGAAGGCGACTGGGCTTTCCACTGCCACAAGAGCCACCACACCATGAACGCCATGGGTCACAACGTGCCCACCATGATTGGTGTGGACCACCGCGGCCTGGTGGGCAAGCTGCAGAAGGCCGTGCCCGACTACATGGTGATGGGCGAACGCGGCATGGCCGACATGGGCGAGATGGAGATGCCCATCCCCGACAACACCGCACCCATGATGACGGGCCAGGGACCGTATGGCGGGGTGGAGATGGGCGGGATGTTCAGCATCCTTAAAGTACGCAAAGACCAGAAGCCCGGCGATTACAAAGACCCGGGCTGGTTCAGGCAGCCAGCGGGCACGCAAGCCTATGAATGGACCGGCCCTCTGCCAGACCCTGCGCGTTTCAAAGCCGAAAGCCCGACCGCCGGCGCGGCGCCCGCCACCGAGGTGCAGGTGCGCAAACCTGCCTCCCACAAACACCACTAACCCATTGGAAGAACCTTATGAAAAATACTATCAAATTCATAGCTACTTGCGCAATATTGACGGGGGCTGGAGGCACTTTTGCCGCAGGAAACCATGCCGGCGGCCACGGTACCCAGGCGATTGGCAAACCCGGTGTGGCGGCCAAGGCCACACGCACCATCACCATCGACATGACAGATGCCATGCGTTTCACGCCCAGCACGGTGACCGTGCGCCGTGGCGAAACCATCCGTTTTGTGGTCACCAACTCAGGGAAGCTGAAGCACGAATTCAACCTCGGCACCGAAGCCGACCTGAAGGCGCACTACGCGCAGATGCTGAAGTTCCCCGAGATGGAACACGACGAACCCAACCTGGTGAGCCTGGCCCCCGGCAAAACCGGCGAGGTGATCTGGCAGTTCACCAAAGCAGGCACTGTGCACTTTGCCTGCCTGCACCCCGGCCATTATGAGGCGGGCATGAAAGGCACTGTGGCCGTGGGTAACAAACCATGAGCGCCCCCACACCCTCACGCCGCAGGTTGCTGACGGCAGGGCTGGCCAGCATCGCCCTGCCCGTTTGGGCCGCCAAAGAGCGCACCCGCATCCAGGTCTGGAAAGACCCCAACTGCGGCTGCTGCAAAGACTGGGTGGTCCACCTGGAGCGGGCCGGTTTCCGGGTGACGGTGCAGGACAGCGGCAATGCCGATACCCGCAAGCGCCTGGGTATTCCCGAGGCGCTAGGCTCCTGCCACACCGCACTGGTGGCCGGCTACGCCATCGAAGGGCATGTGCCTGCCAAAGATATCCAGCGCCTGCTGCGCGACAAACCCCAGGCATTGGGTCTGGCCGTGCCGGGCATGCCGGTAGGGTCGCCCGGCATGGACGGCGCTATCTACCAGGGCCGCAAAGACCCGTATGACGTATTGCTGGTCGCCAAGGGCGGCGCGACGTCGATCTACCAAAGTTACCGCTGAGGACACCCCATGAACCGCTCACACACCACCCGCACGCTGCTGGCCACCGTGCTTCTCAGTACCCTTGGCATCAGCAGCGCTTTGGCACAAGCCAGCGACATGAGCAGCGGCGAAATCCGCAAGGTCGACAAGGCCGCTAGCAAGATCACCATCAAACACGGTGAGATCAAGAACCTGGACATGCCACCCATGACCATGGTGTTCCAGGTGCGCGATCCGGCCCTGCTGGAGAAGGCCAAGTCGGGCGACAAGGTGCGTTTCAGCGCGGAGTTGAAAGACGGCGCCTACATCCTCACAGCCGTCGAAGCTGCGCCGTGAGCGTGTGGCACGGACGTGCAGCCAATCTCAGGCGGCGCGCACGTACAGACCGGCGTGTAACACGGCCTGGCGCTCGGTGGCCAACACACGCTGGGCGTTAAGGCTGGCAATCGGGATGCTGGCGTCCTGCGGGATGCCGCCACTGAGCTGCAGCGCCATGTAGCGGCCACAACACACGCGCAAAAAGGACGCAAAGTTGTCCACCTCGCCACGCTCGGCCACCAGCTCGTCGTAGAGCTTGGTACAGAGCTGGGGCACGCCCATGCCGTCGCGCGTGGCGATCTCGCCCAGCACCTGCCAGAACAGATTTTCCAGCTTGATGCTGGTGGCCACGCCGTGCAGCCGCACCGAGCGGGCGCGGCTCTCATAAAGCGTGGGGTTGGCGCTGATGAACACTTGGCACATGGGCTGTCTCCTCAAGGGGCTGCCCTGCATGCTGCGGGCCGCCCCCGGCGCCGTCAATGGGAGATACGCGTACCCAGCAGCGCCAGAAACTGCGCAATCCAGGCTGGGTGTGCAGGCCAGGCGGGGGCGGACACCAGGTTGCCATCGGTATAGGCGGCGTCGATGGCGATGTCGGCATAAGTGCCGCCCGCCATCTCCACCTCCACCCGGCATGCCGGGTAAGCCGAGCAAGTGCGGCCCTTCAGCACGCCGGCACCGGCCAGCAACTGGGCGCCATGGCACACGGCAGCCACCGGTTTGTTGGCGTCGAAAAAGTGCTTCACAGCAGCCACCACCGCAGGGTAGGTGCGCAGGTACTCGGGGCCGCGGCCGCCGGGGATCAGCAGCGCGTCGTAGGCCTCGGGCTTCACCTCGGCAAAGGTCGCGTTCAGCGCGAAGTTGTGGCCCGGTTTCTCGCTGTAGGTCTGCGCGCCCTCGAAGTCGTGGATGGCGGTCTTGATGCTGTCGCCCGCCTTCTTGTCGGGGCACACGGCATGCACCGTGTGGCCCACCGCCAGCAGCGCCTGGAAAGGCACCATGGTTTCGTAGTCTTCGCAGTAGTCACCGCAAATCATCAGGATTTTTTTGCCCGCCATGTCAGTCTCCTCGTTGTAGGGGAGCCCATTGTTGGCAGCGCCGCGCGGCGGTGGGTGTTAGCCGGTTACTACATGCAAATGGTGCAGGCCGCGGTAGGCCGGGTTGTGCGCCCACTGGGGCTGCGTATCGGCCAGGCGCAGGCCGGGCAGGCGCTGCAGCAGCTGGCGAAAAGTGATTTCCGCCTCCATGCGCGTAAGCATGGCGCCTATGCACACATGGGGGCCCGAGCCAAAGGAGACCGAGCCACCATCGCGCCCTGCAATGTCCAGCCGGTCGGGCTGCGGGTGGCGCGCCGGATCGCGGTTGGCCGCGCCAATGAGCGGCACCACCAGGTCGCCGCGCTGCAGGGTCTGGCCGTGCAGCACCAGCGTGGTGGTGACCCGGCGGCCCGTGTACTGCACCGGGCTGTCAAAGCGCAGCAGCTCACGCACGGCACCTGGCAGCAGTACGGGCTCCTGCTGCAGGCGCTGCCACTGGTCTGGGTGGCTCAGCAGGGCCTGCAGGCCATTGCCCAGCAGGTTGCGCGTGGTCTCGTGGCCGGCGAACAGCAGCATGGCGCACTGGGCCAAGAGTTCGGCGTGGTTCCGGATCTCGCCAGCCGCTTCGGCCTGTAGCAGGCGGCTCACCAGGTCGTCGCCCGGCTGGGCGAGGCGGCGGGCCAGCAGGCCTTCAAAATAACGGCCCATGGCCAGCAGGCTGGCCTGGGCGCGGCGCGCTTGGGCATGGGTGGCCAGCGGCGCACCGATGAAGCTGGCCAGGTCGTCGGACCAGACCGCGAAGTCCGCATTTGCCGCGTCCTCAATGCCCATCATGCGGCCAATGACGCGGGTGGGCAGGGGCCGGGCCAGGGCCTGCATCACATCAAATGACGGCGCGCCCTGCACCGCGTCCAGCAGTTCGGCCACCGTGTCTTCGATGAAGGGGGCCAGGGCCTGCAACACGGCGGGTTTGAAGCCCGCGTTCAGCACCTTGCGGATGCGGCCGTGGTCAGGCGCGTCCAGAAACAACATGGCCCGCGCGAACAGCTGCTGAAAGCCGGCCAGCTCGCCACGCTGCTGCTCGCGGTCCGTCACCCAGCCGCCAGTGCGCTGGGCCGAGAAGCGTGGGTCGCGCAGCACCTGTTCCACATCGGCATGGCGGGTGAGCAACCAGGCGCCGCCAAAAAATTCGGTGCTCCAGTGGATGGGGCCGGCTTCGCGCAGGGCCTGGTAGGCCGGGTAGGGGTTGGCCAGGAAGGCGGCATCCACCATGGGCGCCAGCGCGGCGGGGCGGGCGCTCATGGGGCCAGCACCTGGTGCAGGGCCGTGCCATCGAGGTAGGCCGCGGTGGCCGCCGGATGGGTGTCCGCCAGGCGCGGCACCACGCCCAGGCAGGGCGCCTGGTGGCGGCGCTGCAACTCGTTGCGCAGGGTGTCCAGATTGGCCTGCAGCTGCGACATCTGCGGGTCCACCGTATTGGCCACCCAGCCCGCCAAGCGCAGGCCGCGTGCGCGAATGGCCTCGGCCGTCAGCAGGGCGTGGCTGATGCAACCCAGGCGCAGGCCCACCACCAGCACCACCGGGTAAGCCAGCGCCAGGGCCAGGTCTGCCGTGTCGCCCTGCGGACCCAGCGGTACACAAAACCCACCCACACCTTCGACCACCAGCACATCGGCCCGGGCTGCCAGCGCACGCGCCTGCTGCACCAGGCCATCCATGTCGATGTTGCGCCCCTCCAAGGCGGCGGCAATGTGCGGCGCGCAAGCGGCCTGGAACTGCAGTGGCCCCACCTCGGCCTCCGTGAGGGGCAAGGAGCTGGCCGCACGCAGGCGCTGCACATCCTCGTTGCGGCCATCCGCGTCCAGCCCCGCGGCCACCGGCTTGAAGCCCGCGCTGCGCCAGCCCTGCTGACCTGCCCAGTGCAACAAGGCTGCGCTGATGTGGGTCTTGCCGACCTCGGTGTCGGTGCCGGTCACAAACACATTAACCATGCAGCTCCTCCGCTGCGGCAGCCAGCGCGGCCACCAGGCGCTGCACGTCGGCCTCGGTGTGTGCAGCACTCAGGGTGATGCGCAGACGCGCCGTGCCCACCGGCACCGTGGGCGGGCGGATGGCAGGCACCCACAAGCCCTGGGCCTCCAGTGCGGCCGACAGGGCCAGTGCAGCTGCGTTGTCGCCCACGATGAGGGGCTGAACTGCAGTGCTCGAATCGGCCAAAGCCCACGCCAAATCTGCGCGAGCAGCTATCATTTTTGACAACTCACTGCGCAACTGCACGATGCGCTGCTGCAGCTGCGCCCGGCGCTGCGCGCCCTCGTCCCCCGCGATCAGGGCCAGGCTCGCGCTCAAAGCGTGGGCGATGGCGGGCGGCGCGGCCGTGGTGTAGATGTAGGGGCGCGCGGTTTGCACCAGCCAGTCGATGATGGTGGGGTGTGCGGCCACAAAGGCGCCACCCACACCCGCGGCCTTGCCCAGCGTGCCCATACAGATCAGGCGCTCACTGCGCAAACCGAAATGCGCCAGGCTGCCCTGGCCCTGCGGGCCCAGCACCCCAAAGCCGTGTGCGTCGTCCACCACCAGCCAAGCGTCATAACGCTCGGCCAGCGCCAGCAGAGCGGGCAGGTCGGCCAGGTCCCCGTCCATGCTGAAGACGGCGTCGGTGACGATGAGTTTGATGGCCGCATCGCTTTGGCGGAGCTGGCGCTCCAGCACCGTGAGGTTGCGGTGCGCATAGCGCTGCAACGGGGCTTTGGAGAGCAGCGCCCCATCGACCAGCGAAGCATGGTTGAGCTTGTCCGCAAAAATGGCGGCGCCCTCGCCCGCCAGCGCGGTGAGCAGGGCCAGGTTGGCCATGTAGCCGGTGCAAAAGTACAGGGCCTGGGCATTCGGAATCTGGGGGGCCATCCACGTAGCCAGGGTGGACTCCAGCGCCGCATGGGCTTGGGAATGGCCGCTGACCAGGTGCGAGGCCCCGCTGCCGGCCCCATAGCGCTGCGCGCCCTCCGCCAAGGCCGCCACCAGCGCGGGGTGGTTGGCCAGGCCCAGGTAGTCGTTGCTGCAAAAGGCCAGCAGCTCGCGCGCCGGCTGGCCGTCCAAGGCCACCTGCTGCTGCGGGGCGCAGGGCGTGAGTGCCGTGCGACGCTGGCGCGTCAGGGCCTGGGCCGCGCGCTCACGCAGTTGGCGGTTCAGGTGGTTGATCAGCATCGTGGGGGGCTTGGTTCAGCACATCGTCCAGCGTGGCCAGCAGCTGCTGCGCCAGCCAGGGCGACAGGGTTGCGTCCAGCACATAGGGCGGCAGCAGGTAGACGGTGCGGCCAATCGGGCGGATCAGCAGTTCGCGCGCCCGGCCCGCCAGGTGAAAGCGCTCGGCAAAACGCGCGCCCGCGACGGACTCACGCACGTCAAACGCCCAAATCATGCCGAGGTGGCGGAAGTGCTCGATGCGCGGATCTGCCTGCAAGGGGGCCAGGGCGGCGCTGAGGACCGCGGCTTGCTGGCGGTTGTGCGCCAGCACGTCGTCCTGGTCAAACCTATCCAGCACGGCCAGCGCTGCGCGGCAGGCCAGTGCATTGCCGGTGTAGGAGTGGGAGTGCAAAAAGCCGCGCGCCACGTCCTCGTCCAGAAAGGCCTCGTACACGCGGTCACGCACCAGCACCAGCGACAGCGGCAGGTAACCGCCGCTGATACCCTTGGACAGGCACAGCAGGTCGGGCCAGGGCACCTGCCCCTGCGCATCGGCCGCCTGCTCGGTGGCGAAGAAGGTCCCCGTGCGGCCACAGCCCACGGCAATCTCGTCGGCAATCAGCAGCACCTGGTACTGGTCGCACAGGGCACGCGCCATCTGCAGGTAGACCGGGTCGTACATGGCCATGCCGGCCGCGCCCTGCACCAGGGGCTCCAGGATGAGGGCGGCAATCTCGCCATGGTGGGCTTCTAGCAGGGCCTGCAATTCGGCCGCCGCCCGCTGGGCCACATCGGCCGCCGACTCCCCTGGCAAGGCCTGGCGGGCATCGGGCGACATGACCTGGTGCGAACGCATCAGCAACGGGTCGTAGGCATCGCGGAAGATTTGCACATCGGTGACCGCCAACGCACCCAGCGTTTCGCCGTGGTAACCCTGGCGCAGGCAGACAAAGCTGCGCTTGTCGGGCAGGCCACGGTTGCGCCAGTGGTGGAAGGCCATCTTGAGCGCAATCTCCACCGCCGAGGCGCCGTCGCTGGCAAAGAAGCAATGGCCCAGCACGCCCTGGGTGCGTGCCGACAGCCGCTCGGCCAGCTCCACCGCCGGCGCATGGGTGCAGCCCGCCAGCATCACGTGCGGCAGCCGGTCGAGCTGGTCTTTCAGCGCGGCGTTGATGCGTGCATCGGCGTGGCCAAACAGGTTGACCCACCAGGAGCTGAGGGTGTCGAAGTAGCGCTGGCCAGCCTCGTCCACCAGCCAGGGCCCCTGCCCGCGCACGATGGCCAGGGGCGGCACCTGGGCGGCGCGCTGCATCTGGGTGCAGGGGTGCCAAATACTGGCGAGGCTGCGCGCCACCAAAGAGGCAGACATGCGGTGGGGCCCGAACGTAGCTGCCTCAGGCCGTCAGGCGCGTGAGGGCTTCCTGGTACTTGGCCGCGGTTTTGGTGATCACCTCGTTGGGCACACGTGGAGCGGGCGGGGTCTTGTCCCAGGGCTTGCCGTCCACCAGGGCCTGCTCCAGCCAGTCGCGCACAAACTGCTTGTCGTAGCTGGGCGGGTTGGTGCCCTCGGCATAACTCTCCTGCGGCCAGAAGCGGCTGGAGTCAGGCGTCAGCACTTCGTCCATCAAGGTCAGCGTGCCATCTTTGTCCAGGCCAAACTCGAACTTGGTGTCGGCAATGATGATGCCCTTGGTCAGCGCAATCTCGGCCGCGGCCTGGTAGATGCGGATGCTGATATCGCGGATTTGTGTGGCCAGGTCCAGGCCAATCATTTCCACAGTTTGTTCGAAGGTGATGTTCTCGTCATGATCCCCCACAGCGGCTTTGGCGGCGGGGGTGTAAATGGGCGCGGGCAGCTTGCTGGCGTTCTGCAGGCCGGCGGGTAGCTTGACGCCGCACACGGCGCCGTTCTCCTGGTATTCCTTCCAGCCGCTGCCGGCCAGGTAGCCACGCACCACAGCCTCTACCGGCAGGGGCTTCAGGCGCTTGACCAGCATGGAACGCCCGGTGACCTGCGCCACTTCGGAGGGCAGCACCACGCTCTCAGGGGCGTCACCGGTCAGGTGGTTGGGGCAGATGTTGGTGCCGTTGGGGCCCAGCTTCTCGAACCAGAACAGCGCCATCTGCGTGAGCAGCGCGCCCTTGCCGGGAATCGGTTCGCCCATGATCACATCAAAGGCGCTCAAACGGTCGCTGGCCACCATGAGGATGCGGTCCTCGCCCACGGCGTAGTTGTCACGCACCTTGCCACGGGCAAGCAGGGGAAGGGACAGGGCGGAGGTGTGCAAAGCTGAAGTCATGGCGTCCAACAAAGTAAAAAGGCTTCGCCCCAGGATGGAGGGCGAAGCCTTGGATTATCGCAAGTTCGCACCGGCGACCGGTGCAGAGGTCCTCAGGCGGTCGCGAGGTCCTGCACGACCTGGGCCAATTCGCCCCGGGCGTACTGGCCAGCCACCACTTGCAGGCTGTGGCCCTTGATGCTGGCGGCACGGCCTTCGCAGCCGAACTCGATGTAGCGCTGCTTGCACAGCTGTTTGGCGGCTTCGCGGGCGGGCTTGAGCCACTCGCGGGCGTCGAACTTGTCAGGGTTCTCGAACAGGAACTTGCGCACCGCAGCCGTCATGGCCATGCGGATGTCGGTATCAATGTTGACCTTGCGCACGCCAAAGGGGATGGCGCGCTGCACTTCCTCGACCGGCACGCCCCAGGTCTGGGCCATCTTGCCGCCGTACTGGTTGATCGCAGCGAGCAGCTCTTGCGGCACCGCACTGGAGCCGTGCATCACCAAGTGGGTGTTGGGGATGCGGGCATGGATTTCCTTGATGCGCTCGATCGCCAGGATGTCGCCCGTAGGCTGGCGCGTGAACTTGTAGGCGCCGTGGCTGGTGCCAATGGCAATCGCCAGGGCGTCCAGTTGCGTGCGCTTCACAAAGTCGGCCGCCTCTTCGGGGTCGGTCAGCAGCTGTTCGCGGGTCATGACGGCATCGGTGCCGTGGCCGTCTTCCTTGTCGCCCTGCATGGTTTCCAGCGAGCCCAGGCAGCCCAGTTCGCCTTCCACCGTCACGCCCAGCTTGTGGGCCATGTCCACCACCTTGCGGGTGACTTCGACGTTGTATTCATAGCTGGCAATCGTCTTGCCGTCGGCTTCGAGGCTGCCGTCCATCATCACCGAGCTAAAGCCCAGGTCAATCGCGCCCTGGCAGACCGCGGGGCTTTGGCCATGGTCCTGGTGCATGACGACGGGGATGCTGGGGTAGCTTTCCACGGCGGCCTGGATCAGGTGCCGCAGGAAGTGCTCGCCTGCGTATTTGCGGGCGCCGGCGCTGGCCTGCATGATCACGGGGGCTCCGGTCTCTTTGGCGGCCTCCATGATGGCCTGGACTTGCTCCAGGTTGTTGACGTTGAACGCCGGAATCGCATAGTTATGCGTTGCCGCGTGGTCGAGAAGCTCGCGCATCGAAACGAGTGCCATGGATGTCCCCAGGAAGTTAAAAACCCGTCGCCGCGGTTTTGGTAACCGCTTGGTAACTTTTTACCGATAGGGGATTCTAACCGCCGAGGGTTTACCCGCAAGCCCGGTGTAAAAAAGGGACCCGAAGGTCTCTTGATGTGTCGCTTGCCACACGCAGAGCAAGCGTGGGGCTTGCTAGTTCACCGCGCAGATCTTCAGCATGTTGGTGCCACCGGGCGCGCCCATGGGCTCGCCGCAGGTGATGGCGTAGATCTCGCCCTTTTGCACAATGCCGCGGCTCTTCAGGTGTTTCTCAGCGTCCAGCAATGCGGTGTCGCGGTCAGAGCTGGAGCCCATCAAGAGCGGGCGCACATTGCGGTACAGCGTCATCTTGCGTTGGGTGGTGACCTTGGGGGTCAGCGCGTAAATGGGCACATGGATCAGGTGGCGGCTCATCCACAGCGCGGTACTGCCGCTGTCGGTCATGGCCACGATGGCCTTGGCACCCAGGTGGTGGGCGGTAAACAGCGCACCCATGGCGATGGACTGGTCGATGCGGGTGAAGGTCTTGCCGGTGAAATCGGCGTCCAGCTTGACGTGCTCGCTGCCCTCGGCGGCCAGGCAGATCTTGGCCATTTCGATGACGGTTTCGAGCGGGTATTTGCCAGCAGCGGTCTCGGCCGACAACATCACGGCGTCGGTGCCGTCGAGCACGGCGTTGGCCACGTCGCTCACCTCGGCGCGCGTGGGCACGGGGTTGGTGATCATGGATTCCATCATCTGCGTGGCGGTGATCACGACCTTGTCATGCTCGCGGGCCAGCTTGATCATGTGCTTTTGCAGCGCAGGTACGGCGGCGTTACCCACTTCCACTGCCAAGTCGCCCCGGGCCACCATGATGCCGTCGGAGGCCAGCAAAATTTCCAGCAGCTTCGGGATCGCTTCGGCCCGTTCAATCTTGGCGATCAGGCCGGGCTTGTGGTTGTATTCGGCCGCGGCCACGTTGCACAGCTGGCGCGCCATTTCCATGTCGGTGGCGTTCTTGGGAAAGCTCACGGCCACGTAGTCAGCCTGGAAGCTCATCGCGGTGCGGATGTCTTCCATGTCCTTGCCAGTCAGCGCGGGGGCGGTCAGGCCGCCGCCCTGCTTGTTGATGCCTTTGTTGTTGGACAACTCGCCACCCAGCTTGACGGTGGTGTGCACCTGCTCGCCTTTCACCGCGTCCACGGTGATGACGATCAGGCCGTCGTTCAGCAAGAGCACATCGCCCGCACTCACTTCGGAAGGCAGCGCCTTGTAGTCCAGGCCCACGGCGTCGATGTCGCCCAACTCCACGCGGGCAGCGTCCAGAATGAATTTTTGGCCGGGCTCCAGGAACACCTTGCCTTCGGCAAACTTGCCGACGCGGATTTTGGGGCCTTGCAGGTCGGCCATGATGGCCACTTCGCGGCCGGCGCGTTGCGCGGCTTCGCGCACCAGGCGGGCGCGGTCGATGTGGTCTTGGGCCTTGCCGTGGCTGAAGTTCAGCCGCACCACGTTGACGCCGGCACGGATCATTTGTTCCAGCAATGCGGGATCGCTGGAGGCGGGTCCGAGGGTGGCAACGATTTTGGTGGCGCGACTGGGCATGAAACGGTCTCCTAGAGTGAGTTACCTATTTTCACACGCTTGTTTGTACCTTGGTTACATGGCAGGCACAAGAAACACACAGGCGGGGTTAGCCCGGAGGGCGCAAACCGAGGGGCTGTGGTTGAATGACTGCCCGCCCTTTCCACGTTCCTCGCCGCCCCCATGAACGCCCCCGCCACCCACACCGCTGCGCTGCTGGACAGCACACACGGCAAGCCCAAGCTCTTGGTGGTGGACGACCAGCCGGACAACATACAGCTGCTGGTGCAAGCCTTTGCCGGGGACTACCAGGTCTTCATGGCCACGTCAGGCGAACAGGCGTTGGCCGTGTGCCAGAGCAACCCGCCCGACCTGGTGCTGCTGGACGTGCTGATGCCCGGTATGGACGGTTTTGCCGTGTGCCGCCAGCTCAAAGCGCAAGAGGCCACCTCGCACATTCCCATCATCCTCGTCACCGCGCGGCCCGATGCCGGCCAGGAAACCCATGGCCTGGGTTTGGGCGCGGTGGACTTCATCTCCAAACCCGTGAACCCGGCCGTGGTGCGCGCCCGTGTGCACACCCATCTGACGCTCAAGTTCCAGTCCGACCTGCTCAAAAAACTGGTGCTGCTGGACGGCCTGTCCGGCGTCTTCAACCGGCGTTACTTTGACCAGCAGCTGGCCACCGAGTGGGCGCGTGCTGCGCGCAGCGGCCTGTCGCTGTCCCTAGTGCTGGTGGATGTGGACCACTTTGGCGCCTACAACGAGCGCCATGGCCACCAGGCCGGCGACGACTGCCTGCGGCTGATTGCGGTCACGCTCAAGGCCGTGCTGCGCCGGCCCGCCGATGTGGTGGCGCGCTTTGGCGGTGAAGAATTTGCCTGCCTGCTGCCCGACACCTCGCATGCCGACGCCCTGGCCCTGGCGCTGGAGATGGAGCGCCGCGTGCGCCAGCTTGGACTGCCGCATGGCGGTGGGGTGGTCTCGGTCAGTGTGGGCCTGGGGACCCGCGTAAGCCCCCACAGCGGCCAAGCGAGCGACCTGCTGGACCTGGCGAGCGCACAACTGCAGCACGCCAAATACGGCGGGCGTGGTCAGGTGCGCTACGCCAGCCTGGACACCGCGCCGGCGCCGCTCTAGCCCAGAAACAGCAAAGGCACCTTCGGCTTTAGTGCCGAAAACTTGATTTCCAAATCGAATTGCGACACCTCATGAGCGCATGACGAAGGGCTGAGGATGGAGTGAATTGGTTAGCCTTTTGGTTCCTACACCGACAGGTTTGCCAATGACCCACAACCACCTCAGCCCAAGTGAACGCTACCAGATTCAAGCCTGGCTTGAACAGGATTTGAGTAAATGCCAGATTGCCCGACGCCTGGGGCGTCATCGCAGCACCATCTACCGTGAACTGGACCGATGCGAAGGCTCCTACAACGCCCAACGCGCCCAGAGTCATCGCATTGGCTGCGCCCTGCGCTGTGCAGCCAATGCCCCACGCCATACCCCGGCAGTATGGACTCAGGTGCGTAACGCGATGACGAAGTCGTACTGGTCGCCTCAGCAGATTGCAGGGCGCGCAGAGTTCACAGCATCGCTCACGCCTTCCTGCAGCAGCTCTGGGGTGCCCAGCATGCAGGCCATTTATGCGTGGGCTGCCCGGGTGTGGCCTCAACGGGATGATCGACCTTTGCGGCGTGCACACCCCAACCGTCGGTGCAAGACAGGCCCTCGCAGCGTGTTTGGCTGGGCCCGCTCGGTGCAGCCCATCGCGCAACGCCCGGCCCACGTGCGCCAGCGCCTGGAGGTGGGGCATTGGGAGATTGACACCATGGTGGGCATGCGCGGGGGCTACAAGGCCCGTTTGTTGGTGTGCGTAGAGCGAAGCAGCCGCTACACCCGGCTGGTCTTGCTGGATGACGGGCTGCCAGAGACGGCTGCGGCTGCCGTGCATCAACACCTGCTGGGTGATGCGCGCTGGCCGGTGCTCAGCATCACCACCGACCGAGGCAGTGAATTCGCCAAGTTGCACACAGTGGTTGAACACGCGCGTCTGTACGTGTGTGATGCGCAGCGCCCCAACCAGCGCGGCACCAACGAAAACACGATAGGACTGATACGCCAGTTCATCCCAAAGGGCGAGCCGCTGAGCCTGCAGACACAACGCTCGATTGCGCGCATTGAACGCCTGCTTAACTCCAGACCGCGTGCATGCTTGGGCTTCAAGACCCCTGCTGAGGTACTCTCGGAACTGCGCAACCAATGTCGCGATTCGAACTAGAAATCAAGAAATTGGCCTCTATCCCTCATGGAATATTCGCAAGCAGCTATCAAATAGATAGCAAATACCATGAGCCTGCTGGAGCCCGTGCGGTCACTTGCACCGTACAACAAAGGCAAACGGGCCAACCGAATGGGTACACAGGCTGTTTAGCCAATGTATAAAATGCGTTGTATTAACGTTATTCATACACCTATGCAGACCCTGACCCAAACCCAATTCCAGGCAGCATTTGCGCATGGCGCGATCGAATCGGTCGGTTTGGTGCCGAGCGGTTCGCGGTTCGCCGTGAAATTGGTCACCCGCACGGGAGAGGCCACGTTGGTGCAGGCACGTGGTTCCGCGCCGCGCCTGTTTGGCACGACCGATAGCGCCATGAAGCTGCTGCACAAATTGGGGGTGCAGCGCATCGTGCTGGACCGATTGGACGAATGGCAGCCCGAGCAAGCCGCCCTGCAAAAACGGGTGCGGCCCGACAGGGCGCAGGCGCTGACCCGCGCTGCGGAGTACGACCGCTGGGTCAACGCCAAAGTGAAGTCCAGCCGCGATGACCCACGCCCCGCAATGGCGGATGCCGAGTGGCAAGCCATACGCGAAGCCAAGTTGGCACAGCGCAAAGCCTTGCAGCCACAATGAGCTGCGCCACTTGGCAGGTCATCCGCCGCCCCGAATACCGGGACGATCTGGATGCGATTGAGGCTTGGGTGGCCAAGGACAACCCCATCGCAGCAGTGGACCTATGGCTGTTGATTGACAGCCAGGTTGACCACCTGAGCGACCCCAACTTTCCACGCCGTGCGAGCGAGCGGGTTGCAGGTGCGTACGAGTTGGTCGCCCACGCGAACTACCTGGTTTACTTTGACCAAGACCCCGACCGTTGTACCGTGACGGTGCGCGCAGTGGTTCATGTGGCAAGGCAGTTTCCGTAATCTAGCCCTTGTGGGATATGCGGGAGCAGCTACCAAATCGATAGCACCATCCTGCACTGCAGACTAACAACTGCCTATCAAACAGGCATTTATCAGTAGCAGATAAACACCCGCAAACCCCATCGCTTTCAAAAGCGCACTTGAAACCGTATGATTCAGCGCACTATTTAAAGCCCACCCTGGAGCACACCATGTCCCCCATCAGCGCCAACGACCTCAAAACCAAGGGCGTCTCTGCCATTGAGTTCGCCCTCAGCACGTCCACCGAGGTGGTGGTACAGGTGCGCGGCAAAGACAAGTTTGTGGTGATGAACCTCTCGCACTACCACTACCTGCGCGAATGCGAGCTGGACGCGGCATTGGCACAAACCCGCGCCGACTTGGCAGCAGGCCGCGCAGTGCAAGAGTCGCCCGAGGCCCACTTGGCGCGGCTGGACGCGATGTAATGGCCGGCCCAGCTACGCCACCCAGCGGCGCGCCCTATGTGTTGGTTTTTACCGAGCAATACAACCGAAAAGCCGCCCGCTTTTTGAAGCGCCATCCCGAGCTGCGCCAGCAATACCTGAAAACGCTGCAGGTGCTGGAGCTGAACCCGACCCACCCCTCCTTGCGCCTGCACGCCCTGCGCGGCAAGCTTGAAGGGCTGCACTCCGTGTCCATTAACCTGTCGTACCGCATCACACTGGAACTGTTGATACAAGACGGCCAGATCATCCCGGTGAACGTGGGTGACCACGATGCGGTGTATTGAGGTTTTGAAGTTGCCATGAAGACACCCACCACTAACTCCCCCATCCCCCTGCAAGCCGAACCCGGCCACCTGATCCGGCGGGCACACCAGTTGGCGGTGGGCACGTTTGCCAAGACGCATGGCAAGCAGATCACGCCAGTGCAATACGCCGTGTTGCGCGCGCTGCAAGATGCCCCGGGCATGGACCAGGTGACGCTGGCCGACCGGGTGGCGCTGGACACATCGACCACCGCCGACATTGCCGCGCGGCTGGACGCCAAGGGCTGGATCGTGCGGGAGCTACTGCCGCGCCGCCAGCGTGCGCTGCGCCTCACGCCCGAGGGCGAGGCGGTGCTGGCGGAGATGTTGCCGCGCGTGGAACCCATGTACGCACAGTTGCTGGACGCCCTAGAGCCGGCAGAGCGCGAGGAGTTTTTGCGCCTGCTGCGCAAGTTTGTGCACCTGAACACGCCAGCCCCTGAAGACCAGGCCGATATGCCGGGTCAACTATCCGACAGCGCATAGCCCAAGGCCCCCGACCAGTCATCGGATTCGTCCCATTTCGAGGGAAAACCCTCATCCCCACCCCCTAGCCTTGGAATTGACTTGAGTCTATGATTCTTCACATTCAGCATACTGAATGAAGAATTTCAACCCGAGGAGCCTGGCCATGTTTCCCATCAACACCTGGTACGTTGCCGCCCGCAGCGAAGAAATCCCATCGGACCGCCCCCTGGGCCGCCGCATCTGCAACCACCCCATGGCCCTGTTCCGCAACAGCGCGGGCCAAGTGGCGGCGGTGGAGGACTTTTGCCCGCACCGCGGTGCCCCGCTCTCGCTGGGCAAGGTGGAGGGTGACACCCTGGTCTGCGGCTACCACGGCCTGGCCATGGGCTGCGATGGCAAGACCGTGTCCATGCCCTGCCAGCGCACACGCGGCTTTCCGGCCATCCGCAGTTTTCCCATCCACGAGGAACACGGTTTTGTCTGGGTCTGGCCGGGCGATGCCGCCAAGGCCGATGTGGCCCTGGTACCCCAGTTTGAGTGGCTGGGCAACCCGCAGTTTGGCTACGGTGGCGGCCTGTACGACATTGCCTGCGACTACCGCCTGATGATCGACAACCTGATGGACCTGACGCACGAGACCTATGTGCACAGCACCAGCATCGGCCAGAAGGAAATTGACGAGGTGCCCTGCCAGACGCGCGTGGATGGTGACCATGTGATCACCGAGCGTTTCATGGAAGGCATTGAGGCGCCGCCCTTCTGGAAGATGGCGCTGCGCATGAACGGCCTGCCCGACGACCAGCCGGTGGACCGCTGGCAGATCTGCCACTTCACCCCCCCCAGCCACATCATGATCGAGGTGGGTGTGGCGCTGCAGGGCCACGGCGGCTACCAAGCGCCGGACGAATTCAAGGCCGCAAGCTGGGTGGTGGACTTCATCACCCCCGAAACGGACACCAGCATCCACTACTTCTGGGGCATGGCGCGCAAGTTCAAACCCCAGGACGCCGAGCTGACCGCCCAGATCCGCGAAGGCCAGGGCAAGATTTTTGGCGAAGACCAGGAGATGCTGGAGCGCCAGCAAAAGAACCTGCTGGCCAACCCCCGGCGCAAGCTGCTGATGCTGAACATCGACACAGGCGGCGTGCAGTCACGCAAAGTGATTGACCGCGTCATCGAAGCCGAAAACGCGGTCACAGCATGAGCACCGCCACCTTGCAAGTGCGCGTGGCGCACAAACGCAGCGAGGCTGAGGACATTTGCAGCCTGGAGCTGGTGGCCTCGGACGGTGGCGCCCTGCCCGCCTTCACGGCCGGTTCCCACATTGATGTGCACCTGCCCAATGGCCTGCAGCGCCAATACTCGCTGTGCAACACGCCGGGCGAGACCCAGTGTTATGTGATTGGTGTGCTGCGCGATGCAGCATCCCGCGGCGGCTCGGCCGCCGTGCACGATCTGGTGAATGAGGGCAGCGTGCTGACCATCAGCGTACCGCGCAACCTGTTTCCCCTGGAAGCCCAGGCACCGCACCACTTGCTGCTGGCCGGTGGTATTGGCATCACGCCCATGCTGGCCATGGCCGAACACCTGGCCGGCACCGGCCAGTCTTTCACGCTACACCACTGCAACCGCAGCCGGGCGCGCACGGCTTTTGTCGAACGTCTGGCCACCGCCCCCTTTGCCAGCCAGGTGCAGCACCACTTTGACGATGGTGACACCGCGCAAAAGTTGGACATTGCCGCC
This sequence comes from Rhodoferax sp. TS-BS-61-7, assembly GCF_002943465.1. Taxonomy (GTDB): domain Bacteria; phylum Pseudomonadota; class Gammaproteobacteria; order Burkholderiales; family Burkholderiaceae_C; genus Allorhodoferax. The sequence goes on from NZ_PTQY01000001.1 coordinate 193,834, forward strand.
ACACTGCAGCAAGCACCGGCGGGCACGCACCTCTATGTCTGTGGCCCACAAGGTTTTATGGACGCGGTGCTGAACGCCGGCCGCGCCGCCGGCTGGCCCGAGGAGCGCCTGCACCGCGAGTACTTTGCCGCCGCCCCGGTGGACCACACGAACGACGGCAGCTTTGAGCTGGAGATTGCCAGCAGCGGCAAGGTCATCAAGGTGCTGGCCGACCAGACCGCACTGGCCGCGCTGCACGCTGCGGGCCTGGACATTCCCATGTCGTGTGAACAAGGCGTGTGCGGCACCTGCCTCACCCGCGTGAAGGCCGGCACGCCCGACCACCGCGACCAGTACCTGGAGCCCGACGAGCAAGCGGCCAATGACCAGTTCCTGCCCTGCTGTTCCCGCGCCAAGAGCCCGCGCTTAGTGCTGGATTTATAGCCAAATTGGCACCTAGCCCCCGTATCCATTGCGCAAGCAGCTCCTAAATGAATAGCAAAAACCGCCCTTGAGGCGGTTTTTTTACGCCCGCAAGCTGCCTTGTCGGGAAAACCCTAGACCCCAAAGAAGCCAAATCAGCCCACAATTCGGCCAACTGGTCTTACCAATTTACCTTTTAGCCAAATTTCCTGCATGCCTTTCCAACCCATAGAGCCCCGCCGGCTGTACCGCCAGATTGCCGACCAGCTGCGCCAGCTTATCCAGAGCGGTGAATTTGCCGTGGGCAGCAAGCTGCCCGCCGAACGCGACCTGGCGGCCAAGATGGGCGTGTCCCGCCCGTCGGTGCGGGAAGCGCTGATAGCGCTGGAAGTGGAAGGCCTGATCGAGGTGCGCATGGGCTCGGGCATTGTGGTCATAGGCCGCGAGAGCGTGCGCCTACTGGACAACGCGCATGGCCCGCTGGAAATCATCCGCGCCCGCCAACTCATCGAATGTGAGCTGGCCGCCCTGGCCGCCCGCAGCACCGACCCCACCTTGGTACCCGACCTGCTGGAAACCCTGCGTGACATGGAAGCCGACATTGCCGCGCACACCCTGCCCATCCGCGGCGACCGGGCCTTTCATCTCCGCATTGCCCAGGCCAGCGACAACAGCGCTTTGCAAGCCGTGGTCACTCAGCTGTTTGACGAACGCAATGGCCCGATGTTCCAAGCCTTGGGCGGCCACTTTGAACGCGAAGCCACCTGGCAACAAGCCGTTGATGAACACCGCGCCGTGGTCGACGCGATTGCCGCCCAAGACCCCGACATGGCCCGCGCCGCCATGAGCGGCCATTTGGACCGCTCGCACGGTCGCTTCTCCGCCAGCCTGACCACCCCCGCCGACGCGTGAATCCAACGGACACCACCATGAGCCTTGCCTGCACCCTGAACGGCCCGCTGAACCTCAGCGTGGAACACCTCAGCCCCCAGGAGCCCGGCCCCGGCGAGGTGCGCCTGCGCCTGGGCGCCGGTGGCATTTGCGGGTCAGACCTGCACTACTACCAGCACGGCCGTGCCGGCATCTTCGCCATCCGCGCGCCCTTTGTGCCGGGGCACGAGGCCTCGGGCGTGGTGGATGCCGTAGGTGACGGCGTAACCAAGGTGCACGTCGGACAAAAAGTGGCCGTCAACCCCGCCCACCCCTGCGGCCTGTGCCCCGCCTGCCGTGCCGGGCGCAGCAACCTGTGCGAGAAGATGGTGTTCCTGGGCAGCGCGGCCATCTTCCCGCACATCCCCGGCTTCTTCCGCGAGCACTTTGTCATGCACGAAGCCCAGCTCACCGCCATTGACGAGGACGTGAGCCTGGGCGAGATTGCCTGTGCGGAGCCCCTGTCGGTGGGCCTGCATGCGGTGCGCCGCGCAGGCGAAGTATTGGGCGCCACGGTGCTGGTCACCGGCGCGGGCACGATTGGCTGCATGTCCGTCATTGCCGCGCGCCTGGCCGGTGCCGGCCGCGTGATTGCCTGCGACCCCAGCGAGCGGGCCCGCGAGATGGCGCTGACCGTGGGCGCCGACGAAGCCCTGCCCGATGCCACGGCCTGGAAAGGCCGCGTGGATGTGGCGCTGGAAGCCGCCGGCCACCCCGCCGCGCTGGCGAGCTGCCTGGCCGCGGTGCGCCGCGGCGGGCGCGTGGTGCAGGTGGGCACGCTGCCGCCCGAAATTCCGTTTCCCGCCAACGACATCATGTCGCGCGAGCTGGACTACGTGGGCGCCTTCCGCGCCGACATTGAATTTGACTGGGCCGTGCAGGCCATTCGCAGCCGGCGGGCCGACGTGCGCCCGCTCATCAGCGCCCAGTTGCCGATCAGCCAATCGAAAGCGGCCTTCGATCTGGCTTTGGACAGAGGCCGCAGTACCAAGGTGCAGCTCGTCCCCGGTTAAACCCCGGTGACGACCCGGCTGCGCAATATTCACAACAAGAGGAGACAAAGAGCATGACATTGACACGCATTACCCTGGCCCTGGCTGCAAGCCTGGTGGTCGCCGCCCCTGCCTTCGCGCAGACCAAGCTCAAATGGGCCCACGTCTACGAGCCGGGCGAGCCCTTCCACACCGCATCCGTCTGGGCGGCTGAAGAAATCAAAAAGCGCACCGGTGGCCGTTACCAGATCGACGTGTACCCCGCGTCACAGCTCGGCAAAGAGAACGACATCAACCAGGGCCTGAGCCTGGGCACGGTGGACATCATCATCTCGGGCTCCAGCTTTGCGGCCAAGGCCTTCCCCCGCATCGGTGTGACCTACTACCCCTACACCTTCCGCAACGTCGACCACCTGCTGGCCTACACCAAGAGCGACATCTACAAAGAGCTGACAGCCGGCTACGAGCAGAAGAGCGGCAACGAAATCATTGCCACCACCTACTACGGCACCCGCCACACCACTAGCAACAAGCCGATTGCCAAGTGCGCCGACCTCAAAGGCCTGAAGATGCGCGTGCCGGATGTGCCCGCCTACCTGGCCATGCCACGTGCCTGCGGTGCCAACACCTCGCCCATCGCGTTTGCCGAGGTCTACCTGGCGCTGCAGAACGGCACCGTGGAAGCCCAAGAAAACCCGCTGCCCACCATCGAGGCCAAGAAGTTCTACGAAGTGCAAAAACACATCGTGCTGACCGGCCACATCGTGGACCACCTGAATACGGTGGTGGCAGGTGGTCTGTGGAAAAAGCTGTCGGACGCCGACAAGAAGATCTTTGGCGACGTGGCGCTGGAAGCCGCTGCCAAGGCTTCACGTGAAGTGGCCGCCCGCGAGAGCGAGCTGGCCGCCGTGTTCCGCAGCAAAGGCGTGAGCGTGACCGAGGTGAACACCGGCGAGTTCCGCGACACCGTGCTGAAGAACGTGCCCTTTGAGCAGTACGGCTACCAGAAGTCCGACTGGGACCGCATCCAGGCGATCAAGTAAGGCGACACGACATGACGCTCCATAGCTCCCTGCCCCTCTCAGGCGGCGCAGCCGAGTCTCACCCGACCGAGACCAGCGCGGAGGCCTTGGTCTCCAGCTTCGCGGAGGCCGACCAGCACACGGTCGACCTCTCGGTCTACGGCGTGGAAGACTGGGTGTGTTTCGGATTCTTCTGGGCCATGACCGGCCTGGTGTTTCTGCAGTTCTTCAGCCGTTACGTGCTCAACGACTCGTACGCCTGGACCGAAGAACTGGCCGTGTACTGCCTGATGCCGGTGGTGTTCATTGGAGCGTCCATGTGTGTGCGGCGGGTGCGGCATATCCAGGTCAACCTGGTCTACCGCTACCTGCCCACGCCTGCCGGGCGCGCCTTGTCCACCCTGGTGGATGTGGCAGCCATCGCCTTCTACGGCTACGGCGCCTGGCTGATTGCCCGCTACGCGCTGGCAGTGGACAACGAACCCATGACCACCATCAACTGGAACAAGAGCCATGTGTACTGGCTCGCATTTGCCGGCTTTGCCCTGATGGCCGTGCGCGCAGTGCAGGTAGCGGTAGAGAACTGGCGACGCGGCTTCTCTGCCTTGCAAAACCCCGGCTTCTTTGACGGTTCCACCGACTGAACGGACCCTGCACCATGTTGATCCTGATTGTTTCCTTTTTGGGGCTGATGCTGTGTGGCCTGCCCGTGGCAGTGGCCATGGCGGGTGGCTCGCTCATCTACATCCTGGTCTCGGGCAGCGTGCCCGATATTGTGCTGGCGCAGCGCATGATTGCGGGCATCGAGTCCTTCCCGCTGCTGGCCGTGCCCTTCTTCATTTTGGCGGGCAACCTGATGAACGTGGCCGGCATCACCGGCCGCATCTACAACTTTGCCGTGGCCCTGGTGGGCTGGATGAAAGGCGGCCTGGGCCAGGTCAACATCGTCGGCTCCGTGGTGTTTTCGGGCATGTCCGGCACGGCCATTGCCGATGCCGCAGGCTTGGGCTCGATCGAGATCAAGGCGATGAAAGAGCATGGTTACAGCACCGAGTTTGCCGTGGGCGTGACCGCGGCCTCGGCCACGCTGGGCCCCATCTTTCCGCCCTCCCTGCCCTTTGTGATCTACGGCATGATGGCCAACGTCTCCATCGGCGCCCTGTTTGTGGCTGGCATCTTGCCCGGCCTGTTCATGACCGGATTGATGATGGTGACCGTGGCCTACTTTGCCCGCCGCAATGGCTGGGGCGGCGACGTCGCTTTCCACTGGGGTCGCCTGGGCGGTGCCACGCTGGAGATTCTGGTGGTGCTGGCCTTCCCCATGGCGGTGTGGCTGGCGGTGAAAGCCGGGGCCTCGGTCAACCTGGCGGCGGGCAGTGCCTTTGTGGCGCTGCTGCTACTGGACTGGCGCTTCAACTTCTCGGCCGTGCTGGCCCTCATGGCGCCAGTGATCCTGATTGGTGGCATGACCATGGGCTGGTTCACGCCCACCGAAGCTGCCGTAGCGGCCGTCATCTGGGCGCTGTTTCTGGGCCTGGTGCGCTACCGTTCCATGAGCATCCGCACGCTGGCGCAGGCCACGTTTGAGACGATTGAAACCACCGCCTCGGTGCTGTTCATCGTCACGGCTGCGTCCATCTTTGCCTGGCTGCTCACCACCACCCAAGCGGCACAGGCCCTGGCGGACTGGATTCTGTCCATCACCGACAACAAGTGGGTGTTTCTGCTGCTGGCCAACCTGCTGATCCTGTTTGTGGGCTGCTTCATCGACACCATTGCCGCCATCACCATCCTGGTGCCCATCTTGCTGCCCATCGTGCTCAAGCTGGGCATCGACCCGGTCCACTTCGGCCTCATCATGACGCTGAACCTGATGGTGGGGCTGCTGCATCCGCCGCTGGGCATGGTGCTGTTTGTGCTGGCGCGCATTTCCAAGCTCTCGGTGGAGCGCACCACCATGGCCATCCTGCCCTGGCTGATTCCGCTGATGCTGGCGCTGGTGGCCATCACCTACATCCCGGCACTCACGCTGTGGCTGCCACAGCAGATGGGCCTGATCAAATGAACCCGGTGATTCGTATCCATCCGGCCGACGATGTGGTCATCGCCCGGCAGCAGTTGCTGGGCGGCACACGTATCGCGTCCGAAGACATCACCGTGTCAGGCCTGATTCCGCCTGGCCACAAAGTTGCAGTACGTGCCATCGCACCGGGCGAACCGGTACGGCGTTACAACCAGATCATTGGCACGGCCACGCAGGCCATCGCACCTGGCCAGCATGTACACACCCACAACCTGGCCTTCAGCCGCTTTGACCGCGGCCACACCGTGGGCGGCGATGTGCGGCCCGTGGCCTATGTGGACACACCGGCCACGTTTGACGGCATCAAGCGAGCGGACGGACGGGTGGCCACGCGCAACTACATTGGCGTGCTGACCAGCGTGAACTGCTCGGCCACCGTGGCGCGCGCCATTGCCGACCACTTCCGCCGCGACATCCACCCCGAGGCTTTGGCGGCCTTCCCCCAGGTAGACGGCATCGTGGCACTGACTCATGGTGCCGGCTGCGCCACCGACAGCGAGGGCGAAGGCCTGCAGGTGCTGCGCCGCACGCTGGCGGGGTATGCCCGCCACGCCAACTTTGCCGCCGTGATTGTGGTGGGTCTCGGTTGTGAGACCAACCAGATCCAGGGCCTGCTGGCGCAAGAAGGCTTGCGCGAAGGAGCCAAGCTGGTGACCTTCAGCATCCAGGACACGGGTGGCACGGCCAAGAGCGTGGCGCGTGGCATTGAGGTGGTGAGGCAGTTGCTGCCCGAGGCCAATGCCGTGCAGCGTGAACCCGTACCGGCCAGCCATCTCATCGTCGGGCTGCAATGCGGCGGCTCGGACGGCTACTCCGGCATCAGCGCCAACCCCGCACTGGGTGCGGCGGTGGACCTGGTGGTGCGCCACGGTGGCACTGCGGTGCTGTCCGAGACGCCGGAAATTTATGGCGGCGAACATTTGCTGCTGCAGCGTGCCGTGTCGCAAGCCGTGGCCGATAAGCTGGAGGCCCGCCTGCAGTGGTGGACCGACTACTGCGCCCGCCACCATGCCGAGATGGACAACAACCCGTCTGCGGGCAACAAGGCGGGGGGCCTCACCACCATCCTGGAGAAATCATTGGGTGCGATCGCCAAAGGCGGCACCACGCCCATGGTGGATGTGTACGAATACGCCCAACCCATCACGGCACGAGGTTTTGTCTACATGGACACCCCGGGCTACGACCCGGTGTCGGCCACCGGCCAGGTGGCGGGTGGCGCCAACCTCATTTGTTTTACCACCGGCCGCGGTTCTGCCTACGGCTGCGCGCCCTCACCTTCGCTCAAGCTGGCCACCAACAACGCGCTGTGGGCCAAGCAAGAGGAAGACATGGACATCAACTGCGGCACCGTCATCGACGGTAGCGAGAGCGTGGAGCAGTTGGGCGAGCGCATCTTCCAGGAGATGCTGGCTGCCGCCTCTGGCCGCAAGACCAAGAGCGAGCTGCACGGCTACGGCCAAAACGAATTTGTACCCTGGGCGCTAGGCGCCGTGATGTAAACCCATTTATCTACCACCATGAAAATCACCTCCGCCAAAGTCATCATCTGCGCGCCCAGCCGCAACTTTGTCACCCTCAAGATTGAAACCGACGAAGGCCTGACCGGCATTGGCGACGCCACGCTCAATGGCCGCGAACTGGCCGTGGCCAGCTACCTGACCGAACACGTCATCCCCTGCCTGATAGGCCGCGACCCGCAGCAGATCGAAGACATCTGGCAGTACCTGTACAAAGGCGCTTACTGGCGCCGTGGCCCGGTCACCATGAGCGCTATTGCCGGTGTGGACACCGCACTGTGGGACATCAAGGCCAAGGCGGCCAACATGCCGCTGTACCAATTGCTGGGTGGCAAGAGCCGCACCGGCGTGATGGTCTACGGCCATGCCAATGGCAAAGACATCACCCAGACGGTGGAAGAGGTGCTGCGCTACAAGGAGATGGGCTACAAGGCCATCCGCGCACAGAGCGGTGTGCCTGGCCTGGAGAAGGTGTATGGCGTGGGCCGCGGCACCATGTTTTACGAACCTGCCGATGCCGACCTGCCCAGCGAGCACGACTGGTCCACCGAGAAGTACCTTCGCCACACGCCCGAGTTGTTTGACAAAGTGCGCGCTGCCGTGGGGCCGGACATCCACCTGCTGCACGACGTGCACCACCGCCTCACCCCGATCGAAGCCGGCCGCTTGGGCAAAGACCTGGAGCCCTACCGCCTGTTCTGGATGGAAGATGCCACCCCGGCCGAGAACCAGGAGGCCTTCCGGCTCATTCGCCAGCACACCACCACGCCGCTGGCCGTGGGCGAAATCTTCAACACCATCTGGGACTGCAAGGACCTGATCGAAAACCAGCTGATCGACTACATCCGTACCACCGTGGTCCACGCGGGCGGCATCACCCACCTGCGCCGCATTGCAGATTTGGCAGCGCTCTACCAAGTGCGCACCGGTTCGCACGGGGCCACCGACTTGTCGCCCGTCTGCATGGGCGCTGCGCTCAACTTCGACCTGTGGGTGCCCAACTTCGGCATCCAGGAATACATGCGCCACACGGATGAGACGGATGCCGTGTTCCCCCACGCCTACAGCTTTAAAGACGGCTACATGCACCCCGGCGAGGCACCCGGCCATGGCGTAACGATTGACGAAGCACTGGCCGCCAAGTACCCCTACAAACGCGCCTACCTGCCGGTCAACCGCCTGCAACATGACGGCACGTTGACCAACTGGTGATGGTGGATATGCAACGTTTGAACAACAGCACGGTAGGCGCCCTGCACGCCGCCGTGGCCCGCCCGGCCTATGACCGCCAAGCGCTGAAAACCGGCATCGTCCACCTCGGGATTGGCGCTTTCATGCGCGCCCACATGGCAGCGGCCACCGAGGCTGCAATTGGCGCGGGCGACTTGCGCTGGGGCATGGTGGGTGTGTCGCTGCGCCAAGCCGATACCCGCGATGCCCTCGCGCCGCAGGATGGCCTGTACACGCTGGCGATTCGTGATGCAGATGCGCAAGGCCAGCCGCGCCAGCGCCTGCAAGTCATAGGCGCCGTACGCAGCCTGCTGGTCGCACCCGAAAATCCGCAAGCGGTGCTGAACGCCATTGCTGCCCCCGACACCCGCATCGTGAGCCTGACCGTGACCGAAAAAGGCTACTGCCACGACCCTGCCACCGGTGCGCTGCGCCTGGACCACCCGGACATCGTGCACGACCTGGCCCACCCGCTTGTCGCCCGCTCCGCCATCGGCATGCTGGTCTACGGCCTGCAGCTGCGCCACGCCCGCGGCCACAGTCCGCTCACGCTGATGTCGCTGGACAACCTGCCGGCCAATGGGCGCGTGCTGCGTGCCGCAGTACTGAGGTTTGCTGAAGAAATTGATAGCACGCTGCGCATATGGATAGAGGGCCAGTGCCGTTTTCCATGCTCCATGGTGGACCGCATCGTGCCCAAAACCACCGATGGCGATCGTGCCGCCGTGAGCGCGGCGCTGGGCAGCGTTGATGCCTGGCCCGTGCTAGGTGAGCCGTTTTTTGATTGGGCGATTGAAGACGAATTTGCTGCCGACCGCCCCGACTGGACACTGGGCGGCGCACGCTTTGTGCCGGACGCCGAGCCCTTTGAAAAACTCAAGCTGCGCATGGTGAACGGCACCCACTCCAGCCTGGCCTACCTGGGCGCCATGGCGGGCTGGCAAACGGTGGACAAAGCGATTGGGCAGCCCGCGTTGCGCATGCACATCGAAGCGCTGATGCGCGACGAGATTGAACCCACGCTGCCTGCACTGCCGGGCCTGGACGTGGCGGCCTACCGCCACAACCTGCTGGCCCGCTACGCCAACCCAGCGCTGGCCCACCGCACGCATCAGATCGCCATGGACGGCTCACAAAAGCTACCGCAGCGCCTGCTGGGCACACTGCGCGACCGCCTGGCGCGAGGTCTCCCGATCACACGCATGGCCCTGGGTCTGGCCGCGTGGATGCACTACCTACGTGGCGTGGACGCGCTGGGCCAGAGTTACCGGATTGATGACCCGCACGCGGCGGCGCTCACCGCGCTGCACCAACAATCGCTGGCGCAGGGTGTGAATACGCAAACCGTGCATGCCATGTTGGCGTATGCCCCGGTGTTTGGTGACTTGGCAGGGAACGCTGCGCTCACCACCGCGCTGCTGCCATTGCTCCAATCGCTTCAAGCGCATGGGGTTTCGGCCACCTTGGAAGCGGTCAACCGCGGGGAGCTGACCGCGTGAGCGACATTCCAGACACACTCGACGTCTTGTCCATGGGCGAGACCATGGCGCTCTTGGTGGCACAAGAGCCCGGCCCGCTGGCCGAGGTGCAGAGCTTCAGCAAACGGATTGCCGGGGCCGACACCAACGTGGCCATTGGCTTGGCGCGCCTAGGCTTCAAGGTGGGCTGGGTGAGCCGCCTCGGGGCAGATTCGTTTGGCAGCTATGTGCGCAAAACAATAGAGGCTGAGGGTGTAGACACCTCGCAGGTCGAGACCGACCCACAGCGCTCCACCGGCTTCATGCTCAAGTCACGCAGTGTGGATGGCAGTGACCCCGCCATCGAGTACTACCGCCGCGGTTCTGCCGCCAGCCAGCTCAGCGTGGCGCACCTGAAAACCGACTACGCGCTGCGCGCACGCCATGTGCACACCACCGGCATCACACCTGCCCTGTCGCCCGCCGCCCGCGAGCTGGTAGCCCACGCCATGTTGACCTTGCGTGCCGCGGGCCGCAGCGTGTCGTTTGACCCCAACCTGCGCCCCAGCCTGTGGCCCGATGTGGCCACCATGCGCAACACCCTCAACGACCTGGCCCGCCACGCGGACTGGGTGCTGCCGGGCATTGAAGAAGGCCGGCTGCTGACCGGCCAAACCACCCCGGCCGACATTGCCGCCTGGTACCTGGACCGGGGCGCCAAGGCCGTGGTCATCAAACAAGGCGCTGAAGGCGCCTACTTCCGCACGGCCGCTGACGAGCAGGGCCTGGTGCCCGGCGTACCCGTACCGGTGGTGGTGGACACCGTGGGCGCTGGTGACGCGTTTGCCGTGGGCATCATCAGTGCACAGCTCGAAGGGCTGGGTTGGTCGCAGGCCTTGCGCCGCGCCAACTGGATTGCCTCGCGCGCGCTGCAGGTGGTCGGCGACATGGAAGGCCTGCCGACCCGCGCTGAACTCCGCGCACAGAATTTGGAATGAACCTAAGGAATCCGTCATGCTGACCGTTGTTTGCGAAACCCCCGGCACCCTACGTGCCCACGACCGCCCCCTGCCGGAGCGTGCTGCCGACGACGTGCTGCTGCGCGTCAAGCGCGTGGGCGTGTGCGGCACCGACCTGCATATCTTCACCGGCAACCAGCCCTACCTGAGCTACCCGCGCGTGATGGGGCATGAGCTCTCCGGCGTGGTGGAAACCGCACCTGCAGGCAGTGCCCTGCAATCTGGCGACACGGTGTATGTGATGCCCTACCTCTCATGCGGCACCTGCATTGCCTGCCGCGCGGGCAAAACCAATTGCTGCACCCGCATCCAGGTACTGGGCGTGCACACCGATGGCGCATTCACCGAGTACCTGTGCGTGCCCCAGCAGTTTGTGCACAAGGCCGAGGGCGTGTCGCTGGACCAGGCCGCCATGGTGGAGTTTCTGTCCATTGGAGCGCACGCGGTGCGCCGCAGCGGCGTGCAGGCCGGCCAGCGGGTGCTGGTGGTGGGCGCGGGCCCCATCGGCATGGCGGCCATGATTTTTGCGCAGCTGCGCGGTGCCACCGTCACCGCGCTGGATGGGCGCCAGGACCGGATGGACTTTTGCACCCAGTCCCTGGGCGTCAGCACCGGCGTTGCACTGGGTGACACCGACGAAGCGCAACTGGCGGCACTGACCAACAACGAGTTTTATGACGTGGTGTTTGACGCCACTGGCAACCCCAAGGCGATGGAGCGCGGCTTCAAATTCGTGGCGCATGGTGGTACGTATGTTCTGATCTCGGTGGTGGGTGCGAACATCACCTTCTCCGACCCCGAATTCCACAAACGCGAAATGACACTGATGGGCAGCCGTAATGCCACCGCCGAAGATTTTGAAACCGTGCTGAACGCCATGCGTGCCGGGCAGATTCCACAGTCACTGAACACCCACCGCCTGACCCTGGCCGAAGTACCCACCAAGTTTCAGGACCTGCTGGACCCCAAGGCGGGTGTGATCAAGGCGATTGTGGAGTGCTGAGCGGCGTGAAGCGCTCCTGGCGGCATAGCACGCTGCTGGCGTGCATCGCCATGCTGGTGGGGTGCACGGCTGCGCCCACGGGGCCTACCCCCGGTGAACCGGTAGCGCCGCCCGCAGCGGTGCAAGTTGCACCGGTATCCCCCTCCGCAACGCACTACCGGCTGGACCCTGCGGCCTCCACCCTGCACATTCTGGTCTACCGCGGCGGCCCCATGGCCCGGCTGGGTCACAACCATGTGGTGAGTTCGCAGAACCTGCGCGGCAGCGTCTGGCAAGGGGCCAGCCTGGAGAGTTCGGGCTTCGACATCACCGTGCCGGTGAACGATCTGGTGATGGACGACAACGACACCCGCGCCGCCGAGGGCGAGGACTTCCCCCTCAACGTGAGCGAAGACGCCAAGCAAGGCACCAAGGCCAATATGCTGCGCGACACCTTGCTGGACAGCGCGCGTTACCCGGAAATCCGCATCACCTCGGTGCGGGTGCAGGGCGACGCCAAGGCGCCCGTGATCATCGCTGCGCTGCGTATCCGGGACCAGACTCGGCAGCTCACCGTGCCGGTAACGCTGCAGACCACCGATGGGTGCCTGCGAGTCATCGGCAAGTTCGAGATCAAACAAAGCGACTTCGGCATCACCCCGCTCAGCATTGCCATGGGGGCGCTGCTGGTGGTGGATGCCGTCACCATCAAGTTTGATTTGCTGGCGCGGACGGATTAGAGCGACTCGTGCGCATCCGCGCTGCCGCGGCGCCAGTAACTGGAGGCGCGGATCCACTGGGGGTTAGCTTGGCACTCGGTGGTCAGGTAGGCACGCAAAGCCTTGGCTTGGGTGGACTCGCAAGCAATCCAGGAATGGAACACACCCGCTGGCATGGCGGTGCGGCGCAGTGCATCGAGCAAGGGCAACGCGCCCGCGCCACGGCGGTGCACCCACTGCACGCGCAGCGCGGCGGCGCTGGGCAACGCAATCTGGTCGTCCGGGCCCTCCACTTCAATCAGCACCTCGGCACGCGCGCCTGCGGGCAGCTCGACCAATCGGCGGGCGATGGCAGGCAAGGCGGTGTCATCACCGACCAGCAAATGCCAGTCAAACCCTGTGGGCACGATGAGTGAGCCGCGCGGGCCACCCACGCCCAGCGTCTGGCCCACCTGCGCCTGCGCCGCCCATTCGGTGGCCGGGCCGCCGGGCTGGTGCAGCGCAAAGTCAATCTGCAATGTGTGGGCCACCGGGTCAAAGTGGTGCGGCGTGTAATCACGCATGGTGGGGCGTGTGCCCTCGGGCCACACGGGGCCTTCGGGCCCGACGGTGGGCAAGGCCAACGCCCCCGTCACCGGGTCGGGAAAGAAGAGTTTGACGTGGTCATCAAAGCCCAGGCTCACAAAACCGTCAAGGTCATCACCCGCCAAGGTGATTCGTACCAGGTGGGGCGTGAGACGCTCGACTTGGCTGACCTGCAACTGGCGAAAGCGCAAGGGGTGGCGCACACGCTGGGCAACCAGTTCAGGCCTGGACTCGGTGGTGGAAGGGGTTTCAGGCAAGGTTGGCATCAGATTTTCTCCAGCTCTTGGGCCGCGTGGTCCAGCACCGCGGCAAAGGCATTGGCCTGCTCAACCGTCAACGCTTCTCGCGAGAGGCGCATGCGCATGGCCAGCTTCAGGTTCTCGATGGCGCGCATCACCTGGGGTGGCCGCCCGCCACGGGCCCCGGCACCGTCCACGCCGCCGTTCAGGCGGGCCAGCATGGCATCCACCAGGGTGCGGTTCTCTTCCAGAAAGGCTTTACCCGCGTCAGTGATGGCGTAGCGTTTACGTCCGCCCACATCAGCCGTTTCGCTTTGCAGGTAACCCTGCTCTTCCAGCAGGGTCAGCGTGGGGTAGACCGTGCCCGGGCTGGGGCTGTAGCTGCCGCCCAGGCGGTCTTCGATGAGTTTGATGAGTTCGTAGCCGTGGCTGGGTTTGTCGCTGATGAGCTGCAGCAGCACAAAGCGCAGACCGCCGTGGCTGAAGATGCGGCCGCCGCCGCGGCGGCCCTGCATCTCATCGCCATGCCGCCCCCCGCGCCCGCCGCCCATGGCATCGCCGTGCTCGCCAGAGCGCATGTGGTAACCGAAGTGTTGATGATGGCTTCGCATGTATTTTTCCTTATTTAGATGCAATTATGATATATCTAAATGCAATCTAAATAAAGTCCAGACTGACACTTTACATACCGTTTACGCCAGCCTCTTGCCTCGCCCTGACAACTTTTGTGTGTCACGCGCCGCCCGATGCAGCGCGATGTCAACACTGACAAAGGCACCGTGTCGGCGCTGGGCAAACCATACCCACCTACCCCGGCGGCCGACTCGTCTTGATCCCCTGCCCCGCCGCCCACGCGCCTACATCGTCGCGCCGGATGGCGGCTGCCATCAGGCCGGGGAAGGCATCGGGTGTACAGGCAAAGCTAGGCACGCCCAAAGCAGCCAATTTGGCGGCCAACTCGCGGTCGTACGACGGCGCACCTTCGTCGCTCAGGGCCAGCAGCGTGATGAACTGCACACCGGCCTCCACCAGTTCTTGCGCGCGGCGCAGCAGGCCGGCTTCGACACCGCCCTCAAACAGGTCGGAGATCAGCACCAGAATCGTATTGCGTGGCTCCTGGATGAGGCTTTGGCAGTAGCCGACCGCACCATTGATGTCGGTGCCGCCGCCCAGTTGCACGCCAAACAGCAGGTCCACCGGGTCGTCCAGCTTTTCGGTCATGTCCACCACCACGGTGTCAAACACGACCAGCTTGGTCGCCACCGCCGGCAGGCTGGCCATGACCGCGCCAAAGATGCTGGAGTAGACCACCGACGCGGCCATGGAGCCGCTTTGGTCTATGCACAAAATCACCTCGCGCTGGGGGCGGCGCGCCTTGCGGCCGTAGCCCACCAGCGTTTGCGGAACGATGGTGCGGAGACTGGGCTGCCAGTGTTGCAGGTTGGCACGTATGGTGCGGTTCCAGTCGATCTCGGCATGGCGCGGGCGGCGGTTGCGCTGGCTGCGGTTCAGCGCCCCGCTGACCGCGCTGCGCATGGGCTCTTGCAGGCGCTCCAGCAACTGGTCGACCACTTTGCGCACCACCTGACGGGCAGTGTCCTTGGTGGCGTCGGGGATCACGCCTGACAGCGCCACCAGGTTGGCCACCAGGTGCACATCGGCATGGGCGGTTTCCAGCATTTCGGGTTGCAGCAGCATCTCGCGCAGGTTGAGGCGCTGCATGGCGTCGTGCTGCATGATTTGCACTACCGAGCTGGGAAAGTATTTGCGGATATCACCCAACCAGCGCGCCACGCTGGGCGACGAGTTGCCACGCCCGCCCTTGCGTTTGCCCAGGCCGTTGGCGCCTTCGGGTTCGTACAAGGCGGCCAACGCCTGGTCCATCTCGCGCAGGGTGCCACCGGCCGCGCCGCAGCTGGTATCGGCCTCGCCACCCAGCACCAGGCGCCAGCGTTGCAGGCGGTCGGTGAGCTCTATGGGCTCGGCCGGGGTGGGATCGGAATCAGTAGGTGCAGTCATGCGGGAAGCCCTAACAACAAACGCAAGGTGGGCACCGGTAGCGCAGCGCGCACCGCATCGCCATCGCTGACCGCAACCACTGGCACCGCCTTGACGCCATGCGCCGCACGCCCACCAAGCTCGCGCCGTTCCGATTGCGAAAAGTTGGCAAAGCTGCGGCGCAGCAGCGGCACCACTTGCAGAAAATGCGCGTCCGCCAGTTCGGCCAACCAGGCGTCCACCAGGCTCCACACGGCGGCATCGTGCAGCAGCACCATGGCGTTGCGATTCAAAAAGCCATCCAGCCACTGCGCGGCTTCCAATGGCAAGGCCCCGGCAGACAGATTGCGCGACAGCTGCACGGCGGCTTGGGCCTGGTCTATGTGGCCAGCATCCAGCAGCAAACGGCAGCACAGCCCGCGCAGCAGCGCGTGGCAGGCGTCGCCCACGGCGATTTGGTGCAGCGCCTGTTGCCAGGCTTGCGAGGGCTCTGCACTGTCGCGCAGGCCCACGGCGTCGTGTGCGGGCAGCAGGGTGTCGCGCAGCGTCTCGGCGGCGCTGTCGTCCAGGCTGTGGCAGGCCAGCGGCAGGCCGATGGCACCGCGGGTGATCAGACCGTCCAGAATTTTTGCCAGCAAATCGCCGTCCATCTGGCGCACGCTGCCGTAGCGGAACACGCGAGCCAGTGGCGGCACGGCGCTGATAAGTTGCACGGCATCGCCGGTGATGGCGGCCTGGGTCTGCAAGGCGTGGCTGACGGCCTGCACGGCGGTGTCCAGATCGGCCAGCAATACCGTGTCCACCAACTCGGCCAAGGCGTCCAGCCGGGTCAGGCTGGCGCACTGCTCGGCCACGCAGGCATTGGCCGCCAGTTCCACCGTGGGGCCAAAATGCGTGGCCTCGATGATGCGCAGCGCAAACTCGGGCTGCCATTGCAGGCGCCAGGTTTCGCGGAAGGTGCCGCGGTTGGCGCGGTCGCTGCGGGCCAGTTCGCCCCAGCGTATGCCCAGCAGCCGCAGGCGGTGCAGCAGGTGACTGCGGGCCAGGTCGTTGGTATTGCGCAGGTCCAGGTCGAGCGTGCGCTCCAGCGCTTCGGGTTTCAGGCGCAGGCTTTTTTGCGCCTGCTCAATATCGCGTTGCAGCGGCACGGCGGGCACTTCGGGCGGCACCTGGCCCATGCGGTCGCTGACCGTGAGCGCGCGGTGGATCAGCTCCAGCGGTGCGGACGCACCCATGCAGATCACGGTGCGCACGGCCTCGTTCAACTCTTCCAAGCCAGGCTCGGCACGGCCACGCAGTGCGGCCAGCGTGTCGGACAAGCGCGAGGCTTCGATGATGTGGGCCGATGAACAATCCAATTGGTGCTCACGCAGCAACCGGGCCACACGGGCCAGCCAGCCGCTGGCGCGCGAGGCCACGGCAGGCGAAGTCCCGACATCACCGCCGCCCTGGCTGCGTTGCCACAGGTAGTCGTACCAACCTGGGGAATCGACACCGGCGCCATAACCGCTGGCCCAGGTCAGGTGGCGGTAGGTCCAGGGCACCCAGGTGGCGCTGACCTTGATTTTGGGCAGGCCCTTGAGCAAAGCCGCATCGGCCTTGGCCGTGTGTTTGGCCTGCAAGGCGGGCACGTGCCAGGCGCCGCAGACCACGGCGATGCGTGCATGGCCTTGGCCCACGGCCTCGCGGATGCACTGGCGCATATGGGCTTCGCGCTGCATTTCGCGTTCGGCGGCGCGCGGGCCACGCGCGTCGTCCGGCCACTCTTCGCGCAGGGCGGCCATGGCTTCATGGATGGCCGCGAACAGGTCTTCGCTGTCGCCGCGCTCTTCGACGATGTGGTTCCACCAGCTTTCGCCATCGGCAAAACCGGCGGCATGGGCCAGCGCGTCCATGGGGTCGTGGTGCTGCGGGAACACAGCCTCCATAGCAGATTCCAAGCCTTTTTCGGCATCAGCCCCCGTCACATCTGCGCCGACAGCTATCTTTTCAATAGCATCTTCTTTCTCACGGTACAGCTTGTCTTGTGCCAGACGCACCGCTTGCGGCAAGTCGATAAAGCGGGTGGGAATGCCACGCGACACCCCGTGTTGCAGCGCCTGCCACTCGGGGGAGAATTCTGCAAAGGGGTAGAAGGCCGAGGCATGCGTGTCATCCGGGCTGTGCACCAGCAGGGCCACCGGCGGGCACAGGCCAGCATGGGTCACAAAGGGCAACAAGGCGTCGGCATCGGGCGGGCCTTCTATCAGCAGGCAATCGGGCTGCAAGGAGGCCAACGCGGCGCGCAGGCTGCGGGCGCAACCCGGGCCGTGGTGGCGGATGCCGAAGTAGTGAACAGTGGAATCTGCCATCACGCAATGTAGTGCGGGGTGCTCACAACTGCTCGCGACAGGCGCGGTACAGCTCTTTCCAATCGCTACGCTCTTTCACCACGGTCTCCAGGTATTCCTTCCAGACCACCTGGTCTTGCACCGGGTCTTTGACGATGGCGCCCAGCAGGCCCGACGCAATGTCGTGCGCATGCAGCACACCATCACCAAAATGCCCAGCCAGCGCCATGCCGCTGTTGATGACGGAGATGGCCTCCGCAGTAGACAGTGTGGAGGTGGGCGACTTGATGCGGGTCTTGCCATCGGCCGTCAATCCATTGCGCAGCTCGCGGAAGATTTGTACCACGCGGCGGATTTCTTTCAACGCCGGTGGCTCGGCGGGCAGCTCCAGCGCACGGCCCAGCTCGGCCACGCGTTTGGCGACGATGCGCACCTCTTCGTCTTCGGTATCGGGCACGGGCAGCACCACGGTGTTGAAGCGGCGCTTGAGCGCGCTGGACAACTCGTTGACGCCTTTGTCGCGGTTGTTGGCAGTGGCTATCACCGAGAAGCCGCGCGTGGCCTGCACCTCGCTGCCCAGCTCGGGGATGGGCATGGTTTTCTCGGACAACACGGTGATCAGCGCGTCTTGCACATCGGCGGGGATGCGGGTCAGCTCCTCGATGCGGGCAATCTTGCCCAGGCGCATGGCGTTGACCAGCGGGCTGGGCACCAGGGCCTTGTCGGACGGGCCGTTGGCCAGCAGCTCGGCGTAGTTCCAGCCGTAGCGCAACTGCTCTTCGCTGGTGCCGGCCGTGCCCTGGATCAGCATGGTGGAGTCCCCACTGACGGCGGCGGCCAGATGTTCGGACACCCACGACTTGGCGGTGCCCGGCACGCCATACAACAGCAACGCGCGGTCGGTGGCGAGCGTAGAGACGGCGATCTCCATCAGGCGCTGGTTGCCGATGTATTTGGGTGTGACCTCAAAACCGTTGTCGAGCTTGCCACCCATTAGATAGGTCACCACCGCCCAGGGCGACAGCTTCCAGTTGGTGGGGCGCTGGCGCTTGTCGACTTGTTGCAGATTGGCCAGCTCTTCGGCAAATTGTTGTTCGGCGTGTTGGCGTAGGACTTGGCTCATGGTGTGGGGGCTTCCGTAGAGGTTGCTTCAATCGTGGATTCAGTCAATGGGATCAATTGCTGGCGGCTGTGGAGCACCTGCTCCAGCAGGGTCAGGGCTTCGGACAAGGATGTGGTCTCTTCGGCGCTGCGGGGCAGGTTCGCCAGCTTGGGCAGCGCCTGCGGGTGCAGCGCACAGGCGAGGTCGGGCAATTGGTTGCGCAGGCTGTAGTCATTGACCAGCGCGCCCTGGTCTATGTGCTGGCGCAGCAGTTGCGCCAGCCGCTCGGACACGGCCTGGCCCAGGTGGGCGTGCGGCGCACAACCGTCCAGGCACGACACGGCCACGTCATGCAGGTTGGTGGACGCGGCCAATTGCGACAAGTGGTATTGCTCGCGCTGCTGCGGTGCCAACAACGCCAGCAGGGACGAGCGGCCATCCCATCGCGCTGAGGGTGCGCTGTCCAGCAGGGCTTGCGCCCACGCGGCGTCCGGTTGCCACAGCATGGCGTGGTGCCAGCCGCGTAAGAGCGCGTCATTCCAATCACTGGCCTTGGCCAGGGCCAGCACTTCTGCGGGGGTGAGGCCGGTGTGGTTTGTCCACCAAGCCAATGGTGTGCGGCTGGTCAGCTGGAACAGCCACCAGGCACGCTCGCCCAGAGGTTCGTACTTTGGGCGCTCGGGCTCCAACTGGTCGGCCTTCCAATCGGTCTCGGCTTGGTTGGGTGCCCGTACGGTCCAGCGGGGCTCGGCGCTAGACAAGACGCGCCCCAACAAACGCCCGACCAATCCGGGCTCCGCCTGTTCACTCAACACCAAGGCTTGCATACGCGCCACCATGCGCTGGCTGTAGGCGCTGCTGGGCAAGGCCGCCAACAAATCGGCGGCGGTGCGGCGTACGTCTATCGCGCGGTCTTTGAGTTGCAGGGTCAGGAAGGCTTCGTCATCGGCACACAGGCCCACCTGCAGCGTGGCAATCAGCGCGGCGCGGTCTTTGGCGGCGAGGCTTTCCCAATCCGCCTGCAAACGTTCGCGGGCCGCTGTGGGTGCGCTGGTGCGCTCGGTGCGCAACACGGCGCAGCGCTGCTCCAGGCTGCCGTGCGCCCAATGCGTCTGGGTGTCCGCTTGCTCTTGCGCGCCACAGGCATAGGCCCATTCGGGGTTCTGCTGGGCCAGCCAACGGCCACGCTCACCCAACACGGGCAACAGGTGGGTGCGCAATGCAACGCTCTGGCGCCCGGCGTGTAACAAGGCTGGTAGCAACGCGGGCGGCGCGCGCAGACCCGCGGCGTCCATGGAAAACAGGACCTGGTGTTGCAGGCGCTGTGGCCCCAAGTTCACAGCCTGGGACAACAACTGGCTCCAGGCCGCTTTGGCCAACGTGCGTGACTCGGGAACTGCTGGGGCGATGGGTGCAAGTTCCGTAGCGGGAGCCGTCCAACCCGCGCGCTGGCACACGGCCTTGGCACCGGCCAGGCGCAACAGTAGGCCGGGTGCATCGGGTGCGGTTTTCGCATGGGCCTCGCGCAGCATGTGCGCCACGGGGTCGCCCTCACCTTCTTGCGCATGGGTAGGCAAGGTCCAAGGCCGCTCGGTCCCAACCAACGCAGCCTGCAACAACGCGTTCCAGTCGTTCATACGTTGTCTCCCACCACGCCAGTCGCAGCCCAACGGTCGGCATCGGACCATGCGGTCAAGGGCCGTAGCAGTTCCCCGGTCCACTCACCAAAAATAGATATCGGCCCACCGGCGGCCATGGCCATCAGTTGCCAAGCATCGGCCTCGCTGATGGCCAGTGGTATGGCACGCGCATCGGCCCATAACCACCACGGGTTTTCGGCGTCCGCCGTGTATTGCAACTGCACGGCATCCAGCCACAGCGGCCAGGTTTGCGCCCAAGGGTTGGCGGCCATGCGTATGGCCAGTGCGGTCCATTCGGCGGCACTGGGTGGTGCCTGCGGCAGCGATGCAGCATCCGGCACAGGGCTGCTCTCGGCCAGTAGCGCGCGCAGCGGATCGGCGCTGGGGTAAAAGGCCAGCGTGCCACTGTGCGGCACACCCACACTCCAGCCTTGATCAAACGCTTTACCGGCAAACGAAAAATCCACCAACAGCGCGCGGCGCTGGCTGCGTGCGCCTTGCAACCAGACACGGCGCTCGGTGAGGCGCGCCTCGCGCTCCACCAGCACCTGGGCCAGCACCTGCCAATGGTCGCTGACGCGTTCACCGCCGGCCAACACCTCGTCACGCTCAATGGGCCAGCCCAGTGCCTGCCGCAGATCGGTCTGCAGACCGGGAGTCAGGCGCTCGCGCTGCGCCACGGCGTCCACCAGCAACTGCAAATTGCCCAAACGGCCCAGCAGGCGTGCGGGCCAATCACGCCCCTGCCCCACCACCGCAAAAGCCTGCATCACGCGCTGGCCCAGCCCAGGGGCTTGTGCATCCACCATGCGCGCGGCCACCGTGGCCCACGCAGGCCCATCACTGTCGGACACCGCCGCCAAACCCTTGCGGCTGGTGTCGTCCAGCCACAGCGCCAGCTCTTGCGCACCGGCAGCCATGCGCTGCACACGCTGGGCCTCGCGCTTGGCGCTGGCAGCGGGGTCAGCAACCACCGGCGGCGCGGAGGCTTTGGCTTCTTTTTTCTCGGCCCGCTCTTGGCGCGATGCCAACCATTCACTGACCCAGGCAGGCTCAGCGGCGGTAAAACTCTGCGGGGTCTGCGCCTGCAACAACAGCAAGGCCAGGCCATGTTTGCACGGGAACTTGCGGCTGGGGCAACTGCAGCGAAACGTAGGCCCCGCACCCGACACGTCCACCTGCGTTTGGTAGGGCTTGCTGCCACTGCCCTGGCACTCGCCCCACACCGCCGCATCACTGGCCCCCAACATCGGCCACTTGGCCGGCGCCACCAGGCCGCGTGCGGCCTTGGTCGATGCATCGTCGGGCGACAAGGCCGCCACCGCGTCTGCGGTCAGAGGGATACGGCTCATGCAGCCGCCACCCATTGCAAGGTGGCAGCGCTGGGTGTGGGCAAGAGAAGATGGGCAGTTGGAGCGAACAGTCGCACAGGCAGATTCCATAGAACTCGACACTCGAATATATCGACAAATGAAACGCCCCCAGAGCGCGGCAATACCTCCGCCAATCCGTGAGTCGTGCCCGTGCTACTGAATGCATTTTTAGCATCAAAAGTGCCACCAGTTCTTTTGAAATATGCGCAAACAGCTACTAAATTCATAGCAAATATCACTCTATTTCACCACTACTTTTGGTACCACTCTACGTCTGCCCCACTGCACAAATAGGCACTCTGAGCGCCTACCGCGGCGCCAGGCGCCAACCTCTAAGGGCGCGGTAAAAAAAATGTAGGGCCAAGACAAAAGGCATTTTTACTGGTGTACTATCGCCGCCAATCTAAATGCGAATCGTTCTTAATATCAATTAAGACAATTTTGCTGCCGCAGTACCCAGGAAGTAACGCAGGCCCCCAGCGATGGGCTTTTTCCAGCACGTATGGCGGCACCACCAGTTCATAACAAGGAGTGACGTCGATGGATTTTTTTTGCAACAGCCCTGAAACAAGCGCGCGCAAAACACGCTTGATGCAACTGCCCAAGCAGCGCCTGTTGGTGACGGCTATTCAGGCGGCCTTGATGGGTGCGCTGCCGACCATGGCGTGGGCACAGACAAGCGAAGAGCCAGTACAGGCCAATGCCGTGCGCTCGCTGCAGCAAGTGGAAGTCACCGCCGAAAGCGAAGCTTCACACCGCAAGCCCGGCGCCAACACCACCGTAGACGGTGATCAGCTGGAGCGGGCGAACAGCCTGGAGGATGTCGTGCGTTACCAGCCCCTGGTTTCTGCCCCTGGCGTGGCCACCGGTGCAAGCCGCAACAAAAGCAGCTTCGACCGCAGTGGCACCACGGGATACAACATCCGCGGGGTGGAGGGCAACCGCATTGGCATGGACATTGACGGCGTGGAAATGCCCAGCGCTACCACACGGCCGTATGTAAGCCGCGTGGGGGTCAATACGTTTGGGGTCGGCCGCGATTTCATGGATCCGGAAATGTACGGCTCGGCCGAAATCGACTCCGGCACCACCGCAGCACGCCGCAATGCAGGTGGCATTGGTGGTGCGGTGGGTTTCCGCAGCAAGTCTCCCGAGCTCTACCTCACGGGCGACACATCGTCCTACTTCAGCGGCAAGACGGGCTATGACTCAGCGGACCGTTCGTGGAACGAAAGCATCACGGCGGCAGGCCGCGCAGGACAGTACGACGGCCTGATCGCCTACTCCCGCAGGGATGGCCACGCCAGCAGCAACAACAGCAGCACCGTGGAAAGCGCTCCCAACGACTGGAACTCTAACGCGCTGCTACTCAAGGGCGGTGTTCAGGTGGATGCGGAAAACCACCTGTCGCTGTCGGCCGACATGTACCGGCGCAAGAACCAGTCCCAGTTCGATGGTTGGAACACGGCCAAAACGGCCATCACCGAGCGCTCCGCCCAGGACAGCAGCACCGGGCGCAACACACTCCAGCTCAGCCACCAATGGACGCCCAGCAACGCGTTTGCAGACCGCGTCGACACGCGGCTGTACCTGCAAGACACGTCCACCAACGATGTGACCGACACCACCACCTTGTCAAATGGATCTACTGTGCGCAATGTGTCGGGTACCCAAACCCAGGGCTGGGGACTGTCGACCACGGCTGACAAGCGGATTGGCAGCCACAAGCTGAGCGCGGGCCTGAACGCCTCGATCGAAGAGTCCGAACGCCCCTGGACGGTCTCAGGTTACATGAAGCCCCAGCCAGACACCACCACTTACCGCCAGGGTGTCTTCGTGCAAGACGAGATTACCTTCAGCGCCGGCGGCAAACGTTTGGCCTTCACACCGGCGCTGCGCCTGGACCGCGTGGAAACCCAGTCGCGCAACCTGCAGGACTTCGTGTCGGGCGCACTGACCCTGGCCGATGCCACACGCATCTACGGCAGCCCCTCGGTGAACACCATTGCCAGCCCCAGCTTAAGCCTGGTGTATGACCTGACACCCGAGTTCAGCGCCTATGCACAGTACAAACGCGGCGGACGTGCGGCATCCGCAGGTGAAGTTTTCGGCTCCTGGAACATGAATGCCAGCTACAGCGCCACCCAGTACGCGCTGATTGGCAACCGGGATCTCAAGGCTGAGACCAGCGACACCGTCGACATTGGACTGAAAGGCTCCCCGACCAAAGGGGTCAAGCTCAACACCTCGGTCTTCTACACCAAGTACAAAGACTTCATTGCCTACACGCGCTACACACGGGCAGCTAACCCGTCCATGTTCACCAACGTGCCCAGCAACCTCAGCATCATTTACCAGGCCGAGAACCGCGACGAAGCC
The DNA here is from genome assembly GCF_002943465.1 of Rhodoferax sp. TS-BS-61-7. Lineage (GTDB taxonomy): Bacteria > Pseudomonadota > Gammaproteobacteria > Burkholderiales > Burkholderiaceae_C > Allorhodoferax. The sequence continues at coordinate 217,836 of NZ_PTQY01000001.1, forward strand.
AGCATCTACGGCTTTGACATCAGCACCCGCTTGGAGCACGGCGTCTGGTCACCGGGCCTGCAGGGGCTCTACAGCACCTGGGCCCTGGGCGTGAGCAAGGGTACGTCCAAGTCCTACTACCTTGGTGATACGGACGTCGATCTCGACAGCGTGCCGCCCGCCAAGGCCGTGATCGGCGTGGGCTTTGACGCGCCACAAAAGGCCTGGGGCCTGAACCTGACAGGCACCTTCGTGGCCGCCAAGCAGGCGGTCGCCACCAACCGCGAAGCCTATAGCAGCGGCGGCAGCCTGAATACCGCAACCATGCTCTTCAATGTGCCGGGCTACGCGGTCTTCGACCTGAGCGGCTACTGGCAAATTAACAAAACTTGGCGCATGAATGCCGGTGTCAGCAACCTGACCGACAGGCGCTACTGGGACTACGCCAGTGCGCGCAACCTGCAGCCCTCCGTCGCAGCGGACCAACGCGACCTGGAACTGCTTACCAACACCGGACGCAGCTACGCCGTGTCGCTGGTTGCTACGTTCTGACACCGTTTCATCAACACGCATTTTTTATAGGAGAACCACGTGAACATTACCCTCCCTCAACACCGCAGCCTGCGGACCACCCTGGCACTCACCGGTGTTGCACTTCTGCTGGGGGCCTGCGCAGCACCACAATCCCCAAGCACTGCGGCGGCGCCCGCACAACCCGCTGGTGGCCACGGCCAATCGGCTTTCTTGGGAAGCTACGATGGCAACCGCGACGGCGTGGTGCCACGGGCCGAGTACGACGCCATCCGCAAACAGCGTTTTGAGGCAGGTGACACCAACCGCGATGGCGTCTTGAACGAAGCCGAGTACGTGGCGGAGTTTGAACAGCGCCTGAAACAACAGTACTTCAGCGAAGGGCGCCAGCCTGACAAAGCCTATGAAGGCAGCATCAAGCAGGCCCATGTGCGTTTTGCCATCCTGGACCGTGATCGTGACAGCAAGCTGTCCCGCGAAGAAGACTTGGCAGTGGCGGACAAGACTTTCAAGTCAGCAGACACCAATGGCGACGGTGTGGTTTCCCGCAACGACCCACCCGCAGAGCCCCGTGCCAGCGGTGGCAATGCGGCCCCATGACAATGCAGCTCCCGGCCCCAGTGCCACGCGTGCGCGGCTGGGGGCATGTGATAGCCACCAGCGTGTTGGCACTTGCCCACAGTGCGCCGGGCTCTGCCGCCTCGTTGACGGTGGAGTTGACCCTTCCGGGCGCACAGAGCGGTGCGACGTACTACCGCCCCTACCTGGCAGTCTGGATAGAGAACGCGCAGGACCAATCGGTCGCGACTACGCTGGCCGTCTGGTACGACCAGCGTCTGCGCAACGACCTGGGCAAGATGTGGCTACGCAATTTGCGCACCTGGTGGCGTAAGGCGGGCGAGAGCATGGAGCTGCCAGCAGACGGTGTCAGCGGCGCCACGCGCGTGGCGGGCAAGCATCTGCTGCGCTACGAAACCACCCAAGCCAACCTGGCCAAGCTGCCCGCTGGTGACTACAACGTGGCCGTGGAGGTAGCCCGCGAGCAAGGCGGGCGTGAGCTGGTCCGTGCGCCGTTCCATTGGCATGGGGCATCCGTGCGCGATAGATTGCAAACCCAAACCCAAGCCCAGGGCAGCGTGGAGTTGGGTGATCTGGTCGTGCGGGTTCTGCCTTGAACGATGGTTTCCCTCCGCACACACGCAATCAACCCAGGGGTGATGCCACCCAATTTTTTTCTTTTTTGTGAGGATTTCATGAACCTGTTTACCGCAATGCTCCGCTCTGGCTCTGGCCTGCTGGGTTCCACCCTTTTGCTTCTGTCTGCAGGTGCGCAAGCGCATATGCCTTACCTCTTGCCCAACGTTTTCGACCTCAACACCCGCAACCACGTGTCGATCATTGCCTCGTTCACGGATGCGCTCTTTGTGCCAGACATCGCCATGAAGTCCGATGCCTATGCCGTCATTACCCCCAGCGGGGAACGCCAGCCCATCACACAAATCCAGTACCTCAAAGACCTGGCTACCTTTGAAGTAGCTACGCGGGAGCCCGGTGTCTACCGCATTACCAGTGGTGAGCGCCTGGGGCGCAAAGCCCGCATGTGGCAGCAGCCGGATGGCGTCTGGAAATTCGTCGATGAGCGGGAGCCAGCACCATCGCATGTGAAGGTGGTGGATGTGCAAAGTGTCACCACAGCCGATGTCTACGTGACACGTGGCAAGGCCAACCGCACCGCGCTGGCTGCCAACGGCAAAGGCGTAGAGCTCACCTTGCAGACATTGCCCCACGAGATTGTCGCGAAGCAGGCTGCCAAGGCCGAATTGCTATTTGAAGGCAAGGCCTTGGCGGATGTGAACGTGGATTTCTACCGCGGCTCTCTGGAAGGGATGAATGCCAAACCAGTGCTGACGGCGCGATCTGATGCGCAGGGCAAGATTGCGTTTACTTTGCCGGACACTGGCACGTATCTGGCCCTGATACGGCACCGCACCGAATCACCCGCCGGTGCAGAAACCGCCTGGCGCAGCTACAGCTACACCCTGACCTTTGCTGTGGTGGAGTGATTGCGCCGAGCCCAAGCGCAGAGGGTTAATCCTTGCGCTCAATCAAGCGATTGACGCGCAAGGCCGCCAGCGTACACACCACACCCGACAGCAGGTACAGCGACACGGCGCCCAAGCCAAATTTGGCAGACAGCCCCAGGGCCACCAAAGGCGCAAACCCGGCCCCCAACAGCCAAGCCAGATCGGCCGACAAGGCGGCCCCGGTGTAACGGTAATGGGCGGAGAAGTTGGCGGTTACGGTACCCGATGCTTGCCCATAAGACAGGCCCAGCAGCACAAAGCCCAACAACAAAAACACATTGTTGCCCAGCACCCCAGCCCCCAGCAGCCAAGGTGTAGCGAAGCTGAACACGCCAATCAGCACAGCCATGGCGCCCAACAAGCGGCGGCGGCCCACCCGGTCGGCCAGCCAGCCTGACAGCAGAATGGCCACTGCCGCCAACACCGCCCCGATGATCTGGACCTGCAGCACCTCGGTAAGAGACTGCGTGGAATACATGGCAATCCAGGACAGCGGGAACACCGTTGCCAGATGGAACAACGCGAAGCTGGCCAAGGCCGCAAAGGCGCCCAACAACACGTTGTGGCCTTCGTCGCGCATGACCTGGCTCACGGGCACGGGCTGCAACTCACGCTGTTGCAAGAGCTCGGTATACGACTGGCCCACCACTAGGCGCAGGCGTGCGAACAAGGCCACCACATTGATGGCAAAGGCCACAAAGAACGGGTAACGCCAGCCCCAGTTCAGAAACTCCGTGGTGCTGAGGCTCGCCAACAGGTAGGCAAACAGGCTGGCGGCCAACACAAAGCCCACCGGCGCACCCAGTTGCCCAATCATGGCAAACCAGCCGCGCCGGTCTTCGGGCGCACTCATAGCCAGCAATGAGGGCAGGCCATCCCAAGATCCGCCCAGCGCCAACCCCTGGCCGATACGCAACAACACCAAAGCCACGATGGCGATGTTTCCGACCGACGCATAACTGGGCAAAAAGGCGATACCTGCCGTGCTCACGCCCAGCAGAAACAAGGCCAGCGTCAACTTGGTGCCCCGCCCCCAGCGCCGTTGCACCGCCATGGACAGCGCCGTGCCAATGGGCCGGGCCACAAAGGCCAGAGAGAAGATGGCAAACGCCATCAAGGTTCCGTCCAACCGGGACAAATAGGGAAACAACAGGGAGGGGAACACCAGCACACAGGCGATGCCGAATACAAAAAAGTCGAAATACTCGGAGGAGCGCCCGATGATCACGCCCACGGCAATTTCACCGGGCGTTACGTCCTCATCGGTGTGGGCCCGCGCCAGCGACACCAAACTCTCCATGCCGGGCGCAGGCAGTGCTGCAGAACCTTGGCCAACCATATCAAACACTCCTGAATACTGAATAAGCGGCCACGGAATGACCATGGCTTCTTTGTACACCCGCGCCGCCCTCTTTTTTGCCCTCGGTGGGCACAGGAAAACCCTGATGGGCAGAGTTTTTGGATTGATTTTTCACATCGCGGCATAAAACGGCCGGCGCACGGACCCTAGCGATGTCAACAGGCCGGCACAGCCAGCACAACCCGCCACGCCATTGATCTTGGACAAAATGTCCAATCGACAAATTTGCTAGTCCAGCTACATTGCACCCATCAAGTCAACCGCGTTTACACCTAAGCGCATTCCAGTGCGCCCCTAGCATGCCAAAAACCATGGAACTCCGCAGACCCGCCTGGCTGGCGGCGACCGCCCTGACTGCCGGTCTGACCGGCTGCAGCAAGGCCGTCGTGCTCAACCCGGCCGGCGATATTGCTGCCCAGCAGGGCCAGATGGTGATCACCGCCACCTTGCTGATGTTGATCATCATCGTGCCGGTCATCGCCCTCACCCTCTTTTTTGCCTGGAAGTACCGCCAGGGCAACCCCGAGGCCACCGAAGCGGATTACGACCCCGAGTGGCACCACTCCACCTCGCTGGAACTGGTGATCTGGACGGTGCCGCTGCTCATCATCATTGCGCTGGGCGCGTTGACCTGGATCGGCACCCACAAGCTGGACCCCTACCGCCCACTGGACCGCATTGACGCCCAGCGTGCCCTGCCCGCCGATAGCAAACCGCTGGAGGTGTACGTGGTGGCCATGGACTGGAAATGGCTGTTTTTCTACCCCGAGCAAGGTATTGCCACGGTGAACGAGCTGGCTGCCCCGGTGGACCGCCCCATCCTGTTCAAGCTGACGGCCACGTCGACGATGAACGCCTTTTACGTGCCCGACCTGGCCGGCATGATTTACGCCATGCCGGGCATGCAAACCGAGCTGAATGCGGTCATCAACCGTCCCGGCGTGTTCCACGGCATGTCCTCACACTACAGCGGCGCAGGCTTTTCGGGCATGACCTTCAAGTTCCACGGCCTGAGCGAAGACGACTTTGCCCAGTGGGTGAAAAAAGCCAAAACCGAAGGCAAACCGCTGGACCGCAACACCTACCAAAATCTGGCGAAACCCAGCGAACGGGATCCGGTGCAGCGCTTTGCCAGTGTGGAAGAAGACCTGTACGACAAGGTGCTCAACCGCTGCGTGGAAGACGGCAAGATGTGCATGCACCACATGATGGCCATCGACGCCCAAGGGGGTGAGGCCTATGTGCGCTCCGCCGGCCTGAACCTGCCGCAGGACATCTGCACCCCGCAGAACGCGACCCAAGTGGTGGCCGCGCTCGACATTCGCGCCACGCCGCGCGCCAGCATTCGCCAATGAGCACTTCCATGTCTTCTGAAACTGTCTCCCCCTCCCACTGGGCCCTGGGCCGGCTGAACTGGGACGCCGTCCCCATGGCGCACGAGCCCATCGTGCTGTGGACCTTTATTGCCGTGGTGCTGGGCGGCCTTGGTGTGGTAGCTGCCATCACCAAATTCCGCCTTTGGGGCCCGCTGTGGCGTGACTGGATTTGCAGCATCGACCACAAAAAGATCGGCATCATGTACATGATTCTGGGCATCCTCATGCTGCTGCGCGGCTTTGCAGACGCCGTGATGATGCGCCTGCAACAGGCCATGGCCTTTGGCGACAACATGGGCTATCTGCCGCCGCACCACTACGACCAGATCTTCACCGCCCACGGCGTGATCATGATCTTCTTCGTGGCCATGCCGCTGGTCACGGGGCTCATGAACTACCTCGTGCCACTGCAGATTGGCGCACGCGATGTGTCCTTCCCCTTCCTCAATAACTTCAGCTTTTGGATGACCACCGCCGGCGCAGTGCTGGTGATGGTTTCGCTGTTCCTGGGTGAGTTCTCGACCTCCGGCTGGTTGGCGTTGTCTAACCTGGGCGCGCAGAGCCCCAGCACCGGGCTGGACTACTACATCTGGGCCCTGCAGATTGCGGGGGTGGGCACCACGCTCTCGGGCATTAACCTGATCGTCACCATCATCAAGATGCGCGCGCCGGGCATGAGCCTGATGAAGATGCCCGTGTTCACCTGGACCGCGCTGTGCACCAACGCACTCATCGTGGCCTCCTTCCCCGTGCTGACCGCAGCGCTGGTGCTGATGTCGCTGGACCGCTACGTAGGCACCAATTTCTTCACCAACGAGCTGGGTGGCAACCCCATGCTCTATGTGAACCTGATCTGGATCTGGGGTCACCCCGAGGTCTACATCCTGATCCTGCCCTGCTTCGGCATCTTCTCCGAGGTGGTGGCCACCTTCTGCAAGAAACGCTTGTTTGGCTACACCTCCATGGTCTACGCCACGGTGGTCATCACCATCCTGTCGTACCTGGTCTGGTTGCACCACTTCTTCACGATGGGTTCGGGCGCGAGCGTGAACACCTTCTTCGGTATCACGACGATGATCATCTCGATCCCCACCGGGGCCAAGATCTTCAACTGGTTGTTCACCATGTACAAGGGCCGCATCCGTTTCGAGCTGCCCATGATGTGGACCGTGGCCTTCATGGTGACCTTTGCCATCGGTGGCATGACCGGCGTGCTGCTGGCGGTGCCCCCGGCCGACTTCGTGTTGCACAACAGCCTGTTCCTGATCGCCCACTTCCACAACGTGATCATCGGCGGTGTGTTGTTCGGCCTGTTTGCCGGCATCAACTACTGGTACCCCAAGGCCTTTGGTTACAAGCTGGACCGTACCTGGGGCGTGCGCTCCTTCTGGCTGTGGGTGGTCGGCTTCTGGGTGGCGTTCGGCCCGCTCTATGTGCTGGGCCTGATGGGTGTGACCCGCCGCGCCAACCACTTCGAAGACACCTCACTGCAACCGTACTTTGTCGTGGCTGCCATTGGCGCTGCCATGATTGCGGCGGGTATTGCCTGCTTCCTGATCCAGCTGGTGGTGAGCTACCTGAAGCGCGAAGAACTGCGTGACCACACCGGCGACCCCTGGGATGCGCGCACGCTGGAGTGGGCCACCTCCTCGCCCCCGCCCGATTACAACTTTGCCTTTACCCCCGTGGTGCACAGCATCGACGCCTGGTGGGACATGAAAAAACACGGCTACCAACGCCCCCTGAGCGGCTTTGCGCCCATCCACATGCCGGCCAACACCGGTGCCGGTGCAGTGATCTCGGCCTTGTCGCTGGTGTTTGGTTTTGCGCTGATCTGGCACATGTGGCTGCTGGCCGGCGTGTCGTTTGCCGCACTGCTGTTTGCCTGCATCGCCCACACCTTCAACTACAAGCGTGATTTCTACATTCCGGCGGCCGATGTGATCGCCACCGAAGAAGCCCGCACACTGCAACTGGCCCGCCATGTCTGATACCACCCTGCACACAAGCGCCGCTGGCGCAATGGCCCCGCGCGAGTACCACCTCGCCCACGAGCCCCACCCCGAGAACGGCACCGCCCTGGGCTTCTGGCTCTATCTGATGAGCGACTGCCTCATCTTTGCGGCCCTGTTTGCCACCTACGGCGTGTTGGGCCGCAGTTATGCGGCGGGGCCCACGGGCGCGCAGCTGTTCGACCTGACGCTGGTGGCCATCAACACGGCCTTTTTGTTGCTCTCGTCCATCACCTTCGGCTTTGCCATGCTGCGCAAGCAGATGAATGATGTGAAAGGCACGCTGCTGTGGCTGGGCGTCACCGGGCTGTTTGGCCTGTGTTTCCTGGGGTTGGAGCTGTACGAGTTCTACCATCTGATTCACCAGGGCGCCGGTCCGCAGCGCAGCGCCTTTCTGTCGGCCTTTTTCACCCTGGTGGGCACCCACGGCCTGCACGTGACCTTTGGCCTGATCTGGCTGGTGGTGCTGATGCTGCAGATCAGCAAACACGGGCTGATTCCCGCCAACACCCGTCGCCTGATGTGCCTGTCCATGTTCTGGCATTTTCTGGACGTGGTCTGGATCGGTGTCTTCACCTTTGTCTACCTGATGGGAGTGCTGTAAATGAGCGCCGCACAACACACCGCACACGCCGCTACCCACGCGGGGCATGGCCATGATGAACACCATGCAGAAGACGGCCCCCACAGCACGCTCTCTGGCTACATGACCGGCTTTGTGCTGTCCATCATCCTCACGGCCATTCCGTTCTGGCTGGTCATGAGCAAGGTGATTGCCGACCGCAACACCGCCATCCTGGTGCTCGGCGGTTTTGCCGTGGTGCAGATTTTGGTGCACATGGTGTGTTTCCTGCACATGAACGGCAAGGTCGAAGGCGGCTGGACCCTGCTGTCTACCATCTTCACCGTGGTCTTTGTGGCCATTGCCATTGCCGGCACGCTGTGGGTCATGTTCCACATGAACAGCAACATGATGCCCGCACACCCCACACAACCCGTCCTACCCGCAGCGGTGCAGCCAGGGGCTGCGCCCGCCGCGGCACACCACGGCACACCCTGACACATCACGCAGTGCCAGCCCCCGCATCGCCCCGCCAGCCCACGCATCCCACCTGGATGCTGGCACTGCTTGCGGTGCTGGGCATCACGCTGTTTGTCGGGTTTAGTGCGCTGGGCGTGTGGCAAGTGCAGCGCCGCGCCTGGAAGCTGAACCTGATAGACCGCGTGACGCAGCGCATCCAGGCCACGCCCGTGGCCACACCGGCGCCCGCGTTGTGGCCGCAGGTAGATGCGGCACGGTATGAGTACCTGGCCGTACGCCTGCAGGGGCACTGGCTTCCCCACAAAACCGTGCTCACCCAGGCCACCACGGCGCTGGGCGCAGGCTACTGGGTGCTCACCCCGCTGCAACAAGCCGACGGCACCCAGGTGTTGGTGAACCGCGGTTTTGTGCCGCAAGCCCAGCGCACGCAGTGGCTACCCACCGACACACCAACCACTGCCGCGGCATGGGTGACGGTGGACGGCCTGCTGCGCATGAGTGAACCCGGTGGTGGTTTTCTGCGCCGCAACGACCCTGCGCAGCAGCGCTGGCACTCGCGCGATGTGGCCGCCATCGCCCAGGCCCAGCAGCTGGCGCAGGCAGCGCCATTTTTTGTGGACGCCGGCATGCCGGTGTTGCAAGGCGGTGCCTCGGTAGAACTTCCCCCTGCCATGCAAGGTGTGTGGCCCCGCCCGGGGCTGACGGTGGTGCAGTTCTCCAACAGCCACCTGGTCTACGCACTCACCTGGTTCGGGCTGGCCCTGATGGTTGCAGGATCGGCACTGCTTGTGGCACGCTATGAGCGCAGGCTGCGTGCCGCCGCCCTCCACCACCCCGCCCATGACCAGCAGCCCTAAGCTTTCCCCTCTGCCCCTGCACAAGGCCCGCTCCGCCAGCGCCGCGGCCGGGCGCAAAAACCTGCAACAGCTGATTCAGCTGCGCTGGATTGCGGTGGTCGGGCAGTTGCTCACCATCGAGGTGACCCACTACAGCCTGCGCCTGCCGCTGCCCCTGCAAGCCATGCTGGCCATCGTGGGCTGCCTGGTGCTCATCAACCTGGCCAGCCTGCTGCGCTGGCGCACCCGCCGCCCAGTACACGACATCGAGCTGTTTTTTGCCCTGCTGGTGGACGTGGCCGCACTGACGGCGCTGCTGTACCTGAGCGGGGGTATCAGCAACCCGTTTGTGTTTTTGTACCTGCTGCAGATTGCCGTGGGTGCCATGCTGCTGCGCGGCGGTTACCTCTGGTCCATCGTAGGGATGGCATCGGCCTGCGTGGCGCTGCTGGCGCAGCACAGCCGCCCACTGCCGCTGGCGCCCAACTTGCAGGATGGCTGGAGCAGCCCCTATGTGGTGGGCCTGCTGGTGTGTTTTGCACTCAACGCCATTCTGGTGGTCATCTTCATCACGCGCATCAACTACAACCTGCGCCGGCGCGACGCCCGCCTGGCCGCCGTGCGCCAGCGGGCGGCAGAAGAAGAACACATTGTGCGCATGGGCCTGTTGGCATCGGGCGCGGCCCATGAGCTGGGCACACCACTGGCCACCATGGCAGTGATTCTGGGCGACTGGAAACACATGCAGGCGCTGGGCGCCGACGCCACGCTGCAGGAAGACATTGCCGAGATGGAGGCCCAGGTCAAACGCTGCAAAAGCATTGTCAGCGGCATCCTGCTGTCGGCCGGCGAAACACGGGGCGAGTCGTCGGTGCAGACCACGGTGCGCCAGTTTCTGGACACCCTGGTGCAAGACTGGCGCACCACCCGTTCGGTGGACCAGTTTGTGTATGACAACCGCATCCAGCACGACAGCCCCATGGTGGCCGACACCACGTTGCAGCAAATGGTGTTTAACGTGCTGGACAATGCGCGTGACGCCTCCCCACACTGGGTGCGCCTGCAGGCCGAGCGCGACGCCGACGTGCTGCGCATCGTGGTCAGCGACCAGGGCCCAGGCTTTTCGCCCAGCCTGCTGGCGCAGATTGGCATCCCCTACCAGTCCACCAAAGGGCGGCCCGGCGGGGGCTTGGGCCTGTTCCTGTCCATGAACGTGGCACGCACCCTGGGCGGCAGTGTGGTGGCGCGTAACCGACCAGAGGGCGGTGCCGAGGTCACCATCACGCTGTCGCTGTCGGCTATCACCTTGCAAGACGCCAACCAGGAAGACCATGGACACTGAACGCCTGCTGCTCATCGTCGAAGACGACGAGGCCTTTGCCCGCACCCTGACGCGCTCTTTCGAGCGGCGCGGCTACCGCGTGCTGCACGCCGACGGTATGGCCGCCATGGAGGCCCTGCTGGCCACACACACGCCGGCCTACGCCGTGGTCGACCTGAAACTCAAGGGCGAAGCCACCGGCCTGGCCTGCGTGCGCGCGCTGCATGCACACAGCGAGGCCATGCGCATCGTCGTGCTCACGGGGTTTGCCAGCATTGCCACGGCCGTAGAGGCCATCAAGCTAGGCGCCTTGCACTACCTGGCCAAACCCTCCAACACCGACGACATCGAGGCCGCCTTCGGCCTAGAAGAAGGCAACACCGAAGTCGCGCTGACCAACCGCTCCAGCTCCATCAAGACACTGGAGTGGGAACGCATCCACGAAGTGCTGGCCGAGAGTGACTTCAACATCTCCGAAGCCGCCCGCCGCCTGGGCATGCACCGCCGCACCCTGAGCCGCAAGCTGGACAAACAGCGGGTGTAAAACGCCGCATCGGGTGCCACTGGCATGCCGTATCCTTGTGCCCACTCGGTGCAACCTGTGGAGGCCTTGGATGAAAGCAACAGTGACCGCCCTGGCATGGGCCATCGTGTCCACCTCGGGGCATGGCCATGACCTGACCGCCCTGCCCCTGGGCGATGGCAAGATTTCACAGTCGCCCAAGGTCGGCTGGATCTGGGCCTGCCACATCAACCCGCAGGCGGGTGGTGCCCAGCGTGTGGGTCCGTGGATCAACACCGCCAACGGCACGTATGACCTGACCGCCAAGGCGGTAGTACCGGGGCAGGTGAGCTGGCCGTCGCAGTTCAAGCTCAGCGTGGAGCAAAACCAGCGCGTGTTCAGCGGCAACGACCTGCCCAACCACACCACAGGCAGCTTTCCAGTCCCCAGCAACAGCGAGGCCTACCGCTACGACCGCAACCCCAACCGCATCCAGGCGCAGACCATGCAGGTGGCACTGCCGCTGTGGCCCACGCTGGCCGCGCAGGCCAGTTGCGCGCCGGGGGCGATCGGGTTTCTCTTGAGCGGGGCCGTGTTGTTCAACGCGCTGGACGCGCCGGGCCGCGACGCGGTGGCCCACGAAACCCAGGACGCGTGCCAGGGCCACCCGCAGGAGTCGGGTGTGTACCACTACCACAGCCTCAGCAGCTGCGTGGCTGACCCACGCGAACCCAACGGCCACTCTGCCCTGGTGGGTTACCTGGTGGATGGTTTTGGCATCTATGGCCCCTACGGTGAAAAGGGCCAGGCCCTGCGCAGCAAAGACCTGGACGAATGCCATGGCCACACCCACACCATCCCCTGGGAGGGCAAGCAGGTGGCCATGTACCACTACCACGCCACGCCCGACTTCCCCTACACCGCGGGCTGCCTGCGCGGCAGCTACAAACAGGCCGACGTGTCCACCATCAGCGGTCCCCGCCCCCAGCGCACCATGAACGCCCCCGGTGGCCGGCCTCCGGAAGGCGGTGCTGCAGCGCCACCCGGCGGCCCTGCTGGCGCACCGCCCGATCTGAACAAGGTAGCGGCCACTTTAGGCATCAGCGCACAGAAGCTGCGCGAAGCGCTGGGACCACCACCACCGGACCTGCGCGCCGCTGCCGCCAAACTGGGCATCAGCGTGGAGACACTGCAGTCCGCCCTGCAAGCCGCGCGCTAATAACGCCTTGATTCACTGAGAGAACCCATGGCCACTTTGCTCCCGCGCTGGAACCTGTCACTGCGCACCGAACTCATTGCCTGCCTGCTGGTCACCAGCCTGGCGTCCACCGCTATCGTGGGTGGGTTGGCCTACCAGCGGCTTACCAAGAAGTTCAACGCTTTGGTGATGCAGGAGTCCAGCAAAAACTTCACGGCCGATGTGCAGAAATACTTCAAGACCTATGGCAGCTGGGCGGAGGGCCAGAAGGTGGAGGGCTTCCGCGCTTTTTCCGAGCGGCACCGCCCTCCTCCACGGCCCGATGCAGGGGGGGGTGTATTGCCACCGCCGGCAGACCCCCGCCCTGTAGGCCCCGGGCTGGTAGCCCAGCCTGGCAACCAGCCACCACCACCGTCACCGGGTGGTGGCCTACACCGGCCACCGTTTCGCTTCTACCTGTTTGACGCCAACTACAACTCGCTGTTCACCCTGGCGCCCTACAAGCCTGGCGACGCTATCCGCGACGAAGACAGGGCCCGCATGTTCCCCATCCTGCTCGACGACAAGGTGGTGGCCTATTCCTCACCGCAGGGCGAGCCCAACTACTCCGACCTGGACCTGGGTTACCTCTCGGCCATGCGCGAATCGCTGGTGCTGGGCACCACCGTGGGCCTGACCCTCACGCTGCTGCTGGGGCTATTTCTGGGCAACCGCCTAAGCAGATCTCTGCGCAACTTGACCGGTGCCGTGCAGGCCATGGGCGGAGGCGCACTGCGCCAGCAGGTGCCCGTGGAATCGGAGAACGAGGTGGGTGTGCTGGCCCGGGCCTTCAACCGCATGAGCGACGAAATTGCGCGGCAATACGAAGACCTGCGCCAGTCGCACGCGCAGATCGAGGCCATGGCCACCCAGATGCGTGAGCTGAGCCTGCGTGATGTGCTAACCGGCCTGCACAATCGCCGCCACTTTGACGAACAGTGCGCCCAGTTCTTTGCCAGTGCCCAGCGCTACCAGCGTCCCTTTAGCGTGACACTGTGCGACATCGACCACTTCAAGGGTGTCAACGACCGCTTTTCCCACGCCACGGGCGACGAGGTGCTGCGCCGCCTGGGCGACATCCTGAAGCAAAACATGCGCAGCTCGGATTTGGTGGCACGTTACGGAGGTGAAGAGTTTGTGGTGGCCTTCCCCGAAACCGACCTGGCCCACGCCCGCGAGGCCTGCGAAGCCCTGCGACTGCGAGTAGAAGCCTACCCCTGGCACGAGGTGCACCCAGACCTGCGCATCACCATCAGCATGGGACTCAGCAGCGACACGCAGGTGGGCAGCTTTCACCACATGCTGGAAGCCGCCGATGCCCTGCTGTACCAGGCCAAACACGGTGGGCGCAACCAGGTCTGCTCCGTGGCGGCTGATATTTAGGCATAAAAAAGCCGCGTAGCCCCCGTGGAGTCTGCGCGGCCAGCTATTGAATTTATAGCGTTTTAAGCGGTAGTCAGACGCGCGGCACGGGTGTACCGGAGTTGACGCACAGGGCCATGTTGAGCGCGATGACGGCGGTCTTGTAGTCTTCGCGCTCGATCACAAATTGCATATTCACCTGGCGCAGGGTTTGTGACACGCAGTTGACGTTGACCTGGGCATCGGCCAGCGCTTGCGCGGCCTTAGCCAGCACACCGGGGATGCCGATGTTGGAGCCGATGGTGCAGACGATGGCGCTGGGTTTGACCGTCACCACCTGGTACAGGGTTTCGAGTTCGGCCACGAGTTCGGCCGTCACCTGGTTATCCCACACCAGATGGGCGATGGAGTTGGCGTTGGTGGCCTTGAGGATGTAGCTGATGTCGTGCTTGCAGAACACCTGCATCAGGCTGGCATCAAACCCCACGGTACCCACCATGCTGGGGTCGTGGATTTCAATCAACGTGACCTTGTCGGTGCCCGTCACAATTTCCACGCGGGCACGTTCGCCCACAAAGTCCTTAGTGATCAGCGTGCCGGGGTGGTCCGGCTCAAAGGTGTTCTTCAAGCGGATGGGGATGCCCGCCAGTTCCATGGGTTTGGACGCCTTGGGGTGGATCGCTTCCATGCCCACATCGGCCAGCTGGTCGGCCACGTCGTAATTGGTGGCACCTACCACGATGGCGTTTTCCAGACCCACCAGGTTGGGGTCGGCCGACGACAGGTGGAATTCCTTGTGGATCACGGCCTCGGCCGGGCGCACTTCCACGGCGATCTTGCTAAAGGTGACTTCGGAGTAGCCACGGTCAAACTCACGCATGATGCCTTCGGTGCCCTTGGTGTAACCGGTGGCCACAATCACACTGTTGGCCAGGTCCAGGTCTTTGAAACTGTTGGCAATACGCTCGTCAATCGTCCAGGCTTCGTTGTCGTCAAAACCGGCCAGGTCCATCAGCACGGCCTTCACGCCATTGGCCTTGAGGATTTCCACCGAGTTGAACGCGCTGTGCGATTCACCGATGGAGGCCAGCACTTCGCGCGCGGCCAACAACACGTCGTGGCGGCTCAGGTAACCGCTGGCCAACACGTGCTGCATGGCGCCCAGGTATTCACGGGCCTGGGCAATGCGCTGGTCGATAAAGGCGTCGGCCACAGCCAATGGCAGGCCGATATCGGCGTACCCGGCGTTGAGTTTCTTCAGGCTGACGGACAGGCCAGTCAGTGCGTCCTGGTAACCCTTGCCCTCGGCAAACAGGGCGTAAATGCCACGTTCACCGGTTTTCTTGTGCTCCAGCAACTGGTTGGTCACGCCCGAGTAGGCCGACACCACGTAAATGCGGCCGTAGATGCGTTTGGGGTCGTGCAGCACGATGTGGCGCAATACATCGCCAAAAGCGGTCATGGAGGTGCCGCCGATCTTCTCGACAGAAATCTTGGAGGAATTGACGTCTTGCATGGACAAGCTGGGAGGAGCTAAAGGGTTAAAGAGCCGGGCGGGAGTTTCTGCCAAGAAGGCAAGGGCAGAAAGCCCTCTATTTTCCACCACTTTGGGGCGGGTACCGTTATCACAACGGCCTGGGCCCTTTGAGGACTAAAACCCGCTCATAAATTCAGTGAACATCACATCAAGGCAACGCCCACTGGCGCCATTGCGTTCGTAGTAGTTCCAGCGGTAGGCCATTTCCGTGTTGTCCCTGCAGGCCACGCCTTCGTACAACTTGCCGTAGGTTGCTCGGGCCCCGGAGGAGGATCGGTAACCATCCTTCACTTCCGCCACCAGCACACCGTCTTGGGGATAGACCCGCAACACACCAAACGACGCATTGCTGGGGATGTCGTATTCGACATAGAGGGCATTGCGCTCTACATCCGGGTAGGCATTGGTGACCAAGATGAAAACCGCCTCTTGCTGCGCAACCAGTTCTTGCTGCGTCAGGTGGCTGAATGATGCAGACTTGATTTTTTTGCCAAATTTCAGTGCAGGCCCCAGCACCAGCAAAGGTTTTGGCTCAGCCTTGGCAGCAGGGTTGAAGCGGTGCGACAGTGATTTTTTGAACTTGCTGACCACGGTAGAGAAAATCTCGTCGTCGCTAAAGTTTTGCTGCTGAAGCTCCAAAGCCCCCACAGCGCTTGCAGCACACAGCAGCATGGCTGCTATTGGCAATTTTTGCTTTTTCAAATACATCCTCCTTCAACGTGTCGGGCGATCTGCATGCGCAGCGCTCACAGCTTCTTCCAGCGCACGCCATCCTTGGAACGGTAGGTACCGCCGGTGGCACAGCAGCCTCCTGCACCAAAGGCTATGCGCCCCAAGGTGACCGTGACTGCGCCACCCTCGACAAGCAGCGTCTGCCGCTCGCAATAGCTGAAGAACGGATAGGGCTCGGGTTCAAGCACCATCTGCCAACCGCCCTCCTCCGATGTAGCGCGGAAAACCTTGCATTCATGCACCACCAAGTGTACGGGCTTGCCCCCCAATAACCCCTTGAATACCCGCTCCGGTGGCACCGTCGCCAGTGGATCCACCTCGACAGAAGGCGAGGCTATTGGCTCCGGTTTTTCGCAACCGGTCAACAAGAAAGCCAGAAGCAGCAGGCCCCACGGCGCACGCCGCCCTTGTACGGTCACCCGCTCCATCACGCCACAGCACCGCCGTGAAGCGCCCGCACCGCCCAGCGCAACTTGGCAGACGATGAGCGCGGATTGCTGCGCTGCTCGTCATACGAGGCGCGAATCGGATCGGCCGCCACGCTGCTGAAGGTGCCGTTGCGCTCACCGGTTTGAAAGCACTTTTTCACGCGCCGGTCTTCGCCAGAATGGAAGCTCAAAATCGCCACGCGCCCACCGGGTTTCAGGCAGGCGGGCAGGTCCCGCAGCATGGTATCCAACACGCCAAACTCGTCATTCACCTCAATGCGCAGCGCCTGGAATGTGCGCTGCAGCACCTTCTTGGTTTCCACCAGGCGCTCTTCTGCCGGCATGCTGCGCTTGTAGGCCAGCTCCATGGTGGCCCGCACCAGGTCAGCCAGCTGCACCGTGGTTTCCAGGTACTGGCCTTGCAGGGCTGCGGCCAGGGGAATCGCAAAGGGCTCGTCGGAGTTGTCGGTCAGCAGGTCACGCAGCCGGTGCCGCGTCACGCACAACAACAACTCGCTGGCTGACTGGCCACTGCTGGGGTCCAGACGCAAATCCAGCGGGCCATCGGCGCGAAAACTAAAGCCCCGCGCCGGGTTGTCAATCTGCATGGACGACACGCCCAGGTCGGCCAACACAAAGTCAAAGCCCCCGCCCGCCTGCGGCAGCAAGGTGGCCAGCTCGCTGAAGTTGGCCCGGTGCACGCTGAGCGCCTCTTCGCCAAACCCCAGCTTGCGCAGCCGCGCCGTGGTGCGCGGCAGCTCAATCGGGTCCACATCCATGCCAAACATGCGCCCACCCGGCTGCACCAGCGGCAGCATGGCCAGCGTGTGGCCGCCAAAACCCAGGGTCAGGTCCAGCCCGGTTTCACCCGGCACGGGTTTCAGGATGGCGAGGATTTCGTCCACACAAATGGAGCGGTGCATGCCCGCAGGCGTTTGCCCGCGCTGCATGACCTTGTCCACCTCGGCCGCATGGCGCGTGGGGTCTAGCTCTTTGTATTTGTCTTCAAACTGGCGGGGATGGGTGCCCGCGTAACGCACGCGGCGCTTGTGGGGAGGGGAAGCGTCGGTCATTGGCCATTATGCGGCCGCCCCACCCCCAACCCAAGCACTGATGCCCAAGCGGGCGCTATGATTTCCGCATCCACCATTCCACGCCACAGACATGTCTAACCTGGCCGAACAAATTCGCGAAGCACTGTTGATGTTTGCGCGCAACGGCACAGAACCGGCCTTGATCGGTGGTTTAGCGGTGGTTGCGCACCAGGTCGTGCGGGCCACCAACCATGAACTTCTCGGATAACACCGAACCACTTGCTGAAGTAACGCTGAGCCGTACCAATGCGAATGTGGTGCTGGTGCGCGAAGCAGGGGTGCCATTTCAGCCATCACTGGGCAACGCTTCTGGGATCGCCCCCTTCGTAGAGTGGTTGAGCCTGGTGGAGGTGGTGCAAATGCTGTGCCCCGTGTGGCCCGTGCGCGACTTACCCATGCAGGGCAAACACTGGAAAATCTAATGAAAAATCCGCGCAGCCCTTACGGAATCTGCGCGGCCAGCTACTGAATTTATAGCGTATTCAGCGGCTCTTCAGCATTACTTCCGCGCCGGCGGCACATCCGTGCAGCTGCCATGTGCAATCTCCGCCGCCATGCCGATGCTCTCGCCCAGCGTGGGATGCGGGTGAATGGTCTTGCCGATGTCCACCGCATCTGCACCCATCTCAATGGCCAGCGCGATCTCACCGATCATGTCGCCCGCATGCGTGCCGACCATGCCGCCGCCCAGGATCTTGCCGTGGCCGTGGGCCTCGGGGGAATCATCAAACAGCAGTTTGGTGACGCCTTCGTCGCGGCCGTTGGCAATCGCGCGGCCGGATGCCGTCCAAGGGAACAGGCCCTTCTTGACCTTGATACCTTGCGCCTTGGCCTGGTCTTCGGTGAGGCCGACCCACGCAACCTCGGGGTCGGTGTAGGCCACGCTGGGGATCACGCGGGCGTTGAAGGCAGCAGCCGCCAATTCCTTGTTGCCTTGCAGTTCACCCGCAATCACTTCGGCCGCCACGTGCGCCTCGTGCACTGCCTTGTGCGCCAGCATGGGCTGGCCCACGATGTCGCCAATGGCGAAGATGTGCGGCACATTGGTACGCATCTGGATGTCGACGTTGATGAAGCCGCGGTCGGTCACCGCCACGCCAGCCTTCTCGGCGCTGATCTTCTTGCCATTGGGTGTGCGCCCCACGGCCTGCAGCACCAGGTCATAGACCTGCGGCGCAGGCGCAGTGCCGCCCTCTTCCGCCGGCGCAAACGTCACCTCAATGCCTTCGGGCAAGGCGCGTGCGGACACGGTCTTCGTCTTGAGCATGATGTTGTCAAAGCGCTTGGCGTTCATCTTCTGCCAGATCTTCACCAGGTCGCGGTCAGCGCCCTGCATCAGGCCGTCCAGCATTTCCACCACGTCCAGGCGGGCGCCCAGGGTGCTGTAGACGGTGCCCATTTCCAGGCCGATGATGCCGCCACCCAGAATCAGCATGCGCTTGGGCACACCGGTCAGCGCCAAGGCGCCGGTGCTGTCCACCACGCGCGGGTCGTTGGGCATGAAAGGCAGGCGCACGGCTTGCGAGCCTGCGGCGATGATGGCGTTCTTGAAGGCGATAACTTTCTTGCTGCCGGTCTTCTCTTGCGCGGTACCGCTGGTCTCTTCCACTTCAAGGTGGTTGGCGCCGACAAAGTTGCCATAGCCGCGCACGGTGGTCACCTTGCGCATCTTGGCCATGGCGGCCAGGCCGCCGGTCAGCTTGCCGATAACCTTTTCCTTGTGGCTGCGCAGCTTGTCGATGTTCAGCGTCGGGGCACCAAAGTCCACACCCAGGTCGGCCATGTGGCTGACTTCGTCCATGACAGCCGCCACGTGCAGCAGCGCCTTGGAGGGGATGCAACCCACGTTCAGGCAGACGCCGCCCAGGGTGGCGTAGCGCTCCACCACGATGACCTTGAGGCCCAGATCGGCCGCACGGAAGGCGGCGGAATAACCGCCGGGCCCCCCGCCAATCACCACCACATCGCACTCCAGATCCGCAGCGCCACCAAAACTGGAGGCTGCAGGCGCAGGCGCCGCTACAGAAACAGGAGCTGCTGGCGCAGCAGTGGCGGGGGCTGGAGCCGCTTTTGGTGCTGAAATCGGGGCTGCAGCAGCGCCGGCAGCTTCCAGCAACACCACCACGGTGCCCTGCTTGACCTTGTCGCCCAACTTCACTTTCAACTCTTTGACCACGCCGCCTTCGCTGGCGGGGATTTCCATGGAGGCCTTGTCGCTCTCCACGGTGATCAGGCTTTGCTCGGCCTTGATGGTGTCGCCCACCTTGACCAGCAACTCAATGACCGCGACTTCGTCCAAGTCGCCAATATCCGGAACCTTGATTTCTACGATGCTCACAGCAAAACCCTCCGGAAGTCGCCCAGGATCTGGCCCAGGTACACGTTGAAGCGTGCAGCGGCTGCGCCGTCGATCACGCGATGGTCCCACGTCAGCGACAAGGGCAGCATCAGGCGCGGCACAAAGGCCTTGCCGTCCCACACGGGTTCCATTTGGCTCTTGCAGACGCCCAAGATGGCGACTTCAGGGGCGTTGATGATGGGCGTGAAGTAACGCCCGCCAATGCCGCCCAGGCTGGAGATGGTGAAGCAGGCACCGGACATGTCGGCCGGGCTCAGCTTGCCGTCGCGCGCCTTTTTGGCCAGCTCGCCCATCTCGGCGCTGATCTGGAAGATGCCCTTCTTGTCGGCGTCCTTGATCACGGGCACCACCAGGCCATTGGGCGTGTCCGCCGCAAAACCGATGTGGTAGTACTGCTTGTAGATCAGCGCGTCACCATCCAGCGAGCTGTTGAACTCGGGGAACTTCTTCAGCGCGGCCACGCAGGCTTTGATCAGGAAGGCCAGCATGGTGACCTTGATGCCCGACTTCTCGTTCTCCTTGTTGGTGGAGACGCGGAAGGCTTCGAGGTCGGTGATGTCGGCGTCGTCATGGTTGGTGACGGCGGGAATCATGATCGCGTTGCGCAGCAGGTTGGCGCCGCTGATCTTCTTGATGCGCGACATTTCCTTGCGTTCAATCGGACCGAACTTCGCAAAGTCCACCTTCGGCCAGGGGATCAGCCCCAGGCCCGCGCCGTCGTTGCCACCAGACGCTTTGGCCTGTGCCGCAGCGGCCAGGGTTTGCACCGCACCGCTCATCACGGAGCGGGTGAAGCCCTGCACATCGGCCTCGGTGATGCGGCCCTTGGGGCCAGAGCCCTTGACTTCGTTCAGCGGCACACCGAGTTCACGCGCAAACTTGCGCACCGAAGGCGACGCGTGGGGCAATCCAAGCGTGGCGCCACCGGGGGCATGGGCTGGCACGGCCACTGCAGCTGCCGGGGCAGCCACTGCAGCAGCGGCAGCCGGTGCCGGCGCTGCGGCGGTGGCCGCAGAGGCGGGGGCAGCGGGTGCGGCCGCAGGGGCTGCGCCCACTACGCCATCCAACACCACCACCAGGTCACCGATGTTCACGGTGTCACCAATCTTGACCTTGATCTCCTTCACCACACCGGCGGTGCTGGACGGGATCTCCATGGAGGCCTTGTCGGACTCCACGGTGATCAGGCTTTGCTCCACCTTGATGGTGTCGCCCACCTTGACCAGCAACTCAATGACGGCCACATCCTTGAAATCACCAATGTCGGGCACGCGAACTTCCACGGGGCCGGACGCTGCAGGGGCTGCAACGGGCGCAGGCGCTACAGAAACAGGAGCTGCTGGCGCAGCAGCTACGGGGGCTGCAGCCGCTTTGGACTCAGAAACCGGGGCGGCAGCGCCGCCTTCAGCTTCCAGCACCAGCACGACGGAGCCTTGCTTGACCTTGTCGCCCAGCTTGACCTTGATCTCCTTGACCACACCGGCGGTGCTGGACGGGATTTCCATGGAGGCCTTGTCGCTCTCCACAGTGATCAGGCTTTGTTCGGCCTTGACCGTGTCGCCCACCTTGACCATCACCTCGATCACCGCCACCTCGTCGAGGTCGCCAATGTCCGGGACTTGTACTTCTACGATTGCCATGTTGTTTGTCTCCGGTGCTTAGGCGTACAGGGGGTTCACTTTGTCAGCGTTGATGCCATATTTGGCAATGGCTTCCGCCACTTTCGCCACGGGCACCGTACCGTCTTCGCTCAGCGCCTTCAAGGCGGCCACCACGATGTAGTGGCGGTTCACCTCGAAGTGCTCGCGCAGCTTGCTGCGGAAGTCGGAGCGACCAAAGCCGTCGGTGCCCAGCACCTTGTAGGTACGGCCCTTGGGCACGAAGGGGCGAATCTGCTCGGCATAGGCCTTCATGTAGTCGGTCGACGCGACCACGGGGCCGGTGGACTTGCCGAGTTGCTGTTCCACAAACGACACGCGCGGTGTTTCCAGCGGGTGCAGCAGGTTCCAGCGGTCTGCGTCCTGGCCGTCACGGGTCAGTTCATTGAAACTTGGGCAGCTCCAGACATCGGCGCCCACGCCCCACTCTTTTTCCAGCAGCTCTTGCGCGGCAATGCTTTCGCGCAGGATGGTGCCCGAACCCAACAGTTGCACGCGGGGTGCCTTCTTGGTCAGCGCGGGGCCTTCCTTGCAGAGGTACATGCCCTTGATGATCTGCTCTTCGGTGCCCGCCTTCAGGCCGGGCATGGCGTAGTTTTCGTTCAGCAGCGTCAGGTAGTAGAAGACGTTGTCCTGCTTCTCCACCATGCGCTTCAAACCGTGGTGCAAGATCACACCCACTTCGTGCGCGAAGGTCGGGTCGTAGCTGATGCAGTTGGGAATCGTGCCGGCCATGATGTGGCTGTGACCGTCTTCGTGCTGCAGGCCCTCGCCGTTCAGCGTGGTACGGCCCGATGTGCCGCCCAACAAGAAGCCGCGGGCTTGCATGTCACCCGCCGCCCAGGCCAGATCGCCAATGCGCTGGAAGCCGAACATCGAGTAATACACGTAGAACGGCACCATGATGCGGTTACTCGTGGAGTAGCTGGTGGCAGCCGCAATCCAGCTGCTCATGCCGCCGGCTTCGTTGATGCCCTCTTGCAGGATCTGGCCGGCCTTGTCTTCCTTGTAGTACATGACTTGGTCTTTGTCGACCGGGGTGTACAACTGGCCTGCCGGGTTGTAGATACCGACTTGGCGGAACAGGCCTTCCATACCAAAAGTACGGGCCTCGTCTACCAGAATTGGCACCACGCGGGGGCCCAGGGCCTGGTCGCGCAGCAGCTGGGTCAAAAAGCGCACATAAGCTTGTGTGGTGCTGATCTCACGGCCTTCGGCGGTGGGCTCCATCACGGCCTTGAAGGTTTCCAGCGAGGGCACGGTGAACGATTCGTCGGCCTTCACGCGGCGGTGTGGCAGGTAACCGCCCAAGGCCTTGCGGCGCTCGTGCAGGTACTTCATTTCAGGGGTGTCATCGGCCGGTTTGTAGAACGGCACATTGGGCAGATCGCTGTCTGGCACGGGAATGTTGAAGCGGTCGCGGAAGGCCTTGATATCCTCGTCGGTCAGCTTCTTGGTCTGGTGCACAGTGTTCTTGCCTTCACCACTCTTGCCCATGCCAAAACCCTTGACGGTCTTGATCAGCAGCACGGTGGGCTGGTCTTTGTGGTTCACAGCCTTGTGGAAGGCGGCGTACACCTTCTTGGAGTCGTGGCCGCCACGGCGCAGGTCGAAGATTTCTTCGTCCGACATCTTGGACACCATCTCCAGCGTGCGCGGGTCTTTGCCGAAGAAATGCTTGCGCACGTAGGCACCGTCGTTGGCCTTCATGGCCTGGTAGTCGCCATCCAGCGTGTCCATCATCAGCTTCTTCAGGGCGCCTTCCTTGTCGCGCGCCAGCAGGGCATCCCAACCGGAGCCCCACAGCAGCTTGATCACGTTCCAGCCGGCGCCGCGGAATTCACCTTCCAGCTCTTGCACGATCTTGCCGTTGCCGCGTACTGGGCCGTCCAGGCGCTGCAGGTTGCAGTTGATGACGAACACCAGGTTGTCCAGCTTTTCGCGTGCGGCCAGGCCGATCGCGCCCAGGCTTTCCACTTCGTCCATCTCACCGTCGCCACAGAACACCCAGACTTTGCGGTTCTCGGTGTTGGCAATGCCACGGGCATGCAGGTACTTCAGGAAACGGGCTTGGTAGATGGCCATCAATGGGCCCAGGCCCATGGATACCGTGGGGAACTGCCAGAACTCGGGCATCAGCTTGGGGTGCGGGTAGCTGGACAGGCCCTTGCCGTCCACTTCCTGGCGGAAGTTCAGCAGTTGCTCTTCCGTCAGGCGCCCTTCCAGGTAGGCGCGGGCGTAGACGCCGGGCGACACGTGGCCTTGGATATACAGACAGTCACCGCCATGGCCTTCGCTCTCGGCGTGCCAAAAGTGGTTGAAACCGGCGCCAAACAGGCTGGCCAGCGAGGCGAACGAACCGATGTGGCCGCCCAGGTCACCGCCGTCCACGGGGTGGTGGCGGTTGGCCTTGACCACCATGGCCATGGCGTTCCAGCGCATGTAGGCGCGCAGGCGCTCTTCAATTTCCAGGTTGCCGGGAGAGCGCTCTTCTTCGGAGGGCTCAATGGTGTTTACATAGCCAGTGTTGGCCGAAAAAGGCATGTCGATGCTCTTCTGGCGGGCATGCTCCAGCAGTTGCTCCAACAAGAAGTGGGCGCGCTCGGGGCCTTCACTTTCGATGACGGCGCTCAGGGCGTCCATCCATTCACGGGTTTCCTGACCGTCCACGTCGGACGTGCCCAAAGGGTTTTGGGGAACTGCAGCCATCGATGTCTCCTTCTTGGTACTTTGGCGTAATTTAGTGCGGCAGCCCTAGTTTCTCATATTTATTTTGAAATTTCAAATCATGCTCAATCATTTCTTAATGTGAAATATACAGAAACCTCCTGTAACCTTGATGCAGCGTAGCGTCAAGCTGGCGCCCCTACACTTGGGCAATGCCCTTTTACAAAGTGATTTCTTTGCCCAAACCCATTGCGCTGCCCTCGGTGGACGGCGCACGCCGCTGGTGGCAGCGGCTCACCCCCCATCGCCAAGACCGGTTCGCCATGTTGGCCCCGCTGGCCGCCGTGTTGTTGTTTTTTGCAGCCATCGTGTCGGCCCTGGGCTACCTGCGCGTGGAAGAAATGGACCGCGAACAGGAAGCCGTGCAGCGCGACGTGGAATACACCCAGCAGCGCCTGCGACTGCGCCTGCTGGAACGGCAAGAGCAAATCACCCGCATTGCCCGCGAAATATCCAACCGCGAGCTCGACCTGGACGACTTCCGCCAGCGCACCGCCGCCATGCTGGACCAGTACCCCGAGGTACAGGGCATGGCCTGGGTTGACGACAAACGCCGCACACGCGCCAGTGTGGGCATGGGCGGCAACTTTACGGGCAGCCTGCAGTCCAGCACCGACGTGTTGTCGTACGGCGCCCGCGATGCGGGTTACGCCCTGACCCGCGAGGTAAACCAACCTCTGTACATCCAGCCCCCGCGTGCCAAGGATGAGTCCCCCACCTTGCAGATGTTTGTGCCCTTGAGCGAGCGCGGGCGCTTTGCAGGCGTGCTGCTGACCGAATACTCGATCGATGGTCTGTACCGCTACGGCGTGCCATCCGAAGTGTCGGCGCGTTATGCGGTCTCGCTGCAAGACGCCAATGGCAAGCTGCTGGCGGGCACCAGCATGCCGGACCGCAAACTGGTGGGACGTGTGATGCCCTGGAGCAACCCGGCCAACGAATACGCCATGCCGGTCTCCCCCGTAGGCGCCGGACTGGTCATCCGCGCACAGGCCTACCGTGCCTCGCTGGGGGTGATTGGCAGCGGGCTGTTCTGGCTGGTCAGCGCGCTGAGTGTGATGACCGCCTGGATGCTGATTGCCAACTGGCGCCACACCCGCCGCCGCGTGCAGGCCCAGCAGGCGCTGATGTCGGAAACCAATTTCCGCCGCGCCATGGAAAACTCCATGCTCACCGGCATGCGCGCCATGGACCTGCAGGGCCGCATTACCTATGTCAACGCCGCCTTCTGCCAGATGACGGGCTGGAGCGAGTCGGACCTGGTGGGCCGCACCGCACCCTTCCCCTATTGGCCCGACAGTGACCGTGAGCATCTGGCCTCGCGCCTGGAGGAAGAAATGCACGGCAACACCACGCCCGGCGGCATCCAGGTGCGGGTGAAGCGGCGCGACAACACCTTGTTCGATGCCCGCCTGTATGTGTCGCCGCTGATCGACGCGATGGGCACACAAACCGGCTGGGTCACCTCCATGACCGACATCACCGAGCCCAACCGCGTGCGCGAGCAGCTCTCTGCCTCGCACCAGCGCTTCACCACGGTGCTGGAGGCGCTAGATGCGTCCATCTCGGTCGCCCCCCTGGGTAGCGACGAGCTGCTGTTTGCCAACAAGCTGTACCGCCAGTGGTTTGGCGTGCAGGCGGGCGGCCACCTGCAACTGGTGGCCGAAGCAGGCATGCCCATGAACCTCACCAATGACGAGGCTTCGGACAGCGTGGACTCCTTTGCCGGCCTGCCCACCACGGCCCTGCCCGACAGCGACACGGAGAGTGCCGAAATCTTCATCCCGGCCCTGGGCAAGTGGCTGGAGGTGCGCACGCGTTACCTGAGCTGGGTGGACGGCCGCCTGGCCCAAATGGTGATTGCCACCGACATCACCACCCGGCGCCTGGCCGAGGAGCAGGCCGCCATCCAATCGGAGCGGGCCCAGATGTCCAGCCGCCTGATCACCATGGGTGAAATGGCCTCCAGCGTGGCGCACGAACTGAACCAGCCGCTGACCGCCATCAACAACTACTGCAATGGCATGGTCTCGCGCATCAAGGACAAACAGATTTCCGAAGAGGACTTGCTGGTGGCGCTGGAAAAAACCGCCAAACAGGCCCAGCGTGCGGGTCAGATCATCCAGCGCATCCGGTCCTTCGTGAAGCGCAGCGAGCCCAACCGCACCCAGTCCGCCGTGCCCACCATGGTGGCCGAGGCCGTGGAGCTGGCCGAAATTGAGCTGCGCCGCTTTAATGTGCGCCTGAACCATTACGTGGCGGCCCGCCTGCCCATGGTGCTGGTGGACCCGATCCTGATCGAGCAGGTGCTGATCAACCTGCTGCGCAACGCGGCCGAATCCATCGACATGGCGCTGCGCCAAACCTCCGACCGCATCGTCGAGTTGCGGGTGCTGCCGCGCCACATCGATGGCAAGACGGTGGTGGAGTTTTCGGTGCAGGACACAGGCAAGGGCCTGGCGCCTGAAGTGATGGCCCGGCTCTATGAACCCTTCTACTCCACCAAGGCCGATGGCATGGGCATCGGGCTGAATTTGTGCCGCTCCATCGTCGAGTCGCACCTGGGCCGAATGACCGCGGAGAACATCTACAATGGGACGGATGTGTCAGGGTGCCGCTTCTCCTTCTGGGTGCCCCTGACCGAAGGTGGCGCTCTGACCTATGCAGAGCCGCCCGCACCCCAACCCAACCTCGGATAACTGAATGAGCTTGATCCCCAAAAAAGGAACGGTTTACGTAGTCGATGACGACGAAGCAGTGCGGGACTCCCTGCAATGGCTGCTGGAGGGCAAGGGTTACCGGGTACGGTGTTTTGATTCCGCCGAATCCTTTTTGAGCCGCTACGACGCGCGCGAAGTGGCCTGCCTGATTGTGGACATCCGCATGGGTGGCATGACCGGCCTGGAGCTGCAAAGCCGCCTGATCGAAGCCAAGTCTCCCCTGCCCATCGTCTTCATCACTGGCCACGGCGATGTGCCCATGGCCGTGGACAGCATGAAAAAAGGCGCCATGGACTTCATCCAGAAACCGTTCAAGGAAGACCAACTGGTCAGCCTGGTGGAACGCATGCTGGAACACGCCAAGGACACCTTTGCCGACTACCAGCTCGCGGTCAGCCGCGACGCCCTGCTCTCCAAGCTCACGCTGCGCGAAAGCCAGGTGCTCGAACGCATCGTGGCCGGCCGCCTGAACAAACAGATTGCCGACGACCTGGGCATCAGCATCAAAACGGTGGAGGCGCACCGCGCCAATATCATGGAAAAACTCAGCGCCAACACCGTGGCCGATCTGCTCAAAATTGCCTTGGGCCAGAACGCACCAAAAACCTGACGCTCCCATTTTTATAGCACCTTGCGCCCGCTCTGCCTCCGCTGCGGGCGTTTTTACTTCAAGACAGAACCATGACCGTATCTTCCGCCCAGACCATCGACGGCAACGCCCTGGCCGCCCAATTGCGTGGTGACGTCGCCAGCCGCACCACCGCCCTCAAGGCCCGTGGCCTGACGCCCGGCCTGGCCGTGGTGCTGGTGGGTGACAACCAGGCCAGCCAGGTTTATGTGCGCAACAAGGTCAAGGCCTGCACCGACGCCGGCCTGCACTCGGTGCTGGAAAAGTACGACGCCACCATGACCGAGGCCGAACTGCTGGCCCGCGTGGACGCGCTCAACAACGATCCCAGCATCCACGGCATCCTGGTGCAACTGCCCCTGCCCGCCCACATCGATGCGCACAAGGTCATTGAAGCCATCTCCCCCGCCAAGGACGTGGACGGTTTCCACGTGGCCAGCGCCGGTGCGCTCATGGTGGGCCAACCCGGTTTTTGGCCCTGCACGCCCTACGGCTGCATGAAGATGCTGGAGAGCATTGGCTACAACTTGCGTGGCAAACATGCAGTCGTCATTGGCCGCTCCAACATCGTGGGCAAACCCATGGCCATGATGTTGCTGCAACAGAACGCCACCGTCACGGTATGCCACAGCGCCACCCCCGACCTCAAGGCCATGACCCTACAAGCCGACGTGGTAGTGGCCGCGGTGGGCAAGCGCAATGTGCTGACCGCTGACATGGTCAAACCCGGCGCCGTGGTGATTGACGTGGGCATGAACCGTGACGATGCGGGCAAGCTGTGTGGCGACGTGGACTTTGCTGGCGTCAGCCAGGTGGCCAGCCACATCACCCCCGTGCCTGGCGGCGTGGGCCCCATGACCATCACCATGCTGTTGGTGAACACGCTGGAGGCTGCCGAACGCGACGCCGCCCAGCGCGGGCTTGCATAAGCCTGGCTTGCCCCCACCTATTCTCCAGTTCCACTGCTCTGACCCGCACCACCATGAATCCATTGCTAAACACCACCGGCCTGCCCTTGTTTGACCAGATCCGGCCCGAGCATGTGGAGCCCGCCATGGACGCCTTGCTGGCCCAGGCCGAGCAGGCACTGGAAACGGTCACCGCGGCCGATTTCCCCGCCGAATGGCAGGCCATCGCCAGGGAACTGGACGTGGCCACCGAACGACTGGGCCTGGCCTGGGGCGCGGTCAGCCACCTCAACAGCGTGGCTGACACGCCCGAGCTGCGCGCCGCCTACAACGCGGCCCTGCCCAAAGTCACTGAGTTCTGGACCCGCCTGGGCGCGGACGAACGCCTGTACGCCAAATACAAGGCCATCAACACCGGTACCCTGAACGCGGAGCAGCTGCAAGCCCACAAAAATGCGGTGCGCAACTTCGTGCTGGGCGGCGCCGAGCTGCAAGGCGCCGAGCGCGAGCGTTTTGCCGCCATCCAGGAAAAGCAGGCCGAGCTGGGGCAGAAGTTCAGCGAAAACACGCTGGACGCCACCGACGCCTTTGCCTACTACGCCACCGAGGCCGAACTGGACGGTGTGCCACCAGATGTAGTACAGGCCGCCCGCGCCGCAGCCCAGGCCGAAGGCAAAGAAGGTTACAAACTCACGTTGAAGATGCCCTGCTACCTGCCCGTGATGCAGTTTGCCCAAAGCAGCGCCTTGCGTGCCGTGCTCTACCGCGCCTACGTGACCCGCGCCTCCACCGAAGCCGAGCCCGAGTTTCAGAAGTTTGACAACAGCAGCATCATTCGCGACATCCTGGCCCTGCGCCAGGATGAGGCGCAGCTGCTGGGTTATGCCAACTTTGGCGCCCTGTCCGTGGTGCCCAAAATGGCGGATTCTCCGGCCACCGTGGTCACGTTCCTGCGCGACTTGGCCCGCAAGGCCCGCCCGTTTGCAGAAAAAGACATTGCCGACCTGCGCGCCTTCGCGCGCGACGAGTTGGGCCTGAACGACCCACAGGCCTGGGATTGGCCTTACATCTCCGAAAAACTCAAGGAAGCACGTTACGCCTTCAGCGAGCAAGAGGTTAAACAGTACTTCACCGCACCCAAGGTACTGGCCGGGCTGTTCAAGATTGTGGAGACCCTGTTTGACGTGGAAATCCGCGAGGACAGCGCGCCCGTGTGGAACCCGGGCGTGAAGTTCTACCGCATCGAGCGCCGCAACCCGCAGGGCCTGCAGCTGGTCGGCCAGTTCTACCTGGACCCCACCGCCCGCAGCGGCAAACGTGGCGGCGCCTGGATGGACGATGTGCGCACCCGCTGGCTGCGCCCCGACAATGGCCAACTGCAAACGCCAGTGGCCCATCTGGTCTGCAATTTTGCAGAAAGCGTGGATGGCAAGCCCGCGCTGTTGACGCATGACGATGTCACCACGCTGTTCCACGAATTTGGCCATGGCCTGCACCACATGCTGACCCAGGTGAACGAGCGCGATGTCTCTGGCAT
Organism: Rhodoferax sp. TS-BS-61-7; assembly: GCF_002943465.1. GTDB lineage: Bacteria > Pseudomonadota > Gammaproteobacteria > Burkholderiales > Burkholderiaceae_C > Allorhodoferax. The sequence goes on from NZ_PTQY01000001.1 coordinate 247,806, forward strand.
CAGCGGCGTGGAGTGGGATGCGGTGGAGCTGCCCAGCCAGTTCATGGAAAACTTCTGCTGGGAATGGAACGTGCTGCAGCACATGACCGCCCATGTGGAAACCGGTGCCGCCCTGCCCCGTGTGCTGTTCGACAAGATGCTGGCCGCCAAAAACTTCCAAAGTGGCATGCAGACCCTGCGCCAGATTGAGTTTTCCCTGTTCGACATGCTGCTGCACACCGACCACGACCCGGCCGCCGACTTCATGCCCCTGCTGGCACAGGTGCGCCAGGAAGTGGCCGTGCTGCAGCCCCCGGCCTGGAGCCGTACGGCCCATACCTTCAGCCATATCTTCGCTGGTGGTTATGCGGCAGGTTATTACAGCTACAAGTGGGCCGAAGTGCTGAGCGCAGACGCCTACGCCGCGTTCGAAGAGTCGGCAGATAGCGACGGTTTGCCCAACCCCGAAACCGGCCGACAATACCGCATGGCCATTCTGGAAGCCGGTGGCAGCCGCCCGGCCATGGAGTCGTTCAAAGCCTTCCGGGGCCGCGAACCCTCTCTGGACGCGCTGCTCCGGCACCAGGGCATGGCCCAGTCTTGAAACCTTGTTGATACACACCTTGCAGGATGACCCTATGACAATGCAGACCCGCATCACCCTCCTCGGCGCCTTGGCCCTGGCACTGCTGGGCCAAGCCAGCGTGGCGCAACCGGTTTACAAGATCGTGGGCCCGGACGGCAAGGTGACTTTTTCCGACAAACCTCCCGCTGCAGCCGACAAAGGCAAAGTCGCGGCCACAGGCGCAGCGTCCAGCGGTGCGGCGGCGGGTTCCGACCTGCCCTACGAACTGCGCCAGGTGGCCTCCAAATATCCAGTGACCCTTTACACCGCATCGCCCTGCGGGCCTTGTGATAGTGGTCGGTCCCTGCTGAAAAACCGAGGCATCCCGTTCAATGAACGAACCGTAAGCACGCCCGAAGACCAAGAAGCCCTGCAACGCTTGGCAGGAGACAACTCTCTGCCCTACGCCACCATTGGCAGCCAGAAACTCAAAGGCTTTTCCGATCTGGAGTGGACTCAGTACCTGGACGCAGCAGGTTACCCCGGTACATCCACCCTCCCCAGGGGCTACCGCTTTGCTGCCCCTGCGCCTCTGGTGGCCGTACAGAAACCTGCTGCAGCCCCCAAAGAAGCGCCAAAACCTGTGGAGCCTCCGAGCCCAGCACCTGCTGCTGCGCCCGCCCCCTCCAACCCCGCCGGTATCACCTTTTAAGCGCCACACAGCGCCCAATTAAAGGGTGCGATGCGCCACGGGGGTTTCGGGCACTGGGTATCCCGCCGCACCAAAGGTGCTGACCACCGCTTTATGCGTGTCAAAGTACACCTGCCAGTAGTGGTCGGTGTGGGTATAGGGACGCACACACAGCAAGGGGCCTTCAGGCGTGAACTGCAAAATCTCGATATCGGGAGCTGGCGTTGCAGCCACGTTGGGAATTGCCGCGACCGCACTGCGCAGCCGCGCAATCGCATCCAGCACATCGACTCCGTTGGCCACCTTGGCCACACAGTCCACACGGCGGTAGGCCAAGGTGCTGAAGTTCTGGATCGAACCCGAAAACACGGTGTTGTTGCCCACAATCGTGACCACGTTGTCTGGTGTGATCAACGTCGTACCAAACAGGCCCAGCTCTTTGACCGTACCGGTCACGCCGCCCGCAGTCACAAAATCACCCACCTTGTAGGGACGCAACACCTGCATAAATACGCCAGCTGCAAAATGGGTCAGCAAACCACCCCAGGCCGTACCAATGGCCAGGCCAGCACCGGCTAGCAGCGCGGCAAACGACGTCGTCTGCACACCAAAAATATCCAGAATCGCCAGGATCAGAACCACGTTCAGAATCACTGACAAAATGGAGTTGAGGTAGTTGGCCAGCGTCTGGTCGACCTTACCGCCTCGCTGCAAGGCGGCACCCAACAAACGCAGGGCCAGCGAAATCAGCCAGCGCCCCACAATCCAGGCGCCCAAAGCGCCCAGCAGCTTCAAACCGAAATCCGCGCCTTGCGTGGTGAGAAATGTCCAAATGACTTCTGTGTTCACGTGCCTGTCCTCCTGAAATGAAATAAAAATCGCCGCCGCACAGCCCAGCAGGCCGCGTTTGACAGTGGGCATGATAGCCGCCGCATCGGGATGCACTGACGGTGTGTCTGTGAACTGCGTCACGTAGAGACGAAAAAAAAGCCCGATCACTGATCGGGCTTTTTTAACTTTCTGGCGGAGACGGAGGGATTCGAACCCTCGATGAGGCTCTACACCCCATACTCCCTTAGCAGGGGAGCACCTTCGGCCACTCGGTCACGTCTCCTAAAGGTCAGGCAGGATTATCGCACAGACTCTGGCCTGTTTTTCCCAAACCCATGCTTGGCCCAGATCAAAAGCCCTGTGTGAGGCAACCCACTACCTCACATGGCTATGCGGGCCGGTACCACGCAAGCACCGGGCCCTTGCGCTCCACAAAACCGTCGGCCACTTTGATGTGAATGTGGTGGCCACGGGTGGTACAGGCAGCAATCTGTTGCTGCAACTCCGCGAGTTGGGCTGCACTCGGAATCACACCGTAGGCACTGGCCAACCAGTGGCGCAGGGCATTGGCCTGGCGCGCTGCAGAAAGGGCTTGAAGTGCCTTCACTGCAGGCAGCCCATCGTCAGCGCGGCACACAGCACTCAAATCCGCCGTCGCTATCTCATTCAACAGGCCCTGGGCCTGTGCGGCATGGACCGCACTGCGGGCCAGTGTGTCGCGAAACTGGGGAAACACAGCCTCCAGCGCGGGCAGCAGCTGGGCGCGAATGCGGTTGCGGGTAAAACGTTGGTCGGTGTTGGTCGGGTCTTCTACGAACCCCACACCCCGCGCGACCAACCACGCCCTAATGTCCGCGGCCGACACCTGCAGCAGAGGCCGGTAAAAGGCCAAGCCATCCCGCTGCCACTGTGCAGGCATGGCGCTCAGGCCACGCAGACCCGCACCGCGACTCAGCGCCAGCAATAAGGTCTCCACCTGGTCATCCGCATGCTGGGCCAGCGCTATGGATTTAATAGCTGCTTGCGCATACTCCGTAAGGGCTAGAGCACTTAAAGCCTTGTATCTGGCAATACGGGCGGCATCCTCGGGGCTTTGGCCGGGTGTATGCCCAGCATCCACCTTGAGCACCCGCAAGGGCACATTCAGCTGACCGCACAGCGCAACACAGTGGGCTTCGAAGTCGGCCGCCGCAGCCTGCAGGCCGTGGTTCACATGGAGGGCGACCACCTGCCCCGGCCAGCGCTCGGCACAGGCGATCAGCAAAGCGGTAGAGTCCGCGCCCCCACTGAAAGCCACCCCTAAAGGCAAAGCGGGCTGAAAAGCCCGCACGGCCGCATCCAGTGACTGGGTCATGGCGTGCGGCAGGTCGCCGGCGTTACCGGCTTACTTGCCGGTGGCCTTGGTGTCGGTAAAGCGGCCGTAGCTTTGCAGGCGCTCGTAGCGGCGGTCCAGCAACTCTTTGACCTTGAGGTCACTGATTTGGCGGTAGGCATCAGCCAGCGCGCGCTTGAGGAAAGCCGCGGCCTGCTTGGTGTCGCGGTGCGCGCCACCCACAGGTTCATTCACGATCTTGTCTACTAGGCCCAGGGCCTTCAGGCGGTGGGCGGTGATGCCCAGAGCGTCGGCCGCGTCCTGCGCCTTGTCGGAGGTTTTCCACAAGATGGAGGCGCAACCTTCAGGGCTGATGACCGAGTAGATGGAGTACTGCAGCATGATGACCTGGTCGGCCACCGAAATGGCCAAGGCGCCGCCGGAGCCACCTTCACCAATGATGGTGGTGATGATGGGCACTTCGAGTTGCGCCATCTCGAAAATGTTGCGGCCAATGGCTTCGGATTGGCCGCGCTCTTCGGCGTCAATGCCGGGGTACGCGCCTGGCGTGTCCACAAAGGTGAACACCGGCAGCTTGAACTTCTCCGCCAGCTTCATCAGGCGCAGGGCTTTGCGGTAACCCTCGGGCTTGCTCATGCCGAAGTTGCGCAAACCACGCTCCTTGGTGTCGCGCCCTTTTTGCTGGCCCAGCACCATGCAAGGTGTACCGTTGAACCGGGCCAAGCCGCCCACAATGCTCAGGTCGTCGGCAAAGTGGCGGTCGCCATGCAGCTCCACAAAATGCGTGAAGATGTCGTTGACATAGTCCAGCGTGTAGGGACGCTCGGCATGGCGCGCGATCTTGGTGATTTGCCAAGGGGTCAAATCACTGTAAATGTCTTTGGTGAGCTGCTGGCTCTTCTTGCTCAGCTGGTCGATCTCGGCGGAAATGTCCACCGCGGACTCGTTTTGCACATAACGCAACTCTTCGATCTTGCCTTCGAGCTCGGCAATAGGCTGCTCAAAATCGAGAAATGTCTTTTTAGCCAACGCTGTTTCTCCTTCTAGTACGCGACCGGTAGGGGGTCGAGAGAGCGCCAAATATACCAAGTTGCCACGCTGCAGTACGGCGCCCAGGCGGCAGCCACCTCGCGCGCGTCGCTGCGGCTCACTACATCGCCTGAAAAATAGTTTTGGCTGATGCCCTGGATCAGGCCATCGTCATCCAGCGGCAGCACATTGGGCCGCATCAGGTGAAAGATCAGGAACATCTCGGCCGTCCAGCGGCCAATGCCGCGGATCGCCACCAGTTCCGCGATGATTTCCTCATCGCCCATGCCATCCCAGTCCTTGACGTGCAGGGCGCCGTTATCAAAGTGCAGGGCCAGGTCCACCAGGTATTCCACCTTGCGCGCACTCAGGCCAGCAGCGCGCATGTCATCCACCTTGAGCTTGAGCACATTGGCGGGTGTCATCTTGCGCGGTAGCAACACAAAGCGGTCCCACACGGTCTGGGCCGACTTGACCGAAATTTGCTGGCCCACAATGCTGCGCGCCAGGGTCACAAAAGCGTCGCCCCGGGTTTGCAGGCAGGCATCGCCAAACTGGGGGATCAGGCGCTTCATCACCCGGTCTTTTTTCACCAGATGCTTGCAAGCCTCCTCCCAAAAATAGGGGGTCGCGAGGACCGGGGCCTGCTCTTCGGCCTTTTTCGCGGAGGTAGCCATTACTGCACAGCTTCCCAGGTCGTACCCGCCGGCGAATCCTTGAGCACAATGCCTTGGGCCAGCAAGTCCTTGCGGATGCTGTCGGCCAGTGCAAAGTCCTTGGCGGCCTTTGCCGCGGCGCGCTGGGCAATCAGGGACTGGATGGCAGCTTCGTCCAAAGCGGCACCGGCCTGCAAAAACGCTTTCGGGTCGCCTTGCAACAGCCCCAGACATGCCGCCAGAGCCTTGAGCAGACCGGCCAGGGCTGGCGATTTGCTGCGATTCACCTCAGAAGCCAGGTCGAACAACACGGCAACCGCTTCGGGGGTGCCAAAGTCTTCGTCCATGGCCGCCTTGAAGCGCACGGCATACGGGTTGGCCCAATCCACGGCAATGTCTGCCGGTGTCACCTGATCCAGCGCGGTGTACAGGCGCTTGAGGGACTGGCGTGCGTCGTCCAGGTGCGCATCGCTGTAGTTCAGGGCGCTGCGGTAGTGGGCTCGCACGATGAAAAAGCGCACGGTTTCTGCGTCGTACTGTTTCAGCACATCGCGGATGGTGAAGAAGTTGCCGAGCGACTTGCTCATCTTCTCGTTGTCCACACGCACAAAACCGTTGTGCACCCAGAAATGGGCCAGCGGCTTGCCCGTGGCGCCTTCGCTCTGGGCGATTTCGTTTTCGTGGTGGGGAAACTGCAGGTCGGCCCCGCCGCCGTGGATGTCAAAGGTTTCGCCCAGCGTGGAGCAGCTCATGGCCGAGCATTCAATGTGCCAGCCCGGACGGCCGGTGCCAAATTCACTGGCCCACTTGGCATCGGCCGGCTCTTCGGGCTTGGCCGATTTCCACAGCACAAAGTCCAGGGGGTCTTCCTTGCCATCCAGCACCGCCACACGCTCACCGGCACGCAGCTCGTCCAGCGACTTGCCCGACAACTTGCCGTAGCCAACAAACTTGCGCACCGAGTAGTTCACATCGCCATTGCTGGCGCGGTAGGCCAGGCCCTTGCTTTCAAGCTGGCCGATGAGGGACAACATTTGCGGCACATATTCAGTGGCACGCGGCTCCAGCGAAGGTGGTTCAATGCCCAGCGCGCCGATGTCGGTATGCATCGCCGTGATCATTTCATCGGTGAGCTGGCGTATGGTGATGCCCCGCTCCAGCGCACGTTTGATGATCTTGTCGTCAATGTCGGTAATGTTGCGCACATAGGTCACGCGCAGGCCACTGGCCTTGAGCCAGCGCTGCACCACATCAAACGCCATCATCATCCGGGCGTGGCCAATGTGGCACAGGTCGTAAATGGTCATGCCGCACACATACATGCGCACGTGTCCGGGCTCTGCGGGTAAAAAGGGTTGCAACGAACGCGACAGCGTGTTGTAGATGCGCAAACTCATGGGTATCTCGAAACCAACTCACAAAAGCAGCGAGCCCATGGCAACCGAAGACTCGGTTACGGGGCTCGCTTGGTGTCCAATCAGGGTTTTGCCAAGGGGTTGGCAGGCACCCCCCTCAGCTACAATGCAACGCAGTATAAGCCCCCTGAAGAGGGGTCCTCCGACGCGCTAGATTCCAAAGGCACTATGAAGCACGCCCCCTCATTTGTAAGCATGTCACTGCGTTTGGTGGCACTTGCGGCCACCCTCGTCTTCTCCTCCGCCCATGCGGATGACTACTCCGACGTTTCCCAGCTGGCACGCAACGGTAAATTCAATGAGGCACTCGCCAAGGCCGACCAGTACCTGGCGGGCAAACCCCGCGACCCGCAAATGCGCTTCATCAAAGGCGTGGTCCAGCGCGACTCCGGCAAAACCTCCGAGGCCATCGCTACCTTCAGCCGACTGACCGAAGACTACCCTGAGCTGCCTGAGCCCTATAACAACCTGGCTGTGCTTTACGCCGGTCAAAGCCAGTTTGACAAGGCCCGCACCGCGCTGGAAATGGCGATCCGCACTAACCCCAGCTACACCACCGCCCACGAAAACCTGGGCGATGTGTATGCGAAGCTGGCCAGCCAAGCCTATGGCAAGGCTTTGCAATTGGACGCGTCCAACACGGCGGTAGCACCCAAACTGGCCCTGATTCGCGAACTGTTCAACCCGGCACTGGCCAAGGGCCAGCGTCCGTCCAGTACGCCGGCCGTCACTGCACCGCCACAAGTGGTCGCCGCTGCAACGTCCCCCGCCAAGGCACCGCCAACACTGACGCCACCCGCCGCCGTCAAACCCCCGCCCAACCTGCCCGCCGCAGCGCCTGCCGTAGCCGCCACGACGGCTGCAGCCGCGCCAGCTGCAACGCCAACGCCGCCGACCAGTACGCCAGAACCGGCAGCCCCCAGCCAATCCGCCCAAGCCAGCAAAGACGCCGAAGCGGCCGTACGCGCATGGGCCCGTGCCTGGGCTGCCAAAGATGTGAAAGGCTATCTGGCTGCATATGGCAAAGAATTTGACCCACCCGGTAATGCCAGCCGCAGCGCCTGGGAAACGGAACGCCGCCAACGCATCGGTGGCAAGTCCAAAATTACCGTCAAACTCGACAACCTCAGCGTGAGCGTGAATGGCGACAAGGCCGTCGCCAAATTCCGCCAAGACTACAAGGCAGACGCACTCGCGGTCTCCAGCCGCAAGACCCTGGATCTGGCCAGGTCCGGCGATCGCTGGCTGATTGTTCGCGAGTCGGTGAACTAACAGGCCCTTGCGGCCTCTACTGTTGCCAATGACCAGCATTCGCGAGCCGGTGCGCCCCGGCCTTTTTCTGCGACGCTTTTACAGCGTGCCACTGTACCTGCTGGTACTGTGGGCGGGTGCTGCATCTGCACAAACCAATGCCAGCAAACGCCTGGACAAAGCCAACATCCAACGCACCAGTGCAGCACCCAGCGCCCTGGCGGCGCAGGGCGTAGCCGAGGCACGCCTGATCGAGGTTTACAGCCTGATCGGCAAGGGTCAGAGCCGCGAAGCCTTGGGCAAAGCAGAACAGCTGGCACAAGAGCTGCCTCACTTTCAGCTCGCCCAGCTGGTCTATGGCGACTTGCTGGCAGCGCGTACACGCCCCCTGGCCAAGCTGGGCGACGTACCCGACACCATGGCCAAGGCAGCCCCCGCGGTGCTGAACGAGTTGCGGGAAGAGTCGCTGCGGCGTGTGCGCGCCCTGCGCGAACGCCCACCCGCAGACATGGTGCCCGCACAATTTTTGCAACTCTCCCAGCGCACACGGCACGCCATTGCCGTGGATGCCTCCCGCTCGCGCCTGTACCTGTTTGCCAACACACCAGCGGGCTTGAGCCTGGTAGCGGACTACTACATATCCGTCGGCAAGGCTGGCACGGCCAAAGACGTGGAAGGTGACCAGCGCACGCCGCTGGGGGTGTACTACATCACCAGCAACCTGGACCCTAAGTCGCTCAAAGACTTTTATGGCTCCGGCGCCCTGCCCATCAACTACCCCAATGTGCTGGATGCCAAGCGCGGCAAAACTGGGAGCGGCATCTGGCTGCACGGCACGCCGCCCAACCAGTTCTCGCGCCCACCCCAGGCCACCGACGGCTGTGTGGTGTTGGCCAACCCGGACCTGGAACACATCATCCGCACGGTAGAAGTGCGTGCCACGCCCGTGCTGATTGCGCCGCAGCTGCGTTGGGTCAGCCCCAGCGCCTCGCGCACCGAAGCCAAACCTTTTGAGGACGCCCTGCTGGCCTGGCGCAATGCCAAGACTGCCGGTGATGTCAGTCAGGTGCTGTCTTTCTACACCGCAGACTTCAACAGCAATGGCAAAACCCTGGCGCAGTGGACCCCGACCCTGCGTTCTGAAATGCAAAAAACACAAGGCCGCACGATTCAACTCAAGGACGTGTCCTATCTGCGCTGGACCGACAGCGCCGACACCATGGTGGCCACCTTTGGCGAAGTGGCGGATGGGGTGCGCACCGGCCTGACCAAACGCCAGTACTGGATCCGCCAGGACAACCAATGGAAAATTTTCTACGAAGGAATTTTGTAATGCGACCCTGGATGGCAAAGCCGCTGCGCGGCCTGTGGTTGGTTTGCACACTGGCCTCGTTGAGCTGGACCGCGGCCGCACAAAACCCGCAAGTCAAGTTTCAAACCAGTGTGGGTGAATTCACGGTGGAACTGTATGCAGACAAGGCCCCCAAGACGGTGGAAAACTTCCTGCAGTACGTAAGAGACAAACACTACAACGGCACGATTTTTCACCGCGTCATTCCCAACTTCATGGTGCAGGGGGGCGGTTATGACAGCAAGTACGTGGAAAAACCGACGCGGGCACCGGTGCCGCACGAAGGCCGAGAAGCCCTCTCCCGCGGTGGCCCGCGCAATACTGTGGGCACCCTGGCCATGGCCCGCACCAACGACCCCCAGTCCGCCAGCGCACAGTTTTTCATCAATGTGCAGGACAATGCGTTTCTCGACCCGGTGCTGATTCCGCCGGGTGACCCGGTGCCCAAGTTTGAATACCAGGGCCAGGTCTACAAGGACACGCCGCGTGCGGCGCTCCTGAATTCACCACAGCTGTTTGGCTACACCGTGTTCGGCAAAGTCATCAGTGGTCTGGACGTAATTACCAAAATCAAGTCCACCCCCACCGGCGCAGGCGGCCCGTTCCGCAGCGACGTTCCCCAAACCCCCATCACCATCAACTCCGCCACAGTGGCGAAATAAACCATGAGCAATCCCCAAGTCGAACTCCACATTACCGGCTACGGCGTCATCACGCTGGAACTGGACGCAGACAAAGCCCCCAAGTCCACCGCCAACTTCCTGGCCTATGTGAACAGGGGCCACTACAACGGCACTATCTTCCACCGTGTCATCCCCGGCTTCATGGTGCAAGGCGGCGGCATGGAACCCGGCATGGGCCAAAAATCCACCGATGCGCCCATTGAAAACGAAGCCAACAACGGCCTGAAAAACAATGTGTACACCGTGGCCATGGCGCGCACCGGCGACCCGCACTCTGCCACCGCCCAGTTCTTCATCAACATCGCCGACAACGGTTTCCTGAACCACACCGCGCCCTCCACCCAGGGTTGGGGCTACGCCGTGTTTGGCAAAGTGATTTCGGGCACTGAGGTGGTGGACAAGATCAAGGCCGTGAAAACGGGCCGCAAGGGCTTCCATGACGACGTGCCGAAAGAAGACGTCATCATCGAAAAAGCCGTCGCACTGTAAACCGCAAGGGCCAGGGGATGGAACTACACGCGCCATCCCACTGGCAACGCATCGACGTCATCTCTGACCTGCACCTGCAGGCCAGTGAACCGCAGACCTTCGAGGCTTGGCGCCAGTATCTGGGCCAGACCACGGCGGATGCGGTTTTTATTTTGGGCGACCTGTTTGAGGTGTGGGTGGGTGACGATGTGCTGACCCAGGCCTCCAGCTTCGAGGCCGAATGCAGCCGCGTGCTGCAGCAAACGGCACAGCGCCTGCCCGTTTACCTCATGCACGGCAACCGCGATTTCCTGATGGGCGAGGCCCTGATGCACGCCTGCGGCGCCACCCTGCTCCCGGACCCCACTGTTTTACAAATGGGCACGGCCCGCTGGCTGCTGAGCCATGGCGATGCCTTGTGCCTGGACGACACCGACTACCAGGTTTTTCGCACCCAGGTGCGCAGCCCGGAATGGCAACGCACATTCCTGAGCCAGCCCCTGGCTACGCGGCAAGACATCGCCCGCAATCTGCGCAGCCAGAGCGACGCCAAAAAGCAGTCAGGAACCGAATACGCCGACGTGGACACCCCGGCCGCGCTGCAATGGCTGGCAACTGGAAATGCCCTGCACCTGCTGCACGGCCATACACACAAACCTGGTTTTCACACGCTCGATGCGACGCATGACCGTACGGTGCTCAGTGATTGGGATTTGGGTGCCACGCCACCGCGGGCCGAGGTGCTGCGTTTGTCGTGGCGCTCGCAAGCAAAGTCTGGCGTGCAGGTCAACCGCCTGCCCCCCGACAGCCCCGAGATCAGTTCACCCAGGCTTGCGGATTAACCTCGTCAATCTGCCAGGGGTCCAGAAACTGCTCGGCATAACGCAGGTAGACCTGCTCCTGCACAAAGATGTCGAACAGGTCGGGGTCAATATGGCCGCCGGTGCGGAACTTGTGCATGATGCCCATGGCCTGGGATAACTTCATGCCCTGTTTGTAGGGGCGGTCCCGCGCGGTCAGCGCTTCAAAAATATCGGCAATGCCCATCACCCGTGCCTGTACCGACATCTGCTCGCGCGTCAGCCCCTTGGGGTAACCCTTGCCATCCATACGCTCATGGTGCCCACCTGCGTACTCAGGCACATTCTTCAGGTGTTTGGGCCAGGGCAACTGCTCCAGCATCTTGATAGTGGCGACGATGTGGTAATTGATGGTGTCACGCTCACCTGCGGTCAGTGTGCCGGCACGGATGGTCAGGTTTTCAATCTCGTCCGCCGTCAGAAAGTCGGACTCCACCCCATCGGTATTGCGCCACAACGTGCCGGTGCCAATCTGGCGCACCCGCTCGGTGTCGGCGTCTTTCATAAATTCACCACCCTGGTTGGCCTTGCGCAAGAATTCGCGGTCTGCGTCCAGGGCCTCAATAGCTGTACGCGCGCCTGCCATGATGTCCGCCTCGGCATCAGCCTCGCGTACGTCACGCAGCGCCAGCTGTTCGCGCAGTGCCGCAATTTCCAGGTCGCGCTTGAGCACCTCAAACCGCGTGTCCACCAGTTGCACGCGGTCAAACAGGGTTTGTAACTTGGTGGCCTTGTCCACCACGTGTACCGGCGTGGTCACCTTGCCGCAGTCGTGTAACAGGCCTGCAATTTTGAGCTCGTAGCGGTCGCGGTCGTCCATGGTGAAGTCCGCCAGCGGGCCGCTCTGGGTGGTATTCACCGCTTCAGCCAACATCATGGTCAGCGCGGGCACGCGTTGGCAGTGGCCACCGGTGTAGTGCGATTTTTCGTCGATAGCCAAGTTGATGAGGCTGATGAAAGACTCAAACAAGGCCTCCAACTGCGTCATCAGGTTGCGGTTGGTGATGGCAATGGCCGCTTGCGAGGCCAGGGACTCGGCCAGGCTTTGGTCGGCACTGGAGAAGGACACCACGGCACCAGTGTCCGGATGCTTGGCGTTGATCAACTGCAGCACCCCGATCACATCGCCCTCGTGGTCCTTCATGGGCACCGCCAGGAAAGACTGCGAGCGATAACCCGTGCGTTCATCAAACTGGCGGGTGCCCGAGAAATCGAAGTTGGGCTCGGTATAGGCGTCCGCGATGTTGACCGTCTGGTTGTGCAGCGCTGCGTAGGCGGCCACCAGCGAGTCGTTGGGCTGCCCCTGCGCATCATGCAGGGGCAGGTTGGGAAAATTAATCGGTTTGCCCGAAGTGCCGCCCATGGCGATATGCAGCGAATCGGTGCGCAGGATCTCGAAACGGAGTTCCTGCTGGTCATCGGTCACGCGGTAGAGCGTGCCGCCATCGGCATGGGTGATGGTCTTGGCAGCCACCAGAATGCTTTCCAACAAGCGTGTGATGTCACGCTCTTTGGAAAGTGCCGAGCCAATCGCATTGAGTTGCTCCAGCCTGCGCAGCAGATCGTCCACTGAGTCCACGGTTTCCCCCTTGGTCAAAGCACCCGCCTGGGCACGGCCCATTGTTCCACAGGCCCCCCATTGCGCCTATACGGCGCCCGCCGTTTTAACGCTTGAGCAACACTTTGAGCACCGTCTGCAAGCGGCGTGCATCGGCCGCGTTGAACTCGCCCGACAACACCGCTGCAGCGTCCTGGCCCCAGGTCTGGGCGGGGGCGGGGTCGTTGCGGCGCGTGAGCAATTGCAGCTGCAAGCCCCGGCGTGCATCCAGATGCTCGGCAGGCGTAGGCACTTCGGCCGCCATTTCCAGGCGCAACAAGGATTGCACCGCTTGTGGCTTGGCAGTGCCCTCCACGGCCTTCACCCACACCGTGCGGTTTTGGGCTGCGGCACGGCTGCCCAACTCTTGGGCTGCGGGCACCAGCGTGGCGTCGCGCTTTTCCCATGCAGCGAGCAGTTGGGTCAGTGCTTCGCCATGGGCCTGGGCGGCCAGTTTCTTCAAAGCCAGTTGGGCGTGTTCCAGCGCATCACGCTGGGCACGGAAGGCGGTGTCACCCAAACGCGGGGCAGCAGGTGCGTAGCTGCGGTCACCACGATCACCTCGGTCGTCGCGACGCGGGCCGCGGTCACCCCAGGGAGCTGCGGCGCCATCACGACCACCGCGTCCGGCACCGCCGTCCTTGCGGTCGCCAAATTTGCCACCACGACCGGGAGCGGCGGGTGCTTCTTTTTTCATGCCGGGGCGGTCGTCGCCACGCACGGCCACCACGGGTTTGGGTGCTGGCTTGGCAGGGGCGGCAGGCGCCACCGGGGCTTCCGGCACAACGATTTCCGTCGAAACGTCGGCCTCGGCATCACCATCCGCTATCGATTCAGTAGCTGCTTGCGCAGACTCCACGGGGGCTGGAGCCATATTCGGCGCCTCAGCAGCTGCAGACTGGGCAGCCTGCTCTTGCGCACCGGCAGCTGTCACTTCGGCCTGCGCCTGGGCTTGGCCTTGCAAAGCGGCTTCCAGTGCAGCCATGGCGGCGCGAATCGCTTGGGCGTCGCCCGACGCGTTGGCAGCTTCCAGTGCTTTGGCCGCGTCCAGCACCATGCGGTCACGTGCACCCAGTGCGGTTTCGGCCTTTTCACGCTCGGTGGTTTTGCGGTTGAAGGCGTCGTCAATCGGTTTGCGGAACGCATCCCACAGTTTTTGCTCCTGACGGCGGTCGATCGGCACCGCATGGGCCTGCGCCTGCCAGCGCTGTTGCAGCGCCTTGACGGCGTCGATGCGCAGCACCGGCGCGGCGCCCAGCACCTTGGCTTCTTCAATCATGGCGTGGCGGGCGGCCAGGCTTTGGGCCTGCAGGGCTTCCAGCGGTGCCGCGGCGTTGGCGATGGCGGCTTTCCACAGCGGCTGCAGCTCGGCAAACACCTTTTCGCCCACGTGTCCACCTTCGCGCCAGCGGTCGCCAAACTGGTGCAGGATGCGGTTGAAACCCTTCCAGTCATCGTCCAGCGCGGTGCGGTTGGCCTCGGCCCAGGCGTTGACCTCGGCAATCAGCGCCAGGCGCTGGGCCTTGTGCTCGGCGGATTCTGCCTTGACCTTCTCCAGCCAGCCCTCGACCACCTTGTAGGCCTCGTTGCAGGCTTCGTCAAAACGCTTCCACAGCGCGTGGTTGGGCACGCCGCCTTGGTCGGTTTGTTTCCACTGGTCGCGCAGGATGCGCAGGGTTTCCTGCATCTTGCGTCCGCCAATGGCTTGGCCTTCGGGGCGCTTAAGCAGGCCTTCGGCTTTGGTGACCAGCTCATCGCGGATCTGGTCGGCGCGCCAGCGCTGCCAGCCTTCCAGTTCACCCGCCGCAGCCAGTGCGGCGTGGGCCTGGTTTTCCAGTTTGCCGTCAATGACCTTGCCAAATTCCTTGAGCGCATTACGCAGTGCATTGGCCGCACCGGCGCTGGCCTTGCCGTGGCCCTCGGCCACTTCCTGTTCCAGCGTGGTCAGCGCAGCGCGCACGGCAGTGCTCGCCTGGGCGCGCACTTCGGGGTCCACCTTGGGTTTGGCCTGTTTAGCCGGTGCCTCGGCGGGCACGCCGCGCGCGGCGCGCAGTTCGTCCGCCCACACGGGCACGGGCGGCAAGGGTGCGCTGGCGTCGGCCGCAGCGGCCACGGCCAAGTTCAGGGCCGCCTGAAAAGCATCCCACACCACCAGCAGCTGGCCGCGCGAGGCGTCCAGCAATGGTGGGAATTTGAGGTCCACACTGGCCCAGCTGGCATGCGCCACCAGGGCGGTGGCCTGGGTTTGCCAGTGGTCCACGTCAACCCGCAGGGCATCCAGCGCGGCCTGGGCATCGCCCCAGGGTTTGGTGGACAGCACTTCAATCCGCTGGGCCAACAACACCGCGGCTTCACGCTGCACCTGAACCTGGTGCTGCAAGTCTTCGATACCACGCACACGTTCGGCCAACTGG
This sequence comes from Rhodoferax sp. TS-BS-61-7, assembly GCF_002943465.1. Taxonomy (GTDB): domain Bacteria; phylum Pseudomonadota; class Gammaproteobacteria; order Burkholderiales; family Burkholderiaceae_C; genus Allorhodoferax. The sequence continues at coordinate 262,929 of NZ_PTQY01000001.1, forward strand.
GTTTTCAGGGTGGCCAGGGGCTCTTTGCTCAGGGGTGCGCCGGCTTTGGCGGCGTCACGCTGCCAGGCCAGGGCGTCGGCAATATTGAGTTTGGCGGTGTCGATGAGGGCCTGGGCACGGGCTGCCCACTCGGCGGCCAACAGCTCTTGGCCCTTGGAGCGCTTGGCTTCGTCCAGACGCTCGCGCACCAGCTTGGCGGCGCCCTTGTCTTTGACGCTGAGCTCGCGGAACACCTCGGCCAGCAGATCGGCGCCGGGGTTGCCCTGCAGCCACTCCCGGATGCGGGAGGCCCGGTCGCCTGCGGTTGCGGCGGTGAATGCGCCGCCGGTCAGGCTGTCCAGTTGGGCAATGTCGAGGTGTTTGGCGGAGTTGGACGAGGTCACAGTGGGTAGCAATCAGGGTTGGTAAACAAAAATACAGCCGGGTATTTTCGCCTCGAAATGCCCTGCCCCTTCCGTTTTTTACTGCACCACGGTTACCAACACCAAATTGTGCGGCTGCTGCACACCCAGATTTATAAGAAAAGTAGCCATAACGCTTATGGAATATGCGCAAGCAGCTCCTTTATTGATAGCAAACAAAGGTGCCGAACTGGCTCCATGTCTTTGGCGACAAACCCTGACTTTCCCTAGAGAGACGCATATGCCTCTATATATAGAGACGCGTTCGCTTGGCGGAGCGTGTTCTGGGCAGAAGGCAAGGGCAAAAGAAAGCCCGACAGAAGTCTGAACAGACCGCTGCCGGGCTCGATGGCTGACCGAAGGTCCATGCCATCACGGGTTGTCGCAGGGGAGCGTACTGTCCCACCACGAACATGAAGCAATAGATTGCCTCCTTGGGGTTACCGGGGCCGCTTTATCACGGTGCCTGAAGCACGGACTGGCTACTGCCGGTAAAACGCCTGAATGTTCAGGCCCACGCAGTCTAGGCACGAGGCTCGGCAGTTTCAAATCAAAGTTTCAATGGCCTACCGTCTGTCGATTGGCGGCTTAAGGCCAATGCTCTAAATGCGCAAAACTGCCAATTTTTTGGCAAAAACAGCCCAAAAACAAACCAATAAATATATCAAATTAACTTGATATGGTTGACCGTGCATATTAAAGCCACCTAGAATCCGCCCATCCCAAGTTTTGACTAGGGATTACCCGCCCCGCTGCCGAACCCGGCATATTCAAATCGCTGCACATGTCGAGACGACGCCGCAGGATATTGATAGCGTACCAACCCAAACGAGGTGTCCGAACCGCCCCGCTGTATTGCAGCGCCAAGGTCCTGGCCCCCGCCAAAGAAGGAAGAGCTATGACAGCGACTCAACAATTCACCCAGGGCCTTCGCATCGTTGCGAAAGACATCGCCCAAGGTTTCTTCGAAATTACCCACAACGGCTTCGCCCTCCTCGGCTTGGCTGTCATGTTTGCCGCCATCACCCTGACGGCACGTCCCGAAATCCGCCAAGCCGGCGAACTCCAGCTCATGGGCTGGCTGCAAAACCGCCACGTGGTATCCACCGGCATTGCCACAGAACCTGACGCCGTGGAGCGCGCCACCGCAGCCAACCCGCAGGCCCTGCCCAAGCAGCAAGCGGCTGTGGCGTTTTGGCTGAGCAAAAAGTACAGCGTGGCCCCCGAGCCACTGAGCGCACTGGTGGCCGAGGCGTATGAGATTGGCCAACGTACCAAGCTGGACCCCACCCTCATTCTGGCCATCATGGCTATTGAGTCGGGTTTCAACCCCTTTGCCCAGAGCCACGTGGGTGCCCAGGGCCTGATGCAGGTCATGACCAAGGTGCACAGCGACAAGTACGAAGGTTTTGGCGGCAAACATGCCGCGTTTGACCCCGTGTCCAACTTGCGTGTGGGTGTAAAGGTGCTGCAGGAATGTATTGCCCGCGCCGGCTCCATCGAGGGTGGCCTCAAGTACTACGTGGGTGCCGCCAACCTGGAAGACGACGGTGGTTATGCTGCAAAGGTGATGGCAGAACACGCCCGCCTGCAGTCTGTCGCCACAGGCAAACCCATGCCCTTGGCCGCGCCGCCAGTCACCTCAGTGCCTGTCAAGCTGCCTGCGCCCGAAACAGCACAGCCGGTTGGCGTGGAAAACGTCGCCCACCTGGCCAACTCCTGAGCGCGCTCGGTTAAACTCCTGCCTGCACGCAACTGGCGATAGGCGCCGGGCCCTTCAAGGCCCATTGGCGCTGACGTGGGACACCACTGGGAAGCGTGCCGCAAGCCTTTTCGGGCTTGTGATCAGCCGTTCGCCTGGGCAGCCCTGTGTCTTTCAGACCCACAGGCCCTTTGTCTTTTAGGACTGCCATGTACGACCGCAACATCCTTGTTGAACAAGCCGACCCCGAATTGTGGGCCGCCATCCTGGCCGAAAACGCACGCCAGGAGCACCACATTGAGCTGATTGCCAGCGAAAACTACGCCTCACCCGCCGTCATGGCCGCCCAGGGCAGCCAACTGACCAACAAATACGCCGAAGGTTACCCTGGCCGCCGCTACTACGGTGGCTGCGAGCATGTGGACGTGGCTGAGCAACTAGCGATTGACCGCATCAAGCAAATTTTTGGCGCCGAAGCCGCTAACGTGCAGCCCCATTGCGGCGCATCGGCCAACGAAGCCGTTTTCCTGGCTTTCCTGAAACCCGGCGACACCATCATGGGCATGAGCCTGGCCGAAGGCGGCCACCTGACCCACGGCATGGCCCTGAACATGAGCGGCAAATGGTTCAACGTGGTGAGTTACGGCCTGGACGCCAACGAAGCCATCGACTACGAAGCGATGGAACGCAAAGCACGTGAGACCAAGCCCAAACTCATCATTGCAGGTGCATCCGCCTACTCCCTGGCCATCGACTTTGAGCGTTTTGCCAAGATTGCCAAGGAAATCGGCGCCATCTTCATGGTGGACATGGCCCATTACGCTGGCCTGATTGCCGCCGGTGTGTACCCCAACCCCGTGCCCCACGCCGACGTGGTCACCTCCACCACCCACAAGAGCCTGCGCGGCCCCCGTGGTGGCATCATCCTGATGAAGGCCGAGCACGAAAAAGCCATCAACAGCGCCATCTTCCCCGGTTTGCAAGGCGGCCCCTTGATGCATGTGATCGCTGCCAAGGCGGTGGCCTTCAAAGAAGCCATGGCGCCTGAGTTCAAGACGTACCAGCAGCAAGTGGCCCGCAACGCCAAAATCGTGGCGGAAACACTCACCGCCCGCGGCCTGCGCATCGTCAGCGGTGGCACCGACAGCCACGTGATGCTGGTGGACCTGCGTTCCAAAGGCATTACCGGCAAAGAAGCCGAGGCCGTGCTGGGCGCCGCCCACATGACCATCAACAAAAATGCCATCCCCAACGACCCCGAAAAGCCGATGGTGACTAGCGGCGTGCGCATCGGCACCCCCGCCATGACCACCCGCGGTTTCAAGGACGAGGAAGCCCGCGCCACGGCCAACCTGATTGCCGATGTGCTGGACAACCCGCGCGATGAGGCCAACATTGCCGCCGTGCGCGCCAAGGTACATGCGCTGACCTCGCGCTTCCCGGTCTACAAGTAAGCCTTATGGCAAGCGCAAGCACTACTATTTTGATAGCTGCTTGCGCTTGTTTTATAAGGGCTAGAGCCCTATTTGGCACTTAATTGAGCACCCCTGCGCCATGAAATGCCCCTTCTGCAGCCATTCTGAAACCCAGGTGGTAGAGACTCGAATTTCGGAAGACGGGGACTTCATTCGCCGCCGCCGCCAGTGCGGATCGTGCGAAAAACGCTTCACCACTTATGAACGCCCGGACGTCAACTTCCCGGCCATCGTCAAAAAAGACGGTCGCCGCATCGAGTTTGAACGCGCCAAACTGCTCGCCTCCATGAACCTGGCCCTGCGCAAGCGGCCCGTGAGCACCGAGCAAATCGACAGCGCCATCGAGCGCATCGAAGAAAAACTCCTCAACCTGGGCCTGCGCGAAGTCCAATCCACCCGCATCGGCGAACTCGTCATGCGCGAACTCAAAAAGCTCGACAAGGTCGCTTACGTGCGTTTTGCCAGCGTTTATCGCAATTTTGAGGACATTGATGAGTTCAAGACTTTGGTGGACGAGGTGAGTCGGTAGCCCCGCCAGAGGCCAAAAACCAATGGGACTAGTGGTAGCACACCAGCGATAACCGGGCATACACCTGCCGCGCACACTTTCTATACTCTGGGCATGTCCGCCCACAGTCCCAATAGCCCCAACCGAGTTCCTTCCCGCGCGCAGCATCTTGGCCTCGCGTCAGGCGTCACCCTGATTGAGTTACTGGTCACAGTGGCTATTTTGGCCATCATTTTGGCCATTGGTGTTCCTAGCCTGCGAGAAATGCAGGTGCGCAGCCAAGTAGGAAGTATTACCTCGGACTTTGCAAATGACATAGCAAGGGCGCGGACAGAGGCAATTACAAGAAACAGCTGCGTCGCTATCTGCACCTCCATCAATACCGCAAATGCTTTGACTGGCGGGACTCCCACTTGTGCTGCTGCGGGGAACACCAACTGGCAAAATGGTTGGATAGTTTTTGCGAATCCGACATGCTCTAACGCACAGAATAACCCGACGACAAATGGTTCAACTTTGATTGCAGTACGACAAGCTGGAGACACTAACTTCACCCTTGTTGCAAACACACTCCTCCGGCGCCTGACGTTTGAATCCAGAGGACTAACGGCGGCCGGGCAAAGCAACTTCACGCTTGGATATGAGCCCGAAACTGTAAGCAGCCCACATTATCGATCCATATGCATCAGCTCATCTGGACGAGTAACGACCAAGCAATATGCAGGAGTTGACGCATGTCCATGAGCAACCAGCGCGGTGCGGGATTAATTGAGGCACTTGTTGCCATTTTGGTGCTGTCCATAGGTTTGCTGGGCATGCTGGGCATGCAAACAGCGGCACTCAAGTACGAGCAATCGAGCTGGATTCGCAGCGCCCTGTCTTCCAATATTGCCAGTTTGGCCGACCGCATTCGTGCGAACTCTGGCTCTTTGGCTACTGCCTACAACTACACACGTACTTACGCTGAAGAAAGAGCCGCCATTGAAGCCAGCGCGACTTACTTCGACCCAGCGAAAGACTGTGACACAACGACCTGTGATGCGGCAGAACTAGCAACTTACGATTTGCTTGTTTGGCGCAGGGATTTGGATCAACAACTGCCTGGGGCAACCGGGTTTGTCGTGCCAACGGGCACCAAAGGTGTTGATCTGCGTTTTTTGGTCACCGTTGCCTGGTATGACAAAGACAATGTGGATGCTGGTGTTTTGCAATCTCCTGCCGCCTGCACAGCCGCAACAACAGGTGTGGCAGCACGTAATTGCTGCCCTGCGGCGGTGGGAGCCACTGCCGACTTAGTTGGGGTCCGCTGCGCCAACCTGGAGATGGTCCCATGACTCATGCGCACATGTACCCTCGCGGGTGGCATCGACAAGCCGGCTTGACTTTGGTGGAGTTGATGGTGAGCTTAGTCATCAGCCTCGCCATTGGTTTGGCTGCCGCTACGGCTTACTTGGCAGCTAGGAGCACCGCAACTGCCATGTCCAGCGTTTCTGTGATTAATGAAAATGCGAAGCTGGTTTTGGATATGGTGGGCCGGGAGCTGCAAATGGCAGGATACTACCCAGCCATCATGTCAAACGGCTCTGCAAGCACCAACCTGATGGGTGGGTTCAGCAACACTAAAAATCCTGCAGTAGTCGCTTATAACCAAGGGCTGTTCGGCTGTGATGGCGCTCGCTTCAACCCGGTAACCGGAGACTGCCCGGCGGCAGTGGCTAATGCGCCTGATTCTGTGGTGATTAATTATTTTGGTATCCCAGAGTTGGATTCAACCACGACGTTCTCTAGTGGTTTTGACTGCCTGCGGCAGAGCGTAGCTCTAGACGCTAACAACGCCGCTCAAATCGTCGCAGGGCGACCTCGCTATATCTCTAACCGGTTTGGACTGGTTGCCAATAATTACACCGTGCAGGGCCCAGGCACCACAGACCGCGCGGTTGCCACGATGAGTTTGGGTTGCAACGGAAATGGCAGAAACCCGGAAGACAGCGTCTACCAACCTATGTTCGAAGGCCTGGCAGACATGGCATTTCGCTATGGCGTTCATAACGGCACAGGCAGTTTGTCGCCGGAAACTTACCATACTGCAGCTGAGGTGTCGGCACTGCCCATTGCCGCCGGCAAAACCGGCTGGCAACGCGTCACCGCGGTTCATGTCTGCCTTTTGACACGCACCATGGAAAACTCTCGCACCCAAGACGCCGCAGGCGTCAATCGTACCTACAACGACTGCCGGGGAAATACCGTCGCCTACGATGCGGCGGACCGCACCATCTTCAAACGCTTTGAGCGTGTCTTTGCGATTCGCAATAACCTGAATGGGGTGTATTGATGCACCGCACTGACCAAATGCGCTCCAGTACACAAGGCATTGCGCTGCCCATGGTGCTGATGTTTTTGCTTGTGATCACTATCCTGGGAACATTGGGTATTAGGCATGCGACTATAGGCGAAACACTGACTCGCAATCAGTTGGATTATGAAGTTGCCCGGCAGGCGGCGGAAGCTGGTCTTCGTGATGCCGAACGCGACCTGATGCTAACGGTGTCCACACGGCTGCCGACCGCACTTTGCCCACGCAATGATGACCGGCCACTCACCGGCGCCTTGCGAGCTCCAAACTTTGACACCAACTGTCCGCGGGGTCAATGTCGGTATGAGCTGAGTTATTACGACACCAGCAATTACACAGCGGACCCCGTAATAAATCCTGAGCCTTGGTGGCCCACTACAGACGACAAAAATGGCCGCTGGGAAGGTGCTCCCGCTGGCCCCGCAAGCGCCAAGCCAAGCGATGCAGCAGGGCCAGACACTAACTGCACATTCGATGGATCTGTGCCACTAGGCACCTTCACGGGGGTAGCCCGATTGAGCGGCGTTGCCCGGCAGCCCGAATACATCATGGAATATCTCTCACGTGGCGATGACAAAGTGGTACGCGTTACTGCACGTGGATTTGGTGCCGATGTGAATACCGAAGTGGTAATGCAAAGTTATTTCCGCCCATTTTTGCGGTAAGGAATATTTATATGAAAACATTATTTACCCAACTTATTGTTGGTCTTGCTTTGTTAGCAGGCCAAACCGCAACTTGGGCCCAGTTGACGCCGGCAATTCCGCCGAATATTGTCACGTCGACACCTCGGCCGATGATCATGCTGAATATGTCGAAAGACCACCAGCTGTTTTATCGTGCTTATGACGAATTTTCGGATTTGGATGGCGACAGCCTTCCCGAGACTACCTATAAACACGCATTTACATATTACGGCTATTTCGACCCGTATAAATGCTACAACTACAGCGGGACAAGTAACAAATTCTCTCCTGCCAGCGTCAACACAGACAAATACTGCTCTGGCAATTGGAGCGGAAACTTTCTGAATTGGGCCACCATGACACGCATGGATGTGGTTCGAAAAGTGCTTTATGGCGGCCAACGCTCCACCGACTCCGCCAGCTCCACAATTCTTGAGCGCTCCAGCCTGCCGACCGATGCGCACTCATTTGCTAAATACTACAAAGGCAGTGACCTGACACAACTCACTCCGTTCTCTGCCACGCAGCTGGCGAGTGACAAAAATATTAGCGATTACGACAACAACAACGCCCGTCGTGTTATCCAGTATGTATCTGCAGACAACAAGCTACACCGCTTTAGCCCAGGCACCGTGCCCGCGGCAGCTGTAGCGAATACGTGCGAGAGCAAAGTGGATGCCTTTTTTGTCGACAACATGGATAGTCGACCGACCCAGTATCACTGTATTACGCATCGCATGGCATTTACGACTGCCTTTACCATAGAAAAAGGTGATCAAATTCGGGCCGTGAATGCCGACAACACTGCGCAATACATGGAAGGTTTTGCTGTTGAGGTGGATTTGGCCAACGGTTGGTTCACCATGGTGGTAGAGCCCTCTGGTTTTGTAGCGGCAACAGCGGTGACCATCAAAAAATGGAACATCAAAAACCTTACACAAACTTCTGCCACGATTTGTAACACCACACTCGGCAATAACCTGACAGAGAATTTGCCCTACAACAGCAACGCATCAACCAATGGTGATTCACATACCAATGTGAACCCTCCGCTTATGCGAATTGCCAAAGGCGACTACCAACTCTGGAATGCTAACGAACGTTGGCAATGTTATTGGAGTGGTGAAAAAGGGGCTTCCAACGGTAATAACGTGAGTGTGACTGGCTTGGGCGCCAGTGCAAGCAATCCCAGTAAATCAAACCAAGGTGTAGTTATTTCTGGCACTGGGCCTGACTTCATCGTACGGGTAGATGCCTGCGTCTCTTCTGCACTGATTGGAACCGAGAGCTGCCAAGAGTACCCCAGCGGCAACTTCAAACCCATTGGCTTGCTCCATGAGTATGGAGAAGGTAATTTGGCCGAATTTGGCTTGATGACCGGGTCATTTGCCAAAAACATTAGCGGTGGAACATTGCGCAGCAATATGCAGTCATTCCGTAATGAGGTGAACTACACAACAAACGGTACGTTCACCTCCACGCAGGGCATTGTTTACACCCTGAACAAACTGCGTATCTATGGATATAGATATAGCGATGGCAGTTATATAGGAGACGGCAACTGCACTTACCAACTGACATCGCTCTCGGATAATATATGTACTAGTTGGGGCAACCCACTAGGTGAGATGTTTGTGGAGTCGCTGCGATACTTGGGAGGAAAGACTGCGGCTAGTGCTGCCTATAACTATACCGATGCAGGCTCAAAAGATGCAGCATTAGGCTTGCCAAAACCTGCATGGATAGATCCTTTCACCAAAGGTGGCCCCACGGCGCAAGCCGCGGCAGAAGCCGTTTTTGGCCAAGGCCAATGTCGTGCGGTTAATGCAATTAACTTCAACGCAAGCGTCACATCTTACGATTCCAACGATCCCAATGACGCAGCTCAATGGGCAACATTTGGAACACTGCATACCGCACCCAATCTGGCTGCCCAAGTCAATATCATCGGCGTAGACGAAGGTATTCACGATGCAGCGAAATCGTGGTTTATCGGCAGCAATGGTGCGACCAATACGGGCAGTTGCACAGCCAAGGTAATTGACGGCGTAACCACAACCCTGGCTACCGCCAACGGCATTTGCCCAGATGCACCGTCTTATGCAGGTTCTTATGCATTAGCTGGCGCTGCCTACTGGGCACGAACCCATCCCGTTAAAGAGCCGTCAGCGGCAGACCTTAAAGCCAATAAAGATGCTTACAAGGTCAAAAGCTTTTCTGTAGCGCTGTCACCTGGCAAACCTCGTATCGAGGTGCCTCACCCAACGACTGCGGGTGCTAAAGTTGTGATCCAACCGGCTTACCAATTGCTGGTGGGTGGCAATGTGGGCAACGGAACCATTGTCGATTTCCGTGTGGTAGGGACACCCACAGCAACCTCGGGCAAGTACCTGATCGTGTGGGAAGACTCGGAGCAAGGCGGTGACTACGACAGTGACGTGTCTGGCATCTTGCGCTACGAGGTGGTAGGCAGCAAACTTTACGTCTACACCCGTGTGTTCAATGCGGCCACTGCCAACCCACAAGGTTTTGGATACACAATTTCTGGCACCACACGAGATGGTGTGCACTTCCACTCTGGCATCTTGGGCTACACGCGCGCAGATGCAGGGATGATCGTGACGCGGACTGACGGGACGGCACACGGGAATATCTTGAACGGTGGTTGCAACAATTGCCAGGTGAACCAGGATGAAAGCCGTGCCGAATACGACTTTGGCGTGACCGCAGCCAGCAGACTGGAAGACCCCCTGTGGTATGCCGCAAAGTGGGGCGGCTTCAGCAAGATGGAAGATCCAGATACCTCTACGCCCGACTCCAAAGAGTATTACCAAAAGCCTTTAGTAAACAAAGCCAATTGGGACGTAAAAAAATTGGATGGCACGTCGGGATCTGATGGTATTCCTGACAGCTACTTCTTGGCAGTTCGTCCTAGTGAATTAGAGAAGTCGCTGCGGTCCGCCTTCAATGCAATTGTGAGCGCATCAAATACTGCCCCTGCGGTTGCATCTGCCCAGATTCAGGCCGGCAGTCTGAAATACCTTGCCAGTTTTGATGGGGACGATGGGCACGGTGAACTTATTACATTCATGGTTCAATCAGACGGTACGTTCAATGTCAGCTTGAAAGATGGTGCGTTGGACCGAAGTATCTACCACTGGGCTGGCCATACCAAATTAACCCAAACTGCAGCGGCGGACCGTGTCATTATTACCAATAGCACTAACACTACTGGTGTTGCATTTAACTGGTCTTCTCTGTCGGATCCGATCAAAACAACCGCGCTTGGCGGAACAGATGCTACCGCCGAAGCGAAGTTGAATTGGTTGCGTGGAAGTCGTGTGAACGAAAGTCCAAGTGGCTTGCGCTTCCGCAAGCGCAATTTGAACTCCATCATGGGCCCGGTGGTGAACTCCAATCCGACAGTGATGGCCCCGCCTAATGCAGATTATTTTGGTGCTGCATTTCCTGGTTACGGTGCATTTGTTACCCTCCATAAAGCTCGCCAAAGTATTATTTGGGTCGGTACTGGTGACGGAATGCTCCATGGATTTGATGCAAGCTCCAACGCGACACAGGGCGGTACACCTGTCATGTCTTACGTGCCACAGTTGGTTCATTCCCGCCTGCAAGACTGGGTACAACCGGCCACCGAAAAAGTACAGTCTTTTGTAGACGGCTCGCCTTTCTCGGCTGATGTTTTGTTGGGTTCAACCGTAACATCATCCAGCGCTGCAGGTTACGACGCAGGTGCGCCTGCGCCAGCGGGTTGGAAAACCTATGTATTTTCATCCCTTGGCCGTGGTGCAAAAGGCATGTTTGCCCTGGATACAACCACTCCGAGCGCCTTGACCGAAGCGAACGCCGCTTCGATTTTCAAGTGGCAGTTTTCGGAGGCAGACGACACTAGTGGTGACCTAGGCTACAACTTGGCGCAAATCGGTAACCCCAGCCGGGTTTCTGAGGCGGCCTCCCCTGTAGCAAAAATGAACAATGGCAAGTTTGCTGTTCTGTTGCCCAACGGGGTCAATAGCACGAGTGGCAAAGCAGCTCTCTATATCTTGTTTGTTAATGGCCCCACGGCTGGAACTTGGACTACTGGCACAAACTACATAAAACTTGTAGCAGATGCTGGGCCCGCCAATGGTTTGTCACAACCGACCTGGATAGATACCAATAATGACGGTGTCGCCGACTACATTTATGCTGGTGACCTGAAAGGCAATATCTGGAAATTTGACGTATCCAGCTCAGATCCAAATGCTTGGGGCATGGCGTATGGCGGTAGACAGTTATTTACTACAAAGTCTACAGACGGCACAACCCGCTTGCCGATTACCACCGCACCTGAGTACCGCTTTCATCCTCTAGGTGGTGTGGTAATTAATGTGGCTACTGGCAAGTCCATTAGTAATGCAGATTTTCCTGATACCTCTGGAAAAATTAATGGAATATTTGGTATCTGGGACAAACCGATCTATAGCAGTCAAGCATATATTGACACGCCAGCTTTGCTAGATGATGCTACCAATGGTTTACCGCGTCTGCGATCACAACTGGCGGCCCGTTCAATGATCCGGATTACTTTGGACGATATAGATCCACTCAATGGAAAAGTAGGCGATGGCTACGTTACTGGAGCAGCCATTGACTGGACCAATAACAAAGGCTGGTATCTGAATTTCCCTGACTCAGGGGAGATGACCGTGAGCAATCCAGTTATCACACAAGGCTTGCTCTCAACAGTCTCCATCGCTCCCGCAGCCAGCAGTACAGAAGTGTGCTTCAAGGGGCCATCTGCATACGTGACCTTTTTAGACCCCATTTCAGGCTTGCTCGAAAAATCGGTGTTTGGCTCCATCACAATCAATGGCGTCACGTACCTTCTCGCCTCCATCAAGATTACTGACCAACGTGTTACCTTTGCGCGAGATGCGACCAAATCAGTGTGTGCGTCGGGCGAGGCAAATTGCACGCGTATCATCGGAGAGACTACTGACATCACAGCAGAGTCGGCGAATGCCTCTGCGCGTATTTACTGGCGCGAAATACCATCCTTCAAAACTAAGGCTCCCGAATGAAAGCAATATCTAATACCCGTGAAGGTGGATTTACTCTCATTGAGCTCATGATCACAGTAGCCCTTATTGGGATACTGGCATCTATTGCTTTGCCTTCCTACCAAGAATACGTCGCAAGGGGGCGCAGAGCCGAAATGAAAACTATATTGCTGGAAGCGGGCCAGTGGATGGAGCGCCATTATTCGGAAAACTACCGATACGACCAAAACACGGCCGGCTCAGCCATTGCAGACATATTCCCCGCGAACCTGAGCCGAGCTCCACGCGATGGCGGAGGTTCATACACCATCGGTGTTAGTGCCGCCGGTACTAGGACATTCACCTTGACCGCAACTCGGGTGGTAGGAGGGCCGCTGGCATCAGATCGCTGCGGCAACTTCAATCTCACAAACACAGGGGTTCGCTCCAATACCGGGTACTCTACAACCAGGTTTGCATCTGATGCAATTGCGGCAGCTGAATGCTGGCGTTAAAGACGAAGAGATGGTTTTACGCAGACAACTGCTGATCGCAACAACGCTTGCCGTTTTGTTGCATGGCTGTCTGGTTTTGATAGGCTTAGGGGGCAAGGGGCTCCCCTTCTCACAATTGCATACACCCGAGATAACCCTACAGACACCTCAGCCATGGATCCTGTCTATGGTTAAGGTAACGGAAGCGACTAACCACTCAAGCACAGAAGCAGTATTAGCCGAGGCAACAGGTAGTACGCCAGCTCAAGCCATGGATATGGCCCCACTCCAAGGAGCTTCGAAGCCATTGCTTGAAAAAGTACTCTCCGCCACGTTTACGGACGGATTCTCCAACAGCAAATACCTTTCTTTGGAGGAGACAGATATACCGGCATTACCTGCAGCCAACTGGATCCTGCCGCTAAAGAAGGGTTACCTCAACGAGGTAAGTTCCATCGTTGTGCGTATATGGATACAACAAAACGGCAGTATCACTGGGGTGGAACTGCTAGACGTGCGCCCTAGCCTCTTGAGCGAAAGCCAAATGCGGGAAGTCGTAGACTGGCTGGCAAGTACGCCCATGAACCCGGCTGTAAAAAATGGCGATACCGTCGCCAGCAAGCGCACCTTAGAGATTGCTTTTGAACATTGAACAACCTAGTCGGAAAGACCAGCAACTGCGCCTTGCGTTGGGTCGAGCGGAATCGGCTTTAAGGCTCACGTCCCCCAATCCCAAAGTGGGGTGTTTGCTCCTATCTTCCACGAATGTGATCATCGGCCAAGGCCACACCCAACGCGCCGGTGGTCCCCACGCCGAAGTCATGGCTTTGCGTGACGCAGTTGCCCAGGGCCACTCAGTGGTTGGCGCTACGGCCTACGTCACCCTGGAGCCCTGCTCCCACCATGGCCGCACCGGGCCTTGCTGTGATGCCCTCATTGCAGCTGGCATTAAAAAAGTGGTGGCCACCAACCTGGACCCCAACCCCTTAGTCAGCGGCCAGGGCTTTGCACGGCTTCGCGCCGCAGGGGTTGAGGTGGAAGTGTTGGCCCCCACCGATCCACTGGCCATCGCCTCGCGGGAGCTCAATATCGGTTTCTTCAGCCGCATGGTCCGCAAGACGCCATGGGTGCGCATGAAGGTGGCTGCCTCCTTGGATGGCACCACGGCGCTGGACAACGGTGCCAGCCAGTGGATTACCTCCGCTGAGGCGCGTGCCGATGGCCATGCTTGGCGCGCGCGGTCCTGTGCCATCTTGACTGGCATAGGTACTGTATTGGCGGACAAGCCGCGGCTGGATGTGCGCCTGTTGGAAACACCGCGCCAGCCCCATCTGGTGGTAGTGGACAGCGACTTACAAACGCCGCTGGATGCTCCTTTTTTTATAGCTGGTCGCGCAGTATTTATCTACGCTGTAGCCCAAAATGACGCCAAGCAAGCGGCGCTGGAGGCGCTGGGCGCCAAGGTGATTTACCTGCCCGGCCACAACGCCCAGGGCCAGCCCACGGGCAAGGTGGACTTGGCGGCCATGGTCAAAGACCTGGGCCAGCGCGAAATCAACGAGCTGCATGTGGAAGCGGGCTTCAAACTCAACGGATCGCTGGTGCGCGAAAGTTTGGTGGACGAGTTCGTGGTCTACCTGGCGCCCAAGCTGCTGGGCCAAGGCGCGGGCATGTTCAACATCGGGCCGCTGACCGAGCTGGCACAGGGCGTGGCGCTGGATTTCAAGTCCACCGAGATGGTGGGGCCCGACTTGCGCATCGTCGCGCGCGTGCAAGGGCGTGACGCCTTCTAGGGTTTTGCCACGGTGGGGACCAGCGCCCTGCCCATTCCCTGCGAAAATGCCACTATGTTCACAGGCATCATCACCGGCGTAGGCCGCATTTCCGCCGTCCAGGCTCTGGGCGAATCTGCAACCCATGGCAAGCGCCTCACGATTGAGACGCCCACCGGATATCTGGACGATGTGGGTTTGGGCGACAGCATTGCGCTCAACGGCGCGTGCATGACGGTCACCACCTTCGATGTGGCCCAAAAACAGTTCACCATCGACATCTCCGCCGAATCGCTGGACAAGACGGCCGGGCTGGACGCGCTGGGCCCCATTAACCTGGAAAAAGCCCTGCGCGCGCACGACCGCCTGGGCGGCCACTTGGTATCGGGCCACGTGGATGGCATGGGCACCGTGAGCCACTTTGCCCAAGTGGGCGAAAGCTGGGAGTTGCGCGTGCTGGCGCCCGTGGCGCTGGGCAAGTACCTGGCCTACAAGGGTTCTATCACCGTTAACGGTGTGAGTCTGACCGTGAACCGCATTGCCGATGTAGCGGGTGGCTGCGAGGTGAGCATTAACCTGATTCCGCACACGGTGGAAAACACGGCGCTGCACACGCTGGCCGTGGGCAAAAAAGTGAACCTGGAAATTGACCTGATTGCGCGTTATGTGGAACGCATGATGACAGCGCCCGCCGCGCAAAGCTAAAGCCCAGAAAAACCTACCCGAGGCAGACCTGGCGCTTGCCTCAATGGGCTCCTGAGCGCCATTCCGGCAAACTCCAACCACGCAACAAAGCCAGCACCCGCAATGCCGTGGCAGTGCCTGCAGCTGCCAGCGTGGCCAACCACAGTGGCCAGGTCAAAGCATAAGCCCCCACCATCACCCAGCCGCCAGCAAACGAACACACGGCATAGGGCTGGTGATCGCGAAACGCGCGTGGAATCTCATTACAGACCACATCACGCATCACGCCGCCAAACACGGCGGTCACCATGCCCATAAGCACGGCCACGATGGCGGGCATGCCCATCTCCAGCGCGATATGGGTGCCGCCAGCGGTAAACAGGCCCAGCCCCAGCGCATCGGGCCACTGCATGGCACGCTCAGTCGGTTCAAAGTGGCGTGCCCGCAGAAACAGCATGGCACCCACACACAACGCCAGCAGCGCCCATAGCCAGGTGGCGTGTTCCACCCAGAAGAAGGGGCGCCGGTCCAGCAGCACATCACGCAGCGTGCCGCCGCCAAAAGCAGTGAGTCCGGCCACCATGCACACGCCCACGGCGTCCAGCCGCTTGCGCGCCGCTTCCATAAGGCCAGACAAGGCAAAGGCCACTGTGGCAGCGGCCTCGATCGCGATGTGGGTGTTGGAGAGCGTGAGCACCTCGGCCAAATGGTTTACCGCCATGCCCTGCCCTCCGTGTTGAGAGAGAAGATTAGAACGTCAGCGTCTTCACGCCACTGGCCGTGCCCAGCAGGCAGACCTGCGCACGCTGGAAGGCGAACACGCCCACCGTCACCACGCCGGGCCACTGGCTCACTTCGGCTTCAAAAGCCAGCGGATCGGTGATCTGCAGACCGGTCACGTCGACAATCCACTGGCCGTTGTCGGTCACCAGCGACTTGCCATCCTTCTGGCGCACCTTGCCGGCGCCGCCCATGGCCGCAAACTGGGCGATGACGCGCTGCGTGGCCATGGGGATGACTTCCACCGGCAGAGGGAACTGGCCCAGCGTCTTCACCAGCTTGGACTCGTCCGCAATGCAGACGAACTTGGCGCTTTGCGCCGCCACAATCTTCTCGCGCGTCAGCGCCGCGCCGCCGCCCTTGACCATGTTGCCCGCACCGTCGATCTCGTCGGCCCCGTCGATATAGACCGAGAGCTTGTCCACCTCATTGCTATCAAACACGGTGATGCCCAGCGCCTGCAGGCGCTCGGTGCTGGCCACGGAGCTGGACACGGCGCCCTTGATCTGGTCCTTGATGGTGGCCAGTGCGTCGATGAACTTGTTGACCGTGGAGCCGGTGCCCACGCCCACAATCTCGCCGGGCACCACGTACTGCAGCGCCGCCTGGCCGACCAGGGTTTTGAGTTCGTCTTGGGTCAGTGCGGGTGTGCTCATAGGGGACAATCGAAGGAGTTGAAATCTGAAAGCAGGAATTATCCGATGTCTCTGGTGCCCTACGCCCTCGCCCGCAGCGTTTTGTTCAATCTGGACCCCGAAGTCGCCCACGACATCACCATGGCCGGCCTGGCCGCCACCCAGGGCAACCCGCTCAAGCTGGCCTACTGCAACAACCGCGTGGACGACCCCGTCACCCTGGCGGGCCTGAAGTTCCCCAATCGCGTGGGCATGGCCGCCGGCCTGGACAAGAACGCGCGCTGCATCGACGGCCTGGGCGCCATGGGCTTTGGTTTTGTGGAAGTGGGCACCGTCACGCCGCTGGCCCAGCCCGGCAACCCCAAGCCGCGCATGTTCCGCCTGCCCGCGGCCAACGCGCTCATCAACCGCCTGGGCTTCAACAACGGCGGGCTGGACGCCTTCATCGCCAATGTGCAGCGCTCCGCCCTGCGCCAGAGCAAGAATCCGTCCCTGCTGCTGGGCCTGAACATCGGAAAAAACGCCGCCACGCCGATTGAAAAAGCCACGGACGACTACCTGCTCTGCCTGGACGGTGTGTACCCGCACGCCGACTACATCACCGTCAACATCTCCAGTCCCAATACCAAGAACCTGCGCAGCCTGCAGAGCGACGAGGCGTTGGACGCGCTGCTGGGCGCGATTGCCGAACGCCGCGAGCAGTTGGCCCAAAAGCACGGCCAGCGAAAACCCATCTTCCTGAAAATTGCCCCCGATCTGGAGGCCGACCAGGTCGCCGTCATCGCCGCCACGCTCAAGCGCTACGGCACTGACACCAGCGGCCAGGTCAACAACGCCTGGGGCGTGATCGGCACCAACACCACACTGTCGCGCGAGGCGGTGAAGGGCATGCCGCATGCCGAGGAAACCGGCGGCCTCTCGGGTGCGCCCGTGCTGGAAAAAAGCAATGCGGTGATTGCCCAGCTGCGCGCCGCACTGGGCCGTGACTTCCCCATCATCGGCGTGGGCGGCATCATGTCTGCGGCCGATGCGGTCAGCAAAATCAAGGCCGGAGCCGATGTGGTGCAGATCTACACCGGACTGATCTACCAAGGCCCTGCGCTGGTAAGGGACGCGGCCCTGGCGATCAAAAATATGAAGAAATAGGGCTCTAGCGCGCGCAGCTACTGCGCGAGTAGCTCCTTATTTCATAGCAATCAGGGCTCGACGGCGATACCAATCACCTTGGTGCCGTCGCCCACTGTGCCCAGCAGCGTGGCCTTGCCGGTTTTCAGGTCCAGCGTGTAGAGGCGCGAAGCGGTTTGCGTTTGGGTGGTGACGGTGACAAAGGCCGCCCCTGTGACATCGGCGATGTCCAGGTTCGCATCGGTGATATCGGCAATGCCCAACGCGCCCACGCTAAAAAGCAAACCGGTGTTAAAGGACACCACGGGCTGCACACCCTCCAGCGAACCCTGCGTCACCAGGTAGCCACCATTGCGGTCGATGGCGTAGTTGGTGGTGAGCTTTTCGTCGGTCTTGTTGTAGGTGTAACCCGCTGCCACCAGCTCGGGCTTGATGCCGGCGCGCTTGTCGCCGGCGGCGTAGGCAGGCGCAGGGTCGGTGGCGGCCAATGCGCCCGTTTCCGGGTGCAGGCGCAGGTTCTGGCCGCTGTTGCTGGCCACACGCACCCGGTCAGCCACCGGGTTGAAGTCCATGCCAAACACCTCTCCCTGCAGGGCCACGGCCGCCGCACTGCCCACAGGTTTGAGCGCGCCCGTAGGCACGTCCAGCGTGTACAGGCGCCCGGCACGGCTCAGGGTAAACAACACCCCTTTGGCAATGCGGTAGTCCATGCCCACCAGGGTCTCCCCCGCGGGCAAGCCAGTAACCGCGGTGCGCTGCAGCACCTTGCCTGGCTGGCCTGCATTCACCGTCAACAGCTCCATTTTTTGCGTGAGTACATGCAGGGTTTCCTTGCGCAGGGGCCCCTGCGCCTCGGGCGCGCTGGCGCAGCCTGCCAAAGCCGCCAAGGTTGCAGCAGCCAAGGTCCATTTACATCCGGTTTTTTCCAACGAATACATCATGATTGCCTCCAAAAGAAAAGTATCACCCCGCCCCTATGGCGCCAGCATGGCCTGTACATATTCTGCAATGGCCAGCGCACTGGTCAAGCCCGGCGACTCGATGCCAAACAAATTGACCAGCCCCGGCACTCCGTGCACCAAGGGGCCTTGAATCACAAAGTCTGATGCGGCACTGCCCGGGCCGTGGATCTTGGGGCGCATGCCCGCATAGGCGGGCAGCAGCGCACCGTCGGGCAGAGCGGGCCAGTATTTGCGCACTTCGGCATAAAACGCATCGCCACGCGCCGGGTCCACCGCCAGGTCCTGCGGGTCGTCCACCCACTGCACATCCGGCCCAAAACGAGCCTGCCCGCCCAGATCGATGGTCAGGTGCACACCCAGGCCTGCAGCCTCGGGCACGGGGTAAATCAGGCGCGAGAACGGGCTGCGCCCGGCCAGCGTGAAGTAGTTGCCCTTGGCAAAGTGGGCCTGCGGCACATGCTGCGGAGCCAGCCCGGCAAAACGTGCGGCCAGCGCCGGAGCCTGCAGCCCCGCCGCGTTGACCACGGTACGGGCGCGCAATTGCGTGCCATCTTCCGCTATCAAATCAATAGCTGCTTGCGCAATATTGGCATGGGCCAGGGGCGAATTGAGTGCCAAAACACCGCCTGCACGCTCCAAGTCGCCCAGCAAGGACAGCATGAGAGCATGGCTGTCCACAATACCGGTGGACGGTGAATGCAAGGCCGCCAGGCAGTGCAGCTGTGGCTCGGCGGAACGGGCCTGGGCGGCATCCAGCAGCACCAAGTCGCTCACGCCATTGGCGGCTGCCTTCGCCTGGATACCCTGCAGCTGTGCTACCTGCGCAGCATCGGTGGCCACAATAAATTTGCCGCAGCGCTGGTGGGGCAGGCCACGCTCGGCACAGTAGTCATACAGCAGCTGCTTGCCCCGCACACACAGCTGCGCCTTCAGCGAACCCGCGGGGTAATAAATGCCTGCATGGATGACTTCGCTGTTGCGCGCACTGGTCTGGGTACCAAAGGCATCACAGGCTTCCAGCACCAGCACCTCGCGTCCTGCCAGTGCCAGTGCGCGGGCCACCGCCAGACCCACCACCCCGGCGCCCACCACCACACAGTCCACCTGCTCCATGCCGACGCTCAACGGGCTGTGTCCGCACTGCCCGCCTGGGCAGGCAAATAGGCGGGGGCCTCGTCATCCCACATGCCAAAGGTCAGGGCCACCGGCCCCTTGTTACCGGCCCCGTAGGCATAACCTTTCACAGCGGTGAGCATGCTGAACTGCAGGGCGGCGGCGGTGCCGTCGTTACACCGCAGGTCCACCTCCCCCTGGGTGGTGGAGGTAAAACGTAGCTGCCCCATGCAGATGCTGGGCTCGCCCTGGCTGGCCGTCACATTCAAGGTACCGGTGCGGTCGGGGCTCAGGGTCACCGTGCCGTCCAGGCGCTGGCCTTGTACTTGCAGAATGGCCGCTGGCCTGCTGGAGCCCAACTGGACCATCAGGTTATTGAGATCGGCACATGCGCTGAGCCCCAGCACCAAGGGGATCGCCAGAACGCGTCCGTAAAGGGGCTTGCGAGAGTTCATTGCGCTGCTTCCATAGGTTGCAAAAGAGGACACCGGGCGGTGTACCATCTTATCGAGAAACCGCGGCGCCAAGCCCGGAAATACCGCTGTGCCGAGGGTCAAATCCGACGACTTGGCGCAGCCTTTTTCGATGTAGGGAGACCCTTGTGACGACAACAACACCCACCACTGGTACCAGCCACCTGTTGCAGAAAACCTGGTTCCGCATCGTGGCCGTACTGGCCGCCTTGGTAC
The DNA here is from genome assembly GCF_002943465.1 of Rhodoferax sp. TS-BS-61-7. Classification (GTDB taxonomy): domain Bacteria; phylum Pseudomonadota; class Gammaproteobacteria; order Burkholderiales; family Burkholderiaceae_C; genus Allorhodoferax. Next base: position 283,347 of record NZ_PTQY01000001.1, read on the forward strand.
TGGTCGCCGTTCTCGTGTTCCTGGCCGGACCGCGCAATGCCTTTGGCCCCAACACCCCCAGCGCACGGGCGCAAGCCCCCCAAGAAATTGCCCAGCTGGACGACTGGGTACGCAAGACCGAAGCAGCCTTTCCCGACATCAAGCCCAACAACGAAAAACACATTGTCTGGGCCGGTGCTGCCGGCCAGCGCACCCCCTGGGCCGTGGTCTACATCCACGGCTTCTCCGCCAGCCGGCTGGAGACGGCCCCCATGACCGACCTGGTGGCCAAGGCGCTAGGTGCCAACACCTTCTACACCCGCCTCACCGGCCACGGCCGCCCGGGCCCCGCCATGGGTGAGGCCACGGTGCAAGACTGGCTGGCCGACGCCCAAGAGGCGCTGCGCATTGGCCAAACGCTGGGGGACAAAGTTCTGGTCATCAGCTGTTCCACCGGGGCCACACTGGCCACTTGGCTGGGCGCCAATGGGCAGAACGCCCAGGTGGCAGGCCATGTGTTTGTGTCGCCCAACTTTGGACCCAAAGACAAACGGGCAGAAATCATCAATGGCCCCTGGGGCCAGCAGATCGCCTTTGCCCTGCAGGGCGACAACCGCGGCAGCCCGGCCGAAAGCCCCGCAGAAGACGGCGCCTGGACCAACGCCTACCCCACACGCGCCCTCTTCCCGATGATGGCGCTGGTCAAAGGCGTACGCGAGAGTGAGCTCAGCGCCTTCCGCACGCCATTGCTGGTGCTGTACAGCGAGAAAGACCAGACCGTGGAGCCTGAACAGACCAAGGCCGCGTTTGCCCGCATAGGCTCTGCAACCAAACAGATGCAGGCGGTGGACTACAGCGAATCCAAGGGGCAACACGTACTGGTCGGAGACATCAAGGCCCCCAAAGCCACTACCCCCATGGCGGAGACCATCATCCGCTGGGCCCAGGCCTTGCCCGCCCCCTGACCGGGAGCCACACCCATGAGCACAGACAACGACGCCATTCTTCGTATGCCGCTCAAGGCCTTGGGGCTGCGCTCCGGCATGGCCCTGCAAACCCGGCGCCTGGTCGAAGGCACCAGCAAAAAAGAAGCGCAGTTTTTTGGCGCTATCGAAGGCAAAGGGGTCATGGTGGGGCCGCAAAGTGCGGATGCCACGCAAACAGGCATGGAAGAAGGCGAAGTGTGTGTGGTGCGCGGATTCACCGGGCAGTACGAGTTTTCTTTCCTCAGCAAGGTGCTGCAAACCTTCGAAAAACCCTTTGCCTACGCACTCTTGGCCTACCCGGCCCAGGTAGACGCCAGACGCGTGCGCCAGTCCATGCGCACCAAAGTGTCCTGGCCCACCACGGCCCGGCCAGCGACCGCACCGCCTGAGGTCAGCGCGCGCTTGGTGGACCTGGTCGACATCAGCACAGACGGTGCGATGGTCAGCACGACCGACCCACTGGGGGCGATTGGGGAGCTGGTGGAACTGTCGATGGATGTGACTGTGGATGGCAACCCGGTCCAGCTGCACCTGAGCGGCAAGATATGCCACCACAGCCGGCCCATGGGGCAAGACCACTTCTTTGCCGGCCTGGCGTTCCAGGGCACCCGCCAAAATGACAAGCTGGTGCTCAACTATCTGACGCAAAACGCGCCCAACTGAATATTCGGCCCCACAACGAAAAAGGCCAGCGCATTGCGCTGGCCTTTTGTGTTTGGTGGGCGATGCAAGTTTCGAACTTGCGACCCCTGCAGTGTGAATGCAGTGCTCTACCCCTGAGCTAATCGCCCTGAATACTGATCAGGTAAGCCTCAGATTATATACCAAGATTTCAGGCCATTTGGCGCCATAGCGTTTTTCCACCACTGGATTTGTCGAGTTGGGTCAACACCTCGTCGTGGGCGGCCAGCTCCTGCGCATTGGCCTGCAATGTGGGCAAGGCAATGCCGTGCAGATCCACACGCTCCACCACGGGGCCTGCGGTGTCCACCACTGTCGTTTCCATCAGCAAGGCATCCTGCCCCCGCGTCATATTGATGTAAACATCGGCCAGCAGCTCGGCATCCAACAAAGCGCCGTGCAGCGTACGCCCCGAGTTGTCCACTTCCAGGCGGCTGCACAAGGCATCCAGGCTGTTGCGCTTGCCAGGGAACATTTCCTTGGCCATCACCAGGGTGTCCAGCACGCCCGCCACGTACTCCTTGAAAGGCCGGTGGCCAGTGCGCGCCAGCTCCATGTTCAGGAACGCCAGGTCGAACGGCGCGTTGTGGATGATGATTTCCGCATCGGCCACGTAATCCACCAGCTGCTGCGCGATGTCTGCAAACTTGGGCTTGTCGCTCAGGAATTGGGTGGTCAACCCGTGAACGCGCAGTGCCCCCTCGTCGCTATCGCGCCCGGGGTTCAGGTAAAAGTGCAGGTTGTTGCCCGTGAGCTTGCGGTTCACCAGCTCCACACAGCCGATTTCCACCATGCGGTCCGGGTTGTCCGGATGGTTGGCGTAAAAACCCGTCGTTTCTGTGTCCAGAAAAATTTGGCGCATAGTTTCAATAATACTCAGTGGGTGTTTTTCCGCCGGGCCGCCCCAAGGAAAAATGCGCCCCTCGGGGGCAGCGACCCGCGCAGCGGTGGAGCGTGGGGCTAATGATTCTCTTTGGCGTGGTTCAGCGAGTACTTGGGGATTTCTACCACCAGGTCTTTTTGGGCCAAAAACGCCTGGCAGCTGAGCCGCGATTGTGGTTGCAATCCCCAGGCACGGTCCAGCAAGTCCTCTTCGGTTTCTTCCAGTTCATTAAGCGAGGCAAAACCTTCGCGCACCACCACGTGGCAGGTGGTGCAGGCGCAGCTCATGTCACACGCGTGTTCAATCTTGATGCCGTTTTCCAGTAAGGCTTCGCAAATAGAGGTACCCGCGGGCGCAGAGACTTCGGCCCCCTGGGGGCAGTACTCGGCGTGGGGCAGGATTTTGATGATGGGCATGGTGCTTCTTCCCGCGCGGGGTCAGAGGGTTTCAATGTTTTTGCCAGCCAGCGCCTGCGCGATACCGCGGTTCATGCGCAGGGCGGCAAAGGCTTCGGTGGCCAGGGCCAGGGCTTTGGATTGGGCTTCCACAAACGCCGCATCGTCGCTGCTGCGGGCGGCGTCCAGCGCTTGCATCGCAGCATCTACGTCGGCGTGCTCTTGCGTACTGAGCAAGTCCCCATCGGCAGCCAGCGCACTGTGGGTGGCCAGCAGCAAGCGGTCCGCATCGACCCGGGCCTCCACCAGCGCACGGGCACGCATGTCGGCCTCCGCCGTGGTGAAACTCTCTTTGAGCATCTGCGCAATCTGGTCGTCGCTCAAACCATAGGATGGCTTCACATCAATACGCGCCTCGACACCACTCACCTGCTCCTTGGCAGACACGTTGAGCAGCCCATCGGCATCCACGGTAAAGGTCACGCGAATGCGCGCTGCGCCGGCCGCCATGGGTGGAATGCCGCGCAGCTCAAAACGCGCCAGGCTGCGGCAATCAGCGACCAAGTCGCGCTCACCCTGCACCACGTGCAAGGCCAGGGCGGTCTGACCATCCTTGTAGGTCGTGAAATCCTGCGCCATGGCGGTGGGAATGGTCTGGTTGCGCGGCACGATGCGCTCCACCAAGCCACCCATGGTCTCAATGCCCAGGGACAGTGGGATCACGTCCAGCAACAGCAAATCGCCCGAAGGGTTGTTGCCTGCCAACTGGTTGGCCTGGATGGAGGCGCCCAGGGCCACGACTTCATCCGGGTTCAGGTTGGTCAGGGGCTCCTGGCCAAAAAACTCCCCCACCAGACGGCGCACCTGCGGCATGCGGGTGGAGCCACCCACCATAACCACGCCCTGGATATCTTCTTTTTGCAGGGTCGCATCGCGCAAAGCTTTGCGCACAGCCTGTAGGGTTCGGGCCGTCAGCGGTGCCGTCAGTTGTTCAAACTGGTCGCGGTTCAGCGACAGGTCCAGACTGCCGGACGACAGATCCACCTCGGCCGTCACGATGTCTTCGGACGACAGCGCCTCTTTGGCACTGCGAGCCTCGGCCATCAACAGGGCCTGGTCTTCCGGCGTATTGGCGTGCAGGCCTGCCTCCTGCAGGAGCCAATCCGCCAAAGCACGGTCGTAGTCGTCGCCACCCAAGGCCGAGTCGCCCCCCGTAGCCAGCACCTCGAACACGCCCGCAGACAAGCGCAGGATGGAAATGTCAAAGGTTCCGCCACCCAGGTCGTAGACGGCATACACGCCCTCGGACGCGTTGTCCAAGCCATAGGCAATAGCAGCCGCCGTAGGCTCGTTGATCAGGCGCAGCACATTCAGGCCGGCCAACTGGGCCGCATCCTTGGTGGCTTGGCGCTGTGCATCGTCAAAGTACGCAGGCACGGTCACCACAGCGCCGTAAATATCGTCATTGAACGTGTCTTCGGCACGAAAACGCAGCGTAGCCAAGATTTCAGCGCTCACTTCGACCGGGCTTTTGTCGCCTGCAATGGTACGTACTTGCACCATGCCCGGCACATCCAACAGCGCGTAAGGCAGCTTCTCTGGGTGGGCAACATCCTTGATGCCGCGCCCCATCAAACGCTTGACCGAGGCAATCGTGTTGCCTGGATCGCTGGCCTGATGCTCCAGTGCGGCATAGCCAATCTGGCGGCGCTGGGCATCCACATAACGCACCACGCTAGGCAAGATCACTTTGCCGTCCGCATCGGGCAGGCACTCAGCAGTTCCGTTGCGCACCGCGGCTACCAGCGAATGGGTGGTGCCCAGGTCAATGCCCACAGCAATGCGGCGCTCGTGTGGGTTGGGCGATTGCCCAGGTTCAGAAATTTGTAGAAGCGCCATGGCGGTAATTATTCAAACTGGTCGAAGCGCTGGTTCAGGTCTTGGGTGAATTTTTCGATGAACATCAGGGCCCGCACAGGCCCCACGGCCGCAACCGCATCGTGCTGTTGGTCCAGCAGGCTGGCACATTGTTGCAGCAATTGCGCGCGCGAGGCATCGACCTCGGCCTGCAACGCCTCCAGTGCGGGCACCGCTTCCGCATCGTCCAGCGCCTCGCGCCATTCCATCTGCTGCATCAGAAATGCAGCAGGCATGGCCGTGTTGCTGTGGGCATTCACGGGAGCACCGCCCAGTTCACACAGGTAGGCCGCGCGCTTGAGCGGGTCCTTCAGACGCTGGTAGGCCTCGTTGATGCGCACCGACCATTGCATGGCCACACGCTGGGCGGCTGCGCCCTGGGCGGCAAATTTGTCGGGGTGGGCTTCGCGCTGCAGAGCCTTCCAACGGGCGTCGAGTGCGGTGCGGTCTTGCGCGAACTGTCGGGTCAGGCCAAACAGTTCGAAATCATCGGCCTGCAGGTTCACACGCGGAACGATTCACCACAACCGCACTTGTCGCGTTCGTTGGGGTTGTTGAAGCGAAAACCTTCGTTCAACCCTTCACGTACAAAGTCCAGCTGCGTACCGTCGATGTAGGCCAGGCTTTTGGGATCCACCAACACCTTCACACCAAAACCTTCAAACACGATGTCTTCGGGCGACAACTCGTCCACGTACTCCAACTGGTACGCCAAGCCGGAGCAGCCCGTGGTTTTGACGCCCAGACGCACGCCCACGCCCTTGCCACGCTTGGTCAGGTAGCGGGTCACGTGCCGTGCGGCGGCCTCGGTCAGAGAAACTGTCATTTCAATCTTTCATGTCCATACGCGCATCACTTGAAGCCAGGGCCACCGCAGAACCGGCTTTGCCGGGCTGTTGGTGGCGCCCCCTGAGGGGGAGGCGCCGCAGGCGCTTCGGGGGGGACATTAATTCAAGTGTTTTTTCTTGTAGTCATCCACGGCTGCTTTGATGGCATCTTCGGCCAGAATGGAGCAGTGAATCTTCACGGGCGGCAAGGCCAGTTCTTCGGCGATCTGGCTATTCTTCAGTGCTGCTGCTTCGTCGAGCGTCTTGCCCTTGACCCATTCAGTCACCAACGAGCTGGAGGCAATGGCCGAACCGCAACCATAGGTCTTGAAACGTGCGTCTTCAATCACACCCGTCAGCGGGTTGACCTTGATCTGCAGTTTCATCACGTCGCCGCAAGCGGGCGCGCCCACCATACCGGTGCCCACGCTGTCATCGCCTTTTTCAAAGCTGCCCACGTTGCGGGGGTTTTCGTAGTGATCAACGACTTTGTCTGAATATGCCATTTGGATTACCTCTTCACTCTTCAATAACTTTTAGTGCGCAGCCCACTGGATGGTGCTGATGTCGATGCCTTCTTTGTACATGTCCCACAGCGGGCTCAGGTCACGCAGCTTGGCCACGTTTTTCTTGATGGTGTCCACGGCGTAGTCGATGTCGGCTTCGGTGGTCCAACGGCCAATCGTCATGCGCAGGCTGCTGTGAGCCAGTTCGTCGCTGCGGCCCAGGGCACGCAGCACATAGCTGGGTTCCAGCGATGCCGAAGTGCAGGCGGAACCGGACGACACCGCCAAACCCTTGATACCCATGATCAGCGATTCACCTTCCACATAGTTGAAGCTCATGTTCAGGTTGTGGGGCACACGCTTGGATTCGTGGCCGTTGATGAACACCTGCTCCACATCCTTCAAGCCTGCCAGCATGCGGTCGTGCAGGGCCTGGATGCGGATGTTCTCGGCATGCATTTCTTCTTTGGCAATGCGGTAGGCCTCGCCCATACCGACGATTTGGTGCGTGGGCAAGGTGCCGCTGCGCATGCCACGCTCGTGGCCACCACCGTGCATTTGTGCTTCCAGGCGGATACGGGGCTTGCGGCGCACAAACAACGCGCCAATGCCCTTGGGGCCATAGGTCTTGTGCGAGGTCAGGCTCATCAGGTCGACCGGCAGCGTGGTCATGTCGATGTCCACCCGGCCTGTGGCCTGGGCAGCGTCCACATGGAAGATCACGCCTTTTTCACGGCAGATGGCGCCAATGGCGGCGATGTCCTGGATCACACCAATCTCGTTGTTCACGAACATCACGCTGGCCAGGATGGTGTCGGGGCGAATCGCGGCCTTGAAGGCGTCCAGATCCACCAAACCGTCGTCCTGCACATCAAGATACGTGACCTCAAAGCCTTGGCGCTCCAGTTCACGGCAGGTATCCAACACGGCTTTGTGCTCGGTTTTCACCGTGATCAGGTGTTTGCCCTTGGACTGGTAAAAATGCGCAGCGCCCTTGAGGGCCAAGTTGTTGGACTCGGTCGCGCCCGATGTCCAGACGATTTCGCGGGGGTCAGCACCAATCAGCGCAGCCACTTGCTCGCGGGCCTTTTCGACTGCGGCTTCGGCTTCCCAGCCCCAGGCATGGCTACGCGACGCCGGATTGCCAAAGTGGTTGCGCAACCAAGGCACCATGGCATCCACCACCCGCTCATCGCAAGGGTTGGTGGCGCTGTAGTCCATGTAAATGGGGAAGTGGGGAGTGGTATCCATGGCTGGCTCGGTACTGGCTAAAAAATAAAAACGGGGAAATCAGGACTTGGAAAACGCGTTGCAGTCTTAGGACTTGGCAAACGTGTTGCCAAGAGCAAACACCGAGTTGGGGGCGTTCACGCGGATGGGTTTGACCACGGGCATGGCCGAGATGGCACGTTTGATGGTGGGTTTGTCTTCGACTTGCAGGCCTTTGGCCAACTGGTCGTCCACCAGTTTTTGCAGGGTCACGGAGTCCAGAAACTCCACCATGCGGGTGTTCAGAGAAGCCCACAAATCATGGGTCATGCAGCGGGTGCCCTCACCCAGGCAGTTTTCCTTGCCACCACATTGCGTGGCGTCGATGGGCTCGTCCACCGACACAATAATTTCTGCAACGGTGATATCGCTGGCTTTGCGAGCAAGGGTATACCCGCCCCCAGGCCCACGGGTGGACTCCACCAGCTCATGGCGGCGCAACTTGCCGAACAACTGCTCCAGATAAGACAGGGAGATTTGCTGGCGCTGGCTGATGGCAGCCAATGTCACGGGACCCGAGCTTTGGCGCAAGCCCAAATCGATCATCGCGGTGACCGCAAAACGGCCTTTGGTGGTGAGACGCATCGCTTGCTCCTTCAGTCGGGGGGTTGTTGACTAACGGACTCAAGTATACCACGCGACCCTTCAACTTGCTCGGGTAAGCAGACTGGCCAGTCTATTAACCCGATAGATTTAATCAACTTTACAAAATCACAACGTTGTCGGCCCCGGGCGCACCAAAGGCCTGCTCCTTCAGGATGTGCAGTTGGTCGCGCACCCGCGCCGCTTTTTCGAACTCCAGATTGCGCGCGTGCTCCATCATCAGCTTCTCCAAGCGTTTGATTTCGCGGGAAATATCCTTCTCGCTCATGTCCTCCACCTGCGCACGTTGTTGGGCGTCGCGCTCCAGGCGATCGGCTTCCTTGCCAGCCTTCTCGCTGTAAACACCGTCGATCAGATCGCGCACCTTTTTCACAATGGCACGCGGGGTGATGCCCCGTTCCAGGTTGTGGGCAATCTGTTTTTTGCGGCGGCGCTCGGTCTCGCCAATCGCCCGCTCCATCGAATCCGTGATCTTGTCCGCATACAAGATGGCCCGGCCTTCCAGATTTCGGGCGGCACGGCCGATGGTCTGGATCAGCGAACGCTCGGAACGCAAAAAGCCCTCCTTGTCGGCATCCAGAATCGCCACCAGCGACACCTCGGGAATGTCCAAGCCCTCGCGCAGCAGGTTGATACCGACCAGCACGTCGAAGGTGCCCAGGCGCAGGTCGCGCAGGATTTCCACGCGCTCCACCGTGTCCACATCACTGTGCAGGTAGCGTACCTTCACGCCGTTGTCGGTCAGGTAGTCGGTCAGTTGCTCGGCCATGCGCTTGGTCAGCGTGGTGATCAACACACGCTCATTTTTCTCCACGCGGATGCGGATTTCCTGCAGCACGTCATCCACCTGGCTGGTGGCTGGGCGCACTTCGACTTCAGGGTCTACTAGGCCCGTGGGCCGCACCAGTTGCTCCACAACCTTGCCCGCGTGGTCTTTCTCCCACTGCGCCGGTGTGGCGGACACAAAGATGGCCTGGCGCATCTTGGTCTCGAACTCTTCAAACTTGAGTGGTCGGTTGTCCAGCGCGCTGGGCAGGCGAAATCCGTATTCCACCAGCGTGGTCTTGCGCGCCCGGTCCCCGTTGTACATGCCGCCAAACTGGCCGATCAGCACATGGCTTTCGTCCAGAAACATCACCGCGTCCTTGGGCAGGTAGTCGGTCAATGTGGAAGGTGGTTCGCCCGGCTCCGTACCGCTCAGGTGCCGCGAGTAATTTTCGATACCCTTGCAGTGCCCCACTTCGCTCAGCATTTCCAGGTCAAAGCGTGTGCGCTGCTCCAGCCGCTGGGCTTCCACCAGCTTGCCCATGCCCACAAACTCTTTCAGCCGGTCTGACAGCTCCGTCTTGATGGTCTCCACTGCCATCAGCACCTGCTCGCGCGGGGTCACATAGTGGCTGCTGGGGTACACGGTGAAGCGCGGAATCTTCTGGCGGATGCGGCCGGTCAGAGGATCGAACAGCTGCAGGCTCTCGATCTCGTCGTCAAACAGCTCCACGCGGATCGCCATCTCGCTGTGTTCGGCGGGGAAGATGTCGATGGTGTCGCCGCGCACGCGGAAGGCGCCACGGCTGAAATCCATGTCGTTGCGCTGGTACTGCATGCGCACCAGTTGGGCAATCATGTCGCGCTGGCCCAGTTTGTCACCGGTGCGCAGCGTCATCACCATCTGGTGGTAACTCTCGGGCTTGCCGATACCGTAAATGGCCGACACCGTGGCCACGATCACCACATCGCGTCGTTCCAGCAGGCTCTTGGTGCAGGAGAGGCGCATCTGCTCGATGTGCTCGTTGATCGCGCTGTCCTTTTCGATGAACAGGTCGCGCTGCGGCACATAGGCCTCGGGCTGGTAGTAGTCGTAGTAGCTGACGAAGTACTCCACGGCGTTCTTGGGAAAGAACTCGCGGAACTCGCTGTACAGCTGCGCCGCCAGCGTCTTGTTGGGTGCAAACACAATGGCCGGGCGCCCCAGCCGGGCAATCACGTTGGCCATGGTGAAGGTCTTGCCCGAGCCGGTTACGCCCAGCAGTGTCTGGAACACCTCGCCATCGGTCACCCCCTCCACCAGTTGGTCAATCGCCTCAGGTTGGTCACCTGCTGGGGGGTAGGGCTGGTACAGCTCGTAGGGAGAATCCGGGTAGCGCACAAAAGTACCGGTGCGCACCTGCTCGGCGTCATCGGTCACTGCGGGGGTGGGCTGGGGGGAAGGCATGGCGGCGTGCTTAAAAGGGGCAAAGGTGGAACTGTAGACTAGACCGCGTACCCACAGGACCCTGCCATGCCAAACCCCTCTTTCCTGGGCACCGCCCTCCCCCTGATTCAGGCTCCCATGGCGGGCGTGCAAGGCCATGCCTTGGCCGCCGCCGTCTGCAATGCCGGTGGCCTGGGCTCCATTCCCGCCGCCATGCTGAGTCTGGATGGGCTGCGTGCCGAACTCACACAACTGACTACGCTGACTGACAAACCCTACAACGTCAACTTCTTTTGCCACACGCCCCCTGCGCCCGACCCCGCGCGCGACGAAATCTGGCGGCAGGCCTTGCAGCCTTATTACACCGAGCTTGGGCTATCGCTGGCGGACATCGTCCCTGGCCCGGGCCGCGCGCCCTTCAGCGACCAGGTGGCCGACGTAGTCGAAGCCTTCAAGCCTGCCGTGATGAGCTTCCACTTTGGCCTGCCCTCCGCCCCCCTGCTAGCTCGTGTCAAAAGCTGGGGCAGCCTGGTACTGGCATCCGCCACGACGGTGGACGAGGCCGTCTGGCTGCAGGATCACGGTGCCGACGCCGTCATTGCCCAGGGCTTGGAAGCGGGGGGACACCGCGGCATCTTCCTGAGTGACGACCTGAGCACCCAGGTGGGCACCATGGCGCTGTTGCCGCAGATCGTGCAGGCCGTGACCGTGCCGGTGATTGCCGCGGGTGGCATCGCCGATGCGGATGGCGTGGCCGCCGCCATGGCGCTGGGCGCCTCGGCCGTGCAGATTGGCACGGCTTATATGTGCTGCCCCGAGTCCACCACCTCTGCCCTGCACCGGGCAGTACTGCAGAGCCCGGCAGCGCGCCACACCGCACTTACCACCCTGTTCACCGGCCGCCCGGCGCGCGGCATCATGAACCGACTGATGCGCGAACTGGGCCCACTCAGCCCGGCTGCTCCTGCGTTTCCGCTGGCCACCGGCGCCATCGCCCCGCTGCGCGCACGCGCCGAGAGCCAAGGCAGCACCGACTTTTCCCCTTTGTGGAGCGGGCAAAACGCCTCGCAATGCCGCAATGTGCCGGCCGCCGAACTCACGCGTGCACTGGCAGAGGGCCTGGCGCGTTAAGCAGCTTGAAAAGGCACCAGCGCGGTGCCCGGTAAAATAGGGGTTACCCGCATCGCAGGCCGCGGTACCGGGTCACTCCCCGACATTCCAATCACAGGACTTTTCCATGTCTCTTTTCTCCGCCGTCGAAATGGCTCCCCGCGACCCTATCCTGGGTCTGAACGAACAATTCAACGCTGACAGCAACCCCAACAAAGTGAACCTGGGCGTGGGCGTGTATTTCGACGACAACGGCAAGCTGCCCTTGCTGCAATGCGTGCAAGCCGCTGAGAAAACCATGATGGACAAGCCCACCGCCCGCGGCTACCTGCCCATCGACGGCATCGTGGCCTACGACAACGCCGTCAAAGGCTTGGTGTTTGGTACGGACAGCGAACCCGTCACCTCCGGCCGCGTGGCCACCGTGCAAGCCATTGGCGGCACCGGCGGCCTGAAGATTGGCGCCGACTTCTTGAAGAAGCTGAACCCCGCCGCCAAGGTGCTGATCTCTGACCCCAGCTGGGAAAACCACCGTGCGCTGTTCACCAATGCCGGTTTTGAAGTGGGTACCTATGCGTACTTTGACGCAGCGGCCAACGGTGGCAAGGGCGGTGTGAACTTTGAAGGCTACCTGGCCAGCCTGAACGCTGCTGCCGCTGGCACGGTGGTCGTGCTGCACGCCTGCTGCCACAACCCCACCGGCTATGACATCACCCCCGAGCAATGGGACCAAGTGATTGCCGTGGTGAAGGCCAAAAACCTGACACCTTTCCTGGACATGGCCTACCAAGGCTTTGGCTACGGCATCTCTGAAGACGGCGCCGTGATCGCCAAGTTTGTCGCCGCTGGCCTGAATTTCTTTGTGTCCACCTCGTTCTCCAAGAGCTTCAGCTTGTACGGCGAACGCGTGGGCGGCCTGTCCGTGCTGTGCAAGGACAAGGAAGAAGCCGGCCGCGTGCTGTCGCAACTGAAGATCGTCATCCGCACCAACTATTCCAACCCACCCACCCACGGCGGCGCCGTGGTGGCTGCGGTGTTGAACAACCCCGAGCTGCGCGCCCTGTGGGAAAAGGAACTGGGCGAAATGCGCGTGCGTATCAAGGCCATGCGCCAGAAACTGGTCGACGGCCTGAAGGCCGCCGGTGTCAAACAGGACATGTCCTTCATCACCACCCAGATCGGCATGTTCAGCTACTCCGGTCTCTCCAAGGACCAGATGGTGCGCCTGCGCAGCGAGTTCGGTGTCTACGGCACCGACACCGGCCGCATGTGCGTGGCCGCGCTGAACAGCAAAAACATCGACTACGTGTGCGCGGCCATCGCCAAGGTCATTTGATCCAAGCCCAATATGCTGCTAGACCGCATGCAATATGCGCAAGCAGCTATTAAATGCATAGCACACTGCGTTTGACCCGGCTGCGCACCCTTTGCCTGACGCTGGTTTGGTGCGTGGTTGGCACGTCGGCCTGGGCCGGTGGCAACCACACGCAGGCCAGCTACCGGGCATTGGAAGGTATGCCAGAACTCAGCCAGGCCCCGCGGGCCGTGGTCGAGTCGCTGGACACGTTCTTGCGCGCCCAGGAGCAGACACTGGAAGCACTGCTGGCCAGCCAGGAGGCCTGGGCTATGGCCGCCGTGGAGTATTACCCCGCGCTCCCCGATGCCCTGGCCTTTGTGGCCAACCCCCAACGCAGCGACGAGGCCCGTCGACAGGCCTTTTTGGCCGCCTTGCGCATCGCCCCCAACAGCAAGCTCAACCTATTCTTGGAGCCGGACGCCAAAGGCAGCGATGGCTTGCAGGCCGGCTACGCCACGTTAAGCCTGGCCGACGTAAGCAGCCTGCCCCCGCCCCATGCCGCCCATGCCGAGAAGCGCTTTGTCGCCATCAAGCCGGGCGACCTGGTCAGCCCCCTGGCCGTGCTGGCCACCGCCACCGACGAGCCTGATTACGGGCTGGACAGCTTTTTGTGGGAAGACAGCCCCACCGGTTGGGGCAAGTTATGGGGGCTGGGCAGGCAGCCGTTTGGCAACCTGACGTCGGCCGCCGCATCACAGCGGCCGTTTGACGTGGGGTTTTTCCACGAAGACCGCATGTTGTACAGCGTTGCCCCCTGGGCCAAACGCTCCATGGTGCAAGCGCGGTATTACCAGTATTCCAGCCTGTCCGCCCTGGCGCTGCGCACCGGCCACGACTACTGGGGTTGGCGGTTTGCCGGCCTGGCCCTGCACTACCTGCAAAGCCTGACCCACCCCTACCACGCCCGCCTGGCGCCCGGGGAGTCCAGCGCCAAGCTGCTGGCCTACAACACCCTGGCCCGCATGGGGCTGCCCGGCCCGCGCAATGCGCGCATCCGCGCCATCACCAACCAGCGGCTGGTGCTGGACGCCCTGCAGGCCCAGCTGCTGCCCCAGAGCACCAAAGCCCTGCAAACACAGGACAAAGACAGCAGCTACCCCGAATGGAATGACCGCTACCTGCGCACCGTGGTGGCCGCCCAGACCGCCGCTCTGGCCGACAACGCCCAGCGCACGCTACTGGAAACCCTGCCGCCCGAGTGGGTGGCAGAAGCCCTGATTGACTTGCAGCCCCAAGATGCGACCATGCGTTTGCTGCCAGACCTGCTGGCACAAGACCCTACGCGACGTGCACGGTTGCAGGCCTTGGTGGCCGAATTAATGGGCAATTTTGGTGCACACAGCCGCAATGCCCTGCGTGCCATTGTCAAATCCGGCAACCGTTATTAAGACCATTGCTGTTATATTGCACTGCAACATTTCCTGAGGTTCCCCCCATGCTGTACCAGCTTTACGAAACCCAACGCTCCCTGATGGAGCCGTTTTCTGACCTGGCACTGGCCGCTGCCAAGCTCTACAACAACCCGCTGTCGGTGGTGGGGCAAAACCCCTTTGCCCAGCGCCTGTCGGCGGGTTACGACCTGATGCACCGCCTGGGCAAGGACTACGAAAAACCCGAGTTCGGCCTGCGCACCATCGATGTGGACGGCGTCGACGTGGCCATCCACGAACGCGTGGAATTGAACAAACCCTTTTGTGAACTGCGCCGCTTCAAGCGCTTTACCGACGACACGACCACCCTGGGAAAGATCAAGGGCCAGCCTGTGGTGTTGATCGTCGCGCCGCTGTCGGGCCACTACGCCACGCTGCTGCGGGACACGGTCAAGACCATGCTAAAGGACCACAAGGTCTATATCACCGACTGGAAAAACGCCCGTCTGGTGCCGCTGGCAGACGGCGAATTTCACCTTGACGACTACGTGAACTATGTGCAGGAGTTCATCCGCCACGTACAGGGCAAATACGGCAACTGCCATGTGATGAGCGTGTGCCAGCCTACCGTGCCAGTGCTGGCTGCCGTGTCGCTGATGGCCAGCCGCGGCGAAACCACGCCGCTGACCATGACCATGATGGGCGGCCCGATTGACGCCCGCAAGTCCCCCACCGCGGTGAACAACCTGGCCATGAACAAGAGCCACAGCTGGTTTGAGAACAACGTGATCTACCGCGTGCCCAGCAACTTCCCCGGTGCGGGCCGCCGCGTCTACCCCGGCTTTTTGCAGCACACCGGTTTTGTGGCCATGAACCCCGACCACCACGCCAAGAGCCACTACGACTACTTCAAAGACCTGATCAAGGGTGACGACGCCAGCACCGAAGCCCACCGCAAGTTCTACGACGAGTACAACGCCGTGCTGGACATGGACGCAGACTATTACCTGGAGACCATCCAGGTGGTGTTCCAGGAGTTCAGCCTGGTCAATGGCACCTGGGATGTGAAGAACCCCCAAGGCAAGCTGGAACGTGTGAAGCCGGCTGACATCAAGACCACCGCGCTGATGTCGGTGGAAGGTGAGCTCGACGACATCTCCGGCGCCGGCCAGACCGAAGCCGTGCACGACATCTGCAGCGGCGTACCCAAGAGCCAGCAGCGCCACTTTGAGGCCAAGGGCGCCGGCCACTACGGCATTTTCTCGGGCCGCCGCTGGCGCGAACATGTGTACCCACAGGTCAAGGCCTTTATCAAGGCGCACCCGCTACCTGTGGCCAAGGCCGAACCGACCGCCAAACCAGCGCCAGCAGCAACAGTTTCCAAGCCTGCCGCCAAACCCGTTTTGGCTAAAAAAGTGGCCGTAGCCCCCGTAAAACCTGCGCCAACAGCTCCTAAAAAGGTAGCGACCAAGCGCAGCGTCAAGAGCAAGTGACCGCGGGCACGACAGCTGCACCGCCCCTGGTGCAGCGCCTGCTGGACGCTCTGCCCCAAACGCAGTGCACCCGCTGCGGCTACCCCGACTGCGCCGCTTACGCACACGCCATGGCAGTGGGCGAAGCCGGCATCAACCAGTGTCCGCCCGGCGGGGCCGAAGGCATCACGCGTCTGGCGGCCATCACCGGCCAGCCCGTGTTGCCGCTAGACCCCGCCTTTGGGGTGGAAGCGCCGCGTAGCGTGGCCTTCATCGACGAGAACTGGTGCATCGGCTGCACCCTGTGCCTAGACGCCTGCCCCACCGATGCGATCATCGGCAGCAACAAACGCATGCACACGGTGCTGGAGCAGCATTGCACGGGCTGCGAGCTGTGCTTGCCGGTGTGCCCGGTGGACTGCATCCTGCTGGAGAACGTGAGCGGCAGCCAGACCGGCTGGAGCGCCTGGCCCCAGCCGCTGGCTGACGAGGCACGCACCCGCTACAGCGCTCGCCAAAGCCGCCGCAGCCGCGAGGAGGCAGAACATGCCCAGCGACTACAGGACAAGGCAGAAATGAAACTGGCCGACCTACCCGCCCACTCCCAACACACCGACCCGGCCGTGCTGGACCAAAAGCGTACCGTGATTGAGGCGGCCCTGGCGCGCGCCCGGGCCCGTGCAAAGCCCGGCGGCGGCAGCTAAACGACCACAGCCGCCGCCAGTGCCGACGCAGCTTTACAGCGCGGCCATCAGGTTCTTGTAGACACCGCAGCCAACGAACACATCGTCCACCTGCACCACATACGACATCTTGGTCTGCACCTTGCCGTTGAGCGGGTTGACGATGTCGTATTCCACCCAGCCTGGGGCCACCGAGGCCTGGCCGACAATGGAGGCCATCAGGGCGTTGCCATCGATACCGGCTACGTCCTGCACACGGGTGCCCACCTTGGCCGGGTTGCCACCAAAGGCCAGGTACTGGCCACTGCGGTCCAGTACAAACACATACATATCGCGATCAAACAAAGCGCTTTCCTTGGGCGTAACCTCGCGCACAAAAGCGTCGCGGCTGCCCGCCCCGCGGCGTAGCGACAGAGCGCGCTCCACCAGGGCACGGGCCTCATCAGCCGAGCCCTGCTGCAGCTTGAACACCGACACCGCATCCGACAGCACACTCGCGCGCTCCTGCAGGGCGGTGGCCTGGCTCACAGCCTGCTCCACCATGGCGGCGTTCTGCTGGGTAATCTCGTCGAGCTGGCGAATCGCTGTGGTGATTTCCGCCAGGCTGTTGCTCTGCTCGGCGCTGGACGCCGAGATGTGCGACATATTGGCCGCCACATCGCGCACACCATCCACAATGCGTGTGATGTTGGCGCCGGCCGCACGGATTTGGGCCACCCCGGTCGCCACCTGGGCACTGGAAGCGCCAATGAGTTGGCGAATCTCTTTGGCCGACGCTGCGGACCGCTGCGCCAGCGAACGGACCTCAGTCGCCACCACGGCAAAGCCACGACCCGACTCACCGGCACGGGCGGCTTCCACCGCTGCATTCAACGCCAGGATGTTGGTCTGGAACGCCAGGCCATCGATCACACCCACGATTTCGTCCATGCGTTTGGTGCTGGCCTCAATCGCCTCCACCGAAGCAATCGCTTCCACCATGCCCTGCGCGCCCTGCTCCGCCACGCCGCGCACCGCTTGCGCGGCTTGGTCGGACTTTTGGGCGGTGTGGGCGTTGTCCTTCACGGTGGAAGACAGCTCCTGCACGCTGGCCGAGGTTTCTTCCAGGTTGGCAGCCTGTTGCTCGGTACGGCCCGACAAGGCCTCATTGCCCGTCACCAGCACATCCCCGGAATTGGCCACCAGCGCCGAGTTGCTGCGCACACTGGCCACCATGACGGAAATGTTGTTCACCATCACATCCATGGCATGGGACATTTCCGACAGCTCGTCTTTGCCACGAATTTTGACCGTGTGGCGCAAATTTCCACTGGCAGTCTCCTCCATGAATCGCAGCACCTGGCGCAAGTCTTGCAAGAAACTGAAGTTAAACGACAACATGAAATACAGCAGCGCCAACACGGTGAGTACGCTCACCCCAGCGGTAACCCACAGCATCGTGACCGTGCGGTCCAGGCGCTGCTGCAGCAGGCGGTGAACACCTTGTACCGCCGAGCTTTGGTACGCAGCTATCGCCTCAATGGTCTGCGTTCCAGCGTTGAAATAGGTTTGCGATTCGCCCGTGGTGGCCCCGGCAGCGAAACGTTCACGCGCCAGTTTGGAAAAACTGCTGCTGGCCTCCAGCGCTTTTTCGCCTAAGGGCTCTTTCACCCCCATGGCCTGCATCAGCGTCTGGGCGTACTTCACATCCTGTGCCCAAGCGTCCAGCGCGTCGAGCTGGGTGCGCACCCGGGTGGCACCGTTCTCATCCAGGGTGGGCTGGCTCAGCAAACCTGCCCCCTGCCCGCGCAGGCGCCCGACCTGTTCGGTCCAGGGAATCAGGCGCGACACGGCCATGTCCATCAGCGTATAGGTCACCGGGTCAGGATCGAACAAGAGACTGGATTCGTTGGCAATGCCGTAGACAAACCGCGCCAGGTCTTCAATCAAGGCGGTGTGCAGCGCAAAGCTTGCAGGCGCAGCCTTGCCCTCCAGCGCCGGAATGAGGGCATCCACGCGCTCCCGCAGCGCCTTCCACTCGGCACTGCTCACGGCGCCGGCCTGGCGGGTGACGTTGGCATCCAGCTGGTCACGCGCTGTCTTCAGGGATTCGCGGGTTTTGTCGCGGGCGCCTTGCACGGCGGTGTTGCCAGACAAAAGCATATTGGTCTGCCCGCGGTGGGTTTGCAGTTGGCGGACCAGCGCACTGGCATCCTCCACCATGGCAATGCCCACCAGCTCAGCGCGGGTCATGGCGATTTCACTGCGCTCCCGGCCAATCAGCTCGGCGGCGATGAAAAACAGGGGCACGAGCACCACCACCGTCACCAAACCCAGCTTCACGCCAAAGCGCATGCGGCGCATCAGCCAAATACCGGCGGAAAAAACCTTACCCAGCTTCATTGTTGTCTCCTCGTCTGCGCTACAGCGCGGGCCCGCAAAACCAGTGAACCCCTGTCCAAACTGCCAAAGGTATGTGTTTATTCAAGCACTTTTGGCTGACTGTAACCCTACCGATAGCGGAGCAAACGCCAAGAAACCCGTAAAAGCCCGGCCAAATGCCATGCAAACCGCCTAGTGCGCAGACAAAGCCTGGATCACATCGGGCGGTGCCTGCACCAGCTCAATCAACACGCCCTCGCCCGCAATCGGAAATTCATCGTTGCTTTTGGGGTGCAAAAAGGTGATGTCGTACCCCGCTGCCCCCTTGCGGATGCCGCCGGGCGCAAAACGCACGCCCTTGGCGGTGAGCCACTCCACGGCCACCGGCAGGTTGTCGATCCACAGGCCCACATGGTTCAGCGGCGTGGTGTGCACCGCTGGCTTTTTGTCCGGGTCCAACGGCTGCATCAAGTCCACCTCGACCTTGTACGGCCCGGTGCCCATGGAGCAAATGTCCTCGTCCACATTCTCTTTTTCGCTTTTGAATGTACCAGTGACTTCCAGACCCAGCATGTCCACCCACAGGGTTTGCAGGCGTTTTTTGTCAGGGCCACCGATGGCAATTTGCTGGATGCCCAGCACCTTGAAGGGCCTGGTGTTCTGGCTCATACGAACTCCACAATCGCCTGGTCCACGCTCAGGCTCTCGCCCTTGGCCGCCAACACCTTGCCCACCACACCATCGGCAGCGGCAAACAACACGTTTTCCATCTTCATGGCTTCGATCACGGCCACACGTTCACCGGCCTGCACCTTCTGGCCGGGCACCACGGCCACATCCACCAGCAGGCCCGGCATGGGCGAGAGCACATAGCGGCTCATGTCAGGCGGTGCCTTGTGCGGCATCAGCGCATGCAGCTCGGCCATGCGCGGGGACATGACCAGCGCGTCGATGCGGGTGCCGTTGTGCTGCACCCGCAGGGCCAGCGGGTTCTTGGGCGTGCCGCGTTCAATTTGCGCGGTGAAGGTTTTTCCGTTGACCGTGCCGGTGATGGCAATGTCGTTGAGGCGCGATTTGCTACGAATAACATAGCTGCTAGCGCTCACGGTGACTCGCGCAGAGCCGGTTTCGCCTTCAAACTCATCCACATGCACCGGCGCGTAGCGGTGGTTGCCCGCCGCATCCAGCGTCACCACCACATAGTCCTTGCCGGCGTCCACCGCGTAGCCGGGCAGTTGGCCCGACAGGCCCGCCGCACGCTCACGCGACTTGCGGCGCACAAAGGCGGCCAACGCGGTGAGAAAGGACGCATCGTCGTGCGGCACGTCTTCGGCAAAAAAACCCTTGCCATAGTTCTCTGCAATAAAACCAGTGTTGAAATCCCCCGCCACAAACCTGGGGTGCGCCAGTAGCGCGGCCTGGAAGGGGATGTTGCTGGACACGCCACGGATCACAAAGCCGTTCAGCGCTTCGCGCATCTTGGCAATCGCGTCCAGCCGGTCTTTGCCGTGCACGATGAGTTTGGCAATCATCGAGTCGTAAAACATCGGAATCTCGCCACCATCCTGCACACCGGTGTCCACCCGCACGCCCAGCAGGTCGGCCGTGTTGCCTTGCCACATCGTCTGCTCGGGTGGTGCAAAACGCACCAGGCGGCCGGTGCTGGGCAGGAAATTGCGGAACGGATCTTCGGCGTTGATACGACATTCGATAGCCCAGCCGTTACGCTGCACATCTTGCTGTTCCAGCGGCAGCTTTTCGCCGGCCGCCACGCGAATCATCAGCTCCACCAGGTCCAGTCCGGTGATGGCCTCCGTCACCGGGTGCTCCACCTGCAAGCGGGTGTTCATTTCCAGAAAGTAAAAACTCTGGTCTTTGCCGACGACGAACTCGACGGTACCCGCGCTTTGGTACTTCACGGCCTTGGCCAGCGCCACCGCCTGCTCGCCCATGGCCTTGCGCGTCGCGTCGCTGATGAAGGGGCTTGGCGCCTCTTCAATCACCTTCTGGTGGCGGCGCTGGATCGAGCATTCACGCTCGTTCAGGTAAATCACATTGCCATGGCTGTCGCCGATCAACTGGATCTCAATGTGGCGCGGCTCTTCTACAAACTTTTCGATAAACACCCGGTCATCGCCAAAGCTGTTGCGCGCTTCGTTGCGGCACGACGTGAAACCTTCCAGCGCTTCCTTGTCGTTGAAAGCCACGCGCAGGCCCTTGCCACCGCCGCCCGCCGACGCCTTGATCATCACGGGGTAACCAATGCCCTTGGCAATCTCGACGGCCTTCTCTGCCGTTTCAATCGCGTCGTTCACACCGGGAATGCAGTTCACACCCGCCTTGCCCGCCAGCTTCTTGGATTCGATCTTGTCGCCCATGGCGCCAATCGAATAGTGTTTGGGGCCAATGAAGGTGATGCCCTCTTCTTCGCAGCGCTTGGAGAACTCCGCGTTCTCACTCAAGAAGCCGTAGCCCGGGTGCACCGCCTGTGCGCCGGTTTGTTTGCAGGCCGCAATGATCTTGTCGGCCAGCAAATAACTCTCGCGACTGGGTGCGGGGCCGATGTTTACGGCCTCATCGGCCAGTGCCACATGGCGGGCCTCTTTGTCCGCGTCCGAATACACGGCCACGGTTTTGATGCCCATCTTGCGGGCCGTCGCAATCACGCGGCAGGCGATTTCGCCACGGTTGGCGATCAGGATTTTGGTGAACATGGTGCTTGTCCTTTTTTTGTTCTCAGGCGGCGATCAGAGGGGGATGTTCCCGTGTTTGCGCCACGGGTTTTCCAGCTTCTTGTCCTTGAGCATCACCAGCGAACGGCAGATGCGCTTGCGGGTTTCGTGCGGCAGGATCACGTCGTCGATAAAGCCGCGTGCGCCAGCCACAAACGGGTTGGCAAAGCGGGCTTTGTATTCGGCTTCCTTCGCGGCCAGCTTGGCGGGGTCGCCCTTGTCTTCGCGGAAGATGATTTCCACCGCGCCCTTGGCCCCCATCACCGCAATCTCGGCGTTGGGCCAGGCAAAGTTGACGTCGCCACGCAGGTGCTTGGAGCTCATCACGTCATACGCACCGCCATAGGCCTTGCGCGTGATCACCGTGATCTTGGGCACCGTGCACTCGGCATACGCATACAGCAGCTTGGCGCCGTGTTTGATGATGCCACCGTACTCCTGGCTAGTGCCGGGCATGAAACCGGGCACGTCGACAAACGTGATCACCGGAATGTTGAACGCATCGCAGAAGCGCACAAAACGTGCGGCCTTGATGGAACTCTTGATGTCCAGGCAACCGGCCAGCACCAATGGCTGGTTGGCCACGATGCCAATGGTTTGACCGTCCATGCGGGCAAAGCCAATGATGATGTTCTTGGCGTACTCGGGCTGGATCTCGAAGAAGTCGCCATCGTCCACGGTCTTGACGATCAGCTCCTTCATGTCATAGGCCTTGTTCGCGTTCTCGGGCACCAGCGTGTCCAGGCTCAAGTCCTTGCGGTCGCTGGGGTCGCCGCTCTTGCGCACCGGGGCTTTCTCGCGGTTGTTCAGCGGCAGGTAGTTGTAGAGGCGTCGCAGCATCAGCAGCGCTTCCACATCGTTCTCAAACGCCAGATCGGCCACGCCGCTCTTGGTGGTGTGGGTGATGGCACCGCCCAGCTCTTCGGCCGTCACCTCTTCATGCGTCACCGTCTTCACCACTTCGGGGCCAGTGACAAACATGTAGCTGGAGTCTTTGACCATGAAGATGAAGTCCGTCATCGCTGGCGAATACACCGCGCCGCCAGCACTTGGCCCCATGATCATGCTGATCTGCGGAATCACGCCGCTGGCCATGACGTTGCGCTGGAACACATCGGCATAACCACCCAGCGACGCCACACCTTCCTGAATACGCGCGCCGCCCGAATCGTTGAGACCAATCACCGGCGCGCCGACCTTCATCGCCTGGTCCATCACCTTGCAAATCTTCTCGGCATGCGCCTCGGACAGCGCGCCGCCAAACACCGTGAAGTCCTGGCTGAATACGAACACCAGGCGACCATTGATCATGCCGTAGCCGGTGACCACGCCGTCGCCCGGAATCTTCTGGTCTTGCATGCCGAAGTCCACACAGCGGTGTTCGACAAACATGTCCCACTCTTCAAACGTGCCTTCGTCCAGCAAAATTTCCAGCCGCTCGCGCGCGGTGAGTTTGCCTTTTTTGTGTTGGGCGGAGATGCGCTTTTCGCCACCGCCCTGGCGCGCGAGTTCGCGCTTGGCTTCGAGTTGTTCAAGAATGGCTTGCATGAAAAATCCTTCTCGTCTGAAACGTTCTAATTGCTATCTATTTAGGAGCTGCTGGCGCAATGGAGTCGGAGGCTGAGAGCAGATTTCGTGCTGCAGTGCTGGCTGCCAGCTCGCCCGCCTGCACCGCTGCGGTCAACCGCGGCAAGGCTTCGCGCACCGCCGGGTTGTGCTTGAACGCGTGCTTGAGCCCCGCGTCAATACGCTCCCACATCCATGCCAGCGACTGGTTTTGGCGGCGGGTGTGGAACAGGCCATTGGCGTTCTGCAAGGTTTGGAATTCGCTCACCGCAGCCCAGAAGGCGTCCACACCCGTGCCATGCAAGGCACTGAGCGACATCACTCTGGGCTGCCAGTGTTTGTCACTGTGCGGGTCATTCGGATTTCCATGCATTCCCAGCAGCCGCAGGCTGGAGGTGATCATGGCTTGCGCACGCGTCGCCGCGTCGGCGTCAATGTCGGCCTTGTTGATGACCACCAGGTCCGCCAGTTCCATCACGCCCTTCTTGATGGCCTGCAGATCGTCGCCCGCATTGGGCAGCTGCATCAGCACAAACATGTCGGTCATGCCCTGCACCGCAGTCTCGCTCTGGCCCACGCCCACGGTTTCCACAATCACGATGTCGTAGCCCGCAGCCTCGCAGACCAGCATGGCCTCACGCGTTTTCTCAGCCACGCCACCCAGCGTGCCGCTGCTGGGGCTCGGGCGGATAAAGGCCCTCTGATGCATGGAGAGTTTTTCCATGCGCGTCTTGTCACCGAGGATGGAGCCGCCGGACACGCTGGAAGACGGGTCAATAGTGAGCACCGCCACGCGGTGACCCTGCGCGATCAGGTGCAAACCCAGCGCCTCGATGAAGGTGGACTTGCCCACCCCCGGCACACCGCTGATGCCCAGGCGCAGCGACTTGCCGGTGTGCGGCAGCAGCGCAGTCAGCAGCGCATCGCCCTGCGCGCGGTGGTCGGCCCGCGTGGACTCCAGCAGGGTGATGGCTTTGGCAATGGCACGGCGCTGCGCAAGGGACTCGCCCCCCAGCAATCCGGCCTGAACCGATGCAGGGGTCACCCGAGGGCCTTCTCGATCTGATTCAGCACGTCGCGTGCGCTCACCGGGATTGGCGTGCCCGGGCCGTAAATGCCTTTGACGCCTGCGGCGTACAAGAAGTCGTAGTCTTGCCGAGGGATCACGCCGCCGACGAAGACGATGATGTCATCCGCGCCCTGCTTCTTCAGCTCGGCAATGATGGCGGGCACCAGCGTCTTGTGGCCTGCGGCCAGGGTGGATACACCCACAGCATGCACGTCGTTTTCAATCGCCTGGCGGGCGCATTCTTCGGGGGTTTGGAACAGCGGGCCCATGTCCACGTCAAAGCCCAAGTCAGCAAAGGCCGTGGCTACCACTTTGGCGCCGCGGTCGTGGCCGTCCTGGCCCAGCTTGCTGATCATCACGCGTGGGCGACGGCCCTGCTTTTCGGCAAAGCTGGCGATGTCGGCTTTCAGCGTATTCCAGTAGTCCATGGTGTCTCCATTGGCGCTGTCGTAGGCTGCAGCGTACACGCCGCTGACCTTATTGGTGTCGGCACGGTGGCGGCCATAGGCTTTCTCCAACGCGTCGCTCACCTCGCCCACCGTGGCACGCAGGCGCACGGCCTGAATGGACAAGTCCAGCAGGTTGCCCGTGCCACTCTCTGCTGCAAAAGTGATAGCTGCTAGCGCAGCATCCACGCGGGCTACATCGCGTTTTGACCTTATTCCCTGGAGGCGGGCGACTTGCGACTCGCGCACCGCCACGTTGTCGATATCGCGTGCTTCGACCACGTCTTCGCTCTTCAGCTTGTACTTATTGACGCCCACGATCACGTCCTGCCCGCTGTCAATGCGCGCCTGCTTGTCGGCAGCGGCGGCTTCGATCTTCAGCTTGGCCCAGCCGCTGTCCACGGCCTTGGTCATGCCGCCCATGGCTTCGACTTCTTCGATGATGGTCCACGCCGCGTCGGCCATGTCTTGCGTCAGCTTCTCCATCATGTAGCTGCCGGCCCAAGGGTCGATCACATTGGTGATGTGGGTTTCTTCCTGGATGATGAGCTGGGTGTTGCGGGCAATGCGGCTGGAGAACTCGGTGGGCAGCGCAATCGCTTCGTCCAGCGCATTGGTGTGCAGGCTCTGCGTGCCGCCAAACACGGCAGCCATGGCCTCGATGGTGGTGCGCACCACGTTGTTATACGGGTCTTGCTCGGTCAGGCTCCAGCCGCTGGTCTGGCAGTGCGTGCGCAACATCAGGCTCTTGGGGTTCTTCGCGTCAAAGCCCTTCATGATGCGGCACCACAGCAGCCGCGCCGCGCGCATCTTGGCAACCTCCAGATAGAAGTTCATGCCAATCGCCCAGAAGAACGACAGGCGCCCGGCAAACTCGTCCACGTCCAGCCCGGTGGCAATCGCCGTCTTCACATACTCCTTGCCGTCGGCCAGCGTGAAGGCCAATTCGAGTGCCTGGTTGGCGCCCGCCTCCTGCATGTGGTAACCCGAGATGCTGATCGAGTTGAACTTGGGCATGTTCTTGGCCGTGTAGCCAATGATGTCGCCGATGATGCGCATGCTGGGCGCGGGCGGGTAGATGTAGGTGTTGCGCACCATGAACTCTTTCAGAATGTCGTTCTGAATCGTCCCGCTCAACTGGTCCTGCGCCACACCCTGCTCTTCGGCCGCCACCACATAGCCCGCCAACACCGGCAACACCGCGCCGTTCATAGTCATCGAGACCGACACCTTGTCCAGCGGAATCTGGTCGAACAGGATCTTCATGTCCTCGACCGAATCAATCGCCACACCGGCCTTGCCCACGTCGCCCGTTACGCGCGGGTGGTCGCTGTCATAGCCGCGGTGCGTGGCCAGATCGAACGCCACCGACACGCCCTGCCCGCCTGCGGCCAGCGCCTTGCGGTAGAAGGCGTTGGACTCTTCGGCGGTGGAGAAACCGGCGTACTGGCGGATCGTCCAGGGGCGCACGGCGTACATCGTCGCCTGCGGGCCGCGCAGGTAGGGCTCGAAGCCGGGCAGCGTGTCGGCGTGTTTCAGGTCTGCCGTGTCGGCCGCCGTATAGAGGGGTTTGACCGCGATGCCGTCGGGCGTGATCCAGTTCAGCGCGTCCACATTACCGCCGGGCGCGGACTTGGCGGCCGCTTTGGCCCAAGCGTCCAGCGTGGCGGTTTTGAATACAGGGTTCTGGTCAGTCATGGCGTGGTCCGCGGGTCGTTCATGGGCTCCCCCAAGGTGGAACCGGGAGGGTAATCCCGGCAGCGTTGGGGTGGAAGCGAGTTTACATTATTCATAATTATTGATTCAGAATATTGGTTGCAGCTTACAATCTCCCAACTTTTTTGAACTGGCCGCCCCACACCGCATGCCCACCACGATGCCTGAAACCCGCCCCGCTGTCTCGCTGGCCCCTCGCCCTCTGTATGAGGAAGTGGCCGAGCTGCTGCGCCAGCGCATCTTCAAGCGTGAACTGGAGCCCGGCAGCTGGATTGACGAACTGAAGATTGCCGAACAATTTGGCATCAGCCGCACACCGCTGCGCGAGGCGCTGAAAGTGCTGGCCACCGAAGGCCTGGTGACCATGAAGGTGCGCCGCGGCGCCTATGTGACCGAGGTGTCGCAGCAGGACCTGTCGGACGTGTACCACCTGCTCAGCCTGCTGGAGAGCGACGCCGCTGGCGTGGTGGCCACCAAGGCCACCGACGCGGAGCTGAAAGAACTGCAGGCCCTGCACAAGGCGCTGGAGACTGCCGCCAAACCGGGCAAGGCCAACACCGACCAGTTCTTTGCGGTGAACGAACAGTTCCACATGCGCCTGCTGCAGATCGCCAACAACCGCTGGCGCGACCAGATGGTGGCCGACCTGCGCAAGGTGATGAAGCTGAACCGCCACAACTCCCTGCTCAAGACCGGGCGCATTGAAGAGTCACTGTCCGAGCACCGGGCGATCATGGAAGCGCTGGCCGCGCGCGATGCCGCGCTGACGGTGCAGCGGGTGCGGGAGCATTTTGCGAATGGGTTGGAGGCGGCGGAGTAGCTTGGCCTGCGGAAAAGCAGCGGCCCCAAGAACCATCGTGGGCAAAGCATTCGTTGAATCCGCTGCCCGCTTCGGGCAACGCAGTCTTTCGTCAACGTCCGCTATCAGCGGAACTCTCTCAAAGACCAAAGTGCCAATTTAAAAGATTGATATAAATTGGACACCAATAAGGGAGGATGAATTGAAGCATTACGACTTCGCTGGTCAGACAGCCTGCGTATCAAAATGCGCCTTGCTAGTGCTGCTATTCGGATACAGCTCAGTATTCGCAAATCAAGACGCAACCTTAGAAGGGTGTTGGCGCAGTCAGCATGTAGAAATTACCAGATCTGACGAGCGTGTAGTGCATATGAATGGCGACTGTGTTATTCAATATACCGCCACCCAAGCCCGTAGTGTGTGTGAAACCAATGCAGGACGAAAGGAGTTTCTCTCTGCATACGAAATTAACGAACCCGGGCAACTTCGCGTGACTGTGCTGGACCAAGCCACGGGTCAACCCAAAGTAGCCCCAACAACCCTGCGATATCGGATAGAAGACGAGTGGTTGCTCTTGGATCGACAACAGTTTCCGCCGCCAGCCTCAGCAGATAGCAAACCGCCAATGAGGCTGCGATCAGTTTCCATTCGAGTTCCGTTGGCCGAAAATGGGCGTTGCGAACCACGAGGAGAAACGGGGATGCGTGTAGGCCGGACTCCACAGAGCTCCCTCTCCATCAGCGCACCTTCCGGTTGGCAACCTTTATTGATTGATCCAAGTACCGATCAGCGTCTTGGGCCCGCCGTCAACTCAAACCTATTCATTGGAGCTTTCACCCCTATTGATGCAGCAGAAGATGGGGCGAAAACGAAGCAATTGATCGTTGTTCTTGATGACACACGGCCAGGACCATTTCCGGTACGCACAGAGCAGTTCGAATTGGTGAAGCGGCAGTTTTCCAGAGAGTTCAAGAAGAATCAAATAGCTTGCGATCAACCCGACCGAGTCTGTGCACAGCAGCAGCCAAACGGTAGCCATATATACACCGAGCTGGTGAACATCAAAGGTCGGGTTGCGATCGTTACGGGCGTGTTTGCACAGAACGTTCCGAATGCGGTAATCCTTCTCAAGAGAGCGGTACAGGATTTCGTTGCTAAGTTGCGAGATGAGAACTCCAACTAATGTGCACGCCGTGCAGCCAGCAATTCATGCCGTCACCATTGCCTATAAATACCGGTGAAGCGGAAAGCCGGCTTGGGCCAGGAGCAGAAGGTCGCCAACGTCGGCTTTCAGCAAAGCTAGTGGGCACACAACAGTGCGCTTAAGAGCCTCCCTCACTCAATGCTGGATAAAAAAGCCCAATGTCCGTGGGCGTGACTGCAGATGGTGGCCAGCGAGTGCGAGACATCCTTATCAATGTGCAGTACGGCGGAGTGTTATAGGCATCCGCGTCGTCGCGCCCAGGGTAATCAGATCCTATAACCAGGCGCATCAGTCTATTTCGCGGATGCTGAAAGCGCGCTGGTGACGGCTTTAAAAAGCAAGTCGCTGGTCGCCTCAATCAATTTGCGCTGCGTACCTTGTAAGACGAGCGAGAGTACCCCTTGGGATGCAGCCCAGACTGCGCGCGCAGCATCTTCTGTGGGGCCCTGAAATCTTCCCAAATCCACTAAACGTTGCACTCGTGCCTGCATTAGTGCATGCGCATCAGCAATTAGCGTCGGTTGTGTGAGTGCGTGCTGAGCAATCAGCGCATATAGAGTCGGTCTCTTCAGGGCAAATTCCAAAGCTATGTCCCAACCAAATCGAAGTTGCTCCAGTGGGTCAGCCGACGCGTGAGGTGCGCGTTTGCGTTGCATAAATTCGTCTAAACCCCGCTGAATTAGCGCGCGCTCAAGACCGCTCTTATCCCCAAAGTAGTGATACAGCGTGGGGGCCTTAATTCCGGCGGCTTCGCACACCGCCCGTGTCGTGAGCCCCGCAGGACCATGTGTTTCAAGCAGTGCTTCAGCGGCATCCAGAATGCCATTTTCGGTATCCATTTACATCCTCAAAACAAAAAACTTGACGTCATGTATATCATTGTTATACGATAAGTGTATCAACGATATACAAAGGAAATTTATGACTTTACCTACTTGCCTAGTCACCGGAGGCTCTGGGTTTGTTGGAGGAAAACTTATAGAGCGCCTAAGTGCACGCGGTTGGCATGTCCGTGCTTTGGCGCGCAGCGAAGAGGCTTCCGCGATTGTATTGAAGCATGGCGCACATCCAGTGCGAGGCTCCCTGGATGACGAAGCATCACTTACCGCTGCGGCGCATGGATGTGACGCAGTCATCCATGTGGCAGCTCTCTTTAAGCTATGGGGTACTCGCGAAGAGTTTGAGCGGGCCAATGTGCAGGGCACTGCCAATCTTTTGCGAGCGGCCGAAGCTTCCGGATCAGTAAAGCGCTTCGTGCAGGTGGGGGCTGCAGCGGTCGTTATGGGCGATATGGAGCCCATGCTCAAAGTCACCGAATCGCAACCACAGCAAGAACGCACATGGGCACCATATAGTGCATCCAAGGCGCGTAGCGAAGCACTGGTTCTGGGTGCGAACCGTCCGGGCGTTTTCGAAACAGTCGTCATTCGCCCTCCGATGATTTGGGGGGCCGGCATGCCAACGCTGGACCACATGGTAGCGAACGTACTTGCTGGGCAATTCCGCTGGGTCGGTGATGGTACGCAAGCCATGTCTACCGCTCACGTGGACAACGTCTGCCACGCCGCGACTTTGGCACTTAAAAAGGGGCGTGGTGGCCAAGCCTACTTTGTCAGTGATGGATACGACAGCACGCTAAAGCAGGTTCTTTCAGGCTTGTTCCAAACACAAAGCGTAGTCCCTCCTGACGCTTCTGTTCCGCTGCCAGTGGCATGGTTCATGGCTACACAGATGGAGTGGATGTGGCGCG
Organism: Rhodoferax sp. TS-BS-61-7; assembly: GCF_002943465.1. Taxonomy (GTDB): domain Bacteria; phylum Pseudomonadota; class Gammaproteobacteria; order Burkholderiales; family Burkholderiaceae_C; genus Allorhodoferax. The sequence continues at coordinate 313,219 of NZ_PTQY01000001.1, forward strand.
TCTTTGGGCGTAAAGGTGAACCTCCCATTACGCGTCAGATGCTGCGGCTCATTGGCAAGCCGTTTACTGTTGACATTAGCAAGGCCCAGCGTGAATTGGGTTACACCCCAGAGACATCTTGGGAGCAGGGCATCAAAGCCATGAAGCGCTAGTGAAAACTTCCCGCTGGCTAGCATTGCATCGGCAACTGTTGACAACCACACACGAGACGAGTCAAAAACCATGAAAATATCTGTGCGTGTTTTATCCACCGTTTTTCTAAGTTGGACCTTATTTGGCTGCGCAACCGTGAACGAAGACTACAACCCATCCCTCAAGCACCATCGTCCAGATGGGTTTCAAAATAACTACACCGATGCCACAGACAAGTCGGGCCTGGAGGTACTCAAGTGGATGTGGTCACGCCAGCGCGATAGCCTCCCCAAACCTCCCCAGCGGCAAACGCCTGTTGTATCTCCGGATATTGAATTTGTTCGCGCCAACAAAGGCGAATCCCAGGTACCAGCCATCACTTGGATTGGCCACGCCACCATGCTGGTTCAGATGGGGGGATTGAATATTTTGCTAGATCCCGTCTTTTCTGACCGTGTATCGCCAGTTCAATTTGCAGGGCCTAAGCGCTACCAGCCGCCAGGAATTTCGCTGCAAGATTTGCCGCATATTGATCTCGTGCTGATTTCCCACAACCACTACGACCACCTAGACACTGGCAGTGTGCGAGCACTGAATTCGCAAGCGGGCGGTCCTCCACTGTTTGTGGTGCCGCTTGGGGTTAGGAAATGGATGATTGGCGAAGGAATCGAGAACGTTAGACAAATGGACTGGTGGGAAAACTTACTGGTGAAGTTGCCCAATGGTGAGCTGGATGTCCATTTCACGCCAGTTCAACATTGGAGCTCTCGCGGCATCGCGGATCGTCGTGCCACGCTGTGGGGAGGCTTCGCGTTGTTTGCCGCAGACTTCCATTTGTACTTCAGTGGGGACACGGGTTATTCCCAGGACTTCCTGGATACCCAAAGGTATTTCGCTGAGCGCCAAACGACGGAGTTTGGGGGAGGGTTCGATGTGGCATTGATTGCCGTTGGCGCGTATGAGCCGCGTTGGTTCATGAAAGAGCAGCATGTGAACCCGCAGGAGGCTGTACAGATTCACCGTGATTTGAACGCCAAACGCAGCATCGGGGTTCATTGGGGGACGTTTGACCTCACCGACGAATCTCTCGATCAGCCGCCCATCGACCTTGCCGTGGCACGAGAGACAGCTGGCTTAAGTAGGCAAGACTTTGACGTGATGGCAATCGGTCAAACAATCAAGTTGCCTAAGAGAGCAGTAGCTGGCACCAAGTAAGCCAACTCTACCCGCCTGGTTTTTCAGTTCTGGATGTCCGCTTTCCGGTCATGAACCTGAGTTGCCGGAAGCCCGCTTTGGGTCGACTGCAGCTCCGGGTCGATTTCAGCTATTCCTTAGCACGATGCAGGCCACCTCGCCTGTCACACAGCCGACCAAAAAACGCCTGCGACCACGGCAACAAGAACAAGCACCAACACCCAGACGGGCATGCGCTCGTCGCCCCGCTCAAACTCAAATATGCCATTGACGACCACGCCGATGAGCGTGCCCACAAATGGCCCAAAGAGCAGGCCGACTGCACCAAAACCGATGGCACTCCAAGCGATCCAGTGACTGAAATCTACAGGCGTCGTGGACGGCCCCATCGTGCTGGAATAGACGCCAAAGAGCCACGCCAGCGCGAAGCCAACTATGCCCCCAAACAAGGCGCCAAGCGCAGCAGCCCAAAGGCGATCTGCCAGGGTGAGTTTTGTCATCTGTACGCCTGCCTTGCTGACCACGCCCTACTCCCGCTTGCGCACAAACAAACTCTGCGTCGCCCGCCCAATCAACCCCAGCTCGTCATACAGCGCCGACTCGGCCAGCCCGCCACCGTGGTTGGACAAATGGGTACGCGCATCCAGGCAAATCCACTCACCCACGGGGCGGCGCAGCAGGTTGATGGTGAGGTCGGAGTTGACGAAGACGTGGGTGGACAGATCGAGGATGGCGCTGATGCCGTTGCCCGAATCGGCCGCCACCGCCACGCGCTGGTAGGGGCTGGGCTTTTGGCCCTGTACCAGCGGGTAGCTCAGGCGGAACCACACGGCACTGGGCCCCGCAAACATGCGCCCGGCGGCAATGCGGCTTTCCACCAAATCCGGGTAGCCCAGCTCGCCTTTTGCAAACGGAAAGCGCTGCACGGGTGAGTCGGCTGGTGTCTTGGGCGCTTTGGGCAGGGGGTGGCCGGGCAGGCCCTGGGGAATGTCCACCTCGCCTTCGCGCTGGAACAGGGCGGTCGCGCGGATCAGCTCCTTGCCATCGGCCAGCGCCACGGCCGAGAAGTGGCCGGCGTTGCGGCCCACATAGTCTTCCTGCACGCGCACCTCGATGTCGGCAATGGGCACCGGGCGCAGCAGGTTGGCCGTCAACCGCGCCATGTGCAACAGGCCGTGCGGCTGAGCCGCCGCTTCCAGCGCGTGGCTCACCAGCGCGATGGGCGGGCCGGCGTGTTGCTGCTGCGGGTGCCAGGGGCCGCGTGTGAGCTGGGTGGCGCGGAACACGTGGGTGTCCAGCGGAAAAAAAGCCGCGGCGGGCGCACGCCCTGCGGTGGGTTCAAGCGTAGTTGGCATGTCAGTCACTCCTCTTTTGATAGCTGCTTGCGCATATTCCACGGGGGCTAGAGGCCAATTTCATGCATAAATGGCGCCCTAGGCCTGCCACACCCCAAACCCTGCCGCCCGCAGGCTGATACCCAGCTCCACCTCCATGTCGCGCGCGGCCTCATACGGCATGGGGTTGTAGGCCTCGTACAAATCGGGCAGCAGGCGCAGGCCAAACTTCAGCACATAACGGTTGGCCTGTATGCCCGCCTTGTGTTTGTCAAACCGAATATCCGGGTCCAGCCCGGTCATGCCCACATACACACAGGGCTTGCCGGTGATGTAGCCCGGGTTGGCGCGCACAAACTTGGCCTGCTCCAGCACCTGGGGGGACAACTCCACCACATACACATGGTGATGGGCGCGCTTGGCCATGGCTGTCTCCTGCGCGTCTGGCGCGTGTTAGCGCCGCGACACCCAGTACACGCCGGGCAAAATTAGCGCCGCGCCCACCAGGTGGTGCACACCCAGCGGCTCGCCCAGCACGCCCCAAGCGGCCAGGGCCGCATACAAGGGCCCCAGGTACAGCGTGACCGCCACACGGCTGGCGCCCAGCACCTTTTGCGCGGCGCCATAAATCCAGTAGGCGGCCAGGCCAGGAAACAACGCCGCAGCCACCACCAAACCGGTGGCGGCCCAAGACCAGGCGGGCGTTTCGGGCAACTGGGCCTCCCACACGGCGCAGGGAATCAGCGTCAGCACACCCCCGGCGCAAATGGCCGCCAGCCGCGCGGTGGAACCCAGCGGGCTGGGCCACAGCTTTTGCAGCAGCGCGTAGGCCGCCCAGGCCACCATGGCCGCCACGATCCACGCATCGCCCACCACCCACTGCACCTGGCCCAGCGCCAGCCACTGGCCTTGCACCACCACATGCACCACACCGGCCAGCGCCACCACCACGCCGGCCACTTGCGTCCAACGGAAACGCTCCCCCAGCCACAGCACCGCGCCCAGGGCAATTAATACGGGCGACGCGGCGTAGATCAGGGAGATGTTCATGGCGCCGGTGGTGCGCGCACCCAGGTAAACCCAGGCGCCACAGACCAACATGCCGCAAAAGCCCAGCACCACATACTGGTGCCACACGGCCAGAATGGCGCGGCGCTGCGCCCACAGCTCTTGGCGTGCCACCGCGCCCAGCAGCACGCCGGCGATGGCCCAGCGCCCCAGCGCCAGCGCATAAGGCGCCACAACGCCAGGTGCCCAGCGCGCGACGATGAAGTTCACCGCCCACAGGGCGGGAATGAGCCACAGCCCCAGCAGGGCCCAGCGCTCCTGCTCAGGCCGCTGCAAGCGCAGTACCCCGTGCAATCGCCATCACGTCGCGGGCGGGCAAGGTTTTGTAGCGGTGGTCGCTCCACACCTGGCGCCACTTGCGCGCGCCGGGCAGGCCGTGGCGCAGGCCCAGCATATGGCGGGCAATGCTGTACCAGGACGTACCATGCTCCGCCGCCTCACGCTCCATGTACTCCACCATGGCCAATTCGACGCTTTCCCGCGTCAGCTCAGCGGGAGCAGCTCCGAAAAACGTAGCATCCCACTCGGCCAGCCACCAGGGGTTGTGATACGCCTCGCGGCCCAGCATCACGCCGTCCACATGCGCCAACTGCTCGACCAGCTGGGCGCTGGTGGTCAGGCCGCCGTTGATGGCGATGGTGAGGTGGGGAAAGTCTTGTTTGAGCTGGTGCACCAGCTCATAACGCAGCGGCGGAATCTCGCGGTTCTCCTTCGGAGAGAGTCCCTTGAGCCAGGCATTGCGCGCATGGGCAATGAACACGGTGCAGCCTGCATCGGCCACGGTGCCCACAAAGTCGCGCATAAAGCCGTAGCCCTCTTCCTTGTCGATGCCAATGCGGTGCTTCACCGTCACCGGAATGTCCACCACGTCCACCATGGCCTTGACGCAGTCGGCCACCAGCGAGGCTTCGTTCATCAGGCAGGCGCCAAACGCGCCGCGCTGCACGCGTTCGCTGGGGCAGCCGCAGTTGATATTGATTTCGTCGTAGCCCCAGTCCTGGCCCAGCTTGGCACACTGGGCTAGGTCGGCCGGCTCGCTACCGCCCAGTTGCAGGGCCACCGGGTGTTCTTCGGTGTTAAAGCGCAGGTGGCGCGGCACGTCACCATGGATCAGTGCGCCGGTGGTCACCATCTCGGTGTACAGCAGCGCGTGGCGGCTCAGCAGGCGGTGGAAATAGCGGCAATGGCGGTCGGTCCAGTCCATCATGGGTGCAACACTTAGCCGATTTGAGGGGTAAGTGGTTGTTTTCATTGGGAGAACGTCCATTTGGCGCGGGTTTCTAAATGGGTCAAAATGCACAAAAAAACACGAAATAACACTGGTTTACACTTCTGACTGCTACAAATTTGCTACAACCCCATGGCATCCATCATCAAGGTCGGGAAGCGCTGGCGCGCACAGATACGGCGCAAGGGCTACCCCGACAGAACTGAGACATTCAGCACCAAGGCGCTGGCCGAGGCGTGGGCGCGCGGTGTTGAGGGCGACGTGGAGAGTTTACGCGCCGGCGTAATGCCCGTGGGCAAGGCCCACACCATGGGTAAATTGATCGAGCGCTATGAGGAAGAGATAGGCGGTGCCAAGCCGTTTGGCCGCAACAAGGCGGACGTGCTGAAGAAGCTCAAAGAGCACTTGAAGGATGTACAGGTGGCCGCACTGACGCCAGGCCGCGTGGTGGCTTACATCACCGAGGACCGCAAGATCAAGAACGTGACTGCCGGCATTGACCTCACCTACCTCAAGAGCGTGCTGAAGGTGGGCCGCGCCCTATGGCAAATGCCGATACATCCCAGCGTGGTGGATGATGCCCGCGAAATGCTAAGCCACATGGGCCAGCTCGAGCGTGGCGAAGAGCGCGACAGGCGCCCTACGCAGGATGAGATCGACCGGCTCAAAGGCTGGTTTGCTGAGCACAGCAAGAGTTTGTCCCCAGATCTGATCGACTTCATTCTGGATTCAGGCTTCCGACCGCCCAGTGAGATCACCGGGCTGCGGTGGGACAAGTTGAACAAGGTGGACCGCACCATCACCATCCTGGACCGCAAGGACCCCAAGAAGAAAGTGGGCAACAACCAGGTGGTGCCGCTGCTGGGGCGGTGCATGGAGATCATTGCCAAGGCTGAGAAGACCAAGGCGTCAGGGGCTGAGTACATTTTCCCAGTCAACGGAAGCACCTGGAGCAGCATTTTTCCACGCGCCTGCGCTGATTTGGAGATCGTTGATCTCCGGCTCTATGACCTACGCCACGAATCCATCAGCCGCCTGGTGGAGTGCAACAAGTACAGCATCCCCGAGCTGATGCTCATTACTGGCCACAAGGACCCCAAGCAGCTCATGCGCTACACACAGCTGCGGGCCAAAGATCTGCACCGCTAGGCTGAGCCGGGGCTGATGCCTCACCCCAAACACTGTATTATTAAACAGTGTTTTATGAAGTCCAACGCCTCTATAACCGTGGCACCAAGCTGCGGAGCCCCGAGCAAGCGGTGCCTGGGGAGCTGACCCTGCACAAGTGGAGGGACGGCAGCAACCACACCGCCATGCGGCTGCGTGCCGATGTGATGGGGCGCGATCGCCAGCCAGCGGTGCCGTCGCTCATTGATGCGGTGGTGGTGCGAATCACGGCCGAGGGCATGGTGGTGATGGGCACGGAGCTGGTGCCGCGAAACTCATCCTCCAAGGCCAACGTGGCGTATTACCCGCAGACCTGGTGGTGCCGTCTGCTGCCTGGCAAGCTGGAGCTGCTGCCAGAGCCGCCAAGGGAGGTTCCGAAGTGGCGGCGGGCGTTTGAGTCCATTGATGGAGATTGAGCTATTGATGAAAAAAGTGGATAAATATCTATAGAGAAAATTTATTTTCAGCCACTATTTACGGCGAAAGCTCAAGTTTCATGCCGCTTTCAAGCCCAAAGGCCGCCAAAACCCGCATGGGATCTAGTTTCAGTGGAGAAAAACACAGTCCGACAAGGACGTGCGAAAGGTGTTTGGGAAAACACCCCCCTGTACACTACCGGTAGTGGATTGTCACTCGCACATACCCCAGATATAGTGTGTGGAGCCCAAAGTGAAAAGCCAGGGGTGCAACCCTGGCTTTTCTCACCCCAACCAGTTTTAGCCTGATCAGGGGGTTTCAACAACGTATTGTTTACAACACGGATATGTTGCCATGAAATTAAGGGAGATCAGGCGTTTTTTTGTAACGGCCATAGGCCAGAAAAATTGCCAATCATGACTCTCTCAGTACAAATCCACTATGTAAACAAAGTCCCACGGACTGACATCCACCACTCTATCAAATCGGTTGGAGGGCGAAACCCCGACGGCAAGATCTGGAAACTGGATCTTGCCAATGCCGTGGCAAAAGCTCTCGATGCCACCTATAGGTTTTACGTCTCTACTGGCGGCAAATCTGTATGGGTGTCAGTAGTGAAAAGCGCAAGTGGACACCTCTACTTAAAAACTGACGCAGATTCACTGAACGTGAACAACCTGCTAAGTCTCCCTGAGTTCCCGTAAACGCAAAAAAGCCCCCACCCCTCGCCCGATATGGGGGAAGGGGTGGGGGCTGAAGCCGTGCCTTGGTTCACGGCGGAGACAACGGGGGCTCGGCTCTCACTGCGTAGGTGTCGGCCCTGCAGCTGGCGTAGGCGACGTTGATGTCGTCGGACTCGCGCAGGGCTCTTTGAAGTAGCTCAGTAAGAGGCACTGAAAGTAGCCCGGCGGCTTCGGCAGGGTCTGCTGCACCACTTCCGGGGGCGGTGGCAACTTCACCCGTGGGGCCACCACTACCGCGCCCACATCCGTGTGCGTTGGGGTCGCGCAGCCGGCCAGCAGAGCCAGCGAGCTGGCGCAGACGGCTAGACAGATCCGCAACGGTCGATTGGTTTTTCGCATCCTGTTTCTCCTGGTTGGTTTTGAAGTCGCGCAGGGCCTGCTCGGCTGCGCGGGCTTTGGCGGTCTCGCTGGCCAGCAGGCGCTCTGCCTGGCGCTGTTGCTCTTTGAGCGCGGCCGTGGCCTCGGCTTTGGCGCGTTGGTAGCCCCGCTGGTCTATGGCGCGCACGCCAAACATCAGGGCCAGCAGCAGGCCCAGCAGGATGGCGACTTTGGCGAAGGTGCTCATGGATATGCGCTCCAAGGAAGTTGAAAGTGCGGGCCATCTTTGAAGCTGGTCCAGTCGCCGCCCCACTCGATGGGCACGCCAAGTTCGGCTGCAGCCTCTTTGACGATCTGCGCCAGCTGCTGGTACTGTGGAAATTTCCACGAGATCTCATCAGCGTCCACCACCTTGTCCGCATCGCGGTCCTCCCAGATCGCCAGGTCCACCGCATGGCCTGTCAGATGACGCGAGCGGATGGTCTGCGACTTGCCTGCAGCCTGCAGCTCTTTTTGCCGCTCCAGGCTGCGCAGGCCCTCGGTCACCACAAACTTCACGTCAGAGCGAGCTGCAGCGGCCAACACAACGCTCACCAGTCGTGGGTGAACGCCAGCAAGGCGTGCCTTGGATTTTTCAGGTAACTCGAATGCCATGGGCTCAGCCCTCCTTTACACGGGTGCGAACAATGAGAACGGCAAAGCCCAGCGTGAAAGCGGTCTCTGCCAATGAGGGGGTGGCGTGGCTGATGTGGTCCCACGGCGCCGGGTTGACGCCCAGGCTGTGCAGCACGGGCGTGGCCAGCGCCCCACCCGCCCCCAGGGCCAGCAGCGCCCAGGCGGTGGCTTTGAGGCCGTCCACCACGCGGGCGTGGGTTGTCATGCCGGGGGCTAATGGAGCGCAGCGCTCCAGCTTGTTCAGCGCCTCGGCCAGGACAATGAACGCAGCCAGGCAGTGCAGGATCTGGAGCGTGCTCATGGGTTGGTACCTCCATCTGCAGGCTGTGCGACCGATGCAGGCATTGGGGCCCCACCGCTAACACGCTGGATGACGAAGGTGAGCACCTGGCGCGCGCCGGCGCCCACCACAAAGCCGGTACCTACCACCAGGGCCAGCGGCATGTTGATGATCAGCAGCAGGATGGGCGTGACGTAGCCCGCCACCAGGCTGCTGGCCACCGCCACGGCGATGCGCTGCAGGCTGCTGCGCACCAGCTGCTGCCAGGTGTCCCAGTTGCCTGGCACGCTGTTGAACAGCGCCATGGCCACCACGGAACCGGCAAAGCCCGCAATGAGCAGATCGACCCGGAGGCCCAGTGGCACCCCCAGAAGAGTGACGCTGGCCGCGCCGCCGGCAGCTGCTGCAAGCTGGACCACGGCGGCGGTCGGAATAGTTGGATCTGGCATGAAGTTCCTCGGCTTCAAGGGGACGTAAAAAAGCCGCTCTGAGGCGGCCTGGTCTATTTCTTCAGTACTTGATACAAGCAAGCAGCGCAACGTTCCTGGGGCGCGTTTCCGTGCCACCAAATGCGGACGTGTTGCTAAGCGTGCCTCCCGAATTCAAGTTCGGCGTGCCGCCCGCTCCACCAGCCCGGTCATTGAAGCTGTTGTAGGAGCCACCGTGCACGTGGCTTTCGGTCATGTAAGACTGTCCAGAGCCGTTTACACGCCCTGCGTCCACGCCGCGAGAGTCATCCAGACCACGAACGAACTCGCCACGCAGATCCAGCACTGGCAGGCGTTTGTTTGCGGCAAAGTCGGCCGCTGCACTCGCGCCTCGTGTTGATGCGGCGCCAGCACTGTCTTGAATGGCCAGTATCGAATTGGAGAACTCGCCCCACAGCAAAGTAAACAGCGCAAGCATTTCCGCGCTGGCGCGCAAGGTTGCACCGCTCGCTGCACTGCCGATGGTTCCACCGTTTGCCTTTACGAAACCAACCGGCGCCGTGGCCCTGGCGAAATAGCAGACTTCGCCAACCTGTTGGCCCACCGCACCTTGCTTGACGAAAGTTAGCGGCGTGGTGCCAATAGTGATAACCCCGTCAGTAACGAGAATCCACTGTGTATCAATGTTGAAGCTGCCCTCTTCCACCGCTACCACTGCACCGCTGGTCAGCTCGCCAGTGGCATCCGCATCGGCAGCGCGGGTCCAGGTGCCGTTGGCACCGGTGCCCAACGTGGTGATCACGTACAGGCCGTTTTGGCTGGCAGTGGTTTGGTCTTTGACCAGGATGCGATCGCCGGCCACCAACGTGACACCGTCCAAAGTATTTGGGGCACCACCGTTAAGGGCCGCGATGTTGGCCGTTGTAGCCGCACGCACCGATGGTTTGTAGTCGCCCGCGGCCTGGCGAATCATCTCCTGCACGGCCAAGGTAACCTGGTCCAGGTTGGTGTGGTCGGGCGTGAGGCCAGATGCCACCAGCAAGCGGCGCAGGCTCTCGGTGATCATGTGGTACCAGTACGCGCCGGGCTTGGTGGCTGGCGTGCCGGTGCCAGGATCTCCGCCAATGGGATAGCCCACCGATGGGCTGACAGGTGGCGCGGGCGGTGTGGCCGAAGCGCCGGATTTAAAAACGCGATCCATGAGCGTGGTCTCCTAGGTGTAGCTAAACAAAACAGTGGTGTGGGCGGGTTTGAGGCGTTCGATCACGCACTCCAGCAGGGCCGAGCCCCAAGCGGCGATGGGGTCGTCCACCGAGTCGTCCACGGTGATCTCGGTGACCTGGTTGAGCACGCCATTCACCTGCCAGGCAAAGGCCCATGCCTCTCCATACAGTGGGTGGTCCACGTCGTCGTCCACCGTGTGCTCGGTGAAGTCCTGCACGGTGATGGCATAGCCCAGGGCAGCGGCAAGGTCCACGAAGAACCCGGCGTTTTGACCGCCAAGGTTGATGAGGCGACCCAGTAGTGCGGCGCGGCGCTGGGCAGTGGTCTGGTCACCGCCAAAGGCAATGGCGCATTCGTCTGGCAAGTCGGTAACGCGCTCCCAGTCGGCAAACAGCTCAGCAGTGGTGCGGGGGTCTGCCTCTTCCAGTAGGGTCACTACACGGCCGTCCACGCGGGCCAGCTCTTGCGCCAGGCCGGTGAGCAGGCGCGAGACTGGCGACTCCTCACGTGGCCACGCGGGCCCCTGGGGCAACAGTGCCTGCAGCTGCTGCCGGTAGTCGTCAGCGTTCAAGGCCATGTGATGGTCCCCATGGTGGACATGTTGCCCAGGGTGTTGGTCACGTCCGCGCTGGGGGATGCCAGCACATAGTTCTCTTCACCCGCTGCAGTGCTGATGGCGGCCCGGATCTGGGACAGCAACAAGGGGCCACCAGGCACCGCCTTGCGGCGCAGCAGATCCTGCAGCTCGGCACTCACGGCCGCACGCACAGCCGTGGTGTCGGGCACCAAGTCGGTGAACACAAAATTCAAGGGCACCGAGTTGGGGGCCACTACGGTGAGCGCTGCAGTAACCGGCTTGCGCGATGGGTCTTCGATGTAGGCCTGCACCGTGGCCACCTCGGGCGCACTGGGGATGATGGCGGCGCCTGTGCCATCGTTGTCGCGCACAAAGCGAACGGTGACGCCGTTGGCGGCCATCTCTTGCGGGTACACCCAGGCGCGGGTAACGCCAGGCACTTCCAGCGCCCAGTTTTCATAGTCGTGCTTGGCGCCACCCTGGGGTGGCTGCTGGATGCGGGTAAGGAAGCGATCGCGCAGGCTGTCGATCGTCTCCACGTCTGCACCACCGCTGAGCAGCCCGGCCGTGGCCAAGGTCTGCACGCCGGCCACTGGGTTGACCAGGTTCAGCGTCTGCCCTGCAGCCCGGTTGCCGGCTGCAGCGGGCTCTACTGCCGCCACTGGCGCCACGGCGCTGGTGCTGCCGGCGGTGACTTCGGTGGTGGTGACGTACTGCACGCCGTCCAGCGCCTGCAGCAGCGTGCCGGCGGGAATGACTGCACCCACCTGCACCGAGAAAGTTACATTGCCGTTGGCGGCCACGGCCACCTTGCGCAGCACCTTCCAGATGCCGGCCCAGCGCACCAGGTGCTCTTCTTCGGCCGTGTCGTAAATGATCTGCTTGGCGGCCCACTCCACATAGCCATAAAGGCCATGCACGGCACCGGCCAGCGCGCGGGAGTAAACCTCTGCCTCGGTGCGGCGCAGGGCGTCGTCGCTCACCAGGCGCGAGAGCACATCGGTGCGGATGCGCTCTACCAGGGCGGCAAGCGTGGGGCGGTTAAACATGGAGGAACTCCCAGACGTTGGTGAATCGAATGTCCAGGGGCACGCTGGCCCCAGTCTTGTAGATGACGACGCGCATGGCCAGCGTCTCCAGGCCTTTGCGCTCGGCCTGCACGTCCACCTTGGCGGCCACGCCGTCCTCCAGCAGCCACTGCAGCGCCTCTTCGGCGTACTCTTTGGCCTTGGCCGGGGTGTCTGCAAGCAGCTTGGCGCGGGCCAGCAGCCACAGGCGCGAGCCAATGCGGTCGCCCTCAACCGGCGGGAAGCTGTCGCCCCACCAGCCCATGCGCTCGGTGCCTGGCAGATCGTCGTCGGGCTTTGCGCGGCGCCAGGTAAACAGGCTGATGTACACGGCCCGCACCAGTGGCTCGGCAGACTGCAGGGCGAGCTGCGCCTCCCGGCCATCGATGAGGATGGTCAGTGGTTGGTCGGTGATCATGGTGTCTAGTTGGGTGTGCCCGTGTTGGGCGTGCCGTTGGGGTGGGTGTGGGTGGCCAGGCTCTTGCCACCGCCAAGCACCTCTGCAGCGGTGATGGTCCCGCCCACCTGCAGATCACCGGTGATGGTGACCAGCTGGCTGGTGATCTGCACGCTGCCGCTGGCCACAATGTCCAGGGTGCCGTCCGCCTTGAGGTGGATCTTGTTGTTGAATGCGTCGTACATGGCCACTTCGCCATCCACAAGGCCCTGCAGGCGGTAGCGGCGGTCAGCCACCACCACGGTCACGCCGTGGCTGCGGTCGCCGTCCAGGAACAGGGTCACGTGCTCGGCACCCGGCAGCGGCTTGGCGGTAAAGCCAAAGGGCTCCAGGTGCTCCACCCGGTCTTTGGTTTCGCCGGCCAGCAGGCCCAGCTGCAGGATCTGCAGCTTGCCAAGGCTGTTGGCCGCCAGCACCTTGCCGCGCGCCACCATGTTGCCCAGCCTGCGGGCCATGGGGCCCAGCAGCTTGTTCATGTCGGTCATTTCACATCGCTCCAGGCATCGCCACCGCCCTTTTGGCTCTTTGCCGCTTTGAGTTGACCCACCTTGTTCACATAGCCGTCTGGCGGTCCCACGCGCACCTCGGTGCGCAGGCCTTTGGCGTCAAGCACCCAAGCCACCTCGGCCACCAGCATGTCCGCATCAAAGCCGATGATTGGGTCGCGCACGCGCACCAGCTGGTTGGGCTGCCACAGCGTGCCGTCTTGCTGCCGCCAGCCCACCACGGTGTAGCTGGCCTGCAGGGCTTTGGCGGCGCGGTGGGCGCGCTCGTAGTTGGCACGCTCTTGGCAGGTGCCTTCATCGGCCTGCCCGCTTTGCTTGATCACCAGCACACGGCGGCGCTTGGCGCGGCTGTCGGCTGCCAGGCTGGTGCCCTCACCCTCGGCCACGTCGCCGGCAAAGGATTCATCATCACCAGCGCGCTGGCCTTTGACGATGTAGTCACTAAACACGCCCTTGTAGTCCAGCTCTGCCGCGCCGGTCTTGATGTTGACGCCCAGCTCCAGCGCTGTGGTGGCGCGGCCGCCGCTGGCCACGGTGATGAGTACCAGGTCGCCCTGGCCGTTGTCGGTGCTCAGCACGTGGCGCAGGCGCATCATCCGGTCGATGCTCTCAAACACGCTCTCACCTTGCTGCACCTGGTGGTCTGCGATGGCCTTGCCGGTGTCTACCTCGGCCACCACACGCACGCCATAGGGGGCAGCCAGGGCGGCTGCGATTTGCTCCAGCTTCTGGCCACGCCACTGCACTGCGCTCTTGGGGGGCGGCTTGGCAACACCGGGCAGCTGCTGGGTGCGCCACTGCGCCACCACGGCGCTCAGGCTCTCGCCGGCGGGCACGGGGCAGCAGTCCACCAGGTCGGCTGTCTTGCTGCGGCCCTTGACGCCGACGCCCACGCTGTCCGCGTCGTAGCGCACAGGGGTGCCGTCCACGTAGCCGGTGAGCACCAGGTCGGCACCAATGAACACCTGGCACGCATCACCCGGAACGATGCGCCGGGGTATGTCGGTCTGGCCGGGCCAGCGGTCGGTGACCCCCAGGTCAAAGCTGCGGCATTGGCGTTCGATGCCGGCCTCTATGCGCACGGACTTCCAACCGCCGTACTCTTGCCCGTTGACCACCAGGCGCACGGTGTTGTGGGGGTCATTGGGCTCTGCTGTCATCGGGTTAGCACCTTCAAGGGGGCGGGCGGCACAAAGCCGGGGTGGCGGACTGCGTTGCGGGTGCAGATCTCGCTCTCGCGGTCTGCGTTTTCGTAAATGTCATACGCCAGCACCAGGGCGGGCGTGGTGTCTAGCGGGGTGCGGGTGGTCAGGCGGGCACCGTCGCGGCCGCGCTCGGTCAGGTCGCGCCACACCTTGCCGCGGGCGCTCTGCAGCGCTTCATAGCTGTTGTCGCTGGCATGCAGCGATTCAGCATCCAGCGCGCCAGCGAGGGAATCGCGCAGCAGCACTGTGTCGTCGTAAACCGTGGCGCCCACCAGGCTGCTGGCGCCCACCGCCTGGGCAAGCAGCACCTGGCGCATGAGTGCGTTGGTGGCCAGCGTGTTTTGGTAAGCCTGCTGGCGTGCAGGCGTGTAGACAACAGGCGCTGCAGGCACTGCAAAGCTGGCGTGCTGTGCCAGGCGGATGAGCGACTGCGCCAACGCCCCCCACTGCAGGCCGCTGGTGGCGTAGCCAGACACGCCCAGGAAGGCCACCACCGTCTGCGCCAGGGCTGCAGGGCTGCGCAGCAAGGCCAGGCCGGTCTGCAGGTAGCTGCTGGCGGTGTTGGCATAGTCCAGCGCGCCCAGGCCTGGCACGGTGCCGCTGGCCACGCGGCCAAAGGCCTGCGTGAGGCCTGTGGTGGCGCCCTCTTCCACAAAGTCCGGGAAGCCGTCCACCATGAACGTTTGGGCAAAGTCGTCTGCAGCGGCCACCTCCAGCGCGCTGGCGGCCAGGCGGCTCTGGGCGGGGGTGCTACTGACAGCGCTGGGGAAGGTCAGCTCGCCAGATTCGATAAAGCTGAGCTGAAAGGTGGCCTTGCCCAGCGCGTTGTCGAAGGTGTAGCCGGCGGGATTCTCAATGGACACCGTAACTGTGCCAAACCATGGGTGTACCAGAGCACCAGGGCCAGGGGCCTCCAGCGCATCCAGCAGCGCTTTTGCCTTGGCCACGTAGTCACGGCCCACCACAAAGCCCTCAAAGCGCATGGGGCGTGTGGCGCGGCCGTTGTCCTCTACAAAGGGCTTGTCGCGTTTGGCGTACTCGTGCGTTTCAGTACGGCGACCAGCGGTACCGCTGGCCTCCAGTACCTCAAACGGTACACCCCGGAAGCTGGCAGGGCGCAGGGCTTTGGAGAGTTCGGACATGGCTTATGGCATTCCAGTGGCGAAGGATCGATAACCCACGCTGGTGTTGATTGGGATATCTGAGCGAGTGATCTCTTGCTCAAAGCGCATTCCAGGTGGGGCGTTCTCAAACTTGATGTTGACTGCGCCACTGGCTTGCACGCGGTTTGTGCTGCCCACCAGATTGGGCTTGGCTGCCGCGTTCATCTGCGCCATGGGGTCGTCGTTGAATTTGTCATACACCCAAGTTCCAAGGGATGCGTCTTTGTCACCAGTGGCCGACTGAATGCCCTTGTCGATCAACCAGCTCAGGCCCGTGCCCACCGCATAGCCAGCGGCCCCTGCAGCGGCCAGCTTGGCCACCAGCAGGCCAACCGTGCCTAGCAGAGTGGTGCCGCCGGCGTTGGCGCTGGCCATCGCCATGGTGAGCGTGCTCATGCTCGTGACAGCGGCAGGCACAGCGCTGGCTGCCAAGCCGTAAAGCCCAAACGCAAACTTGCCGACCGAGCCAATGATCTGGGCGAGCGCAACGATGCTATTCAAGTTCATGAATACCACCAGCGCGATGAGCGCATTGCGAGCGCCGCCCAGCCACTCCACCAGACTCATGAGGCCATTGAAGAAACCACCAACGCCCTCAACCACCTTGTTCCAGTCCACCCGCCCCATGGCGTTGGCAAAGCCGGCCACAAAGTCGGTGATCTTGGTGGTGATGACGGCCCGATTTGCTACCGCCCACTGGATTGTTTTCTCCAGAAGCGGGCTGAGCACCGGCAGCAGCTTGGCGGCAATGGTGTTGGCGTAGGACTTGGTGACCAGGTTCAGGTCGTCCATCTGGTCACCAAAGGCCTCGCCGGCTTTGATGGCGCCCTCCTCCACTTCCAGGCCCAGCTCTTTGTAGCGCAGGGTGAGCTGGGCGATGCCGTCGCTGCCACCGAGCAGCAACGGCGCCAGGTCTTGCCAGCTCTTGCCAAAGATGGCATTGCCCATGCGGGCGCGGGTGGCTTCGTTGCCGTTGCGGGCGAACAGATCGGCAATCTGGGGCAGCAGCTCAGAACTGGTGCGCAGCTCGCCATTGGCGCCACGCATGCCAATGCGGGCCTTGGAAAACAGCGCTGCCAGGTCTTTGTTCTTACCGGCCGCAGCCTCTGCAATCTGCTTGTTCAGCCGGCCCATGGAGCTGTTGAGCGTGGCGGCCTCGATGCCGGACTGG
Organism: Rhodoferax sp. TS-BS-61-7; assembly: GCF_002943465.1. Lineage (GTDB taxonomy): Bacteria > Pseudomonadota > Gammaproteobacteria > Burkholderiales > Burkholderiaceae_C > Allorhodoferax. The sequence goes on from NZ_PTQY01000001.1 coordinate 329,573, forward strand.
CCTGCCACGTAGTTCCACCGCTGCCACTCGCTGATGCTTAGGCCTGCCTTTTGGCTGCCCTTGGCCACTTCGTCGCCCATGAGCGCAAAGTTCTTGGCCGCCTGCACCACACCCGCCACGCTGAAGCCTGCAGCCAGCCCACCCAGCAGGCCCACGGGCAGCGCCAAGTTCTGGGCCAGCTTGAGCGAGCCACTGCCAATGTCTGCCAGGTGCTTGCGGGTGCTGCGGGTGGCTTTGTTGACGCTGTCCAGCGTCTTGAGCAGGCCCTGTGCGTTGGCAGACAGCACTGCCTTGAGTTGCCAGTTGTCGGCCATGGCGATTACTCCTGATTGATTTTGGTGGCCAGGCGCTCTGCCTGGCGGGCGAAAAGGTCGTACCGGCTAAGCGGCATGGCGAGGAGGACGGCAGGATCTAGCCGCCAGAAGTAGGCCACCTCAAAAAGGCGGTCTACAAACTGGTTTATGTCCCCTCGCCCTGCAACAAAGGGAGCAGCCACTCCTGGCACTTGTAGATGTCCGCGATGTGCATCTCTTTCACGCTGCTGGGCGGGATCTTGGCCAGCCGCGAGATGTAGGCCGCAATGACCTTGGCGCGGATCTCAATGCCGGAGTCCCCCGTGGCGCTGGGGACGATGAGGACCGGCGAGCCCAGGGCAAACAGGTCTTCTGGCTCAGGCTCCTGCAGCGACAGCACCGACACCTCTTTGCCATGCGCCGTGATGGTCTTCTTGAGCTTGATTTCTTTGGGGCCGCTCATTCCTTCCACTCCCCGTCCGTGCCACCAAACTCCAGCTCTGCGGTGCCGTCGTCGCCCTTGTGGGCAGACTCACCACCGAACCAGGCGCCAGACAGGGTGTACACGTCGCCGTTGGCAAACTCGGCGGTGACAGTCATGTCGGTTCCGCTCTCCAGCTTGGCTTTGGGGAAGCCGGGCACCAGGATGCCGGTGACCTTGACGTAAGGCGCAATGGGTGTTTCTTTGAAGCCCACAGTGCGCGCCGCGCTTTGCACGGCCTCTTTCTTGGTCTTTGACAGGGGCGCTTCTAGGCCGCCCGAGACTTCGATCTGCTCGCCGTCCACTTTGATGTAGCAGACGCCTGCCAGTCGTTTACTTGCCATGGTGTTGAGTTCCTTTCAATGAACTGGGGTTGTGCCTGGCTTAGGCGTTGGCTGCGTACTGCAGGCGGAACTGGTTGAGCACCGCAAAGATGCGCAGGCCGTTGATCAGGTCAGGCGGCAGCAGCACGTCCAGGCGGTTGGGGTTGGTGGCGTTGCGCTCCACGATCAAGTACTTTTTGAACAGGGCGACGTTTTCCACCAGGCCGTCGCGCTCCATGTCCAGGTACTCGGCCACCAGCTCGCCGCGGATGACGTTGGGCGTGACGATGGCTTGGCCGGGGCCGAAGTTGGTGCCATCGTTGGCCAGCTTGTGGCGCGGGTACTTTTGCGTGATGCGGCTGCGCAGTCGGCGGGTGACCTCGGTGAGGGTGTGCAGGGTTTCGCTGTCCAGGTAGCTGGGGTCGGCCTGGTTAAAGGCGTTCTTTTGGTACGTGGTGATGGCGCGCTCCACACGCACCACGCCAGGGCCGTAGCTGCTGGTGGCGATGCCGTAGCTGAGCAGGCTCTGGCGCTCGGTAAGCAGGAAGCGCTTGCCGGGGCGTGGCGCCAGGATACCGTTTAGCACCGTGGTCTGGGTGGGGCGTGCGGCGTCAGCATTCAGACAGACGGCGTTGGCACCACCGTAGGCGGCCGCGTATTCCCAGGCGGGGTTGGGGCAGTCCACATCGATCGCGGCCAGCGTGTGGTGCGGGTCGTTGCGCAAGCCACCAGCGGTGGTGAGCGCTGCCACCGCACCACGCAGGGCGGAGTAGGCATGGCCATACACCTGGCGGGCCCAGCTCCAGCGGCCGGTGGCGTCGTTCAGCTCGGCTTGAATGGCGTCCAGGCTGGTGCTGTCGGTGTAGGGGTGGATGATGTAGTCGTACTCTTCATCGCCCAGGGCGGTGATGGGGGTGCCCGTGAGGGTGGGGTTGAGCGTGCCACTGGCGAGCTTGCCGCTGCCGCTGTAAGCCAGGGCCACGCCAGCTGGCAGTGCCTCGCCACCCGCTGCGCCGCGGAAGCTGTCCAGGACGGTGATGTCGTTGCCGGTGAGGCCCTTCCAGCGGCAGGTGACGGTGACCACGTTAGTGGCCACGGTGCTGGTGACTGGCAGGCCTGTGGCGGCGTTGATGGCCGCGTTGATGCTGGCGGCAATGGCGTTGGCTGCGTCTGCAGAGGCCACAGGCACGCTGACCAGCTGGCCTGCGATGTACAGGGGAATGGTGCCGGCTGCAGTGGCGGTGCCGGTGACGGTGATGGTGCCCGTGGCGGCAACACCCGCGCCTGCGTCAGCCACTGCCAGGCACCAGACCTCGCCAAACGGGTCTTGCGCGCGGAACAGCTCGTGCATGCGGGCGAGCATGGAGCCCACGCCAAACAGGACCTTGGCCTGGTCGGTGGTGGACACCAGGATGGGCGTGTCGACGGCCTGGCTGCCGGCGGCCAGCTTTTGGCCGATGAGCATGGCGCGCTTGTTTTGCGTGAAGTAGCCTGCCTGGCTGTTGTCCATCTCCGCGTAGAAGAGGGGCACCCGCACGCCGGCCGGGATCTTGGAAAACGAAATAGACATGGGAGTGGACTCCTAGGGTGGGACAAAAAAAAGCCCGCTGGGTGGCGGGCATGCGGTAACAGGTGGCGGCCTCTATTCGAGGCTGCCAGTGCGGGGCCAGGCCCCGCCGGTTTCGTTGCGGCCATCGGGCCCTGTGGCCCCACGGTTGGGGTCAAAGGGCTCTATGGCATCCAGCTGCACGTCCAGGCCGTCAAAGTGCGGCAGGCCGTTCAGCTCTGTGTTGCGCCATCCATCGGCGTCGGTGATCTCGGTCATGGCTGAGAACTCGTACTGGAACCACATTTCTGCGCGGTCCAGCTTCATGAGCTGGCCGCCTTCGTAGACGATGGGGTCGTACTCTTCACTGGGGCACCAACCTAACAGCGCGGCCCACAGCAGGGTGCGCATGTTGTGGGCATTGAGTGCACTGCCCTGCCCTTTTTCGTCGGGCTTGTTGCTCATGACTACCACTACGGCAAAGCCATCGGTGATCTCTTGCCTGGCGGTGTTGCCGGCCTTGCGCTCGCTGGCGTTGTCGTCCAGTGGGATGACGTAGGCGCAGGGACTTTGCAGGGTTGACTTCTCGCCCAAGGCCTTGAACTGGACGGCACCGCCCACGCGGTTGCCAAACACTGGCAAGCGGGTGCGCAGGGCTTCAATGATGGGTTCTAGTTCCATGCGTTACCTCGGCACCAGTGAGTCTTTGAGTGCGGCGCGTACTTCGCTGCGTACCAGCTCGCGTTTGTTCTGCAAGGCGATCTCCATGAAGTTGGCACGCGCCTCCAGCCCGGTCTTAGGGCTGCCGTAGAACAGAAACGCCGGGTAGAACACGCTGCCCTTGATGGTGCGCGGGCCCACCTTCACCCAGCCGCCTTTGGAGCCGCGGGTGATGGTGCCTATGGAGCGGACCAGGCGCCCAGTGTCTTGGCCCGGTGTCTCGCCAGGCAAGGACACCACGCCACGGCGGGCCAGCAAGCGGCGCGCTTCTCTGCGCAGGTGGTTGGCACCGGCGTTGAGGGCGCGGCGCATTTGGCGCCGGTCGTAGTCGATCGTTTTGTGGAACTGCAGGCCCACATCCATGCGGATGCCGCTGATGTCGTTGCCGGTGCGATATCGCTCTTTGTTAAGGGACATCAATCACTCCCAGGTCTTTTGCCGTGATGCGGGTGAACTGGTGCAAGTCGTCCACATCGATGGTGTCCAGCACCCGAAAGCGGTGGCCGCCAAAGTCGATCACGTGGGCCAGGGTGATGTCGTCGGGCTTGGTGCCGCTGGCCCAGCGCACCCAAAACAGGTCGGTGGGCTCTTCGCCCGTGTTCTCCCCTGCCCGGATGGCAATGCTGCGGATGGGCTCTTTTTTGGCCCAGCGCCAGATGCCTGCGCTGTACACCTCATCGGTGCCCATGCTGGCGTTGGGCACATCGGTGCGCAGGCGGAGGTTGATGCGGCGGTTCAGCTCACCGTCGGCTGGCAGTTTGCTGGCCATGGCTAGATGCTCCAGATCTTGTAATAGTCCAGCAGGCTGGCTGCAAAGTCGTGCGGGATGGCTTTGACCTCAGAGGTAAGGCTGCGGTTGCGGTACATCTCCATCACCACCAGCAGCACCCACTGGCGTACCGGCATGGGGATGGCGGTGGCGGCCGGGCCGTAGCCGGCGGTGTACTCCACCACCAGGGCGTTGATCCGGCACTGCGTGGCGGGCCAGGCCTTGCCGTAAGCGGGCACCAGGAAGCCGGGCTCGCTCACGTCGTCCAGCAGGTAGTCGGCTGGGTTCAGGGTACGTTCTACGCCGTCACCATCCAGGTACTTGACCGACTGCACCGCCAGGGCGCGGGGCATAGGCAGCTTGATGGCGCTCGGGAAGCCGTCGAGCGTGAGGCGCCAGGGCGTGTTGCACAGGGTGCGGCCCAAGCGTTCCTCCGCGTTTTCGCGGGCGCCGGTGAGCAGCGCGCCGATCAGTGCGTCCTCTTCGGTGTGGTCCACCTTGAGGTGGGTCTTGACCTCGGCAAGGGTCCAGGGTTCGGCGCTGGGGGTACCGGTGCGGATGGCGGACATATTGGCTACCTGGTGGTGTTGGGTTGCAGGGGGCGGCTGGTGTTGCCAGTGGCCACGCGGGTTTGCGCACCAGCTGCTGGGCGCACCATGGCGGCCTGCAGTGGGCGGCTGCTGGCTGCCGGCGCGCGCATGTAGCCTGCGCCCATGGGTGCAGACGTGTAGACAGGCCCGCTGGGGCCTTTCAGCAGCAAGAGCAGCATGCGACTTACTCGGCCGCTGGGGGCTCGGCCTCTGGTTGCGGGCACTCGTGGTGCTTCACCGTGACGCCATCAGCTTCGGTGACATGCGCGTCGGTGTTGGTGTTGACCGGCTGGCCACACAAGGGGCAGATGGGAAATTCGTTCATGGTTAAGCAGCCATCAAAATAGTGCCGATGGAAAAACGACCTTGCAAAGTCGCGCCATTAGTGAAGCCAACGCGTGCATAGCGCCAGCTCGGGCGGTGCACGATCTCGGCGTACTGGCCGCCACCAGTGACCGCCGCAGTGGGTACGGCCTTGATGCGACGCCAGTTTGTGTTGTCGCGTGACACCTCCAACCAGAGAGTGCCGGATTGATCGGACTCGGCGCCAACCCGTAGTTCTTTCGCCATCGTGTTTGCGCTGTTAAACGATGTTGCCGAAGCAACGGCGGTCAAGTCACGACTGCTACCAGTAAACGAAGCTGCGGACGCTAACGCTCCATTGCTGTCATCCGAGTAAGTACCTGATCCAGCAATGAAGCCAATGCGGTTTGTGCCTGCAGCAGCCGTAAACGAAGGGGTACCAAGAATTGCAACAGACAGCGGAACGGAGTTCTGGCTGCACTGCACAGACAACGTCGTCGTGCCGGCGGTTGTTGCGGTTGTGAGTCGAAGCCGCAGATATCGGCCGCCAACGTCCATGCGATAGATGCTGCCAGCCTGCACGGTCCCGCTGGCTCCACCCGATGTGTTGTGCATCGTGGGGGCGACATAGGTCAAACCGTCGTTGGACCATGCAGGAGTAATGACGCCGGAAGTCCCGAGGCTCGTGGCCTGAATGAGCACCGATCGGTAGTTCAAGCAGTCGATCACCATGAGGTCGGTATTGATCGCGATGACACCGGCCTGGGTGAAGGTTAAGGGCACCAGAGGCGGGTTCTGGCTGCTGGGCACCGGCTCGCTGGCATAGGCACCAGGCTTGAGGGTGTAGGCAGCTGTGCCACTGGTGTGAGCCGTGGCGCGCACGCGAAACCAGGCATACGCGGATACGTTCAGTTCCCAGCCATAGGCCGGGGTTGCTGCGAGCACACCCGTGGTGGGCTCAATGATGTTGCTGTCGGTGCGGACGGCCTGCACGGTCTTCCAGTTGCCGTCGGCCCCGTTGGTGCTGTCGTTACTGAACTCAAACATGGCGTTGTGCCCCACCAGGGTGGTGGCCACCATTGCGATGGACAGCGTTCCGATGCGGCCGGTGGCAATGGCCACAGCCTGGCCTGCTGCAGTGAGTTGGCCAGAGACTGCCGGTACCGAGCCTGGCTGTGTGGCGACCTTGAGGCGCCCTACCTCATCCATATTGAAGCCAGCGTAGTCACCGTCAGCCACTATGGTGCTGTCACTGTCGCGCCGCTTGCCCAGGATCATCAGGCCTTTGTCGCCATCGGTGAATGGGCTATTGGTGGCGCGCACCACGCTGGCCAAAGACGACCAGAAGCCCAGCGCCCGCTTGAGCAGGGCGATGATGCTGAAAGTGCCGGTGTCGTCTGTGGCTGGGGTGTTGCCGGGCTCGCCCAGGCTGGCTGCAGACACTGTGACGTTTTCCAGCGCCGCAAGGCTGGCCCCGTCCAGGGCCACGGTGCCCTCGATCGCGCCAGTGTTGATGGCGGTGGTCTTGGCGTTAAGTGCCTCGGCAGCGGCCTGTATTGCCTGGGCTGCGGTCAGCAGCGCGGCCACTGTGGTTTGGGTCGCCAGATCCACTGGCGCACCGCTGGCAGGGTCTACCAGGACAACTGCCTGGGTTTCCACCATCTCTGCGCCTTCGGTGCGCGTGAAAACGTCCACCCGGCGGGTGTTGTTGTCGGCGTCTTTGATTGGTAAGCTGGACATGGTGGGCTTTGAATAGGTGAGCGGGTTTGCTCTGCAATGCACTCCAGCGGGTGGAGTGCATCACGCAGCAGTGCGCGGGGTTAGTCGTCAGTCTTGAGGCTCAAGGCGTAGGTGACGGCGGCTTTGCTGGTGTCGATCTGGCCTTCAGATTCCAAGGTCTTGACGTTCTCTTGCGGGACATCGATCACCTGATTGATCTTGCCAAGGGTGCCGTCAACCAGGACACGGGCTTTGACCGTCTTGCCCTTGGCAGGTGCAGGGGCTGCAGGCGCCTCTTCTTTGGCGTCGCCAGCGGCGATCAGCTTTTCGGCCAGGTCGTCAGCGGCTTCGAAGGGTTGACCGACTGGGATCTCTTTGGAGTCCACAGCCAAGACGCCAGCCGCAATGACGGCCAGCGCAATGAGTTTCTTTGTCATGGGAATGATTCCGAGAAATGGGGTTTGAGGGCCGGGCACGGCCAGCGTGCCCGGATCTGCCTACCAGGGCGCTTAGGTGGCGCTGTTCTGGTAGTACTTGACGGCAGCTGTGTCCAGCAAGTTGCCGCCGGTGCGCTGCCAGCCGCAGAAGCCCACCTGGCCGTTGAGGGCAAAGGCAGAGTCATCGAAGCGGCGGATGGCGGTGGAGCCGGCCACATCGCGGATGGTGTACTGCTTGTGGTCACCAAACAGGATGGACTTGGCGTTGGCAGCCATGGCTGGCACGTCGTCGTTGATCACGATCGGCTTGCCCATCAGCAGATCAGGTGCGTCTTGCGTGATGCCTGCCTCATAGCCAGGCGTGAAGATCGGACGGCCTGCGGTGTCTTTGATCTTGCGGATGTTGCGCAGGGATGTATCTGCCAAGCTCCAGGCAGATCCACGACGGTAGGCGCGGTTGATGCTGTAGAACAGGTCTGCCAAGTCGTCGTAAATCACGGTAAGGGTCTGGCCCGTAGTGCCCACCTTGCCTGCAGAAGCGCGGTTCACGATGCCCCATGGCTGACCGGTACCAGTGCCGATGGTGTAGTGCTTGTTGGTGATGCGGCCCAAGCGGGTGGCCAAGCGGTTAACCACGAAAGCGATCACGTCGATGGCGCTGTCCTGGATCAGCTCAACCGGCAAAGCGATTTTCTTGGAGCTGTACTTGAACGGGTTGAGCGGCACGTTGCTGAAGGTGATTTCACCAGTGGTCGCCGCTGCGTTTTCTCCAACGATCTCACCCTCTTCCGCTGTACCGTCGCTTGCAGGGTAGGTCAAAGCGTTGCCGGACTCAGTGGGCAGGATCGTTGCCACGTCGCGCATGCCGCCATAGGCCTTGAGGGCGTCGATAACCATCTTGGAGACTTCGGCGGGAACGGTGAAGCCGCCTTCAGCGCCGGTGGTGGTGCTCATGGCGTTGCGGATGGCGATGGCCTGCTCGGCGGTCACGTTGTTGCCGTGACGCATGTACAAGGCTACAGCGGCCAGCTTGTTGATGTCGCCGTCCACGACCTTAGTGCCGGGCTTCTGCACAAAGACGTTGTCTGCTTCGGCATCCAGCTGGCGCTGGTGGGCGTTGATTTGGGTGCCGATGAGCTCCAGCTCATTCATCAGGCCGTCGTACTTGGTCTGGTCTTCCTTGGTCCATGTCTGGTCGCCCTTCTCGGCGAGGATATGGTTGGCTTGGCGTGCGAGTTCGATTTTGCGCTCGCGCAGTGCTTGAATGCTCTTCATGGGGGTTCCTTAAAAAGTGAGCAACAAATAAAAAAGCCGCCCGAAGGCGGCAGGGATCGCTGATGCGGCGAGCGCTTCAGGCGTTCTGCAGAAGCCGCAGACGGCGCTCATTGAGGGCGCGCTGTGCTTCGTAGTCGGGGGCGGGTTCTGGTGGCTTGGCCTCCAGCAGCGCCTTTGGCGCTTTGTCGTAGGCAGTGAGGTTCCAGGTCTTGGCCTGGGCGTGGTTCTCGGTCTTGTCCGGCAGCGCGGCCAGACGGGTAGCAAAGCCATTGGCCACCGCTTCGTCAGCGCTGAACCAGGTTTCTGCATCCATCCAGGCTGCAATTTCCACCGAGGTCTTGCCGGTGCGGGTGGTGTAGTCGGCAATGATGGAGGCGTCAACCTTGGCCAGCAGCTCCACGGTCTTGGCCAGCTCGGACTTGTTGCCCATGGCGTATGTCCACCCGTTGTGGATCATGTAAAAGCCGCCCTGGGTGATCTCGACCTCATCAGCCGCATCAGCGATGCTGGTGGCTGCACTGGCTGCCAGCCCATCGATGTGGGCGATGGTCTTACCCTTGAACTGCTGGATGGCAGTGCGGATGGCGCGGCCTTCAAACACATCACCACCGGGGGAGTTGATGCGCAGGTGCAGCGTGGTGCTGGGGTCCAGCGCCGCAATGGTTGGCGCGATCTGCGATGCAGACACACCCCACCAGGCGTCGATCACGTCATAGATGTAGAGCGTGGCCTCGCTGTTCGCTTCGTTGCGGATCAGGTTGAGCGGCTTGCGCTCGTTGGCTGCGTTGTCGCGCAGGAACTGCAGTAGTTTTTTCATGGCTTCGGTTCTCCAGCGCCGGGCGCTTTGGTAGGGGTTGCGGGTGTGAACAGCTTGTCTGCCTCGCCGCCCAGCGGTGGAAGGTGGCGGGTCTTGCGTACCTCATCCACCGTCATCCAGCCGGGGCCGCTGCCAGGGCCGCCGATGGCAGCGCGGTTGTATTCGCTCTGGGCTTTGCTGTTGCCCTCCATCAGGGCGTCTCGGAAAAACTCCAGGTAGAAGCGTTGGGACCGTGGGTAGATCTTGCGGTTCAGCTCCTGCTCAATCCGCTTGAGGTGCTGGTTGACGGTGAAGGCGATGAACGCGCGGCTCATTTCCTCCAGGCCACTGCCCCAGCTGGTGCTGGCGCTGGTCTCACCAATAAGGTGCGGCGGCACACCAAAGGCGCGGGCTATGTCCACCACCTGGTACTTGCGGCTTTCAATGAGCTGGGCGTCCTCGGCTGTAAGGCTCAGATTGCTGGCCTTCAGGCCCTCGGTCAGCACCAGTGGCAGGCGGTGCGCGTTGTCCATGCCCGAGTACTTGGCAAGAAACATCTGCTGCAGCGTCGAGATCTGGGGATCTTTCATCCCCTTCTCAGTACTGAGCACGATGCTCGGGTGGGCACCACCGCCAAAGAACTTGCCGCTGTACTCATCCATGGCCATGGCATTGCCGGTGGCGTTGCGTGCACCAAAAGCGATCACGCTCTTGGCACGGAGGCCATCGAAGCCAAAACCGGGGAAGTGCAGGATGTCGTCCTGGTCAGCACCGTAGGTGGTGATGTCGTTGACGTAGTACTTGAGCCGGCCAGAGCCTTTGTACCGCTCCACCAGAATGGCACTCCAGGGGATGGGCACCAGCTCCCGGATCTCGCCGCTGTTGCTGCGGCCAATGAAAGCAAAGCCGCTCTCTTTGAGCAGCATGTCTGCGAGAACTTGCTCCCACATACTGGCAGCTGTCCAGGCGGCCGTGGGCGACTCATTGAGCAGCCACCACTTGGCATCCCCCTCCAAGGGTTGGCGCCCTTTTTCTGTACGCTCGTACAGGTTGATAGGCATGCTGGTGACAGCGCCCGTGATCCGTTGCACGCACGCAGCTACAGCCGAGACACGCATGGCGGAGTCTGGCGTCACGTGCATGCCGGATGCACCAGGACGCACGCCAAAGAAGTCCAGGATCTCCGCAGTGCTGTCGGCCGTGCTGACGGTCGCAGCGTTCTCCACCGGCTGCAGCGCCTGCGATCGCCCCGCTTCACGCGTGGCTCGCCACTGATTCAAGATGGTGCTGCCGGGTTCGGCAGCGCGACCTTGCACGGCGCTCCAAGTAGTGGGTTGAGTTTTCACAGTATTACAAAGCCTTGTTGGATTTCGTTGCTCTCTACAGTCGCCAGTGCTCTGCCCAGTGCCATCAGCATGGCCATGGGGCCGTCGATCTTGTTTTCAGGTCGCTCTTTGGTCGGCGCCATCAGTTCATTGAACTTGGACTGCTTCACCACCAGGTTGCTGACCATCCACGCCATCACCGGGTTGCCTTCGTGCTGCAGCGTCCCCTCGCGCACCATGTTCTCCACCTGGATGAGCACCGGGGTGAAAAAGACTGAGCGCTGCGCGATCTCAACCAGTGGCAGGCCTTCCTCGATCAACTTGCCCGCAAAGTACATAGACAACGCCGGGTCAAAGGCGATCTCTTGCACATCGAAGCGCCGGCAATACTTGCGCATGTCGTCGGCCACGACGTCGAAGTCGGTCAGGTCGCCATCGGTCACAACCACGTAACCCTGGCGGGCCCAGCCGGCCAGGTGGGCGTTGCCGCTCTCCTGGATCGCCAGCTCGTTCAAGTACAGGCGTGTGCACACGCGCCACACACGCTTGCGCTCTGGTGCGTAAACACCGTCTGCGCCTGGCACCAGCACGTCCTCTTCCCAGGACAGCGTCAGCGCAGCAAAGTCTTTCTTCTGCGCGAGATCCAGGCCCATGTACAGCTTGACGCCGTCAGGGATGGTTTCGATGCTGACCTCTTTGCTTCCGCAGCGGTCCCAGGCGCGCATGTCCATCCAGGGGCTCTCACCAGATACCCAGACGTTCAAGCGCTTTGTCAGGAAGTTGCTCAGCGCACTGGGCATCGCCTGCGCCTTGCTGGCCTGCGCCTTCATCTCGTCGAGCTGGACGGACTTGCCCAAGTTGGGGTTGGCCTTGATCCAGACGGCCGGGTCAAAGTGATCATCACCGTCGTCCAGTGTGTAAATGATCCCGAAAACGCGGTCATCCGTGATGACGCCATCCAGGATCTTGGTCACATGGGTGCGGCGCTCGTAGCAGATGCCGCTGCGGTCGGTGCCGGCGGTGGTGATGGTCCACAACAGCGACTGCTCACGGGCACCACGAGCGCTGTCGATCACGTCGTACACCGCCCGCGTCTTGTGAGCGTGCAGCTCATCCAGGAGCGCAAAGTGGACATTCAAACCGTCCAGCGTGCTGCCTTCAGCGGCCAGCGGTGCGGCCTTGCTGGAGGTGTGGGCCACCGTCAGGCTGTGCTGCATGATGGCCACGCCCAGGTGGGTGCGTAGGCCGGGCGAGCGCTCTGCCATGGCCTTGGCGTCATCGAACACGATGCGCGCCTGGTCGCGTGTTGTCGCGGCGGTGTAGCACTCTGCGCCGTGCTCACCGTCAGCAGCCAGCATGTAAAGCAGCAGCCCAGAGCCTTTGGCGCTCTTGCCGTTCTTGCGGGCTTCCTCTTCGTAGGCCTCCAGGAAGCGGCGCAGTTTGGTCTCGTGATGAACCCAGCCGAAGACGGTGGTGAGGATGAAGCACTGCCAGGGCTCCAGCTCCAGCAGTCGGCCATCGCGCGCCCACTTACCCTTGATGTGCGGCAGCAGCTCAATGAAGGCGCAGGGGCGCGATGCCATGTCGGCATCGAACACCCAGGGCCAGTCCTCACTGGGTTGGCGCTGCAAATCATCCACCTGGCGCTGTACAGCCAGGCGGGTCCACTTGCAGGTTGGGATCGTGCCGTCGAGGACATCGCGCATGTACTGCTGCGCGCGTTCGACGTATGGGTTCATCGATTCGGATTTGTGAACATGGCGAAGCCGGTGGGCCGCGTCTCAGGTTTGGGGTCGATGCCTGGCAGCGTTGGCTGCACATAGTTGCTGGCCTGGACACGGCCGCGGGCCGCAGGGCTCAGGCCAAAGTGCATCAGGTAGCGGTTGACCTGCTCGCGGTGCGACTTGAGCAGCTGAACAATCACGCTCTGCTGGGCGTAGCCTGATGGCGTAGTTGAGTAGCTGGCCTCATAGACTGCATCCGAGTACGGCATTTTTTTATCAGCGACCAAACGATCGACCTGACCATTGAAGGCAGTCTCCAGCTCGGACAAACGACCCACAGCCTGGCAGTACAAAGCCAGTGCAGCGCGGTCGAGTCCACTGATCAGGCCCAGCTCAAACAAGATGGGCGTGATTCGCTTCCACTCTTTGCGAGCCTCTGGACCCAGGTGCTTGGGGGCACTTGGCACAACGATCTGGGGATTTACTCCAGCCGACAAGTCCAGGGCGCGCTTGCCCGCATTTCCTTCGAGCAGCCTCAGCGCGGTAGGCTTGGGCAGCGGTCCGCGTGATCCAGTCATGGTGTTTTCCTTCGGGTCAGTTCAGCGCAGGGGAGTACCCCCCCTCCCAAAACCTGCGCGCGTAAAAAAATGAGGAAGCGGCCGGTTTCCGGTGGGTGGGTTCTAGACTTTTGACCACCCCCCTACCCTGCGGATCGGCGGCGGCCTCTCAGGGCTTCGGCAAGACTCTTCTCTTCGTGGCAGTCGTCACACAAGCCCTGCTCATTGGTTTCGTCATCCGCGCCACCTTCCGCCAATGGCTTGATGTGGTCGCGCTGTGTTGCCAAGGTCACGCGACCATGGCGCCTGCACTCAGCACAGAGCGGGTCACGTTGGAAAAGGTCGGCACGCATTCGCTGCAGCCGCCTGCCTGTGATGCGCTTGGTCGCCTTGACAGGCTTGGCCCATGCAGGCTTAGGGTGCTTGGGGCAGCGGCTTGTGCCATCACGGACCAGCACACCGCAGCCAGGATGGCCGCAAGGCTTTGGTGCGCTGATGGGCATAGGGGCAGGGTCAGTTCAGAATGGTTAGAAGGCCGTGGCCATCAATGAGTGGTGTTGAACTGCCCTGCGATCGGTTCCCCGCTCGGGGATGTTTCTGGTTTTCTCAGAACATCATGGGCTTGGTGCAAGTCTCAGCCAGGGACCGAAGCCCCTGGCGTTGACACACAACCGTTGCCCTTCTCGGCGTGGTTGTATTGGTGCGGGGCTTCCACCCGCTGCTCTCACTCTCCGCTCGATCTGCAACCACCCACACAAGGAAAGGCAGGGCTCGCCAAGTGCGTCAGTTGCTTGCATTAAGCGCTGGGGAGGATTTCCCTACTCATCATCCAGCGCTGAACTGATCAAAGAAAAACCCCGCGAGGTAGTGGCCTGCGGGGTTTGTCGGGCTGTCATGTTCGGGGTGGTCGCACGAACGAGACAGCTTGCCTGAAATGTACCGAAAAGGTCTATGACGTAAAACCCCCTTGCGTCAATCACTGCGTGGCGCGTTGCCTGCTATCAGCGGCCTTGCGCTGCAGTTCGGCCTTGTCCTCTAGCCAGCGGCTAATCGCCTGGTCGGCAGCTGCAAGGTTGGCCTTGATGGTGGAATCGGCACGCGCCATGCGCTTGGCCACCAAGTGGCGCGGCAGACCATCGGCATAGGTCAGCTTCACAACCAGGTAAAGGTGCGACTGGGTGAGCTGCAGGGACTTGACAGCGTCGTCAATCTCGCTGGCCTGCAGTGCAATGGTGGGCACCACCGATTCATTGCGGCCGGCGGATGGGCCCATGCGTGCAAAGGCGGACTGGCTGGGGTAGCCCAGGGCGCCGGACTCGGACTGCTGGCACCAGCGGCCCCACTCTTCCAAGCGGTGGCGGATGTACTCAATGCGTGCCATTGGTGACCTCCGAAGGCAGCAAGGGGAACGTGCAGACGTGTAGACAGCCGAAGGACACCATGTACCAGGCAATGTCGCGGCTTACGGTGGGCATGTTGAAGGGGGTGCCCATGACGTAGCCTGCCTCCATGGCCCAGAAACAGTTGGGCTCACCACGCAGGCCACGGCGCACCAGTGCATAGACCTCCGCGCCATAGACTGGGATCACGGTCACCCGCTTGCCGTCGATCACATCCGTGACGCCCTTCTCGCGGTCCTGGATGGCCTTGTAGGTCTCGGGCATCTTGGTCTTGATGATCTGGATTTGGTCCTGAATATTCATTGCCGTCCATCCGTCCACTATTTATTACTGAGTACATGACACACACACAAATCGCTCGGGAGCGCGCGTGCGAGCGCACGCCTGCCTGCATCACGTGCCCACATATAAGGAGGCGCATGCGGGGTTGCCCAAACCCACCGGGCAATGCAGCAGCTTCAACTCGGTATTCGGAGGAATAGGACCGCGCTGTGTGCTCCATGCCAAAGGGTGGACGTGTGGACGCCTACACCCTGGGCCGACTGGGTTGGCTACGTCATAGGCGCGTGCAATGACTTCCCCGCTACCGCACCACACCGGGGATCGCGAATCTCGCCTCCCATACCCGGTGCGCTGCGGCGCGTTTGCTGCACCGAGAGCTTTTCGGGCGCACAGGCCCATCGCTGCTCAAAACGGTACATTGTCATCGTCCTCATGGTCAGTGCCCTGTGCAGGGCCGCCAGTGGGTTTGCTTGGGCCCGCCGGTGGCGGTGCCTCTTCATCTTCATCCGCAAATTTGGGTGGCCACATCTTGGGCTGCTTGTAGCCCCTGCGACGCAGGCCACCGCCCTCGCGTCCATACGTCCAGCCGTGGGCCTCCAGCCAGCCACGGATCTGGGCCTCCAGCAAGCTGCTGGACTTGGCCGCATCGGTGCCCAGGGCTGCCACCAGCCGGTCCAACGTGACAAACGTGGCGTTCACGTTCAGGTCGCTGCTTACCTTGCCTTCAGCTCCTGGTGAACCTTCGCGGGTCAGCATCTCGTACAGGCGGGACTGCACTGCAGTTTCCACCAGGCGCTTCTTTTGCTCAGGCTCGAAAAACTCAGCTTCTTCCTGTGGCGTGGGTGTGTACCGCTCGCCTTGCGAGTACAGGTGATACGCCTCGGCAAACAGCTGCTCACGCCACTTCTGCAGCCACTCCAGCTTGATGAACTGCTCGATCCAGATGGGCCAGAAGCGGCGGTTGCCGGTCAGGTCGTACAGATACTGTTTCTTGTTGGTGGAGCAGAAGATCACGCACTGGCGTGGGTGGGCCTGCACATACTTGCCATAGGCGCCACGGAAGCGGTCAATCGTGGAGCTGAAGAACTGCTTGACCTGCTCGCTATCGGCTTTGCGCAGGGCGGTCAACTCGCTCAGCTCGTAGCCCCACAGGCCCTCCAGCTGCTCCATGCCGTCTTTGCCGTTGCCCACATCGAAGTGGGTGTCGCTGAAAAACTCCACGCCCACGAGCGTCTTGACCAGGGTGGACTTGCCACGGCCTGGCAGGCCCTCAAATACAGGTGAGTAATCGAACTTGCAGCCAGGCTCCATCACTCGCGCCACCAGGCCCATGAGCAGGAAGCGCCCCACCAGCTCGTGATAGCGCTTGAGCTTGGGTTTACGCTCCAGCTCGGTGGTGCCTGGCTTATCTTTGTCTGGGCCCTTGCCCAGGATATGGATCAACCACTTGTCGATGCGGCTTGTGCCATCCCACTCCAGGCCCTGCAGCCAATCGCGGATGGGGTGAAAGCGCCGCTCATCGGCCACGGTGTCGATGGCCTCCTCTAGCGCGGCCTTGCTGGCAGCCTTGACCTTGTAGATCGTGCTGAGCCAATCGCCCAGGCGCAAGGCATCGGTCTCCTCCAGCGGGCCCGCCTTTTCACGCCATGGCCATGGCACCTGCGTGCTGGGTGCGCCGGTCAGTGTGTTGAGGCCCAGACAACGCTTGAGCGCGGGCGCCTTGCGCAGTGCGGTGACCACAGCGCGGCGGTTGATGCCGATCTCGTGCACCTTGCACTTGAGCTGATCGCACAGCCAGTCCAGGTGGCCCTGGAAGGCATCGCCATCACCGTCAAACTCATCTTCACCGGCCACAGGGCCACCGGGGGGATCGATTTTTTTACCGCCACCCGATCCACCAGCTGCCGCCTTGGCCTCTGGCTTCGCGTCTGCAGCGGGGAGTGGCTGCGCGCGGCCAAAGAACTGCAGCACCTGGTCAAAGCCCCAGCCATCGGTCTGGATGGCATCGGCACAGTCCCAACCATCGGGCACGGCCAGCGGCTCGGGAATGGGCAGGATCTGGACCTTGCACCCGTGCGTGCCCTGCAGCAGCGCACCAATGCCCAGCATGGCCTTCATGCCCACTTGCTTGTTGGCAGGCAGCAGCGGCTTCGTCGCCGCGGCTATGTCACGCGCCGCATCGTCCAGGCACTGAGCAGCCTCCGCGTTGGTCAGCTTCTCGCGCTTGCCATCGCAGTCGGGCCACAAGATCACATCGGTGCCGGCAACCCACTCCCACAGTGCCTTGTCCCACACCTTGCAGCCCCCTGCCCAACTGGCCACCAGGTAGACACCTGGCGCGCGGGCATCCAGCAGGTTCTGCAGAATGTCGGCTTTCTTTTCGCCCTCCACCACCACGACGGTGACCACTCGCCCCGCAGCCTTGGCAGCAGCTGGCGACACACCGCCAGGAAAGTACAGCGGCCGGGGCTCCACCCAGGTGCGCCACTTCCAGGCCAGCGTGCTGTTGGCTTGGCTCTGGCACCAGGTATGGGGCAAGGTTTCTTTGCCGCCATCGCTGGTGCGAAAACGGACCACGTAGCCATACAGGGCACCGTCCACCATGTAAGTGGCTAGGTGCTCAATGTCCTCTGGCTGACGGTGCTCGTGTTTGAAATTGGCTTTGGGCGCCATATCGGGCACCGGGGCCACTGTCACCCACGGCTCTTTCAGTTTGACGCGGGGCGCCACTGGTGCGGGCGCAGGGGTAGGCTTAGCCAGTTTGGGGGCACCCTGCGCTGGCATCACGCCGGCCACAGACTCTAGACCCAGCTCGCGCGCCAATTGCACCGCTGCCGCGCCGTTAGTCATTCCATGGATGGCTGCATAGAGAGAGATGAGGTCGCCGCCCTTGTGCTCGCCACCGTGGTCTTGCCACTTGCCAATGCGGGCGCCCTTCATGCACACCGATAGGCTTGGCGTCTTTTCAGACCGCCAGAAGCTGTGCACAAAGTACTCATTGCCCTTCATGCTGCCGCCATCCAGCCAGGCGGGCACCAGGGAGTCGATGCGATCCAGCAGCGCGTCGTTCAGTGCTTCAAAGCGGATGGGGGGAAGCGGCTCACGCTCTGCCATACAGCGCCCCCAATCTGCAGGGGGCAAACATCCAGACCGGCAGGACCACCACCGGGGTCTTTGTCAACGTCATGCGGGGCTTACCTCACCCAGTCGGCCATGCAGTTGCCAAGGTCAACCCAGCCCTGCTGGATCTCATTGGCCACTGGGTCAGCTGCAGCCGGGGCGTACTCGCTTACCGGGCGGTTACGGTAGTCCACGCGGCGGGTGCCCACAATCTGCAGCGCACCGGCGCGCTTCATGTTGTCCACGCAGCGGCGGGCATCGCTGAGCCCCACCTGGCTGGAGTGGGCCAGCTCACGCAACGTGGCAGCACGGCCCTCGCTGTGGTAACTGCAGGCGGCTGTGAACAGGGCCTGACGTACATCGCCGGCCGGCCTCATGGGCGGTGCTCCTCAGCGTTCAGGGTGCGCGCTGCGCCCAGCAGCTGGTGCACAGCAGCCAGCAGTTCGGCGGCCTCGCGCTCGATGCGCTGCAGCTCGTTGTCGCTCAGCCGGTTATCACCCAGGTCGCCAGCCACCTCGGTCACCAGCTCGCTAAATTCGCGGGCGGTGGAGCTGAGCTTGTCCAGGCAGCTCCCCACGGGCCCGGTGGGTATCTGCGGCATGCGGATCACCACCAAGCCGTGCTCTGCGTTCCAGGCCTCCAGCACGCGCAAGTCGCCGGTCAGAGCGGTGATGGTGGCCGCGTCCTCCAGGCCCAGCTTGGCGCTGCCCTGCCCCACCAGCTCGTGGTTTAGGGTGGTGGGGTTCTTACCCATGCGCAGGGCCAGGGCGGCAGCGCCACCGGGGTAGGCGCGGGCCAGGTTGAGGGCTTGATCACGCAGAGTGGTCATGGCTGTGGGCTCCTGTTGTAGTGATAGACGGGCAGCACAGCGGCGCAGACACTGCGGCCATGTACCCAAGACGCGAAAAAGGTGAGCCCCCTACAAGCGGACAATGGGAGCTTCTCACCACCACCAACGCCACTAAAAGGGGAACTCGAAAACATGAAACGTGTACTGGTACTGATCCACTTCACCGCCAAGCGAGAGGGCGCCGCTTTCTTGCAAATTGGCAAAACGGCCATCGCAGCAGTGCAGAGCAACCTGACCGATTCAGCGGCCTTTTTGAACTCCAACATTTGCTTCGGCTTTGTCGGGTTCACACCGCTAGAGGTGAGCGACCTGCACAAGGTGCTGACCAAAGCGATAGCGCCAAAAATTGGCGACAACATCAGCGTGCTGCAGCTGGACGACAACATCATTTCGACCCATCCAGGTCTAATGGAGTGGCAGGCCACAACGGTGATACGGGCGGCCCGCGAAAAACCGTCGCCGTGGAAATAGGCTGCGCGTCGTACTCACCAAAAATCTGTTTCAACTGCGCGGATGACACATGCGTCTGCATGTTGCCAATCCAATTGAAAGGCGGGCAAAACACCAGCCACGCCAAAAAACGGGCAGTGCGTGACGTGTACATCACCCCCGACCTGGAGCACCTGCCCCACTGCTCCAAACGGTGGTGCACCCAATCACGGCGGGGAGCGCGGTTTGTAGTTGCCACGTCAAGCCCCCTGCCCTGCTACGGTTTCAGTAGCTGCTTGCGCAGTGTTGGCGGGGGCTTGGGCCAGTTCTGGCCAATATTTGTGCCAATCATCTGGCCGCAACTGCTTACGCGTGACAGTACCTTTGGTGGCGAGCTCGATAGCCAGACACCGAGCGGCAGGCACAGGGCGTTTGCCCACCTTCCACTCGTGCACGGTGGGTGGTGCAACTTCTAATATGCGGGCCAGCACAGTCAACCCACCAACAAACTGGGCGGCACAACCGACAGGTGATGTGTTTTGCATGCCTACATTATTAGGCATTACCTACGGTTTTCACAAGGCATTGCCGAATAATTTTCGAGATTGCCTAATTCCTCCCATGGAAAAAGCAATTCACATGGGAGTGAAGCTCAAAGAAGAAGCCGAACGCCTGGGCCTCAAGCCCAAAGATTTGGCCGAAAAATTCGGCGTTAAGCCACCGTCTGTGTACGACTGGTACGAACACGGCCGCATACACAAGAAGCACTACCCGACCCTGGTCACCGTATTTGGCCGAAGCATTGACTGGTGGCTTGATTTGGGAGAAGAGGGTTTTGTGGCACGTGAAGAAAGCATTTCGTATCACAGCCCTGATCCACGTCATCATGTGCTACTTGACCTTTTCGATGGACTCCCCACCAAAGAACAAGATGAACTGATCAGGACCCTTACGGAGAAGAAACACCACTACGACTCGGTGATTGAAGAACTTTTGTCGCGCAGAAACGCAGCCTGACCATGCGGATACAACAAAGCATTACCAGACCTCCCAGCCTCGCTGAGCGCTGGGAAGATCGCATGGAAGGCAAGGACAAAGGCTTGATCGCCAGCTGGCTACGCGGAATCGAAAAGGCCAAAGAGGAACCCGCTCTGGCAGCTAAAGCCCGAGCCGGCGAGCTGCCGCCTCTTCCCTGGAAGGGGGGCGTGGAACGGGCCATTAAGGGCAGCAAAATCGGGGCACTCCACTACCTTGCTGCCTGGCAAGGGCTGCGGGGAGAAGACCTGGACGTCGATATGAATGACGAAGTTTCAATGACCTGCACACGTACACAAGTCACTGTTCTGTTCACTGGCGACTTAAAGAAACTCCTGGCCGAAACAGACTCCACAAAATGACCACAGCAACCTCGCAAAGCCAAATCAGAAGCCGCGAGGACAAAGGCATCGCCATGCTGCTTGGCATCATCACAGGCATCGTGGCAGACGGAGCCCTTCACGATCTGGAAGTGAAGATGCTGCACACATGGCTCACCGACAATCAGGCAGTTGCCAGCACATGGCCCGGCTCTGCCGTTGTAGCCGTCATTGAGGCCGCCATTGCAGACGGCAGCATCGATGCCAATGAACGCACCAAGCTGCTCGATCTGCTGACTGGACTTGCAGCCAACCAGTTTGCTGAAACCGGCTCTGCCAGCCCGGAAGTCATTGCTCTGCCGGTTGACAACGAATGCAGCGTGAACCTGAAGAGTGCTCGCGTATGCCTCACTGGCGAATTTGCACACGGAACCCGCGGCTTCTGCGAGCAACTTACCGTACAAGCCGGAGCCGAACTCCGCAGCACCGTTAACGGAAAAACCGACTACCTTGTGTTGGGCGCCAACGCATCACCCAGTTGGGCACACACGTCATTCGGGCGCAAGATCCAGCAAGCCATAGAGGCTCAGCGCGAGGGCAGCAAGGTAAAAATCATCAGTGAGGAACGCTGGAAGTCAGCTCTTACCTAAAATAATTTAGGCATTGCCTTGCAAATACTTAGGTAATACCTAATAATTCACTCCAACCCGCCCATTCCCGGCGGTCAGGAGTGAATAGTGCACACGTCTATACAGCGGTCCACCCGCACCCGTAAGCCCGCAGCGGCCCACCTCAGCGCCACAGCCGCCAAGCTCGTAGAGCAGATTCAGACCGAAGCGCGCGACAAGCTACTCACAGAACTCAGCGCCAAAGACGCCATCGTCGTCCTGCATGGCTTTGATGCCGACACCAGGGTTGTGGATACGAATTCCGCGCGCATCGAAATCTACGACCGCACAGGCAACAGCATCAGCCTGTACCGCTGCTATCAGGAGCCCGAGTACTGGCGCAATAGCGAGAACATGGTCGGCTATTGGAGCCCCGCTCGGTGGTACGGCGACCAGACCATGGTGGATGGCACAGGGGCCAAATGGAAGCGCGACCTGGGCGTCCACATCTGCGACGACTTCGGCAACCTGGTGCAGGTGGCCGAATGACCTACCGCGAAACCTTCAACGAGCTCAAAAAAGACGTGAGCACCGTGGGCAACTGGGTGCTGGCCTTGCTGCTTGCAGCGTGCATCGTCGGCATGACAGCGTTAAACCCCATGGAAGACCGGCGCGCCGAGTGGGCCCAATCTACCGCCGCGCAAGACGCTATCAAAACCGAAGCTGCCCGCGCACGGTTTGAGAGGGCTGCAGGCCAAATGTGTGGCAACGCCAGCTTCACCGAAGTGGATGCCACCACCGTCCGCTGCACCCCACGCAAAGGCCCCGCTCCAGCTGGCGCCGAGCTGCAAGTAGCCGAGGTGGCCCCATGAACTGCTGCAACGACTACGCCCACTGCACCCGTGGCAACAACTGCCCTGCCCGCGGCACTGCCATGCAGATTGCGGGCGCCGCTCACATTGACATGACTGGCTTGAGCACCGAAGAGCCATACCAAGCAGCTACTGCCGAACCAGACACCCACGAAGCGGCCCGCGATGTGCAGCCCGACTACATGACCCCATGGGAGTGGATAGCCGACCTTGCGCGCTCTGCAGTAGCCGCAGCAGTAGCTGCAGCACTCATGGGAATGGGCATGGGCTTTGTCTACGGGCGTTGGATTTTCTGACATGAACGCCGCAGCCCAAACCGCCCTGCGCGCTTTCGCGTTCGACATGTTCTACACCGGCACCCTGCTGCACAAGGCCGAGGTGCGCACCAAGCTGCTGGACGGCGCCGACCACGCCGTGCCAGTGGTGTGCATGGATGTGGAGCTGGACAACGACATGCGCACCACCCTGCACGTTGAGCACCCCTTTGGCATGGGCCAGCACGCCCAGGCAGCGGCCGAGGCCGCCAAGTTCAAGCGCGGCATGCAAGTGCGCGTAAAGGCCCCAGCGCTGGACATGCGCCTGGTGGCCCGCAACGCCAGCGAGATCACGCCCATCGACACCCCACCCGCTGCGCCCGCAGCACCTACCCCAAACCCACAGGAGCCAGAGCTATGGCAAGCGTAACCCTCATCTTGGAAGACACGCCCGACGGCACCGTGGCCGTACACAGCAACTTCAAACCCGCCATTGGCAGCCCCTGCAGCCTGGCCCAAAGCGCCGCGCTGGAGATCATGAACCGCACCGCCCGCGAGTACGGCCTGCCGCCCTCCTCACGCTTGAAGCCCTTGCCAGACGTCATTCGCAGTGAAGTCAATCCATGCGGGAGCGACCTGTGACCACCGAAACATTCGCCCGCCTGGCGCTGGCCCTCATCGAGACCAGCCTTACCAACCCGCGCAAGACCTTTGACGCGGCCAAGCTGCAGGAGCTGGCTGACAGCATCAAGGCCAGCGGTGTACACCAGCCCGTGCTGGTGCGCCCCCTGCCCGGCAGCCGCCTGGAAGACACCCACCTGGACCCCGCCACCGGCAAAAAGCGCACGGTGCTGCCCACCCACGAGCTGGTGGCCGGCGAGCGCCGGTACCGGGCCAGCAAACTGGCAGGCGTGGCCGACATTCCCGCCATGATCCGCGAGCTGACAGACGACCAGGTGCGCGAGATCCAGATTGTGGAGAACCTGCAGCGCGACGACCTGAGCGAGCTGGAGGAGGCAGAGGGCTTTCAGCAGCTGATGCAACACAGCGGCCTGAACGCTGACCAGGTAGGCGCCAAGATTGGCCGCAGCCGCGCCCACGTCTATGCCCGCCTGAAGCTGCTGGACCTGGGAAGCGATGCCCGCGCCGCTCTGAGCGCCGGCAAGATCGAGGCCAGCACAGCGCTGCTGGTGGCCCGCATCCCCGACAGCAAGCTGCAGGCCAAGGCGCTGAAAGAGATCCTGGACGGAGAACACGACTACCAGGAAGGCAAGCGCGTGCCCCTGTCGCACCGCAAGGCCCTCAAGCTGGTGCAAGACAACTACATGCTCAAGCTGAGCAGCGCCACCTTCTCAATTATTGCGGCAGACCTAGTGCCAGCAGCTGGAGCCTGCGATGTGTGCCCCAAGCGCACCGGCGCCGCACCCGATCTTTTCAGCGATGTGAAGAATGCAGATGTGTGCACAGACCCATCGTGCTTCCACAAAAAGGAAGAGGCCCACGCCGCTGCACAGGTGGCCGCTGCCGAAGCCAAAGGCCTGACGGTGATTGCCGGCAAGGAAGCCCAGGAACTGCGCACTGCAGGCTACAACGAAAAGCTGAAGGGCTACCGCCGCCTGGACAGCGCAGAGGACAGCCCAACCGACAAGCCGCTGCGCAAAATCATTGGAGCGCAGATGAAGGTGGATGGCATCAAGCCGGTGCTGATTGAAGACCCGCGCAACAAGGGCGAGTTTCTGGAGTGTCTGGCCAACGAGACCGTGCTGAAACTGCTCAAGACCGTGGAGGCCCAAGCCGCAGCAGCCAGCCAGGCCAGCGCGGGTGACAAGGCCCCCAAGGTGAGTGCCGAGGTGCAAAAGCTGGTGAGCGATAAGAAGGCCAAGGCAGAGGCTAAGGCGAAACAGCAGTATGAGCGCGAGTGGCGTGCCACTCTGGTGAAGGATGCATGGCAATCGATGCTCATGGACGGCGATGCACCGGCGACCTTCAATACCGAATTGCACCGCTACTTGGTAGTCCGCGCCGCCCGCAACCTGAGCACCGATGATGCCGCCGCCATTTGTCAACTGCTGGATCTGGGCAAGGTATCCCCCGTCAGCGCAGTGACGGACTATGCCCGTGAGACATTGGACCCTGACACCTTGCACCTGCTGATCATCATGCAAGAGGCCAGCGACACCGAAACGCACACCTACGGCGGGCGCGTGCCCAATGAGGGGCTGATGCTGGTGGCGGGCAATGTGTTTGGTGCCCAGCTTGAACAGGTGATTACCGAAATTAAGGGCGAGGTGAAGGCCAAGATCTGGCCGAAGGTTGCAAAAACGGCAAAAAACGCGACCGCTCCGGCTGCGCCGCAAGAGGAGGGAGCGGGAGGAGCAAAGGGCAAAGGGCCTGCTGCCAAAAAATCGCCCGCCCGCGCTGCGAAGCTGACGGCCGAGGAGGCAACACAAGGCATCGCTGCCGCGATGCAGGGCATCGAACCTGTGGCTTCCGCTAAAGCGGTGGCGCCACAGCCCAGCCAGCTGGGTCTGGCGGTGGGGTTTGCAATCGGCCAGGTGGTGCAGGTGACCACCGACAGCTCCAAGTTCGGCGCCCGCTTGGCCATGCACAAGTGGTGTGGCAAGAAAGGCACCATCACCGCCCACATCGGCAAGGCATGGGACGTGACCTTCAAAGGCCGCAGCGGTGGCGTGGCTTCGTTCGATGAGGATGAGATCAGCCTGGTGGAAGGGGCTGCAGCATGAGCCAATGGATCATCACCTCCACCGCCCGAGAGCACTGGTTTTCGGGCCCCATGGCCACGGCGGATAACGTGCCAGGCGTGCAGGAATTCACGCACAGCCTGAGCATGATCAACCGGTACACCGGCCACACCAGCCGCCCCTACAGCGTGGCCGAGCACTCGCTGCTGGTTTACTGGCTGGCAGTGGCCGCCGGCGCCGACACCTCGCTGCAGCTGGCCGCGCTGATGCACGATGCACACGAGAGCGTCACCGGGGACTGCACATCGCCCGTGAAGCGCGAGATCGGCCAGCCCTGGAGCGCATTCGAGGGGCCGCAGCAAGAGCGCCTGCTGGCCCACTACGGCCTGCTGCAGGTCAGCCGCAGCCACCAGTGGGCCATCCGCCAGTGGGACCTAGAAGCCCTGGCCACCGAGCGGCGCGACCTGCTGCCGTTCAACCCCGCCCTGCACACCCCGTGGCCCGTGATTGACACGCCTGGCAGCGAGGTGCTGCCCGTGGGCGTGGATCTGAACCAACCCTGGCGCATCCACAGCCCCTGGTCGTACTGGCGCGACCGCATGGCCTTTGAGGTGAACATGCTGCTGGAGCAACGCATGCAGGAAGAGCAGAAGGCGGTGGCTGCATGAGCCGCAACAAAAAACCCCGCAAGGCCTACCGCCCCCGCCAGATCGCGGTCAACACCCTGCAGGTGGCGCTGTGGCGTGCCGCCAAGCCTGCCCGCAGCGACCGCGCTGATGTGCTGGGCAAGCTGTCTGCATCGGTGCAGGCCCTGTGCGCTGGCGTGGCCACAGAGCTGGACTGGTCTATTGCCGCCGGCTCGGCGAGCGTGGCGCAGGCCGTGGAGCGCCAGGGCATCGTGCGCGGGCTGGGTGAGCACCTGGCCAGCGCTGAGGCCGCGCTACAGGCCGTTTACGACCGCTGCCGCACCAGCGTGATGTGGCTGCGCCCCACCCTCACCATCCAGGAGGTGGACGCCCTGCGCCTACTGCTGGAGCTGCACACCTTCCAGGTCGAGCAGCTGGGCCGCGCAGAGTTCCTGGCCGCGATCGACGCGGCCCAACAAGACACCATCGCCCAGGGCCACACCGTGACGCTGGCGCGGGATTTGGAAAGGATGGCGGCATGAGCACCACCAACGCATTGCCAGCCTGCGATTGCCTGAATGACTGCGGCGACGACCCAAGGCTGAAGACAAACAAAGTAGCTGCGTGCGAAAAATTGAAGCAACGTCGTGAGCAGGACCATCAACGGGCTCTTGAGTTCGTCCGCGTCAACTTGATCATGCAGCAGTACGGCGTCACCACTGTCTATGACCTGATTGAACACTTGCACGCGGAAGTGACTCGACTGAAGGGCGACAAGCAATGACCGAAGCCCAAGACACCATCGAGATCAACTGCGAAATCCGCGCCCGGTCAGAGCTGGCCATCATGATCTACGACGGCCACAAGACCGTGTGGGTTCCCCGCAGCGAGATCATCGCCATGGGCGTGGAGGTGGCCACCGCCGGCCACCCACGCGCCACGCTCACCATCCCCGGCTGGCTGGCCCGCGAGAAGGCCATCAACACCAGCCAGGCCGACACCGACACGGCGGATTTGTTTGGGGGCCAGGCGTGACTGAAACCGAAACACCACCACCCGCCACCCGCGAGTGGCCAGCGCTGGCGCAGTCGTACCACGCCCACCACTTCAACTGCCCGGTGTGCATTGCCGCCGGCACGGGCTACGGCCAGCGCTGCCAGGCAGGCGCGCTGCTGTGGACCGCTTACCAGGAGTCTGTAGCGTGAAAACAGAACTAATGCTGCTGATCCAGACGGATGGATGCCCCACCATGACGGTGGCCGACATGAGCAAGCTGCTAAACCTCACGCCCAGGAGCGTGCAGAACCGCATCTACAAGAAGGATCTGCCCTTCCCCGTGTTCAAACTGGCGGACTCTGGCGAGTGGGTTGCACACGTGTCTGACGTGGCCACACACATTGACAACCAGCGTGAGGAAGCTGCAAAACTCATGCAGTAACCCTCCAAAAAATAGCCTAAAGACTATTTTTTGGAGGTGTCTGACTTCTTGCCAGCGACAAACGCAGTAACTATTCCAACCAATGTGGTGCCACCAATGATGGAGGCAGGTACTTCACTCCCACTCAAGGCGAGATAGGTAGCTGCACCCAAACCAATGAGTGAAATGACCAAGGCAAAGACTAAGCCAGCGATTCTTTCCATGAATATCATGGTGTTGATTCGTCGCGTCTCTTTGCGTCTAGCTTCTGACTCTATTTGTGTCTGATCGAAAACCCATTCGACCCTATGTGGCGCTATAGCCTGCAGGCGCTCGATTTGCTCTATGGGAAGGAGTGGTGAGTCAGTAGTTGTGTGCGATACAGCAACTTCATTTCTGTTGGCACGTACTTGCGTATGCTTACCGCTCATTACTCTTAAGCTCTCGTTTCGCCACGGTTGTCAGATCCTTGCCAACTTTACGCATATCACCAACGATCCTAGTGAAATCCCTTTGGGCATCACCAGGTCTAGGGTGGACATATCCATGGTTCATCGAGAACGGGTTATTGATGCTACGACCAGCACGAGCCAAAGCACGCAATAGTAGTTCAGACATCTTGGACTCCTTTCTAGACAAAGACAAAGCCCGCTTCAATGGCGGGCACGGTTTTGTTGGGTGGATCTAGTTTAACGCAACACATAAACCACACTGCTACACGATGTGTAAAGCCATTCATCAAATAAGGCTTGAATCAGACAAATTGCATGGGCAATACGCTCTATTTTCAATAGCACTCATTAAATCCATACCCCCTTGAGCGCCAGCAGATCGCCTACCAATTCAATATAAAAGCTATCAAATTGCTACAGATCATCCGCAAACCCGCATGGAATCTATACGTTTGCACAATCCATCATGGGGGCGACGGACAGACGCCAAGGATTGGGAGCAGACGTGGGGGTGCCAGAGAGTGGCAAGACAGAAGACATGGGCAGGATTATCCCAGCCCGGGCATCACAGCAGTGTGTGCACCCGGTTTCGTCCTGCCTGCTTGGCCTGGTAAAGCGCCTGGTCGGCGCGGTTCACCAGGTCGGCGGGGTCGGTCTTGGCCTCGGCCATGGCGGCGCCCACGCTCACGGTCACTGGCCGGTGCAAGCCCTGCAGGGCTTGCACCGCCTGGCGGATGCGTTCGGCCACCGCACGCGTGTCGGCCACCTGGGTGTCGGGCAGGATGACGGCAAACTCTTCGCCGCCGTAGCGGGCCACATGGTCATAGGCCCGGGCCTGCGATTTGATGGCCGCGGCCACTGCCTGCAGGGCCTGGTCGCCGGCCAGGTGGCCATACTGGTCGTTATAGGCCTTGAAGTGGTCCACATCCACCATCAGCAATGCCAGCGGCGAGCGGGTGCGCAGGGCGCGGGCGTATTCATTGGCCAGCAGCCGGTCGAAGGCGCGGCGGTTCTTCAGGTTGGTCAGCGCGTCGGTCAGGCTTTGCTCGGACAACTCGTCGTTGAGCTCCTGCAGCTGTTTTTGCGCGTCTTCCAGTTCGCGCTGGCGCAGGCTTTGTGCACGCGACAGCAGCTCCAGCTCGGCATTGGCACGGCGTAGGGCCAGCAGTTGCACCACCTGGCGCGACAGGGCTTTGAGCGCCTCGGCCTGCGCCTCGGTCAACTTGCGGGGAACTTGGTCGATCACACACACGGTGCCCAGCGCAGCGCCCGAGGCGGTCAGCAGCGGTGCACCGGCATAAAAGCGGATACCCAGGTCGCCAGTGACCAAGGGGTTGGTGGCAAAGCGGCTGTCGTCCAGCGCATTGGGCACTTCCATCAGGGCGTCGGGTTCGGTAATGGCGTGCGCACAAAACGCAATGCCACGCGGCGTTTCCATCGCGTTCAGGCCCACCCGGGCCTTGAACCACTGGCGGTCTTCGTCAATCAGGGAAATCAGCGCGATCGGGGTGTCGCAAATGAAGGCGGCGAGCTTGACAACGTCGTCATAGGCTTGCTCGGCCGCAGTATCCAGCACCCCCAGACTGCGCAGCTCTGCCAGTCGCAAGGCTTCGGCAGCGTAGGCGGTTTGGTCCATGGGGGGCGCCCTCCAACAGGGGGTGGTTCTTGATGTGCATCAAGGTGTGATGCACCATGGAGCCTGATTGTGCACCAATCCCATCCACAGAGCCCATGCCGAGCTGGCCGCCAGCGCCGCCCCGGCCAGGCGCACGCCCCATTTGCCGTCACCCATCTGGCCGCCCTGCAGGCGCAGCCACAACCAGGGCCCCAGCAGCATGGTGACCGAGGTGCCCAGGGCAAACAGGGCCATGACTGCGGCCCCACTCACCACGTCACCCGCCAACGCCGCCACCAGCAACGCCGAATACAACAAACCGCAGGGCAGCAGCGCCCACAGCATGCCCAACCCCAGCGGTGCCCCGCGGCCCCAGCGCAAACCCAGGCTGCGGGTGTAGCCCCATACCGTGCGGGCACCGGCCTGCAGCCACAGCGGCTGGCGCCCCTGCCAGAGCAACAGCAACCCCAGCACCAGCGCCGCCACATGCACCATGGACCACACAGGCCGCAGCGCGGCACTCTGCACCGTGAGCCATCCCAAACCCTGCATGGACGCGGCCGCCAGCCCACCCAGCAAGGCATAACCGAGCACGCGCCCGATTTGAAACGTGATGAGTGCCGAGGTTTGGCGCGGGCCCGCCGCCTGCCCAATACCCGCACAGGCAGCACCACACATGGCCATGCAGTGCGGCCCGCCCACCAGGCCCATCACCAGGGCCGTGAGTGCCAAAGAAGATTGCATCAGGCCATGCTAAATGATCTTGGAAAAGCGGGCACGGGTGCGGTCAGACTGCAGGTACTTGTCAAACACCATGGCCACCGCCCGCACAAAAAACCAGCCCTGCGCGGTGACCTGGATGCTGCTGTCGTCCAGCACCACAAGGCCCTGCCCGGCCAGCGTTTGCAGCGCCTCCATCTCAGTGGTAAAGTAGCTTTTAAAGTCCACCAGGTAGGCCAGGTTGATGGACTCGAACTGCAACTGGCCCTGGCACATCAGCGCCATGATGACGGCGCGGCGCACCAGGTCGTCGCGCGTGACGGCCAGGCCCCGCACCACCGGAAAACGACCCTGGTCCAGGTAGTCGTAGTACTCGTCCAGCGTCTTGGCGTTTTGGCTGTAGCTGGCGCCGATGCGGCCAATGGCCGACACGCCCAGCGCAATCAAATCGCAGTCGGGCTGGGTGCTGTAGCCCTGGAAGTTGCGGTGCAGCCGCCCTTGGCGTTTGGCCACCGCCAGCGAGTCTTCAGGCAGCGCAAAGTGGTCCATGCCCACATACACATAACCTGCTCCCATAAAAGCGGCGAGCGAGCGCGACAACATCGACACCTTGGAGCCCGCACTAGGCAACTCCACCGTGGCAATGCGACGCTGCGGCTTGAAGCGCTCGGGCAGGTGGGCGTAGGCGTACAGCGCAATCCGGTCGGGCCGCAGCTGGTTCACCTGGGCCAGCGTGCGGTCAAACGACTCCGGGGTTTGCTGCGGCAGGCCGTAGATCAGGTCTATATTGATGGACTCAAAACCCCGCGCGCGCGCCGCCGCAACAAGCGCAAACACCTGCTCGGCCGGCTGCACGCGGTGCACCGCCTTCTGCACCGCGGGGTCAAAGTCTTGTACGCCAAAACTCAGGCGGTTAAAACCCAGTTCGGCCAGCGTGTCGAGCCGGGCGGCGTCCACGGTGCGCGGGTCCACCTCAATGGAATATTCGCCACCCGGCGCAAAGTTGAAGTTGCGCCGCAACATGCCCATCAGCTCGCGCAGCTCGGTGTCGCTCAAAAACGTGGGGCTACCACCGCCCAGGTGCAGCTGGCTCACGGTCTGGCCAGTGCCCATACGTTCGGTGTGCAGGTCCACCTCGCGGCTCAGGTAGCGCAGGTAGGTGGCGGCCTTGTCGTGGTGTTTGGTAATAATCTTGTTGCAGGCGCAGTAGTAACACAGCGATTCGCAGAACGGAATGTGCACATACAGCGACAGCGGCAAGGCCAGCGCCGCCGCACCACTGCGGCGCTGGGCCAGGGCCTGGGCGTAGTCGTCGGCGGTAAAGGCCTCGACAAAGCGGTCTGCCGTGGGGTAGGAGGTGTACCGCGGCCCTGCAACGTCGAAACGGGTCAACAAATTTTCCGAGATGGGGGTGGTGTCTACGACGGCGTTCATGAATACTCCAAGCTACCGCACAGACTGTGACGCAAGCCCTGCACAAACTGCTTGATCTACATCAAGGAGCCAGCGCATGACCAGGAACATAATTGACTTGCATCAGGGGAACCATATGTTTGAGCCAATCGCACCCACCACCAAAGCCGCCGAGGCACATGCCACCATTGCCATTGCGCCGGCCACGCCCCTGACGCCCCACACCATTAAGGTGGCCTGCTCCAACTGCAACCTGCGCGAACTCTGCATGCCCCTGGGCCTGAGCCCCAGCGAGCTGGACAAGATTGACGACGTGGTGGCCAGTCGCCGCAAGATCAAACGCGGCGGTGCCCTGTTCCGCAACGGCGAAAAGTTCACC
Organism: Rhodoferax sp. TS-BS-61-7; assembly: GCF_002943465.1. Lineage (GTDB taxonomy): Bacteria > Pseudomonadota > Gammaproteobacteria > Burkholderiales > Burkholderiaceae_C > Allorhodoferax. Next base: position 360,925 of record NZ_PTQY01000001.1, read on the forward strand.
AGCCTGTATGCCATTCGCACAGGTTTCTTCAAGACCTGCGTGGCCTCCGAAGACGGGCGTGACCAAGTCACGGGTTTTCAGATGGCGGGCGAGGTCATGGGCCTGGACGGCATCGTCAACGACCACCACACCTGTGACGCCGTGGCGCTGGAAGACGCCGAGGTGTGTGTCATGCCGTTTGACCGTATTGAAGAACTGTCACGCGAAGTGAATGCGCTGCAGCGCCACGTACACAAGATCATGAGCCGCGAAATTGTGCGGGAGAACGGTGTGATGCTGCTCTTGGGCAGCATGCGGGCCGAAGAGCGCCTGGCAGCCTTTTTGTTGAACCTGGTGCAGCGCCTGCACGCGCGGGGTTTCTCGCAGTCCGAGCTGGTGCTGCGCATGACGCGCGAAGAGATTGGCAGCTACCTGGGCCTGAAGCTCGAAACCGTGAGCCGCACCTTCTCCAAATTTGTGGAAGACGGCATTGTGGAAGTCAAACAACGCCACGTGCGCATCCTCAATACCGAGGCCCTCAAGGACATCGTCAACCCCAAGGTCTGCAACTAAGCCACCCGCACGGGGCTTAGGGTGTGGCCGGAGCGGCCGGGGGCTTCACACCCGTGGCCGCATGGTTGCGCGCCTGCACCGCGGGTGCCAGGCTCTCGGGTGTCTCGGCCAGCGTGCGGTTGATCTCTATGCCCTTTTGGTAGTAGTTCTGGTCCACCACCGGGTCGGCCCCCGACACCGCCAGATACAGCGTGACAAACCCCGCCACCACCACAACAGCCGGGCCGGACAACACCAGCCAGACATAACCAAAGTGCCACCAGGGCTGCTGCAAAGAAGGGGCTTGGGTGTCCATGGGGAATCCTTAACGGGGAACAATAAATACCGACTTCTCGGTCACGGTGCCGTTGGGGGCCCCGTTGGTCACTTCAAAGTGGATGGGGTGGGAGCCTGCAGGTGCGGCCTCGTAAGGGATTTGCACCCGCACCGCCACCCAGCGCGCCTGGGTGGAGGCCACGGCCACAGTCGGCGCGTCCATCTGGGTGCTCATGCCCTCGATGCCGCTGGCGCTGACGCTGAAGTCCAGGTCCTGCTCGGTCGCGTTCATGATCTGCAGGCGGTACACGTTTTCGATCTTGCCGCCCTGCACGATGCGGGCCAGCGTACCCCGGTCGCGCACCACATCCACCTTGAACGGTGAACGCAGCGCCAGGCTCACCAGCATGGCCACCACCACCGCCACCAGAATGCCGGTGTACACCAGCACCCGCGGGCGCAGTACATGGCGCAGGGTCTGGGCGCGGGTCCAGTGCTGGTTGACGGCGTTTTGGGTGGAGTACTTCACCAGGCCGCGCGCGTAACCCATCTTGTCCATCACGGTGTCACACACATCGGCGCAGGCGCCACAGCCTATGCACTCGTATTGCAGGCCATCGCGGATATCAATGCCCGTGGGGCACACCTGCACACACAGGCTGCAGTTCACACAGGCGCCCAGATTCAGGGACAGGGGGTCGGCCTTGCGCGAGCGCGCACCGCGCGGCTCACCACGCTCCTCGTCGTAGGTGACAACCAGGGTGTCGCGGTCGAACATGGCGCTCTGGAAGCGCGCATAGGGGCACATGTATTTGCAGACCTGTTCACGCAGGTACCCCGCATTGCCATAGGTGGCAAAACCGTAGAACAGCACCCAAAAGGTTTCCCACGGGCCCAGGCCCCAGCCCAACACCGCGCTGGCCAGGCTGTGGATGGGCGTGAAATACCCCACAAAGGTGAAACCCGTCCACAGCGACACGGCCAACCACATGCCCTGCTTGGCCAGCTTACGGCCCAGCTTGTCCCAGCCCCAGGGGCCTGCATCCCGGCGCATGCGGGCGGAGCGGTCGCCTTCGGCGAACTTCTCCAGCCAGAGAAAAATCTCGGTGTACACCGTTTGGGGGCATGCGTAACCACACCACAGGCGCCCGGCCACGGCGGTGAACAGAAACAGCGACAACGCCGAGATCACCAACAGGCCCGTGAGGTACACAAAATCTTGCGGGTACAGCACCAACGAGAAGATGTAGAACCGTTTGGCCACCAGGTCGAACAGCACCGCCTGTCGGTCACCCCAGGGCAGCCAAGGCAGGCCGTAAAAAACCAGCTGCGTGAGGAACACCAACGCCCAACGCCACCGGGTGAAATACCCCGACACGCTGCGCGGGTAGATCTTCTTGTGGGCCTCGTACAAAGCCACCATCTCGGCGTCGGCGCCGGGCGGTGGCTCTATCGGGCCACGGTCCGGGGACGGCGCAATCGGAATGACTTTGCGCGAGGGATCGGAAGTGGTGTTCAACACAAGGTCCTGAGAATGCAGTGTGCTTACTTGGCGGGCCCGCCGTTGTTGGACATACCCCAGACATAGGCAGCCAGCACCTGGATTTGCGCCGCGGTCAACTTGTCGGCCTGGGCAGGCATCTGGTTGACCTTGCCGTTGTTGATCATGGCCACAATGGCATTTTCACCATAGCCGTGCAGCCAGATGTCGTCAGCCAAGTTGGGGGCACCCAGGGCCACATTGCCTTTGCCGTCGCCACCGTGGCAGGCCGCACAGGCGGCAAACTTGGGCTTGCCCAATGCCGCACGCACCGAGTCGTGCGGGCTGCCAGACAGGCTCAGCACATAGTGCGCCACGTTTTTCACATCATCCCCCGTGCCGACCGCCGCAGCCATGGGAGGCATCTGGCCGATACGGCCCTGGGTCAGGGTTTCAGCAATTTTGTCTGGCGTACCACCGTGCAACCAATCGGCATCGGTCAGGTTGGGAAAACTCTTGGAGCCGCGCGCATCCGAGCCGTGGCACTGGGAGCAGTTGTTCATGAACAGGCGCTCACCAATCGCATGGGCCTGCGGGTCCTTGGCTACCTCTTCGGGCTTCATGGACGCAAACCTGGCGTACAGCGGGGCCACCTCCTGGTTGCCCTTGGCCACCTCGGCCCGGTATTGGCCTTCCTGGGTCCAGCCCAGCGTGCCAGCCGCAGTGCCCAGGCCGGGGTACAACGCCAGGTAAATACCGGCAAACACGATGGTGATGATGAACAGCCACACCCACCAGCGTGGCAGGGGGTTGTTCATCTCGCGCAGGTCACCGTCCCACACGTGGCCGGTGGTGTTGTCATTGGCGGTCATGGCCTTGGCTTTGCCGCTGAACCACAGCAGCAGCAGGCAGGCCACGATGCCAATGATCGTGATGGCCGCCACATAGACGGACCAGAAACTACTTGTAAAGTCGCTCATTTTTATTCCTTATGCGGGTTCAATCCTGCTCAAAAGGCAGGTTGGCGGCTTGCGCAAAATCACCCGAACGGCGCTTGGACCAGGCCCACCAGACAATGCCGACAAACACCAGCAAACTAACCACCGTAGTCACGGAACGCAGGGTATTGATGTCCATGGAAATCTCTCTTTCGCGTTACTTGAGTGCCAAGCCCAGAACCTGCAGGTAGGCGATGGTGGCCTCCAGCTCGGTCTTGCCCTTCACCTCTTCCGGTGCCTTGGCAATCTGCTCGTCGGTGTAGGGCACACCCACCGTGCGCAGGGCCTTCATGCGGGCGGGCATCTCGGCAGCGGCCACCGGGGTTTTCTCCAGCCAGGGGTAGGCGGGCATGTTGGACTCGGGCACCACGTCGCGCGGGTTCACCAGGTGGATGCGGTGCCATTCGTCGCTGTACTTGCCGCCTACGCGGGCCAGGTCGGGCCCGGTGCGTTTACTGCCCCACTGGAAGGGATGGTCATACACCGACTCACCCGCCACCGAGTAGTGGCCGTAGCGCAGTGTCTCGGCACGGAAGGGGCGGATCATCTGCGAGTGGCAGTTGTAACAACCCTCGCGGATGTACACATCGCGTCCGGCCAGTTGCAGTGCGGTGTAGGGCTGGATGCCCTTGATCGGCTCGGTGGTGGACTTCTGGAAAAACAGCGGAACAATTTCCACCATACCGCCCACCAGCAAGACCAGCAGGATCAACACAATCATCAGAAAGTTGTTGGTCTCGATCTTCTCGTGCGACACACCAGAGCTTTTGGTTTCGTTAGCCATGTTCTTGTTCTCCTTAGGCGTGGGCAACGGCAGCAGGAATGGTCACGGTGCTGGCGCGCCCTGCAGTGGCCGTCTTGAGGGTGTTCCACAGCATGATCAGCATGCCGCTCAGGTAGAGCAGGCCGCCGAGCAGGCGCAATACATAGAAGGGATAGGTGGCTTTCACCGACTCCACAAAGGTGTAGGTCAAGGTGCCATCGGGGTTGATGGCCCGCCACATCAGGCCCTGCATCACACCGGCAATCCACATGGCGGCGATGTAAATCACGATGCCGATGGTGGCCACCCAGAAATGCAGCTCGATGGCTTTGACACTGAACATCTGCTTCTGGCCAAACAGGCGCGGAATCAGGTAGTACATGGAACCCATGGTTACCAAGCCCACCCAACCCAAAGCGCCGGAGTGCACGTGGCCCACGGTCCAGTCGGTGTAGTGGCTCAAGGCGTTCACGGTCTTGATGGACATCATGGGCCCTTCGAAGGTGGACATGCCGTAGAAGGACAAGGACACGATCAGGAAACGCAGGATGGGGTCGTCACGCAGCTTGTGCCAGGCACCGCTCAGCGTCATGATGCCGTTGATCATGCCGCCCCAGCTAGGTGCCAGCAGGATGAGGGAGAACACCATACCGACGGACTGGGTCCAGTCAGGCAAGGCGGTGTAGTGCAGGTGGTGGGGACCGGCCCACATGTAGGTGAAGATCAACGCCCAGAAGTGGACGATGGACAGGCGGTAGCTGTAGACCGGGCGGCCTGCCTGCTTGGGGATGAAGTAATACATCATGCCCAGGAAACCCGCGGTCAGGAAAAAGCCCACCGCGTTGTGGCCGTACCACCACTGGACCATGGCATCCTGCACGCCAGCGTAGGCGGAGTAACTTTTCATCCAGCCTGCGGGAATGGCAGCACCGTTAACCAGGTGCAGGATGGCCACGGCCAGGATGAAGGCACCAAAGAACCAGTTCGCCACGTAGATGTGTTTAACCTTGCGTGTGCCCACGGTGCCAAAAAACACCACCGCAAACGACACCCACACCAGCGTGATCAGGATGTCGATGGGCCACTCCAGCTCCGCATATTCCTTGCCTTGGGTGTAGCCCAGCGGCAGTGAAACAGCGGCTGCCAAGATCACCAGTTGCCAGCCCCAAAACGTGAAGGCGGCCAGCTTGTCGCCAAACAGGCGCACTTGGCAGGTGCGCTGCACCACGTAGTAGGCCGAGGCAAACAAGCCACAGCCACCAAAGGCAAAAATGACTGCATTGGTATGCAAGGGACGCAAGCGCCCATACGACAGCCACGGGATGCCGAAGTTGAGCTCGGGCCAGGCCAGCTGGGCGGCGATGATCACGCCCACCAGCATGCCGACCACGCCCCACACCACGGTCATGATGGCGAACTGGCGCACAACGGTATCGTTGTAAACCGTCGCCTGTTGATTTGAAAATGCCATAGTTACCTCTTCTTGGATTACTGCTACCGAGTGTCTTCCCGCCCTCACCGGCCCGGGTTGACCCATGTCAACTGCGGACTAAATAAAACGTGGTTTCAGCGCCGGAGCGTGGGGGCTCACACCTCGTCACGCAAGATGCGCTCACCCTCGGACTCGATGTCCTCGAACTGCCCGCGGTCGATGGCCCACCACAACCCGCCCAGGATGAAGAAGACCAACACCACGGACAAAGGAATCAGCAAATACAGAATGTCCATCAGACCTCCGAAGGTTGCAGTGGCGCAGTGCGCGGTGTACGGGCCAGGCGCAAGGCGTTGAGGACCACCAGCAAGGAGCTGCAAGCCATGCCCAAACCCGCCAGCCACGCTGGCAGGTAGCCCGCCACCGCCAGCGGCACACAGGCCGCGTTGTAGGCCAATGCCCACCACAGGTTTTGCCGCACGATGCGCTGGGTCTTGCGCGCCAGTTGCACCGCCAGTACCACCGCATCCAGGCTGCCGCCCAGCACCACCAGGTCCGACTGCGCCTGGGCCAGCGGCACGGCTTGGCCAAACGCAAACGACACATGGGCCCCGGCCAGCACTGGGCCGTCGTTGAGCCCGTCACCCACCATGGCCACGGTGTGGCCCTGGGCTTGCAGGCGCTGCAAATAGGCCAGCTTGTCGGCTGGCGAGCAGCCGCCCAGCGCCTGCGAAATGCCGGCCTGGGCAGCCACCTGCAGCACAGCTTCGGGCCGGTCGCCAGAGAGCAGGTGCACCTGCACCCCCTGCGCCTGCAGGGCCGCCACCACAGCAGGCACTTCGGGCCGCATGTCTTCCTGCAACACAAAGGTGGCCAGCCAGCCCTGGGCGTCGGCCAGGTGCACACACAACCCGTCTGGTAACTCGTCGTTGGCGGCCAGCTGGCAAAAACGGGCTGAACCCAGGCGCATGGCGCCCCCCAGCAGCCCCGCACCCCCGGCGCTCTGCACCTGCCCCGCCACGCCCTGCCCGGCGGACTCTTGCACTGCGGTGCAGGCCCAGGCCACCAGCCCCTCTTCTTGGCTGGCCGCACGCACCAAGGCTTTGGAAGCCGGGTGCAAAGAATGCTGGGCCAGCGCGGCAGCCATGGCCAGGGCATCGCTGCGCGACACACCCGCGCGGGCCTGCACCGCCTGCAGGGCCATGGCGTCACGTGTCAGCGTACCGGTCTTGTCAAACACCACCGTGTCTACCGCGGCCAGCGCCTCCAGGCTGGGCAGGTTGCGCACCAAGAGGCCCGCGCGTGCCAGGCTGCCCGCAGCCGCCAGCATGGCCGCCGGTGTGGCCAGTGACAGGGCGCAGGGGCAAGTCACCACCAGCACGGCCACGGCCACCATGAGTGCATGGCCCGGGTTCTGCGGCCACCACCAGGCACAGGCCAGCGCCGCACTCGCCAGCACGGCCAGCAAAAAAGGTTTGGCCAGGCGGTCGGCCAGCAAGGCGCTACGTGGTTTGGTGGTGGAGGCACTCTCCATCAGCGCCACGATCTGGGCAAAACGCGTGGCGGCCCCCACCTGGGTGAGCCGCACCAACACGGTGGCCAGCAGGTTGTGGCTGCCCGCCACCACAGCGGCGCCCACCGCGCGTGGGAGCGGGTGCGATTCACCGCTGAGCAGCGCCTCGTCCACCAGGGTGCTGCCCTGCTCCACCACCCCATCGGCCGCAAAGGCTTCGCCGGGCTGCACGCGCACCAGGTCACCCGCCTGCAAGCGGCGCACGGCCACGCGCTCAAAGTCGCCCTGCGCCGTGCGGCGTTCCACGCTGTCGGGCAGGCGGTTCATCAGCGCCTCCAGCGCGCCGGCGGTGCGGTCGCGCAGGCGCAGCTCCAGCCAGCGGCCAGTGAGCAAAAAGAAAACGAACATGGTGAGCGAGTCGAAATACACCTCGCGCCCAAAAATGCCCTGGGGGTCAAAGGTGCCCGCGGTGCTGACCACAAAGGTGATCACCATGCCCAGCGCCACCGGCAGGTCCATGCTGATGCGCAGTTGCGCCACATCACGCAGCGCACTTTTGAAAAACGGGCCGCAAGAAAACAGGATCACCGGCAGCGTAAGCACCCAGGACGCCCAGCGCAGCAGTTGCTCCATCTCGCCGGTCAAATCGCCGGGCTGGGCCACGTAGGCCGGCCATGCGTACATCATCACCTGCATCATGCACAGGCCCGCCACCAGCCAGCGCCACAGCGCCTGGCGTGCGGCTTTGCGGCGGCGCTCGCTGGCAAACACATCGTTGGCGGGCACCGCGCGGTAACCGGCCTGTTGCACCGCTTGCATCCAGCGCGAGGGCTGCACCACCGCCGATGACCAGACCACACGGGCACGCTGGCTGGCGGCGCTGACCTGGGCGCTGAGTACGCCCGGCACCTGGCGCAAGGCGTCTTCTACCGTCAGGGAGCAGGCTGCGCAGTGCATGCCTTCAATCACCACGCTCGACTCCCACTGGGCGGGGTCGTGGCGGTCCGCATGGCTGAAGCTGCTCCACTCCTGCGGGTCGTCCAGCAAGGCCAATGCCGCCACCGGGTGGGGCATGGGCGCAGTGGAAGCCAGCGTTGCAGCAATCATGGTAGGGAGTGTGCCCAGTCTGATGCGTGGAAAGCTTGATGCAGATCAAGCCATGCGGTGGCGGAGAGCGTAATCTGAAAGCTTCCAAGTCACAAGGAGTCCTTATGTACCAGCGTATTCTTGTTCCCACCGATGGCAGCGCTCTCTCCAAAAAAGCCGTGAACAGCGCCATTGCCTTGGCCAAACTGTGCAATGCCGAGCTGGTGGCGCTGAAGGTGGTGCCACGCTACCCGCAGTCCTACTTTGAAGGCGGTATTGCGCTAGCGCCCGCAGAGGTCAAGCAGGTCGAAAAGACCTGGGGCGACGCCGGGCAGGCCGTGGTTGATGCGGTAAAAAAAGCCGCGGCCGCCAAAGGCATTGAGGCCAAGGCCGTGGTGGTGCGTTCCGATGTGGTGTCCGATGCCATCTTGGCCGCCGCCAAGAAGCACCAATGTGACCTGGTGGTCATGGCCTCGCACGGGCGCAAGGGCATCAAACGCCTGCTGCTGGGCAGCGAGACACAGCACGTGTTGACGCACGCCCCGATTCCCGTGCTGATTTTGAAGTAAATCGGGCTCTAGCCCCCGTAGATGCTGCGCAAGCAGCTACAAAATAGAGAGCAGCTTTGATTCGCCTGCATCCGCGTGCAGGTCGCGCACCGCCAACACATCGTCCCAGGCGTTGAGAAAGCTCTGCACACAGCGGGGGTCGAAGTGGGTGCCGGAGCCAGCGGTGAGAAAGTCCACCGCCTCCTCCAGCGTCCAGGCTTTTTTGTAAGGCCGCTCGGAGGTCAGTGCGTCAAACACATCAGCAACCGCCACGATGCGGCTGAACAGCGGGATGGTCTCGCCCTTGAGCCCTTGGGGGTAACCGCTACCGTCAAACTTCTCATGGTGGCCCAGTGCGATCTCGGCACCGGTCTGCAACACGCGGGACGCACTGCCCTGCAAGAGCTCGTAGCCATACATCGCATGCTGCTTCATGATGATGAATTCGGCCTCCGTCAGGCGGCCGGGCTTGAGCAGGATGTTGTCGGCAATGCCCACCTTGCCCAGGTCGTGCATGGGCGCTGCTTCCAGCAGCAGGTCTTGTTCGGCCTCGGTAAGGCCCAGCCCTTTGGCAATCAATCGGGAGTAATGCGCCATGCGTGAGATGTGGGCGCCGGTTTCAGGGTCGCGGAACTCGGCAGCGCGCGACAGGCGCATGACGGTGTCGCGTTCGCGCGCCAAAATCTCGGCCGTGGCTTTCTGCACCTCGTCTGCCAGCCAGGCGGCGCGGTCGGCCAGCTTGGTACGCGCGTCACTCAGAATCAGCAGGTTCTTGGCACGCGCCAGAAACTCCACCTTGTCCACCGGTTTGGCCATGAAGTCGTTGGCCCCGGCATCCAGCGCACGGTAGCGCACCGGCTTCTGGTCGTTGGCAGTGACCATCATGATGGGTGCAATGTCGCAGCCCGGAATCCGGCGAAACCGGCGGATGAACTCCAGCCCATCCATGCCTGCCATGGTGTAGTCCACGATCACCAGATCGACAGCTTTGCGCTCGCCCCAGGCCAATGCCTCATCCGGACTGGCAAACGGGATGGCCCGGCAGTCCCCCAGTTTTTCCACCAGCTCGCTCAACAGAGCCAGGGTGGCGGGGGTATCGTCAACGATGAGTACGTGCTGCATGACCAAAATATGACAAAGACCGGTCTACTGTAGCCGACACATGTCAAGCGACGGTTAAGCCGGGCGGTATTGCTCCCGCAACAGGTTCTTCTGCACTTTGCCCATGGCATTGCGCGGCAGCTCGGCCACCACCACGCAGCGCTTGGGCACCTTGAAGTTGGCCAGCATGGATTTCAGCGTGGCAATCACTTGTGCGGGGTCGACCGTGGCACCAGCCAGCGGCACAATGACGGCTACGCCCACCTCGCCAAAGTCGGCATCGGGCACACCCACCACCGCGCTCTCGGCCACGCCGGGCAGGTTGTTGATGTAGCCCTCGATCTCGGCCGGGTAGACGTTGTAGCCGCCGCTGATGATCAGGTCCTTGCTGCGGCCGACGATGGTCACGTAACCCTTGGCATCCACCTGGCCCACGTCGCCAGTTTTGAAAAAGCCGTCCGCCGTGAACTCTTGTGCGGTTTTCTCGGGCATCTGCCAGTAGCCCAGAAACACATTGGGGCCACGCACCTCGATGCCACCGGTTTCGCCCTGGGGCAGGTCTTTACCCGCCTCGCCGCGCACGCGCAGCTGCACGCCCGGCAGGGGTTTGCCCACACTGCCCACCACACGTTGGCCATCCGAAGCACGGCCGGGGTTGGAGGTCAGCATCACGGTCTCGGACATGCCGTAGCGTTCCAGAATCGTGTGGCCGGTGCGGGCCTGCCACTGGTGGTGGGTGTCCACCAGCATGGGCGCGGAGCCGGAGACAAACAGACGCATGTTTTTCGTCACCTGGGCGGTCAGCCCCGCTTCGGCCAGCAGGCGCACATACAACGTGGGCACGCCCATGAACACGGTAGCGCGCGGCAGGTGCTGCAACACAACCTTGGGGTCAAACTTGGCACACCAGACCATCTTGCTGCCGTTGATGAGCGCGCCGTGGATGGCCACAAACAGGCCATGCACATGGAAGATGGGCAGCGCGTGGATCAGCACGTCGCCGGGTTTCCAGTCCCAGTAGGTCTGCAGCACACGGGCATTGCTCAGCAGGTTGCCGTGGCTCAGCATCGCGCCCTTGCTGCGGCCGGTGGTGCCACTGGTGTAGATGATGGCGGCCAGGTCATCGGGCCCGCGCTGCGCGATGGTGTGGGTGGTGGGGAACTGGGTGGCGCGGTCCAGCAGCGAGCCGGTGCGGTCGTCGTTCAGCGTGAACACATGGCTGGTGCCGGCCAGAAAGGCCATCTTGCTGAGCCAGCCAAAGTTGCGCCCGCTGCACACCACCACGGCCGGCTTGGCGTCTTCGATGAAGTAGGCCATCTCGGCGCTTTGGTAGGCGGTGTTGAGCGGCAGGTAAACCAGGCCGGCGCGCAGCGTGGCTAGGTACAGCACCAGCGCCTCCACCGATTTTTCGACCTGCACGGCAATGCGCGCGCCCTTGGGCAGCTCCAGAAATTCAAACAGGTTGGCCATCATGGCGGTGGCCTGGTCCAGGTCTTGCCAGCTGTACTGCAGGCCGGCGTCGGTCTCGACGGCGCAAGCACTCAGGTCGGCAGGAAATGCAGCGCGCAAGGCGGCAAACAGGTTGGCGTTCTCGATTTTGGTGGCCATGGTCGGGTCTCGGATATCGGGATTAAAACTGCGGACGGCGCTTAGCCAGAAAGGCGGTTATGCCTTCGCGGTGCTCAGCGCTGTCGGCATAGGCATAGGCCGTAGCCGTCAGGTCCGCTATCGAATCAGTAGCTGCTTGCGCAGTATCTAAGAGGGCTAGAGGCCGATTTGATGCTTGAAGTGCGCGCAGGGTTTGTTTGTTCAAACGTGCGGCCTGTGGGGCCAGGCTGGCCACACGCTGCGCCAGGGCCTGGCTGTGTGTGGCCACCTCGGCATCATTCAATACCTGCAGGAGGAAGCCGCGCGCCAGCATGGCCGGGGCCTCGAACACTTCGGCCGCCAGCAACATGGCACGCGCTACCGTGCCGCCCGCAGCCTGCGTCACCAGAGCGGCTTCACGCGGCGCCATGGGAAAACCCAGCCGCGCAATCGGCGCGCCAAAGCGGGCTGACTGGCCTGCCACGCGCAGGTCGCAGCAGCTGGCAATCTCTACGCCCGCGCCCATGCAGTTGCCTTCAATCTGCGCAACGATGGGCACATCGCAGTCCAGCATCGCCTGCAGGCCGCCCCACACCTCGTCCTCGTGGAACTGGCGCAGCGCGGCCTCGTTGAAACGGAAGCTGGGGTACTCGGCAATGTCGCCACCCGCGCAGAAGTGGCCGCCCTCCCCGCGCAGCAGCACGCAGCGCGCCTCGGGGTCAGTCTGCAGGGCGGTGAACACGGTTTTGAGCTCACGCCACATGGCACGCGACATGGCGTTGAACTTGCCAGGGTGGGACAGCGTAATGCTGACCACGCCCTGCCCTTCACCCGTGCCATGCGTAACCTGGATGCTTCCTGCCATGCTTGCCTTGTCCTGCGTAGGTCTGTCTCTGTCTTAGTCCAGCTTGGCGCCAGACGCTTTCACCACCGCGGCCCAGCGTTTCACTTCGGCGGCCACAAAGGTGCCGAACTGTGCGGGCGTGAGCTTGCCAAACTCGGCCCCGTTGTTGGCCCAGCTGGTCTTGATTTCGTCGGCCGCGGCCAGGCGGTTCACCTCTTCCACAATGCGCGCCTGCACATCGGCCGGTGTGCCCTTGGGCGCCCACAGGCCGTACCAGGTGGTCACCGTGTAGTCGGGCAGACCCAGCTCGGCCGCGCAAGGCACATCAGGGAATGCCGGGCTGCGTTTGGTGCCCGACACCATGAGCGCCTTGATACGTCCACCCTTGATGTGGGCGGCGGATGACCCCAGGCCATCAAACATCATGTCCACGCTGCCCGCCATCAGGTCTTGCAGCGCGGGGCCTGCACCGCGGTAGGGAATGTGGGTGATGAAGGTGCTGGTCTGCTGCTTGAACAGCTCGCCCGCCAGGTGGTGCGAGGTGCCGCCGCCGGCCGAGCCGTAGTTCATCTTGCCGGGGTTGGCTTTCACCTGCGCCAGAAACGCCTTGAAGTCGCCGGGCACGTTTTTCGGGTTCACCACCAGCACCTGCGGCACGTTGGCCACCAGCGCCAGGGGAATGAAGTCTTTCTGGATGTCGTAGTCCAGCTTGGGGTACATGCTGGGGGCAATGGCGTGGTGCACCGCGCCCATGAACAGGGTGTACCCATCGGGTGCGGCCTTGGACGCAATGCTGGCGCCCAGCGTGCCGCCGGCGCCGCCGCGGTTGTCAATCACCAGCTGGGTGCCGGTGAGTTTGGCAAACTGGGCTGCCATGGGGCGCGCAAACGCATCGGTGCCCCCACCGGCCGGGAACGGCACCACCAGGCCCACGGGCTTGGCAGGCCACTTGGCCTGGGCCAGCGCGGCCAGGGGCGACAGCGCCCAGGCGGCGGCCGCAGCGGCACCGGTGGTGAGAAGGCTGCGGCGGCTTGTGCCGCCAGGGGTGGGGAATCGGGTCATGTTTGTCTCCTGTTTGTTATCTGTAAAACACTGAATCACACTGAAAAAACAGCTCGCTAAAAAAACAACTCACTGATGGCCGGTGCCACCGGAATCTTGCCCTGGGACAACAACTCGCGGTGTTTGTCCAAACGTTTGAGATCGTAGAGGTAATTGACCATCAGGCCATACGATTGCTTGAGCCCTTTGGCCGAGGGGTCGCTGGCCCAGTTGAGGCGCTCCACGCGGGCGCCATTGCCCAGGTGAAAACGCGCCACCGCATCGAGCGGGCGGCCCTGCACGGTCTCTTGCCCCAGGTAATGCGCCGCACAACGCAGCAGCATCTGGCACACGGGCGAAGCGGGTTTGAGTGCCAGCGGCGATTCGGCTGCGGCCAGAAAATGCGCCGCCGTGACCGGCTCATAACCGACAGCACGCCCCAGCTCCTGACGGCTCTTGGCGTCCAGCCGCTCCAGCAAACCGGTCGCGTTTTTACCCAACCAGGAGCGAAAACCCGGAATCGGCGACAGCGTGGCAAAGGTCCTGAGCTTGGGGAATTCGGCTTTGAGTGTTTCCACCACCCGTTTGATCAACGAGTCGCCAAAACTCACGCCACGCAACCCCTCCTGCGTGTTGCTGATGGAGTAAAAAATGGCCGTGGTAGCCGCACCCAGGTCCGAGGCATCGGCCGATTCGTCGAGCAGCGGCGTGATGCTGTCGGCCAGCGCATCAACCAGCGCCACTTCCACAAAAATCAGCGGCTCATCGGGCAGGCGCGGGTGGAAGAAGCCGTAACAACGGCGGTCCGAATCCAGCCGGTTCTTCACATCGGCCCAGCTCTTGATGTCGTGCACCGCTTCGTAACGGATGAGTTTTTCCACCAGCGAGGCCGGTGAGTCCCAGCTGATGCGGCGTAGCTCCAGAAAGCCCACGTCAAACCAGGTGGAGAACATGTATTCCATCTCCACATCCAGCGCCTGCAGGCGTTTGTCGCCCTTAAGTGCGGGTTGCATCTCGGCCCGCAGGTTCACCAGAAAACGGATGCCGGTGGCGTCGGCGCTGAAGCGCTGCAGCACACGCCGGCGCGGCGACACGGTGGCGCGGCGGTAGTGCACCTCGGCCGCGGCTTCGTCCGGGGTGCCCAGCGCGGCGGCAAACTTGGCCTGCGCGGCTTTCACCTTCTCGGCATCGGCGACAAACATTTCGCTCATCAGCAGCCACATGTCCTGGCGGCGGGCCGGTGTAGCCCCCTCGTACCAGGCCATCAGCGCGGCGGCGCGGCGCCCACCCTCCACCTCGCTCACGCGGTCGTCAATCACGGCCTGCAGCTCTTGCAGCGTGCGGCGCAACATGCGTGGCGACAGCGCCTCGCCGGTGTGGCGCAAGGTGGCCTGCAGGCGCGCCCGGGTGCTGCGCTGGCCCCCGGGGGCTTTGGCATTTGCGGCACCTGTCGCGCCATTTGCTACGTTTTTAGGAGCTGCTTGCGCAGAATCCGCGGGCGCTACAGCCTCTTTTGGCTTGGAACTCTTGGGCATGAGCCGTGCCACATTGCGGTTGATCCACGAGTCTTGATTCATGCGAGCAGCCTGCTTTTTTGGGTACGGGAGAGTTCACGCAGCGCTTCGCGCTGGCGCAGCAAATGGGTGCGCATGGCGGCGTCGGCAGCTTCGCCGTCGCGCGCCTTGATGGCGGCAAACACCGCCAGATGTTCACTCAGGCTTTGCTCCAGCCGGCCCGGAGCGTGCAGCTGCTGCAGGCGGGCCAACTTCAAGATCTTGCGCAGATCAGCAATCACCTGGGCCAACCAGCGGTTGTTGGCCAGGGTGATGATGGCCTCGTGGATTTGAAAGTTAACCGCGTAGTAGTCGGTGATGCGTTTGGCCGCAGCGTGCTGCTGCAGGCTGGTGTGCAGCGTTTCCAGCGCGGCAATGTCGGCATCCGTCGCGTTGCGCGTGGCCTCCAGCGCGCAACGGCCTTCCAGCAGCGCGATCACGGGGAAGATGTCATCCAGGTCCTGCTCGGTCACCTGGTTCACAAAGCTGCCGCGGCGCGGCTCGTGGCGCACCAAGCCCTCGGCCGCCAGCACCTTGAGCGCCTCGCGCAACGGCGTGCGGGAGATCGCCAGCTCGGTGCACAACGCTGCTTCGTCAATAAAACTGCCCGGCGCCAGCAGCCCCTCGAAGATCCGCGCACGCAGGCCATCGGCGACTTCATCGTGCAAGGAGTTGTGGACCAGGCGCATGGTGGATGGGTGAGGGAATCAATTGACCATAATTTTGCGTAATTATGGGTAATTACCTGAACGCCGTAAAGAGCCCTGACGTGGTCCGGGCATGGGGACTTACCCTAGCGTGTGATCAGGATGCTGCGGTGCGGCGACCAGCCCAACGCCACAACAAAGCACCGGCCACGATCATCGGCACGCAGAGCCACTGGCCCATGCTCATGCCCAAGCTCAGCAGGCCCAGGTGTGCATCGGGTTCGCGGAAAAATTCAGCAATGAAGCGGAACACGCCGTAGCCAAACAAAAAGACCGCCGCCACCTGCCCCTGCTTGCGTGGTGTACTGGCGTACCACCAGAGCAGCACAAACAACAACAGCCCTTCCAGAAGGAACTGGTAGACCTGCGAGGGGTGGCGTGGTGCATCGCCCGCGCCGCGGAACACCATGCCCCAGGGCAACGAAGGGTCAGCCACGCGGCCCCACAGCTCGCCGTTCATGAAGTTGCCCAAACGCCCGGCTGCCAAGCCGGTGGGCACACACGGCGCCACAAAGTCCGCCACCTGCCAGAACGAGCGGCCGCGAGACCGCGCAAACCAGACCATGGAGGCAATCACGCCCAACATTCCGCCGTGGAAACTCATGCCGCCCTGCCAGACGTACAACACTTCCAGCGGATGCGTGGCGTAGTAGCCAGGCTTGTAGAACAGGCAATAACCAATACGCCCACCCAGCACCACACCCATGACGCCCAGGAACAGGATGTCTTCCACATCCTTGAACGACCAGGCCTGCGGGCCGGTCAGCGTGTTGAACGGCGCGTGGCGCAGCCGGCGGCTGCCCAGAAACATGAACAGCGCAAAGGCTGCCAGGTAGGTCAGGCCATACCAGTGCACGGCCACAGGGCCGAGTTGCAGGGCAACGGGGTCAATTTGGGGATGGATCAGCATGGGCCGCATTGTGCCCGTTGGAGGCATGGGCAATATCGTGAAAGGCCATGAACCGCTCCAGGGCCGGACTGCTGCGCTGCCAGACCAGGCTGGTCTCGCAACCCGGGACTGCGCCCACTACGCTGCGGTAGACCACGCCCGGCCGCTGGAACTGTTGCACGCTAGCCGGCACCCAAGCCACACCCAGCCCTGCAGATACCAGATTCACAATGGTCTGCATCTGGATTGCCTCTTGCGCCACCACGGGCAACTTGCCCGCGTCGTGGTACATGCCGAAGATGGCATCAAACAACGAGGGCACGATGCGCCTCGGAAAGGTCACCAGCGGCTGGGCCCAGACGTCCTGCAGGCGCAGCGTCTTGCGCTTCGCCAACGGGTGCGATTCGGGCAAAGCCAGCACCAGCGGCTCCTGCGCCACCGTCAGGCGCTGCAGGCCTGCGGTGGCAAAACCACTGGCGTGCAGCACAAAGCCCGCGTCCACCTCGTCAGACTTCAACAACTGCAGCTGCACATCACCCGTGGCCTCCACCAGGTCGAGCTGCACGCCGGGAAACTCCTGGCGGAACGCCATCACCCACTGCGGCAGCAGCGAGAACCCCACGGTGGATACAAATGCCAACCGCAGTCGCCCCGACTCCCCTACCGCCAGCGCGCGTGCCTGCACCACCAGCCCTTGGGCACGCTGCAGCAGTTCCTGCGCCTGCGGCAACAAGGCCAGGCCCTGGGGCGTGAGTTGCACGCTGCGCTTGGTGCGCGCGAACAGAGGCAGGCCCAGGCTGCGCTCCAGCTGGGCAATCGCCTGCGTGAGTGGCGGCTGTGTCATGTGCAGGCGCAGGGCCGCGCGGCCAAAGTGCAGCTCTTCGGCCACGGTGACGAACTGGCGCCACAAGCGCAGTTCTATCCAGGGGGTGGATGCATGGGGTTTACTCATATGAAAAACATATTAATACACCTTGAAAAATGGATTGGAACGAATCACCGACAGCGGGCATACTCCGCCCAGCTTTTTGAACAACGCCAGCCTGGCATCCCGAGAGAGACACCATGACCACCAAACCCATCGTCCTGAACCCCCGCAGCAAAAACATCACCGAAGGCAAGAGCCGCGCACCGAATCGCTCCATGTACTACGCGATGGGTTACGAAGAAGGCGACTTCAAGAAACCCATGGTCGGCGTGGCCAACGGCCATAGCACCATCACCCCTTGCAACAGCGGCCTGCAAAAGCTGGCGGATGCGGCCATTGCCGGCATTGAAGAAGCCGGTGGCAACGCGCAAGTGTTTGGTACACCCACCATTTCCGACGGCATGGCCATGGGCACCGAAGGCATGAAGTACAGCCTGGTGAGCCGTGAAGTGATTTCAGACTGTATTGAGACCTGTGTACAGGGCCAGTGGATGGACGGTGTGGTCGTGGTCGGTGGCTGCGACAAGAACATGCCCGGCGGCCTGATGGGCATGCTGCGCGCCAACGTACCCGCCATCTATGTGTACGGCGGCACCATCCTGCCCGGCACCTACAAGGGCAAAGACCTGAACATCGTCAGCGTGTTTGAAGCCGTGGGCGAAAACGCCGCCGGCCGCATGAGCGACGAAGACCTGCTGCAGATCGAACGCCGCGCCATCCCCGGCACGGGCTCCTGCGGCGGCATGTACACGGCCAACACCATGTCGTCGGCCTTTGAGGCGCTGGGCATTTCGCTGATCTACTCCAGCACCATGGCCAACCCGCACGACGAGAAAATGAACTCGGCCAAGGAATCTGCCAAGGTGCTGGTCGAAGCCATCAAGAAGGACCTGAAGCCCCGCGACATCGTCACCAAAAAGTCCATCGAAAACGCCGTGGCCGTGATCATGGCGACTGGTGGCTCCACCAACGCCGTGCTGCACTTTTTGGCCATCGCCCACGCCGCCGGCGTGGACTGGACCATTGACGACTTTGAACGTGTGCGCGTGAAGACGCCCGTGCTGTGCGATCTGAAGCCCTCCGGCAAGTACCTGGCCGTGGACCTGCACCGCGCCGGTGGTATTCCGCAAGTGATGAAGACGCTACTGGCCGCGGGTCTGCTGCACGGTGACTGCATCACCATCACCGGCCAGACCGTGGCCGAAGTGCTGAAGGACATTCCCGATGTGCCACGCGCCGACCAGGACGTGATCCGCCCCATCAACAACCCCATGTACAAACAAGGCCACTTGGCGATCCTGAAGGGCAACCTGAGCCCCGAAGGCGCGGTCGCCAAGATCACCGGCCTGAAGAACCCGGTGATGACCGGCCCGGCCCGGGTGTTTGAAGACGAACAGTCCGCACTCAAAGCTATCTTGGACAACAAGATTGTTCCGGGCGATGTGATGGTGCTGCGCTACCTGGGCCCCAAGGGCGGCCCCGGCATGCCAGAGATGCTGGCGCCCACCGGCGCCTTGATTGGTCAAGGCCTGGGCGAAAGCGTGGGGCTGATCACCGATGGCCGCTTCTCCGGCGGTACCTGGGGCATGGTGGTGGGCCACGTGGCGCCCGAAGCCGCAGCCGGTGGTGTGATCGCGCTGGTGCAGGAGGGTGACTCCATCACCATCGATTCCCGCCAGCTGATTCTGGAGCTGAACGTACCGGAGGCCGAGATTGCCAAGCGCCGCGCGGCGTGGACGGCCCCTACGCCGCGCTACAACCGCGGTGTGCAGGCCAAGTTTGCGTTTAATGCCTCCAGCGCCAGCAAGGGTGCCGTGTTGGACAATTACTGATCCGTTGCAGGGCTTATGCCCTGCCACCAACAAAAAAGCGCCGCAATGCGGCGCTTTTTTTATGGGGCAATACGTTCACCCGACCATCAACGTCGCTTTTTGCTCCCCAGCGTGCCAATGGCCTTGCGGTTGTTGTCAATGCGCGCCTGCTTGCGTGCGTTTTCACGTTCCATGGCCTTGCGTTTGGTGTACCCCGAGCTATCGGCCCAGGACCACCAGGCCACGGCCAGACCAAACGGCGTGAGCACCAGCCACCACGACCAGGCGGCCACGGGGTCCACTTCCAGGTATTTCAGCGCCAAGAGCACCAAACCGATTCCCAAAAAATACATGACTCTCTCCTGCTGGGTTGCGCCAGCGCAAGGGTGGCGTCAACCGCTGTTACTACAATGGCGTTGAAGCACTGTAAACCAACCCACGAGGTCTCGATGAAAAAATCCCTGATCACCTTGGCACTGGGCGCAAGCGCCCTCTTGTCCGCTGCACCCGCCTTTGCAGACCTGGCGCTGGCCACTTCCAAAAACTGCATGGCCTGCCATGCCGTGGACAAGAAGCTGGTGGGCCCTGCCTACAAGGACGTGGCGGCCAAATACAAAGGCGACAAGACCGCCGTGGACAAGCTGGCCACCAAAATCATCAAGGGCGGCAGTGGTGTGTGGGGCGCGGTGCCCATGCCCGCCAACGCCCAGGTGAACGAAGCCGATGCCAAAAAACTGGCAACCTGGATACTGGCCACCAAATAAGCCCCGAGGAGACAACGGCCCGCTTGCCAAAGCCGGCCGCCAACGGAAAAAGCCGCAACACGCAAGTGCTGCGGCTTTTTATTTGGGGCGATATAAATCGCCCCAACGATCTTTTAGTAGGCCTGGCCTAGTTGATCCAAGATGGCCGGATTTTCCAGTGTGGACGTGTCTTGTGTCACGGCCTCCCCCTTGGCCAGCGAACGCAGCAGACGGCGCATGATCTTGCCGGAGCGCGTCTTGGGCAGGTTCTCGCCAAAACGGATGTCCTTGGGCTTGGCAATCGGGCCAATCTCTTTGGCCACCCAATCACGCAGCTCTTTGGCAATCGCCTTCGCCTCATCGCCCTTGGGCATAGGACGCTTGAGCACCACAAACGCACAGATGGCTTCACCCGTCAAATCATCCGGGCGGCCCACTACGGCGGCTTCGGCCACGAGGTCGGTTTTGGAGACCAGCGCAGATTCAATTTCCATCGTGCCCATGCGGTGGCCCGACACGTTGAGCACGTCATCAATACGACCAGTGATACGGAAGTAGCCACGGTCGGCGCTGCGCACGGCACCGTCACCGGCCAGGTACAACTTGCCGCCCATCTCTTCAGGGAAGTAGGCTTTCTTGAAACGCTCGGGGTCGTTCCAGATGGTGCGGATCATCGACGGCCAGGGGCGCTTGACAACCAAAATGCCGCCGGTGCCATTGGCAATGTCATTGCCCACCTCGTCCACGATGGCGGCCATGATGCCGGGCAGGGGCAACGTGCAGCTGCCGGGCACCAGCGGTGTGGCGCCGGGCAGCGGCGTCATCATGTGGCCGCCGGTTTCGGTTTGCCAGAAGGTGTCCACGATGGGGCAGTTCTCATGGCCCACGTTTTTGTAATACCACATCCACGCTTCTGGGTTGATGGGCTCACCCACCGAACCCAGGATACGCAGGCTGCTCAAATCAGACCGGTCGGGATGTACGGCAGCATCGCTTTCCGCGGCCTTGATCAACGAACGGATGGCGGTGGGTGCGGTGTAGAAGATGCTGCACTTGTGGCGCTCGATCATCTGCCAGAAGCGGCCTGCGTTCGGGAAGGTTGGCACGCCTTCAAAAATGATTTGTGTGGCGCCTGCGGCCAAGGGGCCATAGGCCACATAGGTGTGGCCGGTAATCCAGCCGATGTCGGCGGTGCACCAGAACACATCAGCGGGCTTCAAGTCAAAGGTCCAGTCCATCGTGAGCTTGGCCCACAGCAGATAGCCGCCGGTGGAATGCTGCACGCCCTTGGGCTTGCCAGTGGAGCCCGAGGTGTAAAGGATGAAGAGCGGGTGCTCCGCGCCCACGGGCACGGGTGCGCACTCGGTGCTTTTGCCAGCCAGCGCTTCGTCAAAGGTTTTGTCGCGGCCGGCCACCATGTTGCAGGCGGTCTTGGTGCGCTGGAAGACATACACAGTCTTGATGGTGTCGCAGCCACCCAAACCCAAGCCCTCGTCCACAATGGCTTTCAGGGGCAGCTCTTTGCCGCCACGCATCTGGTAGTTGCTGGTGATCACGGCCACGGCACCGGCGTCAATGATGCGTTCTTGCAAGGCCTTGGCCGAGAAACCGCCAAACACCACGCTGTGCGTGGCGCCAATGCGGGCGCAGGCTTGCATAGCGATCACGCCTTCGAGCGTCATGGGCATGTAGACCAACACGCGGTCACCCTTTTTCACGCCATCGGCCTTGAGCGCGTTGGCAAACTGGCTCACGCGGGCCAGCAGCTCCTTGTAGGTGGTTTTGGTCACCGTGCCGTCGTCGGCTTCAAAAATCACAGCCACCTTGTTTTCGGTCGGCGTGCCGATGTGTTTGTCCAGGCAGTTGGCGGAGGCGTTAAGTTCGCCATCGTCAAACCATTGGTAAAACGGCGCGTTGGATTCGTCCAGCGTGCGGGTGAAGGGTTTGTTCCAGACCACGTTTTCACGCGCCAGGCGGGCCCAGAAACCTTCAAAGTCTTTGTCAGCCTCGGCACACAGGGCGTTGTAGCCCTCCATGCCAGACACGCGGGCGGCCTTGACCATGGCCTCGCTGGGGGGGAACACGCGGTTTTCAACCAACAGGGATTCCATGGCCGATGTGGATGTACTCATATTTTTGTCTCCTCGAACGTATCAAAACTGCCCGGACTGTCGTAGTCTGCACTTACAAGCCACTGACTGGCTGAAAGCTTACAAATGGGCGCCAAAACCGGGGCAACGGCCTCCGGCCACTAAATACAAGCCAAATCGGCATCTAGCCCCCGTGGATATTGCGCAAACAGCTATTAATTCAATAGCAAGCAGCGCACCAACTCAACGCCCCGTCATGTCCGCGGGCACCACCCACTGGTCAAACTGTTCCGCCGTCAGGTAGCCGCTGGCCACCGCCGCGTCACGCAGGCTGCTGCCCTCCTTGTGCGCCTTTTTGGCAATGGCGGCCGCCTTGTCGTAGCCAATGTGCGGGTTCAGGGCGGTTACCAGCATCAGCGAGCGACCCACCAGCTCGGCGATACGTTCGCGGTTGGGCTCAATGCCCACGGCGCAGTGGTCGTTGAAACTGACCATGCCATCCGCCAGCAGGCGCACGCTTTGCAAAAAGTTGTGCGCCACCAGGGGGCGGAACACATTGAGCTCAAAGTTGCCCGACGCGCCACCAAAGTTGATGGCCACATCATTGCCAAAGACCTGGGCCGCCAGCATGGTCAAAGCCTCGCTCTGCGTAGGGTTCACCTTGCCCGGCATGATGCTGGAGCCTGGCTCGTTCTCAGGAATGCTCAGCTCGCCAATGCCGCTGCGCGGGCCGCTGGCCAGCCAGCGCACGTCGTTGGCAATCTTCATCAGGCTGGCGGCCAGCGTTTTGAGCGCGCCATGCGCATGCACCAGCGCATCCATGCTGGCCAGCGCCTCAAACTTGTTCGGCGCGGTGACAAACGGCAGGCCAGTAAGTGCGGCCAACTCGGCAGCCACCTGCTCGGCATACCCCTTGGGTGCATTCAGACCCGTGCCCACGGCCGTGCCGCCCAGCGCCAGTTCACACAGGTGGGGCAACGCGGCGCGCACATGGGCCTCGCCATGCCTGAGCTGCGCCACATAGCCTGAGAACTCCTGACCCAGTGTGAGCGGCGTGGCGTCCTGCAAATGGGTACGGCCAATCTTCACGATGTCGTCAAAGTCGGCAGACTTCTGCGCCAGCGTCGCACGCAGCTTGGCGATAGCGGGCAGCAGCCGGTGCGTGATCGCGTCCACCGCCGCCACGTGCATGGCAGAGGGGTACACATCGTTGCTGGACTGGCTGCGGTTCACATCGTCGTTGGGGTGCACCAGCCGCCCTTCCCCGCGCGGGCGGCCCAACAGCTCGCTGGCGCGGTTGGCCAGCACCTCGTTCACATTCATATTGGTCTGCGTGCCCGAGCCGGTTTGCCAGACCACCAGCGGAAATTCATCCGGGTGTTGGCCGGCTATCACCTCATCCGCCGCGGCCATGATGGCCTGGGTCTTGGTCGCATCCTGCAAACCCAGCGCGTGGTTGACCCGCGCCGCGCTGCGCTTGGTTTGCGCCAGTGCGCGGATGATCTCGGTGGGCTGGCGCTCGCCCGAAATGTCGAAGTTTTGCAGCGAGCGCTGGGTTTGTGCGCCCCACAGCCGGTCGGCGGGCACCTCAATGGGACCAAAGGTGTCACGTTCGGTGCGGGTAGGGCTTGTAAGACGCATGGAAGGCTTGGCAGGGCTGACCTGTCAAAATAGCGGTTGGAAGATTTTCAGCATAGCCCTCAATCAAAGCAATACCCCGCCCAAGGGGATTGCCCTCACCGCCCACCGCCATGACGACCTCCATCCGCCAAGCCGACCTGATCGAATCCATCTCCGCTGCGCTGCAGTACATCAGTTACTACCACCCCGCCGACTACATCGCCCACCTAGCCCGCGCCTACGAGCGTGAGCAAAGCGCCGCGGCCAAGGACGCCATCGCGCAGATCCTGACCAACAGCAAGATGAGCGCCACCGGCCACCGCCCCATCTGCCAGGACACCGGCATCGTCAACGTGTTCCTCAAAGTGGGTATGGACGTGCGCTGGGAAGGCTTTACCGGCAGCTTGGACGACGCCGTCAACGAAGGCGTGCGCCAAGGCTACAACCACCCCGACAACACGCTGCGCGCTTCGGTCGTCGCTGACCCCGAATTCCTGCGCAAGAACACCAAGGACAACACGCCCGCAGTGATCTTTACCGAGATCGTGCCCGGCAACACCGTGGAAGTGACCGTGGCCGCCAAGGGCGGCGGCTCTGAAAACAAATCCAAGATGTACATGCTCAACCCCGGCGACAACGTGGTCGACTGGGTCTTGAAAACTGTGCCCACCATGGGCGCGGGCTGGTGCCCGCCCGGCATGCTGGGCATCGGCATTGGCGGCACCGCCGAGAAAGCCGTGCTGATGGCCAAGGAAAGCCTGATGGACGATCTGGACATGTACGAGTTGCAGGCCAAACAAGCCTCCGGTGCAGAACTCGACAACGTTGAAAAACTCCGCCTGGAGTTGTTTGAAAAAGTCAACGCACTGGGCATTGGCGCCCAGGGCTTGGGCGGCCTGACCACGGTGCTGGACGTCAAAATCAAGATGTACCCCACCCACGCCGCCAGCAAGCCCATCGCCATGATCCCCAACTGCGCGGCCACCCGCCACGCGCACTTTGTAATGGACGGCAGCGGACCGGTCTACCTGACTCCGCCCTCGCTGGACTTGTGGCCCAACGTCAATTGGACCCCCGACTACCAGCAAAGCAAAAAGGTGGACCTGAACACGCTGACCAAAGACGAAGTAGCGAGCTGGAAACCCGGCCAGACCCTGCTCTTGAACGGGAAGATGCTGACCGGCCGCGATGCTGCGCACAAGCGCATCCAGCAAATGCTGGCCAAAGGCGAAAAACTACCGGTGGACTTCACCAACCGCGTCATCTACTACGTCGGCCCCGTAGACCCGATTAAGGGCGAAGCCGTCGGCCCCGCCGGCCCCACCACCGCCACACGTATGGACGGCTTTACCGAGATGATGCTGGCGCAAACCGGCCTGATCAGCATGGTCGGCAAGGCCGAGCGCGGCCCGGTCGCCATTGAGGCGATCAAGAAACACAAAAGCGCTTACCTGATGGCCGTGGGGGGCGCCGCCTACCTGGTGTCCAAGGCCATCAAGGCCGCCAAGGTCGTGGGCTTTGAAGACCTGGGCATGGAAGCGATTTACGAATTTGACGTGGTCGACATGCCCGTCACCGTGGCTGTGGATTCGGGTGGCACCAGCGCCCACATCACCGGCCCGGCCGAATGGCAAAAGAAGATTGCCACGGGCGAGTTCAAGCAGATTCCTGTCACTTCGCGTTAAGCCCTTGGTGCTCACCACGGCAATGTCTGCTGCCACCCGCCCCATCGGGGTGTTTGATAGCGGCGTGGGCGGCTTGAGCGTGCTGCGTGCGCTGCGCGCCGAGCTGCCGCACGAGCAGTTTGTCTACGTGGCAGACAGCGGCCACGCACCGTATGGCGAGCGGGACGATGACCACGTCACCACCCGCTCGCACGCGATTGCCGACTACCTGCTGGGGCAGCACCAGATCAAGGCGCTGGTCGTGGCCTGCAACACAGCTACGGCGGCGGCCATCAAAACCCTGCGCGCGGCCTACCCCAGCATTCCGCTGGTGGGCATCGAGCCCGCGCTCAAGCCCGCGGCGGCGGCCAGCCAGACCAAAACTGTGGGCGTGATGGCCACACGCGGCACCCTGCAGAGCGAGAAATTCCAGGCCCTGTTGGCCTCGTTGCACGGGCAAGCCACCTTCGTGCTGCAGCCCTGCGACGGCTTGGCGATTGCCATTGAACACAACGATGCTATCAAAATAGAAGCGCTTTGCGCAGAGTACACGGGGGCTATGGGCCTATTTGGCTTAAATTCTGCCGCCATGGACACGCTGGTGCTGGGCTGCACCCACTACCCGTTTGTTGAATCCGTACTGCGGCGCTCCATTGGCGAGCAGGTCACCCTGCTGGAAGGCGGCGCCCCGGTAGCCCGCCAGACCCGGCGTCTGCTCGATGCAGCTGGGCTGCTGGCGCCGACGGCGGCAGGGCAGTCGGTGGCACCCACCCAGTTTTTGACCACCGGCCATGTGGAAGACCTGCGCAGCGCAGCGCAGCGCTGGTTGCAGCTGGACACCCAGGTCGGCGCCTTGGGGGTCTGAAAAACGGGGGAAATAGGCAGAAACGGAACAGTAAGCCAGGTGGCCTGTCCGACAGGAATCGAACCTGTGACCTACAGCTTAGAAGGCTGTTGCTCTATCCAACTGAGCTACGGACAGAAAGAACAAAGGCCCTGAAAGGGCCTTTGTTTTTGAATGGTGGTCGGCGTACAAGGATTCGAACCTTGGACCCCCTGCTCCCAAAGCAGGTGCGCTACCAGGCTGCGCTACACGCCGACAGCTGGTATTCTAACCGCTGATAAAACCCTCTTCAGCGGGGTGCCCCAATTAATTTTTTGCGCCCGCCATGGCATCACTCCCTCCCCCGCTCACCTGGCTAGACCCCGGAGAACCCTTCCCCGCTGTCACTGTGGCCTGGGGCCAGGAAAGCGATGCACCGGGCTTGTTGTGCGCAGGCGCTGACCTGCTGCCCCACACCCTGCAAGCGGCCTACGCACAAGGCATCTTCCCCTGGTTCAGCGACGGCCAGCCCATTCTGTGGTGGAGCCCAGACCCACGCATGGTGTTGCGGGTGCAGGACTTTCGCCTGCATCGTTCCTTGCGCAAAACCCTGCACACGTTTATAGCCACGGCGGGCTGCGAAGTGCGCATGGACACCGCGTTCCCCCAAGTCATCCAGGCCTGCGCCGAGTCCTCCCGCCGCGGACAGTCCGGCACCTGGATCGTGGATGACATGGTGGCCGCCTACACGCGACTGCACACGCTGGGCCTGGCCCACAGCGTGGAAACCTGGTGTGATGGCGTGTTGGTGGGGGGGCTGTACTGCATCGGTATCGGCCAGGCGGTGTTCGGCGAATCGATGTTCATGCGCCAGACCGATGCATCCAAGATTGCCCTCGCAGCACTGGTCGCGTTCTGTCGGCACACGGGCATCCAGATGGTGGACTGCCAACAAAATACCCAGCACCTGGCGTCTCTGGGTGCGCGTGAAATGCCGCGTGCCGATTTTGTGCACCACGTCCGCCAGGCCCGAGAGGGCCAAGCGCCCCAGTGGGAGTTCAGCCCTCTATACTGGAACGAACTTTTGTCTGCTTGATGCCACGCCTCCATGACAGACCTGACTGACCTCCCGCTCCAGGCCCTGCAGTTTTACGCCACTGCGCCGTACGACTGCAGCTACCTGCCCGATCGCCAGGCGCGGTCGCAGGTGGCAACGCCCAGCCACCTGATCGACAACAATGCCTACTCCGGACTGGTGGCCAAAGGTTTTCGCCGTAGCGGCATGTTCACCTACCGCCCCTATTGCGATGGCTGCCAGGCCTGCACCCCCTTGCGCGTGAACGCGGAAAGCTTTACCTCCAACCGCAGCCAGCGCAGGGCCTGGAAGCAACACGCGCAGCTGGAAGTGCGGGTGCTGAAGCTGGGCTACGTGGCCGAGCATTACGCGCTCTACCTGCGCTACCAGACCAGCCGCCATGCGGGCGGGGGCATGGACGAGGACAGTGTGGACCAGTACATCCAGTTCTTGCTGCAGAGCCGGGTGAATTCACGCTTGGTGGAGTTCCGCGAACCCTCGGCCGCGGGGACACTGGGCGAGCTCAAGATGGTGTCCATCCTTGATGTGCTCGACGACGGCATCTCCGCCGTCTACACCTTCTTCTCGCCCGACCCACAAGCCAGCTACGGCACATTCAACGTCTTATGGCAACTGGCCCAGGCGAAACGCCTGGGGCTGCGTTATGTCTACCTGGGTTACTGGATCGAACAAAGCCCCAAGATGCGCTACAAGTCGCTGTTTCGCCCCTACGAGCTGCTGCAAAACGGGCAATGGGTTGGCGGCACTGCGGACGCCACACACGCAAATACGTCTGACGGACACCACACCCCAGCCGCCACGGGGCCGACACAGGGTTAACATCGGACGACTGACCGACTATGACCAAAAAAGACCTCGACCCGCCCAACACCCCCACGGTGCAAGTGATTGAACGCATGTTCACCCTGATTGATGTGCTGGCCTCGCGCGAGGAAGCCATTCCCCTGAAGGAAATCAGCGAGAAAGCGGGCCTGCACCCCTCGACCACCCACCGCATCCTGAATGACTTGGTCGCGGGGCGTTATGTGGATCGGCCGCAATCGGGCAGCTACCGCCTGGGCATGCGCCTGCTGGAGCTCGGCAATTTGGTCAAGGCACGTTTGAACGTACGCGACGCAGCGCTGATTCCCATGCGCGAACTGCACAAGCTGACACAACAGCCAGTCAACCTGAGCATGCGCCAGGGGGACGAAATCATTTATGTGGAGCGTGCCTACAGCGAACGCTCCGGCATGCAAGTCGTGCGCGCCATTGGTGGCCGGGCCCCCTTGCACCTAACCTCGGTAGGCAAGCTGTTTTTGGCTGCCGACGACCCCCAGCGCACACGGGCCTATGCCACACGCACGGGTTTGCAGGGCCACACCAAAAACAGCATCACCGACCTGGAAACCCTGGAGCGAGAGCTGTCCAAGGTGCGCCAGTATGGCCAAGCCAGCGACAACGAAGAACTGGAGTTGGGAGTGCGCTGTATGGCCGCAGGCATTTACGACGACCAAGCCAAGCTCGTTGCAGGCCTGTCGATTTCGGCCCCCTCAGGGCGACTGGAAGATGACTGGTTGCCCAAGTTGCAGGAAACTGCCAAGCAAATCTCGGAAACCTTGGGGTACCGGGGCCACAGAAAATAACACCCAGCGCCAGACGGCGCTAGGTGTTGCATCTCACATCACCCGCGGCGGGCGTGTTCCCGGCTTGCCAAAGGTGCTGGGCGCACCCCAGGCGTGTGGTTGGTTTCCACCCATTTGCGCACACGCTCTGCATCACCAATGCGGCTGAGTTTGCCCGCCGAATCCAGAAACACCATGATGAGCTTGCGGCCGGCCACTTTGGCCTGCATCACCAAACATTGGCCCGCTTCGGTGATGTAGCCGGTTTTCTGCAAACCGATATCCCACGATGGATTTTTGACCAAGCGGTTGGTGTTGTTGTACTGCAAGGTGCGGTTGCCAACAGCCACTTGGTAGCCGGTGGAGGTCGACAGCTCCCGCAGAACAGGGTCACTGTGGGCATAGTTGACCAGCGTGGCCAAATCCTTGGCGCTGGACTGATTTTTGCTCGACAGGCCGGTTGGCTCTACGTAACGGGTGTCCTGCATGCCCATCAGCTTGGCCTTGATGTTCATTTGGGTAACAAAAACCTGCAAACCGCCTGGGAATGTGCGCCCCAGGGCATGCGCAGCGCGGTTTTCGCTGGCCATCAGGGCCAAATGCAACAACTCGCCACGGCTCAGTTCGGTGCCTACGCGCAAACGGGAGGAGCTGCCTTTTTCGGTGTCCACATCCGCCTGGGTGATCGTGATGATTTCATCCATTGGCAGTTGGGCTTCGCTGACCAGTACACCCGTCATGAGCTTGGTGATGGAGGCGATAGGCAACACCGCCGATTCATTTTTGCTGAACAAGACTTCATTGGTGTCCTGGTCGACGACCAGCGCCACGCTGGACTTCAGATCCAGCTCGTCTTGCATACCGTGCAATCCCGCCAACTGCCCATACGAAGGCCTGGGGGGTGCCACAGCGACAACTTTGCGAACCAGCTTGGGGCGGGCGGTCTTTTTAACTACCGCTTTCTTCGCCAAAGCTTGTTTGGCTACCGGCTGAACGGTACGCGGCTTCTTACGCTGCGCAGCGGCTGCCCCTTCTTGGGGCAAAAACATGAAGGCTGCTACCAAGCCGCCAACACAGAGTTGCATAAGTCCGCGTTTCAACATAAGTCCTTCCAGAAGTAAGAAAACCGTAATTTCCTTACACACCCAATAGTCGTGAACTACAGTTTAAACAGAAAACCTATGCTAGATCAACAACTTGCAGGCCAAACCTCAAGAATATTTGTATGTCTGGCCTTAACCCTGGGCTGCCACCCGGTCGGATTTGCTTTGTAACTTGTTCAAAGCGCTCAAATAGGCCTTGGCCGAGGCCACCACAATGTCGGGGTCGGCTCCCACGCCGTTCACCACGCGGCCGCTGTTTTGGAGGCGCACCGTCACTTCGCCCTGGCTCTCGGTCGATCCGCTGATGGCGTTGACCGAATACAAGACCATCTCGGCCCCGCTCTTCACATGGGCCTCAATCGCCTTCAGGGACGCATCGACGGGGCCATTGCCATCCGAGTCACTCTTCACCTCTTTGCCAGCCACCGTGAACACCACCGCCGCATGGGGGCGCTCACCGGTTTCGCTGTGCTGCGACAGGGACACAAAACTGTATTGCTCCTTGTCCAGCGTGACGCTGTCGTCGCTAACCAGGGCCAGAATGTCTTCGTCGAAGATATCGCTTTTACGATCGGCCAGTTCCTTGAAACGGGCAAAGGCAGCATTGATTTCGGCCTCACTCTCCAGTTGCACCCCCAGCTCCTGCAGGCGCTGCTTGAACGCATTGCGGCCACTGAGCTTGCCCAGCACAATTTTGTTGGCGGTCCAACCCACGTCTTCGGCACGCATGATCTCGTAGGTGTCACGCGCCTTCAACACACCATCCTGGTGAATACCAGAGGCGTGGGCGAAAGCGTTGGCTCCCACCACGGCCTTGTTGGGTTGCACCACAAACCCCGTGGTCTGGCTGACCATACGGCTGGCGGCCAAGATGTGCTTGGCATCAATCCCCAACTCCAGCCCGAAATAGTCCTTGCGGGTTTTGACCGCCATGACAATTTCTTCCAGGCTGCAATTGCCGGCCCGCTCGCCCAGGCCATTGATGGTGCACTCCACCTGGCGCGCGCCCCCGATCTTCACGCCGGCCAACGAGTTGGCCACGGCCATGCCCAAGTCGTTGTGGCAATGCACCGACCAGATGGCTTTGTCGGAATTGGGAATACGCTCGCGCAGCGTCTTGATGAAGTGGCCATACAGCTCAGGAACGGCGTAACCCACGGTGTCAGGTACGTTGATCGTGGTCGCACCTTCTGTGATGACCGCTTCCAATACACGGCACAGAAAATCCACATCGCTGCGGTAGCCGTCTTCGGGGCTGAACTCCACATCCGCTACCAAGTTGCGGGCAAAGCGCACGGATTGTTTGGCCTGCTCAAACACCTGGTCTGGTGTCATGCGCAGCTTCTTCTCCATGTGCAATGGCGAGGTGGCAATGAAGGTGTGGATGCGCGCGCTGTTGGCACCTTTGAGGGCTTCCGCCGCGCGGGAGATATCACGGTCATTGGCACGCGACAACGAACAAATGGTGGAGTCTTTGATGGTGTTGGCAATCAGCTGCACAGCCTCAAAATCTCCATTGGAACTGGCTGCAAAACCGGCTTCGATCACATCCACCTTCAGACGCTCCAGTTGGCGTGCAATGCGCAGCTTCTCGTCACGGGTCATGGACGCGCCGGGCGATTGCTCGCCGTCGCGCAAGGTGGTGTCAAAAATAATTAGTTTGTCTGCCATACCCGTTCTCCTCATTCTTCCATTCACATGTGCAAGCCGCGCTCTTCGGGCTCGTCGGTTGACGTGCTGATCACACTGGTGCGCACCCCCCGGGCCCGGCGCACGCCGTACACCACATAACCACTCACGCCGTACACCACAAACACACCGAACATCACGGTGGGCGGGTCAATATTGATCACCGCAATGCCCAGGGCGATCAGCACGATCACGGCAAACGGCACGCTGCGTTTCATGCTCACATCCTTGAAGCTGTAAAACGGCACATTGGTCACCATGGTCAACCCCGCGTACAGAGCCAAGGTAAACATGATCCAAGGCACGGGCAGCGCGAACGCCCCCAGTTCCAACGCGTCAGTCCCCTTCAGGCCACTCTCCGTCAACAACCAGATGAAACCCGCCACCAGGGCGGCAGCAGCGGGTGAGGGCAAGCCTTGAAAATAACGCTTGTCCACCACCGTCGTGTTCACATTGAAGCGCGCCAAACGCAAGGCTGCACAGGCACAGTACACAAAGGCCGCAATCCAGCCCCAACGGCCCAAGCCTTGCAAAGCCCATACGTACGAAATCAAGGCAGGTGCCGCACCAAAGGACACCATGTCGGACAAGGAGTCCATCTGCTCACCAAAGGCGCTCTGGGTGTTGGTCATGCGGGCCACGCGCCCGTCCAGACTGTCCAGCACCATGGCACAAAAAACGCCCACGGCGGCTTGGTCAAAGCGACCATTGATGGCCATCACGATTGCGTAAAACCCGCCGAACAAAGCAGCCAGCGTGAACAAATTGGGCAACACGTAGATGCCCTTGCGCCGCTTGGAAATCACAACGCCTTCTGTGCCGTTGTCTTTTAAATCAGAACCGTCATGCATGTAGTTTCTCCAGGGTCGCAGCAAGACACTCGGGGTCCCGTTGACCCAGGACGGCCTCGCGCCACCAACACACACCAGTGTAAGCCAGCACAAGCCCCCAAAAGCGCAAGCCCCACAAAAGGAAAAGGCCACCAAGGTGGCCTTTTCACAGGTCGCGCAAGAATCAGTTGCGGGTCTGGTCGACCAGCTTGTTCTTGGCAATCCAAGGCATCATGGCGCGCAGCTTGGCGCCCACCACTTCGATGGAGTGCTCAGAGGTCAAGCGGCGGCGAGCGGTCATGCTGGGGTAGCCAGTGCGGCCTTCCAGGATGAACATCTTCGCGTATTCGCCAGTCTGGATGCGCTTCAGCGCATTGCGCATGGCAACGCGGGATTCGGCGTTGATCACTTCAGGGCCTGTCACGTACTCGCCGTACTCCGCGTTGTTGGAGATCGAGTAGTTCATGTTGGCAATGCCGCCTTCGTAGATCAAGTCGACGATGAGCTTGAGCTCGTGCAGGCATTCGAAGTAAGCCATTTCAGGGGCGTAGCCAGCTTCCGTCAGGGTTTCGTAACCCATCTTGATCAGCTCAACCGCACCACCGCACAACACGGCTTGTTCGCCGAACAAGTCGGTTTCGGTTTCTTCCTTGAAGTTGGTTTCAATGATGCCGGCCTTGCCGCCACCGTTGGCCATCGCGTACGACAGAGCCAAGTCACGGGCCTTGCCGGTCTTGTCCTGGTGCACAGCCACCAGGTGGGGCACGCCGCCACCTTGGGTGTAGGTGTTGCGCACGGTGTGGCCAGGCGCCTTGGGGGCGACCATCCACACGTCCAGATCGGCGCGGGGCACGACTTGGTTGTAGTGCACGTTGAAACCGTGGGCGAAGGCCAGCGAAGCGCCTTGCTTGATGTTGGGTTCCACGTTGTTCTTGTACACGCCAGCGATGTCTTCATCGGGCAACAGGATCATGACCACGTCAGCGGCCTTGACGGCGTCGTTGACTTCCATCACGTTCAGGCCGGCCTTGCCAACCTTGTCCCAGGAAGCGCCACCCTTGCGCAGACCAACCACGACCTTGACGCCGCTGTCGTTCAGGTTTTGTGCGTGGGCGTGGCCCTGGCTACCGTAACCGATGATGGCAACAGTTTTGCCCTTGATCAGGCTCAGGTCACAATCCTTGTCGTAAAAAACTTTCATTTTTCTCTCCGAAATAAATATTGGCGAAAAGCGCCCAGTTGCAAAAACTACCCAAGCTCAGGGCGAACGGTAAACACTGTCGCCAAACAATCCCTGCGTGGTGAGCCAGCCGAAGCACACACAGGAAAACCGAAATCAAACCCGCAGAATGCGCTCACCGCGGCCAATACCGCTGGAGCCCGTACGCACCGTCTCCAGAATCGCCGCACGCTCGATGGCTTCGAGGAATGCATCGTTCTTGGATTGGTCGCCCGTGAGTTCAATCGTGTAACTTTTTTCAGTGACATCGATGATGCGACCGCGGAAGATGTCCGCCATACGTTTCATCTCTTCACGCTCCTTGCCCACCGCACGCACCTTGACCATCATGAGCTCACGCTCGATGTAGGCGCCTTCGGTCAGGTCCACCACCTTCACGACTTCAATCAGCCGGTTCAGATGCTTGGTGATTTGTTCAATCACGTCATCCGACCCGGACGTCTGAATTGTCATGCGGGACAAGGTGGGGTCTTCAGTGGGAGCCACCGTCAGGGATTCAATGTTGTAACCACGGGCCGAGAACAGGCCCACAACGCGGGAAAGAGCGCCAGGCTCGTTTTCCAGCAAAACTGCAATGATGTGTTTCATAAATACCGATTCCTCTTTTCGCTGCCCTCCCCGTGCGGCGGTAACCGCACAGCTTGGCAGACAATAGATTCATTCAAAAATGATAGCGGTCTGCGCATATTCCATGCGGGCTAGACCCCTATTTCGCTTGTAATCCGGGCTTACAGATCCTCCGAGCCCAGCAGCATTTCGGTAATACCCTTGCCAGCCTGCACCATGGGGAACACGTTCTCCGTGGGGTCAGTGCGGAAGTCCATGAACACCGTGCGGTCCTTGAGCTTGCGGGCCTCGCGCAGCGCGGGCTCCACATCACCCGGCTTTTCGATCAGCATGCCGACGTGGCCATAGGCCTCGGCCAGCTTGACGAAGTTGGGCAGCGCATCCATGTAGCTGTGGCTGTAGCGGCCTTCGTACTCCACCTCTTGCCACTGGCGCACCATGCCCAGGTAGCGGTTGTTCAGGGAGCAAATCTTGATCGGCGTGTTGTACTGCAGGCAGGTCGACAGCTCCTGGATGTTCATCTGCACC
Organism: Rhodoferax sp. TS-BS-61-7; assembly: GCF_002943465.1. GTDB lineage: Bacteria > Pseudomonadota > Gammaproteobacteria > Burkholderiales > Burkholderiaceae_C > Allorhodoferax. Next base: position 395,610 of record NZ_PTQY01000001.1, read on the forward strand.
GAGCCCTCGCCGGTGATACAGAACACTTCGCTGTCAGGCTTGGCCAGTTTGATGCCCATGGCGTAGGGAATGCCCACACCCATGGTGCCCAGGCCACCGGAGTTGATCCAGCGGCGTGGTTCGTCAAACTTGTAGTACTGCGCCGCCCACATCTGGTGCTGGCCCACGTCGGACGTGATGTAGGTGTCCACGTCCTTGGTCATGTTCCACAACGTCTCGACCACATACTGGGGCTTGATCACGTCGCCATTGCCCAAGCTGTACTTCATGCAATCACGCTTGCGCCAGCCCTCGATGGTGTCCCACCAGGCGCCCAGTGCGTTCGCATCGGGCTTGGTGCTGCCCTCGCGGATCATGGCGATCATTTCGTTAAGCACGTCTTTCACGTCGCCCACAATCGGAATGTCCACCTTGACGCGCTTGGAGATGCTCGACGGATCAATGTCGATATGGATGATCTTGCGTTCGTTCTGCGCAAAGTGTTTGGGGTTACCAATCACGCGGTCGTCAAAACGGGCGCCCACGGCCAGCAGCACGTCGCAGTTCTGCATGGCGTTGTTGGCTTCCACTGTGCCGTGCATGCCCAACATGCCCAGGAACTTACGGTCGCTGGCGGGGTATGCGCCCAAGCCCATCAAGGTGTTGGTGCAGGGGTAACCCAGCATGTCCACCAGGGTGCGCAGCTCTGCCGAGGCATTGCTCAGCAACACGCCGCCACCGGTGTAAATATAGGGGCGCTTGGCCGCCAGCAGCAATTGCAGTGCCTTGCGGATTTGTCCGCCATGGCCCTTGCGCACCGGGTTGTAAGAGCGCATTTCCACCGTTTCGGGGTAGCCGTGGTAAGGGACCTTTTTGAAGGACACGTCCTTCGGGATATCCACCACCACGGGGCCGGGGCGGCCGCTGCGTGCGATGTGGAAGGCCTTTTTCATCACATCAGCCATGTCCTTGGCGTCTTTGACCAGGAAGTTGTGCTTCACGATGGGGCGCGTGATGCCGACCGTGTCGCATTCCTGGAATGCATCCAGGCCAATGGCGTGTGTAGGGACCTGCCCACTGATGATCACCATGGGGATGCTGTCCATGTACGCCGTGGCGATGCCGGTCACGGCATTCGTCAGGCCAGGGCCGGAGGTGACCAGGGCCACACCCACGTCACCGGTGGCGCGCGCATAGCCGTCGGCAGCGTGCACAGCCGCCTGTTCGTGGCGTACCAGCACGTGCTGAATCGTGTCTTGTTTGTAAAACGCGTCGTAAATGTGCAAAACCGCGCCGCCGGGGTAACCCCAGATGTATTTGACGTTTTCGGCTTGCAGGGATTTGATCAGCACCTCCGCACCACGCAGCTCGGGAACGGCGGGGGTAGCAGCAGTGGGAGACTTGGACGCAGAGGATGCCGAAGCGATTTCAGCTTTAGTAATTTCCATGATGAACCTTTGTGAATTTCTCTAACGAAAAACCTTGGGTGCCCCTACGCAAACTCTTGTGGAGTCGTGTCGGGACTTGAGATCCAAGCCATGGGCGCACTGAATATTGCGCCGGACCAGGATCCGTTTGCCTTTTAATTTGCATCCGCATTATCGCACTGGTTTTGCTAGGCCCCTGCGCCCCCTGTGGATCGGGCCGACGCGGTGCCATAATCCGGGCGCGCTCAGCCCTGTTGGCGGCGGCAAACCCGTACTCAAAGGCCCCTACCGCTTGGCTACCGAACAAGAGCTGTCCGATTTTCTGAAAAGCGTCGAAGGGCGGGCCTTCAAGCGCTCGGTCTACCACGTGCGCAACGAGCAGGCGGCACTGGATATCGTGCAAGACAGCATGATGAAATTGGCCGAGCACTACGGGCACAAGCCCGTCAATGAACTACCCATGCTGTTCCAGCGCATTCTGTCGAACTGCACCCTGGACTGGTTCCGTAGGCAAAAAACCTACAACGCCCTGTTTTCGACCATGGGTGACTTCGAGTCATCCAACGAAGACGGGGATTTTGACCTGCTGGAAACCCTGCATTCCGAGAGTGTTCCGGAACAAAACGAAAGTTCCGAGACCCAACTGGAACGGGCACAAACCTTGCGGGCGATAGAAACTGAGATTTTGGAGCTCCCGACACGTCAACGCGAAGCCTTTTTGATGCGTTATTGGGAAGACATGGACGTCGCGGAGACGGCCGCCGCCATGGGATGCTCCCAAGGAAGTGTTAAAACACACTGCTCTCGAGCGGTACATGCCTTGGGCGCCGCCCTCAAGGCCAAGGGAATTCGACTATGACAGCCAAACAACACGCCAACCACCGTATCGCCAGCCAGGATGATCTGGGCCGCGCCATCACGTCGCGCCTCCATGAGGCATCCCAGCAACTGCCCCATGACGTGAGCGAACGCCTCAAGGCCGCCCGCATGTTGGCCCTGGAAAAGCGCCGTCAGGCGCAGGTGCGGCTTGCGTCGGCTGTCGTGGCATCGGGCGGCTCTGCAGCCCTGCAATTGGGTGATGGCTTGCGCGGAAAATGGCGCTTGCTGGGCGCTTGGCTGCCCTTGCTGGCCTTGGTGGCCGGTCTGGTGACCATCGATTTTGTGCAAGACGACTTCCGCGCCCAGGAAATTGCCGATGTGGATGTGGAACTGCTGACCGACGACCTGCCGCCAGACGCCTTTACCGACCCCGGTTTTGCCCAGTACCTGCGACTGAACCGCACTGAGTAAAGATCAACCGCCTCCACCCCAAGACCCATTGCCACGCCATGCGCTCGACTGACCTGCGACCCAAGACCTCCCTGCCACTGGCAAGCTGGGGCGTCGTGTGCCTGTTTGCAGCCGTTGCGCCTCTCTCCGTGTTGGCACAAGCCACCGCGACGCCAGCCCCTAAACCCCTCAGCACTCCGCTGATGGCACTGGCCTGGAAAGACCTGAGCGCCGTACAACGCCAGTCCCTCAAACCTCTTGAAAGTACCTGGGACACACTCAACGACGGGCACAAACGCAAGTGGATTGCGCTGGCCCACAACTACCCCCAACTGGCCCCGGCCGAACAAGCCAAGATGCACGGCCGCATGGCCGAGTGGGCAGCCCTCAAGCCACGTGCCCGTGAAATGGCACGCTTGAACTTTGCGGAAACCAAAAAAGTGACACCCGCCGAGCGTGCCGCCAACTGGGAGGCCTACCAGGCCCTGAGCCCCGAAGAGAAAAAACGCTTGGCCAAGAAGACCCCCGCCAAACCTGCGGGTGCCGCCGTCTCCACCAAACCCCTGCCCCCCAGCAAACTCACCCCGGTGCCTGTGACCCGCCTGTCGCCCGAAACCGACCGGGCCAAGTTCACCGCACAACAGGCGATTGACCCCAACACCCTGTTGCCCTTGGCGCCGCCCAAATAACAGCCCGCCAGCCCCAGAGGCCCACAAGCCCCTCTCTACAATCGGGGACATGTCGTCCCCCGAATCTTTGCAAGCCGCCATCACCTCCCCGTCCCTGGACGCCCCCAGCCTGCGCCGACGTATGGCCTGCTGGCTTTATGAAGGCATGTTGTTGTTTGCTGTGGCTTTCCTCGCAACCTGGTTATTCAGCACATTGGGCCAAATGCGCAGTGGTATTGATCCGCGACGCCCACTCCTCATCGCCTTCCTTTTCGTGATCTTTGGTATTTATTTCGTCTGGTTTTGGGCCCATGGTCAAACACTGCCCATGAAGACTTGGAATATCCGCTTGGTGGACCGCCAGGGACGTGCCGTCACCCAGCTGCGCGCCCTGGGACGCTACGCTTTAAGTTGGATCTGGTTTGTGCCGCCAGTCTTGGCCATTGCCTATTTCCACCTCAATGCGGGAGAAATGGTTGTCATCACCTTTGGCTGGATTGCGGTCTGGGCCGTGTTGAGCCGCTTTCATCCGCAGCGCCAGTTTTGGCACGATGCGCTGGCCGGCACCCGGCTGGTCACCTCCCTGCCCCTGAGCCGTTAAAGCACGTCCCCATGGAACCTACTGTGTCAACTGTCGATATCCCGGTGAACCCGCAAAAAGAACGTACCGGACTGAACCGTGTGTGGCACGCCTTGGGCTATTCACTGGCCGGGCTGCGTGCGGGCTGGGGCGAAACCGCCTTTCGCCAGGAATGCATTGCCGCTTTTGTGTTGGTACCGCTGAGCTTTTGGTTGGGCCAAACCTGGGTGGAGGTTGCCCTGCTGGCCGGCAGCGTGCTGCTGCTGATGGTGGTGGAGCTGCTCAACACCGCGATCGAAACGGCCATCGACCGTGTGGGGCCTGAATGGCATGACCTGTCCAAGCGCGCCAAGGACATGGGGAGTGCCGCGGTGTTGCTGAGCCTGCTGGTATGTGCAGGCATCTGGCTGGCCGCGCTGGGCCAGCGTTTTCTTTAGACCGCCGATTCGTCCTGCTCACCCGTGCGGATGCGGATCACACGTTCCACGCTGGTGACGAAAATCTTGCCGTCACCGATCTTGCCGGTGTGCGCGGCCTTGACGATGGCGTCCACACAGCGGTCCACGTCTTCGGTCTTCACGACCACTTCCACCTTCACCTTGGGCAAAAAGTCGACCACATACTCGGCGCCGCGGTAAAGCTCGGTATGGCCCTTCTGGCGGCCAAAACCCTTCACCTCGGTCACGGTCAGGCCGGTCACACCGCAGTCGGCCAGGGCTTCGCGCACTTCTTCGAGTTTGAAAGGTTTAACAACGGCGGTGATTTGTTTCATGGTCTTGTCTCTGTGAAGGAATGAACGGGCGGGCTTCGCAGCTCAGGCCCGGAATTTACTGGTAATAGGATAACGCCAATCCTTGCCAAAGCTGCGGTGTGTGACACGAATGCCCACGGGTGCCTGGCGGCGTTTGTACTCGTTGATCTTGATGAGGCGGGTCACCTTTTCCACGTCGGCCCGCGCAAAGCCGGCCGCGATGATGGATTCGATGCTCTCGTCGTTCTCCATATAACGCTCCAGAATACCGTCCAACACCTCGTAGGGCGGCAGGCTGTCCTGGTCCTTCTGGTCGGGGCGCAGCTCGGCGCTGGGCGGGCGCGTGATGATGCGCTCGGGGATGGGGCCGACACCCGTGCCATACGGGTCGTGCAGGTTGCGCCAGCGGCAGAGCTTGAACACCGCGGTTTTGGCCAGGTCCTTGATGACGGCAAAGCCGCCCGCCATGTCACCGTACAGCGTGCAGTAGCCGGTGGCCATTTCACTCTTATTGCCGGTGGTCAGCACAATGCTGCCGAACTTGTTGGACAACGCCATCAGCAGCGTGCCGCGGATACGGGCCTGGATGTTCTCTTCGGTGGTGTCTTCGGCGCGGCCCGCAAACTCCTTCGCCAGCGAGGCCTTGAAGGCTTCGAACTCGGGCACGATGGAAATCTCGTCGTAGCGCACGCCCATGCGGGCGGCCATGTCGCGGGCGTCGATCCAGCTGATGTCGGCCGTGTAGGGCGAGGGCATCATCACCGCGCGCACCTTGTCGGCACCCAGCGCATCCACCGCCACGGCCAGCACCAGCGCGGAGTCAATGCCACCCGACAGGCCCAACAGCGCACCGGGGAAGCCGTTTTTGCCAATATAGTCGCGCACACCCAGCACCAGTGCATCCCACAAATCCGCCTCAGGGCTGCGTTCCGGCTCCACCGTCGCTACGATTTTGATAGCTGCTTGCGCACGCTCCACCTGGGCCAGAAACAGATTTTCCTTGAAACTCGGGGCACGACCGGCCACCGTGCCATCGGCGTTCAACGCAAACGAGTGGCCTTCAAACACCACTTCGTCCTGCCCGCCCACCAGATGGGCATAGACCAGCGGCAGACCCGTAGCTTGGCAGCGCTCGGCCATCTTGGCCTCGCGCTCATAACCCTTGCCCACGTGGAAGGGGGATGCGTTGATAACGGCCAGCAGCTCGGCCCCCGCCTCTTGGGCCAGGCGCGCGGGCTCTTCAAACCAAGCATCTTCACAGATCAGCAGGCCCACTTTGACGGCGTCAGCGCCCTCGCCTGCCGTGAACACGCAGACCCCGTTGCCGGGAGTGAAATAACGGCGTTCGTCGAACACCTGGTAGTTGGGTAGCTCGCGCTTGGCGTAGGTGGCGACCACCTGGCCCTCGCGCAGCACGCTGGCCGCATTGTGGCGCTGCTGCACTGCGGTGGAGCGCGTGCGGCTGTCGCCGCCCTGGGGGTGGCCCACCACTACGCAGAGGCCTTTTAACCCGGCGAGCTGCTGGGCCACGGCTTTCACGGCATCATCGCAGGCGGCGATAAAGGCGGGACGCAGAAACAGGTCTTCGGCCGCGTAGCCGCAGATGGAGAGTTCGGGGGTGAGCAGCAAGCGCGCGCCATCGGCATAGGCCTGGGTCGCCGCAGCTACGATTTTTTTGACGTTACCGTCCAAGTCGCCAACGATGAAATTGAGTTGTGCCACGCACAGTGAAAGAGTCATGAACCAGCCAATAGTTGTTCGGGGCAGCGCAGTGTGCGCCGCCATGGCGCAGGGTGCGCTCCATGGGTGAAGTCAATTATGTCATCGGGGTCCATGCCTCGGTGCATGGCGTGGACGCTGCCGCCTGGGACGGCCTGCTGGCCGCACAGGCCCAGCCCAGCCCCTTTATGCGCCACGCCTACCTGGCCGCGATGGAAGAAAGCGGCAGCGCCACCGCCGACACGGGCTGGGCGCCGCACTGCATCACCCTGCACGCGGGCGGCGTGCTGCAGGCGGCCTGCATGGTCTACCTCAAGCACCATTCCTATGGCGAATACGTGTTCGACTGGGCCTGGGCCAGCGCCTACCAGCAGCATGGCGTGCCCTACTACCCCAAGGCGGTGATTGCCGTGCCCTTCACACCCGTACCGGGTGCCCGGCTGCTGGCGCGGGATGCCAAAGCACGGGCCGTACTGCTGCGGGCCGTGGTGGACTGGTGCGAAGAGGTTGGCGCGTCGTCACTGCACACGCTGTTTGCGAGCGACGACGATGTACAAGCGAGTGATAACGCCGGCTTGATGCTGCGTCACACCGTGCAATTCCACTGGCAAAACACCCCCCCCGGCTACGCCGACTTCGACGCCTTTCTCGCCAGCCTGGCGCAGGACAAGCGCAAGAAGATCCGCCAGGAGCGGCGCAAGGTGGCCGAGGCTGGCGTGACGTTTCGACATGCGCAAGGCAGCGCAATTTCAGAAGCCGACTGGGATTTTTTCTACCGCTGCTACGAGCGCACCTACCTGGAACACGGCAACCCGCCCTACCTGAACCGCGACTTCTTTGCGCGCATGGCACGCACCATGCCGGAGAACTGGCTGCTGTTTGTGGCGGAGCGCAACGGCCGTGCGGTTGCTAGCAGTTTGATAGCTATTGGCGCATATTCCACGGGTGCTAGCGGTCTAAATGGCACTCAAACCACGCGTGTCGCCTATGGTCGCTACTGGGGCGCCCTGGAGCCGGTGGACTGCCTGCACTTTGAGGCTTGTTACTACCAGCCGTTGGCCTGGTGTATTGCCAACGGCTACCAGCGATTTGAGGGCGGTGCCCAGGGCGAGCACAAGATGGCGCGGGCCCTGCTGCCGGTTAAAACCACCAGCACGCACTGGCTGGCGCACCCCGCCTTTGCGGACGCCGTGGCCCGCTTTCTGGAGCGCGAGGGCCAGGGCATCGGTCACTACCTAGACGACCTAGGCCAGCGCTCGCCGTTCAAGCGGCCGGCCTGACCTGCTGCCACGCAGCTTAGAAGGTTTCCCAGTCGTCGTCCCCGCCGGCTGGGGTGACCTTGGTGCTGGTCTTGGGTACTACCGTGGTGGGGGCATGGGCCGCTGCAGCGGGCTGAACCTTGGGTTTGGCAGCAGGCGCCTTACCGGCGGGTGCATGGGCTGCGACGGGTTTGGCTGCAACTGGCTTGGTATCGCCACGGCGCTCGGGCCCCTTGAAGGCAGGCACCTTGGGCGCGTTGGATCGTACCTGGGCTTTGGGCAGATGTGCTACAGCATGGTGGCCAGCAGGCTCGTTGCCCAGCTTGAACACCGCCACCACCTGCACCAGGTCGTTGGCCTGGCTCTTCAGGCTGCTGGCCGCTGCTGCCATCTCCTCCACCAGCGCCGCGTTCTGCTGCGTGGCCTGGTCCATCTGGGTGACGGCTTCACCCACTTGGGCAACCCCACTGCTTTGTTCAGAGCTGGCCGCTGAGATTTCTCCCATGATGTCGGTCACACGGCGGATGCTGCTGACGACTTCGGTCATGGTGGTGCCCGCTTTGTCGACGAGGGCCGTGCCTTGCTCCACCCGCTCTACGCTGGTGCCAATCAAGGTTTTGATTTCTTTGGCGGCTTCGGCTGAGCGTCCTGCCAGGGATCGGACTTCGGAAGCGACGACGGCAAAGCCGCGTCCTTGCTCTCCCGCCCGGGCGGCTTCTACGGCGGCGTTCAGGGCCAGGATGTTAGTTTGGAAGGCGATGCCGTCGATGACGCTGATGATGTCGGCGATCTTGCGGGAGGATTCGTTGATGCCTTTCATGGTTTCCACGACTTGGCCGACGACTTCTCCACCCTGCACAGCCACCGTCGACGCGCTCATGGCGAGCTGGTTGGCTTCGCGGGCGGAGTCGGCGTTTTGCTTCACGGTGGAGCCGAGCTCCTCCATGCTGGCGGCCGTCTCTTCCAGCGCACTGGCCTGTTGTTCGGTGCGGGCACTCAGGTCGTTATTGCCCTGGGCGATCTCTGAACTGGCGTTGGCCACGCTGTCGGCGCTGGAGCGCACCTGGCGCAGCACGCCCTGGGTTTTCTCCACAAACTGGTTGAAGCCGGCGGCAATGGCGGCCAGCTCGTCATTGCCCGCCGTGGGTATGCGCTGGGTCAGGTCACCCTCGCCCGAGCCAATGTCCTGCATGGCGTTGCGCAGCACCACCAGCCGGCCCAGCAGCTGGGTCAGGAGGGCGCCAATTACCAGCACCGCAATCACAGCAATCGCCACGCTCCAAGCCGCGGCCGACCAGACCAGGGCCGTGACGCCCTGCATGGCTTCTGCGCGGTTCAGGGCCACCAGCAGGGTCCAGCTGGTACCGGAAATCGGCTGGGCATACACAAGGCGGGGTTCACCGCGCATCGTCACCTCGCGCAGGGTGCCGGCCTGAACCAGGGCGTCCAGACCATCGCCGCCCAGCTCGGGGGCGATCTCGGTGATGGGTTTCATGGCCAGTGCCGTGTCCTCGTGCACCACAATCTTGCCGTCCTTGCCGACGATGAGGCCGTAGGTGCCTGGCGTGGGCCGGATGGAGGCCACATTACGCACCACGCCGTCCATGAACACGTCCAGTGCAGTGACCGCACTCACCTGCGCACCGTCCTTCACCGCCGAGGCAAATGTAATTACCAGTTTCTTGGTGCCCGCATCCAGGTAAGGGTCGGTCACCACCGGGCCCGACTCCTTGGCCGCCAGCTGGTACCAGGGGCGCGAGGTGGGGTCGTAATCTGGCGGCAGCTCTTGCGGGCTGGAAAAGGCCGTGCGCTTGTCTGCAAAGCCGATGTAGGCGGTGTCCACATCCCCCGCAATCTTGGCCTGCTGGAGAAATTTGATGGGGTCCGCCTCGGGAATGGCGCCCGCAAACGAGATCACCACCTGCTTGCGCGAGGTCACCCAGTCCGCCACGCCCGCAGCGTGCGCGCGGGAGAGGGCCTTGGTCTGCTCCTCCAGAGACTGCAGCGCATGGCTGCGGGCCGTATAGACATTGGTAGCCGACAAAACCAGCAAGCCCGCGGCCACCAGCAGCCCCACGGTTGCCACAATTTTCCCGCGCAGGGAGGTCAAAAAACCAAGTGCCATCGTTTGTGCTCCAGTAAGTTCAGGTGGCCACTGCAACACCGATTTCGGCATTGCCCATCAACAATTCCATGTTCACCACAATCAGCATGCGCTCGCCCACATGGGCCAGCCCCAGGATAAAACGGGCGTCCAGCGCCGATTCGAATTGCGGCGTCGGCTTGATGGACTGGGCGTTCAGCGTCACCACATCCGACACGCCGTCCACCACCGCCCCCACCACACTGCCCCGCAGCTTGAGGATGATGACCACGGTGAAGTCGTTGTAAACAACGTGCGGCAAACGCAGCTTGAGGCGCAGATCCACAATGGGCACGATCACGCCGCGCAAATTGATCACACCTTTGACGAAACTGGGGGAATTCACCATGCTGATGGGCTGCTCGTAGGAGCGAATCTCCTGCACCCGCATGATGTCGATGGCGTACTCTTCAGTGCCCAGACGCAGGGTCAGGTACTGGCCGGAATCAGCATGGGCTGCGGCGCCCTGGGCAGGGCTGTGGTCCAGCATCGATGCGTTTCGTGGCACGTCCATAGGAACTCCTGATCAGGCCCGGCAAACGGGATTCCAACGCCTTGCAATTCATCATACACGCGCACCCCCGCTTCGGGAACCCGGCATTTGCAGTGTCAAAACGGGGCGTCCAGCTTGGGGCTGCGGCCCTTGGCAAACCCTAGCTGGCAGGCCCTGTGGGCACTGCTACCCTGTGCGCAGGAGACCCCACCATGAACACCTTGAGCGGCCTGGACGCCACCTTTTTGTACCTGGAGACGCCGCAGATGCCCATGCATGTGGGCTCCTTCTGTCTCTACGAACTGCCCGACACCCCGCGCTTCAGCCTGCACAAGGCCATCAGCGCCCACATTGGCCAGCGCCTGCACCTGGCCGCCGTGTTCACACGCAAGCTGGGGTTCATGCCGCTGGACCTGGGCCACCCGGTGTGGCTGCAGGCCGGTGAGGTGGACCTGGGCTTTCACATCCGCAAGGTCAAAGGCCGCGCCCTGCCGCTGGCGCAAGCCCAGACCCTGGCGGCCGAACTGCACAGCGGCCTGATCGACCGCAGCCGCCCGCTGTGGGAATTCCACGTCTTCGACCGCGTGTTGTGCCCCGACGGCACGGTCTGCGGTGCGCTCTACTCCAAGATCCACCACGCCACGCTGGATGGCAAAAGCGGCACCATCCTGACGCAGGCCATGATGGACGTGGGCCCCACGCCGCGCGCCGTGCCGCCACCCGACGAGAAGCCACGCAAGGCGCAAAGCCTCAAAGTCGGCCAGATGCTCGGCGCCGTGTTTTCCAACTCGCTGGCCCAGTACGCCAAGCTGGCCCGCGCCCTGCCCCAGGCCGCACAGGCCCTGGGCAGCACCGTGGCACGGCAAAGCCTGCAGGGCAAGGGCAGTGGGCTGCGTCCCAAGTCGCCCTTTACGCTGGCCCCCATGACCGACTTCAACGTGGCGGTGGGCACGGCACGCAGTTTTGGCACGGCCAGCATTCCGTTTGAAGACTGCCGCGCCATGGCGCAGGCCGCAGGTGGCTCGTTCAACGACATTGTGTTGTGGATTTGCGCCACCGCGCTGCGCAGCTACTTGGCCCAGCACGGCAGCATTCCGCGCAAACCCCTGCTGGCCGCCATGCCGGTGAGCCTGCGCGAAGAGGGCAATACCGACTACAGCACCCAGGCCTCCATGACCGTGGTGGCACTGGGCACGCACCTGGCCCAGCCACTCAAGCGCCTGCAGGCCATCATGGACTCCACGGCCAAGGTCAAAACCGCCATGGTGCAGCTCAAAGGCATGCTGCCCACCGACTACCCCTCGCTGTTGGCGCCGTGGATTGTGGGCGGCGTGGCCAAGGCCGCGTTCAAAACCTACAGCGCCACCGGCCTCTCACACCGCCTGCCCATGGTGGCCAACCTGGTCATCAGCAATGTGCCGGGCCCACGCGTGCCGCTGTACCTGGCCGGTGCACGCATGCAGACCTTCCACCCCATGTCCATCGTGGTGCACGGTATTGCCCTCAACATCACGGTGCAGACCTATGCCGGCAGCGTGGACTTTGGGGTGATTGCCGACGCCCAGGCGGTACCCCAGGTGCAAGACCTGACGCAGGCCCTGGTGGCCGCGTTTGAAGAAGGCCGCACCCTGCTGGGCGCAGCACCGGCCGCAGCACCAGTCGCCAGGGCGACAAAAAAACAGAGTGGCCCAACTAAAGCCACCGCACCACGGTGGGGCACGGCCGCAAAAGCTGCTACTGTGAAATCCCCTTCAAAAAAACAGCCTGCAAAACGGGCCTGAAATACGTCGTATGGCCAAAGCGCGTGCCCCCAAGGGCGATCACCACCCTGCCCCCAATGCCTGGCTCATGGCCCTGGAACTGCGCGCCCCCTGGGAGCTGTGGTCGGTGCTGCCCAGCTGGCCGGCACTGGCCAAGGCGCCGGTGGGCGATGGGCACCCGGTCATTGTGTTCCCCGGCCTCTCGGCCAGCGACGGCTCCACGCTGCCACTGCGGGCCTACCTCAACAACCTGGGCTACGACATCTCGGGCTGGAACCAGGGCTACAATTTTGGCCCGCGCGCCGGCGTGCTGGAAACCGCCAAACGCCAGGTGCAAGAGACGGCCGAGGCCAGCGGCGAGGCCGTGAGCCTGGTGGGCTGGAGCCTGGGCGGCGTCTACGCGCGCGAGCTGGCCAAGGAGCTGCCCCAGCATGTCCGCAGTGTCATCACGCTGGGCACGCCCTTTGCGGGTTCGCACAAAAGCACCAATGCCTGGCGCCTGTACGAACTCACCAGTGGCCGCAGCATTGCGCAGGAAGTCGAGAACTTCGACCTGCCGGCAGCGCCGCCGGTGCCCACCACCTCCATCTACTCGCGCACCGACGGTGTAGTGGCTTGGCCCGCCAGCCTGCAGGCGCCCAGCCAGGCCAACCCGCACACCGAAAACGTGGAAGTATTTGCCAGCCACATTGGCTTGGGACTGAACCCCAGCGCCTGGTGGGTGGTAGCCGACAGGCTGGCCCAAACCCCGGACACCTGGAAGCCGTTTGAACGCACGGGCAAGCTGCAGCAGTGGGTGTTTCCCGACCCCACACGGCCCTGAGCGTTGCCGGGGCGCGCAGTTTCAGCGGGCCACAAACACCAAGAGCGCTGCCCCTTACGGGAAAGCGCTCTTCTTTTGATAGCTGCTTGCGCAGTATCTACGCGGGCTAGAGGCCTATTTGACCTCTAAAACCCCGTCGCAGGCCGGTTCAGGCTTGCTGCTTGTTGTAGTTGGCAATGCCGTCCATGATTTCCTTCTGCGCGGACTCTGGGCCTTCCCAGCCTTGCACCTTGACCCACTTGCCTTCTTCCAGATCCTTGTAGTGTTCAAAGAAGTGGGCAATGGTCTTCAAGCGGAAGGGGTTCAGGTCTTCCGGCTTCTTCCACTGGCTGTACAGCGACAAAATCTTGTCCACGGGCACGGCCAACACCTTGCCGTCTTCACCGGCTTCGTCGGTCATCTTCAGGATGCCGATGGCGCGGCAAGTCACCACCACACCGGGGATCAGGGGCACGGGGGTGATCACCAACACGTCCACGGGGTCGCCATCACCAGAGATGGTCTTGGGCACATAACCGTAGTTGGTGGGGTAGTGCATGGCGGTGCTCATGAAGCGGTCCACAAAAATGGCGCCAGAGTCCTTGTCCACTTCGTACTTCACCGGGTCGGCGTTCATGGGGATTTCGATGATGACGTTGAACGCCTCAGGGACTTTGCTGCCAGGGGTGACTTTGTCGAGGGACATGGAGTTCTCTTAGTGAAGTTAAAACAGAAACCTAGGGATTAACCCGGATTTTACTGACTACACACTTTCGTTTTTCACGTGCTGTCTTCAAAGCACGCTACATTCGGCCCGTTGGCCAATCATCTCCCCTTGCTTTGTAGGGTTGGAGCACTGAGGAAGCAACGCAGCGGGGGCCTCGCTAGCGTTGCTCCCATCTTTGCGAAACAACCATAGAGGAGTATTTCTATGACGGGCAACACAGCGCTGTTTCTGGCGCTTGGCTGTGGTCTCATTGCCGTGGTGTACGGTGTGTGGGCACGCAGCTGGATCCTTTCCCAAGACGCCGGCAATGCGCGCATGCAAGAGATTGCAGCCGCCATCCAGACCGGCGCCGCCGCCTACCTTTCTCGCCAGTACAAGACCATCGCCATCGTGGGCGTGATCCTGACCATCCTGATTGGTATTTTTCTCGATCCCCTCAGTGCCGTGGGCTTTGTAGTCGGTGCGGTGCTCTCGGGTGCTTGCGGCTTCATCGGCATGAACGTGTCGGTGCGCGCCAACGTGCGCACCGCACAAGCGGCCACCAAGGGCATTGGCCCCGCGCTGGATGTCGCCTTCCGCGGCGGCGCCATCACCGGCATGCTGGTGGTGGGCCTGGGTCTGCTGGGTGTCACTGGTTTTTACTGGTACCTGGTACCGGACGGTGTGGTAACCGCCGCCAAACTCAACCCGTTGATCGGTTTTGCCTTTGGCTCCTCGCTGATCTCCATCTTCGCCCGCCTGGGCGGTGGCATTTTCACCAAGGGCGCCGACGTGGGTGCCGACTTGGTGGGCAAGGTGGAAGCCGGCATTCCCGAGGATGACCCGCGCAACCCTGCCGTGATCGCCGACAACGTGGGCGACAACGTGGGCGACTGCGCTGGCATGGCCGCCGACCTGTTTGAAACCTATGCGGTGACCCTGATCGCCACTATGGTTTTAGGAGCACTTCTCGCAAGTACAGCGGGGGCTACCGCCGTTTTATACCCTCTGGCGCTCGGTGCGGTGTCGATTGTGGCGTCCATCATTGGCTGCTTCTTCGTCAAGGCCTCACCCGGTATGAAGAATGTGATGCCTGCGCTGTACAAGGGTCTGGCCATTGCCGGCGTGTTGTCGCTGATTGCGTTTTACTTTGTGACGCAGTCCATGTTCCCCGCCGCCATCACCTTGACGGACGGCCACGTCTTGTCCGCCAGCAGCCTGTTTGGCGCCTGCACCGTGGGCCTGGTGCTAACGGGTGCGTTGGTCTGGATCACCGAGTACTACACCGGCACACAGTACGCACCGGTGCAGCACATCGCCCAGGCTTCGACCACTGGCCACGGCACCAACATCATTGCCGGTCTGGGGGTGTCCATGCGCTCCACCGCATGGCCGGTGATTTTTGTTTGTATGGCGATCTACAGTGCCTTTAGTCTGGGCGGCCTGTACGGCATCGCCATCGCCGCCACCTCCATGCTGAGCATGGCCGGTATTGTGGTGGCGTTGGACGCCTACGGCCCCATCACCGACAACGCCGGTGGCATTGCCGAAATGGCGGAACTGCCCGCCAGTGTGCGCGACATCACCGACCCGCTGGATGCCGTGGGCAACACCACCAAGGCCGTGACCAAAGGCTACGCCATCGGCTCTGCCGGCCTGGCCGCGCTGGTGCTGTTTGCCGACTACACCCACAAGCTGGACGCGTTTGGCAAACACATTACCTTCGACCTGAGCGACCCCATGGTCATCATCGGTCTGTTCATCGGTGGCCTGATTCCCTACCTGTTTGGTGCCATGGCGATGGAGGCCGTAGGCCGCGCGGCGGGCTCGGTGGTGGTGGAAGTACGCCGCCAGTTCAAGGAGATCAAGGGCATCATGGATGGCACGGGCAAGCCCGAGTACGACACCGCGGTGGATATGCTGACCACGGCTGCGATCAAGGAAATGATGATTCCGTCGCTGCTGCCGGTGGTGGTGCCCATTGTGGTCGGCTTGGCCCTGGGCCCCGCCGCACTGGGCGGCCTGCTGATGGGCACCATCGTGACCGGTCTGTTTGTGGCCATCTCCATGTGCACCGGTGGCGGCGCCTGGGACAACGCCAAGAAGTACATCGAAGACGGCCACCACGGCGGCAAGGGTTCCGAAACCCACAAGGCCGCGGTCACCGGTGACACCGTGGGCGACCCTTACAAAGACACGGCCGGCCCAGCCGTCAACCCGCTGATCAAGATCATCAACATCGTGGCGCTGCTCATCGTGCCGCTGATGATGAAGATCCACGGCGGCTGAGTTCTCCCCGCTTGCCACACAGGCCCGCCTCGGTGGGCCTTTTGCATGGTGGCTGGCAGTTGCCGCTTTGCGCTACCATGCTGCCACAGGCGCGTCTTGCGCCCCTCTCTTGAAGCAAGCCCGTGAAAATACTTGTGATTGACGACCACGCCCTGGTGCGCGAAGGCCTGCACCAGGTGCTCAAGGGTCTGGATGAAAACGTCTCTGTGCTGCAGGCAGGTACCTGCGAGCAGGCGTTTGCCTTGGCAGAAAACCATGCCGATATTGACTTGGTGCTGCTGGACTACCACCTGCCCGACATGACGGGCCTGCAAGCCCTGGATGTGTTTGGCAAAAAACACCCCGAACTCCCCATCGTCATGTTGTCGGGCTCGGCCAATGTGCAAATCATGCGCCAGGTGCTGCAGTCCGGTGCGTCGGGTTTCGTCACCAAATCCAGCCTCAGCGACGAACTGCTGCACGCGGTGCGCCTGGTGCTCAATGGCGACGTCTATTCGCCCTCCGAGCTGGGCAGCGACTTTGGCGCTCTGTCGTTTGACGGCGCCAATGCCAAACCCCCACTCACGCAGCGCCAGGAGCTGGTGTTGCGCGAGTTGCTCGATGGTCGGTCGAACCGGGAGATTGGCAGCTCCCTCAATGTGTCAGAAGAAACCGTCAAGACCCACGTCGCCTCCATCCTGCGCTATTTTGATGTGCAGAACCGCACCCAGGCTGTTGTCGCAGCCGCACGCTGCGGCTACCGCCCCACCTCGGCAGCCTAACTAAAGCTCAGCGGAGTCTTCCACTTCGGCCGCCATGGCCGAGCGGCGCAAGAAGCTGCGCAGCTTGGCTGGGCGCACCGGTTTATGCAGCAGTGTTAAACCCGCATCCTTGGCCGCCTGAATCAGGCCAGCGTCCGTGTCACCACTCATCAGGCAGGCCGGGATCTCACGCCGCGCATGGGCACGCACCATGGCAATCACATCCAGGCCATTGCGCGCCTCTCCCAGGCGAAAGTCGCTGAGCACCACATCAGGCGCCGCATAAGCGTTCACAAAGTCCAGCGCCTGGGCCACAGTAGCCGCCGCATTCACCACACAGCCCCAAGAGCTCAGCAAGTCACGGATCGCCTCCAGCGCAAAACCATCGTCTTCAATCACCAGCACGCGCATACCCTCCACACCGCCCAGACCCTGGGGCTCGATGGGAAGCAGGGCCGTAGAGGCCTCCACCGCCTGCGCCACGGGCAGGTGGATGGAAAAACGCGTGCCACAGCCCAGTGCCGAGCGCAGCGTGATGCGGTGGCCCAGCAGCTGGGCGGTACGCTCCACAATGTTCAGGCCCAGGCCTAGACCCTGTGCCCGGTCCCGCCCCGAGTTGCCCACTTGGTAAAACTCCCGGAAGATGTCTTCTTGGTGGGCGGGCGAAATACCAATGCCACTGTCTGCCACATCCAGGCGCACCTTGCGGCCACCATCCACACGCCGGCAGACAATCATCACCGTGCCCCGCTCGGTGTAGCGAATCGCGTTGTTAGCGAGGTTCATCACCATGCGCTGCAGGAGCACGGGGTCCGTCATGGCCCAGTACGGGCTGGGGCGTATGCGCAAGCGCAGCCCCTTGCTCTCCGCCAACGGTTGCAGGGCCCTGCGCAGGCTGTGGAACAGCTCCCCCATATTCACCGCACCAACCTGCACCTGCACCGCACCAGCGTCCAGGCGAGACACATCGAGCAGGCCATCGAGCAAATCTTGCATGGACTGCACCGAGGCCTCCAGGCTGGCCACCAGTTGGCGCGTCTGGGCGTCCAGGGGCAACTGCCCGAGCCGAGCCACAAACATGCCCAGGGCGTGGGTGGGCTGGCGCAGGTCATGGCTGGCCGCGGCCAGAAAGCGTGACTTTGCCAGGGTGGCCGTCTCAGCCTCTTCCTTCTTGATTCGCAGCTCGCGCGTGGCGGACTCCACCCGGAACTCCATCTCCTCGCGTCCCCAGGCCAGACGCTGGGCCATCTGGTTCAAACGGGTCTGCAGGTCGTAGAGCGGGTCCGTCGGGCGCGACTCGGAGCTCGGCGTCAGGTCGCCCTCACCAATGCGTTCGATCATGCGGGACACGCGCAGCACCGGTCGCACCACGCCCTCTCCCATCCGGGTGGCCAAAATGCCGCCCAGCACCAGGCCCGCCAAGCCAATACCCAAGGCCAGAACCAGCAACTCGCGTTCACGCGTTACCAAGCGAACACGGGAAACCTCCAGCACCACGTGGCCAAACGCCTCCGGTGCGGCCCCCTGCGCGCCGGGAGAAGGGGAAAACAAATCATCAATAGCCACATTGCCCGAGGTCACATCTTCCACCACCACATCGATGCTAGCGTTGCGCTGGTACTGGGCGTAAGCCGGACTACTGGCCTCTTTAAAACCGTTGTAATGCAGTGCCCCGGAGCTGGCCAGCATGCGTCCATCCATGTCAAACACGGCCACCGAGCGGACATCGGGTTCGCGCTGCAACCCGGCCAAAACCGCCTGCAGGGCGGCCACGTTGCCCGAAAAAATACCGTACTCGCTGGCCAGCGCTACTTGGCGCGCCATCAGGCGTGTGCGCAGGCCATGGGATTCATCCAGGTCCGAGACGCGGCTGGTCCAGAACACCGCAACCAGCGCCAGCACCACCAGGGTGACCGGCACCAGCGCCGCCGCCAACATGCGTGTGCGAATACCAGGAAACATCATGGGCGCCTCTCCATCCGGTGCATGCGTTCATTCAGGGTGGCCTCATCCAGAACCATTCCCAGCGAGCGGGCCACGTGTTCATTCACCGCGACGCTGAATTCCAGCGGGTATTGCGATGCAGGTACAGCCCCCCCCTGCAGCACAGTACGCGCCAGTGCACCCGCTTGCACGCCAATCTGGCGCGGCGTGCTGTACACCGCCAGCATGGCGCCCGCTTTTACATAGGCCGGCGAAAACGCCACCATCGGAACACGGGCGCGGTAAGTGGCCAGCAAGATATTGGAAATGGTGGCGCCGTTGTAGACCTGTGGGTCCGCCACGGCCAACAAAACATCCGCACCATCCAGCACCGTTTTCAGGCCGGCAAATAGGCTGGTCGAGGTCGGGACCACACCAGCCACCAGCTCAACCCCCCGTGCTTGTGCCGCGGCCTGCAGATTCGCCTGTTGCAACAGCGACTCCTGCCCCCACAAGACCCCCACGCGTTTGACATCGGGCAGAGCCTGGTGCATCAGGTCCAACTGTCGGCCAAACGGCTGGTCCAGGTACACCGCCACCACGGGTGCCGCTGTTTTGCCCGTGCTCTCCCGCAGCAAACGTTCGAAACCCAGGCGAGGAATCAGGGCCGACACCACGGGCGGTCGCCCTTCGCGTGCCAGGGCACGGGCCAGCGCATCCGAGCCCAAGGTAATCCAGACCTTGGCACCCTGTGTGGCACCCAACTCTCCCGGGGTGAGTTCAGGTACATACAGCAAGGCAATATCCGTACGACGCACACCCAGGCGCACCAACTCCGACACAGCCGCCTGGCTCGCGTCGGTGTAGCTGGGGCTGCGTTCGCTGCTGAGAACCAGCACCTCTGCGGCCAAGGCGAGGCCCGCGCCCCACAGCGCCCAGCCGACCAGGATGCCACGCAGCGCGATCACCAAGCCCATGCCTTAGTAGTCCACCCGCAGGGAGACAAAGGCCCTGCGGTCAAACAAAAACTTGCGATCACCATCACGGTAAGGTTGGTCCAGGTTCTGCACCGTAAACGCCAGCTCTGCCTTCTGTTTGCCCAGGCGCAAGGCCTTGGCAAGACGCACATCGGTGCGTGCCACCGCATAACGCTGGTTGTTGCCAGACATCAAACCAATGTCTTCCGACTGCTGGTGCATGAGTGACACCATGACCCCGGCGGGCAGCGTGTGCATCAGTGCCAACGAGGCGGCATAACGCGCAGCCGCGTGCGAAGTCTTAAAGCGGGTGCTATCGGCTATGTCAGTCCAGGTCTGGGTGAAGAAAACCTGGGTGTCCAAAGCGGGCCGCCATTGCACCTGGTACTCCGCACCAGTGATGTTGACGTTCTCGATATTCTGGTATTCCTCGGGACTGAGGTTCGCGGGGCGTTCAATACCGTCAGTAATACGCTCCTCGAACAGGCGAATATCACCAGACCAGATGTTGTGGTTCAGGGAGAAGTTGTATCCCAGCTCTCGCGTGTAGATTTTCTCGGGCCCCACCGTGCCATTGCTCTTCACCGTGGTGATGGGGTTCTGCCCATTCACATCGTAGTAGCGCACTGAAGCGTATTTTTCGTAAGCACTGGGGGGACGAAAGGCGCTGCTCACGCCCGCCCGCAAGGTATGCCCTGCGGCGGCATGCCAATTGAGCATCAGGCGCGGTGAGACCGTATCTCCGCCCATATTGCTATGTTCGACCATCGCGCCTGCATTGAGCACCCACTGGGGATCTAGGCGCCACTCCACATTGCCAAACAGCCGTGAAAAATGGGATACGACTTGCCCACGCAGGTCGAAGCTGGACGCCGAACTGACAGCTTCACGGCGCAACTCGGCGCCCCACACTGCACGCAGTACTGCAGACGCGCGAACGGTGTGCTGCAGGGTCAGGGCATCGTTGATTTCCTGCGCGCTAAAGTCAACAGGAATGCCAAAGTAGTTCACACCCGCCGCGTTGCTAAGGTAGGGAAAGTTGTCGCGATGCGTGTTTTCCGTGTGGGAATAACTCCACAGCAGGTCTTGGTCTTCTCCCATCGGGGTATGCCAATCGGCCTGCAAGAACTGCGAACCCAAAAACCGCATGCGCGCCGCATTGCCCGCATCACCTTCGGTACCGCGCCCCGCGTCTATGCCCAGTGCCCCCACACGCACATCCACATCGGCTCCCGCATCCAGGTCAAAGGCAGCAGACGCATTCAACCGCGACACCCGATTGCGTCCATAAGCGCCCCGCAAGCCCTGGTCACCGCGGCTGTCCATGCTGATGCGGTAGGCCGCGCCCGGCCCTCCCCAGCCCACACTGCCTCCCGCATCGGCCACTCCGTTGTCACCGGTCGCCAATGAAAAACTGCTACCCACTGTCTCGCGCACATCACGGGACACAATATTGACCACGCCGAGGAATGCACGGGCGCCATAGGCCGCTGAGTTGGAGCCCCGCAGGACCTCGATCCGCGCGATGTCATCCAGGGCCAGGGTTTGCAAACCCAGACCCGCCGAACCCTGCAGATGACCGGAGTACACGGAACGCCCATCCACCAGGACCTGGATACGGTTGGCCCAGTCGTCGCTGCGCCCATGGTAGGAGGCCAAAGGCGCATCAGACTCGAACGACGTAGTGGTCTGAAACCCGGGCACCATGCGCAAAAGATCGGCCACATCCCGAGCGCCGGACATACGGATGAATGGACGGTCCAGAATGGTCACCGCCCCTGGCGCTTCGTCCAACGGCTGGGCCAATCGAGATACCGATAGGACCACAGGCACCTCGCCCAAAAAGTCGCGCTCGCTCACCGCGCTAGCCGAAGAACCACTTTGGGCTCGGGCCGTCACGCAGGCAAGTGTTAACAATAGGGGTAAAAGTTTGGAGGACATGGTTTCTTCTCCAACGACAGACTATGTGTTCTTGTAGTGCCTGATTTTGCCCTGCGATTCGCCCCTCGCCGCAGAAGCGTGGACAATAGTGCGCATGGCAGAACCCGGCAATTTGCGCATCGTACCCTTGGTAGACCAACGCTCCCGCTCCATCGCTGTCGCCAGCATGGCACCCGACCCGCGTGCAACCTGGCCCGAAGAGGCCGGTTTGACAGATGTGCTTGGCCGCCCGCTGCGGGATTTGCGCATCAGCGTGACCGACCGCTGCAACTTCCGCTGCAGCTACTGCATGCCCAAGGAGGTGTTCGACAAGGACTACCAGTACCTGCCGCAGACCGCCCTGTTGAACTTTGAAGAAATTACCCGGTTGGCGCGCCAGTTTGTCGCCCAAGGCGTGCGCAAGATACGCCTCACCGGCGGTGAACCCTTGCTGCGCAAGAACATCGAGGTTTTGGTCGCGCAGTTGTCGACCCTGCGCACACCCGATGGCCTGCCACTGGACCTGACCCTGACCACCAATGGCTCCCTGCTAGCCAAAAAAGCGCGCGCACTCAAAGATGCAGGGCTCCAGCGCCTGACGGTCAGTTTGGATGGACTGGACGACGCCGTCTTCCGCAGCATGAACGATGTGGATTTTCCGGTCGAAGACGTGCTGCGTGGCATCGACGCCGCGCAGGCCGCGGGCCTGGGACCGATCAAGGTGAACATGGTGGTCAAACGGGGCACCAACGAACAGCAGATACTGCCCATGGCCAGGCACTTCAAGGGCACGGGCATCGTACTGCGTTTCATTGAATACATGGATGTAGGCGCCACCAATGGCTGGTGCATGGACGAGGTGATGCCCTCGGCCGACGTGGTCCGCCTGCTGCAAACCGAATGGCCCCTGGTGGCCCTGGAACACGCCAGCGCGGGAGAAACCGCACAACGCTGGGGATACGCGGACGCCACAGGACGGCATGACACCGAGGCGGGAGAAGTTGGTGTGATCAGCAGCGTCACCCAGGCCTTTTGCGGTGACTGCAACCGGGCCCGACTCTCCACCGAAGGGCAGTTGTACCTGTGCCTGTTCGCCAGCCAGGGCTACGACTTGCGCAGCCTGCTGCGCAGCGGCAATGACGATGCACCACTGGCTGCCGCGATTCGCCAGATCTGGCACCAGCGCAGCGAACAGTATTCAGCCTTGCGCAGCGCCCTGCCCGCTGACGCTGCGTCTGCGGTGCGCCGGGTGGAGATGAGTTACATCGGTGGCTGAATTCAGCCAAGCACCTGCTGCCAGCCCCGCCAACACCTTGTGCGTGGTTTTGGCAGGTGGCCAGGGCCAGCGCATGGGCGGCGTGGACAAGGGGCTGCAGCTCTACCAAAACCAAGCACTGGTCGCCTGGAGTCTGGCCCGCCTGCGGGCGCAAAGCTGGGGAGTTGCGCAGCACATCGGCATCAGTGCCAATCGCAACCTGGAAAAATACGCGGCACTGGGTTACCCCGTCTGGGCAGATGTACGTCCCGGTTACGACGGTCCGCTGCAAGGTGTTATGGCATCCCTGCAACACGCCAACAGCTGGCCAGTGCCGCTCCATTACGTGCTTTTGGTGCCGTGCGACACGCCACACTTGCCACTGGATCTGGCCCTGCGCTTGTCGAGCGCATTAGCGGCCACACCAGCCCGCTTGGCGGCCGCGCGCGCAAACGCACGCACCCACCCATTGGCCTGCCTGCTGTCTCTCCATGTGATGCCGGAACTAGGTCGCTACCTGGACAGCGGGCAACGCAAAGTGCAGACGTGGATGGAGGCCTGCGGAGTGCAGTGGGTAGACTTTGACACACCGGCCTATGCGGCCAATGCGTTTGACAACTTGAACAACCTGGCGGACCTGGCCGCCAGGCCCCCTCCCTAGTTCAGACCGGGTCTTTTTTAGCGCCTGGTGCGTGTTTGCGGGCCAGCAGGGTGTACATGGTGGGAACCACAAACACCGTCAACAAGGTCCCCACCGACATGCCCCCGACGATCACCCAGCCAATCTGCTGACGGCTCTCAGCCCCTGCGCCCGAGGCCAAGGCCAGTGGAATCGCGCCCAGCACCATGGCACCAGTGGTCATCAAAATCGGGCGAATGCGCTGGGCGGCGGACTGCTGAATCGCCTGCAGCGTCTGCATGCCCTGCTCGCGCAACTGGTTAGCAAACTCCACCATCAAAATGCCGTGTTTGGTAATCAGACCCACCAGGGTGATGAGGCCAATCTGGCTGAACACATTCAAGGTGCCCCCGGACCACTTGAGCGCCACCAATGCACCCGCCATGGACAGCGGTACGCTTAGCATGATGACAAGTGGGTCCACAAAACTCTCGAACTGCGCGGCCAGCACCAGAAAAATGAACACCAAGGCCAGCAAAAACACCAGCGTCAACGAATCCGAGGACTTGCGGAACTCGCGGCTAGAACCGTTTACATCGGTGGCGTAACCCGGCTTGAGCACCTTCTTGGCGGTAGCGTCCAGAAAATCCAGTGCTTCGCCCAAAGAGTAGTCAGGCGACAGGTTGGCCGTGACTGTGGCCGAACGACGCTGGCCAAAGTGGTTCAACTCCCGCGGAACCACCACCTCCTTGATTTTGACCAAGGCAGACAGGGGCACCATGGCATCCCCCTTGGCACGCACAAAAATGTTCTCGATGTCATCGGGTGTGTCCCGCCCGGCCGACGCGGTACGCACCACCACATCGTATTGTTCACCGTCACGTTTGTAGCGGGTCACATTGCGTCCCCCCAGCACGGTTTCAATAGAACGTGCAATCACGTCCACGCCCACGCCCATGTCGGCGGCACGCTCCCGGTCCACTTCCAGGCGGAATTCGGGTTTGTTGAGGCGTAGATCGGTGTCCACCTGCAGGAAACCCGGGTTTTTGGCCAATTCATCCTGAAACGCACGCACAGCCTGCGACAGGTTCTGGTAACTCTCGGAGGTGATGATCACAAAATTCACGGGGCGCTGGGTAAAACCCTGGCCCAACGAGGGGGGTGTGATCGGGAAGGCCGTGACGCCCGGCATGCCCGCCACCCGGGGTGTCATTTCACGCGCCATCTCGATCGTGGTGCGCTTGCGCTCTTCCCACGGTACGGCCCGGAAAAACACATTGCCCTGGGCCACCGTGGGGCTGCCTATGTTGGCAAAAATGCGGTCAAACTCCGGAAAATTCTCACCCACCTTCTCGATGGAGCGCGCGTAACGGTTGGTGTAGTCCAGCGTGGCGCCATCAGGCGCGTTGATCTGCGCGAGCACCACGCCCCGGTCTTCCATGGGCGACAGTTCGCGCTTGATGGAACCCATGACCGACCAGGTGACCGCACCGCTGCCCACCATGACCAGCACCACCAGCCAACGGTGGCGCAAGGTCCAAGCCAGTACCGCGCTGTACGCGTTGGTAAAAGACACCAACGCATGCTCCATGCCACGGTCAAACCAGCTGGGGCGCGGGTTGTGGCGCAGCAGCACCGAAGACATCATGGGCGACAGCGTGAGCGCCACCAGGCCTGACACCAGCACCGCGCCCGCCAAGGCCAGAGCAAACTCGGTGAACAGGCGCCCGGTACGGCCCGGCGCAAAGGCCAGAGGCACATACACCGCCACCAGCGTCAGTGTCATGGCCACAATCGCAAAGCCCACCTCCCGTGCGCCCTGGATGGCAGCCTGAAACGGCGGCACCCCATCCTCGATGTGCCGGTAGATGTTCTCCAGCATCACGATGGCATCGTCCACCACCAGACCAATGGCCAGCACCAGGGCCAGCAGCGTCAGGGTGTTGATACTGAAGCCTGCCAACGCCATCAGGGCAAACGCCCCAATCAGCGCGACGGGAATGGTGACGAGTGGAATGATGGCAGCGCGCAAGGTGCGCAGGAAAACAAAAATCACCAGCGCCACCAACACCGAGGCCTCCACAATGGTCTGGTACACGGCCTTGATGGAGCGGTCGATAAAGACCGAGTTGTCATTGGCAATCTCCACCACCACCCCCGGTGGCAGGTCCTTCTGGATCTTGTCCATCAGGGCGCGTACGCCCGCAGACAAATCCAGCGGATTGGCCGTCGCCTGGCGGATCACCCCCACGCCAATGGCGTCCTTGCCATTGAGGCGCACACTGGACCGTTCCTCTGCCGGCCCCTGGGCCACGCGTGCCACATCGGCAATACGCACCGGAAACCCGTTCACCGTTTTGACAATCACTTGCGAGAACTCACCAGGCCGGCTCAAATCGGTCGCCGCGGTGACGTTGAATTCGCGCAAGTTGCTTTCAATACGCCCGGCGGGTACTTCAAGATTGGAGCGACGCAAGGCGTCTTCCACATCCTGGATCGTCAAGCGAAATGCAGCCAGCTTGGCCGGGTCCAGGGAGATTTGCATGGAAAACTTGCGTTCTCCCGAAATCGTGACATCTGCGGCTCCGGGCGCTGTCTGCAAGATGGGCTTGACCAGGGTGTTGGCCATCTCGGACAGCTGCAGGGCGTTGTGCGTGTCCGAGCTCAGCGACAAAAAAATCACCGGGAATGCATCGGCCTCGACCTTGGCAATCACCGGTTCGTCAATACCCTGTGGCAGGCGCTGGCGCACGCGAGAGGTTTTGTCCCGCACATCGGCCGCTGCCGAGTCAGCGTCGCGCGACAGTGCAAAACGGATGGAAATCTGGCTGCGTTCCTGGCGGCTGCTGGAGGTAATGACATCCACCCCCTCAATGCCGGCCAATGAATCTTCCAGCACCTTGGTGACCTGCGCTTCCACCACCTCACTAGAGGCACCGGCAAAACGCGTGGTCACGGTGACCACAGGCTCATCAATCTTGGGGTACTCCCGGACCGACAGCCCGGTGAAGGACACCGCGCCGACCAACATGATGAGCAGGGACAGCACGGTCGCAAAGACCGGCCGGCGGATGGAGGTTTCGGCCAATTGCATGGTGTATCAGCCTCCGGAAGCGCGCGCAGCAGGCGCGCTGGCGGGAGCAGATGCGGCAGAGGCCGGGCCTGCAGCAGGCGCACGCCCCAACTCCACAATGCGCACGGCCGTACCGTCGCGCTGCAAACGCTGCTGGCCAGCAACCACAATGGTCTGGCCTTCACTCAAGCCTTCACTCACCTCGACCTTGCCCTGGCGGCGCACGCCCAGTTTCACTTCCTGCCGTTTGGAGACCCACTCCGTGTCAGGCGGCAGATTGGCCGCCGATGGCATTTCCGAGGGCGCCACCACCAGCACCACAAACTGCTTGCCACCTTGGGGAACCAGGGCTTCTTCCGGCACCACCAGCGCTGCGGTGTTGACCCCAAAAATGGCGGTCACGCGGGCAAACATGCCGGGCCGCAACGGAGCACCACCACCCGCACCCGCGGGTTCTCCACCGTTGTTGGGCAACACTGCGCGCACCCCGACCGAACGGCCATTGGCATCCAGCAAAGGGTCTACCGCCTCAATACGCGCCTTGAAAGCGCGGCCGGGAAAAGCATCCAGGGCCAGCTCCACCACCAGACCAGGGCGCAGCTTGCGTTGGTAACGTTCGGGCAGGCGAAAGTCCACCAGCATGCTGCCCGTGTCTTCAAGGTTGATAAGGTCCGCACCGTCCTTGACATAGTCGCCTACGTTCACGGCACGCAAGCCCACCGTGCCATCAAACGGCGCCACGATGGCCATGCGCCCCAAACGGGCCTGGGCCAGCGAGAGCTGTGCCTGCACCACTTGCACATTGGCAGCACTCTCGTCCAGCACCCGCTGGGCCACAAAATTCTGCGCCACCAGCTCCTGGTTGCGCTTGAAGTTGGCCTCGGCAATAGACAGCTGCGCCTGCGCCTGGCTCAGCTCGGCGCGTTGCAGGGTGTCGTCCAGCTGCACCAGCAATTGCCCCCTGCGCACCGTCGCACCGTCTTTGAAACCCAGGGTTTTGACCCGGCCGGCCACCTCCGGCCGCACCATCACACTCTGGCGTGAACGCAAAGACCCGACCGACTGGGCGTCGTCCTGCAAAGTGATGCGGGCCACCTTGGCCACCTCCACCCCAGCGGGCCGTGCTGGTGCGGCAGCAGGTGACTTGCCCGCCGGCTGTGCGCTGGCATTGCCCGCCAAAACTTCTTTGGGGCCCTGGGGCTTGGACTGGTGCCACCACGCCGCACCGGACAGGGCCGCGATACCCACAATTGCGACCGCAGAATAAACAGCTTTAGATGCCATAGGAAGAAATCGGTGGAGTGGGTTGTAAACAGACGAATCGTCAATGGTAGCGTCGGTGCATGACACTGGGCGTGGACCGACGCAAGCCCCGTGCCTGCGCACAGGAATTCAAGCCCACGGCGCTAGCCGCGCCCCAACACCTTATCCACCCCTTGGTTGGCCAGCGCATCCGCACGCTCATTGCCGGGGTCACCGGCATGGCCCTTCACCCAGCGCCAGTCGATGGTGTGGCCTGATGTACTCACCAGCTGGTCCAACTGCTGCCACAAATCCACGTTTTTGACCGGCTGCTTGGCCGCCGTCTTCCATCCTTTGGCTTTCCAGCCCACCAACCATTCGGTAATGCCCTTGAGCACATACTGGCTGTCCAAATGCAACACCACCGCGCAAGGGCGCTTGAGTGCCGCCAGGGCCTGGATCACGGCCATCATTTCCATACGGTTGTTGGTCGTGCCCAACTCTCCGCCAAACAGCTCTTTTTCGCTCCCGTCGGGAGACCGCAACAACACCCCCCAGCCACCGGGCCCGGGGTTGCCCTTGCAGGCGCCATCGGTATAAATCACCACTGAATTCATGCTCTGAGTCACTTTCCTGATACTTTCATTCTTGCGCATAACCATTGGGCTGGCTGCGCTGCGCAACCGGGACCGAAGCACCTGCGCGCGCCGGCACCGCCTTCCAGGCTGGGCCCAGCAAACGCATGCCCCGCACCCGCTTTACTGCCACCACAAAATAGGCGGCGCCGACAATCGGCCACCAACGCGGCCCCGCACGGTCCATCCAGGCCCAGCGCTCCAGCCACTTCTCACTGCGCACCGCAGGACGGTAACAGCCAAAACGCCCCTCTTCCACTTCAAAGCTCAACAAACGCAACCAATCCCGCAAGCGCCAGTAGCCGATGAACTCCCCGCAATCGGGCAAATACAAGTCACCCATGCCCAACCGCTGGAGGGCACGGGCGCGGCGCTGCCGCAGCCCCCACAGGCTGGCCGGGTTCAGACCGCAAATCACCACGCGCCCTTCGGGTACCAGCACCCGCTCCACCTCGCGCAGGGTGGCATGGGGATCGGCACTGAGCTCCAGTGTGTGGGGCAAGACCACCAAATCCAGGCTGCAGGCCGAAAAAGGCAAAGCGGCGTAGTCGGTCACCAACGCAGTGCGCAGCGCAGAAGCGCCTGGCACGGGCTCGGGCGTAGGCATACCCAGCCACTGGTGGGGCATGCGGTTGGCCCGCAGGCCATGCAACTGCGGCACCCCCAGTTGCAACGCGTGGTAACCAAAGATGTCGGCCACCGCGGACTGCAGCTGCACATCTTCCCAGCGCAACAGGTACTGGCCCGCCGGCGTTTGGAACCAGTCGTGCAAACCTATAATTTGTTCGCTCATGACGTTAATACCGCTACCCGCGTTTTCAGACAACTATGTCTGGATGTTGCACGATGGACGAGAAGCACTGGTGGTGGACCCGGGAGACGCTGCGCCTGTATTGCAGGCCCTGCAGCGGGAAGGCGTTGAACTGCGCAGCATTCTAGTCACCCACCACCATGCCGACCACACGGGAGGCGTGGACATTCTGCGCAACACCACAGGTGCCCAGGTCTGGGGCCCCGCCCAGGAAACCATTCCAACGCCTTACCAGCCCCTGGTGCAGGGCCAGCAGGTCCACCGCCTGGGCTTGGCCTTTGAGGTGATGGACGTACCGGGCCACACCGCCGGCCATATTGCTTTCTACACCGCAGACATGGACGGCGCACCCCTGCTGTTTTGCGGCGACACCCTTTTCAGCGCGGGCTGCGGCCGCCTGTTTGAAGGCACGCCCGCCCAGATGGAGGATTCCCTGGACCGGCTAGCCGCCCTGCCCGCCACCACCCGGGTATGCTGCACCCATGAGTACACCCTGAGCAATCTGCGCTTCGCACTGGCCGTGGACCCGGACAACGCCGACTTGTTGGCCTACCAGGCCCATTGCCAGGCACTGCGCGACCAAGATTTGCCCACCTTGCCGTCTTCGATAGACTTGGAGCGGCGCATCAACCCTTTTTTGCGCGCATCTGCGCCCCCCATCCTGGCTGCCCTGCGTCAATTTGACGCGCCCGGACTGGCCCGCGATGGAGCCTTTGCCACGCTGCGGCGTTGGAAGAACGATTACCGATGAAATTTCTGAAAATCACCAGCCTGTTGGCCATGGCCCTGCTGACTGCTTGCGCCAGCACGCCACAACCCGTTAACAGCAGCGTTGAGGCGACCGGCACAACAACCACAACCAGCAGCACAAGCCCCGCACCAGCAGACAACCTGAACCTGCAAACCAGCCGGGAGCTGCAACGCAAGGCGCCCGTGAAACCGAGCGCGCCAGAGCGCAGCACCAACACGGGCCCATTGAGCAATATTGACGCCCAGTCGCTGCCCTCGCGTACCGTGGTCGCCCTGGCCCCGCCAGCCGACCTGTGGGAACGTATTCGCCGGGGCTACGGCATGCCCGACCTGGACACCGAGCTGGTGCGTGACCGGGAGCAGTGGTATAGCAGCCGCCCCGATTACATCTTCCGCATGACGGAGCGCTCCAAAAAGTACCTGTTCCACATTGTTGAAGAATTGGAGTTGCGCGGCATGCCGACCGAACTGGCCTTGCTGCCGTTCATCGAGAGCGCCTTCAACCCCCAGGCGGTGTCGAGCGCCAAGGCGGCCGGCATGTGGCAGTTCATGCCCGCCACCGGCAAGTACTTCGAACTCAAACAAAACGCGTTCCGCGATGATCGCCGCGACGTACTCGCCTCCACCCGTGCCGCACTGGACTACCTGCAAAAGCTGCACGGCATGTTTGGCAACTGGCATCTGGCCCTGGCGGCCTACAACTGGGGGGAAGGCAGCGTGGGGCGCGCCATTGCCAAAAACAAACGCGCGGGCCAGGCCACTACCTACCAGGACCTGGGCATGCCTATGGAAACGCGGTTTTACGTGCCCAAGTTGCAAGCGGTCAAAAACATCGTCTCCAACCCGGCCCAGTTCAATTCCAAGTTACCCCTGATTGAAAACCACCCCTACTTCCAGACGGTCACCATCCAGCGCGACATTGACCTGACCCTGGCCGCCAAGCTGGCCGAAGTGGACCTGGCCGACTTCAAGGCTTTGAACCCGTCCATCAACCGCCCCGTCATCCTGGCCGCGGGCACACCACAAATCCTGCTGCCCTGGGACAACGCCGAAGTGTTTCAGTCCAACCTGGAGGCCTATGGCAGCAACCGCCTGGCCAGCTGGACCGCCTGGGTCGCCCCCACCACCCTGCGCCCGGCCGATGTGGCCAAGCGGGTAGGCATGTCCGAGAGCGAGCTGCGCAGCATCAACAACATCCCTGCCCGCGTCGTCATTCGTGCGGGCTCCACGCTGCTGGTGCCCCGTAGCGCACACATGGCCGATGTGACAGAAAAAGTGGCTGACAACGGCCAGCTCACGCTAGCCCCCGAAGTCGCCCTGCGCCGCTCCAACGTGCGGGCCACCAAGGGCGACAACGTGGCCAGCATCGCGCGCAAGTACAAGGTCAGTGCGGCCTCGGTGGCCGAATGGAACAAGGTCAGTGCCAGTGCCAGCTTCAAGGCTGGTCAGCAGGTGGTATTGTTCTTGCCGGCCAAGGCACGCAGCAAAACCAGCACCGCCAAAACCCGTGGCAAAACCACCATTGCCAAAGCGCCCGCCAAAGGCAAAACCGTGGCAGCCAAACCGCGCAGCACGGCCACCAAAGTGGCCAAAAAGTAAGCCGACGCGCGCCGCGTACGCTCAGGCGCAGCCAGGCCGGCCGGCCGAGCCGGCCTGTTAGCGGTAGCCGACCAACAAGATGGCGATATTGCTGGCCAGGCCCAGGCTCCAGACAACGGAGCGGGCCGTGCCCAAACCGGCCACATACATCATGATGTAGAGCATGCGCAGCACGATGAACAGGAAGGCCAGAATGTCCAGCCGTGCCTGGTGCGCGCCAAGCTGGTGGGCAATGATGACCGCACCAATAAAAAACGGCAGCGCCTCAAAACTGTTGGCCTGCGCCCCGTTGGCGCGGGCACGCCAGTCGGTCTGGCGCGCCAGCCATTCGCGCGGATTCACATTGTCGTAACCGCCCTCGCGGCGCGGCACATTGACGCGGCCCCACTTGGCCAGTCCGGCACAGGCAATAGGCAACAACGCGGCAATCAGCACGCACCAATAAGCAACAGTGAAATGGGGGTATTGCATGAACAAATTACTTTCAAAAATCAGCCCGGACCGGCGCAGCACACGTTAGCGGCGGTCGACCAGGGCATGGGCAATCGTGCCCAGATCCACATACTCCAGCTCGCTGCCCACGGGCACACCGCGCGCCAGGCGCGTAGGCTTGAGCCCCCGCGCCTTGAGCCCTTCAGCAATCACATAGGCGGTAGCCTCGCCTTCGGCCGTGAAGTTGGTGGCCAGAATCACTTCCTGCACCAGACCATCACAGGCACGCTCAAACAACTTCTTCAAACCCAGGTCGTGCGGCCCCACGCCGTCCAGCGGACTGAGCTTGCCCATGAGCACGAAGTACAGGCCCTTGTAAGCGCCCGTGCGCTCCATGGCGGCCTGGTCGGCTGGGGTCTCCACCACACACAGCTGGCTGTGGTCGCGCCGCGGGTCCAGGCAGGAAGCACATACCGCCTGCTCGGTGAAGGTGTGGCAGCGTTCGCAGTGGTGCACCTGGGTGCTGGCTTGTTGCAAGGCCTGTGCCAGCAGCTGGGCACCGGGACGGTCATGCTGCAGCAGGTGGAAAGCCATGCGCTGGGCCGACTTCACCCCCACGCCCGGCAGGCGTTTGAGCGCCTGGACCAGGGCGTCTAAGGCGTTGGTATCGGACACAGGGTACGAAGCAGCGTGGCGGCGTTCAGAACGGAAACTTCATGCCACCGGGCAAACCTGGCATGCCGGCGGTGAGCTTGCCCATTTTTTCGGTCGAAGTCTCTTCAGCCTTGCGCACGGCGGCGTTGAAGGCGGCGGCCACCAGGTCCTCCAACATGTCCTTGTCATCGGCCAGCAGGCTGGGGTCGATGGTGATACGTTTGACATCATGTTTGCAGGTCATGGTGACTTTCACCAGCCCGGCGCCGGACTCGCCCGTCACCTCGATATTGCCCAGCTCGTCCTGGGCTTTTTTCATGTTGTCCTGCATCGCCTGGGCTTGTTTCATCAGGCCTGCGAGTTGTCCTTTGTTGAACATGGATGTCCTTGAGTGAGAAAGAGAAAAAAGGGGCCAGCCCTAAAGGGGCCGGATGGAACCGGGCACGATTTTCGCGCCAAAGTGTTGCACCATGGATTGCACAAACGGGTGGTCGGAGATTATCTTCTCGGCCGCCAGCTGCTTCTCGGCGGATGCGGCTGCGTTGCGCCGACCCGGGCTGTCAGTCACCCGCCCCACCTCGACCGCCAGCTTGACCGGGAAACCTGCCGCGGCCAGTGCCGCAGTCAGCCGGTCCCGTGTCGCGGGCTGGTTCAGCGATTCACGCTCCAACCGCAGCAGCCACTGGTCGGTGTCGCGCGCAATCAGCTGCGACTGCAAGGCCAGTTCACGCACCATGGCGGTAATCGCCTCGGACTGGATCAACTGCTGCACCGTGGCGTGCCAGAAGTCGCCCTCTTCGGTGGGCAATAACACTTGTGGTGCTTGTGTGGCCACTGCATCTGATCGGCTTTCGGCCTGGGTCCGCACCGGAACTGCTACAACTTTAGTAGCTGCTTGCGCAGATACGACGGGGGCTAGAGGCCTATTTTCATCTTCATACAGGTCGGCGGGCTCTTCGTCCTCGTCCGGGCCACTGTCGCGCACCGTCAACACTTGACCGGGGGGAATGTCTGCCGGTTCCTGCACCGCAACGGTGGGGTCAGGCGCTGCGGGTGCGTCCTCCCAAGGCTGCACCACCGGGGCGCGCACCACGGCGGGGGCTGGAACAGGCGCAGCAGGCACGGGGGCCACAACCGGTGCAGGGGCGGCGACAACAGGACGGGCCACAGGCACCGGCGCGGCAGCAGCCACGGGAGCCACTGGGGGTGGCGTGCGAACCGGCGCTGGGGCGTCAGTTAGAGTTTTTTTTTCAGCCAGTGGCGCTGCGCCGGTCTGGGGCTTGAAGGCCAGCAGGCGCAGCAACACCATGGTCAACGCCGCGTATTCGTCGGGCGCCAGGCCCAGGTCGGCACGGCCATGCAGGCAGATGCTGTAGAGCAGCTGGGTTTCATCGGCAGGCAGCAGGCCAGCTAGGCGGGCGGTGTCTGCCGCTTCGGGGTCACTATCGTCGGCAGCGGCCGCAGCACCCATGGCCTGCAGCACCGCCATGCGCTGCAGCACAGTGGACATTTCTTCGAGGGTGGAGGCCGCGCTCAGGCCGTTGTGGCGCAGGGCTTCGGAGGTTTCCACCACAGTCTTGCCGTCGCCCAGCGCCAGCGCCTCAATCAGGCGGAACACGTACGAGCGGTCCACACTGCCCAGCATTTGGCGCACCGTGGCCTCCTGCAACTGGCCGGAGCCAAAAGCAATCGCCTGGTCCGTCAGGCTCAGCGCGTCGCGCATGGAGCCGCGGGCCGCACGGGCCAAGAGGCGCAGGGCCTGCACCTCAGAGCTGACCTGCTCCACTTCCAGTACCTTGGTCAGGTGTTCGCGAATCGTTTCGGGCGCCATGGGCCGCAGGTTGAACTGCAGGCAGCGAGAGAGCACCGTCACAGGCACTTTTTGCGGGTCGGTGGTGGCCAGCACAAATTTCAAATACTCGGGCGGCTCTTCCAGCGTCTTCAGCATGGCGTTGAACGCCGTGTTGGTGAGCATGTGCACTTCGTCGATCATGAAGACTTTGAAGCGCCCTTGCACCGGCTTGTAGACCGCCTGCTCCAACAGGGCCTGCACTTCGTCCACGCCGCGGTTGCTGGCAGCGTCCAGCTCGGTGTAATCGACAAACCGACCGCTATCAATATCAGAGCATGCCTGGCAGACACCGCAAGGGGTAGCGGTGATTCCTCCATTGCCATCGACACCCTGGCAGTTGAGCGACTTGGCCAGAATGCGCGACACGGTGGTCTTGCCCACGCCACGCGTGCCGGTGAAGAGGTAGGCGTGGTGCAGGCGCTGGGTGGTCAGCGCGTTGGTGAGAGCTTGCACCACATGGTCCTGCCCCACCATTTCGGTGAAGTTGCGCGGACGGTATTTGCGGGCGAGCACGAGGTAAGACATGCTCCGATTCTAGTGCGCCGCCCCTGCCAGTCTCAGTTAGACTGGAAGCCCACAAAGACCACTACCCACACCAACGTGCCCACTTTGTTGAGAAGCTGCTTTTTATGGCTGTCTTTTTTGCTGGCGGCTTGCCTGTGGAGCAGCGCAGTACAGGCCGGCGGTACCTTGCGGGTACTGGCTTGGGCGGGTTATGCCGACCCTGACATCGTCAAAACCTTCGAGCAACGCACCGGAGCCAAGGTCGAGGTCAGCTATATCGACACAGACGAGGCCCTGTGGGCGCGTATCTCCAAAAACCAGGCCGGCGACTTCGATGTCTTCGCCGTGAATACGGCCGAACTGCAGCGCTACATCCAGACAGCGCTGGTCGTCCCCATCAATCTGCGCGCCATCACCAACACCCAGCGCCAGCTGCCGCGCTTCCAGGCACTGGCCAAGATTCCCGGCATCGTGCATGGCGAGAAGGTGTTTGCCATCCCCTACACCTACGCCGAAATGGGCTTGATCTATGACCGCAAGCAGATCAAAACACCACCCACCTCCCTCAAGGCGCTGTGGGATCCGCGTTACCAAGGCAAGGTCTTGCTCTACAACGGAGGCTCCCACAGCTTCTCTCTGGCTGCACAGGCCCTGGGCAGCACAACCCCGTTTGCACTGCCGACCGCGCAGTGGGAAGGCGCGGTAGAACAACTGATTGCGCTCAGGCGCAATGCCCTGACCTTCTACACCCAGCTGGACGACTCGGTGCACTGGTTCCAGAGCCGCAAGGCCGCTTTGCTGTTTGCCAACTATGGCTCCCAACAATTCAAGCAGCTCCAGGCCGCAGGCCTGGATGTGGGCTACGCCATCCCCAAGGAGGGGGCGCTGGCCTGGCTGGACTGCTGGGTCATCACCCGCAGCGCCAAAAACCTGGCGCTGGCCGAAGCCTGGATCAACTACACGCTGGAAGACGGCCCCGGCAAGGTGCTGCTGGACCGCCAGGGCCTGGCCAACACCACCGCCCCCTCGCCCTACCTGAGGCCGGAGGACAAACTGATTTGGCTGGAGCCAGTGGAAAACGTGGAACGCAGAAACCAGCTGTGGAACCGTATTGTGTCTGGCGACCGCGCCAGCAAGGTGCTGGCGCCATGAAGTTCGGCATCAGCGCCCGGCTGACCCTGGTGCTGGCCCTGGTGGGCTTGCTGGTGGCGGGTTTTACCGGGTTTTACGCCTTCCATGTCAGCCGCAGCCTGCTGGTCCAGTCCTCGCAAAACGAGCTGTTGCTGTCCACCCAGGTACTGGCGCGCCGCATTGCGCTCACGCGCCAGGAGGTCTCGCGCAACCTCATGGTGCTGGCGTCCCACCCGGCGGCCCAGGCCTCTCTGCAGCCCAGGTCACCCAGTGCCCAGGCGCAAATGGCAACGCTGTTCAAGGTGCTGATGGAGGCCAACCCGGCCTACCTGCAGATCCGCCTGATCAGCGCGCAAGACCACGGCATGGAACGGGTGCGCGTGGACCGTGACAGCGGCACCCTGCAGGAGGTGACCGGTGAGGATTTACAGGAAAAAGGCCACTTTGCCTATGTGTCCGAAACCCTCAAGCTGGCCTACGGCGAGACCTACCTGTCGCCCATCGCCATCAACCATGAGCAGGGCTCCCACGCGAGCCTGGACCGCCCCACCCTGCAACTGGCCACCCCGGTGAGTGACCCCCACGGCCTGGCCCTGGGCTTGTTGGTCATCAACCTGGACCTGGACGGCATGTTTGCCCTGCTCTCGGCCGACCTGCCCAAAGATTTTTCGCTCTACCTGTCCAATCACCGCGGCGACTACCTGATCCACCCCGACAGCAGCAAAACCTTCGGATTTGACAAGGGACGCCGGGTGCTGGTGCAAGACGAATTTCCGCAAACCGAGGCCTTGCTGCGCCAGAACACCGAATACATCCTGCTGCAGGCTGATCAGGGCCTGCATGCCTTTTCGCCCCTGCTGGCCGCGTTCATTGGCCGCCCGGTGCTGGTTAGGGGCGAAGAGAACCACCTGATCTTGGGACTGGCCCGCCCGCTGGAGGGGGTGCTGCAGCAAACCGACCAGCTCGGACGCACCATTGTGCAAATCGTCATTCTGGTGAGCCTGGCCTGCGCCTTGCTGGCCGTGCTGGTCGCGCGTGCGCTCACACGCCCCATCAACAGCATGATTGCGGCGGTGCACCGCTTCTCCAACGACAACAAAGCCTTGCCCCTGCCGGTGGAACGCAGCGACGAAATCGGCACGCTGGCGCGCAGCTTTGCCCGCATGCAGGGCCAGATTCGCAAGCAAATGGACGACCTGCACGACAGCCGCGAAGAGCTCGAACACCTGGCCCAACACGACATGCTGACGGAGCTGCCCAATCGGCGCATGTTCATGGATCGGCTGGCGCAGGCCATTGCCCGGGCCGAGCGTACGGAAGAAGGTTTTGCCCTGCTGTTCATCGACGTAGACAACTTCAAAAACTTCAACGACAGCCTGGGCCACGCCGCTGGCGACGCCGTGCTCAAGACCGTGGCGCAGCGCTTGGCCAGCAACACCCGCAAGGTGGACACCGTGGCCCGCCTGGGTGGCGACGAATTTGTGGTGATGATCGACAACTTCTCGGAACGCAACCTGATCAGCGCATTCACCGAAAAATTGCTGGCCGCCCTCAAAGCGCCCATGGACTTTGAGGGCCACACCCTGTGTGTGGAATTCAGTGTCGGCATCAGCCAGTTCCCTGACGACGGCCACACCGCCGAAGAGGTGATCAACAACGCCGACCGGGCCATGTACCGCACCAAGGCCGGTGGCCGCAATGGCTACCGCTTCACGTCGGATGCCAACACCCAGCCCAACCTGCTCTGAGGCGGTCCGAAACCACCCGCGCTTTGGGTACAATGCAGGCTGACGGGCCTTCCCGCATGGTGAAGCGGCCAACCGGGTCAGGTGGGGAACCAAGCAGCCCTAACTGTGGAGCCAGTGCCGGGGTCAGGCTCGTCAACCCCCATTCCATCCCTTGCCACCCCTGAGGATTTCCGGGAATGACTCTCAACGTGTGTTCCCGTTGGGTTGGTGCAGTGCTGCTGGCATGCGGAGCAGCGGTGGCCGCTTGGGCCGCTACACCGGGTCACACCACCGATTTCCCCCTCATTGCGCTTACGGACACCACGCCCACCCGCATAGAGCTGGGCGCCCATCTGGCCTACCTGGAAGACCCGGATCGCAAACTCTCGCAGGAGCAGGCCAGCGGCCCGCTGCAGACCTGGGTCGGCATGGACCGTACCAGCCCCAACTTCGGCTTTACCGACAAGGCGTACTGGTTCCGCTTCGCACTGGACAACCGCACAGACAAAACCCAGCAGCGCCTGCTGGAGCTGCCCCGAGCCTTCATCGACGACGTGCGCCTGTTCCACCTGCACGACAGCCAGCTGATCACCAAATACGCGCTGGGCGACGAACAGCCCTTTGTGCAACGCGTAGTGCAGCACCAGAACCTGGTGATGCCGCTCACGCTGGCCCCCGGTGTGCACCAGATCTACCTGCGCATGGCCTCCAGCGGCACCATCGAGGCGCCGCTGCGCCTGTGGGAGCCTGCCGCCTTCCAAGCCGCCGCGGCCAAAGAACATTTGCTGGCTGGTGCCGTGCTGGGCATGCTGGTGGTGATGATCGTCTACAACCTGTTCATCTACCTGTCCACGCGCGACATCAACTACCTTTACTACATCGCCTTCGTGGCCAGCTACCTGTTGTTCTGGAGCACGCTGTGGGGCTACACCTTTGCCTATGTGTGGCCCAACGAGATCCGCTGGAACAGCATTGCGGTGCCGGTGTTCATCGCCTCAGCCTGCGTAGCGGCCAGCCTGTTTGCCGACAGCTTTCTCAAGCTGCGCCGCTTCTCGCGCCCGCTGCACTGGGGCGTGCTGGGCCTGGCCTGGGCGAGTGCGCTGCTGCTGGCGGGCAGCTTTGTGCTGCCCTACCAGCTCATCATCCGGGTCAACTCGGCCATGATTCTGGTGGTGTCGGTGGTGGCGCTGGTGTGTGGCTACTGGCGCTGGTGGGCCGGTGCGCGTTTTGCGCGTTTCTACTGCCTGTCTTGGACCTCGGTGTTCGTGGGGGTGAGCGTGTTGACGATTGGTAAGTTCGGCCTGCTGCCGTCCAACTTCTGGATCGATAACGCCTCGCAAATCGGTGTCATGCTGCTGGTGCTGCTGCTGTCCTTCACGCTGGCCGACCGCATCAACACCGACCGTAGCCTGCGCATCAATGCCCAGGCCGTGGCGCTGGCCCATGCACAAAAAGCCCGCGCCTCACAAAAAGCCCTGATCGACTCCACCGCCCAAGCCAACCGCGAGCTGGAAAGCCGCGTGCAGGAACGCACCAACGAGCTGCACGATGCGCTGGAAAAGCTGCAGACCCTGAACGCGCAGCTGCAGCGCCTCTCCAACACTGACAGCCTGACCCAGGTCGGCAACCGTGCCTACTTTGACGAAGCCCTGCAGACCGAACACAAACGCGCCAGCCGCCAGAAGCAGCCGCTGGCCCTGCTGCTGCTGGACATCGACCACTTCAAATCCATCAACGACACCTGGGGCCACCCGGCGGGTGACGCCTGCCTGCGTTACCTGGCCGACTTTCTGCGCCAAAAGGTGCAGCGCGCCGGTGATGTGCTGGCCCGTTACGGCGGTGAAGAGTTTGTGGTGCTGCTGATCAACAGCACCCTGGGCGACGCGCTGGACGTGGCAGAAGAGTTGCGCGCCGACATCGCCAGGCTGGAGATCCCGATCGAGGGCCGCAACCTGCGCATCACGGCCAGCTTTGGGGTGGCCAGCGCGATTCCGGCCAGCCTGACTTCGACCGCTACGCTGGTGGCCGATGCCGACAAGGCCCTGTACGAAGCCAAACACCACGGCCGCAACTGCGTGCGCGCCGCAGTGCCACGTATCAGCACCCGGCAAATCAGCTGATTCGCTACTAATTTAGTAGCTGCTCGCGCTTATTCCACGAGGGCTAGGCGCTGATTTCTTATCAAAACCGGCCTCAGGCCCGCACATAGGCCAAGGCGCCCTGCCCGGCCGCCATCCCACTGGCAAAGCAGGCCTGCAACAGGTAACCGCCCGTGGGCGCCTCCCAGTCCAGCATCTCCCCCGCGCAGAACACGCCAGGCAACTGTTCCAGCATAAGCTGGGGCGTGAGCACCTCAAACAGCACCCCACCGGCCGTGCTGATGGCTTCGTCGATCGGGCGCGCGGCCTGCAGCGGGATGGGCAGGGCCTTGATAGCCGCTGCCAGCTGGGCCGGGTCGTTCATCGCCTCTTTGGACAGGCGCTCATGCAGGATGGCGGACTTGATGCCCTCCAGGTGCAAGCGGCTCTTCAGGTGGCTGGACAGCGAACGGCTGCCGCGCGGGTGGCGTACTTCGGCCAGCACCTTCTCAGCCGGCACATCCGGCAGCAGGTCCAGCGTGAAGCTGGCGCTGCCGTTGCGAATGATCTCGTCGCGCAGCAGACTGGACGCGGCATAGACCAGGCTGCCTTCCACGCCCGTGGCGGTGGCCACGAACTCGCCCTTGCGCTGAAAGCTTTGGCCCTGGGCCGTGGTCACGCCAATGGCCACCGACTTGAACGGCTGACCGGCAAACTTGTCGGCAAAAAACGGGCTCCAGCCACCCTGCACATCAAAACCACAGTTGGCTGGCAACAGCGGTGCCACCGACACGCCGCGCTGGGCCAGGAGCGGCACCCAAGCCCCATTGGATCCCAGGCGTGCCCAGCTGCCACCGCCCAGCGCCAGCACCACCGCGCGCGCCTGCACCTGCTGGGGGCCGCTGGGCGTGTCAAAACATAGCGTTGCACCAGTAGCGCCGGCTCCAGATTCGCCCCAACCGGTCCAGCGGTGGCGCATGTGGAACTGCACGCCGACACCGGGTGCCGTGGGGTTGCGCAGGCGCTGCAGCCAGGCGCGCAGCAGCGGCGCGGCTTTCATGTCTTTGGGAAACACCCGCCCCGAGGAGCCCACAAAAGTCTCAATGCCCAGGCCCTCGGCCCAGGCACGCAAGGCCGTGGCGTCCAGGCCCTGCAGCAGCGTCTCGATCGCGCTGCGGCGTGCGCCATACCGTTCAGCAAAACGGTCCGCCGGGTCCGAGTGCGTGAGGTTGAGTCCGCCCTTGCCGGCCAGCAAAAACTTGCGGCCAATGCTGGGCATGGCGTCAAACAGGTGTGCGGCCACGCCGGCTTCGGCCAGTTGCTGGGCCGCCATGAGGCCGGCCGGGCCACCGCCCACGATGGCCACGTCCACGCTGCGGACCTCGCTGGAGAAAGGCACAGAAGCGGCGGACTGGGAAAGTTCAGAACTCATGCGGGGGTCAATTCAATCAGTTGGCCTTGCGGCGTTAAAAAAGCGGCACGTACGGCCTGCCCGGGGTTGGCCAGGGCGACGGCATCGCGGTAACCCAGCAGCTGGGCGCACAGGGCCGCATCCTGCTGCGGCTGTGCGTTCGATTTGTAGTCCAGCACCCACCAGGCGCCGTTGCGTTGCTGCACCAGGCGGTCCATGCGCAGCAAACGGCCACGCTGGGTGATGGGCACTTCGTTGGCGTGCCAGGCCAGTTGGATGCTGTCCCACACCCAGGCACCCTCGCCATGCAGGATGGCTTGGGCCATCTGCGCCGCGGCCTGCGCCTGCGCAGGGTCCAGCGCAAAGGCCTGTGCCACCCGCGCCAATGCCGTGGGGCCCCAAGTGTAGGGCTGTTGGGCGTAGCCGCCGGGTGCCGATGACACCCACTCCAACAAACGGTGCATGGCCTGGCCCAAGCGGGACTCCAGACTCTCCTCGGTAGATGCAGGCACTGAAGTCGCTATCTTTTCAGGAGCTGCTTGCGCAATATCGACGGGGGCTACAGCCACTTTTGGCACTATTTTTAGGGCATAGGGCGCCAAGGCGTCCTCCCCACCCACCGTCGCATCGCTCTGCGCGACAGATGCTGCAGGCGCCTCTGGCGCGTCCTGCGCCTGGCCTTCCAGCCGGCGCCACCAGCTGCCGGCGTTTTCCCGGTGCGGCGCCAGGCTGGAGATCACCAGCGTGTGTTGGGTACGTGTGAGCGCCACATACAGCGCATTGAGCTCTTCGCGGCTTCGCTCCGCCTGCTCATGCGCCAGCGCGTCCACCACGCAGGCGGGCGGGCGGGACTCGCTGGCCAGGAACACAAAGCGCCGGGGGTGCGGGTCTTCGCCGGGCCAGTCCACCAGTACGCCCATGGTCTCGGTCTTGCCGGCCTCGCCATCGGTGTCCAGCATCAGCACCAGCGGCGCCTCCAGCCCCTTGGCCCCGTGGATGGTGAGCAGGCGCACGGCCTGGGCATTGGCGCGCACTGGTGCGGGGTTGCCCCCGGCCCGCAGCGCGCGCACCAGGCCATAGGCCGTGGTGTAACGCCCGCCGTCCACCTGCAGCGCTGCATTCAACAAGGCCCGCACATTGGCCAACACCCGCTCGCGCTGCGCGGGCGGGCTGGCTGCTGCGTAGCGGGCCAGCACATCGCCGTCGTCATAGATAGCGCTTAGCGCATCGTGTGGAGGCAGTTGCGTCACC
The DNA here is from genome assembly GCF_002943465.1 of Rhodoferax sp. TS-BS-61-7. Classification (GTDB taxonomy): domain Bacteria; phylum Pseudomonadota; class Gammaproteobacteria; order Burkholderiales; family Burkholderiaceae_C; genus Allorhodoferax. The sequence goes on from NZ_PTQY01000001.1 coordinate 438,039, forward strand.
CACTGCTGCCAGCGCAGCAGCGTGGGCCCCACGTTGACCAATGCGGGCGGCAGCTCCTGGGCCACGCTGGCCTGCAGGGTCTGCCACCAACTCAGCACCTCGCCCTTGCCAGCCTCGTCCTCGGTGGCCGCCTGCAGCGCCCGCAGGCGCAGCACCAGGGCCACCAGGTCGTCGTCGGACGCGCCAAACACCGGCGACTTGAGCACGCGGGCCAGCGCCAGGTCGTGCCGTGGCGACACCAGCACATCGAGCAGCGCCACCAGGTCCTGCACTTCGGCAAACTCGCCCAGCTCGGCCTTCTCGGGCTGCTGCGCGGGGATGGCCAGCGCCGAGAGTTCCTGCTCCATCAGGGTCAGCCGTTCGCGCTTGCGCGCCAGCACCATGACATCTTTGGCCTGGTAGTGCCCTGCGGCCATCTGCGCCGCCAGCCACTGGGCAGCCTGGCGGCACTCCAGCGTCTTGCGCGTGTCTTCGGCCTCGTGGCGGGGCATGCTCAGCGAGTCGCGCCACACGGCCTCGGGCGGCAGCGCCTCCTTGTCGGCTTTGGGTTCGCGCTCGATGCGCGGCAGCTTGAACACCTGGCCATGTTGGTCGGACGCGGTGCTGTGCGCGCGGAAGTCCTGGTAGGCGCCCTCGTCCTGCGCCTGGCCCATGGTCTGGTTCACCAGCGCAATGATCTCGGGCGCATTGCGCCGCGTGTGGTCGCAGCTCAGCTGGTCGCCGCCCAAGCCATCTGCCACAAAGGCTTTGGCCGCGCGGAACACCTGCGGCTCGGCACGGCGGAAGCGGTAGATGCTTTGTTTGGGGTCGCCCACGATGAACACACTGGGCGCGTTGCCGGCCCCGGCGTAGGAGGACAACCAGCTGTGCAGCGCCTGCCACTGCAGCGGGTTGGTGTCCTGGAATTCATCAATCAGCAAATGCCGCACGCGTGCATCCAGCCGCTCCTGCACCCAGCCGCTGAGCTCGGCGTCCGACAGCAGCACCAGCGCCGTGCGCTCCAGGTCGCCCATGTCCAGCCAGCCGCGCTCGCGCTTGAGGGCGGCATAGTCCTGCAGCAAGCCACGCGCCAGCCGGGCCATGCGCTGCTGGTGCTGCCAAGCTTGGTCTTGCAGTTGGGCCTGCTGTACCTCTTGCAGCAGCGCCTGGACGGCCTGCACGCTTGTCAGGTCCACCAGCTTGTCCGTCAGTTTGCGTGGCCCACCGGTCTTGGTGAACAGGGCGTCCACCACACCGGGCCAGTGCGCATCGGTCAGCGCGCACTCCAGCGCGCTGGCAGCGGTCAGGCAGGTCTTGCCACTGCACTGGCCCAGCGCACGCGCGCTGTCCCACAGCAGGGTTTGCACAGAGGCTTGCGCTAGGCGTTCCTGCGGCGCCTGCAAGCCAGCAAAGGCCGGAAACTGCGTGGCGAAATGCTGCACCGAGGCGTCCACCACGCCCTGCGCATCGGCCAGGTCAAACTCCGTGCGTTTGTTGAGTGCGGCTTCCAATGCCTTGTGGGTCTGGTGGCGGCCATACAGGCGCACGGCGTCCAGGTAGTCGGCCAGCACGGCCGTATCCCCCGCCACGCGGGTCTGAAAACGCCGCCACACCTGCGCCACAGCCACGGCGTCGTTCTCCAGCAGCTCGTACTGCGTGGGCAGGCCCAGGTGGTGCAGCACGCCCAGCGGCGCACTGCCCAGCAGCGCGGCAAACCAGCTGTGGAAGGTGCGGATCTGCACCGGCCGGCCACCCGCCAACAGCTGGGCATGCAGGCCGCGCAGCGTCTGCAACTGAGCGGCATCCACCGGCTGCCGCACACCGCGCAGCTGCAGCTCCTGCTGCAAACGGGCATCGTCCAGGTGGGCAAATTCGCGCAGCCATTCCTGCAAGCGCTGGCGCATTTCGCCCGCCGCTTTTTTGGTGAAGGTGATGGCCAAGATCTCGTGCGGCTGCGTGCCCTCCAGCAGCGCGCGCAGCATGCGCGAGACCAGCATCCAGGTCTTGCCGGCACCCGCACAGGCCTCCACCACCACGCTGCGCCGCGGGTCGCAGGCAATCTCGTAAAAACGCGGGGCTTCGACCAAGCGGCCGTTGTGCTCGTAGGCCGCGTGTTGCGTGGACGAGGGGGTGGGGCTCATGCAGCCTCCCAAAAGTCTTTGCGGCACAGGCCCCGCACCTGGCAGAAGTCGCACACCGTACCCTCGCCCAGCGCCGGCAGTGCGGCGCCCTGCGCAATGCGGGCCATATCGCTCTGCACGCCGTCAATCAGGGCGTCACGCGCCATCACCACCTCTTTTTGTTCATACGCATCGGTGCCGTCGCGCTCGCCCACATTCACATAGGCGGCGCGCAGCGTGTCGTGTGACAAGAGCGCGGCATAGAAGGCCATCTGCGTGTCTTCCAGCGGGTCCTGGATGCGCGTACGGGTCTTGCCCACAGGTTCGGTCTTGTAGTCCAGCAGCATCACCGTGCCATCGGGCAAGGTGTCGGTACGGTCGGTGCGGCCAATCAAGGTGACGGGGCCAATGCGCTGGCGCTGCGGCATCTCACCGCTGGCAAACACGGCGCCTTGCGCCTCGTGCTGGGTCAGCCAGTCCAGGTAGCCATCGCGCACCGCCGGCCAGGCCGCGGCAAACGGCAAAAACTCGCCTTCGGGCAAGGCCATGGCAGCGGTGACCTCGGCGCTGCACCGGTCCAGCAAAGCGCTGCGCGCCGCCAACTCCGCCACCGCTTGCTCTGCCAAGGCCGCATGGAAGGCCTGCAGCACCGCGTGTAGCCAGAGACCAAAGTCGCGTTTGTCCACCTCGGCGTCCAGCTCGTCTACCGCGCGCAGGCCCAGCATGCGCTGGGCAAAAAAGCGGTAGGGGCAGTGGCGCAGGTCTTCGTAGGCACTGGCCGACAGCGTGTGCACCGCCAGCGCAGGGCCGGTGGGCTGGGGCGGCAGGCAGGGCTGGGGCGTGACCATGCGGATGGTGCGCGGGTCATGTCCGTCTGTGAACCCCGTGTCGTTCAAGCGCAACTGCTGTACCAGCGCGCTGGGCTGCAGCGCTTCGCCCGTGTCGTCACTGCTGCGCCAGAGCACATCACAGGCCGGGCTGGCCAGCGCATGGCGCCACACCAGGCGCAACTGGCCCTCCAGCGCTTCACGCGAAGGCAGACCCAACGCCGCACGCTGCGCCGGCGTCCACCCGCCCGCAGGTTCAGGCGACGGGTTGAGCCGCACCTCGTCGCACCCCGCCATCACCACCGCAGCAAAAGGTCGCCCCAGCATCTGACTCAGCGGGAGGATCACCACCTGCTCCTGATCCGGGTAGTCGGGTTGAAAACTCGCGCCCTCCAGCGCCTGGTTGACCCAGCGCGTGAATTCCATCAGGTCCAGCTTCTGCCCGGCCCACAGGGCCTGGCCCAGCAGTTGGCTCCACTGCGCGGCGTCGGCCGGCGTCAGCCGCAACACCACCAGCAGCTTGCTGCCGGCACCATCTTCCTGCAGGCGCGACCACAAACCGGTGCGTTGCAAGGCTTGCTGCAAGGCTGCCAGCCACCCGGCCAGCGGCTTGCGCCCGGCCAGCGCGCTGCGCAGTTGCTCCACCTCGGCACACGCGGCCAGCAGCGCCGGGCTCTTGGCCACGGCGAGACTGGTCGCCACCTGGCGCCAATCGCGCACCTGGTCGCGCCGCACCGCGGCCTCCAGCGCATCGAGCGTACCCAGATACCCCGGCGCCTGCTTCAAGGCGGCCAGCACTGCATCGCTGCTGGCATTCCACTGTGCAGAGCGCAGCAGCGCCATCACACTGGCCCCGGCCTGGCTGGTGGAAAGTTTCCAGCCGTTTTCGTCCCGTACCGCCACACCGGCCATGTCCAACAGAGCGCGTACGCGGCGCGTCAGTGCACGGTCGGCGCTTACCAAAGCCACCGGATAACGGTCGGCTGCGATGTGCTGCAACAGGCAGGCCGCGGTGCGCTGGGCTTCGTCTTCGGCATCCTCACAGGCATGCAAAGCCAGCGCCTCGCTATGAGCGGGCGGCTCGTCCGCCTGGGATTCCGCCAAAGGGAGGCTCACCAGCTTGTCGCCCCAGACCGGGGCTAGCCCGGCCGGCAAAACATCTTGATTGGCGCCCTGCACCAGCACCAGACAGTCCAGCGTCTCGGGCCATTGGATGTCAAACAGGGCATCGCTGATGTAAGAGGACACGGCAGCCCACTCCACCGCCAGGCGTGCCACGCGGGCTTCCCAGGCTAGCGCCTGGCTGTCCATACCCAGGCCGGCATGCACGCGTGCGGTCTGGGCCCAGGTTGCACGTTGCGCCGGCCCGGCCGCCGCGGCCAGGGGTGCGAGCTGGTAGGCGGCTTGCACCAGCAACGGCGCCAGGGCTTCCTGCCCTTGCGCACCGCTACCGGCCAGCAACGCCTGCGCAGTGAGCGTGTCCACGGCGGGGTCCATGCTGATGTCCTGCGCGTCCAGCACTCGCCCGCCCGTAGTGGCCACCCAGTTCTGGGTGGTTTCAAAGCGGGGGGAAAATCCGTCTGGATAGAGCCTTGCCCAGAGCCGGCTGGCCAGGGGCAGCAGTTGGGCATACGGCAGCAAGACCAGGGTGCGCGCCGGATGGGCTTGGCGGGCCTGCAGCTGGGCGTGGATGCGGGGCAACAGGCCCGCGGCATCGGCCAGCCACAGGGCCATGGCGGGGTGTTCTGCCCCATAACTGAAGGCCCTGAGACCCGTGTTGCTATCGCTTTTGGCTATGCTAGCCATAGGCGTAGCGGCATGGGGGATGGGCTTGGTTTCTGTCACAATGCCGCAACTTTAGCTCTTATAGCAATCTCCCAAAGGAAACACCATGGCCAGCGAGCTCATCAAACATGTCACCGATGCCACCTTCGAAGCCGATGTGCTCGGTGCGGCACAACCCATTCTGGTGGACTACTGGGCCGAGTGGTGCGGTCCCTGCAAGATGATCGCCCCCATCCTGGACGAAGTGTCGGCCACCTACGAAGGCAAGCTGCAGATCGCCAAGATGAATGTGGACGAAAACCGCGACATCCCCGCCAAGTTCGGCATTCGCGGCATCCCCACGCTGATGTTGTTCAAGGATGGCCAATTGGCCGCCACCAAGGTCGGCGCGTTGAGCAAGGCCCAGTTGACCGCCTTTATCGACCAGCAACTGGCCTGATGGAGCCCCCATCGCCTTGGCAGCAAGGCGATGTTTCGTCGGGCCGCCCCAAGTTCTGAACCGCTTGGCGGCCCGCCGCGGCACACGCAGCAGCCTGCGTGCATGCAAAATACAGCACCGCGGCGTTTTCCTGTCATAATAAATCCCGTTCACCCGCCCACCCCAAGGCAGGCGCCGATTCCCGGCACAGAACGCAGAGGCGCTTACCCAGTTTTGCCTCTCCCCCATTCCCCCAGATTTTTGTAATTCGCCGAACATCGGTCAACGCCCTCACCGGGACCCACTCCATGCACTTAAACGAACTCAAGGCACTGCACGTGTCTGAAGTCCTCAAGCAAGCCGAAGAACTTGAGATTGAAAACACCGGCCGCATGCGCAAGCAGGAGCTGATGTTCGCCATCATCAAGAAGCGGGCCCGCACTGGTGAACAGATCATTGCCGACGGCGTGCTGGAAATCCTGCCCGACGGTTTTGGCTTCCTGCGCAGCCCGGACACCAGCTACACCGCATCCACCGACGACATCTACATCAGCCCCAGCCAGGTGCGCCGCTTCAACCTGCACACCGGCGACATGATCGAAGGCGAAGTCCGCACCCCCAAGGATGGCGAGCGCTACTTTGCCCTGAACAAGCTGGACAAGGTCAACGGCGGCCCGCCCGAAGGCAACAAGCACAAAGTCATGTTCGAAAACTTGACCCCCCTGTTCCCCAAAGAGCAAATGAAGCTGGAGCAGGACATCAAGGGCGACGAGAACATCACCGGCCGCGTGATCGACATCATTGCGCCCATCGGCAAGGGCCAGCGTGCCCTGATCGTGGCGCAGCCCAAGAGCGGCAAGACCGTGATGATGCAGCACATTGCGCACGCGATCTCCGCCAATTACCCAGACAGCTACCTGATGGTGCTGCTGATTGACGAGCGCCCAGAAGAAGTGACCGAAATGCAGCGCACCGTCAAGGGCGAGGTGATTGCCTCCACCTTTGACGAGCCCGCTGCCCGCCACGTGCACGTCGCCGAAATGGTGATCGAGCGCGCCAAGCGCCTGGTGGAACTGAAAAAAGACGTGGTGATCCTGCTGGACTCCATCACCCGCCTGGCCCGCGCCTACAACAACGTCGTGCCATCCTCGGGCAAGGTGCTGACCGGTGGTGTGGATGCCAACGCCCTGCAGCGCCCCAAGCGCTTCCTGGGTGCTGCACGCAATGTGGAAGAAGGCGGCTCGCTGACCATCATCGCCACGGCCCTGGTCGACACCGGCAGCCGCATGGACGAAGTGATCTTTGAAGAATTCAAGGGTACCGGCAACTCCGAAATTCACCTGGACCGCCGCCTATACGAAAAGCGCGTGTTCCCGTCCATCCAGCTCAACCGCAGTGGCACCCGCCGCGAAGAACTGCTGTTGCAGCCCGAAATTCTGCAAAAAACCCGCATCCTGCGCCAGTTCCTCTACAACATGGACGAAGTGGAGTCCATGGAGATGGTGCTCAAGCAGATGAAGGCCACCAAGAACAACAGCGAGTTCTTCGACATGATGCGTCGGGGCGGCTGATTCTGATCAATACGCTATAATTGATGGTTTCGCGAAAAGTACGCCGGATAGGCTGGCGCGGCTGACGCAACTGATGGAGAAGATATGAAAGAAGGCATTCACCCCAATTACCGCGAAGTTTGCTTCCAGGACATGTCCAATGGATTCAAATTCGTGACACGTTCTTGCGCCAACACCAAGGAAATGATCGACATGGAAGACGGCCGCAAGCTGCCTCTGTTCAAGCTCGACACCACCAGCGAATCGCACCCCTTCTACACGGGCACTCAAAAGTCCGTGGACAACATGGGTGGTCGCGTGGAGCGCTTCCGCAACCGCTTCGGCAAAACTGCCGCCAAGTAATGCGGAATCAGGCTTGCGCCTGAGTTCTCTGCAAAAGGCAGCCCGGCCCTCCGAGCTGCCTTTTTTTTCACCTGATTCTTTGCCCGTGAACCACCCCAATCCCGCCATCGTTTCCCAGTCGGCCGTGCGCCGCCTGCCCCGCTGGGCTTTGTTATTGCTCTGCCTGAGTTATGTCTGTGCCGGGTTCATGGGCCGCGATGCCTGGCGCAGTGCCGACATCACGGCGCTGGGATTCATGGGTGCTTTGGCCAATGGCACGTCATCCTGGTGGTCGCCCAGCCTGTTGGGCTGGTTGCCGGACAACCCTGCGGTGCTGCCCTATTGGCTAGGCGCCTTGGCCCTGCAACTGGCGCCAGCGGCCTGGCCGGCTGATTTTGTGGCGCGCATCCCCTTTGGCCTGCTACTGGCCACAGCCCTGCTGGCCAGTTGGTACGGCACGTATTACCTGGCCCGCAACCCGGCCGCCCAACCCGTGGCGTTTGCCTTTGGCGGCGAAGCCCAGCCCACCGATTACGCACGTGCCATGGCCGATGGCGGCGTGCTGGCCTTGATTGCCTGTCTGGGGCTCGCCCAGCTGTCCCACGAAACAACCCCCGCGCTTGCCCAACTGGGCTTCAGCGCCCTGCTGTTCTACGGCATTGCAGCCCTGCCCTACCGCACGCTCGGGCCACACATGGCAGCCTTCATGGGACTGCTGGGCCTGAGTTTGTCGGGCGCCCCGACTATGGCCATGCTGTACCTGGTGGGCGGCATGCTGGTGCACTGGCTGGACCGTGACAACGGCCGCACATCGGATGCCCCACGGTCGGCGCGCAACAACGACCTGTGGGCGCTGCTGGCCTACGCTGGCGTGGCATGTGCCGTGGCGTATGCATTGAACCTGTGGCGCTGGAAGCTGGAGCTGCCCCCACTGTCCTGGCGCACGGTGGATGGTTTTGCCCAGTTGCTGATCTGGTTCACCTGGCCTGCTTGGCCGCTGGCCCTGTGGACACTGTGGCGCTGGCGCTGGCAGCTGTGGGGCCGGCGCTTGCACCGGCACCTGGCCTGGCCACTCTGGTTCGCTGCCGTCACCGTGGTGGCCACGCCGTTTGGCAGCGACTCCGACCGCACCCTGCTGCTGGCCCTGCCTGCGCTGGCCACTTTGGCAGCGTTTGCATTACCCACGCTGAAGCGCCAGGTCGCCGCCCTGATCGACTGGTTTACCTTGCTGTTTTTCTCGGGCTGCGGCTTCACCATCTGGGTGGTCTGGATCGCCATGCAAACCGGCGTGCCAAGCCAGCCCGCAGCCAACGTGGCGCGCCTCGCCCCAGGTTTTCAGGCCAGTTTTTCGCTGTTTGCCTTTGGCATGGCAGTACTGGCCACGCTGGCCTGGGCCTGGCTCGTCAAATGGCGGGTGGGGCGGCACCGCGCGGCCATCTGGAAGAGCCTGGTGCTGCCTGCGGGTGGGGCGGCCTTGTGCTGGCTGCTGCTCATGACGTTGTGGATGCCTTTGCTCAATTACGCACAAAGTTACCGCAGTCTGGTGCAACAGGCCTCCCCCCTGGTGGGACCCGAGGGTTGCGCAGAAACCGGCACCCTGAAGGCCGTGCACCTGTCTGCGTTCCAGTGGTACAGCACCGTACGACTGGTAGCCGCCAACGGTGAAAGCGCCTGTGAATGGCAGCTCAGCGAGCCCGCCGAAGACATGGAAGTGCAACCTTCGGTGGACACCACACGCTGGACACCCCACACCCTGCTGCGCCATCCGGTGGACCGGGCCGAAGCCGTGTGGCTGTTACACCGCCGCTAAGGGCTCAGACAGTGGCCAGGCTGAGTTCTGCCATAGCACGCACCCGACTGGCGGGGAACACGATGGAGAACACAGAGCCCCTGCCCGGCACGCTGTCAATGCGCAGCTCCGCGCCGTGGCGTTGGGCCACGTGTTTGACAATGGCCAGCCCCAAGCCGGTGCCACCGGTATCGCGCGAACGGCTGCGGTCCACGCGGTAAAAACGCTCGGTCAACCGGGGCAAATGTTCTGGCGCGATGCCGGGACCGGTGTCTTCGACCGACAACACAGCACCACCATGGCCCAAGGCCTGCCAACGCACACGAATGCTCTTGTCTGCGGGGGTGTAACGCACCGCATTGCCCACCAAGTTAAACACCACACTGTGCAGCTCAGGCTGCGAGCCGGCCAGTTCGCAAGGCGCATCCGATTCAAAAACGATGTCCTGGGCGCGCCCCCACAACAAACGCGACAGCTCCAGTGCTTCGGTCTCACAGGCTTGCAACACGGCAGGCACAGGCACCCAGTCGTGCACCGAGGGCAAGGGACTGCCCTCCAGCCGGGACAGGGTTAACAAGTCGTTCACCAGGCTTTGCATGCGCTGCGCCTGTTGGGCCATCAGCCCTAGGTAGCGCTGGCGGTCGTCCTCGCCCAGCGGCAGTGCCTGCAGGGTTTCCACAAACCCAGCCAACACCGTAAGGGGCGTGCGAATCTCGTGCGACACATTGGCCACAAAGTCACGACGCATGGCCTCGGCCTGCTCCACCGCCGTGATGTCACGCGACAACAACAGGCTGCGCCCTTCACCATACGGGTGCAGGTGCACAGACAGGCGCACCGGCTTGGCGCTGGTGCTGTCGCGTCCGGGCATCACCACGTCGTGGCTGAAATCGCGTTCGGAAAAATAGGCAGCAAACGCAGGGTCGCGCACCAGGTTGCCAAAATGCTGCAGCAAATCGCGGCGTGCATCGAAACCAAAGTGTTCCCCTGCGATCTGGTTGAACCACTCAATGCGCCCTTGCGCATCGAGCAACACCACACCATTGGGAGATGCCTGCAAGGCGGCCAAAAAATCCTGCAACTTGCCCTCACCCTCCACCACCTGGCGCTCACGGGTGCGCAACAAACGGCGCATGCGGTCTGCCGCTTCACCCCACAGCCCGGCGCCGAGGGCCACTTCGGTGGATTCCCCACGCCGCAACCAGTTGAGCAAGCGCATACCGCGCACCGCATCAAACAACAGCCAAAGATAACCAGCCCCTATGGCGGCCAGCAAGGCAGTCAGCACGCGCGCAGCGGGCTCCACCAAAAACCAGGCCAATGCCGCAGCAACGCTCTGCAGCCCCACAAAGGACAGCAGGCGCCAAACCATGCCCGATCCGCCTTGGTTCACACGCTGGCTTTGTCGGTCGACACCGCCACGGCGGGCTTGGCAGTCAGGCGGTAACCCGCACCGCGCACGGTTTCCACCATCGTTCCGGCCAAGGTCAACGCCTCGCGCAGGCGCTTCACATGGACATCCACCGTGCGTTCTTCGATATAGACGTGGTCGCCCCACACCTTGTCGAGCAACTGGGCCCGACTGTGCACACGCTCGGCGTGGCCCATGAGGTAATTCAGCAGCTTGAATTCGGTAGGTCCGAGTTTCAGCGCCTGGCCTTCAAACGTCACCCGGTGGGTGGACGGGTCCAGGCTCAAACCGGCAATGGTGATGACCTCACCAGCCTCTTCGGGTGCACGGCGGCGCAGCACGGCGCGCACACGGGCCAAGAGCTCTTTGGTGGAGAAGGGCTTGGCAATGTAGTCATCGGCCCCGGCATCCAGCCCCGCCACACGGTCCGCTTCGTCGCCACGCGCCGTGAGCATGATGATGGGCGTGTCCTTGGTGCGTGGGTCGGTGCGCCAGCGCTTGGCCAGCGTCAGACCACTCTCGCCAGGCAGCATCCAGTCCAGCAAAATCAGGTCGGGCACGGCCGCGTCAATCTCGCGCTGGGCAGATTCGCTGTCCATGGCCCAGCGGGGGCGAAAACCGTTGTGCCGCAGATTGACAGCAATGAGTTCGGCAATCGCCGACTCATCCTCAACCACCAAGACGGCAGGCATATTTCTCATTTGACGATGGACTCGATTTTTTCCATGGTGGAGTGGCGAACGTCTTCACCCTTGACCACGTAAATGATGAACTCAGCGATGTTCTTGGCATGGTCGCCAATGCGCTCGATCGCCTTGGCCAGGAACAGCAGGTCCAGGCTGGGAGAGATCATGCGGGGGTCTTCCATCATGTAGGTGACCAGCTTGCGCACAAAGCCATCGAACTCAGCGTCGATCAGGTCATCTTCTTTGAGGATGGCCACGGCCGCATTCACGTCCAGGCGGGCAAACGCATCCAACGCTTTGTTGAGCAGTCCGGAAGCCAAGTCGGCTGCCACACGCAGCTCCAGCGAGGGCAAGGAACGCGGAGCACCACTCTGAATGATGGAGCGCACCATACGTGCAATCTTCTCGGCCTCGTCGCCCACGCGCTCCAGGTTGGCCGTGGTTTTGGAAATGGCAATCAGCAGGCGCAGGTCACGGGCGGTCGGCTGGCGGCGCGCAATGATGGACGACAGATCGCGGTCGATCTCGATTTCCATGGCGTTGACGCGGGCTTCGCGCGAAGTCACCTCATTGGCCACCTCGACGCTGAACTGGGACAGCGCGTAAATGGCTTGGCGAATTTGCGACTCCACCAGACCACCGAGCTCCATGACCTGGGTGGAGACCGATGTGAGTTCGCTGTCGAACTGGGTAGATAGATGTTTATCAGACATAGGGACCTCTGTGTCGATCAGCCGAAGCGGCCGGTGATGTAGTCTTCGGTTTCTTTGCGCGTGGGTTTGAAGAACATTTGCTCGGTAGGACCAAACTCCACCAAGTCACCCAGGTACATATAAGCGGTGTAGTCGCTGCAACGGGCAGCCTGCTGCATGTTGTGCGTCACGATGACCACGGTGTAGTCATTCTTGAGTTCCACGATCAACTCTTCCACTTTGGCCGTGGAAATCGGGTCCAGTGCCGAGCAAGGCTCGTCGAGCAACAGCACTTCGGGCTTGATGGCAATGCCACGTGCAATGCACAGGCGCTGCTGCTGGCCACCCGACAGGCTGGAGCCACTTTGGTGCAGCTTGTCTTTCACTTCGGACCATAAGGCCGACTTGCGCAGCGCCCACTCCACACGCTCTTCCATATCGGTGGCGTTGAGGTTTTCAAACAGCTTCACGCCAAAGGCGATGTTGTCGTAGATCGACATCGGGAACGGTGTGGGCTTCTGGAACACCATGCCGACCTTGGCGCGCAACAGCGCCACGTCTTCTTTGCTGGTCAGCAGGTTCTCGCCGTCCAGCAGGATCTGGCCTTCGGCACGCTGCTCGGGGTAAAGCTCAAACATGCGGTTGAAGATGCGCAACAAGGTGGACTTGCCGCAACCCGAAGGGCCGATGAAGGCGGTTACGCGCTTCTCGGGGATTTCCAGGTTGATGCCCTTGAGGGCGTGGAATTTGCCGTAGTAGAAGTTCAGGTCTTTGACCGAAATCTTGGACTTGGTCGGGGCGCTAGGTGTGTTCAACATAACAAGGTTTCCGTTCAGTACAGGGCCCGCGGGCCTCAGGATTTGTTGCGGGTCAGCACCCGGGCGAGGATGTTCAGGCCCAACACGGCCACCGTGATCAGGAAGACACCGGCCCAAGCCAGTTGCTGCCAGTTTTCATACGGGCTCATGGCGAACTTGAAGATCGTGACCGGCAAGCTGGCCATGGGTTCGCCCAAAGACGAGGTCCAGAACTGGTTGCTCAACGCGGTGAACAACAACGGTGCGGTTTCGCCGGCAATGCGGGCCACGGCCAACAGCACACCGGTAATCACACCCGCACGGGCGGCTTTCAGCGTGATGCTCAGAATCACCTTCCACTTGGGCGCACCCAAGGCATAGGCAGCTTCCCGCAGGCCGGAAGGCACCAGTTGCAGCATGTTTTCGGTGGTGCGAATCACCACCGGAATCACGATCAACGACAGCGCCATGATGCCGGCGTAACCCGAGAAGGACTTGAAACGCGACACCACCACGGCGTACACAAACAGGCCAATCACGATGGACGGAGCAGAGAGCAGGATGTCGTTCACAAAGCGGGTCAGTGAGGCCAGCCAGCTCTTGGAGTCAAACTCCGCCAGGTAGATGCCGGCCATCACACCGATGGGGGTGCCCACGCAGGTGGCCAGAAACACCATCAGGAAGGAGCCGTAAATGGCGTTGGCCAGGCCGCCCTCTTCGTTGGGCGGTGGTGTCATCTGGGACAAGGTGGCCCAGTTCATGCCACCAATGCCCAGGCGAAAGGTCTCCCACAGGATCCAGAACAGCCAGAACAGGCCAAAGGCCATGGCAGCCAGGGCCAGGCCCGTGGCGACGTAATTCACACGCTTGCGCTGGGCAAAGCGGGCGGCGCGGACTTGCGACAAGGTGGCGCTCATGTTTTGGTTCCTTCGGATTTACGCAGCCGCGACAACAGCAACTTGGACAGCGCCAGGATCACGAACGTGATAAAGAACAGCACCAGCCCCAGATACATCAGGGCGGCCTGGTGCAGGCCTTCGCCAGCTTCGGCAAACTCATTTGCCAGCGCAGAGGTAATGCTGTTGGCAGCCTGGAACAAACTCAGCGAATCGAGCTGGTTGAAGTTGCCGATGACAAAGGTCACGGCCATGGTCTCGCCAATAGCGCGGCCCAGGCCCAGCATGATGCCGCCAATGACACCGGTCTTGGTGTAAGGCAACACCACCTTGGACACCACTTCCCAGGTGGTAGCACCCAGTCCGTAGGCCGACTCTTTGAGTAAGGGCGGGGTCACTTCAAACACATCACGCATCACCGAGGCGATGAAGGGGATGATCATGATGGCCAGGATGATGCCGGCCGACAGGATGCCGATGCCCACGGGTGGGCCTGAGAAAAACGCGCCCAGGTAGGGGATGCCGTTGGTCAGGCTTTGCAGCGGCTGCTGCACATAGGTGGCCAGCACTGGGCCAAACACCAACAAGCCCCACATGCCGTAGACGATGGAGGGCACCGCCGCCAGCAACTCGATAGCCGTGCCCAGCGGGCGCTTGAGCCAGGCGGGCGACAGCTCGGTCAGAAACAGGGCGATACCAAAACTCACCGGCACCGCAATCAGCAGCGCGATGAACGAGGTCGCCAGGGTGCCATAAATCATCACCAGTCCGCCGTACTCGTTTTGGACCGGATCCCAGACGGTGCTGGTCAAAAACGAGAGGCCGTATTTGCTGATCGCTGGCCAGGCGCTGATGGTCAGCGAGGTCAGGATGGCCAGCAGCAAGGCCAGCGTCAGCAGGGCAGAACCTTTGGCGAGCCAGCCGAAAATTCGGTCGGCCAGGGGGCCGGAGCGGGCACGCTTGACGGGAGGTGGTTGGGTCATGGCACGGGTAGGCAAAGTAGCAGACAGGCTGGACGGGGAATCCCCATGCACGAGTGTAGAGGACATGGGGTTGTTCTCCGTCAGTTCAGTAGCAGCTGTCGATTACTTGAAGGCCACGGGCTTACCAGCACCGTCCTTGATCTCGCCCCAGGATTTCTGGATGGCAGCGATCACGGAAGGAGGCATAGGCACGTAGTCCAGATCGGCCGCAGCCTTGCCACCGTTGGCGTAGGCCCAGTTGAAGAACTTCAGGGTCTCGGTCGCATTGGCGGGCTTGTCCTGCTTCAGGTGCATCAGGATGAAGGTCGCGCCGCTGATGGGCCAAGCGTCTTTGCCAGGCTGGTTGGTCAGGATTTGGTAGAAGGACTTGTTCCAGTCAGCACCGGCTGCGGCGGCCTTGAACGCTTCGTCATCGGGCTTCACAAAGTTGCCGGCCGAGTTTTGCATCACGGCGTAGTTCAGCTTGTTTTGCTTGACGTAGGAATATTCCACGTAACCCATGGAGTTGGGCAGGCGGCCCACAAACGCGGCCACGCCTTCATTGCCCTTGCCACCGGCGCCCACAGGCCAGTTCACGGCTGTGCCCTCGCCCACTTTGGACTTCCACTCAGCGTTTACTTTGCTCAGGTAGTTGGTGAAGATGAAGGTAGTGCCAGAACCATCGGCACGGCGCACTTGGGCAATGGCCGCATCAGGCAGAGCCAATGTGGGGTTCAGTGCCTTGATGGCGGGATCGTTCCACTTGGCAATCTTGCCCAGGAAAATGTCGCCCAGCACCTGGCCGGTCAGCTTCAGCTGGCCAGGCTCAATGCCTTTGACGTTGATCACGGGCACCACGCCACCGAGCACGGTGGGGAACTGCATCTGGCCCTTGGACTTGAGCACTTCGTCGGTCAAAGGTGCATCAGACGCGCCAAAGTCCACGGTCTTGGAGTCGATTTGTTTGATACCGCCACCGGAACCGATGGACTGGTAGTTCACCTTCACACCGGTGGCCTTGTTGTAGTCAGAAGCCCACTTGGCGTAGATGGGAGCGGGAAAAGAAGCGCCCGCACCGGTAATTTCTTGGGCGCCAGCAGCACCGGCAAAGCCCACTGCCGCGGTCATCGCGGAGACCAGCAGTGCGCGTTGGAAGGAAATGATCATGGGAAAACCTCAATCGGTTGGTTAAGAAAACAGCGAACGATGTGAATTTAAGAACCTTTTGTGACAACGGTATGACATTTTTCAGCTTTTCTGGTGCCGCAGGGTGACACAGGCTGCGTCATCTGGTTTTCAAGTGTTTGTCACATTCTTGTCACGTTGACTTTCTACGCTTCGCGCTTTCAACCCGGAGCACACCATGACATTCAGCACCCATTTCAACTCTGGCCGCCGTAGCTTGCTGGCGGCCGCCCTGCTCACCGGCCTGGTGGGCTGCGCCACCCGCCCGGCCCCGGTCGATGTGGCCCAAACCCTGGCCAACACCCCCTCGCTCAGCACCCTCAACACCTTGGTGACCCAAGCCGGCTTGACCGCGACCCTGAAAACAGGCGGCCCCTTCACCGTGTTTGCGCCCAGCAACGACGCGTTCAAGGCCGTGCCTGCCAAAACCATGGACGAACTGGCCAAAAACCCCGAAAAACTCAAAGCCCTGCTGACTTACCACGTGGTACCCGCCAAATTGATGGCGGCGGACGTGAAAAACAGCAATGTGAAGTCCGTGCAGGGCAGCATGCTGGCCGTGGCCAAAGCGGGCGACTTTGTGACGGTGGAAACCGCCGCCGTGACCCAAGCCGACATCGCCGCCACCAACGGCGTGGTGCATGTGGTGGACACCGTGCTGCCAGCCCCAGCGGGCAAGTAAAGCACTGCCAAGTGTGCCAATGGCCCGATAGCGGGCCATTTTTCATTCAAATTGGCACCTAGACCTTATGGAATATGCGCGAGCAGCTCCTATTTTTATAGCAAACATATCTCGTTGGAACGCCCCCATGGTTGACACTTTTCCCCGCCCCCTCCTGCGTCGCACGTTTCTTGGCTCGCTGGCCTGCAGCGCCGGCCTCTTCGGCACCGCCACCAGTTGGGCCCAAGGCCCCCGCGCCACGGCGGTGATGCCCAGCGTGCTGCAGGTGGTGGACATGTCGGCCAGCCAGGTTGACGTGTCCAAGGACTTTTTGATCGGTGCCCGGGCGGCCTGGCAAGACCTCAACAGCCGCGGCGGTGTGCGCGGCAAGGCCATCAAACATGTGGTGGTGGAAGTGGACGGCAGCCCGCCGTCCCTGCGCGCGGTGCTGGACACCCTCAAGGCCATGCCCGAGTGCCTGGCCGTGGTGGGCAGCGCCGGCCACCGGGCGGCCAGCCAGCTGGCGACCCTGCTGCAACGCGAAGCGGCCGATGTGGCCCACGTGGCGCCCTGGCTGCACAGCGTGGCGCCTGAAGGACAAGACAACACTTTTGGCATTTTTGCCACGCGGCAGGAGCAAATTGCACACGCTGTCAAATCCCTGTCCATCATGGGCGTGACCGAGGTTGGCGCCGTGTTTGCATCCGCTGCCGAGCGTGCCAGCTACCAAACCGACCTGGAACAGGCCGCCGCCGGCCTGAAACTCAAGCTCAAAACCTATGTGCCCAGCACCAGCCTGCAAGCGCTGGCCACCGAGCTGCGGCCCGACAGCCCGCGCATCCTGATCTTTCTGGGCGGCACGCCCGAGCTGCTGCAGTTTTCCCAGGGTATCGAAAAACAGGCGGCGCAGCGTTACATCGTGGCCATGTCGGACGTGAACCTGCAGGCCCTGCAGCAGCTGGGCGTGTCCCGCTTTACCCCGGTGATTGCCACGCAGGCCGTGCCCCCGGTGAATGGCAACCAGCCCATCGTGCGCAGCTACCGCGAAACCCTGAACCGCCTGTACGACGAGCCCCCTACCCCACAAAGCCTGGCCGGTTACCTGTCGGCCCGCTACGCCCAAGAGGTGCTGGGCAACCTGGACGGTGCCCTGAACCGTGCCAATACCCTGCAAGCCTTTGCCCGCCGCCTGCCCATGGACCTGGGGGGCTTTCGCATCAACCCCGACCCCAGACGCAAAACACCCGCGTTCGTCACCCAAAGCATGGTGGCCGCCGATGGCCGCCTGGTGGGTTAAGCCCGACCTTGTCCGGCCACAGGCCGGTGCTATGCTCCCTGCAGCTTTTAACCCTTACCTGACACAACGTCGATGCAAAACGGAAATCGCCTGGCCGCCGTGGACCTGGGCTCCAACAGCTTCCGCCTGGAAATTGGGCGTGTAGACCACGGTGAATTTCGACGGACCGAATACCTCAAAGAGACCGTGCGCCAGGGCGGCGGTCTGGACGAAGACCGCAACCTCACCCCCGCCGCCATGCAGGCTGGCTGGGAATGCCTGGCCCGTTTTGGCGAGCGTTTGGCAGGCTTCAAACCCGGCGAAGTCAAGGCCGTGGCCACCCAGACCCTGCGTGAGGCGCGCAACCGCGATGCCTTTCTGGAACGTGCCAACGCGGTGCTGGGTTTCCCCATCGACGTGATCTCGGGCCGCGAAGAGGCCCGCCTGATTTACCAGGGCGTAGCCCACATGCTGCCCGCCACCGAAGAACGCCGCCTGGTGGTGGACATTGGTGGCCGCTCCACCGAACTGATTCTGGGCACCGGCCTGACTCCCAACGTGATGGAGTCATACCGCGTGGGTAGCATTGCCTGGTCCAAGCGTTATTTTCCGGACGGAAATTTCAGCAAAAAATCGTTCGAAATGGCCGAAATTGCGGCCAAGGCGGTGCTGGACGAAGCGCTGGACGCCTACCCGCCGGACCGCTGGGACACCGCCTACGGCTCCGCTGGCACGGTGGGTGCGATTGGTGACGTGTTGGTGGCCGCGGGCTGGCCCGCCGGCACGGTCTCGCAGGACGGGCTGGACTGGCTGCAAGACCGCCTGATTGCCGCGCAAAGCGCAGACCGCTTGCGCCTGCCCGGCATGCGCGAAGACCGCAAGGCCATCATCGGTGGCGGCGTGAGTGTCATGCGCGCCGTCTTCAGCCTGCTGGGCATCACCGAGATGCAACATGCCGCCGGCGGCCTGCGCCACGGCCTGATTTGTGACCTGCTGGGCACGGCCAACACCTATGGCGACCTGCGTGCCAAAAGTGTGCAGCGCCTGGCCAGCAAGTTCAATGTGGACACGGCGCACGGCGAACGTGTGGGCACCGTGGCCACCCACCTGCTGCAGCAGGTGCTGGGCGGCCCGCTGGACGAACACCACCCCGAACACGGCCGCACGTTCCGCAAGCTGCACTGGGCGGCCCGCCTGCACGAAATTGGCAGCCACATCTCGCACAGCGACTACCACAAACACGGCGCCTACATTCTGGACAACGCCGATGCGGCGGGATTCTCGCTCTCTGAGATGCACCGCCTGAGCCTGCTGGTGCTGGGCCACCGCGGCAAGCTGCGCAAGCTGGAATCTTCGCTGGAGCAGGACGACCTGGTGCTGCAACTGATGTGCCTGCGCCTAGCCGTGATTTTGTGCCACGCACGGCGTGCGCCGGACCTGCAGGGCATGGCGCTGGCGCGCGGCGAGGACCATGCATTCCGGCTGCGTTGCCGCAACGGCTGGGCAACCGCCTTCCCGCAGAGCGCGCACTTGCTGCAAGAGGAAGTGCAGCTTTGGCAGAAGACGCCTTGGAGTTTGGAGTTGGTGGGGGTTTGAGTCCTGGTTTTCTTGCTGTGTTTTTGTTCGCGCTGCACCGCTTTTTTTAACACCCACTCCCCCAGCCCCTCGCCCCGTCGGCGAGGGGAGCCTTTTCAACAGCCGATTTGGTGAGCTCGCTTCGGCTACGGTGCTACAGAAGAAGCGTTGCAAACGGGTAGGCACACCACGGCCAGTGCCAACGGTTGTAGCGCTTCGCATGGGCCGGCACTCCGCCACTGGCGGGCGCAGCCGCCAGCGTTGGCAGACCGACATTTCCGAGGTATCCACAACCGAAGGCGCTGGCCGTGGAGCGAACTGACCGTGGCAACCTCACCCCAGTAGCCCCGTAGCCGGCGCGCAAGAGATAAATTCGGCTGTTAAAGGCTCCCCTCGCCGACGGGGCGAGGGGCTGGGGGAGTGGGTGTTAAAAAATCAAGGCAACAGAGCCTCACGCTCCCACAACCCCACCCCCGCCTGCTTCGCCGCATGTTTGGCCATCGCCGCCAAATTGGCTACATCCTCGGCACGCGAAAACTGGCTGCCATCAATCGCCACGGCACCGATGGACAACGTGGTGCACGGAAAGAAGCGCTGCACACCGTGGCGGTCTTCGGCCTCAATACCACCGCGTGTACGCGCTGCCTCGTCAAACATGGCTAGCGCACGCTCCGCAAACTCGGCCACCAGGCGCTCACAACGCACCTTCCAGTCCGGGCTCTGAAACAGGATGATGAAGTCGTCACCGCCCACATGGCCCAAGAAGTCGCGCTGCGAGTCACACTGCTCCATGGCCACGCGTGCCAGCAGGCGAATCATTTCGTCGCCGCGCCAGTAACCGTAGTAGTCGTTAAACGGCTTGAAGTTGTTCAGGTCGGCATAACAGGCCACAAAACGCACCTGTTTTTTAAGCAGCCGCTCCATGTGTTGGCTGATCGGGATATTGCCCGGCAAAAAGGTCAGGGGGTTGGCGTGGCGCGCCGCTTCGATACGTGTCTCAGTCACCGAACGCACCAGTTGGTCACCGGTGCCCAGGCCCACGTAGCGGCCGTTTTCGGTGGCAATAAAACCGTCGTTCAAATAACGCTGGTCTTGTGAGGTGAGGATGCCCACCAGCTCGTCCACGCTGTGCTCGCGCTCAATCAGGCGGGGCTCCGGGTTGGCGTGCACGCCACACGGTTTGCGCCCCCACACCTCGCGGTAGTAGAGCTTGCTGTATTCGTTCATAAACAGTGCACGGTTGATGATGCCCACCGGCCGCTCGCCGTCGAGCATGGCCACCGCATGCAAGGTGGGGTGCTCCAGAAAGATCTCGGCCAGCGCGTCGTTGTGCGTGTCGGGTGTGACTGTGGGTGCCCGCAGCAGCGAGAGGCTGCGCAAATGCCCGCCTTGCGACATGCGCCCCAGTTCAGGAAAAACCACCACCTGTCGCTCACCCAGCACACGCTGGGGGTCCACCCCCAGGTACTTGAGCGGTTTGCGGTCCGGGTGGCCCAAGAAATACCCTTGGCCGTATTCGATGCCCAGATCGCGCAGCACACGCAAATCTTCGGCGGTCTCTATGCCCTCGGCCACCAATGAGCTGCCAAAGATGGTGGCAATCTGCTGCAGGGCCTGGATGGTCTTGAGCTTGTCGCCATGCGCGCTGATGTTACGCGTGAAGTACTTGTCGATCTTCACCACCTCGGGTTTGAGCTGCGACCACAGGCGCAGGCTGGAGTGGCCATCGCCGAAGTCATCCAGCGCCAGTGACACACCCGCCGAGCGGATCTCCTGCACCACTTCGGCCAGGCGGTCCATACTGTCCACACGTTCGTGCTCGGTAATCTCCAGCACCAGGGTGCGCGGCATCACCCGCAGGTCCAGAATCCAACGCAGCAGGCCTTCGCGCCCGCGCAGGTTGAAGATGCGGGTCAAAGCATTGGCGCTGATATTCACAAACAGCCGACCGCCGCTGCGCATATGTCCCCAGGTGCGCAAGGTGGACACCACGCAGGCGTTCTCAAACTCATACCGCAGGTCCTCCACCGCAGCCGCACGCAGCAGGCTGTCGGGGGTGTGCAGGGGTGTTCCGGCGGGGCCGCGAATCAGCGCCTCGTGGGCGTGGATAGAGGCATCCGAGAGATTCACAATCGGCTGAAACACGGGGTACAGACTCGCGTCCTGCAGCACTTTTTGCAACGGCCCCAGACCCGGGGTGAGGGGCGCAATGCCGGATACCAAACGCAAAGGCTGTGGCTGCATGGCACGTTCTCCAAGACACTAGGGGCAGGCGAGTTTATGAAGCCTCGGTGACAGTGTCATGACAGTGTGGCGCTGTGTATTTTTCCCCTAAAATTAAACGGTATAAACTGTATATACCGTTTCACTTTTCAGAAGGATTTTGTACGTGACTTCGACCGAAAAAACACTCCCCCCCACACCAGCTGCTGCACCTGCTGCTCCCGCCAAACCTGTGGTGAGCAAGAAGCCTGCGCCCAAAGCCGCTGCCAAGCCCGCTGCAAAAACCAAGGCAGCCGCCAAACCAGCAGCCCCCAAAGCCAAAGTGGCTGTGGCCAAGAAACCTGTGGCCAGCGCCCCCAAGAAGGCCAGCGTGGCAGCCACCAAGCCGGCTGCCAAGACCAGCGCAAAACCCGCGGTGAAACCCGCTGCCAAGCCCGTAGCAGTCAAGACGCCCAAGGCCAAGAAGCCCAAGATGGTGCGCGACAGCTTCACCATCCCCAAGCCCGAATACGACGTACTGAATGTGCTCAAGCTGCGCGCCGCCAAACTGGGCAGCCCGGTCAAGAAGACCGAGTTGATCCGCGCTGGCGTCAAAGCCATTGCGGCCCTGTCTGATGCGGCCTTCAAACAAGCCCTGCTGGCCGTGCCCAGCCTGAAAACCGGCCGCCCGGCCAAAGCCAAGAAGGCCTGACCCACCGGAGCCAGGCCCGAGCTACAGCAACTCGGGGGATTGCACGGTCACCACCACGGTCTGGCCTGCACCCTCGCGCTCGCGGTAGCGCAGCCACCACACCGCGCCTTTTTTGATGGCGCATTCACTCTCGTTGAGGCCCAGCAGGCGCGAAATGGTCTGCCCCAATGTGGGCTGGTGGCCCACCACGAGCACACAGCCCTTGGCATGGGGCCATTGCACCAGCCCCAGCAGATCGTCCACACTGCCCAGCGGGGCAATGGCGGCATGGGTCTTGAACTTGCGGCCCAGCGCCTGCGCCGTCTGGTCGGTGCGCGCCGCCGGGCTGGCCCAGATGCGGGCACCGTCGGGCAGCTGCCGATCCAGCCAAGCGGCCATGCGGGTCGCTTGTTTGTCCCCCTTGCTACTCAGTGTGCGCAGCATGTCGTCGCCCACCAGATCCAGGTCAATGGCTTCCGCGTGGCGCCAGAGAATCAAATCCATCGCTCCCTCTCCCTTGTTCAGGCTTTTGTATGGTGGCCGTAACGTGCCATGAGTGCGGCCTGGGCCCCATGGGCGGGGGTGTGCGGACTGTGTGACTGCACCCGCTGGTAGCGGCCATCGGCACCCAGATCCCAGGCGTCCACCCCATCGTGCAAATACGCCACCAGGCACTCATCCACCATGCGCTGGCGCAACACCGGGTCGGTCACCGGCCAGGCCAGCTCCACACGCCGCACCATGTTGCGGTTCATCCAGTCGGCGCTCGACAGGTAGAGGTCTTCCACCTCGCCCTGGCGGAAATAAAACACCCGTGAGTGCTCCAGAAACCGACCAATCACCGAACGCACGCGGATGTTCTCGGTGCGGCCCGACACCTGGGCCGGCAGCATGCAGGCACCGCGCACGATCAGGTCGATCTGCACACCCTGCGCACCCGCGCGCATCAGGCTGCGGATCAGGGCCTCGTCGGTCAGTGAATTCATCTTGGCCACGATGCGGGTGGACTCCCCCCGGCCCGCGGCGTCGCCCAGCGCGTCAATCTTGGCCACCAGGTTGCGGTGCAAATGAAATGGCGCCATCCACAACTTGGACAGGCGTGGCAGCTTGCTTTGGCTGGCCAGGTGTACAAACACGTGCTCCATGTCGGTGGTGATACTGGTGTCTGCCGTGAGGTGGCTGATATCGGTGTACAGCCGGGCCGTGCGCGGGTTGTAGTTGCCGGTGGACAAATGGCCGTAACGTTTGAGCGACTTGCCCTCGCGCCGGGTGATCAACATCATCTTGGCATGTGTCTTGAGGCCCACCACGCCGTACACCACCTGCGCGCCAATCGACTCCAGCATCTCGGCCCAGTTGATGTTGGCCTCTTCGTCAAAACGGGCCTTGAGCTCCACCACCACCGTCACCTCTTTGCCGCGACGCACCGCTTCACGCAGCAGGTCCATCAACTCTGAATCGGCCCCGGTGCGGTAAATGGTTTGTTTGATGGCCAGCACCTGCGGGTCGTTCACCGCCTCGCGCAGAAAGGCCAGCACGCCGTCAAAACTCTCAAACGGCTGGTGCATCAGGATGTCGCCCTGCTTGAGCTGCGCAAAGATGGATTGCGCCTGCTGCAGCTGCGCCGGAAACGAGGGGCGGTAGGCCGGGAAACACAGGTCAGGCCGGTTCACCAGGTCAATCAGCTGCGTGAGGCGCACCAGGTTCACCGGGCCGTGCACGCGGTACAGCGCCTTGGGCGGCAGGGCAAACTGTTTGAGCAAAAAGTCCGCCAGGTGTTCGGAACAACCAGCCGACACTTCCAGCCGCACGGCCTGGCCGTAATGGCGGTGCACCAGGCCCTGGCGCAAGGCGGTGCGCAGGTTTTGCACATCGTCTTCGTCCACCGCCAGGTCTGAGTGGCGGGTCACACGGAACTGCGAAAACTGCCCCACCACACGCCCCGGAAACAGCGAGTCCAGGTGTGCACGGATGACGCTGGACAGCGACACAAACAGCGTGCGTTTTCCCGCCACCTTATCGGGCATACGAATCAGGCGCGGCAACACCCGTGGCACTTTCACAATCGCGATTTCGTTCTCGCGCCCAAAGGCATCTTTGCCACTGAGGCGCACGATGAAGTTCAGCGACTTGTTGGCCACCTGGGGAAACGGGTGCGAGGGGTCCAGCCCCACTGGGATCAGCAGCGGGCGGACTTCGCGTTCGAAGTACTGGCGCACCCAGGCGCGCTGGGCCACGGTGCGCTCGCCATGCGAGGCGATGTGCAGGCCTTCGCGCGCAAAGGCTGGCATGAGCTGTTCGTTGTACAGCGTGTACTGGCGCGCCACCAGGGTGTGCAGGGCATCGGCCAGGCGGTCGAAAGAGCCTACGCTGAACTGGCCCTTCTGGTCATTGGCCTGGCTGGCCGTGAGGTGCGGCTCAGCGCGCACTTCAAAAAACTCATCGAGGTTGGAGGACACGATGCACAGGTAGCGCAAGCGCTCCAGCAGCGGTACATCGTCACGCACCGCCCAGTCCAGCACACGCTCATTAAAGGCCAGGATGCTGTGGTCGCGGTCCAGCAAATCGGGCGCGACGGGCGCGGGCTTGGCAAAGCGCTTGCGGAGAACAGACAACATGAACACCTACCCATTTATGACACAACGGTGAAGGATTGTTGACTTTCAAGATGACAGTGATGTGACATCTTGTGCCGCAGCGGGTGCGCTGGCAGGCGCGACCCGCGCCGGTACCAGGTGGCCGGCAAACAGCAGCGCCGCATACGCCCAACCAAAGTGCAGGGCCCGCGCACGTGCCTCGTGGCGCGGCACCGACAAGGCACCGTACCAGGCCTGGGTCAGGTCGGCATGTAACACCCCGCCCTGCGGGGGAGCACCCACCACCTCGTTGGGCCCCTCCACCGGATAGGCTGCCACCGGTGTGCCGCAGGCCATGGCCTCCAGCATCACCAAGCCAAAGGTCTCGGAGCGGCTGGGCATGACGAATACATCGGCCGCGGCATACACGCGGGCCAGCTCGTCACGCGGCAACACGCCCAGCCAGCGCACATGCGGATAACGCTCGCGCAGGCTGGCCTCCAGCGGGCCCACGCCACACACCACCTTGGTGCCCGGCACGTCCATCTGCAGAAAAGCGTCGATATTTTTTTCGTACGACACGCGCCCCACAAACAGCGACACCGGCCGTGCCAGCAGGCCCAGCGGTGCATACACCCGCGGTTCCTCCTGGTAGGGGAAGAGCTGCACATCCACGCCGTGGGTCCAGCTGCGCAGCTTGCGAAAACCCTGCGCATCCAGCATGCGCAGCACGCTGGGCGTGGGCACCATCACACCGGAGGACGGCTTGTGGAAATGGCGGAACAGCGCATAGCCCATCCAGAGCGGGATCTTGAGCGCGGCCTGCAGGATTTCAGGGAAACGCGTGTGGTACGCGCTGGTGAAAGCCAGCTTGTGCTTGCGGCAGTAGCTGCGCCCGGCCCAGCCCAAGGGGCCTTCGGTGGCGAGGTGAATCGCGTCGGGTGCGCAGGCGTCCAGCATCAGCGCCAGCGCCTTGCCGGGGCGCACGGCCAAATCAATGCCGGTGTAGCCCGGGCAGGGCCGGGTCTTGAACAAACCGGGGTGAATCACCTCCACCACGTGGCCCAGGCCTTTGAGTTCGCGCACCAGCTCCACCAGGGTGGTGACCACGCCATTGACCTGTGGTTGCCATGCGTCGGTAATCAGGGCGAGTTTCATGCGTGAGTTTCCTGCAAAGCGGGGGTGGCCACCGCGGTGGCCGGGGGAGTGGGCGTTCCCGCCCAGTAAATGAGTTCAAGCTGGCCATCCAGGTGCTCCACCAGCGCGGTGCGGCTTTCCACCCAATCGCCGTCGTTGCAGTACAGCGTGCCCTCGATGGTGCGCATCTCGGCATGGTGGATGTGGCCGCAGACCACGCCGTCGTGGCCCCGGCGGCGCGCCTCGTGGGCCACGGCTTTCTCAAAGTCGGTCACGTAGTTCAACGCCTTCTTGACCTTGTGCTTGAGGTAGGCCGAGAGCGACCAGTACGGCAGGCCCATGCGTGCGCGCAGGGTGTTGAGGTAGCGGTTGAGCTTGAGGGTGAACTCGTAGGCGTTGTCGCCCAGGTAGGCCAGCCACTTGGCGCACTGGATCACGCCATCAAAGTAGTCGCCGTGCGTAACCCACAGCGTGCGGCCGTCGGCTGTGGTGTGCACCGTATCCTGATGCACCTCGATGCCACCAAACTGGTGGCCGACAAAGGCACGGGCGAATTCGTCGTGGTTGCCGGGGATGAAGACCACGCGGCAGCCTTTACGTGCGCGACGCAGCAACTTCTGCACCACATCGTTGTGCGCCTGCGGCCAGAACCAGCGGCGGCGCAGCTGCCAGCCGTCCACGATGTCACCCACCAGATACAGGTGGTCGCTGGGGTGGTGTTTCAGAAAATCCAACAAGGCCTTGGCCTGGCAGCCGGCGGTTCCCAGGTGGATGTCGGACACAAACACCGCGCGGTAGCGGCGGTGGCCCACCTCATCGTCATCGACTTCGGCGCCTGGCGCCAAACCCTGCCAGTTGGCGCCCAGAGCGTCGAAGGCGGTGCGCATCAGGCCCCCAGAAAGTGCTTACGGTAACGGGCCGGCAAGTCGGCAATGCGCATCAGCATCGGCAAGTCGGCCGAGTTGAAGTCCGGGTCCCAGGCTGGCGCGCCCAGCACCTTGGCGCCCAGGCGCAAGTAGCCTTTGATGAGCGCTGGCGGCTCCACGTCCAGCGTGCTGTCCAGTTGATCAATTGGCAGCGGCAGACGCGGCCGCACGTGGTATTCAATGGGGGCCAAATGCGTGGCTTGCACTTGGCGCCAGATGCTGGCCGCCGCGTCGCCACTCACGA
The DNA here is from genome assembly GCF_002943465.1 of Rhodoferax sp. TS-BS-61-7. Taxonomy (GTDB): domain Bacteria; phylum Pseudomonadota; class Gammaproteobacteria; order Burkholderiales; family Burkholderiaceae_C; genus Allorhodoferax. Next base: position 464,766 of record NZ_PTQY01000001.1, read on the forward strand.
TGCCGTTGTGCAGCATGGGCACGCTGGCGCAGCCAATCATGGTGTCGAGCTGGTTGCGCACCATGAACTCGGCCAGCGCCCCCCACAACGCCATGATGACGCCACCATGGCGGTGGTCCGGGTGCACGCAGCTGCGGCCCAGTTCCACCATGCGTTCGCGCATGCTGCGCAGGCGGGTCAGGTCGAACTCGGTGTCGCTGTAAAAGCTGCCCACGCGCTTGGCTTGGGTAGGGGTGAGCACGCGGTAGGTGCCGATAACCTGGCCGCTGGCCTGGTCGCGCACGATGAGGTGCTCGCAGTAGTTGTCAAACAGGTCCACGTCGTGACCGGCAATGGGGGTGTTCAAGCGGGCGCCCATTTCACCGGCAAACACGTCAAAGCGCAGGCGCTGGGCGGCGCGCACTTCGTCCTGGTGGCGGGCCCAGGAGACCTCGATGCCGTTGCGCACGGGCACAGCGTCTGACGCCTGTACGGCGATGGATTGCACCGCGATAGGCGCAATGGGGTGTACGGTGGGTGAGGCCAGCGTAGGCACGGCAGTGGCGGATATTGTTGGCATTCTTGTCCCCTTCCTTGAGCGTGATTGCACTGACCGGGAAGTGTGAAGAGCACCTGTGACCCACACATGGCAGACGCGTGAAGTTTTTGTGACACAAATTGCGTCGTGGCAATTGATTCAATATTTCAAGTATTATTGAAATATGAACACCACAGCCTTTGATGAAGCCCAAGCCCTCAAGGCCCTGACTGCCCTGGCCCAGGCCCAGCGCCTGCGCGCCTTCAAGGCCCTGGTGGTGGCCGGCCCCGAAGGCCTGACCCCCGGCACACTGGCCCAGCAGTTGGACAGCGCTCCCAGCGCCCTCTCTTTCCACCTCAAGGAACTGGCCCATTCCGGCTTGGTAGACATCGAGCAGCGCGGGCGCAACCTGATTTACCGCGCCAACTTTGCCCAAATGAACGGCCTGCTGGCCTATATGACCATGCACTGCTGCCAGGGCGAAAGCTGCGAGGTGAGCGACAGCACGGCGGGTTGCGCCAGCTGTTAGCCCACTCTGCATTTACAAGCCAAATTGGCCTCTAGACCTTGTGGATTATGCGCAAGCAGCTACTGAATTCATAGCAAATACCCCTTAACCGCCCTCAAACCAGGAGCCCTCATGTCCAAATCGCCCCTCAACGTCCTCTTCTTGTGCACCCACAACTCGGCCCGCAGCATCCTGGCCGAGGCCACGCTCAACCACATCGGGGGCGGCCGCTTCAAGGGCTTCTCCGCTGGCAGCAGCCCGCGCGAGAACCAGCAACCCAACCCCATCGGCCTGCAAACCCTGCGCAACGCAGGCATTACTACCGACGGCCTGCGAAGCAAAAGCTGGGATGAATTCGCCCTGCCCGCCGCACCGCATATGGACCTGATCATCACCGTGTGTGACAACGCCGCCGGCGAGGTCTGCCCTTTTTGGCCCGGCAAACCCGCGACCGCCCACTGGGGCTATGCCGACCCGTCTGCGGGCGACGGTACGGACGCGGAAAAAGCCGAAGCTTTCAAACACACCCTGCACGCCATCCGCCGCCGGCTGGACCTGCTGGTGAACCTACCGGCTGACAAACTGGAGACCATGGCCATCCAGCAAACCGCGAAAGATTTGGCGAAAGCATGAGCGAACCCACGAAGATGAAATCGCGTCGCAACGCCACACCAGACACCTGGGCGGCAGAGCGTTCTGCGCAGGTAAAGGGTGAGACCCCGCAGCGGGCGGAGGACACGAAGCAGAACGCTCTGCCGCCCAGGCGCCTCGTACCAAAGGCACGCCCACAGCCGCTCGCACAACAGCTACTCGCAGAATTCACAGGCACCGCCGCCCTGCTCTGCGCCGTCATAGGCTCCGGCATCATGGCCCAGCGCATGAGCGGCGGCAACGACGGCGTGGCGCTCTTGGCCAACACGCTGGCCACCGTGTTTGCGCTGTATGTGCTGATTGAAACCCTGGGGCCTGTGAGCGGGGCCCACTTCAACCCGCTGGTCACCTTGGTTATGTGGTCAAAAGGCCAGTTGACGACCGTCAATAGTGCGCGAACAGCTATTCTTTTTATAGCAGCACAACTCTCGGGTGCGGTCGCGGGCGCTGCACTGGCCAACGCTATGTTCGAGCTGCCGCTGCTGCACGTCAGCCAACACCTGCGCGGTGGCTGGGACGCGGCCAACCAGTTCACCGGCTGGGGCCAGTGGGTGGCCGAAGCCGTGGCCACCGGCGGCCTGCTGTTCACCATCCTGCGGGCGCCTGAAGGCAAAGCCAGCGCATTGGTGGCTTGCTACATCGGCGCGGCCTACTGGTTCACTGCCAGCACCTCGTTTGCCAACCCGGCGGCCATTTTGGGCCGCATGTTCAGCGACAGCTTTGCCGGCATTGCGCCGGCCAGCGCCATTGGCTTTGTGCTGGCGCAATGCGTGGGCGCAATGCTCGGCGTTGCCTTGGCCCATGCGCTCTCCATCAAGAAAGAAACCGTATGACCATTACCATCTTCCACAACCCTGCCTGCGGGACGTCGCGCAACACGCTAGCCATGATCCGCAACAGCGGCGTCGAGCCAGAGGTTATTGAGTACCTGAAAACTCCGCCCACCAAAGCGCGCTTGCAAGAACTGCTGGCGGCTATGGGCACCGGCCCGCGCGCCCTGCTACGCGAAAAAGGCACGCCTTACGCCGAGCTGGATTTGGCGAACGAGAAGTGGACCGACGACGAGCTGTTGGACTTCATGCTGGCCCACCCCATCCTGATCAACCGCCCCGTGGTGGAAACCCCGCTAGGCACCCGCCTGTGCCGCCCCTCCGAGCTGGTGCTGGACATCCTGCCCCAAGCCCAACAAGCCGCATTCGCCAAAGAGGACGGCGAAGCGGTGGTGAATGACAAGGGCGAACGTGCCTGAGTTGATCAACCCCCTGCCCCAGCTGGACGCAGCGCACTTCCGCTTGCCCGATGCGGCCGCGCTGCGCCCGGCGCCCTCCCCCCACGCGCCCCGCATTGCGCTGCTCTACGGCTCGCTGCGGCCCCGGTCTTTCAGCCGGCTGTTGACCGAGGAAGCGGCCCGCATGCTGCAAGCCATGGGCGCCGAAACCCGTATCTTCAACCCCAGCGGCCTGCCCCTGCCCGACGACGCACCCGACACCCACCCCAAGGTGCAGGAGCTGCGGGAACTGACCCGGTGGAGCGAAGGCATGGTCTGGACCTCGCCCGAGCGGCATGGCGCCATGACCGGCATCATGAAAGCGCAGATCGACTGGATTCCGCTCAACAGCGGCGCGGTGCGCCCCACCCAGGGCAAAACGCTGGCGGTGATGCAGGTGAGCGGCGGCTCGCAGAGCTTCAACGCCGTGAACCAGATGCGTGTGCTGGGCCGCTGGATGCGCATGCTCACCATCCCCAACCAAAGCTCCGTGGCCAAGGCGTACATGGAGTTCGGTGACGACGACCGCATGAAGCCCTCTGCTTACTTTGACCGCGTGGTCGATGTGATGGAAGAGCTCATGAAGTTCACGCTACTCACTCGTGACGCCTCACCCTATCTGGTGGACCGCTACAGCGAGCGCAAAGAGAGCGCTGAGCAACTGATGAAGCGGGTGAATCAGCGTAGCCTGTAGCAACAAGCCCCCAACCCATGCAACACACACCCACCGCTCTGGCCGATGCACTGAACCACGGCTGCCGCTGCCAGACGCTGGATGCAGCCCAGCTGCAGCGCGAACTGGGCCGAGATGCGGGCCTGCGCGATGTGGCGGACACGCTGGCACTCACCCATCCGCACCTGTTCTCCAACACAGCCGTATTTGCCTCGCAGGCCACGGTGCAAGCCGTGCAGGCGGCGGTGGCGGCGCTAGAACGCACCTTGTCCCTGCCCGCCTGGGCCCAGCAGGTGCTGCCAGGCGCCAGCGCGATGGCGCAGGCAGACCATGGGCCCTTGGGCGTATTCATGGGCTACGACTTCCACATCACGCCGCAAGGCCCACAGCTGATTGAGATCAACACCAATGCGGGCGGCGCCATGCTCAACGCGGTGCTGCTGCGCGCGCAAGCTGTGTGTTGCGGGCTCATGAACCCGGCCCTCAACGCCTACCGCAACATGGCCACGCTGGAAGACGAGTTTGTGGCCATGTTCCAGGCCGAGTGGGACTTGTTCAACCGCGCGCGCGGGCAGGCACCTCGCCTTTTGCGCAGCATTGCCATCGTGGACGAAGCCCCCCAGAGCCAGTACCTTGCGCCCGAGTTCGCGCTGTTTGCCGAGCTGTTCCAGCGCCATGGCATTCAGGCCGTGGTGACAGATCCGGGCATGCTGCAACTGCGCAACGGCGTGCTCTACAGCGGTGCACTGGCGCTGGACCTCGTTTACAACCGCCTGACGGACTTTGACCTGTCGGACCCGATACACGCGGCACTGGCGCAGGCCTACGCAAAAGATGTGGTGGCAGTCACGCCGCACCCACGCGCCCATGCCTTGCGCGCCAACAAACAACATCTGGTCACGCTGGGTCAGGCGGCAACGCTGCAGGCCTTGGGCGTCCCGCCAGCGGACCAACAAACCCTGCTGGCCACGGTGCCTGCCTGCGAACGCGTCAGTGCCGCCAACGCCGCAGCGCTCTGGGAGCAACGCAAACAGCTGTTCTTCAAACCGCTAGACGGCTTTGGCGGCCGTGCGGTGTACCGCGGCGACAAACTCACCAAAAAAGTGTGGGAGCAAATTCAGCAAGGCGACTACATCGCCCAAACGCTGGTACCTCCGCCACTGCGTGCCATGCAGGTAGGTGATGCGGCCACTGAACTGAAATTCGATCTGCGCGCCTACACCTACGCCGGGCACGTGCAACTGCTGGCCGCCCGCACTTATAGCGGCCAGACCACCAATTTCCGAACAGAAGGCGGCGGTTTCGCTCCTGTCATGTGGGTGCCCGATGGGCCCACGCCCTCTCGCCTGATGGAAAACCTGCCATGCCACGCCTCAAGCTGTTAGACCACCCCACCCGTCACCTGTTCTTCACTGGCAAGGGGGGCGTGGGCAAAACCTCGCTGTCCACGGCCTGCGCGATTGCGCTGGCCGACGGCGGCAAGCAGGTGCTGCTGGTGAGCACCGACGCCGCCTCCAACCTGGACGAGATGCTGGGCATCACCCTAGCCAACACCCCGGTGCCGGTGCCCGGTGTGCCCGGCTTGTCCGTACTCAACATCGACCCCGACAACGCTGCCCAAAGCTACCGCGCCCGCGTGCTGGCCCAAATGGACCCGGCCAGTACGGAGGACGAGCGCAGCCAGGTACAAGAACAGCTGTCGGGCGCCTGCACCACCGAGATTGCCGCGTTTGACGAGTTTGCCAACCTGCTCAGCGGCGATGCCGCTGGCTATGACCACGTGGTGTTTGACACCGCGCCCACCGGCCACACGCTGCGCCTCTTGAGCCTGCCAAAGGCCTGGACTGGTTTTCTGGAGGGCAACGACCGCGGCGCGTCGTGCCTCGGGCCGCACTCGGGCCTCAAGATGCAAGAAGCCCGGTTTGCCCAAGCCTTGCAAACGCTGAGCGACGCCAACCAAACCATGGTCGTGTTGGTAACCCGGCCCGACGTGGGTGCGATTACGGAGGCGGCCCGCACCTCGCTGGAGCTTCAGGACTTGGGCCTGCACAACCAGCGGCTGGCAATCAACGGGGTGTTCCACGCCAGCGTGGCGGACGATGCGGTAGCCACCGCATTTGAAGCGCTGGGCACACAGGCACTGGCGGCCATGCCGGCCCACTTGCAGGCGCTGCCGCAAGACCATATTCCACTTCGCGCGTTTGACACTGTGGGACTACCCGCGTTGCGTGCGCTGCTGCAAACGCGGGAAAGCCTTGCACCACCATCCACTCCCACGCAGACCACTCAGCAAGTGGACGCAAGGCCTACACTCGCCGCGCTGACCGATGCACTCGCCGCTCCGGGCCGCGGGCTCATCATGGTGATGGGCAAAGGCGGTGTGGGCAAAACCACTGTGGCTGCAGCCATTGCCGCAGGGCTGGTGGAGCGCGGCCACTCGGTGCACCTGAGCACCACCGACCCGGCAGACCACCTGCGCGTCACCGTGGACGGCAGCCTACCCGGCCTCAAGGTCGACCGCATCGACCCCAAGGTAGAGACCGAAAAATACATCGCCAAGGTGATGGCGGCCAAATCGCCAGGCCTGGATGCGGCGGGCATCGCGCTACTGCACGAAGACCTGCAATCGCCCTGTACCGAAGAGGTGGCGGTGTTCCACGCGTTTTCGCGCATCGTGAGTGAGGCGCGCAGCGCCTTTGTGGTGCTGGACACCGCACCCACCGGCCACAGCCTGCTGCTAATGGATGCCACCGGCGCGTACCACCGCCAAATGCTGCGCGAGTATGGCGATGCCAACCCCGGCCGCCTGGTCACCCCGCTGATGCGCCTGCAAGACCCACAGCACACCCGCATCGTGCTGGTCACGCTGCCCGAGGTCACGCCCGTGTCGCAAGCGGCCGCGCGGCAAGACGACCTGCGCCGCGCCAAGATTGAGCCCTTCGCCTGGGTCATCAACAAAAGCATGGCCGCCGCTGGCACCCACGACCCGCTCTTGGCCGCGCGGTTGGCGGGTGAACAACAACAAATGGACCGGATTGCCAACGGCCTGTCCCGTAACACCTACCTGGTGCCGTGGCTGGCAGAGCGGCCGGTGGGCATAGCAGCGCTTAGCGCGCTGACTTCGCTATCAAAATAGGAGCTGCTTGCGCAATATCCACCGGCGCTTTAGGCCTAAAAGGCTAAAAATAAGACCTTTCAGGCCAGCCACTTCTGCATAAACCCGGCCTGCCCCATGGCCGGATCCAGTTCGTAATAGGCAAAGCCCACGCGTTCGTACAGCTTTACCGCGCCGCCGTTGCCGGACAGCACTTCGAGCGTGAGTTTGCAGGCACCGCGCTCCACCGCGATCTGCTCCACGAGCGCCAGCATCTTCTCGCCAATGCGCTGGCCGCGATAGCCGGGCAGCACCGCGACGTCGTGCACATTCACCAGCGGCTTGCAGGCAAAGGTGGAGAAGCCTTCAATGCAGTTGATCAGGCCCACAGGCGTGGCATCGTCCTGCGACGCATATGCCATCACACTGAAGGCCTGCTGGCGCGCAGCCAGCGAGGGCACGAGGTTGGCCTTGGCAAAGTCATTCAGGCCCTCGCCGCCGCCCATGGGGTCGCTGGCATAGGCATCCAGCAGCATCACCAAGGCCGCGGCATGCACGGGGTTGGCGTAGTCGGCACGGACCACGCGGATCGCATTCGTCATGGGTTCAGACCTTCAGGGTATCGGCAATGCGCTGGGCACAGCTTTGAGCCTGTGCGGCATCGCGCGCTTCCACCATCACACGCACTAACGGTTCGGTGCCACTGGCACGAATCAGCACGCGGCCACTGTCACCCAGCGCGGCTTCGGCCGCCTTGGTTTCTTCGCTCAGGCGCGTGTTGGACTTCCAGTCTTGGCCCGGCGCCAGTCGCACGTTGATCAGGGTTTGCGGGAACAGCGTCACACCGTCCAGCAGTTGCGCCATGGTCTTGCCACTGCGCACACAGGCTTGCAGCACCTGCAGGGCCGACACCAGGCCGTCACCCGTGGTGTGTTTGTCCAGCGCCAGCAGGTGGCCCGAACCTTCGCCGCCCAAGATCCATTTGTGCTTTTCCAGCTCTTCGAGCACATAGCGATCGCCCACCTTCGCGCGCACAAACTGCACACCGCGGGCTTTGAGCGCCACTTCCACCGCCATGTTGGTCATGAGTGTGCCCACCACACCGGGCACATGCTCGTCGCGGCCCAAGCGGTCGTCGGCCATCAGGTAGAGCAGCTCGTCACCGTTGTAGAGGCGGCCGTCCGCATCCACCAGTTGCAGGCGGTCGGCATCGCCATCCAGCGCCACGCCAAAGTCAGCCTTGTTGTCTTTGACGGCCTGCACCAGCGCCTCGGGGTGCGTAGCACCTACGCCCTTGTTGATGTTCAGGCCATCGGGCGAGCAGCCAATGGCAATGACCTCGGCGCCCAGCTCGTGGAACACCTTGGGGGCGATGTGGTACGCCGCACCGTGCGCCGCATCCACCACGATCTTCAAACCCTTAAGGGTCAAATCATTGGCAAAGGTGCTCTTGCAAAACTCGATGTAACGACCCGCCGCGTCGTCCAAGCGGCGGCTCTTGCCCAAGCTGGCGGAGTCCACCCACACCGGTGGTTTCTCCAACTCGGCTTCCACCGCCAGCTCCCAAGCGTCGGGCAGCTTGCTGCCTTTGGCGCTGAAGAACTTGATGCCGTTGTCGGCAAACGGGTTGTGGCTGGCGCTGATGACCACGCCCAGCGAGGCACGTTGTGCGCGCGTCAGGTAGGCCACGCCTGGCGTGGGCAGTGGGCCTAGCAGCACCACGTCCACGCCGGCGGAGTTGAAGCCGCTCTCCAGCGCGCTCTCCAGCATGTAGCCCGAGATACGGGTGTCTTTGCCGATCAGCACCGTGGGGCGCGCCTCGGTTTCCTTGAGCACATGGCCCACGGCATGCGCCAAGCGCAGCACAAAGTCGGGGGTGATGGGGGCTTGCCCCACGGTACCGCGAATGCCGTCGGTGCCGAAATATTGTCGTCCCATGTTTTCTTCCTGTTCGTTGTCGTTATTGTGTGGTTTTAGACAGCGGCTTGCATGGCAGCCAAAACCTTCAGTGCGCTCACGGTGTCGCGCACATCGTGCACGCGCACCACATGGGCCCCGTTCTGCACCGCCAGCACCGCCGCCGTGATGCTGGGTGCGCGGCGCTGATCCACGTCCATGCTGGCCACTTGGCTCAGCGAGGTTTGGGTCACTGCCGCCAGCGACGATTTGCGCGACCAGCCGGCCAGCACCGGGTAGCCCGCCGGCACGGCCTGCGCCTGGCGCGCCAGCAGCGCAAAATTCTGCTGCACGGTCTTGCCAAAACCAATACCCGGGTCCAGGCAAATACGGGTCGAATCGACCCCTAACCCTTTTAAATGCTGCGCGAGCAGCTCTAAAAACGATAGCACCTGCGGCACCACATTCCCTTCCATGGGCGCCACCTGCATAGTCTGCGGGTCGCGGTGCATGTGCATCAGGCACACGCCGCACTTCGGGTGCGCGGCCACCACGGACTCACCCGTGCGACCGCCCTGCCCGTCGCGCCAACGCAGCGCCCAGACGTCATTGACGATGTCCGCTCCCAGGTCCAGCGCCGCTTGCATCACCACGGGCTTGTAGGTGTCCACCGACACCGGCACCCCCAAGGTCACGGCATGGCGAATGACGGGCAGCACACGCGCCAGCTCTTCCTCCAACGAGACTGGCGGAGCGCCTGGTCGGGTGGATTCGCCACCGATGTCCAAAATGTGGGCGCCGTCCTTGAGCAGGCGTTCACAATGCGACAGCGCTGCGCTGTGCGAGGCATGCAAGCCGCCATCCGAAAACGAATCGGGCGTGACATTGACGATGCCCATCACCTGGGGAGTGGACAGGTCAATCGCGAAGCGGGAGGTTTGCCAATGCATGGACTGAATTATCGGTGCTGACCAATGAGCGACTGGGGAGGCGGAACCCTAAAAAGCCCACAGGGCCCGAAGGCCCTGTGGAACTGTGCGCTGGCTGCTATCAGGCCGCAGTGGGTGCGGGGTCAGCCGCCACCGCAGGTGCGCCGCCGCTACCGCCACCACCGTTGTTGGGGGTGCGGGGTGTCCAGTCTTTGGGCGGACGGGGTTCGCGGCCAGCCATGATGTCGTCGAGTTGCTCACTGTCAATGGTTTCCCACTCCAGCAGGGCCTTGGCCATGGCGTGCATCTTGTCCTGGTTGTCTTCGATCAGCTTGCGCGCCAACGCGTACTGCTGGTCGATGATGCGGCGCACTTCCGAGTCCACCTTCTGCATGGTCTGTTCGCTCATGCTGGTGGTCTTGGTCACACTGCGGCCCAAAAACACTTCACCTTCGTTCTCGGCATACACCATGGGGCCCAGGGCGTCGGTCATGCCGTAGCGGGTCACCATGTCGCGGGCAATGGAGGTGGCACGTTCAAAGTCGTTGCTGGCACCGGTGGTCATCTGGTTCATGAACACTTCTTCGGCAATGCGGCCACCAAACAACATGCTGATCTGGTTCAGCATGAATTCGCTGTCGTAGCTATAACGGTCTTGTGCGGGCAGGCTCATGGTCACGCCCAGGGCGCGGCCACGGGGAATGATGGTGACCTTGTGCACCGGGTCACACTTGGGCAACAGCTTGCCGATCAGGGCGTGGCCGGACTCGTGGTAGGCCGTATTTTTGCGCTCTTCTTCGGGCATGACCATGCTCTTGCGCTCGGGGCCCATGAGGATCTTGTCCTTGGCCTTCTCAAAGTCCTGCATTTCCACCAGACGCGCATTGCGGCGCGCGGCCATCAGGGCGGCTTCGTTGCACAGGTTGGCGAGGTCGGCACCACTCATGCCAGGCGTGCCGCGGGCAATGGTCATGGCACTCACATCTTGGCCCAAGGGCACTTTGCGCATGTGCACGTTCAAAATCTGCTCGCGGCCACGGATATCGGGCAGCGTCACATAGACCTGGCGGTCAAAACGGCCGGGGCGCAGCAAAGCGGCGTCCAAAATGTCGGGGCGGTTGGTGGCGGCCACCACGATCACACCGACGTTGGTCTCAAAACCGTCCATCTCGACCAGCATCTGGTTCAGGGTTTGCTCACGCTCGTCATTGCCACCGCCCAGGCCTGCGCCACGCTGGCGGCCCACAGCGTCAATTTCGTCGATAAAGATGATGCAAGGGGCATTCTTTTTGGCGTTCTCGAACATGTCGCGCACACGGGACGCGCCCACGCCAACAAACATTTCCACGAAGTCCGAGCCCGAGATGCTGAAGAACGGCACCTTGGCTTCGCCGGCAATGGACTTGGCCAGCAAGGTCTTGCCGGTACCGGGAGGGCCAACCAGCAGCAGGCCACGCGGAATACGACCGCCCAGCTTCTGGAACTTGGAGGGGTCTTTCAGGAAGTCCACGACCTCCTTCACTTCTTCCTTGGCTTCGTCGCAACCGGCCACATCGGCAAAGGTCACGGTGTTGGTGTTTTCGTCCAGCAGGCGAGCCTTGCTCTTGCCGAAACTGAAGGCTCCGCCCTTGCCGCCGCCCTGCATCTGGCGCATGAAATACACCCACACGCCGATCAGCAGCAACATGGGGCCCCAGCTGACCAACAGGGTCATGAGCAGGGAACCTTCTTCGCGGGGTTTGACGTCAAACTTGACGTTGTTGGCGATCAGGTCACCGACCAGGCCACGGTCCAGGTAGGTGGCGGTGGTGCGCACCTTGCGGTCATCCGAGGTGACGGCCAAAATTTCGGTACCGCCCTGCCCCTCTTGGATGAGCACGCTCTTGATCTGGTTGTTACGCACCTGCTCCAGGAAGTCGGAATAACCAACTGTGCCCGACGCTGCAGCGCGCGTGTCAAATTGCTTGAACACGGTGAACAGCACCAAGGCCACCACCAACCACACTGCAATTTTAGAAAACCACTGATTATTCAAGCGAAGCTCCAATACTGGCGCAAGTAAACGAACCTTGCGTACTTAGGACCCATTTTAGGCGTTTCAAGCGATGAAAGCCGATATTTCAAGGTTTACGGCCTCAGAAACAGCATGGGAATAGGGTGACAGCCTGTCAGGCCTTTTTCAGGCCCATGCCCACCAAAAAAGTTTCTGACGAACGGTCCCGCGAGGCCTTGGGTTTAAACGGTTTAACGGTGACAAAGGCCGCCTTGAAACGCTGCACCACATCGTTGTAACTGCCACCGTGGAACACCTTGGCCACCAACGCCCCCTGGGGCTTCATGTGGTTTTGGGCAAATTCAATCGCCAGTTCCACCAGGTATTCAATACGCGCCGCGTCTGCGGACGATATACCCGACAGGTTGGGCGCCATGTCCGACACCACCAGATCGGCCTGTTTGCCACCCAAAGCGGTCTCCAGCAGCGCCAGGGTATCGGCCTCGCGGAAATCCCCCTGGATGAAGGTCACACCCTCGATGGGCTCCATGGGCAGCAGGTCCAACCCGATGATGGTGCCATTCATCTCTCCCACGGCGGCCCCGTTGGGCGACATGCGGCGGCGCAGGTACTGGCTCCACGCACCGGGTGTGCAACCCAGGTCCACCACCAATTGGCCCGCCTTCACCAGGTGCAAGGTTTCGTCGATTTCCTTCAGTTTGTAGGCCGCGCGCGCGCGGTACCCCTCCTTGTTGGCCAACTTCACATAGGGGTCGTTGATATGGTCGTGTAACCAAGCCTTGTTGACCTTTTTGTTGCCGGCCCTGTTATCCGGCTTGCTACTTTTGCTCTGCGTATTCATTGCGTCGATAATACCCACATGCCCCAAATACAACTAACTCCCGCCCAGCGCAAGGATCATCGCGCTGAAGCCCACCACCTGGACCCCGTGGTCATGGTGGGTGGCGATGGCCTGACGGCCAATGTCAAAAAAGAAATCGATGCGGCCCTCAACGCCCACGGCTTGATCAAGGTCCGCGTGTTTTCGGACGACCGCGCCGCCCGCGAAGAGATGTTCAAAACCCTGGCGGACGAGCTCAATGCCGCGCCCATCCAGCACATCGGCAAGCTGTTGGTGCTGTGGCGCCCCCAGCCCGAGAAGGAAAAAGTCGTTTCCGAGGACCGCAAGCCGGGCCCACGCGATTTCAAGGTCTTGAAGTTTGGCCGCCCCGGCCAGCGCCCCGAGGTGAAAACCCTGCGTGTGCTGGGCAACCAGCGCCTCACGCCCGGCGGCAACGTCAAACGTGCCAAACCGAAGCCCAAAACAAGTTTGAAGAAACGCAGCCAGACCTGAGATTCGGGTCTGTTGAACATAACAACCGGAGCCTGGTGCTCCGGTTTTTTTATGCCGATTCGGAAAGTGATGGCGGCGTTTTACCGGCCACAGCGGCCAGTTTGCCAAACACCACCAGTGCGCACACCCACTGCCCCACATACATGGCAGTGCCCACCCGGTGCCAGAGCATCAGGTTGTCGCGTGCCACGATGCGAGGCGCCACCGCCAGCTCCACCAGGAGCGCCAGCAAGACACCAGCCACTACAAAAAGAGTAGCTGCTCGCGCAGTATCCACGGGGGTTAGTGCACGATTTGATCTAAAAACCATGAGCAACAAGGCGCCACACACGACCGACACCCAGGTCTGCGCAGCAAACAGTTTGGCGGCCATCTGACCCGCCACGGCCGGTGTGGGCAGGTGCACAAACAGCATGGGCACCACCATCAAACCCAGCACACCCAGGCTCATGGCCCAAGCCGCAGCCAGCCAAACGGGCAGTTGGCGCATCAGATGTACTGAACCGCCACAACCTCGTAGGCACGGTCCCCACCGGGCGCCTGCACCACAGCCGTGTCGCCTTCCACCTTGCCGATCAGGGCGCGGGCAATCGGGCTGCCGATGTTGATCAGGCCTTGCTTGAGGTCGGCCTCGTCTTCGCCCACGATCTGGTACTTCACCCGCTGGCCGGAGTCTTCGTCTTCCAGCTCCACCGTGGCGCCAAACACCACGCGGCCGTCGGCCTGGATGCTGGAGGGATCGATTACCTGGGCCGCAGACAACTTGCCCTCCACTTCCTGGATGCGGCCTTCGATGAAGCCCTGGCGTTCCTTGGCTGCGTCGTAGTCGGCGTTTTCGCTCAGGTCGCCCTGGGCACGCGCCTCGGCAATGGCCTGGATGACGGAGGGGCGCTCGACGGTTTTGAGTTTGTGCAACTCGGCCTTGAGCATGTCAGCGCCGCGTTTGGTGATGGGATAGGTTGCCATGGAGTCTCTAACTAGGTATTTTGGTGGCCTCAAAGTACAAGGACAGTGCGGCGCTTGCGCGCGGCACTGTCCTATGCGGTTGGCAAGATTATGCCAACTTATCCGCCCATCATTCAAGCCTGAAGTTCAGCGTGCATTTCCTGCACAGAGATGACACCCAGGTTGTCCAGGTACTTCATGCCTTGCACCGCGGCTTCGGCACCGGCGATGGTCGTGTACGTGGTGACACGGGCCAGCAAAGCCGAGGTGCGGATCTGGCGGGAATCGGCGATCGCGTTGCGGCGCTCTTCCACGGTGTTGACCACCATGGAGATTTCTTCGTTCTTGATCATGTCCACGATGTGCGGGCGACCTTCGGCCACCTTGTTCACCACACCACAGGCCACGCCGGCCGCGTTGATAGCGGCTGCCGTGCCCTTGGTGGCCACGATCTCAAAACCCATGGCCGCCAGGCTGCGCGCCACTTCCACAGCGCGCGGCTTGTCGGTTTGTTTGACCGAGATAAAGGCCTTGCCGCCGCGTGGCAACTTGGCGCCTGCGCCCAGCTGCGACTTCACAAAAGCTTCGCCAAAGGTCTTGCCCACGCCCATCACTTCGCCGGTGGACTTCATCTCGGGGCCGAGGATGGTGTCCACGCCGGGGAACTTCACAAATGGGAACACGGCTTCCTTTACGCTGAAGTACGGCGGTGTCACTTCCTTGCCGATGCCCTGGCTGGCCAGGGTCTGACCGGCCATGCAACGTGCGGCCACCTTGGCCAGTTGGATGCCGGTGGCCTTGGAGACAAAGGGCACGGTGCGGCTGGCGCGGGGGTTCACCTCCAGCACGTAGATCACGTCCTTGCCGTCCACGTTCTGGATGGCGAACTGCACGTTCATCAGGCCCACCACGTTCAGGGCACCGGCCATGGCCTTGGTCTGGCGCTTGATCTCGGCCACGGTGTCCGCGCCCAGGCTGTAGGGCGGCAACGAGCAAGCAGAGTCACCGCTGTGCACGCCGGCTTGCTCGATGTGTTCCATCACGCCACCAATGAAGGTGTCGCCGGAGCCATCGCGGATGCAATCCACATCGCACTCGATGGCATCGTTCAGGAAACGGTCCAGCAGTACGGGGGAGTCGTTGCTCACCTTGACGGCTTCGCGCATGTAACGCTCCAGATCGCGCTGTTCGTGCACGATTTCCATGGCGCGGCCGCCCAGCACGTAGCTGGGGCGCACGACCAATGGGTAGCCCAGGGCTGCGGCTTTTTCCAGCGCTTCGGGCTCGGTACGGGCCGTGGCGTTGGGGGGTTGGCGCAGTTTGAGTTCGTGCAGCAGTTTCTGGAAACGCTCACGGTCTTCAGCCGCGTCAATCATGTCCGGCGTGGTGCCAATGATGGGCACGCCGTTGGCTTCCAAATCGAGTGCCAGCTTCAAAGGCGTTTGGCCGCCGTATTGCACGATCACGCCAACCGGCTTTTCCTTGTCGACGATTTCCAGCACGTCTTCCAGCGTCAGCGGCTCGAAGTACAGACGGTCGGAGGTGTCGTAGTCGGTGGACACCGTTTCTGGGTTGCAGTTGACCATGATGGTCTCGTAGCCGTCTTCGCGCATGGCCAATGCGGCGTGCACGCAGCAGTAGTCAAATTCGATACCCTGGCCGATGCGGTTGGGGCCACCACCCAGCACCATGATTTTTTTCTTGTCGGTAGGCGCGGCTTCGCACTCGGAGCCTTCGGCTTCGTAGGTGGAGTACATGTAGGCGGTGTTGGTGGCGAATTCGGCCGCACACGTGTCCACACGTTTGTAGACGGGGCGCACGCCCAGGGCGCGGCGCTTTTCGCGCACGGCCTTGTCGGTGGTCTTGAATTGGCGCGCTAGGCGGCGGTCCGAGAAGCCTTTTTGCTTCAAGGCACGCAAAGTGGGCGCGTCGATGTTGTCCAAGGCACTACCCACTGCGGGCTGGGGCAGGCGCTCAATTTCGAGTTCCAGCTTCACGATCTGTTCGATCTGCACCAAGAACCAGGGGTCGATCTTGGTCAGCGCGAACACTTCGTCCACGCTCATGCCCTGGGCAAACGCGTCACCCACGTACCAAATGCGCTCGGGGCCAGGCTCGCCCAGCTCTTTTTCGAGCACTTCGCGATCCTGGGTCTTCTCGTTCATGCCATCCACGCCCACTTCCAGGCCGCGTAGGGCTTTCTGGAAGGATTCCTGGAAGGTACGGCCCATGGCCATCACTTCACCCACCGACTTCATCTGCGTGGTCAGGCGGCTGTCGGCCGTGGGGAATTTTTCGAACGCAAAACGTGGAATCTTGGTGACCACGTAGTCGATGCTGGGCTCAAACGATGCGGGGGTAGCACCGCCGGTGATGTCGTTGCGCAGCTCGTCCAGTGTGAAGCCGACCGCCAGCTTGGCCGCAACCTTGGCGATGGGGAAGCCGGTAGCCTTGGAGGCCAAAGCAGAAGAGCGCGACACACGCGGATTCATCTCGATCACCACCATGCGGCCATCGACCGGGTTGATAGAGAACTGCACGTTGGAGCCACCGGTGTCCACGCCGATTTCGCGCAGCACGGCCAGGGAGGCATTGCGCAGAATCTGGTATTCCTTGTCGGTCAGCGTTTGCGCAGGGGCCACGGTGATGGAGTCACCGGTGTGCACACCCATGGGGTCCAAATTCTCAATCGAGCAGACGATGATGCAGTTGTCCGCCTTGTCGCGCACCACTTCCATCTCGTACTCTTTCCAGCCGAGCAGCGACTCTTCAATCAGCAGCTCGTTGGTCGGCGAGGCTTCCAGGCCGCGCTTGCAAATGGTCTCGAACTCTTCGGAGTTGTAGGCAATGCCGCCGCCCGTGCCACCCAGCGTGAAGCTGGGGCGGATGACCGTGGGGAAGCCCAGCGTCTTTTGCACGGTCCAGGCTTCTTCCATGCTGTGGGCAATGCCCGAGCGTGCGGAACCCAGACCGATCTTGGTCATGGCGTCCTTGAACTTCAGACGGTCTTCGGCCTTGTCAATGGCCTCAGGTGTGGCACCAATCAGCTCGACCTTGTACTTGTCCAGCACGCCGTGGTGCCACAGGTCCAGCGCGCAGTTCAACGCAGTCTGGCCACCCATGGTGGGCAGGATGGCATCAGGCTTTTCCTTGGCGATGATCTTCTCGACCGTTTGCCAGGTGATGGGTTCGATGTAGGTAACGTCGGCGGTGGCCGGGTCGGTCATGATCGTCGCAGGGTTGCTGTTGATCAGGATGACCTTGTAGCCCTCTTCACGTAATGCCTTGCACGCTTGCACGCCGGAGTAATCGAACTCACAAGCCTGGCCAATGATGATGGGGCCGGCGCCGATGATGAGAATGCTTTTGATGTCGGTACGTTTTGGCATGGTGAGACTCGTAGCTTTTGGGGCTCTTTACGTTTTAATTAATTCAGGCTCGCGGTGGCCAGCTTGGCGCCGAACCAGACGAACAGGCCGCCCACGGCACTGGACAGGCTGGCAGATAGGCGCTTGCGGCGGCCAAAGCCCTGGGCCAGACGGGCGCCTGCAAAAATCAGGGCAGACAAATACAGTGCGCTGAACACCATGATGATGGCGCTCAGGATCAGAAAAGGCACGGCCGGTGTGTCGTAGCTGGGGTCGATGAACTGCACGAAGAAGGACAGCAGAAACAAGATCGCCTTCGGGTTCAGCAGGCTGATGACCAGGGCGCGCTTGAAGGGCTGTTGCAAGTTGGCCGTAGCCTCTGCTACCGCGGCGTCTGCCGACAGATCCACCTTGCTGTGGCTGCGCCATTTCTTCACAGCAGCAATGAACAGGTTCACACCCACCCAGGTCAGGTAGGCCGCGCCTGCGTACTTCACGACCATGAACAGGGCCGGATAGGTGCGCAGCAGGCTGGCAGCGCCCAGCGCGGTGAGCAACAGCAAAATCGTGTCACCCACAAACACACCCATGGCACCCTGATAGCCTGCCTTGACGCCGCGCACGGTGGCCACCGACAGGACAAACAGCGAGTTGGGGCCGGGCAGCAAGATGATGCCCAAAGCGCCTATCACGTAGGTCCAAAGGTCGGTGACACCGTAGAAGCTCATGCTGCTTATCCTGCCTTCTTTTCCATCTCGGTGATGAAGCGGTCGAACAGGTAACCGATGTCGTGCGGGCCGGGCGATGCCTCGGGGTGACCCTGGAAGCAGAACGCGGGCTTGTCAGTGCGCTCCAGCCCTTGCAGCGTGTTGTCAAACAGGCTGATGTGCGTGGGGCGCAGGTTGGTGGGCAATGTCTTCTCGTCCACCGCAAAACCGTGGTTCTGGCTGGTGATCGACACGCGGCCGCTGTCCAGGTCTTTCACCGGGTGGTTGGCACCGTGGTGGCCAAACTTCATCTTGAAGGTCTTGGCACCGCTGGCCAAGGCCATGATCTGGTGACCCAGGCAGATGCCGAAGGTGGGCGTACCGGTTTCGATGAGTTCCTTGGCCGCGGCAATCGCGTAATCGCAAGGCTCGGGGTCGCCAGGGCCGTTGGACAGGAAGATGCCGTTCGGGTTGAGCTTGAGCACCTCGGCAGCGGATGTTTGCGCAGGCACCACGGTGACCTTGCAGCCGCGCTCGGCCAGCATGCGCAGGATGTTTTTCTTCACGCCAAAGTCATACGCGACCACATGAAACTTGGGTGCGGTTTGCTGGCCGTAGCCTTCGCCCAGTGTCCACTCGGCTTCGGTCCAACCGTAGCTCTCGGTGCTGGACACGACCTTGGCCAGGTCCAGACCAGCCATGCTGGGCGCGCCCTTGGCAGCGGCCACAGCCTTTTCGATGGTTTCTTTGGTCACCGACTCGCCGGCAGCCAACGCCAGGATGCAGCCGTTTTGCGCGCCCTGGGTGCGCAGTTGGCGGGTCAGCTGGCGGGTATCGATGTTGGCAATCGCCACGGTGCCCTCGGCGACCAAGTACTCGGTCAGCGTTTGGGTTTTTCGGAAGTTGCTGGCCACCAGCGGCAGGTCTTTGATGATCAAGCCGGCTGCGAAGACTTTGTGGGACTCCACGTCTTCGGGGTTGACACCGTAGTTACCGATGTGGGGGTAGGTCAGGGTGACGATCTGCTGGCAATAACTGGGATCGGTGAGGATCTCCTGGTAGCCGGTCATGGAGGTGTTGAACACGACTTCACCGACGGTGGAGCCGGCGGCTCCAATGGAATTGCCAATGTAGACCGTGCCGTCTGCGAGCGCCAAGATGGCGGGTGGGGTAGTTCCCTTGAGAGACAAAAGCACTGGTTTCTCCGGATGGGTTACGGGTACGCCCAAACGCGCTCAAGAAGGGCTCTTGGCGGGTGCTGCTGTGAGGGGAAGTTCAGAGGTGCGCTTGGGACGGCTGTTTTCTGGATAGCCTCCCATTATAGCCGAGGCCTCAGCGAAATTCAGTTGCAGGCAAGCTTCAAACTGCTTGCATGCAGGCAAATGGCTGCTGCTGCTGCCACGTTAAGCGACTCCTCGCCCCCGGGCTGACCGATACGCGCAAACACACTGGCGCGGGCCATAAGTTCAGCCGACACCCCCTGCCCTTCGTGGCCCATGGCCCAGGCGCAGGGGTGGGGCAAGTCCAGTTTTTGCACCAGATCGCCCTGGTGGGAGCTGGTGACCACCAGAGGAACGGCCAAGGCATCCAGATCGGACAGCGCCAGCCCCTCCACCAAGTGCAGACCAAAGTGCGCGCCCATGCCGGCGCGGAGCACCTTGGGACTCCAGAGCGCCGCCGTGCCCTTGAGCGCCAACACCTGGCGAAAACCGAATGCCCCGGCGCTACGCAGGATGGAACCGACATTGCCCGCGTCCTGCACACGGTCCAGGATGACCGTAGCCGCGCCCGGCTGCAACACGGTATGGAGCGGCAAGTCCAGCACAAAGCCCACCTTGGCGGGCGACTCCAGACCACTCAACTCGCGGAACAATGCGTCCGGAATTACTATGATTTTTATAGCTGCTTGCGCATACTCCACGGGGGCTAGAGGCCAAAATGACTCTGAAACTACCAGTACAGAAGGCTTCAAGCCGCGATGCAAAACAGCGCTACACAGGTGGTCGCCCTCCACCCAGAAGCGCCCCGCCTTGCGGTAGGCGGTGTTGTCGGTGCTGAGCTTGCGCAGCTCCTTGAGCAGCGTGTTCTCGCGCGAAGTGACAAAAACAGGTTCGCTCATGGGAAAGCCTGCAACACCTGGGTGACGGGAGCAAAAGTTTTGCGGTGCTCGGGGCAGGCGCCATGCGCCTTGAGGGCCGCCAGGTGCTCGGCCGTGCCATAGCCTTTGTGGCCCGCAAAGCCATACTGCGGGTACTGCTGATCCAGCGTGGCGCACCAGCGGTCGCGCGTCACCTTGGCCAGGATGGACGCGGCGGAAATGGCGGGCACCGTGGCGTCGCCGCGCACAATGGCCTCAGCCAACACGTCCAGCACCGGCAGGCGGTTGCCGTCCACCAGCACCTTGGCGGGTTTAAGGCGCAGGCCCTCCACGGCGCGGCGCATGGCCAGCATGGTGGCCTGAAGGATATTGATTTCGTCGATTTCCTCCACGCTGGCCTGCGCAATCGAACAGCACAGCGCCTTGGCGCGGATTTCGTCGAACAGCTTTTCGCGCCGCAGTGCAGTGAGCTTCTTGGAATCGTTGAGGCCGGCAATCGGATTGAGATCATCCAGAATCACCGCAGCGGCCACCACGGGCCCGGCCAGCGGGCCGCGGCCGGCCTCGTCCACGCCGGCAATCAGCCCGGGCAGGTCCCAGACAAAGGCGACCTGCTGGGCAGGCTCAGGCTTGGAGGACTTTTTCGATGGCATCGGCGGCAAGGGTGGCGGTGTCGCGCTGCAGCGTGGCGTGCAGCGTAGTGAAGGTGGTGTGCAAGGCTGCTATTTTCGCAGGATCAGAAGTGCGCGCATCCAGCCAGGCCAACACTTCGCGCGCCAGTGCCTCGGGCGTGGCAGCGTCCTGCAGCAGCTCGGGCACCACAAAACGCTGACACAGAATATTGGGCAAACCCACCCAGGGCTGCAGACGCTTGCGCCGCATGATCTTCCAGGACAGCCAGGCCATGTGGTACCCGATGACCATGGGGCGCTTGAACAGCGCGGCCTCCAGCGTGGCCGTGCCGCTGGCAATCAGCGTGACGTCGCAAGCCGCCAGTGCGGTGTGGGATTGGCCAGTGAGCAACTGCAAGCGACCTTGCATGCCGCTCTTCTGCGCCAAAGCTTCGATCTCGGGTAGCAGGCCGGGCACGCACGGCACTATGAATTTGGTAGCTGGTCGCGCAGAGTGGACGTGGGCTGCAGCCTTAAAGAAGCGTAAGGCCAGATGGCGAATCTCGGACTGGCGGCTACCCGGCAGGATGGCGACTACCGCATCGTCATCTGTGAGGCCCAAGGCGCGACGGGCCGCAGCCTTGTCGGGCTCCATGGGGATGACGTTGGCCAGCGGGTGGCCCACATAGGTGGCGGCAATGCCGTGGGCCGCCAACAACTGGGGCTCGAACGGGAAGATGCACAACACATGGTCGGTGCTGCGGCGGATTTTTTCCACCCGCTCGGGTCGCCAGGCCCAGATGGACGGGCAGACGAAATGCACGGTCTTGACGCCCTGCCCTTTGAGCCGCGCTTCCAGGTCCAGATTGAAGTCGGGCGCGTCCACACCAATGAACACGTCGGGCTTGTGGGCCAGCAAGCGGTCGCCCAACTGCCGGCGGATGCCCACAATCTCGCGGTAGCGCTTGAGTAGCTCCCAGCTAAAGCCGTGCACCGCCAGCTTGTGGTGCGGCCACCAGGCCAGAAAGCCCTGCTTGACCATCTGCGGGCCGCCAATACCTTGGGCCACAGCGTCAGGCCAGCGCTGGTGCACACCACCGAGCAGCAGACCGGCCAGCAGGTCGCCCGATGCCTCTCCCGCCACCATGGCCACCGTGGGGCCGCCAACAGGGGCGTGGGACGGGCTCATACCTGGACGAAACTGTGCTTAGCGAACGATGCCGCGCTGGGCGGACACGGCACTGAGGAAGCCATTCATCATGGCCACATCGGGTGCCGTTTCTGGTTGCGTGGCTTCCAGTTCTGCAATGCGCTGCTTGGCCTGCTCCAGCGTCAGGTCGTCGCGGTACAGGGCCTTGTGCATGGCCTTGACCCCCGAAATGCGCTCAGGCGAGAAGCCACGGCGGCGCAGGCCTTCAAAGTTCATGGAACGGGCAGCAGCCGGCTGGCCCTGGCACATCACAAACGGTGGCAGATCGGCAAACAACAATGAGCACATGGCCGTCATGCTGTGCGCACCCAGGCGCACAAACTGGTGTACCACGGTAAAACCGCCCAGAATCACCCAGTCATCCACATGCACGTGGCCGGCCAGCTGCGAGTTGTTGGCAAAAATCACGTTGTTGCCTATCAGGCAGTCGTGGGCCAGGTGCACATAGGCCATGATCCAGTTGTCATTGCCCAGCACCGTCTTGCCGATGTCACCGGGCGAGCCGATGTTGAAGGTGCAAAACTCGCGGATGGTGTTGCGATCACCAATGATCAGCTCGCAGGGCTCGCCCGCGTACTTCTTGTCTTGTGGAATCGCACCCAGCGAGTTGAACTGGAAAATGCGGTTGTCCTGGCCAATGGTGGTGTGGCCTTCGATCACGCAGTGCGGGCCTACCGTGGTGCCGGCACCAATACGCACATGCGGGCCGATGACGGTGTAGGGCCCGACGGTCACCGAGCTGTCGAGCTCGGCCTTGGGGTCGATGATGGCAGTGGCGTGAATAGCAGACACGCGCACCTCTCAGGCAATCGCGCGCATGGCGCAGGTCAGCTCGGCTTCACAAGCCAGCTCATCACCGACGGTCGCGCTGGTCTTGAACTTGAAAATACCAGCTTTCATGCGCAGCAACTCCACGTTCAAAATCAGTTGGTCACCCGGCTCAACCGGGCGCTTGAAACGCGCGCCATCAATGCCCGCAAAGTAATACACCATCTGGTCATTGGGCGAGGTGTCCAAAGCATCAAAGGCCAGCAAGGCCGCGGCCTGGGCCAGCGCCTCCAGCATCAACACGCCCGGCATCACGGGACGGTGCGGAAAGTGGCCTTCAAAAAAAGGCTCGTTGATGGTGACGTTTTTCAAGGCCTTGATGGTCTTGCCCTTGTCCAGCTCCAGCACGCGGTCCACCAGGAGGAAGGGGTAACGGTGCGGCAGTTGCTTGAGAATTTTGTGGATGTCCATCATTTGGGTAACTCTTTTTCCAAGGTTTTGATACGGTCGCGCAGGCTGTGCAACTGCTTCAGCGTTGCAGCATTGCGCTCCCACGAGGCGTTCTCGTCAATCGGGAACATGCCGGTGTAATGACCGGGCTTCAAAATCGATTTACTGACTACCGTGGCAGCCGAAATATGCACATTGGCACCCAGCGTCAAATGACCCAGCACAATGGCGCCACCGCCAATGGTGCAATTGGGTCCGATGGTGGCGGACCCCGCCACGCCCACGCAACCGGCCATGGCCGTGTTGCGCCCCACCCGCACGTTGTGGCCGATCTGGATCAGATTGTCCAGTTTCACGCCGTCTTCAATGACCGTGTCTTGCAAGGCACCGCGGTCGATACAGGTGTTGGCGCCAATTTCCACGTCGTCACCAATCTGCACCGCACCGAGCTGCTCAATCTTCTCCCAGCGCTCGCCATCCTGGGCAAAACCAAAACCATCCGCGCCGATGACCACGCCCGCGTGCAGGATGCAACGTGCGCCCACCACGCAGTCTTCGCCCACGGTCACACGGGACTTAAGCACGGTGTGGGCGCCAATACGCGCTCCGGCCTCCACCACACACAGCGGACCGATGCGGGCCGTGGGATCCACCACCGCCGTAGCATCGACCACCGCACTGGGATGCACCAATGACACCGCCTTGCCGGACCCATCGCCCCCGGCCAAGTCTCGCTGCTGTTTCCACAACTGAGTGACCTTGGCGAAATACAGATACGGCTGGGCAGTGACGATGCAGGCACCGCGTGCCAGCGCAGCATCGCCCAGGGCTGGCGACACAATGACACAGGCGGCCCGGGAGGCCGCCAGCTGTTGTTGGTATTTGGGGTTGCTCAGAAAACTCAGGTCTTGGGGGGTAGCGGTCTCCAGCGGGGCCAGTCCCGTGATGACGCATTCTGCATCACCGTGCAGCTCCCCGCCCAACACCCGCACTATGGAAGCGAGGTCCATGCCTTCCCCCCGCATGCGGCAATCCAAGGCTTACTTGGCGCCAGAATTAAGAATCTTCAGAACCTTCTCGGTGATGTCATGGCGTGCATTGCTGTACACCACTTCCTGAATCACCAGATCGTACTTCTCGGCCTCGGCCACTTGCTTGACGGCCTTGTTGGCTTTGTCCAGCACCTGTTGCAGCTCTTCATTGCGGCGGCCATTCAGGTCTTCCTGAAACTCGCGCTGCTTGCGTTGAAAATCGCGGCTTTGTTCGGCAAATTCTTTCTGGCGGGTGACACGTTGCGTCTCGGTCAGCGTAGGCGCATCACGTTCAAAACGGTCGCTCATGGTCTTCAGGGCCGTTTGCTGGTCGCCCAGCTCTTTCTGGCGCTTGGAGAACTCCAACTCCAGCTTGGCCTGGGCGGCTTTGGCAGGCCCAGACTCGGTGGTGATGCGCTGGGTGTTGATGTAGCCAATCTTGGAGTCTTGGGCATGGGCACCCACGGAGGCCAACGCCAGAACCAGTGCGACACCCCACATTGCTTTAACGTGTTTCATTAGAAAGTTGTTCCGATTTGGAATTGAAGACTTTGGATTTTATCGCCTTCAAATTTGGTGATAGGACGGGCGAAGGCCAAACGCAGAGGCCCGACTGGAGAAATCCAGCTAATACCGACGCCAAACGAGGAACGCATATCGCCCAACTGAATGGACTCATCAGCGCCATAAATACCGCCTGCATCGACGAAACCGTAAACGCGCAGGGTGCGGTCGTTGCCGCCGCCTGGCAAAGGCGCCAACAATTCACCGTTGAAGGTAATCCGCTTGGTGCCACCAGTTGCAGTCAAAGAGCCAGCGCGTTGCGCTGCGGTGGTCAAGCTACCCTGCTCAAACCCGCGCACCGACCCCAAACCGCCTGCGTAGTAATTTTTGAACACCGGATAGGTGGTGTTGCCAGTTGCAGCGCCCATGGCAATTTCCGAGTTGAAAGCAGCCGTCACCTTGCGGGAAATGGGAAAAAACTGCTGGTACTGGGCAGTACCACGTGCATAACGCAGATCACCGCCCACACTCCACTCCGCACTGGTGCGTAAAACCTTGCCGGTGCTGGGTACCAAGGCACTATCACGCGTATCCCGCGACCAACCCAGCGTCAAAGGAAGCGCCGTGCTGCTGTAACCAAACTCGTTGGCATAGTCTTGGTACACGGTAGGCAGGAGTGTCCCTGGAATGATGCGGGTGCGGTCGGCGCCTACACCGAGGTAGATGGTGTCCGAATCGGTAAACGGAATACCAAACCGCACAGCGGCGCCGGTAGTTTCGATGGCATAGGTGTCAACGTCGTCATAAGGACGGGACGTGCGCTGGTACACATCAATAGAGCGTGAAACGCCGTCTTCCGTGAAGTAAGGATTGGTCGTGCTGAACACCACCGTACGGTTGGTTTTGCTGGTGTTCACTTCCACTCCGAGAGAGTTGCCAGAACCAAAGGCGTTTTCCTGCTTGAAGCCGAAAGACAAACCTAGACCATCCGAACTCGAAATGCCAGCACCCAAGCTGATGCTGCCCGTGGGTTTCTCCGCAACGTTCACCGTCAAGTCCACCTGATCCGGCGCACCAGACACCTCCTGGGTTTCGATGCCAACTTCGGTGAAATAGCCCAGCCGGTCCACCCGGTTGCGGGACTGGCGGATCTTCTCACCGTCGTACCACGCGGCCTCCAACTGACGGAACTCCCGGCGAATCACTTCGTCACGGGTTCTGTCGTTACCTGCCACATTGATGCGGCGCACATACACACGGCGCGATGGCTCCGCCACCAGAGTAAGCGCCACGCGGTTGGTGCTGCGGTCAATGTCAGTGCGTGCCTCGGTTCTGGCAAACGCATAGCCGAAGTTAGCGAAGTAATCGTTGAACGCCTTGGTCGTTTGTGTCACCTCACTGGCGTTATAGGCCTCTCCAGCCTTGATGGTAATTAGGGACTGGAACTCTTCATCTTTGGCCAAGTAGTTGCCGGCCAGCTTGATACCGGACACAACAAAACGTTCACCCTCAGTCACATTGATGGTGATGTCAATATCTTGTTTGTTCGGCGAGATAGCAACCTGGGTCGAATCAACTTTGAACTCAAGGTAACCACGCGACAGGTAGTACGAGCGCAAGGACTCGATATCGGCATTGAGTTTGGTGCGGGAGTAACGGTTGGACTTGGTGTACCAGCTCAGCCAATTGCCGGTATCGGAGTCAAACAAGTCCCGCAGAGTGCTTTGGGAAAAGGCCTTGGCCCCCGCAATCTTTATGTCATTGATCTTGGCGGTATCACCCTCAACAACCGCAAAGCTCAGGTTGACACGGTTGCGCTCAATCGGTGTGACTGTGGTAACCACCTCGGTCGCGTACATACTCTTGTTGATGTACTGACGCTTCAGTTCTTGCTCGGCACGATCCACGAGCGCCTTGTCAAAAGGACGCCCTTCTGTCAAACCGGTCTCACGCAGTGCTTTTTTGAGCACGTCCTTGTCAAACTCCCGGGTACCTGTGAAATCCACATCTGCGACCGTAGGGCGCTCTTCCACAATGACCACCAACACCCCATTGTTGGCCTCAATCCGAACATCCTTGAACAAGCCCAAGCCAAACAGGGCGCGAATGGAGGCTGCCGCCTTGTCATCGGTATAGGTATCGCCCACACGCACAGGCAGTGATGCAAAAATGGTTCCGGCTTCGACCCGCTGCAATCCTTCCACCCGGATATCTCGTACCGAGAATGGCTCCAGTGCCATGGCTGCCTGGGCAAGCACACCAAGTGCCAAGGAACATGCCACAGCACGCAAAGAAGATCGTTTGAAATACATAGTTGCCAGTTCTAATAGTGTGGACTGCACGGCCTGGTGGCTCGCGCTCAACTCAACAGTTGTGCCACATCGTTGAATACCGCAATCGACATCATTGCCAAGAGCACACCCAAGCCAGCACGTTGCAGGTAACCCATCCAGGCGTCTGACACCGGGCGCCCTGTCAACGACTCCCAAAGATAATACATCAGGTGCCCTCCATCGAGCACGGGGATAGGCAGCAAATTGAGCACCCCCAGGCTGATGCTGATCAAGGCCAAAAACACCAGGTACTGGGACCACCCCACTGCAGCCGACTTGCCTGCGTAATCAGCAATCGTCAGCGGGCCACTCAGGTTCTTGAGGGACGCCTCGCCCAACACCATCTTGCCCATCATCTTTAGCGTCAACAACGACACCTCCCAGGTACGTGCCAAAGAGCGCGTGAACCCTTCCCACACACCGTAGCGCACAACCACCGTAGCGGGTTTGGCCCCTACCATGGCGTTCACACGTCCAATGGCCACCCCTTCCACCAACTCCCGGCGTGGTGTGACGGGCAGCAACAGCTGCCGCCCCCCGCGATCCAGCTGCCAACGCTGGGCAGCCATTGGCTCTTGCTCACCTGCAGTACGAATCAACTCGCGCAGCTGCGCTGCATCGGCCATCACCACACCATCCACAGAGATGACCAGATCGCCCGCTTGCAAGCCTGCCTCCGCCGCCGCACCATCAGGCATCACTTCACCAATCTGTGGCGCAGACAAAGGGCCTTGCCATCCAATGGCCCTGAATAAACTCGCATCAGCAAAACGGGTATCCAGCGTCTCCAGTTTCAGGGTTTTACGCAGCACCGTGTCTACCGCAGTCTGCGTCGGGCCAGGCTCACGGTGCTCGACAATCAAGCTGTTTTTTGCCAATGCCGCCTGCGTCAACCACCAGCGAAAATCCTCAAACGAACGCACGGGCTCCAGCGCACCTGCATCGGTCCCCGCAGCCAATACACGCTCGCCGCCCGTAAATCCGGCTTGGGCCGCAACGGAACCCGCCAAAGGCCGAGACAGCACCGCGTCCAGTTGGGTTGACCCCGACCAATACACAACACAGTAAAGCAAGATTGCCAAAACCAAGTTCGCAATAGGACCCGCTGCCACGATGGCCGACCGCGTTCTCAGGCTCTGGGTGTTAAAAGCACGGTGTGATTCGGCAGGATCCACGGGGCCTTCCCGCCCATCCAGCATTTTTACGTACCCGCCAAGCGGCAAGGCGCACAGAACAAACTCCGTTCCCGTGCGCGCCGAGGTCTTGCCCCACAGCCTGGGACCAAAACCAATCGAGAAACGCAACACTTTGACGCCAGAGGCCACGGCCATGCGGTAGTGCCCCCACTCATGCACCGTAATCAGAATCGCGATGGCAAAAATGAAGGCGGCAATGGTCAGCATGGCGGCAATCCTTGGGGTTCAGTGCGCCAGTCTGCGCACCACTTGTTCAGCAATGCGTCTGGCAGAGCCATCAATTTCCAGAAGGTCCTCAATCGAAACAGGGAGTCCAAACTGGGTTGCAGCCATCGTTTCCAAGTTCACTTGGTGGATGTGGTCAAAACGGATCTGGCGATTCAAAAAAGCTGCGACAGCAATTTCGTTGGCGGCGTTGAGTACTGCCGTAGTTCCCTGGGGTCCTGCCATCGCATCCCATGCCAGTTGCAAACCGGGAAAACGCTCCTGGTGCCCGTGCGAATGAATGGCCTCAAAACTCAAGCCAGCCAGTTGGGAAAAATCGATGGCGGCGGAGCCAGAAACCACACGTTGTGGCCAAGACAACCCATAAGCGATGGGGCCACGCATATCGGGTGTGCCAAGCTGCGCCACCACCGAGTGATCAACAAACTGCACCATGGAGTGAATGACACTCTGCGGGTGAATCACCACTTCGATACGTTCCGGTGGCACACCAAACAGGTACCGTGCCTCGATCACTTCGAGTGCCTTGTTCATCATGGTGGCAGAGTCCACCGAGATTTTCCGCCCCATCACCCAATTGGGGTGGGCGCAGGCCTCTTCCGGAGAGACATCACACAAGGTCGAGGGCGCTCGGGTACGGAAGGGTCCACCAGACGCAGTCAAGATGATTTTGTCCACCGTGGAGGCCCACAGTGAGCGACTCTCGGGCAAGGATTGAAAAATCGCCGAATGCTCACTGTCGATGGGCAACAGGGTGGCACCACCGGATTGCACCGCATCCATAAACAACTGCCCGCCTACGACCAGTGCCTCCTTGTTGGCCAGGAGCAGGCGCTTGCCCGCCCTGGCTGCTGCCATGCAGGATGGCAAGCCGGCCGCGCCCACAATGGCCGCCATCACCGTGTCGGCCTCTGGGTGTGCAGCCACTGTTTCAAGTGCGGCAGCGCCACTGAGCACACGGGTAGATACATCGACTGCCTGCAAACGGGTTTGTAATTCCAGCGCATGCTGCTCGCTCACCATCACGGCAAACTGCGGACGGTGGTTCACACACTGCGCCAGCATCACCTCTACATTTGTGGAGGCCGTTAGTGCGAACACCTTGAACTGGGCAGGATGCCGCGCGATCACATCTAGCGTATTCACGCCAATGGAACCGGTCGAGCCCAACACAACCACGTGACGTAACAAGGCACTCATAGCAACTGCAACATCATGGCCATGGGGAGCACAGGCAACAGCGCATCCAGACGGTCCAACACGCCGCCATGGCCGGGCAGAAGGTTGCTGCTGTCTTTGACGCCAGCGCTGCGCTTGATCAGGGACTCCACCAAGTCCCCGACCACACTCCAGGCTGTCAACCATATGATGGCAATGGTCATGACCACCCCACCATGCTGCCATAACTTGCCGTAAATGCTGACGCTGTCTAGCTCGACCCGCTGCTCCACCTGCATCCAGAACAACGCACACAGTGCCACACCCAGCAAACCACCCAAAACACCTTCCCAGGTTTTGCCTGGGCTGATGGACGGCGCCAATTTGCGCGTGAACAGTTTTCCACCCAGCAGGCGACCTAAAAAATACGCACCGATGTCGGCCACCCACACCAGAACCATCACCGAGAAAAGGAAGTTGATGCCAATCACCCGGGCCTGGGTGACAGCAAACCAGGCAGCACACAGACAGGCCACCCCAACCAACCAACGCACCGCTTTAGGCACCAGGGCCCAACCCGCGGCACCACGGGCCAACAACCAGCTCCCGCCCAAAATCCAGACGGCAGTGACTGTGAGCCATAAAGCCCCGGCACGCACAGGCCCCTGCGTGTAATACAGGGACGCCGCACACAACACGCCGCAGACGGCGCCTGTGGCCAAGGCCCCTTGTGAGCCCAACTGATTCAATCGCGCCCACTCCCAGCCACCCGCGGCAATCAGCAGTGTTGCCACTGCAGCAAACGCCACTGGCTGAGGGTAAAAAACAGCGGGGAGCAGCACTGCCAAAAGCAGCACCGCGGTAATGACTCGTTGCCGCAACATGGGCAGTCCTTTTAAACGGGGGAAACGCTAGCGTGCGTCACTTGCGCAGAGGTTTTACCAAACCTGCGCTCACGCGCATGGTATTCGGCAATCGCCTGGTCCAGTGCCTGTTCATCAAAGTCCGGCCAAAAAGCGGGGCTGAAATACAGTTCGGTGTACGCAGACTGCCACAGCAGAAAGTTGCTCAGACGGAACTCCCCGCCCGTGCGAATCAACAGATCGGGATCCGGCCCAGCACCCAGTGCCATCGCCTGGGACAGGGAGGTTTCGGTGATCGGCTCGCCACGCGCAGCCAATTGGGCAGCCGCCTGGGCAATCTCCCATCGACCACCGTAGTTGAAACACACATTCAGTGTCAGCACGTCATTGTCGGCAGTATCCAGCTCCGCACGTGACAAGCCCACGCGCACGCGCTCTGACAAGCCAGACCGATCGCCCACAAAGCGCAGGCGCACACCGTCTTGTTTCAGTTGAGAAACTTCGCGAGCCAACGCCCCCGCAAGCAAGTCCATCAGACCCGAGACTTCCTCCTGGGGACGATTCCAGTTTTCTGACGAGAATGCAAACACCGTCAGGACAGCGATGTGTCGCTGGGCGCAGGCACGCACGATCCGCTTGAGGGTGTCAACGCCTTGTTTATGCCCTGCAAGGCGCGGCAAAAATCGTTTGGATGCCCAGCGCCCATTGCCATCCATCACGATGGCCAGATGGTGTGGCCCGGCATCGGGGTGTGCCATAAAGCGACGGGCCGTCAAACAGCCATGATGTCTTGCTCTTTGGACGCGACGAGCTTATCTACCTCGGCAATGTGCCGATCGGTGAGTTTTTGCACATCCGCTTCCGAGCGTTTTTGGTCGTCTTCCGAAGCCAGTTTGTCTTTCACAAGTTTTTTCACGGCCTCATTGGCATCGCGGCGCAAGTTGCGCACCGCAATTTTGGCCGCCTCGCCTTCGGAACGTACCACTTTGGTCAATTCGCGGCGACGCTCTTCGGTCATCGCGGGCATAGGCACGCGAATCAGATCACCCATGCTGGAAGGGTTCAAGCCCAGGTCGCTTTCACGAATGGCTTTCTCGATCTTGGCGCCCATGCCTTTTTCCCAAGGCTGAACGCTGATCGTGCGTGCATCGATCAAGGACAGGTTCGCGACCTGGCTCAAGGGCAACATCGAACCGTAATAGTCGACCTGCACCGTATCCAGCAGTGCAGGGTTGGCGCGCCCTGTGCGGACTTTGGTCAAGTTGTTCTTGAAAGCCGCGATGGATTGGTCCATCTTGTTTTCAAGGTTGGTTTTGATATCGGCGAGTGACATGGTGACTTCCTTGGGTACAGGCGAATGAGGCTTGTAGAGGTATCAAACGTGAACCAAAGTGCCTTCGTCCTCACCCATCACAACGCGCTTCAGTGCACCGTGTTTGAAAATAGAGAAGACCTTGATCGGCAGCTTTTGGTCGCGACATAACGCAAATGCAGCGGCGTCCATGATGCCTAGGTTCTGGGTCATGGCTGCATCAAAAGTAATTTTCGAATAACGCGTGGCAGCAGGGTCTTTCTTTGGGTCCGCACTGTAGACGCCATCCACCTTGGTGGCTTTGAGCACGATCTCAGCACCGATTTCGGCACCACGCAGGGCCGCGGCCGTGTCCGTCGTGAAGAAAGGATTGCCAGTACCGGCAGCAAAAATCACGACCTTGCCTTCTTCCAGGTACTGCAAGGCCTTGGGACGCACATAGGGCTCCACGACCTGCTCAATGCCAATCGCGGACATGACACGTGCAATAAGTCCCGCCTTGTTCATGGTGTCACCCAAGGCCAAGGCGTTCATCACCGTTGCCAGCATACCCATGTAATCGGCAGTGGCACGGTCCATACCGACAGAACCACCAGCGACACCCCTGAAGATATTTCCACCGCCAATCACCACCGCCACCTCGACGCCCAAACGGGTTACTTCGGCAATTTCGTCCACCATGCGAACGATGGTGTTGCGGTTAATACCGAACTGGTCATCGCCCATGAGTGCCTCGCCCGACAGCTTCAGCAAAATACGCTTGTAGGCAGGACGGTCTTGGCTCATGGGTGACTCCGAAAGGTAGGGGTGGTAATTGGCAAGGGCTGGATCAAGCCGCTTGCTTGGCAGCGGCAACTTGTGCAGCCACTTCTGCCGCAAAGTCGTCCACTTTTTTCTCAATGCCTTCGCCCACTACGTACAAGGTGAAGCCCTTAACAGTGGTACCGACTGCCTTGAGCATTTGCTCCACGGTTTGTTTGTCGTTTTTGACGAAAGGCTGGTTGAACAAAGAAACTTCCTTGAGGAACTTCTGCACACCGCCTTCAATGCGCTTGGCGACGATTTCAGCGGACTGAACAGGCTTGCCAGCAGCAGTGGCCACCGCAGCGTCTTCGGCAGCCTTGGCAGCTGCCACAGAGCGCTCACGCTCCACCAACTCGGCGGGCACTTGGTCAGAAGACAAAGACACGGGCTTCATGGCCGCCACGTGCATCGCCACGTCCTTGGCGGCGACTTCTTCACCGTCAAACTCCACCACCACACCAATGCGGGTACCGTGCAGGTAAGAAGCCAGCTTGGTCGAACCGTCGAAATGCTTGAAACGGCGGAAGGTCATGTTCTCGCCGATCTTGCCGATCAGGCCTTTGCGCACGTCTTCCAGCGTGGGGCCAAAACCGTCTTGCTCGTAGGCCAGCGCGCTCAAAGCCGCCACATCGGCGGGATTGTGCTTGGCGACCAACGACGCTGCGGCATTGGCCAAAGCCAAAAAGCTGTCATTTTTGGTCACGAAGTCAGTTTCGCAGTTCACTTCGATCAGCGCCCCAGCGGCACCTTCAATGCTGGTGGCAACCACGCCTTCGGCTGTCACGCGGGCCGCAGCCTTGCCGGCCTTGCTGCCCAACTTGACGCGCAACAGTTCTTCAGCTTTGACCATGTCGCCTTCGGCTTCGGTCAATGCTTTTTTGCATTCCATCATGGGGGCATCGGTCTTGCCGCGCAGTTCTGCCACCATGCTTGCTGTAATTGCTGCCATTTGGATTCTCCGTAATTCAGTAGTTTAAGTAAGAGCTAAAAAAAAGGGGCAACAAAGCCCCCTTTTGAAGGGTGACGCAGCGCCTTAGGCGGAGGCTTCACTCACTTCAACGAATTCGTCTTCGCTTTCAGCAGAGACTGCCTTGACCACGTCGTCCACGGCGTTGGCGCGACCTTCCAGGATCGCATCGGCGATACCACGGGCGTACAAAGTCACCGCCTTGGAAGAGTCATCGTTACCAGGAATCACATAGTCGATACCTTCTGGGGAGTGGTTGGAGTCCACCACACCGATCAGGGGGATGCCCAGCTTCTTGGCTTCAGCGATGGCGATCTTGTGGTAGCCCACGTCGATCACGAAAATTGCGTCAGGCAAGGTGTTCATGTCCTGGATGCCACCGATGTCTTTTTCAAGCTTTTCCAGTTCACGGGCAAACATCAACTGCTCTTTTTTGCTCATGCTGTCCAAGCCAGCTTCTTGCTGAACCTTCATGTCCTTCA
Source organism: Rhodoferax sp. TS-BS-61-7 (assembly GCF_002943465.1). Taxonomy (GTDB): domain Bacteria; phylum Pseudomonadota; class Gammaproteobacteria; order Burkholderiales; family Burkholderiaceae_C; genus Allorhodoferax. The sequence goes on from NZ_PTQY01000001.1 coordinate 498,680, forward strand.
AGCGCTTGATAGAGGTCTTGACGGTCTTGAAGTTGGTCAACATGCCGCCCAACCAGCGCTGATCCACAAAGGGAACACCTGCGCGCTGCGCTTCGGCCGACACGATTTCGCGAGCCTGGCGCTTGGTACCCACCATCAGAATGGTGCCGCGCTTGGCAGACAGTTGGCGGACAAACTTGGCCGCATCCTGGAACATCGGCAGGGATTTTTCCAGGTTGATGATGTGAATTTTATTGCGGTGGCCGAAGATGAAGGGTGCCATCTTAGGGTTCCAGAAGCGGGTTTGGTGTCCAAAGTGAACGCCGGCTTCCAGCATTTCGCGCATAGTAACTGCCATGATTAACTCCAAAGGTTAGGTCTTAAATCCGGTCCGCACATCGCCCCTGCTAAGCAGGCGCAACACCTTGGCTGGACCGGTTTGTGATTGCTATTGCCGGGCACGGATGCGCCCCTAGCAAAGCCAGTCGAGTATACCACGCAGGCGCTTTGCGCAAAAGACCCGGCCGTGGGGGCTTTTTCATGCACAAACTGCGGCCACACGGCAGATCTGGCCCATGCTTGTGAAAAAATAGCCTGCAGCGCAAGCGCAAGGTTTGCGACAAAGTATCTGAAAGTAACGATGAAAATAGCAGTAGTGGGCGCCGGTGTAGTCGGTATCGCCACAGCCTATGAGCTGGCAGCGGACGGGCACACAGTCACAGTTTTTGACAAATCAGCGGCAGCCTGCGAGGAAGCCAGCTTTGCCAACAGTGGCCTGGTCGCCCCCAGCATGCAATTGCCCTTTGCCTTCCCTAGTGAAAAGGGGAATGCAACGATGCGTTTCCTGGACACGGGACGGCGACTGACCCGAAGCCCATGGAGCGCCCTACAAGAGATAAAGTCCTTGTGGCGCTGGACACACCCCCACGGCCCAGATACGCATGCGAAACAATATGCGTCAGCGCAACAGCTGGGACGTTACAGCGCGGAGCGCCTGCAATACGTCATCGAGCGCAGCCAGATCGAGATAGAACGCAGTGAAGGCCAGTTAGTGCTGGTGCGCACCGAACAAGCCTTACAACGCCTACAGCCGACATTGGATGCCCTCAAAACCCAAGACATCGCCTGCAAGGTGCTGAGCCCCGAGGAGGCCCGCAAACAAGAACCATCCTTGCACAGCGAAGCCCCCTTTCACGCAGCCCTGTGGCTCCCCGGAGACAAGGTAGCCAACTGCCGCCAGTTCGCCCTGGAATTGAAAACCGTCACCCAAAAAATGGGGGTGAACTACCAGTTCGGCGCAGATGTCCAAGACCTGAACCTGCAGCCACGGCCCACTTTGACAGTAGCAAACAGCCAGGGCACCGAAGTGGTCACCGCAGACCATGTGGTGTTATGTACCAACCGGGCACCGCGGCATTTGTTGCTCAAACACCCCCTGAATATCCCCATGGTGGAGTTGCATGGATACGTCTTGAGTGTTGCGGTTCGCGAACCACTGAATGCCCCCCGCAGCGCAGTGCACGACTTGCACGGCAACCTGGTCATCAACCGCCTGGGTAACCGCATCCGTGTGAGTGCGGGAGCAGAACTGGGCCCCAAGCCGGAAACCAAGAATGCAAAGGTTGTCAACGCCATGTACCGAGCGCTGGAGCTGTACTTCCCTGGTGCTGCCAATTACCCGGCGGGCACCCAAGTCTGGCATGGCACACGCCACACCATCGCCGACGGACTGCCAGCCATTGGCCCCAGCGGACTGCCTCACCTGTCGCTAAACATCGGGCATGGCGCCTGCGGTTGGACCTGGGCCTGCGGCTCAGCGCGCTTGCTGGCCGACCAGATAGCTGGGCGGCTCGCGGCTATGACGATGGATCCGATGCTGCCAACCCGATTTCTCCGCTAAAAACTGTTGTCGACGCCCGCACAGTGCTGACACAATGGGACGAGGGAGATGCTTTATCCATGAGTCCTGAACTTTCGCAAAAACTGACCGCTGCCGTGGACGGCATGCCCGCGTTTCCCAAAAGCGTGCAACGCATTCTGGAGCTGACGGGTGACGTCAACAGCACCCCCAAAGACCTCGTGGACGTCATCGACAAGGACCCTGTGGTGACCGTCAAGGTCCTCAAGGTCGTGAACTCGGCGTACTACAGCCTGCCCAAGCAAATCACCTCGATTGGCCACGCCGTGGTGTACCTGGGCTTCAACACTATCAAAAATCTGGCCTTGAGCATTGCGGCCATTGGGATGCTGCCCAAGGACAACGCGGCAGGCTTTGACGTGCAGCAGTACCTGCTGCATTCACTGGCCACCGCGGGCATCGCCAAGCAGCTGGCGCTCAAGGTGGACGACGCAGACCCCATGGACTGCTTCATTGCGGGCCTGCTGCACGACTTTGGCAAGGTGGTGTTTGCCCAGTTCATGCCCATCGAATTTCGGGCTGCACTGCACATGAGCGAGGATGGACAGAGCTCGCTCCACACAGCACTGCAAATGACGATTGGTGCGGACCATGCCGTTGTTGGCGCCATGCTGGTCGAGAAATGGCGCTTTGCCCCCCATTTGATCGATACCATACGGCACCAGCGGGTGGACGACCTCAAAGACACGGACATGATTGCCTGTGTGTTTGCAGCCAACCAGATCAGCAAGAAGTTGCAGTACGGCTTTGCCGGCAACCACAAGGTGGAAGAGCTCCCGGCTGCAATCCAGAAACGTCTGGGCGGTGATCTGGACACGGTGATTGCCTCCATGGGCAATCTGGACACCCTGTTTGCAGAAGCACAGGTTTTTGCCAAACTGTAAAAAGGAGACGGCATGAAGGTGAAGTTTTGGGGAGTTCGTGGGTCCATCGCTTCGCCGGGCCCCAAAACCGTGCGCTACGGCGGCAACACCACCTGCATCGAAATCCGCACGGACAACAACGAACTCATCATTCTGGACGCCGGCACCGGCATTTTCCCGCTCTCGCAAACGCTGCTGGCAGAGATGCCGGTGACCGCCAACGTACTGATCACCCATTCCCACTGGGACCACATCCAGGGCCTGCCCTTCTTCATTCCCAACTTCATTCCTGGCAACACCCTGCGCCTGCATGGTTGCTTCGACCCGGTATCTGGCAAGGGCATTGAGCAGGTCATGGCAGTGCAGCTGCAGTACAGCTACTTCCCGGTGCGCGAAGCCGAAATGAAGGCCCGCATCGAGTACGTCACCCTGATGCCGGACCAGCCCATCCAGATTGGATCGGCCACCGTGACGCCCTGCTTGCTGAACCACCCGGTCATCGACTTTGGCTACCGCATTGAATGCAACGGCAAGTCGGTATTTTTCACCGGAGACCACGAGCCGCCGTACAACATCTATGAGCCCGGCGACGAGGCCTACGACGAGTACCAGGTGTTTGTGGATGAAAAAGAGCGCTCCATCCAGGAGGCCATCCGCGGCGTAGACGTCTACATTGCCGACAGCTCGTACACCGATGCCGAGTACCCTGCCAAAAAAGGCTGGGGCCACGGCACCTTTAGCACCAGTATTGCCAGCGCACACGGCGCTGGTGCCAAGCTGCTGTTTTGTACCCACCACGAACCCACACGCAGCGACGACACGCTGGAGGCGGCATTCGTCGAGGCGCTGAGCACCAACGCCGCCATGGCACAGGGCATGGACATCCGACTGGCCCGCGAAGGTGATGTCTACGAATTCTGAGTGGGTACTGGGCCCGCAGGGGCCGTTGCGCCCCACGCCCTACCCGCTGCTGGGCACCGCCGCGCTGCGCGCCCTAGAGGGCCATGCCGCCAGCACCCTCCCCGCCCATACATTGATGCAGCGCGCTGGGCTGGCCTTGGCGCAGCTCACCCTGGCCTACGCGCCCCACGCCCAAACCGTTTGGGTGGCCTGCGGCCGTGGCAACAATGGGGGCGACGGCTTCGAGGCAGCCATGCACCTGCAACGCTGGGGAAAAGCCGTGTGGCTGTCTTTGCCCGAATCTGCCCGCCCCCTGCCTGCCGATGCCGCAGCCTCTCTGGAAAACGCCCAGGCAGCGGGTGTGGCCATCCACTCCGGTGCACCACCGCACTGGGATGTGTGCATCGACGCATTGCTTGGTATCGGCCTACAGGCGGCGCCCCGCGGCGCAACACTGGACGCCATCCAGGCCATGCAGGCTGGTGATGGCCCCATCGTGGCGGCCGATGTGCCCAGCGGCTTGGTGGCCGACACCGGCCACACTCCGGGCGCCTGTGTGCGGGCGCGGGCCACGCTGTCGTTTCTGGCCCTCAAGCCAGGGCTATTCACCGCCCAGGGACGCGATGCCTGTGGCGACATCTGGCTGGACAACCTGGGGGCTGCCGTCCTCCAGACTCCCGATGCCTGGCTGAACACCGCCCAGCACAACACCCCGCGCCAGCATGCGTCCCATAAAGGCAGCTTTGGCGATGTGGCCGTGGTGGGAGGTGCCACCGGCATGGTGGGGGCAGCCTTGCTGGCAGGCACCGCCGCCCTGCATGGTGGTGCAGGGCGCGTCTACCTGGCCTTGTTGGACCCGGAGGATCACCACGCGGTGTTCGCCACCCACCCAGCCCTGATGCAGTGCGGCGCAGCGCAACTCGCCATCGAAAACATGGCTGTGGTGGCGGGGTGTGGCGGCGGGGAAGCCATGGCCGCCAGCTTGCCCCGGCTCCTGGTTAGCGCCCGACAACTGGTGCTGGACGCCGACGCCCTCAACACCCTGGCCCGCCACCCTGCCTGGCACCCGGCGCTGGCGGCGCGCAAGGCGGGTACCACCGCGCTAACGCCCCACCCCCTGGAAGCCGCACGCCTGCTGGGCTGCAGCACCGCAGAGGTGCAGGCTAATCGCCTAGCCAGTGCCCAGGCACTGGCGCACACCTTCCAATGCACCGTCGTGCTGAAGGGATCAGGAAGCATCATCGCCAGCCCAACAGAGGTGCCACGTATCAACCCCACCGGCAACGCGCGGCTGGCAACGGCCGGCACTGGCGATGTGCTGGCCGGACTCTTGGGCAGCCTGATGGCACAGGGCTACGGTAGCTTTGAGGCAGCCTGCGAAGCCTGCTACCGGCATGGCCACGTGGCAGACCAATGGGCCATGACTTCAACGCTGACTGCCCCTGACCTGGCCCGCCATATTTAAGAAAAAATGCCTCTAGCCCAAGTGGCATATGCGCAAGCAGCTATCTTTTATATAGCAAACCCAGCCTAAGCACCAGACGCCCCAGGCGCCTGGCAGCTATCCCAGCCTAGCGCCGCTGCTTCTTGGCTGCCTTTTTGGAGGCACCCGAGGCCTTCTCGTTGGCGCGGGCACTGCGTGGGGCCTTGGCGCTGGCGCGCTGCCGTGCTTTGCCCTTGAATGCGCCACCACCATCCGACTCCACGCGGTCGGCAAACTCCGGGCGCCCTTTGGCTTCCCGCGGTGCGCCCTTGTCGGCCACCGCACGCGGCTGCAGACTCTGGCCTTCCTGCACCAGACGGAAGTCAATCTTGCGGCCATCCAAGTCCACACGGCTCACCTGGATACGCACCCGCGTGCCAATGGCATAACGGATGCCGGTGCGCTCACCGCGCAATTCCTGGCGCAACTCGTCAAAGCGGAAATACTCCCCACCCAGCTCGGTGATGTGCACCAAGCCCTCCACATACATGGCGTCCAACGTGACAAACAGGCCAAAGGTGGTAGCCGAGCTGACCACCCCCGCGTACTCCTCGCCCAAATGCTCGCGCATATATTTGCATTTGAGCCAGGCCTCCACGTCGCGGCTGGCCTCGTCGGCGCGACGTTCGTTGGCGCTGCAATGCAGGCCGGCCGCTTGCCAGGCGGTGCCTTCGGCATTCATTTTCTTGGGCTTTGTGCCGGGTTCTGCCACGCGACCGGCCAGGTTTTTCTCCAGCCGGCGTGCCAGCTTGGCATGCGCCTCACCCGGTGTTGGCAACACGGGCAACTGGTACTTGGCCTTGGCCAAAATCGCCTTGATAACCCGGTGCACCAGCAGATCGGGGTAGCGACGAATTGGGCTGGTGAAGTGGGTGTAGGCGTCAAACGCCAAGCCAAAGTGGCCGCTGTTGATGGGCGTGTAAATCGCCTGCGACATGGAACGCAGCAACATCGAGTGGATTTGCTGCGCATCGGGCCGGTCTTTGGTCGCCATGGCAATGGCCTGGAACTCGCCGGGCGCGGGCTTGTCACTGATGCTCATGCCAATGCCACTGGCCTTGAGGTAGTTGCGCAGAGTTTCCTGCTTCTCGGGTGTGGGGCCTTCGTGCACCCGGAACAAACCGGGGTGTTTGTTTTGTGCAATGAAGTCAGCACTGCACACGTTCGCCGCCAGCATGGCCTCTTCAATCAGGCGGTGGGCGGTGTTGCGGGTGCGCGGCACGATCTTTTCAATGCGGCCGTTTTCATCACACACGATTTGTGTCTCGGTGGTTTCAAAGTCCACTGCACCCCGCTTGTGGCGCGACTTCAGCAAGGCCTGGTAGACGCCGTGCAGGTCCAGCAACTGCGGCACCAGATCGCGCCGCTTGCTGGCCTCCGGCCCCCGGGTGTTACCCAGAATGGCGGCCACCTCGGTGTAGGTGAAGCGCGCGTGGCTCCACATCACCGCGGGGTAAAACTGGTAGGCATCCACCTCACCCTCGCTGGTCACGAACATGTCGCATACCATGCACAGGCGCTCCACCTCGGGGTTCAGCGAACACAGGCCGTTGGACAGTTTCTCGGGCAGCATGGGAATCACGCGGCGCGGGAAATACACGCTGGTCGCGCGGTCGTAGGCGTCCACATCGATGGCCGAGCCGGTCTCTACATAGTGGCTCACATCGGCAATGGCTACCAGCAGGCGCCAACCCTTGAGTGCCGTCTTGCCACGGCCTTTGGTGGCAGGCTCGCAGTAGACCGCGTCGTCAAAGTCGCGTGCGTCTTCACCGTCGATGGTGACCAGCGGGATGTCGGTCAGGTCAATGCGTTGCAGCGTGTCCTGCGGGCGTACCTTGTCGGGTAGCGTGCGCGCCAGCGCAATACAGGCGTCCGAAAACTCATGCGGCACGCTGTACTTGCGCACGGCAATTTCAATCTCCATGCCGGGGTCATCCACCTCGCCCAGCACTTCCTTGATGCGGCCCACGGGCTGACCAAACAAGGCAGGCGGCTCCACCAGCTCAACCACCACCACTTGGCCAGGTTTGGCCGCACTGGTCGCGCCTTTGGGAATCAGCACGTCCTGGCCATAACGCTTGTCTTCAGGCGCTACCAGCCAGACACCACTCTCTTGTAAAAGGCGGCCAATGATGGGTTGCGTGGAACGCTCCATGATCTCCACCACACGCCCCTCGGGGCGACCCTTGCGGTCGCTGCGCACGATGCGCACCTTGACGCGATCCTTGTGGAGCACGGCGCGCATCTCATTGGGGGGTAAATAAATGTCGGAAGCACCATCGTCGCGCGACACAAAACCGTGTCCGTCGCGATGGCCTTGCACGACGCCCTCAACTTCGTCCAGCATTTCGCTGGAATGGTTAATGTTTTTGATAAAACCCTCGCTCTTTCCCAAGGTGCCGTGACGGCTGAGTTGGATACACGGTTATAAGTATGCGCTAGAAATGTTGCGAAATTGACAGCACACCAACGCCGCCGAACCGCAATGCTATTTTGTGGAAGCAGCCGCTGTGCCGCAACAAATCCATCCATCGGCACAGCGGTTTTACGTCAATCGCAAAAAAGTTGTGCGACCAGGCAAAAGAGCGAAAAGACTAGTGCTACAATTTGAGACTTGCCCAGGTGGCGAAATTGGTAGACGCACTAGCTTCAGGTGCTAGCGGTTGCAAGACCGTGGAAGTTCGAGTCTTCTCCTGGGCACCACTAAAAGATAAGGCCTGTGACGAAAGTCACAGGCCTTTTTCTTGTGCCTCATTCATGCCACTGACCGGTTGTTGTATCGGTCAGCAGCGCTGAATTTAGATGGGCAAGGCCACCAGATCGTGCCCTTGTGCACTCACAATGCGCGCCTTGGTGAACTCACCCACTTTGAGGGTCTTGCTGATCTTTTCGGGTGGCAGCAAACGCACCACACCGTCAATCTCGGGAGCATCCGCGTAACTGCGCCCCACCCCACCCTTGCGACCGAGAGCTGGCGCGGAATCCACGAGCACCTGCATCACCGAACCCACGCGACGCTGCAGGCGCGCAGCCGACACTTCTTCGGCTACAGCCATGAATCGGGCACGGCGCTCCTCGCGCAATTCGATGGGCAACATGCCCGGCAAATCATTAGCCGTTGCCCCATTCACCGCGCTGTAGGCAAAACAACCGGCGCGGTCGATCTGGGCTTCACGGATGAAGTCCAGCAAATGCTCGAACTCGGCTTCGGTTTCACCTGGGAACCCGGCAATGAAAGTGCTGCGCACTACAAGTTCAGGACACGCCTCACGCCACTGCTGCAGGCGATCCAGATTTTTCTCGCCACTGGCGGGGCGCTTCATACGGCGCAGTACATCCGGGTGACTGTGTTGCAGCGGCACATCCAGGTAAGGCAGCACGCGGCCGGTCGCCATAAAAGGAATGATGTCGTCCACATTGGGGTATGGGTACACATAGTGCAAACGCACCCAGGCGCCATAGGGTTCGGCAATATCGCCCAGCGCCTGCACCAGCTCCAGCATGCGGGTCTTGACGGGCTTGCCATCCCAGAAGCCTGTGCGGTATTTCACATCCACACCGTAGGCAGACGTGTCCTGGCTGATCACCAGCAACTCTTTCACGCCACCTTCGAACAGCGCCTTCGCCTCGCTCAGCACATCCCCAATCGGGCGGGACACCAAGTCACCACGCATGCTGGGAATAATGCAAAAGGTGCAACGGTGGTTGCAGCCTTCGCTGATCTTCAGATAGGCATAGTGGCGCGGCGTGAGTTTGATACCCGCCACACCAAAGGACTGCGGCACCAGATCCAAAAAAGGATCGTGGGGCTTGGGCAAATTCAGGTGCACCGCATCCATTACCTCTTGCGTGGCATGCGGGCCGGTCACGGCCAACACCTTGGGGTGCATTTGGCGCACCATATTCTCACCACCATCGGTGGTTTTGGCACCCAGGCAACCGGTCACGATCACGCGTCCGTTTTCGGCCAGTGCTTCGCCAATCGTGTCCAGGCTCTCCTTCACCGCATCATCAATGAAACCACAGGTATTCACGATGACCAAGTCCGCGCCCTGGAAGGTCTTGGAGGTTTGGTAACCCTCCGCGCTCAGTTGCGTGAGGATCAGCTCGGAGTCGGTCAAGGCCTTGGGGCAACCCAGGCTGACGAAGCCGACTTTGGGCGCAGTGTGCGCGGGTTGGCTGGGGGTCAATACGTCTGTCATATCCATCAATCCATAGAAGCAGCGCCGCCACCCACCGAATACGACTAGCGCTTCAGGCCAAAGGTGCCGAGGAACTGCTCTGTTTGTTTCTGCATTTGTTCCTGCATTTGCTGGAACACGTTGTTGCTCATGACACCCTGCACCATGGGTGCCTGCATGTCCATCAGCGCTTGCATGTTCTTCTCCAAGTACCCACCCATCATGCCCTGCATGGCATGGCCATAAAAGCGAATGATGTGCGAAAGCACTGGTGTGGTGAACATGGGCGAACCATTCGCCTCTTCTTCCAGAATGATCTGCAACAAGATGCTGCGCGTGATGTCTTCACCCGACTTGGCATCCACCACAGAAAACACTTCACTGTCCATCACCAACTGCTTGATCTCTGCCAACGTGATGTAGGTCGAGGTGTCGGTGTCGTAGAGGCGGCGATTGGGGTATTTTTTGATGACCCGCTGCGACTTCTTGGAATCTTTGGAAGAGGTTTTTTGCATTGCGATCGCTCGTCACTCAACGTGGGAGCCAAAATGGTGTTGCACTGCAGCACATTCTAGGGAGTGACCGCCTGGCATTGACCTAGGATAACCCTAGGAGCAGGAGATATTGGAAATTTGGTAGGCGCAATTGGACTCGAACCAACGACCCCCACCATGTCAAGGTGGTGCTCTAACCAGCTGAGCTATGCGCCTACATATATCCGAGAGGCCGAAGTATAGCAGCAAACTTGACCCATCCCGGACTGACGCGTGCGAAAGCTGACATTGGGCACGCGACGCTGCGCCATAATTGACGTTTACGTAAACGTAAACAAATCCAACCAACCCAAGGAGTTTTCTATGGATATCGCAGGCAAAGTCTTTATCGTCACGGGCGGCGCATCCGGTTTGGGCGAAGGCACCGCACGCATGCTGGCGGCCAAAGGCGGCAAGGTGGTAATCGCCGACATGCAGGCCGAAAAAGGCGAAGCCATTGCCAAAGACATTGGTGGCGCGTTTATTAAATGCGACGTGAGCAATGAAGCTGACGGCCAAGCCGTGGTGGCCAAGGCCGTATCACTGGGCAAGCTCATGGGCCTGGTGAACTGCGCTGGCATTGCCCCCGCAGAAAAGACTGTAGGCAAAAACGGTGCGCACGCATTGGCATCCTTCAGCAAGACCATCACCGTCAACCTGATTGGCAGCTTCAATATGATTCGCCTGGCCGCAGACGCCATGAGCAAGAACGACCCCGAAGCCACGGGTGAGCGTGGCACGATGATCTCCACCGCTTCGGTGGCAGCCTACGATGGACAAATTGGCCAGGCCGCTTACAGCGCTTCTAAGGGTGGCGTAGTGGGCATGACCTTGCCGATTGCGCGCGACCTGGCACGCAATGGCATCCGCAACATGACGATTGCCCCCGGGATTTTTGGTACGCCCATGCTGTTCTCCATGCCACAAGAAGTACAAGATGCACTCGCTGCCGGTGTGCCCTTCCCTTCGCGCCTGGGCACGCCGCAGGACTACGCCAAGCTGGCCGTGCACATCTTTGAGAATGACATGCTCAACGGCGAAGTGATCCGCCTGGACGGCGCTATTCGCCTGGCACCGAAGTAAGCGTCACAAACGCTTAAGCGCCGCCGGGCCGCCCCAAGGCGCGAAGGCCCCTTGGGGGGCCGGAGCGTGGGGGCTATTTGTGCGCCTGGATGGACGCGATGATGCCCAGCACAAACACCGCACTGGCCAGCAGTTGCAGCCATTGCGGCCACACGCCGTAACCCACAAACGCGTAGAGCAAGGCGAACAGCGTCTCGCTCACAATCAGCTGGCCGCACAGACTGGCGCTCAGACGGCGGCTGGCGATGTTCCACAAAACGGTGGCCAGCCAGGCCGACCCCACCCCAGTTGCTATACAAACCATAGCTGCTTGCGCAATATCTGCGTGGGCTAGCAGTGCTTTCGGCTCTGAACCTAACACCAACCACAACGCCACGGCACCCATGCCCGACGCAACGCCCAGCCAGTTGGTCCAGTCCGTCACATTCACGTCATGGTGGTGCTTGAGCCAGGTCGAGTTCAGCACCGCAAATGCGGTCCAGCAAAGCATGGACAACAGTGCAAAGCCAATGCCGCGCCAGTAGACCCAGCCCTGCGCGGCGTGCGCTGCGGCACCGGTCGTCTCCGTGCCCATCATCAAAAGCACACCGGTAATGGTGAGCAGCAAACCCGGCAGCAGACTGCGCCACAGCAGATGCTCGGGCTTGCCCAGCAGCATCACCCAAATGGGAATGGTGCCAATGATGAGCGTGGGCACCTCTACCCCCGCGTCGCGGATGGACAGCACCAGCAGCAGGTAGTAGCCCGAGAAGCCCAACACACTCAAACCCAGTGCTGCACCCAACTGGCTCACAGTGGGCCAGCGCCGCTTGCCACGTGCGAACAACATCACCAGTAGCGCCGTGAGGCCATAGCTGGCAAAGCGGCCCGCGGCCAGATCTACCGCAGCCAAGCCCGGCGCCAGCGCCGGGGCCACAAACACCAGGCCCCACAACGCTCCCGCCGCCAACCCGGCCAGAATGCCGACTAGCAAACCCGCACCCGACGCTTCAAACGCAAGCCCTCAAATACCAAAACCATCGTCTGCAGCAATCACGGCTCCATTGATAAAGTGGCTTTGGTCCGAACACAACGTAACCAGAATGGCGTCCAGGTCCTGCGGGTGGCCAATGCGTTTGCGCGGCAGCATCTGCACCAGCTTCTGGCCCGCATCGGTCTGCCAGTGGTGGTGGTTGATTTCGGTATCGATGTAGCCCGGACACAGCGCGTTGACGTTGATGCCGAACTTGCCCCACTCCAGCGCCTGCGCCTTGGTCATCTGGATGATGGCGGCCTTGCTCATGCAATACACCCCGATTTGTGGCAACACCCGCAGCCCCGCCATGGACGCAATATTCACAATACGCCCGCCCGTGTAACTGCCAGGCGCCGAGCCCTTGGCCCGGGCCAGCATGCGTTTGCCCACTTCTTGCGCTACAAAAAAAGCGCCCTTCACATTGGTGTTGAACATGAAGTCGTAATCATCGGGCGACACATCCTGCAGGCGCTGCGTGGTGCTCACGCCAGAGTTGTTGATCAGGATGTCGATCGAACCCACTTCCGTCTCCGCGTGGGCCACGGCTGACTTGATGGAGTCGTGGTCGGTCACGTCCAGTTCCACCACATGGGCATCGCCCCCCTGCCCGGTGATTTCGGCGCGCAGGTCTTTGAGTTTGTCCACTCGGCGACTGGCCAGCACCACCGCCGCGCCCGCGGCCGCCAAAGTTTTGGCGAACTGCGCCCCCAGTCCACCGGATGCGCCCGTAATGAAAGCGACACGCCCTGAGAGATCGATGCTGTAAGCCATTTAGAGTGCCTCCTCAAAATAAAAAGAACGACCGTTCTTTTTTGTGAATTCAGCGAATAAAATCCAATTCCAGTTCGGTGCACCTGTGCATGCGCAGGCCGATCAGAAGACCACCCATTATTAAGCGAGACACCCCATGACAAACCAGGAAATTCTGGCCCAGTTCGGCCCCCGTGAATCCATGGAATACGACGTGGTCGTCGTTGGTGGTGGGCCTGGTGGTCTGGCCACTGCGATTCGCCTCAAGCAGCTGGCGGCAGACCAAGGTAAAGACATCTCCGTGGTGGTGTTGGAGAAGGGCTCCGAGCCCGGCGCACACATTCTCTCGGGCGCCATCATGGACCCCAAGGCCTTGACCGAGCTGATCCCGAACTGGAAAGAACTGGGTGCCCCACTCAACCAGCCCGTGACTGATGACGCGTACATCTTCTTGGGTGAAAAAACCGGCGTGCGCGTGCCCAATATGGTCTTGCCCCCCTTTGCCCACAACGATGGCAACTACATCGTGAGCCTGGGCGCTGTCACCAAGTGGATGGCCGAACAGGCCGAAGCCCTGGGCGTGGAAATTTTCCCCGGCTTCACCGCAGCCGAGGTGCTCTACAACGAGGACGGCTCCGTCAAGGGCGTGGCCACCGGCAATATGGGTGTGGGCAAGGACGGCGAACCCACCGAAAACTTCCAGCTCGGCATGGAATTGCTGGGCAAGTACACCGTGTTTGCCGAAGGTGCACGCGGCCATCTGGGCAAGCAGCTCATCGCCAAGTACAAGCTCGACGAAGGCCGCGATCCACAAAGCTTTGGTATCGGCATCAAGGAACTGTGGGAGATTGACCTCAGCCGCCACAAACCCGGCTTTGTGATGCACACCGCGGGTTGGCCCATGGAGTCGGACACCTATGGCGGTGCATTCCTGTATCACCTGGACGGCAACAAGGTTGCTTTGGGCTTCGTCACCGGCCTGGGCTATTCCAACCCCTATCTGAGCCCGTTTGAAGAATTCCAGCGCTGGAAGACCCACCCCAATGTGCGCTACTACTTTGAGAACGACAAAGGCGAAGTCACGGCCAAACGCCTGGGCTACGGCGCCCGCGCGATCAACGCCAGCGGCATCAACGCCCTGCCCAAGACCGTGTTCCCCGGCGGCTGCCTGATCGGCTGCAACGCCGGCTACCTGAACGTGGGCCGCATCAAGGGCAGCCATGCCGCCATCAAGACCGGCATGCAGGCCGCTGAGGCTGCGTATGACGCCGTGGTGGCCGGCCGCCAGCACGACGAGCTCAGCGCCTACCCCGAAGCGTTTGAGAAGAGCTGGCTGCACACCGAACTGAACAAGGACCGCAACTTCAAGAACTGGTTCAAGTACGGCCTGACGGTGGCAACCCTCATGAACGGCTTTGAGCAGTTCGTGCTGCGTGGCCACATTCCCTGGACGCTACGCCGGGACAAGCCCGACCACGCCTACCTCAAGCCCGCTGCCGAGTGCAAGCCCATCGTCTACCCCAAGCCCGATGGCAAACTCACCTTCGACCGCTTGAGCAGCGTGTTCATCAGCAACACCAATCACGAAGAGCAGCAGCCCGCGCACTTGACGCTCAAAGACGCGTCTGTGCCCGTGAGCATCAACCTGGCCAAATACGCCGGCCCCGAGGCTCGCTACTGCCCGGCTGGTGTGTACGAGTTTGTGAAGAACGAAGACAACACCGACCGCCTGCAGATCAACGCGCAAAACTGTGTGCACTGCAAAACCTGCGATATCAAAGACCCCACACAAAACATCGTCTGGGTGACGCCGGAAGGCGGCGGCGGCCCCAACTACGCGGGGATGTAAAAAAACGGGGCTGACAGCCCCTTTTTTTATGCCGGTGCCGCCACGCTCCACTGTCGCGTGACCTCGCCCGCGTTGTTCACGCTCTCCAGCGCCACGCCAAAACCCCAAAGCCGCGCCGTGTGCTTGAGCACCTCCAGCGTGCTCTCACCCAAAGGCCGATTTTGGTACTGCGTGTGCCTCAGCGTGAGCATGCGGTCACCGCGCAGATTTACGTTCCAGACCTGGACATTGGGTTCCCGCGTACCAAGGTCGTACTGCTGGGACAGCGATTGGCGCAGCTCGCGGTAGCCAATCGCGTCGTGGATGGCAGCCACTTCCAGCTGTGTATTTTTCTCGTCGTCGTGGACAGCAAACAGCCGCATGTCGCGCATCAACTTCGGGCTCAAAAACTGCCCGATAAAGCTCTCATCCTTGAAGTTGCGCATGGCGTGGTCCAGCGTGGGCAGCCAGGGACTTCCGGCAATGTCGGGAAACCACGCGCGGTCTTCGTCAGTCGGTGCGTCGCAGATGCGCTTGATGTCGGTGTACATGGCAAAGCCCAGCGCATAGGGATTAATGCCGCTATAAGCCCGGTGGCCCACGGGGGGCTGAAAGATCACGTTGGTGTGCGAGCTCAGCCACTCCATCATCATGCCGTTGCTCAGGTGGCCATCGTCATACAACGTGTTGAGCAGCTTGTGGTGCCAGAACGTGGCCCAACCCTCGTTCATCACCTGGGTCTGGCGCTGCGGGTAAAAGTACTGCGCGATCTTGCGCACCAGGCGTACCACTTCACGCTGCCAGGGCTCCAGCAAAGGCGCATTCTTCTCAATGAAGTACAGCAGATTCTCCTGCGGCTCTGGCGGAAAGCGCTGGCTCTCGGGCGCATCGTCAGGTTTGTCTGCCCCTTTGGGCACGGTGCGCCACAAGTCATTGACCTGTTGCTGGGCATAGGCTTCGCGGGCCTTGCGCGCACTGAGCTCCTGCGCCAAGCTCTTCTTGCTGGGTCGGCGGTAACGGTCCACCCCAAAGTTGGCCAGTGCGTGGCAAGAATCCAAAAATAGCTCTACCGTCTCTAGCCCATAGCGTTCCTCGCATTCGCTGATGTAGCGGCGCGCGAACACCAGGTAGTCGATGATGCTGGAGGCGTCCGTCCACATGCGGAACAGGTAGTTGCCTTTGAAGAAGCTGTTGTGGCCATAGGCCGCGTGCGCAATCACCAGCGCCTGCATGGCCGTGGTGTTTTCCTCCATCAGGTAGCTGATGCAGGGGTCGGAATTGATGACGATTTCGTAGGCCAGGCCCATGTGTCCACGGCGGTAACGTTTGTCGGTGGCGATGAACTCTTTGCCGTAGCTCCAGTGCCGGTAGTTGATGGGCATGCCCACGCTGGCGTAGGCGTCCATCATCTGCTCGGCCGTGATGATCTCCAGCTGGTTGGCGTAGGTGTCCAGGCCAAAGCGGGCCGCGGTCTCGCGGATCACATCGTGGTAGTGCTCGATCAGCTCAAAGGTCCAATCGCTGCTATCTGGTAACGGCTCCTTCGCGCGCGGCGGCGCTGGCATGGGCTCTTGCAAGACGATGCGCGTACGGCGCTCGCCGCTGGGCGGAATGCGGGCTGGGTCGTCCAGATGCCGATGCTCCACCGGGCGCTGGGCAAGGATGGGAAGCAGGTCGCTCATGCGGTTTCTCCTTCCTTCTTGAACAGGTCCCGAAACACCGGGTAGATGTGCTCGGGTTCGGTCACCTTGCGGATGGCAAAGTTGGCGTGTTCTTCCGCCAGCTGGGTGTATTCCTCCCACAGGTCCTGCTCAGTATCGGCCACCTGCACATAGGCAAAGTAGCGACACAGTGGCAGCAGCGCATCGTTGAGCAGATCGCGGCAGCGCCCGCTGTCGTTGCTGAAATTGTCACCATCGCTGGCCTGGGCGCCGTATATGTTCCACTCGGATGCAGGGTAGCGTTGCTCCAGAATTTTTTGCATCAGCTCCAGCGCGCTGCTAACCACGGTGCCGCCGCTCTCGGTCGCGTGGAAGAAAGTATCCTCATCTACCTCCTGCGCCTGCGTGTGGTGGCGGATGAAGACGATGTCGATCTTCTCGTAGTGGCGGGTCAGAAACAGATAAAGCAGGATGAAGAACTGCTTGGCCAGGCCCTTGCGCTCTTCGTCCATGGAGCCGGACACATCCATCAGGCAAAACATCACCGCCTTGGACGTAGGCACCGGCGTTTTAACCCGGCCGCGGAACCGCAAATCCACCGGATCCAGAAACGGGATCTTCTTGATTCGCAGCTCTAGCTCCTGGATCTCCTGGCGCAGCGTGCGTATCTCGGGCTCGTGCCCCACAGGCGTGCGTTCCAGCTCTGCCAGCAGCCGCTTCTTTTGTGCCAATTCACGCCGTGCGCCCGCTCCCAAGGCCAGCCGACGCCCCAGCGCACCGCGCATGGAGCGCAGGATGTGCAGGTTGTTGGGCGTTCCGTCGCGTGTGTAGCCCGCGCGGTGGGTTTTCCATTCGGGCGCGTCGCCAATCTGGGTGCGCATGAGGTGCGGCAAGGCCAGGCCCTCGAAGAACACCTGCATGAACTCTTCCTTGCTCAGCGTGAAGACAAAGTCGTCTTCGCCCTCCCCCGAATCGCTGGCCTGCCCCTTGCCACCGCCCGCACCACCCTGCGGGCGCTTGATGCGGTCGCCACGCAGGTGATCGGTATTGCCGGGGTGCACGGTGTCGCGCACGCCGCCCTCGCCGTGGTGGAACACGGGTTCGCTGATGTCTTTCTTGGGAATGGTGATGTTCTCGGCCTGCTCGATATCGCGGATGCCGCGGCCTGTCACGGCCTTGCGCACCGCCTCACGGATCTGCTCCTGGTGGCGACGCAAAAACCGCTCCCGGTTGCCAATGGACTTGTTCTTGCCCGCCAGCCGGCGGTCAACGATTTGCAGTGCCATGTCAACCCTTCAACAAAACCTCTTGCCGCTGCGCCGGGCCACCCCAAGCAAGGCAGCGCCCCCTCGGGGGGCAGCGCAGTACACGAAGTGACAAGCGTGGGGGCTCCATTCACGAACTCTTGCGCACCCGCAGGTACCACTCGCACAGCAAGCGCACCTGTTTGGCGGTGTAGCCTTTTTCCACCATGCGCGTCACAAAGTCTTCGTGCTTCTTGGCTTCGTCCGCACTGGCCTTGGCGTTGAAGCTGATCACGGGCAGCAGCTCTTCGGTGTTGGAGAACATCTTTTTCTCGATCACCTGGCGCAGCTTTTCGTAGCTGGTCCACGCCGGGTTCTTGCCCTGGTTGTTGGCGCGCGCCCGCAGCACAAAATTCACAATCTCGTTGCGGAAGTCCTTGGGGTTGGCAATGCCCGCGGGCTTCTCGATCTTCTCCAGCTCTGCGTTCAGCGCCACGCGGTCAAACACTTCACCCGTATCGGTGTCGCGGTACTCGTTGTCCTGGATCCAGTAGTCAGCATAGGTCACGTAGCGGTCAAAAATGTTTTGTCCGTATTCGCTGTAGCTCTCCAGATAGGCTTTCTGGATTTCCTTGCCGATGAACTCGGCATAGCGCGGGGCCAACAGCTCCTTGATGAAGCCGGTGTACTTCTGCTCCAGATCGGCCGGAAACTGCTCGCGCTCGATCTGCTGCTCCAGCACATACATCAGGTGCACCGGGTTGGCGGCCACCTCGGCGCTGTCGAAGTTGAACACCTTGGACAAAATCTTGAACGCAAAACGGGTGGACACGCCGTTCATGCCCTCGTCCATACCCGCGTAGTCGCGGTACTCGTGGTAGCTCTTGGCGCGCGGATCGGTGTCCTTTAGGCTCTCGCCGTCGTACACCTCCATCTTGCTGTACAGGCTGGAGTTTTCAGGCTCCTTCAGCCGGGTGAGGATGGCAAACTGGCTCATCATCTTCAGCGTGCCCGGGGCGCACTTGGCCTGGCCCAACGACGAATCGCGAATCAGTTTTTCGTAAATCTTGATCTCTTCGCTCACGCGCAGGCAGTACGGCACCTTGACGATGTAGATGCGGTCCAGAAACGCTTCGTTGTGTTTGTTGTTGCGGAAGGCCTTCCACTCGCTCTCGTTGCTGTGGGCCAGCACAATGCCATCAAACGGAATCGCCCCAAAGCCCTCGGTGCCCTTGAAGTTGCCCTCCTGCGTAGCAGTCAGCAAAGGGTGAAGCACCTTGATGGGCGCCTTGAACATTTCCACAAATTCCAGCAGCCCCTGGTTTGCTAGGCAAAGACCGCCCGAGAAGCTGTAAGCATCGGGGTCGTCCTGCGAAAAGCTCTCCAACTTGCGAATGTCCACCTTGCCCACCAGGGATGAAATATCCTGGTTGTTCTCGTCGCCGGGCTCGGTCTTGGCCACACCAATCTGACGCAAGGTGTTGGGGAAACGTTTGACCACCTTGAACTGACGGATGTCCCCACCAAACTCGTCCAGCCGCTTCACGGCCCACGGCGACAGGATACGCTGCAGGTAACGCGGCGGAATGCCATAACTCTCTTGCAACACCGGGCCGTCTTCCACCGCATCAAACAGGCCCAACGGACTTTCGTTCACCGGCGAGCCTTTGATCGCATAAAACGGCACTTGCTGCATGAGGTGTTTGAGGCGTTCGGCCAGCGAACTTTTGCCGCCGCCTACCGGGCCCAGCAAGTAGAGGATTTGCTTGCGCTCTTCCAGCCCTTGCGCCGCATGGCGGAAGTAGCTCACCACCTGCTCGATGGCGTCTTCCATGCCATAAAACTCGGAGAAGGCGGGATACACCTTGATGAGCTTGTTGGCAAAGATGCGCGAGAGCTGCGGGTTGTTACGAGTGTCCAGCACCACCGGCTCACCGATGGCGGCCAACATGCGCTCAGCCGCTGTGGCGTAAGTGAGCGGGTTGCGTTTGCACTCAGCCAGATACTCGTCCAGAGTCATCTCTTCTTCGCGGCTGCGTGCGTGGCGGGCTACGTAGTTACCAATGGCGTCCATAAGACCTCCGGGCTGGAACAACAAACCTGAATCCCTAGCGGCAGATTCTCGATTTCAGTATATGCCTTGGACTGCGGCGCAGTCCAGTTGGTTCCCCACCCGGATGTTGTTTGGAAAGCGAATAAACGCGCTGCAATGCCCCCGCTTATTGCAGGACCCGGCAACGCACTAGACCAGCTGTGCGTCCAGCGTGTCCAGGCAGGTCGCCATCTGTGTTCGGCAGCGCTCCATCAGCGCGGGCATGTCGTCCAAGGTCATGCCAGTGGTGGCGATAGGCGGCAAGGTGTGGATGACGATGGTGCCGCTGTGCCAGCGATTGAGATTCATGCTGCGTTTGTAGTTGCTGCAGCACAGGGGGATGATGGGCACACCCGCGTTAATGGCCATCTGGAAGGCCCCTTTCTTGAACGGGAGCAAGCCCCGGCCCAGGTTGCGCGTGCCCTCTGCAAACACCCAGATCGAGGTGTCCTGGTGCTGCATCACATCGGTAGTTTTGAGCATGGCCTGCTTGGCCTTGAAGGCATTGCCCCGGTCGATCAGGATGTTGCCGGCCAACCAGTAAATCTGGCCAAAGAAGGGGATCCACTTCAGGCTCTTCTTGCCCAGCGACACGGTGCGCCGCGGCACCGAGCAGCCCAGCACAAACAAGTCCCAGTTGGACTGGTGGTTGGCCACGATCACAAAGGGGTTGGGTTGCGCCAGCATGCCCTCCGTTTCCAGCCGCACTGTGAGCCCCAGAAGGCGCAAGGCGGGTGCCGAATACATCCAGCCACACAGGCGCGAGTTGTCGGGGTTGAACGGACGGGCAAAACAAATGACGAAATTGATTGCCGAAGCCACCAGAAAGTAGAGGCCCAGCATGGCGAGGCGGAGGATGTAGAGCATGCAGGCGCGGCCCGTAAGGAAGATGAAATACCGCTGGAGATGTGGCGGCGCGAACGGACAGGAGTTTAGGCCAGCCCGCGTGGGCAGACTTTGCGGCACATCAGATCGGCCACGTCCGCTTGGGGCCGATACCCAACGGCGGCTGGTTTAGAATGCTGCCCAGTCAGGAGAGAGCTTCCCCCGCGGAGGCCGCCGAAGGCGCAGGACGGCTGATTGCAGCGGTCTGAACGCTCAGGCAAAAGGACTGACATCCGTTGATGGCTTGGCTATCAACGACACCCCACTGGAGAGAGGCTGCAGCACTTGGTGCACAGCCCACCGAAGGAGCAACCCGCAGTCTGCGCACACCGTGCACGCAGGCCCGGCGAATCTCTCAGGTAAAGCGGACAGCGGGGGCAGCACCGGGCGGGCGCAGCCATGCACTCGCCCCGGGTTTTGACTTGCCCCTACCTGGATTGCCGCCATGTCCGCCACCGACACCGCTTTGTTGACCACCCCGCTGAACGCGCTGCACATTGAGCTGGGCGCCCGCATGGTGCCGTTTGCCGGCTATTCCATGCCCGTGCAGTACCCCGCCGGCCTGATGGCCGAGCACCACCACACCCGCAACGCCGCGGGCCTGTTCGATGTGTCCCACATGGGCCAGCTGCGCTTGGTCGGCCCCGATGCGGCGGCGGCGTTCGAAACGCTGATGCCCGTGGACGTGATGGACCTGGCCGTGGGCAAGCAGCGCTATGGCCTGCTGCTGACAGACGAAGGCACCATCATTGATGATCTGATGTTCTTCAACAAGGGCGACAACGAGCTCTTCGTCATCGTCAACGGCGCCTGCAAGGTGGGCGACATCGCCCACATCCAAGCCAAGATTGGCAGCCGCTGCCAAGTCGTCCCCCTGCCCGACTACGCGCTGCTGGCGCTGCAGGGCCCGCAGGCTGTG
The DNA here is from genome assembly GCF_002943465.1 of Rhodoferax sp. TS-BS-61-7. Taxonomy (GTDB): domain Bacteria; phylum Pseudomonadota; class Gammaproteobacteria; order Burkholderiales; family Burkholderiaceae_C; genus Allorhodoferax. The sequence continues at coordinate 520,014 of NZ_PTQY01000001.1, forward strand.
ACCGCCCTCTCCCGCCTAGCACCTGGCGTAGAAAAGCTGGTGTTCATGACTGGTGGCAACTTCACGGTCGACACGGGCACGCAGAAGATCGACGTATTCTTGACCCGTAGCGGCTACACCGGTGAAGACGGCTTCGAGATTTCTGTCCACAACGACCACGCCGAAGCTCTCGCCCGCGCCCTGCTGGCCCAGCCCGAAGTCAAGCCGATTGGCCTGGGCGCACGCAACTCCCTGCGCCTGGAAGCCGGCCTGTGCCTGTATGGCAATGACATCGACACCACCACCACCCCGGTCGAAGCCAGTCTGCTGTGGGCCATGCAAAAGGTGCGCCGCGCGGGTGGTGCCCGCGAAGGTAGTTTCCCGGGCGCTACAAAAATACTAGCTGCTCTCGCAGATTCCACGGGGGCTAGCGGCCAAAAAGGCACCAAAAAACGCGTGGGACTGATCGCCCTGGAACGCATCCCCGTGCGTGACCACACCGAGCTGCAGGACGGCAACGGCAACAAGATCGGCGAGGTGACCAGCGGCCTGCTCGGCCCCACCATCGACAAGCCCGTGGCCATGGGCTATGTGGACGCGGCATGGGCGGCTGTGGGCACCAAAGTGGTGGCCATCGTGCGCGGCAAACCCGTACCCATGGAAGTCAGCGCCATGCCCTTTGTGCCCACGCGCTACTACCGCGGCTAAACCACCAGGCCGGGGCGGCTAAAGTCTGTCCTGGCAGGTTCGTTTTTATTGTTTTATTTCTTTCCAACATCCGTTTTTCAGGAGCTCTCCATGCCCATCCAGTACACCCCCGACCACGAATGGCTCAATGTTGAAGGTGGCATCGCCACCGTGGGCATCACCCACCACGCGCAGGACGCGCTGGGCGACGTGGTGTTTGTGGACCTGCCCGAAGTGGGCGCCTCCATTGACGCCAAGGCCGTGGCCGGCGTGGTCGAGTCCGTCAAGGCCGCTGCCGACGTCTACATGCCCGTGACCGGCGAGATCACCGAAGTGAACGAAGCCCTGCGCGCCGACCCCAGCCTGGCCAACACCGACCCGCTGGGCGCCGGCTGGTTCTTCAAGGTCAAGCTGTCCAACCCCGCCGAACTCGACGGCCTGATGGACGAAACCAGCTACTCCGCCTTCTCCGCGGGCTAAGCCCCCACGCTCCGCCGCTGTGCGGGTCGCTGCCCCCCCCGAGGGGGCTAATTTCCCTTGGGGCGGCCCGGCGGGAAATTGCCCTTTCAACCTCTAACTAATAAGCCTGAACGTCCATGCCAACGACCCCTGCCTCCACCCTCGCACAGCTGGAAAACGCCAGCGAATTCCACGCACGCCACATCGGCATCGATGCGGCCGACGAAGCGCTGATGCTCCAAGCCATCGGCGAGACCTCGCGCCGTACGCTGATCGACAGCATCGTGCCGCGCAGCATTGCGCGCAGCAGCAAGATGGATATTCCCGCCGCGATCACCGAAGCGGCGGCGCTGGCCGAGATCAAGGTGCTGGCGGGCAAGAACAAGGTGCTCAAAAGCTTCATTGGCCAGGGCTACTACGGCACGCACACGCCTGGCGTGATCCTGCGCAACATCCTGGAAAACCCCGCCTGGTACACCGCCTACACGCCCTACCAGGCCGAGATTTCGCAGGGCCGCATGGAAGCGCTGGTGAACTTCCAGACCATGGTGTGTGACCTGACCGGCATGCCCATGGCCAATGCGTCCATGCTGGACGAAGCCACCGCCGCGGCCGAAGCCATGACGCTGGCCAAGCGCAGTGTCAAAAGCAAGAGCAATGTGTTTGTGGTGGCTGGCGACTGCCACCCGCAAACCATTGAGGTGATCCAGACGCGCGCCGCGCCGCTGGGCATCACCGTCCTGCTTGCCAACTCCGCGCCCGAGTGGGAAGCCGCGCTGGCAGGCGACTACTTTGCTGTGCTGGCCCAGTACCCCGCCACCAGCGGCCGCATTGACGACCTGCGTGCCGACGTAGCGCTGGTGCACAGCAAACAAGCCGCCTTCATCGTGGCCGCCGACCTGCTGGCGCTCACGCTGCTCACGCCACCCGGCGAATTTGACGCCGACATTGTGGTCGGCACCACCCAGCGCTTCGGCATGCCGCTGTGCAACGGCGGCCCGCACGCCGCCTACATGGCCTGCCGCGACGAATACAAACGTTCCATGCCCGGCCGCATTGTGGGCGTGAGCATCGACACGCATGGCAACCCGGCCTACCGCCTGGCGCTGCAAACGCGCGAGCAACACATCCGCCGCGAAAAAGCCACCTCCAACATCTGCACCGCGCAAGTGCTGCCGGCCGTCATTGCCAGCATGTACGCCGTCTACCACGGCCCCGAAGGCCTGACCCGCATCGCCCAGCGCGTAGCCAAGTTCACCGCCATTCTGGCCAAGGGCTTGGAGCAACTGGGCCACACGCTGACCAGCGACGCCGTGTTTGACACCGTCACGGTCAAGACCGGGGATGCTACGAATTCGATAGCTGCTCGCGCAGTATCTGCGGGGGCTAACCTGCGAATTTACTTTAAAGATTACCTCTGCGTCAGCCTGGACGAAACCACCACGCGTGACGACCTGGCCCTGGTGTGGAGCCTGTTTGCCCAACCCGGCCAGGCCCTGCCCAGCGTGGACGCGCTGGAAGGCACCGCCGAGTCGCTGATCCCCGCCGCACTGCGCCGCACCTCCACATTCATGACGCACCCGGTGTTCAACACCCACCATTCCGAGACCGGCATGCTGCGCTACATCCGCATGCTGAGCGACAAGGACCTGGCGCTGGACCGCAGCATGATTCCGCTGGGCTCCTGCACCATGAAGCTCAACGCCACCAGCGAGATGATCCCCATCACCTGGCCCGAGTTCGCCAACATCCACCCCTTCTGCCCGGCCGACCAGCGCCAAGGTTATGCCGAGCTGGACGCACAACTGCGCGCCTGGCTGTGCGCGGCCACCGGGTATGCCGGCATCAGCCTGCAGCCCAACGCTGGCAGCCAGGGCGAATACGCAGGCCTGTTGGTCATTCAGGCGTACCACGCCAGCAAAGGCCAAAGCCACCGCAATATCTGCCTGATCCCCAGCAGCGCGCACGGCACCAACCCGGCCAGCGCGCAGATGGTGGGCATGCAAGTGGTAGTGACCAAGTGCGATGACAACGGCAACGTGGACATGGCCGACCTGCAAGCCAAGTGTGAACAGCACAGCGCCAACCTGGCCGCGGTGATGATCACCTACCCCAGCACCCACGGCGTGTTTGAAACCAGCGTGAAAGAGCTGTGCGCCCTGGTGCACCAGCACGGCGGCCGTGTGTACGTGGACGGCGCCAACATGAACGCGCTGGTAGGCACCGCAGCCCCCGGCGAGTTTGGCGGCGACGTGAGCCACCTGAACCTGCACAAAACCTTCTGCATCCCCCACGGCGGTGGTGGCCCCGGTGTCGGCCCCGTGTGTGTGGTGGCCGACCTCGTGCCCTTCCTGCCCGGGCACGCCACCGGTGGCGTTCCCGGCACAGGCGCAGTCAGCGCCGCGCCACTGGGCAATGCCGCCGTGCTACCCATCAGCTGGATGTACTGCCGAATGATGGGCGCCGACGGCCTGCAGCACGCGACCGAAGCGGCCATCCTAGCGGCCAACTACATCAGCGCGCGATTGACAGACCACTACCCCACGTTGTACGCCAGTGCCAACGGCCATGTGGCCCACGAGTGCATCTTGGATCTGCGTGGCTTCAAGGACACCTGCGGCGTGATGGCCGAAGACGTGGCCAAGCGTTTGATGGACTATGGCTTCCACGCGCCCACGCTGAGCTTCCCCGTGCCCAACACGCTGATGGTGGAACCCACCGAGAGCGAGACGTTGGCCGAGCTGGACCGCTTTATCAGCGCCATGATCGCCATCCGTGGCGAAATTGCACAAGTCGAAGCCGGAAGCTGGCCACAAGACAACAACCCTTTGAAGCATGCTCCCCATACTGCCGCCAGCTTGCTGGGCGCCGAATGGAACCGTCCCTACAGCCGCGAGGTGGGCGCCTTCCCGGTGGCCAGCCTGAAGGCGGTGAAGTACTGGCCCTCTGTGGGTCGGGTGGACAACGTATATGGCGACCGCAACCTGTTCTGCAGCTGCGTGCCCTTGTCGGAATACGCTGAAAGCTAAGTTGGAAATTTCAGGGTGGCACTGCATTGCATGCAGCCACCCTGGCCAGGCTGGACCTGGCATCGCAGCGGGAGAGCCTGGCGCCTCAAAACGCCAGCGCCGAAGGAGCAACCACCCCGGAAACTCTCAGGCAAAAGGACCGCTTCGATAGGGATGTTGAATCCCTTAGCACTCTGAAGAGCTGCCGTGGATTAGTCCCCGCGGCACACCGCAGGAGCAAGCCGCTGGCCCACAAAGCCGGTGGTGAATCTCTCAGGTCTCAAACAGAGGGGGTCGTCACCTGCACATGGTGTGTGGGGCGGCGACTTCTATGTTTGCGACTGTTTTGCGAGAGCTCTATGAAACACATTGCCATCATTGGCGGCGGCATCACCGGCGTCACCAGCGCCTACACCCTGGCCCAGGCGGGTTACCAGGTCACCCTGATTGAGAAAAACCGCTACGCGGGCATGGAAACGTCCTATGCCAACGGCGGCCAGCTGTCGGCGTCCAACGCCGAGGTCTGGACCCACCCCAGCACCATTGTCAAAGGGCTGAAATGGATGTTCACCAAGGATGCGCCGCTCTTGATGAACCCCACGCCCACCTGGCACAAGCTGAGCTGGATGGCGGAGTTTGTAGCCGCCATACCCAAGTACCGCGACAACACTGAAGCCACCACGCGCCTGGCCATTGCCGCACGTGAGCACCTGTTTGGTTGGGCCGAGAAGGAAGGCATTGACTTCGACCACAAGCGCAAAGGCATCTTGCACATCTACCGCAACAAGGCGGGTTTTGACCACGCAGGCACCGTGTCCACCATGCTGGCCGCTGGTGGCCTGCCACGCCGTGCCGTCACGCCCGATGAGATGCGCGCGATTGAACCCACGCTGCAAGGCCAGTACTACGGGGGTTACTACACCGAGAGCGATTCGACCGGCGACATCCACAAATACACGCACGGCCTGTCGCAAGCCTGCGCGCGGCTGGGCGTGAAGTTTTTGTATGGCCATCAGGTGCACAGCGCCTCGGCCGATGGCCACAGCGCGCAGCTCACGCTGCAGCACGAAGGTGGCACCGAGACACAGGTGTTTGATGGTGTGGTGGTGTGCGCCGGTGTGTACGGGCGTGGCATTGCCGCGCAGCTGGGTGACCGGCTCAACATCTACCCGGTCAAGGGTTACTCCATCACCGTGCAGCTGAATGACGAAGCCAGCCAGCAGGCCGCGCCGCAGGTGAGCCTGCTGGACGACGAGACCAAGCTGGTGACCAGCCGCCTGGGCCAAGACCGGTTCCGCGTGGCGGGCACGGCCGAATTCAATGGCCTGAACCACGACATACGCGCCGACCGCATCCGCCCGCTCGTTCAATGGGTGAACCAATGCTTTCCGGGCGTGAGCACGCGCCGCGCGGAACCCTGGGCCGGCCTGCGGCCCATGCTCCCCAACATGCTGCCGCGCGTGGGCCAGGGCAAACGCGCCAACGTGTTCTACAACACCGGACACGGCCACCTGGGCTGGACGCTGTCCGCCATCACCGCGCACCAATTGGCAGGCCACGTGCAGCAGCACTTTGCAGTCTGAGTCAAACCCGTCCACACTACCCCCAGGAGTCCACCATGGCAGTCTCTGTTTTCGACCTGTTCAAAATCGGTATCGGCCCCAGCAGCTCGCACACCGTGGGCCCCATGCGGGCGGCGCGGCAGTTTGTGGCGCGGCTGCAGCACAGCGGCGTGCTGGAGCAGACCACCACGGTGCGCTGCTGGCTGCATGGCTCGCTGGGTGCCACTGGCAAGGGCCACGCCAGCGACGTGGCCGTGCTGCTGGGCCTAAGCGGCCACGAGCCCGACACGGTGGAGGTGGACGTGATCCCAGCATTGCTGGCCGAGGTGCGCAGCAGCCAGCAGCTCACACTGGGTGGCACCCACCGCATTGCCTTCCACGAGAAAGACGACCTGCTCTTCATGCGTGCGCCCCTGCCCTTCCACGCCAACGGCATGCGCTTTGTGGCGCTGGATGCGGCGGGCACGGAGCTGTCCGAGCGCATCTACTACTCGGTGGGTGGTGGCTTTATCGTCAGCGACGAGGTGGCGGCTGACGGCACGCGGCAAAAGGTGATTGCCCCCGACGCCACCGTGCTGCCCCTGCCCTTTACCAGCGGCGACGCGTTGCTGCAGCTGGCCGCCCAGCAAGGCATCAGCATTGCACAGATCATGCGGCGCAACGAGCAGCACTGGCGCAGCGATGCCGAGATTGACGCCGGCCTGCTGCGCATCTGGCAGGTCATGCAAGACTGCGTGAAGCGCGGCTGCGCCACAGACGGCGTGCTGCCCGGTGGCTTCAAGGTCAAGCGCCGCGCCAAGGCGCTGCTGCAGGCGCTGACCGCCAACCCCGAACACGCGCTGCGCGACCCGCTGCAGGTGATGGACTGGGTGAACCTCTACGCGCTGGCCGTGAACGAGGAAAACGCCGCCGGCGGCCGTGTGGTCACCGCGCCCACCAACGGCGCGGCCGGCATCATCCCTGCCGTGTTGCACTACTACACACGTTTTGTGCAGGGTGCCACCGACGCGGGCGTGATCGACTTCCTGCTTACCGCAGCGGCCGTCGGCATCCTCTACAAAGAGAACGCATCCATCAGCGGTGCCGAGGTGGGCTGCCAGGGCGAGGTAGGCGTGGCCTGCAGCATGGCCGCCGCCGCCCTATGCGCGGTGATGGGCGGCACGCCCGAGCAAGTGGAAAACGCCGCCGAAATCGGCATGGAACACCACCTGGGACTGACCTGCGACCCCGTGGGTGGCCTGGTACAGATTCCGTGCATCGAACGCAACGCGATTGCATCGGTGAAGGCCATCAACGCCGCCCGCATGGCGCTGCGCGGCGACGGCAGCCACTTCGTGAGCCTGGACAAGGTCATCAAGACCATGCGCGAAACCGGCGCCGACATGAAGACCAAGTACAAGGAGACTGCGCGCGGCGGGCTGGCGGTGAATATTGTGGAGTGTTAAGGGCAGAGGTGGGCATGACCTGCAAGGTCATGGCGCCGGTGCACCGCACCGCTGAAACTTGGCATTCGTTCACCACCCCAAGCCTTGTATGCACCCAGTGAAAACACCAGCTCCGTTCTGGACCCGTTGGCTCCAAGTTGTCACGCTGGCGGTTATGGGGTTTGGCCTCCTCCTGGTGCTGTTTCCACAGCTCACGCGGGAAGGTTTCTCTTTGCTGGTGTATGGCAACACCGCAAGCATTGCCGCCTTCGACCCCAAGGCGGTGGAATACATCTCGCTCGTGCACGCGGTGCTGGGCGCCGTCATGGTGGGCTGGGGCACCGCCTTGTTGCTGGTGGTGCGCGGGCCCTTTGCGAGTGGCGCTATGGAGGGCTGGCACATCGTTGCAGTGTCAGTGGCCGTGTGGTTCGTCCCAGACACCCTGTTTTCGTGGTGGTCTGGTTTCTGGCAAAACGCCGTGTTGAACCTTGTGTTCGTTATCTTGTTCACCATACCACTGGCGGCGTCTTACAAAACATTCCGCGCTGCCCCCACCTGACCCGGCGGGCCAGAACACAAAGCCCCGCTCAATCCTTCAGATCCACTCCCAGGGCATTCAGCTTTTTTGCAAACGAATCCCGGCGTTTTGCGGCCTTTGCCGCTGTTTCCACAGCCGCCTGAATCGCCTTGGGCCCCTTGTTGGCAACCACTTGGATCAATCCGAACTTGTGCGCAGCATCGGCCTCTGCCCTCCTGAAAGTGGCAATGAGTTCGGCATGGGCAGGGGATGGATTCACAGGGGCCTCGTTGTCTAAGGCGCTATTTTCTGTGCTTTCTGGCGCTCACAACTGTTGACGGTGAGGTGACGCGTCTGGCAGGGTTGAAATGCTTGGATGGGCACACTCAGTAGCGGCAATTGGGCTGAAGCAGGCCAATTGCTGTAGCTAACACATGGCCGGTATGCGGTATCCAAACCCTACATCTAGATCAACTACGCGGAATACCCCACGAGACAACCATAAGGTGTTGTTCTTGGTCGTGCGACTGCCTTGCCTGCCAACAGATCTTCCAGCGCAGCACGTACCAGGTTCTGCGATTTGGGAACGACCGCTTCATCGACCGTTGGCTGTGTATCAATGGCCCCAGCGTAGGCAATGCGTCCGACACTATTGATGACAAACATATGGGGAGTGTTGCGCGCCCCATAGGTTTGACCCATCTGACCCGAGGAATCCATCAACAGGGCAGCTGACTGCGCTTTGCGCTCTTGGTTGAAGGCCTGCGCTTTTTGCGGAGCAAGGTAGTCACCCCGTGCAGGATAGGTTGAGAGCACGGACAGCCATACAACGCCTTGTGCCTTCGCCCACACCTGCAACTCCTGCATCTTTCCACTGGCGTACTGGGCTCGAACAAATGGACAAGAGGGACTGGTCCACTCCAACACCACTATTTTTCCCTTGAACTCCTCCAGCGTTCGCCGGTTTCCAGTGGCGTCGTTTACCGCAAAAGGCGGTGCAGCCTTCTCCTGATTCGCTGTGGTGGCACTTGCAACGCCAGACAGACTCGCGGTAGTCAGGATGCCGCTCATTGCAAGCAAGGTCTCTCGGCGTTTCATGACACACCTTTGGAGCAGGCGCAACCACCAGCGCCACTACTGTCTGGAACGGAGCAAGCTGCACCGCTCTCGGCCATTGCCGCACGCTTACGGCGCTGCCCCACGTACCAAGCCCCCACCCAAACAGCAGCAACCAGGCTGACAGCCGCAGCAATAGCGATTCCGGCAGGGCCCAAAAGAAACTGATCGATTGCCAGAATCGACAAGCCTGAAACCGACAATGCACCCATGATCGGGATAGCCAACGGAATTGCGCAACAGGCCGCGCACGCACCAGCCACACCCAACGCAGTCAGTCCTGCTTTTTTCATAGTTCATCCTCACAAAGAAGTCTCGGGACGATTCCCTTAAACTGCAATGTAGAACCTCAAGTAACTTGAGATGCAAGGAGTTTCTGTGAAAGACCTTTCCACGGCTGAGTACATAACGATTGGCGCTTTGGCCCAGAGCACCGGGGTGAGCGTATCCGCCATCCGGTACTACGAGGAAATCGGCTTGATTTCAAAAGCCCACCGGCGGCCCAGTGGTCACAGGGTGTACGGAGCAAAGGCCCGCGAGGTACTGGCAGTCATACGCAGTTGCCGGGAATTCGGGTTTTCCATCGAGCAAGTCCGAGAGCTCGTCTTGCTCTCAACAAACGCGCAACTCCCTTGCGACGAGACCCGTGAAGTTGCCCAGACTCACCTCAACGCCGTAAAGGTAAAACTGGCTGAGCTACGCCAGTTGGAGAAGAACCTGACCAGGTTCATCCAATCTTGCACAGAAAATTGCATTGGTGGCCCCGCACCTCAATGCAACATCTTGGAGAACATCGGTTCAAGCAGCGTGCAACCGGTCGCAGCCAAGAGTTGCTGCTGAGAAGCCGCCACCTTACGAAGTCGGAGTTGCCTGTTATGGGTTGGCCGGTTGCAAAACAATAACTGCCATGCCCACCAGCGCGATGCCAGCCCCAGCCATATCCCATCGGGTCAGCGCCACACCGTCAACCAGGTAGAGCCACGCGAGGGCCACTGCAATGTAGACGCCTCCGTAGGCCGCATACGTTCTGCCAGCCGCACTGGGATGGAGTGTCAGCAACCAGGCGAACAGCCCTAGGGACACTGCTGCAGGAACCAATAACCATGTCGTCTTGTCCTGCTTGAGAACGAGCCATGGCAAGTAGCAACCCACGATTTCAGCAATGGCGGTGGCTACGAAGAGCAAAGTAATTTTTAAGAAGTCCAAGATATTTCAACCTGAAATGAAGCAGGGATCATATTGACTCCCTGGCGTATTGGTAAATCGGATGCTGGCGCAGCAAACACCCGCCGAGCAGCCCAAGCACCATCATTGAAGGTGCGCACTCCAGCAAACATTTGCTCCTAATTCAATAGCTGCTCGCGCACATCCCAAGAGGGCTAGAGCCCTAAATCATGTAAAAATGGGAGGCCTTACACCTTGAACTGGTCCACCGCGCTCTGCCGCTCGCGCACGCGCTGACTCATGGCGGTGGCGGCGGTGGCGGTGTTGCTCACCGCGGCGTTCAGCGCCAGGATGTTGGTCTGAAACGAGATGCCTTCAATCACGGCAATGATGTCCACCACCTTGCGCGAGCTGTGGGTGCTGGCCTGCACGATGTCCGCGGACGACGCGGGTGTTTTCAAAGTCATGTCTCAGGTCACCCGCGGCCAGGGTCTCGGCGATCTGGATGGCATCGGCCAGGGGCCGCAGCCGCGCGAGAGGCCTGCCCTTTAGTGGCGTGAGCCCCCCACAGGCGGCACCACCTCCAGCACGCTGGCAATCATCGCCTTGGCCAGCTCGCTTTCGCCCACAAACACGCTGCCCGCCCCGTCGTTCTCCAGCCGCTCGGCCTCCTCCACGTTGTGGCTGCGCACGATCACATGGATCAGCGGGTTCAGCGTGCGGGCCACCTCCACCATGCCGCGCACCTGGATGGTCTCGGGTGTAGCGATGACCAGGGCGCGCGCCTCGTGGATGTGCGCCTGCACCAGCACCATGGGCTCCGTTGCATCGCCCCACACGGCGGGGATGCCCTGGGCACGTAGCGCCTCCACCGCGTCGCGGTTGGATTCGGCCACCACAAACGGAATACCCTGCGTCGTCAACGCCTTGGCAATCAGCTTGCCCACACGCCCCCAGCCCACGATGACCACCTGGTTGGCGAGGTACTTGGCATCGGTGCTCATGGGCAGCTCGGCCAACGGGTTGGCGGCCAGCTCCAGCCGCGCGGCCAACCCGGGGTGGCGCTGCAGCCAGCGCAGCACCGGTTGCACCGCACTAAACACCAGCGGGTTCAGCGCAATCGAGATCAGCGCGCCGGCCAGAATCAGGCTGTTACCCTCGGTGGGCAGCAGGCCCAGCGCCATGCCCAGGCCCGCCAGAATGAACGAGAACTCCCCCACCTGCGCCAGGCTGGCCGCCACCACCAGCGCCGTGCGCGCCGGGTAGCCCAGGGCCAGCACCAGCACCACCGCCGCCAGGGTTTTGCCAAAAATAATGACCGCCACCGTGGCCAGCACCCGCAGCGGCTCCTGCACGATGACCATGGGGTCAAACAACATGCCCACCGACACAAAAAATAACACGGCAAACGCGTCTTGCAGCGGCAGCGTTTGCTCGGCCGCGCGGGCGCTGAACTCCGACTCGCGCAGCACCATGCCGGCGAAAAAGGCCCCCAGCGCAAACGACACGCCAAACAGCGCCGCCGAACCATAGGCAATGCTGACCGCCGCGGCCACCACACTCAGGGTGAACAACTCGCGCGAGCCGGTTTTGGTGACCTGCCACAGGATCCACGGAAACAAGCGCCGCCCCACCACCAGCATGAAGGCGACAAAACCGCCCACCTGCGCCAGCGTGATGGCAATCGTCATGGCGGTGCTGCGGCCGGTCTCTATGGCGCTGCCCCCCAGCGAAGGCGCCAGGGCTGGCAACAGCACCAGCACCAACACCATGGCCAGGTCTTCCACCACCAGCCAGCCAATGGCGATGCGGCCATCGGTGGCATCCGTCAGGCCCTGGCTCTCCAGCGCCTTGAGCAGCACCACGGTGCTGGCTACCGACAGCGACACCCCAAACACCAGCGCCGCCCCCAGCGACCAGCCCCAAAACAAGGCCACGCCTGCACCCAGCGCCGTGGCCACCCCAATCTGCACCACCGCGCCAGGCAAGGCAATCTTGCGCACCGCCATCAGGTCGTCGATGGAGAAGTGCAGGCCCACGCCAAACATCAGCAGCATCACGCCCACCTCGGCCAGCTGCGAGGCAATCTGCGCGTCGGCCACAAAACCCGGCGTGGCCGGGCCAATCATGATGCCGGCCAGCAGGTAACCCACCAGCGCGGGAAACTTCAGCTTCACCGCAACAAACCCCAGGATGAGCGCCAGGCCAAAACCGGCGGCCAGGGTGGTGATAAGACTGACAGAGTGTTCCATGGCGATTCAGGGCAAAGGGGTTGGGCGCGGCGGCTGGGCGTGGGCACGCAAGTAGGCATCGACCGCCTGTTTGGCAATGCGGCGGTGGCCGCCCTCGGAGCGCGTCACTTCGCCCAGCTTGCCCTGGTCACACAACATGGAGACATATGGCCGGCTCATGCCCAGCTGGGTGGCCACCTCGGCCGTGGTGAGCAGGTCGCCGGTGGCGTCTGCACGGCGGGCGGTGCTTTGCGCCATGGGTGTGCCGGCGGTGGTCTCCAGCAAGGCCAGGGCGCTCACCAGCTCCATGCGCCGCCGGGTGCCCTGGGCAGACCCATCGGTCAGCGCCGTGGTGATGCCAAACGCGGCCACCTCTGCCAGCCGTTCACACACGGTGTCCACCAGGTTTTGGGAGCTGCCCACCGCAGATGGCAGCGGCAGCGGCAGCTCCAGCCCGGCCACACGCAGCACACGTGTAGCGGGGCCGTCGGCCACCTCCACGTGTTGCGCAAAGGTGGTTTTGAGTTGCTCAAACAGCCCGTGTAATGCGGGGAGCGTGTGGCTGGGTGCTGCGCTGGGGTGGGCCATGGAGGTTCAGCACATGTGCTGCGCCAAAGTTGTTCAGGCCCCTATTTTTACAAAGAAATATGACAAATTCGAAATAATCGAAAATAAATCAAGCCACATGTGCCCCAGTGGTAGCTACCCCTAGCCTGCAAAACGCTCCTGAATCAGGAGCTGCTTGCGCATATTCCATAAGGGCTAGAGGCACTTTTGGCACTCAAACCACGGCTCACTGCAGGGTGAATGCATCCATCGCCAGCATGCTGTACATCACCTCGCGGCTCAGGTAGCTGGGCCGCGCATCGGCCCCCGCGGCGCCCAGCGCGAAGAACAGCGGCAGAAAGTGGTCGTCGCTCGGGTGGGCCCGGCTGGCGTGCGGCGCCTGGGCGCGGTAGGCCAGCAGCGCGTCCAGGTTGCCGGTGCTCAGTTGGGTTTCGATCCAGCGGCTGAACTCGGTCACATAAGGCGCCACGGCGCGCTCGCCACCAAAAAACTCACCCAGGTTGTGCGTCATGCTGCCCGACCCCATGACCAACACCCCCTGCGCGCGCAGACCGGCCAGGGCCGCGCCCATGGCATACACCTCGCGCGGGCCATAACCCAGTGGCAGGGCCACTTGCACCACCGGCACATTCGCCTGCGGCAACATGTGCATCAGCGGTACCCAGGTGCCATGGTCCAGCGGGCGCTGGTCGTCGGGCTGGGCGGTGATACCTGCGGCTTGGAGCGCCGCCATCACCTCCAGGCCCAGCGCCGGGCTGCCCGGTGCGGGGTACTGCAATTCGTACAGCGCGGGCGGAAAGCCGCCAAAGTCGTGCCAGGTGCTGGGCTGCGGCGTGGTCATCACCGCGGGGCTGCGCGCCATCCAGTGGGGCGACATGATCACAATGCCGCGCAGGTCGGCCGGCAACGTGGCGCCCCAGGCCTGCAGTGCGGGGCCGGTGGTACCAGCGTCCACCGCAAACAGCGGCGCGCCGTGGGAGACAAACAGGCTGGGCAAGGTGGTCATGGCAACATCCTTCAGGGGTTCAAAAGTGATGACTGCACTGTAAAAGTCCACAAACCAAAGATAAATAAGCAAGCTATTGATTCAATGTCCTTGTTTTATTGACAATAGGCCTGTCCAGCCCGTTTTCTGAAGAAAGACCACCCATGCAACAACAAGCCCCCCTCCCCCTTTGGTCTGTAGCCTGGCCCGTGGTGGGCTGGGTGTTGTTGGGGGGCAGCCTGCTGGGTGTGGCCGGTGGCTGGTGGGTGGCGCTGTTGGCGGCTGGGCTGGTGGGCACGGTGCTGTCCGCCGTGCACCATGCTGAGGTGGTAGCGCACAAGGTGGGCGAGCCTTATGGCACGCTGGTGCTGGCGCTGGCCATCACGGTGATCGAAGTGGCGCTGATCGTTTCCATGATGTTGGCCGGTGGCCCCGAAACCACGGCACTGGCGCGTGACACCGTGTTTGCCGCAGTGATGCTGATCCTGAACGGCATCGTGGGCATTTGCCTGCTGGCCGGCGGCAGCCGCTACCGCGAACAAACCTTTGGCCAGCTGGGCGTGAGTGCATCCCTCACCACACTGGCCGCCATTGCGGTGCTCACGCTGGTGCTGCCCAACTACACCACCAGCGTGATCGGCCCCGTCTACAGCCCTAGCCAGTTGGCCTTTGTGGCCATCGTCTCGCTGGTGCTGTACGGCACCTTTGTGCTGGTGCAGGCCGTGCGCCACCGCGACTACTTTTTGCCCCCCGACGCCAAGACCGACGAAGAAGCCCACGCCAACCCGCCCAGCGGCAAACTGGCCGCCACCAGCGCGGGCCTGCTGTTGCTGGGCCTGGTGGCCGTGGTGCTGTTGGCCAAGGCACTGGCCCCCACGATCGAGGCCGCCGTGGCCGGCGCCGGTGCACCCAAGGCCGTGGTGGGCATCATCATCGCCATGGTGGTGCTGTTGCCCGAAGGCCTGGCCGCCTACCGCGCGGCCCGTGCCAACCGCCTGCAGACCAGCCTGAACCTGGCGCTGGGCTCGGCCCTGGCCAGCATTGGCCTCACCATTCCGGCAGTTGCCATCGTGTCGCTGGCCACGGGCTGGACGTTGACGCTGGGCCTGGACATCAAGTCCAGCGTGCTGTTACTCCTGTCATTGTTTGTCTCCAGCCTGTCGCTCAGCACCGGGCGCACCACGGTGCTGCAGGGTGTGGTGCACCTGGTGCTGCTGGCCACCTATTTGTTCACCACCATCGTGCCCTGAGGCACCAAAGCCGCGGCCACCGCCATGGACCAGTTTCGCCAGATGCAGGCCTTTGTGGCCGTGGTGCAGGCCGGCAGTTTTGTGCAGGCGGCGCAGCGGCTGGACACCTCCAAGGCCGTGGTTTCGCGCCTGGTGCTGGAGCTCGAAGCGACCCTCAACACCCGCCTGCTCAACCGCACCACACGCCGCCTCTCGCTCACCGACGCGGGCAGCGAATATGTGGAGCGCTGCCGCCAGATTCTGGAAGACGTGAACGATGCCAACGCGGCCGTGAGCGCAGGCACCGGCGTGGTGAGCGGGCGCCTCAAGATCAACGCGCCGCTCACCTTTGGCAACATGCACCTGGCGCCACTGTGGGGTGAGTTTTTGAAGCTGCACCCGCAGGTGGAGCTGGACATCACCCTGACAGACCGCGTGGTGGACCTGGTGGACGAAGGCTTTGACATGGCGGTGCGTATTGCGCTCTTGGCCAGTTCGTCTCTGGTCTCGCGCACGCTGGCACACGACCAGGTGCTGCTGTGTGCCTCACCCGCCTACCTGCGCGCCGCGCCGCCTATCACCACGCTGGACGATGTGGCGGCGCACAGCGTGATGGCGTACTCGTGGTGGTCGGGTGGTGATGTGTGGACGCTGACCGACGCCCAGGGCCAACCCCACAGCGTGGCCACCCATCCGCGCCTGCGCGCCAACAGCGGCGACACCTGCCGCGCCGCCGCGCTGGCCGACCAGGGCCTGATTTACCAGCCCGGTTTTCTGGTGGGCGACGACGTGCGCGCGGGGCGATTGGTGCGGGTGTTGCCACATCTGCAAGGTCCCACGCTGGGCGTCCATGCGGTGTACCCCACGCGCAAACATTTGCCGGGCAAGGTGCGCGCCATGGTGGACTTTCTGGTCCAGGCCTTCCAGACGCCCGCGTGGAAACCCTGAGCCCCCATCTGCCCGCAGTTTTTGGTGCCAGAATGGCCCATCCATCGGTTTAATTTTTTGGAACGTCTGATACCCCGCCCGACTTGGTGCCAACCGCTGCGTTGGGCACTGCTGTGCAATATGCTGTTGGCATGGAGCGGGACCACCGCCGCCAACGCCGAGGAAGTCCAACTCACCACCTTGGACTGGCCGCCCTACTCCGGCGCCATTGCCCAGCAAGGTTTTCTGTCCGTGGTGCTGCGCCAGGCCTATGCCCACAACGGCCACACGGTACAGGTGCAGGTCTACCCCTGGAACCGTGCGGTCAAAGCGGCCATGAGCGGTGGCAACACCGTGTTGGGCTTCTACTCCGCCTCACGCGCCGAATGCAGCGCAGCCAAAGGGCTGACCTCCGACCCGATTGGCTACTACCAGTTTGGCCTGGCACAGCGCAAAGGCCACCGCCAGCAATGGCAAACCGCCAAAGACCTGCAGGGCAAACGCATGGGCGTGGTGGAGGGTTACGACAACGGCCCGGAGCTCACCGCGCTGATGGAAAACAAAGCGGTGCAGGTGGATGTGGCCATGAACGATTTGGCCAACCTGCGCAAGGTGCTGGCGCAGCGGGTGGACTATGCATCGGTCGATACCCAGGTGTTCAACTACCTGCAGCGAGAACATGACCTGCACGGCCTGGAGCTGGCCAAGCAGCTCACCACGTCGCGGCTGCCGCTGTATGTGTGTTTTAACTCTGGCACACGCGCCCAGGCCATGCTGCAGGCACTGAACGCGGGGCTCAAAAAGGTGGACATCAACGCGCTGGCACAAGCCTATGTGCGCGCCAACGCCGCAGGCAAACGCCCTTAGGCTTGCATGCCGGCCAGACCGGCCACGGCCAGCGCATACCCGTTGACGCCAAAACCCGCCATCACGGCCTTGGCCGCGGGCGAGATGTAGGAGTGGTGGCGAAACGCCTCGCGCGCATGCACATTGCTGATGTGCAGCTCGATCAGCGTGATGCCGGTGCCCTTGATGGCGTCGTGCAACGCCACGCTGGTGTGCGTGTAGGCACCCGCGTTCAAAATCACACCGGCCAGTTGGCCTTTG
This sequence comes from Rhodoferax sp. TS-BS-61-7, assembly GCF_002943465.1. Lineage (GTDB taxonomy): Bacteria > Pseudomonadota > Gammaproteobacteria > Burkholderiales > Burkholderiaceae_C > Allorhodoferax. The sequence goes on from NZ_PTQY01000001.1 coordinate 536,976, forward strand.
GCATGCAGCTGTCCGGCTTCGTGCAGCCAGTCCACCAGCGTGCCCTCGTGGTTGCTTTGGCGAAAGTCCAGCGTGAACCCATGGGTCTGGCAAGCGCGCTCACACAAGGCCTGCACGTCGGCCAGGGTTTGCGAACCGTAGACCTGGGGCTCGCGGGTGCCCAGCAGGTTGAGGTTGGGGCCGTTGAGGATGAGCGCTGTTTTCATGAAAACGTCCTTGAAGAAAAAGGTTTACGCGGCGGGCAGTGCCGCCGGGTGGCGCAGGCGCCAAACTTTGTAGGCACAACCGGTAGCCAGCACGGCCATGGCCGAGGTGCCCCAGAACACACTGTCCAGCCCCCAATGCTGGCTGAGCTGGCCACCCAGCAGCCCACCCAACACGCCGGGGATGCCATAACCAATGATGATGTACAGCGCCTGGCCCCGCCCGCGCAGGCTGCCCGGAAAGTGGTGCGACACCAGCGCAATGCAGGCACTGTGGTGGGCCGCAAAGGTGAGCGCATGCAGCGCCTGCGCCAGCACCAGCACCCACAGCACCGAGGCCAGCGATGCGGTAACCGCCATGCGAAACACCATGACCACCGCACACAGCACCAGCCAGCCGGTCAGGCTGACCTTGGGCATCCAGCGGCTCTGGGTAAAAAACCAGCCAATCTCCACCGTGACCGACACCGCCCAGAGCAAACCAATCATGGTTTTGCTGTAGCCCAGCGAGTCCATGTAGAGCGAAAAGAAGGTGTAGATACCCATGTGTGACAGCACATGGAAAAACACCGAGGCAAACAACCAGCGCACGGCCGGCTGCGCCAGCACTGGGCCGATGGGCAGCGAGACCGCGCCCGCCGTGGCGTGGTGCGCCTCTTTCACATCGGGCATGCGGTAGGCAAACACCACCAGCACCGCCAGACTCACCGTCACGATGAGCGGAAAGCTGCGCATGCCCACGTGCTCAAACCAGGCCCCGGCCCCAAGCACCGCCAGCATAAAACCCAGCGAACCCCACAGACGCACGCGGCCATAGAGCTTGGTGTCAAAGGTGCCGCCCTGGCTCACCACATGGGCCACGGCCGCTTCAGTCATGGGCATCATGCCGCTGGTCTGGGTGAACATCACCAGCAACACCACCGCCAGCCACCACACACCGCCGTCGAACCATAGCCCGGCCGAGGCCACCAGTGCAATCACCGCACCCCAGCGCAGCAGCTTGGCGCGCTCACCGGTGCGGTCGCTCAGCGTGCCCCAGGCGTAGGGCGCAAACATGCGCGTGGCCGCCTGCACCGAGGTCAACACACTGATGACCACCAGGCTCAGACCCAGGTCTTTGAGCCACAGCGGCAAAAACGGATTAAAAAAGCCCGCGTGGGCGCAGTAGGCCGCGGTCAGCGCGGCAAACGGCATGATCTGGCGCCGCTGCTGGCCGGGCTGTGCCGGGGACGCGGCCACCGTACTCAAATGCTGCCTGCGATGGGCGTGAGCGCAGGCACCACGTCACCGCACTGCGCGCGGTGGCGCAGCACGTGGTCCATCACCACTAGGGCCAGCATGGCCTCGGCAATCGGCGTGGCGCGTATGCCCACACAGGGGTCGTGCCGGCCTTTGGTGATCACCTGAGTGGGGTTGCCCTGCGAGTCAATCGAGTCGCGTGGCGTGATGATGGAGCTGGTGGGCTTGATGGCAATGCTCACCTCCAGGTCTTGCCCGGTGGTGATGCCGCCCAACACACCGCCGGCGTTGTTACTGGCAAAGCCGTTGGGTGTGAGGCTGTCGCCGTGCGTGGTGCCGCGCTGCGACACGCTGGCAAAACCGGCGCCAATTTCCACGCCCTTGACCGCGTTGATACCCATCATGGCGTAGGCAATGTCGGCGTCCATTTTGTCAAACAGCGGCTCGCCCAGGCCCACGGGCACGTTGGTGGCGCTCACACGGATCTTGGCGCCGCAGGAGTCGCCCGCCTTGCGCAGTGCGTCCATGTAGTCTTCCAGCGCCTGCACATCGGCCACGGGGGCAAAGAAGGGGTTGTGGGGCACGTGGTCCCAGCTCTCAAACGCAATCGGCAACTCGCCCACCTGGGTCATGCAGCCGCGGAATTCTGTGGCGTATTTTTCCTTGAGCCACTTTTTGGCCACCGCACCGGCGGCCACCATGGGCGCGGTCAGGCGCGCGCTGGAACGGCCACCACCACGCGGGTCGCGGATGCCGTATTTTTGGAAGTAGCTGTAATCGGCATGCCCGGGGCGGAAGGTCTCCAGAATGTTGCCGTAGTCCTTGCTGCGCTGGTCGGTGTTCTGGATCAACAGCGCAATCGGCGTGCCGGTGGTTTTGCCCTGGTACACACCGCTGAGAATCTGCACCGCATCGGGCTCGTTGCGCTGGGTCACGTGGCGGCTGGTGCCGGGGCGGCGGCGGTCCAGGTCAATCTGGATGTCGGCCTCGGACAGCGCCATGCCCGGGGGACAGCCATCAATGATACAGCCAATGGCCGGGCCGTGGGATTCACCAAAGTTGGTGACGGTGAAAAGGTGTCCGAAGGTGTTGCCGCTCATAGTGGCCGAATTATCCCAGACCGCGCCGCACCGCCCTGCGGGCTGGAACACTTTATGCATCGTGCTGCAGCGCACCATTTCAGTGTTTTCAGCTTGTTTGAACAGGAGTGAGCCATGCTAGACCGCACCACCACGCAGTTTTCCCACGTCAAGCCCGAAGACACACAGTTTGTCTCTGGCGGACTGCGCGATTTCTTTTTGTACAAGGACCTGGGCATTGCCGAGGCGACGCACGGCAAGGTGATTGCGCACCTGGTTAAGGCGAACATGGCACCAGAAACAGGCACCGGATGGCACCGCCATGAGGCAGATTTCCAGATCGTCATCATGACCAAGGGCTGGGCCAAGTTCATGTACGAAGACAAAGAGACGCTGGTGCAGGCCGGTGACGTGGTACACCAGCGCCCGGGCATCCGCCACTTCCTATTCGACTACTCGCCCGACATGGAGTACCTGGAAATCGTCTCCCCGGCAGACTTCAAGTCGATTGACGTGGACCCGGTGTGTGCGGTGCCAGCGCCCACGCCTTGGGCGTGAACGGCAATTCCGCGCCGGGCCGCCCCAAGCGGAATTAGCCCCCTCGGGGGGCAGCGACCCGCGCAGCGGTGGAGCGTGGGGGCTTAGAACTCCGCGTCGAGCTCGTCAATTTCCTCGGGCTCGGCCTTGGCGGCGGTGATCCACTCTTGCATGGCGGGCAGCGCCATGATGCGTTTGCAATAGGCCGCAGCCTCTTTGTCGATGGCCACGTCGTAGGTCAGAAAACGCGTCACCACCGGGGCGTACATCGCGTCGGCCACGCAGGGTTGTTTGCCAAACAGGTAGGGGCCGCCGTAGTGCTGCAAGCAGTCTTTCCAGATCGCCAGCACGCGGTCAACATCGGCCCGCGCGCGCGACCACACCTTGAACTTGGGAAAGTGCGCCTTCAGGTTCATGGGCAGCGAGCCGCGCATGGAGGCAAAGCCCGAATGCATTTCGCCGCACACCGCGCGGCAGTGGGCACGGGCCTTGATGTCGGCCGGCAGCAGGCCGGCCTTGGGCTTGATCTCGTTAAGGTATTCGCCAATGGCCAGCGTGTCCCACACGGTGACGCCGTTGTGCTGCAAAAAGGGCACCAGCATGCTGCTGGAGAGCAGCAACATCTCGGCCTTCATGGCGGGGTCATCCGGGGAAATCACTTTTTCGGTGAAGTCCAGACCTGCCAGCTTGGCCATCAGCCAACCCCGCAAAGCCCAGGCACCGTAGTTTTTGCTGCTGATGGTCAGTACTGCCTTGGCCATGGAATGCCCTCCTGCGGGAAAGTGATGCCCATTCCGTCGCAAGGCTTGTGCCAACACATTGGCCCATAACTTGCCTGCGCATAGGCCATCCGGCCACAAGCCGCTTTGACCCCAGGACCCACCATGCTGTACCAGGCTTACCAAACCCAGTCCGACTTCACCTCTCCCCTGCGGCTGATGGCGCAAGGCCTGGGCGCCTCGCTGTGGATGAGCCAAACCGAAGGCAGCATGCTGCGCAAGATGGCGGCGAGTATGGAAGTGCTATCGCGCCTGCGCCTCACCCACACCCGCCCGGCCTATGGGATTGACAGCGTGAAGGTGGGTGAGCGCGATATTCCGGTAGCCGAAGTGGCTGTGCTGACCATGCCCTTTGGCACCTTGCTGCACTTTGAAAAGCAGGAGCCCATCACCGAACCCCAGCCCAAGGTGCTGTTGGTGGCGCCGCTCTCCGGCCACTTTGCCACGTTGCTACGTGAAACCGCACGCACCCTGCTGCAAGACCACGACGTTTTTATTACCGACTGGCACAACGCCCGCGATGTGGCGCTGCGCCATGGCGCCTTCGGGCTGGACGACTACATCGACCACATGATCCGTTTCACCCAAACCATTGGGCCCGGCACGCATGTGATTTCGGTTTGCCAGCCCTGTGTGGCAGCACTGGCGGCCACGGCCATCATGGCCGAGGACGACGACCCGGCCCAGCCACGCAGCCTGACGCTGATGGCCGGCCCCGTAGACTGTCGCGTGAACCCCACCGAGGTGAACAAACTGGCGGTGAGCAAACCGATTGAATGGTTCGAGAAAAACCTCATCAGCCATGTACCGCTGCCCCACGCGGGTTACATGCGCCGTGTCTACCCGGGCTTTGTGCAGCTCAGCGCGTTTTTGAGCATGAACCTGGACCGCCACAAACAGTCTTTCAAGGACCTGTACCAGCACCTGGTGAATGGTGATGTGGAGAAGGCCAACATCATCCGTGTGTTCTACGACGAGTACCTGGCCGTGAACGACCTGCCGGCCGAGTTCTACCTGGAGACGGTAGAGAAAGTCTTCCAAACCTACGACCTGCCGCTGGGCAAGCTCACCTACAAAGACCGCATCGTCAACCCTGCCGCCATCCGCCGTACGGCGCTGATGACGGTGGAAGGCGAACGCGATGACATCTGTGCCGTGGGCCAGACGGTGGCCGCGCAGGACCTGTGCAGCAGCGTGCGCCCGTATAAAAAAACACACCATGTGCAGACCGGTGTGGGGCACTATGGTGTGTTCAGCGGGCGCAAGTGGAACCAGCAGATTTACCCGCGTGTGCGGGACATGATCCACGCCAGTGAGTAGGCCCCCACGCTCCGCCGCTGCGCGGGCCGCTGCCCCCCGAGGGGGCTAGCTCGCCTTGGGGCGGCCCGGCGGCGAACTCTTAGGTGTTCTCTGCCTCGGGCTTGGCGTCTTCGCCTTCGGGCCAATCGCGGATGTAGGCCTTGAGCATCTTGTTCTCGAAGTTCTGGCTGTCCACCACGGCCTTGGCCACGTCATAGAAGCTAACCACGCCCATCAGCATGCGGTTGTCGATCACGGGCATGTAACGCGCGTGGCGGTCCAGCATCATGCGGCGTACCTCGTCCATCTCGGTTTCCATGGTGCAGGTCAGCGGGCCGGGGTCCATGGCGCGGTACACGGTGGTGGTGCCGAAGCTGCCACCGTTTTTGACGACCGCCTGGATCACTTCGCGGAAGGTCAGCATGCCCACCACCAGGCCGTGCGAAATCACCACCAGTGAGCCAATGTCTTTTTCAGCCATGAGCTGGGCGGCATCGGCCAGGGTGTCTTCCGGCGTGGTGGTGAAAAGCGTACCGCCTTTAACGCGCAGGATATCGCTGACTTTCATGGGGACTTCCTCGTGACACTGGGGTTGAAACTGAGCATCAAATATAGCCCACAATGCCCCAGTTTCATCCCGATTACCAAGTGACTTTCACCGGAGAACCCCATGCCTGGTTACGCTGACCCCGGCTTTGACACCCTGGCCCTGCACGCCGGTGCCGCGCCCGACCCCACCACAGGCGCCCGCGCTGTGCCCATCCACTTGACCACCTCGTTTGTGTTCGAGTCCAGCGAGCACGCGCAGTCGCTGTTCAACCTGGAGCGCGCGGGCCACGTCTACAGCCGCATCAGCAACCCGACCAACGCCGTGTTTGAGCAGCGCATGGCCGCGCTCGAAGGCGGCATTGGCGCCATTGCCACGTCCAGCGGCCAGGCCGCGCTGCACCTGGCGGTGGCCACCCTCATGGGCGCGGGCGGCCACATCGTCGCCAGCACCGCGCTGTACGGCGGCTCGCAAAACCTGCTGCACTACACGCTGCGCCGCTTTGGCATTGACACCACCTTTGTGAAGCCCGGCGATGTGGACGGCTGGCGCGCCGCCGTGCGGCCCAACACACGCCTGTTTTTTGGCGAGACGGTGGGCAACCCCGGGCTGGACGTGCTGGACACGCCCACCATTGCGCAGATTGCGCACGAGGTCGGTGTGCCGCTGCTGGTGGACTCCACCCTCACCTCCCCCTGGCTGGTGCAGCCCTTTACGCAGGGGGCCGATCTGGTCTACCACTCGGCTACCAAGTTCCTGAGCGGCCACGGCACGGTGATTGGTGGCGTAGTGGTAGACGGCGGCAGTTTTGACTGGGCCCGCGCCCATGCGGCGACGGGCCGTTTTGCCGAGCTGGCCGCGCCCTACGAGGGTTTCCACAACATGAACTTCAGCGAGGAAAGCACCGTGGGCGCCTTCCTGCTGCGCGCGCGGCGCGAAGGCCTGCGCGACTTTGGCGCCTGCATGAGCCCGCACACCGCCTGGCTGATTTTGCAGGGCATCGAAACGCTAGGCCTGCGCATGGCGCGCCACATCAGCAACACCGAAAAGGTAGTGGAGTTTCTGGCCAGCCAGCCCTTTGTGGGCCGCGTGGGCCACCCGCTGCTGGAGAGCCACCCCAGCCACACGCTGGCCAAAAAACTGCTGCCCAAGGGCGCGGGCTCCGTCTTCAGCTTTGACCTGAAGGGCAACCGCGAGCAAGGCAAAAAGTTCATTGAGACCCTCAAGGTCTTTAGCCACCTGGCCAATGTGGGCGACTGCCGCAGCCTCGTCATTCACCCCGCCAGCACCACCCACTTCCGCATGAGCGACGAGGCGCTGGCCGCCGGGGGCATCACCCAGGGCACGATCCGCCTGTCCATAGGCCTGGAAGACCCGGATGATTTGATTGACGACCTGAAACGCGCGCTCAAGGCCGCAGAAAAGGCAGGTGCGTAATGCAGCTCACCGTCAACGGTGCCACCGCCTATTGCTACACCGGTGGCAAACCTTTTGATGCCGCCAAACCCACCGTGGTCTTCATCCACGGCGTGCTCAATGACCATAGCGTGTGGGCACTGCAGAGCCGCTACCTGGCAAACCACGGCTACAACGTGCTGGCCGTGGACCTGCCCGGCCACTGCCGCAGCGGGGGCGAAGCGCCCTCGTCCGTGGAAGAAGCGGCGGACTTCATCGTCGCGCTGCTGGATGCCGCGGGCATAAACAAAGCCGCGCTGGTGGGCCACAGCTGGGGCTCGCTGATTGCACTGGAAGCGGCTTCACGCCTGAAAGAACGCGCAAGCCATCTGGTGCTGGTAGGCACGGCCTACCCCATGAAGGTGTCGCCCGCGCTGCTGGAGACCTCGCTCAGCGACCCGATGAAAGCGCTGACCATGGTGAACGTGTTTTCGCGCAGCACGCTGGCCGCGCCACCGTCGGCGCTGGGGCCGGGCACCTGGGTCTATGGCGGCAGCATGGCGCTGGGCCGCCGGGTGCTAGCCAGCAACACGGCCGTTAATGTGTTCCACCGCGGTTTCTCGGCCTGCAACAACTACGCGCGTGGCGAAGAGGCCATGGCGCAGGTGCTGTGCCCGGTACTGTTTGTGCTGGGCGAACAAGACCAGATGACCACACCCAAGGCCGCGCAGGTTTTGCTGGCCGCAGCCCGCCAACGCACCGCACGCACCGAGCTGCAAATGGTGCCCGTGGGCCACCACCAGATGACCGAAGCCCCGGAGCAAACCCTGTCCGCCATGCGACAGTTTTTGGCCAGCCCCTAGGGCAAGTGCGCTTGCCAAGCGCCTACCCGGTGCCCGACCATGGCGCACTACCGATCAGGAGAGCGACCATGGACGCCACCAACACCCCCAGCCCCACCGCCGTGGATCCGCGCAGCTTCCACAGCTTTGCGGAGTTCTATCCCTTTTATCTGGGCGAACACAGCAACACCACCTGCCGCCGCCTGCACTTTGTGGGTTCCACCCTCACCCTGCTGTGCCTGGCCATGCTGCTGGCCACCGGCAAGCCGCAGTACCTTTTGTACGGCCTGTTGTGCGGCTACGGCTTTGCCTGGGTCGGCCACTTTGGCTTTGAGAAAAACAAGCCCGCCAGCTTCAAGCGCCCGCTCTACAGCTTTATGGGCGACTGGTGCATGTACCGGGACATCTGGACCGGGAAGATCCGGTTTTGAGCCGGATAACCGAACTGGCCAGAGGCCGCATTTCGCTATTTATTTTGTAGCTGCTCGCGCATATGGGATGGGCGCTAGAGGCTTTTTTTAAACTGTAACAGCGGAATCTGCGGACTGCGAATAATGCTCAATGTTTGGTCTTCTTCGGGCCAGCCGCCGACATCCACGAATAGCAGGTTTAGAGCGACGAACCTTGCCTAGGGACCAAGCCTGCTCCCGTACACTCAGTTAGTACATTAGCCTCTCATGCAACTGTTCGCGCTCCTATCTGTTGCCCTTATGTTTTCCAGATGATCCTTGCTCGGGAAAGACAACAGGAAACGAATTGCCATGGAAACGCTTTATCCTAAAGGGCTTACACCAAGCCAAATCAAGAGTCCCGTACGTCCCTTTCCCGCCCTCACAGGCGCTTTGAATGCCAAGTTTCCTTACGGTACAGATTCGGAGAATCTGAAAAGCTACGTTGGAAAGCTTGGTGGAAGTTGCGTTCAAAACCCAATGGGGCAATCTTTGAACTGCTCAATGACTGAATCTAGCGCAATTTGCATCCGCAACTCCGTGTCCTTAACGGTTCAAACGGATAACCTTAACAAGATCAAAAGCATTGATGCTGTTCGTATTCTTGACGGTTGCTAATTCCAGTTAGGGGCCATCTGCAGTCGTACCCGAATGCCCGCTTTAGTGAATGGTTTGCAACCAACACCAATTCCTATGCGTACCAGCCCACTTCCAACCATCGACACCCCGGATAACCTGAAAATCCGTGGTGCGGACCAAATTGCAACGGTGCGTATTCCAGTCCAAACCCGGCCACCGTTCTGATGAAGACCCGCCACTCGGGCGGATGAATGTTGCATTGTCTCAGCCCAAATCTGCGCAATCTCCTTAATGAGAACCGTCAGCTCTTTTTCGTACTTACGGCCCTGTGTGTACAGACAGCAGGTTTTTTAAACAAAGTACGCAGGGGCAATAGTCACTCCAAGAAGGAATCCAAAGAAGTTCTCGCTGCTATTTGTTGTTGCGATCCAAGCGGTGGCAATGCCGATCTCGATGGGAATACCGGGAAGCAATACAGGGCAACAACCTGGCCCAACGCCTGTTTGAAGTATTGACCGAGAACGTCGGCATCGCCCCGGCCTGGCAGGTGCAAACCCAGCTGGGCAATATGCAACAAATGCTGGCCTAAGGGGCAGACCAGTGCTAGATAGCCGCCCAGTTAGGGGCCGGTGCGGCAGGCCACGCCTACAATGAAAGCTAAGCCTATGCGATAGAGGGTAACGCCACTGAGAGTGCAGTCTTCAAGACCCAGAGCTATGGGGCGTTGGTGCCGGTACCCACGACAGACACAACCTCTGAATCCAAGAAATCCGTCGATAGTGTCATGACGCCTTAATAGGCTGCTGAGTTTTCTGTGCAACTCAAGGCGCAGGTCCAACGTGTGATAAGCAAGTTACCTTTGCTGGGTGCAATTACTTGGTTAATGTTGCAGCTCAACACAATGCGATATACCTTAATCAGTGAGCAATAGTGGCGAGTACTGCCGTCTCTGGTGCTGGATCAGGCAAGACCCCACATGCGCGACAACGCGCCAATTGCCTATGTTTCATGGACCAAACTGTCAGACAAGGTTGTCCAGCGTTACAGTGCTGCGCCCCATCAGCTGGCGTCAGGCTATTGGCAAAGCGGTGCACAGGTGCGGACGTGGATTTATTTGCGCCTTTTGGCAGCGCTACTGAAGTTCTCGAGGATCTGCGAAATACAGTCTTGAAGGGGCAAGCCAGTCACCAGCTCACTCTAGGGGGCATGGCCAATTAGTGCCTACCAAGAGATGGATTTCGGGTGAGATGCCTCATAATCTCTGATGCAAAATTATAAGCAAGGGAGTTTCTATGACACGATTTTTGCCGCTGCTGGCCTTGGTTTTTATCGCTCTGACGGGTACAGCCCAAGCCCGGGGTTCTGTGCCTGTCGTGAACTACGAGAATGTGCAACTGGCCAGCAATTCGGGCAAGCTGGTATCTGCCGATGCAGCCAAACAGGCCATTCGCGCAGCCGCTGCCTCCAAGAGCTGGACGGTGGCCCTGGACGGAGACGCCCTGATAGCCACGCTGGTAGTGCGCAACAAGCACACTGTTACCGTCAGCATCGTACTCAGAGGTGACAAGTACTCCCTACTATTTAAAGACGCCGTTAATATGAATGTGATGGAGCGCGACGGACAGACGCTCATCCACCCGTTTTACAACCGCTGGGTCCAGGACCTCAATGAAGCGATTCGTATCGAGCTGCTGAAGATTTAGGCATCGCATACGCGCGCATGCACAAGGTGCGCGATCCGGCAGTCAGTCGTATTGCCGCAAAAAATAAAGTCCAGGAGTGAATTGGCGTGCACCGCAGGCCAGCCGTTGGTATGTCAAATCGTTTCTCCGTCGATAAATGGGCCGCATGGGGGCCAGGACTGGCCGATCAAACGGCCTGGCAGCGCTGGCTGACGCACCCCACGCCCATCACCGCCAATGACAAACCGTTGCTGGACGAAATGCCGGCCATGATGCGCAGGCGCGTAGAGCAGTTGGGCCGGGCCGCACTGCAAGCGGCCTACTGGTGCCAAGGCGCCCAAGGCGGCGAACCCGTCATCTTTGCCTCCCGCTACGGCGACATCCGCAGGTCTGTGGACTTGCTGCAGAGCCTGGCCCGCCAGGAAAGCCTGTCGCCCACCTCTTTCAGCCTGTCAGTACACAACGCAATCGGTGCGCTCTATTCGATTGCGCGCGGAGATACCAGCAACTACATCGCCCTGGCTGCTGGGGACGCCACGGCTCCCATGGCCTTCATGGAGGCCATGGGACTATTGGCTGACGGAGCGCAATCGGTCCTGCTGGTGGTCTATGACGAGCCCCTGCCCTCGGTCTACAGCCACTACGCTACGCACGAGGAATTTCCCAGAGCCTGGGCATGCCGCATCTCCCAGGCGGACGCGCAAGGCATCTCGCTGCGTCGAGCAGACACAGCCACCCCGACAGAACTGCCGCCTGATCTTGCGGTGCTGCGCTTTCTCACCTCAGAACAAGCGGCCCTGCAACAGGGCCACTGGGTCTGGAGTCGCCATGCTTGAGCGGTTGGAGAGGGCTTGGCGCGTACTGGCCACAGGTCTGTCCTTTGCCTTCTTCGGCCTGGGCGGACTGGTGCTGCGCTTGGTCTGGTTTCCACTGCTGTCCAAGTGCTTCTGGTTGAGCAGGCAAGAAGAGTCTCGCCTGTCCCGGCTAACGGTGCACCACACGTTTCGCTGGTTCATCGGATTCATGCGTGCAATGGGCGTCCTGAGCTTTGACATCCGTGGGCAAGAGCGCCTAAACCGCGATGGCCTGCTGATCCTGGCCAACCACCCCACCTTGATCGATGTAGTCTTCCTGATTTCCTTGCTGCCCAATGCCGACTGCATTGTCAAAGGCAGCCTGGCGCGCAACCCCTTCACGCGCGGGCCAGTGAGGGCCGCTGACTATATTTGCAATGACTCGGGCGCGGCCATGCTGGAAGATTGCCGGCACTCGCTACTGCAGGGCGGCAACCTCATCGTATTTCCCGAAGGCACCCGCACCCGCCCCGATGCGCCTGCGCTCCTGCAGCGCGGTGCGGCCAACATTGCCATCCGCTGCCAGCAGGACATCACCCCGGTGTATATCCGTTGTCAGCCCCAGACGCTCACCAAGGGCCTGCCCTGGTGGAAGGTGCCGCAGCGACGCGCCCATTTTGAACTGCGGGTGGGTGAGGATATTTCGATCCAGCCTTTCCTGCAGGCCGGCACCAGCGAAGCGCTGGCCGCGCGGCAGCTTACTCAGTTTTTGACCGACTACTTTTTCCCAGGAGAACCCCGCCATGCAATCGCTTGAACAAGAGTTGAAGCAACTCATCATCGATGTGCTCAATCTTGAAGACATCCGGCCGGACGATATTGAAGCAGGCGCTGCGCTGTTCGTTGAGGGCCTGGGACTGGACTCGATCGACGCGCTGGAACTGGGTCTGGCGCTACAGAAACGCTATGGCGTCAGTCTGTCTGCAGACTCGGCCGAAACGCGAGCGCATTTTGCCAGCGTCCAGGCCCTTGCGGCCTTTGTCGCAAGCGCAAGCCCCCAGTAAGCCTCCATTCGATTGCCATTTCGCTGAGCACGCACCATGACAAAAACCGAACTCTTCGAACGCCTGAGCAGCATTCTGCAAGACATTTTTGATATTCCGGCAGAGAAAATCCGACTGGAGGCCAGGCTGTATGAAGACCTGGATGTGGACAGCATCGACGCGGTCGACATGATTGTGCAGCTGCGCCCACTGCTGGGAAAACGTCTGCAACCCGACGCCTTTAAATCCGTGCGCACACTGAACGATGTGGTGGAAACCGTCTACGGACTGCTGAACGATCCGACCACCTGAATCCCATGCGTAATCTGGTCGTTGGCTTACTCACGCTGTTCTACCCGTTGCTGGTCTACGTGGGCTTGGGCCGTTGGGAACCACGTTGGCTGGCCCTGCTGTTGGCCGGCGTCGCCATTGCACGGGCGATTGCCACCCCGGACCGGATGTGGCGTGTGGCGGCTGCGGGTGCCCTGCTGCTGGCAGCCGTGAGCGTCTGGGGTAACCATGCGCTGCCGCTCAAGCTTTACCCGGTGCTTGTGAGTGGGGTACTGCTGGCCGTTTTCGGTGCCAGCCTGTTGCACCCTCCTACGGTGATTGAACGTATTGCACGCCTGCGGGAGCCCAAGCTCAACGCAGCCGGTGTGGCGTACACGCGCACGGTGACCCAGGTGTGGTGTGGCTTTTTTGCGCTTAATGGCGCCATCTCCATGGCAACGGCCATGTGGGCCAACGAGTCTGTATGGGCCTTGTACAACGGCCTGATTGCCTATGTGCTTATGGGCCTGCTGTTTGCCGGCGAATGGCTGGTCCGCCAACGTGTGAAAGCGCGCCATGTCTGATTTTTGTGCCATCGCTGAGCTGCTATCGCGCGGTCGGTCGGCTTACCACCCCGTCGCGCGGCAGGCTGGCGCGGCGGTCGACTTCTCTCGCTTCCATGCCATGGCAGGCGCCTGGTATGCCGCATGCGCGGCCCAACCCGGCAAGCGCTGGGCCCTGTATTTCGAAGATACCCTGGAATTTGCCGCCGCGCTGCTGGGCGCATGGCAAGCCGGCAAGGTGGTCTACCTGCCGGGTGATGCGCTGCCCGCCACGCTAGGCAGTCTGCGCAACCAGGTGGACGGTTTTGCGGGTCAGCTCTCCCCCGAGTACGCACCCTTGAATCCAGTCGAAGGTGCCAGCACGCCACCATGGCACGCGCTGGACGCCGAGACCACCATGCTGGTGGTCTACACCTCAGGCTCCAATGGCGAGCCCGCAGCGATCCCCAAGCATCTGCGCCAGCTCGATGCTGAAGTCGCCACGCTAGCCCGGTGCTGGGACACCTTGGCGAGCGACGCGACCGTACTGGGCACCGTATCGCACCAGCATATCTACGGCCTGCTGTTTCGCGTGCTGTGGCCCTTGGCCTCAGGCCGCCCCCTGCAGGCCGAGCGCTTGCTTTACCCGGAATCCATGGTGGATGCTATGGCCCAAGGTCCGTCGGTACTGATAGCCAGTCCGGCCCACCTGAAGCGCCTACCCGACCAACTGGACTGGCCTTCGGTGCAGCGGGCCGGCCTGCGCGCGGTATTCTCCTCAGGAGGAGCATTGTCCCCCGAGGCAGCGCATGAGTGCCTGCGCCTGACCGGGCAGACGCCCATTGAAATTTACGGCAGCTCGGAGACCGGCGGCATTGCCTGGCGGCAGTGTGCAACGGAATCCATAGTTCGCTGGACACCACTCCCAGGCGTGGAAGTCCAGGTGGCAGACGACCTGCTGCAAGTGCGCTCTGCGCATCTGTCAGATACCCAGTGGTTTGCCAGCACCGACCGGGTTGCCCTGCAAGCAGACGGCTTTGAGCTGCTGGGACGCAGCGACCGCATCGTCAAGATCGAGGAGAAGCGGATCTCGCTAACCGCCCTGGACGCGGGCCTGCTGGCCTCGGGCTGCCTGGAGGCCGTGGCGACCTTCGTCCTGCCCGGTGCACGTAGCACCCTGGCGGTGGTCGCCGCCCCCAATGCCAAGGGCTGGACCTTGCTGCAGCAGCAGGGCAAGTCGGCATTGAACCGTTTGCTGCGGGCCTGCGTGGCTGGTCAGATTGAGGCTAGCGCGCTGCCGCGGCGCTGGCGCTATGCCTGGAGCCTTCCGGTCAACAGCCAAGGTAAGACCACCCAAGCTGCGCTGGAGTGCTGCTTCGACCTGCGGCTGCCGCAAGCCACCTATATCACTCGCGCCGAACAGAATGCGCAGGTTCAGATTGTGGTGGCCAAAGACATCCCCCAGTTCGAAGGCCACTTCCCTCAAGCCCCCATCCTGCCCGGCGTGACCCAGGTGGAGTGGGCTCTGTACTTTGGCCGCATGCTGTTCGCACTGCCGCCCGTCTTCCTCGGCTTGGAAGCGCTCAAATTCCAACGCGTGATTGTTCCGGGCAGCGTCGTCCAGTTGCAACTGCACTTTCTGCGCGAGCGCGGCCGCCTAGAGTTCACACTGCAATCGAGCGCGGGGCAGCACGCCACTGGTCGCGTTGTGCTGGGAGACGCCACATGACCCCCTGCGCAGTCATCCCCGTGTACAACCATGGCGACACTGTGGGTGCAGTGCTGGCTGCACTGCGCGGCCAAGGTTTGCCCTGCTTCATCGTGGACGATGGCAGCACCCCGGCCTGCGCCCAGGTGCTCGACGCCCTGGCAGCTGCCGACCCTGTGCATGTGCAATTGGTGCGCCTGCCGATCAACAGCGGCAAGGGGGCGGCCATGGCGGTAGGCCTGCGGACAGCGCTAGCAGCCGGACACTCCCACGCCCTGCAAATCGATGCGGACGGACAGCATGCACTCACCGACATTCCTCTGTTTGTGGCGCAGGCCGAACGCGAGCCCGACAAAGTGATCTGCGGCTGCCCTATCTACGACGACAGCGTCCCCAAAGCGCGGCTCTACGGCCGCTACGCCACCCATGTCTGGGTCTGGATCAACACCTTGTCACTGGAGATCCGCGACTCCATGTGCGGCTTTCGCATTTACCCTCTAGCCGAGACGGTCGCGCTGCTTGACACCACGCACATCGGGCGCCGCATGGATTTCGATACCGAGATCCTGGTGCGTCTGGTGTGGCGCGGCATGCACCTAGTCAACCTGCCCACCCGAGTGCTTTACCCTCGCGGAGGCATTTCGCACTTCCGGGTGTTTCGCGACAATGTGCTCATCAGCGCCATGCATGCCCGGCTGTTTGTCGGTATGTTGTGGCGCGCCCCTATGTTGATTGCGCGGCGCTGGACGCGCGCAGCGCGATGAAGTCCGCCCGCACTGGCCTGCACTGGGCGTCCATGGGCGAAAGCACCTTTGTGCTGGGTATATGGTTCCTCTATGGCGTGCACCGCATCCTCGGACACTGGCCATTCCGACTCTGCCTGTACCCGGTAGTCCTGACCCAATGGGCACTGCGCCCCGCTCTGCGCCGCGCCTCGCTGCAATATCTGCAGCGCCTGGAGCAGGCTACGGGCGCACTGGGGCGCGCGCCCAGCTGGCGTGACACCCTGCGTCACATGCGGCTGTTTGCAGAGACGCTGCTGGACAAATTGCTGGCCGTGGCAGGGCGCTATCCGCTGCAACGTGTGCAGACCCAGGGGCGCGAGCCCCTCTACCGGGCCTCGCACTCGGGCCAGGGCGGCCTGATCGTGGTGGCCCATATGGGCTGCCTGGAGTTATGCCGCGCCATGGCGGAGCAGGGCAAGACGCTGCGCCTGCATGTGCTGGTGCACACCCGCCACGCCACCGAGTTCAATCGCATCCTGAAACGACTCAACCCCAGCAACGAGGTCCATCTACTTGAGGTCACCGAGATCAGCCCGGCTACCGCCCTGCTGCTGTCCGAGAAGGTTGGGCAAGGGGAGTATGTAGTGATTGCCGGCGACCGCGTCCCCGTGCTGGCCAGTCAGACCGTAAGCATCGATTTCCTGGGCCACCCGGCGCCGCTGCCCGTGGGGCCCTATGTCCTGGCCAGCTTACTCAAATGCCCGCTGTACTTCCTCGGTTGCATCCACCAGGGCGCAGGTTATGCCGTGCAATTCGAGCTACTGGCCCAGCAGGTATTGCTACCCCGTGCCACACGGCAGCAGGCCATGGCGCATTACGCCAGCCTGTATGTCCAGGCAGTGACCGCACAGCTGGTGCGCTCCCCTTACGACTGGTTCAACTTTTTCCCCTTCTGGGAGCAAACCCATGACACACCCCCATCCCGAGCCCGTGACCTTTGACGGCCAGCGCCTGCGCATAGAGGACGTGGTTGCCTTGTCGCTGCGCCAGCGTCCGGTGCAACTGTCCACCGACATCGTCTTCCGTCGGCGTATAGCCAAGGGGGCCGAGTTCCTGGACCGGCTGCTCGCCGAAGACGGTGTGATCTACGGCGTCACCACGGGCTATGGCGACTCCTGCACGGTCACGATTCCGCCCGAGCTGGTACCCGAGCTGCCCCACCACCTCTACGCCTACCATGGCTGCGGCGCCGGACGCATGCTGAGCCCGCAGGAAACCCGCGCCGTGCTGGCCACGCGCCTGACATCGCTCTCGCAAGGCATGTCAGGCGTCAGCGTGGGACTGCTGGAACAGATCACGCGCCTGCTCCAGCACGATGTGCTGCCCCAAATCCCTGCCGAAGGCTCGGTCGGCGCGAGCGGTGACCTCACCCCTTTGTCCTACCTGGCGGCCGTGCTGTGCGGCGAGCGCGAGGTGCTGTTTGAAGGCGAGGTCCGACCCGCAGCCGAGGTGCTGCAGGCACTCGGCATCCAGCCACTGCGCCTGCGCCCCAAGGAGGGATTGGCCATCATGAACGGCACGGCCGTCATGACCGCCATGGCCTGCCTGGCCTGGTCGCGCGCTAACTACCTGTGCCAGCTCGCCACCCGCATTACCGCCATGAATGTGCTGGCCAGCGCGGGCAATGCCCACCATTTCGACGAGGCACTCTTTGCTGTCAAACCCCATGCCGGCCAGCAGCTGGTGGCCCGGCGCATCCGCGAGGACCTGGCATCCGACCGCCCCAGTCGCAACGAACAACGGCTGCAGGATCGCTACTCACTGCGCTGCGCCCCGCACGTCCTGGGCGTGCTTCAAGACACCTTGCCTTTCTTGCGCACGCTGATCGAGAACGAACTCAACAGCGCCAACGACAACCCCATCATTGACGGCGAGCAGGAACGCGTGCTGCACGGTGGCCACTTCTATGGTGGGCACATCGCCTTTGCCATGGACAGCCTGAAGACCACGGTCGCCAACGTAGCCGATCTGCTGGACCGGCAGCTGGCACTGCTGGTGGACACCCGCTTCAACCACGGCCTCCCCTCCAATCTATCAGCGGCACAAGGTCCGCGCGCTGCCATCAACCACGGCCTGAAGGCCGTACAGATCAGCGTATCGGCCTGGACCGCAGAGGCACTCAAGCTGACCATGCCGGCCTCGGTCTTCAGCCGCTCCACCGAATGCCACAACCAGGACAAGGTCAGCATGGGTACCATCGCCGCGCGCGACTGTCTGCGCGTACTCGAACTCACCGAACAGGTGCTGGCGGCCATGCTGGTTGCCGCGCGCCAGGGCCTCAACCTACGCCAGGACATGGACCGCAACCTGCAACTCTCGCCAGCTCTGCAAGCCATGCAAGCTGCGCTGCAGGCCCAGATTCCGCTGCTGGTGGAAGACCGGGCGCTGGACAAAGAATTGCTGGCCCTGGTGCGCGGCATCCAATCCGAACAATGGGCCCTGTATGAAGCCTGATCTGAGCCACGAAATCACCCTGACACCAGCCTTCCATGACCTGGACCCCATGGACATCGTGTGGCACGGCAATTACGTGAAGTACCTGGAAGTGGCCCGCTGCGCGCTGCTGCAGAAGTACGGCTACGACTACCTGCAGATGCGCGAGTCCGGCTATGCCTGGCCGATTGTGCATATGCACCTCAAGTACACCGGCATGGTGGTCTATGGCCAAGCCTTCAAGGTACGCGCTGAGATCACCGAGTGGGAGAACCGCCTGCGCATCGACTACCTGGTGACGGACGCTGCCACCGGCAAGCGGCTCAACAAGGCTTACACCATCCAGGTCGCGCTGGAGATCGTCACGCGCGAGATGCAGTACGTCTGTCCGCAGATCCTTTGGGACAAACTGGGGGTGCAACCATGAAACGCCTGTTACTCGCACTGGCCCTGGGCGGGCTAGCCCTAGCCTGCCAGGCCGCCGACTTGGCCACTGACATTGCCGCGCGCCTGGCTGACGCCCCTCTATTGCGCGGGCAATTCGAACAGAAGAAGAGCCTGGCGGGCTTCAAGCAAGCGCTGGTATCGAGCGGCGACTTTCTGCTGTGGCGTGATCACGGCCTATCCTGGCACACGCGCACGCCGTTTGATTCGCGCCTCACGCTGACGCGCCATGGCATCACCCAGAGCCAGGGCACTACCACCCTGAAGATGGATGCAAAAAAAGAGCCCGGGCTGCTGCTGGCCAACGACATTCTGTTTGCACTCCTGTCAGGCGATGTCAGCCTGCTGGCGCAGCGCTTTCAGATGAGCGGGAAACTGGTCGGCGCCGAGGGTTGGCAGCTGCGCCTGGCCCCCACCGATGCCGCACTCACCAAGGTGTTCAAGAGCATCGAACTCAGCGGCGCGCGCTTCGTGCAAGACATCCGGCTCGAAGACCAGAACGGTGACCTGACGGCCATACGCTTCAGCCAGACCAAGCAGGGCCCTGCTGCGACCCCGGAAGAGGTGAAGAACTTTGCCGACTAGGCCCGTTCTTTACCGTTGGTTGGCTGGCCTATGGGCTGCCCTGATGCTGCTGGTCGCTTGGGACCAGGTGCAATTCTGGCAGTCCTCGCGCCTGGACACCGATGTGCTGGCGCTGCTGCCCCCTGACGAGCACCAACCCATCATCAACACCGTGGCGCGTAAGCTCACCGACGAAAATGGCCGGCAAATCGTGGTGCTCGTAGGCGCACCGGACTGGGACCAGACACGCGCGGCCGCAACCCGTTTTCGCGCAGAGATGACGCAGCACAGCGACGTACTGGCCCCGTCCTCGGTGACCGCCGCCTCGCTGGAGGAAGCCATGGCGTTTTACATCCCAGCACGCGCGGGCCTGCTGACACCCGCGCAGCGCGACTGGCTGGGCCAGGCCTCGGCAAATGCACTGGGAGACGCTGCGCTTATGCGGCTCTACCAGCCCACCGGTCCGCGGCTGACCGACTGGCACGCAGACCCCCTGGGCCTGTGGCAGGACTGGTGGCTCTCCCGGGCCGCAGAGAGCAATGTGCGCCCACGTGACGGCGAACTCTGGCTCAGCGCGCAGGGTCGGGAGTGGGTGCTGGTGCTGTTCGACAGCAAGGCGGGGACCTTTGCAGTCAGCGGCGCAACGCCGATCAGCAACGCGCTGCAAGCGGCCAGGCAGGCGGCCGCGCACGACGAGGGACAGACCCAGGTCATTGCAGCCGGCGTGCCCTTGTACGCCGAAGCGGCGGCGGCCCAGGCCAATGACGAGATGTCTACCATCGGCATAGGCTCCATGCTGGCCGTTTTGCTGTTAGTCTGGTTGGCCTTTCGTGCGCTGCGCCCGATTGTGCTGGTCGGGCTGTCGCTGGTGGCGGGCTGCGCGGTGGCGCTGAGCGTGACGGCCCTGATCTTTCCTAAGGTGCATCTGCTCACACTGGTATTTGGCTCCAGCCTGGTGGGCGTGGCCGAAGACTATGGTTTTCACTACTTCTCCGCACGCCAGGGCAAGGGCGAAGCTGACCGCTACCGGGTGCTGGAGGCGCTGTTGCCCGGGCTGCTGCTGGCGCTAGGCACGAGCGTGCTGGCGTACCTGGCCCTGGGCATTGCACCTTTCCCCGGCCTGCAGCAAATGGCGGTGTTTTCCGCCACTGGCTTGCTAGCCGCTTTTCTCACAGTGGTGTGCTGGTTCCCTTGGATGGACCGCGGGCCCCTTCACCAGACCACTTTTGCGGCGCGCGTGGCCAACAATCTGCAGCGCTGGCCGCGCCTGCAGGCTACGCGCAATTGGCTGGTATTCGGGCTGTGTCTGGGGGGGCTCACCCTGGCGGGCCTGGTCCAGCTGCGCAGCCAGGACGATATCCGGCAACTCTACAGCGCGCCGGCACAGCTGCTAGCCGAACAAGTCCAGATCAACGAGCTGCTGGGGCAACCCAGCCCGGCCCAGTTCTTTCTGGTACGCGGTGATTCGGCGCAGCAACTGCTGCAGCATGAGGAAGCGCTGGGTGCCCGCCTGACGCCGCTGGTGCAGCGCGGTGTACTGGGCGGCTACCGGGCGGTCTCGGACTGGCTGCCATCTCGCGCGATGCAGGAGCGCAATGCAGAGCTGGTGCGGCGCGCGGAGCAACAGGCCTGGTCCGCCGTGACACGAGCCACGGGGCAGATGGCCACGCAAGCGGCCCCGCCTCACGCTGCGCTCGACGCAGAAACCTGGCTGGCCAGCCCCGCCTCCAAGGCCATCCGCGGGCAGTGGCTGGGGGATATGGACGGACAGTCCTACAGTCTGGTCATGCTGCGTGGGGTACAGCAAAGCAATCTCGCCGAGATAGAGGCCGCGGGCGACGGTCTGACTGGCGTGCAATGGGTCAACCGCACCGCACAGATCTCCGACCTCATAGCCCGCTACCGCGATGTGATGTTGGGCTATCTGTTGGCGGGCTATACCGGCGTGCTGTTGCTGTTGCTGTGGCGCTTCCGGCGTCAGGCCTGGCGCGCACTCATGCCCACCATTCTGGGCACGCTAATGACGTTATCCATCTTTGGCTGGATCGGAGAGCCCATCCAGCTATTCACAGTGCTGGCCCTACTCCTGTTGCTGGGCATGGGAGTGGACTACGGTATTTTTCTGTTGGAACATCCCGGCGATGGCAGTGCCTGGGTGGCCGTGGCCCTAGCCGGCGTCAGCACCCTGCTTTCCTTCGGCCTGCTGGGCCTATCAGCCACACCGGCTTTGCGGGCCTTCGGGCTCACCATGCTCATCGGCGAGATATCGATCTGGATCCTCACGCCCTTTTTCAGGCCCACCGCTCCCACTACGCAACCCCACGGCCACTGACCATGCTAGACAGTTTGAATAAATTTGTACTCACCCATATCCGGGCTCTAGAGATGGTGGGTGTGCTAATGCGCATCTTCAGCTTCAGCTTGGTGAGCTGGATGGGACCGCAGAGCCCATTCATGTTCGTCTGGGTGTTCAACACGATTGATGCCATCGTGCTGGCCTGGTGTTCGCGCCTGCGCCGCGACGCGGCCTACACGCTGCTCAATAGTTTCTGGATTTTGGTGGGCGTGGTCGGCATTCTGCGGGCTGCGTCCATCCTTCAATAAACAAGCCATTACCGGGGAAACACATGAAAACCGAACACACTGAAATTCTGATCATGGGCGCAGGACCCGCGGGCTCGGTCGCCGCAGGTTTGTTGCGCCAACAGGGCCGGCAGGTGCTGCTCATTGAGAAGGAGCAGTTCCCGCGCTTTTCGATCGGCGAGAGCCTGCTGCCGCAGTCCATGACCTATATCGAGGAGGCGGGCTACCTGCAGGACGTGGTGGAGGCAGGATTCCAGTACAAGAACGGCGCCGCGTTCCAGCGTGGCGATAAGTACACCACCTTCGATTTTCGCGACAAGTTCTCCAGAGGCTGGGGCACCACCTACCAAGTACAGCGCGCGACCTTTGACGAGGTGCTCGCAAAGGCCGCCGCCAAAGCCGGAGCCGAAGTGCGCTATCAGCACAAAGTGGAAGCGGTGGACATCTGCGGAGAGCAACCCCTGGTTCACGTGCGCTCGCCCGAGGGCGAGCTCTACCAGATCAGCGCAAAGTTTCTGCTGGATGCCAGCGGCTTCGGCCGCATCCTGCCGCGCCTGCTGGATCTGGAAACGCCCTCAAACTTCCCGGTGCGCGGGGCCTACTTCACGCATATTCAGGACAACATTCCTGCGGGCTCGTTTGACCGCAGCAAAATCTTGGTGAGTGTGCACCCCAAGCACGTGGATGTATGGTTCTGGACTATTCCGTTCTCCAATGGCCGCTGCTCGCAGGGCGTGGTCGCGCGCACAGAGTTTCTCAACCGCTACCAGGGCACCGAACAGGAACGCCTGCAGGCCATCATTGCGGAAGTGCCCACGCTGTCAAACCTATTGCGCCAGGCCGTATGGGACACGCCCGCGCGGCAGCTCACGGGTTATGCAGCCAATGTCACATCCCTGGTGGGACGCAACTTTGCCTTGCTGGGCAACGCCGGGGAGTTCCTTGACCCGGTATTTTCGAGCGGCGTCACCATCGCCGTCAAATCGGCCAGCCTTGCGGCCGCGGCCATTGCCCGCGAATGGGCCGGTGAAACAGTGGACTGGCAAGCCGACTACGCCACTCCCTTGAAGCGCGGCGTGGACGCCTTCCGCGCTTTTGTGGAGAGCTGGTATGCGGGAGGCTTCCAGGATGTGATCTTCCACCCCCATCCCTCGGACGAGGTACGGCGCATGATCTCCGCCATCTTGGCAGGCTACGCTTGGGATACCAAGAACCCCTATGTGGCAGAGCCCGGTCGGCTCAAGACGCTAGAACAGCTATGCGCAGTCTGATCGTTATATGGCTGCTGCTGTGCCTGGGGGCTTGCGCTGCGCCCCTCGGTGCCAGCCGCACGGTGCCAGAGCTGCGGCTGTCGCCGCAGACCCTGGGCACACCGCTGAGCCTGGCCCAGCACCTCAGCGTCTCACGCATCGCGCCGGGAGCCGGCGGCATGGGCTTGCCGCAAACGGAACTGGAAGCATTGCTGGAGATGGATGCCCAATCGCTACGTTTAGCGGTCATCACCATGGGCCAGCGCGTCTTGACGGTGCAGTGGGATGGCGAGCGCCTGCAAGCCACGCGCAACGAACACGTCCCTGCAGCCATCGACGCGGTCCATGTGCTGCGCGACATCCAGCTGCTGTACTGGCCCGCAGAGGCGATTCGCGCCCAGCTGCCGGCAGCGTGGTCCATCGACGATACTGCCGGCCTGCGCACGCTGCGCTACTCTGGCCAAGCGCAGGTGGAAATTGTCTACAGCGATGCCCGGCGCTGGGTCGGGCAGGCCACGCTCAGCAACTATCTGGAGGGCTATCGCATGCGGATTGACTCCGTGTCCACGCAAGCCCCGTCGCCATGAGTTCTGCGCCGTACCTGAATGCACTGGGACTGGTGAGCGCTCTGGGCGAGGGCCTGGAACTCACCCGTGCTGCACTGTTTGGCGCGCAGCCGCAGTGTGTCTTGGTGCAGCCGGCACGGGCCTCGGGCCGCGCCCTGCACCAGGGCGCAGTACGCGGCCCCCTCGCCGATCTGGCATGCCTGCCGCCGGCACAACGCAGCCGCAACAACGCGCTGCTGTTGACCGCGCTGGCGCAGATCCGGCCACAGGTCGACGCCGCTTTGGCGCGCTTCGGGGCGCACCGCGTTGCCTCCGTAGTGGGCACCAGCACCTCGGGCATTGGTGAGAGCGAACAAGCATTTGCCTACTTCCAGACCCAGGGCGTACTACCCCCTGGTTTTGACTTGGCGCAACAGGAAATGGGGTCGCCATCCGCAGCTCTGTCGGGGCTGCTGGGTTTGCGCGGCCCAGCCTACACAGTGTCGACCGCCTGTTCGTCGAGCGCCAAGGCACTGGCCAGCGCGGCCCGCCTGCTGCAGGCGGACCTGTGCGATGCGGTCCTGGTCGGCGGCGTGGATTCACTATGCGACTTCACAGTCGCAGGATTTGCTGCGCTGGAGTCGGTCAGTGCCGAGCGCTGCAACCCCATGAGTGTCCATCGCAATGGCATCAATATCGGCGAAGCGGCCGTGCTCTTTCTGATGACGCGCGAGCCCGGTCCGGTTCGTCTGGAAGGCTGGGGCGAGAGTTCGGATGCCCACCACATCTCGGCCCCCGATCCCTCCGGCAAGGGCGCGCTCGGGGCAATGCGCGGGGCACTGCAGCGCGCGCAGCTTTCTACTGCCGAAATAGATTACCTCAATATGCACGGCACTGCCACCGTGCAGAACGATGCCATGGAAAGCCGCGCCATCTTCGAACTCTTCGGCAACTGCGTTCCCGTGAGCTCCACCAAACCTCTGACCGGCCATACCCTGGGTGCCGCAGGCGCCCTAGAAGCAGCGCTGTGCTGGCTCAGCCTCACGGATAACCCCGAAGGGCTCTTGCCGCCCCATTGGTGGGACGGTGCCCACGACCCTACCCTGCCGGCGCTGGACCTAGTGGCACCGGGCCGCACGCGCGGCACCGCGCTGCGCCATGTCATGAGCAATTCCTTCGCCTTTGGCGGCAACAATGTGTCCTTGGTGCTGGGGTGCCACACTGCGCCAGATAGACCGAAAGAGGTGCACCATGCGTGAGCCGCATGAGATTCCCGTTTCCGAGCTGGTGCCGCAGGCCGGCGCCATGTGCTTGCTGGACAAGGTTCTCAGCGCCGATACGGAAACCCTGTCGGCCCAGGTGACCATCCGAGCTAACGGGCTGTTCTTCCACGACGGCGCGGTAGGTGCCTGGGTGGGCATGGAATACATGGCCCAAGCCATTGCGGCTTGGGCAGGATGGCAGGCCCGGCAGCAAGCCCAGCTGCCCAAGATCGGCTTTCTGCTGGGCTGCCGACGTTATGTGAGCCAGCGCCCAGGCTATACGCTAGGGGAGATATTGCACATCCATGTGTCGCGCCAGTTCCAGGCCGACAATGGATTGGGGCAGTTTGATTGCCGGATTGAGGTCAACCAGACCGTCGTGGCAACCGCGGCCCTGACTGTGTTTGAACCTTCGGATGCCTCTTTATTTCTGGAAGAGATGGATCATGGATAGTAAAACTATACTGGTTACCGGCTCCAGCCGGGGCATTGGGCGGGCCATTGCCCTGCGCCTGGCCCGCGAGGGCTATGACATCGTGCTGCATTGTCGCAGCCGGGTGGACGAGGCTGCCCAAGTGGCCGCACAGATCGAGGCGCTGGGACAGGCCGTACGCATACTGCAGTTTGATCTGACCGCCCGGGCGCTGGCCGCCGAGACACTGCTGGACGACGTGGAGACCCATGGCTGCTACTACGGTGTGGTCTGCAACGCGGGCATTGCGCGCGACAACGCATTTCCGGCTATGCCCGCGGAGGATTGGGATGCGGTGCTGCGCACTAATCTGGACGGCTTCTACAACGTACTGCACCCGCTCACCATGCCACTGGTGCGCCGCCGCAAGCCAGGGCGCATTGTCACGCTGGCGTCCGTCTCGGGCATTATGGGCAATCGCGGGCAGGTAAATTACAGCGCAGCCAAGGCCGGCATCATCGGCGCCACCAAGGCGTTAGCGGTGGAATTGGCCAGCCGGGCCATCACCGTCAATTGCGTGGCGCCAGGACTGATCGATACGGAGATGGTCGACGCGGCGCTGCTGGACGAGGCCTTGAAGCTAATCCCCGCCAAGAGGGTGGGTACGACGGAGGAAGTGGCGGCCCTTGTAAGCTTCTTGATGAGTGAAGATGCAGGATACATAACGCGACAAGTGATATCTGTGAATGGGGGAATGGTGGGATGAAACGTGTCGTTGTCAGTGGCGTAGGCGCCATCAGCCCCTTGGGACACGACTGGGCCACGGTCAAAGCCCGGTTACAGGCGCGGCGCAATGCCGTGCAGGTCATGGCGGAATGGGCCGATTACGACGGACTCAACACCAAGGTCGGCGCGCCCGCTGCCCCATTTACCTTGCCCGCGCACTACAACCGCAAGACCATGCGCAGCATGGGACGCGTGGCAGTGATGGCAACGCGCGCCAGCGAACTGGCGCTAGAAGACGCGGGCCTGCTCGGTGATGCACTAGTCAAGAGCGGGCGCATGGGCATCTCCTATGGGTCCTCGGCTGGTACGCCCGCCTCCATCGGTGACTTCGGCCGCATGATTGCCGAGAAGTCGACAGAAGGCATCAACGCCACCACCTACATCAAGATGATGTCGCACACCGCGGCCGTCAACATCGGCGTGTTCTTCGGCATCACCGGGCGCATCATCACCACCTCCAGCGCCTGCACCTCGGGCAGCCAGGGCATTGGTTATGCGTTTGAAGCCATCCAGTCGGGCAAGCAGGTCGCCATGCTGGCCGGTGGCGCCGAAGAATTGGATGCAACCGAAGCCGCCGTATTCGACACCCTGTTTGCGACCAGCTTCAAGCACAACGACAGCCCGGAACTGACCCCCCGGCCCTTCGACGCCCACCGAGATGGACTGGTGCTGGGCGAAGGCGCCTGCACCCTTGTACTCGAAGAGCTCGAACACGCCCAGGCCCGGGGCGCCAGGATCCATGCAGAAATCCTGGCGTATGGCACCAATAGCGACGGCCGCCATGTGACCCAACCGAATATGGACACCATGGCTAGCGCCATGCGCCTAGCGCTGGACGACGCCCGACTGAGCCCCGTCGACATATCCTATGTAAATGCCCACGGCACGGCCACTGACCACGGCGACGTAGCCGAAGCCAGCGCCACCCATGCGGTGTTTGGCGAACGCATTCCGATCTCGTCGCTCAAGAGCTATATGGGCCACACTTTGGGCGCCTGCGGCGCGCTAGAGGCCTGGATAAGCATAGAAATGCTGCGCGACGGATGGTTCGCCCCCACACTCAATCTCAAGGAAGTCGACCCGCGCTGCGCGCCGCTGGACTACCTGATGGACACCGGCCGCAACATCGAAGGCGAGTTTCTCATGACAAATAACTTCGCTTTTGGCGGCATCAACACCTCACTGATCCTGCGTCGCTGGCCCGGCTGAGCTGTGCTGCAGATTCGACTCATTGCCTGCCCAGCCTCTCTCGAGGCATCGGACCTGTACGCACCCGCCCATTGGAGCGCCAGCGAAAAGAAGCGCTGGGAAGCACTAACCACTCGGAGCCAACGCTCGCGCTTCAAGGCGGCGCGAGATCTGTTGCGGGGCCTAATGATTCAACGCTGGGGGGGCAAGCCATCGGACTGGCCCTTGACAGCCGAGGCCGACCAGCCTCCCACGGTTCTGGATCGAAACGACTGCTATCTCTCACTCTCACATAGTGCGCATTACCTGCTCGCTGCCATGGGCGATGCCCCCGTCGGCGTAGATATCGAAAACCACGGACGCCCCAGACCCATACAGGCCATGGCCGAACAGGTTTGCCATCCCGAAGAACACGCACACCTGTCCCAACTACCCGCTCCCCAGGCCCAGCAAACCTTTTTGCGCTATTGGACCCGCAAGGAAGCCTGGCTAAAAGCGCGTGGACAGGGATTGGACTTCGGCCTCATGGCACGCTTACAGTATCAAGACTCCACTATCAGAACCGCTAACGTCGCCAGTTGGCAATCGAACTACCTGACGCTTAGCGTGTTCGGGACAGAGCTAGCTGCGATGGACTACGACTGGCAGATCCCCGCGCAGCCAATTTGCCTAGGTTATGGCGTACTGAAACCCGTATAAATCGCGTCACTGATGGGGGCAACGTCACTGACGCACCAAAAAAATGAAAGACCAAACGCCCTATCAAAAAATAGATGCGCGAGCAAGAATTCTGGAGTAGGTGGTCAGTCGGGTCGGTGGGGCGCACGTGAGATGTAGCTTGGAAAATCAACAGTGCTTATAGTTACTCTGCATAGCGGGTGTTGAATTGCGTTGAAGCTTGACGCGAAATAAACACGCGCAATAACCGCTACTCTTTTAGTAGCGCCTCGCGCAAGGTAGTAGAGGGCCAGCGGCCAATTTTCCATAGATTTTCGGTAACCGCATCGGGTTTGAGCAGGGCCGCGCGCATCAGCGGCTCCAGCACGGTGGTGTCCAGGTCCACCAGCAGCACGTAACGAGCCTGCACGTCGTGCACGCCCTCTTCGCTGAGCTGGCCCACCCAGTCCAGTTCCACCAGCATTTGCAGCACCGGCTCCAGCCGCAGCGGGTCCACTTGCATGGTGGTGCGCAGTTGGGTCAGGGTCAGGCCTCGCTCGACACCGCTGCGGGCGCGCTCCAGCAGTTGCAGTGATTCCAGCGCCAGCTGGAACTGCCAGCCGTGGCCCAGGCGGCGGCGCGGCACGCCCGCAATCAGGCTGGGCAGGTAGGCGGTGAGCGCCGCGCCCAGCAATACGATGACCCAGGCCACATAAATCCAGACCAGCAGGATGGGCACGGTGGCAAACGCGCCGTAGACCACCGAATAGGTGGGCACCTTGCTCAGGTACAGGGCCAGGCCCTTTCGCGCCAGCTCCATGCCGGCGGACACAAACAGCCCGCCCATCCAGGCATGGCCCCAACGCACCTGGGTGTTGGGCACAAAGTGAAACATGGCCGCCATGCCAGACGCCACCAGCACAAACTGCAGGCTGTCCAGCAGCAGGCTCACCCCACCCGGCAGCCCGCCCACCAGCCCCTTGGAGGCCGACACGGCATACGACGTGAGCGACAGGCTGGCCCCCAGCAGCAAGGGCCCCAGGGTCATGGCCGCCCAGTAGATCAACACCCGCTGGCCCAGGGGCCGGCGTTTGCGCACGCGCCAGATGCTGTTGAGCGTGCGGTCAATGGTAAAAATCAGCGCCAGCGCCGTGCCCAGCAGCACCGCCAGGCCGGCCACGCCCAAGCGGCTGGCCTTACCGGCAAACTGGTTGAGGTAACCCAGCACCTGGCGCGCAATGTTGTCGGGCACCAGGCTTTCGATCAGCCACTTCTGCAGCACATCCTGAAACTTGGCAAACATGGGGAAGGCGGTGAACACCGCCAGCGCCACAGTGATGAAGGGCACCAGCGCAATGGTGGTGGTGAAGGTGAGGCTGCTGGCCGTCAGACCCAGGCGGTCTTCGCGAAAGCGCTCGCGCAGGATGATGGCAGCGTCCCGCCAGGGGATGCTGGCCACGTCGCGCAGCCAAGGTTTCAGACGTTCTATCAGTTGCATCCCGCCATCATGCCATCAGCGCCGACGCAGACGGCCGGGGGAAAAACCTACTTCTCGGCCAGGGTGGGCTGAGACTTCCACTTCTGAAAACTCATGCGAATCAACTCATCCAGCGCACCGCTTTTCTTCAGCAAGGCCAGGCGCGCGTCGATCAGGTCCAGTTTGTCCGCACACTTGCCATTGCGTGTGAGCACGATGTAGTTGGGGCTGTCCACCAGATACGGCTCCTTGACCACGAAGCGCTCTTCGTCCCCGCGCTTGAGCAGCAGCGCCATGCCGGTGTAGTAGCCGGTGATGAAGTAGTCGATGCGACCCAGCGCCAGTTTCTCGAAATTGCTCTCGGGGCTGTTGGACTCCTGGATGGTGAGCTTGTCCCTGAGGTACTCGTCCACGCCTCCGCCAAACACGTTGCCGCGCGTGATGCCGCCGCGCAGCCTGATCAGGTCGGCCCGGTCACGGAATTCAAACGGGTGTTCACGCGCACCGAACACGGCCACCGGGTTGGAAAGGGCCGGCGTCTTGGGGTACAGCAAGAAGGCCTCACGCTCCGGCGTCTTTTTCAGCGTGGCAATCATGTCCACCTCGCCACGCTCGGCCAAGGTCATGATCCGCGGAAACGGCCCCTGGTAGCGCACCTCGTAGGGAATTCTCAGTTCGGTCAGCACGCGCTTGGCAATTTCAATGCTGGCGCCCTGCAGGGTGTTGCCGTCGTACCAGTGCAGGGGCGGGTATGACGGGTCGGCCGTGAGCACCACGCGGTTGCACTGCGCCTGCGCCCCCGCGGTCAACCCTAGCCACAGGCCACTGATCCATCCCCATTGACGCAGGTGCGAGCTCATTGCCAGTACTCCAAGCCACCGACGGTGCTGAGCCAGCCTATCCCTATCACCGGCTGCCAGCAAGAGGGGAAAACCGGCCCTCTGCCGGGGCTTGGCCCCGTGCTGCCCGGCCGCGGCTGGCATTTGTTTTAAGCTACGCGGCTTACCTATGCAAGCAACTCCCCCCACTCCCTCCTCTTCCCACACCGTGCAGCTCAGTCGATGGGTCGCCGTCATCAGCACCGTGGGCCTGATCCTGCTGGGCCTGCTCTGGGAGCTGTGGCTGGCACCCACCGGCACTGGCACCTTGGCCCTGAAGGTGCTGCCCCTGTGTATTCCGCTGGCCGGCCTGCTGAAAAACCGCATGTACACCTACCGCTGGGTCAGCCTGATGGTGTGGCTGTATTTCACCGAAGGTGTGGTGCGCGCCTGGAGCGACAAGGCGCCCGGCAACTGGCTGGCGCTGCTGGAGGTGCTGCTGTGCATCGTGCTTTTTGTGGCGTGCACCGCCCATATCCGTCTGCGCCTCAAACACGCCAAGCTGGCTGCAGCCCCTGACGAACCAACCATCCGCCCTGCCCCATGACCGATCCCCAAGCCCTGCGCGCCACGCTGCGCACCCTCGTGGGTGATGCCCATGTGCTCACCGATGGCGACCTGACTGCGTATGAGCAGGACTGGCGCAAACGCGAACGCGGGCGTGCCCTGGCTGTGGTGCGCCCCGGCACCACAGCCGAGGTAGCTGCGGTGGTGAGCGCCTGCGCGGCCGCCGGCGTGAGCCTGGTGCCCCAGGGTGGCAACACTGGCATGGTGGTGGGTTCCATCCCCGATGCCAGCGGCACCCAGGTGCTGCTGAGCCTGCAGCGCCTGAACCGCATCCGCCACATTGACGCGGCCAACCTCACGGTGACGGTGGAAGCTGGCTGCGTGCTGCAGACGCTGCAAGAGGCGTGTGAGAAAGAAGGTTTTCTGTTCCCGCTGAGCCTGGCCGCCGAAGGCAGTTGCACCATAGGTGGCAACCTGGCCACCAATGCGGGCGGCACGCAGGTGGTGCGCTACGGCAACACGCGCGAGCTGTGCCTGGGCCTGGAAGTGGTAACGGCGCAAGGCGAGGTGTGGGACGGCCTGACCGGCCTGCGCAAAGACAACACGGGTTACGACCTGCGCCACCTGTTCATTGGGTCGGAGGGCACGTTGGGCGTGATCACCGCGGCCACGCTGCGCATGTACCCGCTGCCCGCAGCCCAGCTCACGGCCTTTGCCGCCGTGCCTTCGCTGGAAGCCGCGGTAGAACTGCTGGGCCTGGCCCACCAGCACCTGAATGCGGGGCTGACCGGTTTTGAAGTGATGGGCGACTTTGCGCTGGGCCTGGTGCGCAAACATTTTCCGCAACAAAACGTGCCGTTTGGCGGAATGAGCCCTTACTGCGTGGTGCTGGAAAACTCCGACCACGAGTCCGAGAGCCATGCGCGCGGCCAGTTTGAGCGCCTGCTGGAAGCCGCGCTGGAGCAGGGCTGCGTGCTGGACGCCGTGGTGGCCGAGAACATCGCCCAGGCCCGCGCGCTGTGGCACATCCGCGAGAGCATTCCGCTGGCGCAGGCCCAAGAGGGGCTGAACATCAAACACGACATCTCGATTGCGGTGTCGCGCATCCCCGCCTTTGTGCGCGAAACCGATGCGCTGCTAGCGCAGCACTTTCCGGGCGCGCGCCTGGTCAACTACGGCCACCTGGGCGACGGCAACCTGCATTACAACGTGCAGGCCCCGGATGGCGCCAATGCCGAAGCCTTTTTGCGCGACCAGGAAGGCCCGATCAACGCCCTGGTGTACGAGGTCGTGGACCGCTACCGGGGCTCCATCTCGGCCGAACACGGCATTGGCAGCTTGAAGCGCGAGAAGCTGGCGCACCACAAATCGCCAGTCGCCCTGAACGCCATGCGCGCCATCAAGGGTGCGCTAGATCCGAAAAATCTGATGAATCCAGGCAGAGTGCTATCAATAGAGTAGCTGCTCGCGCTTATTCCACGCTGCCTAGAGGCCTCATTTATATAAAATTGGCCCCTCTCCCACCCTTCATTTTTCAGGACCCCGCTGTGGCGCACTTCATTCTTCTAGGCATTGTGTATGTGTCCTTCATCAGCCTGGGGCTGCCGGACGGCATTCTGGGCGTGGCCTGGCCGGCCATCCGCGCCGACATGGGCCAGCCGCTGGCGGCCGTGGGCGCCATCACCATCGCCATGACCATCAGCTCGGCCACGGCCAGCTACTTTGCCGGGCCAATTGCCAAGCGGGTGGGCACCGGTGCAGTGGTCGCCACAAGTTGCCTCATGACAGCGCTGGCGCTCATCGGGTTTGCCTATGCGCCCTCGTTTGTCTGGCTGGTGGCGCTGGCGGTTCCGCTGGGCCTGGGGGCCGGCGCGGTGGATGCGAGCCTGAACCACTTTGTGGCGGCGCATTACTCCTCGCGCCACATGAACTGGCTACACGGTTTCTGGGGCGTGGGTGCCACCACCGGCCCGCTGATCATGGGCCTGGCGCTGGCCAGCAGCACCGGCTGGACGGCCGGTGCACAAACCATTGGCCTGATCCAGCTGGGCCTGGCCGTGGTGCTGTGGAGCACCCTCTCCCTGTGGGCCAAGGAACACGCCACGCCGCCCAAAGAAGACGGCGAACACGGCGCCACCAGCTTTAAGCCAGTGCGCCCACTGGCCCTGTGGCTGGCACCGTTGACCTTTCTGTTCTACGTGGCCGCCGAAATGGGCACGGGCCTGTGGGCCGCCAGTATCCTGGTGACCGACCGCGGCCTCTCGCCCACCGACGCAGGCGTCTGGGTGTCGGTTTACTTTGGTTCCATCACCGCCGGCCGCTTTGGGGTCGGCCTGATCGCCAACCGCCTGGGCAACCGCAAGCTGGTACAGCTGGGCTTGGCCGTGGCCGCCGTGGGAGCGGCCGTGTTTGCCGCCCATGGCCTGCTCGGCGCGGCATCCCAGTTGGGGCTGGTGCTCATGGGCTTGGGCTGTGCGCCGGTGTTCCCCTCGCTGATGCACGAAACCGCACGGCGTTTTCCGGATGACATAGCCCGCACCGTGATTGGCCGCCAGATGACGTTTTCCTACATCGGCGGCTCGGTGGTGCCCGCCGCCTTTGGCCTGCTGGCCACCTGGGCCGGCCTCTCTGCGGTGATGCCAGTGGTGGTGGTCTTGCTGATCGCGCTGCTGGCGCTGACCACGGCCCTCAACCGAATGACCTAAGCGCCACAGGCGTACCCTTCCACCCTGCCTCTAGAATTCCGCCATGACCAGCCCATCCCCCGTGCGCCCGGTGCGCAGCCAATACGAAGACTTCATGCGCCATGTGTACAGCACGGGCGTACACAAGGCCGACCGCACCGGTACCGGCACGAAGAGTGTGTTCGGTTACCAGATGCGTTTTGACCTGAACGAAGGCTTTCCGCTGGTGACCACCAAGAAGGTGCACCTGCGCTCCATCATCCAGGAGCTGCTGTGGTTCCTGACCGGCAGCAGCAACAACAACTGGCTCAAAGAACGCGGCGTGAGCATCTGGGACGAGTGGGCGAATCCCGAAACTGGGGACCTGGGCCCCGTGTACGGCGTGCAATGGCGCAGCTGGCCCACGCCGGATGGCGGCCACATCGACCAGATTGCCGACGTCATCAAGACCCTGAAGAACAACCCCGACAGCCGCCGCATCATCGTCAGCGCCTGGAACGTGGCCGAGCTCAACAAGATGGCGCTGATGCCCTGCCATGCGTTCTTTCAGTTCTACGTAGCACCGGCCGAGACAGAGGGTGGCAAGGGCAAACTCAGCTGCCAGCTGTACCAGCGCAGCGCCGACATCTTTTTGGGCGTGCCCTTCAACATTGCCAGCTACGCGCTGCTCACCCATATGGTGGCGCAGCAGTGTGACCTGGACGTGGGTGACTTCATCTGGACCGGAGGCGACTGCCATATCTACAGCAACCACCACGAGCAGGTGGAGCTGCAACTGAGCCGCGCACCCCTGGCCTACCCCACGCTCAATATCAAGCGCAAACCCGACAGCATCTTCGACTACCAGTTTGAAGATTTTGAGGTGCTGGGCTACGAGAGCCACCCCGCCATCAAGGCGCCCGTGGCGGTCTGAGCATGACGAACGCTGCTGCCTCAAGCCCGCGCCTGCACCTGATTTACGCGCGTGCCGCCAATGGCGTCATTGGCGTGAACGGCACCCTGCCCTGGCATTTGCCCGAAGACCTGGCGCACTTCAAGCGCACCACGCTGGGCTGCCCCGTGATCATGGGGCGCAAGACCTGGGATTCGCTGCCGCCCAAGTTTCGCCCGCTGCCGGGGCGCACCAACATTGTGGTGACGCGCCAGCCAGATTGGAACGAAACAGGGGCTCAGCCCGTGCCAGACCTGCGCAAGGCGCTACAATTTTGTGAGCAATCTACCGATGTGTGGGTGATTGGCGGGGCCCAGCTGTACGCGCTGACCGAGCCGCTGGCCAGCACTGCGGTGGTGACCGAGATCGAGCAAGACTTTGCGGGTGATGCCTTTGCACCCACCTTGGGTGAGGCCTGGAAAGAAACTGCCCGTGAACGCCAGGTGGCGGCCAACGGGTTGGCTTTCAGCTTTGTGACCTACACCCGCAGCTGATACAGGCGGTTGATTACTTTTTGCTG
The DNA here is from genome assembly GCF_002943465.1 of Rhodoferax sp. TS-BS-61-7. Taxonomy (GTDB): domain Bacteria; phylum Pseudomonadota; class Gammaproteobacteria; order Burkholderiales; family Burkholderiaceae_C; genus Allorhodoferax. Next base: position 571,869 of record NZ_PTQY01000001.1, read on the forward strand.
GCCTGGTGGCCAATGACGCCACCGGCTGCCGCGCCAGCCGCGGTGCCCAACACGCCGCCCCCGATGACGTTGCCCGCCACGCCACCAATGACGGCACCGACGGCGGTGTTTTTCTCTCGGTTTGTCATGCCGGCGCAGCCGCTCAAAACCAGCAGGGCCAGCACAACAGCAGTGCTACGCAGGGAAGTGGAAGTGTTTTTCATGGAACGACCTTGGTATAAAACATCAGCAAACTCTGATGGTGGAAGTATCTGTACGCCACCGTGCGGTGGGTAGCAGACAGCGCCGCAAATAGCCGTAGGTCTTGTCCTACACCCAGTCGGGCTGGCGGCCCATGGCCGGCCCCCCAATTTGCAGGCACACTGGGCCACTAGATACCTATCAAGTCGTCATGCCCGCGCTCACCACGTTTCTCGTCGAAGACAGCCCGGTCATTCAGCAGAGCCTGATTGCCACGCTACAAGAACTCACCCCCGTCACCGTGGTGGGTGTGGCGGAGGACGAGCAGGCCGCCCTGCTATGGCTCTCCGAGCCCGCCCACGGAGTGGATCTTGTGATCGTGGACATTTTTCTGCGCAGCGGCTCCGGCTTGGGGGTGTTGCGCGCAGCCCGGCAGCGTTGGCCAGAGCGGGCTCTGGTGGTGCTAAGCAACTACGCCACCAACGACATGCGCGCCGTCTGCCTGGCGCTTGGTGCCCAGCGGGTGTTTGACAAGTCCACCGAGATTGAGGCGCTAATTCTCTACTGCCAGACGCTGGCGAATGACAGTGTGGCCAACGCGCCCACCTTCTGATGCCCCGTCTGATACCCCTACTGGATCAAGCCGTTTTTGAGGCCGTAGTAGGTCAGGTCGCTGTTCGACTCCAGGCGCATTTTTTCCATCACCCGGGTGCGGTAGGTGCTCACCGTTTTCACACTCAGCGACATGCTGGTGGCAATGTGGCCCACCGTCTCGCCCCGGGCCAGGCGCAAGAAAACCTGCAGCTCGCGCTCGGACAGTTGGGTGTGCAGCGGCTTGTCGCCCCCATCTGCCAGGCCGTCGGCCAGCAGCTCCGCCACACCGGGGGTGATGTACTTGCGCCCACGGTGCACGGTGCGGATGGCTTTGACGATGTCCTCGGGGTCGCAGTCCTTGTTGAGGTAACCACTGGCGCCCTGGCGCAGCAGGGTGGTGGCGTAGTGCACCTCGGCAAAACCGCTCAGGATCAACACCGGCAGATCGGGCGCCCGCGCCTTGATGGCCACCAGCGCGTCCACACCGCTGTGGTCGGGCATGGAGATGTCCATCACCATCACATCCACCTCGCCCTGGCGCACGATGTCCAGCGCTTCGCGGCCGTTCACCGCCTCGGCCACCACGGCAAAGTCCGGCTGGTCGGCAAAAAACTGGCGCAGCCCGGCGCGCACCATGGCGTGGTCGTCAACGATGGCAATCCGAATCATGGGCGCGGGAAATTAGTCATGCGGCATGATCCCACAATTCGCCCTGCGCCCGGTCCATGAAAACACTCACCGTCTTTCAACGCAACCCTTGGGTCATGGGACTGGCCTTCGCCGCCGCGGCGGCGACGGTGTTTATCAGTGAGGCCTCGTACTGGCGCTCGGCCGGCACCTTGCAAGAGCTTAGCGCCATGGGCGCGGCGCGCACCCAGATTCAGGTGCTGGAACGCAGCATGCTGGATGCAGAAACCGGCCAGCGCGGCTACCTGCTGACCCACCGCAAGGAGTACCTGGAGCCGTATGCCCAGGCGCTGCTGCGCATTGAAGAGGCCTACCGGGTGCTGGACGCCTACTACGGCAACGACCCCGAATCCCAAGCGCTGTTGCAGCGCCTGCATGACCTGACCGAGACCAAGCTCTCCGAGCTGGCCCTGACCCTGCGGCTCAATGAAGAAGGCCGCGGCAAGGCGGGCCAGGAAATTCTGATGACCGACATCGGGCGCGAGAAGATGGACGCCATCCGCGCCACCAGCGCCGAGCTGCTGGAGTACCAGACCCGCGCCGTGAGTGCGAGCCGTGCCGAGCTGGACGTCACGCTGGCGCTGGGGCGTTTTGGGGTGGCGCTGCTGAGTGCCATCAGCCTGCTGGCGCTGTTTTTCTACCTGCGCCAGTCGCAAGCCCTGAAGCTTCAGCAAATGGAGCTGCAACGCGTGGTGCAGCTGGAGCGTGACCGGCTGGAGGTGGAGGTGACCAACCGCACCGCCGAGCTGATTGAGCTAGCGCAGCACTTGCAAACCGCCCGCGAAGACGAACGCCAGCGCCTGGCGCGCAACCTGCACGACGAGCTGGGGTCGCTGCTGACGTCGGCCAAGCTGGACGCCGCCCGTATCAAGTCGCGCCTGGCCAACACCGCCCCCGAAGCCCTGGAGTTGCTGGCCCACCTGGTGGGCACGCTCAATACCGGCATTGCACTGGGGCGGCGCATCATCGAAGACCTGCGCCCCTCGTCGCTGAGCAACCTGGGTCTGGTGGCCACGCTGGAGATTCTGGCCCGCGAGTACGCGGCCCAATCGGGCGTGGCGGTGCATTGCCAGCTGGAACCTGTGCCCCTGCGCCCATCGGCCGAACTGGTGGTGTACCGGCTGGTGCAAGAGGCCATTACCAACATCACCAAGTACGCCCAGGCGCGCAATGTCTGGATCGAGCTGTGCAGCCGCGCCGGCCAGGTGGAGGTGTCGGTGCGCGACGACGGTCTGGGTTTTGACACCGGCACCAAACCCCAGTCGGCCTACGGCCTGGTGGGCATGCGTTTTCGGGTGGGGGCCGAAGGTGGCAGCCTGCATCTGCAGTCCCGCCCCGGGCAGGGCACGCAGATTCTGGCGCGCCTGCCGCAGCACACACCACCGCCGGCCTGAGCCTGTCGGATTGGTCCTACGCGCACCTGCGCGCTTGGCCCACACGCACACGGCGGGCTGCCTGATCGCCATTCCAGCCCATGGCAAGCACACTGGGGCATCCCTTTTAGGAGCCCCGAAATGCTGCACTACGCCGTTGTCTTTTTTGTCATTGCCCTGATCGCTGCCTTGTTTGGCTTTGGTGGCATCGCCGCCAGCGCGGTCGAGATCGGCAAGATTTTGTTCTTTGTTTTCCTGGTGCTCGCCGTGGTGAGTTACCTGTTCGGGTTCTTCCGAAAAAACTGACCCCTTCCCGTGTGCCCACCGGTAGTGGGGCCCTATCACTACCTTGTCCATCCGGACTTTTATTCACCCATCCATTGGAGATTCACCATGAACTTTCGCACCATCCTCGCGCTGACCTTTGCCGCCCTGCTCACCCTGACCGCCACCGGCTGTGCCGTACAACGCGGGCAGTCCACAGTGGGCGCTTATGTTGATGACACAGCCATCACCACCGCCGTGAAGAGCCGCTTTGTGGAAAACAAAACCGTCGACGCCGCCGCCATCAGCGTCGAGACGCTCAACGGCACCGTGATGCTGTCGGGCTTTGCCAAAAGCGGTGACGAAAAAGCCACTGCAGCCACCCTGGCCTGGGGCGTCAAGGGCGTGAAGGCTGTCAAGAACGAGATCACGGTCCGTCCTTGATCCATGGGGGCCCGTCGGCCCCCGTTTTTCTCTCTTTATCACTTCACCAAGGGAACACCATGAACTGGGATCGCATTGAAGGTAACTGGAAACAACTGACCGGCCGCGCCAAAGAACAATGGGGCAAACTCAGCGATGACGACCTCGACGTCATCGCCGGCCGGCGCGACCAACTCGCAGGCAAGATTCAGGAACGCTACGGCGTCGCCAAAGACGAAGCAGAGCTGCAACTGGCGGCCTGGGAACGCAAGGCGACCGACGCCTGGTTTGTCAAAAAAGACTAAGCCAGCCAGGCCCGCACGCCCTCCATACCGCAAGGCATGGAGGGCGTTTTCCCATGTTGGACCGCCCCGGGCATCTGATGCAGAATGGACGCGTCACACATTGCAGGTTGGGAACATTCTGTGTACTCACGCTCCAGCTTTGAAACCAAGGTGCTCGCCGCATTTGTGGCCGCTGCCTGTGTGGTCTCTGCGCTCATCACAGCCGCCTGGAAACTGGCCCAAGACGCCACCGACGCCGCCAGTTTGGTGGCGCACACCCACCAAGTGCTGGGCAATGTGGCCTACATCCGTGCGGACACCCTCCAGATTGAACTGAGCACGCAGAGCTTTCGGGTCTCTGGTGACCCAGCCCACATCACAGAGCGCGACCTGCGCATTGCGGCCCGCGAGAAGACACTGGCCCAACTGCAACAGCTGACTGTGGACAACCCGCCACAACAGGCGCGCTGGTCCCAGCTGCGGGCCGTGATCGACCAACGCTTGGCCATTTCCAGGCAAGTGGAGATGCTACGCAAAACACAAGGCATGGAGGCCGCCAACGCCTTTGTCGCCAGCGCTCCCCTGCGCGAGACACGTGCGCTGGTCAATCATTTGTTGCAAGCCCTGGAGCAGGAAGAAAACCGCTTGCTGTCGGCGCGTGACAAGGAGCAGTCCGCCACCCGGGCCGTAATGGTTTACATGGGGCTGCTGGTGGCCGGGCTGTTGTTCGCCTTGCTGGCGGCCACCTATGTGCTGATACGGCGCCAGCTGCAAGACACCCGGGCCAGCCAGCGCGCCCTGGCGGACAACGAAAGAAACCTGGCCACCACGCTGAATTCGATTGGCGACGCGGTGCTGGCGACCGATTTGCAAGGCCGTGTCAGGCGCATGAATCCGGTGGCGGAGCAACTGACTGGCTGGGACCTGGAGGCCGCTGTCGGCAAACCCGTGATCGAAGTTTTTCACATCGTCCACGAATACACGCGTGCCCCCGCGCCTGACCCGGTGGCCCAGGTACTGGCGACCAACGAAGTGCAGCAACTGGCCAACCACACGGTCCTGGTGGCGCGCGACGGGCGTGAATGCCCCATTGCCGACAGCGCAGCGCCCATCCGCAACGGCGAAGGCCAAATGACGGGGGTCGTGCTGGTGTTTCGCAATGAAACAGTGGCACGCCGGGCCCAGCGTGCCATTCATGACTACAACACCTTGTTGGAACAGCGGGTGCAGGAGCGAACGCTGCAATTGCATGAGAGTGAAGGCCATTTGCAAAGCGTGATCAGCAATGTGCCCGCCATGATTGCGTATGTGGACGCGCAGCAGCGGTATGTGTATGTCAACCAGCAGTACCGCGAACGGTTTGCCCCGGAGCACGCCGACATCACCGGCTGCAACGTGCGCGAAATTTTGGGGGAAACACGCTACGCGATTGCCGCCCCGCTGATTGCCAAAGTGCTGGCGGGAGAAAACCAGACCTATGACTGGCAGCCCTTTCCCGGTGTGTGGCAGGTCATTCAATACATCGCCAAACGCAATGCCCCGGGCGAGGTGAGCGGCTACTACGTGCTGGGCAATGACATCACCGCACGCAAGCGGGCGGAGGAAGATATTCAGTCGCTCAACACCACGCTGGCACAGCATGTGCGCCAGCTGGAACACGCCACCCGCGCGCTGAAAACCCTGAGTGCAGGCAACCGCGCCATGTTGCGAGCCACCACCGAGCAAGACCTGCTGAACCATATGTGCGAGGCCATCGTGAACGCAGGTGGCTACGGCATGGCCGTTGTCTGGTACCGGCTGGACGATCCCCAGCAGTCGCTGCTGGCCATGGCCGAGAACGGCTACCCCGATGGCATCGCCGCCTTGCGGCAGCTCAAAGCCACCTGGGCAGACAAGCTCCATGGCCAGGGGGTCGTAGGTGCCGCCATACGCAGCGGCCAAACGCAGGTGGTGGCGGATATGGTCACCGATGCCAGCTACGCGCCCTGGCGCGCGCAGGTGCGCGGTGCAGCGTCGGCCCTGGCATGTCCTATTTGGGTAGACGGCATCGTCATCGGCGCCATGGCCATCTACGACGTGGAGGCCGACACCTTTGGTACCGACGAGGTGGCGCTGCTCGGCGAATCTGCCGACGACCTGGCCTTTGGCATTACCACCTTGCGCGCGCGCGCCGAGCAACAGAGAACCCAGGACGCGATGTACCAACTGACACGGTATGACGCGCTGACGGGGCTGCCCAACGAGACCCAATTCACCGAACTGCTGTCCACCACCATCGCGTCCAGCACACGCAGCGGGCAGTCTTTTGCCGTGCTGCAGGCCAATATTGAACGCCTGAGCGAAATCAACGATGCCCTGGGCTTCAGCCATGGGGACCATATGCTGCAGCAGTTTGGGGAGCGCATCAGCGCCGCAGCACCGGCACACGCCAGTGTGGCCCGGCTGCGCGGGGACGAGTTCGCCATCCTGCTGCCCGGCAGCGACACCGCGTCAGCGCTGGCAGTTGTGCAGCGGCTTAACGACTTGCTGGCCCGACCATTCCCGGTGGCAGATATCGCACTGCAGGTGTCCGCCCGCATAGGGGTGAGCCTGTTCCCAGCGCACGGAAACACCCCACACGACTTGTACCGCCACATGGACATTGCGGTGCACCAGGCCAAGAAAACGGGCATGCCCCATGTGGTGTTTGACCCGCACCAAAGCCAGGACCAGACCCAACGCCTGAACCTGGCAGGAGAGCTGCAGCGCGCGATCGCGGCTGGCGATTTGATGCTCTACCTGCAACCCAAAGTCGAGATGCAGACCGGCCGTGTGTGTGGTGCCGAAGCCCTGGTGCGCTGGAAACATGCCGAGCGGGGGATCATTCCCCCAGGTGAATTCATTGGTTTGGCCGAACACACAGGCCTGATTAAGCCGCTCACGGAGTGGGTGATCCAGAGCGGTGTGCGGCTTCTCAAACAGTGGGAAGAGCAGCAAAGCGCCATGCCGATTGCCATGAACCTGTCTGCCCGCAACTTGCGGGACGAGACGCTGCTGGAGCAGATCCGGAACTGGCGTGCCGCTGCGGGGCTGCGCACCGGGCTGCTGGAGCTGGAGATCACCGAGAGCGCAGTGATGGAAGATGCCGAGCTGGCACTGCGGGTGCTGCAGGGCCTGCAGGCCGACGGTATACCGCTCTACATCGACGACTTTGGCACGGGTTATTCGTCCTTGAGCTACCTGCAGAAATTGCCCGTGAGTTACATCAAGATCGACCAGTCTTTCGTTCGGCAGATGCAGACCAACAAGGACTCTGCCCTGATCGTGCGCTCCACCATCGACCTGGTGCACGACCTGGGCCGCCACACCGTCGCCGAGGGCGTGGAGACGCGGGAACAGTGGGACCTGCTGCTCGCCATGGGCTGCGACATCGCGCAGGGCTACTTCATCGCCAGGCCCATGCCGGCGGAAATGTTTCAGGATTGGGTGCGCAGCTACCAAGCGCAACGCTGAGCCAGGCCACCAGGTCCAGGTAGCGGCAAGGGCCAGATGCCTCTGGCATGGTGCGAAAATGCGGTGCTGATACTACATGCGTCGACCTCCACGCCCCTCACCCGATACTGCCAACCACCATGAAACTTGCCACCTGGAACGTGAACTCTTTGGGCGTGCGCCTGCCGCAGGTGCTGGACTGGCTGGCCGCCAACCCTGTCGATGTGCTGGCCCTGCAGGAGCTCAAACTCACCGACGACAAATTCCCCGCCGACGCCTTTACCGCCGCAGGCTACCAGGCCCAGTGGTTTGGCCAGAAGACCTACAACGGCGTGGCCTTGCTCACCCGTACCCCCGCCACCGATGTGCTCAAAAACATCCCCGGCTTTGACGACGACACGGCGCGTGTCATCACCGGCACCGTGGACGGCATGCGCGTGATTGGCGCCTACTTCCCCAACGGGCAGGAGCCCGGCAGCGACAAGTTTGAGTACAAGATGGAATGGCTCACGGCGCTGCGCCGCTGGGTCAAGGACGAGCTGACCCGGCACCCGCAACTGGTGCTGATGGGCGACTACAACATCACCTTTGACGATGACGATGTGTGGGACCCCGAAGCCCTGTTCGAGACCATCCACTGCACTGAAGAAGAACGCTACCATCTGCGCGCCCTCATCGCCCTGGGCCTGCACGACAGCCACCGCCTGTTTGACCATCCGCCCAAAAGCTTTAGCTGGTGGGACTACCGCGACGCGGGCTTTCGACGCAACCGCGGCCTGCGTATCGACCACATTCTGGTGAGCGAGGCCCTGCGCCCCCGCGTGACCGCCTGCACGATTGACAAACAGCCCCGCAAAAACGAACGCCCCAGCGACCACGCGCCGGTGGTGGTGGAGATTGCGCCAACCGCATAAACAAAAAGCCGACACAGGCGTCGGCTTTTTGCTATGGTTTCAGGAGCTGCTTGCGCAGACCCCAAGCGGGCTAGAGCCCTAAATTGCTATTCATTACTCCAACCCCAGCTCCTGGATCTTGCGGGTGATGGTGTTGCGGCCAATGCCCAGTTTGTGCGCCGCCTCGATACGGCGGCCCTTGGTGTTGGCCAGTGCCGCCAGAATCAGGCGCGACTCGAAGCGGCGCGTCAGCGTGTCCCACACCTCGGGCTGGCCGGAGCCCAGCAAGGCCACGGCCTCGGTCTCCAGCTCGGCCTCCCAGCCTTCCAGCGGGCCATGCGCAGCCGCGGCCCGGGCCAGCACATGCGACAGGTCTTCGGACTCGTGTGCAGCGGCAGGCACATGGGTGTGCGGGTCCAGCGGCACGTCCTTGAGCTGGGCTTCGGGCGCGGCGGTGAGCACAGGCTTGGCAACCAGCGGCTCGCCGGACTCCGAACGGCCCAAGCTCACCTCCGGCGGCAAGTCTTTGCGCTCAATCACCTGGGCCGGCGCCATCACGGTGAGCCAGTGACAGATGTTCTCCAGCTGGCGCACATTGCCGGGGAAACCAAAACCTTCCAGCCAGGCCAAGGCCAGGTCAGAAATGCGTTTGGGCTCCACACCCAGTTGTTTGGCGCTTTGTTGCAAGAAGTGGCGCGTCAGCATGGACACGTCTTCCTTGCGCTCGCGCAGCGCGGGCAGGCGCAGGCGGATGACGTTGAGGCGGTGGAACAAATCCTCGCGGAACACGCCATCTTTGACGCGCTGTTCCAGGTCCTGGTGGGTCGCAGCAATCACGCGCACATTCGATTTGACGGCGCTGTGGCCACCCACGCGGTAGAAATGGCCGTCGCTCAAGACGCGCAGCAAACGGGTTTGCAGCTCAAACGGCATGTCGCCAATTTCGTCGAGGAACAGCGTGCCGCCATCGGCCTGCTCGAAACGGCCGCGGCGCATGGTTTGTGCGCCGGTGAAGGCGCCACGCTCATGGCCGAAGAGTTCGCTCTCAAGCAGGTCTTTGGGAATGGCCGCCGTGTTGATGGCCACAAAGGGGCCATCGGCACGTGGTGAATGTTTGTGCAACGCACGCGCCACCAGTTCTTTGCCGGAGCCCGATTCGCCGGTGATCATGACCGTCACATTGCTCTGGCTCAGGCGGCCAATGGCGCGGAACACGTCCTGCATGGCGGGCGCCTGGCCCAGCATCTCGGGCGACTCGGCCATGCGCTCTTCGCTGACCTCTTCCCGCTGGCTTTCTTCCACCGCGCGGCGAATCAACTCCACCGCTTTGGGCAAATCGAAAGGTTTGGGCAGGTACTCAAACGCGCCACCCTGGAAGGCACTCACGGCGCTGTCCAGGTCCGAGAAGGCCGTCATGATGATGACGGGCAAACCGGGGTGTTTGGCTTTGACCTTTTCAAGCAGGTCCAGGCCCGAACCGCCGGGCATGCGGATATCGCTGACCAGGATTTGGGGGCCTTCGTCGTCCGCGGCCGTGGCCAGGGCACTCAGTACATCGCGTGGATTGGAAAAGCTGCGCGTGGGCAAATGCTCGCGCAACAGCGCCTTCTCCAGCACGAAGCGGATGGACTGGTCATCATCTACGATCCAAATCGGCTTCATGTTGTGGCGCACCCTTGTGTTCTTGTGTTTACGGTAACGGAATCAGAATCTTGAAGTCCGTTCGGCCCGGCACGCTATCGACTTCGATCAGGCCGTGGTGTTGCTGAACAAAGGTTTGTGCCAATGTCAGCCCCAGCCCCGAACCACCTTCTCTGCCCGACACGAGCGGGTAAAAAATGCGGTCCCTGATCGAATCTGGCACGCCAGGTCCGTTGTCGATCACATGCAATTCCAATGCCAACCGATAACGCTGTTTACCGAACGTTACTTGCCGGGTCACACGCGTGCGAAACGTGAGGTTGGCATCCCCCGCAGCAATGCGCTCTGCGAGCGCCTGGCAGGCGTTGTGGGCGATGTTGAGCACGGTCTGGATCAGCTGTTCGCGGTCGCCTCGAAACTCGGGAATGGACGTGTCGTAATCGCGCACGACACGCAAGCCGCGCGGGAACTCCGCGAGGATGAGGGAGCGCACACGCTCGCACACTTCATGGATGTTCACGTCGCCCACGAGGTGCGGGCGGCGGTGTGGGGCCAGCAGGCGGTCCACCAGGCTTTGCAGGCGGTCCGCTTCGTGGATGATGACCTGCGTGTACTCGATCAGCTCGGGCGACTCCATCTCCATTTCAAGCAGCTGCGCGGCACCACGGATGCCGCCCAACGGATTCTTGATTTCGTGGGCCAGGTTGCGGATCAGTTCCTTGTTGGTCTGGGCCTGCTCGGCCAGGCGCTCTTCGCGGTCTTGCCGCGCCTGCTGCTCCAGCGGCACCATCTCGATGATGATGTCTTCCGATTGTTCGGTGCGGGTCACGATCACATGCACGGGCATGGGTTCATGCGCAGCACGCTTGAGCCAGGCGTCGTAACGCAGCGCGGCAAAGGCGTTCTCTGAGGCGCCTTCCAAGGCGCTTTGCAAAGACGCGGGCTCGGTAAACAGCTCGGCAAAACTGGAGCCCAGCAGCATGCGGCGGGAGGTACCCAAGGCGTCCTCCAGGGCGGCATTGGAGAACAACACACGGGCATCCACATGGACCACGGCTACCAAAGTGGCGAGCAGGTCAAAAGACGCAAAGTATTCAGAAACGAATTCGGGTCGGTTCACGGCAAGAGACTTGGGAAGGCTGCGCGCCGCAGGCACGCAGCGACAGGCTTATTTGACGGAGGCCAGGGGCGCGTTGGATGCGGGCACACGACCCAGTTCGCGGCGAATGCCGGCAATGTCGCTCTCGTTGCGGGCAATAGCGGCCTTAAGCTCGGCCACCCGGTCCAGGTATTTTTGGTGGTTGCGCGCCTCGGGCCCTAGCTTTTCGGGCTCGCCATTGTTGTATTCCTTGACGAGCTCAATCTGGCGCGCCTCGGCCTTTTTCAGCTCGGCTTCCAGAATCAGGCGGGCATCGGAGTCCTTGGCACGCTGGTCGGACGAATCAATACGTGGCGCCGCAGCTCCGCCACCGCTAGAGGCGACTTTGACTCCAGCGCTGGCCGCTGGCTTGGTGGACTGCACCACGGTCACATTACCCCCGGAGACCAGCTTGCAGTTTTTGGCCTGCGCTTCAGTCACCGTGTTGGTGTACTCGTTACCACACCGGTAAATGCGGTCCTGCGCCAACGCAGAAGTGGCGCACGCCAGAGTCATCCAGGAAATCAAAAAGGTGGTTTTCATGCAGTGTCCGCGCCAACAGGGCCTAAGCGCTAGATTCAGTATGCGCCAAAAAGTGCCCAAAAACAAAAAGTGCCCCAGTATCCATGCGGATTGGACCGGAATCTGTGTCACTTTGTTCGCAAAAAAAAGGACGGCTTGCGCCGTCCTTTTGTCCTGCAGCGCTGCCGTGAAGGCAGCAGGCATTACAGGGAGTAGTACATGTCGTACTCAACAGGGTGCACTGACATGCGGTAACGGGTCACTTCTTGCATCTTCAAGTCGATGTAGGCATCGATCATGGAGTCAGTGAACACGCCACCCTTGGTCAGGAACGCGCGGTCCTTGTCCAAGTGTTCCAGCGCTTGGTCCAGGCTGTGGCACACGGTTGGGACTTTTGCATCTTCCTCGGGAGGCAGATGGTACAAGTCTTTGGTAGCAGCTTCGCCGGGATGGATCTTGTTTTCCACGCCGTCCAGACCCGCCATCAACAGGGCAGCAAAGCCCAGGTAAGGGTTCATCAATGGATCGGGGAAGCGGGCTTCCACGCGACGGCCCTTGGGGTTCGCCACAAACGGAATGCGGATGGAAGCGGAACGGTTCTTGGCGGAGTACGCCAGTTTGACCGGGGCTTCGAAGTGAGGAACCAGACGCTTGTAGCTGTTGGTTCCGGGGTTGGTGATGGCGTTCAGGGCACGTGCGTGCTTGATGATGCCGCCGATGTAGTACAGCGCGAAGTCGGACAGACCTGCGTAGCCGTCGCCGGCGAACAGGTTCTTGCCGTCTTTCCACACGGACTGGTGCACGTGCATGCCGGAACCGTTGTCACCGTGGTAGGGCTTGGGCATGAAGGTGGCGGTTTTGCCGTAGGCATTGGCCACGTTGTGCACCACGTACTTTTGCAGCATGGTCCAGTCAGCGCGTTCCACCAGGGTGGAGAAACGGGTGCCGATTTCGTTTTGGCCAGCGCCCGCCACTTCGTGGTGGAACACTTCAACCGGGATGCCCAGGGATTCGAGGATCAGGGACATCTCGGCGCGCATGTCTTGCGTGCTGTCGACAGGAGGAACAGGGAAGTAACCGCCCTTGGTGGTGGGACGGTGGCCGCGGTTGCCGCCTTCGAGCTTGGTGCCGGTGTTCCAGGGTGCTTCGTACTCGTCCACTTCGTAGAACGTGTGGTTGGGGTCAGTGCTCCAGCGCACGCCGTCGAAGATGAAGAATTCTGGCTCAGGACCGAAGTAGGCTGCATCGCCAATACCGGAGGCCTTCAGGTAGGCTTCAGCGCGCTTGGCAATGGAACGGGGGTCGCGGTCGTAAGACTTGCCGTCCGAAGGCTCAACCACATCACAGTTCATGATGATGGTGGTTTCTTCGAAGAAGGGGTCGATGTTCGCGGTGTTGGGATCGGGCATGAGCAACATGTCCGACGCTTCAATGCCTTTCCAGCCAGCGATGGAAGAACCGTCGAATGCGTGGCCGGAAGTGAACTTGTCTTCATCAAAATGCGAGACGGGCACGGTGGTGTGCTGCTGCTTGCCACGGGTATCGGTGAAACGGAAGTCAACGAATTTGACCTCGTTTTCCTTCACCATCTTCATTACGTCTGCGACGGTCTTGGCCATCAAATACTCCTGTTGCACGGTTGTAAAAAGAATTGCCCTGCCCACAATGCAGCTTTTGTGCCAAAGGCCACGGCCCCGGCAATTAGGCAAACGTCCTTATTTTGCCCTGAGAAAACCCGCATTTTTGATAGTGCACCGTAAAGAAGCGCGCCGGTAACCCCCTGCGATGCCAACGAAGCACCAATTTGGTGCAATCAAAGAATGCACCAAAGACATGCCTGTTTAGTTGCGCACCAATTCGGGGCCCAATGACATACCCATGTTTTGAAGGGCCATACGCAGTGCAGCAAAGGCCGGCTCCACCACTGCAGGTGCGCCCTTGACACCCAACTCGATGTGGCGCCCCCACTCGGGGTGGTCCACACTGGGCAGGCTGAACACCTTGATGGCGTAGTCGCGCTCCAGGGTTTCCATGAGCGGCGTGAGGGCCGACTCCATGGCACCAAAAACAATCACGGAACGCTCCAGATGCGCCTCACGCACAAACAGGTGGGCATAACGCGCATCCAGCACGGAGGCCACCATGGGCCAGGCCATCACCGGAAAACCGGGGACAAAGTGGACATGGCCGCCACCCCGACCCAAGCAACTGAAGCCCGGAATCTTGTTGTAGGGGTTGGGAATGATCTCGGCCCCCTGCGGAAACGTGCCCATGTTGAGCCGGTGCACATTGTCGGCACGGTCGGGTTCGTACGGCAGGCCTTGCTCTTTGGCCACGTCTTGCATACGTTCGCGTATCAGCACCTCCGCCTGCGGATGCAGCACCAGCGGCAGGCCCAGCGCCCGGCCTGCACACTGGCGGGTGTGGTCATCGGGCGTGGCGCCAATGCCGCCAAACGAAAACACCACGTCCCCCGAGGCAAAGGCGCGCTGCAGGGTCTGGGTGATGCGTTCCGGATCGTCACCCACATAGTCGGCATAGGCGACAGACAGGCCTCGCGCCGACAGCAGCTCGATGGCTTTGGCCAGGTGTTTGTCGGCCCGTTTACCCGAGAGGATTTCGTCCCCGATGATGACCAGTCCAAAGTTCATGGTAGCTCCAGCACATCCGCCACCGGCAAAGGCTCCTGGGCCGCGGCGGCGACTTGTTCCAGCCGCAACTGCTGCAGCGCCGCCAGGCAGTAGTGGGTGAACCAGAGCGAGGAGAAGGCGAAGATCAATGTGTACAGCCAAATGGACAGGGGCACCAACACTGGGGCCAGCGCCACCGCCACAAAACCGATCGACCACACCAGGCTGGGCGCCGCCCCCAGGTAACCCGTGAAGATGCCCATGCCCAGCAGCCACCAGCGGTGGCGGCGCATCAGGGTGTGGCGCTCCTCGGTCGTGGCGTGGTCTGCCAATGCGTCAAACGCCAACACGCGGTAAGTGAGCCAGCCCCAAATGAGCGGCGGCAACACCAGCACCAGCGGCGGCACAAACCACAGGGGCATGGACAACAGCAAAAGCACCAGCGCGATGAGGCTGGCGCTCAGACCCCACAACACGCTCACCAGATACGACGCCCCCCCCGTGCGCTCCAGCGCGGGAAAGCGGCGCTGCGTGACCAGCCGCACAATCATGGGCGTCATCAGCGTGGCCACCACCAGCAAGCTGGCCACCACAATCAGCGGGGTGGCCAGGGCAATCACGATCAGCGGCACCAATACCGTCTTGAGTTTGCCCGCACCAATCGATTCGAGCCAGGCCCAGAGCTGGTTCAGCAGATCCGAGGACTCCAGCAAGCTCTGCACAGCAGCCAGCGCCGGGTCCATATAAAAGTAGCCCAGACCAGCGATCAAACCGATCACCAACAGCAGCGGCAACAGGGAAAGTCCGATCACCTTGGGGTGCAGACAGTAGGCAACCGAGCGCCAAAACGCGTCGAGCATGGCATTCATGAATTACTCCTTGGCCTGCACAGCCACCAGCTCTTCGGCACTGAGCCAGCGCCATTGGCCAGGCGCCAGATCGGCAGGCAAGGCCACACCGCCAATACGCGAACGGTGCAAGCCCTCCACCCGGTTGCCGACAGCAGCCAGCATACGCTTGACCTGGTGGTACTTGCCCTCGGTCAGCGTGAGGCGCAGGTGAAACTCGCTCACCGCCTCGCAAGCAGCTGCACGCACCGGTGCCGGGTCGTCGTCCAGCACCACGCCGGCCAGCAGCTTCTGCACCTGGCGCTCGTCCAGCGCGTGCTTGACCGTGACTTCATAGACCTTGGGCACATGGTGTTTGGGTGAACTCATACGATGGATGAATTTGCCATCGTCCGTGAGCAGCAGCATGCCGGTGGTGTCCTGGTCCAACCGACCCACCGCCTGCACACCCTGCACGGCCGCCTTCTGCGGCCGCAGACGCAGGGGGGATGGCAGCAAGGTGTAGATGCTGGGGTAGGTGGAGGGCTTCTGCGAGCACTCGGTACCCGCCGGTTTGTGCAGCACCAGATAGGCCTTCTCAAAGTACTGCCACTCTACACCCTGCACCTTGAAGCGCAGCCCATCCGCTACAAATTCAGTAGCTGCTTGCGCAATAGTGACGGGGGCCAGAGCACTATCTGGCATATAAACCTGAACCAGACCCTGCTGGATCAAACCGGCGCAGACCCGGCGCGTGCCAAAGCCCTGTGAATAGAGAATTTCCTGAAGCTGCATGGTCCCTAGTATCGCAGCCACAATCCGATAAACTGCAAAGCACCACAGTCCAGCGAAAGCCCGCCTCATGTCTGATGATTTGGTGTTTAGTGACGAGCAAGCCGAAACCAGCAGCCGCAAGACCCTGCCGCCCTGGCAGATTCTGGTGGTGGACGACGAGCCTGCCGTGCACGAGGTCACCAAGCTGGTCATGTCGGACTTTGAGATGGATGGGCGTGGCCTGCACTTCACCCACTGCTACAGCGCGGCCGAGGCACGCACCGTACTGGCAGAACGCACCGACATTGCGCTGATCCTGCTCGATGTGGTGATGGAATCGGAACACGCCGGGCTGGAGCTGGCACGCCACATCCGCGAAGATTTGGGCAACCTCAATGTGCGCATCATCCTGCGCACCGGCCAGCCCGGGCAGGCGCCCGAAGAGCAGGTGATCCGCGACTATGACATCAACGACTACAAGGAAAAAACCGACCTCACGCGGCGCAAGCTGATCACGGTGTTTTACGCCGGGCTGCGCGCCTACCGCGACCTGATGCGCATCGAACAAGCCAGTCTGGGGCTGCGCCGCTCCATCGAGGCCATCAGCCAGGTCTGTGATTCGCGCAATCTGCGCAGCTTTGCCTCGGCGGTGCTGGAGCAGGTGAATTACCTGCTGGACCTGCATGGCGAAGGCCTGTGTGCCAGCCGGGTATCGGCCTACACGGCCAACACCACCCAGGGACACCTCAAGGTACTGGCTGCCACCGAGGCCTATTCCCAACTCATGGTGGATGAAGAGGTGCGCAACCTGCCGCAGGGCGTGCAAACGGCCATCACCCGCGCGCTGGTGGAGAAGGTCAGTCACCATGGCGAGCGTTATTACGCGGGGTATTTCAAGACCAAGGCCGGCAGCGAGAGCCTGATCTACATGGAGTTTGCCGAAGCGGTGAGTGAGCAGGCCCGGGAGCTGCTGGAGCTGTTTTCCCGCAACGTGGCCATCACCTACGACGGCCTGCTGCTGCGCGATGACACCGAAACCGCGCAACGCACCACCATCTGTATTCTGGGTGGTGCCATAGAGAAACGCTGCAATGAATCTTCGTCCTTGCACTTGCAGCGCGTGGGGGACATTGCAGCCCTGCTGACCGCGGCCACCGGCGGCACCGAACAAGAGGTGGAGCTGATGCGGGTTGCGGCCACGTTGCACGATGTGGGCAAGGCCTGCATTCCCGACCACATCCTGACCAAACCCGGCCCCCTGAACCCCGAAGAATGGGCCACCATGCAAACCCACGCGCAAGAGGGACATGCACTTTTGTCGCACTCCCGCTCCCGCGTCCACACGCTGGGTGCCCAGGTGGCGCTGGAACACCACGAGCGCTGGGATGGCAGCGGCTACCCGCAGGGTCTGGCTGGCAACGCGATCAGCCTGGCCGGGCGTATTGCGGCGGTGGCCGATGTGCTGGACTCACTGGTTTGCGCCAGTTGTTACAAACCGGCTTGGCCCTTACCCGACGCGCTTAACTACCTGTTGGCGCAATCAGGCACCCACTTCGACCCCCAACTGGTGGCATTGGTACAGGCCCAGCGACAGGCCATTGAGGCTATATACGCGGGCTGAAGCGCCATGTAAACTTTCATCCAAATAACTGAGCCACACAAAGATGGCGTCATTTACAGGGTGGTGTTTGATGTTGCTTTCTTTTGTTTTGGGGGTTTTGGCGGGTGCCGCTCTGCTCTTGTGGCGCAACCGCTACGTGGAGCGACAGCGTCGCCGCATTCCCTCCAGTTGGCCCCTCAAAACCCGCCCTCTCGTCAACACCCAGGAACGCCGTGTCTGGATCTGGCTGACCAAGGTGATGTTCGACCAGCACATCCTCATCAAACTGCCCGTCACCCGCTTCACCGCCCCCGCCAACCAAGCCGAAGCGACCCACTGGTACAAGCTGCTGAACGGCGTGTACTGCACCTTCACCATCTGCAGCCTGGACGGCAAGGTCATCGGCTGTGTGGATGTTCCGGGCCCCAATGGTCTGTCCATGGGCAACCAGACCCTCAAGCACAGCCTGCTGGACCAGTGCAGCATCCGCTATTGGGTGGTAGACCCGAGCAACCTGCCGCACCTGAGCCAAATCCGCGCGGCCTTTTTGGGCGAGCAGGCCGCCCAGACCACGGCAAGCCAGCCACTGGACTCCCGGTTTCAGGATGTGCGCGAGCACTTGCATGCGGTGGTGACACGCCGCCGTCAAAGCAAAGGCAACGACGCCACACCCTCGGGGCTCACGCCTTTGACCATGCCTGAATTCCCGGAGAGCCGCTTGGCCTCCGGCTGGGAGCTCAATTCCTTTGTGAGTCCCTTAGACAGCCGTATTGACGAACTCAAGCACTGAACAAGGCAGGCGGGGCGGCGCCTATTGCCTGCTCGGTCAGGCACTACGTAAGCTGGCCTGTACGTCCCGGTCAAACTGCTGAATGGCGGCCTGGGTCAAGGCATCGGTGCTCCAGGCCAGCAAGCTGGCGGGCGGCAAGGTCACCGCCGCAGCCCCCAATCCCATCAGTTGGGCCAATACGTCGGGAGACTTGATGCTCGCGGCCAGCAACTGTGGACCACTGCCCTGCTGCGTCACACACGCCTGCATCAGCGCCCACACATTGCGCCCATCGTTGACCAGGCGCCCCACATAGGGCGCCACGTAGTCGGCCCCCATGTCACGGGCCCAGAGCAGTTGGACAGGGTTGGACAAACCCGTTAGCAAGACATCTTGTCCCTGTGCCTTGACCCACCGAATACAAGCCTCCCAGTCGGGTGCGCAGGGCAACTTGACTGTCAGCTGCACGGACAAGCGCTGCGACAGCTCCCGCAAAGAACCCAGCCACGATTCCGCCTGTGTGAGGTCGCTGCTGGGGAGCTGCAGCATGAGCTCGGCAAATGCATGGTCCGCCGCCGCCCGCAGCAAATCGAGATAGGCTGGCAGGTTCACGGGCAGCCCAGCCTGGTGCACCAGGCTGGGATTGGTCGTGACACCACGTACAGCCGGGCAGCCCGAAGGCAGCTTCCAACTACCCACATGGGCTGAATCAAGGTAAATCTTCACAGCGCCGTCCTTTAAAGAATCACACCCTTGCAATACATCGCGTTGCCGTAGGCGGTGGCTTCACCACTCTGCACAATCAGGCTGGCACCCTTGATCTTGTCGTAAAACGCAAACCGCTCTACCGGCTCGACTCGCGCGGAAGGCAGACCCTGCGTCTGCAGCAAATGCACGATAGCCTGCTGTGCGTCCGTGCGATGGCTGTCGGGCTGGTGGCACACCCGCATATAGGCAGCCGGGCTGGCCACATCTTCTGCCAGAGGAATGACCGACAACACCGCGCGGCTCACCCGCTCCAGCGAATGGCCCGGCAAACGCACCAGTGGTTTGCCGGCACTCAAAAAATCGGCCGTGAAGTTGGCATCCACCACGGCCACCCACTCCCCGTGCCCCATGGCAGACAAATGCATGAGAAGTTCCGGGGTCAAGAGCGGATCGATACCTTTTAACATGCGATAAGCTCCAAAGAAACCAGATACTGGATATTCAACGTATCAAAAGAGTAAGCGAGACGAATGAGGGTGGGATGCATGAAAAACCTGTGGTGAGATCGTGCCTGAGCATGCCAGACACAGCATTCCAATCATATTAGTAAAACTACTTGATTTATTTATAGGTTTTTTTGGTGTAATACACAACAACCTTTTATAAGGTCGATCAAGTGCACATTTGCGCAAAAGCGTACCAACAATCAAAGCCAGCGGCATAACCAAGTGCCCAGTGCTGGTTTAAGCTGCAGCGCTTGGCCGGACCACCCCACTGAGCAGCAAACAGAACGAGAAACACATGACCGCATCAATTTGGGTATTGGGCGAAGCCCTGATGGACTGCGTAGCGCAAGCAGATGGAACGCTACGCCCTTTTATGGGTGGCAGCCCTTTTAATATGGCACGTGCCGCTGCGCTGCGGGGTGCTTCGGTGGGATATGCCAACCCATTGTCGACAGACCAATTTGGGCAACGCATGCACCAGCAGTTGGTACAAGACGGGGTAACTCCCATGAGCCCTCCCAGCGCCCTGCCCACCTCACTCGCCGTGGTGCAAATCAACAACGGCCAGCCAAGTTACGGCTTTTACCGCGAAGGCATTGCAGACCGGGACTACACGGTCAACGCGGTATTGCAACGCCTGCAAACGCAACCTCGCGGCGTTTTACACACGGGCTCACTGCTCTTGGTACCACCCGAACACCACAAAGTGCTGGAGATACTGCAAGGCGCCAAGTCACTGGGCTGGACCATCAGCGTGGATGTGAATCTGCGCCCCAAGCTGGCAGCCAACCTGGCGGAATACATCGAGGCCGTTCAGGCCATTGCCCAACATGCGGACTGGCTCAAGGCCAGTGATGAAGATCTGGAATTGCTGGGCTTTACCAACCCGACGCGGGCGGACGGCGCCAAAATTTCGGCCCATTTCACCGCACAAGGCACAAGCCGTGTGGCGCTGACCTTTGGTGCACAAGGCGCTTGGTTGGGCGTGGATGGCACGGCTGCGCAAGCGGATGTTCCTGCCACGAAGGTGGTGGACACCGTGGGTGCCGGAGATACCTTCTGGGGGAACTGCCTGGGGGATTGGGTGTTGAACCCGGACGGTGCCAACCAGCGAGTGGCCAACACCTTGCAAGAGGCCATGCGCGCTGCCGCCATCAACTGCGAACGCGCGGGCTGCCAGCCCCCGCGTTATGCAGAAGTACAGACCGCTGGCTAAACCTATTTGTTTTTGAGCTTACCGCGGGGAATCACCGCAGTGGTGACCGTGGTACGCACGGGATCCACAATCCCGCTGGAAGGTTTAGGCGGTGAAGTGTCCTTTTTAGGCTTCTTCGATTCTTTGTTGGATTTTTGCTGACCTTTGGCCATGGTGGCCTCCTTGGTGTTGGTGGTAATGTCAAACCAGTTTAACTGCCCCAACCCCTGCCCATGCCAAAACAGATTCAAATTCAAGAAGCAGAGGTAGAAACTACAGCGATTCGTGCCCAAGGTGCCGGCGGTCAAAACGTCAACAAGGTGTCCAGCGCCATTCACCTGCGCTTTGACATTGGAGCATCGTCACTGCCGGACGATGTCAAAGAGCGACTCTTGGCCTTGCAAGACAGCCGTATCACACGCGAAGGCGTTCTGGTTCTCAAAGCCCAACAATTCCGCACCCAGGAACTCAACCGGCTGGATGCCTTTGAGCGCTTGCACACCCTGGTCAACAGCGTGGCCACGCCCCCCAAGCCCCGCAAGGCAACCCAACCCACTTACGCCTCACGGCAGCGCCGCCTTCAGTCCAAAACCCAGCGCTCGGCGATCAAAGCCCAGCGCGGCAAACCTGTGGAGTAGGCAAGAAAAAAGCCACCAACTATTGCTAGCTGGCGGCTTTGGTCTGGGAGTTGGGCTGGCGTCAATTGAAAGAGGCTTTGAAAGCCTCATGAATACAAGGCTTTCAATGTAGGCGGTTGAAATTGTTCCCCCGTCTGTTCCCCCGCCTTAGCTTCACTAGCGCAACACAGCCTATCTCTGGTCAGCTTGAGTATCTTCAGCAAGATAACCCCCCTGGGTCACCATGCAAACTAGCGATTCATCACCGTTGAATTCACCCGTGGGGAGTTTGAGGCGGGAGTACCTTGAGTACCCCCCCTGCACTAGTTATGAGGAAACATTGGCGGGAGACCGGGAGCTGCGTCTGTTTGCGCGCTGGTGTTGCCCATTGTTTGTGCCGCTTCCAGCAAATCGACGATTCGTTCTTGCGCTTTGACGCTTCTCGCCATGAGTGTGCGTACTTCAGTAAGCATCGCCAGCGATTCGTTGATCTTCCAGTACCAGCAAAGCAGCTCGCGGCCGATCCAAAACAATCCAATGACCACAGCGATTCCGATGACTACCCCGACTACTTCCATTTCATACTCCCTTTATTACTTGTACAGATTAAGTGCGAATCAACTCACACTTAGTATCAATCTAGCACACAGCTTTGGGGTGTCCGCTCTTGTACTGAGGGCAATGTGAGCAGTGTGGGCACCGCATAAACAGGGGCTTCACGTGCCCTCACTCGCTTGCGAGTGTTTCGGCTCATGTGGGCAAATCGTCGGGCGTAGTCAACACACGGCGATCAATACTCCCAGTTCTCGTGCCTTACTGGCAGGCGATTGAGCTGCTTTCTTAGATGCTGCCAATGCGGCAGGTATAAGTCCATGAGTGCCATGAACCGCTCGTTGTGCGTTGGCTCCAAGAGGTGCACCAGCTCATGCACCAAGATGTACTCCAAACACTCAGGCGGCTTCTTGGCCAGGTCGGTATTGAGTCGGATGTAGCCGGATTCGGGGGTGCAACTGCCCCACTTCGTTTTCATGCGCTGCACGAACACTCGCGCCACTTGCACGCCCAACAGCGGCGCCCACTTGGCAATCAGTGTGGGCGCGGCTTCGTGCACTTGCTGTCGGTACCAACCGTCCAGCACCTCCTCGCACCGTGCCGGATCTGCGCCGGGACGTACTTGCAGCTTCAGCTTACGGGGTGTCAGGCTTACCTCTGGCGCCGCATCGGCGTGGTTGACCTCCAGCTGGTAACGCTTACCCCACAGATAGTGGCTTTCCTTGTTCAAGAACTCGCGGGGTGTCTCGCGCTCTTGGGTCTGCAGCTTGCGCTGCTGGGTTCTGATCCACGCCAGCTTGGAAATAACGAAGAGCCGGATCGTGTCCAGCGCCATGCTCTGTGGCGCGGCCACGCGTACCTTGCCCGACGGCGGCAACACACTCAGATGGACATGTTTAATCGCCTTGCGTGTCACCTCAGCATGCAACTCGCCCAAGTCCAACATGTCCCGCATCAGTATTCCTTCTGGGCAAAAACGATGGGGAACAAGCGGTTCACTTCCTTGATATCTTTGAGCACATCGAACATGGCCTGCTTGACCAACTGCTCCTTCGCCACAACACCACGCCAGCCATCCGGGCGCTTGGCTTTGATGGCGGCATCCAGCAATAGCGCGGTGTCCAGTGCTTTGCTTGCGTCACCATATGCAGCTAGTGGCTCTTGCGCGGCGTCGGTGACGACATGGTCCTTCAGGTTGTTGTACAGGGCAAGCCGTCCGGCGGTATTCAACTGTTGAGGCGTGTCGGCTGACTTGCCAGCGACTACTTGCTTGGCCACATCGGCGATCCGAGCGAGGTACTCCTCGTACTCGATCGCGCGCTCCTTGCGTAACCGAATAATCTCGTCCAGCAGGGCCGACATCTTGGCGAAATACGCCGGGTCGGTCAGTTGCTCTTTCAGGATCTTGCTGCGAACGTTGTTCTCAATCGTCTCGGCTATGGACTCCCGGTTGTCCTTCAGGTCCCCCAAGCGCTCGGCAATTGCATCGGCAATGCCGGTCTTGACAATCAAATCCAGCAGACCGACGCCATCAAACGGCGAAATCTTGCGCGGCGCCTGGGCTTCGATATAGGTGTCGATGAGATGGCGCATATCGGCCTCATAGGGCTTCAGGTCCAGCGTCTCACCAGCAGCCATGCGGATGATCTCGCGCAAGTTCAGATAGTGTTTCTGCAGACCTTTTATGTGCTCGATCTGCTCTGGTGTGTAGCCCGCCGCCTCCAGCTCATCGGCCAGGTTGGCATAGGCACGCACCAACGCCACCACGGCCTTGTAGAGAGCGACACGCCGCGGCTCTCGCGCCTTCAGGTCATCGGCAATCTCGGTGTTGCCACAGAAATAGTGGATGTGCTGCAAGTCGCCCTTGGGCGGCTCCACGGGGTCGCACAGCAAGGCTAAAGCCTCTATCGCGTCGCCCAAGCGTCCACGGCCGGACTCCAGGCGATCCTGGAGCAGGACTTCTGGATCACCGCCCCCGGCGCTATGGTCCAGCTCTGCCGTGTATACCGCTATTGCCTTCTCTACCTTTTTGAAAAGGTCCTTGTAGTCGACGATGTAGCCAAAGTCCTTGTCTTCGCCGTCCAGCCGGTTGGTGCGGCAAATGGCCTGGAACAGGCCATGGTCCTGCATGGACTTGTCGATGTAGAGGTAGGTGCAAGGCGGGGCATCGAAGCCCGTCAGCAGCTTGTCCACCACGATCAACAGCTTCATCTGAGCGGGGGCCTTGACGAAGCGCTCCTTTACATCCTGCTCGTAAGTTTCAGTCTTGTTCATGCCCGAGCGGGCCACTACATCCTTCAGCAACTCGGTGTAGGTGTTGTAGATGAACTGCTTATCGCTCTCAGTGTTAGCACCAGTCTCTTCCTTGCTCACATCTGAGGCCAGTGGGTTGTAGGAGGTGACCACTGCACAGCGGTTCTTGAACACCGTCTTGCCGAAGAGCACGAAGTACTTGCACGCCTCGTAAATGCTGGACGCCACCAAGATGGCGTTACCCCGCTCACTGGAAAGGCGCGGCTTGACCGCAAAGTCAAAAACGATGTCGGCTACCACCCGGTCCATACGAGAGCGTGAGCTGAGCACGTTCTGCATGGTGCCCCACTGCTTTTTCAGCTCGTCCTTCTGCCAGTCATTCAAGCCCTTGGTCTTGGCTTCGAACCATTGGTCGATCTGGTCGGTATTGCCCAGCTTCTGGTCAATGTCGCGGGCCTCGTAAACCAGGTCCAGCACCACCCCGTCTTCCACGGCCTCGGCAAATTTGTAGGTGTGGATGTAGCCACCAAACACTTCTAGACTGGATTGGGCGTCTGCCTTCATGAGCGGCGTGCCGGTGAAGCCGATGAACACCGCATTGGGCAACATGGCCTTCATCACCCGGTGCAGCTTGCCCCCTTGGGTGCGGTGGCACTCGTCCACAAAGACGTAGATCTCACCCTGGGTCTGACATGGCTGTGCGGCCAAGTCGCGCAAAAAGGCCTCGAAATCATCAACGTCCCGCCGGCCAAACTTGTGCACCAGTGAACACAGCAGGCGCGGATTGGGTTGCGCGAGCTGCGCCATCAAATCTTGGCCACTTTGGCTGCGGTGGATGGTTTCGCCCGCGTCTTTGAACACACGCTCGATCTGCCGGTCCAGCTCGTCCCGATCGGTGATGATGACCACGCGGCCGGCGGGTTTGTTTTCCAGAATCCAGCGCGCCAGCAGCACCATCAAGATACTTTTCCCCGCTCCCTGGGTGTGCCAGATGATGCCGCCGCGCCGCTGCTGTACATGGTTTTGCGCCGCCTTGATACCGAAATACTGGTGCACGCGGGGTAGCTTCTTGATGCCACCATCAAACAACACAAAGTCGTGTATCAGCTCCAGCAGGCGGGCCTTGTTACACAGCTTGGAAAGGTACTTGTCCAGCTTGTAACCGGTGTTGTCGGCCTCGTCTTCCTTCCAGCTCAGGAAATACTTTTCCTGCGTTTCGATGCTGCCGTAGCGCAAGCCTTCAGAGTCATTGCCCGCCATCACCAGCTGCACGGTGCTGAAAAACCAATCGTTGAATTCAGGTTGCTGGTTCGACAGGCATTGGCGTATGCCCTCTCCCAAGCCCACGCGGCTGTTCTTCAGCTCCAGCACGCCCACGGCGATGCCATTCAGATAAAGCACGATGTCAGGCCGGCGCTCGTGTCCGCCCTTGAGCGTCACTTCTTCGGCAATCGCAAAGTCGTTACCGGCGGGGTTGCCCCAGTTCACCAAGTGCACTGTCTCGTTCACCTGCCCTGCTTCCACCTTCACCGAGATGCCGTAGCGCAGCAACTGGTATACCGCTCGATTAGCCGCATACAGGCTGCGCCCATGTAGCGAGGCCTCTGAGCGGAGCCTGTTCAGCGCGGCGCTGATGTGTGCGGGGCCGTAGCCGCTACGGGTCAGAAATTCCGTCAGCAAGCTTTCCTCTATGCAGTGGTTACCCTCGCGGTCCGACCAGTCGCTCAAGTAACGGTAGCCCAGTTTTTGCGTGAAGAGCTCGATCACCCTGTCCTGGGTGGCACGTTCGGGCTTGCTGACGTCGTTCATTCGGTTTCCTCCCTGTCTGCACGGCTCTTGGTGGCCTTTGTCAGTGTTTGATCAATTTGAAGCTAACTTGGTAGCGGTAAAAGCTGATGTTGGGCACTGCAGCCAAGGCCCAGCGCAGCTTTTGGTCATCGTCCAGCGCAATGATCACGCCTTCCACGGTCTGGTTCGGCTCGGCGATCTGCTCTTTCACATAGCCCATGTAGCGCAGGATCTGACCCACCACCACGTCCGAAACGCGCCCCCGCTTCAGCTCCACCACCAGCAGGCGTTTGCCATCCTTGCTGATGGCCAGGATGTCGATGGGCCCAGCATCGGTGCTGTACTGCTGGCCCACCAGCTCGCCGTCTTCCTCGTAAATCTTGAAGGTCTGCGCAAGCTCAGTCTGCGCCCAATTCTTCACCAGGAAGTCCTCCAGGTGCTTCTCCATCGCGAAGGCCACCGGATCTTCCACCACCGGGTCGGTGGCCACGATGTTGGGCGCGGCCTGGCCGGGCAGCGCAGCCAGGAACTGCTCGATCTCTTGGTGGTACTCGGTGATGGTGCTGACCGTACCGATGGAGCCCGTGGAGTTGCGCAGCGCTTCGCTCATGGCAGCGCGGGCGATGGTGAGGGGCAGCCACTTCACCTTGCGGCGGTGCGGAAGCACCTGGCCGGGAGCATAGTAGTACTCGCCTTCGACAACGCCCACGTGATACACGCCGGTACCATCCGGGCTCAGCACCACGTCACCGGGCCGAATGCCCTTGGACACCGTCCACAGTGCGCCGCAGGCCAAACCAGCTGCGATCTTGCTCTTGTCAGGATGGCCGGCCAAGAACACCGGGATGAAGGCAGCATTGAACTGTCGCCACGCCTCGGGCAACTGGCCGCTCAGGTCTTGCTCAATGTCGAAGTCTGCCCCGATGAAGTCACCGGCCAGACACTCGGCCGCATAGGCGCTCTGACGGCCCAACATCACGCGGTAGTAGCTTTTGGATGGTTTGCTCATCAGGTGGACTCCATAAGGCGGATGTGGCCGGTCAGCAAGGCCTGGGCCATGGCTTGTTTGATGGCGCGGGCTTTGGTAAGGCGGGCCTCGATAGTTGCGATTTCCGCTTCCATGTCGGAGAGGACTTGGGCGATGGCTCCCTGTTCAACCAGGCTAGGCTGATGGAGCCATAAGTCTGACAAGTCGCGCCCGTACAAGTGAACGATCGTAGTGCCTTGTGCACGCTCTGCAATCTCCCGTTTTTTGGCGTGCGTTAGGTAGTTTGCTAGGAAGCAGGAATCAAACGCATCTGCTTTAGGCCGAATGATATTGATGTCCCCTCCCAATGCCACGCCGCTTTCAAGCAGTGCTGAAGCAGTTGCGAGATCAATGCCATCAGTCGTGGTTGAACCGGGCACCAAAACGTCTCCTGATATGGATACAAGACCATCACTGGAGTTTGTTCGGCCGACCACATCATGAATCACTTGCCCATAGGTCGTAAACAGCTCACCATAGAGGACGCACTTGCGGCGGCCAGATGCTGTCGTCGCGTCCTTGGAGAGGCCTGAGCCTTTCATCAACCCCGCCATTTCCCCCAACCGCTTCATCTCCCACTCACCATCAAACCCCGGCAATCGCCGCTTGCCAGTGAGCAGTTCCCCTATGGCACCTTGCTTGATCTGGCGCTTCTTTGTCAGCAGTTGCTCCAGCGAGTCGATCAGGGCGTCGGCGTCGGCGAGGGCGTCGGCAATCGCACCTTGTTCAGCCTTAGTTGGAGGAATCGCAGCCAGCACTTCACGGACGCCAGTCAAGCTCATGCCCGCTTTAGCGCCTGCATCTGTCATCGACTTGAATCGGCGCTGTGCCGCCGCCCCCGCCAGGAAGTACGCGACGTAACGGCTTTCTACTTCCTCATCGGCGAACCGTACCAAGGCAATGTGCTGATTGATGTAGGCAGGAAGATCAACCTCGTCTGTTACCAACCCAATGATTCCGATATCTGCCGTGATAGAGATCAGAACATCGCCGCTCTTCAACGCTGTCCGTATTCCTTCGCTGTTGTCTGGTGGGACGGCAACGTAGCGCAGGTCCTCCAGCGAAGGGTAAATGCGCGACCTCGAAAGATTCGTGATGCGGAGAAAGGTAGCCCCAATGTCCGAGTAGTACGCGGCCCAACCGCGTGATCCACTGGTAATAAACGGCTCGAACGTTCCGAGCGGAACGATTTTCCAGTCCGCCGGGAATTCACCCAACTCGGTACGGCGAACGGCCCTCAGATATCGGGCAGAGGGCTCTCTCACTTCCATGCGAATCCCATCTTCGCCAGATGCCCACCCACCCGTGCCTCCAGGTCGCCCACCTGCTGCGCTAGCTCCGGCATCGTCCGCCCATAGCGTTCGGCCAGCTCCTTCACCCGCCCGGTCAGCGCCTGGTTCACACGCTCCAGCTCGCCGTGAACCGATGCATCTAGCGCCGCCATCCACTTGTGGTCCACCACCAGCACCTTCACCTCTTCGGGCGATAGCTTTTGGTAGTGGGCCAGTGCCTTGGCGTCCAGCTCAAAGTCCAGCGACTTGATGAGCCGCTTCAGGCGGCCAGTCTGCTCTGACAGGGCCAGCCAAGCTTTCAGCACAGCCAGTTCGTCAGCCGCATCGGCATTGCGCCCGATCTCCTTGATCCGCGACTTCACTTCCTTGTCGTTAATCTTGTCGAAGCCGCCGAACACGGCGTCGTCACCGCTGTGCTCTTCTTCCAGCTCGGTCTGCGCGGCCAGGGTGCTTTCCAGCTCGGCGCTCAGCCGATCCAGCTCGGCCTGCTCGGCGGCGAAGTGGTGCTGCACTAGCAACGCCTTGGGCACCAGGTCGCAGGCCCAGCCTTTGTCCACCGTCTTGCCCGGTGTGCCATCCTTGTTCTTCTTGGTTTCCAGCACGCGGTAGGGCGTGGCCTTCCAGCCGTCTTCAGCGATCAGGTAGGCGTCGTCCTGCATGGTCTCGGCCCAGTAGTCCATCAGGTGTTGGTAGACGGCGTAGGGGTCGATCAGCTTTTCGGCCGTCGGCTGGTGTTCGTAATGGGCCAACAGGCCTTCGGCGCCGCGGATCAAGTCTTTGGGGTGAAAGCCGCCCTTCTCTAGGGCCTTGAGGCTGCTGGCCGCTGCATCGCGCCAGGTGTCGAAGTGCTGGTTCATCGCCGTGGTGAACGACTGGAACTCCGGGTGCTGGTGAATGGTGGGCTTGATGGTCGCAGGTGCCACCGCCAAGTCTAGATAGCCGGGACGGCGCGGTTTGAACAGGACCGCGCGTAGCTTGGGGCATACAACCCAGTAGCGGCCGAGCGCTTGCACGTCCGCATCAGGGATGCCGCCGTTGAGGTGAGCGTCGATATCCTGTTGGTCTTCAGGGGTGCTGCCGTCGATGTAGCGCGGCAGGTTGAGGTTGAAGTCGTTCTTCTCGATCTCGTCCAGGCCCACCATGCGGGCGTAGCGCGGATTGCTGCCGTCGAGCGTAGTGAAAGCATCAACGATGCGGTGGATGTCTCGCTCGCGCAACCGGTTCTTGGGGCCATCTTTCATATAGCCTTGGGCGGCGTCGATCATGAAGATGCCCTTGCGCGCTGCAGCACCGGCTTTATCGATGACCAAGATGCAAGCCGGAATGCCAGTGCCGTAGAACAGGTTGGCCGGCAGGCCGATGATGGCCTGGATGAGACCGCGCCGCACCAAGCTCTTGCGAATCTCGGCCTCCGCATTGCCGCGGAACAGCACGCCGTGCGGCAAGATGCAGGCAGCTCGGCCGGTGCTCTTGAGCGAGCGGATGATGTGCAGCAGGTAGGCATAGTCGCCCTGCTTGTCGGGCGGTGTGCCAAACCCCTCGAAGCGGCCAAACTGGTCGCCCACCAGACCTGTACTCCAACGCTTGTCGGAAAACGGCGGATTGGCAACCACGTAGTCGAAGGTCTTGAGCTGGGCGCCTTCCAGGAACTTCGGGTCGGCCAGGGTGTTGCCTTGCTCGATCACTGCACCGGGGTTGTGGTGCAGGATCATGTTCATGCGCGCCAGGCCACTGGTGGCTTCTTCCTTCTCCTGCCCGTAAACGGTGACGGGGGTGCGCGCAGCCTCGGCCACCTTCAGGAGCAGCGAGCCCGAGCCGCAGGTGGGGTCGTACACAGTGGTGTCGGGGGTGGTTTTGGCTTTTGCAATGCCCAGCACTTGGGCCATCACGCGGCTGACTTCTGCGGGGGTGTAGAACTGGCCCTTGCTCTTGCCACTTTCGGTGGCGAAGTGGCGCATCAGGTATTCGTAGGCATCGCCCAGGATGTCATCACCATCGGCACGGTGTTTGGAGAAGTCCAGGTCCTTGGATTCGAAGATGCCGACCAGGTTGGTGAGTTTTTCAACCTTTTCTTTGCCGGCGCCCAGCAGGGCGGCGTCGTCAAAGTCGGCTTTGATGCGCAAGCGGTTGGCTTCTTCGAGCGGGCGAACGATTTTCTTGTTGATTTGGTCGCCAATGTCGCTCTTGCCCTTGAGCGCCACCATATCGGCAAAGCTAGCGCCCTGCGGGATTTGGATGGGCGCAAAGGGCTGGCCGGCGTACTTATCGCTGATGTACTTGATGAACAACATGACCAGCACGTAGTCTTTGTACTGGCTGGCGTCCATGCCGCCGCGCAGTTCATCGCAGGAGGCCCAAAGTTTGGAATAGAGGTCTGACTTCTTGATGGCCATGAATTGTTGTTTTTTGAGAGCGTCTTTACTGGGAATCCTGAAAGCATACCCGTTCAAGGCCCCCACCCTCGCCCACCACACAATGGTGTGGTCTGGCCTATAAGTCCAGCTCGAAAATGGTCGGCGTAATGCGGTAGCAGACTGCATTGCCAATACCCGGCAAACGTGGCTTGCAGTCGAAGGGGCGGCCTTTGTCAGGCGTCAGGCAGCCATGCTCCAGCAATACGCGGCACACCGCTTGGTAGTCGTAGCCTTGGCAAACCTCCTGGCGAAAGCTTTCGGCCAGTATGAAGTACTCAAAACTGATACCTTCTGCCAGGGTTGTAGGCTGCCTGTCGCCATACTCTGCACCATGGTGGCTACTAGACTTGAAGGGTTTGCCGCTTGCGTCCAGCATTCGCCGCACACCGGCACGCTGCAAGGTCTTGGGGGCATGGTCGTCGGCGGCACGGTGCCACATAGCAAAGCGACCATCACCATGCGTTTCCAAGAAGCCTCTCACCTGGCGGAGCATGGCGACCACTTCGCCATTGCCTTTGCCACCGCGGGCTGCCAGCCAGGCGTTGAAGCAGGCCTTAGCCGCGCGCTCGCTTTCGCCTGCCGCCCAACCTGTAAGGCCAGCGCTGGTGGCCAGTTCGCCGGCCGCACCTACCAAGGCAAAGCGAGCCGCCACGCGCTCCACCTGGCCACTGGCGCCACCAGGCACCAATACCGAGGCCAGGCGCGTGCTGGCCTCACGAATGGTGCTACCCACCGTGTCGGCCTGATCGGCGAGCCACAAAAGCCAAGTACGACCCACTGCGCCATAGCTAGAGGCAGCTTGCCCCACCAGGTGGCGGGAGAACGCCGCCCCACCCTCGTGGCCATGCAGATCTTCAAAGGCCCCCAAGCTCTTGCCCGCATCGGCAGGAATGTCAGCCATGCGCACCTCCTGCCCAGCGCGCGTGCGTTTGCCACCCTCAGCCATATGGTCAGCCAGGCCCAACTCGCCCGCACTGAGGAACATCAGGCGCCAGGTCAGGCGTGGGCGGGGCGCAGCGGTGCGAGACGCGCGTGCCTTGCTTTGCTCGTTGGCAAGCATGTAGGCGCATTCACCGGCGGTTTTGGGGTCTATCTGGGCCAGCTCGTCCAAGATGAGCAAGCAATCGCTGTGCTGGGCCGCGGTGGCTTCCAGCGCATTGTCTGTGGTGCGCCAGCGCTGCAGGAAGCTGGGGCCACCGTACACGCTGGCGGCCACCTTCAAGGCGGTGGTTTTGCCACTGGAGCTGTCGCCCCGGTAGTGAAAGCCCCCGCTTTCCATGCGGGCATGACGCATCAGCGGCCCCGCAAAGGCCGCCGCCAGGGCGAACACCAAGCGGCTGTTGCCCGCACACAAAGCCCCCACTTGCTCGCGCCATTGGTCTTCGCTGCCACGGATGCGGAAGGTGTTCTCTACGGGAGAGTCGGACTGAAAGACGATACGCTGGTCACGTTCGCCCAGAGTTTCATGTGGCAAGACGAACGCAGGGCCGTGCCAGCCCACGCGGTCAGTGCAAATGGCATACCCCTCGGGCTGGCGGGTTTGAATGTATTGGGTGAGCAGGTTGCGAGCCGTCGGGCTGGTAGCGATCAGCAAGCCCATGCCCAGCAAGGTGGCACGGTATTCACTGCCCTCCCCCGCCAGCATACGGGCAGGCATGGCCCATTGCCTGGAGTGGCCGGAAGGGTCTGCAAACGTTAGCAAGTAACCCCAGCCACCGCCATCTTGGTCACGGGTGCGGGCCAATACTTGCAGGCGGCTGCACACCCACAAGGACGGGCGCTCGTTGCCATCGCCATCTGTAGCGGTGTACCACACGCCGCGGTCATCTACTGTGAAGCGGTCATTGGATGAGGCACCCTTGCCAGCCTTTGCCACGCCAGACGCTTTGGCGGACTGCCCGGCTTTCTGGCTTGCTTGGTGCGCTTCGATAACGGTTTGTACTTTGTTGCGCACGGCAGCCAAGCCTTTGTCACCACCAAGGTGTTGGTGCAGATCATTGAAGTCGGTGCCCTGCTCCGGCAAGCCATTGGGAAACACCACCAGTCCGCCCACTGCCTCGGCCGCAGCCGTGGCCTTGGTACGGCCAGGGTTGATGCCGGTTTCTTGCTCAGTGGTGCGATCGTCGTCTCCACATACGACCAGCAGCACATTGGGGTAGCGTTGGCGCAGCGCCTTGCACACGTGGGCCAGGTTGCCGGCATCAAAGGCAACGGCAACGGGATGCCCGGTGGCTTGGTGCAACGTGGCCGCGGTGGCGTAGCCTTCAGCGACCAGCAAGACGGCACCAGGAGAAGCCGGTCCGGCGAGTTCACCCAACAGGTGCCACAACCCGGTCTTGCGTCCACCTTTCAAAAACAGTTTTTCCGGGCCATGTGTGGGTTTTACAGGAGCGATGCGCTGAACATTCCAAAGTTTGTCTTCAGCATCCTTGAGAGGTACCAACAGCCAACCATCGGCGACACGCACACCGTAGGGCAGCACGCCTTTGCGCTGCAGATAGGGCCCGTCCGTGGGCTTGGTCGCATCTGCAGCGGCAGCCCACTGTTTGGCGGCCAGCTCTGCAGCGCTGTCTTGTGCAGCTGCGCGTGTAGCTTCCTCTTGAGTGTCACGCGCACGACGTTGGGCCTCACGGGTGGCTTGCCCGGTTCCGCCTTGAGGCAGCACACTGTTCCCTGCCTTGGGCAGGGTAAATCCATTCTGCTTGGCCAAGTGGAACAGTGTTCCAATGGTCACGCTACCGCTGGCACGCACACTGCGCCAGGTGTCAATACACGCCCTCGGATCGAAATTGGCTGCGGTGGCACTCCACTCGGTAAACAGTTCGCGGCCTGCGTCGTCCGGGATTTCGCTCTTGATGGCCATGGCCACGCGTGCCCATTCATCGCGCGATGTGTCCGCAGGAATGTGCCCGAGGGCGGAACGGATCAGCTCAGGGGTGGGATTTAGCATTTTGAGCACGAAAAGAAGTTGGTGTGGTAAGCGTGGGGCGTGGCGTCCGCCTTGGGTTGAACCAGGCTGATCACGCTGACGCCCCCACCTTCACGCGCTCAACAATCCAACGGTCGATCTCCTCCTCACGCCATGCCACCGCGCGTGCCCCCAGGCGAACTGGTGCAGGAAAGGTGCGGGACTTTACGCCTGCATAAATGGAGGACTTCTTCAGCGCGGTGCGCGCTTCTACATGGGTAAGGCGCAGCAGCTTGCCCGGCTTTGCGGGGACCGGAAATATCGGGTTCTCGCTGGGGTGATTGGAAGCGCTTGCCGTGGTTTGCGCCGTTTGGGGTTGTCCATTTGGACTCATTGCACACCTCTGAAGGTTGTTAAGGTGTGCGGAATTTCCCAGTTAACGAAGTCCGTGACGAGGTAGATATTAGGAGGGGGGTGATATCTTGAGGCTGGCCAACCCGTTTTTGACTGCTTCGCGGATTGCCTGCCCATCCAAAGTGGCTGAGCTTTTTGCCAAGCGCTCCAATTTACGCAGTTCATTGCGTGGATCTCCAGGAACCCCCATGCCCTCACAGATGAACCGGAGCGCGGTGACCAGCGGCCCGGTTTCGCTCAACGAAGGCGGGACCCCAAAGTAACGCAATACAGGAGTGAGGTCTTCAACCATCTCTTTGAGTCCGGCGCCAGTGCGTTTTCCCCGTTGGGGAAGATGGCCATGTTTCTTCATCTCTGCGGCAAGTGCTGTGCGCGCACGCGACATTTCCTTGGTATCGCCATAGCAGCCGATTCGGGCAATTGATTCCAGCAGCGAAACGTTGTCTTGGCCAATGAGATGGGCCAACTCTTTGTGTACTTGAAGGCCCAGCATGGGCACTTGCAGTTCGTCGGCAAGCTGCGTGAACTGGGCCTGCCTATTGCGGTAGAAGGCCATTACGGTTTTTTCTTCAGGGCCGAACGGGTTCATCTCTATCTTTTGGTGCACCTATCCTCGTACGGACCAAAGTCGGTGATATGCCGGGAGTACCGGATGCTGGACTTTAGTGCCGCGAGAAATTTGTCCTCATTCGCATTTGGAAAATAAGAAGCTACCTGTCTCTTGGAATTACTACCATCAACTTGAAAGTTCAAATAGACGATGCCCAGCAGAAAGAAAGCCGGCAAGTTGATAGAAAAGGCAGACGACCTAGATATCACGCAGTGTTGTCTTAAAGGGCGTTCCGGAGTGAGCTTTGAAAGCACTCTTTCTGCAGCAGCGTGTGCCACCATCTCATTCTTATCCGCTTGAATTAAATAGAGCACTGACTTGCCATTGTTAGTTCCAACGAAGTTGTATCGATCTCTGCCATCGTGCTTGTCGTACTTATGGGTGGCAAAAAAGAGGGCAACGTCC
Organism: Rhodoferax sp. TS-BS-61-7; assembly: GCF_002943465.1. GTDB lineage: Bacteria > Pseudomonadota > Gammaproteobacteria > Burkholderiales > Burkholderiaceae_C > Allorhodoferax. The sequence continues at coordinate 606,628 of NZ_PTQY01000001.1, forward strand.
ACCGAGCTGGTTAAATCTATAACTGTGGACATAAGTCCGTAGTGCTGTAGAAGGGTTGACAATGTGTCTGATAAGTTGAAGTTCATCCCCATATCAAGGTCCAGTCGATGATTCCCAAATTCGCTTAGCAACGAATCATCCGAGTCAGCCATATCCTGCGCCGAATAAATCCATTCGCCATTAGCAATCGCTGCTTTTTGTCGCCTTTCGATTTCATTCAAGTCGTAAGCTGAATAGAAAATATCGCTCCACTCAGTTAAGGACAACGAATGAAAATCGCAAAAGCAGTTGCGGTTGATCGCGTATGCCTTGCGCCAAAAGGAAGACAAAAGAGACACTTCCCCCACGTTGGGTATCGTGAAGTTAGGATTGTTGATCTCCCGATTTACTGTGTAGTTTTGTCTTTGGCCTCTGAACAAGATCGGCTTCCGTGACCGTGACTTCGTCTCATCGATGATCTCAGCTAGTTCTTCGAGGGAGTTCGCCGTTTTAACCCATGCTCGGGAACGTGGTTCACTGAATAGTTCTTGTATTCGATCGGGCAAGAATCGGGATACAGAGTCAGAGGAAGCCAAGGGTCCTCCATAAAACCGGTCGATCACTACATCACTATGTGGGACGCAAACGTACCCCGAAGCAATGAGACCATTTGCCTGTGCTTCACTCAGACCTGCTGATTTAAGGACGTCTTTTGTATGAAGGTCATCCAACGGCTGAAAGAATGCAGTTTCATTCCATCCAAAGGAATCAGAGTAATACTTCCAGTATCCAGAGTAATCGTTACCCATATTGAATGTTGTTAAAAGCAGAACTAAACGGCGCTGCGGGGCTATATCGCACAACGTCCAGCAAACGAAGAGCGCGAGATTGAACGCAGGGCTAAAGATAACTTCCCCAACTTACCCCAAGCACAGACAAACAAATCTTTCGTGCTTTAGAACAATCAACTACTACTTTTCTCGAGAGCCTTTGCAGCCACAAAAAAAAAGATACCAGTCTAGGTTGACCTTGGGCCCTTGTTGATCGGAGAAAAGAGAGCCGATCTCTCGTACCTGAGTGGTACTGTAACCGTCTCCCTGCTGCCCGAGCTCACCTCGGAGCAAGACATACTGATCGTTCGGTACTGCACTCAAGCAACAAAAAAGGGAGAAGTACCATCATGTAACATTCCGCGTACAAATGGGCGTCAATGACCCATCTAGGGAGAAGATGAATGACGGGATTTTTTACTCATATCGAAGACACGGATGAGGTGCGCCAAGGCGACATCATCCGCAAGCTCCATCCCAAGACCGGCGAGGTCGAGCAGCTGGGAATCGTAATCACAGCCGATTGCGATATCGCGCAAAGGAAGGCTGGCGAACGCTACACCTGGCTGGAGATCGTGCCAATGGCAGCCTATATCGAAGGCCCGTGGGCGCAGGAGCAGTTGCGGAAGCTGGCTGAAAAACGTTCCAAGGTGATATGCGAGTATCTAAACGGTCAAATCCGCAAACTTCGGCCCGGCCTTGCGCCACTGACACAGGAGTCACTGACGCAGTGGCTGCGCAACAAGACTGCCGAAGAGGTCCTGGCGAGTTCCACCGGCCAGGTGCCAACCGCAGATGGCAAACCACTACGCGATCTGCAGGGCTTCGCACTCTCTGTTAGCTCTGACAAAAACCAGAACGCTTTCAGCCGGCTGAAAGCCGCCTGGACACTCTTCGGTGTCGACGACAAGGTCCAGCAGGAAAACGTCCGCAATGCATTCAAGGACGGCGGCGGCTTCCAGGACTATTTCGTGTTGCCGGAGCTGCCGCGCCAAAGCGGTTTCGGCTTTGTAGTGATGCTGCGCTCTATGTGGACCATCATGTCCCCCGACCTTTATCTCACCGAGCAGGACGCACGCATCAATGACCGCCCCGACGCGTTCCATCGTGTCGGGCGCCTCAACGACGGAATCCGCTTCTCGATTACCCAAAAGCTGGCTTTTTTGTTCTCGCGCATTGGCATGCCCAAGACCTTCGAATCCGCCTGCGAAACGGCCGCCGAACTCACGGTCGAGGAATTCTTCAAGAAAAACGTACAGGAGGCATGAGCATGACGATGACCTTATCCGCCCTCGTAATCGACCAGAAAGCCGTCGGCATCCTGGACCGGGCATTCGTAGAGGATGCCTGGCTGCAGAAATTCGAAGTGCCGCAGAACACGGACGGCCTGCGTCGTGTGGAATCAAACGGCATCGTCTACCTGCTGTCTGAAGATGCCGATTTGGATGATGGCTACCTAGTCATAAACACTGCGATGTTCGCTGCTGCGGCAGGACTCCCCAAGCCACGCACGGCCTTCGAGCGGGTGATCCGCGTGGCATTGCGCCATTTCGACCGCGGCATTGCGATTCCCATTCAGTGGCAGCCATATCACGTAGGTTCCCGGCTTTCGGTCTACGCACAATCCTCCCGAGATTCAAAGCAGCGGATCTACTTCGACCAATCTCCAGATGACGCTGGCAATCTCTACGCTTTTGCCGTCACCAGCAACCCCGAGGACCTAGATAGAGTTCCAGAAGATAGTGCACTTTATCGACGTGCGGTAGAGGGCATTTGCGACGCCCTGCTGACGGACCCTCCGGTCGCCCCCCCCGTTGGCAACTTTGGCGTTTTACTATCGGAACCTCTGGGCGTCTGGCTGGCAAGTGCTGGGACATTGCAGGAATGGTACGACCAGCGCCTGAACCGTGAACAACGCAAATTTGTCGATCAGCCGCATGACCGGCCAGTTAGGCTGCGTGGCGCCGCAGGCACAGGCAAGACGCAGTCAATGGTGGTGAAGTGCCTGCGCGACCTTTACGCTGACGCTGACGGCGACAAGACCTTCGCATTCTTGACCCACAGCTCGGCATTGGCCCATGCGGGTGTGCGAGGCATGCTCCATGCACTGGACCCCACGGAGCGCTGGACGACATTGAAGACACCCTCCGGGCAACCGAGACTTTGGATCGGTACCATCTACGAACTGGCCCAGGAGAAGCTGGGGTACGAGAAAAAGGGCTTAAAGCCATTATCTCTGGATGGTCGTGATGGACGTGAATACCAGCGGATGCTTATCGAAGAAGCCATCAGCCAGGTTGTTCAAGATCCTCGTATCGTGCTCGACCTGTTCCCAAGCTGTCCGGATTTCCAAGAACGCATGACGAATCGCTCCGAGGACATCACACTCATTGACGAACTCATGAACGAATTCGCCTGCGTGCTGGATCTGGAAGCCATCAAGAAAGACACGCACGAGGCCAACCGCTATGCGCGCGGCTCGAGGGAGCCATGGCAGATGGTCTTGCCAAGCGAAGCACACCGCCGAGTGGTCCTTGAGATCCATGACGTATACCGAGCGCGTCTGCGCGCGGAGAAGATGCTGGGCATGGATCAGATGGTCGCGGACTTCGACGGCTATCTTGGGACGCACGAGTGGGGCGCCCTGCGCGATCGTGATGGTTTTGACCTAGTGTTCGTCGATGAATACCACTACTTCACGCGCGCGGAGGCCATGCTGCTGCACAACCTGTTCAAGACGCGGGCACAGGTCGGTGGCCGCTGGCCTTTACTCATGGCCTACGACATCAAGCAGGGCTCCAATGACGTTGCCATTAGCGGTGGTATGGAGAAATTCCGGAATCCAGGCGTGGGAGAGTCAGTACTGACTGAACTCAAACAGGTCTATCGCTCCACGCCGCAGATCACAGCGTTCCTGCGCGACCTAGACGCTTCTTTCCCGGCCATGGACTTGGAGGGTGAGTACGCAACCTATGTGGCCGAGTCGCAGCAGGATGACGGCGAAACGCCGACTCTGACCATCTACCAAACCGACATCAAGCTGGTCGATAACGTCTTTGAGCAAGCCGCCCGCGTTGCCCGAGAGATTGATGGTGGCGGAAGCCAGGTGGCGGTGCTGTGTCTCAATGAGACGCTGTTCGACAAAATCCGTGTCGCCGGGCGTGTTCAGGACAAATTCGTGCCAATTACCACGCGTGACGACCTGAAGGAACTGAGCTACGCCAAGAACAAGTGCGTCTTCAGCATGCCCGAGTTCGTGGCTGGGCTACAGTTCCACACGGTTTTTCTTATACATGCCGACAGTGCGGACTATGACAAAGACCAGGGTCAGGGCACGCGCCGGCGCTATGTGTCCCGCGTTTACCTCGGCGCCAGCCGCGCCGCACGTAAGATCTTAGTGTCAAGCTCCAAAGAACACGGGGGGCCTAGCCAATTGCTCGAAGCACCGTTGGCCAACGCCTCACTGCGGCGCGCCGACTAACCAAGTGTCGTTGATCGGGGACGATGTGCGCCAATCAATCAGTTAGCGTCATGACCACTCCAGAAACAGCGATACGGACAACCCATGCAACTCATCAATGCGTACTTTGGGACCACGTTGCTCGAATCGATCGAGCAAGCGCTTGCAACGAACAAGGGAGATCGATTCGACGTGGGCGTTGGATTCGCCCAACACCTGACCGGGGCAACGTTCAACCGATTCGGTGAGGCGTTGGAATCATGGCTGGCGAGTGATCAGAACCGCAGATTCCGGATTTTCATCGGAGACCATCAACACGAGAACGACACTCCGCGGCAAAGAAAGGAAAAGATCGACGCGTGCACCAAAGTGGTGGCCAATCTCAGCAACTTTGCACGGTGTATCGAAGAGCGGATGGAGGTCGTATTCCTTCACAAGCTCCATGCGAAGTTCTACAGCATGTGGTCACATGTAACGCCTCTTGATCGCCTCGAATGGGCGATCGTCGGCAGCAGCAACCTTTCGGATGCAGCGCTTGAAGAAAAAAATATCGAGTTAGACATCTATCTGGAACCCGGTGATCCGCAGCTGCAAACAATCCAGAAACCCCTGGCTGCTGTCATCCATAGGGCTTGGATCGACGGAGAGTTATCTGGGAAACTGCACGATAAGGTCGACAGCCTTACTGCTAAGACCCGCTGGGAAAACAGCAAGCTGCGATACGGTGAGGAGCGCGATGCTGAAATAGAGGCCGAGTGGCAGTCAGAGGAACGCAGGGAGGCAGAAGAGCGCGCGAGACTGGAATCCGATCAGCGCCTCGGCATCACTGGACCAGAATAGCCCGTCGAATACGAGGACAACGCCTGCAAAAGTGCCCCGTAAGCGAGGTGCCCGCCAAGCGCCCATGCGGGAAAGTCTACTGCCACCGGTTGAATCAACCACTTCAGACATTCGAATTGCAGATTTCGTAGCTGGGAAGTGGTCATTCGAGACCATACTAAAGAGTCGCCAAACTGAATCAATCGAAAGATCGACATGATTGAGGGCTAGCTATGGAAACTACACCCGAAGCCGGGGCAAGATGCGCCTGTGGCCATTCACCTACCTACGAAAGACAAAGGAGAGGGATCAATGCGCGGATTCCTTGGATCCAGATTAGTCTTGGCAGGCGAATCCTGACTGCCATTCACGAGTAGTAAAGGCACAGAAAAGATGGGTTGAAGGCGCACTTGTAGTGTTGTGGTGACTCACTCACATCCACATAAGACAAGAATGGTCCGTCAAATCCGAATGCGGGCATGGTCAGTCGGCAGTTGGCCAGCCGCCAAAGAGATCGCTCGATTTCTTTGTCAGTTTTTTTAACTCTGGACGGTGGTATCGGGTAGCCAATTTCTTGCTCCAACATCTTCAATGTGAATTCAAAAGTGATTCCGCAAGGTTTATCCCGTGAAATGGTGATCAACCCCATCAGCAATGTCTGGTCCTGCTCGACTCGAAGTTCCTCGCCTTCGTATGAGATCTCAGCTTGATCTAAGTTGAATACAGGGCCGGATCGCGATGCGCGGAAAGAGCTTTCGCTGACGGAAAACAATGCACTTCCGTTCAAGCAATTAGGCCAAGCGACTTCTGTGCGATCCGTTTCTGGAAAGGCCTGTTTATAGTTCTTTTGACTCGGGGGAGATCCCCATACACGTACACCCTGGAATTTTTCGTCCCAAACTTTGTCTTCTAAGTATTGTTTTGCCGATGCGAAAGTGAATCCATATGCGTGGCAGAAATGATCAAGCCACTGGGTATAGCTTTTTGAATTGTCCTTGCGCGATGTCTCTCTCGCCAATCTGCGAAATAGATCTAGCACCTCTTGGGTGACTTCAGGATGAGTCATCAATTTTCTCCAGCACAACGACTCAATTGGTGGATCCCCAACACCAGTGAGCCATGAATGTGGCTAAGAAAATTTCGACATCAATGAATTTGACTACGGTGAGGACTTTGCGAATGGGGATCGCTGGCTTCCGCGGAACCAGACTTTAGTATATGTTGGAATGAAAACAAAATGCACTCACTTTGCTTTCAGTGTGTCCCCAATTCGCCCCCACTACTGCTAGTGGACCAAGTCCTCGTAAACATTGGCTTTTTTTGATTTGTCCACATTGCCTTCACTGTTTTGGTTTCATGCAGGCATGCACAAGCCTCCTCACGGCGATGTTTGGGCAAACTGCTTTGCGGCGCTTCTGCCGGGAAAAGGAATGACGTCGGCGCCTGAACGCAATTGGTCTAGGTAGTCTGCCCAAATCTGGATTTGCTTGAAACGCTGGGCCAGGTACTGGGTGCGGTTGTAGCTTCGGCCATTTGAATCTTTCACCGCGTGGGCAAGATTGGCTTCGATAGCCAGCGGGTCAAGGTTGAGCTGATCGACCATCATTGTCCGTGCGCTTGCACGGAACCCATGCCAAGTTTGTGCTTTGCCGTAGCCTAGGGCATAGAGTGCACTGCGCACAGAGTTGTCACTGATGGGTCGGTCATGGCTACGTTCGCCGGGAAAAACATATCGGCCATGGCCAGTGACCGGATGCAGGTCTTGCAACAAGGCAACCGCTTGCGCCGGAAGCGGTACGACGTGGGGTTCGCCGTTTTCTTTCTCTGCCTTGGTACGTTTCATCTTGGCACTTGGAATGGTCCACAAGGCTGCGTCTAGGTCGAGCTCAGTCCATTCCATTTCTCGCAAGTTTCCGGGCCGCTGATAAACAAGTGGAGCGATCTGCAACGCAGTGCGTACCACTATGCCGCCTTTGTATGCAAACATGGCCCGCAGCAGCTCTCCAAATGGTGCGGGCTCTACGATAGCGGCAAAAGACTTGCTGTGATAGGGCGTGAGGCGCTTCTTCAAACCCTCTGTGATGTTGCGCTGCGAAGCATTCGCTGTGGGTAGCCAGTAGTCCCACACTTGGCGGCATAGCATCAAGACGCGATCTGCTGTTTCTAAGGCGCCCCGCTCCTCCACCTTTTTCAGCACAGCCAATAATTCCAAGGGATGGATTTCCTCCATTTGACGTTCACCGATCCACGGGTATAGGTCGCGTTCAAGCTGGCGCAATGATCGGGTGGCGTGAGTTGGACTCCATTGCGGTGCTTGCTTCGCATACCACTCCGCTGCGACTGCCCTGAACGTGGTGCCAACTGGTATCGCTGTCTTTAGTTTTTCGACCTTGCGAGCTGCTACTGGATCGACGCCGTCAGACTTCTGGGTCTTTGCCTGATCTCGGGCTTTCCGAGCATCTTTGGGGCCCACATCGGGATAGCTCCCGAGGGCCATGCGCCCCTCCTTGCCGTCTTTGCGGTACTTCCAAAACCAGCGTTTCGAGCCGTTGGGGCCAACTTCCAAGTAAAGACCGCCTGAGCAGGCGAGGCGTACCCGCTTCTTGTCTTGGGGACAACTTGCATTTTTGCATTCGACATCGGTCAGCATGGGGAACATCCTCCAGGGTAACGGGGGAACAAACTCAATATTCGGAGTCTACCCCCACTCTGTTCCCCCGTTTGTTCCCCCAACTTGGGTCGGATGTTCGCACACCGCACTGGATGAATGCGGAAGCAAGATATACGTAAGACATTGATTTATAAAAGAAAAAAGGCGTTTGCCGAACTTCAGCAAACGCCTTTGGACTTCAGTATGGTGGAGCTGGGGGGATTTGAACCCCCGTCCGCAAACCTTCTTCGAACAGTTCTACATGTGTAGCCATCTGGTTTGGATCTCGCTCCTTGCATCGCGCAGTGGCACGCTATGCAAGACGCCAGCAACCTATTGTCTCGACCCACCCTAAGTTACCCAAGGCAGGCCCAGCCGAATGAAATTAGCCCACAGCCTGGATGGCTTGCGCCACCCTTGCCCAGCCTATCGGCTTGCTGTTGTGAGCCTCACGTGCAATTAAGCAGCGAGTGCGAAACGTTCGTCGTTTGCAGTTAGTTTGTTTGAATCTGTTTTACGAGCGCATTCAGCTCGACATGCCCTGCTGCGCGTCCGAATCCACGTCGAAACCAGTGCAGCCCCTCAGCATCTATTTTAGGTGCCAGGCAGCAATTGCAAGAGGGCCAGGGGAGATTTAATTTCGGCGTCCGCCTGCCACGCTGCGGTGTCGAGGTGGCTGCCGAGGTAACCGTAGGTCGCGGCAACGGTGCGCATGCCAGCGGCACGCCCCGCCACGATGTCGCGCTCGTCATCCCCGACGTAGATGCAGGCCTGCGGGTCTACCCCCAAGCGCCTGGCCGCTTCCAGCAGCGGGGCGGGATGCGGCTTGGCGTGGGGGGTTGTGTCTCCACTCACGATGGCGCCCGCACTGGCAAACAAGGGTATGGATTGGGTCAGCGGATTGGTAAAACGTTGGGACTTATTGGTCACCACGCCCCAAGGAAGTTGGCGCTGTTCCAAGGCGTGTAACAAGGCCGGAACGCCCTCAAACGCATAGGTGCTGTGCGTCATGCAGCGCTCGTAATTGACAAAAAACTCTTCCCGCATCGTCTCAAAATCAGGGTGTTGTGGTGACATGCCAAACGCCACTTGCAACATTCCACGCGCGCCGGCACCCGCCATAGGGCGGTAAAGCGCAGACGGCAGGGAGGGCAACCCACGGTCTACCCGCATCTTGTCGGCAGCGGCGCCCAGATCGGGCGCACTGTCGATCAACGTGCCATCCAGATCAAACAGCACGGCACATACGTTGGAAAATGTAGGCATCAGGTGGTCACCAGCGGTTTACGGGTCGCAACCAAGTAATTGACCTGGGTGTTGCTACTCATGGCATAACGACGGGTCAGCGGGTTGTAACCCAGGCCACAGCTGCTTTGCAGATCCAGGCCCGCACGCCGACAAAACAAGGCCAGCTCACTGGGACGGATCATCTTGGCGTACTCATGTGTTCCACGCGGCAACAAACCGAGCAAATATTCGGCACCCACGATGGCTTGAAGAAACGCCATCGAGTTTCGATTCAACGTCGAGAAGAACACCCAACCACCCGGCTTCACCAAAGTGGAACAGGCTTGCACGACGGAGGCTGGATCTGGCACATGCTCCAGCATTTCCATACAAGTCACTACATCATAAGCCGCAGGCTGCTCGGCAGCCAAGGCCTCCGCACTGATCTCTTGATAACCAACATTGGGGGTTTGTGCCTCCAGCGCGTGCAGCTGAGCCACACGCAAAGCCTTGGAGGACAAATCAATACCGGTAACCAATGCACCTTTGCGGGCCATGGAGTCCGCCAGAATGCCTCCGCCACATCCAACATCCAGCGCCGTTTTGCCCTGTAGTAGTGCAAACGACTGAATCCAATCCAGACGTAAAGGATTGATCTGGTGCAGTGGGCGAAACTCACTTTCCAGATCCCACCAACGGTGGGCCAGTTCAGAAAATTTGGCCAATTCGGCCGGATCGGCATTCAAGGTGGGGTTCATAGTGCGATGGTGGCATAGACAAGAAAAAACCCGCCGAAGCGGGTTTTTTCAGAAACCATGGGGATGGTCGAATTATTTGGCGCGAGTGCCAACCACTTCGATTTCCACGCGGCGGTTTTTAGCCTTGCCTTCTTTGGTCTTGTTGTCAGCAACGGGTTGCTTTTCGCCCTTGCCTTCAGTGTAAACACGGTTCTTTTCAATGCCCTTGGACACCAAATAAGCTTTCACAGCTTCGGAACGTGCCACAGACAGCTTTTGGTTGTACGCATCATCACCGGTGGAGTCAGTGTGACCCACTGCAATGATCACTTCCAGGTTGATACCCTTGACTTTGCTGACCAGATCGTCCAGCTTGGCTTTACCTTCAGGCTTCAACACAGACTTGTCAAAGTCAAAGAAAGCGTCGGCAGCGTAAGTGACTTTGCTGGCAGCTGCAGCAGCGGCTGGTGCAGCGGCGGCGGGAGCAGCAGCTGCGGGCTTGGCAGCAGCAGGAGCTGGTGCAGCAGCGGGAGCGGCAGGAGCAGCAGCCAAAGCGCCATCGCAACCAGCGGCTGCAGTGGCAGGAGTCCAGCTAGCATCACGCCAGCATTGGCCGGAAGCGTTCTTCCAGACATCACCAGCAGCACTGCGCCAGTTGTGGATTTCTTGGGCACCAGCGGCAGTCGCCAAAGCGGCGGTAGCGATCAGGATTGCTACTTTGTTCAATTGTTTCATGAGACCTTCCTTTATCGGGACAAACTGCAGCATGGCTGCGACTAATTGTGTGACGCCCTAGGCCTTGTGCACCAAAGACGTTCGCACTATTGTGCCATAGCGCAGGGCCGCTTTTGAAACATCTGTATCACGCATGTAACTCCATCGGCAGGGAGCCCGTGTTTGTTGCTCTGATGCCACAGCAAGGCGGCCGTAGAATCGAGAGCTGTCCATGACACCGTCCACAGTCTATCCATGACCCAGTTCGCCAAAGAAACCCTGCCCATCAGTCTTGAAGAGGAAATGCGTCGGAGCTACCTCGATTACGCCATGAGCGTGATCGTGGGCCGCGCCCTCCCCGATGCGCGGGACGGCTTGAAGCCGGTGCACCGCCGTGTGCTGTTTGCGATGCACGAGCTCAACAACGACTGGAACCGCGCCTACAAAAAATCCGCCCGTATCGTGGGTGACGTCATTGGTAAATACCACCCCCACGGTGACCAGTCGGTCTACGACACCATCGTGCGTATGGCGCAAGACTTTTCGATGCGCCATATGCTGGTGGACGGCCAGGGCAACTTCGGCTCTGTGGACGGCGACAACGCGGCGGCGATGCGGTATACCGAAATCCGCCTGTCCAAAATGGCCCACGAACTGCTGGCCGATCTGGACAAGGAAACCGTGGACTTCGGGCCCAACTATGACGGCTCCGAAAAAGAACCGCTGGTGCTGCCCACCCGTATCCCCAACTTGCTGGTCAACGGCTCGGGGGGTATTGCCGTGGGTATGGCGACCAACATCCCGCCGCACAACCTGAACGAAGTGGTGGATGCTTGCTTGCATTTGCTGAAAAACCCAGGTGCTTCCATCGACGAATTGATGGAAATCATCCCGGCGCCCGACTTCCCTACCGCCGGCATTATTTACGGCATCAATGGCGTCAAGGACGGTTACCGCACCGGCCGCGGCCGCGTGGTGATGCGCGCCAAGTGCCATTTTGAAGACATCGACAAAGGCCAACGCCAGGCCATCATCGTCGACGAGCTGCCCTACCAGGTCAATAAAAAGACGCTGCAGGAACGCATGGCCGAACTGGTGCACGAGAAGAAAATCGAAGGCATCAGCCACATCCAGGACGAGTCCGACAAGTCCGGCATGCGCCTGGTGATCGAACTCAAGCGCGGCGAAGTGCCTGAGGTGGTGCTGAACAATCTGTACAAGCAGACGCAGTTGCAGGACACCTTCGGCATCAACATGGTGGCGCTGGTGAATGGCCAGCCCAAGCTGTGCAACCTGAAGGACCTGATCGAGGTCTTCCTGCAGCACCGCCGTGAAGTGGTGACACGCCGCACGGTCTTCAACCTGCGCAAGGCCCGTGAACGCGGCCATGTGTTGGAAGGTTTGGCCGTGGCCATGGCCAACATCGATGAGTTCATTCGTATCATCCGCGAATCGCCCACGCCACCCGTGGCCAAGCTGGAACTGATGAACCGCCCTTGGGACAGCAAACTGGTGCGCGAGATGCTCACGCGCACCCGCGCTGACGGCGGTGTGGTAAATGCAGACGACTACCGCCCCGATGGCCTGGAAAAAGAATTTGGCATGGGCAAGGACGGCCTGTACCGCCTGAGCGACACACAAGCGCAGGAAATTCTGCAGATGCGCCTGCAACGCCTGACCGGCCTGGAACAAGACAAGGTGGTTGCCGAATACAAAGAGGTGATGGGCGAGATCGAAGACTTGCTGGACATTCTGGCCAAGCCCGAACGTGTCTCCACCATCATTGGTGAAGAGCTGGGCCATGTGAAACAGGAATTCGGCCAAAGCAAGCTGGGCGCACGCCGCTCGTTGGTCGAACACTCCTCTTTTGACCTGTCCACCGAAGACCTGATCACCCCCACCGACATGGTGGTGACCATGAGCCACAGCGGCTACATCAAGAGCCAACCGCTGGGCGAATACCGCGCCCAGAAGCGCGGCGGCCGTGGCAAACAGGCCACCGCCACCAAAGAAGACGATTGGGTCGACCAGCTGTTTGTGGCCAACACCCACGACTACATCCTGTGCTTCTCCAACCGCGGCCGGCTGTACTGGCTCAAGGTCTGGGAAGTGCCGCAGGGCTCGCGCGGTTCGCGCGGCCGCCCTATCGTCAACATGTTCCCCTTGCAAGAGGGCGAAAAAATCACCGTGGTGCTCGCACTAACCGGTGAAAAACGCACCTTCCCGGCCGACCAGTATGTGTTCATGGCCACCAGCATGGGCACGGTCAAGAAGACTGCGCTGGACGAATTCAGCAACCCGCGCAAGGGCGGCATCATTGCCGTGAACCTGGACGAGGGCGACTACCTGATTGGCGCCGCACTGACCGACGGCAAACACGACGTGATGCTGTTCAGCGACGGCGGCAAGGCTGTGCGCTTTGACGAAGACGATGTGCGTCCGCTGGGCCGCAATGCTCGCGGTGTGCGCGGCATGTCGCTGGACGTGGGCCAAAGCGTGATTGCCATGCTGGTCGCCGAAGACGAACAGCAAAGCGTGCTGACCGCGACTGAAAACGGCTACGGCAAACGCACCAGCATCACCGAATACACCCGCCACGGCCGTGGCACCAAGGGCATGATTGCGATCCAGCAGTCCGAGCGCAACGGCAAAGTGGTTGCCGCCACGCTGGTGCATGTGGACGACGAAATCATGCTGATCACCGACAAGGGCGTGTTGGTGCGCACCCGTGTTAGCGAGATCCGCGAGCTCGGCCGTGCCACGCAAGGTGTGACGCTGATTGGACTGGACGAAGGCTCCAAGCTCAGTGGCCTGCAACGCATTGTGGAAAACGACGCCAACCCGGCCGACGCAGAGTCGGGCGAGGATGCAGGCGACGAGGCCGAAGGCGCGTAAGCACAGCGAAACGCTCCTGAATTGATAGCTGCTGGCGCATATTTAACGGGGGCTAGAGCCCTATTTAACCCATAAACCTGCGAATGCAACGTCCCTACAACTTCTCGGCCGGTCCGGCCGCCATGCCAGCGGAAGTGCTGGCGCAAGCTGCCGACGAGATGTTGGACTGGCCCGACGCCAATGGCCAGCGCTGTGGCATGGGTGTGATGGAGATGAGCCACCGCGGCAAGGAGTTCCAGAGCATTTACGAGGCCGCAGAGGCCAGCCTGCGGGAACTGCTGGAAGTGCCCGCGCAGTTCAAGATCCTGTTCATGCAGGGCGGCGGATTGGCTGAAAACGCCATCGTGCCGCTGAACCTCAGCGCCCTGCGGGCTCAGTCGGGACAGCCGGGTGTGACGGACTTTGTGGTGACCGGCAGCTGGAGCGAGAAGTCGCTCAAGGAAGCGGGCAAGTACAGCCAAGCCCGCACCGCAGTGTCAGGCAAAGACGGAGGCTTCACGGCCATTCCGCCTGTCAGCGGCTGGCACCTGAGCACAGATGCCAGCTACGTGCACCTGTGCACCAACGAAACCATCAACGGCGTGGAGTTCCAGGCCCTGCCAGACCTCAAAGCCCTGGGCTCCAAGGCGGAGCTGGTGATCGACTTCTCGTCCCACGTGGCCTCGCGCCCGGTGGACTGGAGCAAGGTGGGCTTGGCCTTTGGCGGCGCCCAAAAGAACCTGGGCCCTGCCGGCCTCACCCTCGTGGTGGTGCGTGAAGACCTGCTAGGCCATGCCTTGCCGGTCTGCCCCAGTGCCTTCAACTACCAAACGGTGGCCGACAACGGATCCATGTACAACACACCGCCCACCTACGCTATTTACATGGCGGGTCTGGTGTTCCAGTGGCTCAAGCGCCAGGGCGGCATTGCTGCCATGGAAGCGCGCAACATCGCCAAGGCCGAACTGCTATACGGCGCGATTGATGCCACCGGTTTTTATATGAACGGAGTCGCCCGCGGCGCCCGCTCGCGCATGAACGTGCCCTTCTTCCTGCGCAACGAATCGCTCAACGACGCCTTCCTGGTCGGGGCCAAAGCCGCCGGACTGCTGCAGCTCAAAGGCCACAAGTCGGTCGGCGGCATGCGCGCCAGTATTTACAACGCCATGCCCATCGAAGGTGTGCAAACACTGGTGCAGTACATGCAAGAGTTTGAACGCACCCACGGCTAAAACACCCACCATGGCACGCACCCTCCCCGAACTCCGAGTCCTGATCGACGCCGTCGACCAGGAGCTGCTGACCCTGCTCTCCCGCCGCGCGGCCCTGGCCAACGAGGTCGGCGAAGTCAAAAAACTGGACGGCTCGGCCGTCTTCCGCCCCGACCGCGAAGCCCAGGTGATCCAGAACCTGCAGCAGGCCAACCAGGGCGCCTTGAAGAATGAAAGCGTGGCCGTCATCTGGCGCGAAATCATGTCGGCCTGCCGCTCGTTGGAAGCGCCGCAGCGTGTGGCATACCTGGGCCCCAAAGGCACCTTCAGCGAGGAAGCCTCGGTGCGTTTCTTCGGCTCCAGCATCACCCACGTGCCCTGCGCCAACTTTGACGAAGTGTTCCACGCCGCCACCGCCGGCTCGGCCGAGTTTGGTGTGATCCCCGTGGAGAACAGCACTGAGGGTGTGGTCACCCGCTCGTTGGACCTGCTGCTCAACTCCCCGCTGCACATCGTGGGCGAAATCAGCCTGCTGGTGCGCCACCATCTGCTGCGCACGACTGCGTCGCTGGACGGCATTGAGGTCGTGCTGGCCCATCCACAGGCGCTGGCCCAGTGCCAGCAGTGGCTCAGCACCCACCTGCCGAACGCCGAGCGCCGAGCGGTCTCCAGCAACGCCGAAGGCGCGCGCCTGGCTGCAACGAATCCGGCCTGGGCCGGCATCGCCAGCGAACGCGCGGGTTCCGAATTTGGCCTGCACATTGCGTCGCACGCCATCCAGGACGAGGCCTTCAACCGCACCCGTTTTGTCGTCGTCTGCCTGCCCAGCGTGCTGCCCGCGCCCGAGGCGTCGGGCAAAGACTGCACCAGCCTGGTGGTGTCCGTACCCAACAAACCCGGCGCGGTACATGACATGCTGGTGCCGCTCAAACGCCACGGCGTGTCCATGACACGTTTTGAATCCCGGCCCGCACGTTCCGGCCAATGGGAATACTATTTCTACATCGACTTGCAAGGCCACCCGTCCCAGCCCCCTGTGGCGGCGGCCCTGAAAGACTTGTCCAGCCTGTGCGCCTTCTACAAGGTGCTGGGAACCTACCCGCTGGCCGACTGATGCACACCTGCAGGACCCTTTATGTTTGAACAGCTTGGCTTGATTGGATGTGGCTTGATGGGCGGCTCGTTTGCCCTGGCCCTCAAACGGGCTGGCCTGGTCAAACGCGTGGTGGGCTACAGCAAGTCGCCCTCCACCACCGAGCGCGCGCGCCAAATGGGAGTGATCGACATCGAGGCACCGTCGGCGCTGCTGGCCGTCTCCGGCGCCGACATCGTGCTGATCGCCGTGCCGGTGTCTGCCACCGAGGCCACCTTCAAGGCCATCAAACACCTGGTCACCCCCAGCATGCTGATCATGGACGTGGGCTCCACCAAACGCGACGTGATCGACGCGGGCCGCCGTGGCCTGCGCGAGCACATCGGTTCGTTTGTGCCCGCCCACCCGATTGCAGGCAAAGAGCTGTCGGGCGTAGAACATGCCGATGCCGACCTGTACGCCGGCAAACAAATCATCCTGACCCCGATTGAACGCACCCTGACCACCCAGCTGCAAAAGGCCGTGGACGTGTGGACTGCGCTGGGCTGCCGCGTGCTGAAAATGTCGCCCGAGCAACACGATGCCGCCTTTGCCGCCGTGAGCCACCTGCCGCACCTGATTGCGTTTGCGCTCATGAACGCGATTTCCAGCCAACCCCAAGGCAAAGACTACCTCTCGCTGGCCGGCCCCGGTTTTCGTGATTTCACGCGTATCGCGGCGGGTGACCCCAAGATCTGGCGCGACATCATGGTCTCCAACCGCGAAGAACTGCTGGAGCAAAGCAAGGTGTTCCAGCGCACCCTGCAGGCCATGGAACTGATGATCTCCAGCGGCAATGGCGATGCGCTCGAAGGCCTGATCGAGCAGGCCAGCAACACCCGCGCCAACTGGACCATGGCGTCCAAACACAATAAATAATGTTCTCCACCGCCTTCCTGGACCTCCCCCCCCTCGCCCATGCGGCGGGTACTGTCACACTCCCCGGCTCCAAAAGCATTTCCAACCGCGTGCTGCTGCTCGCCGCCATGAGCGCGGGCACCACCACCATCCACGACCTGCTGGACTCCGACGACACCCGCGTCATGCTGGTAGCACTGCGCACGCTGGGCTGCGGCGTGGAAGAATCCGGCGCCATCGTGCGCATCACCGGCCTGGGCGGTCAGTTGCCCAACGCCTCGGCCAAACTGTTCCTGGGCAACGCCGGCACCGCCATGCGCCCGTTGACCGCCGCACTGGCCGTGTTGGGCGGTGATTTCGAACTCAGCGGCGTGCCGCGCATGCACGAACGCCCCATTGGTGATTTGGTGGATGCACTGCGCCAGCTGGGTTGCATCATTGACTACCTGGGCAATGACGGTTACCCGCCACTGCGCTTGGGTCGTCCGGCGCTCAAACTCGACGCACCCATTCAGGTGCGCGGTGATGTGTCCAGCCAGTTCCTCACCGCCTTGTTGATGGCGCTGCCGCTGGTAGCCACCAAAGACATCGTGATCGAAGTGGTTGGCGAACTCATCTCTCGCCCCTACATCGAGATCACGCTCAACCTGCTGGCGCGCTTTGGCGTGCAGGTGCAGCGCGACGGCTGGCAACGTTTCACCATTCCCGCAGGCTGCCAACTGCAGTCGCCCGGTGACATTCACGTCGAGGCCGACGCTTCCAGTGCTAGCTATTTCATAGCGCTTGGCGCAATATCTACGGGCTCTAGTGGCAAAAATGGCATCAAAATTCAAGGGGTAGGTGCGGACTCCATCCAAGGCGACATCCGCTTCATGGAGGCCGCCCAGGCCATGGGTGCCCAGATCGAAAGTGGCCCGAACTGGCTGCAGATCCAGCGCGGCGCCTGGCCCCTGAAGGCCATCGACCTGGATTGCAACCACATCCCCGATGCCGCCATGACCCTGGCCGTGATGGCCCTCTATGCCGACGGCACCACCACGCTGCGCAACATCGCCAGCTGGCGTGTCAAGGAAACCGACCGCATCGTCGCCATGGCCACCGAGCTGCGCAAGCTGGGGGCTACCGTGGTCGAAGGCGCGGATTTCATCCGCGTGACGCCGCCCGCTTCCATAGAAGCATGGACCACCGGCAGTATCCACACCTACGATGACCACCGCGTTGCCATGTGTTTCTCGCTGGCCGCGTTCAACCCGGCAAGCCTGCCCATCCGCATTGAAGACCCCAAATGCGTGGCCAAAACCTTTCCCGATTACTTTGAGGCGCTGTTTTCGGTCGCCACGGCCCACACCGCCGCCATTCCTGTGGTCTGCGTAGATGGCCCCACCGCTTCGGGCAAAGGCACACTGGCCGCGGTGCTGGCCGAAAAGCTGGGTTACCACTTCCTGGACTCGGGCTCGCTCTACCGCATCACCGGGCTGGCCGCAACGCGCGCCGGCATCACGCTGGACGTGGCCAACGAACAGGCCATCGTAACCCTGCTGCGCAGCCTGCCCATCCATTTCGAAGGCAGCCACATCTGGCTGGCCAACGAGGACGTGAGCGAAGCCATCCGCACCGAAGAGGCTGGCATGAACGCCTCCAAGGTATCGGCTTTCCCCGCCGTACGGGCTGCTTTGATCGACCTGCAGCGCGGTTTTCGCAAGCTACCGGGGCTGGTCGCCGACGGTCGCGACATGGGTACGGTGATCTTTCCAGACGCCCCGCTCAAGGTCTACCTGACCGCCAGCGCCGCCTGCCGGGCCGAGCGGCGCTATAAGCAGTTGATTTCAAAGGGAATTCAAACTACAATCGACAGTCTTCGTGCCGACCTGGAGGCGCGCGACGCCCGGGACTCGTCCCGCACCGTCGCCCCCTTGAAGCCTGCAGAAGATGCCCAGTTGCTGGACAACTCGGATTTGACAGTCGAATCGTCTGTTGAAACGGTGTTGGCCTGGTGGCAAAGCAAGCAGCCTTTTTAGCCCCGGCTAACCAGGCAGTTGGTAGAAAACAAAGGCTTGTGCCTTTGTGTGGTCCCCATAGCTCCTCTCGCGCGTCTGCGCACCGGCTGTGGGGTTCAATAACTTAACCCCGCGGTGCAAACCGCAACACTCATGTCTGAATCTTTCGCAGCCCTATTTGAAGAATCGCTACAACGCTCGGAAATGCGCACCGGTGAAGTCATCACCGCTGAAGTCGTCCGCATCGAGCACAGCTTCGTCGTTGTCAACGCTGGCCTCAAGTCCGAAGCCTACGTGCCAATCGAAGAATTCAAGAGCGACAAGGGCGAAATCGAAGTCCAAGTGGGCGACTTCGTGTCCGTGGCCATTGACTCCGTGGAAAACGGCTATGGCGACACCATCCTGTCCCGCGACAAGGCCAAGCGTCTGGCTTCCTGGATGAGCCTGGAAAAGGCCCTGGAATCTGGCGAATTCGTAACCGGCACCACCTCCGGCAAGGTCAAGGGCGGTCTGACCGTTCTGGTCAACGGCATCCGCGCTTTCCTGCCCGGTTCGCTGGTCGACACACGTCCTACCAAGGACCTGTCTCCCTACGAAAACAAGACCCTGGAATTCAAGGTTATCAAGCTGGACCGCAAGCGCAACAACGTCGTGTTGTCTCGCCGTGCCGTGGTCGAAGCCTCTATGGGCGAAGAGCGCGCCAAGCTGATGCACACCCTCAAAGAAGGTTCTGTGGTGCAAGGCGTGGTCAAGAACATTACCGAATACGGTGCGTTCGTGGACTTGGGCGGTATCGACGGCCTGCTGCACATCACCGACATGGCATGGCGCCGCGTCCGTCACCCTTCCGAAGTGGTGACTGCTGGTCAAGAGATCACTGCCAAGATCCTGAAGTTCGACACCGAAAAGAACCGCGTGTCTCTGGGTCTGAAGCAAATGGGCGACGATCCTTGGATGGGCGTGAACCGCCGTTACCCCCAAGGTACCCGCATGTTCGGCAAGATCACCAACATCGCCGATTACGGCGCGTTTGTGGAACTGGAACCCGGAATCGAAGGTCTGGTCCACGTGTCCGAAATGGACTGGACCAACAAGAACGTTGCACCTTCGAAGATCGTTGCCCTGGGTGACGAAGTCGAAGTCATGGTTCTGGAAATCGACGAAGACAAGCGTCGCATCTCCCTGGGCATGAAGCAGTGCAAGGCCAACCCATGGCAAGAATTTGCTCAGAACACCAAGCGCGGTGACCGCGTGAAGGGCCCCATCAAGTCCATCACCGACTTCGGCGTGTTTGTGGGTCTGGCTGCCGGTATCGACGGCCTGGTGCACCTGTCCGACCTGTCTTGGAACGAGTCTGGCGAAACCGCCGTGCGCGAGTTCAAGAAGGGTCAAGAAGTTGAGGCTTTGGTCTTGGCTGTGGACGTGGACCGCGAGCGCATCTCCCTGGGTATCAAGCAGTTGGATTCCGATCCTTTCACCACCTTCGTGTCGGTTAACGACAAGGGCCAGATCGTGACCGGCAAGGTCAAGACTGTGGACGCCAAGGGTGCTGAAATCGACCTGGGCGAAGACATCCTGGGTTACCTGCGCGCTTCCGAAATCAGCCGTGACCGCGTGGAAGATGCGCGCAACGTGCTGAAAGAAGGCGACGAAGTGACGGCTGTGGTGGTGAACGTGGATCGCAAGACCCGCAACATCCAGTTGTCCATCAAGGCGAAAGACATGGCTGACCAAAACGAAGCCATGCAATCCCTGAGCCAGCAGTCTGCCCGCGAAAACGCCGGCACGACCAGCCTGGGCGCTTTGTTGCGTGCCAAACTGGACAACAACTCCTAATCAGTTGGGGACAGAGCCAAAGGTCTGTCCCACACAACATCTGATATGTTGCTGACCTGAACGAACGACCGGCTCCCTTGGGGTGCCGGTCGTTTTTTCTTCTCCCTAGCCTAGACACCCATGACCCGCTCCGACCTTGTTGAAGAACTGGCCAACCGTTTCCGCCAACTGACCCACCGCGACGCCGAGTTCGCCGTGAAGGCCATTCTGGACGCCATGAACGACGCCCTGGTCCGGGGACACCGCATTGAAATCCGTGGTTTTGGCAGCTTCTCCATCAACCGCCGCCCGCCCCGCATGGGCCGCAATCCGCGCAGTGGAGAGAGTGTGGCGATTCCCGAAAAACGCGTGCCTCACTTCAAGCCCGGCAAAGCCCTGCGCGAAGCCGTGGACCAACGCACTGCCGAGCTGGAATCCAAGACCAATCCCTGAGTAGAATCTCCGGGCACCGAGGAGATGAATGAAACAGCTCGTATGGCTCTTTAAGTGGCTACTTAAAGCGGCCATTTTTTTTACCCTGTTCGCTTTTGCCCTGAACAACCAGGGCGATGTCACCGTGCAGTTTTTCTTTGGCACACGCTGGACCGCGCCCATGGTGCTGGTGGTGCTGATCACCTTTGCCGCCGGTGTAGCCATTGGCGTACTGGGCATGGTGCCGCGTTGGTGGCGCCATCGCCGCGCTGCCAAGCAGGCCCGCAACCAAGCCGCCACCGCACTGGCCACCGTAGCCGCAGAAGCCGACAAAACCCCAACACCGCCACCGCATGGACTTTGATATCACCCTGATCCTCATGGGCCTGCCCGTGGCCTTTGTGCTGGGGTGGTTAGCCTCGCGCATGGACCTGCGCCAGCTGCGCATGGAAAACCGCCAGGCTCCCAAGGCCTATTTCAAGGGCCTGAATTTCCTGCTCAACGAGCAGCAAGACCAGGCGATTGATGCCTTCATCGAAGCGGTGCAGAACGACCCCGACACCTCGGAGTTGCACTTCGCGCTGGGCAACCTGTTTCGCCGCCGTGGCGAGTACGAACGTGCGGTGCGTGTGCATGAGCACCTGCTCTCGCGTGGTGACCTGAGCGAAGACGACCGCCACCGGGCCCAACACGCGCTGGCACTGGACTACCTCAAGGCCGGCCTGCTCGACCGCGCAGAAGACGCCCTGCTCAAGCTCGAAGGTACCCGTTTTGAAGCCCAGGCCCGCTTGGCCCTACTGGCCAATTACGAACGCTCGCGTGACTGGGAACATGCGGCGCTGGTGGCGCAGAAGCTCGAATCCAGCGGCCAGGGTAGTTTTAAGGGGCGCCTGGCCCACTACCTGTGCGAACAAGCGGCAACCCTGGCCACTGCGGGCCACACCGAGGAAGCCAACGTGCTGCTCAATGAGGCCATCGCCACCGCCCCGGAGGCCCCGCGCCCGCGCATGGACCTGGCCCAGCTGCAAAGCAAGGCAGGCCACGCAGCCCAGGCCTGCACCACACTGACGGACGCCATGCACGCAGCCCCCACTGCCGTTGGCTTGATTGCACCGCTGCTTGCGCAGCAGGCGATTGCAGCAGGGCAAGAGCCCAAAGCCTTGGACTTGCTGAAAAAAGTCTATGCCCATGGGCACTCGCTGGACGTGCTGGACGCGATCGTGGCGCTGGAAGCCGCCAGTACCCACACTACACCCACAGCGCGTGAGTGGTACGCCCGCCATCTGGAGACCGAACCCTCGTTGGTGGCTGCCGCCAAGTGGATTGCCGGCGAAAAGCTGGAGCATGAAGCCTTCCACCCCCATGTGCAGCGCGCATTGGACAACGCCGTCAAACCCCTCACACGGTACCGCTGCGCCGCCTGCGGCTTCGAAGCCAAAGTGCACTTCTGGCAATGCCCTGGCTGCCAAGCCTGGGACAGCTACCCCGCACGCCGTGTAGAAGAACTCTGAATCGCTATAACAAGACCATGACGATTTCCAAACTGACTCTGTCAAAAGCCCGCGTGTTGGTCGTGGGTGATGTGATGCTGGACCGCTACTGGTACGGTGCGGTGGACCGCATCAGCCCCGAGGCGCCGGTGCCGGTGGTGCGCATCACGCGCGAAGAAGAGCGTTGCGGCGGTGCCGCCAACGTGGCCTTCAACGCGGCCACGCTGGGGGCTCAGGCATCACTGCTCACCGTGGTGGGCGACGACGAGGCCAGCCACAAACTCGAAGCGCTGGTGGCCACCACCGGCATCCGCACCCACTTTGGCCGCGATGCCGACCTCAAAACCACGGTCAAGCTCCGCGTCATTGGCCGCCAGCAGCAGCTGATTCGCCTGGACTTTGAAAACACACCCAAGAGCGAGATCCTGGCCACACAAACCGCCACGTTTGCACAGCTGCTGCCCGAGCACGATGCGGTGCTGTTCTCCGACTACGGCAAGGGCGGCTTGGCCCACGTGAGCGACATGATTGCGCGTGCGCGCGCCGCCGGCAAACCCATCCTGATTGACCCCAAAGGCAGCGACTACTCGCGCTACCAGAACGCCAGCGTGATCACCCCCAACCGGGCCGAGCTGCAACAGGTGATTGGCGGCTGGAGCAGCGAGGACGACCTGCGCACCAAGGTGCATAACCTGCGTGAACAGCTCAAACTCGATGCCGTGCTGCTGACCCGCAGCGAAGAGGGGATGACCCTGTTTGACGCCGCGGGCCAACTGCATGTGAGCGCTCAGGCGCGCGAAGTGTTTGACGTGACCGGTGCCGGCGATACGGTGATTGCCACCATGGCCACCCTGGTGGGCGCGGGCCTGAGCCTGCGTGACGCGGTGCCTCTGGCCAACCGCGCCGGTGGTCTGGTGGTAGGTAAATTCGGCACCGCCACGGTGTCTTACGAGGAGCTTTTTGCATGACACGCATCGTGGTCACCGGCGCAGCCGGTTTTATTGGCAGCAATATCATTGCCGGGCTCAACGCACGCGGCCTGACCGACATCATTGCGGTAGACGACCTCAAGCAGGGCGACAAATTTCGCAACCTGGCCGACCTGCAGATCGCCGACTATGTGGACGCAGACACCTTCTACGACGAGTTTGCATCGGGCCACTATGGCCAGGTGGAAGCCGTGTTCCACGAAGGTGCCTGCAGCGACACCATGGAGCAGGACGGCAAGTACATGATGGCGAACAACTACACGCTGTCCTGGCACCTGTTCCAGGCCTGCCAGAAGCGTGGCGCACGCCTGCTGTACGCGTCCAGCGCGGCCACCTACGGCGGCTCCGACACCTTCCGCGAAGACCCTGCATTCGAGGCGCCGCTCAATGTCTACGGCTACTCCAAGCTGCTGTTTGACCAGCGCATGCGCCGTGAGTGTGGCAACGACTTCCAGCGCACCAAGGCCGGCAAGACCATGCAGGTGGTGGGCTTTCGCTACTTCAACGTGTATGGCCCGCGCGAGCAGCACAAGGGGCGCATGGCCAGCGTGGCTTTCCACCAGTACCACCAGTTCAATGCCGAGGGCAAGGTCAAGCTGTTTGGCGAATACGGCGGCTACCCGCAAGGCGGCCAGATGCGCGACTTCGTCTTCATCGACGATGTGGTGGCCGTGAACCTCTGGTTCTTTGACAACCCTGGCCAAAGCGGCATCTTCAACCTCGGCTCCGGCCGCGCCCAGCCCTTTAACGACGTTGCCAGCTCGGTGGTCAACGCCATGCGCGCCATCCGAGGCGAAACGGCGCTGCCATTGAGCGACATTGCAGCCCAGGGCTTGGTGGAGTACATCCCCTTCCCCGATGCGCTGCGCGGCAAGTACCAGTGTTACACCCAGGCCGATCTGTCTGCGCTGCGCGCCACCGGTTGTGACCATGCGTTTGTGGATGTGCAAACCGGTGTGGCCCAGTACGTGCAGTGGCTGGCCCAGCGCAAAGCCTGATTCCCTCCCCTACCCCAGGAGTGCTTATGTCGATCCCACGCCAGCTTGCCGTGTGTGCCTTCAGTGTCTTGATCAGCGCCTCGGCCTGGGCACTCGACGTCAACAGCGCCACCGAAGCGCAACTCGACAGCGTCAAGGGTCTGGGCCCCAGCAGCACCGGGCGCATATTGCAGGCGCGTGAGGCCGGCCCCTTCAAAGACTGGGCAGACTTCATGGCCCGCGTCAAAGGCATCAAAGGGCCTGCGGCCAGCAAACTGTCCGCCGAAGGCCTGACCGTCAATGGCGCACCGTTCAACACCAAAGGCACCTCGCCGTGATACCTCAGGTGCTGGCCATTTGCCTGGGCGCGTGTGTAGGCGCGCTGGCCCGCTGGCAGTTGGGCCTGTGGCTCAACCCGGTGGCCACGGCGGGCACCGTGCTGCCCTGGGGCACGCTGGCGGCCAACCTGCTGGGGGGTTACCTGGTGGGCGTGTGTGTGGCGGTGTTCCAGGCCCTGCCGCAGCTGGACCCAGTCTGGCGCCTGGCCCTGGTCACCGGTTTTCTTGGTGCGCTGACCACTTTCTCCAGCTTCTCGGCCGAAGTGGTAGCCATGCTGGGCCAGCAGCGCTACGCCCTGGCGCTGGGCACCGCAGCATTGCACCTGATGGGCTCCTTGTTGCTGACCGTGGCCGGCCTGCGATCCGCTACTTATTTGATAGCTGCTCGCGCTTAATTCATAAGGGCTAGAGGCCTATTTGGCATCAAAGTCAGCGGCTGCGTATCCAGCTGAAACACCCGCACCGCGGCGCGTAACTGCTGGGTCTCTTGGGCCAGGCTCATGGCACCGGCTGCCGACTCCTCCACCATGGCCGCGTTTTGTTGCGTGGCCTGGTCAATGCCTCCCATGGCAGTGTTGATAGCGCCAATGCCTTGCAGTTGCTCATGTGCAGCAGCGCGGATGCTCTCAATCACGCCCACCACCTGCCCCACCCCTGCCACCATCTCACGCATGGTCTGACCAGCCTGGGCCGCCAGCGCCGAGCCCTGGTCAATTTTTTCGACCGAGGCATGGATGATGGCTTTGATCTCGCGCGCCGCCTGGGCCGAACGCCCGGCCAGTGAACGCACCTCGCTGGCCACCACCGCAAACCCCCGCCCCTGCTCGCCCGCACGGGCCGCTTCCACCGCCGCATTCAGCGCCAGGATATTGGTCTGAAAAGCGATGCCGTCAATCACCGCAATGATGTCGGCGATCTTGCGGGAGGCGTTGTTGATGTCCTGCATGGTGTGCACCACCTGGTTCACCACCGCGCCACCCCGCTGCGCCACTTGCTGGGCCGCATCGGCCGAACCCACCGCCTGGGTGGCCGAATCGGCCGTGTGGCGCGCCGCCAGCGACAGCTGCTCAATCGACGCCACCGTGCGCTGCAGCGCCGCTGCGGCCCGCTCGGTGCGTTCGGACAACTCGCCATTGGCCATGGCAATCTCGGCGGTGTTGTCCCCCACCACCTCTACACCGGTGCGCACCTGCCAGACCAGTTGGCTCAGTGCCGTGTGCATGCGCCCCAGGTCCTGCTGCACCTGCGCAATTTCGTCTCGGCCCTGCGCCTGCACGGTGGCCGTCAAATCCCCCTGGCCCCAGGCCTTGGCAGTGGCCTGCAGAACCTGCATGGGGCGCACGATGGACCGCACAATCGCCAGCACCAGCAGCGTGGCCAGCGCCGCCACCGCCGCAGTGGCCGCCAGCACCACCCAGGGGGCTTGGCCGCCCGTGCGGGCCAGGCCGGCACGACGCTCACTGGCGCGCGTGGCAATGGCCTGGGACACCGCCGCCAACGCCTGCTCCGTGGCCTGCATGTCTGCGGCCAGGGGCGCCATGGCCGCGTTGGCTGCCCACGGGTCGTGCAACTCCCCCCGCGCCAGCTTGCCCAATATGTCCTTGAACCCCGCCTCATACACACGCAGGCGCCGCGCCATCTCCCCCAAGGCTGCGGCCTCCACCGCCTGCGCCAGCGTTTGGACCTGCGCCAGCGACTGCTGCGTGGCCGCCAGCGACTGGCTCCACAACAGGCTGAAGCGTTCGGTGGCCACCTCGTCGCCCATGGTCAGCAACACATCCTTCTCAAAGCGGCGCGCATCACCCATGTGCGTGCGCACCGCACCCAGCACCTGCAGCGACTCAAACTCCGAATCGATGAAGTCGGTGGCACGCGTGGCCTCGCGGTCTATGGTCCACGCCGCAAAGCCGCCCACCGCGGCCAGGGCCAACACAGAGAACACCAACAACACCAGTAAACGGGATCGAATCCGCAAACGCGCAAGCCATGCCATACCGCCCTCCTATGGCATGAAATGCTCGCTGGTACGCATGACGTCGGTGTGACACAGCCATTACACTGCCACCCCGGTGCGCTAACCGCCACCGCCGAACCTTGAAAGCCCCTCCGATGCTGACTGCCCTGATCCTGGTGTTCGTTCTTGCCTACCTCGCGATTGCGCTGGAGCACCCGCTCAAAGTCAACAAGTCCGCCACCGCCTTGTTGGGTGCCGGGCTGATGTGGACGCTGTATGCCCTGGGCCAGGACAACCCGCAAGCCCTGAATGCACAGCTGGGCGAATCGCTGATGGGCACCGCCCAGATCGTGTTCTTCCTGATGGGTGCCATGGCCATCGTCGAGGTGGTCGATGCGCACAATGGCTTCGAAGTCATCACCTCGCGCATCCGCACCACACGCCTGTCCAAGCTCATGTGGCTGGTCGGTGGTGTGTCTTTCTTCCTGAGCTCCATCCTGGACAACCTGACCACCACCATCGTCATGGTGTCCCTGATGAAGAAACTGCTGGACCGCCGTGAGGACCGCCTGTTCTTCGCCGGCATCATCGTCATCGCCGCCAACGCAGGTGGCGCCTGGACCCCGATCGGGGACGTCACCACCACCATGCTCTGGATAGGCGGACAAATCACCGCCACAGAAATCATGAAAGGCCTGTTCCTCCCTTCGCTGGTCAATCTGCTGGTGCCCCTAGCGGTCACCAGCGCCTGGCTGGGCCAGCGTCCGGTGATCGCCCCCCAGCAACACGCAGACGACATTCCGTTCGAAACCAGCGCCTTCGAGCGCAACTTGATGTTCTTCATGGGTCTGGCCATTCTGGTGCTGGTGCCGGTGTTCAAGACCGTGACCCACCTGCCCCCTTTCATGGGCATTCTGCTGGGCCTGGGCCTGCTGTGGCTGGTAGGCGACCTGGTGCACCGCAAAGAAGAAGACTTGCGCAAACAACGCCTGACGCTGGCCCGTGCGCTCACGCGTATCGACATGAGCTCCATCGTATTTTTCATCGGCATTTTGCTCAGTGTCGCGGTGCTGGAGCATGCCCATGTGCTGTCCTCCATTGCCCACTGGCTGGACACCACCGTGGGGCGGCAAGACCTGATCGTGCTGCTGATTGGCCTGGTCAGTGCGGTGGTGGACAACGTACCCCTGGTGGCAGCCAGCATGGGCATGTACAGCCTGGCGCAGTACCCCACCGATAGCTTTTTGTGGGAGTTTTTGGCCTACTGCGCAGGCACGGGTGGCTCCATCCTGATCATCGGATCTGCAGCAGGTGTGGCCGCTATGGGGTTGGAGAAAATCGACTTTCTCTGGTACGTCCGCAAGATCAGCGGCCTGGCCTTGCTGGGCTACATTGCGGGCGCACTGACCTACCTGGCACAGCAGCACTGGATGGCCTGAACCAGCGCAGCGCCAACGCCGCACACGCAACAGATTTAAGGGTAAACACCAAGCCGCCGCGTCAGGTTTTCTACAGGGGATTTAAGGCACTATTCCCCTATTGATGCAGCGGGGCTCTCCCCGCCCGTGTCCATCGCTATTAAAGATTGGAGACTTCCCGTGGCAATCCTTTTGAAACTCGCACTCGGCATGGACTGGGTCAGCGAAAAATTCGGCACGCTCGCATCCTGGACCGTGTTATTCGCAGCACTGATCAGTGCCGCCAATGCTTTTGTGCGTTACGGATTTGACTGGAGCTCCAACTCCTTCATCGAAATCCAGTGGTACCTCTTCGCCTACATGGTGATGGTGGGTGCGCCGCTAGTGCTCAAGCTCAATGAACACGTCCGGGTCGACCTGATCTACGGCAAGATCAAGGGCAACAAGCCGGTCTATGTCGACCTGTTTGGTCTGGTGGTGTTTCTGCTGCCGGTCATCACCCTGCTGATGGTCCTGTCCTGGGGTTACTTTGTGAACTCCTGGACCTCCGGCGAAATGTCGCAAAACGCTGGTGGCCTGATCCGCTGGCCCGCCGTTTTGGCCATGCCCCTGGGCTTTGGCCTGGTGGTACTGCAAGGCCTGGCCGAAATCATCAAACGTGTCGCCTACTTGCAAGGCAAGTACCAGATGGACACGCACTACGAAAAGCCTTTGCAATGATGCGCTGATCGCCCGCTTCAGCTGCTGCGCCCTTGCCTTGTAGGCACGCCCCCGTTTTGAGATTCAGGAACTAGATATGCAAATGGAACACTTCCCACCCATCATGTTTGCGGGGCTGGTCATCATCATGTTGATCGGCTTCCCGGTTGCCTTCTCGCTGGCGGCCCTGGGGCTTGCCAGTGGCTTCTACGCCATCGAGATGGGCTGGTTCCCCGCCGCCTTCATGGGCAACCTGCCCATCTCCATCTTCTCCATCCTGAACAACGAATTGCTGCTGGCGATTCCGTTCTTCACTTTCATGGGCACCATTCTGGAAAAGTGTGGCCTGGCTGAAGACATGCTGGACTCCATGGGCCAGCTGTTTGGCCCCATGCGCGGTGGTGTGGGCTACTCGGTCATCATCGTGGGCTTCATCCTGGGTGCCATCACCGGCACCGTGGCGGGTCAGGTGATCGCCATGGCCCTCATCTCACTGCCCGTGATGATGAAATACAACTACAACATGCGTTACGCCACCGGCGTGCTGGCCGCCTCGGGCACCATCACGCAGCTGGTGCCGCCGTCGCTGGTGCTGGTGGTGCTGGCGGACCAACTGGGCCGCCCCGTGGGTGACATGTACAAGGGTGCCTGGGGCCCATCGCTCATGCAAGTCGGCATGTTTGCGCTCTACACCTTCCTGCTCACCCGCGTTAAACCCAACTACCTGCCCGGCATCCCCGTGTCGGAGCGCACCCTGAACGGCTGGGCGCTCTGGAAAAAATGCCTGCGCGGCATCGTGCCCTCGGCCATCCTGATCTTTACCGTGCTGGGCTCCATGGGCGGCCTGCCGTTCCAGAACCACGCCATTGCCACCCCCACCGAAGCCGGTGCCATGGGTGTGGTCGGCGCCATGATCCTGGCCGCCATGTCCAAACGCCTGAGCAAGGCCCTGATCTGGGAAGCCATGGCCGGCACCATGCGCCTGACCGCCATGGTGGTGTTCATTCTGATCGGTTCACGGGTGTTCAGCCAGGTGTTCCAGGGGGTGGACGGCGCCAAGTGGGTCGAACACCTGCTCACCGGCCTGCCAGGCGGCCAAACCGGTTTCCTGATCGTGGTGAACGTGTTTGTGTTCTTCCTCGCGTTCTTCCTGGACTTTTTCGAGATCGCCTTCATCATCGTGCCCATGCTGGCACCCGTGGCCGACAAGATGGGCATCGACCTGATCTGGTTCGGTGTGTTGTTGTGTGTGAACCTGCAGACCAGCTTCATGCACCCGCCGTTTGGTTTTGCACTGTTCTACCTGCGCGGCATTGCCGACACGCTGTTCAAGGACAAACGCATTCCCCGTCCGGTGCTGTCCAACGACATCTACCTGGGCGCCATTCCCTGGGTGATCATGCAAATCATCCTGGTGGTCATCGTGATCTTCGTACCGCAATCGGTCACCATGTTCCTGGACGAAAAGATCGACGTGGACGTGGACAAGGTGGTCATTGAAATGCCCGTTGAGGAGCCCGCCCCCGGCATGGAACTCAAGCCCGGCGAACTGCCCATGCCCAAAGAAGGCGAACCGGTGGACGAAGCTGCCGCCGACAAAGCGGCAGAAAAAGCCGCCGATGACGAGCAGAAAAAAATCGACGAGCTGTTCAAGAAATAAACGCCCTCTGGCCAACCCGGCCCACCAGCCCCGTCCTCGGATGGGGCTTTTTTTATGGAACCTTTACGCCCATGAGTGATACCCCCACGGACGACGCCGGCCAGCGCACCACCACCCCTGCCACCCTGCAGTTTGCCCCCCAAGGGGGCGACATGGTCGCCCCCGCCTACAGCCCGGTGTTCAAGGGCATTGCCCTGATTCTGATGGTGTTGGCCAGTGCCTGGGCCTGGAAAATGCAAATGGGTACAGGCCCCTTGACAGCGCAGAACACCGTGTTCTGGATATGGGCGCCCTGGGCCCTGATGGCCTACACGGTCTGGTTTGTGGTGACCGGCACCACCCGCCTCTCCAGCACAGCGGTGGAACAAAGCTGGATGTGGAGCAAGCGGGTGGAATTGCACAACCTAGCCTACGCCAAAGTGATTCGCATACCCGGCCTGGAATGGCTGATTGCCCCACGGTTCTACACCAAGACGTTTGGTGGCAAGCTGGTCATTTTCTACACCGCCCAACCGGCGATGCTGAGCGAATTCAAACGACTGGAAGACGCCCTGAACGCGCTCAAACAAGCGCGCTGAGCGAATGTGCAGACGAAAAAAAAACCGCGCCGTAGCGCGGTTTTTTTAATGGGGCCGAATCACAGCTTCTGCGTTTGCATGAAGGTGTCGAACTTGGCTTCGGTGAAACGGAACCACAGATTGGAATCGGCACGGAACTTGGAGTAGTCCGCGTAGATTTTTTTCCAGTCTTCGTTGGTATCGCTCAGCTTGGTGTACAGCGACATGGCTTCCTTGAACGCCGCGGCCAGCACGTCGTTGGGGAACGGACGCAGCTTGGTACCGGCACCCACCAGTTGCTTCAAGGCCATGGGGTTGCGACCGTCGTACTTGGCTTGCATGTCCACGTGGGCATAGGTCGAAGCGGCTTCGATGATGGCCTTGTTTTCGGGCGACAGCGCATCGTAGGCCTTCTGGTTGACGAACAGGTCCAGCTGGGGACCGCCTTCCCACCAGCCAGGGTAGTAGTAGTACGGTGCCACCTTGTTGAAGCCCAGCTTCTGGTCATCGTAAGGACCGACCCACTCGGCTGCATCAATCGTGCCTTTTTCCAGCGCGGTGTAGATTTCACCGCCGGGAATGTTTTGTGGCACGCCGCCCATGGGTTCAAACACCTTGCCAGCAAAGCCGCCAATGCGCATCTTCAGACCCTTGATGTCTTTCAGCGACTTGATTTCCTTGCGGTACCAGCCACCCATCTGGGCACCTGTGTTGCCCATGGGGAAACTGATCATGCTGTACTTGGCGTAGAACTCACGCATCAGCTTCAAGCCGTTGCCTTCGTACATCCAGGCAGTCATCTGGCGGCTGTTCAGGCCAAAGGGCACTGCGCAACCCAAAGCAAACGCTTCGTTTTTGCCGAAGAAGTAATACGGTGCTGTGTGAGCGCACTCAATGGCGCCGTTTTGCACCGCATCCACCACGCCAAAGGGCGGGGTAATTTCACCACCAGCGTGCACCGAGATTTCAAACTTGCCGCCGGACATGGCTTTCACTTGCTTGGAGAAAACTTCTGCCGCGCCATAGATGGTGTCCAGGGCTTTGGGGAAGCTCGACGACAGGCGCCAGCGCACTGCCGCTTGCGCATGAACCGCTGGTGCCGCGCCCGCGGCCAGCACGCCAGCGATACCAGCGTTTTTGATAATTGAACGACGATCCATTCGGTGTACTCCGGTAATTGTGTTGTAACCATCTTGCGACCCAGTTGTTCCAAGGCACAAGGACTGCAATAGTCAAGCGCGATTGTAGGAACGCGGTGCCCCCCTTTCGTGGGGGTTTTCCCTCGACACGGACAGGCTGAAGCGCCGCATTCAGGATTCTGCAAGCCAGCGCATTGCACGCTGGCTTCTAACTGACTTGGGACTTACGCAGCGCGCGCTGCGGGTGCCAACAATGCACCAAAACGCTGCGTGATCGACGCCTGAATGCCGACGGCATCCAGCCCTTGCAGCGTGAGCAAATAAGCCGGGTCGCCATGCTCGGTAAACACATCGGCCAGGCCCAGCTGCAGCACCGGCAACTCCAGCCCAGCGGCCTGCAAGGCCTCCAGCACCGCACTGCCCGCGCCGCCCATGGTGGCGCCCTCTTCCACCGTCACCAGCGCCCGGTGGCTGCCCGCCACCTGCAGCAGCAGTTCGGTGTCCAGCGGCTTGGCCCAGCGCATGTTCACCACCGTGGCGCCCAGCGCTTCGGCGGCCACCAAGGCGGGCTGCAGCAGCGTGCCAAACGCGAGGATGGCAATGCCCTGGCCCTGCTTGCGAATCTCGCCTTTGCCAAACGGCAAACCGTCCAGGCTGGCCGGCACCGCCACGCCCGCACCACTGCCACGCGGGTAACGCACGGCCACCGGGTGGTTTTGGGCAAACGCCGTGCTCAGCAACTGGCGGCACTCGGCCTCGTCGGCCGGGCAGGCAATGCTCATGTTGGGAATGCAACGCAGGAATGGAATGTCATAGGCGCCCGCATGCGTGGCCCCATCGGCGCCCACCAGGCCAGCGCGGTCCAGCGCAAACACCACGGGCAGGTTTTGCAATGCCACGTCGTGGATCAACTGGTCGTAGGCGCGCTGCAAAAAGGTGGAGTAAATCGCCACCACGGGCTTGAGCCCTTCGCAGGCCAGGCCGCCAGCAAACGTGACTGCGTGCTGCTCGGCAATGCCCACGTCAAAGTAACGCGCCGGAAAACGTTTTTCAAACTCCACCATGCCCGAGCCTTCGCGCATGGCGGGCGTAATGCCGACCAGGCGGGGGTCGGCGGCGGCCATGTCGCACAACCACTGGCCAAACACCTGGGTAAAGGTGGGCTTGGCCACCGCAGTGGACTTGACCAGACCCACGGCCGGGTCGAACTTGCCAGGGCCGTGGTAGGCCACGGGGTCGGCCTCGGCCAGCTTGTAACCCTGGCCTTTTTTGGTCACCACGTGCAGAAACTGTGGGCCCTTCAGGTGTTTGATGTTTTCCAGCGTGGGGATGAGTGAGTCGAGGTCGTGGCCGTCGATGGGGCCGATGTAGTTGAAGCCAAACTTTTCGAACAGTGTGGCGGGCACCACCATGCCCTTGGCTTGTTCTTCAATACGTTTGGCCAGTGCAAACAGCGGCGGCGCGCCCTTGAGCACACTTTTGCCCACGTTTTTGGCGGCGGCGTAAAACTGGCCGCTCATCAACTGCGCCAGGTAGCGGTTCAGCGCACCCACGGGCGGGCTGATGCTCATGTCGTTGTCGTTCAGGATGACCAGCAGCTTGCAGTCTTCCACGCCTGCGTTGTTGAGCGCTTCAAACGCCATGCCGGCCGTCAACGCGCCGTCACCAATCACGGCCACCGAGTAGCGGTCTTCGCCCTTGATGCGGGCGGCCAGCGCCATGCCCAGCGCGGCCGAGATGGAGGTGCTGGAGTGCGCGGTGCCAAAGGTGTCGTAGGCGCTCTCGTCACGACGCGGAAAGCCGGACAAGCCACCAAACTGGCGCAGGCTGTGCATACGGTCACGCCGGCCGGTGAGGATTTTGTGCGGGTAGGTCTGGTGGCCCACGTCCCAGACCACGCGGTCTTCGGGCGTGTTGAACACATAGTGCAGCGCCACGGTCAGCTCCACCGTGCCCAGGTTGGAGCTCAGGTGCCCGCCGGTTTTGGCCACGCTGTTGAGCAGGTAGGTGCGCAGCTCGTCGGCCAAGGCGCGCAGCTGTGCCCGCGGCAGCTGGCGCAGCGCCGCGGGGTCGTCGATGGTGGAGAGCAAAGACGGGGGAGTCAGATCGGTAGAGGGCATTTGCTATCTTTTTAGTAGCTGCTTGCGCATATTATTCGGGGGCTAGAGGCCTATTTGACTCTTAAATCCTAGCTTGCGCGGTGCACCACCATGCCGGCCAGGGCCTGCAGGGCGCGGGTGTCGGCCAGGCCACTGGCCTGCAGCGCATCCAGCGCCTGCTGCAACAACTGGGCCGCATAGGCCCGGCTGGCGTCCAGCCCCATCAGCGACACATAGGTGGGCTTGTCATTGTCGGCATCTTTGCCCGCGGTCTTGCCCAGCGTGGCCGAGTCGGCGGTCACGTCCAGAATATCGTCCACCACCTGGAAGGCCAGGCCAATCGCCGCGCCATAGGCTTCCAGGCCCTTGAGCGCCTGGGCCGAGGGGGCCGCACAGTGCGCGCCCATCACCACGCTGCCCTGCAGCAGCGCACCGGTCTTGAGCTGGTGCATCTCGCGCAGCTGGTTTTCGGTCAGTGGCAGGCCCACGCTGGCCAGGTCAATCGCCTGGCCACCGGCCATGCCGGAGCTGCCGGCAGCACGTGCCAGCAGGCCGCAGAGTTTGGCCTGCGTGGTGCAAGGCACCGAGTCGTCCTGCGGCGTCAAAAACTCAAACGCCAGGGCCTGCAGCGCGTCCCCTGCCAGCAAGGCACTGGCCTCGCCAAACTGCACATGCACCGTGGGTTTGCCCCGGCGCAACACGTCGTTGTCCATGCAGGGCATGTCGTCGTGCACCAGTGAATAGGCGTGGATTAGCTCCACCGCACAGGCCGCACGCAGGGCGGCGGCCGGGCAACCATGGCCTTCGGTGGCCACGGCCTCGTGCGCCGCCAGCACCAGCAGCGGGCGCAGGCGTTTGCCGCCGTCCAGCACCGAGTAACGCATGGCCTCCACCAGCGCGGCGGGCGCACCGTGGTCCACGCCCTGGGGCGCATCCGCCGTGATCCAAGTTTCCAGCGCGCGCTCTACCTGTTGCAGGCGTTCGCGGCTCCAGCCGTCCAAGTCAAACGGGGCCACGGCTTGGGGGGCAACAACGGCGTGCATCAGGCTTTCCAGGGTTTGAGGGCGCCATCGTCCAGCACCTTGATTTGTTCTTCCACCGCCTGCAGTTGCTCACGGCAGTACTGCAGCAGCGCCGCGCCGCGCTGGTAACCACTCAACAATTGGTCCAGCGGCAGTTCGCCCGACTCCAGACGGCCCACCAGGCCTTCCAGTTCCTGCATGGCCGCTTCGTAGCTGGCGGGCAGAGGGGCAGTGGTGGGGGATGGAGCGCTGGCCTTGGGCATGGAATGATGGTTCAAAAAGCAAACCGCGATTTTAGGCCCAAGCCCTGGTGCTTTTGCCTAGGCGAATGCCCCAAGCAGGTACAATCGCCCCTCCCGCATCCGGCCTCCCGCTTCTGGGATGGACGGCTCCCATTTACCGCGCGCGCCATGCGCACCCTATGGCGCACCCCCCTGTGGGGAGTCTTCAGGTCAGGTCACCCATGTCTGATTTAAGTCTTCAACTGCAGCAGGCACACAGCCAACTACCAGTTTCAAGCTACTTTGACCCGGCGCTCTACGCGCTTGAAATGCAAAGTATCTTTCAGCAAGGGCCCCGCTACGTGGGGCACTCCCTGAGCGTTCCCAACGTCGGGGACTACTACGCCCTGCCGCAAGAGAACGAAGGGCGCGCGCTGGTGCGCAATGCCGGCGGGATTGAACTCATCTCCAACGTCTGCCGCCACCGCCAGGCCATCATGCTCAAGGGTAGCGGCTCGCTCACACACGACGCCAAAGGCATGCAAAGCGGCAACATCGTCTGCCCGCTGCACCGCTGGACCTACAGCGGCGCCCACGCGGGCCACAACGGCAGCCAAAGCGGCACGCTGATTGGCGCGCCCCACTTCGCCCAAGACCCCTGCCTGAGCCTGAACAACTACAAGCTGCAGGAATGGAACGGCCTGCTGTTTGAAGCCAACGGCGTGGATGTGGCCGCGCAGCTGGCGAACATGGGCCCGCGCGCCGACCTGAGTTTTGAGGGTTATGTGCGCGACAAGGTCGAGATGCACGTATGCAACTACAACTGGAAGACCTTCATCGAGGTCTATCTGGAGGACTACCACGTGGGTCCCTTCCACCCCGGTCTGGGCCAGTTTGTCACCTGTGACGACCTGCGCTGGGAAATGCACGACAACTACTCGGTGCAAACCGTGGGCGTGGCCAACCGCCTGGGCAAGGCCGATGCCACCGGCGGCTCCCCCATTTACGAACGCTGGCAAAACGCGCTGCTGGACTACCGCGGCGGCGTGCCCCCCAAGCAGGGCGCCATCTGGCTCACCTACTACCCGCACATCATGGTGGAGTGGTACCCGCATGTGCTCACCGTGTCCACCCTGCACCCCATGGGGCCGAACAAAACCATGAACATGGTCGAGTTTTACTACCCCGAGGAAATTGCCGCCTTCGAGCGCGAGTTTGTGGAAGCCCAACAGGCCGCCTACATGGAAACCTGTGTGGAAGACGACGAGATTGCCGAGCGCATGGACGCGGGCCGCGCCGCCCTGCTGGCTCGCGGCGACAACGAAGTCGGCCCCTACCAAAGCCCCATGGAAGACGGCATGCAGCACTTCCACGAGTGGTACCGCGGCAAGGTAGACCTCTCGGGCCTGCCCGCCTGAGCCCTACATCACTATTAATTTCATAGCTGCTTGCGCAATATCCATGCGCCCTGGCACCCTATTTGACTGGTAAACACCCATGCAAGCCTTGTGGATGGTTCTCGCCTCGTTCTGGTTTGCGCTCATGGCCGTGGGCATCAAATACGCGTCCAACAGCTTTGGCACACTGGAGCTGGTGCTGTACCGGGGCCTGGTCAGCATGGTGTTTATGGCCATCGTGGTGCGCGCCCGCGGCGCCACGCTGCGCACCCCCGTACCCATGATGCACGTCTGGCGCAGCACCATTGGCGTGCTCTCGCTCAGCGCTTGGTTTTACGCCATTGCCCACCTGCCCCTGGCCACCGCCATGACGCTTAACTACATGAGCGGCGTGTGGGTGGCCGCCTTCATCGTGGGCGGCGCCCTGCTCTATGGCGACGCACAAAAGCAGGGGCCGCTGCTGGGCACCGTGCTGCTGGGTTTTGTGGGCGTGGTCATGACCCTTCGCCCCACCATCGACCAGAACCAGCTGTTCGCCGGCGTGGTGGGCCTGCTCTCGGGCATGGGCGCGGCGCTGGCCTATATGCAGGTCACCGCCCTGGGCAAGGTGGGCGAGCCTGAAGAACGCACGGTGTTTTATTTCTCGGTCGGCACCGCCCTGGTCGGCGCCGTGGGCCTGCTGTTCACCGACGTGACGCCCTGGTCAGAGGTGCGCCTGCAGGACGCACTGTGGGTCATCCCCATCGGCATCCTCGCCTCGCTAGGCCAGTGGTGCATGACCCGCGCCTACCGCAAAGGTGCCACGCTGGTCGTGGCCAGCATGCAGTACTCGGGCATTGTGTTTGCCGCCCTGTTCAGCCTGCTGCTGTTTGGCGACAAGATCGCGCCTATGGGCTGGCTGGGCATCGCCGTGATTGTGGCCAGCGGCTTGCTGGCGACGGTGCTGCGGTCTCGGGCCATGCCGAATACGCCGGCGGAAGAGCATTAAGCGGTTTCAGTCTGATAGCAGTAACACCTGCATCGGTATGATTTTTCAAGTCTGACCCTAGGCAGAAATATGTCAGATCGGATTTAGAGCCAAAAGTGGACGCTCGCTAGCGCTGCACTGATATGCCCCGAAAGAAAATCTTAGAAGAAGTCCTTGCCGAGTTCCATGCCCTGCATTCGGATCGGTACGACTACTCCAATGTACGGTACCAGAATAGCTCTACAAAAGTAGAGGTCATCTGCCGCCAACACGGTGCATTCCTCATCGCCCCCAACCATCACCTAAATGGCGTGGGCTGCCGCCAGTGCTACTTCGATCGCCAGAAGACCTCTA
The DNA here is from genome assembly GCF_002943465.1 of Rhodoferax sp. TS-BS-61-7. Taxonomy (GTDB): domain Bacteria; phylum Pseudomonadota; class Gammaproteobacteria; order Burkholderiales; family Burkholderiaceae_C; genus Allorhodoferax. The sequence continues at coordinate 644,644 of NZ_PTQY01000001.1, forward strand.
AAGCCGAATTTATTGAGCGATCTAGAGAGCACTTTGGTGATCGATATGACTACAGCCTGATTTCTGAGTTGCCACCTGCTGGTGAGAAAGTCAGCATCCACTGTCTGGCACATGATTTGGTTTTTCAGCAAGAGCACCGCAACCACCTGCGAGGCCATATAGGCTGCCCGAAATGCATTTCGCTGAAGCATGCCTTAGATGAAGGGCAGTTGAAGCCAGCGTCATCCGACACTGCCCTGCGTGACCGCTTCCGAATCCAGGCACGGTCCGTCCACGGCGACAAATATCAGTACGACGACTTCCATTATGTGAACATGGGGATGAAAGGCGTCATCCATTGCCCCGACCATGGCCCCTTTGAGCAAACCCCTTCCAACCATCTGCGTGGGACGGAATGCCCACAATGTGCCAAGTTGAAGCTGTCAGAGGGGACATTCAAACAACGATGTGAAGAGTTGGGAGTCAACTATTGGCGAGCCCTCAAACGTCGCCAGAAAGGGATGGCCGAAGAGCGAATCCTTGAGCAGAGCACCCTTCGCTCTTCGCGAGAGGTCGCTCCCATTACGGTCAATAACATCGAATACCCCAACATGGAAGAGGCTGTACGCAGCCTGAAACCTCCCTCCAGCCCACACACCATCAGCAGGTGGATTGCGAGGGGAATGACCCCAGAAGAAGCTTTCACCCGAGTGCCCAATCCGGGGTACGGGGACGGCATCATCTATCTAGTGACCCACCTGAACAGCGCGAAACAGTACGTCGGCATCACCATCCAGACACTGACCAGACGTTGGCAACAGCACCTGCTCGATGCAAAATCCGGCGGCGTACTTGGCGAAGAGTCCTTGCACACCGCAATTCGCACCTTCGGAAAGTCGGCTTTCACCATTGAACAGATTGATAACGGAACCAGCAAAGGGACGCTGGAGGCCAAGGAACGCGAATGGATTCAGCGCCTAAACACACTGAAGCCATCGGGATTCAACATCTCGCCGGGGGGCACGAGTGGCGGATCCAACCCGCAGGCCACCAAGGTTGATGGCATCCAATTCCAAAGCAATGCCGCAGCGACTGACTACGTAGCTCGCACGCGCGGCATCACTCACCATGCAGCCAAGGCTCGGATTCGCAAAAAACGACTCGACGCAATCAGTCCACGCAAGCCAGGCGAGAGCATTGTCTCCACACCAGCCTACAAAGCATGGAGTCGACTGGTTCATGTCGTGACCAACCCCAATTCAACTGACTACATTGCAGGAGTTGAGCTGCACCCTGCGTGGCGCAATTTCAATGTATTCCTGTCCGAGAACGGCCCCCCGCCGCAACCTGGCATGGCCTTTGCCCGCCTAGACAAAACTCTGGGATACGTTCCCGGCAATTGCACCTGGATGACCAAGAGCGAGGCGAGCAAGCTCAACGCCGCTTACATGAAAGCCGCCGGCCTTTTCACCGGGCGGCGCAGAAAAATGAAAAATTCGCGATGAACTAAGCCGTGTGCTCTCGCCGCATAACGCCCGTCAACCCCAATACCTTTCATTGCGTGAGCGTACCCACACCCAGGGCTATGTGGCGTGTAGCCGGTAGCCGATTTGCTGGCCGCACAGCGGACAGATGAGGCCACCGGGTATGCGCCACATGGCCCAGCGCGCGCCAACAACGGCACAGAAGCAAATAGATAATGAGAACACCATGCCCCACACCACCCTCATTTCCGTCGCCCAACTCCAAGCCCTGCAAGCCAGCGCCACACCCGCCGTCATCTTCGACTGCAGCTGCGACCTGATGCAGCCCGCACAAGGCCCGGCGCAGTACGCCGAGAGCCATATTGCCGGCGCGCTCTATGCGCACCTAGACAACAACCTCAGCGCCAAGGGCGACCCGGCCGTGACCGGTGCCGCCTCAGGCGGGCGCCACCCCCTGCCCTCTCGCCAAAAATTTGCGGAGTGGCTGGGCAGCGTGGGCCTGAAGAACAGCGACCAAGTGGTGGTCTACGACCGCCAAGGCGCCAACTACTGCGGCCGCCTGTGGTGGATGCTGAAGTGGCTGGGCCATGCCAATGTGGCGGTGCTGGACGGTGGCTTTCAGGCCTGGGAGGCGGCAGGCGGTGCGGTGGCAAGTGGTGCCGAGGCGCCCCGCCCGGCGTCCACCTTTGCCGTGACCGACCCGCTGGTGACGCTGGTGGGTGTGGACACCGTGTTGCGCAATCTGGGCCAGAACCACCAACACATCATCGACGCGCGCGGCGCACCGCGGTTTCGCGGTGAGGTGGAGCCCATCGACCCGGTTGCGGGCCACATTCCGGGCGCGCTGAACCGCGTGTTCAGCAGCAACCTGGGGCCCGATGGCCTGTTCAAACCTGCGGCGGTGTTGCGTGCCGAATTTGAAGCCCTGTTGGGCCAGCGCCAGCCGCAAGACGTGGTGCACCACTGCGGCAGCGGCGTGAGTGCCGTGCCCAATGTGCTGGCCATGGAAATTGCGGGCCTGGGCGGCACCGCACTGTTTGCCGGCAGCTGGAGCGAGTGGTGCAGCGATGCCACGCGCCCGGTCGCGCAGGGCTAAACCGGCCAAAGCCCCCGGACTTTCGCTACCGCACGGGCAGCACTACACTGCGGGACCATGGCGCCCGAGTCCCTCCCCTCGCCCACTCCGGGCAGCAAGCCGCTGCCTGATGTGCTGGTGTTGGCCTTTGTGCTGGGCATTGGCACGCTTTGCAGTGCTCTGGCCTTTGTGGGCCTGCGGCAAACCGAAGCACTGCGCCTGCAAAATATCCACACCGCCAGCGCGCGCACCGTGCAAGACGTGCTGGAGCTGGACATCCACCGCACCGTGGAAGCCACGCACAACATCAGCCTGGTGGTGGAGAGCCAGCCCCAGGTGCAGCGCAAACAGTTCGACTTGCTGAGCCGACGGGTCATGGCAGACCTGCACACGCTCTCTGCCATTCGCTGGTTGCCGGCCGGTGGTAGTGAGGCGGCCCATGAGCAGCAGGCACGTGTGATTGGCAGGCCGGTGGCGTCGGCGGTGTTTCCGGTGGTCAGCCCCAGCCACGACGGTGCCGGGGTACCCGCCATTGCCATAACTGCGCCGGTGTATGAGCGGGATGTCACCACCGACGCCATCGTGCGCCACCGTGGGTTTGTGGAATCTATCGTGCCCCTGCACGCCCTGCTGCGTGATGCCGGCAACCGCGCCAACCTGGTCGGCATGGACCTGATGGTTTACGACCTGGAGGGTGCCGCACGCGCCCACACCGAAGCGATTTATGCGCGACTGGGCACTGCCGCCGAAGACGCCCCTAGCGAGGCCCACCGGGCAGAAAAAAACCACAACGACTTTGTGGTGGCGCTGGACGTGGCCACCCGCCCCTGGCAGGTGGTGCTGCACCCCCGGCCCGCGTTTTATGCGGACCTAACTTCCAGCTACGCGCCCTATGTGCTGGGCGCGGGCCTGCTGCTCACCGGGCTTATTACGGCCGCGGTGTGGCGGGCCCAGCGTTACCGGCGCAGCATCGAATTCGCACGGCACCGTGCCTCGCGCGCCCGCGAGGCACTGGCGTTGGAGCAAAGCCGCCTGCAAAACATCATGGAAGGCACGGGCGTGGCGAGCTGGGAGTTCAACTACGCCACGCGCACGCTGCAGGTCAGCGAACGCTGGGGCACCATGGCCGGCTACACCACGGCCGAGCTGGGCCCCAACCTCTACGCGCGTTGGCTGGAACTGACCCACCCCGACGACCTGCAGCGCTTCTTTGTGGCACTGAACGAGCACTTTGCGGGCAAGACCACGCATTTCGATTACGAATACCGCATCCGCCACCAGCAAGGCCACTGGATCTGGATTGGCGCACGTGCCCGGCTGCTGGAGCGTGATGCCGATGGCAAACCGCTGGTCCTGGGCGGCACCAACCTGGAGATTACCGAGCGCAAGGAAACCGAAGAGCGCATCCGCCAGCTCAACGCCTCGCTGGAGCAACGCATGCAGGAAGAGGTGACCCGCAGCGAGGCGCGCGCCACGCTGGGCACGCTGATTGCCAGCGTCTCCCACGAGATGGGCACACCCATGGGCAACAGCCTGATGACCGCCAGCACGCTGGCCGACCAGGCCCGGCACTTTCAGACCCTGCTAGACTCCGGTACCCTGCGCCGCTCCGCTTTAACCGAGTTCATCACCCAGGTGCGCGAGGGCAATGCCCTGCTGATGCGCAACCTGGAGCGTGCCGTGGCCCTGCTCAAAAACTTTCGCCAGGTAGCGGCCGACCAAGCCAGCGAACAGCGCCGCGAGTTTGACCTGCGCAAAGTACTGGGCGAAGTGCTGCACACGCTGGCGCCCAGCCTCAAGCGCGAGGCCCATGCAGTGACGCTGGACGTGCCCGAAGGCATCACCATGGACAGCTACCCCGGCCCGCTGGGCCAGGTGGTCATCAACCTGGTGAACAACGCCTACCTGCACGCCTTTGAGGGCATGGCCCAGGGCACGGTGCAACTGCGCGCCAGTGCCACCGACAGCGAGGTGACCCTGGTGTGCCAGGACAACGGCCGGGGCATTGCACCCGAAACGCTGGAGAAGATGTTTATGCCCTTCTTCAGCACCCGCATTGGGAGTGGTGGCACGGGGCTGGGCATGTCCATCGTGGACAACCTGGTCAAGTCCACACTGGGCGGCAGCCTGCATGTGACATCGGTGCAGGGCGCGGGCACCACCATCACCATCACGCTGCCGCGTGTGGCGCCAGCGCCGCACAGCGACGCTGACGAGTAACGCAACCTCAGTGCGACTCGGCCACCGCGGCCGGAACCGCTGGCACTGCGGGCTGGCGCAACACCAGGCGCTTGAGGCGGCCGACAAAGTGTTCGATGTCGTCCACGATGGTGAAGAAGCTGGGCGTGACCAACAGGCTCAAGATGGTGGAGGTGATGAGGCCCCCAATCACCGCCGCCGCCATGGGCGCGCGGAAGCTGTTGTCGGCACTACCCAGACCCACCACCAGCGGCAACATACCGGCCACCATGGCAATGGTGGTCATGATGATGGGGCGGGCCCGCTTGTGGCACGCGTCAATCAGCGCGTCAAAACGGGTCATGCCCAAGTCACGGCGCGCCATGATGGCGTACTCCACCAGCAAAATCGAGTTTTTGGTGGACACCCCAATCAGCATCACCAGCCCGATGAACGACGGCATGGACAGCATCTTGCCGGTGACCAGCAGGCCGATGAAGGCACCACCAAACGACAGGATCACCGCGGGGATGATGGAGATCGGGTGCAAAAAGTCCTTGAACAGCAACACCAGCACGATGTAGATACACAACACGCCCGTCAGCATGGCCAGGCCAAAGCCGGCCACCATCTCGGCCTGCACTTCGGCATCACCCACCTCCAACTGCTGCACACCGGCGGGCATGTTCACGATGCTGGGCAGCTTGGCCACGGCCTCGGTCACCTCGCCCAGCGGCACGCCAGAGAGTTCCACTTCAAAGTTCACGTTGCGCACGCGGTTCAGGCGGCTGATCACGGCGGGGCCTCCCGACATTTCGAGTGCGGCCACCTGGCTCAGCATCACCGGGCCCTTGACGCCGGGCACCATCAGGCGGCCCAGCAGCTCCAGGTCCTGGCGCGCATCGGTGTCGAGCTTGACGACGATGGGCACCTGGCGCTGACTCAGGTTGAGTTTGGACAGCGCCGACTCGTAGTCGCCCACGGTGGCGATGCGCAGCGTCTCGGCAATCGCGCTGCTGGTCACGCCCATGTCAGCGGCCTTGCCGAAGTCGGGGCGGATGGCAATTTCGGCGCGTGTCAGGCTGGCACTCGATGAAATGTTGCCCAGGCCCGGAATCTTGCGCAGGTCACGCTCCACGGCGGCGGCGGCTTGCGCCAGCGCTACGGGGTCTTCTCCCTTGAGGGCGAGCTGGTACTTCTCGCCCGAACCACCCAGGCCCACCTTGAAGCGGGCCCCTGGCAACTCGGCCAACGCGCTGCGCATCTGGCTCTCGATCACTTGTTTGACCGGGCGTGCACCGCGTTCGTCCAGCAGCACGGTAAGCGTGGCCTTGCGCACCTCGCTGGTGGAGCCGCCCTGGAAAGGATCCGACCCCACGGCACCACCACCAATGGTGGTGTACACCGTCTTCACATGCTCAACCTTGCCAATCAGGCTGCGCGCGTGTTCGGCCGCGGCATAGGTCTGGCTCAGGGTGCTGCCTGGGGCCAGTTCCACATAGACCTGGGTTTGCGAGTTGTCGTCGGGCGGAATAAAACCGCTGGGAATCAGGGGTACCAGGAACAAGGAGCCGACAAAAAATCCGATGGCCGCAAACATGGTGATCCAGCGGTGGCTCAGCGTCCATCGTGTCATGCGCAGGTACAGCGGCATCCACACCGGCTCTTCGTGCACATGGGTGGAGGGTTTCATGATGTAGGCGGCCATCATGGGCGTGAGCACCCGCGCCACCACCAGCGAGGCAAACACCGCAAACACCGCGGTCCAGCCAAACTGCTTGAAGAACTTGCCGACCACACCACTCATAAAAGCGGTGGGCAAAAACACGGCAATCAGCGCAAAGGTGGTGGCGATCACGGCCAGGCCAATTTCATCGGCCGCTTCCATCGCGGCCTGGTAGGGCGTCTTGCCCATGCGCAGGTGGCGTTCGATGTTTTCCACTTCCACAATCGCGTCGTCCACCAAAATGCCGATGACCAAAGAGAGCGCCAGCAGCGTCACGATGTTGGTCGTGAAGCCCATGTAGTTCATGCCGATGAAGGCAGGAATGGCCGATAGCGGCAGCGCCACGGCAGACACCAGCGTGGCGCGCCAGCTGCGCAGGAAGAACCACACCACAATCACGGCCAGCACGGCACCTTCGTACAGCATGGTCATGGAGGCGTCAAACTCCTCCTGCACCGGCGTCACAAAGTCAAAGGCCTGGGTCAGTTCCAAATCGGGGTGTTGCACCTTCAGCTCCGCCAGTGCCTTTTGCACGGCAGCGCCCACTTCCACTTCGCTGGCGCCTTTGCTGCGGGTAATTTCAAACCCCACCACCGGCTTGCCGTTGAGCAAGGCCAGGCTGCGCTGCTCGGCCACGGTGTCCTTGACGGTGGCCACCTCGTCCAGGCGCACGCGTTTGCCACTGGACAGGCTCAGCTCCAGGCGCGACAGTTCTTCCACCGTGGCCACCGTGGCCAGGGTGCGCATAGGCTGCTCGGAGCCACCCAGGTCGGCACGGCCGCCGGCGCTTTCGGTCTGCACCTGCTTCAGCTGGCGCGAAATGTCGGCCGCGGTAGCGCCCAGCGCCTGCAGCTTGATCGGGTCCAGTGCCACTTGCACTTCACGCGTCACACCGCCCACGCGGACCACCGAGCCCACGCCCCGCACGCCCAACAGCGCACGCGAGATGGTGTTGTCCACAAACCAGCTCAGCGCCTCGTCGTCCATGTTGCTGGAGCGGATGGTGAACGCCAGAATGGGCGCGCCCGACAGGTTCATCTTGCTGACGATGGGGTCGCGCACATCGCTGGGCAGGTCGCTGCGCACCTGCTGCACCGCGCTGCGCACATCGTCCACGGCCTCTTGCGTCGCCTTCTCCAGGCGGAACTCGGCGGTCACCGACACATTGCCGTCCGAGACGCGGGTGTAGATGTTTTTCAGGCCGGACAGCGGCGCAATGGCGTTTTCCAGTTTGCGCGCCACTTCGGTTTCCAGCTGCGCCGGTGCGGCACCGGGCAGGCTGGCGGACACGGTGACGGTGGGCAGCTCCAGATCGGGGAACTGCTGCACCTTCATGGCGTTGAAGGACATGATGCCGGCCAAGGTCAGCAGCACAAACAGCATGACCGCCGGTATCGGGTTTTTAATGGACCAAGCAGAAACATTCATCTGTTTTGCTCCTTATTTAGTAGCTGCTTGCGCAGTATTGGCGGTCACTACAGCCTCTTTTTGCTTGGAAACTGCCTTGGGCGCCTCCACCACCTTGACCAGATCGCCTTCGCTCAGGAAGCTGCCACCGGTGGCCACCAGTTTGTCCTCGGGCTTCACGCCGCTTTGCACTTCAATCTGGTCACCGACCACACGGCCGGTCTGCACCTTGAGCTGGGCAATGCGGTTATCCGCACCCACGCGGTACACATAACTGAAGCCATCACGCACCACCACCGCGGTCTGCGGCACGGTCAGCGCGCCGGAGCTGCCGAGTTCGAATTCACCGCGCGCATACATGCCGGGTTTGAACGCGCCCGGTGCAGCCTTGGCACCCACAGCAGCGCCCGTCAGGTCCACATACACCGTGCCGTTGCGCGTGGCAGCGTCCACCGTGGGCGCCAGCATGCGCACGCGGCCCTTGAGCTGCGCACCGCTGGGCGAGGTGACCAACACGTTGGTGCCCACGGTGATGCGGCCCAGTTCGGCCGAGGTGACTTCACCGCGCCACTCCAGGCGGCTCTGGCGGATCAGCTTGAACATCTCGGTACCCGCGCCCACCACGGAGCCGACCGAAGCGGTGCGTGAGGAAATAGTGCCGCTGTCGGGGGCCAGCAGTTGGGTGTGCTTGAGGCGCAGCAGCTGCGAATCGAGCTGGGCCTTGGCCGACTCCACGCGCGCCTTGGCGGTGAGTTCGGCGGTGAGGTACTGGTTGACCTGCTGGGCACTCAGGGCGCCGGTGCCCTGCACGGCGCGGGCGCGGTCGGCGTTAGCCAGGGCTTCGGCCGCATTGGCCTGCGCTTCAGACACCGCGGCGCGGGCCAGTGCCACATCGGCCTGCACACTCTCGGCCGCAAAGGTGGCCAGCACCTGGCCGCGTTGCACATGGTCGCCCACGGCGGCGTGCAGCTCCTGCACACGCAGGCCACTCACCTCGGTCCCCACGCTGGCTTCTTGCCACGCAGCCACGCTGCCATTGGCGGCCAGCTTGATGGGCAACATGCCGCTTTGGGCTTGGGTGGTGATGACGGTAAGCGAAGGCTTGGTGGCGGTGGCCGCGCCGGGTTTGGCCTCATCGGCCGCCTGGCTGCGGGTGGCAAACAGGCCCAGACCGGCCAGAGTGAGCAGACCGGCAGCCACCAGGCCCAGGGTCAGCGGTTGGAAGGAAAGGCGGTTCAAAAGACGGTTCATGGTGAGGTCTCGCTAAAAATCAATCAGACAAATGGTGTGTATTCGGGTCAGTTGGCGCTGGGCTCAAAACCGCCGCCCAGCGCGCGGTACAGCGCTACCCAGGCGCGGTTGCGCTCCAGTGCCAAAGAGAGCTGGGCCGACTGGGAGGCCAGCGCCGAGCGGCGGGCGTCTTCCAGCTCCACCAGGTTGGCCAGGCCCTGGCCATAACGCGACTGCGTGGCCGCCAGCGATTCGGCGTAGCCCTGGGTGGACACCTCGGAGTCCTGCTTGCGCGCATCGGTGCTTTGCAGGTTGACCAGGGCTTCTTCCACCTCGCGCACGGCCTGGCGCACCTTGGCGCGGTACACGGCCACGGCCTGGGTGTAGCTGGCCTCGGCGGCCACCACATTGGCCTTGCGCGCACCGCCATCAAAGATCGGCAGGGTCAGCGCCAGCGGGCCAAAGGACCAGGTGTCCAGGTTGGTTTCGGTGCCCATGCTGCTGTAGCGCAGGGCGCCCACATTGCCGCTCAGGGTCAGGCGCGGGTACCGCTGGGCCTTGGCGCTGCCCACCTGGGCACTGGCCACCACCACATCGCGCTCGGCGGCAAACACGTCGGGACGCTGGGTGAGCGTCTGGGCTGGCACGCTTGCTATCGAAAGAGGAGCTGCTTGCGCAGGTTTGGCGAGGGCCAGGGCCAGTTTTTGCTTCAAATCTGCTTCGGCTACACCGGTCAGCGCCACCAGGGCCTTGGTGTCAATCTCACAAGCCGCAGTCTGCTGGGTCACCCGGCTGCTGCCGTCTGCCGCGCTGGCGCGGGCCAGGGCCGCCACCGACGGTGCGGTGAAACCGGCCTTGGCGCTGATGTCGGCCAGGCGCGCCGTTTCCTGGCGCGAGGCCGCGTCTTTGCGCGCCACGTCCAGCAGCTGGTAGCAGGTGGACAGGCTGTAGTAAGTGTTGGCCACTTCGGCGGCCACAGCCACGCGGGCATCGTGCCACTGGGCCTGGGTGCCTTGCAGCTGGGCGTCGGCGGCCTTGCTCACGGCGCGGTTGGCTCCCACCAGGTCCAGCTCCCAGGCGGCTTGCAGGCCGACGGTCTGGGTGGTGGCGACGGGCACGTTGGGCTGGCTCACGCCGCGGCTGGCCGCGACCGAGGCATCCACCTTGGGCAACAACGCCGCGCCGGCGGTGGTGCGCTGGGCGCGGGCCGACTCCACCCGGGCCATGGCCTGCGCCACCGACGGGCTCACGGCTTGCGCGGCTTCGATCAGCTCCACCAGCACGGGGTCGCCCTGCTGCTGCCACCACTGGGCCAAACTGCCCACGGTGCCCTGGTGCGGCAAGGGCGCCTGCCACTGCGCGGTGACCGGGGCGTCCACCTGGGTGGCGGGCATGGTGATGGCGCAGCCGGAGAGTGCGAGCACACACGCCGACAAAACCAAACCAGAGAGGTGGCGGGGCGTGCCGCGCAAAGCAGGAAGTTGCATGGGGGTGCGTGGGTGCAAATGAAGTGCCATGGGGGTAGAGAGAGGTCGGGTTACGGTAAAGCGGCGGTGGACGACAGGGCCTGGCGGTGGCGCGCTTCGCCCTCCACCATGGACAAGGCTGCTACCAGCATGTGTTCGGCGTAGGCGTCAATCGCCGCAGGCGAGCCAATCAGCGCGGGGCGGATGGCCTGGATCACGTCGCTGCCCACATGCAAGATCATGCCCAGCCCGACGATGGAGAAGGCCAGGCGGTGCACATCGTCGTCGGCCTGTGTGACACCCAGATGGCGGCACAACATCTGCACCAGCGCCATGTGGGCGGGCTTGATGTTGTCGTCAATCTCGGCCTGCCACAGGCCGGTGGGCTCCAGCATCTCGCGGATGTGCAGCTTCATGCAGTTCTGCATGGCCACGCCGTTTTTCATGGGTTCGGTGAAGGTGTCCAGCATGGCACGCAGCGAATCCGCCAAACTTTGGTCGGGGTGGTCAATGCTGGCGGGCTCCACACTGGGGTTGCTGCGCGGGTCGGTGAACACGGCGCGGTACAGGCCGGCCTTGTCGCCAAAGTAATAACTGATGGAGGCCACATTGACCTGGGCGGCCAAGGCGATTTCGCGTGTGGACGTCTTGGCAAACCCCTTGTCGGCAAACAACACCAGCGCCGCATCGAGCAAGCGGGTGCGGGCCTCCTGGCCATCGCTGCGCAGCGGTTTGGGCGTGGCGCTGCCCACGGGAAGTGCGCTGGTTTCAGAATTCGGGGCAAGGGACATGCCGCGGATTCTAGCCAAATAAATCAAACGATTGATTTAACTAGACTCAAAAACCCTGTTTGAAAACCGGGATTTTTGCTGTTTCAGCAGGCGTAGGACTCGCGAAACCGGGGCTCCGCCACAAAGCGGCATTGCCATGCCTGTGCGGTGAGCTGCAGAACAGCGCCATTGGCAAAACGCAGATGGAGTTCGGTAAGGCCCTGCCCACCACCGGGCAGCGGCAAATGCGCGAGCGGCTGGCCCGCCAGGCTAAGGCGCCCTTCGGCGATGCGGCCCAAGGCGTGTGTGTCGTACTGCTGCACGTTGGTCTGCTCCAGGTCCAGCGCCACACCCAGGGCATAGCCCCAGTTGGAGGGCGCGCCCAGGGCCCGTGCCGTCACGGCAGAAAGGTGCAAACACACCCGCTCCCCCCGCTGCTGCACCTCGGCCAGCTCACTGTCTGCCAGTTGCCATTGCCACATCAGCAACCTGCGTATCGGTGTGCGCTAGTGCGCGTGGGCCAGGCCGCTGACCAGCGTGACCAGGGCAATGCCGGCCAACAGCCAGGCGATCTGCGCCGTGGTTTCGCGCGCGCTCAGGCGTTTTTGTAGCTGCGGAATCAGGTCGGCCAGTGCCACATAAATGAAGCTGCTGGACGCCACCACCAGAAAAAACGGCAGGTAGTCCTGCAACTGATCCACCAGCCAATAACCGGTGAACCCGCCAATGGCGGTAACCGCACCGGCCAAGGACACCTTGGTCAGCGCGGCGCGGCGGCTGGCGGTGCCAGCGCGCAAGACCACCAGGTCGCCCATATGGTGCGGCACCTCATGGGCCAGCACGGCCAGCGAGGCAATCACGCCCAGGCGCATGTCCGCCATAAACGCCGAAGCGATCAACACCCCATCGCCAAAACAATGCACGCTGTCCCCCGCCAACACCGCCCAGGCGCCGGCCGGGCGATTGGTTGCGGCATGCGCATGGCCGTGGTGATGGTGGTCGTGTGCCCCATGCCCATGGTCGTGGTCCGCCGAACCCACGTCTGCCGCGTGGTGGTGGTGCTCATGGCCGTGGTGCCACAGTTCGGCCTTGTCCAGCAAAAAGAAAAATACCAGCCCCACCAGCAGCACCAGGAACAGGTCCCGCGCACCGGCCTGGCTCTCAAAGGCCTCGGGCAACAGGTGCATGAAGGCCGTGGCCATCAAGGCCCCGGCCGCCAGGCTCAGCATGTGCTGGGTGTAGCGCCCCAGGGCGCCAAAACTCAGGGCGGCGGCCAGCCACACACTTCCAATGCCGGCCGCCAGGGTTCCCATCAAGATTGCAATCAGCGTCAAGCCACACCCTTCGCTTTGAACCAGGCCAAGGCGCGCGCAAAACCGTCTTCTGCCGCATCTTTGCGGAAGCTGGGGCGGTAGTCAGCATGGAAGGCGTGGGGCGCCGTGGGGTACACCACAAACTCGGAAGCCTGCGCCGCCGCATTGCCCTTGGCCGCGGCCAACGCATCCTTCATTTCATTCACGGTGGTCAGCGGAATGCCGCCGTCCTGGCCGCCGTACAGGCCGAGGACAGGTGCTTTCAGCGAAGCGGCCAGTTCCACCGGGTGTTTGGGATTCACTGCGTTGCTGGCACCGACCAAACGGCCATACCAGGCCACACCGGCTTTGACGTTTTTGTTGTACGCGGCATACAACCAGGTAATGCGACCACCCCAGCAGAAACCGGTGACAGCAACTTTCTTGACGTTCCCCCCGTTTTCACCAGCCCAGGCTATCGCCGCATCCAGATCGCCCATGACCTGGTCATCCGGTACCTTGGACACCACTTCAGCAATCAGCTTGCCAATGTCGGTGTACTTGGAAGCGTCACCCTGGCGGGCGAACAAATCAGGGGCAATGGCGAGATAACCGGCCTTGGCAAAACGGCGGCAGGTATCGGCGATGTATTCGTGCACACCAAAAATCTCTTGCACCACCAACACGATGGGCAGGTTCTTTTTGCCCTCCGGTGCGGCGTAATAAAAGGGCACCGTGAAACCATCCACATCAAAAATACCCTCTCCCGCGGCCAAACCGGTGGCGGGTGTCTTGATGGCGGTTTGCGCCATGATGGGCATGGCGGTGGCGGCATAACCCACGCCCAGCGCCGCCTTGAGGGCGGTACGGCGGGTGGCCCCGTCTTCGGTGGATTGACCGGGCAACAGGGACATCACTTCATTTTTCAAAGCATCGAGCACAGCATTCTCCTTGGGTTGAAACAGCGCAGCCCGCAGTGTAGGCACAAGCCTGATGCGGGTGCTGGCCGCGGGTCTTTGGCAGACCCTTGGCGTCTCAAAAAGTTTCCCAATCCTCGTCGCCACCGGCGGGCGTTACCCGGGTAGAGGTGTGGGGCACCACCTTGGCGGTGGTGTTGACAGGGGGCACCGGTTTTTTGGCGGCAGGCGCTTTGGCCGGGGCAGGTTTGGGCGACGCAGCCCGCGCGGCAGGGCCGGCATCAGCCGCGCTGCGGCGCTCTGGCCCCTTGAAAGGCGGCGCCTTGGAAGCCTGCGAACGCACCGGAACCGCCGCCAGCACCACCCCACGCTCGGAGGCAGCCCCCAACTTGAACACCGCCACCGCCTGTTTCATGCGGTCGGCCTGCTCACGCAGGCTCTCGGCCGCAGCGGCACTTTCTTCCACCAGTGCGGCGTTTTGCTGCGTCATCTGGTCCAGATTGCCAATGGCTTGGTTGACACCGGCAATGCCGGCACTCTGCTCGTTGGCGGCCGCCGTGATTTCCCCAATCACATCGGCCACGCGGCGCACACTTTGCACAATCTCCTGCATGGTGGCGCCCGCGTCGGTCACCAGCTTGGTACCGGACTCGACCTTCTCGACCGAGGTGCTGATAAGGCCCTTGATTTCCTTGGCCGCTTCGGCGCTGCGCCCGGCCAGGCTGCGCACTTCGCTGGCCACCACCGCAAAACCGCGGCCCTGCTCACCGGCACGTGCGGCTTCCACCGCCGCGTTCAGCGCCAGGATGTTGGTCTGAAAAGCAATGCCGTCGATCACACTGATGATGTCGGCGATCTTTTTGCTGCTGGCATCAATCTCTTGCATGGTGCTGACCACCTGGGTCACCACCTCGCCACCGCGCTGGGCTACGCTGGAGGCGCTGGCGGCCAGGCCGCTGGCTTGGCGGGCGTTGTCGGCGCTTTGTTGCACGGTAATGGTCAGGCCGTCCATGCTGGAGGCGGTGGCCTGCAGGTTGCTGGAGGTTTGCTCGGTGCGCTGCGCCAGGTCGTTGTTGCCGGTAGCAATTTCGGCACTGGCAATGGCAATGTTGTCGGTGCTGCTGCGCACCTGCGACACCATGCTGGCCAGCGACTCGTTCATGGCGCGCAGCGACACCAGCAGGGTGCCAAATTCGTCGGCGCGGTTGGTGGAAATGACTGAGCTCAAGTCGCCCTGGGCAATACGCGCAGCCAGGTCATTGGCCTGGGTCAGGGGCTCACGGATGGAGCGCACCAGCCAGGCGGTGCCCGCAAAAATCATCGCAATGATCACGGACAGCCCCACCATGATGCCCATGCTGTTGGCACCGCGGCGGCGCTCGGTGGTTTCCTTGACCTCGTTGAGCTGCTTTTTCTGCAGTTCCACCATCTCCTTTTGGGCCCCGATGTAGGCGGCCATGGTCGGCAGGTACTGCGCATTCATGATCTTCAGGGCTTCTTCCGCGTTGCCCGCCGTCTTGGCGTCGCGGGCCTTGGTGCGCAGGTCAATCACGGCCTTGCGCAGGTCCCCGATCTTCTTCATCTGCGCCTTGTCCGCCTCTGTGAGCGGCATGGCCTCGATCTTTTTCTGCAGTTCGCCAATCTGGGCACTGGTGGCGGTAATCGGGTCCTTGAACGAATCGTTCACCGCCGAACCTTCCGCCAGCATGATGGCCTGGTTGCGCGCCGCATTGGTCATGGTCAGGCCATTCCATTCGGTGGAGATTTGCACCAGCTCTTCCACCTGGGCCTGGTGCGCTCGCCCTTCCGCCAGAATGCCCGCGCTGCGCAGCAAGCCCACAATGGCCACCGCACAGATAGCGGCAATCACCAGCACAATAAATGCCCACAGCTTGGTGGCAATCTTCAGTCCATTGAGTCCCATACGTCGACCTCTTTAGTTTAGTTATTCGCTACAGTGCGGCGGGTGGGCGCCGCCAGCACATCGTCTACCTTAATGCGCCTTGTCCCAATTAGGGCCAACCCCAACCTCGGCCAGCAGGGGCACCTTAAGCGTCGCCACCTCGGCCATGAGGCGTGGAATCTCCGTCTTGAGCCAGTCCACCTCGGCCTCGGGCACCTCAAACACCAGTTCATCATGCACCTGCATGATCATTTTGGTCGCTTTATTCTGGCCGTCCAGCACCTGCTGCACCTTGACCATGCTCAACTTGATGAGATCCGCCGCCGTGCCTTGCATGGGCGCGTTGATGGCCGCACGCTCCAGCCCGGCCAGCAGTGCGCCTTTGGCGGTCTGGATGCCCGCCAGTTGCAGGCGCCGGCCAAACACGGTTTCCACATACCCCTGCTCTTTGGCCAGCGCGCGGGTGGACTCCATATAGAGCTTCACGCCGGGGTAACGCTCAAAATAACGCGCGATGTAGTTTTTGGCCGCGGTGTTGTCGATGCCCAAATTGCGCGCCAGGCCAAAGGCACTCATGCCGTAGATCAGGCCGAAGTTGATGACCTTGGCGTAACGCCGTTGCTCGCTGCTCACCTGGTCTACCGCCACACCAAACACCTCGGCCGCAGTGGCACGGTGCACGTCCAGGCCGTCATGGAAGGCGCGCAACAGCGCTGCGTCGTCGCTGATGTGGGCCATGATGCGCAGCTCGATCTGGCTGTAATCGGCGCTGGCAATCACGCTGCCTGCGGGTGCCACAAACGCCTCGCGCACACGCCGCCCTTCCGCGGTGCGAATGGGAATGTTCTGCAGGTTGGGGTCGTTGCTACTCAGGCGCCCGGTCACCGCCACGGCCTGCGCGTAGTGCGTGTGCACACGACCCGTGCGTGGCAGTGCCAGCAGCGCCAGTTTGTCGGTGTAGGTGCCCTTGAGTTTGGCCAGCCCCCGGTGCTCCAATAGCTTGGCGGGCAGCGGGTAGTCCTCGGCCAGTTTCTCCAGCACCTCTTCATCGGTGCTGCGTGCGCCGGTGGCAGTTTTCTTGACCACGGGCATGCCCAGCTTGTCGAAGAAAATTTCGCCCAGTTGTTTGGGGCTGCTCAGGTTGAAAGGTTGCCCGGCGATCTCGTAGGCCTCGGTCTCCAGCTGCAGAATGCGCTGCCCCAGTTCGTGGCTTTGTTTGGCCAGCGTGGGGGCATCAATCAACACACCATTGCGTTCAATACGGTACAGCGCCTCGCTGCTGGCGATCTCCAGTTCGTAGATGAAGGTCAGCTTGGCGTCGGCCGCAAGTTGCGGCCACAACGCCAGGTGCACATCCAGCGTCTGGTCCGAGTCTTCACACGAGTACTCAGAGGCCTTGGCAATCTCCACCTGATCAAAACTGATCTGGTTGGCGCCCTTGCCACACAGGTCTTCAAAGCTGATACCGCTGCGACCCAGGTGGCGCTCGGCCAGGCTACTGAGGCCGTGGGGCTTGTGCACTTCCAGCACATAACTCTGCAGCATGGTGTCGTGCACATAACCCTGCACCTCGATACCGTGGTTGGCGAACACATGGCGGTCGTATTTGATGTGCTGGCCCAGCTTTTTGGCCTGCGGGTTTTCCAGCCAGGGCTTGAGTTTGGCCAGCACCTCTTCGCGGTTGAGCTGCTCGGGCGCATCGGGGTAACGGTGGGCGACCGGGATGTAGGCGGCATGGCCCACCGCCACACTGAAGCTGATGCCCACAATCTCTGCGCGCATTTCGTCCAACGAGGTGGTCTCGGTGTCCAGCGCCACCAACTCGGCCACTTGCAGCTTGACCAGCCAGGCGTCAAAGGACTCCCAAGTCAGCACGGTGTCGTAGTTCAGGTTGCTGACGCGGGGGGCTGATTCCTCCGCAGGGTCGGCCGGCTCATCAAACAAGCCAGGTGCAGCGGCCGAGACTTTGGCAGCCTTGGGCGCTTTGGCCGCAGGCGCAGGGGCGTCGCCACCACTGGCGGCGCCGGCAGCCTTGGCCAGGCCCTTGAAGCCATATTTTTCATAAAAAGTGACCAAAGCCCCCGTATTCTCTGCGCCAACAGCTATTGAATCCATAGCAGGAAGGCCGGGCAACCAGTCCTTCAAATCACAATCGGTTTTGATGGTGAGCAGCGCGCGGCCCGTGGGCAGCCAGTCCAGCGTCTTGCGCAGGTTCTCGCCCACCACGCCGCCGATCTTGTCCGCGTTCTCCACCACGGCTTGCAGCGAGCCGTATTCCAGCAGCCACTTCACGGCGGTCTTGGGGCCCACCTTGGGCACACCGGGCACGTTGTCCACGGTGTCGCCCACCAGGTTCTGGTAATCCAGCATCAGGTGGGCGGGAATGCCGAACTCGGCCTGCACACCGGCCATGTCGCGGCGTTTGCCGTTCATGGTGTCGATGATGGTGATGCGCTCGTTGACCAGCTGCGCCAGGTCCTTGTCGCCACTGCTCACGATCACTTCAATGTCCTGCTGGGCGGCCATCACGGCGAGCGTGCCAATCACATCGTCGGCCTCCACACCGGGCACGTCCAGCACCGTCCAGCCCAGGTGGCGCACCACCTCGTGGATGGGCGCAATCTGGCTGCGCAGGTCGTCGGGCATGGGGTCGCGGTGGGCCTTGTACTCGGGGTAGATGGTGTCGCGGAACGTCGGGCCCTTGGCGTCGAACACACAGGCCACATAGTCGGCCGGCACTTCCTTGCGCAGGCTGTTCATCATGTTGATCATGATGCGGATGGCACCGGTCTTTTGCACCGTGCCATCGGGCAGCGTGATGCTCATGGTCTCGCCGCCAGCAAAGAAGGCGCGGTACAGGTAGCTGGAACCATCGACCAGCAGCAGGGTTTTACGGGGTTCGCTCATCCGGGTATTGTGCCCCCACGCAAGTAATGACAACCCCCACGCTCCGCCGCTGCGCGGGTCGCTGCCCCCCAAGGGGGCTAATTTGCCTTGGGGCGGCCCGGCGGCAAATTTACGCCTCGCCCGAGTGGCTCTACTGCTCGGCAACGGCCCCCTACAATTGGCCCATGGCGGTTTACACAGAGGTCTCGCTCGACGAGGCCAGCACTTTCCTCACGTCCCTCAAGCTCGGCAACCTTCAAACCCTGGAAGGCTGCGCGGGGGGTATTGAAAACACCAATTACTTTGTCACCACCGACCAGGCGCCGTATGTGCTGACCCTGTTCGAGCGGCTCAGTGCGGAGCAGTTGCCGTTTTACCTGCGGCTGATGAAACACCTGGCGTTCCACGGCATTCCGGTGCCCGACCCTGCCGCCAACCGCGATGGCGATGTGTTGCACAGCCTGAATGGCAAACCCGCCGCCGTGGTGAACCGCCTGAAGGGCAAAAGTGAATTGGCCCCGGGTGTGGAGCACTGCCGCCAGGTGGGCGCCACGCTGGCGCGTATGCACCTGGTGGGGCGCGACTTCAGCATGCAGCAGCCCAATCTGCGCGGCCTGTCCTGGTGGAACGAGACCGTGCCCGTGGTGCTGCCGCACCTGGAGCCGGCCCAGGCCCAGCTGCTGCAGGCCGAGCTGGCCTACCAAAACCACATTGCCGAGGGCAGCGCCTACACCGGCCTGCCGCGTGGCCCCATCCACGCCGACCTGTTCCGCGACAACGTGATGTTTGACCGCGTGGATGGCGCCCCGGTACTGAGCGGTTTTTTTGACTTCTACTTTGCCGGCACCGACGCCTGGCTGTTTGACCTGGCCGTGTGCCTGAACGACTGGTGTATTGACCTGCCCACGGGCGTGGCCGACCTGGAACGCTCGACCGCGTTTGTGCAGGCTTACACCAGCGTGCGCCCGCTGACCCCGCAAGAGCGCGAACTGCTGCCCGCCCTGCTGCGCGCCGGCGCCCTGCGTTTCTGGATCTCCCGCCTTTGGGATTGGTATTTGCCGCGAGAAGCTTCCATGCTCAAACCCCACGACCCCACCCACTTTGAGCGTGTGCTGCGCCAGCGTGTGGCCCAGCCCCTGACCCTGGCCCAGCTGGAACAGAACGCGGCGGTGGCCGCATGAAGCTGCGCATGGTGCCGGCCCGCCAGGGCGCGGTGTGGGTAAAGATGGGTGTGCGCACTTTCTTCAAGCAGCCGTTGGCCCTCACGGGTTTGTTTTTCCTGTTTATGGCGGCCATGTCGGTACTGAGCCTGGTGCCAGTGCTGGGCAGCGTAGTGGCGCTGGCCCTGCTGCCCGCCGCCACACTGGGCCTGATGGCGGCCACCCAGGAGGCCAGCAAAGGCAAGTTCCCCATGCCTACGGTGCTGGTCAGCGCCTTCCGCGCCGGGCGCCAGCAGCTGCGCGGCATGTTGGTGCTGGGCGGGCTCTACGCGCTGGGTTTTTTGGTGGTCATGGGCCTGTCGGCGCTGGTGGACGGTGGGCAGTTTGCCCGCCTGTACCTGGTGGGCGGTGAACTGAGTGCCGATCTGCTGATGCAAAGCGACTTTGAGGCGGCCGCTCTGGTCGCCATGG
This sequence comes from Rhodoferax sp. TS-BS-61-7, assembly GCF_002943465.1. Taxonomy (GTDB): domain Bacteria; phylum Pseudomonadota; class Gammaproteobacteria; order Burkholderiales; family Burkholderiaceae_C; genus Allorhodoferax. The sequence goes on from NZ_PTQY01000001.1 coordinate 664,588, forward strand.
CGCTGTACCTACCCTTGTCGCTGCTGTTTTGGCATGCACCGGCGCTGGTGCACTGGCATGGCATTTCGCCCTTGAAAAGCCTGTTCTTCAGCCTGGTGGCCTGTGGGCGGAACTTCTGGGCCTTCACGGTGTTCGGACTGACCTGGATGGCGGCCTTTCTGGGCATGGGTCTGGTGGTGGCCGTCATCTCCGCACTGCTGGGCAGCCCGCAGTTGGTGGGTGCCATACTGCTGCCCGCAGGTATGGCCATGGCGGCCATGTTTTTTACCTCGCTTTATTTCACGTTTGACGACTCGTTTGAAGTCAGCACAGGAGACCCCGCATGACCCAGCACACCCTTGACGGCCGCAGCGACAGCGAAGTTCTGTGGTTCCAGCGCCGCGGCTTTTTGCAGGCCGCCGCCGCCTGGACCAGCATGGGTGGTTTTGCCGCCGCCCACGCCCAGTCGCGCAGCAACGTGGTGGAGCTGGTGGGTGATGCCACCGTGAATGGCCGCCGGCTGCTGACCCAGCAAGGTGTGCAAAGTGGCGATGAAATTGTGACCGGCCCAGACTCGCGCCTGGTGTTTGTGATTGGCAACTCCGCCTTCCATGTGCGCCAAAACTCGCGCATGACCGTGGAGCGTGGTGCCAGCCTCAATGCCGTGAGCCTGTTGCGCCTGGTCACGGGTGCCGTGGTCAGCGTGTGGGGCAAGGGCAGCAACCGCCAGATCGTCACCCCCACCATGACGGCCGGTATCCGCGGCACGGGTGTCTACACCGAGATTTTTGAAAACCAGGGCGGGCGCAGCTACTTCTGCAACTGTTATGGCACGGTGGACATGTCGTCCGGCCGCGACAAAACCGTGAGCCGCGCCAACTACCACCAGGCCTTCTGGGGTGAAGTGCAGCCCAAGGATGGGCGCAGCCTGACCCCGGCCAAAGCCCTGAACCACACCGACGAAGAGCTGGAGTTTTTGGCCCAACTGGTGGACCAACGCACCGCCTGGCAGGTGCTGGGCCGCAAGGGTGTGAAAGACGGCAAGGGTTACATGGACGAAAAACCCGACCAGCCCCACCCGGCTGAAAAGCTGATTTCCTGAGCTGTTAAACCGCAGTGCCCTGGTGCGTCAGGGCTTGGCCTTGCGGTAGGCCGCCAAGGCGTGGGCCAGATCCAGATATTCCTCGCACACGCGGTTGCCGCAGATTTGCTCCAGCGCTGCCAGATGGTGCTCCGCCATCTCCGGCTTGTGGTCCAGGAGATAGGCTTCACCGATGTACTCGTGCGCGCCTTTGTGCTGTGGGTTGAGCTGCAAGGCGATTTTGTAATGCTCAAAGGCCCGGGCAAGGTCAGGCTGGCTTTGCTTGCGGTAGGCGTAGGCCAGTAGGTTGTGGGCATCGGCATGGCCGGGTTCGTCCGCAATCACTTTTCCCGTTTCATATTTGGCAATGCGCCAGTCGGACTTGGCAATCGCCTCCCGCGCAGCTTTCATGCGTTGGTTCACGGTCGGTACATTCATGACCGGCACATCCGCGGCCTGGCATACGCCGGCACAGAGAAGCACCCACAGCAACAGTTGTGTCTTCATGGCTCACCTGCAAAAAAAGATGAAAGAGTGTGCAATGTAGCGGCTCTGCAATACCCGAGCTTCCACCCCACTTGTCACAAAGCTGAAACATCACCGCCGCATGCTACGAGGGCTTGTTTAACTTGAGGCCTCTTGCATGACCGACACCACCCGCTCCTCCAGCGACATCTTCAACAACGAAGATTCCAACACCACTGCCAACCCGCATATCGACCACATCATGACCGCCCGCCTGAACCGCCGCGGTTTGCTGCTGGGCGGTATGGGTGCAGCTGCCACCTCACTCTTCGGCGCGGGCGCCCTGACTGGCTGTGCCACGGCATCGACCAGCGCCGGCACCGCCGCCGCCATGAGCGCCCCTTTGAGCACCTTAGGCTTTGCCGCTGTGGGCAAGAGCCTGGCCGACAAAGTGGTGGTGCCCGCTGGTTACAACGTGCAGGTGATCTACGCGCTGGGTGACCCGCTGAAGGCCGGCACCGCCGCCTTCAAGAACGACGGCACCGATACCGACTGGGACAACCGCGCCGGTGACCACCATGACGGCATGGAGTACTTTGGCCTGGACGCCAGCGGCAAACCTTCTGCCAACGGCATCACACGCGGCCTGTTGGCCGTGAACCACGAAGCCACCACCGACCAGAAACTCAGCTCCTTCTTCATCCACAGCAGCGGTGGCACCTCCACCCTGCCACGCCCTGCGTCAGAAGTGGACAAGGAACTCGCCATCCACGGCCTGTCCGTGGTGGAAGTCGCCGCGCAAAACGGCCAGTGGACCTACAAACCGGGCTCCAACTACAACCGCCGCATCACCACCATGACCGAGGTGCTGATCAGCGGCCCGGCCAAGGGCAGCGAGCACCTGGCCACCAAGTACAGCCCCGACGCTACCCGCGCGCGCGGCACGCTGAACAACTGTGGCACCGGCAAAACGCCCTGGGGCACCTTTGTGTCGGGCGAGGAAAACTGGTTTGGTTATTTCCACCGCGATGCCAAGGACGACGAGCGCCGCGGCAAAAAAGACAAACAAGTGGCCGGCCTGGTGCGTTACGGCCGCCCCGCCGGTGCCGCCAGCCGCCACGGCTGGGAGAGCGCAGGCAGCGACGACAAGTTTGTGCGCTGGAACAATGGCGCCCTGGCTGCCAACGCCAAAGCCGACTACCGCAACGAGATGAACACCTTCGGTTTTGTGGTGGAAATGGACGCCTACGACGGCAGCCAGCCCGTGCGCAAGCGCACCGGCCTGGGCCGTTTTGCCCACGAGAGCGTGAGTTTTGCCAAGGCAGTGGCCGGCCAGCCCATCGTGGCCTACATGGGCGACGATTCACGCGGCGAATACATGTACAAGTTTGTGTCTGCCGCCAAGTGGGACGCCGCCGATGCCAACGCCAGCAACCGCATGGCCGTGGGTGACAAGTACCTGGACAAGGGCACACTGTTTGTGGCCAGCTTCAAGGACGACGGCACCGGCACCTGGATTGAGCTGTCCATGAACAACCCCGTCGTGGCCGCCAACCCCGACTTCGAATTCAAGTCCGATGCCGACGTGGCCATCTTCACCCGCCTGGCCGCTGACGGCGTGAGCGCCACCAAGATGGACCGCCCAGAGTGGGGTGGCATCCACCCCCGCACTGGCGACTTCTACATGACGCTGACCAACAACAGCAACCGCACCGTAGACGGTGACATGGGTGCCGACGCGGCCAACCCACGCGTCTACAGCGACATGAAGGGCAGCAAGGAAAGCAAGGGCAACGTGCACGGCCACATCATCCGTGTGGCGCAGGCCAACCCTGCCGACACCGCCTTCAAGTGGGACATCTACCTGTTTGCGTCGGAAGCCGATGCCGACAAGGCCAAGGTGAACCTGTCCAACCTGACGGACGAGAACGACATGTCGGCCCCCGACGGCTTGGCCTTCAGCCAGGCCACCGGCCTGTGCTGGATCCAGACCGACGACGGCGCCTACACCGACAAGACCAACTGCATGTTGTTGGCAGGCATCCCCGGCAAGGTGGGTGACGGCGGCAAGAAGACCTTGAGCTACAAACGCCCCGATGGCAGCGAAAAACGCATCGACACCTACATGGGCAAGTCCCAGTCGCCCGACATCCTCAAGCGCTTTTTGGTCGGCCCGGTGGACTGCGAAATCACCGGCCTGTGCGAAACCCCGGACGGCAAAGCGATGTTCATCAACATCCAGCACCCCGGTGAAACCACACCCATGGCCGAGGTGAACAACCCTGCCAAGTACACCAGCCAGTGGCCTGCCAACGCCGGTTACGGTGCCGGCCAGCGCCCCCGCTCGGCCACCATCGTCATTACCAAAAAAGACGGTGGTGTGATCGGTAGCTAAACCCCTTGCCACGCCCTGCGGGGCAGCAAGACCAGCGGGTTGCAGCGATGCAACCCGCTATTTTTTTGATAGCTGCTTGCGCAATATCCACGGTGGCTAGATCCCTATTTGACTTTAAATCAGAGCGTGGGCTTGAGTTTGAGGCAGCTGTTCTCGGGGATGCGCTTGGCACCGGCCTTGCTACGCGCCTCGTCATCGGCCTCGCAGGCGAAAAGGATGCCGTAGTACATGCGGCGCCAGTAGACATCGTCGCCGGGCGCGTCTTTCTGCAGGTTGGCAATGAAGACAGTTTCCACTTGGCGCAGCACGTCTTTGCGCTGGGCCGGGCTCCAGTCCTGCTTGAGGGGCTGCTCCAGAAACAGGCGCTCCAACTCAGGCACATCGCGGCTGTGACCCCACAGCGTGGGGCTGGAGGCCAGCACTACTTTTTCATTCAACACCACGCGGATCAGCATGGAGCGGTAGAGACATTCCCGCGCGTTGCGGTGAAAGGAGTCCGCACTGGCCTTGAGCGTGACGAGCTGGTTGGCAATGACAGAGGGCGACATGTATTTCACAGCGCGCACGCGTTGCTCCAGCTGGGCGACCGTCATACGGATCATGGGGCTGTCGTCATACACGCTCAGCTGCGGGCACTCGGGCATTTCGCCGGCAGATCGCACCGGGGCGGCTGGCTCCTCACTGTCCGGCTCTGCCGTCTGGCGAGCCACTGCAGGCGCAGCTTGCGCGGTCGTGGGAACCGGGCGTGGCTGGGTGGCAGACGCGGCTGGATTGGCCGGGCGCGTACCTGGTATGTCGGGTGGTGGCACGGGTAGGGTCGCAGGCCTGGGTACCGATGCCACCGTAGCAGCGGCAGGTGCCTGCACCGGCGCACTGGTGGCGGGCACCACCGCGACCACTGGCTGCTCCGGTGCCGCAGCCACGGGCGGGCGCCGATCCAACGCCACCCACAAAGCCGTGGCTGCAAGGCCTACGGCCAACGCGCCCACCAGCACCGCCAACCAGACGCTAGCACGCATTTGCAAAAAGGTTTTGCGCCCCGGGCGTGGCAGTTGCACGGGCTCGCGCGCGTCGCTGCCGGAGGCCTCCGGGCTTTGGGCAAAACTGGGTCGCGAACGGCGCCGCACCGGGACCGACTGGCCCCACCACTGCGGGGCATGCAAAGCCTTGAGCTCAGTCACCAGCGCCTGCATGGTCTGGATACGCTCGGCCGGGTCTTTAGCGCAGGCCTGGGCGATCAGCGCATCCAGCGCCGGGTAGTCCCGCAAGGGCTGCACGTCACGCAGCAGCGGTACCGGGTCGTTGAGCTGGGCCCATAACAACTGCGAGGTGTTGTCGCGGTCAAAGGCTTCGCGCCCGCTGAGTGCCTCGAACAACACCAAACCCAACGCGTACACATCGGTGCGCGCGTCCACGCTGCCGGCGCTGATTTGTTCGGGCGCCATGTAGCGTGGCGTGCCGGCCACGCCGCCCTCCATGGTCAGGCGTGTGGCCATCTCGTCCATCACGCGGGCAATGCCAAAGTCCAGCACCTTCACATGCCAGCCGGCCAGATCGCGCCGCACACGGATGTTCTCGGGTTTGATGTCGCGGTGCACCACGCCCTTGGCATGCGCAAAGGCCAGGGTTTCGGCCACCTTGCAGGCAATTTCCTGGGCGTCGGCAAACGCCAGCGCACCTTCACGGTCCAGCAGGGTGGAGAGGTCATCGCCCTCCACATACTCAAACGCCAGGTAAAGGTGACCGTCCTCGTCCACCCCCGTGTCCAGCAGCTGCGCCGCACCGGGGTGGCTCACCTCCAGCGTCAGCGCCGCTTCGCGCTCAAAACGCTTGCGCAGTTGCGGGTCGTCGGACAGATGGGCCGGCAGAAACTTGAGCGCGACCTGCTTGCCCACCCCCAGCTGCTTGGCCAGGTACACCGCCCCCATGCCCCCGCTGCCAATCTTGCGCAACAACTGGTAGCGCCCCGCCACCACCTGCAAGGAAGGGCGGGACGAAGAATGGGCAGAAGGCGAGGAATCTCGGGACATGGGCAGGCAGGACTATAGAGGAGCGTTGCACCTAGTCCGGACGGACTATGGCCGACCGGGGGTAAACCCTGGAGAATCCGGCAAGTGTGCAAAGCCTATGCGGCTCTGCCCTATCAAATACAGGGATGGTTATGAAAATTTCTAAGCAATGGTTGGCCGGTATGGCTTTGGTGGCGCTCTCTCCGTTCGCCGCAGCAGCGCCCAATCTGATCACCAACGGCAGTTTTGAATCCAATGGTGCGGACTTCATCAGCGGGAGTTTCACCACTTTTGCCGCTGGCTCCGGCGCGCTGCTCGGCTGGGACATCACCACAGGCAGTGTGGACCTGATCAACACGCATTGGCAGCCCTCCCACGGCAATTACAGCCTGGACCTGAGCGGTGGATCTGACGGCACCATTGCCCAGAGCTTTGCCACGGTGATTGGCCAGAAATACGTGGTGTCCTTCGACATGGCAGGCAACCCAGACGACACCGACGCCTTGAAGTACTTGCAAGTGGGCCTGAGCCAGCAACCGATCTACACCTTCGACACCACTGGCAAGAGCCGTGCTGACATGGGCTGGACCACCAAGAGTTTTGTGTTCCAGGCCGTCAGCACCCAAAGCACCCTGCACTTTGCAGGCCTGCAGGACTCTCCCTACGGTGTGGCGCTGGACAACGTCTCGGTGTCCGCAGTGCCAGAACCCGAAACCTTCGCCATGCTGCTGGCCGGTCTGGGGCTAATTGGTGCCGCAGCACGCCGCAAGCGCCAAGCTGCGGCCCAGTGAACTGAAGAAGGGAATACACAATGCAAAAAATTCACGCTCTTACACTGGCCGTTGCCCTGCTGGCAGGCGCTACCCAAGCCAATGCCACCAATTTGGTTGCCAACGGCGGCTTTGAATCCCAAACCGTGCTGAACACCGGCGCGGGTTTTGACACCTTCAACAGTATCTCCCAAGGCTTGACTGGGTGGACCGTGAACCTGCGTACCGTGGACTTGGTGAGCAACGCTTACTGGACCGCCGCATCGGGCAACAACAGCTTGGACCTCAATGGCCTGGGCAAAGGTGTGATCTCCCAGGTACTGAGCACCGTGGTTGGCCAAGTCTACACCCTCTCCTTCGAATTGGCTGGTAACCCCGTTGCCGGCCCAGCGATCAAAGGTCTGTCAGTGAACTTGGGCCCTATCGGCCTCTACAGCTTTGACACCACAGGCCACTCCACGACCAACATGGGTTGGACCCGCTACACCACGCAGTTTGCTGCGGTCAGCACCAGCACCACTCTGAGTTTTGCCAGCCAAGTCAGCGGCCCGGCCGGACCAGCACTGGACAATATTTCTGTGAGTGCCGTACCAGAACCTGAAACCTATGCCCTGCTGCTGGCGGGCTTGGGATTGATGGGCACTGTGGCGCGTAGCCGTCAGTTGCGCAAAGCCGCCTGATTCGTCATCGCTGCGGTACAAGGCCTGTCGTTGACAGGCCTTTTTTATTGGCCACTCACAGCGCGTAATCGCGCTCCACCCGCGCAATGCGGGTCTTGAAGGCGGCGTACCATTTTTCGTGACCTAGTTTTTGGGCCACCTGGTGCTCGGCGTTAGATTTCCAGGCGCGGATGGATTCGAGGTCCGCCCAGTACGACACCGTAATGCCCAAGCCATCGCGCGCGGACTCCACGCCCAAGAAGCCCGGTTGCTGCGCGGCCAGCGCCACCATCTTCTCGGCCATGTCGCCATACCCCTCGTCCACAGCGGTGCGCAGATTGGTGAAGATGACCGCGTAATAGGGCGCGGGCGGAGTGTTGGCAATTTCCAGGCTCATGGGCGGTGCTTTCGGAAAGGTCTGGGAATCAAGGAACTGGTGTGAGTTTGGCCACGCTCAACGCCAGCCACTTGGTGCCGTGACGGGGGAAGTTGATCTGCGCGCGTGCGTCGTCGCCCGCACCTTCGAGCGTAAGCACCGTGCCTTCGCCAAACTTGGCATGGAATACCTTCTGGCCCTTGCGCAGGCCGGTGGGTTCTTCCTTGCGGGGCACTTCCTTCTGAGGGACAGAATAGGTGTCAAATTGGCCTGTAGCCCCCGTGGAATATGCGCGACCAGCTCCTGAATTGGGAGCATAGCCACCACCACCCCAGCTGTTGCCGGTACCGCCGCTGCCGCCGTACCCACCGCTGAAGCCGCCCCCGAACCCGCCGCCTGCAGACATGGGCTGCTGTTTGGGCGTCAGGTACTTGAGGCACTCCTCCGGCAGCTCGTCAAAGAAGCGGCTCTTGAGGTTGAAACGCGTCTGTCCGTGCAGCATGCGGGTTTGCGAATGGCTCAGGTACAGGCGTTTGCGTGCGCGCGTGATCGCCACGTAGGCCAGGCGCCGCTCTTCCTCCAGTCCGTCGTGGTCGCTCATGGAGTTCTCGTGCGGGAACAGGCCCTCCTCCATACCGGTGATAAACACACAGTCAAACTCCAGGCCCTTGGAGCTGTGCACGGTCATCAACTGGATCGCGTCCTGTCCGGCGGCGGCCATGTTGTCACCGGCCTCCAGCGCCGCATGGGTCAAGAAGGCCTGCAGGGGCGACAGGGTTTCGCCGGTGTCACCAAATTCGTCGGGCGCCGCATCCAGCGCTTCGGCACTCAGGCCCTGGCTGGCGGGGCTTTGGGTCAGCGCCTCGGGTGAACTCACCAGCGCGGTCATACCCGGCGCCTCGCGGCCAAAGCCTTCCTGCATCACAAAACTTTCGGCGGCGTTGACCAGTTCGTCCAAGTTCTCCACGCGGTCTTCGCCTTCGCGCTCACTGCGGTAGTGCTCCAGCAGGCCGCTGTTCTCCAGCATCAGCTTGATGATGTCCTTGAGGTTGAGGCCAGCGGTCTGCTCGCGTATGACATCCAACTTGGCCACAAAGCCCGCAATCACCGCGCCGGGGCGGCCGCTCAGCGTGCTCACCGCATCGTGCAGCGAGCAACCCGTGGCCTTGGCCAGGTCCTGCAACTGCTCGATGCTGCGCGCGCCAATGCCGCGTGCGGGGAAGTTCACCACGCGCAGAAAACTGGTGTCGTCGTTGGGGTTCTCCAGCAGGCGCAGGTAGGCCAGCGCGTGCTTGATTTCGGCGCGCTCGAAGAAGCGCAGGCCGCCGTACACGCGGTAGGGGATGCCCGCGTTGAACAGCCCGGTCTCAATCACCCGGCTCTGCGCATTGCTGCGGTAGAGCACCGCAATCTCCTTGCGCTGCACGTCATCGCGGATGAGCTGTTTCATCTCATCCACCATCCACTGCGCCTCGGCAAAGTCGGTCGGCGCTTCGTAGACACGCACCGGCTCGCCTGCGCCCTGCGCGGTGCGCAGGTTCTTGCCCAGGCGGCGGCTGTTGTGGCTGATCAGCGCGTTGGCGCTGTCCAGAATGTTGCTGTAGCTGCGGTAGTTTTCTTCCAGCTTGATCTGCTGGCGCACCGCAAACTCGCGCACAAAGTCCGTCATATTGCCCACACGCGCACCGCGGAAGGCGTAGATGCTCTGGTCGTCATCGCCCACGGCCAGCACGGCGCCACCGTCGCCGTTCAGCAGGCCATCACTGCCCTGCCCCGCAATCATCTTGACCCAGGCGTACTGCAGCTTGTTGGTGTCCTGGAACTCGTCAATCAGGATGTGGCGAAAGCGGCGCTGGTAGTGCTCGCGGATGGGTTTGTTGTCGCGCAGCAGCTCGTAAGAGCGCAGCATCAGCTCGCCAAAGTCCACCACACCTTCGCGCTGGCACTGGTCTTCGTAGAGCTGGTAGACCTCGACCTTCTTGCGCGTGTCCGGGTCACTGGCCACCACATCCTTGGGGCGCAGGCCTTCTTCCTTGCAGTTGCCAATGAACCACCCCAGCTGCTTGGGCGGAAAACGTTCGGTGTCGATGTTGTACTGCTTGCACAGGCGCTTGATGGCGCTGAGCTGGTCTTGTGTGTCCAGTATCTGGAAGGCCTGCGGCAGGCCGGCATTTTTGTAGTGCGCGCGCAAAAAGCGGTTGCACAGGCCATGGAAGGTGCCAATCCACATGCCATTCACATTCACCGGCAACATGGCGGACAGGCGGGTCTTCATTTCCTTGGCCGCCTTGTTGGTAAAGGTGACGGCCAGAATGCCGCCGGGCGACACATAACCGTTCTGCAGCAGCCAGGCAATACGCGTGGTCAGCACCCGGGTTTTGCCCGAACCTGCCCCCGCCAGAATCAGCGCGTGTTCAGCCGGCAGCGTCACGGCGGCCAATTGCTCGGGGTTGAGGTTGTGTAACAGGGGGGAGGTGTTGCCAGGGGCGGCGAGGGAATGCATGCCCCGATTGTAGAAAGGCGCAGCGCGCCGCCTGTTTGGCACCCATATAAAAAACCATATACCGCCCTACCCCCAACCCGCCTAGAATCAAGCACCGGGCCCAAGCAATTGGCACCCGGTTTTTTTATGGCCGGTGCCAGTCCAAGCGCCCAGTGTTTTTGAACCTGAAAAACTTTGGATAGGAGCTTGGGCCATGGAAATTTTTGACTACGACAACATCCTCTTGCTGCCCCGCAAATGCCGGGTGGAGAGCCGTTCCGAATGTGATGCCAGCGTCGAGCTGGGCAGCCGCAAATTCCGCATCCCCGCCGTCCCCGCCAACATGAAGACCGTGGTGGACGAGTCCATCTGCGAATGGCTGGCACAAAACGGCTATTTCTACGTGATGCACCGCTTTGACCTGGACAACGTGCAGTTCACCCAGACCATGCACGCCAAGGGCCTGTTTGCGTCCATCTCGCTGGGCGTCAAGAAACCCGACTACGCCACCGTGGACCAACTGGTCGCACTGGGTGTGACGCCCGAGTACATCACCATCGACATCGCCCACGGCCATGCCGACAGCGTGCGCGACATGATCGTCTACCTGAAGAAACACCTGCCCGGCAGCTTCGTCATTGCCGGCAATGTGGCCACACCCGAAGCCGTGATCGACCTGGAAAACTGGGGAGCGGATGCCACCAAGGTAGGCGTAGGCCCGGGCAAGGTGTGTATTACCAAACTCAAGACCGGTTTCGGCACCGGCGGCTGGCAGCTCAGCGCGCTGAAATGGTGTGCCCGCGTGGCGACCAAACCCATCATTGCCGACGGCGGCATCCGCAGCCATGGCGACATTGCCAAAAGCATCCGTTTTGGCGCCAGCATGGTGATGATTGGTTCGCTGTTCGCGGGCCACGAAGAAAGCCCCGGCAAGACCGTGGAAGTGGACGGCGCCCTGTTCAAGGAGTACTACGGCTCGGCCAGCGACTTCAACAAGGGTGAATACAAACACGTCGAAGGCAAACGCATCCTGGAGCCCATCAAGGGCAAGCTGGCCGACACGCTGGTGGAGATGGAGCAAGACGTGCAAAGCTCCATCAGCTACGCGGGTGGCAAAAAGCTCATGGACATCCGCAAGGTCAACTACGTGACCCTGGGTGGCGACAACGCGGGCGAGCATCTGCTGATGTAGGCCGTAGGTCAAGGCTGTCAGGGATTCGACAGCCTTTGAATACCCCCTGACACCCGCCTTGCGGCGGGTGGCGCTATTCTTGTGCCGAGGAGCACAAGAGTCACCATGAAAATAGCATTACTCGGCATCGGCCTCATGGGCCTGCCCATGGGTCGCCGCCTGTGTGAGGCCGGGCATTCGGTTCACGTCTGGAACCGTACCCGGCACAAAGCCGAACAGCTCATCCCCCTGGGCGCCACAGTGCACACCACCCCGGCCCAGGCCGTCAAAGATGCCGAGCTGGTGATACTCATGCTAGACCACGGCGGCGTGGTCGGCCATGTGCTGTTTGAACTGGGAGCTGCGGCCGGCATTGCGCCCGGAACCCTGCTGGTGGACATGTCCTCCATCAAACCGATTGAAGCCAAAGACCATGCAGCCCGCCTGAGCGAACTGGGCGTGGACTACCTGGACGCCCCCGTATCGGGTGGCACCGTAGGCGCCGAGCAAGGCACCCTGGCCATCATGGTGGGTGGCAAGGCCAGCAACTTTGAACGCGCCGTGCCGGTGCTGAAAGTGTTTGGTCGCCCCACCCATGTGGGGCCGATTGGCTCCGGGCAACTGACCAAACTGGCCAACCAGATGATTGTGGGCGCCACCATTGGCGTGGTGGCCGAGGCCCTGCTGCTGTGTGAACGCGGCGGTGCCGATATGGGCAAGGTGAAGGAAGCCATCACCGGTGGCTTTGCCGACAGCCGCATCCTGCAAGTACACGGCCAGCGCATGGTGGACCGCGACTTCGCACCGCGTGCGCGCATGACCGTGCAAATCAAGGACCTGCGCAATGCCCTGGCCACGGCCAACGAAGTGGGGTTTGATGCGCCCATCACCGCCCTGTTTGAGCAACTCTACGCCCAGGGCATCGACCACGGCCTGGCGGACCTGGACCACGCGGGCCTGTTTGTAGAGCTGGCCAGCCGCAACGGCATGGCCTGACCAGCCCCCATCTCCAGACGAAAAAAAGGCCTCTTGCGAGGCCTTTTTACTGGGCGAACCGGATCAGATTAGTCCGCGTTGCGTGCGGGACGCTTCTTGGCGTCACGGGGCACAAACACCTTACCGCCGTTGCCGGGTTTGGCAAAACCGGTGGGCTTGCCAAAGGCAGGCTTGCGGGCACCAAAGTCGCCGCGCGGCGCACCGAAGTCACCACGGGGAGCGCCAAAGTCACCGCGAGGGGCTCCGAAATCGCCACGGGGGGCTTGGAAGTCACCACGCGGTTGGAAGTCACGTGGAGGACGTGCATCACCACGGGGAGCGCCCTGGCCGGCAAAACGGTCGTTGAAACCACCCTTGCGTTCGTAGCTGAAGCCTTCTTTGGCTGCGCCGCCGAAGTCACGGGAGTTTTCACCGAAACCACGGGGGCCACCGGCTGGTGGGCGTCCGCCGAAGCCACCGCCATTGCCGCGGTTGCCACCAAAACCACCTTCACGGGGGCCGTTGCTGAACTTGCGATCACGGTCGCCGCCGAAGCCGCCACCTGGATTGGCACGGCCTGCAAAGCTGGGGCGTGACTCAGGAGCACGTTGCTGTGGCTCCAGGCCAGGAATCGTTTCGGCCTTGATAGGCTGGCGTGTGTAGGCTTCGATGTCGAAAATCTTGCGACGGTCGCGCATTTCGGCAAAGGTGATGGCCAGGCCATCGCGACCCGCACGGCCGGTACGGCCAATGCGGTGGGTGTAGTCCTCGGCCTTCATCGGCAGGCCGAAGTTGAACACGTGGGTGATGGTGGGCACGTCGATACCACGGGCCGCGACATCGGTGGCCACCAGGAATTGCACCTGGCCTTGGCGCAGCGCCATCAGGCGGCGGTTGCGCAGACCTTGGCTCAGGGCACCGTGCAGGGCCACGGCGTCAAAGCCGTCTTGCTGCAGGTCGTTGGCCAGGCCGTCGCACTCGATCTGGGTGCTGGCAAAAATGATGGCTTGGTTGATGCCGGTATCACGCAACCAGTGGTCCAGCAGCTTGCGCTTGTGCTGGGCGTTGTCAGCCCAGTGCAGCACTTGCTTGATGTTGACGTGTTTTTCTTGCGGGTTGTCGATGGTCACGCGCTGGGGTTCGCGCATCACGCGGGCAGCGAGCTGCTGAATGCGGGGAGCAAACGTGGCGCTGAACATCATGGTTTGCTTGCGGCCAATGGTCAGCTGGTTGATTTCAGCCAGGTCATCGGAGAAGCCCAGGTCCAACATACGGTCGGCTTCGTCCACTACCAGGAACTGGACTTGGTCCAGTTTGATTTGCATGGAGCGTTGCAGATCCAGCAGACGGCCAGGGGTAGCCACCACGAGGTTGGCGTTTTGCAGCTTGGCGATTTGCAACTGGTAAGGCATACCGCCCACGATGTTGGCAACGCGCAGACCGCGGCAATGTTGCACCAGGTCGATCGCGTCGTGTGCTACTTGCTGGGCCAGTTCGCGGGTGGGGCAAACGATCAGGGCGCCAGGCGTAGGGGCCTTGAAATTGCGGATATTGGTGGGGTCCTTGCGCTTGGCGCGCTTGGGAGCAGGCTCACCCTTCTCCAGGGCTTCAGCGGTCAGGCGCTCAAACTCGGCGCGTTCGTCGGCTTCGGCTTGGGCCATTTGGGTCAACAGGGTGTGCAACACGGGCAGCAGGAAGGCAGCAGTCTTGCCAGAGCCGGTCTGGCTGGACACCATCAGGTCGATAAATTTGGCCGCCTGGTCTTTGGTCGCGCCGGAGCCCATGGCCAAAGGAATGGCCTTGTTTTGCACGACGGTGGGTTGGGTGTAGCCCAGGTCTTTACAGGCCTGCACCAGCTCAGGGGCCAGGCCCAGTTCAACAAAGCCGTTGGGGGCTTCGACGGTTTCCACGGCGTCAGCAGCGTCCAGCTCGGCGATTTCGCCCAGGGACTCCACAGTGTTGGAAGGCATGGAAATGTTTTCGGCAGGCGCGAATTCGCCTGTCACTTCAAAAGTGTCAGTCATATTTTTTCTCACACGCGAGCGCCGCAGGTTGTGCGACTGCTCCGTCAATGGTTAAAAAACATCAACCATCAAACGGAACCTGCTCTGCCCCGCCATGGGGATCTCAGTGCTGGGGGCGTATATCGCTTGGAAAAGCGAGCCCGGTGAATGAAGGGAGATGTACAAAATTCGCTGGCCGCAACATGCGTTACCAGCGAAGCCTGCGATTATGGCACGGATTCGGGTTTCTACCTAATCCAATTTCAAAAAGTGTGTTCGGTAGTGCGCCAACTCGTCGATGGACTCGTGCACATCGGCCAGCGCCGTGTGTTTTTGCTGCTTCTTGAACGACTCGGCCACACCGGGCTTCCAGCGCTTGGCCAGTTCCTTGAGCGTGCTCACGTCCAGGTTGCGGTAGTGGAAGAAGGCCTCCAGCTTGGGCATGTACTTCACCAGAAAGCGGCGGTCTTGGCCAATGCTGTTGCCACACATGGGCGAGCCGTTGGCGGGCACGTATTGGCTCAGGAAGGCAATCAGTGCCGCTTCGGCTTCGGCTTCGGTGGTGGTGGACGCTTTGACCTTGTCGATCAGGCCACTCTTGCCATGGGTGCCCTTGTTCCAGGCGTCCATGGTGTCCAGTTGCGCGTCGGTCTGGTGGATCACAAACACGGGGCCTTCGACCCGATTGCCGAGGTTCGGGTCGGTCACGATGACAGCGATCTCGATGATGCGGTCGGATTCCGGCTCCAGACCGGTCATTTCGCAGTCCAGCCAGACCAAGTTTTTGTCAGATTTAGCCAATACAGGGGTTGTGGGGGTGTTGGATTCAGCCATGCCGCCATTGTCGCCGATGGCCTAAACTCTCGCGCCATGACCGATGCTTCCCCCGTGACCAACTATTCCGTGCTGATGACCGCTGCCTTCGCCCTGGCCTTGGTGGCCAGCGTCATGCTCAAATTCTGGCTCGCCACGCGCCAGATGCGCCACGTGGCCCAACACCGCGATGCCGTGCCCGCCGCCTTCCAGGCCCAGATCAGCCTGGAAGCCCACCACAAGGCGGCCGACTACACCATTGCCCAAGGCCGCCTGGGCCTGCTGGAACTGGTGTTTGGCACGGCCGTGGTGTTGGGCTGGACGCTGTTGGGCGGCCTCTCGTGGCTCAACCAGACGCTGCTGCAGTGGATGGAACCTGGCGTGCTGCAGCAAGTCGCCTTGCTGGCCGCATTCATGCTCATCGGCTCCGTGCTGGACCTGCCGTTCACGCTGTACCGTACCTTTGTGCTGGAGCAGCGCTTTGGCTTCAACAAAACCACGCCCAAACTCTGGCTGCAGGACCTCGTCAAGTCCACGCTGGTGGGGGCCATCATCGGCCTGCCGATTGCCGCCCTGGTGGTCTGGATGATGGGCGCTACCGGTGCCTACTGGTGGGTCTGGACCTGGGGCGTGTGGATGGGTTTCAACCTTCTGATGCTGCTGGTCTACCCCACTTGGATCGCCCCCTTGTTCAACCAGTTCAAACCGTTGGACGACGCGGCGCTCAAAGACCGGGTGTCGGCTCTGATGGCACGCTGCGGTTTCACCTCCAAAGGCTTTTACGTGATGGACGGCAGCAAGCGCAGCGCACACGCCAATGCCTACTTCACCGGCTTTGGCGCCTCCAAACGTGTGGTGTTTTACGACACCCTGCTGGCCCAGTTGAGCCCTGCCGAGGTGGACGCCGTGCTGGCGCATGAGCTGGGGCACTTCAAACACAAACACATCGTCAAACGCATGGTGTCGCTGTTTGGCCTGAGCCTGCTGGGTTTTGCGCTGCTGGGCTGGGTCAGCCAGCAGGTGTGGTTCTTCACCGGCCTGGGCGTGGTGCCCAGCATGACGGGCGCCAACGACGCGTTGGCCCTGCTACTGTTCATGATGGTGCTGCCGCTGTTGGGCAGCTTTGTCGGCCCGGTGTTTGCCCAGTTGTCGCGCAAACACGAGTTCGAGGCCGATGCCTACGCCGTCGCCCACACCAGTGGTGCGGATTTGTCATCGGCCCTGCTCAAGCTCTACAAGGACAATGCCTCCACACTCACGCCCGACCCGGTGTACGTGAAGTTTTATTACTCACACCCGCCCGCCTCCGAGCGCCTGGGCCGCATGCTCTCCACTGCTGCAGGAACCTGATATGACCCTTGATTCAGAACAAAAAGTGCCTCTAGCCCCCGTCCGTACTGCGCTAACAGCTACACAAATCATAGCGAACCTGAGCAAGGTGGAAGGCTGGAAGCTGCATGGCGACGGTGCCGACGTGGCCATCGAGAAGACCTACCGCTTCGACAACTTCCTCAAGACCATGGCGTTTGTGAATGCCGTGGCCTACATCGCGGAACAGCAGGACCACCACCCCGAACTGCTACTCACCTACAGCAGCTGCAGCGTACGTTTCAACACGCACGATGTGCATGGCGTGTCGCGCTCCGACTTTGAATGCGCCGCGCTGGTTGACGCGCTGCAACCCGCCTAGGCCCCGCTTTGGCTGCACCCCAACTGGAACCCGGAATTGTCGTGGCAGGCCACGGCCGCCACGTGTGGGTGGAAACGCCCGATGGCCGCCGCCTGATCTGCCACCCGCGTGGTAAAAAAAGCCAGACTGTTGTCGGCGACCAGGTGTTGTGGCAGGCCACGCAGGACGAGGGCACGATCGAGAAGGTGCTACCGCGCCGCAACCTGTTTTACCGCCAGGACGAGATTCGCACCAAATCCTTTGCCGCCAACCTGGACCAGGTGCTGATCCTGATCGCCGCCGAACCCGAGTTTTCGGAAAGCCAACTGTGCCGCGCGCTGATTGCCGCCGAGGCCGAGAAGATTCGCCCCATCATCGCGCTCAACAAAAGTGATTTGACCGAGCCCTTTGGTCGAGCCTGGGAACGCATGGGCGTGTACCGCGACATGGGCTACCAAGTGGTCCCGCTCGCCCTCAAACCCAAGGCGGAGGACATCACGGCGACCGAACTGGACGCACTGATGCCTTTGATGCAGGGCAAGACAACGCTGGTACTGGGGCCATCCGGCTCGGGCAAAAGCACGCTGATCAACCGGCTGATCCCAAACGCGCAGGTGCTGACCAACGAGATCTCCACCGCGCTGAACTCCGGCAAACACACCACCACCAGCACCAACCTGTATTGGGTGGACGCGGCCCGAACCACGGCCGTGATCGACTCACCGGGGTTTCAGGAGTTTGGCCTCAACCACATTGAACCCATGCACCTGGCCAGCCTGATGCCCGACATCAAGGCCCATGCGCAGGCCTGCAAGTTCTACAACTGCAGCCATTTGCACGAGCCAGGTTGTGGGGTGATAACCAAGGTCCAAGAGGGCGCTGTCCCGCATGGAATCAGCGCGAACCGCTACAAAATTTATAACGACCTGTTCGCCGAACTCTCGCAGACCCGTTACTGAAGTGGCAATTTTCTGCAGGGCCGCCCCAAAGCTCACGTAGTGCGGCGAAGCCAAAATTAGCCCCCTCGGGGGGCCGCGACCCGCGTAGCGGTGGAGCGTGGGGGCGACGTCTCAGCCGATGAGACGCGCCAGCGAGAGCAGCGCCAGAAACACCATCCACATCACCACAGTGCGCCACACTAGGCCCACCACGGCGCGCAAATGGGCCAGCTCTGGCACCATGCCACTGGCGGCAGGGTCGTTCTCACCCAGGCGCACATTCACGGCGCCGGCCGTTGCGGCCAACACCACGCCATCGTTGTCCAACGGGTGTACCGCCTCATGGCGGCGCCAGCTGTCCACTGCCTCCTCAAAACTACCCACGAAGGCAAAACTCAATGCGGTCACGCGTGCGGGCAACCAGTCAATCACTGCCCAGGCCCGCTGGGCCTGGCTGCGCACCGCCTCACTCACGGGCGCGGCCTCGGGCCGTGGTGTGCGCTTGGCAAACACCGCCACATACTCGCTCACCCGGTAAAACACGGCACCGGCCGGCCCCAGGCCCAGCGCGGTGAGCAAGGAGTACCAGGCGAACACCCCAAACACATGGCGGTGGGCGCTGAGCACGGAGTGTTCGATCACATGGCGCACCATCTCGCTGCGTGGCAAGGCACTGGTGTCGATGCGCATCCACTGCGCCAATGCCTCGCGGGCCGCGGCTTCGTCACCCGCATGCAAAGCATCACGCACCAACGTGAAGTGGTGGCTGAACTGGCGAAAACCCAGCGTGGCGTACAGGATGGCCACGTTCCACACCACGGCCAGCGCCCAGCCGAACTGCCACACCAGCAGCCAGTGCACTGCGAGCACTGCCAGGCTGGGGCCGAGGACCGCCAGCGACCAGGACAGCCAGCCATGCTGGGGCTTGCCCGCGTCAAAGTTGCGCATGACCCAACGCACCCAGTTTCGCACCACGTTGTGCACCGGATTGATCTGCGGCAGCGGCTTGGCTTGCTCCAACAAGAGCGCGAGAAGGATGGCGATGAAACTCATGCGGCAATCATAATCAGTGCGCCTGCAGGAAACGGTACAGATTGCGCAGCATGCCCGCCGTCGCACCCCAAATAAAGTGCTCCATCTGCCCATCGTGGTAGGGCATGGACAACCATTCCCGTTCCTGCCCTTCCCACTGCACGCGGTGGCGGCGGTGGTTGGCCGGGTTCATCAGAAACGGCAGCGGCACTTCAAACACCTGGGCCACTTCGTGCGGATTGGCTTCAATCACCATGGCCGCGCTCACCAGCGCCACCACGGGGGTCACCACAAACGCGCTACCCGTGGTGTACGTGGGCATAGACCCCAGCACCTCCACGTGTGCGGCACTCAAACCAATTTCCTCCTGCGCCTCGCGCAGCGCCGTGGCGACCGCATCGGTATCTTCGGGGTCCGCCTTGCCACCAGGAAATGCCACCTGCCCGGAATGGCTGGACAAATGGCTGGTCCGGTGGGTCAGCAGAACAGTCAGTGTGTCGCGCATCACCAAAGGCACCAGCACGGAGGCCTGGGTCGGTGTGCGGTTGGAGAAGGCCGGCTCGGCCCGCAACTCCGGCGACCACACTGGCGGCGCCGCAAAATAGCGGCGCAAGGCAGCAGGCTGTAGTGCCTCGGAAGGCACTGCCGACAGGTGCACGTCACGCCCCACGACGGGCACCGTACGCGGGTCAAACAAGGGCGGGTTGCTCACTGAATACCACTCAAGAGGATGAAATCCGTTCAGACCATGAAAAAAGCCGCCACAGGCAGATGCTGGGGCGGCTTTTTTGCCAAAAAACAGTGCGTTGGATTACGCGGCTGTTTTCTTCGCTGGCAGCTTTTCCTTGATACGGGCCGACTTGCCGCTGCGGTCACGCAGGTAGTACAGCTTGGCACGGCGCACGTCACCGCGGCGCTTGACTTCGATGCTGGCGATCAGGGGGCTGTAGGTCTGGAATGTACGTTCCACGCCTTCGCCGCTGGAGATCTTGCGCACGATGAAGCCGCTGTTCAGGCCGCGATTGCGCTTGGCAATCACCACACCTTCGTAAGCCTGCACGCGCTTGCGGGTGCCTTCAACGACGTTCACGCTCACCACCACGGTGTCACCGGGGGCGAATTCAGGGATGGTTTTACCCAGGCGAGCAATTTCTTCTTGCTCAAGAGTTTGGATCAGGTTCATGATTTCCTTCGTGATCTTGCAAGCGCCGGCACCGGAATTGGTACCAACCACAGACTTCCCAAAGAAGCGTGGCCTGGCCGAGCAGAGGATCGGTTAGCCCGCCATTATAACAAGCTCATGGCTTCTCGGCCAAATACTGTTCGTCGCGCTTGTCCAAAAGCCCTTGCTGGCGCGCGGTCTCCAGCAAATCGGGGCGGTGTTGCGCGGTCAATGCCAGGCGCTGCTGACGGCGCCAACGCTCGATCTGCTCATGGTGGCCGGACATCAGCACGGCAGGCACAGGTTGCTCGGCCCAGGTATCGGGCCGGGTGTAATGCGGACAGTCCAGCAGACCGTCCAATGCGGGGTTAAAGCTGTCCTGGTGGTGGCTGTCGGCATCACTCAGCACACCGGGCTGCAGGCGTGCAATGGCGTCCAGCATGGCCATCGCAGCGATCTCACCACCCGACAGCACAAAGTCGCCCAAGCTGATTTGCCCATCGACATAACGGTCGATAAAACGCTGATCAATACCCTCGTAGCGGCCACAGACCAAGATGGCGCCCTCACTGGCCGACCAGCGCTCCACGGCTGCGTGGCTCAGGGTTTGGCCAATCGGGGAGAACAACAAGACAGGCGCCTGGTCCTTGCGGCTGGCGCGTATCGCCAGCAACGCTTTTTCCAGTGGTTCGGCCATCATCACCATGCCTGGGCCGCCGCCGAAGGGGCGATCGTCTACGCGGCGGTAGTTGCCGCTGGCAAAGTCTCGGGGGTTGGTGAGCTCGACCTGCACCTGCCCGGTTTCGTAAGCACGGCGCGTGATGCCGACCTTGAGAAAAGGATCAAACAGCTCAGGAAACAGCGTGATGACGTCAAAGCGCATGCACACGCCGCTCAGTAGTCAGCGAGCCAGTCCACACGGATGTTTTTGGCGGCAATGTCCACCGCATCCACATACGCCGAGACAAACGGAATCATGCGTTCCTGCACCTTGCCATCCACCACATACTCAATCACCAAAACAGTTTGTGGCCCTGTGGACAGGAGTTCACGCACTGTGCCTAGCGCCTCGTCCTGGCGGTTGGTAACCTGCAGTCCGATGAGGTCGACCCAGTAGTACTCGTCATCCGCAGCAGCAGGAAAACTAGAACGGGAAATAAAAATACGCGCGCCCCGCAAGGCTTCTGCAGCGTTGCGGTCCAATACGCCTTCGGCACAGGCCACGACGGAGTCGGAATGCGTTTTCGCTTCTTTGACAGACAGCGACGCTGTACCCACAAAGGTTTTGACACCTTTTTCGGTAGGCAGAAGAAACCATCGCTTGGAAGAAAACAGTGCTTCCGGGTCGGCACTGTAGGGGAGGACTCTGAACCAGCCCTTGATGCCCCAGGCATCCGCGATGCGGCCGACCTCTATGGCGTCCGCTGGCAATTCAGCAGCGTCAAGACCGGGCAACATGGTATGCAGAAAATGCTGGAACCCGCGGACTGACCACGCGTTCCAGCTTCACCATTAAGCAGCTTTTTTAGCGGCTTGGTTGATCAGGCGTTCCACGGTAGGAGACGCTTGGGCGCCAACGCCTTGCCAGTAAGTCAGGCGATCCTGCGCAATGCGGATGCTTTCTTCGCTGGCGGTAGCGATGGGGTTGTAAAACCCGATACGCTCGATGAAGCGGCCGTCACGACGGGTGCGCTTGTCAGCCACAACAATATTGAAAAACGGGCGAGCTTTTGCACCGCCACGGGCGAGTCGAATGACGACCATGATTTATCCTTTGGGTGACTGACATAAATCAGCCATTTAATTCGGAGTTGAGACACGCAACTGACCACCCGGCCAGTGACACTCTGAATAGCTCTCCATTATAACGTTTTCCATCTTCATGACAAAAATTCGCCCCAGCACCGATGCCGACGTCGGCGCCATGACCGCCATTTATGCCCACCACGTGCTCCACGGCACCGGGACTTTCGAGATCACGCCCCCCACGGAAACCGACATGGCGGCGCGGCGCGCAGATGTGTTGTCCAAGGGACTCCCCTACCTGGTACTAGAGGATGACACGGGCGTCCTCGGATTTGCCTACTGCAACTGGTTCAAGCCCCGCCCGGCCTACCGTTTCTCGGCTGAAGACTCGATTTACCTGGCACCCGCAGCCGCAGGCCGAGGCCTGGGTCGCCTGCTGCTGCAGGAGCTGATGGCGCAAGCCGAACGTGCCGGGGTGCGCAAACTGATCGCGGTGATTGGAGACTCCGCCAACCAAGGGTCCATCGGCGTGCACCGCAGCTGTGGCTTCCAGTCGGTGGGTGTGCTGTCCTCGTGTGGCTGGAAGTTTGACCGCTGGCTGGATGTGGTGCTGATGGAGCGTTTTATTGGTGCCGGCAACAGCACCCCCGCAGCGGATACCGCCGCATGAAGAGCAAAACCATTGCGGTCTGGCTCACCCTGCTACTGGGCTCTCTAGGGCTGCACCGCCGCTACCTCTTGGGACGCTTTGACGCCCTTGGCCTGCTGCTGCCCCTACCAACCCTGCTGGGCTGGTATGGCGTGCTGCGTGCCCGCGCACTTGGGGTGGACGACCCATGGAGCTGGGTGCTGATGCCTTTGTTGGGTTTTACGCTGGCCGGGTGTGCGCTCACGGCCATCGTCTACGGGCTGATGTCCACCGAGCACTGGAACCGGAAGTTCAACCCCCAGGCTCCCGAAGACGCCGCCGAGGGCACCAGCAACTGGGTCACCATCATCGGCTTGGGCCTGGCCCTGATGTTGGGAACCACGGTGCTGATGGCCAGCCTGGCCTTCAGCATCCAGCACTACTTTGAGTACCAGATGGAACAGGCCAGCAGCCTGTCCCAAGGCACTGCGCTTAAAAAATCTGCAGACTGACCCAGTACGCAATGGCAGCCACAAAAGCTGCCGCAGGAATGGTCAACACCCAGGCCCATACGATGTTGCCCGCCACGCCCCAGCGCACGGCGCTGGCGCGCTGGGTGGAGCCCACACCCACAATGGCACCGGTGATGGTGTGTGTGGTCGACACGGGAACCCCCAATGCGGTTGCCAAAAACAGGGTCATGGCACCACCGGTTTCGGCGCAAAACCCACCGACGGGCTTGAGCTTGGTGATCTTCTGGCCCATGGTCTTCACAATGCGCCAACCACCAAACATGGTGCCAGCACCAATCGCCGCATAACAGGACACGATGGTCCAGGTGGGCGGCGCGGTATCGGATGCCGCCACATAACCGGTGGCAATCAACATCATCCAGATGATGCCAATGGTTTTTTGTGCGTCATTGCCACCATGGCCCAGGCTATAAGCCCCAGCAGACACTAGTTGCAGGCGACGGAACCATTTGTCCACCCGGGACGGCCGCGACCGGCGGAACACCCACGCCACGATCACCATCATGACCGAGCCCAGGGTAAAGCCCAGCAAAGGTGACACAAAAATGAAGGCAACCGTCTTGATGATGCCGCTGGACACCAGGGCCCCTGCGCCTGCCTTGGCAATAACGGCCCCCACAATACCGCCAATCAGGGCGTGTGAAGAACTGCTGGGAATGCCGTAGTACCAGGTAATCACGTTCCAGGTAATGGCCCCCACCAGCGCGCCAAACACCACATGGGTATCCACCACACCGGGCTGCACAATGCCCTTGCCCACGGTGGCCGCCACACTGAGGTGAAAGACAAAGATGGCAACGAAGTTGAAAAATGCCGCGAACAAAACCGCCTGCCCCGGCTTGAGCACGCCCGTGGAGACGACCGTGGCAATGGAGTTGGCGGCATCATGAAAGCCGTTCATGAAGTCAAACAGCAGTGCCAACACCACCAGCAACATTACGACCCACAGGGCTGCCTGTACGTTTTCCATAATGATTCCAGCCGCGAGATCAGGAGTTCTCGAGGATGATGCCCTCGATCACATTGGCCACGTCTTCACACTTGTCAGTGATGGTTTCCAGCAATTCATAAATTGCCTTGAGCTTGATCACCTCCCGCACATCCGGCTCCTCGCGGAACAGCTTGCTCATGGCGGTGCGCATCACGCGATCGGCGTCGGACTCCAGCTTGTCAATTTCCTCGCAGGTTTTCAACGCTGCTTCGGCTGTGTGGGGGTCTGCAATATGGCCCAGCAGCTTGACGGCGTCGCGCAGGCGCTCGCAGCACTTCACGCTCAGGTCGGTCAGGCGGGTAATTTCTTCTGTCATGTGGCGCACGTCGTACAGCGCCATGGTCTCTGCCGAGTCCTGGATCAAATCGGCCACGTCGTCCATGGTGTTGATCAGGGAGTGGATCTGCTCGCGGTCAATCGGCGTGATGAAGGTGATGTGGATCGCCTTGTTGCACTCATGGGTCACGCGGTCGGCGGCACGTTCCGCATCGTCCACTTCCTGGTTGTACTTGGCGCGCAAATCCAGGTCGTTGTAATTGGCGACCAGCTTGGAAAACGCGTGCGCCGCTTCTACGATGCGGTCTGCATGCTGGTTGAACATTTCAAAAAAATTGCCTTCACGCGGCAACAACTTTCCAAACAGCATCGCTGGCTCCTAACGAATGAATATGTCGGTTTTGTGACTAAATCCGGGCTGCGCGGAGTGTAACCGCCCCTCACCCGGGGGCATTTGAGGCCTTCAGGGGGTCCGAAAAATAAAGTACACCGCTCCCACCATACATAGGCCCGCCCACACAAAGTCCATTTTGAAGGGCTGTTTCAGGTACACCATGGCAAACGGCAGGAACACCAGCAGCGTGATCACCTCCTGCATGATCTTGAGCTGCGCCACCGAAAACCCGGCTTGCTGAAAACCGATGCGATTGGCCGGCACCTGCAACAAATACTCAAACAGCGCGATCCCCCAACTCACCAGCGCCGCGGTGTACCAGGGCACCGTCGCCAGACTCTTCAGGTGGCCGTACCAGGCGAAAGTCATGAACACATTGCTGGCAACCAACAGCAGAATGGTTTGCCACGAAAGGGGGATGGAAGAAAGAAAACTCATGGCCCCAATTATCCCGCGCCCATGTAAAAAGCCCCGCAGCGTGCGCCGCGGGGCTTTTGTTTCTTCCTGCCGTGGGGTGCTTACGCGCTCACGGTCGCAGCAGACTCGGTGTAGTCCTCAATCTTGTCAAAGTTCAGGTACTGGTACACCTTGTCGCTGGCAGCGGTCAACACGCCCATGTCGGCCAGGTACTCTTCCTTGGTCGGAATACGACCCAGCTTGGAGCAGATGGCAGCCAGTTCGGCAGAACCCAGGTACACATTGCTGTTTTTGCCCAGGCGGTTGGGGAAGTTGCGGGTAGACGTGGAGAACACGGTTGCGCCCTCCTTCACCTGCGCTTGGTTGCCCATGCACAGGCTGCAACCCGGCATTTCCATGCGTGCACCGGCGCTGCCCAGCACACCGTAGTGGCCTTCGTCGCTCAGTTGTTTGGCGTCCATCTTGGTCGGTGGGGCCACCCACAGCTTGACCGGGATGTCGCGCTTGTTTTCCAGCAGCTTGGAAGCCGCGCGGAAGTGGCCAATGTTGGTCATGCAGGATCCAATGAACACCTCGTCGATCTTGGCACCCGCCACGTCGGCCAATGTCTTCACATCGTCCGGGTCGTTGGGGCAGGCCACGATAGGTTCATGGATGTCGGCCAGGTCGATTTCGATGACGGCAGCGTAGTCCGCATCAGCGTCACCCTTGAGCAACTCGGGGTTCTTCAACCAAGCTTCTTGCGCGGCAATACGGCGGGCCAGCGTGCGGGCATCGGCATAACCATTGGCAATCATCCACTTCATCATGGTGATGTTGCTGTTGACGTACTCGATGATCGGCTCCTTGTTCAGGTGCACGGTGCAACCGGCAGCAGAACGCTCGGCGGACGCGTCGGACAACTCAAACGCCTGTTCCACCTTCAAGTCTGGCAGACCTTCAATTTCGAGAATGCGACCCGAGAAGATGTTCTTCTTGCCCTTTTTTTCGACGGTCAACAGACCAGCTTTGATGGCGTACAAGGGGATCGCGTTGACCAAGTCACGCAAGGTCACGCCGTTTTGCATCTTGCCCTTGAAACGCACCAAGACAGACTCAGGCATGTCCAAAGGCATCACACCCGTGGCCGCTGCAAACGCCACCAAACCGGAGCCGGCGGGGAAGCTGATACCGATGGGGAAACGGGTGTGGCTGTCACCGCCGGTGCCCACGGTGTCGGGCAACAGCAAACGGTTCAACCAGCTGTGGATCACACCGTCACCAGGACGCAGCGAAATACCACCGCGGGTGCTGATGAAGTCAGGCAACTCGTGGTGCATCTTCACGTCCACGGGCTTGGGGTAAGCGGCGGTGTGGCAGAAGGACTGCATCACCAGGTCGGCGCTGAAGCCCAGGCAGGCCAGGTCTTTCAGCTCGTCGCGGGTCATGGGGCCGGTGGTGTCTTGCGAACCAACCGAGGTCATCTTGGGTTCGCAGTAAGTGCCGGGGCGCACGCCCTGGCCTTCGGGCAGACCACAGGCGCGGCCCACCATCTTCTGTGCCAGGCTGAAACCCTTGTGGGTGTCTTCGGGGTTGGTGGGCAAACGGAACAAGGTGGAAGGCGCCAAGCCCAAGGCTTCGCGTGCCTTGGCCGTCAGGCCACGGCCAATGATCAAGGGGATACGGCCACCGGCACGCACTTCGTCAAACAGCACGTCGCTCTTGACGGTGAACTCGGCAATCACCTGGCCATCCTTCAGCGCTTTCCCGGCGTAAGGCAGCAGCTCGACCACGTCACCCATGTTCATCTGGTTCACATCCAGCTCGATCGGCAAAGCGCCAGCATCTTCCATGGTGTTGTAGAAAATAGGAGCGATCTTGGTGCCCAGGCACACGCCACCAAAACGCTTGTTCGGCACGTAAGGAATGTCTTCGCCAGTGAACCACAGCACGCTATTGGTGGCGGACTTGCGGCTGGAGCCGGTACCGACCACGTCGCCCACATAGGCCACCAGATTGCCACGCGCGCGCAGGTCTTCGATGAACTTGACCGGGCCACGTTTGCCATCTTCTTCCGGCGTGATGCCGTCACGCTTGTTCTTCAGCATGGCCAAGGCGTGCAGCGGGATGTCGGGGCGGCTCCAGGCGTCGGGCGCGGGGGACAGGTCGTCGGTGTTGGTTTCGCCGGTCACCTTGAGGATGGTGACGGTGATGGACTGGGGCACTTCAGGGCGGCTGGTGAACCACTCGGCATCGGCCCAGCTTTGCAACACGGCTTTGGCAAACGTATTGCCCTTGTCAGCCTTTTCCTTGACGTCGTGGAACTGGTCAAACATCAGCAGGGTTTTCTTCAGGCCTTCGGCGGCCTCGGCAGCCACGGCCGCGTCGTCCAGCAGGTCCACCATGGGGCTGATGTTGTAGCCGCCCAGCATGGTGCCCAGCAGCTCGGTGGCGCGGGCGCGAGAGATCAGTGCACAGGTTTCGGTGCCGTGGGCCACAGCGGCCAGGTAGCTGGCCTTGACCTTGGCGGCATCGTCCACACCGGCGGGCACGCGGTGGGTGATCAGGTCCACCAGAAAGGCTTCTTCGCCCGCGGGAGGGGCTTTGAGCAGCTCGATCAGTTCGCCGGTCTGCTTGGCAGACAGGGGCAACGGGGGGATGCCCAGCGCGGCGCGTTCGGCCACATGGTCACGGTAGGCTTTTAACATCATCTTCTCCTTCAGTAACAATAAAATGTCGCGCAAACCCTTATGGAATATGCGCAAGCAGCTATCTAATTAGTAGCAGTCCGGACCACACCAGCCTGTGGCTCGGCAGGGTCCGCAACGGCGGCGGGGGGCATCGGCAAAGGTTCAAGCAAATTGGGTGCCGGTGAACGCGCCATGGCATCGGCCACCACCACCTGCTCGGCATTCATGCAGGCGTCGGCCAGGCGGCGCCCCTGCTTTTGGTCCATCAGCATCGATTTATTGGCCAGCTGCAGCCACACGGCGCCGCTGGCAGCGTCTTCCAGGCGGATGGCGCCCGTGCTCGTCAACACCGGCACCATGTGGAAGGTGTGCCGGCCATGCTCCAGCACAAAGCGGCCTGGCACTGTCTGGTGGGCGGTCACAGCAACGTGTGCGCCCAACTCACAAGGCACCTTGCCCAGCACCACCCGCTGGGCCACGGCCAAATGTTCCTCCGACAGGGCGAGCGGTTGCTCTACTGGCGGGGTGGCAACCATTGGCTGTTTAGCGGGTTTGGCTTTCACCAGCGGCTTGCTGCGCGCTTTCGGGGGCTCGCCCGCTTGCACGCTGGCCCAACACAAACCTAGCGCTAGCAGACCTGCGACCAGTGGCTTCAACATGGTGGACTCCAACATCAATGCACCACGGGCAAAAAGTAAGAAAGCACGTCATCGGGCAACACACGCCCAGTTTGGTGCGCACGTTCCAGCACCTGCCAGAAATAGCGGTAGCTGGCCCGGTCGTGCAGCTTGCCGTCCACCGAAATCGGAGCCCACTCGGCACGCTGGGCTTGCTGAACGATGTGCGCGGCCAAGGCCACCTCTTCCGCATCGGGCGCCATGGCCTCCACGATGGGGCGAATCTGGTCTGGGTGAATGCTCCACATGCGGGTGTAACCCAGCGCACGCGACGCGCTACGCGCCGCACGCTGCAGGGCCGCCACATCCTTGAACTCGGTCACCACACAGTGCGAGGGCACCTTGCCATGGGCGTGGCAGGCGCTGGCAATGTCCAGCTTGGCGCGCAGCACCAGCGGGTGGTGAAACTGGTCCAGCGTGTCGCTGTCGTCCGAGCGCCGCACGCCCATGGCCGACGACGGAATGGCACCACCATGGCTGGAAACAAAGTCCATCAATCCAAAGCTGATGGACTGCACGCGCGGGTGGGCCGCAATCTCAAACGCCCGGTGCACGGCGGCGGATGATTCGATCAGCACATGCAAGGGCAAGGGCGCAACACCTAGTGCGGTGGCCGCATCCATGGCCGCCACGGCACGCTCCACATCCCACAGCGTTTCCACCTTGGGCACCATGAGGTAACTCAGCGCGGCACCGGCCAAGCCCACCACGGTTTGCACATCCGCCGCAAATTCCGCGTGGTCCACGGCATGCACACGCACACCGATGCGGCGGCGCAGGCCTTTTGCTATCAAATTAGGAGCTGTTTGCGCAGCATTGGCGAGGGCTACAACCATATTTGCATGGTCATCTTCGCCCCCCACAGGAGCGCCATCCTCGCAGTCCAGGGTCACGTCAAAAACGCAGGCCCCAAACTCTTCGGTCATCTCGGCCTGCAGTTGCAGGCTTTTGACCATCCGCGCTTCCACGCCGCTGTAGTGGTCGCAGACAGGTAACAAACCTGCTGCGCCCTGGGCGCCTAGAAGAATTTCCCGCGGATGGGCCACAGCAGCAGCCGTTTACAGCAGGTGGGCGACGCCAGCCTGCTCGTCTTGCAGTTCTTTCAGCGTGATGTTGATGCGCTCTTGCGAGAACGCGTCGACTTCCAGGCCTTCCACCAGCTTGTATTCGCCGCCTTCGCAGGTCACGGCAAAACCGAACATGGTGTCCTTGGGGATGCCGTACTGGCCGTCCGAAGGAATGCCCATGGTGACCCACTTGCCATTGGTTCCCAGGGCCCAGTCGCGCATGTGGTCAACGGCTGCGTTGGCAGCAGACGCTGCGGACGACACGCCACGGGCCGCGATGATGGCCGCACCACGCTTGCCCACGGTGGGCAAGAAGGTGTTGGCATTCCATTCCTGGTCATTGATCATCGCCTTGACGCTTTCGCCGTTGATAGTGGCAAAGCGGTAGTCGGCGTACATGGTGGGCGAGTGGTTGCCCCACACGGTCATTTTTTCGATGTCAGCCACGGCCTTGCCGGTCTTGGCGGCGATCTGGCTCAGTGCACGGTTGTGGTCCAGGCGCAGCATGGCGGTGAAGTTCTTGCGTGGCAGGTCCGGCGCGCTCTTCATGGCGATGTAGGCGTTGGTGTTGGCGGGGTTGCCCACCACCAGCACCTTCACATTGCGGCTGGCCGCGGCGTTCAGGGCCTTGCCTTGTGCGGTGAAGATTTCGGCATTGACGGCCAACAGCTCGGCGCGTTCCATGCCAGGGCCACGGGGGCGCGAACCGATCAGCAGTGCGTAGTCCACATCCTTGAATGCGGCCAGCGGGTCGCTGTGCGCTTCGATGCCCACCAGCAAGGGGAATGCGCAGTCTTGCAGCTCCATGATCACGCCTTGCAGGGCTTGCTGGGCTTTTTCCACGGGAACTTCCAGCAGGCTCAGGATGACGGGCTGGTCTTTGCCCAGCATTTCGCCAGAGGCGATGCGGAACAGAATGGCGTATCCAATTTGGCCTGCTGCGCCGGTAACGGCAACGCGGACGGGTTTCTTGCTCATGGTAAAACTCCAGGAAGTGTTATGAAAACGGCGTGGGACCAGCGCATTTTGCAATCCGTGTTGCGCTGCAGAATGCGCAGGAGTTTACTCCCGATTTCTGCGCTGCGTCAATTTGTCTTATGTCTTATATAAGATATGATTGGGGTTAATTTCGAGACTGACTTGTAGCTGACGCACCCCCTCGCACCATGGCCGCCATCCCACCCTCTTCGAGCGACCCTTCTGCCTCCGCAGAGGCCGAAACGGGCGCGGCCAGCGGGCCCTCATTCACGCCTGCATTCAGCCCGCTGTACCAGCAGATCAAGGTGTTGATGCTGCAGAGCCTGCAAAGTGGCGAATGGAAGCCCAGCGCCGCCATCCCCAGCGAACTCGAACTGGCGGCACGTTTCAAGGTCAGCCAGGGCACGGTGCGCAAGGCGATTGACGAACTGGCCGCGGAAAACCTGCTGGTGCGCCGCCAGGGCAAGGGCACCTTTGTGGCCACCCATGCCGAGCACCATGTGCAGTACCGCTTTCTCAAGCTTTTCCCCGACAACGGCGACCCCAACAGCGAAGGCCCGGCCCAGCGCAAGATCATCGACTGCAAGCGCCTGCGTGCCTCCGCCGAAGTCGCCCGCGCGCTCGCCCTGCGCCCGGCCGATGCGGTGCTGCAGGTGCGGCGCGTGTTGTCGTTTGCCGGCGTGCCCACGATTCTGGAAGACCTGTGGTTGCCCGGCACCCCATTCAAGGGGCTGACGGCCGAGCGCCTGGCCGACTACAGCGGCCCCATGTACGCCCTGTTTGAAACCGAATTTGGCGTGCGCATGGTGCGCGCCGAAGAAAAAATCCGCGCCGTACTGCCGGACGCGGACCAATGCAAGCTGCTGCACACAACGGCACAGACGCCGCTGCTCAGCGTGGAGCGCACGGCTTATACCTATAACGACACCCCCATGGAGATGCGCCGCGGCCTGTACCTGACCGACACACACTACTATCGAAATGCGCTAAATTGACCCGCTGCGCCGTGCAAGACCAATGTCAGATTGGTGCGGTGCAATAGAATTTTGGCTGGCTGCGCCAAAATTACATACCAGTTACAACCAAGAAAGCCCATCCATGACTGAGCTCACCTCCGCTAGCAAACGCCCTCGACCCGAATTTCGCAACATCAACGCTCTGTCGGACCTGCCCACCTACCGCCTGCCCCCCGCTGGTTGGGTGTCCATCCTGCACCGCATCAGCGGCGCCATCATGTTCATCCTGATGCCTTTCATTATCTGGATGTTCGACACCTCCGTCTCCTCGGAAATCTCATTTGCAAAGTTCAGCAGCGTATTTAGCGTGGGCGTCGGCGTGGTGCCAGGCTGGTTCTTCAAACTGGTGGCGCTGGCCATTCTGTGGGCCTACCTGCACCACTTCATCGCTGGCATGCGCCACCTGTGGATGGACATCAACCACGCAGTGAGCAAAGAGTTTGGTCGCTCTTCGGCCATCGTGACCCTGGGCCTGGGCACCGCATTGACGCTGGTGCTCGGTTTGAAATTGTTCGGCGCCTACTAAAGGAAATACAAAAATGGCAGTGAATTACGGTTCCAAGCGTGTCGTCGTTGGCGCGCACTACGGTCTGCGCGACTGGCTGGCGCAACGCGTCACCGCAGTGTTGATGGCTCTGTTCACCCTGGTGGTGCTGGCCCAGGTGATTTTTTCCAGCGGCCCCATCGGCTACGACAAATGGGCAGGCATTTTCTCCTCCCAGTGGATGAAGGTGTTGACCTTCTCGGTCATCGTGGCCATGCTGTACCACGTGTGGGTCGGCATCCGTGATATCTGGATGGATTACATCAAACCCGTGTCCATACGCCTGTCCTTGCAGGTGTTCTCCATTGTGTGGCTTGTCGGTTGCGCCGGCTGGGCCATCCAGGTCCTGTGGCGTCTCTGATCTCCCCTCCTACCAGGCAATCCATTCATGTCTTACTCCGTATCCAAACGCAAATTTGACGTTGTCATCGTCGGCGCCGGTGGCTCCGGCATGCGCGCGTCCCTCCAGTTGGCCCGCGCCGGCCTGAACGTCGCCGTCCTCTCCAAAGTATTCCCCACCCGTTCGCACACCGTGGCCGCCCAAGGTGGCATTGGTGCCTCGCTGGGCAACATGAACGACGACAACTGGCACTACCACTTCTACGACACCGTCAAAGGTTCCGACTGGCTCGGCGACCAGGACGCCATCGAATTCATGTGCCGCGAAGCCCCCAAGGTTGTGTACGACCTGGAACACATGGGCATGCCGTTTGACCGCAACCCGGACGGCACGATTTACCAGCGTCCGTTTGGCGGCCACACCGCCAACTACGGCGAAAAAGCCGTGGAACGCGCCTGCGCTGCGGCGGACCGTACCGGCCACGCCATGCTGCACACGCTGTACCAGCAAAACGTCGCGGCCAAAACCAGCTTCTTCGTGGAGTGGATGGCGCTCGACCTGATCCGTGACGCCGACGGCGATGTGGTCGGTGTGACTGCATTGGAAATGGAAACCGGCGATATCCACATTCTGGAAGCCAAGACCACGCTGCTGGCCACCGGCGGTGCGGGCCGCATCTTTGCCGCCTCCACCAACGCCTTCATCAACACTGGTGACGGCCTGGGCATGGCGGCACGTGCCGGCATCCCGCTGGAAGACATGGAGTTTTGGCAGTTCCACCCCACCGGCGTGGCCGGTGCCGGCGTGTTGCTGACCGAAGGCTGCCGTGGCGAAGGCGCCATTTTGCTCAATAGCAATGGCGAACGCTTCATGGAGCGTTATGCGCCCACCTTGAAAGACCTGGCACCGCGCGACTTCGTGTCCCGCTCTATGGACCAGGAAATCAAGGAAGGCCGCGGCTGCGGCCCGAACAAAGACTACGTGCTATTGAAGCTGGACCACCTGGGTGCCGACACCATCCATAAGCGCCTGCCTTCGGTGTACGAAATCGGCGTGAACTTCGCCAACGTGGACATCACCAAGGAACCGATTCCCGTAGTGCCCACCATCCATTACCAGATGGGTGGCATCCCCACCAACGTGAACGGCCAGGTGGTCGTGCAAAACGGTGATGTGCACAACCAAGTCGTCAACGGCCTGTACGCCGTGGGCGAATGCTCCTGCGTGTCGGTGCACGGCGCCAACCGCCTGGGCACCAACTCGCTGCTGGACCTGCTGGTGTTCGGCCGTGCCGCCGGCAACCACATCGTCAACTACATCAAGACCAGCAAGGCCCACAAAGACTTGCCCAAAGATGCCGCAGACCGCACGCTGGCCCGCGTCTCGCGTCTGGACAACGCCACCAGCGGCGAATACGCCCAAGACGTGGCCAACGACATGCGCGCTTCCATGCAGCAACACGCGGGCGTGTTCCGCACCCAGAAGAGCATGGACGAAGGCGTGACCAAAATCGCCGCCCTGCGCGACCGTGTCAACGCGATCAACCTCAAAGACAAATCCAAGGTGTTCAACACTGCGCGCATCGAAGCGCTGGAAGTCGAGAATCTGATCGAAGCCGCCCAGGCCACCATCGTGTCCGCCGCAGCCCGCCACGAAAGCCGAGGAGCCCACACCGTGGACGACTACAGCGATTCCGTCGAGCACCCCAATGGCCGCAATGACAAGGAATGGCACAAGCACACGCTGTGGTACAGCGAAGGCAACCGCCTCTCTTACAAGCCTGTCCAGATGAAACCTTTGACCGTGGACTCTGTCCCGCTCAAGGTTCGTACGTTCTAAAGCGAGATTCAGACCATGACCAAACGCACTTTCTCCATCTACCGCTACGATCCGGACAAGGACGCAAAGCCCTACATGCAAGACATCGAGGTGGAACTCGATGGCCACGAACGCATGCTGCTGGACGCCCTGATGAAGCTCAAGGCGGTGGACCCCACCATCTCCTTCCGCCGCTCCTGCCGCGAAGGCGTGTGTGGCTCGGACGCCATGAACATCAACGGCAAAAACGGTCTGGCATGCCTGACCAACATGCTGACCCTGCCCGGCAAGATCGTGTTGAAGCCCCTGCCCGGCCTGCCCGTCGTTCGCGATCTGATCGTCGACATGACGGACTTCTTCAAGCAGTACAACTCGGTCAAGCCCTACCTGATCAACGACACCGTGCCGCCCGAAAAGGAGCGTCTGCAGTCCCCCGAAGAGCGCGAAGAGCTCAACGGCCTGTACGAGTGCATCTTGTGCGCCAGCTGCTCCACCTCCTGCCCCAGCTTCTGGTGGAACCCCGACAAGTTCGTGGGCCCCGCAGGTTTGCTGCAGGCCTACCGCTTCATTGCGGACAGCCGCGACCAGGCCACCGGTGAACGCCTGGACAACCTGGAAGACCCCTACCGCCTGTTCCGCTGCCACACCATCATGAACTGCGTGGACGTCTGCCCCAAGGGCTTGAACCCCACCAAGGCGATTGGCAAGATCAAGGAAATGATGGTCCTGCGGACCGTCTGACCTTTACCCGGTAAACAGCACGTGACAGAAGCACTGATTGACGAACGGGCCCTGAGCAAGCTGCAGTGGCGTTGCCGCCGCGGCCTGCTGGAAAACGACCTCTTCATTGAGCGCTTCTTCCAACGGTTCAGCCCCTCTTTGACGGTCCGCCAGGGCGATGCCTTGGCAGCCCTGATGGACCTGAGCGACAACGACTTGCTGGACGTGCAACTGGCACGCAAGTCGCTGGCCCAGGTGGATGCGCAGCTGGACCGCGCGGACGTGCACGAAGTTTTGAAAATGTTGAGAGAACCTCTCTGAAAGGCGAAAGATGAAACTAGCTGACAACAAAGCCACCCTGTCGTTCAGTAACGGCAGCCCCAGCGTCGATTTGCCGGTGTACCAGGGCAATGTCGGTCCCGATGTTGTGGACATCCGCAAGCTGTACGCCCAGACCGGCATGTTCACCTACGATCCGGGCTTTTTGTCGACAGCTTCCTGCCAGTCGGCCATCACCTACATCGATGGCGACAAGGGTGAGTTGTTGTACCGCGGCTACCCCATCGAACAGCTGGCCACCAACTGCGACTTCCTGGAAACCTGCCACCTGTTGCTGTACGGCAACCTGCCCGATGCTGCTGGCAAGGCCGACTTCACCAAGCGCGTGACCAACCACACCATGGTCAACGAGCAGATGCAGTTCTTCCTGCGTGGCTTCCGCCGCGATGCGCACCCTATGGCCATCATGACCGGCCTGGTGGGCGCCATGTCGGCCTTCTACCATGACAGCACCGACATCAACAATCCGGAGCACCGCGAAATCTCCGCGATCCGCCTGATTGCCAAGATGCCCACGCTGGTGGCCATGGCCTACAAGTACAGCGCTGGCCAGCCTTTCATGTACCCCAAGAACGACCTGAGCTACGCTGGCAACTTCTTGCACATGATGTTTGCCACACCCTGCGAAGAGTACAAGGTCAACCCCGTGATCGAACGCGCGCTGGACCGCATCTTCATCCTGCACGCCGACCACGAACAAAACGCCTCCACCTCCACCGTGCGCCTGTGCGGTTCGTCCGGCACCAACCCGTTTGCAGCCATTGCCGCCGGTGTGGCGTGCCTGTGGGGCCCATCGCACGGCGGCGCCAACGAAGCCTGCCTGAACATGCTGGAAGACATCCAGAAGATGGGTGGCATCAGCAAGGTCGGCGAGTTCATGAACCAGGTCAAGGACAAGAGCTCCGGCGTCAAGCTGATGGGCTTTGGCCACCGCGTGTACAAGAACTACGACCCCCGCGCCAAACTCATGCAAGAGACTTGCAAGGAAGTGCTGACCGCCCTGGGCCTGGAAAACGACCCGCTGTTCAAGCTGGCCATGGCACTGGAAAAGATTGCCCTGGAAGACGACTACTTTGTCCAGCGCAAGCTCTACCCCAACGTGGACTTCTACTCCGGCATCGTGCAACGTGCCATCGGCATCCCCGTGAGCCTGTTCACCGCCATCTTCGCGCTGGCCCGCACCGTGGGCTGGATTGCCCAGCTGAACGAAATGATTGGTGACCCCGAGTACAAAATCGGCCGTCCCCGCCAGTTGTTCACTGGCTCGGTCAAACGTGACGTGACGCCTATCAGCCAACGCTGATCGCCGGCAGCCCTGCTCGCTGCCAAAGACCCAAAGCCCCGCCGCCAGCAATGGCCGCGGGGCTTTTTTATATGAAAAAGACCTCTAGCCCCGGTGGAATATGCGCCAGCAGCTACTCTTTTCATAGCACCTTGGGTCATAACCACTGCCGACACAAGACATCGCCAACCACGATGCCTAAACTGCGATTTAGGTAGGAAAATAGCGAAAGCAATCGCAAATGGCGATGGCATACCCCCCATGAAATCCGCCCCGCCCAACCTCACCCGCCGCCTGGACCTGGCCTCGCTTCAGCTCTTCGTGGCCGTCTGCGAGCTGGGCAGCATCGGCAAGGCGGCAGAGCGGGAGTTCATTGCACCATCCGCACTGAGCAAGCGCCTGAGCGATCTGGAAACGACATTGGGAACTGCACTACTACACCGCCATTCCCGCGGCGTGCACCTCACCCCCGCCGGGCAAAACCTGCTGCACCACGCGCGCAGCGTGTTGTTCAGCCTGGAGCGCATGCAGTCTGAACTCAGCGAATACGCCGACGGAGTGCGTGGCCAGGTGCGCATGCACGCCAGCATTTCGGCCACCGTGCAGTTTCTGCCCGAGGACCTGGGCGCCTTCATCCGCGCGCACCAGGGCATCAAGATTGACCTGGAAGAACACCTGAGCAGCGAAGTGATCCGCGCGGTGCAGGAAGGCGCAGCCGACCTCGGCGTCTGCAACACGGCCGATGGTGTGGGCGAACTGCAAACCCGGCCCTACCGGCAAGACCAACTGGTACTCGTCGTGCCCGCAGGCCACGCACTAGCAGACCAGGGCGCGGTGGCCTTTGAAGAGACGCTGGCGTTTGACCATGTGGGCCTGCACTCCAACAGCTCCATCTATGTGGCCATGCGCCAGGCCGCCGCCGCGCTGGGGCAGAGCATCCGGCTGCGCATCCAGGTCACCGGGCTAGACGCCATGGGCCGCATGATCCACAACGGCCTGGGC
Source organism: Rhodoferax sp. TS-BS-61-7 (assembly GCF_002943465.1). GTDB lineage: Bacteria > Pseudomonadota > Gammaproteobacteria > Burkholderiales > Burkholderiaceae_C > Allorhodoferax. The sequence goes on from NZ_PTQY01000001.1 coordinate 702,004, forward strand.
ATCGGCGTGATGCCACTGCGCGCCTTCACCCTGATGCACAGCTCGGGCGAGCTCAGTGCCGTCGCCCTGCGCGACCCCTGGGCCACCCGCCAGATCGAGCTGGTCGCCCGCGACTTCTCTACCCTGCCGCGCACCGCGCGGCTGCTGGTGGACCACCTCACCGCTATGGCCCCGCAGGGGACCAAGGCCTAAAATTGAATTTCAAAAGGAAGACATCCATGGCACGCACGCTTTACGACAAACTCTGGGACGACCACGTCGTCCACACCGAGGAGGACGGCACGTCCATCCTCTACATTGACCGCCACCTGGTCCACGAAGTGACCAGCCCCCAGGCCTTTGAAGGCCTGCGCGTCGCAGGCCGCAAGGTCTGGCGGGTCAGCTCCATTGTGGCCACCGCGGACCACAACACGCCCACCACGGGCTGGGAGCTTGGCTACGACGGCATCACCGACCCCACCAGCAAAGAACAGGTCACCACACTGGACGCCAACATCAAGGAATTCGGCTCCGCGGCCTTCTTCCCCTTCCTGTCCAAACGCCAGGGTATCGTGCACGTCATCGGGCCTGAAAACGGCGCCACCCTGCCCGGCATGACGGTGGTCTGCGGGGACTCGCATACCTCCACCCACGGCGCGTTTGGCGCACTGGCCCACGGCATTGGCACCAGCGAGGTGGAGCACGTGATGGCCACGCAAACGCTGCTGGCCAAGAAGGCCAAGAACATGCTGGTGAGGGTGGACGGTGCAGTTGCCCAAGGTATTACCGCCAAGGACATCGTGCTGGCCATCATCGGCAAGATCGGCACGGCCGGCGGCACGGGGTACACCATTGAATTTGGTGGCGCAGCCATCCGTGCCCTGAGCATGGAAGGCCGCATGACGGTCTGCAACATGGCCATCGAAGCCGGTGCCCGTGCTGGCCTGGTGGCCGTGGACGAGAAGACGATTGACTACGTCAAGGGCCGCCCCCTGGCCCCTGGCGCCAACGCCGCCAGCCCTGAAGCTGCAGCCGTGGAATGGGACCAGGCTGTGGCGTTCTGGAAAACACTGCACTCCGATGCAGGCGCACATTTCGACACCGTGGTGGAACTGGACGCCAGCCAGATCGTGCCGCAAGTGACCTGGGGCACCTCGCCCGAGATGGTGTTGGGCATTGATGCCCGCGTGCCTGACCCTGACAAGGAAAAAGACGCCAACAAACGCGGCGCCATTGAGCGCGCACTCACCTACATGGGCCTGGAGCCCGGCAAGGCGCTGGACGACTTGTTTGTCGACAAAGTGTTTATCGGCTCCTGTACCAACAGCCGCATCGAGGACATGCGCGAAGCGGCCACCGTGGTGAAGAAGCTGGGCCAAAAAGTGGCCAAGAACATCAAGCTGGCCATGGTCGTGCCCGGCTCCGGTCTGGTGAAAGAGCAAGCCGAGCGTGAAGGCCTGCACGAGATTTTCAAGGCCGCGGGTTTTGAGTGGCGTGAACCTGGCTGTTCCATGTGCTTGGCCATGAATGCGGACCGGCTGGAGCCTGGCGAACGTTGCGCCTCCACCAGCAACCGCAACTTCGAAGGCCGGCAAGGCGCCGGGGGCCGTACCCATCTGGTAAGCCCCGCCATGGCCGCCGCTGCGGCCATCCATGGCCATTTTGTTGATATCCGCAAATTCTCCTGACCTAACCCACCAAGGACACATCACCATGAAAACCATTGTTTACGCTGTGTGCGCATCTGCCCTGTTGTTGCTAACCGCCTGCAACACCGTCAAAGGCGTGGGCCAGGACATCCAGAAGGCCGGCGAAAAAATCGAAGGCGCTGCCAAAAAATGAACAAATTCACCCTCCACAAGGGACTGGTCGCCCCCATGGACCGCGAGAACGTGGACACGGACGCCATCATCCCCAAGCAATTTCTCAAGTCAATCCGCAAAACCGGCTTTGGCCAGAACTTGTTTGACGAGTGGCGCTACCTGGATGCGGGCTTTCCCGGCCAGGATCCCGCCAGCCGCAAACCCAACCCGGACTTTGTGCTGAACCAGCCGCGTTATGCGGGCGCAAGCATCCTGCTGGCGCGCAAGAACTTCGGCTGTGGCTCCTCGCGCGAACATGCGCCCTGGGCGCTGGACCAGTATGGCTTTCGCGCCATCATTGCGCCCAGCTACGCCGACATCTTCTTCAACAACAGCTTCAAAAACGGCATGTTGCCTATCGTGCTGACAGAAGCCCAGGTGGAACAGCTGTTCAACGAGGCGCTCGCGTTCCCTGGTTACCAGCTCACCATCGATCTGGAGCGTCAGGTCATCGTGAAACCCCAGGGCGAAGAGATTCCTTTCGACGTGCAAGCCTTCCGCAAGTACTGCCTGCTCAACGGTTTTGACGACATTGGCCTGACCCTGCGCCACGCCGACAAGATCAAGGCCTTTGAGGCCCAGCGTTTAGCACAAAAACCATGGCTAGCCCGCACGATGACTGCGTAAACAGCTACCAAAACAATAGCAACTCAGGTAGGGTATGGCGCATGGCGCCAACCTGCCCCCACCAAATTTAAAGTCTGAATATGAAAATCGCAGTATTGCCGGGTGACGGCATTGGTACCGAAATCGTCGCGGAAGCCGTCAAGGTTCTGAACGCGCTGGCCCTCCCCCTGGAAATGGAAACCGCCCTGGTCGGCGGCGTGGCCTATGACGCGCATGGCCACCCCTTGCCTGAAGCCACGCTGAAGCTCGCCAAGGAAGCCGACGCCGTGTTGTTCGGCGCCGTGGGCGACTGGAAATACGACAAGCTGGAACGCCAGTTCCGCCCCGAGCAGGCCATCCTGGGCCTGCGCAAGAACCTGGGCCTGTTCGCCAACTTCCGCCCCGCCATTTGTTACGAGCAACTGGTGGACGCATCCAGCCTCAAGCCCGAGCTGATTGCGGGCCTGGACATCCTCATCATCCGCGAGCTGACCGGCGACATTTACTTCGGCCAGCCGCGCGGCCGCCGCATTGCCACCGATGGCCACTTCCCCGGCGCCGAAGAAGCGTTTGACACCATGCGTTACAGCCGCCCCGAGATCGAACGCATCGCCCACGTGGCCTTCCAGGCCGCGCGCAAGCGCAGCAAGCGCGTGACCAGCGTGGACAAGAACAACGTGCTGGAAACCTCGCAGCTGTGGAAAGACGTGATGGTCGAAGTCGGCCAGCAGTACCCCGACGTGGAGCTGGACCACATGCTGGTGGACAACGCGGCCATGCAACTGGTCAAGGCGCCCAAGAAGTTTGACGTGCTGGTCACCGGCAATATGTTTGGCGACATTCTCTCGGACGAAGCCTCCATGCTGACCGGCTCCATCGGCATGCTGCCATCGGCCAGCCTGAACAGCAGCAACCAGGGACTGTACGAGCCCAGTCACGGCAGTGCGCCTGACATTGCGGGCAAAGGCATTGCCAACCCGCTGGCCACCATCCTGAGTGCGGCCATGATGCTGCGCTTCAGCCTGAACCAGGAAGCCGCTGCGTTGCGTATCGAAGCCGCAGTAAAGAAGGTGCTGGAGCAAGGTTTCCGCACCGCCGACATCTACAGCGAAGGCACCATCCGCGCGAGCACCAAGGAGATGGGCGACGCCGTGGTGAAAGCATTGGCGTAACGACCCTCCGCAGGGCGACACACGGCGTTGTTGCCCTGCCACGTCAAAACCAATTCAGTCCGCGCGGGGCAAAAAATTCCTGTTTTGGGCTACAATAAAGCCATGTTTGCCGCCCGCCCCCTCTCCCTGAGCATTGCTTCTGCCCCCTTGGCAAGCAAGGCCGCGCGCGCAACCATCACCAAAACCACGACCATTAAGGGCTGACCCAGCCTGGTTCGTCGTGCGCCCACCCGGCCAGACGAGCCGGGCAAACAGTCCATAAACAGCCGTGTAAGAGCATCGTTTGTTTAACTATTTGAAAAGGCGTTGATATGAGCAAGTTGGTAGGTTTGGTTGGCTGGCGCGGCATGGTCGGCTCGGTGTTGATGGACCGCATGGCGCAGGAAAAGGATTTCGAGCTGATCGAACCCCTATTTTTCTCCACCAGCAATTCCGGCGGTAAAGCTCCGGCCTGGGCCAAGAACGAAACCACGCTGCAAGACGCCTTCAACATTGACGCGCTCAAGCGCTGCGACATCATCATCACCGCCCAAGGTGGCGACTACACCACCGAAGTGTTCCCCAAGCTGCGCGCAGCAGGCTGGAACGGCCACTGGATCGACGCCGCCTCCACGCTGCGCATGGACAAAGACGCCGTCATCGTCCTGGATCCGGTCAACCTCCCCGTCATACAGGACGCGCTCGCCAAGGGTGGCAAAAACTGGGTGGGCGGCAACTGCACCGTCAGTTGCATGCTGATGGGTGTGGGCGCACTCTACAAGGCCGGTTTGGTCGAGTGGATGAGCACCCAGACCTACCAAGCAGCCTCGGGCGGCGGCGCCCAACATATGCGCGAACTGCTGACCCAGTACGGCACCCTGAACGCTGAAGTGAAGGCCCTGCTGGACGACCCCAAGAGCGCGATTCTGGAAATCGACCGCAAGGTGATCGCAAAGCAACGCGCCCTGACCGGCCCCGAGACCGCCAACTTTGGCGTCCCCCTGGGCGGCTCGCTGATCCCGTGGATCGACAAAGACCTGGGCAACGGCATGTCTAAGGAAGAGTGGAAAGGCATGGCCGAAACCAACAAGATTCTGGGCATGGGCGAAGGCTTTGGCTCTAGCGCCATCCCCGTGGACGGTTTCTGCGTACGCGTGGGCGCCATGCGTTGCCACAGCCAGGCGCTGACCTTCAAACTGAAGAAGGACGTGCCTGTGGCCGATCTGGAGGCCATGATCGCGGCCGACAACGAATGGGTCAAAGTGGTACCCAACACCCGCGAAGCCACCATCCAGGACCTGACGCCTGTGGCCGTGACCGGCACCATGACGATCCCCGTGGGCCGTATCCGCAAGCTGGCCATGGGGCCGGAATACGTGGGCGCATTCACCATTGGCGACCAGCTTTTGTGGGGGGCTGCAGAGCCTTTGCGCCGCATGCTGCGCATTCTCTTGAGCGCGTAACACGCCGTTACAGCTCGTTGTCGACAGGCAACACAAACTTCAGCAGCGGATAGCGAAGGCACCCGGCTTTTAAAGTTAAAACGTTTCTTAGCTTGTCAGGCTAATACATTGATGCTATTGTACTTTTTACGTTTTGAGAGTCGGGCTTGTTCGCCTGAAAACTGATAAGTTAATTGCCGCTCGACCGAGCACCGGAGGCTAATAAATTGATTGCTAAGTCACATCGTTGGCAGAAGACCGCTCTGGCGGCTGCAGCCCTTGCGCTACTAGGCTTGTCGGGAACCGGGGCTTATGCGCTTTCGCTCGGTCGGCTCACGGTCCAGTCAGCGCTTGGCGAGCCTTTGCGTGCGGAAATCGACATCCCCGAAATCACCGCCGAAGAGGCTGCATCGCTCAAAGCGGGTGTGGCACTGCCAGACGCGTTTGTTGCAGCAGGACTGGAATACAGCCCCGCCATGTCCAGCCTGCAGGCCACCTTGCAGCGCCGTGCGGATGGCCGTGCTTACCTGCGCTTGAGCAGCGATCGCACGATCAATGACCCCTTTGTGGACTTGATTCTGGAGGCTACTTGGGCCCAAGGCCGCATCGTTCGCGACTACACCCTGCTGTTTGATCCCCCTGCGCTGCGCAAAACCCCAGCGGCGCCCACCCTAGCGCAGGTGCCGACGGCTCCCGTGGTCACTACATTGCCATCCCGCACCGCTGCGGCAACGCCGACGGCTTCAGCCACAGAACCCGCTGCCCGCACCACAAGTCCTGCAAAAACGGCAGCACCAAAGGCCACTGCGCCAGCCACGCGGCCTGCCACGGAGTCCAGTGGCCAGCAGTTGACTGTGAACAAAGGGGATACCGCCAGCAAGATTGCAAACAGCATCAAGCCTGCAGACGTCTCCCTGGACCAGATGTTGGTGGCCATGTTGCGCAGCAACCCCGATGCATTTGTCAATGACAACCTGAACCGCATTCGTGCCGGGGCCGTCCTCAACGTCCCCACCCCGGAACTGGCACAAAGCGTTTCACCCGCCGAAGCCTCAAAACTGGTGGTAGCGCAGAGTAAAGACTTCAATGACTTCCGTCGCAATTTGGCAGCCAATGCACCTGTTGCAGCTGTAGCGGCAGCGGACCGCAAAGCCAGTGGCACGGTAGAAGCCAAGGTGGAAGACAAAAAACCCACCAGCCCCACCCCCGACAAGCTCACGCTGTCCAAAGGTTCTGTGCAGGGCAAGGCAGACGAGGCCAAGATTGCCAAAGAGCGTGAAGCCAAAGACGCGGCCGCTCGCGCGGCAGAAATTTCCAAAAACATCACTGAGCTGAGCAAAATTGGAACGGCAGCAGCCCCCGTGGCTGGCAGCTCGGCCCCAGCGGCAGCCGCACCAAGCACCCCGGCAGTGGCCGTAGCGGGACTTCCTGCCCCTGCAGCATCTGCACCCACACCCGTTGCGGCGGCGTCAGCACCGATTGAGGCTGTGGCCCCACTGGCTGCGGCATCAGAGCCACAGGTCGCAGCCTCTGCACCGGTCAAGCCCAAGGTCGCAGTACCGGTACCCGTGCCGGAAGAACCAGCCTTGCTCGACGAGCTGCTGGCAGACCCTCTGGTTCCCGCCGGTGCCGCTGGTTTGATTGCGCTGCTGGGCGGCTATGCGGTTTACCGTATTCGCCAACGCAAGAAAAACTCTGCACAGGTTGACAGCGCTTTCCTGGAAAGCCGTTTGCAGCCCGACTCCTTTTTTGGCGCCAGCGGCGGGCAGCGCGTAGACACCAACCAGAATGGTCCGTCCAGTGCGTCGTCCATGGTGTACTCCGCCAGCCAACTGGATGCCGCAGATGATGTGGATCCCGTGGCAGAGGCCGATGTCTACTTGGCCTATGGCCGCGACTTGCAGGCCGAAGAAATTCTCAAGGAAGCCGTTCGAACCAATCCGGGACGCCTGGCCATCCACACCAAACTGCTGGAAATCTTCAGCAAACGCCGTGATACCCGCAGCTTTGAAAGCACAGCGGCACAGGCCTACAAATTAACCGGTGCGACCAGCCCAGACTGGACTCGCATTTGTGAAATGGGCTTGGCCATTGACCCAACCAATCCCCTGTACCAGCCCGGTGGGGCCCCTGCATCCGCAGGGGGTGCGCCAGCACCTGCCAGCAATTCCAGCTTCGGCAATAACACGGTGCCCCAGTCGGCCCATGCAGAATTGGGCTCCGCTGGTGCAGCCGGCATGGACCTTGATTTGGACCTTGATTTTTCGCTGGACGACGAACCCGCGGCCAGTGCGATCAGCGATGTAACGGGTGGCACCATGGCCCCAGCTGCCGACCGGACTGTCAAGATGGCTGCACAGCCACAAGACAACTCTTTGGACATGGACTTTGACCTGCCCGACGTGCAGCCCTTGGCAAAAACAGCACCCGAGCCAGTCGCATCCATGCCTGAGATTTCCTTGTCGATGGACGACCTGGAAACCCCCATGCAGGACGACGAGCCACAGGCCCTCAAGTTTGAAGCCACAGGCCCCTTGCCTGTCGCACCACAAGCAATGCCGTCGCAAACCGCCGACACTGGTCTGATGGAGTTCGACTTGGGCTCTCTCTCACTGGACCTGGAATCTCCTGCCGAGGGCCCTACTCAGGCTCCCGACAGCATGAACGAAGACCCCTTGGAAACCAAACTGGCCTTGGCCGAGGAATTCATCTCCATCGGTGACGAAGACGGTGCCCGTGCGCTGATCGAAGAAGTGGTGTCCGAGGCCAGTGGCGACATGCGCGCCAAAGCCCAACGCGCCCTGGCCAAACTGAGCTAAGCCCCTCACGGGGCTTGGCACATCGCAGGATCCAGAGCTTGTGCGCATTGCGTTAGGCGTTAGCTACAACGGTGGGGCCTACCAGGGCTGGCAAAGCCAGCGCTCTGGCCTCACTATCCAAGACAAACTAGAAACCGCGCTGGGCAAGTTCACTGCCCAGCGCGTTTCTACCTTGTGCGCCGGCCGCACCGATGCTGGCGTGCACGGCCTCATGCAGGTGGTGCACTTTGACACCGAACTGGACCGCGACACTTACGCGTGGGTGCGTGGCACCAACGCCAATTTGCCGCGCGACATTGCCGTGCAGTGGGCGATCAAAACCCCCGATGCATTCCATTGCCGCGCCTGTGCGACATCGCGCCGCTATGCCTATGTGCTGCTGGAATCCACCATCCGCCCCAGCGTGGAGTTTGGCCGCGTAGGCTGGACCTTTGGTGCCCTGGACCACAACGCGATGCGCCAGGCGGCTGACATTTTGCTGGGCGAACACGACTTCACCTCCTTCCGCGCCTCGCAATGCCAGGCACTCAGTCCGGTGAAAAACCTGCTGGAGATCAGCCTGCACAAGCGCGGGGCTTACTGGCGCATCGAATTTGAAGCCAATGCGTTTTTGCACCACATGATCCGCAACATCATGGGTTGCCTGGTGCAAATTGGCCAAGGCAAGAAACCGCCTGAATGGATGGCCGAGGTGCTGGCTGCACGTGACCGCAACGCTGCGGCACCCACCTTCTCGCCCGACGGCCTGTATTTCCTGGGCCCACGCTACGACGCCAAATGGGGCATCCCTGACCGCACGGCTGCGTATGATGCGTTGCCATGACGTCTACTCCCACGCTCCATAGAACCCGTATCAAAATCTGCGGCCTGACTCGCGAGCAAGACGTCGATGCCGCCGTCGCCGCAGGGGCAGACGCCATCGGTTTTGTGCTGTACCCCAAGAGCGCGCGCGCCGTGACACCGCAGCGCGCCGCCGAGCTGGCCAAGCGCCTGCCACCCTTCATCACCCCCGTCTTGTTGTTCGTCAATGCAGGCGCTACAGAAGTGATAGCTGCTTGCGCAATGATTGCGGGGGCTACAGCCCAATTTCATGGTGATGAGAGCCCGCAGGACTGCCTGGATGCGACGGGCAACGGCGCCCGCCCCTACTTGCGTGCGGCACGTATTCCGCTGGGGGATGACGCGCAGGCCTTTGACCTCGTAAAATACGCCCACGATTATTCGAACGCCCAAGCCATTTTGTTAGACGCCCATGTGGACGGCTACGGTGGTGGTGGCAAAACATTCAATTGGTCACTTCTTCCTCCAAGCGTCAACGCTCACCTCGTCTTGAGTGGTGGACTCACCAGTGCAAACGTGGGCGATGGCATCACGTCGGTACGGCCGCGCTGTAAAACGTTGGCTGTGGACGTGAGCTCCGGCGTGGAAGCCGTCGACGCTCAGGGCAAGCCCCTCAAGGGCATCAAAGACCCCGAGAAGATTTTTCAGTTCGTTGCAGCCGTGCGCGCAGCGGACCAACTCTCCTAAACCCATCCGTTCGCCCTGCGCTTGTCGAAGGGCCCTGGGCTTCGACCAACCGAGCCCGAACGGTGTTCTGAAATTGGATTGACACCATGTACGACTACCAACAACCCGACGCCAAAGGTCACTTTGGCAAATACGGCGGCAGCTTTGTCTCTGAGACGCTGACCCACGCGATCAACGAACTCAAAGACGCCTACGCCAAGTACCAGCACGACCCGGAATTCATTGCCGAATTCCAGTCTGAACTGGCTCACTTTGTCGGCCGCCCGTCTCCGGTCTACCACGCGGCCCGCATGAGCCGGGAGATGGGTGGCGCACAAATCTTTTTGAAGCGCGAAGACTTGAACCACACCGGCGCGCACAAGGTCAACAACACCATCGGCCAGGCCATGCTCGCCAAACGCATGGGCAAGCCGCGCGTGATTGCCGAAACCGGTGCAGGCCAGCACGGCGTGGCCACCGCCACCATCTGCGCGCGCTACGGCCTGGAATGCGTGGTCTACATGGGCAGCGAAGACGTCAAACGCCAGAGCCCCAACGTCTACCGGATGAAACTCTTGGGCGCGACGGTCGTACCAGTAGAGAGTGGCAGTAAAACGCTGAAGGATGCGCTTAACGAGGCGATGCGCGACTGGGTTGCCAATGTGGATAACACCTTCTACATCATCGGCACCGTGGCCGGTCCGCACCCGTATCCGATGATGGTGCGGGATTTCCAAAGCGTGATCGGCAACGAATGCCTGGTGCAGATGCCGGAAATGCTGGCGACGGCTGGCTGTAAGACCGAGCAGCCCGATGCAGTGATTGCCTGCGTGGGCGGCGGCAGCAATGCCATGGGCATCTTCTACCCTTACATCCAGCACGATAAAACCCGCTTGATCGGCGTGGAAGCGGCTGGTGAGGGTCTGGAAAGTGGCAAGCACTCGGCATCCATTCAAAAAGGCAGCCCAGGTGTGTTGCACGGCAACCGCACCTATGTGCTGCAGGATGACAACGGCCAGGTCACAGAAACCCACAGCGTCAGCGCGGGCTTGGATTACCCCGGCGTCGGCCCGGAGCACGCCTTCCTATCTGATATCGGCCGTGCCGAGTACGTGGGCATCACCGACCAGGAAGCGCTGGACGCCTTCCACTACCTGTGCCGCACCGAGGGCATCATCCCCGCGCTGGAGTCCAGCCACGCGGTGGCTTACGCCATGAAGCTGGCCAAAACTATGCGCACCGACCAAAGCATTCTGGTGAACCTATCCGGACGCGGCGACAAAGACATCGGCACGGTGGCTGACCTGAGTAACGCTGATTTTTACTGCCGACCCAGTTGCAAGGGGCAGTCCGTGAAGGGTGGCGAGCAGCCAGTGCAATTGGTGAAGAGCGGAGGTGCAGCATGAGCCGCATTGCCACAACGTTCGACGCGCTGCGTGCCCAGGGCCGCAAGGCGCTTATTCCCTTCGTCACCGCAGGCTACCCCTATGCCGACGTGACCCCCGAACTCATGCACACCATGGTGGCGGGCGGCGCCGACGTGATCGAGCTGGGCGTGCCCTTCTCCGATCCGAGCGCCGACGGCCCCGTCATCCAGAAGGCCGGTGACAAGGCTCTGGCCTTTGGCATTGGCCTGGTGCAGGTGCTGGCCATGGTGCGCGAGTTCCGCAAGACCAATAGCACCACACCCGTGGTGCTCATGGGCTACGCCAACCCGGTGGAACGCTACGACCAGAAACACGCCAAGCCTGGCACCAGCAACCCGTTCGTCAAGGACGCGGCAGAGGCTGGCGTGGACGGCGTGCTGATCGTCGACTACCCGCCTGAGGAGTGTGAGGCTTTTGCCGCCGACCTGCGCGCGCATGGCATGGACCTGATCTTTTTGCTGGCCCCCACGAGCACTGATGAACGCATGGCCCAGGTGGCGCGCGTGGCCAGCGGTTACGTGTATTACGTGTCGCTCAAGGGCGTGACCGGCTCGGGCGCGCTCGATGTGGGCGCGGTGGAGGCCATGCTGCCCCGCATCCGCCAGCACATCAGCACACCGGTGGGCGTGGGCTTTGGCATTCGGGACGCGGCCACGGCCCAGACGATTGCCAAGGTGTCGGACGCCGTGGTGATTGGCAGCAAGATCATCCAGCTACTGGAAGACCAGCCGCGCGACCAGGTGGGCGCCACGGCCCAGTCCTTCCTGCGCGAGATCCGCACGGCGATGGACCAAGGCTAAGCCCTAAAAAGCACCGGGGGCGGTTTCGCGGATAATCGCCCCCTGTTGGTTGGACGCCCGATTGGGCATTGCAAGGAGACCTGACGATGAGCTGGCTGGAAAAACTGCTACCCCCGAAGATTCAGCAAACCGATCCTGCGGACCGCCGCAGCGTGCCGGAAGGCCTGTGGATCAAGTGCCCCAGCTGCGAAACCGTGCTCTACAAGACCGATCTGGAGCAAAACCAAAACGTGTGCCCCAGCTGCAGCCACCACCACCGCATTGGCGCCCGCGCGCGCCTGAATGCGTTTTTGGACAACGAAGGCCGCTTCGAAATCGGCCAGGAAGTCCTGCCGGTGGATGCCCTCAAGTTCAAGGACAGCCGCAAATACCCCGAACGCTTGAAAGAGGCGCTGGAAAACACCGGCGAGACCGATGCGCTGATCGTCATGGGTGGCGCGGTACACGGCATCAGCCTGGTAGCCGCGTGTTTTGAATTTGAATTCATGGGCGGATCGATGGGCTCCGTAGTGGGCGAGCGTTTTGTGCGTGGCGTGGAAACTGCCATCGAGCAAAAAGTGCCCTTCCTATGCTTTACCGCCACCGGCGGTGCGCGTATGCAAGAAGGCCTGCTCTCGCTCATGCAAATGGCCAAGACCAATGCTGCGTTGACTCGCTTGGCCAAGAAGGGCCTGCCTTATATCAGCGTGTTGACCGACCCCACCATGGGTGGCGTCAGCGCCGGCTTTGCCTTCCTGGGCGATGTGGTGATTGCCGAACCCAAGGCGCTGATCGGTTTTGCCGGCCCACGCGTGATCGAATCCACCGTGCGTGTGACGCTGCCCGAAGGCTTTCAGCGTGCGGAGTTTTTGCAGACCAAGGGTGCGATCGATTTCATTTGCGACCGCCGCGAACTGCGCAAAACCGTGGCCGACACACTGGCCATGCTGCAACGCCAGCCGGCCGATGCGGTGATCTGAACCCAACCGACGCTCCAAAGAGAAAGAGGCCCAAACGGGCCTCTTTTGCTTGGTACCGGGAGGGTTTAACCTGCCGTGGCCACCAGCACCATGGCCTGCAGCGAGCCCAGCACGATCAGCGCGATCTGGATCAGCACCAGCAGCACCAGCGGTGACAAATCAACGCCCCCCACCAGCGGCAACACGCGGCGGATGGGAGTCAAGGGCGGCTGCACCAAACGGTCCAGCAAATCAGCCAAATACGACTGGGTTTGCACCCACGACAGGATGGCGTAGACCAGCACCAGCGCCGTCATGCCCGACAGCGCCATGCGCACCACGCCAAACAGCGCCAGCACCAGTACGGACACCAGACTGGCGCCCAGGCCGTTGAGCAGCCACAGGATGGAAAACTGTGCCAGTTGGATCAAAAACGCACCCACCAGGCTGGCCGTGTCCCAACGCCCCATGGCGGGCAACACACGGCGCAGCGGCAGCACCAGCCAGTCGGTCAGCGCAAACACAAAACGCCCCAATGGGTTGCCGGAACGCGCGGACAGGGGAATGCGCTGGTGCTGCATGTACAGGCGCAGCAGGCAGGTGCTGGTGAGCAGGCCAGCGGCAACTTCGAGCAACAGGGAAATGATTTGGTAGAGCATGGCGAGATGGGGGCAGTGCCCGCGCATCATAGCGGCAGCCACCCCTCTTACAATGGAGGGTTACGGCCAAAGCCCCACGGCTTGGCTGGTTCTGCCACCGTACACCTACCACCCCATGTCTGACCAAAACCAAGCTGCTCCCGCCCCGCAAGACGAAAACCAGTTGATCCTGGAGCGCCGCGAAAAACTCAAGGCCTTGCGCCAGCAGCAGGCCGAGGGCAAGGGCGTGGCCTTCCCCAACGACTTTCAGCCAGAGAACAAGGCCGCGGAGCTGTTTGAGGCCTACAACGAGAAGACGGCCGAAGAGCTGGTGGCCCTGGGGACCACGGCCAAGGTCGCCGGCCGCATGATGCTCAAACGCGTCATGGGCAAGGCCAGCTTCTGCACGCTGCAGGACGCGTCTTTCGGCCCCAGTGGGGGCCGCATCCAGCTGTATTTGCGCGGTGAAGACGTGGGTCTGGAGCTGTACGCTGCGTTCAAGCATTGGGATTTGGGTGACATCGTGGCCGCCGAAGGCACGCTGTTCAAGACCAAGACCGGCGAGCTGTCCATCCACGCCACCAGCATCCGCCTGTTGACCAAGAGCCTACGCCCCATGCCGGACAAGTTCCACGGCATGGCCGACCAGGAAGTGAAATACCGCCAGCGCTATGTGGACCTGATGACCGACGTGGAGACCCGCAAGCGCTTTGTGGCACGCAGCAAGGCCGTGAGCGCGCTGCGCGAGTTCATGGTGGGCCACAACTTCCTGGAAGTGGAAACGCCCATGCTGCACCCCATTCCCGGTGGAGCGAACGCCAAGCCCTTCAAGACGCACCACAACGCGCTGGACCAGGAAATGTTCCTGCGCATCGCGCCTGAGCTGTACCTCAAGCGCCTGATCGTCGGCGGCTTTGACCGCGTGTTCGAGATCAACCGCAGCTACCGCAACGAAGGCATCTCGGTGCGCCACAACCCCGAGTTCACCATGATGGAGTTCTACGCAGCGTACTGGAACTACCAGGACCTGATGGACTACACCGAGAAGCTGATCCGCGATGCGGCGCAGCGCGCCACGGGTTCGCTGCAACTCACCTACGCCGACAAGCCCGTGGACCTGAGCAAGCCCTTCGAGCGCCTGACGATTGTGGAAGCCATCCGCAAGTACACCGAAGCGGGTGACAACGTGGAGAACGCCGAGTGGCTGACGAACGCGCTGAAGAAGCTGGGCCTGAACGAAGCCAAGAACAAACTCGCCGGCCGCACGCTGGCCAGCCTGCAGGTGCTGTATTTTGAAGAGACGGTGGAAGAGAAGCTGTGGAACCCCACCTTCATCATGGAGCACCCCACCGAAATCTCGCCCTTGGCCCGCGCCAACGACGACCGCCCCGAAGTGACCGAGCGTTTTGAGCTCTACATCACGGGCCGCGAATTCGGCAACGGCTTTAGCGAACTGAACGACGCCGAAGACCAGGCCGCGCGCTTCAACGCGCAGGTGGCCGCCAAGGACAGCGGCGACGATGAAGCCATGTTCTACGACCACGACTTTGTGCGCGCGCTGGAATACGGCATGCCCCCCACCGGCGGCTGCGGCATCGGCATTGACCGCTTGATGATGCTGCTGACCGACAGCGCCAGCATCCGCGACGTGATCCTGTTCCCGGCCCTGCGCCGCGAGGTTTGATTCAGGTTTGAAGCCAAATCGGCACCCAGCCCCCGCAGAATCTGCGCGAGCAGCTATGAAAATGGTAGCAACTCCCACGCTGCGCTACCTGAACGGCTACCCCGCAGAGGCGCTGGACCAGGTGCAACGCATGCTGATTGATGGCCGCGTAGGCAGCTGGTTGACCCAGCGCTACCCGCAAGCCCACGGTGTGCGGACCGACAAGGTGTTGTACGACTATGTGCAGGACCTCAAGTCTGACTACCTGCGCAGCACCGAGCCGCTGAGCAAGGTCGCCTTTGACAGCAAGCTGCATGTGGTGAAGAACGCGCTAGGCACGCACACCACCGTGTCGCGCGTGCAGGGCAGCAAGCTCAAAAGCAAACGCGAGATCCGGGTGGCCAGCCTGTTCAAAGACACACCTGAGCCTTTCCTGAAAATGATTGTGGTGCACGAGCTGGCCCACCTGCGCGAGCGCGAGCACGACAAGGCCTTCTACAAGCTCTGCACCCACATGGAGCCGAGCTACCACCAGCTGGAGTTTGAGGTGCGCATCTACCTTACGCACCTGGAGGCTACGGGTGAGCGCTTGTGGGCCACTGCCACCGCTGACTGAGCCTTTGCCATGGTTGCACCAACCGACTCCCGCCTGATCTGCTTCAACAAACCCTACGGGGTGCTGAGTCAGTTCACGCCCGAAGGGCGCTGGCGCGGGCTCAAGGACTTCATCGACATCCCGGGGATCTATGTGGCGGGCCGGCTGGACGCTGACAGTGAAGGCCTGCTGCTGCTCACCAACGACGGCAAGCTGCAGGCCCGCATCAGCGACCCGCGCTACAAAATGGAGAAGACCTACTGGGTGCAGGTGGAAGGCGAACCCGATGACGCGGCCCTGGTGGCGCTGCGCCAAGGTGTGCAGCTCAACGACGGCCTCACGCTGCCCGCCCGTGCGCAATTGATCGCAAAGCCCGAAGCACTCTGGGAGCGCGACCCGCCGGTGCGCTTTCGCCAGTCTATTCCCACGCGCTGGCTAGAGTTGGGGATCCGTGAAGGGCGCAATCGCCAGGTGCGCCGCATGACCGCGGCGGTGGGCTACCCCACCCTGCGCTTGATTCGCGCGGCCATTGGACCCTACACGCTGGAAGACCTGGCACCCGGCACCTTGCGTGACGTGCCGCTGCCTTAGCAGTTAGCATGGCTTACGCAACGGCGTGAGCAAGTCGCTCAGCCCATTGTGGTCGATCTCATGCATCAACTGCAACAGCCGGCCAATCTCGCTCTTGGGAAAGCCCTCGCGCGCAAACCAGTTCAGGTAGTCGCCCGGCAGGTCGGCAATCAGGCGGCCTTCGTACTTGCCAAAGGGCATGGCACGCTCCACCAGTTTTTGTAAATCCTCTGGCTGCATCTCAGCCCCCCGCCCGTTTGACCTTGTGCCCCTGCGCCTGCAGCAGCTGCATGACGCGCTCCACATGGTCGCCCTGCACTTCAATCACGCCGTCTTTCACCGTGCCGCCCGAGCCGCAGGCAGCCTTCAGCTGCTTGCCCAGTACCACCAGTTCCGCGTCATCCAGCGGCACGCCACGCACCAGGGTCACCCCCTTGCCAGCGCGGCCCTTGGTTTCACGCGAGACGCGCACCACGCCATCGCCCACCGGGCGCTTGGGGGCGTTGCAGGTGCAGGCAGTGATGGCCTGGCGGCACACCGGGCAGGTGCGGCCCACCTCAGTGGAGTACACCAAGCCACCCAGATCGGACAAAGAAAGTTTGGCCATGGCCTAGCTGGACAGAGAAATTAGCGAAGGATGATTTCCGCGCGGCGGTTGCGCGGCTCGTCCACATTGGGCTCGGTGGGTACCACGGGCTCGCGTTCGCCACGGCCCACAGCCTCCACCAACTCGGGTTGGAAGCCCTGCGCCAGCAACAACTCACGCACCGCTTGCGCGCGTTGCAGCGACAAAATGTCATTCGCCTGCGGCGATCCCGTGCGATCGGTATGGCCCACCACCACCAGCTCACCACCTGGCAGTGCGCGCGCCTGCACCAGGATGCCGGGAAGCTGCGCCTGCGACTCGGGCGTGAGCGTGGCCGTGCCCGGCTCAAACTGCAGTACAAAACGTTGTACACCCGGTGGCTGGAGCGCCAGCAAGGCGCCGTGGCGTTTTTGCACGTCATCGGCCGTGGTCTGGGCGCGGTCCACCGCGCCCGAGCGTTGCACGGCAGCCACGGCATAGGGCTGGTCCAGCCGTTGGCTGCCACCAGCTGTGCCTTGCACCAGCACTGCCGTGGCGCGCCCATCGGCTTCGGGCAACAGGGTCACGCGGCTAAGCGGTGTACAGGCCGAGAGGATGGACACCAAAAACGCCAGCAGCACGGGTACCCGCATGCGGGGAAACATCGGCGCGCGCATCATGGCACCTCCACAATGAAATCGGTGCCGCGTACGCTCACCGTGGACGAGGGTGTTTGCACCTTCACATTGTCGGGTTGCAACTTGCCAAGCAAGCCAGTCACCATGCGGATGGTGCCCAGCAGCACTTGCACGGTCAGGCTACCGGTCTGGGTGGTGGCATCGAACTGGAAACGGGTTATGTCCACTTGAGAATTGGGACCAATGGTGATCTGCGTGCCGTCACGTAAGAGGAGCATCGCAGAGCCCTGGGGTCCGGTCACAATGCGCTCAGCTTCAGCCACCCCGCCGCCCGGTGCCGCGGGGCGCAATACCTCACCTTTGCCCACCTGCACGTTGCCCTGCACGCTCTTGAGCGTGCCACTGCGCACCTCTTGGGCCCAAGCCCCTTGGCAAGCACAGCACACCAAGCCCAGCAACACTGCGCTACGCAGCCTCCCAACGCCTTGATAACCCATCACGCCGCACTCCCTGAATTTGGAGCGGCAATGGTAACGGATGTGCACGGCCCCATTGGCCGTTCACATCCACCAATCGCTATCATTTTGATAGCTATTTGCACCGTATGGACATACCCCGTGTGCCAAAATGTTGCCCATATTCAAAAAAAGGGAGTCGAACACACCATGAATCGCCAAAGCGTATGGGCCACCAAAGTGGCCACCTTGATCCAGGGAGGCAACAGCCAAGCCGCCCTGGCGCAAATCAAGGTAGCACCTACCGTGAAAGACCTGCAGCAATTGCGCAGCCTGCTCACCACCAAGGGCCTGCTCAGCAAAAATCGGCTGGTGGATGAAGCCACGGCGGATCAAATTGTGGCGCTGTCGGCACCGAGGCTGCACCGGTCGCCATAAACCGTGCCCACCATGCACCCGATTTCCGCCCAATTCGCGCGGTTACATACCACCTTATTGGCCCTTGGACCGGCACTATTGATTACAGGCTGTACGTCATCGGCACCACCAGTGTTATCTGCACGCCCAGCATCCACTGCAGAAACAACCAGCGAGCAGGTATCGCACCGGATCATCATCCAATTCTCCAGCGTGGTTACAGCACAGAACACCAACATTTTGCGAACGCTGGCTGCGCAAAGTAAGGCCAATGAGGTCCTCTACCTCAGAAGTCTCTCCACAGACACCCATCTCTACCAATTCACAGCCCCAAGCACTCTCTCTGGTAATGAAGTGCTGCAAGGACTACGTGCTGCTCCAGGCATTCGGATGGTAGAACTCGATCAAAAAGCTTCCGAACAATCTCCATGAAGTTCAAATTTCTGACAATCAGCGCATCACTGGCCTTAGGCATGGTGTCTTTCACCGCACTAGGACAGCTTTACTTAGACCCCGCCAGCCGCAGCCCCGACTCCCGCGCAACTCCCCAAGCCAATTCACAGGGGTCTGCAGAACCACTGCTCAACCGGTTGGTGGTCAAGTTCAAGGACCAGCCTGCAACCCGCGGCAAAGAGCTGTCTGTCAGTGACAGAACCAGCGAGCAGCGTCTGCTGGAATTGGGTGCCGCCCACGCCATGCAAACCCGGGAGGGGGTGAACATCGCATTGAACTTCCTGAAAACCACTGCCAGCCAAGCACAGGTTGCACTCACCAGCGAGGCTATGGACCGTACAACCATGAATGCCCTGGTACAGCGTCTGGCCCAAGATCCCAGTGTCGAATATGCCGAAATCGACGAGCGCGCTTATCCACAAATGACACCCACGGACCCTTTGTTTGCGACCGACCAGTCGAGCATGAAACCCGGAGGGGCTGGTAACTTGGGTGGCGCGAACTTCAGTGCAGCATGGGACCGAACGGCCTCTGGTGTGGCTTTGAATGGTGCTGGCGTGGTGGTTGCCGTCTTGGATGGTGGTTACCGATCACATGCAGACCTTGGGAGCAATGTGTTGCCTGGCTACGACTTCGTTAGCCAAGACAATATAGGCGTTTACACCACAGCCAATGACGGCAACAGCCGGGACAACGACGCACTGGATCCAGGCAACTGGAATTCCACTGCCAGCGTCGGCTGCCCAATAGCCGATTCGTCTTGGCACGGCACGCATGTGGCGGGCACCATTGCGGCGCTGGGGAATAATGGCTTGGGCGTGATCGGCGCGGCCTATGGCGCCAAAATACTGCCGGTGCGCGTGCTGGGTGTGTGCGGCGGTTATGTGTCGGATATCGCCGACGGAATTCGTTGGGCTGCAGGTCTGGCGGTTGCGGGAGTTCCGAACAATACAACACCCGCACGCGTGATCAATCTGAGTTTAGGTGGCACTGGGGTGTGCGGAACCACCTACCAGTCGGCCATCACTGCGGCACGCAACGCGGGCACCGTGGTGCTGGCCGCTACTGGCAATGGCTCCTCTTACGACACGCTATACGCTCCGGCCAACTGCAGTGGGGTCATCGCCGTAACCGCTCACACCGGCTCCGGAGCAAGTTCACTCACGGCCAATATTGGACTTGGCACCACGATAAGTGCACCGGGCACCATCATTCAATCCACCAGCAATACAGGTACAACAACGCCGTTAGCCGATACCTACGCGACCAAGTCAGGCACCAGCATGGCAGTACCACATGTGGCAGGAGTTGTGGCGCTGATCATGCAAGCCGTGCCGGGCATCACACCGGATCAGGTGAGTATTGCTTTGACGAGTTCAGCAAGAGCCTTTCCTGCTGGCACCTACTGCGTTGGCAAATACAACACCGTTAACAGCTGCGGTGCGGGCCTGCTGGATGCTGACGCTGCGGTGAACGCAGCCTTGTACCCCGCGACCTCCAGCAGCGGCGGTGGCGGAGGTGGTGGCGGTTCTTTCGGCTGGCTGGAGCTGGGCGGGCTAGTGACCTTGCTGGCTGCGGCGTGGGGACTGAGGCGACACACCAGCCAAGGCCAAGGCAGTCGCTAAACCACCCAGCGCCCCCGCCCAATGGGCGGGGTGGTACACCGGGAAGCCGGGGTCTGGCAGCGCCCCGCCAAACCACCAGGGAAGCAGCAGCTTGAGCACGAGCAGGACACCGCAGGCAGCGCCCCAACTGCGGGGCCCGCGCAACAACAGCAACGCGGCCCCGCCAGCCCAAACGCCGTGCAGGGCTCCCGAGGAACCCGCGTAGTACTGGCATTGCGCGTCCCAGAGCAGCACGGCAGCCACACCCACCAACCCGCCGGCATGCACCACCAAGAGACTCCGCACAGACAGGGAAGATCGCAGCGCCCCCCACAGAACTACAAATGCGAGCACATTGCCCAGCCAGTGCCCCCAACCCAAGTGCACCCACTGGGCGGTAAGCAACTGCCACCAAGCCCCCTGCGCCCATGCCATACGCTGAAACTGCAAGGCCATGCCTGCAGTCTCCAGCCCCTGGGCAGTGGCACACACCGCAGCAAACACCAGCCCCCACACCACTATGGGGCGCATCAGGGCTGGCGCAAGTGTTTCAGGCAATCCAGTCCAGCGCCTGCATGTAGTCGGGGTGCACCATCAGCTCATCCCAGGCCAACGCAGGTGTGCTGGGCAGCAGGGCACGGCGACGGGCTTCACTGGCTTCCAGCGCCTGCCACTGACCTTTCAGTTGGGCTTCGGTCAGCCCTTCAATCAATTCATCTACCGCTTTGCCACCGCCTTCGGCGCTGGGCAGGGACTGGTTGCACAGCAGCACCAAGTCGCAGCCCGCATTCAGCGCGACCACAGCGGCCTCGGTGTAACTCACTTGTTGGCCGTCAATCAGGCGCGCACCGGCCATGGAAAGGTCGTCGCTGAAGATGGCACCGGTGAAGCCCAACTGGGCACGCAGGATGTTGTTGAGCCACATGCTGGAGAAGCCCGCCGGGCGTGCATCCACCTTGGGGTAGATCACGTGGGCGGGCATCACGCTGCTGGTCACGGTGTTGAGCCAGCGGTAGGGGGCGGCATCGTCCGCCAGGATGGCCTTGAGGCTGCGTTTGTCCACCGGGATCTCGGTGTGCGAGTCGGCCTTCACAAAACCGTGACCCGGGAAGTGTTTGCCACAGTTGGCCATGCCGCTTTTCTGCAGGCCATGCATCAGGCTCTTGGCTAGCAGGCTGACCACGCGCGGGTCGCGGGCAAAGGCACGGTCGCCAATCACGCTGCTTTCGCCATAGTCCAGGTCCAGCACCGGGGTGAAGCTCAGGTCCACGCCACAGGCACGCAGCTCGGCACCCAGCACATAACCGGTGGCCGTGGCCGCGTTGGTGGCGTCCAGCGGACCGGCTTTTTTGGCCGACACCGTGCCCGCTGGTTCACGCAGCCAGGTCTCGCCCAGGCTGCGCATGGCAGGCAGATGCGTAAACCCATCGGTCTTGAAACGCTGCACCCGCCCGCCTTCGTGGTCCACACAAATCAGCAGGTCGGCACGCACCTTCTTGATATCGCGACACAGGGCGGTGAGCTGCTCACGGTTCTGCCAGTTGCGGGCAAACAAAATCATGCCGCCCACCAGCGGGTGTTTGAGGCGCTGGCGGTCCTGCTTGGTGAGGCTGGTGCCGGCGATGTCGATGATGAGGGGGGCGTGGAAGGTCATGGTGTGCGCTTTGAATTGCTATGTATTTAGGAGCTGCTTGCGCATATTCTATGGGCGCCAGTGGCATTTTTGATGCCCAAAGCAGACGAAAAGGAGTGCGCATGAGGCCTGGGGTGCAACGCGCCCCGCACCAATTTGTTACAGGTTGCCCCAAAAGCTGCTGATAGACTCATTCCCACTTGCGGCGCCTTGTGCACCGCCCCAACCACCGCAGCCCTGGAAACGCCCCCAACCGTGTTTGGATTCCTCAAAAAACGTGAACGCAGCACACCAATTCAGGCCGTGTTGCTCGAAGAACCTGTCGTGCGGCGCATGGAGCTGGAAGAGCGCATGGCGTACCGGCGCGAGCGCCTGTACCAGTCGATCCGCGAAACGTTTCTGTCCATGGAAGTGGTGTCCCATATGTACCGCTTCAAGGTTATGCCGGTGGATGAGCGGCACCACCGCTTCATTGCCATGATTGATGTGGCCAAGTCCTTTGTAACCGGCGCCAACAGCAAAACCAAAAGTTTTGCAGCGATGGAGCAAAGCATGCGCATCAACACCTACAAGCGCTTTGGCATCCTGATTGATGGCATCTACTGGCGCGTAAGCGAAACCGAAGAGCAGTTTGAACGCCATGCGCGTGCCAGTGACCCGGCACGCAGTGGCGACTTTGCCCCCATGGGACAGGACCACCAGGACCAACGCCCCGGCAGCAAGCTGTCACGGGCGGGCTACCAGGCCATTTCGGTGGAAGAGCAAGCCGCGTTTATGGAAGCGCTGCAACGCGGCGCCACCCTGCCCGCAGTGCATGTGGGCGATCTGGAATACCAGTCAGACTTGGCGCCGCTGGATGGCGGCATCATGATAGGCGGCACCCAGTACGGCAAGCTCTAACCAGTGCGCTCGGACGTGGTTTCCACCACGCAAAAGCTGACCGCGTAGTCGGTTTCGTCGGTCACAGTCACGTGTACCGTCAACGCCCGGGCCTCAAACCAGTCTTTGAGCCCACCGTGCAGCACGATGGTGGGTTTGCCGCTGCGCTCATTGGCAATCTCGCAAAGCTTCCAGGTCATGGGCATGCGCATGCCCAGCCCAATTGCTTTGCTGAAGGCCTCTTTGGCGCTAAAGCGGGTGGCTAAGTAACGCACACCACGCTCCGGCCAACGGGCGCTGCGCGCTTTCCATGTTTTGAATTCGGCGTCGCTCAGCACCTTGGCCGCAAAGCGGTCACCATGCTTGTCCAGGCTGGCGCGGATGCGACGCACATCACAAATATCGGTGCCTATGCCGTAGATCACAGGCAGTCCAGATAGGCCTTGACGGTGGCGTCGTAGCCCAGCTCCAACGCGTCGGCAATCAGCGCGTGGCCAATCGAGACCTCTTGCAGCCCCGGCACCTGCTGCGCAAACGCAGCCAGGTTGTCGCGGTTCAGGTCGTGGCCGGCATTGACGCCCAGTCCCACATCCAGTGCAGCCTGTGCCGCAGCAGCAAACCGCGCGAGTTGCGCGCCCTGCTCTGCCGTGCCCCAGGCAGCCGCATAGGGCTCGGTGTAGAGCTCAATGCGATCAGCCCTCACGGCTTTGGCGGCGGCCATGGCAGCTGGGTCCGCGTCCATGAACAGGCTCACGCGCAGGCCCAGCGCATGGGCGTCGTCAATCAAGGGTTGCAGGCGCGCGGCATCGTCCGGAAACACCCAGCCATGGTCGCTGGTGAACTGGCCCTCAGAGTCCGGCACAAAGGTCACCTGGTGCACCGGCAAGCCGCGCTGGCGCAGGTCGCGCACGCAGTCCATGAGGTTGTGAAAGGGATTGCCCTCCACGTTGTATTCACGGTCCGGCCAGGCCTTCAGCAACTCGGCCAGGTCCAGCACGTCCTGCGGGCGGATGTGGCGCGCGTCAGGCCGTGGGTGCACGGTAATGCCTGCCGCGCCGGCTTGTAGGCACAACGTGGCCGCGCGCGTGACGCTGGGGATGCCCAGGTGGCGGGTGTTGCGCACCAGCGCGACCTTGTTGAGGTTGACTGAAAGATGGGTTTTCATAGTCGGGAGCCTAGCTACAGAGCCTGAATGTCGATCATCATCTGCCGCGTACGCAGCGTCTTGACGCCGCAATGGTAGTGCAGCAACGCGCGCAGCTGGGGTTTGAGGGCGGCCATCATTTCGGCACAGGCACGCAGGGTGGTGGTGAAAGGGGCATCGTCGTGCAAAGCCGCCTGCAGGCGCAGCCACTGTGCGCCTGTCAGGCTGGCACGGTCCTCGGCATGGGCTTGGCGCAGCCCGCCTTCGGGCACCAGCACGTAGTGGTCGTCGGCATGCAGCGCCCCCAGAGTCATGGTCTGTACATCCAGCCGGGGCAAAAAACCCACCTCACGCAACAACAGCAACTCGAAGGTGCGCAGCGCACCTTGCAACACCTCGCCATGTTCACTGGCAATGATTTGCACCACATTGGCATAGACATCGAACAGCACCGCATGCGGGTCGTCACGCGCCAACAAGGTCAGCAGCAGTTCATTGAGGTAATAACCCGAGAGCAGCGCATCGCCCGTGGGCATGACATGACCACCCTGCCATTCGGCACTGCGCAGGGTGCGGATCTCGGCATCGCCCCCGTAGGCCACATGCAGCGGCTGTAACGGCAGCAAAATGGGGCGAAAGCTGGAACTGGGTTTCTTCGCCCCCTTGGCCACCAGCGCAATGCGCCCATAGTGGCGGGTGAACACTTCCAGAATCAGGCTGGACTCGCTCCAGTCGTAGCGGTGCAGCACATACGCGGGCTCGTCAGAAATTCGTTTGGTTGCCATCGGTTAGCGTGACTTGAATCCAGCAAACGCCACAGAACCGGCTTTGCCGGGCTGTAGGCGTTGCCCCCAGCAAGGGGGAAAGCGGCTACGCGAAGCAAGCAAGCCGGGGGGTGTGCTCATTCATAGCCAAAGCTGCGCACCCGCGCTTCGTCGTCGGCCCAGCCAGAGCGCACCTTCACCCACATCTCCAAAAAGACTTTGGCGTCAGCCAGCTTTTCCAGCTCCACACGGGTTTCCATGCCAATGCGCTTGATGCGCTCGCCCTTATCGCCAATCACCATAGCTTTGTGCGTGTCGCGTTCCACCACGATGGTGGCTGCGATGCGCAGCAGGCGTTTTTGGCCCTTCTTCTGCGGTGGCTCTTCTTCAAACTTGTCAATGATGACGGTGGAGGTGTAAGGCAGCTCATCCCCGGTGAGGCGGAACAGTTTTTCGCGCACCAGCTCACTGGCCAGAAACTTCTCGCTGCGGTCGGTCAGTTCGTCTTCGGCGTACCACCATGCCTGCTCGGGCAGGTACTTCTCGCAAATCGTGAGCAAGCGGGGAATGTCTTTGGCATTCTTGGCCGACATGGGTACAAACTCGGCAAACGCGTGTTTGTCGGTCATGGTTTGCAACCAAGGCGCAATGTCGCCACGGCGGTGGATGTTGTCCAGCTTGTTGGCGATCAACAGTGTGGGAATGTCTTTGCCCAGCAAGGTCAGCACACGCGCATCGGCGGGCGTAAAGCTGCCGGCCTCCACCACAAACAAAATCAAATCTACATCGGCCACGGCACCTTGCACGGCTTTGTTCAATGACTTGTTAAGCGCATTGGCATGCAGGGTCTGAAAACCCGGCGTATCCACAAACACAAACTGGGTGTTGCCCAGGGTGTGCATACCGGTAATCCGGTGGCGCGTGGTTTGCGCCTTGCGCGAGGTGATGCTGATCTTCTGGCCCACCAAGGCGTTCAACAGCGTGGACTTGCCCACGTTGGGTTTGCCCACAATGGCCACCAGGCCACAACGCTGACCAGCACCGTCGGCACCAGGGAGGGCCAACTTGGGCGTGCTCTTGAGCAGGCCCTGCAGCATGGCGTCCAGGTCTTCTTGGACTTCGGGTTTGGAGTCTTTTTGGCCCTTAGCCTCCGTGGATTCTGCGCCAGCAGCTATTTTTTTAGGAGCATTCATGGTTTGACCTTTGACTTGATGGTTTGCAGCATGGCCGCCGCGGCGGCCTGTTCTCCGGCTCGGCGTGATCCGCCAATACCGCGCTCGGACAGGCGGAGTTCGGGGATCTCGCATTCCACATCAAAGCTTTGTTTGTGGGCCGCGCCCAGGGTGCCCACCACGGTGTACACCGGCAACTTCATTTTGCGACCCTGCAGCCACTCCTGCAACTCGGTTTTGGGGTCCTTGCCAATGGCCTCCATTTGCGGATTGATCTCGACCGCCTCAAACAGCCGATGCACCAGCGCTTGGGCCTTGGCAAACCCGGCGTCCAAGTAGACCGCGCCAATGATGGCTTCGAGGGTATCGGCCAGGATGGAGGCGCGCTTGGGTCCACCCGAGCGCATTTCGCCCTCGCCCAACTTGAGGACATCAGGCAGCCCCAAACCCAAGGCAAGCTGGTGCAACGTGTCTTGTTTGACCAGGTTGGCGCGCACCCGGGACAAGTCCCCCTCTGGTAGTGCGCCCAAACGGGCGTAGAGCAAATCGGAGATGGCCAACCCCAAGACCGAGTCACCCAGAAACTCCAGGCGCTCGTAGTGGTCAGCCGAAAAGCTGCGGTGGGTCAGTGCCCGCGACAGCAGGGAAACGTTCGAAAACTGGTGTTGCAGGCGCTGCTGCAACGCGGTTAAACCATCTGCCACGTTATTTGGATTGCCCGGTGTATTTGAGCGTCAGAAACGCGGGGCCCACAAGATGGATCTCGCGCTGGTAGGCAAACTTCACCACCACCTTGTCGCCCTGTTTACCCACTTCCAGGTCTTTACCGGTGATGGAGCTGATGGCATCCACTTCCGTTTGCTTGTCAAAGAGGGAGCGCACTTCCACCACCGACTGGCCTGCCGCCGCGCGCTGCACTGCTTTTTGCACGGCCATGAATTCGAGCACGGTGGGAAACACCTGCGCGGCCACCACGCCAGCCATAGCCAACACACCACCGACAAAAATCAGGCCGATGAAGGAAATGCCGCGTTGTTTGGATTTAGTTTGTACTGTCATTTTTTATCCCTACCCCATGGTTTGCGTTGAAACGTCAATTGAATCCGCCGATGCGCTTGAGGTTGCCAAAGTTCATCCAGACAAAAAATGCCTTGCCCACAATGTTCTTATCCGGCACAAAGCCCCAGTAGCGCGAATCCAGTGAATTATCGCGATTGTCACCCATCATGAAATAGTGGCCCTCAGGCACTTTGCAGGTCACGCCTTCCACGGTGTAACTGCAAGCCTCGTAGCCGTCGAACTTGTCCGCACCGGGTACAAAGGCCGGGCGGTCCGTGTCATTGAGGACGCGGTGTTTCTTGTCGCCAAAAGTTTCTTCAAATTGCTTGAAGTACCGCATGGCGTCTTCGTCGAAGAACTCTGGCAAAGCAGTGGTTTCCACCGCTTTGCCATTGATGGTGAGGCGTTTGTTCAGGTAGGCCACCGTATCACCCGGCACGCCGACCACCCGTTTGATGTAGTCCAGCCTAGGCTTGGGGGGGTAACGGAACACCATCACATCCCCACGCTGGGGCTTGTTGCCTTCGGTGACCTTGATGTTGAGCACCGGCAGGCGAACGCCGTAGGTGAACTTGTTCACCAAAATCAGGTCCCCCACCAGCAGCGTAGGGATCATCGAACCCGAGGGAATCTTGAAGGGTTCGAACAAAAACGAACGCAACAAAAACACCACAATGATGACCGGGAACAAACCCGCGGTCCAATCCAGCCACCAGGGCTGCATCAGCAGCTTGACCTTGGCTTCGCTGATATCACCGTCCACCTGGGCAATGCCCATTTTGCTGAGTTCGGCACGGCGCTGGAGGTCATTGGCCTCTAGCACCGCCACCGCCTGCTGGCGCTGCGGCAAAAAGTAGAAACGCTCCGCCAGCCAATACAGGCCAGTGACCACCGTGGCCAAAAACAACAACAGGGCGAAGTTGCCGTCTACCAAGCCAAAGTACCAGGAGCCCGCGTAGAGCCCAAACGCCGCGAGAACGGCTGCCGTCAAAGCTTGCATCAATCTTCCACCTGCAAAATGGCCAAAAATGCTTCCTGCGGTACTTCCACGGATCCGATCTGTTTCATGCGCTTCTTACCTGCTTTTTGTTTTTCAAGGAGCTTGCGTTTGCGCGAAATATCACCGCCATAACACTTGGCCAACACGTTCTTGCGCAGCGCTTTGATTGTCTCACGCGCAATAATATTGGCCCCAATGGCGGCCTGGATCGCCACGTCGTACATCTGGCGCGAAATGATCTCGCGCATCTTGCCCACCACGGCCCGGCCACGGTACAGGCTTTGGCTGCGGTGCAGCATGATGGACAGGGCATCCACCTTCTCACTGTTCAGCAAAATGTCGACCTTCACAACGTCGGCCGCGCGGTATTCCTTGAAGTCGTAGTCCATCGAGGCATAGCCACGGCTCACGCTCTTGAGTTTGTCAAAGAAGTCCAGCACGATTTCGGCCAGCGGCATTTCATAGGTCAGCACGACCTGGCGGCCCTTGTAGGCCATGTTCATCTGCACGCCGCGCTTCTGGTTGGCCAAGGTCATGACCACGCCCACATACTCTTGCGGCATGTAGAGGTGCATGGTGACAATGGGCTCGCGGATCTCGGCCGTCTTGCCTACCTCGGGCATCTTGGAGGGGTTCTCCACCATGATGACTTCACCGTCGTTCTTCATCACCTCGTAGACCACGCTGGGCGCGGTGGTGATCAGGTCCTGGTCGAACTCGCGCTCCAGACGCTCCTGCACAATTTCCATGTGCAGCAAGCCCAGGAAGCCACAGCGGAAGCCAAAGCCCAGCGCTTGTGACACTTCAGGCTCGTAGTGCAACGAGGCATCGTTGAGTTTGAGTTTTTCCAGCGCATCGCGCAGCGAGTCGTACTCGCTGGCTTCGGTCGGGTACAGACCGGCAAACACCTGCGGCTGAATTTCCTTGAAGCCCGGCAAGGCTTCGGTGGCGGTAAACGCCGCACCGCCTGTGCCCTGCTTGATCAAGGTCACGGTGTCGCCCACCTTCGCGGCCTGCAGTTCCTTGATGCCAGCAATGATGTAACCCACCTCGCCCGCTTCCAGCGACTGGCGTGGCTGGTTGGCTGGAGTGAACACACCCAAGTTGTCGGCGTTGTAGGTGGCACCCGAGGCCATCATCTTGATACGTTCACCCTTGCCCAGTCGGCCATCCACCACACGCACCAGCATCACCACACCTACGTAGCTGTCAAACCAGCTGTCGATGATCATGGCGCGTAGCGGGCCGTCAGGATTGCCCTTGGGCGACGGGATGTTGGCGACGATGGCTTCGAGAATGTCGTCGATGCCCAGTCCGGTTTTGGCGGAGCAGACAATCGCCTCGGTGGCGTCAATGCCAATCACGTCCTCGATCTCGCTGCGTGCGTTGTCCGGGTCGGCATTGGGCAGGTCAATCTTGTTAAGCACCGGCAACACTTCCACACCAAGGTCGAGTGCGGTGTAGCAGTTGGCCACGGTCTGCGCCTCCACCCCTTGTGATGCATCGACCACGAGCAATGCACCTTCACATGCAGAGAGCGAACGACTCACTTCATACGAGAAGTCCACATGCCCTGGCGTGTCGATCAAATTGAGGTTGTAGACCTGTCCATCCTTGGCCTTGTACTGCAGCGCGGCGGTCTGTGCCTTGATGGTTATCCCACGCTCTTTTTCGATGTCCATCGAGTCCAAAACCTGGGCCTCCATCTCACGCGCCTCCAACCCTCCGCAACGCTGGATCAAGCGATCAGCGAGCGTGGATTTGCCGTGGTCAATGTGGGCAATGATCGAGAAATTTCTGATGTGATTCATCAACGACGAGCTTCAAGTGATTGAATTAAAACGAGCAGACAAGAAAAAAGGGCGCATCGTAAGACGACGCGCCCTGAACCAACAATCTTTGGCAACTGCGAAGGTTGGAAGCCCATTGTAGGCAAAAAGTCCAGAGAGCACAGCCCAAAAAACCTGATTCAGGGGGAGTTGCGACACTGCAACAAAATACTTATCAACAACTTATTAACAAATCTACAGCACAAGCATGGGACAACATGTGGGAGAGTTGTGGATCAACTGTGGGGTTCTTTCCACCGTCCCATATGATGGACTTTGGGCCCATACATATATCCAATGACTTCCGTAGAAGCCCCGTATTCTAACCAGTGCTTTCAACAAGCCTTGGAAGTTAGCAACCACCCACATTTGCACGAAAGCAATGGGCCGCCTCAAAAAGGAGGCAAAACCAGCGAACAACCCCAAACCCAACTGTGGTTTAGGGTCATGGAGCAGGCTTAACGGGTGGGGCGGATCACTGCAAACTGCGTCCATTCCCCACGACGGAACAGCACATTCAGCGGTTTAGACTTCTCCAGTTTGCCCAGCGCCGCTTCAAACTCCTTGACGGAGCCGACTTCCGCATTCGCCGCCTGGACAATCACATCCCCCTCGCGCAAACCGGCACGTGCCGCGGCATCCGTAGCGGCCTCCACCCGCACGCCACCCTTGAGGTTTGCTTCTTTTTTCTGCGCCTCTGTCAGATCCGCCACTGCCAAACCAAACGCCTGCGCGGCCGTGGACGCACGTGGCTTCTCTTCTTTGGCTGCAGCCTTGGCCACGGGTTTGTCACCCTCTACCTCAGCAATCACCACACTCAGGTCTTTGCTGGCACCACGGCGAAACACCGTAACCGTGCTTTTGGAACCTGGCTTGGTGCTGCCCACCACACGCGGCAAGTCGCTGGACTTCTCAATCGTCTTGCCATCGAACTTGGTAATGATGTCGCCGGCCTCTACCCCCGCCTTTTCTGCGGGAGAACCGGTTTCCACACCACGCACCAATGCGCCAATGGGTTTGCCCAAACCAATGGACTCCGCTACTTCTTTGCTGACCTGGTCAATCTGCACACCAATACGCCCCCGTGTGACACGGCCGTTGCTGCGCAACTGGTCACTGACCCGCACCGCTTCATCCATGGGGATGGAGAACGAAATGCCCATGGAGCCGCCCGAGCGCGAATAGATCTGGCTGTTGATGCCCACCACCTCACCACGCATGTTGATCAGCGGGCCGCCCGAGTTGCCGGGGTTGATCGCCACATCGGTCTGAATGAAAGGCAGGTAGTCACCCGTATCACGCTGCTTGGCACTCACAATGCCGGCGGTCACGGTGTTGTCCAGGCCAAAGGGTGAACCAATCGCCATGACCCACTCCCCCACGCGCAGGCGGCTCACATCGCCCACCTTCACGGCCGGCAGGCCCGAGGCATCAATCTTCACGACCGCCACATCGGTGCGCTTGTCTGCGCCAATGATGCGGGCCTTGAACTCGCGCTTGTCGGTCAAGGTCACCAGTACCTCGTCGGCGTCCTCAATCACATGGGCGTTGGTCATGATCAGACCGTCCGAGGTCAAGATGAATCCGGAACCCACACCACGTGGTTGTGGCTCTTCTGGTTGCTGCGGACGGTTCTGCCGCGGGGCTTGGCGTGGCACATTGGGAATGGGCAGACCGAAACGGCGGAAGAACTCCAGCATTTCCTCTTCGCCCGGCGCCCCTGTTGGGGCACGCGTGCTCACCTTCTCCAGGGTGCGGATGTTCACCACCGAAGGACCGACCTGGTCCACCAGGTCCGTGAAGTCAGGCAAACCCCTGACCGCCTGCGCGGACGCCGACGTGACAGGCACGACCATCCCCACTGCCACTAGGCACAACGATGCCGCTACCCAAAGGGCTCGCAAAGGTTTCAATTGCATAGATTTCATTGCTCCAGTTTCCCTTCAATCTGTCTTTGCCTTCAACGCAGCGTCCACGGCAAACGATGACTTATTTCTTGCGTTCCAAGCCTTGCACAAACAGGGCCAAAGTCGGCGCCGGGGCCTCGCCTACCGCGGTAATCCACCAGGCCTCCAGCCGTCGTGTATGTGTGCGCGTGGCGCCCCCAAGTTCCGTTGCCCCCTCACGGCTGTGGCGGCGCGCATCAAAGGCCTCCACAAACAACGACACCGTGGCCAACCCATCTGAAAACATCCATTGCATGGTTTGTTCGGTACGCCCAGTGGCACCGGCCAGCAGGGCCACCGGGCGCGTGTAACAGCCCATGGGCTTGAAGCCGGGCACCGACTTAGCCATATCCCAGCCCTGCGCCTTGGCCGTGGTCTTTTGCAGGTCACGGCGCTCCACGCGGTAGCCCTCCGTGGCCGCCATCATTTGGGTGAGTTTCGCTTTGTTGACAGGCGCATCCAGCTGCAGCTCTGAAAAGGCGGCTTGCTCCAACACCTTGCCTTCAGGGTCCAGGGTTTGCAGCTGCACCACCAAGCCAGAGCGCTTTTCACTCCATACCCGGTAGCCATAACGCAAGGCATCTTTGGGGACCAACTGCACCACCTCAGCGTCCAGCCCCGCAATACGCTCGCTCCCCACCGGTTTCATCAGGTAGTGCTCAGCAATGCCCGCGGTATTGGACTTGAGCAGATTGGGAAACAGCCCCAGGGACTCGCGACTTTCCGCCACCGCCACCTTGGACTCAGGGAAAAACGTCACCACCTCGTCGTTGCGGCGAAAGGTCGCACGTGGGGTTCCGCTTAAAGACTCCACGCGCTCCACTTGCTGCTCACCGTCGCAGACATGCCAAATACGCGCACTCGTCATCTGCCCGGCGGCCGAGACCACAAAGGTGCCGGTGTAGGTGCGATGCCGCGAAGCCTCATGCAAGCGCATCAACCAGGCATTGATAGAGGGCTCTTCCGCAACAGCCCCCAGCGGTAGCAGGCTCCCAACCAGTGCCAGCACGCCCGCGACGATCAAACGCATGGTTTTCACCGCGCAGGCCTTTCATAGGTGGCATTGCGCAAAAAGCCCGATGGCATCTGCCAAGCCGAATGCCCCCCAAGCTGCTGGTGGGCTGCCATCAACGCATCCAGCTCCGGGTCACGCAGCATGATGGCGGGCTGCAGGGCAACCGGCACTGCATCTAGCGCGGGTGCCACCGCCAGTTGTGGTGCAGACACAGGCGCAACCGCCTCCCACATGCTGATGGACAACACACCCACCAAAACCGTGAAGGTGGCACCAGCTACCCAGCGCCACGGGCCATTGGCAGGTGCAGGTTGGGGTGCCTGCCCGGTAGAGCCAGGACGCACAGGCTGCAGCAGCACGGCCGGCGAGCCGCCCTCTTGGGCCAGGCGCTGTTCCAAACGCCCCAGAAATGCCAGGTCTGCACGCTGCGGTGCCAAGGCGCTGCTGCGCAGCACATCACCGGCCAGATGGTAGAGGTGCCAATCGTTAGCAGACGAATCCTGCTTCGCCATGTCCTCCAGCAGTGCATCCAGCTCGGCTGCAGGCAAGTCTCCGTCCATCAAGGCGGAAATACGCTCGTTCAAAGGCTGGCTCTGCGTGTTCATAGATTTCATTCCTACCAACGTTTCCCGGTCTGCTTTTCCAGTAGGGGCTTCACTTTTGCCGAAATCGCCTCGCGGGCCCGGAAGATGCGGGAACGCACGGTGCCAATCGGACAGTCCATGGCCAACGCAATCTCGTCGTAACTCAAACCTTCGATTTCGCGCAGCGTAACGGCTTGGCGCAACTCCTCTGGCAAAGCATCCATGGCGGCATTTACCACTCCGGCAATCTCTTTGGCCGCCAACTCAGATTCCGGGGTTTCTTCGGTGGTTGGTTCGTATTTGGGGCCAGAAGTTTCATCTTCGTCCGCAGATGACAGAAAACTCTCCGACATCGTCGGGTTGCGCTTGAGCTCCAACAGGAATTTTTTCGCGGTGTTTACCGCAATGCGGTACAGCCAGGTGTAAAACTGGGCATCCCCCCTAAACTGGTGCAAGGCGCGGTAAGCCCGGATAAAGGTCTCCTGGGCAATGTCTTCCACCAAGTCCACATCCCGCACCATGCGGCCTACCAAGCGTTGGATACGGCGTTGGTACTTCAGTACCAGCAGGCCGTAGGCGCGCTGGTCTCCCGCCAGGGTGCGTTCTACCAACAGCAAATCGGTATCGTTAGGAGTGGTCAGCGGCTCCGTCATGGCAGCAGCCCCTCTGGATCGGTAGACTGCGGCGGCGCCCGCAAACCATGATGGGTGGAATGCACCAAGGCACGGCGCAACGCCAGCCAGTTGTGTGGCGTGCCATGCACAGGCTCCAGCCATAACCACAGAAGCGGCTGCCCCGCGCGTTGCAGCGACACGAGCACCAGCCACTGAAAATCAAACACCATGCGCAAACCGGAAACTGCATGGTCTTGGGATACCACCCACAACCAGTGCTCACCATCCCAGCGCAACGTCCCTACAGGGGAGCGACGCCAGACCACGGCAGCTCCGATACCCGCCAGCAAGACCAACAACGCTTGCCCCCACACAGCCCAGGCCGGGAATTCAGTGTCCGCGGCCCATGCCAATGGGAACAGGCTCAACAATGCCAGCGACATGCAAGCGGCCAGCACGGTGGCATGCCAACGCGAACGGCCTACCGGGAAACTAACCGCGGGAGGCCGGTGCATCGTCCCTTGGGAAAATAGCGGGAATCAAATGCGTTTGAACACCAGCGTGCCGTTGGTTCCACCAAAGCCGAAGTTGTTCTTCACGGCCACATCGATCTTCATATCCCGTGCGGTGTTGGCACAGTAGTCCAGGTCGCACTCGGGGTCCTGGTTGAAGATGTTGATGGTGGGAGGACTCTTCTGGTGGTGAAGAGCCAGCACGGTGAACACTGACTCCAGGCCGCCCGCACCACCCAAAAGGTGACCGGTCATGGACTTGGTGGAGTTAACCACCATCTTCTTGGCGTGGTCACCCAGCGCAGCCTTGATCGCGTTAGTTTCGTTGATGTCGCCCAACGGGGTGGAGGTGCCGTGCGCGTTCAGGTAGTCCACCTGGTCCGGGTTGACACCGGCATTGCGCATGGCGCTCAGCATGGCGCGGCGTGGGCCGTCCATATTGGGGGCGGTCATGTGGCCGGCATCGGCACTCATGCCAAAACCTGCCAGCTCGGCGTAAATCTTGGCGCCACGCGCCTTGGCGTGTTCGTACTCTTCCAGCACCATCACACCACCGCCCTCGCCCAGCACAAAACCGTCGCGGTCTTTGTCCCAAGGGCGTGATGCGGTTGCAGGGTCATCGTTGCGGGTGGAGAGTGCGCGCATGGCGGCAAAGCCGCCAATGCCCAACGGAGACACCGTGGCTTCGGAGCCACCGGCAATCATCACGTCGGCGTCGCCGTACTCAATCATGCGGCCGGCTTCACCGATGCAGTGCAGGCCAGTGGTGCAGGCGGTCACGATGGCGATGTTTGGGCCCTTGAAGCCAAAACGCATGGACACATGGCCAGCCGTCATGTTGATGATGGAGGCCGGCACAAAAAATGGGGAAATGCGGCGCGGGCCGCGGTTGGTGTACTCGGCGTGGGTGTTCTCGATCATGGGCAAACCGCCAATACCGGAACCAATCACACAGCCGATGCGGGTGGATTCTTCTTCACCCAGTGCATCACCGGTCTTCAAACCACTGTCGTTCACGGCTTGCACCGCGGCGGCAATGCCGTAATGGATAAAGGTATCCATGGTGCGGGCTTCTTTGGAAGTCATATAAGACTCCAGATCGAAGTTGCGCACCTCACCGGCGATCTTGCAGGCAAAGGCCTCGGGATCGAATTTGGTAATCGTGGCGATGCCAGACTTGCCAGCCAGCACATTCGACCACGCCTCGGCTACCGTGTTACCCACGGGACTGATGCAACCTAAACCTGTAACAACGACGCGGCGACGGGACATAGAAATCTGAAATTCAGCAGTTCGTCAATGAAATACCGCCAGCAGCGGCAGCATGCGGAGATGCGGCAGCACCCACCAGGGTGCTGCCCAAGCCCATTAGGCCTTTTTGTGCGACGTGGCGTAGTCGATCGCGTTTTGCACGGTCGTGATCTTTTCCGCGTCTTCGTCCGGAATTTCGATGCCGAACTCATCTTCCAAAGCCATCACCAGTTCCACGGTGTCCAGGGAGTCGGCACCCAGATCAGCCACAAAGGCTTTTTCGTTGGTGACTTGAGACTCTTCAACGCCGAGTTGTTCGGCAATGATTTTTTTGACACGGACTTCGATATCGCTCATGGGTTCCCTCTAAGGGTTGTAAAAGAATCCGAGATTTTACCCGCCCTAGAGACTTGTCTCTAACCGGGCCGCCGCTCAGACATCGGCGGGGTTGAATCACTTACATGTACATGCCGCCGTTGACGTGCAGTTCCTGCCCCGTCACATAGCTGGCCTGGGGCGAGGCCAAGTAGGCCACCGCGTGCGCAATGTCGCTGGGTTTGCCCAGATGACCCAAGGGAATTTGGCCCAGCAAGGCTTTTTGCTGCTCTTCGCCCAGACCGGCGGTCATGTCGGTCTCAATGAAACCGGGGGCCACGCAGTTGACGGTGATGTTGCGCGAGCCCAGTTCACGCGCCAGTGCGCGGGTCATGCCCGCCACGCCGGCCTTGGCCGCGGCATAGTTGGCTTGGCCGGGATTGCCGGAGGCGCCCACCACCGAAGTGATGCTGATGATGCGGCCGTAGCGCTGTTTCATCATGGTACGCAGTACCGAGCGGCTCATGCGGAACACGCCCTTGAGGTTGGTGTCCAGCACGGCGTCCCAGTCGTCATCCTTCATGCGCATGGCCAGCGTGTCGCGGGTAATGCCGGCATTGTTCACCAACACGTGCAGGCCGCCCTGCTCCTTGGCAATGGCATCTACCAGCGCATCGCCGGCGGCACCGTCCGTCACATCCAGCGTGCGCCCGTCGCAACCGGGAAAGGCCGACAAGGCTTCGCGGATCTTGGCCGCGCCTGCGTCCGATGTGGCCGTGCCAATCACTTTCAGGCCTTTTCGGGCCAGTTCCAGCGCAATGGCCGCACCAATGCCGCGCGAGGCGCCGGTCACCAGGGCCACTTGGCCTTCAAATTTCACTTCACTCATGCCAATACTCCCTTGACGTCTTCCAGGCTGGCGAGGTCGAACAGTGCTGCGCCGGTCATGTCCGCATCGATGCGCTTGACCATACCGGCCAGCACCTTGCCGGGACCGCACTCTACCAAGGTGGTCAGACCGCGCGCCTTGATGGCCTGCACACACTCCACCCAGCGCACCGGGCCAAAGGCCTGGCGGTACAGCGCGTCGCGGATACGGTCGGCATCCACTTCCACCGCCACATCGATATTGTTGATAAGAGCCATCTGAGGCGCAGCGATCTCGATGTCTTCCAGGCGCGCCTTGAGCTTTTCGGCGGCCGGCTTCATCAAGCTGGAGTGGAATGGGGCCGACACGGGCAGCAGCAGCGCGCGCTTGGCGCCATTGGCCTTCAGGATTTCGCAGGCTTTGTCCACGGCGGCCTTGCTGCCGGCAATTACGGTTTGGGCCGCATCGTTGAAGTTCACAGCTTCCACCACTTCGGTGCTGTCGGGGCCGAAAGCCCCCGTCGCCTCTGCGCAACCAGCTATCACTTTCGCAGCATCCATACCCAAGATCGCCGCCATGGCGCCCACGCCCACGGGCACGGCTTCCTGCATGGCCTGGGCGCGCAGGCGCACCAGCGGCGCGGCTTGTGCCAGCGTCAGCGAACCGGCAGCCACCAAGGCGGAATACTCACCCAGCGAGTGGCCGGCCACAGCCTGCGGCGCCACGCCGGTCTCAGACATCCAGACGCGGTAAGCGGCCACACCGGCCACCAGCATCACGGGCTGGGTGTTGGTGGTCAGAGCCAGCGCTTCTTTGGGGCCTTCGTGGATCAGCTTGGCCACGTCTTCGCCCAGAGCGTCCGACGCTTCGCGCAGGGTCTCGGCCACCACGGGGTGGTCGCCCCAGGCGTCCAGCATGCCCACGGCTTGGGAGCCTTGGCCGGGAAATACAAATGCAAATGGTTTCATAGAAATTGGCAATGAAATAGGGGTCTAGCCCTTATGGAATCTGCGCGAGCAGCTACAAAGTCAGGAGCACGGCACCCCAGGTGAAGCCGCCGCCCACACCTTCAAGCATCAGCGTCTGGCCCGGCTTGACCTGGCCGGCACGCACCGCTGCGTCCAGCGCCAGCGGAATCGAGGCCGCTGAGGTGTTGCCATGCTGGTCCACCGTCACCACCACTTTATCCATAGGAAGTTTCAGTTTTTTGGCAGTGCTCTGCATGATTCGGATGTTGGCCTGGTGGGGAATCAGCCAGTCGATGTCGGCTTCGGTCTTGCCGGCTTTGGCCAGCGTGGCGCGGGCCGCACTTTCCAGGACGCCCACGGCCAGCTTAAAGACCGCCTGGCCATCCATCTTTAATAGAGGGTCGCCCAGAATGTGTCCGTTGGCCACATGGCCTGGCACACACAAAATGCCCACGTGTTTGCCGTCGGCATGCAGGTCGCTCGCCAGAATGCCGGGCGTCTCCGACGCTTCCAACACCACGGCGCCCGCACCGTCACCAAACAACACACAGGTAGTGCGATCCTGGAAATCCAGCAGGCGGGAGAACACCTCAGCGCCCACCACCAGCGCCTTGTTGGCGGCGCCGGTCTGGATCATGGCGTCGGCCACGGTAAGCGCGTAGACAAAACCACTGCACACGGCCTGCACATCAAATGCCGCGCCGCCGTTGGCGCCCAGCTTGTTCTGCAAGATACAAGCGGTGGATGGGAAGACCATGTCCGGGGTGGACGTGGCCACAATAATCAGGTCGATGTCTTTGGCTTCCAGGCCTGCGGCCTGCAGCGCGCCTTTGCAGGCTTCCACGGCCAGGTCGCTGCTGTAGACGCCGTCGTCCACAAAGTGGCGGGCGCGGATACCGGTGCGCTCCACGATCCACTCGTCCGAGGTTTCCACGCCGTTGGCGGCCAGTTGGGTTACCAGGTCGGCGTTGCTCAGGCGGCGGGGAGGCACATAACTGCCGGTGCCGGTGATTCGCGAATATCGTCTCATGGGTGGTATGGCGGGCACCCGTTCAGGCTACTGCGTTGCGTCAGACGCAGCCAGCAAAGGGGCTGCATGGGCAATGCGGACCTGAACGCGGTCCAGCAAGTTGTTTCGGGCTGCATCATACGCCCGGTTCAATGCGTTGCTGAAGGCCAGCACGTCAGCCGAGCCATGGCTCTTGAACACCAAGCCACGCAGACCCAACAAGGCCGCACCGTTGTACCGGCGGTGATCCACGCGATTTTTAAGGGCTGTTAACACCGTGTAGGCCGCAATAGCCGCCATTTTGGTGAAGATATTTTTGGAGAACTCGGCCTTTAGGAAGTTACCGATCATGGATGCCAGGCCTTCGCTGGTCTTGAGTGCCACGTTGCCGACAAAACCGTCACACACGACGATATCGGCCGTGCCCTTGAAAATGTCATTGCCTTCGACGTTGCCGACAAAGTTCAAATCGCCAGACTTGGCTGCATTTCGCAGCAGTTCACCCGCTTTTTTGATGACTTCGTTGCCTTTGATGACTTCTTCACCAATGTTAAGCAGCCCCACCGACGGTGATTCCTGGTTAGTCAGCACCGACACCAGCGCCGAGCCCATGACCGCGAACTGCAGCAGGTGCTCTGCCGTGCAGTCCACATTGGCGCCCAAGTCCAGCACCGTGGTGGCGCCGCCGGTCGCATTGGGAATTTGACCAGCGATGGCAGGACGCTCAATGCCGTCCATGGTTTTGAGGATGTAACGCGAGATGGCCATCAGAGCGCCAGTGTTACCGGCCGAGACGGCCGCCTGGGCGGCGCCGTCCTTCACCTGCTGGATGGCCACGCGCATGGAAGAGTCCTTCTTCTTGCGCAGAGCCACTTCCAGCGGGTCGTCCATGGTGACAACTTCAGTCACCGTGACCAAGGTAGCACGCGGGTGGGAAAAACCTTTCAGCGCCTCAGGCAAACCCACCAAAACCAGGGCGGCCTCGGGGTGCTGCTCCAGAAACTGGGTGCAGGCGGGCAAGGTGACCTGGGGACCGTGATCTCCCCCCATGCAATCGACGGCGACAGTAATCATGCGTGCATCATTCCAACGACAACGAAGTCAAACTTCCGAATATAGAGGCCATAAATGACAAAAGCCCGTCGCTACAGGCACTGTAGCTTCGGGCTTTTGGAGATTCAGGGGAATCAGGCTTCGGACTTGGTCTTCAGCACCTTGCGACCACGGTAGAAACCGGTGGGGCTGATGTGGTGACGCAGGTGGGTTTCACCGGTGGTGGACTCCACAGCGATACCGGGCACCACCAGAGCGTTGTGCGAACGGTGCATACCGCGCTTGGAAGGAGATTTTTTGTTTTGTTGAACGGCCATGGTCGGCTCCTGAGCAAAAGTGCTGCACAGGGTGTGGCAACACGGGTTAGGTTGGTAAAACGCGGCGGATTTGCGCGCGAAGCCTCGGATTATAGCCCAAAGAGGGCCTGTTAGTCAAGACCCTTGTCTTTGAGCTTTTGAAGCGCCGCAAACGGATTGGGCTTGTCCTCTGCCGTCGCATCAAAATCCGGGTCCACGGCCTCCAGCTTGACGGACTGGGGGCAGGTCTCGTGTTTGGGCACGGGGGGAATGGACATCAGCAGCTCATCCTCCACCAGATCCAGCACATTAAATTCGCGGCTCAGCACCAGCACATCCTCTTCCGATTCTTCGTCTTCGATCTCTGCCAGGGCCTCGGTGGCCACAAAACGGAAGTCGCGGGTGAACGCGATGCCCACATCCACCGGCGTGAGACAGCGCTGGCAGGTCATGGTCAGGGTGGTGTGCCCATTCAGATGCAACCAGGGTTCATCAACCCCGGCCGCGTCCGCACGGATGTCGCCCTGGGCGTCAAAATGCACGGCTACGGTATCCATCGCGCCTTGGGTTTCTTCACGCAGGCGCGGCATGTGGGCCAAAGGCACCTGGCCCTTCAACTGCCCTTCGCTCTTGGCGAAAGTCAGGATGTTCAGGCTGTTGGCTGAATATTCATATGTCATGGGCGCAGTGTAAGAGAATCGCCCCATATGCAAGACTCCGCCCCCCGAAAACTCGTTTTAGGCTCCACCTCGGCCTACCGCCGCGAACTGCTGCAGCGCCTGCGCGTGCCCTTTGCCGTGGCCGCACCCGATGTGGACGAAACCCCCCAACCCCATGAAACCCCACTCGCCCTGGCGCGCCGGCTGGCGCTGGCCAAGGCCCAGGCCGTGGCGCAGCAATACCCGGATGCTGTCGTCATTGGTTCGGACCAAGTGGCCGACCTGGACGGTGAACCTTTGGGCAAGCCCGGTACGCACGAACGCGCCGTCGCCCAACTGCAAAAGATGCGTGGCAAAACCGTGGTCTTCCAGACCGCGGTGGCCGTGGTCTGCCTGGCCAGCGGCTTTGTGCAGGAAGACGTGGCCCCGGTGCGGGTGGTGTTCCGCGACCTGAGCGATGCCGAGATTGAAAACTACCTGCGCGCCGAAACGCCCTATGACTGCGCGGGCAGCGCCAAGAGCGAGGGCCTGGGCATTGCCTTACTGGAATCCATTGACAACGACGACCCCAGCGCCCTGGTCGGCCTGCCGCTGATCCGCACCAGCCGCATGCTGCGTGCGGCTGGCATCGCGCTGCTGGGGCCGGTATGACACAGGCGCCAACTTCCGCCAAAGGCACGCTGTATTTGGTGCCCGCGCCGCTGGACTTTGGCTGCGCCACCCAAAGCCCGCTGGACCAGAGCATGCCCGCCCACACATTGGCCGTGGCCGCCAGCCTGCGGCACTGGATCTGTGAGAACGCCAAAAGCACACGTGCCTATTTGAAACGCGTAGACAGCAGCCACCCGTTGGGCGCGGCCCTGCAGGAACTGAACATTCAGGAACTTCCGCGCGAAGTGCATAAAAAAGGCGACCACTTGACTGGGGCAGCGGGTGGCTTTGATGCCACGCCGCTGCTGGCTGCAGCCCTGCAGGGCCACCACGTGGGCCTGGTCAGCGAAGCCGGCATGCCGGCTATCGCAGACCCGGGCTCATCCGTGGTACGCGCCGCGCACGACCTGGGCTTGCGCGTGGTGCCCTTGGTGGGGCCCGTGTCGCTGTTGCTGGCGCTGGCCGCCAGCGGGCTCAATGGGCAGAACTTTGCGTTTGTGGGTTATGTGCCAGCCGACCCGGCCGAGCGCAGCAAACGTATCCGCGAGCTGGAGTCACTGGCGCTGAAAACCGGGCAAACCCAGCTTTTTATCGAGACGCCCTACCGCAACACCGCGCTGCTGCAGGGCCTGCTGCAAACCCTGCAACACAACACCCGGCTGGCCACTTCCAGCGGGCTCACGCTGGACACAGCCAGCACCCACAGCAACCTAGTGAAACAGTGGAAGCAGAGTGGCTGGTCGCTGGACAACGCCACGCCCACGGTGTTTGCGATCGGCCGTTAGGCAGCGCCCCGCGCAAACAGAGGAGCCCGGGGAGTTATTTAGTGAATGGCTGGCAAGGAACGCAGTGCGCGCACCGCGCCATCACCAATCGACGCACCAAAACGTTTGACCAGGCGCTCGGCCACGTTGTCCTTGCGGGTGTAGTCGATGATGTCCTCGGCCTTCACCACCTCACGCGCCACGTAGTCCAGGTTGCCCAACTGGTCGGCCAGGCCCAGCTCAATGGCTTGCTGGCCGGTCCAGAACAGGCCACTAAACATCTCGGGGGTTTCTTTCAGGCGTGCGCCCCGGCCGTCTTTGACCACAGCAATGAACTGCTGGTGGATCTGGTTCAACATGGCCTGGGCGAAGGCGCGCTGCTTCTCAGTCTGCGGGCTGAAGGGGTCTAAAAACCCCTTGTTTTCACCGGCAGTCATCAGGCGGCGCTCCACACCCAGCTTGTCCATCAGGCCGGTAAAGCCAAAGCCGTCCATCAGCACGCCAATGCTGCCCACAATACTGGCCTTGTCTACAAAAATCTGGTCGGCGGCCGCGGCAATGTAGTACGCCGCCGAGGCACAGGTTTCTTCCACCACGGCATACACGGGTTTGTTGTACTGGGCCTTGAGGCGTTTGATCTCGTCATTGATGATGCCGGCCTGCACCGGGCTACCGCCGGGGGAATTGATCAGCAACACCACCGCCTTGGCGCCATCGTCTTCGAAAGCGCTGCGCATGGCCGCCACCACAAATTCGGCACTGGCGTCGGCACCCGCGGC
Organism: Rhodoferax sp. TS-BS-61-7; assembly: GCF_002943465.1. GTDB lineage: Bacteria > Pseudomonadota > Gammaproteobacteria > Burkholderiales > Burkholderiaceae_C > Allorhodoferax. The sequence continues at coordinate 744,896 of NZ_PTQY01000001.1, forward strand.
AATCTCGCCCTGGATGGAAACCACCGCCGTGTGCGGCATGCTGACATCGGTGGTGGTGCCCCCTTGCTGCAGGCCGAGCCACAGCAGGGCCGACAGGAACACCAGCCACGCAATGCGGATGGCATTGCGCCAGCGCCGTGCGGCGCGCTGCTCCACCAGCGTCGCCATGGCCAGCTTCTCCAGCGTGGCCCGCTCCCAGCCAGGAGCCGAGTTTGCTACGTTATTGATAGCTGCTTGCGCATAATCGGTATGCTCTGGAGGCATATTGGAGCCAGAACCGGGCGGTGGAGGAAACGAAGATTCGGACATATCAGAAAGCGACAGGTTGTAAGTTGTGGGCAGTATGCCAGTGCACGACACCATCCACTTCCGTGAGGGCAATGGAGACCAGGCCGCCACGGCAAGGGCCGGCGCGGCATTGGCCGGTTTGTGGGCTGTACATGGCGCCGTGGGTGGCGCATATCAACCAGTGGCCGGTCATGTCAAAAAACCGGTTGGGCTGGTAGTCCATTTCCATGGGCACGTGGGAGCAGCGGTTCAGGTAGGCGTAGACCTTGTCGGCATACCGGATGGCAAATCCGTAGCAGGTCTGGCCGCAATAAACCACATCAAACGGCACAGCGTCACCGCTGTTGACCAAATCAGCGCTGTTGCACAGCGCAATCGCCACACCTGCGGGTCCCAATGTCATGGCAACTCCCTCAGGCGTGGGCCAGCAGCCAGGTGTGCAGCTCGGCCACCGAATGCGCCACATGCCGCGGTTGCAGTGGCGCAAAGGCTGTGTGCTCGTGCGCGCCGTAGCTCACGCCCACACTCGCACAGCCCGCATTCAGGGCCAGTTGCAGATCATGGGTGGTGTCGCCAATCATGAGCACCCGCTCGGGCGGCACGCCAAACTCGGCCATCAGCTCCTGCAGCATCAGCGGGTGTGGTTTGCCGGCGGTCTCGTCGGCAGTGCGCGAGCCGTCAAACACGCCGCGCAGCTCCACCGCCTGCAAGGCCTCGTTGAGCCCCGAGCGGCTTTTGCCAGTAGCCACGGTCAGCAAATGGCCTGCGGCCTTGAGCGCGTCTAGCATGGGCAACACGCCGTCAAACAGGCTGATGTCGTTCTGGTGCAGCACATAGTGGTGTTTGTAACGCGCACCCAGCAGCGGGTATTTCTCCTTAGGTACATCGGGTGCAGCGTGGGCCAGCGCCTGCATCAGGCCCAGGCCTATCACATAGGCGGCGTCTTTGTCGCTGGGCACGGTGCCGCCCACATCGGCCACCGCGGCCTGGATACAGCGGGTGATGATGGCCGTGGAATCAAACAGGGTTCCATCCCAGTCAAAGGCGATCAGGTCAAACTGGCGGGTGCGGGTGGGGTTGGAAGACATGGGTAAGCGTTGGTTTCAAAGAGGGATCAGGTCGCTGCCGGTACGGCAACATGTAGGAAATCGGCCAACTCGGGCGGCAGTTCGGCAAACAGTTCGACCTTTTTGTCGGTGAGCGGGTGCTTGCACTGGAAACGCCAGGCGTGCAAAAACATGCGCTTGAGGGGTGCCGGAGCGACGCCCCGCGCCAATTCCTTGTTCAGGTCAAAGTCGCCGTACTTGTCGTCGCCGGCAATTGGCATGCCTTCGGACGCCAAATGCACACGAATCTGGTGCGTGCGCCCGGTTTTGATGGTCACTTCCAGCAGCGAGTAGCCGCGCTGGCCTGTGGCATCGGCGACCGCCGGCACACCAGAGGTGGCCCGGACCTTGACCAAGGACAGCGAGGGCATGGCGTCGGGGTGGTCCTTCTCGACCACCTTCACACGGCGCTCCCCCGCATCCGCACCACCATCCTTGCTGGCCAGCAGGTACTTGTGCAGGGATTTGTCCAACACCTTCTTATTAGTGGGCCACTGCCCCACCACCAAGGCCAGGTAGGTTTTGCCGGTTTCACGTTCGCGGAACTGGTCCTGCAAATTTTTGAGGGCGCTGCGCTTTTTGGCGATCAGCAAAATGCCACTGGTTTCCCGGTCCAGGCGGTGCACCAGCTCCAAAAACGTGGCCTGGGGTCGCGCCATGCGCAACTGCTCAATCACCCCAAAACTCACACCCGACCCCCCATGCACGGCCACGCCGGCGGGTTTGTCGATCACCAAAAAATGGTCATCTTCGAACAGCACCGGGAAGGTTTTGGCCGGCGTGCGGCTGGCCGCCTGCGCCACCACCTGCTCTGCCATGGCCTGAGCTTTTTGCTCCACCCGTTCGGACATGCGCACTGGCGGCACCCGCACCACGTCCCCCACCGCGACCCGGGTGTCGGCGCTGGCGCGGCCCTTGTTCACGCGCACCTCGCCATTGCGGATGATGCGGTAGACATGGGTTTTGGGCACACCCTTGAGCTCGCGCATCAGGAAGTTGTCCAGGCGCTGGCCGGCGCTGTCTTCGTCCACCGTCACCGATTTGACTTGCGGCAGGGCTGGGGCTGGATTGCCCCCTATAATGTGTTTCACTAGCGTCGCGCCGTAAGTGGTTGATTTGTCTGGAGTTTAGTCCACACCCCACAAACCGTTGCGCTGGAAGGTCGATGCCGCCACGCTGTCTTGTTTGCAAATCACACGCCACCTGCCTGTGATGGCCCGCAAACAGTATGGCCAAGCCGACGAATTGAAACCCTGAAACGGAATACCCCAAATTCGCAAACCCACGGTTTGCGAATGGAATGAAACGAGATGTTTGTGTTGTTAAGCCTGATGACCATGTGCCTGCGGAGCGTTTACGCCCCGTTGGGTGGCACATATCGGCCTGCAGCCCCGGTACAACCTGCGCAACGAGCTATCCTTTTGATAGCAAGTTCACAAACGCACCCCCTCGTCCCCATCCCTGCGCCTACGCTTCGTCACCTCGTGTGACCTGAAGTTCTCCGGCAATTCCACCTCACTTCAATTCGTCAGTCCGGCACCGTACGCCCATTCCGGGCATGTGCTTATTGAAGAAGGATGCAATCCATGAAACGGATGCTGATCAACGCCACGCAGGCTGAAGAACGCCGCCTGGCCATTGTCGACGGACAAAAACTCCTCGACTACGAAATCGAAATCGAAGGGCGCGAACAGCGCAAGGGCAATATCTACAAGGCCGTCGTCACCCGCGTCGAACCATCGCTGGAAGCCTGCTTTGTGGACTACGGCGAAGACCGCCACGGCTTCCTGCCCTTCAAGGAAATCTCCAAAACCTACTTCCAGCAAGGCGTTTCCGCCGGTAACGCCCGCATCCAGGATGCGATCCGCGAAGGCCAGGAACTGCTGGTGCAAGTGGAAAAAGAAGAGCGTGGCAACAAGGGCGCTGCCCTGACCACCTTTGTGTCGCTCGCCGGCCGCTACGTGGTCCTGATGCCCAACAACCCCCGTGGCGGTGGCGTTTCGCGCCGCATCGAGGGTGATGACCGTGCAGAACTCAAAGAAAACATGGACCAGTTGGAATACCCCAACGGCATGTCCATCATCGCGCGCACCGCCGGCATTGGCCGCAGCGCGCCCGAGTTGCAGTGGGACCTGAACTACCTCTTGAAGCTGTGGACCGCGATTGACGGCGCCGCCAAGGGTGGCAAGGGTGCCTACCTGATTTACCAAGAGTCGTCCCTGGTAATCCGCGCGATCCGCGATTACTTCAACCACGACATCGGCGACATCCTGATCGACACCGACGACGTGTACGAACAGGCCCAGCAGTTCATGGCCCACGTGATGCCAGAGCACGCAGCCCGCGTGAAGCGCTACCGTGACGACGCCCCGCTGTTCAGCCGCTTCCAGATCGAACACCAGATCGAATCCGCCTACGCCCGCACGGTGCAACTGCCTTCCGGCGGCGCCATCGTGATCGACCACACCGAAGCCCTGGTGTCCGTAGACGTCAACTCGGCCCGCGCCATCAAGGGCGGCGACATCGAAGAAACCGCGACCCGCACCAACCTGGAAGCCGCTGACGAAGTGGCGCGCCAGATGCGCCTGCGTGACTTGGGTGGCCTGATCGTGATCGACTTTATCGACATGGAAGAGTCCCGCAACCGCCGCGAAGTGGAAAACCGCTTGCGCGACGCGCTGCGCCAGGACCGCGCCCGCGTGCAGTTCGGCACCATCTCCAAGTTCGGCCTGATGGAAATGAGCCGCCAGCGCCTGCGCCCGGCCCTTTCGGAAGGTGCATCCATTCCTTGCCCCCGTTGCGGCGGCTCCGGCCACATCCGCGATACCGAATCCAGCGCTTTGCAGATTCTGCGCATCATCCAGGAAGAGTCGCTCAAGGACAACACGGCATCGGTCATGTGCCAGGTGCCCGTCGATGTGGCCTCGTTCCTGCTGAACGAAAAGCGTACCGAAATCGCCAAAATCGAACTCAAGCAGCGCATCAACGTGCTGATGGTGCCCAACAAGACGCTGGAAACGCCCAACTACAAGCTCGAACGCCTGAAACACGACGACCCGCGCCTGGACCACATCGAAGCCAGCTACAAGATGGCCGATGACATAGAAGAAGCCACCGGCGTGACCCGCCGTTCGCAAGAGCCCACCAACAAACAAACTCCCGTGATCAAGGGCGTGTTGCCCGACGCACCCGCCCCCATCGCGCCGCCCAAGCCCGAAGTGGCCAAACCCCAGGCTGCAGCGCCTGCGGCAAAGCCCGTGGCAGCAGCGCCTGCACCTGCCAGCAAAGGTTTCTTTGGTTGGATCAAGGGCCTGCTGGGCATGGAAGAAGCCGCACCGGTGGCCAAGCCCGCACCTGCGACTGCCAAGACCGACGACAAACGCGAAGGCCGTGACGGCCGGGGCCGCGATGGCAGCCGCAACGGTGGCCGTGGTGAGCGCAACGACCGTGGTGGCGAGCGTGGCGAAGGCCGCAACAGCCGTGGTGGCCGCAATGAGCCCCGCGCCGACGGCCGTGGCCCGCGCGACGAAAACCGGGGTGAAGCCCGCCCCGAAGGTGGTGCAGAGCGTGGTGAACGCGGTGGCCGCAATGGCCGCAACCGTGGTGAGCGTGGCGAACGCCAAGGCGGCGCCCAGCGCAACGAACGCATGGACGCTGGCGCTGCCGTAGCAGGCCAGGATGTCCAGGTGTCTGCAGGCGCCGACAACGGCAACGCCCCACGTGGCGAAGGCCGCGGTGAACCCCGCCAGGACCGTGCCCCGCGTGGTGAAGGCCGTGGCCGCAACCGTGGCGAAGGCCGTGGCCCGCGCGAAGAAAACACAGAGCGCAACACCGAGCAACGCCAGGACACACGCCACGAGGAAACCACAGACGCACGCCCCGAAGGCGCCGCGGACGTGAATACCGAAGCCCGTGGAGACGGTCGTGAAGGCCGTGGCCGTGGACGCAATCGCAATGGCCGCCGCGACGAACGTGGCCCCCGTCAGGACGACGGCAACCGCGCTGACGCAGAACCCCAATCTGCACTCGCCTTTGCCGACACGGCCCCGACAGCCCAGGCCGATGTGAACCAAATCGATGGCGAAACTGCCGCCCAGGCCGAAGGCCGCAATGCTGGCGATGGCCAGCGCCGCTCACGCGACCGTTATGGCCGTGACCGTGGCAATCGCCAGGAACGTGGTGAACAAGCTGCAGCCCCGCAGCACACCGAAGAAGCGCCACAAGCCGCTGCTGCGTCCGTCAGCATGGAGCCAGTGCAGCCTATCGTGGCAGCAGCCCCAGCACCGGTTGCCCCTGTGGTGGCCGTGGTTGCGCCTGTCGCTGCACCCGCCCCTGTGGCCACCGGCAGCATGCCCAAGGTCGAAGGTTATGCCCTGCCTACTGCATCCTTGCAGCAAGTCGCCCAAGGTTCGGGCCTGCAGTGGGTGAATTCGGATGCCGCCAAGATTGCCGCCGTGCAAGCGGCGATTGCCGCCGAGCCCAAGCCCGTGCATGTGCCCCGCGAGCGCCCGGCCCCTGTGGTGGTGGACGCTGGCCCGCTGGTGCTGGTGGAAACCCGGCGCGACTTGCGCAACATGAGCCTGCCGTTTGAAGAGAACAACGCGGGTTAAATAAAAAGGGGCACCACGGTGCCCCTTTTTTTGGCCTGTCGGCAGCTGGTTTAAAACAGGTCCACAGCACCTATCTTCAGCGCATCGCCAAAGAAGCCCTTGCGCACCAGCTCCGCATGGCTGAACACCTTGTTGCGGCCGTTGTGCTGCGCATAGTCCACCGCGCGCTCGGCATGCTCCAGCGCCGTACTCGGTGAGTCATCGGGCGTGATGCGGGTGAAGCCGGCGCAAATGGTGACGCGCCCCACCTGCGGAAAGTTAAATTTCTCGATATTGGCCCGAAAGCGCTCAAACGCAGCCAGCACCAGAGCCTCGTCAGGGCAGTGCATGAGCACAGCAAACTGCTCGCCACCCAGGCGGTACAGCCGGTCGTAGGTGCGAAAGGTGTTGTTCATGATGCGCGCCACCAAGAGCAGCACCTCTTCGGCAATCAGGTGGCCGTTTTTGTCATTGAGCAAGCCAAAGTTGTCGATGCTGATGGTGCCCATCCAGTAGTTGGGCGGCACCCGGTGGCGGCGCTCCTGGCCAGGCGCCACAGCCGCCTTCAAAGCCTCCGACTGCGGCTCGGGCCCCTCGCCCAGCTCATCGAGCACGGCACTGTAGAACGTGTCATCCAGGGACTTGCGGTTGAGCAAGCCGGTGAGTGCATCGCGGTCGCTGTAAGCCAGCAGGTGGTACATATTGCGAAACACATGCTGGACCTGGGCCAGGGTTTGCAACTGCTCCTGCGTCAGCGGGGATGCAGAGTGAATCTCCAACGCCCCTTCATCGTCGTTGAGAGTCTCAGCAAACAGTGGAAAGTAGGTGATGCGGGGCCCGTCTTCGCCGGCCCAGGCGATCTCGATGCGCTCGCGGTTTTGCAGAGCTCGCAGGCGATCGCGGTTGTCGTCCAACAAAGGTAATTTCTGAAAGTCCACGCGGAGCGGGTCCACCACCTTGCCGCCGCCCTTGGCGTCCAGTGTGGCCACTTCCAGCCAGCGCTTGATGCCTTCTTCACTCACCACCCGCGCGACGATGACGCGCTGGATGGGCACCAGGTCAATCAATGCCTTGGACAGGGTGAGCTCCAACAGGTCGCGGTCGCGGTGGTCTGTGAGCTTGATCAGGTGGTCGATGAGTGTGGCCATGGGGCGGATAATAGCCCCGAAAGTTCAGCACGTCACGCTTTGGAGGCTTCCTTGTAGGCCTGTGCGGCGGCGGCCGTATCCTGCCTGTGTTCGGCCAGTTCGGCCAGGGCGCGCCAGGCGTCTCGCTTGAGGTCCGCATCCTTGAGCATGGTCAAGGATTGGCGCAGCATCTGCTGGGCTTTGCCCCACAACTCCAGCCGCGCGCACATCACCCCGGCCAGGTACTGCAGCAAGGGGTCACCCGGGTTGGCCAACTGCAGCGACTCGATGCGCTGCAGCCACGGCGCATCGGGCGTGCCGGTGGCCTGGGCAAAACCTTTTTCCAGCACGCGCACCACACGCACGCGCAGCGCCGGGCTCAATGCATCCAGGCGTTCGCCCATGGCCATCCACAGCGGCAGCACCCACTGGCGTGACAGGGCCACATCGCCGCCCAGTTGCAGACAACGCTCTGCGGCTTCTAGCGCCACCTCGGGCATGTGTTTTTCTGCCGTCTCCAATGCCTCCCAAGCGCGTTGCAACTGCATGGGGTCATGGGCCGAGCGCAGGATTTCAAGTGCCAGCCCGCGGGCAATACCGGCACCCGCCACTTCCGAGAACGCCCGGTGTTTGGTGAGCAGGCGCACCGCATCCAATGCCGCACGCGCCTGGCCAGCCAGGCGCGCCGCCTTGAGGCGCAAACGCAGGGCAATAGTGCGGCGGGCTGTGCCTTGGGGCAATTGGTCCAACCACTCCAGCGACAAAGAGGCGTCACGGTCCTCAAACGACCAACGTGCTGCGCGCATCAGCACACCATCGCGACCATCCTGCGCGTCGCGCGGCCGGGTCAGCTCCAGTGCGCTCTGAAAATGTTGCTCACGGCGGCTGCGGTCTTGCAGCGCATGGGCACTTTCGGCAGCAATCAGGTGGGACATGGTGCGCAGGCGCACGCCGTGTACCGTGTGTTCTTCGCTGCTGCGCAGCGACTCTTCGAGCGTGACCACCAGCTCGGCCGCCTTGCGGGCCCGCACAAAACGCCCGGCCACCAGGTTGGACAGAGAGTCCAGCAGCGCCTCGTGCATGGCGCGCTCTTTGTAGAGCAGGCGCCAGCGCTTGGCCTGCACCGGAATGTGCAGCAGGCCCGAGAGTGCGCGCAAAGCCAGGTGCAGGGTCACAAACACCAGGGCCAGCAGCACCAGCACCAGGTTGAGTGACAGGTCCACACGGTACGGTGGCCAGTACAGGGTCACCGTGCCCTGGTTGTTACCGGCAAACAAGGCGGTGGCCACCGCCACCGCAAACAGGGCAAGAAGCCAAAGTGCGGCCCGCATCTCAGCGCCCCGCTGCGGCCGTGGTCAGCGCCGCCAGGGTGTCATCCACGCGCGGCAGCTCCAGCGCACGCATTTGGCCCTGCAGTTGCAGCAACAAGGCCTGCGCGGCCTGCGTCTTGCGCGAAGACACATCAAAGTAACGCGCCATGGCCGCGGAGGCGGCAGCCAGATCCGAACGCGCCGAATCGTTGTGCCGTGTGAGCAGGCCCAGGCGGGCGTTCAGCAATTTGAGTTTGAGGTTCTCGCGTAAAAAGAAGGACTGCTCGGGCGTGAGCAACACGGCATCCGGGTTGTCGATGCGGCTCACGCGCACCAGGCTTTGCAGCTCGGCATGCACCACCGCAATCGCACGGTTCCACCAGCCGGCCATGGATTCGGCTTCCTTGCGCTTGAGGCTCTCGGCCGGCCGTGCAACGGCAACGGCGTTGGCAATGGGCAGCTCGTCAGTGACCTGCACCAGCTCGTCCAGCTTGACCAGCAAGGCGGGCAAATCGGCCAATGCCGTGGCCTTGATGCGCGCCACATCTTTGGCAATGGCGCGCTGCACCGGGGTCAGGCGCGGCTGTGCCGCACGGGCCACGCGCAGTTCGGCAGTTTTGAGGGCGGCCAACAGGGGCTCAGCACTGCCGGTGAGTTGGGCCTGTTGCTGGGCCAGGCGCACAGCGGATTCAATGTCCACCACCAGGTTTTCGTCGCGCGAGCGGGACAGGCTTTGCATCAGCTCTTCGAGCTGGCTGCGCTGCAAGGACACTTCGCTCAGCCGCGCCTCGGTCATGGCGAGTTTGGCTGCGGTTTCAATGGCCAGCTCCTGCGCCTGGCGGGCCATGGCCCGCGCTTCGTTGGCCTGGGAGCCAGTGTCGGCGCTCTGGCGCGCCAACTGCTCCTGGATGGTGCTGAGTTTTTGCCACAACAAGGCGCTGCCCAGCAGGCCAACCACCGCCACCACGGCCACACCACGCAACCAGCGGCGCGACGACTTTACCGTGGGCAGCAAGGCTGCAGGCGGTGCCTGTTCCGCAGTGGATGTTTCGGGTGGGGCGGCAGACGCGTCGTTCATTGCAGCGATTCTATCGACGCCATCAGCGCCGGCAGCGCTGGGCGTGACTCGCGCACCACACCAAAGCCCGCCTCACGCGCGGCCTTGCCAATACGTGGATGGGTAACAACAGCACGGGCGCCCTGCCACAGCTGCGCGGGGCATTGGGCCTGCAAGTTGGCAATCGCTTCCGAACTGCTGAACAGCCACACCGTGCCATCGCTGGCCGCAATCTGCGCCTGGGCCTGCTGCTGGGGGTCGAGTTGGGGTTGCTGACGCTGGTAAGCCACCACAAAATCCACCTGGGCCCCGGCCGCCGTGGCCTGCTTGGCAAACCAATCGCGCCCCACCCCCTCGTCACCGGCCGCACCATCCACCGTGGTGCCCCGCACAATCAGCAGCCGGAAACCCGGACGCATCTGGCCGCGCACCACATGCCATAGAGCCTCCGAGTCAAACAGCCCAGCGGTATGGTCGGGGGAGTCGATGCACGAGGCCTCAGCGCCCACACGCAGCAAGGCGGAATAGCTGCCTGGGCCGGTCACATACGCTCTACTTTTGATAGCTGCCTGCGCAGTAAATACGAGGGTTTCAACCGGTTTTAATGCAAAAAAGTGGTCCACGGCATTGCGACTGACAAACATCGCGGCGTCCCACTGCGCGATCTGCTGCCAGGCCTCATGCACCGCTTGCGGCTGGGCGGCTGGCAGCACCTTGATCAAAGGCAGACTCAAGGCCTGGTAACCCGCACTCTGCAGGGTGCTGACCCACTTCTGGGCTTCGCCTTCGGGACGGGTAACGATCACACGCATGGCATCAGACTCCTGCTTGCGGCAAAGCCCGTACACCGGCCTGCAACTGCAGGGCGACCTGTTCGCCCAAGGCGGTGGCATCAGCCAGGCTGTGTACGGAGCCTTGCGTCTGGGCGGTCACCAGCGGGTACCTTCCCTCGGCATCGCCCCAGGCGGCGCGGATGTGCAGCTGCGTGCCCTCAAGCGTGGCGTAAGCCGCCAGCGGCATGGAACAGCTACCACCCATCATGCGGCTTACCGCGCGCTCGGCGGCCACGGCCAGCCAAGTGGGTTGGTGGGCCAGGTGCTGCAGCGCGTCGCGCACATCGTCGCGGCCCGTGCGCACTTCAATGCCCAAGGCCCCCTGCCCGGCCGCCGGCAGCATCTGCTCCACTGCAAAGGTGCTGCGGATGCGGGAGGCCAGCCCCAAGCGCTTGAGTCCGGCGGCGGCCAACACGATGCCGTCGTACAGGCCTTCATCGAGTTTGCGCAAACGGGTGTCCAGGTTGCCGCGCAAGGGCTCAATCTTCAGGTCAGGCCGCATGGCGCGCAGCAGCGCCACGCGGCGCAAGCTCGACGTGCCCACCACCGCGCCTTGCGGCAGATCCAGCACACTCGCATAACGGGTAGACACCCAGGCGTCACGCGGGTCCTCACGCTCCATCACGCAGGCCAGCTCAAAACCCGCGGGCAACTCCATCGGAACGTCTTTGAGCGAATGCACAGCAAGGTCGGCGCGGCCTTCTTCCAAGGCCACTTCCAGCTCTTTGACAAACAGGCCCTTACCGCCCACTTTGCTGAGCGAGCGGTCCAGGATTTGATCGCCCTTGGTCGTCATACCCAACAGGGTGACGGCGGCGCCTTGCTGCTCCAGCAAGGCCTTGACGTGTTCTGCTTGCCAAAGGGCCAGCCGGCTCTCGCGTGTGGCGATCGTAAAATGGGGCAAAGTCGTAACCTGCTAGTAATCGGTGGAATGCCTTCGATGCTAGCATGGGCGCGATCCTTGCTTCATTCGAAGCCCCCTCTCCCACCTCCATCCAGACCCATGAAAAAAGCACCTGCCGCAGAGACGGCCAAGCGCAGCAAAGACAACGAGCGTCCCTTGGTTGAAGACATCCGCCTTTTAGGGCGAATTTTGGGTGATGTGATTCGGGAGCAAGAGGGCGTAGAGGCCTACGAACTGATCGAACAGATCCGCACGCTGTCGGTGGCGTTTCGACGCGATGCCGACCACGAAGCCGACAAGGCACTGAAGAAACTACTCAAGGGCCTCTCGGGCGACCAGACCGTGAGCGTGATCCGCGCCTTCACTTACTTTTCGCACCTGGCCAACCTGGCCGAAGACCGCCACCATATCCGTCGCCGTGCCATCCACGAACGTGCCGGCGACACGCAAGAAGGCAGCATCGAGGTCGCCATGTCGCGCCTGCGCTGGGCCGGCATCGCACCCAAGACCATCTCGCAGACGCTGGCGCAAAGTTTTGTGTCGCCCGTGCTCACCGCCCACCCCACCGAAGTGCAACGCAAGAGCATTCTGGATGCTGAGCGCGACATCGCCCAGCTGCTGACCACGCGTGATGAAATCAAGCTGCGCGCCGTCTCGGTGGACAGCAAAAAAGACGCGCTGACGCCCAAGGAACTGGCAGCCAACGAAGCCCAGATGCGCGCCCGCGTGATGCAGCTCTGGCAGACCCGCCTGCTGCGCTTCAGCAAGCTCACCGTGGCCGACGAGATTGAGAACGCGCTGAGTTATTACGAGTCCACCTTCCTGCGCGAGATTCCCAAGCTCTACGCCGACCTGGAAGACATGCTGGGCACCCAGCCGGTGCACAGCTTTTTGCGCATGGGCCAGTGGATTGGCGGCGACCGCGACGGCAACCCCAACGTCAGCGCCCAGACCCTGGAATACGCGCTGCGCCGCCAGGCCGAAGTGGCCCTGCGCCACTACCTGACCGAGGTGCACTACCTGGGTGGCGAGTTGTCCATCTCTGCCATGCTGGCCGACTGCACTCCCGAGATGCAGGCCCTGGCCGAACGCTCGCCTGACCAAAACGAACACCGCAAAGACGAACCCTACCGCCGCGCCCTGACCGGCATGTACGCCCGCCTGGCCGCCACCCTGAAAAGCCTGACCGGCACCGAGGCCGCACGCCACGCCGTCGCGCCACAAAACCCCTACCTGCAGGCGCAGGACTTGGTGGCCGACCTGCGCACCATCGCCGCTTCGCTCAAGGCCCACCACGGCGGCGCCCTGATCAAACAACGCCTGCACCCGCTGATCCGCGCAGTGGACGTGTTCGGCTTTCACCTGGCCACAGTGGACTTGCGCCAAAGCTCGGACAAACACGAAGAAGTGGTAGCCGAACTGCTGGCCACGGCCCGCGTGGAAGCCAACTACAGCGCACTGGACGAAGCCGCCAAACGCACACTGTTGCTGGGCTTGCTGAACGACGCCCGCCCCCTGCGCGTGCACGGTGTCGAGTACTCGGCCCACGCCCAGGGCGAGCTGGCCATCTTTGCTGCCGCCAAGGTCATGCGTGAACGTTTTGGCCATGAAGCCATCCGCCACTACATCATCAGCCACACCGAAACCGTGAGCGACTTGCTCGAAGTGCTGCTACTGCAAAAAGAAGTGGGCCTGATGCGCGGCACGCTGGACGCACAGGCCACGGCCGACCTGATCGTGGTGCCGCTGTTTGAAACCATTGAAGACCTGCGCAACGCCGCGCCCATCATGCGGGAGTTCTACGCCCTGCCTGGCGTGGCCGAGCTGGTCAAACGCAGTGGCTCCGAGCAGGACATCATGCTGGGCTACTCCGACTCCAACAAGGACGGCGGCATCTTCACCAGCAACTGGGAGCTGTACCGCGCCGAGATCGCATTGGTGGAGCTGTTCGACGTGCTGGCCGCCCAACACAAGATCCAGCTGCGCATGTTCCACGGCCGTGGCGGCACGGTGGGGCGTGGCGGCGGCCCCAGCTACCAAGCCATTCTGGCCCAGCCCCCCGGCACCGTACGCGGCCAGATCCGCCTGACCGAACAGGGCGAAGTGATTGGCTCCAAATACGCCAACCCCGAAATTGGCCGACGCAACCTGGAAACCCTGGTCGCTGCCACGCTAGAAGCCACCCTGCTGCAGCCCACCAAATCGGCCACCAAGGCCTTCCTGGAAGCCGCCGCCGAGCTCTCGCAAAACAGCATGTCGGCCTACCGCGCGCTGGTGTACGAAACTCCCGGTTTCACCGAGTACTTTTTCAGCTCTACCCCGATCCGCGAGATTGCCGAGCTCAACATCGGCTCACGCCCTGCCTCTCGCAAGGCCTCGCAGAAGATCGAAGACCTGCGCGCGATTCCCTGGGGCTTCAGCTGGGGCCAGTGCCGCCTGACACTGCCAGGCTGGTTCGGCTTTGGTTCTGCGGTGCAGAAGTTCATCAGCAACGGCACTGCGGCCGAGCAGAAAGAGCGTTTGGCGCTGCTGCAGAAGATGTACAAGCAATGGCCCTTCTTCGGCACCCTGCTATCCAACATGGACATGGTGATGGCCAAGAGCGACCTGGCCCTGGCCTCACGTTATGCCGAGCTGGTGGGCGATGCGCGCCTGCGCAAGAAGATCTTCACGGCCATCGAGGCCGAATGGCACGCCACCGCGCAAGCGCTGGCCACCATCACCGGTGAAAAGAACCGCCTGGCCAACAACGCGGCCTTGCAGCGCTCCATCCGCCACCGCTTCCCCTACATCGACCCTTTGCACCACCTGCAGGTGGAACTGGTGCGCCGCTACCGCGAAGGCAAGGCCGACGAACGCGTGCAGCGTGGTATCCACATCTCCATCAACGGGATTGCCGCCGGACTGCGCAACACGGGGTAATTTTCAGCGCCAACGGGCTTCAATACGGGCGTATTCGCCCGATTGGCGCACCCGCTCCAGGCCCGCGTCAAAGCGGGCAATCAAGGCCTCCAGGCCCGGCATGCGTTTTGTAAACGAGATGTACAGCAAAGGCTCCACCAGCACCCCACGCTGGGTGAAGCCCTTGGCCAGCTCCGGGTGCACGGATGCAATCTGCTGCGCCACCCGGTCAAACACCAGCGCATAGTCCACCCGCCCGGCCACCAGCTTGCGCAGGGATATCAGATCGGACGGCGCTACGTCGCGCTGCATACGCGCGTCGTTGTCAAAGGCCTCCCCGTAGTCGTAGCCATTGGTCACGCCAATGCGAAACCCCAGCAGACCCGCAGCATCCACGGGGCGCGTGTTGGGCGCATTGCTGCGCCCGTAAATGGCGATGCGCGCCTTGAACAGAGGCCGTTTGTGCCACAGGTAGCGGGCTTCGGTGCGGGCGTCGCGCAGGGTGTCAAAGCAGCCAGCCAGCGTGCCGTTGTCCACCTCTTTCATGCAACGGGCATAGGGCAGTGGCACCAGTTCCAGCTCGATCCCGGCTGCGGCCCAGGCCGCACGTGCCAAGTCCACCGCAAAACCCACGGGCTTGCCCTCCACCACATACGAGTAAGGGCGCCAATCGTCCTCGGCGCCAATACGAATGCGCTCCGCTGCCGCACTACCGGCCCCAGCCACACCAGCCGCCCAGCAAAAGAGGACAACTCGGGCCACCTGCCACCAGTGGGGGCGCTGGGCAGGCTTCATTGGGCAATCAGGCTGCGCACTGCGGCCAGTTGGCGGCGCGAGACCGACAGCAGCTCATCGACCCCCTGCAAGCGCACCGCCCAACCTTCGCCCTCTTCGGCGTCGTAATGTTTCTCCAGCGCACGGATGGCCCAGCGCGCCACGATGGCGTTGCGGTGGATGCGCAGGTAATGCTCGGCGTATTTGGCCTCCAGGTCGTTAAGGGCCCCGTCCAGGATGTAGCTGCGCGCCGCAGTGCGCACCGTGATGTATTTCAGCTCGGCCTTGAAATACAGCACCTGCTGCAGCGGCACGCGCTCGGTCCGGTGGCGCTCCTGGATGACCAGCACCTCTTCTGAAGCAAAAACGCCCCCCAGCCCTGATGGAACATGCGCAAGCCGCTCTGCTTTTTGTAGCGCTGTTTGCAGCCGCTCCAGCCGCACGGGTTTGGTCAGGTAGTCGGCGGCCTCCAGGTCAAAGGCCTGCAAGGCGTGTTCGGCATGTGCGGTGACAAACACCACCACGGGCGGCTGCGGCAGGGTTTTGAGGGTTTGCGCCAGCGTCAGGCCATCGGCACCGGGCATGTGGATGTCCAGAAACACCACATCCAGGCGGCGCCCGCGCAACAGTTCCAGGGCCTGGCCGGCGTTGGCGGCTTCGGCCACCACCTCGGCACCGGGGTTGTGGCAGTCGCCCAGCAGGGTGCGCAGGCGCGAACGGGCCAGGGCCTCGTCGTCCACCACCATCACCTGCAGGCGACGCATAGGGGCAATTGCAGTCATGCGGGGAACTCCATGCGAACCTGGTACACGCCGTCTTTCAAGCCACAGCGAAACTGGGCCTGCACATCGTGCAGCAGGGCCAGGCGATCTTGCACATTGCGCAGGGCCAGGCCATGGCCCTCAGAACCCTGCCCGGCGGGCACCGTGTTGGTTACCTTCACCACCACGGAGGAGCCCCGGCGCTGGGTGGAAATGCGGATGGCCGCGCCGGTGGCACTGGGCTCCACCCCATGGCGCACCGCGTTTTCCACCAGCGGCTGCAGCAACAGCGGGGGCAGCTTGGCCTGTTCGGCTTCGGGGTCCAGCGCCCATTGCACATCCAGGCGCTCGCCAAAACGCACCTGCTCGATGGCCAGGTAACGCTGGGCCAGCGCAATCTCGTCGGCCAGGGTCACGGCCGTTCCCTGGTCCATCAGCGCATGGCGAAACAGATCACTCAGGTCTTCCAGCAGCGCCTCGGCCTTGGCCGGCTCGGCGCGCACCAGTGCAATGGCGCTGTTGAGGGTGTTGAACAAAAAGTGCGGGCGGATGCGCGACTGCAGCTCGGCCAGGCGCGCCGCCGTGTCAGCCGGGGTGCGCCCCTTGGCACGCATCACCAGCGCCGCTACCAAAATAGACGAGAGCAAAGCCCCGCTGCTGGCGCTGCCCACCCAGGGCGCATCGGGCAGCAGCCCCGAAATGGCGAGCAGTCCACAGCCATACAGCCCCGCCACCGCGCCCAAACCAATGGCGACCGAATACTGTGCCGCAGGTTTGAGGCGCGCCAACCAGCGCTTGGCCATGCAGGCCGAGAGCAGCCAGGCCAGCGTGGCCGGTAGAGCTCCGCCGGTGACGAGCGAGAAGCGCAGCACCCAGCTCCACAGCGTGGTGGACGCGAACATGGCCGCCACCGCCACCCCCAGCTCCACAAACAACACCGCCCGCAGCACCACACCCATTTGGCAGGCGTCGAACACCAGGGCCGGGGCCTTGGCGTCCGTCGGCTGCGCTGGGGCCAGCTCCTGGAACGTCGATAATATTTGGGTGTCGTTCATGTTCACCGGATTTTGACTCCATTCTGCAAAGCGTCTCCCATGTCCCAAAACCAATTCGATAAAAAGTCCCAGGCGTGGTCCGCGCTGTTTTCTGAGCCCATGAGTGATCTGGTCAAACGCTACACCTCCAGCGTGTTCTTTGACAAGCGCCTTTGGCAGGCCGACATTACCGGCAGTCTGGCGCATGCCGACATGCTGGCCGCGCAGGGCATCATTGCCGCCGAAGACCACGCCGCCATCCAGAAAGGCATGGCCCAGATCTGGGGCGAGATCGAATCTGGCGCCTTTGAATGGAAGCTGGACCTGGAAGACGTGCACCTGAACATCGAAGCCCGCCTGACCCAGCTGGTGGGCGACGCCGGCAAGCGCCTGCACACCGGCCGCAGCCGCAACGACCAGGTCGCCACCGACGTGCGCCTGTGGCTGCGCAGCGAGATTGATCTGATCGGCGAACTGCTGGTGGACCTGCAAAAGTCGCTGGTGGATGTGGCCGAGGCGAATGCCGAGGTCATCCTGCCTGGCTTCACGCACCTGCAGGTAGCCCAGCCTGTGAGTTTTGGCCACCACATGCTGGCCTATGTGGAAATGTTCAGCCGCGATGCCGAGCGCTTTGCCGAGGTGCGCCGCCGCACCAACCGTCTGCCGCTGGGCAGCGCCGCATTGGCCGGCACCAGCTACCCACTGGACCGCGAGCGCGTGGCCAAGACCCTGGCCATGGACGGTGTGTGCCAGAACAGCCTGGACGCCGTGAGCGACCGTGACTTTGCGATCGAGTTCACCAGCGCCGCCAGCCTGACCATGATTCACATCAGCCGCATGAGCGAAGAACTCATCATCTGGATGAGCCAGAACTTCGGCTTCATCAAGATTGCCGACCGCTTCACCACGGGATCAAGCATCATGCCGCAGAAGAAAAACCCTGATGTGCCCGAGTTGGCACGCGGCAAGACCGGCCGCGTGGTCGGCCACCTCATGGGCCTGATCACCCTGATGAAGGGCCAGCCCCTGGCCTACAACAAGGACAACCAGGAAGACAAAGAGCCGCTGTTCGACACCGTGGACACCTTGAAAGACACGCTGCGCATCTTCTCCGAAATGATTGGCGGCCAGGTGAACGCAGCCACGGGTAAAAAAGAAGGTGGCATCAGCGTGAACGCCGAAGCCATGGAGCGCGCCGCACTCAAGGGCTACGCCACCGCCACCGACCTGGCCGACTATTTGGTGAAGAAGGGCCTGCCCTTCCGCGATGCGCATGAGACGGTAGCCCACGCGGTGAAGGCGGCGCAGTCGCATGCCTGCGACCTGTCCGAACTGCCACTGGCCGTGCTGCAGGGCTTCCATGCCAGCATCGAAAAAGATGTGTACGAGTGCCTGAGCCTGCGTGGCTCGCTCAACGCGCGCAACATTCTGGGTGGCACTGCGCCAGCCCAGGTGCGGGCACAGATTGCTCGGCACCGCGCCCGCCTGGTCTGAGGCGCCCATGCTGCGCCGCCATCTGGGACTTCTGGCCCTGTGCCTGGCCGGCAGCAGCTGGATGGGCTTGGCCCAAGCCGCCGAGCCAGCGCTGCAGTTTTTGAACCGCAGCGAAGCCGCCACCCTGATGGCAGGCCCCGGCGCACAGACCTACTTCGACGCCATGCAAGGCCCCGAGCTGGTGGCCAAAACCCGGCTGGACCTGCTGAACCTGCCGCTAGCGACCGCGCGTGAACAAGCCCGCGCCCACTACGCCAGCGAGGTGCAAGAGTTTTCTGCCGACGAGCAGGCCATGTTGCGCTGGGCCGTGGGCACGCTCTGGCCCACGCTGACCGAGAAAGCCCCACTCTACGCCCGCACGCCCTGGAAATTTGCCAAAGTCAGCGACAAGGTGGAAGGCGGCTTGCCGCATACACGCGGTGACACCATCGTGTTCAGTGCCGGCCTCATGCAAAACCTGCTGGCGCCCTACCGCGCGGGCGATCGGTCTGGGCTGCTGGGCTTTTTGGGCTACCTGCTGGTGCACGAGCAAACCCATGTGCTGCAACGCAGCCAGTCCGCGCTTTTTGACACCCTGGCCACGCAGGTGCTGGGCTTTACGCGCATTGCCGCACCGCAAACACCAGCGCTGTTGGCGCGCGGTGTGGTCAACCCTGATGCGCCGCTGAGCGAGTGGATCTTCCCGCTGCCCGATGCGCCGGGCCAGGCGGTACTGCCCTACCTGCAACTCAGCAACCTCAAAACCCCCAGCATGCCGCGCGACTTCCAGATGGTGGCCGTGATGTACCGCCAAGAACAGGGCGAGTGGCGCCTGCAAGAGCGCGAGGGCCAACCCGTAACCCAGCCCCTGCTGGGCGTGGCAGCGTATGTGAACGCCTTCCCCGATCGCAGCGGGCTCTACCACCCCTACGAGATGGCAGCCGATCTGCTGAGCTACTGGCTCGGTGGCCGCGCCGACGCCAGTGCCCGCCACACGGTGCGCCTGGCCCTGCAAGCCTGGGCCGCCAAGGCGCTTCAATAGCTTTTTACAAGCAAAACAGGCCTCTAACCCACGTGGGATATGCGCGAGCAGCTATTAAATCAGTAGCATCCGCCGCACCACTCAACCCGCCAGCGCCCGCTCCAGGTCATGCGCCAAATGGTCCACCGCCTCTTCGGTGGTGGCCCAAGAGCACATGAAGCGCGCACCGCCGCCGATGAAGGTGTAGAAGGTCCAGCCCAGGGCCTTGAGGCGAACGATCGCCGGTTCGGGCAGGTTCACAAACACGCCATTCACCTCGGTGGGCAGCAACAGTTCGGCGCCGGCGATACCGGCCACCTTGTCAGACAGACGCTGCGCCATGGCGTTGGCGTGCGCCGCGTGGCGCAGCCAGGTGCCGTCGGTCAGCATGGCCAGCCAGGGGGCCGACAGGTAGCGCATCTTGGAGGCCAGTTGCCCGGCCTGCTTGCAGCGGTAAGAAAACTCCTCGCCCAGCTTGCGGTCAAAAAACACGATGGCCTCGCCAATCGGCAGGCCCATCTTGGTACCGCCAAAACACAACACGTCCACGCCCGCACGCCAGGTGATGTCGGCCGGCGCCACCTTGAGCGCGGCCACCGCGTTGGCAAAACGCGCGCCGTCCATGTGCACCTTCAGGCCATGCTCCTGCGCGATGCGGCTGATGCCACTGATTTCGCCTTTTTGGTAGACCGTGCCCATTTCCGTGGACTGGGTCAGCGTGACCACCTTGGGCCGTGGGTAGTGCACATCGGTGCGGCGGGTGATGACCTCCAGCACACCGGCCGAGGTGAGCTTACCGTGGCGGTGGGGGGCCGACAACAGCTTGGAGCCGTTGGAGAAGAATTCGGGCGCGCCGCACTCGTCCGTTTCCACGTGGGCCGTGTCACTGCAAATGACGGCCTGGTAAGACTGGCAGAGCGAAGCCAGCGCAATCGAGTTGGCCGCCGTGCCGTTGAAGACGAAGAAGACTTCGGCATCCGCCTCAAACACCTCGCGCAACCGGTCACACGCCAGGCGCGTGGCGTCGTCATTGCCATAAGACGCGGCAAAACCCGTGTTGGCCGCGGCAAAGGCCTGCATAGCCTCGGGGCAGATGCCGGAGGTGTTGTCGCTGGCGAATTGCAGGTAGTAGCCGGGGTGCAGGGGGGTGGCGGTAGTCATGGTGGCGTGGGCGGTGTAAGATTGGATTAACGGATATTTCCGGTATATCGAACAAAAATCCATTTTAACGACCAAAACCACCATGGCGCAAGTCCCCTCCTCCAGTCCCCTCATCGACGGCCCACCGGCCGTCGGCTCCAAGCTGCAGGAGATCCGCAAGGCGCAACAACTCTCGCTGGACGAACTGTCCAAGCGCGCGGGGGTGTCCAAATCCATGTTGTCCGAGGTGGAGCGCAACCAGGCCAACCCCACGGTAGGCGTGTTGTGGCGCCTGGCTACCGCACTGGGTATCAACCTGACCGACCTGCTGGCCGGTGGCGTGGCCGACAAGGCCGCCCCCACGGTGGAACTGGTGGCCGCGCACAGCATCCCGGTCACCACCAGCCCGGACGGCAAGTGCACTCTGCGCATCCTTGGGCCCATTGCGCTGGCCGGCAAGGTGGAGTGGTACGAGCTGGCGGTGGAGGCCGGTGGTGTGCTGGCGTCCGAACCGCACGAGGCGGGGGCGCGTGAACATTTGTCAGTACTGAGCGGCACGCTTACCGTGCAAGCGGCCGACAGTAGCAAGGTGCTGAAAGCGGGCGACAGCGCGCGCTACGCGGTGGACGTGCAACACGCCATCCGCAATACCGGCAAGGGTCTGGCCAAGGCACTGCTGGTGGTTGAATACCTGCACTGAACATGAGCATCCAGTAGACATCAAACGCCCGTGGAATATGCGCAAAAAGCTACTCAATTGATAGCTCTGCAAGCTGCCTGAAATTACGCCGCCACAGCGGTGTACCCAGAAGTTAAGAGGCCGCCACCTGCGGAATCACCAGCTCCAGACGCTCATCGGCCACGGAAATAGTGACCTTTTGAGGTCCCAGGAACTCCATGGAGTCCTGTTCTATACCGTCGGCAAACAGCGTTCCTCCTTCCCCCATTTCCGAAATCACCTCCAAGCGCTCACTTTTGTCCACAGACCCGAAATCCAGACTGATGCCGGTACTGACAGAAGGAAATGGTTCGCGCACAAACCAAGCCAGTTGGTCATCGGAGGGCGCGGGCAGCGAATGGTCCATGTTCCGCTGCATGGTGATGGAGCGTGCCCATCCGGTCGCTCCCGTACCCGTGGCACAAATAAGCCCAGAAGAACTTTGCCGCTCTCGCCGGTCACCTGCCAGTAATACATACCGTGCGGACTGGTGGCTGCGGTGTCCCATAAAAATCTCATTCAAAGCCAAAAGACGCAGGCCATCGTCACGACGCGCCTCCGCCATGGTGCGAGACTGGATTTCGAACGCGCGCGCAGAACCGCCGGGATTGCCTGCAGCCCAGGCGATTGCCTGGCGGGTCTGCTCCACACGCAACCGACACAGCACACCGTCATAGGTTTCCGGGTCAGGATTCACCCCTAAAACTCGCTGACCTTGCAAGTATTTGGCGACATTAGCCACCAAACCATCCTGACCGACCACCACCACCACGTCATCGGGAGCAAACAAGAATTGCGGCAAGTCTGAGCGCTCAATGTGCGAACGTCGTTGGTCGGGAGGTAATTTCCCCGTCACCTCTGCCAGAGCGTGCATCTGTTTTTGGTGCGCATCCTCCAATAGCCCCACCGTCTGCCCGCGTTGGCGCAGGACAAACTCTACTTGCCCTCGCGTGCCATAGCGCTCCACCATGGATTCCAGCATAGTCGGGCGCGTGACCAGCACAACGCGCGGCAGACTGGTAGACACACCCAAACTCAAGCAGCGTCCGTTTCTTTAACCCCACCAGCCGGTCTGGGCAAGGCACCCACCGCCTTGCTCTTGAGCAATTTGCCAAGCCAGTCGCCCACCAGGTCTGGCGTCAAATGCACGTCGCCAATTTTGGTAATTTTTTCGCTCAGGGATTTAAAGCCCAGCGCAGCCACGACTTCGGGACTGACATCCTTCCAAGCCGCTAGCCCACGGATCTCGGCCTCTGTTTCTGCATCCAGCATCGCCCTGCGAGACGCGGCATTGGCGTGCCCAACCAACTGGGTACTGGTCGCTTCAGCATCTGCCATGGCTTTGCGAGCAGCCGCTTCGGCTTCCGTCTTAAGTTTTAGATCGTTGACACCACTTTCGGTTACCAATTTCTGGCGTGTCAGTTCTGCATCCAGACGGGCGCGCTCCGCTGCAGAGGCACTTTCCACTTCTCGCAGAGTATTGCTACCTTGCTGGCGAATCAGTTCATCCTGACGACGGGCCAATTCAATTTCCGTCGACAGCTCATTCTGTTTGATTGCGCGCTCCTTTTCTACAGCCAAAGCGCGGCGTTCAAAGACTGCCTCGTCTGCTTTTTGTTGAATCGCTTCCCGTGTTGGTGTTTCCAGCGCTTTGCGCACCTCGGGAGTTGCTGTCACTTGGTCAACCTGCACACTGACCAACCTCAAGCCCATGGCCGCCAGCTCAGCATCCTCACCCAGTGAGTCCCCCAACGCGTGCCCCAATGCAACGGGGCCAGTCCGAATGGCATCTGCCACTGGAACAGTTGCCAAGTACGAGCGGACCGCTGGCCGCGCCCGCTGGTTCCAGAGCCGGGATGCCTTTTCAAGAGGGTCCTCCACCCATTGTCCCGTCGCTAGCGACAGGCTGAAGTTGATGCGGCTGGCCGCGAGGCGCGGATCTTGAAACCGGTACACCACCGTGCACTGAACAGACACCTCCTGAAAGTCGGCGCTGCGCTCCGCCAGAATGAAAGTGGCACTGCAGTCTTCCACTGGCACCTGCGCCACAGATGCAGACAGCGGCCGAAACCAATATGCGGCACCCTGCCCCTCACGGGTAATCTGACCCGCCGAATAGTGCAGGATGTACTGGTTGGGCTCGCCACGCAGATGGGCAAACACTGGGTACCGGGTAATTTGAGCCAACGGAATACTCCCTTAGAAATGTGTTGAATGCTTAAGCAGTTGATAAATGCTTTTTTGTACCAATACCATTCTGCCGGATACCGGGCAGCGGCCCGACGTGGGACAGGGAAAATCGATATCCATCTGAATCACAGCTAACTCACCAGTTGCCACACGGCTTGCGGCGTCAGCCACCTGCGGAAAATACTGCGAAAATGGCCTCTAGCCCCCGCAAAATATGCGCGAGCAGCTATTAAAACAGTAGCTAACCGGCCTGCGCCGCCGCTTCGTGGGCTCTGACTGTCCACTCCACCGGGGGCTTCCACGTGGCGCACCAGGCCAGCACCTGGTCGGCCGGCATGGGGCGCGCAATCTCATAGCCCTGCCCTAGGTGACAGCCCAGTTCAATCAGGCGCTGGCCGTGGGCCACACTCTCCACGCCCTCGGCAATCACCTCACGGTGGAAGGCCGCGGCCAGGCCTATCACGCCGTTGACGATGGACAGGTCGTTCTGGTCGTCCAGCATGTCACGCACAAAACTGCGGTCGATCTTGAGCACTTCCACCGGCAAATGGCGCAGGTAGGTGAGCGAGGAGTAACCGGTGCCAAAGTCGTCAATCGCAAAACGCACACCCAGGCGGTGGCAATCTTGCAAGGTGGTGGTAATTGAGTTCAGGTCGCTCAGCGCGCTGGTCTCCAGCACCTCCAGCTCCACATGGCTGGCGTCCACCTCAGGGTGTTTGGCCAAAAGCCCGGCCAGGTGTTGGGCAAAGTCCGGGTGCTGCAGTTGCCGCGCCGCAATGTTGATGCTCACCGGCAGCGTCCGGCCTTGCGCGTTCCACACGCCCATTTGCCGCAACGCGTCATTCACCACCCAGGCACCCAGGGCTTCGCTCAGCGGGTGTTTTTCGATGGAAGGCAGAAACGCATCGGGCGACAGCAGCCCTTTTTGGGGATGCTGCCAGCGGATCAGCGCCTCCACCCCGACGATGGCGCCGGTACGCATATTCACCTTGGGCTGGTAGTGCAACACAAACTCGCGCTGGGCAATGCCCAGTGCAATCAGCTCCTGCAGCAGGCTGCGGCTCTTCACCTCGGCGTCCTGGGCGGAGTCAAACATGTGAAAGCGGTTTTTGCCGCCTTGTTTGGCCTCGTACATGGCCTGGTCGGCGTGGCGCATCAGCTGCTCGGCCTCGGCGTTGTCCTGCGGGTACATGGTGACGCCGATGCTGGCGGTCACCTTCAGATCGCGCCCCTCAATATGCACCGGCTCCGAGCAGGCCAGCAACACACGTGTGACCATCTGGATGCAATCCTGGATGTTTTCCACATTGGTCAGCACTGCCACAAACTCATCGCCGCCCATGCGGGCCAGGGTGTCCACATCGCGCAGCGCAGCCTGCATGCGCTGCGACACGGCCACCAGCAAGGCGTCGCCCGCCTCGTGACCAAACTGGTCGTTCACCGCCTTGAAGCCGTCCAGGTCCAGGTAGAGCACGGCCAGGCTCCGGCCATGGCGCTGGCACATGGTCATGGCCTGGTGCAGGCGGTCTGACAGCAGCAGGCGGTTGGGCAAATCGGTCAGCGCATCAAAGTGGGCGCCGTGCTCCAGCTCTTCCTGTTGCAGCTTGAGCACGGTCACATCGGAGAACAGCGCCACGTAATTGCGCACCTTGCCCGAGCTGCCCCGCACCTTGCTCACCGTGAGCCAAGCCGAGTAGGCCTCGCCATCTTTGCGGCGGCTCCACATCTCGCCCTTCCACTCGCCCTGCCGCAGCAGCGCGCGGCGCAAGTTCTGGAACACCTCCGGCCCCTGCCGGCTGGAGCGGAACATACCGGGGTCGTTGCCCAAAACATCTTCGCGGCTGTAGCCCGTGATGCGGGTGAACGCCTCATTCACTTCCACAATCAGGCCGGCCCGGTCGGTGATCATGATGCCCTCACCCGTGTTGTTGAACACGCTGGCGGTGAGCCGCAATTGCCGGGTGGCCATCTTCTGGGCGGTGATGTCGCGGGCAATTTTGGAGGCCCCAATCAGGTGACCAAAGCTGTTGCGAATCGGCGAGATGGTGACGGAGACATTGATCTCGCGCCCGTCTTTGCAAACACGCACCGTCTCGAAGTGCTCTACCCCTTCGCCGCGCCGAATTTTCTCCAGAATGACGGCCTCTTCCCCCAACCGCTCCGCAGGCAACAACCGCAGAATGGGCTGGCCAATCATCTCGGCGGCCGCGTAGCCAAACATGCGTTCGGCTCCCGGGTTCCAACTGGTAATGACACCGTCCAGCGACTTGCCGACGATGGCCTCGTCGGTGGAATGGATGATGGCCTCAGAACGGCGCGAGAGCGTCAGGGCGCGCATCAGCGCGGAGCTCATGGCCAGGCTGACGATGGACAGCAATACGGCCAAGGCGGCGAAGATGGTGGTGTGCCGCCGCCAGGGTGCCAGCAGGTCCTCTTTGCTGGCGCTGACGTACACCACCAGCGGGTAGTCGTCGACCCGCGAAAACGTCACCAGCCGGGGCCGGTTGTCAAACAGGCTGACCGCCGATTCATACACCCCCTTGGCCATCACGCTCATGTAATTGCCCCAGGCCTGGCCTTTGGCAATCGACTGGCCAATCGTCTTGGGGTCCATGGGGCTACGAAACAACACCGTGCCATCAGTGCGCACCATGCCAATCGTGCCCGCCGGTTTGATGCGCTCGGCGTCAAACACACTGTCAATACGCTCCAGCTCAATGATCACCAGCACCAGCGCAACATCACCACCAGCGCGCTCCACCGGGGCCGAGATGGGGATCACCCACTTTTTGTTGACGCGCCCCAAAAGGGGCTGCCCGATGAACAGGCCACGGGTTTTCGGATCGCGCTGGGCCAGAAAATAATCGCGGTCCGCCACGTTGACGTTTTGCCCCTGCCCCTGGTCAGGCACAAAACGGACTTCCCCCGTTTTCGTGACCAAGCGCACATCGAGCAATCCGTTCGAGGCTTTGCGCAGCTTGTTGACCTGGGCAATGAAATCGGGGCTTTTGGAGGGGTCCTGGTTGGGGTGGTCGGCCATCCAGTGGCTGGTGACGATGAGCAGCGACTCCGCCTGCTTGAACAGGCTGTGGGTCTGCGCCTGCACAGCGGCGGTGAGCTGCTGCAGAACCCGGGTGTTGGAGCTCATGGTGTTGGTGTACTCCCACCAGGACCAGAACCCGACAAAACCCCAAATGCAAATCAGCAGCCCGCCCAGAAGCCCAATGACCTCACGGTGGTTGTGTGCGCCCAAACGCTGAATCAATCGTTGCCAGATCGGTTTCACAAGGCTTTTCCCGCAGGGGGTTGAGAGGCCAATTGGTCCGTTTGGCAGTGTGTGCTGCCGTCACGTCCATTCTGCGGGGGTGTCCCCCCACATGCCTATCCCCCAAACGGGTGAATTTGCGCCCCTTTACCAAACTTGTTACCAGGGCACGGTGGCAAAACGTGCCACCAAAAAGTCCAGCAAGGCCCGCACCGCAGGCGACAAATGCTTGCGCGAGGGATAGAGCGCATAGATCGCCATGTCGGGCAACGCCCAGTCCGGCAGCACCACCTGCAGGCGGCCATCGGCCAGGTGCGGGCTGGCCAGGTAGGTGGGTTGCAGGGCCACACCACCACCGGCCAGGGCCGCACACATGAGCGCCGTGGCTTCATTGGCGCTGAAGTGGCTGCCCACGCGCACCTCTGCATGCTCGTCGCCCCGCTGCAGCTTCCACACACTTTTGCCAAAGTTGGCATAAGTCAGGCAGCGGTGCGTGGCCAGGTCGGCCGGCAGCTGCGGCGTGCCGTGCTGCGCCAGATACGCGGGCGACGCCACCAACACCGAGGTGCAGGGCGCCAGCATGCGGCCGATGAGCGCCGGGTCCGGCTCCGCGCTGATGCGGATGGCGAGGTCAATACGCGCCTCCACCAGGTTGAGCGCGCCTTCGCTGGCGTTGAGGTCGATCTTGAGCTGCGGGTGCTGCGCCAAAAATTCTGCCACCGCCGCCGCCAGCTGGGCGTAGGCAAACGACATGCTGCAGGTGATGCGCAGCTGGCCGCGCAGCGCACTGCCGTGGTGGCTGGTTTCTTCTTCCACGTTTTCCACCAGCGCCAGCATCTGCTGGCTGCGGCGCAGGCAGCTTTCGCCTGCATCGGTCAGCGTCACGCTGCGTGTGGTGCGCTGCAGAAGGCGCGCGCCCAGCCACTGCTCCAGCGCGCCCACATAACGCGTCACCATGGCGCGGGACATGTCCAGCTTGTCGGCCGTGGCGCTAAAGCTGCCGCTCTGGGCC
The DNA here is from genome assembly GCF_002943465.1 of Rhodoferax sp. TS-BS-61-7. Taxonomy (GTDB): domain Bacteria; phylum Pseudomonadota; class Gammaproteobacteria; order Burkholderiales; family Burkholderiaceae_C; genus Allorhodoferax. Next base: position 772,399 of record NZ_PTQY01000001.1, read on the forward strand.
ACGTCCACAAACACCTGCATGGCGGTCAGTCGGTCCATGATTTGCGCACTTTATGAAACAGTAATGCGCAAATTATCGGGTTTATCTGCGCGATTATTGAAACTAAAGTTCACTCCAACGCTGACGGGATGTTCTCACAGCGTCCCATCCACCTTCAGGAGCTCTCCATGATCCGCACCACCGTTATTGCCGCCTCTCTGGCCATCGCTTTTACCTCTGCCCACGCCCAGCAGCCGCTCACCGTCAAGATTTACAACGCCGACGGCAACAGCTTCAACGTCAACTCCACCCTGGTCTATGGCCAGAAAGACGCCATCGTCATCGACGCCGGCTTCACCCGCGCCGACGCGCTGCGCATTGCCGCCAACGTGCTGGACAGCGGCAAGCAGCTCACCACCATCTACGTGAGCCAGGCCGATCCGGACTACTACTTTGGCGTGGAAGCGCTGAAAGAAATCTTCCCCCAGGCCGATGTGGTGAGCACACCCGCCGTGTTGGCGAAGCTGTCGCCCAAGCTGGCTGGCAAGGTCGCGTTCTGGGGCCCCAAGATGGGCGCCAATGCACCGCGCAAACCCGTGGTGCCACGCGCACTGGAAGGCACCACGCTGACGCTGGAAGGCCAGACCATCGAGATCCGCGGCACGCAGGGTCTGCTGGCCCACCGCCCCTATGCCTGGATTCCGTCCATCAAGACTATCGTGGGCAACATCGGCGTGTTCGGCAACATGCATGTCTGGACCGCCGACACGCAGACCGCCGCCGAGCGCGCCGCCTGGGTGGCCCAGCTGGACGAGATGGCCGCGCTGAAGCCCACGCTGGTAATCCCCGGCCACATGAAGGCCGGCACCCAGGTGGACGCCAGTGCCATCAGCTTCACCAAGGACTACCTGCAGACCTTTGAGAAGAACCTGGCCGTGAATAAAACCAGCGCCACGCTGATCCCGGCGATGAAACAGGCCTACCCGGCCTTGACGGACGGTGCCCTGTCGCTGGACATTGGCGCCAAGGTCAACACTGGCGAGATGAAGTGGTAAACCCCGTCACCAGCCCGTAACGCAGGCACACTGCTTGCACCCAGGAGCCCACCATGACCATTCTTCACCAAGTGTTGCAAGACCTGCGCGCCGGGCGCTGGAACGCTGCGCACGACCTGGTGCAAAAAGATGGCTCCATGTTGGGCGCCTGGTTGCACGGCATCTTGCACCTGCAGGAAGGCGATCTGGAAGACGCAGAGAACTGGTACGACCGCGCCAACCGCCACTTCCGCAGCCGTGGCACGCTGGAAGAAGAACTGGCGCTGTTTGAAACAGCACTTGCACAACACCCCACACCCTGACCCCGAAAAGCACACATCCATGTCAACCCAAGTCACCTATTTGTTCGACCCCCTGTGCGGCTGGTGTTACGGCGCCGCCCCTGCCATCCAGCAGCTGGCGCAAGACGCATCGGTCTCGCTGGCGCTGGCGCCCACCGGCATGTTTTCTGGCGGCGGGCGCACCATGGATGCGGCGTTTGCCGACTACGCCTGGTCCAACGACCAGCGCATTGCCAAGCTCACCGGCCAGCGATTCACCGAGGCCTACCGCGCCAACGTGCTGGGCAAGCTGGGCAGCCGCTTTGACTCCACCACCAGCACGCTGGCGCTCTGCGCCGTGGCGCTGACGGAGCCGGCCCGCGAGCTGGAAGCGCTGAAGGTGCTGCAAGAGGCGCGTTATGTGCAGGGCCTGGACACGGCCGATGCGGAGGTGGTGGCGCAGCTGCTGCGCACGCAGGGCCTGGCCGCGGCGGCCGAACGCCTGCTGAACCCCGATGCCGACTTGCACGAAGCCCACGCTGCACGCGTATCAGCTGCGCAGCGTCTGATGCGCCAGCACCGCGCGCAAGGCGTGCCGGCACTGGTGGTGCACAGCGCCGCGGGCGACCGGCTGCTGCAGGGCAATGCCTTGTACGGCAGTGTGGAGAATTTGCGGGCGGCACTGGCCCAGGCTTAGGGCCACACCGCCTGCCGCGTCATGCGCGCGTCGGCACCTTGAAAACTTGGCGCGCCTGCAGCGCACGTTCGCGCGCGTGGCAGCCTTCCAGGTGGTCATTCACCAGGCCCATGGCCTGCATGAAGGCGTACATGGTGGTGGGCCCGACAAAACTCCAACCGCGTTTGCGCAGGTCTTTGGACAGGGCAATGGATTCGGCTGAGGTGGTGATACCGCTCAGGGTCTGGCGCGTGATCTGGCTGGGGCGCGTGGTGGCCTCGGGCTCGAAGCGCCAGAAATAGGCGGCCAGCGAGCCGAACTCCTTACGCAGCTCCATCGCCTTCTGCGCGTTGTTGATGGTGGAGACAATCTTGCCGCGGTGGCGCACGATACCGGCGTCCAGCACCAGGCGCTTCACGTCGGCGTCGTCAAAGGTGGCCACCTTGTCCATGTCAAAACCGGCAAACGCCGCGCGAAAACCCTCGCGTTTGTTCAGGATGGTGAGCCAGCTCAGGCCTGCCTGAAACCCTTCCAGGCAAATCTTTTCGAACAGGCGCGTGTCGCTGGCCACCGGGTAGCCCCACTCGTGGTCGTGGTAGTGCTGGTAGTGCGGCGTGGCACGGCACCACACGCAGCGGGTGACCTGGGTGTCGTCGGCAAACAGGCCGGTAGGCGCAGTGGTGTCGTCAAGCATGGAAGGGCTCCCTGTTCAAAATGCAAATACTGTTTTTAAGAACAGTATATTGCAGCTTGGACGCAGCACCTTCCGTGCCTGACCACGGCGCAGCGCTTACATGGCTTTGTAAAGGATGTAGTCCGCCTGGTACTGCACCACTTGCTGGGCACCTTCGTTGGCCTGGGCGCACGCGGCCTTGGGGGCAATGCCACCCACGGTGGCCACGCGCTGGATGTAGCTCACGCCTTGCATGGCGCCCATGCCCGTGGCGGGGTTGGCTTTCACCAGTTGCAGCGGAATGTTGGCGTCGCCATTGGGGGCCACGGCCACTTGGGTTGCGGTCACTTTGGAGCCGTCGGTGCTCTCCCAGGTGGCGGGCGGGCCGTAGTACTTGCCCACTGTCTTGCCGCTGCGGTCCTTCAGGCCGGCGGCTGGCCCCACAAACACCCATTCAAACTGGCCGGCCATGTCCTTCTTGGCGCGGCACTGGTAGGTAATGTCGCCTGCGGCGGCTGTTTCCATGGCCACGGTGTGGCCTGTGGGCACCTTCACGGCGGCGGGCAGGCTGTCTTGGTTAAACGGTGCGCGCATGGGCTGGTTAGCACAAGCGGCCAGACCAGCAACGAGCAAGAGGGACAAAGCGGTACGTGTTTTCATGGTTCTACTTTCTGGGGGTGGAGGAAATGGGGGAAATGGGAGGTGCGGGCGATACGGAAGCGAGGTAGGCCACCATGTCGTCGCGGTCTTGGGGCATGTCCAGGCGGTAGTTCATGTCTTGCCCGGGCACTACGGTTTCGGGGTTGGTCAGCCAGGCCTTGAGTTGGGGCACATCCCACACATGGGTGGCCGCGGCCATGGCCTCGGAATAAAAATAGCCATTGGCCTTGCCCGCCGCGCGGCCCAGCACACCACGCAAAGCGGGCCCCGCGCGGTTGGCGTCCAGGCTGTGACAGGCTGTGCAGCGGCTCTCAAACAGCGCTTGCCCGCGCGCCACCGACTGGGCCTGGGCTGCAATGCCAAGACCCAACAAGCCCAGCAGCAAACCCACAGGCCATCGCATGCGGCCGCTCACGCACCAAAAGACAAAGCGCCCACAGGCCACATGCCCGTACGGCCCATGCAAGCACTGCGTGAAGCCTGGGCAGAAACCGCAGACGGGGGGTGAGTCAGGGGCGCCATGGTGTTGTCCTTTGCATCGGTAAGGGCGGAAACGAGGGAGACCGTAGGGAACGAAAAAAAACGTCCCACGTTGCCAATACGCAGTCCGCGCCCCACTGGATTCAGATTGCCCCCGCGCCACAGTCGGGCATTCCCTGGCTGAATCCGGCGGCGCCCGCATTGCGTACCCAGTACAAGCCCTGTTGGCTTGCAACCCTGGTAATTCAGCATGTTTTTGCCCTCTAGCCCCCGTGCAAACAGCGCGAGCAGCTCCTCTTTTCATAGCAAGCTACGCAGCTTTGTGCGCAAGCCGCAGCGCCCCACTGCGGTACCACGCATGCAAGACAATGGCAGCATGACCACCGACAACCACGACGCCCTGCTCATCGTCCTGTTGGACCGCATTGCCCACCAGGACGAGGCTGCGCTGAAAGCCCTGTACGACCAATGCGCCAGCAAACTCTATGGCCTGGCCCTGCGTGTGGTGCCCCAGCGCGAACTGGCCGAAGACGTGTTGCAGGAAGCGTTTTTGACCATATGGCGCTCTGCCGCCGACTACCGCGCCAGCTTGAGCCCCCCCATGGCCTGGCTGGGCCTGATCGTGCGCAGCCGTGGCCTGGACATGCTGCGCCGCCGCGCTGCCGAGCGCAGCCACCTCACCGACGAGCTGGACGAGGTATTGGCCGACACCCTGCCTGGCGACGGCCCCACCCCCATGGACACGGCGCAAGCCAGCGAACAGGCCTGGGCCCTGCACCAGTGCCTGGGCAAGCTGGAGAACAAACAACGCGAGGTGGTGAGCCTGGCCTATGTGCGCGACCTGAGCCACAGCGAGCTAGCCCAGCAACTCAGCCTGCCGCTGGGCACGGTCAAAACCTGGATCCGCCGCGGGCTGGACCAACTGCGCCTGTGCATGGCGCGTTTTGCCTAAGGAGCCCGGCATGAACCTGATGCAACACCCCGAACTGCTGGACCGCCTGGCCAGCAACTACGCGCTGGGCACCCTGCGCGGTGGCGCCCGCCGCCGCTTTGAAGCCATGGCCCGCGAGCAAGCCCCCGTGCGCGCCGCCGCCCTCATCTGGCAAAGCCGCCTGGCCAGCCTCAACGAACTGCAACCGCAAGCCCAACCCAGCGGCGCGGTGTGGACGCGCATTGACAACCTGGTGCAGGGCGAGAAGCAAAGCGCTGCCCAGCAAGCCGTGCGCGCGCAAGCCGCTACTGTGTCTGCAGCCCCCCCCGGCTTGGGTGGCTGGCTGCGCAGCCTGACCGTGTGGCGCACCGCCACCGCGGCCGGTGCCTTTGCCACCATCGCCGCCGTATCGGTGGGCATTGGCATGCGCGAGGAACTGGGTGGCGAGATTGCGCGTCTGCAAACCCAGTTGCAAAGCGCCCCGCAAATCGAATACGTGGCCGTGCTGGCCGACGACAAGTCGGCCGCGTCCATGCTCGTCACCTTCGACCCCAAGGCCAAAAAGCTCACCCTGCAACGCGTGGGCGCCTACCAGGAAGCCGGCGACCGCTCCCTGCAACTCTGGGCCCTGCCCCCCTCCGGCGGCCCCAAGTCACTCGGCGTGCTGGGCAGCGACAAGCTGCTGCGCCTGACCGCCGGTGAGAGCGATGTGCGCGAAGTACCCACCCTGGCCATCAGTCTGGAGCCCAAAGGCGGCGTGCCCAGCGAGACTGGGCCGACCGGGCCGGTGCTGTTCAAGGGCGCGCTGATTCAGAAGATGTTGTGAAGGGCCACCGGGGTGCAACGTTCCGGCTGGATTTATAAGAATTAGGCCTCTAGCGCCCGTGAATATTGCGCGAGCAGCTACTGAATTGATAGCGCTTTTTGCTCTTAGCTTCTGTCGGGCTGTGTGGGCGCGCAGAGCCGGGGCTATGGGCCCCCGCCTCATACTGTCAAACGCCCAGAAATCGGCGAGAGCCCATAGCCCCAACTCTGCGAGTGCGGTTGATGGATGCCAACAAAGACAATGGGACAAAAACTTGCAAAGCCAAACAGCATGAAAAACCTGCTCTGGATTGACTGTATCGCCGGTGCCCTCGCCGGTGTCGCCATGTTGTTACTGCTGGACTGGCTGGCCGCGCTGTACGGCATGCCCACAGACCTCTTGGTATTCATTGGCGTCGCCAACGTGCTCTACGCGAGCTACTCGTTGTCACTAGCCATCCGCCGCACGCGCACACCAATCCTGCTCAACGCCTTGATCGTCGCCAACGGTGTGTGGGCGTTGGTGTGCGTGGGGCTGGCTGTGCACTGGGCAGGTACGGCCACACTTTTTGGCATGGCACATCTGCTCGCAGAGGCGCTGTTTGTCGGCAGGTTGGCTAGCCTGGAGTGGAAGTGGCGCGGGTTGCTTTTGGCACCCGGCCCCTAAGCGCCACGCCCACGCAAGATCAGCTGCGCCGCCGTGGCGCCACGTCCAGCTGAAACGTCACCTTCGCGGGTGCGCCCGACACATTCACCAGCAGCGGCGTTTTCTCCACCAGCTGCGCGGCGTGCCAGACCTTGATGCTGGCGGCGCCCTCCGGCACATCCTCCAGCACGGCCACGCCCTCACTGTTGGTCTTCACCGTCCAAGGCGAATCGGCCACGTAGATGGCGCCGCCCATGCGGCTGTGGATGAAGCAGCCCAGCAGGGCTGCGCCCATGGCGCCGGGTTTGTCCATGGTGAATACGGCGGCGCTGGCGGGTTTGCCCTCGGCCTTGCCTTCCAGCAGGGCGGATTGCCCGTCTGACGCGCCCACCGCAGCGCCAGCCGTGCCCACACGCACATGGTGGTTCCACGGGTCGCTATTGATGAAACGCACGCGGGCACCCACGGCCACCACGGTGACAGCGGGCACAAACTGCTGCTTCTCCTGGTTCACCACCGCGCTGTTGGGCAGCGGTGTTTTGGGCTGGCCTTTGCCGCTGGGGGTGACGATCACCACCGCATCGGGCGTGGGTTTGCCATCGCGGTCCAGCACTAGCACCTCCAGGGTACCGGCTGCAGCCCCGCTGGCGGCCAGGGCCCAGGCCGCGCAGGTGGCGGCCATGCTCACAGTTAAACGCATGGTGTGGTGCTCACTTGGCGGTGATGACATCGCGGTGCATGGGCGCCAGGCGAGCCAGCAGCTGGTTTTGGGTGGCAAACGGGATGTTGCGCGCGTCCATGGCCACCTGCAGCACCTCTACCAGCGCGTTGAACTGGGCCTTGTTGATTTCCATGCCCGCGTGGGCGGACTTCATGTCGGCGCCCTGGTATTTGCAGGGGCCGCCGCTCACCACGCAAAACTGGTCCACCAGCTGCTCTTGCAGGTAAGACGACTTGGTGTCTTTGAACTGCACACCAATACGCGGGTCGGCCTTGAGGCCGGCCACAAACACTTCCATCAGTGCCTGCAGGCCAAGCTTGGCGCCCAAGGCTTGGTAGAGCGTGTCGTTTTGCGCAGGGGTGGCGCTTTGTGCCATGGCGGGGGCTGTGCTCAAGCCCAGGGTGGCGATAGCGAGTGCGATGAGGAGGTGTTTCATGTCAGTTCCTTGCTGTGTTTCAAATCAAAACGCCACTTGGGCCGAGAGGTAGTAGCCGGACTGGCTGCGGTTGGCGGTGACGCCGGGCAACACGCGGCCCAGATCCACATAGGCCAGGGTGATGGAGGTGTTTTTGTTGGGCGCCCAGGCTACAAAGAGGTCTTTCCAGGCGTCTTCCTGCAGGCCTTCGCCCAGGCCGGCGGACTGGCCCAGCGCGCGCAGGTTGTTGGGTTTGGCGCGGTACTCGGCGCCAATGGCCAGGTTTTTGCGCAATAGGTAGGCCACCGACACCTCGGGCACCCAGCTGCCTTCATTCGTGCCCGGCGCTTTGCTGCCGAAGCCGACCAGGCCGTTCTGGTTGGCATTGGTGTAGCGCAGCGTGCCGTTCAGCAGCAGGCTTTGGCCCAAAAACAGCTTGGTGGCGCTCACATAAAAGTCGGTGCCCATGGTCTTGGCACCCAAAAAGTCCAGCACCGGCTTGATGGAGCCCGCATCCACCGACTTTTGTTCCACGCCCACGGCGATCTGCGGCATCCAGCTGTCGCTGTCCAGCACAGCGTCGCCGGCTACCTTCACCTTCACGCCCAGCACGTCCATCTTCACGCGCTGGCCGTTTTGCACCGCAAAGCCCAGGCCGTTCAGCGCCGTGGCGGGTGAGGCGTCAAAGTCTTGCCGCGCCAGCGAGATTTCCAGCCGGTCGTTAAAGGCAAAGGCCACACCCATGGTGTTGAGGCTGTAGTCCTGCGTGGCGGCGCGGCTCACGTGGGCAGACACGCCCATCTCGCCCTCGGTGGCGTTGGTGCCAATCACGGCCCAGGGCGTCAAGCCCCCGCCGGCGGCGCCGTCGATGGAGCTGACGCCCCCGGTGAGCAGGAGTTTGCCGGTGTCGGCACAGGCCAGGCCGCTGCACAGGCTGGCGGCACTGACGAGCAATGCGGTGCGAAGGTGGTTCATGGGGCATCCAATCGATCAGGGGTTGAAGGTGGGCACGCAGGCAAACGCGTTGCGGCTTGTTACAGGTACGCAGCCCAAGACCGACTGGATTCAATTGGTTTCAATTTTTTTCGGCTACCCTCCAAGCTGCTTTTCGGGAGCCCGCGTGAAAACATCAAAAATCATCATCGCCTGCGGCCTGGCCGCGTCCTCTTGGGCCGCGCTGGCCCTGCAAATTACCAGCCTGTCCCCCCAGGGTGAAGTCGCCCAGGTGCGCCAGCTGGTGGCCAAATTTGACGAAAGTGCCGTCAACTTTGGCGACCCCAAGGCGGAAGCCCCGCTGACGCTGAGCTGCAGCGACGCCCAGGTCACCCAGGGCACCGGTCGCTGGGTGAACGACCGGGTGTGGGCGTTTGATTTCGAGAACGACCTCCCACCCGGCATCAGCTGCACGGCGCAGGCCAAAGCAGGCTTCAAATCGCCCAAAGGCGCAGAGCTGACGGGCGCAAGCAGCTACAAATTTAATAGCGGCGGCCCGTTTGTGCAGAGCATTCGCCCCTATTCGGGCAACCGCATTGACGAGGAACAGTTCTTCACCCTGCGCCTGAACGGTGCGGCCACGCTGGAGAGCGTGCAGGCCAATGTGTGGTGCGCGGTAGAAGGCCTGGGCGAGCGCGTGGCGGTGCGCCTGATCAGCGGCAAAGAGCGCGAGGGCCTGCTGCAGGCCCAAGGCATGGAACACGAGGCCAAGGCCAACCCGCTGTCCATCGTCACGCTGGCCTGCAACCGCAAGCTGTCGTCGTCGGCCAAGGTGCAGATTGTGTTTGGCAAGGGCGTGGCCACACCCGCGCGCGGTGGCGCTGCGGGCGTGCCCAACAGTGTGGAGAAGCGTTTTAACTTCCAGGTGCGCGAGCCTTTTGCCGCCACCTTTAGCTGCGAACGCGAAAACGCGCAAAGCGCCTGCCTGCCGATTCGGCCCATGACGCTGAACTTCAACGCGCCGGTGCCGGTGAAGCTGCTGCAAGGCATTCGCCTGGTGGGTGGCAAAAAGAGTTTCAAGCCCAACCTGGGCGAGAACGAAGACGAGGATGGCGTGGTCAACGGCATCAGCTTCGCGGCGCCACTGCCCGAGCAAACCCCGTTCACCATTGAGCTACCCAAGAACTTTAAAGATGCCTCGGGCCGCACGCTGCGCAATGCAGACAGCTTTCCGCTCAAGACGGCCACCGCCGCCATGCCGCCGCTGGCCAAGTTTGCGGCGTCACCCTTTGGCATCGTGGAGCGTTTTGCCGAACCCAATGGCGTGGCGCTGCTGCCGGTGACGCTGCGCAATGTGGAAGTTGCGCTGAACGTGAAGGGGTTGAACACCGAACAGGCCAAAACCGCCGCGCCCAAAGTACCGGCCGGCAAGGTCAGCACCTTCCAGCCCGGCACGGACGCCGACATCATTGCCTGGTGGCGCAAGCTGCAGCGGTATGACAGCTACACCGTGTCGCGCAAGCAGGCCGCAGCCGATGTGCAGGGCACCCTGCCCAAGGTCGTGAGTGATATGGACACGCACTATGTGCAGACGCGCATGGTGTCGCTCTTGCAGGGCCGCCCCAACGTGAAGACGCTGGACCTGCCCAAGCCCGAAAACAAAGACCCGCGCCCGTTTGAAGTGGTGGGCATTCCGCTCACCCCCGGCTTCCACGTGGTGGAGATTGCCTCGCAAAAGCTGGGCACCAGCCTGCTGGACGAACGCCATGGCGACAGCCGCACGATGTTTGTGCGCACCTCGGCGCTGGTGACCAACCTGGGCGTGCACTTCAAGCTGGGGCGCGAGAACGCGCTGGCCTGGGTCACCTCGCTAGACAAGGGCACGCCGGTGGCGGGTGCCACGGTGCGTGTGTCTGACTGCCGGGGCAAAGAACTGGCCACCGGCGTGACCAATGCGCAAGGTGTGGCCAACTTTGAAGGCCTGTCGCCCCAGCCACCGCGCTGCAGTGGTGAAGAGGGTTACGGCCAAGCCTATTTTGTGAGCGCGCGCGCCGCCCAACCTGCGGGCGACGGCAAAGGCACGGTGCAAGACCTGGCCTTTACCTGGAGCGACTGGAACCGTGGCATCGAACCCTGGCGTTTTAACGTGCCCACCAGCCGCGACGTGGTGCCCGATGAACGCGCCCACACCGTCTTTGACCGCACGCTCTTGCGCGCGGGCGAAACCGTGTCGATGAAACACCTGCTGCGCACCGAAACATCGAAAGGCTTTGGCCTGCCCGCACAGCAGCCCGACACCCTGCTAATCACCCACGTGGGCAGCGGCCAGCAGTACGAGCTGGACCTGACATGGCGCAAGACCGCCACCGGTGGTCTGAGTGCCGAGAACAGCTTCTCTATCCCCCCCGCCGCCAAGCTGGGTGTGTACCAGGTGCAGCTGTCTGGCAGCAGGGAAGAGCAAGACTTCTACACCGGCCAGTTCCGCGTGGAAGTGTTCCGCCTGCCGGTGCTGGAAGGCCGCGTAACACCGGCCGAGAAGAAGGCGCTGGTGAGCGTGGACAAGGTGCCGGTGGATGTGCAGATCAACTATGTGTCGGGCGGCGGTGCGGTGAACCTGCCAGTACGCGTGTCGGCGCTGGTGCGCGCCAAATACCTCAACTTTGCGGATTTCAGCGAGTTCAATTTTTCAGCCCCGCGTGGCAACCAACAGGCCAGCAGTGGTGAGGGCGAGGAAGACGCCAACGCCAGCGCGGACAACCGCGTGATTGCCGACAAGCTGCCGCTGACGCTGGACAAAAACGGCGCAGGCAAACTTACGCTGGAGCAAGTACCCAAGAGCCGCCAGCCGCAAGACCTGCTGCTGGAAGCCACCTACTCCGACCCCAATGGCGAGGTGCAAACCATCCGCAGCACACAAACGCTGTGGCCCGCCAGCGTGGTGGCCGGCATTCGCACCGAGGGCTGGGTGTCCAGTGGGCAAAAGATCAAGTTCCGCGCGCTGGCGCTGGACTTGACGGGCAAGCCGCAGGAAGGCGTGGCGCTGGAGGTGAAAGCCACCGCCCGCATCACCACCACCACACGCAAGCGCATGGTGGGTGGCTTCTACACCTACGACAACAAAACCAGCACCAAAGAAATGGGCAGTGTCTGCAGCGGCAAGAGCGATTCGCGCGGCCTGCTGCTGTGCGAAACCGAACTCAACGAAGCCGGCGAAGTGGAGCTTGTGGTCACGGCCAAAGACGGCAGTGGCAACAGCATCCAGGCCGCCAGCAGCGTGTATGTCACCAAGCAGGGCGAGCTGTGGTTTGGCGGCGAGAACACCGACCGCATTGACCTGCTGCCTGAGAAAAAGAGCTACCAACCCGGCGAGACTGCCAAGTTCCAGGTGCGCATGCCGTTTCGTTTTGCCACCGCGCTGGTGTCGGTGGAACGCGAAGGCATTGTGCACAGCGAGGTGGTGCAGCTCAACGGGCAAGACCCCACCATCAGCCTGAAGATTCAGGAAGGCTGGGGCCCCAATGTGTATGTGAGCGCGCTGGTGCTGCGCGGCCGCCTGCGCGAGGTGCCGTGGTACAGCTTCTTCACCTGGGGCTACAAGGCGCCGCGCGAGTGGTGGACCAGCTTCTGGTACGAGGGGCGCGAGTACGTGGCGCCCACCGCGCTGGTGGATTTGAGCAAGCCCGCCTTCCGTTTGGGTGTGGCCGAGATTCGTGTGGGCACCAAGGCGCATGAGCTGTCGGTGAGCGTGAAGGCCGACAAAGAGAGCTACGCGGTGCGCAGCCAGGCCAAGGTCACCATCACCGTGAAGCTGCCCAATGGCCAGCCCGCCGCCAACGCCGAGGTGGCCCTGGCCGCCGTGGACCAGGCCCTGCTGGAACTGATGCCCAACAGCAGCTGGAACCTGCTGGACGCGATGTTGCAGCGCCGAAGCTGGGGCGTGGAAACGTCTACCGCGCAGATGGAAATCATTGGCCGGCGCCACTATGGCCGCAAGGCCGTGGCCCCCGGTGGTGGTGGTGGCCACAGTGGCGCGCGTGAGCTGCTGGAGACCCTGCTGCTATGGAACCCCAGTGTGAAGCTGGACGCCAATGGCCAAGCTGTGGTCACCGTGCCGCTAAACGATGCACTGACCACCTTCAAGATCGTGGCGGTGGCGGATGCTTTTACCGGCATGTTTGGTACCGGCAGCACCAGCATCCGCGCGACGCAAGATTTGCAAATCATCAGCGGCCTGCCGCCGCTGGTGCGCGAGGACGACCAGTACCGCGCGCAGCTGACCCTGCGCAATACCACCAAACAGGCCATGAAGGTGCTGGTGACACCGCGCGCCACGTTGCTCACCCTGGAGCCGCAAACGGTGGACATCCCCGCTGGTGATGCGCGCGAGGTGGCCTGGAATGTGACGGCGCCTGCACAACTGGCACTGACGCGCAACGAGGCCATCCTGTGGGAGATTGAGGCCAAGGACACGATCAGTGGCGCGCGTGATGCGCTGAAGGCGCGCCAGCGCATCATCCCGGCCGTGCCGCTGACCGTGCAGCAAGCCACGCTGGTGCAGATCGACGGTCCGCTGACCATGGACGTAAATGCCCCAGCGGACGCCCTGCCCGGCCGCGGTGGCCTGAAGATGGCGCTGCAGCCCAAGCTGGCTGAAGGCCTGCCAGGCGTGCGTGACTGGTTTGCGCTTTACCCCTTTGCCTGCCTGGAGCAAAAGACCAGCAAAAGCGTGGGCCTGCGCGACGGCAAGCTGTGGCAAACCGTGGCCACGCAGATCCCGAGCTACCTGGACAGCGACGGGCTGGCCAACTACTTCCCGCCACGCGATGGCGAGGCCAACCGCGGCAGCGATACGTTGACCGCCTACCTGCTGGCAGCTACGCATGAGGCATCGGGCATCAACCCGGCGTTTGCACTGAGCGATGAGATTCGCGCACCCATGGAGCGCGGCCTTATCGCGTTTGTGGAAGGCCGCATTCAGCGCGAGTTCTGGAGCCCGCGCAAAGACTTGGACATGCGCAAGCTGGCCGCGATTGAAGCACTGTCGCGCTACGGCAAGGCGCAGGGCCGTATGGTCAACAGCATCACCATCGCGCCCAACCAGTGGCCCACGCATGCGGTGATTGACTGGCTCAACATCTTGAAGCGTGTGAACGATGTGCCCGAGCGCGACAAGCGCATTGCGGAGGCCAACCAGATCCTGCGCAGCCGCATCAGCTATCAGGGCACCAAGATGATCTTCAGCAGCGAGAAGGACGACTACTGGTGGTGGCTGATGCAAAACGGCGACGTGAACACCGCGCGCCTGATCTTGAGTGTGCTGGACGACCCGGCCTGGAAGGACGACATGGGCCGCCTGGCCAACGGCTTCATCAGCCGCCAGCAAAACGGCGCCTGGCACACCACCACGGCCAACTTGTGGGGCGGCCTGGCACTGGAGAAATTCAGCGCCAAGTTTGAAGCCGTGCCGGTGGCGGGTACCACCAAGGCATCCATGAGCACGGGTGCAGCCAGCGTGGACTGGAACAAAGTGGAACGCATCAAGACCACCGACGCATCGGGCCCTGCGCACCAGACCACTATGTTTGGCGCGCCTGCTTCGCCGGGCAACCTGAAGAACAACACCATGTTCCTGCCCTGGGGCAATACGGCTGCCAAAGACACGCTGAACGTGACCCACCAGGGCGCGGGCAAGCCCTGGCTCACGCTGCAGTCGGTGGCTGCGGTGCAGTTGAAGGCACCCTTCTTTGCGGGCTACCAGATCAAGAAGACAGTGACCCCCGTGGAGCAGGCCAACAAGAGCCTGCCCGCCGGCAGCTACACGCGCGGTGACGTGCTGCGCATCAGCATCGAGGTGAACGCCAGCGCCGACATGACCTGGGTCGCCATCACCGACCCCGTGCCCGGCGGCGCCACCATTCTGGGCAGCGGCCTTGGCCGCGACAGCGAAATCGCCACGCAAGGCGAGAAGAAAGAAGGCTACGGCTGGGCCGCGTTCGAAGAGCGCAGCTTCGAGTCCTTCCGCAGCTATTACGAGTACCTGCCCAAAGGCGTGGTGAAGATGGAATACACCATCCGCCTGAACAACGTCGGCGAGTTCTCGCTGCCGCCCTCACGCGTGGAGGCCATGTATGCGCCGGAGATGTTTGGGGAGGCGCCGAATGCGAGGGTGAAGGTAGTTGGGGTGAAGTGACCGTGGAATCCGGCATCAAAAAAACGCAGACAAAGTTGCCGACCAATGACCCAACGTGTAATTTTGGTTTTTATCGCTGCTGGCATCGCCATTATTTGGCAACTGCCACTGGGGCGGCAGTTGCTCTACCCCCTTACGCTTATTGCCACTTTCGCCCATGAGATGGGACATGGAATCACGGCACTACTTACAGGGGCAGACTTTGACTACATATTGTTAAATGTCGATGGCTCGGGCACTGCCGTGTGGCACGGCAACCCGGGACGACTGGCGACTGCAGCCATTGCTGCTGGCGGGCTCTTTGGTCCCAGCTTGGGTGGCGTTACGCTTTTGCTGCTTGCACGCTCAACAAAGCTCGCACGGCCATTGCTGGCGTTGCTGGCGGTCTTGCTGGTGATATGCGCAGCTTTGTGGTCACGCAATGCTTTCGGTGTCTTCTTTCTGTTGTCAACATCTGCAATCCTGATTCTTGCAGCACGTTGGCTATCGGATGTTCTGGCGGCGTTTCTTCTGAACCTGGTAGCGGCCACGTTATGCATGTCTTGGTTTACGGATTTGGACTACATGTTTTCCGCAGAGGCCGTCGTAAACGGCATGCGCCACCCATCGGACAGTGCAGTCATCGCCCAAGTTTTGGGATTGCCGTATTGGTTTTTTGGAACTCTGATTGCGACAGTGTCCCTCATCGTCCTGGCGGTAGGGATCGTTCGAGTCTGGCGACGGCCTATCGTTTGATGAACACGCTAATCACTGAAATACCCACAGGCTATGGACCTATTTGTATTAGTGATTGGCATTAAACTCCATTTAGCCTTTACAGAAACTTGTGTTTTTGGAGGTAAACCTTGGGAGGGGCTTTGTAATGAAGGGGATGCTGGAATTTTTAGAGAAGGCTGGGCTCGTGAAAAACGACATACCGGCCCCGCCCCCTGAACCTCCGGTAGCCGAGCCCCTATCGACAACACTCGGACAAGAAGCACTCCACGCGGGCCCCGCGCTAAGCCCCCTTCCCGGAAACGCGCCAGATCTGGAGAGCATTTACGCAAACAGTGGAATTGCACCCTCGATATACCCTGCGGAACGTCTTCTCCGCTTGCTCGACGGTCTGAGTGCGATGGATGAAGCCACACGACTGATGGCCATCAAGGCGATGGATGAAGCAGACGAATCATGGTCTATCCAAGATCCACTATCCGATGCTGCGGCCAAGCTTGTCGTACTAGCCACCCATACTGAACAACTACAAAATAACTTGCAGATACTGCAGGACCAAACCCAGTCACGTATGAATGCCATTACGGCACGAGCAGACCAGGCGGTGGGTGATATCCGCAAGCAAATTGCCGAGCTTGAGGCTCTGGCTACACGCGAACAAACCCGTGCAGTCAAAGAGTCTACCGCTGAGCAAAGTAACCTGAAAGCAGCCCAAGATCAAACCGCACGGGAGCTGAGTGACATCAACGCACTGCGTCAGCGCTTGCAAGGTCTCGCAACGCAATTCCAAAATCCCCCCCCATCTTCCACGAAGGATTGATCGTCATGGCAAGTTTGACTCCTCTGTCCAAAGGACTATTGGGCTTAGCCGTTGTGGGAGCCATGGCATCTGCGGTGTGGCACTTGGGCCTAAAAGAAAAGTTGGCAGGTAACACGACACAAGCCAGCGCAACCACCAACGTGCCGCAAGATGCTGCAGTTGAGAGCCCTACACCGGCCATAGCACCCATGGTGCAAGACACCAATCTCACAAATGGCAAAGCATCTGGCGTAGAGAATGCAGAGTTGGGCCGCAAGCTGCTCGACACTGGCGACTACGCAAAAGCAAGAACACATCTGGAAGTCGCCGTGCAGGCAGGAGACGCCGGTGCCGCCTGCCATTTGGGTGAAATGACCCTCAAGGGCCAGGGTGGCATCAACGCCAATCAGGAAAAAGCCGCCGCGCTGTTCCAGCTTGCGCAAAGCCGTGGTGCGATTTGTTTTGCCTCTGGCAAGTAAGCCCATTGCCCGTATTTCATTTTTGAACAGGATCCCGCCATGAACCGCAAGCCCCTTTCCACTTTTTGCTCCATTCGGCCGCTCGTACTTGTCACCGCCCTGGGCTGCAGCGCACTTCTTACTACTACGGCAAACGCCCAAGGTTTTGTATTTGGCACCGCTGAGCCGGCAAAGCCAGCTACCACTCAAACGCAGGCTCCGGTACCTGGGCAGGCTGCCAATGGCGCGCGTTCAGGGAAAGTGGAGACGGCCCAGCGCCTACTCGCGCGTATGGGTCTATTCCGCGAACCGCCCAGCGGCCAATTGACCCCGGCCACACTGGAAGCCATTCGCACGTTCTCCAGTCAGCACGGTTTGGTACCCACCAACCAGGTTACAGATGGGCTACTCAATTCCATTCGGCGCGTCATCTGGCAGAGCCAGAACTGGTCCAGCGGAAATTACAAAGGTCGTGAAAAACTGGTAGACGCTGCTGGCCTGCGCGAAGCTCAAATTTTGCTCGGAAAACTGGGCTTCAACGCGGGTCCCCTGGACGGGACTTTCGGCCCACAAACCCAAGTGGCAACTGAGGCATTCCAGGAGTCACAAAACGTTAGTGTGGACGGTTTGATTACGGCCACCGTACTGATGAACCTGCGCCGCGCCGTGAATGGAGCAGGTGCGAACACCAAGGACACCGTGCGTATTCTCAATTGGCCCGACTACATTGAGCCAAGCGTGCTGCAAGACTTTGAGAAGGAATACAACATTCGCGTGGTGTACGACATCTACGCCAGCAACGACGACCTGCAAACCAAATTGCGCGGGGGCGGGATGCCATATGACGTGGTGTTTCCCACAGCCAACGCAGTACCTGCCATGGCCGCCAAAGGTCTACTCGGCAAGCTGGACAAAGGCAACCTAAAGAACCTGTCAAACATTGATCCGCGTGTGGATGCAACTCTGCGAGCATGGGACAAGGAAGGCGCCTACAGTCTGCCTTACATGTGGTACACGGTGGGAATCGCATGGAACCCAAAGCTGACCGCAAAGGCCTATCCCGGCCGCGCCATGGATTCCCTTACGAATGTATTTGACCCAGAAACTGCGCGGCGCTTTCAGTCCTGCGGCGTAGGTGTAGTGGACTCTGCGAGCGATATTGTGCCTCTGGCTGCGATGGCAGGCGGCCAACCCAAGTGGGATGGAAAGGCGTCCATCAATGCTGCAGCTCAGGTGCTGGATCGTCTGGTGGGCATCGTCAAGGTGATTCCTACCGACCAATACATTGACGCTCTGGCTACAGGCAAGGTGTGCGTAGCCATCGGTTTTTCGGGCGACGCTGTGCAGGCGCAAGCCAAATCTCGTGGCACGGTGGAATACCGCGTGCCAACAGACGGTGGCCTACTGGCGATTGACGCGATGGCGGTCCCGGCCAACGCGAAGAACAAACGTGAAGCGCACCTATTCATCGACTACCTTATGCGCCCGCAAGTCATTGCGAAGGTATCCAACACCGTGGGTTTTGCCAATGCCAATCTGAAAGCTGCTGAATTTATGGCAGACAGTATCAAGTCCAATCCTGCCGTAGTGCCAAGCACTACTTCACTCAGCCGCTCGTCCCCGATTCCCGTTTTATCGGAACAAGACCAACAGGACATTGCTCGCATCTGGAACAAGCTATCCAAGTGATGACAAATGGCTGAGCTCCCAGAGTCCAAACTGCCTTCCAAACCCTCCTATTTGGGCGCTTTCCTGCGCCACCGCGTTAACCGCATGGCACTCATGACCAGCGGCGTGGTAGCCATCTTTGCCTCTATTCCATTTGGCTGGACGGGTGTAGCTCTGGTTGGCGTAGTGGCCTTGGGCACCGAGATACTGGCTGCACTGGGCGTACCAGAGTTACCTTCCTTCAAAGCTTGGGTAGACCGCGAACACCACCTGCTAACCCGTGCCCAGAGACGCTTGCAATTGCTAAATGAAGTGAGTAATTTTGGGGACACCAACGCGCTGAATACCTACCAGCACATGTTCAATCGCGTGCAGGCGCTGTACACCACGGCAGGCGACAACCGCAACAGCCTGACCCGCCAGGATGTTGAGAAGTTGGAAGACTTAACGGTGCACTACTTGAGCCTGTGTGTAGTCAACCTGTCACTCAAGCAACGCAAAGACCATGCCAGCGATGAAATAGCTGCCAAGCGCATTGCCAGTTTGCAAGCCCAACTGAAGCACCCAGGCCTCCCACTCGAACAGGAGCGTCAACTGCGTAACGCTCTGGGTGAATACACTGAGGTCATGCAGCGCTCACGCCGTCTGGCCGTGCGCCGCAGCGCGCTTGAAGCGACCTTGTTGGCTATGCCAGACAAAATGGAGGAGGTGTACCAGTTGGTCATCACTTCGCCCTACTCCTCGGACATGGGCGAAAAGCTCGAAGAATCCTTGTCACGCCTGCGCATTGCAGAAGAAGTAGCAGCTGAGTTTGACAACTCTGCTGCGTTTGAATTGAGTACACAGCCACTGACATCGCCGGATGGAACTATCACGGCTCGGTCATCAGCCCAAACAGCGGCACGCCGCACCACGCAATCCACCTCGCGGTGAACCAAATTTTTACCTGGAGAATCCTATGGCCAACAACGCAATTTTCGCTCGCCTTGCCAATCTTTGGACCGGTTTCATTTCACTATGGGTATCGGATGTAGAGAAGGCTCACCCAGAGATCGCATACCAAAATGCGATTGCGTCGATGATCGAAAAATACACCCAACTCAAGGCCGCTACAGGATCTATCATCGCGCGCCGCCAAGAAATTACATCGCGCCTCGAATCTGCTGAACGCGAGTTAGTGGCGGTGGCTGCCGATCTGGAGACCGCCCTGGCCACCAACCAGGATGATTTGGCTGTGGTGCTGATTCAAAAGAAAAACACACTTGATGCAGCAATTGCCGAGCTACGAGCAGATGCTACTCAAGCCACTGCAGACGCTGACGGCGCCAAGGACTCTCTGATGCAAGTGAAGTCTGAAATTGAAAAACTCAAGGCAGAAAAAGATCGCATGCTGGCACAAATGCATAGCGCCCAGGCACGATTGAAAATTCAAGGACAGCTTGACGGCTTGTCAGTAGATGCAGAAGTACAAGCCTTGGGGGCCGTGCGCGACCACATCAAGAGCCAGGTAGCCCAAGCCAGCCTGGGCTCCGAACTGCACAACTCAGACTTGGATGTCCGTCTGAACAAACTACGCCAAAGCAGTGGCAGCGTTACTGCCAAAGCACAACTAGATGCAATGAAGCAAGCCCGCGCGGCAGCCCAAACCGCACCGGCCAAAAACCTATAAAACCTTCGTCTCGAACTAGGACTCACTGTTTTGACAGCCCCAACCACTCGCACCACCTTGCCTAAATGGGCAGAGTCCCTGCGCCAAAAATACCTTGCAGGAGAAGCGTCCACCTTCGTGCTTTACCGCAATGTGTTTGACAATTTCCTGGTGGGTGACACGCTGCATAACCTGCAGTCTTTTTTGGTAACTGAGCTTTTTCGGGATACCAAGAAGCATATTTGTGAAGTGAGCCTGGAACGCGGCATTCGCGCCTTGCGGGGCCAACCCGCAGGCACATCTGCGGCTAACCAAGACGTGCAGGAACCTTCAACGGGGGATGTGGGCCTACTCACCGCAATGCACGCGCTAGAAGCCCAGATGCGCAACGAACAGTCCACCGCCGTCATCGTGCCCTACGCCGATGCGCTACTGCCTGCGGCTGACCCCAGCTTCATGGCCCAGCAAGATCGCCAGATCTATCTGGCGTTTCACCGCTGGTCGTTGGACAAGACATTAACTACAGGCGACAACATCACCATCCTAATCACCGAGTCGCTCAATGCCATCAACCCGGGCCTACTGTCCAACCCCAAGGTGGCGGCGATAGAAATACCCATGCCTGATTTAGTGGTGAGGCAGAAGGTGATTGCGTTCTTTGCCCCAAAACTCAGTGAACCCCAGGTAACTCTTTTTTCGGAGCGAACGGGTGGTTTGCGCACCGTGCAATTGGCTAGCATCATGGCCAGCTCGGAAGGTCATGGCATGAGTGAGGCTGAGCGGCGCACGCTCATCTTGCAACTGCTGCACGGCACGCCCGATGCCGACACGCGCGCGACCACACTGGCCACCATCACTGCCGGTATGAGCCCGGGAGAAATCGGCAAGCTGATAGAACCCAGCAAGGCTTTGCCTGAAGGGGGTGCGAACCAAGAAGTGCTGAAAGTCATTCACACCCGCAAGCGTGAAATGATTGAAAAAGAGTGTGCGGGCCTGATCGAATTCATTGAGCCCAAGCACGGGCTGGCGAGCGTGGGTGGACACGAAAACATCAAGACTGAGTTGTTGGCCATTGCCAAAAACCTCAAGGAAGGCGAGGCCACGCTTACCCCTATGGGTTTGCTAGCTGTGGGCCCCATGGGTTCAGGCAAGACTTTCGTTATCAAAGCTTTCCTCAAAGAAGCAGGACTGTCAGCCGTGGCACTGAAGAACTTCCGCTCCAAGTGGGTGGGTTCCACTGAAGCCAATCTGGAGCGTGTACTTGCCACGGTCAAAGCCATGGGGCCCATTGCCGTCATCATTGACGAAGGCGACCGCAGCTTTGGCTCTGGCGATAGCGAAGGCGGAGATGATGGCACCAGTTCGCGGGTGATTGCACGACTCAAAGAATTTATGGCTGAAACTGAGAACCGGGGTCAGGTACTGTTTGTAATGATGACCAACCGGCCCGATAAGCTCGATACAGACATCAAGCGGCCCGGCCGCCTGGACCGGAAGATTCCGTTTTTTTACTGCGAGTCTGCCGCCGAGCGCGCCCAAGTGTTGCAAGCAGTGTTGTCCCGCTATGGCGAGAATTGCATGGCTACCAACGAGGAATTGCTCAAGCTATGCGACAGCCTAGGCGGCTACTCAAATGCTGATCTGGAAGCTGTAGCTTTGTTGGCTGTTGAACTAGCCCGTAACCTTGCTACACCGTTGGATGCAGTTGCACTGACCCAAGCCTGCGCTGACTTTATGCCGCCGCAAGAACGCGACATGATTGAATTTATGGAACTACTAGCTGTCTCGGAAACATCACGGCGCAGCATGCTGCCCAAGCGATTTCGCGACATGGCGATGGCCGATATCCAAAGCAATCTATTGGCCGCCAAACGGCGTGCCCTGAGCAGGTGACTTGATTGTTCTATTTTTTGAGGAGTTTTCATGAATCCTATGCAAGACCAGGACCTGAGCAGCACCCAAGTTACCCAGCTCACTAAAGCCATGTTGTCTGTGGCGATGGTAGATGGTATTCACCCTGCGGAAGCAGCGTTGATAGGTCAGTTCTACGAGTCCTCGCGCAGTGCGGATATGCCTATCACGGCGGCTATTCTGGCCACTCCGAAAAACCATGTTTTAGATGTGGAAGCGCTTAAAGGCAGCAGCACAGCATTTGCCGATACTGTGGTGTTAATGTGCCTGATGACGGCCTACGCCGACGGCCAACTTAGTTCCACCGAACATGCTCTCATACATGAGATTGCGACGGCGCTAGGTGTCGATGCAACGCGCTTTGAAGGACATCTTGCCCATGTACATGACGCTTTGGTGGGAGCCCTGTCGCATCTGCCAGATGCCGGCTCTGTGGCCGTGGTGGTCAAAGAACTCACGGCTACCGACTATTGATCCGGCCCCAAGAAGTTTGAAGAGGCCGGATCAAGGCGCCTGCACGACCACCCCACCAAACCGCAGGTGGTGCAAGCACTCCCGCAGAATCACCAGCGCCGCATAAAACTCCCGCGCGGTAGGCAAAGCCTCCTGCCCGCTGGGCCGCCCTTGGCTCACCATGGCGATGCGGTTGAAGAGGTCTTCCACATCTTCCAGACTCCAGTGCAACACGGCGTCCGGCGCAGCGCCCACACCTTGCAGAATCAACGCAGCGCCTGA
Organism: Rhodoferax sp. TS-BS-61-7; assembly: GCF_002943465.1. Lineage (GTDB taxonomy): Bacteria > Pseudomonadota > Gammaproteobacteria > Burkholderiales > Burkholderiaceae_C > Allorhodoferax. The sequence goes on from NZ_PTQY01000001.1 coordinate 794,755, forward strand.
GCCACTTAGCTGCAACAGTTCTGTGCGCACCAGCTTGGCAGCCAACGGCATCACCACGTCTTCGGTCTGCTCGATGGCGTGTTCAATGTCCAGCGGTGTGGGCGGTGTGTGGCGCATCCATTGGCGGGCCAGTGATGCAGTGCCTAGCGGCAACTCTTGCTGCAAGACGACATGGCCGTCTTCGGCGCACAGCACCGTGCTGGTCTCAGTGCCGAGCTGAAGTGTGGTTTGAACCGTCATCGCACATCCTTGTTTCGCAGGCCCTCCAGCATGGCCACCAGGCATTGCCGGGTGTCAGCCAGCGCATCTTGCACGCCAGCCTCATCGTCCGGCAGGGAGTCCATACCGCCATAGAGCGCGCCCAACACGATGCGTGCCAAGCGCTCTGCATCGTGTCCTTGAAAAATGCCATGCGCCTGGATGGCGACGATGCTGCCGCGCATGGCGCCCAAGCCCTGCCGCTGACGGATGTCGCCCCACACCTGCGCGCCCAGCACCGCAGGTGCATCCACCAGCATCAAGCGGCGCATGGGCGCATTTGTACCGGCCTGCAACACGGTGTCGATGGACGCCAGGAATGCATCCCAGGCACTGCCACCGCCGTCAATGACCGCCTGGCGTGCGACCAAAGCGGCCAGCACCAGCCCGGCATCCACCTGCTCCACCACGGCGGCAAACAGGCCTTTTTTGTCGCCGTAGTGGTGGTACAGCGCGCCCACGGTCACACCGGCATCGGCGCAGATGCTGCTCACGGGCGCCTTTTCAAAGCCCTGCGCGCTGAACCAGCGCAGCGCGGCCATCTGCAGCGCGGCCTGGGTGGCGCTGGCGTTTTCTTTGCGGCCGTCGCGTTTGGTGGGGGTTTCAGCCATGGGTAACGTGGGCGACAACGGGCTTCTTTACAAACATAACGTTATTATGTATTCTTCGTTTCACTTCATCAACCAGAGATTTTTCCATGCACATCCTTGCCCAAATTCTCATTGCCGTGGTCTGCCTGATTCACGTCTACATCTTCCTGCTGGAAACCGTGTTGTTTGAGTCGCGTGGGGTCAAGGTGTTTGGCATCCCGAAAGCCGAGGTGGCCATGCGCAAGGCCGCCATGTCCAACCAGGGCTGCTACAACGGCTTTCTGGCGGCGGCCTGCTTGCTGGGTCTGGTCTACCCCGACCCGGCCATTGCCAAGGCCTTTGCCACCTTTGGCTTGGCTTGTGTGGCGGTGGCGGGCATCTGGGGTGCTGCCACGGTGATGGTGCGCATTCTCTACATCCAGACCGTACCCGCGGTGTTGGGCTTGGTCGCGCTGTACCTGCTGTAAAAAGCGACTGGCGCTGCAGGCGCTAAGCCTGCACCAGGCCCAGGGCGCGCAGCTGTTGCTCCAACGCGTCCACGCTGTTCCAGGGCAGGATGGGTGAGTTTTTGCGTTCGTCGGGCGGGTTCTGTTCCAGCTGGTCAGACCAGCCACCACAACCCGTGAGCGGCAACAAGGGCCGCTTGTGCAGCCAAGCCAGGCATACCTCGGAGATGGTGCCTGCGCGCCCACCAATCACCAGACAGGCGTCCCCTGCCAGTGCCATCAACAGGTTGCGGGCATCGCCCACACCGGAGGGAATCACCACCGTCGCCGGCCAGTCCGCAGCGGGCATTTCCCCTTCGGGAATGATGCTCACCACCGTGCCACCGGCCGCCATGGCACGCTCTGCGGCAAACCGGGTGGCCGGACTACCGCACCCACTGACCACGGTGATACCCAAGCGGGCCATCAGCTCCCCGGCCTGCCCTGCGAGGTCGTAGGCCGCAGAACCGGGCTCTGCGCTTCCCAATACACACACCTGTTTGCGGCGAAGTAGTTTCTGCATGCAATGCTCCTTGTGGACACTTTGGCTTAAACCAGACTCGCCAAGGCCGCTGGCGAAAAGTCCGACAGCTCGCCCATGCGGCCTTCGCGCACCTTCAGCGCCCAATCCGGATCGCTGATGAGGGCGCGGCCCACGGCCACCAGGTCGAAGTCACCACGGTCAAAGCGGCGCAGCAGCTCGTCCAGCGATGCGGGCTTGGAGCTTTCTCCCCCAAATGCCGCGATGAACTCGCCGCTCAGGCCGACCGAGCCCACGGTGATGGTGGGACGGCCGGTGAGCTTCTTGGCCCAACCGGCAAAGTTCAAATCGGAACCATCAAACTCCGGCTCCCAGAAACGGCGTTGCGAGCAATGGAAGATGTCGGCGCCCGCATCGGCCAGGGGCTGCAGCCAGGCGGCCATCTCGTCGGGGTTTTGCGCCATGCGCACGCTGTAGTCCTGCTGCTTCCACTGCGACAGGCGGATGATGACCGGGTAGTCTGGCCCCACTTCGGCGCGCACGGCTTTCAGAATGTCGGCTGCAAAACGGCCACGTGCCACCAAGTCGCTGCCGCCAAAGCGGTCGCTGCGCTGGTTGGTGCCTTCCCAGAAAAACTGGTCGATCAGGTAGCCATGGGCGCCATGCAACTCGATGCAGTCAAAGCCCAAGCGTTTGGCGGCGCCAGCGGCCTTGGCAAAGGCGGTGATGGTGTCGGCAATATCCGAATCGCTCATGGGCGCGCCAAACTGCTTGCCGGGGCGTGACAGGCCAGAGGGCGAATCGACAGGCGACGGTGCGACCCAGGTGGTGCGCGGGTTGCGCGCGGCGCCCACGTGCCAGAGCTGCGGCGCCATCACGCCACCGGCGCCGTGCACGGTGTTGATAACGTCTTGCCAGCCAGCCAGCGCGGCATCGCCCCAGAAGTGCGGCACATCGGGGTCGTTGGCAGCCGACGGGCGCTGCACTACCGTGCCCTCGGACACGATCAGGCCCACGGCGGATGCGGCACGCTTGCGGTAATACTCACTCACCTCTTTGGTGGGCACACCACCGGGCGAAAACGAACGTGTCATGGGTGCCATGACAATGCGGTTGGCGAGCGTGAGGCCCTTGTAGGTGAAGGGCTGGAACAACGGAGCGGCGTGGGACATACAGACGGGGATGGGTGAGTTGCGGATCAACCCAGTTTACGGGCACCTACCCCAGCAATAGCGCAGTAGGGTCACCAAGGCTACAGCGGGTCCGGATGCGATCGCAGCGCTTCTTGCAAGACCCAGCCCGGACGCAAAATTCGATCGCAAAATGCTTGTTAATATGCGGCGGTCAGCGGATACAGGGATAGCGAGGAGAAGCGGCTCCGTTGATGTCTACAACTTTTTATGGGACACCGAAATAGAAATGAAAAATTCAAGCATGTTCAAAGTCAAAGCTATTGTCACCGCGCTGGCAGCCAGCACGCTGCTGACCGGTTGCTACGTGGTGCCCATGCACCCCGCACCCGGCGCCACCAACAACCAGCAGCCCGGCGCAATGCAGCCTGTCATGCGCCCGGTGTACACAGCACGCCTGTACCCCACCAACGACGCCGCTGCCGCGCTGGGCCGCGTGTCGGGAACCATCAGCAACCCAGAGCGGGGCCATGGCGAGTTTGCTTTTACTTTGGCCAATGAGTCGTTCTCTGGCGAAGCCACACGCGCCCCTGGCGCCACCAAAGGCACTGCCAACGCCACCGGCAACCGCGGCAGCTACGTCAAGTGCAACTACACGATGAGCAGCGCACAGCTGGGCACCGGCACCTGCACTTTTGCCAACGGCGCAACCTACGACATGCACATATCGCAGTAACCGGACCACCCGCTTGCACCCGCCAGCCACCTCCCAGGTGCAAGCGCCCGTACGGGGCCGTCGCCATCGCGATAGGGCCCGCCCTAGCAACACCCTGATACAGGGTGTTGCTATTTTTTTAATAGCTGCTTGCGCATATTCCACGGGTTCCGCAGCCACTTTTAATGAAGTAAAGACTAGCTACCAGTCGTCCGACACCCACATCCTCTCGCGCGAAGGCGAGCTGCTGCACCGCCTGCGCACCGATGCCACGGTGCGGCGCGGACAGTGGGTGGCGCTAGCCGATGTGTCCCCCGCCCTGCGCACTGCGCTGGTGTTGTCGGAGGACAAACGCTTTTACGAACACAGCGGGGTGGACTGGCGCGCTGTGTCGGCCGCGGCCTGGGGCAACCTGTGGAACACCAAAACGCGCGGCGCCTCCACCATCACCATGCAGCTGGCCGGCCTGCTGGACGAAGACCTGAAGCGCGGCAACGGCGGGCGCAGCGTGGTGCAGAAGCTGGGCCAAACCTGGTCCGCCCAGAGCCTGGAGCGCGGCTGGCGCAAGGACCAGATTCTGGAGGCCTACCTGAACCTGGTGCCGTTTCGTGGCGAACTGGTGGGCATAGACGCGCTGAGCCAAACCCTGTTTGGCAAGGCTGCCCACGGGCTGGACAACCGCGAAGCCGCCGTGGCTGCCGCCCTGGTGCGCGCGCCCAACGCTAAAGAGCCGCAGGTGGTGCAGCGCGCCTGCAGCGTGCTCAAGAGCCTGGAAACGGCAGCGGCCAACTGTGCAGCGCTGGACCTGTTTGTGACCGGTGCGCTGCAGCGGCGCGACTATGCGGCCAGTGAAGGCGTGGCGCCACATGTGGCCCGACAACTGACGGCCGTTCGCGGTGAGCCTGTCGAAGGCTTGCCCAACCTCAAGGCTTCGACGAGCGCAGCCCGAACGGCAACGATCCGCACCACCCTGCGTGCCCCGCTGCAGCGCTTTGCCGTGCAAACGCTGCAAAGCCATTTGCGCGAACTGGCCGGCCGCCATGTGGAGGACGCGGCCCTGCTGGTGCTGGACAACGCCAGCGGCGAGGTGCTGGCCTGGGTCGGGTCGAGTGGCCCGCTCAGCAGCGCGGCCGATGTGGACGCGGTGACCGCGCTGCGCCAGCCTGGTTCCACGCTCAAGCCTTTTCTTTACGCACAGGCCATTGCCGAACGGCGCATCACCGCTGCCTCGCTGTTGGAAGATTCGGCCACGCAGATCCAGACCACGGGCGGCCTCTACATTCCGCAGAACTACGACCGGCATTTCAAGGGCTGGGTGTCGGCCCGCACGGCGCTGGGTGCCTCGCTCAACGTGCCGGCGGTGCGCACGCTGGTGATGGTGTCGCCCGATGCCTTCCAGAAACAACTGGTGCGCCTGGGCCTGCCGCTCAAAGAAAGTGGCGACTACTATGGCTACAGCCTGGCGCTGGGCAGCGCCGAAGTCTCTCTGCTGAACCTGAGCAACGCCTACCGTGCTCTGGCCAATGGCGGGCGCGCCAGCCCCACCAGGCTGCTACCCGGTAAAGCCGCACCCGCCACGCAGGCGCTGGACCCACGCGCCGCTTTCATCGTGGGCGACATCATGAGTGACCCCATGGCCCGCGCCCGCACCTTTGGCACCGACAGCGTGCTGGCCACACGTTTCTGGAGCGCGGTGAAAACCGGCACCAGCAAAGACATGCGCGACAACTGGGCCATGGGCTACAGCCAGCGCTACACCGTGGGCGTGTGGGTGGGCAACGCCAGCGGTGCGCCCATGTGGGACGTAAGCGGCACCACGGGCGCAGCACCCATCTGGGCCGCGGTGATGAACTTTCTGCACGCCAAACAAGTCAGCCGTGCGCCCAAGGCGCCCGCCGGTGTGGTGCAAAAGGCGGTGCAGTTTGCCAATGCCGCCAATACACCCAGCCTGGAGGCTGCGCGCACCGAGTGGTTTGTAGACGGCACGCAGCAGACCACATTTGCTATGGATTCAGGAGCTGCTCGCGCAATATCTACGAGGTCTAGAGGCCTAAAAGGCTTAAAAAATGAGGCCACGCCCACGGCCCGCATCACCGCGCCCACCACGGGCACCATCATCGCGCTGGACCCCGATATTCCGCCCCAAGCCCAACGCCTGACACTGCAGGCCGAAGGCGCCAACCTGCGCTGGCTGGTGAACGGCAAACCGCTGGCCAAAGGCAACACCGCACTGTGGCCCTTGTGGCCGGGGCGGCATGTGGTGCAGATTGCCGACGCCAAGGGCCAGGTGCTGGACCACGTGCGCATCGAGGTGCGTGGCGCCGGTGTCCAATCCGCGCGAAAAATGCCCCCATGAGCCGCCACATTCGCCTCACCCGTTCCCTGGCCATCGTTCGCCTGCAGCGCCAGCTGGAGCACGAGGCCTACCCGCGCCTGCAGATGGGGCTGATCGTGGCACTCACCGGAGCCGCAGGCTGGCTGCTGTCCGTCCTCTTGTTGGCACTGGGCATGGACCAGATGGCGCTGCGTTACCCCGCAGCGCTGGCGGGTGCCTACCTGGTGTTTCTGGGCCTGTTGTGGTTGTGGCTGCGCACCCAGGCGCAAGACTACGACTTCTTGCCCGATCTGGCGGACTTGGGCACACCGGGCGGCTGCGACGGTGGCGCGGGGGACGTGCGGCTGCCTTCGATGCAGAGCGGGGGTGGCGGGGACTTTGCCGGCGGTGGCGCCAGCGGCAACTTCGACACCGCAACCGCCTTGCCTGCCGACGAGCCCGGCGTGCTCTCGTCGGTCGGGGATGCGGTGAGCTCGGTGGGTGATGCAGACGAGTTCGCCATCCCGCTGCTGGCCATTGCCCTGGCCATCGGGTTGGCGTTTGCATCGCTGTATGTGGTGTACCTGGCGCCCGCGCTGTTTGCCGAGCTGTTGTTTGACGGAGTACTGTCGTACACGCTGTACCGCCGCCTGCGCAACGCCGACAGCAGCCACTGGCTCAGCACCGCGTTTAGGCGCACCGTATTGCCCTTTGCGCTAACGGCCGTATTTGTAGCGCTGGTCGGTGCGGGCCTGGCGGCCTACGCACCGGGCGCGCAAACCCTGGGCCAGGCGCTGCACGCGGCAGGCTGATGGCGCCCATGACCAACTATTTGTTCCAGGACGCCGTGGTGCACAAGGCTATCTGAGCGGCATCAGACCCGGCTTGGGCCTGCCACCCGCGCAGCCGCCAGCTGTTGCGCACGCCCCTGGCTCCATAGATCTGTCATCCAGCCGGGGTACTCGTTGGGCAACTTGCTGACCGTGTCCAGCTGTGCCAATTCATCCGCAGTGAACGTGATGTGGACCGCGCCCAGGTTGTCTTCCAGTTGCGCCAGCGTGCGCGCACCCAGCAACACGCTGCTGACTTGGCGCTGGTGCAGCAGCCAGGCCAGCGCTACCTGCGCCACGCTTACCTGCTTGGCCGTGGCCAAGGTTTGCAGCACCTCAATCACGTCGTACGCGCGCTCCATCTCCACCGGCGGAAACGCAAAGGTGGCCCGGCGGTTGCCTTCCACCGTCGTATTCGCACGACTGTATTTGCCGCTCAGCAAACCACCGGCCAAGGGGCTCCATACCAGCAGGCCCAGGCCTTCACTGGCAGCCATGGGAACCAGCTCACGCTCCACATCACGCCCGGCCACGGTGTAGTAGGCCTGTAGCGAGGCAAACTTCTCCAAGCCGCGCAGCGCGGCAATCCCCAGCGCCTTGCTGATTTGCCAGGCCGCCCAGTTCGACACACCGATGTAACGCACATGGCCCTGGCGCACCAGGTCATCCAGCGCGCGCAGGCTTTCTTCGATGGGCGTAGCAGGATCAAAGCCGTGCAACTGGTACAGATCGATGTAGTCCAACTGCAGGCGCTGCAGGCTGGCCTTGGCCGCGTCCATGATGTGTTTGCGGGATGCGCCGCGCTGGTTGGCACCCTTGCCCATGTCGCCAAACACCTTGGTCGCCACCACCACGTTGTCGCGTGCCACGCTCAGGTTCTTCAGGGCCTGGCCTGTGATCACTTCACTCTGGCCCTCGGAATACACATCGGCCGTGTCGATGAAATTGATGCCTGCGTCCAGTGCGCGGCCCAGCAGCACCTCGGCTTCGGTTTGCTGCACGGCGCCGATAAAACCAAAGGCGCCTTGGCCACTGAAGGTCATGGTGCCAAAGCAGAGTTCAGACACGAAGAGGCCCGTGTGGCCCAGGGGGTTGTAACGCATGGTGGTTTGCCTTTAAAAAATGGACCGCAATCGGTAAAAGAAGGTCCGACTGTAGGCGGCACATTGCATTTGATAAAGCATGTAAATGCGCATGCTCTTTGAAGCACAGCTTTACAATGAAAGGCATGACTGCAACCCTGCCCCCTGAGTTGTTGCCCGCTATTGCGGCCTTTGCGCGTGTGGCCCACCATGCCAGCTTCACGCAGGCGGCGGCGGCCATGGGGGTATCGCCCTCTGCACTGTCGCAAACCGTGCGCACGCTGGAGCAGCGCCTGGGCGTGCGTTTGCTAGACCGCACCACCCGCAAAGTGGGCGTCACAGAGATAGGCCGGCGCTTTCTGGCCGATGCCCAGTCGGGCCTGAGCGCACTGGACAAGGCAGTGGACGCACTGAACGAATCGCGTGACAAACCAGCGGGACTACTGCGGCTCAACCTGTCGCGCACCGCCGCCGATACCGTGTTGCTGCCGCACCTGGCCGACTTCATGAACGCCTACCCCGACGTGCAACTGGAATTGCACTGCGACAACGGTTTTGTCGACCTGGTGGCCGGTGGCTTTGACGCGGGTATCCGCATTGGGGAGTTTCTGGCGCAAGACATGGTGGCCGTGCCCCTCAGCGGCACGATGCGCATTGCGACGGTGGCCGCGCCCAGTTACCTGCTCGGTCGCACACCACCCCGTACGCCACAAGACCTGCAGCACCACCGCTGCCTGAATGTCCGATTTCCCGGGGCGGGCAAGTTGTACCGCTGGGAATACAGCCACAAGGGCCGCACGCTGGAGGTTGATGTGGAGGGCGCGCTGATCAGCAACGATGGCGACGTGGTGCTGAGCAACGCGCGGGCCGGTGCAGGCATCACCTGCGCCTTCGAGTCGACGGTGCAGGCCGACCTGGACGCCGGGCGCCTAGTGCCGCTGCTCAAACCGTGGTGGCCCACGGTTAGCAGCTTTCACATCTACTACCCCAGCCGCCTGCACATGCCGCGCAAGCTGCGCGTGTTGATTGACTTTGTACAGGCCCGCATGCAGAGTGCGGCGTCTACAAACCGCCGTTAAACCATTCCGCCCATGCCCACCGTCGCCTTTGCTTTGTTTGCCACGCCCCTGGGCCACTGCGGCATTGCCTGGGGCACCAAGGGCCTGACCGGTGTGCAACTGCCCGAGGCCGATGAAGCCACCACGCGGCTGCGCATGCAGGCCCGTTATCCGCGTGCGCCGGAGGCCGCGCCGCCGCCCGAAGTACAAACCGCCATACACGCCATCGTGGCACTGCTGGCCGGTGCGCCCACCGAATCGCGCGACCTGAGCCATCTGGTGTTGGACATGGAGGGTGTGCCGCCCTTTCACCAGCGTGTGTACGCGCTGGCACGCCATATTCCGCCCGGCGAAACACTCACCTACGGCGAGTTGGCCCATCTGATGGGTGAGCCCGGTGCCGCACGCGCCGTGGGCCAGGCGCTGGGGGCCAACCCGTTTGCCCCGGTGGTGCCCTGCCACCGCATCCTGGCAGCCAAAAGCGGGGCAGGCGGCTTCTCGGCCCCCGGCGGTATCAACACCAAACTGCACATGCTGCTGGCCGAGCGCGCCCGCTTCAACGGGCCAGGCTTGTTTGACGAGTAAGTGCGTGCAAGCGCTCGTATTTAGCTATCAATTTAGTAGCTGTTTGCGCATATCCCACAAGGGCTAGATGGCGATTTGAATCAAAAATGGGGCGCCACAGAGTGCAACCATTGCTTGCACAAAAGCGCAAAGGCTTTACATGCCCGACACCTGGGCGGGGGACTATGCAAGCTCCTTCACTTCCATAGGCACCTTATGAAATCTACCGCCATTGTGTGCACCATCGTCATCGCCAGCATGGGGTTTGGCACCCTGGCGCAGGCCGAGGGCCGTGGTCGACACGGGCCGGACGACGAACGCTGGAGCCAGCAGAACCAGGGACGCCACGACAACGGCCGTGGCCATGACCGCAACGACTCCCGCGATGAGCGCCGGGATGACCGACACGACAACCGGCACGATGACCACCGCGACGGCCGACGGGACCACCGCTGGGATGGCCACCCCGGTTACTACGGCGCCCGCGGACCCGACTTCCGCCGTGGCGGCTACATGCCCCACGAGTATCGCCGCCCCATCTATGTGGTGAACAACTACTACGGCCACCACCTGCCGGCGCCCCGCCGCGGCCACCAGTGGGTGCAGGTGGGCGGCGACTATGTGCTGATCGCGATTGCCACCGGCATCATTGCGCAGATCATTTTGAGCCAGTGATCTGGCGCAGCAGGCCATAGGCCACTGCTGCCAACACCAGCACCCCGGCCACCAGCACCAGCCACAGCGCGGCAGTGCGCAAGCTCACGCCGCTGGGCAACAGCTTGGCGGCCCAGAGCTGGGGCGCATCGGGTGAATCGGCCCGCAGCTGCTGCACGGCGGCGGCGGGCAGTTCGGCCAGCTTGGCAGGGGACACCGCCCCCAGCACTGTGGCCTCTACCGCGGCCGACGCGGTGTTGGCACGGCCCACGGCCAAGGTGAAGGGCCCGGTGCCCGAAGCCAGCAGCGCCAGCTGCAGCGGCGCAAACTCCACCGTGGCCTGCAGCCCGCCAGCGGGCAGTGGCTGGCCATTGCTGGCCTCCACCCGCAGCGCCCGCACGGATGTGGCGGGCAAGGTCAGCGCGCTATTGCTGCTGCCCTGGCCCACCGTGTCCAGCCGGTACACCACGGCCGACGCCAGCGCGCGCCAAGGTTGGGCCGCGTCGCTGCGGCCCGAAATGCGCACCGGCACCAGGGTGTTGTCTTGCCCGGCCTGCAAATGCAGGGCCATCAGCGGCGTGGCAAAAGGCAGCGTCCACACCAGGCTATTGCCATCGGGCGCACCAGCGGGCAAGGCGGCGCGCACACGCGGGGGCTGCGTGTGAGGCGTGGCCACCTGGCCGGTGAGTGCGCTGACCTGCACGCCGTCCTGCCCGGCCCAGCCCAGGCGCAGGTAGCGGCCTTTCACATCCAGGGGTTGCTGCAGTTCCAGCATCGTGCTGTTGGGCGCGTCAGCCCCGTCAAAACGGAACAGCGGGCCTTTCACGGGCACGGTCTGCCAGTCTTGCAGGTTGGCACTGCTCTCCAGGCGCAGGTGCACCAGGGCATTGCGCGGCAGCTCGGCCTTGAGGCGCAGGGCGGACAAGGTGTGTTGCTCGGCCCGGGTGTCAAACAAAGCGGCTTGCAAAGGCGCCGCGCCAGCCGGCAGTGAAGCACCGGCCTTGGTGCCCGCCGCACCCCAGCGCACCCAGGCGCTGCCGGGGCCAGCGCCATCCGCAGACACATGCACTTCCACCGCACCGCGTGCGGCAGCGGTACCCGCGGTGGTGGCAAACAGCGGGTAGGCCGGGTAGGCGCGGGTTTGCACCGCCGGGGCGCTGCGTTCCAGGTCGGCCGGGCGCAGCAATGCGTAGGGCACCACGGCACCGTCGGCGTTGAACACCCGCAGGTCATGGCCGGCGCTGCTTTGCATACGCAGCAAGGCCTCCACCGGCAGCTCGGCCCGCACCAGGCTGGCACCGGGGGGCAGCAGCAGTTGGCCGCGCCAGGCAAATTCGGCCGGTGTGGGGGCATCGGCCGCCCACACCACGTTGACCACACTGCACAGGGCCAGCAGTACGCGGGCGATTCGGGGCTTGTTCATGCTGCAGCCTCCTCTTCTTTGTCCTGCGCAGACGCCGGTGCCGCCGGCGGTATGGGTGCAAAGTAACCCACCACCAGCATCATCACGCCCACCGCAATAAAGGCCACGATGCGCTCAGATCCACCGCGGTTGCTCAGGTCCACCAGGAACAGCTTGGCCACCGTCAGCCCCAACAGGGCCGCACCGCCCATCCACACCGGGCGCGTATGGCGACGGTGCGCCACCAGCATCAGGCCCAGCGCCAGCAGCGTCCACAAAATGGAGTACCCCGCCTGCACCAGGAATGACGCAAACAGGCGTTCTGCATCCCAGGCCACGCCCGCGTAGTGGTGCGCCACGCGCAGCCACACGGTGTTGACCGCCACAAACCCCAGCGCACACAACAGCAGCGTCCAGCGTGTGCCGAACACCCAGGCGGGCACCGGCAAATCACTCTGGCGCACCCTTGTGAGCCACAGGGCTGCGGCCAACAGCGCCAGCGCCACGGTCAAGTCGGTCGGGTTGAGCAAGGGCACATACGGCAAGGGCCGTGCATTGCCGTTGGACGACACCGCTACCAGCAAAGCCCCTAGGCCCACCGCCACTGCCAGCGGTGCGGCGGCGTGCCACAAATACGACATGGCAAAACGGTCCAGCGGCCAGGCCTGGCGCACACGGCTGCCTGCGTCATACAGGCTGCGCGCACACAGCGCCAGCAGCACCAGCACACTGGCCACCAAAAAGATGACGCTGGCCCAGGCGGTGCCGCCCAGTTGCGCCTGGCCCACGGCCCAGACCAGCAGGTTGCCCACCAGCAGGGCCAGCAGCCACACACCCCCGGTGTGCACCGCGCGCCACCAGGGCTGGGGCGCCAGCGCATCGAGCTTGCGCAGGGTCACGGCATGCAGCACCAGCGTGAGCGGCCAGACCATCCAGCCCCAGGCCTGGAACACGTGGTCCAGCGCCACCACGCCCTCCAGCGCAAACAAAGCCATGATGGGCAGCGAGAACCAGGCCGGTGTGGCCGCAATGGCCCAGGGCTTGGCGCGTGTGGGCAGGGCCCAGCGGTGTGCCACCCAGGCGCTGGCCACCCAGCCCAACATCTCCAGGTGCGACTGCAGCGCGCTGCTCAGCACCGGTGCCCAGTTGCCATCCGCCCCGGGCAAGGCACGTTCAATGTCGTGCAGCAACGCAAACTGCCACCACAGAAAACCCACCCAGAACAACACCGGCGACAGCCGCTGCTCCAGCTTGGCCAGCAGCCAGCTGGCGCCGGAGCCCGCCGCGGCAGGCTCGGCAGCAAAACGTGTCCAGTGCGCCAAAGCCAGCGCGGAGGCGGCCAGCAACACCGCACCGATGAAAGCCGGGTTGGCAATCGGCCAGGCACTGGTGTGCATCTGGTCCAGGCCGTGCAGGTAGCTGCCCGCGGCCAGCACCTGCAGCACCAAACCTGCCAGGCGCGCGAGCCAGCGGCCCTGGCGTTGGCCCATCCAGTACACCGCAGCGCCTTCGGCGGCCCACACGGCGCTGGTCCAGCGCGCATCCAGCGCCAGCGGCACGGCCAGTGTCACAAAGCCCAGGCCCAGCACCGCAAAACACTCGGCCAGCCACTGGCCCACGGCCTGGTTGGCGCCCTGGCGCTTCACGGCCCACCAGCCCAGCCCCAAATACAAGGCACCCAGCGCGAGCGACGAGAAGGCCGTGGCGTATTCGATGTGTTGCACCAGCGCGGCCTGCAAGCCAAAGGCCACCAGCGGCGTGCCAAACACCAGCGTGGCGTCCACCGCCTGTTTGGGCGCCAGCGAATGGCGCGTGGCATAGAGCAGGCTGGCCAGCAGGTAGATAGCGAAGAAGGCCAGCAAAAACGGCTCGGTGCTGGCAAAGTGCTCGGGCTGGTACTTGAGTGCGCCCCAGGCCGTGGCCACGCCAAAGGTGGCAAAAAAGCCCAGCAGGTTCAGCGGCCGCCAGGCGCGCAGCCAGGCCACCGCCACGATGGCCAGGTTCAGCACCAGGTAATAACTGAACAGGCCCACATGGTTGCCTTGCCCCGTGGACACAAGAATGGGCGCCGCAAACGCACCCGCAAAACCGATGAAGGCCATGGGCATGGCGTTTTGCATCAAGGCAATGGCGGTAGAAAACGCACACACCAGTGCCAGCACACCAAACGCCGCACCGGCCGGCAAAAACTGGTAGAGCCGGAACGCCGCAAACACCGTGAGGTAAAGCACACCCACCCCGGCGCCCTGCAGCGTCAGCGCGTAGGCCAGCTTGTCGGGTTGGCGGCCGCGCAGGCGAAAGCCGAACACAAACAAGGCAATACCCGCCGCACCAATGGCGGTCAGGCGCAACTCAGGCGGCAACAGCGCGTTGTCCATGGCGAACTTGGCCAGAAACGCCAGGCCCACAAACAGCACCAACACCCCCGCGCGCACGATGGTGTTGCCCCCCAGCAGCCAGCCCTTGGCTTGCGCCACCAGGCGAATCAACACGTCGGGCGGCTGGGCCACCCATTCGTCGGTGTCGGGCAGGTCTTCCACGCGGCCCACGCGTTCGCGGGCGGTAGTGGGTTGCGGTGCACGTGGCAACGGGGCATCCAGAAATTCGTCGGGCTCTTCGTCCGCACGCTGCAGCCCGGGTGACGCGGCAGGCACGGCAGTGGCCGGCGTAGGAATGGCTGCGGCGGCTGCAGGCACAGGGGTCTGTTCGGCGGCCGTGGCGCGCTCGAAGGCCACGGCCTCAGACGCAGGGGCCTTGGCATGCTGCGCGGCGATTTCGCGGCGCACCGCCATGCGCAGGGTCCAGCCCGCAATGGCTCCCAAGATGGCGCCGATGAACAGGCCCACCTCCTCGTCGTACTCCACCGTGAGGTAACCCACGATGCCCCCCCAGATTGCGCCCCATATCACCATGCTGTGACTCCCTGTGCTTGTTGTCTGCCGTTGTGGCGGGCCAGTCTAGCCCAAGACAGGCGCAAATAATTTCAATCGACGCGTGGGTGATTTCACGCACCGTTTGTCCCTGCGCCGCTACCATTTGCGCCATTACAGGAGACTCCATGCCCGTTATCACCAATATTGAAGACCTGCGCGTGCTGGCCGAAAAACGCGTGCCGCGCATGTTTTACGACTACGCCGACTCCGGCTCGTGGACCGAAGGCACGTACCGTGCCAATGAAGACGATTTCCAGAAGATCAAGCTGCGCCAGCGCGTGGCGGTGAACATGGAAAACCGCAGCACGGCCACCAAGATGATTGGCATAGACGCCAAGATGCCAGTGGCCATTGCCCCCGTGGGCCTGACCGGCATGCAACATGCCGATGGTGAAATCCACGCGGCGCGCGCGGCCGAAAAGTTTGGCATTCCGTTCACGCTGTCCACCATGAGCATCTGCTCGATTGAGGACATTGCCGAACACACCAGTGCGCCCTTCTGGTTCCAGCTCTACATGATGCGGGACCGCAATGCCATGGTGAAGATGATCGAGCGCGCCCGCGCGGCCCGCTGCAGCGCCCTGGTGCTGACGCTGGACCTGCAGGTGATTGGCCAGCGCCACAAGGATTTGAAAAACGGCCTGACCGCCCCACCCAAGCCCACGCTGGCCAACATCATCAACCTGGCGACCAAGCCGCGCTGGTGCCTGGGCATGCTGGGTACCAAGCGCCACACCTTCCGCAACCTGGTGGGCCATGTGGAGGCGGTGAGCAATATGTCGTCGCTGGCGGCCTGGACCAACGAGCAGTTTGACCCGCGCCTGTCGTGGGACGACGTGAAGTGGGTGAAAGAAAAATGGGGCGGCAAGCTGATCCTCAAGGGCATTCAGGACGTGGAAGACGCGCAGCTGGCCGTGGCCAGCGGGGCCGATGCGATTGTGGTGAGCAACCACGGTGGCCGCCAGCTGGATGGCGCACCCAGCAGCATCAGCGCCCTGCCCGCCATCGTGGCGGCCGTGGGCAGCCAGATCGAGGTGTGGATGGACGGCGGCGTGCGCAGTGGGCAAGACGTACTCAAGGCCTGGGCCCTGGGCGCCAAGGGCACGATGATCGGCCGCGCCATGGTCTATGGCTTGGGCGCCATGGGCGAAGCCGGTGTAACCAAGGCCCTGCAAATCATCCACAAGGAACTGGACGTGACCATGGCCTTTTGTGGCCACACCAACATCCAGAACGTGGACAAAGGCATTCTGATTCCGGGCACCTACTAGGCGTTAACGCCAGGCCGCAGTACCCCAGACTGCATCGCGCTCAGCGGTACCCCGCAGCCACCATGATGTCGGTCACCCGGCCCAGAATGGCGCCCAGCGCCTGGTCGGGCGGGAGGGCACCGGTGAGTCCCTGGTGCACGGCAGCCCCCAGCGGCCCGGTGTTGATCTCATCCCACGGGGCGATGATGGGGCGCCAGTCCGGGTCGGCATGGCGCAGCTGCTCGCGCAACAGCGTGAACTCGGGGTAACGGCGCACCAGCTCGGCATCACGCAGGGTGGACAGGCGCATGGGCGCCGCGCCCAAGTGGCAAACCGCCTTGTCTTGCGCTTTGGAGGTGAGCCACTGCATCAGCAAAAACGCCGCATTGGCACGCTCGGACGTGCGGGCCAGCGCCAGACCCATGCCGCCGGCCTGCGAAGCCATGCGGGTGCCGCGCGGGTGCAAGGCATAGGCCACCTTGCCAGCAACCTTGGAGAGCGGCGAACTGCGCACCGCGCCGAACACGGCCGTGGAGTCCAGGTACATGGCGCTGCGCCCTTCCAGAAAGGTGTGCAGCATCTCGTTGTAGTCAAAATTGCCCATGCCTGCGGGGCCGGTGTCGGCAATGTCCTTGAGCAATTGCAGCGCCTGCACACCGGGTGTTTGGTGAAAGGTCGGAACCCAGCGCGCATCAAACACCTGCCCGCCCAGCGGGTTGAGGTGCAACAACCAGGCGTGTACGCAGTTGTGCCCGGCCTGCCCACGCGAGGTGAGCGCGGCCATGCCCGCCTTGTCCCGCAACACGGGCAGCAGGCGGCGCAGCTGGGTGTAGGTGCTGGGTGGCTGCAGTTTCAGCGCGGCAAACACATCGCGCCGGTAGGCCAAGAGTGAGGTTTCTGCGCCATACGGCAGGCCATACAGGCGCGCGCCGGGGCCAGGCAGGTAGCCTTTGGGGCCACCCACCAAACCCATGTTTTGCAAGTACCCGGGCACCACATCGGCCAAGTCAAACGTCGGGTCGGCCAGCGCCGGATCGCTGAAGAAAGGCTGCAACGGACGGATAAGCCGGTGGTGCACGTACTCGCTTTTCCAGGTGACGACGTAGGTCACCAGATCGAGTTTGCTGTGGGCCTGCGACATTTCGGCCATTTGCCGGTGCTTCATGCGCAGGATGTGCTCGCGCGCCAGTTCCACCTTGATGCCGGTTTCTTCGGTAAACCGCGGCAGCAGCTTGACCATAGCGTCATAGTGCGGGTGGTCTGGAATGCTGAACGCCACGGTCTGGCCACGGTACTTGGCATACCGGTCCGCCGCGCGGCTGCTGGCCAGGGGCAGTGCGGCGCCAAACACGGCCACAGCACTTTTTAAAACCTGGCGACGTGGCCGCAGGTTCACAGGCTTGGGTGGTAACAACGACGTCATGCTGGCTGTGGAAATAAAGGGGTTCACCCGCCTGTATTGTGACACCGGACGCTTGTTATCCTCGGGTGCCATGCGTACCCCAACCCTTCCGATACGCCGTATCGCCCATCTCGACATGGACGCCTTCTACGCGTCGGTGGAGCTGCTGCGTTACCCACAGCTCAAGGGCCTGCCGGTGGTGATTGGCGGTGGACGCCGTGCGCTGGACGATGCACTGCGTGACGCGTACGCCGAGCTGCCGTTGCATGAGATTCCGGTAGCGGCCTTCCCCCTGCTGCGCGACTACACGGGGCGCGGCGTCATCACCACCGCCACCTACGCCGCGCGGCAGTTTGGCGTGGGCTCGGCCATGGGCATGATGAAGGCGGCCAAGCTGTGCCCGCAAGCCATACTGCTGCCGGTGGACTTTGCGCAGTACCGGCACTACTCGCAGCGCTTCAAGGCCATCATCACCGAGATTGCGCCGCTGATGGAAAACCGTGGTGTGGACGAGGTGTATATCGACTTCACCGATGTGCCCGGCGGCCAGCGCGAAGGTGGGCGCGTGCTGGCACGATTGATCCAGAAAGCCATTTTTGACGACACGGGCCTGACCTGCTCGGTGGGCGTGGCACCCAACAAACTGCTGGCCAAGATGGCCAGCGAGTTCAACAAGCCCAACGGCATCGCCATCGTCTACGAGGCCGATGTCGAAACCATGATCTGGCCGCTGGCCTGCCGCAAGATCAACGGCATTGGCCCCAAGGCGGACGCCAAGCTCAAGGGCCATGGCATAGAGACCATCGGCCAGCTCGCGTCCAAAGACCTGCAGTGGCTGATGGACACCTTTGGTCAGCGCACCGGCGCCTGGATGTTTGATGCCGCACGTGGCCGCGACGACCGGCCCATCTCTCTGGAAAGCGAACCGGTCAGCATCAGCCGCGAAACGTCTTTTGAACGCGACCTGCACGCGGTGCGCGACAAGGCCGAGCTGGGCACCATCTTCACGCGCCTGTGCGAGCAACTGGCCGACGATCTGCAACGCAAAGGTTATGTGGGCAAGACGGTTGGCATCAAACTCAAGTACGAAGACTTCACCGCGGTGACGCGTGACATCACGGTAGAACGCCACATTGCCGACGCCAAGGAGATTCGCCGCGTGGCCGGCCTGTGCCTGAAACGCGCACCGCTGCAGAAAAAACTGCGCCTGCTGGGCGTACGCATGGGTGCGCTGCTGAGTGCCGAGGAAGCCCCGAATTACAAGCAAAATAGGCCTCTAGCCCCCGTAGATATTGCGCAAACAGCTATCAATTCAGGAGCAGAAGACACCCTAACGGGGCAGCTTTTCTGAGTGTGCGGGGCGCCAGAATGGCCGGGGCTCAATACAGGGAGTGGAAATCTGTCTCGCGCTGCGCACTGCGTCGTGCAGGCAGGTAGATGCGGAAGGTGGCACCACCCTCTGCGGCGTTGTCCGCCACGATGCGGCCACCGTGGGCCTCCATGATGGTCTTGCAAATGGCCAGCCCCAATCCCGTGCCGCCAGAACCGTCCTGCGTGCGGCTGGATTGCACAAAGGCTTCAAAAATGCGTTCCAGCTCCGTCGACGGAATGCCCGCGCCATGGTCCCGCACGCTGATGCAGATGTGCTCATCACTGGTCAGGTAGCCGTTGATCTCAATCGCGCTCTGCTGCGGTGCGAACTTGATGGCGTTGGCAAGCACATTGCGCACCACCTGCGCAAAGCGTACTGGGTCAACTTTGGCAATCAGCGGCATGGGGCCCAACTGGGCATCCACCTCCAGACCCTTGGCCTGGATTTGTGGCGCCAGCTCCTGCAGCACTGGTGCGATAAGGCCCCGAACATCCGTACGCTCCAGATTGACCACACCCAGGGTGCTGGCAATCTTGGAAACATCCAGCAAATCGTTGACCAGTGCCAGCATGCGTGCGCCCGCCGCATGGATATCGGTAAACATGCCCATCAGCCGGGGTTGGTCCTTGCCACGCATCATGCCCAGCTCGGAGAAACCCAGAATGGACTGCAGTGGCGTGCGCAGTTCATGGCTGATGTTGGCAATGAAATCAGACTTGGTGCGGGACGACTCCTCCGCCGCATGCCGGGCGGCGTCCTTGGCACGTTCGGCAGCCCGAAATTCACTCACATCCATCATGGTGCTCAGCAAGCCACCGTTGGCATGTTGGTCGTCACCGGGCAAGACCACTTTGGTGATGATCACCTCGCGCAGGCTGCCATCGCGGTGCCGAACCGTGGATTCGTAACGCAAGGTGCCCCCTGAACGCCAAACCTGGGCATCCTTTTCAGCATGAAAGGCCGCATCGGCAGGCACCATGAAGTCGCTTGCCGTCTGCGCCATCACCTTGCTGCGCTGCAATCCGGTGAAGTCCTCCCAGGCCCGATTGACCGAAACATAACGGCCATAACGGTCAAAGGTGGCTACGGGCAGCGGGCTGATCTCCAGCAGAAAGGCGACAAAGTCAAGCTGGTGCTGCAACGCACTTTCGGCAGCCAGCCGCTCGGTGACATCCACCGCACTGCCGGCAAAACCGATGATCTGCTCGCCCTCCCACAGCGGCACCACCGCAACATCAAAGCGATGCAGACTGCCATCGCTGGCCCGCATGCTGGCAGTTTGCGTGCGCACGGGGGCCGTGTTATCCAGCGCAAAGAGCTGGGCCACACCTGCGCGGTCCGCCTCACACACCCATTCCGTCAAGGCGTGGTTCTCCGCCTGCGCCACGCTATGGCCCGTCATGTTGACCCAACGCTCGTTGACATAGGTAAGGACGCCTGAAGGATCGGTGCGAAAAAGCAGTTCCTGGACACTTTTGACCAGCACATGCAAATCATGTTCTTTGCGGGCCACCTCTGCGCGGGCACGCAGCAAGGCCACCAAACCCTGCTCGCGGGCACGCAAGCTGCGGCGAATACCCACGGTCATGAGCCCCAAAAACAGTACCGAAACCACCGCGGCGGCCATGAACCAGCGCACCGAGGTGAGCCAGTGCTCGCGTGTGGCGCTTAAAGGCTGCTCCACCACCACCACCAAGGGGCGGCTTTTGGAAAGCCGGAAAGACACCACTTGGGCACCAGGCGAGGCCCCCTCCCCCTCGTAAGTGAAATGCTCGGTAGAGGGTAAAAACTTGCTGAATACCGGGTGCTTGCCAAACAAGGTGCCGGGGCTCGCGGCTCTTGGCCCGCTGCTGACCAGGACCTCACCCTGGTAGTTCAACAGGTACACACTGTCCTTCTGCTCCCCCAGGGTGAGGAGTTGGAAGCCGGACAAAAAGTCCGGATTGATCAGTGCGATGAGAAGCAGCGCCTTGCCGTCCATCGTCCGTAAACTGCGGCTGAAGGGAATAAAGCCTATGCCGGTGGCAGAGGACGGGGTAGCGAGCGCCATGGCGCTGAGCCCCCGTCCGCGCTGGTAGACGCCCAAGGCTTCACGACCAGGCTCGGCCACGGTGCCCAGCCGGTCCAGCGGGACCGTCAGGCCCACATCGCTGGCTGCCGTACTGGCCAACACCTGGCCTTTTTCATCCAGCAAGTGCAGGCTGCGTACAAAAGGAAGCGCTGCCAAGGCCTGTGCCAGCAAAGGGTCTGCTTTGTGCTGTTGCGCCATGTCAGGGGCATGCAACTGCCCGCCGATGTAGGTCAGCACCAGCGAGGATGTCTCCACCGTGCGGGTCGCATGGTCTTCCATCACCCGCGCTTCAAGCGCGCTCCGTGCCCGGTCTGATTCGAGTACTTCCTGGTACTCGTACGAACCCAGCCATACCACCGCAGCAACCACGGCCAGCGACAGCACGAGCCCAAAAGCAGTTGCCAGCGCCGACATGCGGCGCAAGGTGTGAGGAGAAAACTCGGACTCGTGCATGTGCCGCTACGAAAGCTATTCGTTCACCACAATCGGCAGCAAGCCATGGCGGGTAGCGGCTGCGCGCAGACGTCCATCCTTTTTGATGCGGGCCACAAATCCGTCGATCACGGCCAGCCAGGCGTCATCCCCCGGCTTGACGGCATACCCGTAGGGCAACACCGAGAAAGGCGCGGGGGGCGCAATCAACTTGGCCCAGTCGGCATTGCTGAGCAAGCGGCGGCTGTAGGGAAAATCGGTCATAAAAACATCGATGCGCCCCGCCTCCAGCTCACGCTCCCGCGTCAGGGGCGGCTTGATGACAACCATCTCGGCCTGTGTCAGCTTGGCTTTCATGACCGGCTCCATGAATGTGCCGCCCTGCACGCCCACCAGCACCCCGGGCTGATCAATGTCGGACCATTGGCGCACCGTGCGGTTGCTCTTCGTGCTGATGGCGTAAATGTCGCTTTGCATGTAGGGCCGCGAGAATTTCAGATGCTGCATGCGCTGGGCCAGCATGCCCACGGCAAACATGGCCACATCGCACCGGTCGGTGGTCACATCGTCCACCAAAGTGACGAACGAGGAATCCACATATTGCACATTGACCTTGAGGTCTTTGCCCAACTCTGAGGACAGGTCGATGTCCACGCCTTCGAGCTGCTGGGTATTGGGGTTGCGATGGCTGACACCAAAGTAATCGGGCCAGATGCACACCCGCACACTGCCGGTCGCCTTGACCCGGTCCAGCACACCGGCTGCAGTGGCAGGATGTGTTGCTAACATTCCAGCAACTGCAGACACCGCCCAGACCAGCCGCGTGGACTTTTGGGCCAAGCGTTGCCAAGGTTGCGCAGGGGTTTCTTGTTTCTTAGCCATCCTAAACTCCTCCACTGACCAAATCCGAATAACTCAAGTGGCTGGCGTTGATACGCTCGCGCAGGGCATTGAGTTCCACAGCGTTTTCCAAGAATGTATCCACAATCGCCGGGTCAAACGCATTCCCGCGCTGCTCCCGCAACATCGCCAGAGCCACGTCCACGGACATGGCCGGACGGTACACGCGGTCCATGGTCAAAGCATCAAAAAAATCAACCACTGCCACGATGCGGCCAGACAGCGGTATGGCCTGACCCGCCAAGCGGGACGGGTAACCACTGCCATCCCAGCGTTCATGGTGCGAAAGGGCCAACTCCGCAGCCAGCTGAAACAACGGTATGCGTGAACGACCCAGTATTTCTGCACCCATGCGGGAGTGTTCGTTCATGATGGCACGCTCTTGCACATCAAAGGCTCCCGGCTTCTTGAGCACACTGTCGGGAATGCCTATCTTGCCTATGTCGTGCATGGGGGCCGCTTTGCGCAGCATGGCTGCTTTGGCCGGAGACTCGCCAAGCAGCAGAGCCAGTGCCTCAGACAGAAATCCGATGCGGATGATGTGCACGCCGGTATCGTCGTCTTTCAGGTCAGCGGCCAGCGAGAGGCGAAACAGCGCCTCGTGGTGCGCGTGGGCCACTTCATTCAGCGCATCGTTGCGTTCGCGATACATACGGCCAAAGTCGCCCACCAGTCGCTCCATCTGCATCGAAGCCTCCAAGGAGAAACTGTTGCTTGCGCCGGGTGCCTCCGGCAGGCCGGGTGAGGGCTCGCCAATCATGCCGCCTCCCACTGGGCGTTGATCGTTTCTATCAGGGCCAGCGGGCTAAAGGGTTTGACCAGGTAGGCATCGGCGCCGGCCTGCATTCCGGCTTCGAAATCCTCACTGCGCCCCCGCGCTGACAACAGCACCACGCGAGGTGCTTTGTATTGAAGCTTGACCATGGAACACACGTCCAGACCATTGAGACCGCCAGGCATCATCACGTCGAGCAGCAACAGATCGGGCTCGAACTCCTGGGCCATGGCCAGCGCAGAGTCCCCGTCCACGGCCTCGCGAATCTCGTAGTTATCAAACTCCAGCGTCATGCGGATCAGGCGCCGGATGTCGGCGTGGTCTTCCACAATCAAAATCTTTTTCATAAGCCATATCCGCACACAAGGCGGTACCGTTGTTCTGTATCAATGCACGAATCATATGTATCATTTTTATCATTTGCAATCAATTTTTGTCAAAGTTGATGTTTTTGGTAGACTTATTTGATGCAATCAAACAATTCCTCCCCTTCTGCGCTAGCCACAGACGACCACGTCACTACGCTGGAAGCCGCACGCCTGCTGGGCCTGGCGGTACGCTCCGTCCAGTTGATGGTGGACCGGGGCGAGCTGGAGGCCTGGAAAACACCCGGCGGGCACCGGCGCATCGCCCGTGCCTCCGTAGAGCGATGGCGCCAGGGCGAGCGTGCGACGGTGCCGCCGGCGCATACACCCTCCAACACGCCGCGCGCGAACCCAGCGCCAGGCGAGCGCGCCGCCCGGGTGCTGCTGATCGAGGACTCGGTTCACTTCCAGAACCTGATCAAGCTGCTACTGGGCCAACAATTCCCCCAGGTAGAGTTGTTGACCGCCAGCGACGGTATTGCGGGCCTGGCCATGGTCGGGCAGTACCAGCCCGATGTGCTGATGGTGGACATCCTCCTGCCAGGTATTGACGGGGCTGCACTGATTACCAGCCTGCGCGCCATGCCGCAGTTTCAGTCCATGCAAATCATCGTGGTGACCTCGCTGGACACGCAGCAACTGGCCCCGTATGCGTTTGCCCTGCAAGGCATTGCGGTCGTACACAAACCGCAGCTCGTAGGCCAGCTCCCCAGCCTGCTGAGCGCGTGCCTGCAGCAACTATCGGGGCCGCGCGGATGACCCAGAAGCGCCCCCGCATTCTTCTGGTCGATGACGACCCAGCCTTGCGGCGTTTTGTGCAGATGGCGCTCGAAGACATGCCGGTGGACCTGGTCGCCTGCGACAGTGTGAACGCCGCCGTGCAGGTGCTGCAGCAGGGAACGGTACAGACCATCGTGACCGACCTCATGATGCCCGGCGAATCCGGGCTGGGCTTGCTGCAGCGCCTGAAAGACCAGCCTGCGTTGCGCGGCACGGCGCGGGTTGTGATCCTCAGCGCCGGGCTGACAACGGCCAAACGCGAGCAGCTGGCGCACATGGGGGTATGGTCCATGTTGGACAAACCGGTGTCTGTGGTGCAGCTGATAACCTGCATGGAGGAGGCGCTGGCGCCCCCTGCCGCCCCGGCACCGCGCCCTGAAGCTGCGGCTGCAGTGGTGGCACGCTGGCCTGAAAACACCGAACGCGCCCATGCCCAAACGGCAATTGACCTGTTTTTCGCAGGCAATGGCGAACTGTTCCGAAGCTACCGTGCAAGCTGCCTGGCCCAGTTTCCACACGATGTGCAAACCGGCGATGCGGCCTGGGAAGCGCTTGACCTGGTGGCCCTGCGGCACTTGGCGCACAACTTCAAGTCAGTGCTGCGCATGCTGGGTTACCCCGCCTTGAGCACCCAGGCACAGGCCCTCGAAGAAAACTGCGCCCTGGGCCAAACGGCTCCCGCCATGGACGGCTGGCAGACACTGCGCACCGGCTTGCTGGCCCTGGGCAAACCCTGAAAACCCTCAGGCCACCAAGATCTCGTCCTGGTGGTTGGCAATGTGCAGCGCATGCGCCAGCGCAAAGTCGGTGCGGCTCAGCGCGCCATAGGCAAAGTGCGGTTGCAGCGGGCCGGTATGGGCCTGAAAACGCTGTACCGCCGTGCGCAGGCGGGCCACGCCGGGTTTCCAGCCCTCGGTCTGCGGCAAGCTTGGCGCACCGGGGATGGGTTCGGTCAATCCATGCGTCATCTGGCCGCGCAAGCGGAACACCGCAAACGCAGCCGAACCCAGCGTGGCCTGAAACAGCGTGCTTTTGGGCTCGGGAAAACCATCCAGACTCATGTCCACACTCTGCGCCATGTGCTCCAGCACGGCGGACATCTTCCAGGCCGTGCCGCTGTGCACCAGGGTGGCGCGGTCCAGCTTGTCCAGCCAGCGCAGCACATCGTCCAGCGACTGGACCTTGGGGGTATCGGCCATGGTGGCTCCGGTGGTGAAAGCGAGGGGAGTGATGAGGAAGTGACGGCGTTGCATGGCAAAAATCATACCGCCTGCCTGACTGGAAGCCCGACTGGAAAAAGCTTGATCCAAGTCAATTAAGCAGCACACCCCACCCGATCCAGGTTGACGTGCCCCCCGAGATTGTTGCTAAATGTTTTTGCGGTTGATCAAGAACAGTTTGTCTAAACAACTAGGGAGAAGATCTGATGCGCACCAACCTACCGGTAACCCAGCGGGAGTACGAGTACCCGGCCGACCAGATGCTGGTGTCCATGACGGACACCAAGGGCATCATCACCCATTGCAACCATGCTTTTGTAGAAACCAGTGGGTTCACCTACGAAGAACTCATAGGCCAACCCCACAATCTGGTGCGCCACCCCGACATGCCGCCCGAGGCCTACAAGGACATGTGGCAAACCATAGGCCACGGCCACCCCTGGACCGCCCTGGTCAAAAACCGCCGCAAAAACGGCGACCACTACTGGGTGCAGGCCAACGTCACCCCGATTTTGGAAAACGGCAAGCCCAAGGGTTACATGTCGGTGCGCATCAAACCCAGCCGCCAGGACACCCAGGCTGCCGAAGCGCTGTACGCCCAGATGCGGGCCGATGCACAACAAGGCGGTGGATCGATCTACCTGCGTGGTGGCGAGGTGCGCTACAAAGGCCCGCGCGGCTGGTTTAGCGCCCTCACGCGCATTACCCTGACGGCCCGCCTGGGTCTGGCCCTGCTGGGCATGACCCTGCTGGCCATGGTTCCGCAGTTCCTGGGCATGCAGGGCTGGCAGGCGGTTGCCGCACAGCTTGCCTCTCTGTTGCTAGGGGCGGGCTGCGTACTGGCCTGGTTCCAGCTGCGCTTTGCCGCCGCGATTGGTGCGGCCGAAACCTTTGCCGATGACCTGGCCGGCTGCAACCTGACCACCACGGTGGACGGCCAGTACCCGCCGCCCCTGGGCACCATGATTCGCGCACTGCGGCAGATCCAGATCAATCTGCGCGCCGTGGTGGGCGATGTGCGTGGGGAGATTGCGATCTTCACGCGCTCCGCCGCCGAGATTGCCGAGGGCGGCATGGACCTGTCCTCGCGCACCGAATCCCAGGCCAGCAGCCTGGAAGAAACCGCCGCCTCGATGGAAGAGCTCTCCAGCACCGTCAAGCAAACCGCCGAGACGGCCAACCGGGTGTCGGGCCAAAGCGCCAAGAGCACCGACATTGCCACCCAAGGCGGTGCAGCCGTGCACCAGGTGAGCCAGGCCATGCAGGCCATTGACGCGTCCTCCGGCAAGATGCGCGACATCATTGGGGTGATCGAGGGGATTGCCTTCCAGACCAACATCCTCGCGTTGAACGCGGCGGTGGAAGCCGCACGTGCTGGGGAACAAGGGCGCGGCTTTGCCGTGGTGGCCACCGAGGTACGGGCCCTGGCCCAGCGCAGCGGCGTGGCGGCCAAGGAGATTCGTGAGCTGATTGCCCAATCGTCCGAGCAAATTTCGGCCGGTTACCAGCAGATGACCGGCGCCGGCCGCACCATTGACGAGGTGGTGAAGTCCGTCAAAGAGGTGGGCGAGTTGATCCAGCAAATCAGCAACGCCACCAAAGAGCAAGCGGTGGGGATTGCGCAGGTGAATGAAGCCGTCACCCAGCTCGACACCGTGACCCAGCAAAACGCAGCGCTGGTGGAGGAATCGGCCGCCTCCGCAGCGGGCCTGAATTCCAGCGCCGCCACCCTGGCGCGTTCGGTGCAGGTGTTCAAGCTGCCATAAGCAGGGGTCAAC
Source organism: Rhodoferax sp. TS-BS-61-7 (assembly GCF_002943465.1). Taxonomy (GTDB): domain Bacteria; phylum Pseudomonadota; class Gammaproteobacteria; order Burkholderiales; family Burkholderiaceae_C; genus Allorhodoferax. Next base: position 821,596 of record NZ_PTQY01000001.1, read on the forward strand.
ACGGCTACAGTGTTGACCATGCCCGCTTCGCTGATCAACACCCTCCCCCCTGGCGATCTGCAGCGCCTGCTGGACGCGGTGCCGGTGCCGCTGTTCATCAAAAATGCGCAGGGCGAAGTGCTGTTTCTGAACCAAGCCTGGCGCAACACGCTGGCGCTGGGCGATGCCCCCATGGCGCCCAGCACCGACGCGGCGTTTTTCACCCCCGCCCAAATGGCGCGTTTTGCGGCCCAGGACCAGGCGGCCTTCGCCCAGGGCCATGCCATCAGCAACGAAGACCTGGTCTGGCAAGCCGATGCAGTGCACCGCCGCCGCATGCACACCACGCTGGCCCCGGTCTTTGATGCCGCGGGTGCGCCGCAGTTTCTGGTGGGTACCACCCAAGACATCACCGAACAACGGCACCTGGAGCAGCAAGCCCACTCCGAACGCAAGCTGCTGGAAATGCTGGTCAGCCAGGCCACGCTGGGCGACATCATGCACAGCTTCATCACCGACTTTGAGGCCACCTTTGCGGACGTGCACTGCTCGGTGCTGCTGCTGGACGACGATGGCGTGCACCTGCGCCACGGTGCCGCCCCCAGTCTGCCCGCCGCCTACTGCGCGGCGCTGGACGGCACGGCCATTGGCTTGGGGGTGGGCTCCTGCGGCACGGCGGCTTTCACGGGCCAGGACGTGCTGGTGGCCGACATTGCCAACGACCCCATCTGGGCCGCGTTTCGTGACCTAGCGCTGGGCCACGGGCTCAAAGCCTGCTGGTCCATCCCGATCCGATCTTCGCAGGGTCGCACACTGGGCACCTTTGGCAATTACTACCAACATGTGCGCTCGCCCTCACAGGCCGAGCTGGGGGCCATCCAGCGCAGTGCTTACTTGCTGGGCCTGGCCATCGAGCGGGACCGCAACCTGCGCCACATGGACGCCACCCGGCACGCGCTAGAGGATGCCGGACGCTACCGCCAGGCGATTCTGGACAGCATGGTGGACGGCCTGCTCACGGTGGACCGGTGGGGGCGCATCCTGAGCCACAACAATGCCGCCGGCCACATGCTGGGGCTGCAGGCCCCTCGGGCGGAGCCAGGGCCGCTGTCGGATCTGCTGGCCACCCCCACCGACGTTCTGGCGCTGCTACAAGAGGTAGACAGCCTGGGCGGTAGCGGCAAAACCGTGGAAGCCCGGGCCCACCACCACAACGGGCACACGTTTCCGGTGAGCCTGTCTTTCTCCAAAATCCCGCATGCCACACACCAGAGTTACGTGGTGCTGCTGCGCGACATCACCCAGCAGCGCCAGGACGAGGAAGAAATCCGCCGCTTGGCGTTCTACGACCCGCTGACCGGCCTGCCCAACCGCCGCCTGCTGCTGGACCGGGTGCGCCACGCCATGGCCAACGCCGCACGGTTGCAGCAGCATGGCTCGCTGATGTTTCTGGACCTGGACCACTTCAAGGTGCTCAACGACACCCTGGGCCACGACGTGGGCGACGAACTGCTGCAGCAGGTAGCCACACGCCTGCGCAGCTGTGTGCGCGACGGGGACAGTGTGGCCCGCCTGGGCGGTGATGAGTTTGTGGTGCTGCTCGAAGGCCTGAACGCCCACGCCAGCGAGGCCGCCACCCAGGCCGAGCTGGTGGCCCACAAGATTCTGGAAACCCTGGCCCAGCCCTACAGCCTGCGCCAACACAGCTACAGCAGCACACCCAGCATTGGCATTGTGGTGTTCATGCAAGACGTAGAGAGCATGGACGACCTGCTTAAAAAAGCCGATGTCGCCATGTACCAGGCCAAAGCCGCCGGGCGCAACACCGCACGCTTCTTCGACCCCGTGATGCAGGCCGCCGTGGCCACCCACGCCGAGCTGGCCAAGGAAATTCGCCAGGGCCTGCAGCGCCAGGAGTTTGTCCTGCACTACCAGGTACAGGTGGACCAGCAGGGGCGCTGCCTGGGCGTGGAGGCCCTGGTGCGCTGGAACCACCCCACACGCGGCTTGGTAGCACCCAACCAGTTCATCGGGCTGGCCGAAGAGACCGGCATGATCCTGCCGCTGGGCCAGTGGGTGCTGGAAACCGCCTGCGCCCAGCTGCTGGCCTGGAGCCAGCAGCCTGCCACCGCCCACTGGACCGTGGCCGTCAACGTGAGCGCATCACAACTCGCGCAGACGGAATTTGTCTGCAGCGTGGGCAGGGCTCTGCGCCAGTCGGGCGCGCCGGCGACACAACTCAAGCTCGAAATCACCGAAAGCATGTTGGTCAACGACATGGAAGACATCATTGAGAAGATGGGTGCCATCCAGGCGCTGGGGGTGAGTTTCTCGCTGGACGACTTTGGCACCGGGTACTCCTCGCTGTCTTACCTCAAGCGTCTTCCGCTGTCGCAGCTCAAGATCGACCAGTCTTTTGTGCGCGATGTGCTGACCGACCCCAGCGATGCGGTGATTGCGCGCACTGTGGTGGCGCTGGGCCACAGCTTGGGCCTGCATGTGATTGCCGAAGGCGTGGAGTCGGCAGCCCAGCGCGACGCGCTGGCCGAGATGGGCTGCGACGCCTTTCAGGGCTACTTTTTGGGCCGCCCGGCACCCGCACGGGAACTAGGTGTTCAGGCGCTGGCAGACCCGCTAGACTTGGCGCCAGGAAGATAACCGGGCCCAAGCTGTGCCACAGAGCGCAAGCAGGTCAGCACCCGACCAAGCGCGAAAGGTCGTCATGAACACACACACCACCGCGGGCTTACGCACCCTGGCACTGGCACTGGCACTGGGGAGCGCGCTGACCGCCTGGGCGCAAACCCCCAGCAGCCCCGCGCCGCCCCAAAAACTGCGCATTGTGGGCGGGCTGGCCGGTCTGAACCAGTACACCCGCAACGAAGAACCGTTCTGGACCAAGGAGCTGCCGCGCCTGACGCAGGGCCGCTACACCGCCGAAATTGCGCCGTTTGACCGTGCTGGCGTGCCGGGCACCGAAATGCTGCGCCTCATCCAACTGGGGGTGGTGCCCTTTGGCACGGCATTGCTGAGCAATATCTCGGCCCAGTACCCCGAGTACGCGGCCCCCGACCTGGCGGGCCTGAACCCCAACATTGCCACACTGCGCAAAACCCTGGCGGCGTTTCGCCCTTACCTTGAAAAATCGCTGCGCGAGCGCCATGACATCGAGGTACTGGCGGTATACGTGTACCCGGCGCAGGTACTGTTTTGCAAACGTGCATTGGCCTCGCTGACCGATCTGCAGGGCCGGCGCGTGCGCGTGTCGTCTGCCACCCAAGCCGACTTCATGACCGCACTGGGTGCCATCCCGGTACTGGTGGGCTTTGCACAGCTCTTGCCCAATATGGCCTCGGGCAACACCGAGTGCGCCATCACGGGCACCATGTCTGGCAATCTGCTGGGCCTGCATGAGGTCACCACCCATGTGCACACCCTGCCGGTGACCTGGGGCCTGGCCGTGTTTGGCGCCAACCTGGCCGCCTGGCAGGCCCTGCCCGGTGACCTGCGGGCGGTGCTCTCACACGAGCTGCCCAAGCTGGAAACCGCCATCTGGGCCGAGAGCGAACGCGAAACCGCCGAAGGCCTGGCCTGCAACCGCGGCCAACCCAGCTGCACCACTGCCCGCAAGGGCAGCATGACCGAAGTGGCCAGCACCAAGGAAGACGAGCGCTGGCGCAAGGAAATTCTTGTGGGCACGGTGCTGCCGCGCTGGTTGCAGCGCTGCAACCAGCGTTGCAAAGAGTTGTGGGACCAAACCATCGGACAGGCCCACGGCATCGTGGCACCACCCCCCAAGTGACACGACTGGTATCGTCCCGCGCTACCCGGGCCGTCATCGGTTCGGTGCTGTTTTTTGCCATCACCGTGGTGGTACTGGCCGCACTGCTGGTGCGCGACAACTACCGCACCACGCTGGCCAACAGCGAGGGCCAGGCCCTGCGTTTTGTGGCTGGCGCCGAGGCCGCCGTCAACCGCAACCTGCTGGGTGTGGACGTGTTGCTGGCCAGCCTGGACAACCTGCTTGGCCTGTCCAACCTGCAGCGCGAATGGATTGATGGCCCGCTGGCCAGCCGCCTGATCCAGGGGGCGCTGCGGCAAAACCTGCTGGTGCGCCATGTGGCCTTGCTGGACGCGCAGGGCCAGATGCTCGCATCGTCCGACCCACGCGGCGCCGAACTGGTGTTGGCCACGCCAGAAGGCTTTGTTGCGCAGGCGCTGAACCAGCCGGTCTCCAGCCTGGCCATCAGCGCGCCGGTGGTGAACTTCAACAGCTCCGAACAGGTCATGTACCTGGCACGCCACATCCGCCTGGCCGATGGCTCCAAGGTGCTGGCCATCGCCGAGGTGCAGGTGTCCCTGCTCGCCACCATCCTGGTGCAGGGTGTGGACATTGAACGGCTGGAGGCCACGCTGGAGCGTGGCAACGGCCAGCTGCTGGCCAGCGTGCCGGCCATGGACTCGCTCTCTGGCACGCTGCTAAAGCCCGCGCTGGGCGGGCGGGCCACGCTAGCCGGCGCGCTGCGCATGCCGGCACGCCTGAGTGGTGCCCCCGCCCTGGTGGTGCAGCGCAATATGCTGTACCACGACATTCTCATCACGGCCAGCATTCCCATGGACACGGTGCTGGGCGAGTGGCGACGCGAGAGCTGGCTGATGGCCGGCGTCACCACTGTGTTTGTGCTGATGATTCTGGGGGCCGGCGCCGTGGCGCTGCGTTACCTGGAGCAGATGGCCCAGGCCCAGCGGTCCATCTCGGAGGCCAAGTCCACCCTGGACCAGGCGCTGGAGTCGATGGACAACGGTTTTCTGCTGCTGGACGCACAACACCGCGTGCTGAGCTGGAACCGGCGCTACCTGGAAATCTACCCCTGGCAGCGCGAACACATTGCTGTGGGCACACCGTTTGAAACCATGCTGACCGCCACCGCCCGCATGACACTGCCGCAGGCCAGCGACGAGGCTCGGCGGGAGTGGGTTTTGGAGCGCATGGCCCTGCTGCACAAGCGCCTGCACAGCCACGAGCGCAACCTGCCTGGTGGCCATGTGATCGAGATCACTGAACGCTCCACCGCCGCCGGTGGCGTGGTCATCGTTTACCAGGACGTGACCCACATCCGCCGCGCCAGCGCCGAGATCGAGCAGCTCGCGTTTTTTGACCCGCTGACCGGCCTGCCCAACCGCCGCCTGCTGAGCGACCGGCTGCAGCAAGCCATCATGGCCAGTGCGCGCAACGGCTACAGGGGGGCGCTGTTGTTCATGGACCTGGACCACTTCAAGACCCTGAACGACACGCTGGGCCACGACATAGGCGACCTGCTGCTGCAGCAAGTGGCCCAGCGCGTGAAGGCCTGTGTGCGCGAGACCGACACGGTGGCCCGCCTGGGTGGCGACGAGTTTGTGGTGATGCTGCAAGACCTGAGCATGCACGCCATGGAAGCCGCATCACAAGCCAAGATGGTGGGTGACAACATACTGGCTGCGCTGAACGAACCCTACGAGCTCAACGGCACCGTGTACCGCAGCACCTGCAGCGTGGGCGCCACGCTGTTTGGCGCCACCCAGCAGCCCAGTTCTGACCTGCTCAAGCAAGCCGACATTGCCATGTACCAGGTGAAAAATGCGGGGCGCAATGCGCTGTGCTTTTTTGACCCCCAAATGCTGGCAGCCATCGAGTCGCGTGCCGAGCTGGAGCGCGACCTGCGCCAGGCACAGGCACTGGACCAGTTCCAGCTGCACTATCAGTTGCAGGTCACCCGCGAAGGCGAACCCGTCGGGGCCGAGGCCCTGGTGCGCTGGAGCCACCCGGTGCGCGGCATGGTGTCCCCCCTGACATTTATTGGCCTGGCCGAAGAGACCGGGCTCATCGTGCCACTGGGGGCGTGGGTGCTGCGCACCGCCTGTGCGCAACTTGCACTGTGGGCGCAACACCCTTTGCGCGCCGAGCTGCAAATGGCGGTGAACGTGAGCGCACTCCAGTTCCGGCAAGAAGACTTTGTGGACCTGGTGCGCACCGCACTGCAAGACACCGGCGCCAACCCGCACCTGCTCAAGCTGGAGCTGACCGAAAGCCTGGTGCTGGACAACGTGCAAGACACGATTGAAAAAATGCAGGCCCTGAAGGCGCTGGGCCTGCGTTTTTCGATGGACGACTTTGGCACCGGCCAGTCCTCGCTAACCTACCTGACCCGGCTGCCGCTGGACCAGCTCAAGATCGACCAGTCCTTCATCCGTAACCTGGGTGAGCAGGCCGCCGACGCCGTGATGGTGCAAACCATCATCGGCATGGCAGAAACCCTGGGGCTGGAGGTGATTGCCGAAGGGGTGGAAACCGAAGACCAGCGCGACTTTCTGGCTGCCCACGGCTGCCACCTCTTCCAGGGCTACCTGTTTGCGCGGCCTCTGCCTGCCGCCGGGCTGGAAGTCTTGCTGAATCAGAAGGAAATCGCGGCCTAGCGCCCGCGCCATCTGCGCAAGCAGCTCCTAAAACAATAGCAACCCAGCCTATTGGCGAGCTGTGCGCGTATTGCCCGGCAGGGCCTGTGGGTGGCTGGTGCGGAAGGGGTTGATGTCCAGCCCGCCGCGGCGCGTGTAGCGCGCATACACCGTCAGCTTGGTGGGTTTGCAGCGCGTCCAGATGTCCATGAAGATGCGCTCCACACACTGCTCGTGGAACTCGTTGTGGTTGCGAAAACTCACCAGGTACTGCAGCAGCCCCTCCTGCTGAATCGGCAGGCCCGCGTAACGAATCTGCACGCTGCCCCAGTCGGGCTGGCCGGTCACCAGGCAGTTGCTTTTGAGCAGATTGCTCACCAGCACCTCGTCCACAGCGCCCTCATCGGGCACGGTGGTCAGCAGCTCGGGCGCAGGCTGGTAGTGGGTGCATTCCACGTCCAGCCGGTCCAGGTTCAGCCCGTCCAGCTCGTGCACGGGCTCGCGGTCAAACAGGGCCGCGTCGATCAGCCTCACCCCGATGGAGCTTTGCACCACGCCGCCGCGCCACACGGCTTCAGCAATGTCTGTACGCAGCCGCTCCAGCACCTCGGTGGCATCGGCAAAGCGGGTGTTGTTGAAGCTGTTGAGGTAGAGCTTGAAGGACTTGCTCTCCACAATGTTGGGCGACTCACACGGAATGGTGAAGTGCACCAGCGCCACCTGCGGTTTGCCGCGCAGGTTGAGCCAGCTCAGCTCAAACGCAGTCCACATGTCGGCACCAAAAAACGGCGCGGCGCCGGTGATCCCAATCTCGACGCGCTTGCCCGCACGCGGGATGGGGAACAGCAGTGAGGCGTCGTACTGGTCCACATAGGCCGAGGTTTTGCCAAGCTGGGATTGTTCGGGGGTGTTCATGCGGTGGCTTTCAAATGGGGGATCAGCGCGGCCAGGATTTGGCGCACCGGTTCGGGCGGCAGGTCGTGGCCCATGCCGTCGATGGTGAGCAGCTGGGCACCCGGAATGCGACGTGCGGTGTCTTCGCCACAGGCCAGCGGCACCAGCGGGTCGGCTTTGCCGTGGACCACCAGCGTGGGCGCGGTGATGCGCGAGAGCAGCGCCGCACGTGTGATGTCGGCCACCACGGCCAACATCTGGCGCGCGGTGCCCACGGGGTGAAAGGCGCGTTGCACACTGGCGCGCACGCGTGTATGCAGTTCGGTTTCGGGCGTGGGGTAGCCAGGGCTGCCAATGGTCTGAAACAGGCGCACCGAATGGGCGACCACGGCATCAGTACCGCTACCCGCCGGGCGGCTGATGAGGGCGCGCACCACCTCAGGTGCCGCCTGCGGCAGGCCACGCGCACCACTGGTGCTCATGATGCTGGTCAGGCTCAGCGTGCGCGCGGGTGCCGCCAGCGCCACGCGCTGCGCAATCATGCCGCCCATGCTCACGCCCACCACATGGGCCTGGTCAATCTTCAAAGCGTCCAGCACACCCAGGGCGTCGGCTGCCATATCGGCCAGGCTGTAAGGCGCAGCGGGCACCAGGCCCAGCTTGTACTTGAGACTGGCCCACAGCAGATTGGGCTTGCCCAGCGCATCGAAGTGGCTACTCAGACCCACATCGCGGTTGTCAAAACGCACCACGCGGTAACCCGCTTTCTCCAAGGCATCCACCATCTCGGGCGGCCAGGCAATCAGCTGCATGCCCAGGCCCATGATGAGCAGCACCGCAGGTTTGCTGGCGAACGACGCATCCATCTGGGCGCTGTCTTCCACTTCAATGTCGATTCCGTTTGCTCTTATTTTCATAGCTGCTCGCGCAATTAATTCGGGGGCTTAGGCCCTATTTGGCTTCAATTTTTCCTGGCGAAATGCGTACAACATGGCCCGCGCGCGCAACGATCAAATCGGTTCCCGTTTGTTGCGCAATCTGCCGTGCACGTTGTGCCGCGCGGTGCATGGCAGCCTGTGCCCCCGCCATGTCGGACTTGGCGTCTGAAACGCTTGGCCCATAAGAAGGCTGGGGTTCATTGACTTGATGTGGCTTTGTCATGGTTTGTCACTCCAATCTATCAGTTGGGGCTCATCGCCCGCGTTGTCATACACCACCCATTGGTCTACCAACGGTTGGTAGACCGTACGCAACAGTTGCAGTCCGGAATCGAACCGACGGCGGATGGTGTCTTCGGGAATGTGGTGGCCGCCCTGGCGCACACGCTCCGCAACACGTTGAACCGCCATATCAGCATTCGGAAGACTCAAAAAGAAAAGCTCCACCAAATATCCTGCTTTGCGCCACTGGGGAATCTGCCGTGCATAACCCCTCCCGGACAAGGTGGTCTCAAACGCAAAACGCTCCCGTCTCGCCACATGCTGCGCAATCGCATCCAGCATCAAGCGCGCCGCCTGGATGGCGGCCTGCTCAGGTGCAAAAGGCGACAAACCGGCAGCAATCAAGTCCGCATTCACAAACACCGGACACGCAGCCTCATTGGGCAAGAACTCCCGTGCAAAGGTCGTCTTTCCTGCGCCATTGGGTCCCGCAATGATGATGATCTTGGGCTGCACTGGTCATTGCTCCTGTTTTAGTAGCTGCTCGCGCAAGTAATTCGGGCTCTCAGGCCTGTTTTCGTCTAAAAACCAGGCGCTCGGGGGTGGACTCGGCGGCGGCATAGGCGTAGCCGTCCACGTCAAAGGCGCGTAGTTGGTCCGGCGTCATCAGGCGGTGTTCGATGGCGTAACGCGCCATCAGGCCACGCGCCTTTTTGGCGAAGAAGCTGATGACCTTGTACTGGCCGTCCTTGTATTCCTGGAATACACACTCCACCACGCGGCCCTTGAGCGCCTTGGTGTCCACCGACTTGAAATACTCGTTGGAGGCCAGGTTGATGACCACGGGCGACGCATCCTTGCGCAGGCGGGTGTTCAGGTAGTCGGCAATCTGGCGGCCCCAGAAGTGGTAGAGGTTGCTGCCGTGTGGGCCCTTGAGCGTGGTGCCCATTTCCAGCCGGTAGGGCTGCATCAGGTCCAGCGGGCGCAGCACGCCGTACAGGCCGCTCAAGATGCACAGGTGGTCCTGCGCCCAGGCCAGGTCGTCTGCGCCCAGGGTTTTGGCCTGCAGGCCGTCGTACACATCGCCATCAAAGGCCAGCGCGGCCTGGCGCGCGTTTTTGGGCGTGGCGCGGGACGACCAGGCCGCATAACGCGCGACATTCAGCGTGGACAGTTTGTCGCTCAGGTCCATGAGCCCGGCAATTTGCTGCGGCGAGTAGTCGCGCAGCAGGGCGATCAGTTCTTTGGACTGCTTGACGAACAGCGGCGCGGTGTGGGGCTGACCGTTCAGCGGGGTGTCGTAGTCCAGGGATTTGGCGGGGGAAAGCAGAAACAGCATGGTGGTGAGGGCAAGGCAGACAGGGTGCGCCAGAGGGAGTGCGGGGCAGTTTAGCGTGAAAGGCATGGCCAGAGGCGCGGCGGGGCTTGTGCCACGGCGGGCAGTCACGGAGGTTTCACATGGGGCGCCTAGGCTTCGCCGCTTGTTCATCACCACCGGGAATTCTCTTGACCATGCGCACTTTTACCCCGACCCACCTGGCCCTGGCCGCGGCCCTGACCCTGGGCGCCGCTGCGGCATCCGCCCAAACCGAAGTCACCGCCACCCTGACTGGCCACGCTGCCCTGCCCTCCAGCACCACCGTGACCGCGCCCAAGTCGGCCGGCAAGTTTTTTGAAACCGCGGGCAAGTTTGCCGCCGCCAACCGCCAGCGCACCGAGACGCTGAACAGTATCGACGGCATCAGTTTTGTGGGCGACCCTAAGTACCCGCGCAAGTCCGGTGGCACCCTGCCCATTAAAGGCCAGGCCGTGCAGGGCTTTTCGGGCATCGTGTCGCTGGGCAAGGGCGAGTTTTTGGCGCTCACCGACAACGGCTTTGGCAGCAAGATCAACTCGCAGGATGCGTTGCTGATGGTGCACCACGTGAAGGCCGACTGGGCCCAGGGCAGCGTGAAGCGCCAGCAAACCACCTTTCTGCGTGACCCCGACCGCAAGGTGCCCTTTGCCATCCAGAACGAAGCCACCGCCGAGCGCTTTTTGACCGGCATCGACTTCGACCCCGAGTCCATCCAGGTGGTGGGCAACGAGTGGTGGATTGGTGACGAGTTTGGCCCTTACATCCTGCGCGTGGACCCCAAAGGCAAGGTGCTGGGTGTGGTGGAAACCGTGGTGGGTGGCAAGGCCCACCGCAGCCCCGACCACTATATGAATGGCCGCCTGCCCAACTACCCGGGCGACGCCGGTTTCGAGACCCGCCGCAGCGGCGGCTTCGAGCCCATGGCCAAATCGGTGGACGGCAAAACCGTGTACCCCATGTTTGAGTGGCCGCTGTGGGACGCCGCCGCCAAGGCCCAGGAAATGCGTAACGGCAAACCCTTCACCCGCATTCTGGAGCTGGACGTGGCTACCCGCACCTACGGCACGCGCCAATGGAAATACGCGTTTGAAGAGGCTGGCCATGTGGCCGCCGACTTCCAGATGCTGGACGCGAACACCGGCCTGGTGATCGAGCGCGACGATGCCACGGAAGGTTCGGGCAATGTCTGCAAGGACGAGCCGCGCACCGACTGCTTCACACGCCCCGCCAAGTTCAAGCGCATCTACAAGATCGACCTGTCGCAGCTGGATGCCGATGGTTTTGTGAAGAAGGTGGCCTTTATCGACCTGACCAAAATCGCCAACCCGAATGGCAAAGCCAAGCGCGGCCCCAACGAAGCCAACTTTGTGCTGCCGCACCTGGGCCCTGAAGGCCTGAGCGTGGTGGACGCGACCCACATCGTGGTGGTGAACGACAACAACTTCCCTTACTCCAGCGGCCGCACCCTGGGGCAGCCGGACGACAACGAGCTGACCTTGTTGGACATCAAGGCTCTCGTAGACGCGAAGTAAGACGACTCGGACATGGTCGCCATGCACAATGGCGACCATGTCCGACGCACCCATTTCCCTTCTGTACCAGGCCCCGCCCCGCAATGGCGGCGCCTTGGTGCGTAGCCTGTTTGCCGCACGCCCGGCCCAGGCCCCCGATGCCCAACACGGCATCCGTTTTGACGCCCGCTGGCACGGCGCCCGCCCCGATGCCACGCGACTGGCCAGGTACCGCCAGGTCTGTGACCTGCCCGACACCGGCACCCTGCCACTCTTGTACCTGCACGCCATGGCCATGCCGCTGCACATGGCCATCCTGAGCCACGCGCGTTTTCCGCTGCGCCTGCTGGGCCTGGTGCACTGGAGCAACCAGTTGGAGAGCCTGCGCCCCATTGCCAACGGCGAGGCCATGGACATGCACTGCACGCTGGACGGCATCCAGACCACCGAGCGCGGCCAGTCCTTTGCCATCCACACCACGCTGAGCACCGGCGGCAGCGTGGCCTGGCGCGAGACCAGCACCTTTTTGTCGCCCCTGGCGCGCAGCAAGTCGGGCAAAAAAACCGCGGCCGATGGTGGCGAACCCGACTGGGGCCCACCCATCGCCCAGTGGGCCGTGGCCGGCAACGCCGGGCGCCGCTTTGCCGGCCCCTCTGGCGACTGGAACCCCATCCACGTAAGCGAATTGACTGCGCGCCTGTTTGGCTACCCACGCGCCATTGCGCACGGCATGTTCAGCGCCGCGCGCTGCCTGGCGCTGCTGCAACGCGACCTGCCGGCCGACGCACCACTGGCGCTGGACCTGCGCTTCAAGCGCCCCCTGTTGATTCCGGGCCAGGTGGCCTTACATACGGCGCAGGGTGCGGGTGACGACCAGAACATGACCCGCTTTGTTTTAAAAGTGCAGCCCAGCAGCGAGCCGCATATAGACGGCACGCTGCGCAGGCTGTAAGCCATAGACGACAGGATTGACCATGACCGATACCAACCCCTCTGCCCTCACCCACTTCGACACCAAGGGCGACGCCCACATGGTGAACATTGGCGGCAAACCCCTGACCGCGCGCAAGGCCGTGGCTGGTGGCCGCATCCAGATGCAACAAACCACGCTGGACCTGATCCAGAACGCCCAGGCAGCCAAAGGTGATGTGCTGGGCGTAGCCCGCGTGGCCGGCATCATGGCTGCCAAACGCACCAGCGACCTGATCCCGCTGTGCCACCCCATCATGCTGTCGCGCGTGGCCATCGAATTTGAAGTGGTGCCCGCCACCGCCACCACCCTGCCCGCCGTGCAGTGCCTGGCGATTGCCGAAACCACGGGTGGCACCGGTGTGGAAATGGAAGCCCTGACGGCCGTGCAAATCACCCTGCTGACCATCTACGACATGTGCAAGGCCGTGGACAAGGGCATGGTGATGACCGACGTGAAGCTGCTGGAAAAACACGGCGGCAAGTCGGGCACCTACCTGGCACCGCCCACCGCCTGACAGACCACGCCTCAGTAGGGCGTGCCGTCCTTGTGCAGAAAACGCCAGACGCCGGCCTCCAGCACCGCCTGTAAATCATCGTCAGGGTAGCTGGCGCTATCACCCGGCGTGCGGTCGCCCACCTCCAGATACACCACGTCCTCCGCCGTGTTGTTCTGCAGGCAATGGGCGTTGCCCGTGCCGGCCTTGAAACCCGCGCACATGCCGGGCGCCAACAACGTGGCCCCCTCGTCCGTCTGCAGCGTGGGATGGCCTTGCAGGATGTAAACAAATTCGTCCTGCCGGGTGTGCGCGTGGCGCAAAGCAGACATGGTGTGCGGCGCCATACGCACCAAGTTCACGCCAAAGTTGCTCAACCCAAACACCTCGCCCAGCTGCCGCTTTTCGCGCCCGGCCACGCGCGCAGCAAAAGGCGCGGGGTAGTTGGAAGGCTTGGTGCGCGGCGCCACCTCGGTGGCAGCCACGGCAATGCGCGTACCCGATGGCATTGGGGGTAACACGCTTGTCATGGCTTGCCTGCCTGGAGCGCACGCACCATACACGCCTGCCGGGCATCCAGCAGTTGGGTCTCTTCGTCTCGGTAGGCAGCTTGCTCTGCGGTCGTCAATGTTCGCCCCCGGTACCGGCGCGCCAACTCTTCAGCAGCGCGATGCGACTGCTCGGCGCAGCCTTGTTGCGCGGCCATGCGCTGAGGCTGGGTGGCTTTGTTGGCCTGCGCCACACAGGCTTCCGCGTTTTTGGCGGCCAGGGCCATGGCAGATTGCAGGGACTTGGCCCACGACTGCTTTTGCTCCGTCGAGTCGGGATTGGGTAATTTCTGCCCAAATTCACGCTGAATTCGCATGGATTCCGCGTCATAGTGCTGCATACAACGCGCCTCAGTTTGGGCCTGCGCAGCAATACAAACACACAGCAAGGCTGCAAAACAAAGGCCGAGGGAGCTTTTCTTCAAGGACATGTGGCGTCTCAAGCAGTCAATGGCAGAGCCATTATGCGCATTTGGACTCGCGCACCATCCTGACCAGCCCTGCCCCGGTAAAATCGCCGCTCGCTCTTAGAACAACCCCCATGTCTGACACCGCCTCCACGCCCTCCACCGCCGCCCCCACTGCCCCCGAACAACCGGGCCTGCAGTCCCTGTCCAAATCGTTTGAGCCTGTCGCGCTGGAAGCGCACTGGGGCCCCGAGTGGGAAAAGCGTGGCTATGGCATCGCGGGCTACCGCGGCACGCAAGCCCCGCAAGCCGGCCAGCCCGCGTTTTGTATTCAGCTGCCCCCGCCCAATGTGACGGGTACGCTGCACATGGGCCATGCGTTCAACCAGACCATCATGGACAGCCTGACGCGTTACCACCGCATGGCCGGTTTCAACACCGCCTGGATTCCGGGCACCGACCACGCCGGCATTGCCACGCAGATCGTGGTGGAGCGCCAGCTGCAAGAGCAAAAGATCAGCCGACACGACCTGGGCCGCGAGGCCTTCACCGCCAAGGTGTGGGAGTGGAAAGAAAAGTCCGGCAACACCATCACCGGCCAGATGCGCCGCATGGGCGACAGCGTGGACTGGAGCCGCGAGTACTTCACCATGGACCCCAAGCTGTCCAAAACGGTGACCGAAACCTTTGTCCAGCTCTACGAGCAAGGCCTCATCTACCGCGGCAAGCGCCTGGTGAACTGGGACCCCATCCTCATGAGCGCGGTGAGCGATCTGGAGGTGGAGAGCGAAGAGGAAGACGGCTCGCTGTGGCACATCCGCTACCCCTTGGCCGATGGCAGCGGCGACATCACCGTGGCCACCACCCGCCCCGAGACCATGCTGGGCGACGTGGCCGTGATGGTGCACCCCGAGGACGAGCGCTACACCGCCCTGATCGGCAAGATGGTGAAGCTGCCCCTGTGCGACCGCGAGATTCCGGTGATTGCCGACGACTACGTGGACAAGGCCTTTGGCACCGGCGTGGTGAAGGTCACGCCCGCCCACGACCAGAACGACTATGCCGTGGGGCAGCGCCACAAGCTGCCCATGATTTGTGTGCTGACGCTGGACGCCAAGATCAACGAGAACGCTCCCGCGGCCTACCAAGGCCTGGACCGTTTTGTGGCGCGCAAGAAGGTCGTGGCAGATTTGGAAACCGGCGGTTTCCTGGTCGAGGTGAAGAAACACAAGCTGCAAGTGCCGCGCTGCGCGCGCACCGGCCAGGTGATCGAACCCATGCTGACCGACCAGTGGTTCATGGCCATGAACACCGTGGGCAAGGGCGACGCCACCGGCAAGTCCATCGCGCAAAAGTCCATCGACGTGGTGCAGAGCGGGGAGGTCAAGTTTGTGCCCGAGATGTGGGTCAACACCTACAACCAGTGGATGAACAACATCCAGGACTGGTGCATCAGCCGCCAGCTCTGGTGGGGCCACCAGATTCCGGCCTGGTATGACGACTACGGCAACCACTATGTAGCCAAAAACGAAGCTGAAGCAATTGCACAGTGGAAGCAGTCCCTGCCAGTACGCATTGCAAAAGCTAAAGCAGAGGGAAACAATGTTCTGGTGGCACGCCTTGAACAGGATGCTCTGGAGACAAACCCAATGTCGTGCCTTACCAGAGACCAAGACGTGCTCGACACCTGGTACTCATCTGCCATGGTTCCTTTCAGCACCATGGGCTGGGGCAACGAAGGCGCGGGCACTGGCGCCACCGACGACTACAACCTCTACCTGCCCAGCAGCGTGCTGGTGACGGGCTACGACATCATCTTCTTCTGGGTCGCCCGCATGATCATGATGACCACGCACTTCACGGGGCGTGTGCCATTCAAGCATGTCTACATCCACGGCCTGGTGAAAGACGCGCAAGGCAAGAAGATGAGCAAGTCCGAGGGCAATGTGCTGGACCCGGTCGACCTGATCGACGGCATCTCGCTCGCGCCCCTGCTGGTCAAACGCTCAGAAGGCCTGCGCAAACCCGAGACCGCGCCGCAAGTGCGCAAGAACACCGAGAAGGAATTCCCTGAAGGCATCCCCGCTTATGGTGCGGACGCGCTGCGCTTCACCTTTGCGGCACTCGCATCCCTGGGCCGCAGCATCAACTTCGACAGCAAGCGCTGCGAGGGCTACCGCAACTTCTGCAACAAGCTGTGGAACGCCACGCGCTTTGTGCTGATGAACTGCGAAGGCAACGACTGCGGGTTGAACGAGCACACCAAGGAACAGTGCGCGCCCGGCGGCGAAGCCCATGGCTACCTGGAATTCAGTCAGGCCGACCGCTGGATCGTCTCGCTGCTGCAAAAGACCGAGGCCGAAGTGGCCAAGGGCTTTGCCGAGTACCGCCTGGACAACGTGGCCAACACGATTTACGACTTCGTGTGGAACGAGTTCTGCGACTGGTACCTGGAAATTGCCAAGGTGCAAATCAACACCGGCACCGACGCCCAAAAACGCGCCACCCGCCGCACGCTGATCCGCACGCTGGAAGTCATCCTGCGCCTGATCCACCCCATCACACCCTTCATTTCTGAGGAGCTGTGGCAAAAGGTGGCGCCTGTTGCAGGCCGTGCAGGTCCCTCGGTAGCCGTGGCCGCCTACCCCGTCAGCCAGCCTGAACGCATCGACGAAGCTGCCATTGCCCACGTCGCCAAACTCAAGGCCCTGGTGGACGCCTGCCGCAACCTGCGCGGTGAGATGAACGTGTCGCCCGCCGCGCGCCTGCCGCTGTTCGTGGTGGCCCATAGCGCGGCCGAAGGTGAGTTCCTGCAAGCCTCAGCCGCCGTGTTGCAGTCGCTGGCCAAGCTCAGCGAGGTGAAGGTGTTTGCTGACGAAGCCAGCTGGCAAGCCGCCGCCCAGTCGGCCCCCGTGGCCGTGGTGGGTGAAGCCCGTGTCTGCCTGTTTGTGGAAGTGGACGTGGCCGCCGAAAAGGTCCGCCTGGGCAAGGAAGTGGCGCGCCTGGAAGAGCAGATCACCAAGGCCAGCGTCAAGTTGAGCAACGAAGCCTTTGTGGCCAAAGCGCCTGCTGCCGTGCTGGAACAGGAGCGCAAACGCGTGGCTGACTTTGCCGCCACGCTGGAGAAGGTGAAAGAGCAGCTGGCCCGCTTAGGTTGATGCTGAGGCCCGCTGGGGCCTGTGCAAAACAAAAACGCCGCATGGGAAACCCTGCGGCGTTTTTGTTTTGAGCGAAGAAACGTTTAGCGTCTACGCAGCACGTGGATGTATTCGGCGCCCACGGTCTCTTGCTCCAGTAGCTCGTTGCCGGTTTGCTTGGCAAAGGCCTGAAAGTCTCGGATGGAGCCGGGATCGGTGGCCACCACCTTGAGCGTCTGGCCGCTCACCAGCTCCGCCAAAGCTTTTTTGGCCTTGAGGATGGGCAGCGGGCAGTTCAGTCCGCGGGTATCAACTTCTTTGTCGGTGTGCATGCGATGGGCTTTCTGGCGTGAAGGCTGATTTTAAATCGCCAGCTTCTCTGCGTCCTGGCGCCACACCGGGTCGATGAAGGTAGGCTCGTGCCCGCGCGAGCGCAAAAACTCGGCCAGCGCATAACCGGTGCCGGCCGGCCAGCACTTCACGTCTTCCAGGTTGTAGAGGCGGTAGTCCACCAGCTCCGGGCTCAGCGTCACATCACCATGGCAGACCGCGTGGTAGGCAATGATGATCTGGTTCATGCGCTGGAAGTCGTACACGCCCAGCAGCTTGAGCGCGCTGGTGGTCAGGTTGGTCTCTTCCAAAATCTCGCGCGCAATGCCCTCTTCGGGCGTCTCGCCGGCCTCCATGAAGCCGGTGATCAGCGCGTACATCTTGCCGGGCCAGGCTGCGTTGCGCGCCAGCAGAATTTTCCCGTTGTACTCAATCACCGCCGCCAACACGGGCGTGGGGTTGTTCCAGTGCGTGAAGTCGCAGGCCGGGCAGCGCAGGCGGGTTTTGTCGCCGCCGTCTTCGGCCAGCGTGATGTGCTCCAGCGCCGTGGCGCACTGCGGACAGAACTTGAAAGCTGCTGACATACCTACCCTTCTGCAGATTTATTCGCTATCTATTCAGTAGCTACTCGCGCATATTCCACGAGGGCTAGAGGCCTATTTGATTCAGAATCAGGCGGGAAACACACCTGTGGAGAGGTAGCGGTCGCCGCGGTCGCAGACCACAAACACAATCACCGCGTCGCGCTCGCGCCGGGCAATCTCCTGCGCCACCCAGCAGGCGCCGGCAGCCGAGATGCCGCCAAAGATGCCTTCTTCACGCGCCAGGCGGCGGCACATGTCTTCGGCATCGGCCTGGCTCACGTAGACCAGCTCGTCCACGTTTTTGGGGTCGTAAATCTTGGGCAGGTATGCCTCGGGCCATTTGCGAATGCCGGGGATGCGCGAGCCCTCGGACGGCTGGGCACCAATGATCCGGATGGCCGGGTTCTTTTCCTTCAAAAAGCGCGACACACCGGTGATGGTGCCCGTGGTGCCCATGGCGCTCACAAAGTGGGTAATGCGGCCATCGGTTTGCTTCCAGATTTCGGGGCCCGTGGTCTCGTAGTGGATGCGGGGGTTGTCGCCGTTGGCAAACTGGTCCAGCACGCGGCCTTTGCCATCGCGTTGCATCTGCTCGGCCAGGTCCCGTGCGTACTCCATGCCACCGCTCTTGGGCGTGAGGATGAGTTCGGCGCCAAAAGCCTTCATGGTCTGGGCGCGTTCGATGGACAGGTCCTCCGGCATGATCAGCACCATGCGGTAGCCCTTGACGGCCGCGGCCATGGCCAGGGCAATACCGGTGTTGCCCGACGTAGCCTCGATGAGGGTGTCACCCGGTTTGATGTCTCCGCGCTCCTGCGCGCGCTGGATCATGGACAGGGCCGGGCGGTCTTTGACCGAGCCGGCGGGGTTGTTGCCTTCGAGCTTGCCCAGCACCACGGTGTTGCGGGACTGGTTGTCGTTGGCCTGGATGCGCTGCAGTGCGACCAAGGGGGTGTTTCCGATGGCGTCTTCGATGGTGGGAAATGTCATGCCCATAAATGTGCCATAATTCGCGCTTCACAGAATACCCTGCCCGGGTGGTGAAATTGGTAGACTCAGGGGACTCAAAATCCCCCGCCGCAAGGCGTGCCGGTTCGAGTCCGGCCCCGGGCACCACATACAAGCCAGACGTTCGCAAGACGTCTGGCTTTTTGTTTGGGCGCTCTAAAAGCCCTCATGGATTACCCGCTGTGTGGCCCTGCGTGACACAAGGGCGCGGGCGCCACCTCTATGATGCGGGCCACAAGAACCCGCAAGGAGTGCGCCCCATGGAACTCAACATCAATGGCAAGGCCGTCACGGCCGACGTCCCACCCGACATGCCCCTGCTCTGGGTGCTGCGCGACACCCTGAACATGACCGGCACCAAGTTTGGCTGCGGTGTCGCCGCCTGCGGTGCCTGCACGGTCCATGTGGATGGCCAGCCGGTACGCTCCTGCGTCATGCCAGCCTCTGCAGTGGTGGGCCAAAAGATCACCACCATCGAGGCCCTGGGCAGCCCCGACAAACTGCATGTGCTGCAAACAGCCTGGATTGCCGAGCAGGTGCCCCAGTGCGGCTACTGCCAAAGCGGCATGCTGATGGCCGCCGCCGCGCTCTTGGCCCGCAAACCCAAGCCCACCGACGCGGACATTGACGAGGCCATGACCAACATCTGCCGCTGCGGCACCTACCAGCGTGTGCGCGCCGCCATCCACCGCGCTGCCGGCCAACTGCAAGGAGCCGCAGCATGAAGCGCCGCACCTGGATACTGAGCGCCCTGGGCGCAACCGGTGCCTTGGTGGTGGGCTGGGGCGTGATGCCCGCCCGCTCCCGCATGGGCAGCGCCGAACTGATGCTGCCCGAAGGCGGCGAAGTGGCCCTGAACGGCTGGATCAAGGTGGCCACCGATGGCACGGTGGTGCTGGCCATGCCCCGCAGCGAAATGGGCCAGGGTGTGCACACCGCCCTGTCCATGCTGGTGGCTGAAGAGTTGGACCTGCCGCTGGCCAAGCTGCGGCTGCAACAGGCCGGACCTGACACCATTTATGGCAACGTGGTCATGCTCACCGCCACCCTGCCCTTCCACCCGCTGGAATCCGAGGGCGGCAGCAAACCCACCAAAGTGAAACTCGGCGAATGGTTTGTGGGCAAGATTGCGCGCGAGCTGGGTATCAATGCCACCGGCGGTTCATCCAGCGTGGCCGATGCCTGGGAGCCCCTGCGCACCGCTGCCGCCACAGCGCGCGCCGCCCTGCTGGAATCTGCAGCGAAGCAATGGCAAGTGCCGGCCTCCGAGCTGCGCATCACAGCAGGTGTGGTGCAACACGCCTCCGGTAAGACGGCCCATTTTGGAGAGTTGGCCGCGGGTGCGGCCGGTGTCAGCCCCAAAAATGTGAACCTCAAGGCCCGCGAACAATGGACTCTCTTGGGCAAGCCCACCCCGCGTGGCGACATTCCGGCCAAGACCACCGGGGCCGCGCAGTTCGGCATTGACGTGCGCCAGCCCGGCATGCTGTTCGCGAGCCTGCGTTTGGCGCCACAAATCGGCGGCAGCGTTCAAGCCCTGGATACCCAAGCGGCCCTGGCCCTACCCGGTGTACACAAGGTGGTGCCGCTGGAGGCACTGGGGGGCTCCACCGCCGGTTTTGCCGTAGTGGCCCAGACAACCTGGCACGCCCGCCAGGCCGCGCAGGCGGTGCAGGCGCAATGGGCAGCCCCGCCCAATGGGGCCCTGGACACCCAGGCCATTGAGGCCCGGATGCTGGAGGCGCTGAAGGCGGAAGACGGTTTTGCCTTTTACGAGAAAGGCGACGCCAACCAGGCCGAAGCGTCAGCCGCCAAGCTCGTAGAAGCGAGCTACCAGGCCCCCTACCTGGCGCACGCCACCATGGAGCCCATGAACTGCACTGCCCAAGTGAAGGACGGCAAGGTCACCGTGTGGGCGCCCACCCAGGTGCCCGAAATGGCGCGCGCCATGGCCGCCAAGGTGGTCGGTGTGGATGCCAAGGACGTGGCGCTGCACGTCACCCTGCTGGGAGGCGGCTTTGGGCGCCGGCTGGAGGTGGACTATGTCGCCCAGGCCGTGCAGGTCGCCATGGCGTGTGACGGCAAACCGGTGCAACTGGTCTGGTCGCGCGAGGAGGACATGACACACGACTTCTACCGCCCCATGCATGTGGCCCAGCTGCGCGCAGCGGTGGATGCACAAGGCCAGGTCAGCAGCCTGCGCATCAAATCGGCCGGTGATGCCATCAGCCCGCGCTGGATGGCCCGGGGATTGCCCGCCCTGTCGGGCCCGGTGGACATGCCGGACAAAACCACGGCCGAAGGCCTGTTTGACCTGCCTTATGGCTTTGCCCACCAGCACATGGCCCATGTAGCCACGCGCATGGAGGTTCCGGTAGGTTTTTGGCGCTCCGTGGGCCATTCACACAACGCATTTTTCTCGGAAAGTTTTATCGACGAGTTGGCCGCGGCCACCCAGAAGGATCCCTTGGGTTTCCGGCTGGCTTTGCTTAAAGATGCACCGCGCTACGCCGCCGTGCTGCAACTGGCGGCCGACAAGGCCCGCTGGGGCAGTGCCCTGCCCAAGGGGCATGCCATGGGCGTGGCTTTGCATGAGTCTTTTGGCTCCATCGTGGCGGAAATTGCCGAGGTGTCGCTGCAGGATGGTGTGCCGCGTGTGCACCGCGTGGTGTGCGCGGTGGACTGCGGCACCGTGGTCAACCCCGACACCGTGGCCCAACAGATGGAAAGCGCAGTGATTTTTGGATTAAGCGCTGCGCTCTACGGCAAGGTCGACATCCAGGACGGTGTGGTACAGCAGACCAACTTTCCCACCTACCCGGTGGTGCAGCTGGCGCAAGCGCCCAAAGTGGAAACCTACATCGTGTCCAGCACCCGGGCGCCCGGTGGAGTCGGCGAACCGGGAGTGCCGCCGATTGCCCCTGCCGTGGCGAATGCGGTGTTTGCACTCACCGGGCAACGCCACCGCCGCTTGCCTTTGGTCAAAGCCACCTGACGCCACGCTTGGCAGCAGACAGCGCGTTTATTTTTTGGCAAAACGGGCCAGGGTCTGGCCCGCTGCGTCTTGCAGCACCAGTTGCCCGTCCACCAGGCGCACGGTGTGAGCCGACTCCAGCACTTTGAAGAAACGGTCTTCCTGACCACCCTGAGGCAGCACCACGCACAGACGGCCCGTGGCTGCCAGGCGCCCGACTTGCAGCGCCCCTTGGTTCACCACCGCACGGCCGGCAAAGGCATTGCAGCCACCGGAGCCCGAAATTTGCTCGGCAGATGACCAGCGCAGGCGCGGCACAGGCTCCGCCAGCGCCGCAATCCCGGCAATCTGGACGGCCACCCACTCGTTGCCCACCAAGGCCGCGCCGGATGTCGGCAGCCCCGTCAACTGCGGCGATGGCACTACACAGGCCGACAAAAGCAACACCAACATACTGGGTGTCATCCAACGACAAAAGAGAGACAAAGCCATACAACGGACAGGTAATGAAAGAACGCACATCTTAAACACCGGGTGAATTGCCGCACAATCACCGACTTTCTGCCCCAAAACCGCACACCATGCCCACCGATACCGCGAGCCCGGCCCCTACCACACCCCGTCTGTTTCTCGCGGTGCTGGCGCTGTCCGTGGTGGCCGCGCTGGTGCCCACCGTATGGCCTGTGGCAGATTTGACGCTGGCAGGTTTGTTCACCGGTACCTCTCCGACCATTGCCTCCGCAGGCTGGTGGTGGGTTGTTGGCATCAACCTGTATGTTCCAGCCCTGTTTCGCGTCGGTCTGGCCCTGTGTTTTGTGGCCTGGCTGGTTGTGACCTTTGGCAAGCGCTGGAAAACCTGGCGCCTGCCACTGGCATTTGTGGTGGTGGCTGGCATCATGGGCCCGGGCGTAGTGGTCAACGCAGTGTTCAAGGAACACTGGCAGCGTGCACGCCCCTACCAGGTTGAAAACTTTGGCGGAGCCCAGCAATTCACGCGCGCCGCGGTCATGACCGATCAATGCAACAACAACTGCTCTTTCGTCAGCGGCCATGTGGCGTGCGGTTTTTTCTTTGCAACGTTGTTGCTAGTGCACCGCCGTCGCCAGGTCGCGTGGGCACTGGTGGGAACGTCCGCAGGCTTGGTCGTTGGGTTTGCGCGTATGTCAGACGTAGCGCACTGGTTCAGCGATGTGCTGTGGGCCTACCCTATCACCCTGGCCACGAGCTGGCTGGTGTGGCGCGGGCTGGTGTACGCCTACCAATGGCGCGACGGGCGCCGATCAAGCACCTGACAGCAAACCGGAGTGCACGCTGGGATAGCGCAGTTGCAAGCGCAGCTCCTGCACCATGCGCGTATTCACCAGCCGGCGCGACTCGTCCATGAAACTGAGCAACATCACTGGCAGCTGATCGCGCGCGCTGCTGCGCGATAGGCGGGGCGGGCGTGGCAGACCATACAGATCGGCCGCCAAGTCAAAGTAATCGCCCATCTTGAGCTCGGAATGGTCACTCACGTTGTAAAGGCGCTGGGGCAGACCCAGCCAGAGCGCACGCCAGCAGGCGCGGGCCAGGTCATCGGCATGGATATGGTTGGTGTAGACGTCTTCGGCCGGTAGCAGCACGGGTGTGCCCTTGGCCAAACGGGATTGCGGTGTGCCACCTTCCCGGTCAGGCGCGTAGATGCCCGGAATACGCAGCACCGACACCCGCACCCCACTGCTGCGCCCCCAGAAACGCATGGCGTACTCGGCTTGTACGCGGCGCTGGGCGCGTGGCGTCTGGGGTGCCAGTGCCCGTGTTTCGGCCACCCGCGCGCCCTGGCAATCGCCATAGACCCCGCTGGTGGACGCGTACACCACACTGCGGGGGGCACTGCGGCGGCGCAAGATGCGGGTCAAAGCCAGGGCACGGGGGTCCGTCCAGCCCTCGGAGGGCGGCGGTGCCAGGTACACCACCCGCTGGGCCAGACCCGCCAGGCGGCGCAGGGTCTGGGCCCTGTCCAGATTGCCCACCAGGGGCGTGGCCCCCAATGCGCGCAAGGCAGGAATGCGCTCCACGGTCGACGTGAGTGCCAGCCAACGGCCCTGCGGGCGCTGGGCCTTGAGCAAACGTACCCCCACGTCGCCACAGCCCAGCACGAGCACCCGCTCTTTGCGAAAGCGGGAGGGCAAGGCGCCGAGGGGGGATTGGTTTGAAGGCAAAATTGAGGGTTGATGACTTGAGAGTCCCCGAGGATACCCAAAAGATGACCGTTTCCCCCGCCAGCCACGCCGCCTTCTCCATCACTGTACAGCCCAGCGGCCGGGTGTTCACGGCAGATTCCGATGAAACCGTACTGGCCGCTGGCATCCGCCACGGCATTGGCCTGCCGTATGGTTGCAAAGATGGCGCCTGTGGCTCCTGCAAATGCAAAAAAATCAGTGGCGAGGTAGTACACGGCCCGCACCAGGCCAAGGCCCTGAGTGCCGAAGAAGCAGCGCAAGGCCTGATCCTGACCTGCTGCGCCGTGCCCCAGAGTGATGTGGTGCTCGAATCGCGCCAGGTGACCGAACAAGGCGCCTTGCCGATCAAGAAGATGCCCACCCGCGTAACAACCATGACACGCCGGTCCGATGACGTGATGGTGCTGAACCTGCAGCTGCCGGCCAACGACAGCTTTTTGTACCGGGCGGGCCAGTATGTGGAGTTCATCCTACGCGATGGCGCACGCCGCAGTTACTCGATGGCGAACACACCGGGCCAAGCCAATGCGCTGGAGCTACACATCCGCCATATGCCCGGGGGCAAGTTCACCGACCATGTGTTTGGCGCCATGAAGGAGAAAGAAATTCTGCGCATCGAGGGGCCGTTCGGCTCGTTTTTCCTGCGCGAGGACTCCGATGCACCTATGGTGTTTCTGGCGTCGGGCACCGGCTTTGCCCCGATCAAGGCACTGCTGGAACACATGCAGGTCCATGACATCCAGCGTCCGGTCACCGTCTACTGGGGTGGCCGGCGTCCCGCCGATCTGTACATGGACACCTGGCTCCGGGCCCAGCAGGGAAACATGCCCCAGCTGCGTTATGTGCCCGTGGTGTCGGATGCGCAGGCAGAAGACGGATGGACGGGTCGCACTGGTTTTGTGCACCGTGCGGTGCTGGAGGACTTCCCCGATTTGTCACGCCACCAGATTTATGCCTGCGGAGCGCCGATTGTGGTGGATTCCGCCCGCCGCGATTTCACGCGCGAAGCGGGGTTGCCCGAAGAGGCTTTCTTTGCCGATGCGTTCACCTCCGAGGCGGACAAAGCCGCCCCGTAAGGCGCGCGCACCTAGCGATCAGGAACCGGCCGTCGAGGCGCGGTGTTTGCGATCCCGCTTGCCGTTGTGGTTCAAGTCGGTCTGGCGGTCGTGTTTTTGCTGGCGCACGTCCTTGCTTTGCGCCTGCTGCAGGTGACCAATACGCTTACGTTCCTTGGCCGTGACTACACCATCTGCAGCAGCATGCGCCTGTGCACGGTCTACCACTGCATCCTCGCGGTTCAAACGTTTGGTCTCGTGTGGGGTGAGCTGGCCGGAGGCCACGCCCTGCTCCACACGTTTTTCCATATTGGCTTCGCGTTGGTCAATCTTGGGGGTCGCCAGTGGGTCTTTGGGCGTGCCTTGCGCGAAAACAGCGCCCGAGGCCAACAGCACCAAACTGGTCAGCAGAGCATGAATTTTCATCGTGAACTCCTGGGTTGTGCATGGAAAAACTCCATGTGCTTACAACGCAGGCCACGATGCCAGCCATGACATCGGCAATGCAAAGCCAAGTAACAAGGTGTAGCTTGGCAAAATTGCCAAGCTACACCTTGTGGGGGTTCCGGAGCGGACTCCGAAAATTGAAGCGGGCTTACTCGCCGAGGTACGCGGCGCGCACCTTGGGGTCGGTCAACATGTCGGATGCCTTGCCCGTCATGGTGACAATACCGGACTCCATGACATAACCACGGTTGGCAATGGACAGGGCACGGCTGGCGTTTTGCTCCACCAGCAGCACGGTGACGCCCTGGGCGTACACGTCTTTCACCACTTCAAAAATCTTGTCCACCATGATGGGGGACAGTCCCATGGAGGGTTCGTCCAGCAGCAGTACCTTAGGGCGGCTCATCAGGGCACGGCCCATGGCCAGCATTTGTTGCTCGCCACCGGACATGGTGCCGGCCAACTGGTCCTTGCGTTCGCGCAGGCGCGGGAAGATGGTGAACATCTTTTCCATGTCGGCCGCGATGCCATCCTTGTCGTTGCGGATGTAGGCGCCCATCTGCAGGTTCTCAATAATGGTCATGCGTGTGAACACACCGCGACCTTCCGGCACCATGGCCAGACCTTGTTTGACCAAGTCCCAAGGGCCTTGGCCTTTGATGCTTTTGCCAAGGTATTCAATATCGCCAGCGTTGATGGGCAAGGTGCCTGTGATGGCTTTCATGGTGGTGGTCTTGCCGGCACCGTTGGAGCCGATCAAAGAAACCAGTTCGCCTTCGTGGACTTCGAAATCCACACCTTTGACGGCCTGGATGCCGCCATACGAGACCTTCAGGCCTTTAACTTTGAGCAGAGTCTGGGTTGTCATGCGTATTCCTTAGTGGCCGCTCGTGCCCAAGTAGGCCTCAATCACTTTTGCGTTCTTCTGTACTTCGGCGGGTGTGCCTTCGGCAATTTGTTTGCCGTAGTCCAGCACCGTCACGCGGTCGCACAGGCCCATCACCAGCTTCACATCGTGTTCGATCAGCAGAATGGTGCGGTTGTCGTTGCGGATGCGGTCAATCAACTCGCGCAGCATGACCTTCTCGGTGGCGTTCATGCCGGCGGCGGGTTCGTCCAGTGCAATCAGCTGCGGGTCGGTGGCCAGGGCACGGGCGATTTCCAGGCGGCGCTGGTCACCATAACTCAGCGTGCGGGCCTTGTAGTCAGCAAACTTGCCAATGCCTACATAGTCCAGCAACTCTTGCGCGCGCTTGGCAATGGCAAGTTCCTCGGCCTTGAAGCCGGGGGTGCGAAACACGGCGCCCAGCAAGCCAGAGTGGGTGCGGATGTGGCGGCCAACCATCACGTTTTCCAGCGCCGTCATTTCGGCGAACAAACGGATGTTCTGGAAGGTGCGGGCAATACCGGCTTTGGCCACGGTGTGCACCGCGGTGGGCTGGTAGGCCTTGCCGGCCAACTCGAAGCTGCCGCTGTCGGGGGTATAGAGCCCCGTCAACACGTTGAAGAAGGTGGTCTTGCCGGCGCCGTTGGGGCCGATCAGGCCATACACCTGGCCACGTTCAATTTTGATGCCGACATCGCTCAGGGCTTGCAAACCACCAAACCGCTTGGAGACGCCGGAGACGTTAAGTACTGTATCTGTCATGTTGGATTCCATTCAGTGAAGGGCAGCCGCGTGCGCATGCGCTGGGCTGCCCTGCAAGATTCAGGTTTTGGCGCTTTGCAAAGACTTGCCGTGCTCTGGCGCAGGCCACAAGCCGCGCGGGCGCAGCAGCATCACGCTAATCATGGCCAAGGCGATGAGCAGCTGGCGCAGGATGGAGGCATCCAGACGGCCACCGGTCATGGCTTGCAAAGGACCGGCCACATAACGCAGCACTTCAGGCAAGGCGGAAAGCAGGATGGCGCCCAGAATGACACCAGGCAAATGGCCCACGCCGCCCAGCACCACCATGGCCACAATCATCACCGACTCCATCAGGCTGAAGGACTCAGGCGAGATGAAACCCTGGAAGGCAGCAAACATGGCACCCGACACACCACCGAAGGTGGCGCCCATACCGAAGGCGAGCAGTTTGGCATTGCGGGTGTTGATACCCATGGCCTTGGCGGCAATTTCGTCTTCACGGATCGCCATCCAGGCGCGGCCTACGCGGGACAGCTCCAGGCGGTGGCAGATGATCACGCTGACCACCACCAGGGTGAGGAACAGGTAGTAATACAGCGTGACAGAGGACAGCTCAAAGCCGGCAATGTTGAGCCGCTTGCCCAGGCTGATGCCAAAAAACTGGATCGCGTCGATCTGGCCAATGCCCTTGGGGCCGTTGGTGATGTTGACGGGGTGGTCCAGGTTGTTCAGGAACACCCGGATGATTTCACCAAAACCCAGGGTCACGATGGCCAGGTAGTCACCACGCAAGCGCAAGGTGGGTGCACCCAGCAAGATGCCCAGCACCCCGGCTAAGGCCGCCGCTAGCGGAATCACGACCCACAGCGGGGTGTGCAGCCCGTTGGGGAACATGGCGGCAATGATGGGGAAGGTTTCTGGCAAATGGGGCGATGCCATCAGGCCAAACATATAGGCACCGATGGCGAAGAAGGCCACGTAACCCAAGTCCAGCAGACCGGCGTAGCCGACCACGATGTTCAGGCCCAGGGACAGCAGCACAAACAGCAGCGCCATGTCGGCAATACGCACCCAGGCGTTACCAAAGCCTTGCAGCACCAGTGGCAGGATCAGCAGGCCTGCTGCAGCCACCAGCATGGTAATCAGTCGTTTTTGAGAATTCATGTGTTGGGTCTCCTTAGGCACGATCGGCTACACGCTCACCCAGCAAGCCGGAGGGGCGCAGTGTCAACACGATGATCAGAACAACAAAAGCAAAGATGTCGGAGTAATGGCTGCCCAGCACGCCGCCGGTCAGGGCACCGATGTAACCGGCGCCAATGGACTCGATCAGGCCCAGCAAAATGGCACCGACCACGGCACCCGCCAGGTTGCCAATGCCGCCAAACACCGCAGCAGTAAAGGCCTTCAGGCCTGGCAGGAAGCCCATGGCGTGTTGTGCGGTACCGTAGTTGGAGGCGTACATCACACCGGCAATGGCGGCCAACACGGCACCAATGATGAAGGTAGCAGAAATCACCATGTCAGGCTTCACGCCCATCAGACCCGCGACGCGGGGATTCTCAGCGGTAGCGCGCATGGCACGACCCAGCTTGGTGTAGTTCACCAGCCACATCAGCAGCGCCAGGGACACCGCTGTTACGCCCAGAATCATGACTTGCGTTGGGGTGATCACCGCGCCGGCAATATCAATGGGGGTGTTGGGCAAGAGCGTGGGATAGGACTTGTAGTTGGGCTTCCAGATGATCATGGCCAGCGTTTGCAGCAAGATAGACATGCCGATGGCAGTGATCAGGGGGGCCAGTTTGGGACTGTTGCGCAGGGGGCGGTAAGCCACCTTCTCAATCACAAAGTTCAGCGTGGCAGCAACCACGCAGGCAATGATGAGGGCCAGAAAAAGGATGATGAAGCCGGGGGTACCGGGCATCGCATCCTGCATGAGACCAATCATGGTCCAACTGGTGAGGGCTCCCACCATCACCACTTCGCCGTGGGCAAAGTTGATCAGGTTGATGATGCCGTACACCATCGTATAGCCCAGCGCGATGAGCGCATACATGCTACCCAACACCAGACCGTTGATGATCTGCTGTATCAAAATATCCATAGAAAACTCCGTTGTTCTTGGGTGCGAACGGCATGGCCGTTAACACTGGTGGCGTTAGACCATCGAAAGCAATAAGCCTGCCACGTCAGGTTCACTGGCGGTGCAGGCAAAAGCAGTGCCGCGATTCTAGCGAGGTCGCGCTGGGGGGTCTTGGGGCGGCGGGGTGGGTTTACCCTTGAGCGCCATGCCAATTTGGCAACTCATGGCGCATTTCATGCACTATTAGTTTTTCTTCTGATTGCGTGTTTTCAGCTCGCGCAGCTTCTCACCAATACGAATCTCCAGCCCCCGCTCTACAGGTCGGTAAAACTGCGTATCAGCCATGCCATCCGGCAGGTACTGTTCACCCGCTGCAAAGCCACCCTCTTCGTCATGCGCGTACCGGTAGCCCTTGCCGTAGTCCAGCTCTTTCATGAGTTTGGTGGGGGCGTTGCGCAAATGCATGGGCACCGGGCGGGTGCCGTCTTTTTTGATGAAGGCCTTGGCTTCGTTGAAGGCCTTGTAGACCGCGTTCGATTTAGGGGCCACTGCCAAATAAATCACGCACTCGGCCAGGGCCAGTTCACCTTCGGGGCTGCCCAGGCGCTCGTACACATCGGCCGCGTCCAGCGCCATACGCAGCGCACGCGGGTCGGCCAAGCCAATGTCTTCAGCCGCCATGCGGATGAGGCGGCGTGCCATGTAGCGCGGGTCGGCCCCACCATCCAGCATGCGCACAAACCAGTAGAGCGAGGCATCGGGGTCCGAACCGCGCACGCTTTTGTGCAGGGCCGAGATGGTGTCGTAAAACTGCTCGCCCCCCTTGTCGTAGCGGCGCATGCGCTCGCCCAGCACCTTCAGCAGCCAGACGTCGGTGATCTCGCCTACTTTCTCTTGCACGGCGGCCACCGCCAGGGTTTCCAGTGTGTTGAGCAGGCGCCGGGCATCGCCATCGGCGTAGGCGATAAGCCGATCAGTCGCTATGGTTTCAATAGCTGGCAGCGCAGACTGCGCCTGGGCTCGGGTCACTATTTGCTTTAAATTTTCGGCATCCAGCGGCTGCAGCACATAAACCGCGGCGCGCGACAGCAAGGCCGAGTTCACCTCGAACGAGGGGTTCTCGGTGGTGGCGCCGATGAAGGTGAACAGGCCGCTTTCCACATGCGGCAAAAACGCATCTTGCTGGCTTTTGTTGAAGCGGTGCACCTCATCCACAAACACAATGGTGCGGCGTTGCTCCAGCCCGTCACGTGCCAGCAGGGCCTGCTCCACCGCCTCGCGGATGTCTTTGATGCCGCCCAGCACCGCGCTGATGGTGATGAACTGCGCGTCGAACGCATCGGCCATGAGCCGCGCAATCGTGGTCTTGCCGACACCGGGTGGCCCCCAGAGGATGCAACTGTGCGGCTGGCCTGACTCAAACGCCAGGCGCAGCGCCATGCCGTCGCCCAGCAGGTGCTGCTGGCCAATCACCTCACCCAGCGTCTTGGGGCGCAGCAGCTCGGCCAGCGGCTGGTGTTTGGATGGCGGTGGTGCCATGGCGCAGACGCTACTGACTTACTGCCGCACTACGTCCGCGCCCACCGGGGGCTTGAACGTGAAGGCGCCGGCGTCCAGCGCCGCGTTGGGTTGAAAGCCCACAAAACTCAGCACCGAACGCTGGCCAAAGCTGTCCAAAATCTCCAGCACCGCCAGTTGGTCCTGTTTGAAGCCCACACGCACCTGCTGCAGCTGGCTGTCCTTAGCCTTGGGCGTGCCTTGCACCCACTGCAGGCCATCTTTGTCCGGCGCATCGGCCAGTGCAAAGTCGGCTTGCAGGGCTTTCAGGTCGGGCGCTGCCGCAATCAGCGCAGCCGGCGTGGAACCCAGGGCGGCAGACTGTTTGCGCGCCGTGACCTGGTTCAGGTCCACATCAAACAGCCACAGCGTCTGCCCGTCGGCCACGATGGTTTGTTCGAACGGTTTTTTGTAGACAAACTTGAAACGGCTGGGCCGGGCAAACTCAAAACTGCCACTGGACACCTTGTTGCGCGCAACCTGCCCCTCTTTGGCGGGAGACGTCACCA
Source organism: Rhodoferax sp. TS-BS-61-7 (assembly GCF_002943465.1). Lineage (GTDB taxonomy): Bacteria > Pseudomonadota > Gammaproteobacteria > Burkholderiales > Burkholderiaceae_C > Allorhodoferax. Next base: position 852,892 of record NZ_PTQY01000001.1, read on the forward strand.
CCTGGGAAAACTCGGCCTTGCCACTTTTCACCGTCTTCACGAAGGTTTCCAAGCTTTCCAGGCCTCCAGCCCTCGCCGATATTGCGCAAGCAGCTATCAAAATAAGAGCAATTTGTTTGATCATGGTCTATTCAGTTGGGGTCAGAGCACGTGTGCTGCGCACAGTGCTCTGACCCACAAGTTATTCGGAACGGGCCGGCACCAAAATCTCACGCTGACCGCTGCCGCTCATGGAACTCACCAGCCCGGCTTTTTCCATGTCCTCCACCAGCCGCGCGGCGCGGTTGTAGCCAATCTTCAGGTGGCGCTGCACCAGCGAGATGCTGGCCTTGCGGTTCTTCAGCACCACTTCCACGGCCTGGTCGTACATCGGGTCCTTCTCGCCGCTGGCGTCGCCACCACCGCCCTCGCCGTCTTCACCATCCACCGTGCCACCTTCGAGCACGCCTTCGATGTAGTCGGGTTCGCCTTGGCTCTTCAGATAACTCACAACGCGGTGCACCTCTTCATCGCTGACAAACGCACCGTGTACACGAATCGGCAGGCCGGTGCCACTGGGCATATAGAGCATGTCGCCCATGCCCAGCAAGGCTTCAGCCCCCATCTGGTCCAGGATGGTGCGGCTGTCGATCTTGCTACTCACCTGGAACGCAATACGCGTCGGGATGTTGGCCTTGATCAGGCCGGTGATCACGTCCACGCTGGGGCGCTGGGTCGCCAAGATCAAGTGAATACCGGCAGCGCGGGCCTTCTGCGCCAGGCGCGCAATCAGTTCTTCAATCTTCTTGCCCACCACCATCATCAGGTCGGCCAACTCGTCGATCACCACCACGATGTGCGGCAGGCGATTCAACGGTTCGGGGCTCTCGGGCGTCAGGCTGAAGGGGTTGTAGATGAACTCGCCCTTGGCCTTGGCATCGTCGATCTTGACGTTGTAACCCGCCAGGTTGCGCACGCCCATTTTGCTCATGAGCTTGTAGCGTTTTTCCATCTCGGCCACGCACCAGTTCAGGCCGTGCGCGGCCTGGCGCATATCGGTCACCACGGGCGCCAGCAAATGCGGAATACCTTCGTACACTGACATTTCCAGCATCTTGGGGTCGATCATCAGCAGGCGCACATCGCGCGCTTCGGCCTTGTAGAGCAAGGACAGAATCATCGCGTTGATACCTACCGATTTACCGGAACCGGTCGTACCCGCCACCAACACGTGTGGCATCTTGGCCAAGTCGGCAACCACCGGGTTGCCCACGATGTCTTTGCCTAGGCCCATGGTCAACATGGACTTGGCTTCGTTGTAGACCTGCGAACCCAAAATTTCGGACAGCTTGATGCTCTGGCGCTTGGCGTTGGGCAATTCCAGCGCCATGTAGTTTTTGCCGGGGATGGTTTCCACCACGCGGATAGAAACAAGACTGAGCGAACGCGCCAAGTCCTTGGCCAGGCCCACGATCTGCGAACCCTTCACGCCTGTGGCGGGCTCGATTTCATAGCGCGTAATCACCGGGCCGGGCTGGGCCAGCACCACCCGCACTTCCACGCCAAAGTCCTTGAGCTTTTTCTCGATCATGCGGCTGGTCATTTCCAGCGTTTCGGGGGCCACAGTTTCCTGGCGCAGTTGCGCACCGTCCAGCAAATCGACCTGCGGCAGCTTGCTGTCGGGCATTTCGGTGAACAGCGGTTTTTGCCGCTCCTTGGCCACACGTTCGCTGCGTGGTAACTCCACGATGACGGGCTCAATCAGCACCGGCGTGGGGTGGTGAATTTCTTCTTCCTCGCGCTCTTCCAGGAACACCTCTTCGCGCTCGCGCACGGCCAATTGGCCCAGCTCACGGTCCTGGGCCTCCTCGCGCTTCTCACGACGAGACTCCAACAGCGAATCCAGCCGAGCGCCGATGCGCTCCGCCGTACGCGTCCAGGAGAAACCAAACACCATCGCCGACCCCAACACTCCCAGAGCAATTGCCACCAAACCCGCACCTGCAAAGCCCAACCAGCGCAGCGCCCAGGGTCCCACGAGTTGCCCTAGCGCACCACCACTGCTGCCTGGCAAAAATGCTTCCAGGCGGTACAGGCGGGCCCACTCCAGTGAGGTGCTGGCACACAGCAGCAGCAGCAAACCCACACCGACAATCCAGGCGCCGTGTTTGGCAAGCCCCGCAACCGAGGCATTCGCCCCCTCACCGCGCAAACGGCTGGCCAGCAGGGACAACCAGACGCGCCAACCGGCAGCCACACACCACCAGACCGAAAAGCCCAACACAAAGTAGCTCACATCAGCCATCCAGGCGCCCAATCGGCCCACCTGGTTATGCATGGCCATGCCGGTACCCGAGGTAGACCAGGCTGGGTCCTGCGGCGAATAGCTCAGGAGGGCAATCACCCACAGCAGCAAGGCGATAAACCCCGCAACCAAGGCGATTTCATTGACGAAGCGCACCGCCCCCGAGGGCGGGCCGGACGCCTCTTGCGAAGAAGAATTCAAGGTATGGAGTGAATAGGTCATTTCGTTCGCTGGTACTTCACCAGCTGCTACCAATAGGGAGGCGGCTTACCGCGGCTTGGAGCGACGCTCCCAGACACGCAAGCCACCTTCTTTGAGCGTTTGCACAAAGCCCTGCTCTTCAAAATCCTTCATAACACGGCTCACCATTTCGCGGGAGGCCCCCACCATCTTGGCCAGATCCAGGCGCGAGATTTTTTCGCGAATCAGCAACTCGCCATGCTCGTTGGGCTCGGCGGTGTCAAGCAGCACGTTGGCCACACGTCCATAGACCCCCATCAGCGCCAGCGAGACGATTTTTTGGTCGGCATTGCGCAGGCGCTGCACCAGACCGCGCATGACCGCAGAGGCGATGGCCGTGTTTTCGCTGACGCAGCGCGTGAAATCGTCGCGCCCCAGCACCAGCACATCCATTTGCGTATCAGCCACCACGGTCGCCGAATGCGCCTCGTTGTCAATCAGGCTCATCTCGCCAATATAGTCGCCGGCTTTGAGCGTGGCCACAATCACTTCACGGGCCTTGCTGTCGGTCATGACCACATGCGCCCGCCCTGCCAATATGAGGAACAGGGCATTCGAATTCTTCCCCTGCTCCACCACATTGGAGCCCCGCTTGATGCGCTCCTTGGCCACATTGGCGGCCAGGGAGTCGACTTGTGCAGGGGTGAGCATGGCAAACAGCGGCACCCTGCGTATCAATTCCTGGTTACTCAGCATTGCCATTGGTCTGGTCCCTGAATTTTGAATGCCGGTTTCTTACAATCGAACGGTTCGATACAACACAGTCCCTTGATTCACCAAGGGCCGCCCCGAAATGTACACGGCCAGCCACCCGGCTTTCCGACCACAAAGGTTACAACATGTCCTCTACCAAACACGCCAAGGTCCTGATCTTGGGATCTGGCCCCGCAGGCTACACCGCAGCGGTCTATGCCGCCCGCGCCAACCTCAATCCCGTGCTGATCACCGGCATGGCCCAGGGTGGCCAACTCATGACCACCACCGAAGTGGACAACTGGCCTGCCGACGTGCACGGCGTGCAGGGCCCCGAGCTGATGCAGCGCTTTCTGGAGCACGCCGAGCGCTTCAAAACCGAGGTGGTGTTTGACCACATTGGCGCCGTGGACCTGTCCAAGCGGCCCTTCACCCTGACCGGCGACAGCGGCACCTACACCTGCGACTCGCTGATCATCTCTACCGGCGCCTCTGCCAAATACCTGGGCCTGCCGTCCGAGACGGCCTTTATGGGCCGCGGTGTCTCCGGCTGTGCCACCTGCGATGGCTTCTTTTACCGCAACGAGATCTGCTGCGTGGTGGGCGGTGGCAACACTGCTGTGGAAGAAGCGCTGTACCTCTCCAACATCGCCAGCAAGGTCTACCTGGTGCATCGCCGCGACAAGTTCAAGGCCGAGCCCATTCTGGTGGACAAGCTGATGGAAAAGGTGGCCGCAGGCAAAATTGAGCTGAAGACCTTCCAAACCCTGGACGAAGTGCTGGGCGACGCCTCTGGCGTAACCGGCATCCGCCTCAAGAGCACCACCGACGGAACCACCGAAGACATCACCCTCAAAGGTTGCTTCATCGCCATTGGCCACTCGCCCAACACCGACATCTTCCAAGGCCAGCTGGAGCTGGAAAACGGCTATATCGTGACCCAGGGCGGCCTCAAGGGTTTTGCCACCCAGACCAGCACCCCCGGTGTGTTTGCCGCCGGCGACGTGCAGGACCATGTGTACCGCCAGGCCATTACCAGCGCCGGCACGGGTTGCATGGCTGCGCTGGACGCCCAGCGCTTTCTGGAACAACAAGAATAGGCTGTTTGCGGCCTGCGGGCCAAAACGGCTATAATCCAAGGCTTTGCTGAGTGCGCCCCGTGAGGGGCCTGCCTGTTTCAGGCACTCTGTGAGTTCCGCCAATAGCCTTGGCGGGGGGTTACCGCCACCCTTTTTCATGGCGAGGTGAGGTTTGAGCGAGATCGGACAGGTTTGTTTTTCAAACTGTTTTGATCGTCAGTAAGAACCGTTTATATCGGAGTGTCCACATGGCACGCGTATGTGAAGTAACGGGCAAAGGCCCAATGGTCGGGAACAATGTTTCCCACGCCAACAACAAAACCAAGCGCCGGTTCCTGCCGAACCTGCAATACCGCCGTTTCTGGGTCGAGACTGAAAACCGTTGGGTTCGCCTGCGGATTTCGAACGCAGGTCTGCGTTTGATCGACAAAAAAGGTATTGATGTTGTGCTCGCAGATCTGCGCGCACGTGGCCAAGCATAAGGAGCAGAACCATGGCAACCAAAGGCGGACGCGAAAAAATCAAGCTGGAATCTACAGCTGGCACCGGTCACTTCTACACGACCGACAAGAACAAGAAAACCATGCCCGAGAAAATGCTGATCAAGAAATTTGATCCCGTTGCTCGCAAGCATGTGGACTACAAGGAAATGAAACTGAAGTAATTCAGGTTCTTCCGGTCCCGAAGAAGCCCGCCTTGTGCGGGCTTTTTTACGTCTCGTAGTTTTGCTTCTCTCACCCGCATCAGGCTGGGTTTGGGCGCTCTGCTACGTGTCCCCCGCCCTTCGGGCTCCTCCTTTACCTACGCAGAACACCCAAACCCAGCCTGCTGCTGGAGACATGAGCACGCCCTTTCACGACCTAGCGGCGACATGCCAAAACTCGCAAGAGCAGCCGGGGAGTGCGTTTTACGTAGGTAAAGGAGGAGCCCGAAGGGCGGGGGACACGAAGTAAAACGCACTCCCCGGCTGCTCTGGAGCCCGCGCAAAACTCCACAACCCATGAACCATGCGCACACAAAAAAGCCCGCACAAGGCGGGCTTTCGGAAGAAGCGATGGAACGTATTAAACGTGAGCCGCGCGCAGCTTCATGGAGAACTCGCGCAGCGCGGTAATTCCGCTCTCTTCAGCGCGGTGGCACCAAGCCTGCAGATCCTTGGCCAATTGCTCGCGGGACACATGGGTGTTGAGCCACATCTGGCGCAGCTCTTCGCGCATGGTCACCATCTTGTCCAGCACCGGAGATGCGGCGCGGGCTTGGGCCAGTTGGGGGGCGGCAGCGGCAGGCACCTTTTCTTCATCACGGTGCATCCAGCGCTTGGCGGCTTTCACCACGGCGGCGTCTGCACTGCGGGCCTTGACCGACTCGAACTCGTCACGGGCAGCTTGGCGCACGCCCTTGGCGTATGCGGCCATGATTTCGTAGCGGTTAGCAATCAGCGCTTCCAGGGTCTTCTCGTCCGCCACGGGGCGGATGTCGCCGTACGCTGCCTTGGGAGGCGTCTTCTTGACCTTGGCCAGGCCCATGGCTTGCATGATGCTGATGTACATCCAGCCAATGTCGAACTCGTAGGGCTTGACCGACAGCTTGGCCGAGGTGGGGTAGGTGTGGTGGTTGTTGTGCAACTCTTCACCAGCAATGATGATGCCCCAAGGGGAAATGTTGCGGCTCTGGTCCGCAGCTTCAAAGTTGCGGTAGCCCCAGTAGTGGGCAGCACCATTGATGATGCCGGCGGCAGTGATAGGCGTCCACGCCATTTGCAGGGCCCAAACAGCCAGACCAGCAGCGCCGAACAGGAACAGGTCGATGATCATCATCAGGCCCACGCCCTGCCAAGAGTAGCGGGTGTACAGATTGCGTTCAATCCAGTCATCAGGGGTGCCGTGGCCAAAACGGGCCATGGTTTCCTTGTTCTTGGACTCGGCTCGGTACAGCTCGGCGCCTTCAAACAGCACCTTTTTGATGCCGTAGACGTGCGGGCTGTGCGGGTCTTCGGCCTGCTCGCACTTGGCGTGGTGCTTGCGGTGGATGGCCGCCCACTCTTTGGTCACCTGGCCGGTGGTCAACCACAACCAGAAGCGGAAGAAATGCGACGCGATCGGGTGCAAGTCCAGAGCGCGGTGCGCCTGGTGACGGTGCAAGAACACGGTCACGCTGATCATGGTGACGTGCGTCAGGGCCAGCGCGAACAACACGATTTGCCACCACGTGATGTTCCACATGCCATGGGCCAGCCACTCAATTGCTGCGTTCAGCACAGCCCAATCAGGTAACAACATAGTCGGTTCAATCTCTCAACGAGGTTTGGTTATTTATGAATCAGGGGCAACGTGCACCCCTGTACACCCCAGATTTTAGGTGCTGCAGTCTTTTTTGGCTAGTTAATTCATCTGCAAGTTAAAAGGTCTTAACTCACGTCAACTATTTCACTTCTTTTCCCAAACAGCCGCAAAAAATCCATCGGTTGCATGCCGATGCGGCCACAGACGCAGGTAGAGCTGGCCGTCTTCCCCACCTGCGCACAGGCTTGGTGCGTTCTCGACCTTCAGCCCAGCCAGGACCTCGCCCGCGGGCAGGGCCACAAAGTCGGGGTTGGCCGCCGCAAAGGCCTGGGCAATCGCCTCGTTCTCCTGCGGCAGCACGCTGCAGGTTGCGTACACCAGCCGTCCACCGGACTTCACCATACGCGCAGCGCTTTGCAGGATGGCCGCTTGTTTGACCGCCATCTCCTCCACAGCTTGGAGGTTTTGGCGCCATTTCAAGTCTGGGTTGCGGCGTAAAGTGCCCATACCGGTACAAGGAGCATCCACCAGCACGCGGTCCATCTTGCCGGACAGGCGTTTTACGCGGTCGTCGCGCTCATGAGCGATGGCGGCCGGATGCACATTGGACAGGCCACTGCGCGCCATGCGCGGTTTGAACGAATCCAGGCGGTGGGCAGACGTATCGAAGGCGTAGAGGCGGCCCGTGCTGCGCATGGCGGCACCAATGGCCAGGGTTTTACCGCCGGCACCGGCGCAAAAATCCACCACCATCTCGCCGCGCTTGGCGTCCAGCAGCATGGCCAGCAGCTGGGAGCCCTCGTCCTGCACCTCAAAGTCGCCACGCACAAAGGCTTCGTTTTTGTTCAGCGCAGGTTTGCCGGCAATGCGCAGGCCCCAAGGGGAATACGGCGTGGGCACGGCCTTGATGCCGGCCTGCTGCAGCTCTTTTTGCACATCGGCACGTTTGGCCTTGAAGGTGTTGACGCGCAAATCCAGGCCTGCGCCCAGGTTCAGGTGCTCTACCAGGGGCCAGAATTGGTCGCCCAATTGGTCCTTGAGCGGTTGCACCAGCCATTCCGGCAAGTTGTGGCGGTGGCGCTCCATCAGGTCTTCGGGCTGAACCTTCTCGCACTGGTCCAGCCAGTTTTTCTCTTGGTCCGTCAGGGCGCTGCGCAGAAAGTCACCCGGGCCGTAGAAACCCAGAATGGCCATGCGGCGCTCTTTGGGGCCACTGCCGCTGGGGGCCAGGTGGTCAAACAGCAGCTTTTTGCGCAGCACGGTGTAGGCGGTTTCGGCCAGGGTGGCTCGCTCGCGCGGGCCCAGGCCGCGGTTGTCACGGAAGAAACGCGAGACGATGGCGTCCGCAGGGTGGTCAAATTTAAGGACGAGCCGGACCAATTCGGAACAGGCGTCAAGCAGGGCTTTTGGATGCATAGCCTAGGATTGTCCCATGAGCACTGAAAACCTACCCCCACTAATTAATACGCCGACCGGCCGCTACCGCCACTACAAGGGCATGGAATACCAGGTGCTGGACACTGTGCGCCACAGCGAAACACTGGAACCCATGACCCTGTACCGTGCGCTGTATGGCGAGCATGGCCTGTGGGTGCGGCCCGCCACCATGTTTCTTGAGACGGTGGTGATTGCGGGCGTGGCCCAGCCGCGCTTTACCCGGATTGGGGACTAAATTGGCCTCTAGCCCACGTGGAATATGCGCGAGAAGCTCCTAATTCAGGAGCATTTTTGCATCTACCGCTTGGCGAGGCAGCCGCAGCTCGGCCTGCAACCCTCCGCCCACGCGGTTGCGCAGCGTGATGCCACCGCCATGCTGGCGCGCAATGTCACTGGCCGAGGCCAGGCCCAGCCCTACCCCGCCCGTGTTGCGGTTGCGTGAGGCCTCGACCCGGTAAAACGGCTGCAGCACGCTAGAGAGCTCAGCCTCAGGGATGCCAGGGCCGCGGTCCAGCACCGTCACAGAGATGCCTTGCGCGTCTTCGGTCAACTGCACCTGGGCGGCGCCACCGTAGCGGGCCGCGTTGTCCAGCAGATTGCTGATGCAGCGGCGCAAAGCCGAGGCCTGCGCCCGCACAGGGGCCAGCGGGCTGGCGCCCCCCAACTCAACAGCCACCACGTGGCCCGCCTCCTGCTGGTCTTGCACCAGGCTGTCCACCAGCGCTGCCAGGTCCAGCGCTACCCAGGGTTCGGCATCGGCGGCGCCGCGCAGGTAGTCCAGCGTGGCGCGGATCATGGTGTCCATCTCGGCAATGTCCCGACCAAAGCGCTGGCGGTCTCCTGCGTCATGCAAAGACTCCACACGTAGCGCCAGACGGGTGAGCGGCGTGCGCAGGTCGTGCGACACGGCGGCCACAAACTGGTCGCGCTGCTCCAGCTGGGCGCGGATGTGCTGTTGCATCTGGTTGAACACGCGCGTGGCCTCGCGGCACTCCAGCGTGCCTGACTCGGGCAGAGGCGCGCGGTGGATGTTGAGACCCAGCTCGCGTGCGGCACCCGCCAAGCGGCGCACCGGGTCGCTGAGCCAACGCGCCCCCACCCAGGCCGCCAGTAACAGCGCCCCCAGGCGCACAGCAATGTCCAGTAGCAGACCCAACGTGGGCGGGCCGGGGGGACCGTCAGGGCCGCGGACATGCGGCGGTTCGGAATTCGGAGGCGCATGTGGCGGCGGCTGGCCCATACCCCAAGGCGGCGGACCGGAGACCCCCATGACCTGGGGCGGTGGGGCCATACCGGGCCGCGGGTGCAGCTCAAACATCAGCGTCAACGCCAGCACATGGCTGCTAACCACGGCCACGCCCAACAACAGTGCCAAGCGGCCAAACAGGCTGTCGGGCACGAGTTTGGCAAGCCAGTTTTTCCGCAGGGCCGCACCAAACTGCGCCCCCGAGGGGCCGAAGGCTGCGGCTCCAAAGCCACCTGCGTGGCTTTGGACAGCCTGCGGAGCCCAAGCCTCCGGCTGGGCCCGTTCAGCGACCCGCGCAGCGGCGGAGCGTGGAGGCGATGTTTTCAGGCCCGCCACGCCATGCGCCCCTGCACCGATTGCACATTGAACATATACCCCGCGCCACGCACGGTCTTGATCATGGAAGGTTCGTCGGGGTCGTCGGCCAGTTTTTGCCGCAGGCGCGATACCAGCAAATCAATGCTGCGCTCAAAGGCATCCATGGCACGGCCACGGGCCTGCTCCATGAGCTGGTCGCGGCTGAACAGGCGCCGCGGGGTTTGCAAAAAGGTGGTGAGCAGCCGGAACTCGGCATTGGACAGCGCCACCACCAGCCCCGTGGGCGACACCAGGTTGCGCGCGTCGCGGTGCAGCTCCCAGCCGTCAAAACACACCACATCGCTGCGCGCCAGGATGGGTGTGCTGTCCTTGCTGCCCAGGGCGCGGCGCAGCACCGTGTGGATGCGGGCCACCAACTCGCGTGGCTCAAACGGCTTGCCCATGTAGTCATCAGCGCCGTTTTCGAGCCCCATGATGCGGTCAAAGGTGGTGGTGCGGGCGGTCAGCATGATGACGGGGATGTGCGAACGCTCGCGGATCTCGCGTGAAAGCGTGAGCCCGTCGATGCCGGGCAACATCACGTCCAGCACCACCAGGTCCACGTGCTGGCGCGCGAGCTGCTGGCGCATGGTATCGGCATCACAAGCGGTGTGGACCTCGAAGTTGAAGCGGGCCAAGTACTCACCCAGCAGGGCGGTGATGTCGGCGTCGTCATCGACGAGGAGGATGGAGGTTTTGGTAGTCATGGGGCGGTCCTGACAGCCCGGGGAAGGCAGTCCTTGCGGCCGCCCCAGTGTAGAAAAACGCCCCGCCCGTGAAGCCATGAATTGGGCGCAAAGCCACCCCCAGTTGCAGGCTTGAAACGGACTTTTGTACCAAGCTTGGTACACAGACGACAAACCCACGATACCTGCGCTGCCAAGAATGGATGGCATCTACCACCACCATCCAGAAAGGAAGTGACCATGAGCACCATCAGCGGGGTGAGCGGATCCGGCAATGCCTGGGCCGCCCTCAACACCCAACGCAGCCAGCACCAGGCCAAAATGTTCGCCAAGGTGGACGCCGACGGCAGCGGCGGCGTCGACCAGACCGAACTCGGCAGCATGCTGAGCAAAATCAGTGACAAAACCGGCGCCAGCGTGGGCGACGCCAAAGAGCTGTTCACCCAAATGGACAGCAACAGCGACGGCAGCCTCTCCAGCGACGAGCTGGACGCGGGCATGCAAGCCCTGATGCCACCGCCCCCCAGCACCATGGAGTTTGCCCAGTCGCGCGGCATGGGCGGCAGCGGGGGCAGCCAGGACGACCTGTTTGCCAAGGTGGACACCGATGGCGACGGCTCGGTCAGCCAAGACGAGCTCCAGGTGCTGACCGACAAGATCAAAGAAGACACCGGCCAGGACGTGAGCCAGGACTTTGCCAAGCTGGATACCGACGGTGATGGCCAGCTCAGCCAGACCGAATTTGAGGCCGGTCGACCGCAGCCACCCGAAGGCAGCCAGGGCGCCCAAGGCCCCGGCGGGCCACGCGGGCCCGGTGGCCCGGGCGGGGCGCAGGGTGCCTCATCCAGCGACACCACCTACGACGCGCTGGACACCAACCAGGACGGCACCGTGTCCGAGGTGGAGCGCATGGTGGGCGAGCTCAAAGAAGCCCTTGCCGGGCTGAGCAGCAGCGATGAGGCCAGCAACACCGCCACCAACCAGCAGATTGCCGAGCTGGCCCAAAAGATCTACGCCCAGGTGGCCCAGAGCCTGAGCGAAACGAGTGACAGCAGCCTCAGTGTTACGGCATGATTTAGGCCTCTAGCCCTTTTGGATGCTGCGCGAGCAGCTCCTGAATTCATAGCAATCACGCGCCGGGCCACAGCCATGTGGGCCCGGCGTTGTGCCGTCTTTACCGGTCTTTACACACAGGGCACGAAGGCGAAACCCGTGGCCCGCACCATCAGAGCCATGCCACCTCACCCTTCTTCTTTTTTGCACCGCCCACGGCTGCGGCACTGTGCGGCAGCCTGCCTGCTGGCCCTGGCCACGCTGGGCAGCCAGGCGGCCACCGCCCTGCCCGACACCGCGCCTTTGCCCAGCAGTTGGTCCCAAGCCAGCAGCGCCACACCCGACAGCCTGGCCCAGTGGTGGGACAAGTTCAACGACGCCCAGCTCTCCGCCCTGGTGACCCAGGCGCTGCAAGCCAACCCCAGCCTGCGCAAGGCCGAGGCCGCGCTGCAACAGGCGCGCGCCCTGCGCGACGCCAAACAAGGCGCCCTGCTGCCCAGCCTGAACGCCAGTGGCTCCGGCCAGCGCAGCCAGACCAATGAACAAGCCGCCACCAACAGCTTCAAGGCCGGGCTGGACGCCAGCTGGGAGCCCGACCTGTTTGGCAGCAAGCGCCAGGCCCTGAACGCCACCGAGGCCGACGCCCAGGCCCAGCAGGCCACACTGGCCGATGCCCAGGTCTCGCTAGCGGCCGAGGTGGCCCTGGCCTACCTGCAACTGCGCGGCCAGCAAAGCCAGCTGGCCATCGCCCAGACCAACCTGGCCAGCCAGCAGGAAACCCTGCAGCTGACCGACTGGCGCGCGCAGGCCGGCCTCACCACCAGCCTGGAAGTGGAGCAAGCCCGCACCGCGGTGGAACAAACCCGTGCCGAGATTCCCACGCTGCAGGCCAACATGGCCGCCAGCCAACACAGCCTGGCCGTGCTGACCGGGCAGGCGCCGACCGCGCTGACCGAGCAGCTAACCGCAGCCGCCCCCATCCCCGGCGCGCCAGAACAACTGGCGCTGGCCTTTCCGGCCGACACGCTGCGCCAGCGCCCCGACATACGTGCCGAAGAGGCCCGCATTGCCGCCGCCCTGGCCCGCGTGCAGGTGGCCAATGCCGCGCGTTACCCCAGCTTCTCTATCAGCGGCTCGCTGGGCCTGAGCGCCCTCACGCTGGCCGGGCTGACCAACGGCGCCAGCGTGCTCAGCAGCCTGCTGGCCAGTGTCTCCATGCCGGTGTTTGACGGCGGCGCCACCGCCGCCACCTTGCGCGCGCAAGAAGCCGCGCTGGTGCAGGCCCAGGCCAGCTACCAGAGCACGGTGCTCACCGCGCTGCAAGAAGTGGAAGATGCCCTGGCCGCCTTGCGCGGCCACCGTGCGCGCCTGCAGCACTTGCAAAGCGCCGCCACGGCCGCCGAGCTGGCCGCCCTGCTGGCCCAGCAGCGTTATGCCAGCGGCCTGATCGACTTCCAGACCGTGCTGAGCACCCAGCGCACGCTGCTGAGCGCGCAAAACAGCGTGGCCAGCACCCTCACCGACCTGGGCACCGACCACGTGCGTCTGTACAAGGCGCTCGGCGGTGGCTGGCAGCCCACACCCACTATTTCCGCAGGACAACCATGAGCTCCGACACCACCCCCATCTCCTCTGCCGTGCCCAGCACCGCCGACATCCAGGCCCTGCTGCAAAGCGCCCCTCACCGCCCCTGGTGGCGCCGCCCCGTGGTGCTGGCCAGCGTGGCCGCCGTGCTGCTGGCGCTGGGTGCCACCTACGCACTGCAGGCCCGCAGCCAGGCCCAGGCCGCGCCCAGCTATGTGAGCGAAACCGTACAGCGCGGCAACCTGACGCTGAGCGTCTCGGCCAATGGCACGCTGCAGCCCACGCGCTCGGTCAACATTGGCAGCGAGCTCTCGGGCACGGTGCGCAATGTGCTGGTGGACGTGAACGACCGTGTGCGCAAAGGCCAGTTGCTGGTAGAGCTGGACACCGCCAAGCTCAACGACCAGCTCACCAAAACCCGCGCCACACTGAGTGCCGCGCGGGCCAAGGTGGCGCAGACCGTGGTCACCGTGAAAGAGGCGCAGGCCAGCTTGGCGCGGCTGGAAGAAGTGTCCCGCCTGTCTGGCGGCAAAGTGCCGGCCAAGAGCGAGCTGGATGCCGCCCGCGCCACGCTGGAGCGCGCCCAGGCCGACGAGGCCAGCGCGCGTGCCAACGTGACCGAAGCGCAGGCCGGTGCATCCAGCGATGCGACCAACCTGTCCAAAGCCTCCATCCGCTCGCCCATCGACGGCGTGGTGCTCACGCGTACCGTGGAGCCCGGCAACGCCGTGGCCGCCTCGTTGCAGGCGGTCACATTGTTCAGCGTGGCCGAAGACCTGAGCAAGCTGCGCCTGCAGGTGAATGTGGACGAGGCCGATGTGGGCTCGGTGAAGGTGGGCCAGAAGGCCAGCTTCACCGTCAGCGCCTACCCCTCGCGCACCTTCCCCGCCACCATCACGCGGGTGGCCTATGGCTCCACCACTACTGAGAACGTAGTCACCTACATCACCTACCTGGAGGTGGACAACAGCGACCTCACGCTGCGCCCCGGCATGACCGCCACGGCCACCATCACCGCCACCGAACGCAAGGACGCATTGCTGGTGCCCAACACCGCGCTGCGCTACAGCCCCAGCACCACGGCCAGCGCCGGCAAGCCTGCGACCCAAAGCAGCAGCATTGTGGGCAGCCTGATGCCGCGCATGCCCGGTGGCAGCGGCACCCGCAAAAGCGCTGGCAGCGCCGCCGGCGGCGGCAAGCAGGTTTGGGTGCTGCGCGACGGCGCCCCCGTGGCTGTGGCGGTGCAAACCGGCATCAGCGACGGCCGCATGACCGAAGTCACCGGCGGCGAGCTGACCGCTGACATGCGAGTCATCACCGACCAGCGCAGCGCTGGAGCCAGCAAATGAGCACGGCCACAACCGTGAACGCCATGGCCCCGCCCCTGATCGAACTGCGCGGCGTGACCCGCACCTATGGCCAGGGCGCCACCGTGTTGCAGGCGCTCAAAGGGGTGGACCTGCGCATCGAGGCCGGTGACTTTGTCGCCATCATGGGCCCCAGCGGATCGGGCAAATCCACCGCCATGAACACGCTGGGCTGCCTGGACACACCGACTACCGGCGAATACCTGTTCCAGGGCGTGCATGTGGAAACCCTGGGCCGCGACCAGCGCGCCCAGCTGCGCCGCCACTACCTGGGCTTTGTGTTCCAGGGCTTCCACCTGCTGCCGCGCACCAGCGCGCAAGAGAACGTGGAACTGCCCCTGCTCTACCGCGGCGAATCGGCCAGCGCGCGGCGTAAGGCGGCATCACGCGCATTGGAACAAGTGGGCCTGCAAGGCCGCGAGCACCACACCCCGGCCGAGCTGTCGGGCGGGCAGCAGCAGCGCGTGGCGATTGCACGCGCCATCGTCACCGAACCCACCGTGCTGCTGGCCGACGAGCCCACCGGCAACCTGGACACCCAGCGCAGCGCCGAAATCATGGAGCTGCTGCAAGACCTGAACGTGCAGCACGGCATCACCGTGCTCATGGTCACACACGAGCCCGACATGGCGGCCTACGCCAAACGCATCGTGCGTTTTGTGGACGGCGTGATCGAGAGTGATGTGCAAAACCCCCACCCGGTGCGGCGACACGCAGCAAGCCAGGAAGCGGTGCACTGATGTTCCTCAACACCATTTGGCTCGCACTGCGCTCCATCCGGCGCAACCTGATGCGCTCCTTCCTCACCATCCTGGGCATCGTGATCGGCGTGAGCGCCGTGATCACCATGGTCACGCTGGGCAACGGCGCCACGCAGGCCGTGCAAACGCAAATCTCCAGCCTGGGCACCAACCTGCTGCAGATCCGCCCCGGCCAGCGCATGGGTCCGGGCGCCGGCGGCGGCAGCTCGCCCTCGTTCAAGGAGGTGGACGCCACTGCCATCGCCAGCCAGATTGGTGGCATTGCTGCCGTGGCACCCGAATCGCGCGCCAGCGTGACCGTGGTGGCCAATGGCCGCAACTGGACATCGAGTGTGGTGGGCAGCAACAACGCTTGGCTCACCACCGGCAACTGGCAACTCAAAGAGGGCCGCGAATTCAGCGACGACGAACTGCGCGCAGGCTCTGCGGTCTGTGTGATCGGCGAAACCGTGCGCCGCGAAATGTTTGGCAGCACCCCAGCCCTGGGTCAGGCGCTGCGCGTGAAGCAGGTGTCCTGCGAGGTGGTGGGCATCCTGGGCTCCAAGGGCCAGGGCAGCTTTGGCAACGACCAGGACGACGTGGTGCTGGTGCCGCTCAAGACGCTGCAGCGCCGCATCACCGGCAACACGCGGGTCAACACCCTGCTGGTCTCCATGGCCGAGGGCAGCGACGCCACGCGCATCAAGAGCGGCATCACCCAGCTGCTGCGCGAGCAGCGCAAGCTGGCCGATGGAGTGGAAGACAACTTCAACGTGCTGGACACCAAGCAGCTGGCCGACACGCTGTCGGGTACCACCCAGATCATGACCACCCTGCTGGGCGCGGTGGCCGCGGTGAGCCTGCTGGTGGGCGGCATTGGCGTCATGAACATCATGCTGGTGAGCGTGACCGAGCGCACCCGCGAGATCGGCCTGCGCCTGGCCATTGGCGCACTGGAGCGTGAGGTGCTGCTGCAGTTCCTCATCGAGGCCGTGGTGCTGGCATCTCTGGGTGGCTTGATGGGCATTGCGCTGGCCACCGTGGCCAGCCTGGGCCTGGCCGCGCTAATGCAAATTCCCTACACCTTTGACCTGGGCGTCAACCTACTGTCGTTTGCCTTCTCGGCGGCGATTGGCGTGGTGTTTGGTTTTGTGCCGGCCCGGCGTGCGGCGCAGCTGGACCCGATTGAGGCGCTGCGGCACGAATAGCCCCCTCGGAGGCATTTTTGAATAAAAAATGCCTCTAACCCCCGTAGAATATGCGCAAGAAGCTCCTATTTCGATAGCAATTCACGCAACGCCTGGGGGTAGATCAGGTGCTCCTGCGTGAGCACGCGCGCCGCCAGCGTGTCGGCGTCGTCGGTAGGCAGCACGGGCACCACGGCCTGCTGCAGGATGGGACCGTGGTCCAGCTCGGCGGTCACCAGGTGCACCGTGGCGCCGGCAAACTTGCAGCCGGCCTCAATGGCGCGCTGGTGCGTGTGCAGGCCCGGGAAAGCGGGCAAGAGCGAGGGGTGGATGTTGGTGAGGCGCCCCGCGTAGTGCGCGGTAAAGCCGGGCGTGAGGATGCGCATGAAGCCGGCCAGCACCACCAGCACCGGCGCTTCGGGCGTGTTGTGGCGGTCAATCTCGGCCATCAGGGCGGCGTCAAAGGCTTCGCGGCTCTCGAAGGTTTTGTGGTCCAGCACGGCGGTGTCTATGCCCTGCTCTTTGGCAAACACCAGACCACCGGCCGTGCCTTTGTTGCTGATGACGGCGGCAATGCGGGCGCCGAATTGGCGCTCCCAATCCTCGCGCTGGGCAGCACGCACGATGGCGGCCATGTTGGAGCCGCCGCCAGAGATCAAAATGACGATGTTTTTCATAACTGGCTGAATTATGACCACCCCCGTTCTCTTGACCCCTATCGAAGCCCGCGTGCTGGCCACGCTGATGGAAAAAGCACGCACCGTACCCGACAGCTACCCACTCACCCTGAACAGCCTACTCTTGGGCTGCAACCAGAAAACCAGTCGCGAGCCGCTCATGGAGCTGAGCGAATCCGAAGTCAGCAGCGCGGTGGACACGCTGCGCGAAGCCGGCCTGGTGCACGAGACCACGGGCGGGCGCACCACCAAGTTCACCCACAACGCCCAGCGCGGCATTGGCGTTCCGGAGCAAAGCGCGGTGCTGCTGGGCCTGCTGATGCTGCGCGGCCCGCAAACCGCGGCCGAACTGCGTCTGAACGCCGAGCGCTGGTACCGCTTTGCCGACACCTCGTCGGTCGAGGCGTTTCTGGACGAGCTGCAGGAACGCAGCGAAGAAAAAGGCGGCCCGCTGGTCATCAAGCTGGACCGCGCACCCGGCGCGCGCGAGCAGCGCTGGGCCCACCTGCTGTGCGGGCCGGTGGACGCGAGCGCCGCCGCAGTCAGCCGCATGGCCGCGCCTGCCAGCGCGGACCTGCAGGCACGTGTGGCACAGCTGGAAACCGAGCTGACCGAGCTGCGCACCACGGTGCAAAAGCTGTGCGCCGAGCTGGGCATGTCACCCCCCGGACAAGCCGAATAGAACGATCGTGCTAAAACACGACCTGCAGCGGCCCTAGACCGCCCCATACACCACCCTGGTGCACCGACCAACTGGAGACATCCCCCATGGATTTGGCATTCACCCCCGAAGAGCAAACGTTCCGCGAAGAGATTCGCGCCTGGGTTGGCGAGAACCTGCCCGCCGACATCGCCCACAAAGTGCACAACGCCCTGGAGCTCACGCGCGACGATATGCAGCGCTGGGCCAAGATTTTGGGCAAAAAGGGCTGGCTGGGCTTTGGCTGGCCCAAAGAGTTTGGCGGCCCCGGCTGGACGGCCGTGCAAAAGCACTTGTTTGAAGAAGAGTGCGCGCTGGCCGGCGCGCCGCGCATCGTGCCCTTTGGCCCGGTGATGGTGGCCCCGGTCATCATGGCGTTTGGCACACCCGAGCAACACCAGCGCTTTCTGCCCGGCATCGCCAGCGGCGAGGTGTGGTGGAGCCAGGGCTATAGCGAACCCGGTTCCGGCTCGGACCTGGCCTCCGTCAAGACGCGCGCAGAACGCCAGGGCAACAATTTCATCGTCAACGGCCAGAAGACCTGGACCACGCTGGGCCAGTACGGCGAGTGGATCTTCTGCCTGGTGCGCACCAGCACCGAAGGCAAACCACAGACCGGCATCAGCTTCCTGCTCATCGACATGAAGAGCCCCGGCGTGACCGTGCGCCCCATCATCATGCTGGACGGTGGCCACGAGGTGAACGAGGTGTTCTTCGACAACGTGGAAGTGCCCGCCGAGAACCTGATCGGCGAAGAGAACAAGGGCTGGACCTATGCCAAGCACCTGCTGAGCCACGAGCGCACCAACATTGCCGACGTGAACCGCAGCAAGCGCGAGCTGGAACGCCTGAAGCGCATTGCCAAGCGCGAAGGCGTGTGGGAAGACAGCCGCTTCCGCGACGAGATTGCCAAGCTGGAAGTGGACGTGATTGCGCTGGAGATGCTGGTGCTGCGCGTGCTCTCGGCCGAGAAGAGCGGCAAGAACTCGCTGGACATTGCAGGCCTCTTGAAGATCCGCGGCAGCGAGATCCAGCAGCGTTACAGCGAACTCATGATGCTGGCCGCCGGCCCCTTTGCGCTGCCCCTGGTGCGCGAAGCCATGGAGGCCGGCTGGCAAGGCGACTTCCCTGGCGGTGAATTGGGCAACGCGCCCCTGGCCTCCCACTACTTCAACCTGCGCAAGACCACCATCTACGGTGGATCGAACGAGGTGCAACGCAACATCGTCTCCCAGGTCGTCCTGGGTTGAACAAGGAGATACACAGATGGACTTCGATTTCTCTGACGACCAAGAACAACTGCGCGACGCCGTACGCAAGTACGTGGACAAGGGCTACACCTTCGAGCGTCGCCGCGCCATTGAAAAGGCTGGCGGCTTTGACCGCGCGGCTTACACCGAGCTGGCCGAGCTGGGCCTGACTGGCCTGTATGTGCCCGAAGACGATGGCGGCATGGGCATGGGCCCGATTGAGGGCATGGTGGTGATGGAAGAGCTGGGCCGTGGCATGGTGCTGGAGCCCCTGGCCCAGGCGCTCATCGCAGGCGCGGTGATTGCCGGTTATGCCGACGCCGCCACCAAGGCCACCTGGCTGCCCGGTGTGGCCGACGGAAGCAAGCTGGTGGTGCTGGCCTACCAGGAGCGCGCCAGCCGCTACGCACTCGACACTATTGAAGGAAAAGCCCACCAAGCCCCCGGTGGTTATGTGCTGAACGCTACGAAAAGCATAGTGGCTGCGGGTGACCAGGCCAACGCCTACCTCGTCTCGGCCAAGGTCAACAGCGTGCTGGGCCTGTTCCTTGTGGAGCGCGAATCGGCCGGTGTGAGCACGCGCGGCTACGGCACGCAAGATGGCAGCCGCGCCGCCGAAGTCACGTTCAAGAACGCGCCCGCCACGCTCATCACCACACAAGGCCTGGCCGCGCTGGAGCATGCGGTGGACATCGGCATTGCGGCCACCTGCGCCGAAGCCGTGGGCGTGATGGACAAGACCATGGCGCTGACGGCCGAGTACCTCAACACACGCAAGCAGTTTGGCGTGGCGATCAGCAGCTTCCAGGCCCTGCGCCACCGTGCCGCCGACATGAAGATGCAGCTGGAACTGGCCCGCAGCATGAGTTTTTATGCCAGCCTCAAGCTCAACGCCCCAGCACCCGAGCGCCGCGCGACCATGGCACGCGCCAAGGTCCAGTTGGGCCAGAGCATGCGTTTTGTGGGCCAGCAGTCGGTGCAATTGCACGGTGGTATTGGCGTGACGGACGAGTACATCGGCAGCCACTACTTCAAGAAACTCACCCAGCTGGAAATGACCTTTGGCGACAGCTTGCACCACCTGGGCGAAGTGTCGGCCCGCATGCAGGACACAGCAGGCGTGTTTGCATAAATAGGCCAGGGTCTGGGCGGCACATGGCGTCCAGACCTTGAGCCACCACAAGCATGGCGGTCTACCTCCAATGTGTGGCCAAGCGCATGCGCGGCGGCTACAAACACGAGCACATCAACCTCTTGTGGTGGGTGCAGGTGGTGGACGGCAAGCCCACCAGCGAGACCGGCTTTTCCACCCACACGCAGTTGATCGACTTCGTCGAATCCAGCGGCCCCCAGGCCCTTTGGTGCCCCGCCGCCAAACCCGGCCAGCCCGGCGCGTGGGTGGGTGTGCAAACGCTGGGACGCAAGAAGTACCTGCAGGCTTATCGGGATGGGCGGCCTTCGGAGGATTTGCTGGGGTTGCCGGACAAGTGATTCTTGCATCAGCTTGCGCGGGTTGTGGCTATGTCGGATATACAACTGCAAGCGCTTTCCCAACAGCCAAACCTTTGATCAGTTTTTTTGCACTTGGCCAAACCCATATTTGCAACTCATGTTGATTTAGTGGTTTAACTTTGACGCTGCCCGGCACATAGCATTAGCTGCGAAGCGGCCTATCTGCTGTGTGTCTGCGCGGAGCAACCGGTTATGAGTCATGCTCACCTTCGCCGCTGCGCACCACTTGCTTGATGTGTTCGCGCTCTTGCCGCCTGGCACTCCAGCGCGCGAATGCAACAGCGCCCACGATGCCCGTTGCCATAACACCGAGCAAAAGCGCGACCCCTTTTACGGTTCCGAGCATAGGAGCAGCCGCAATGAGTATGAAGCCACCCAGAAACAAGACAGGCATGAGCAATAGTGGCCACAAGCGTTTGCTGCAAGAAATAGCGAGTGAGCCGCCACCGATCCCCACTAAAAGCCATCCGGCGAAGTACGCCCACGCATCTGCAGTCCTATAGGACCACACTGCCCCTCGAAAGTCCGGAGACCTGGTAGTTTCCGCAAGAAGCACAGCCCCTGATGTCATGGCATGTTCGATAGCCATCCAAAGCTTGTAGCCCGCCAACGCAAGGATGCCCAGGCCAACAAGAACCGCAACGACGCGGAAGGAGGACACTCTAGTCTGCCCCATAAAGTTGGATGAAACCAGCGCGCGACACGTACCGCGAAGCGGCAGCCCTTAGTCGCATGTCTGTTTGTGTCGAAAGGTTATGCGGCAACTGCAACTCGCCAAAGAAAAAAACTGATACCCAAAGCGATGGTGGCATAGGCGGCGGCACGCCCGTATCGGTTGCCTGCGAATACCGTTGCTGCGACGAATATATTCAGGCCAGCGAAGAACATGGTCCGATGCAAGCTCGTAAACCACTGGGAGAACAGCAACAGAAAAGAACCGATAACTGCAAGTGCGACAGCAAGCCACCAAGCAATGGTGCTTTGCGCAGCGCGGCCCCACACCACAAGTGACGCAACCAACAAGGCCGGACCGACGAAACGTGCCCACCCAAGTTCCCAAGCTACAAATTCGCGTGCGGTTCCATACCGTCCCAAGCTGATAACTAACACCTGTCCGCTTGTTGCCGCATAGTAGACAGCGCTAAAAAAAGACCACACTGCAGGAAAGATCAGCAGTACAGCAAGTACAAGTACAAACTTTGCATAAAACTCACGGGAAGGTTGATCGCTCATACCTTACAACGTGTTATGGACGTCAAACACGTCTTATGAACAAAGTCGTATGGACTCATGATTCCCTCCCGTGTATTTATTAAGTGCTTGATTTATATCTGATTTCGCAGATTCAAAGCAGCTTGGTCTTTTGGAAAGTGGAGTCCAGCCCTGTCGAACACCCGCAAACGGAGAGATGCTTCAGTCCACCGCCACATGACACGCCACACACAGCTTGTTCCCCTCCGTATCCCGAAAGTAGGCGCCGTAGTAGTGGGCGTGGTACTCGGGCCGCAGGCCGGGCGCGCCTTCGCTGCTACCGCCAAAGGCCAGCGCAGTTTGGTACACCGCGTTCACCTGCGCGCGGCTATCGGCCAGAAAGGCGGTCATCTGGCCGTTGCCAGATTGGTGTTCGCCTTCAAACGGTGTGCCGATGAGGAACAGCGGTCGCGCCACGCCTTCGGTCTGCCAGCCGGCCCAGGGGCGGCTGCGGTCGATGAAGCGTTGTTGTTGGCCCAGGGCCTGCATCACGGGGGCGTAGAAGCGCAAGGCGCGTTCGAAGTCGGCCACGCCGACGAAGATGTGGGAAAACATGGGCTCCTCCGGTGGGCTGCCCCGCCGATAGGTGGGTGCAGCAGCCTCAAAATGCTATCAAAACTGAAGCTGCTCGCGCAATATCCACGGGGGCTAGAGGCCTAAATGTCTTAAAAATCTAGACCAGCCCCTCTTCCAGCAACTCCCGCTTCACATAGGCGTAGTACAACGGCGCGGCCACCAGGCCGGCCACGCCAAAGATGGCTTCGCCCACAAACATGACGGTGAGCAGCTCCCAAGCCGAGGTGCCGGTGCGTTTGCCCACCACCTTGGCGTTGATGACGTATTCAAACTTGTGGATGGCGATGAGGAACATGAGGCAAGCCAGGCCCACCATGGGGGCTACCGAAACACCCGCCAGCGTGAGCACACCGTTGCACAGCAGGTTGCCCACAATGGGGATGAGGCCGGCGAAGAACGTGAGCGCCACCAGCATGCCGCTGTAGGGAATGAAGACATCAAACAGGGGCAAGGCAGCAAACAGAAACAGTGCGGTGCACACAGCGTTGAACGCCGCAATCCAGAATTGGGCCACCACAATTTGCCGGAATGCCTGGATGAAATGCGCGGCCCGCGTGCGCATGGCGGCGCGCAGGGGTGCAGGTTGCCCCACGGCCGGGGTGCCGACCATGAGCGCGCCAATCACCAGCCCCACGTAAGCCAGCAACCCGCCCTGCAGGCCCGCAGAGCCCCAGCCGGTGAGAGCACGTGCCTGCGACTGCAAGTAAGACGCCAACCAGGCCTGGGCGGCAATCAGCTCGTCCGGCAGATGGGCGGCCAGGTTGGGCGGTAGTTTTTGGCGAATCTCCAGCACGGTGCGGGCCAGGTGGTGCAGCAGGGCTTCGTACTGCGCCACAGCCCCGACCAGCATGCCCTGGGCATTGGCCAACACCAGGGCCAGGGCCAGCAGCGGCAGCACGATGACCACGGTCGCAGCCCAGAACGGTGCCGGCTTGAACCGCCCCAGGCGCCGGTTGTGGGTGAGCGCCTGGGTGGCCATGTAGCCCAGGCACACCGCCAACAGGCCAGGCAGCAGGCCGCAACACAGGGTAAGCAGGCACAGCAGCAGCGCAAGTACTTGGGCAGCGGCGGTCACAAGGCGGGGAAGGATACGCGCGGTACGCGGGGTGGCAGAGGGATGCGTCATGGGTGACGGATGGTAACAAGCATGCCCTGCGTCAACCGCTATCCTTTCAAGAGCATTTGTGCCAACACCAAGCGCGCGCTCGATAAATTGGTGGCGCAGGGCACATCGTGCACGTCGCAGGCCCGCACCAGGGCGTTGATATCGGGCTCGTGCGGCTGCGGGGTCATGGGGTCGCGCAGGAAGATCACCGCGTCCACCTCGCCCACCGCCAGGCGCGCGCCAATTTGCAAGTCGCCGCCCCAGGGGCCGCTCAGCATGCGCTCCACACTCAACCCAACTTCGTCCACCAACCGGCCACCCGTGGTACCGGTAGCCATCAGGGTGCATTGCTGCAGGTAGGGGGCGAACTCACGGGCGAGTTCCACCATGGTGTCTTTCTTGCGATCGTGGGCGATCAGGGCAATCCGGGGGCGTGTGTTTTGGCTCATCCCTGCATGCTAAATCACCAGACCCACACCGTTGCACGCAAACACGGCGTTTCAGATTTGCAAAGAAACGCAAAGAAATACAAATGAGAATGATTCTGATTTGATACAATTCACGCAGTAGCCAGCTAAGCCTCCGGCCTGCCACGTTCTGATTCCGTGCCATGGAGATGCCTGCAAGCCAAAAACAATAACGCATCTCCTTGGACCTTTTCATGAAGCACATTCGTAGCCGCAAACACGCCAACCACCTGCATCTCCTGGCCCTCGTGGCCGCCTCTGTTCCCTCTGCAGGCATGGCACAACAGGCAGCCGCCACCCTGCCCACCGTGACCATCACGGAAACCGCAGATGTGCCCTTCAAGGCAGACAAATCGGCAAACCCGAAAATCACCCAGCCCCTGCTGGACACGCCCAAGACCATCCAAGTCATTAAAAAAGAAACACTGGCAGAACAAGGCGCCATCACCCTGATGGAGGCCCTGCGCAACACGCCCGGCATCACCATGCAGCTAGGTGAAAACGGCAACACCTCGGCCGGCGACACCTTCCAATTGCGTGGCGCGTCGCTCCAGCAATCCACTTTTGTGGATGGCATTCGTGACCTAGGCGCTGTCACGCGCGACACCTTCAACCTGGAGTCAGTTGAAGTGGTCAAAGGCGCAGCCGGCGCCGAGACTGGCCGCGGTGCCGCCACTGGATATATCAACCTGATTTCCAAACAAGCACACCTGGGCGACGAAAGCAGCGTGAGCGCGACTGTGGGCACTGCTGACAAAAAACGGGCCAGCGTGGACCTGAATCGTCAACTGAGTGAAACATCCGCCGTCCGTATCAATGCCACGACGCAGGACAGTGGCGTGGACGGTCGCAGCACGGTGAAAAACAAGGGACAAGGATTGGGCCTGTCCTACGTAGATGGTTTGGGTACTCCCACCCGCATCCACTTGTTCAGCCAACATATCCGCCAGAACAACATTCCTGACGGGGGCATTCCTTCGATTGGCTATGAAGGTTACTACCAAGGAGCCGGAACTTTTGGCACAGCCCCTAACACTTACACGGTCAGCGCTGCGCAAGCAGCCGCGATGAATGCAGCCGGTAAAGTCAACCGTAACAACTACTACGGTAGCGTCAATGACTATGAAAAGGTCACAGCGGATATGGTGACGGCCAAAGTCGAGCATGATCTCGGTCAGGGAACGACTGTACGTAACGTGACCCGTTGGGGGCAAACCAAGATGGACCGGGAGCTCACCGGCATCAACATCGTTACAGCAACCGTGGCCAACGATCCATCTACTTGGACAGTCAGTCGCTCACGCCAGAAAACGGACCAAGTAAACACTATTTTGGCCAACCAAACCAGCGTGAATAGCGCCTTCAACGCACTGGGGTTGGAACACAGTCTTGCCGCTGGCATCGAACTCATGCACGAAAAGCAAGAAGTGACCGGACACACTGCAGTGGGCACAACATCTGCAGCCAATTTGTACAACCCGAATTCGAATGACGCATTCGGCAGCTTTGTAGCCAGTGGTGCAGAAACCAACGGTTTTACGACCACGCTCGGTGCCTACGTTTTTGATACCGTCAAGTTCAATGAACAGTTTTCCATCAACGGTGGTGTTCGCGTTGATCGCTACAAACTCGGAACGCGCAATATTTCAACAGCCAACGCTAAGACCACGCTGGATGACGAACGCACCCTGTTGAACTGGAGCATCGGTGGTGTGTATAAGCCTGCACCAAATGGCAGCATCTACGCCTCTTACGCCGACTCCAAAACGCCCCCTGGCGGAAATAACTTCCAGTTGAGCGCTACGGCGAACAATCAGTCTAATGCTGCCTTGGATCCTCAAACTACCAAAACTTTGGAAGTAGGTAGCAAATGGGAGCTGCTGAACAAACGACTCAATCTAGCTGTAGCGCTGTTCCAATCTGTCAATGACGGACAAACCACAGTTGACCCCGTCACCAGCGCTGCTACACAGTACGGAAAAACCGAAGTCAAGGGAATTGAGTTTTCTGCGGTGGGCCAACTCACCAACTTCTGGCAAATCTCCGCTGGATTGGCAAAGACCCAAACGCGCCAGATTGACCAACGCAGCGCTACGACCGTCACCGACAGCGTACGCTGGTCGCCAGACTTGACTGCAACGCTTTGGACCTCTTACCAGTTGGACAAACTCACGATGGGTATTGGTGCGCGACACGTATCTGAACAAAAACGGTTGATTACCGAAGGTACAGACGCCGCCACAACAACTATGCCAAGCGTTCCGGCCTATACCGTGTTTGACATGATGGTTTCTTACAAGTTGGCAAAAAACACCAACCTGCAGTTCAACGTCTACAACCTGTTCGACAAGGAGTACCTCAGTACTCTGAACAACGGTGGCGCACGCCTCGTACTAGGTGCCCCGCGCTCTGCCACACTGACTGCCGTCTACAATTTCTAATTGCCAGACGTTGGTTCACAAAAGGCCCGCCTTGGCGGGCCTTTTTTATATTCTGGAGTCTTTCATGCTGCTGCACATTCCCCAAGTCCTCAGCAAGGCCGATGTGGAACAAATCCGCCATGCGCTGGATACCGAAGGCTGGGTCGATGGCCTGGTATCCAGTGGACCACAGGCATCTGGGTTCAAGCGCAACGTGCAGCTTGATACCCAATCACCGGCCTTTGGCCCACTGTCCCAGCGCATCGCGCAAGCGCTCAAAAAGCACCCGTTGTTCGTCTCAGCCGTGCTGCCCAAAACCATGTTGCCGCCGATGTTTAACCGCTACGAGGGCGGGGGCCACTACGGCAACCACATTGACAACGCGATCCAGACCGACCGTTTTAGCGGCCAGCAGGTACGCACCGATGTATCCACCACAGTGTTTTTGAACGATCCGGATGCTTACGAAGGCGGAGAGCTTGTGGTTGAAGACAGCTATGGCACCCACGAGGTCAAACTCGATGCGGGTGATGCCATCGTCTACCCCTCCACCAGCCTGCACCGTGTGGAGCCGGTCACCCGCGGTGTGCGGGTAGCGTCCTTTTTATGGACACAGAGCCTGGTGCGCGATGCCTGGCGTCGCTCTATGCTGCACGAGCTGGACATGACCATCCTCAAGCTGCGCCACCTACACGGGGACACGGCGGAAGTCGTCGCCCTGACAGGGCATTACCACAAGTTATTGCAGCAATGGGCGGAGGTGTGACCCTGCGGCCCGTGCGCGCCAGCGGTCAGTAGACGTCACGCCGGTAGCGGCCTTCGGTTGCAAGGTGTTGCAAGGTTGGCTCGCCCAAGATGGTTTGTAGCGCCTGGTCTACTTCGCCCGCCATGCCTTCAAGGCTGCCGCAGACATACACGGCAGCGCCATCCGACACCCACGCACGCACCGCATCGCCCGATTCCTTCAGCACATGCTGAACGTAGCGGCGCTGGGCTTGGTCGCGTGAAAACACCCAGTCCACCCGTGTGAGCCAAGCCTGTTGAGCCCAGGGATCAATCTCTTCGCGGTAGTGCGCATCACATGTAGCATTGCGCTCACCAAACAGCAACCACATTGGCGCCACCGCAGTGGGGCGCAGCACCTGTTGGGTACTGTTAAGTCGACCCGCAGCGGCCAAGCGACCCCTAATATGGCTGCGCAAGCCCGCCAGCCCTGTGCCGTTGCCAATCAGGATGAGGGGGCGATCTGCGTTATCACCGATGCGAAACCCGCTGTGCGCGCGCGTACGCAACATGACCTTGCCGCCAAGATCAACACCCTGGGTCAGCCAGCCGGAAGCCTGACCGGGAGTGCCGTCGGGGCGGCGTGTTTGGCGCACCAAGAGGTGTACTGCGCCGTCCTGCGGAACCGACGCAATGGAGTAGTCACGCAGAGCACCGGGTGCGCCAGGTGCCTCGACCTGCACCAAGTCACCTGCCTGCCAATCGGGCAAGGTAGCACCGCCCTCGGGCACCAGCTCCAGGTGGTGCACCTCCTCGCCCGCGCTGCCTGGGTTCAGGTGCCGGCGAGCACGCAGGGACCAAGCCTCCAGGGTAGGCACCTCCCACTCCGGCAAATCGCTGGTTCCAACCAGGTGCCCCAATTGGCGGCGCCAGTGCTGCAAGGCGGCGGGGTCACTCTTGTCCACCTCAATACGTTCAAAGAGCGGCTGCGCGCCACGGGCCATCAGCCACTGGTCTAAAGCGCGGCCAAAGCCGCAAAACTGGGCATAGGTCTTGTCCCCCAAAGCAAGCATGCCCACATGCAGGTGGGACAGCGAAGCATCCGTACCCGCCATGACTTGGCGGGCAAAAGACACGGCGCTGTCGGGGGGGTCACCTTCGCCATAGGTACTGGCAATGCATAGCAAGTGATGGGCCTGTTGCAGGTCGGGCAGGCTGATTTGGCCCAACGGTGCCAGGCGCACAGACACACCTGCAACGTGCAGGGCTTGTGCAGTCTGCAGCGCCAGCTCTTCGGCCTGGCCTGTCTGGCTGGCATAGGTCACCCACCACGTGGGCACGCCGGGCGTGGCGGGCAGCAGCGCTTCGACACGGCGTTGCGCTGCACGCTCTCGGTTGCGGTACTGCCAGGCAACTACACCACACAGCAGTGCGTAACACAACACCGTGGCCAGGGTGTAAACAATCTTTTCACTACTCATTCGCAACACTCGTACATCACTTACCGGCGTGCCGCTTAATCGGCAAGTGCATGCATCGCCGGGCTGATGCTTTCGGACAAATTCCCATCGGCTTCGCGTTGCACAAACAGTGCTGCAATGCCGTGCTCAGTGGCCAGTGCCATGCCGTCCTCACGTCCCAACACAGTCAGCGCGGTCGACCAGGCATCGGCCCACAGGCACTCTGGATGCAGCACACTGACCGAAGCCAGACCGTGCCCCACAGGGCGCCCATTACGAGGGTCAATGGTGTGCGGCCAGCGCGTACCTGCTTGGGTATACACACGGCGGTAGTCGCCCGATGTCGCTACGCTCAGCCCGTGCAGCGCAACACGCGTGGTGGGCAAGACGCTGAAGCCCGGTGCCATGGGCGGTGCCTCCAAATCTACCCACCAAGGCTGCCCACCCAAGTGCATGCCCTGCCCGCGCAGCTCCCCCCCCACTTCGACCAAGGTGTGCTGCAAACCCATGCCTGCCAGACGCCGGGAAACACGGTCTACCGCATACCCTTTGGCAATGGCCGAGAAATCCAGCAATACACCACCGGGTTGATGCAGCTGACGGAGGGCACCGTCCCAGCACAAGCTGCGCCAATCGTTAGAGGCCAGCGCATGCTGCACAGCTTCGTTTGTCGGCAGCACAAAGTCTGGATCGGTATAACGCAGCCTGGGGCCAAACCCCCACAGGTTAACGAGGGCACCCGCCGCGGGGTTAAAAGCGCCGCCAGAGACATCTGCCAGCCACAGTGCTGCCTGAAGCACCTCGGCCATGGCCTCGGGCACAGCGTGCTGCGTGCCCGCACTGGCTCGGTTGAAGCACTCCAGATCGGAGTTTGGCAACCAAGTGCTCATCTGATTCACCACCAGATCGAGCTCCTGCTGCACGGCTGCACGTACGCGGTCCTCCGGCAGTGGCCCAAGTGCCACCCACCGCACCTGCCAGGTGGTGCCCATAGTCTGCCCGTCCAGGCGGTGCGCCAGAGCCCCCCAGAGAGGGGCAGCATTGTCAATCTGCTGCGGCAATAAAACGCGGCTCATGGGGTAACGCGCTCTTGACCAAAGACTGCCCCCACCCGTTTGCGCTGCGGAGACAGATCGGTGTGCGCCCAAAACATCAGCGTGGCAACACTTCCAGGGTGAGGCTGTAGCCCGAGCGGCGAACGGGCTCTGCCAGCGTACCGGCGGGGCCGGTGGGCGCTGGGCGTGGAGCACCCGCTGCGACAGGCGCCGCTTGGGCATCCGGGCCAGCCATGCCAGGCGCACGGGGGGGGGCAATGTTCACCCAGTACATGCCAGCGGCAGGCCACTTGACCTTGATTTCACCCTTGTCATCGGTCGTGAGGCGAATCTCACCGAGTTCGCTGCGGTAACGCAGGCCCGCAAGAATCACCGTGGCCGCGTAGCCGGCGGCGGGTTTGCCGTTGTCAATGAAGCGGAACGTGGCGGTGTCACCCTCCACCAGATCATTCGGGTGTGTCACGGGCACCAGTTCTATACCGCGACCTGTAGGCTTCAAAGCATCCGTCGTCGGCTTGCCAGAGGTGACGAAGGTCTCCACCCGGTTTTGCGCTTGGCTCACACGCAGCTCTTGTGCATCTGCCGGAATTTCCTTGGCCAAGGACTCTGCAGTCCCACGCAGGCGTTTGGTTTCGGTTCCGGATTTGAAGCTGGCCATGATGGCGTCATTCACCAGTGCAATACGGTAAGTTCCCTGCTGCCCCAGCTTCACGTCGAACACGCTGCGGTAACGACCTTTGGCCTGATTTTCAGCCTGCACAGGCTGACCATCAGGACCAATGACAACCAGGTTGTCCAAACCAGCGGCGTTGTGCTCGTAGTAAAAGATGTCATTGGAGACTGCGGCATCCACCGACACCCAAGGCTGCTGCCCAGAGTAGATGGTGCCCGAGGGCAAAAGCCAGGAACGGTGTGCGTGCACAGCCGCGGGCAAGGCCAGTACAGCAGCGGCAACCAGCGTGAGGGCGCGTGCACGGGTGGAAATATTTTTCATGAAAGTCTCCAATATTTGGATCAGGGTTTAACAGTAACGCTCACTGCGCCGAGCTCGTGTTGCCCGAGGGCTTGTGTGGTCGTGGCGGCTTTGGGTGGCCAAACAAAAGGCACTTTCACCACTTCACGGCCTCCCACTTCGCGGGTGGCTTCCAGCACCAGTGAGTGCTCGCCCGGGGCCAGCTTGGCCAAAGCGGCTGCATCCGTGAACTGCACAGTGTGCTCACCCGGCGCACGCGTGGCACCACTGATGCCGTCAACCGGCATCGACAGCTCGCGACCACTCTTGCGCCACCAGCTGCGCATGTCTTTGAGCCACTTGGTTCCCTCGTTATTGCGCATCTTGATGTCGTACCAGACGGCAAGGTTGCCCGCAAACGACTGGTCCGGCTTTTCAAGCCAGATCGCAACATAAGGACGGTGGTACTCCGCAACAGTCAAGCGCGGGATTTCAACCTTGAGTGCCAATTCGGCGGCCATTGCAGGCCAAGCAAATCCGGCTGCAGAAATAGCAGCGACGTATCGAATCATCATGAGAGTGCAACTCCTCCAAAAATCAATGGATAAAAAGAATGATCAACAAGAGAGGCGCCACCAGGCCCATGCCCACCATGGGCCAGACCGTGGGGCGATTGGCGGCATGAAACTTGAGGATGAACAGGCCGGTGATGCAGAACACCAAACAAGCTACCGAAAAAATATCAAGAAACCACTTCCAGACACCCCCTGTGTGGCGCCCCTTGTGCAAGTCATTCAAGTACGAAATCCAACCGCGGTCGGTGCGTTCGTATTCCACGCTGCCCGAGTCACGTGCGATGCGCAACCATGCGTCACCACCCGGCCTCGGCAATGAAAGATAAATCTCCTCTGGCGACCATTCCGCAGCGGTCTCCGGCAGGGCTACATCCAACGCCTTGGTCAACCAGCTGTGCACGTCGGCTGGCAACATCGCGTTCTGCGGCTCATCGTCTTTCACAGCCAGTGCATTGCGCAGAGACTGCGGGAGTTGCACCTCCTTCTGCTGCACCTGAGGTTGCGCGGCAATGTCTGCTGCGTGGTTGAGGGTGATGCCTGTCAAGGCGAACAAGAGCATGCCGATCAGGCACAGCGCAGAGCTGATCCAGTGCCACTGGTGCAGAGTCTTGAGCCAATAGGCACGGCTGGAGGCCACTTGTGCGGCAGAGCGGTTATTCACGGGAATCGGGGTAGTGCAGAAACAGTTTGCGAATCAGAAGACATCGGGCCATCGCCAAAGCAACGTGCACAATTCATCGTAATGTTAATTATAACTATTCTCATTTAGAGAATGACCTATATCACTTGAAAAACTCTTGCCATGCGATACCGCAATCGATTTGTTCAGGACAAAGGCGGAGGTTCGGCCCAGTCGCCACCCAAGGCTTTGTACATGTCCAACGCAGCACTGAGGCGGGCTAGACTTTGCGTAGCCAGTGTGTCGAGCGCGGAAAAGAGTGTGCGTTGCGCATCCAACACAGATAGCAGATCCCCACTGCCTGCGCGGTAGCGCAACTCGGCCAACTGCAGAGAACGCCGCGCCTGCGCCACGACCTCGCGCTGCATGGTTTCCTGGCGCTGGCTCCGGTCGACAGTGCCCATGGCATCGTCCACTTCCTTGAGCGCTGTGCGGATCGCCTTGCCATAATTTTCAATCAACACGACCCGCTGCGACTGGCTGCTGCGAATCTGCAAGCGCTGTTGACCACCATCAAAAATGGCCTGGGCCAGCGACACACCGAGTGAAAAACTGCGTGTCGGATCCGCAAGATCCAGCAATGTCGCGGAACTCAGACCCAATGAGCCCGACAGTGACAAAGTCGGGAACAACGCCGCGCGTGCAGCTGCCACATTGGCATCGGCCGCAGCCAACTGCGCTTCCGCAGCGGCCAGGTCAGGGCGCCGTGCCAGCAGCGCTGTCGGCAAGCCGGGCAGGAGTTCGGGCACCTTGAGCTGGCTGAATTCACTGGCACGAGGCGCATAGCCCTGGGGAATTTTCCCCAACAACAAAGCCAAGGCAGAGGCGGCTTGGCGCTGCTGCAGTTCCAGCGGAATCAATGCGGTACGCTGCGAAAGCACCGTGGTGCGTTGTTGCGACACCTCCAAGGCGGTAGCCACTCCGTTGCGCTGCCGGGCTTCGACAATGGCCAGAACGCGCTCGGAAATCACCAGGTTGTCCCGGGCAATACGCATCCGCTCGCCCACATTGAGCCAAAGGAAGTAGCTGTTCGCAACACCATGCAACAAGGTCAGGCGAGCAGCTTCCCAGTCCTGCTGGCTCGCCTTGAAAGAAGCCTCACCCGCCCGCACACCAGCCGCCACACGACCCCAGAGGTCCACCTCGTAACTCACAGAGAGACCGGCACTGCTGGTGCGGCGCATCTCTCCCTGGGCCGTCGGCGTGTCGGTGCGCGACACCGTGGAGCCTGCCGTCCCCCGAACCGTAGGCAGACGCGATACGCCGCCCAGCTGCAATGCGATATCTGCCTGACGCATACGCTCCATAGCGATGCGCATATCTGCGTTGCCTGCCTGCGCTTCTCCGATCAGACGCTCCAACTCCGGGGAACCAAAGGATTTCCACCAGTCGGCGCGAAGCTGCGCTACATCGGCACCCGGGGCAGCACCATCCCAAGACTGGGGCAGAACGACCACAGGTACGGTACGCGGCTCGGAGACAGCACAGGCCTGCAAAACCAGCACCGCACACAGTACCCAGGGCCGGGCAAGCAAAGGAAGAGAAAACATCATCAACATGCTCATTCAGAAGACAGGGCCACCACCGGATCAAGTCGCGCAGCCTTGCGCGCCGGCAGATAACCAAAGACCAACCCAGTGGCAAATGCACAACCAAAGGCCAGCAACACAGGCATCAAGGTGTATTTCACCGCCGTGCCCGTAGCGCCAATCACAAACGCAACACCCAAGCCAATCACCACACCGATCAGTCCGCCCAAGGCAGACACCACCAGCGCCTCAATCAGGAACTGCTGCAAGATATTGCGCATGCGCGCACCCGTGGCCATGCGGATACCAATCTCCCGCGTGCGCTCGGTCACACTGACCAGCATGATGTTCATCACCCCGATCCCCCCCACCAGCAAGGAGATGGCGGCAATGGAGCCCAGCAGCACCGTCATGGTGTCCTGGGTTTCGGTCGCTGTGTCGATGATCGAAGCCATATTTCGGATCTGGAAATCGATCACCCCGTGGCGTTCGGCGAGCAGAGATTCCACCGCCGATTGCGTCTCGTCGATCCGCTCCACATCGGTTACGGCGACCGTTACATTGCGCAGAAAACGCTGACCCGAGAGACGCAACTGGCTGGTCTGGTAAGGCACCAGCACCACATCGTCCTGGTCATCCCCATTGGGAGAGGCCCCGCGCGAGCTCATCACGCCCACAATCTGGAAACTCAGGTTACCCACCAGCACGAACTGACCCAACGGATCCTGACCACCGGGAAACAGCGCCTTGGCCACGGTCGTACCCAGCACCGCCACCGTGGCGTACTCTTGTTCGTCATCCTCGGTAAAAAAGGTGCCGCGCCCTACTTTCCATTGGCGTGCCAGCGGAAATTTTGAGGACGTCCCCATGACGCTGCTGGAGTAATCGGACTCCCCATGGCGCAAGGTAGCGGTGCTGCGCTGCTCAGGCACAGCCGCCAACACGTTGGGAACCTCCTTGTCGATGGCATGCACGTCTTCCAGCACCAACGTCGCCGTGTTGGAGAAACCCCGCTGGTTGGGTGCACCAGGGCGCACCAGCAAGAGATTGGAGCCCATCGCGCTGATCCGATCGATCACGACTTGTTTGGCCCCATCGCCGATGGCCAACATGGCGATGACAGAGGCGACGCCAATCACAATTCCCAGCAGCGTCAAGATGGCGCGAAAAACGTTGGCCTTGAGTGCCCGCAGAGCAGTCTTGGCAGCCTCCAGCACATCGCTCCAATGCGAAACCCGCCCCACACGAGGCATCCAGGCACGGGCCGCCATAGCGGTTGCGCCTTCAGGGGGGCGTGGCCCCGGGTCGGCCACGATGTGGCCGTCTTTGATCTCGATGATCCGTTGGGCATGCTCGGCCACCTCGGCGGCATGGGTGATCAGAATCACGGTGTGCCCGCGCGCAGCCAAATCCTTCAGCAGCGCCATGACATCCGCACCACTCTTGCTATCGAGCGCGCCCGTCGGCTCATCGGCCAAAATGATCCGACCGCCATTCATCAAAGCCCGCGCGATGGACACCCGCTGCTGCTGCCCACCCGACAGCTGGTTCGGCCGGTGATGGGCCCGGTCATTCAACCCCAATGAAGCAAGGAGCTCCAGCGCCCGTGCATGTCGCTCGGCCGGCGGAATCCCCGCGTACACCGCAGGCACTTCCACGTTGTCTGCCGCCGACCCCGTGGCAATCAGGTTGTAACTTTGGAAAACAAAACCAAAGGCCTCGCGGCGCAACTCCGCCAACTCATCACGCTCCAGCTCCGAGACATCACGCCCCATAAAGCAGTAACGTCCCGTCGTGGGCCGGTCCAGACACCCCAAAATATTCATCAAAGTCGACTTACCCGAACCCGACGCGCCCATGATAGCCACGAGCTCGCCCGGATAAATCTGCAGATCAATCCCGTGCAACACCTCCACCGCGAGATCACCATTGGTATAGGTTTTGGTGATGCCGCTCAGGTCAATCAAGGGTATCCGCGCATCGTCCAACTCAACCGGAGATGTCATCGCCGTGCACCACCGCTTGCGCTGCCAGGGGCATTGCCCGATGGTGCACCAGGTGCGCCAAAGTTTTGGTTCTGCGACTGGCCTACCCCAGCCCCTTGCTGGTTGTTGGCTCGGCGTGGCTGCTCCGCCTCACGCATGCCCGCCACAACACGCTCCCCCTCTTTCAAACCGGAGAGCACCTCGGCATGCACGCGGTTGCTGATGCCGATAGTGACTTCACGCTCCTCCAGAGAGCCGTCCTCCAGCAAGACCTTGACCTTGGCCTGGCGCGGACCACGCGCAGGCCGGACGGACTCACTCGGCGCCCCATTTGCCTGGGGCGGTGCCGTGCGCGCAGGCGCATCGCGCCGGTCGGCCGAGCCCAATGCGTTGGCAGCTGGATTGCGCAGCGTGTCACGGGCTTCCGCACCTGGCAGGCGCTCACGCTTCGGTGAAGACGCAGAGGTGCCAGGAGGCGGCGACACAGCATCTGCGCCTGCGGCCTGGTCACGCTGCCGGCGGCGCTGCTCACGCAGACGCTGGCGCTCTTCTTCCGACAAATTCTGGAACGCTTCACGGTCCATGCGGGGCATCCCGCCAGCACGGCCTTCATTGGATGGACCATCGGCAACCCGAATGAACCCCGACTCCAACCGGGTGGAAGTCGGCATCAGCGCGGGACGGGCTCCAGATGCCGGTGCGCCCCCCTCAGGCGGGCGTTCTGTGGCACCGCCCTTGGGTCCACGCGCCCCACGCTGTATTGTCAAAGCCGACATGGGCACCATGAGCACATCACGCGCCTCGGCAACTACGAAAAACACCTGTGCAGTCATCTGCGTCATCAGGCTGCGATTGTTATTAGGTACCTCGAACAAGGCGTTGTAAAGCACCACGTTGTTCGTCACGGTGGGTGTAGGTTCAATTCTCTTGAGCTGCCCGTACCAGCGCCGCCCTTGGCCACCCAGGGTGGTGAAATACACCGGCATCCCGGTGCGCAGCTTGCTGACGTCAGCCTCAGAGACCTGGGTCTGCACGGTCATCATGGAAAGATCCGCCACACGCAAGAGCGTAGGTGCAGACTGGTTCACATTCAGCGCCTGCCCCTGACGGGCCGTGATACTAACCACCGTGCCCGCCATGGGGGCATAAATACGCGTGAACTTGAGATTGGCCTCCTCAATCCGCATGCTGGCCCGCAATTGCTCCATCTGCGCCTTGAGAGACTGAATCTGGACACGTGCGGTATGTACCGCAGTCTCGGCATTCTGCAAAGTCTCTGCCGTTGTGGCTTCTTCCGCCATCAGATTCTTCTGCCGCTGCAGATCCCGTTCAGCCTTGACCAACGTCAGCTCGCGCTCCGCCATCTGGGCGTCCTGGGAGCGCAGCTGGGCACGGCTGGCCTCCACCTTGGCAATAGAGGTCTCTGCATCAATCTCTGCCAATACGTCGCCTTCGCGAACTTCGGTCCCCACTTCAACCAGTAGCTTGCGCAACTGCCCAGACACTTGGGCTCCCACATCCACATAATTCCGCGGCTGCAAAGAACCCGTGGCGCTGACTTGGTCTTCGATATCACCCCGTTGAATCGTCGCGGTGATGTATGCGCTCTCAGCCTTGGCGCCAGGCCCCCAGCGCTTCCAGCTAACCCACGCGCCCCCCAGCAGACTCAAAGAGATGAGGGACACCAGCATCCACCACCAGCGACTGCGTCCGCGGACCCCGGAGGCAACCGCCTCCACCTGTTTCACTTGCTTCATATCGAATAATTGGTTGAGTAAGGCATGCCAAGAACCACATCCCGTGCACTACCCTTGCATGCTGCCCGCAGAATATGCAAAGAATGTGGACAAACCCTCGCAGAATGCAGGCCAGTCCCCTTGCGCCAGGCAAACTTGCACAATTCTTGAAACATTGGGCGCTAGGCTAAGACCTGCTGACCTATTCCACACTCCTATGCCCCCTCCAGCACTCCGTCGCATTGGCATCGCCCGCTTTGACACCTTAGGCGTCAAGCTCTTTTTGGCGATCGCGGGGGCCAATATCGTGCTCGTCATGTCTGCCTACCTGATCTACAGCTGGAGCTTTGACAAAGGCCTGGTCGAGTACCTCAACAAAGCCGACGAAACCCGATTGCGACCACTGGTAACCCACTTGGGAGAGAGGTACCAGCAAGAGGGCAGCTGGGAGTGGATTACTTCCGACCGCCAGCGCTGGCAGGACCTGACACGCGAAACCTTGGGGTTGGGTCGCTCACCGCGCCGCGCGACGGATGGTCCTCCGCCCGACGGCCGTCCCGCACCCGCCAATCAACGCACAGCGTCCGAACCGGCAGCACCACTGCCCGGCCTGGCCGCACAGAATCCCATCAACACCAGCCCACCGCTGACGATCGACCGCCGGCTGCTGCTGTTCAATGCACAGCGTCAACTTATCGTGGGTCCTGAAGAGCGCAGCGAGCAGGCAGTGCTCAAGCCGATCTTGGTGCAGGCGCAGACGGTTGGCTACCTGGGCTACATCCCACGCTTGCAAATGGTGGCCTCGCTGGAGCATGTGTTCCAGGCACAGCAAGCACGCTCCTTTTCCGCCATCGCACTCGGCCTGCTGGCGGCGGTTGTCCTCAACGCGGCACTGATCGCGCGCTGGCTGTCACAGCGTTTGCGGCCACTGGGCGCAGGCGCTGCCGCCGTGACCCGGGGTGACTACGGCGTGCGCCTGCCCGTGCAAGGGCACGATGAACTGGCCCAGTTGGCGGATGACTTCAACCACATGAGCCGTGCACTGGAAGCCGCGCAGCAGGCCCGCCAGCGCTGGATTGCCGACATCGCCCACGAGCTGCGTACACCGCTGGCATCGCTGCGCGCCGAAATCGAGGCCATGCAAGACGGTGTTCGCCAGCCCAGCCCGGACAACCTTGACTCCTTGGCACAAGAGGTGAACCGCCTTACCCGCTTGGTCGAAGACCTGCGCCTGCTATCGCTGTCGGATTTGGGTGGTCTCCACTATCGCTTCGAAACCATCGACTTGGGACGCTTCGTCGAAGACTTTTTAGATGACGCAACCGGGCAGGACAACGACACTCTGCAAATCGACCGCGAACTGGTCCTCGGCCTGCGGGTTCGGGCCGACGACGATCGACTGACCCAGGTACTGTCCAACCTGCTGCAAAACACCCGTCGCTACACGGCAACCCCAGGACGTCTTCATGTCCGGCTCAGTCGCAGCCAAAACCAGGCGCTGCTGAGCTGGGAAGACAGCACGCCGGGCGTACCTTCAGAAGTGCTACCGCGCCTCAAAGACCGGCTCTTCCGTTTGGACCCTTCGCGCGACCGCAGCTCGGGAGGGTCCGGCCTCGGCCTGTCCATTGCCAGTGCAATTATCGAAGGCCATGGTGGGCACATGCAAGCCAGTTCCAGCGTGCTGGGTGGCCTGCGTTGGGAGCTGCTTCTGCCATTACACGACGAGCGTCAGCCATGACTGAGCGCATCCTGATCGTCGAAGATGAAAGCAAGATGGCCAGAGTCCTGCTCGAATACCTAACCCAATCGGGCTACCAAACCCACCACCTCACACGCGGCGATGAAGTCGAAGCCTGGCTGGAAGGGAATCCGGTCGATCTCATCCTGCTTGACCTCATGCTGCCAGGCAAAAGCGGCCAGGACATCTGCCGCACACTGCGTGCCAGCCCGGCCGGGCCCGCCATCATCATGGTCACGGCGCTGGTTGAGGAGATCGACCGCCTGCTCGGTCTTGAATTAGGCGCGGACGACTACATCTGCAAACCCTTCAGCCCGCGTGAAGTGGTCGCACGGGTGAAGGCTGTTTTGCGCCGCACCACCCCACACACAACTCCGCCTGCCGCAGCACATCATCTGGATCTGGACGATGCCCGATGGCGCGCCACGCTGGGGGGAAGAGACTTGGGATTGACTGCAGTGGAATACCAACTACTCAAAGTCATGAGTGGCCGCCCCGGTCGCATCTACTCGCGTGAACAGCTCATGGATGCCATGTACCAGGACGAGCGCATCGTCTCCGACCGGACTGTCGATAGCCACATCAAAAAGTTGCGTCGCAAAATTCAGCAGCTACTGCCAGAGCAGGAGCTCATCCAATCGGTCTACGGACTTGGTTACAGATTTGACACGCCCACCTGACAGCTCAAGGCGCAGCGATGACACCCAAACGCCGACTGTTCTCGCGTAGCTCTCCCAATGGGTCGCGGCCTTCAGTTAATAACACGATGACCAACACACCGGCTTGTTGCATTGCCTGTGCCAGCGCAGGCGGCAACTCTCGGTGGCTCAATACCGCCCGCACCGAAGCGCTACGCAAGCGCAGCACCAGCGCGCCCAGGGCTTCGGTCGTCCAGGCCTCATCGTCCCGTGCATCCACACCCATCAAATCAAGATTGAAGCCACTCACCAAGTAGTCCAACCGATCGGACAGGCTGAACACGGCAAGGTTGTTCGCACCAGCCAAACGTGCTTCGCTCTGGGCCGTGGTGGCGATGATTTGCTGACGCAGCGTGGTCGCATTGGCTTGCAAACGCAACTTCGCCGAAGGTGCAAGACGTGCAAGGTCACCAGCAATCACGTCGACCATTCGTCCCAAATTCACCGGGTCAAGCCAAGGCAGCGCATTTGCGGAAGCACCCAGCTCCTGCAAGGCCATGCCTGGCAACGAAGCATCGAGCGGCCTGGCTGCATCGATTTCAATGAGACGAACGTTTTGGCGGCGTGCCAATGGGAAAAGTGGATCGTCTGGCCAGATAGAGCGCAGGCCAATCACGGCATCAGCCTGACGTGCAGCATCGCCCAATGCCACCGCCCCTCGGCCTGCGAAAAAAGCCTGTTGCCGGTTGGCCGGCAGCGTTTCTGGTACGGGCCGCAACACCACCATACCTGTCTCTCGCACCAGTGTATGGGTCAGCGCAGCCACCACAGGATGGGCCACCAGCAACCGCACGGGTGCAATCGCCTGGGCTGCCACAGCAGATGCGGGAGCGTTCTGCGCCAGCGCAGACCTTGAAATAGACGCGGTGGCGGCAAGTGCCAAGAGTGTGGCCAAACACCAAGAGGAAGAAATACGACGCGCGGTCATCCGGCATGCCCTTTCAAAGACGGAGTTAGCCCCCGAATGACTGCCGCGAGCGCGAAGAAACAACCGGCGGTAAGAATGATGGCAGCACCTGAGGGCACGGGCAATTCGAGTTCAATCGGCACCAAAATACCTATTTGCGTGCTCGCCGTGGCGAACAACACACTCAACCAGAAGAACCCCCGCAACGAAAGGCTCAGCAGGCGCGCTGCGGCAGCAGGAATGATCAGCAACGCCCCCACCAGGATGGCGCCAATCACCTTGACCGATGCCACGGTGACAATGGTCACCAGCACCACAAACAGATAGTCCAGCAGCTTGACCCGTACGCCGCGTACGGCAGCAAGCTGAGGATTGAAGCTGGCGAGCATGAACCGGTTGTATAGCGGCACGGTGAGCAACACCACCAGTGACCCCACCACCGCCAACACCAACAAGTCACCAGCGTCCACGGTCAATACGGAGCCGAACAGCACGTTTTCAAGAATGTGGATGTTCACGCGACCGGAAAGCATGAGCAGAAGGCTCGCCCCCATCGCCAGGGAGACGGCCAAAAAAACTCCAATCAGCGTGTCCGGCGAGAGCCCCGTGCGGTTGCGCAAGTAGTTCAGCAACAGACCGAACAGCAGGCAATACGCAAACAAACTGCCATAGGGCCCGGTGTAGGGCTCCCCCAGCAAAATGCCAATCGCCACACCCGTCAGCGCGGCATGCCCCACTGCCTCGGAGAAAAACGCCAACCGTTTGACCACCACCAGCGTTCCCAGACCACCGAGCACAGGGCCAATGCACAAACCGGCCAGCACGGCGTTGACCACAAAACCATACGCCAGCGAGGCAGGCAAGGTGCCCTGCTCGGCCATCAGCTGGATCGCTTGACGAACACTATCGAAACCACTCATCACGCCACCGCCTTGTCTTCTGCTTCTTCGATCCGATGCCGGTTCGAAAACAGCGCCAGCACGCGTTGTGGGGTTAGTGTTTGTGCGGCAGGACCGTCAAACAATACCTGCCGACTCAGACCAGTGACCTGGTCCGCCAAACGCGTGACGGCATCCAGGTCGTGTTCGATCCATAACACCGTGACACGGTTTTCGCGCCAGTGCGCCAGCAGCGTTTCAAACGTATCCACGCCCGCCTCGTCCAGCGCAGACATAGGTTCGTCCAACAAGATGAGATCGGACGCCGGAATCAGCGCCTGGGCCAGCAGCACGCGCTGCCGCTCCCCCCCCGAAAGCGCCCCCATGCGGCGATGGGCCTTCTCTAGCATGCCCACCTGCTCCAAGGCCCGCTCCACAGGCCCCCTCCAGTTCGGCGACAGGCCCAAAAACACAGGGCGCCGCTGGCACATGGCCCCCATGAAATCCATCACGGTCATGGGCAAACCGACATCAAACGCCAGTGCCTGCGGCACATACCCCGTAGTACCGGGCTGATCACCCGGCCACGCAATGCTGATCTCGCCACGGTGCGGCATCTGGCCCAGCAAGGCTTTGAACAAAGAACTCTTACCACCTCCGTTGGGCCCCACGAGTGCATGCACGCTTCCCGGTGCCACGTTCAGGCTGACGTGTCGCAAGATGTCGGTGTGACCAAGCGTGAGGCTCACGGATTCGAAGGCAATGCCGGGCCCATATCCCTGCATCATGCGGACTCCCGAATGGCGCGCACCACCGTCGCCAGGTTGCGCGCGATTTCCTGCTCGAACTTCTCGGAGGTATACGGACCATGCGAAATATGGGTCAGTGCATAGAGTCGAACCCCGGTCTCGCGCCGGATGGTATCTACGTAGGCGGAGGGAAAGTCCATCTCGGAGAAGATGACCTTCACATCGAGTGAACGGATCTGGTCGATCGTGCGCTTGAGCTGCGAGGGGCTAGGCTCGATGCCGTGCGCGGGCTCCACCACAGCAGCGACTTCGAGACCGAACTCGCGCAACAGGTAGTCGTACGCGCCGTGAATCGTCGCGATGCGAAAGTTGGCGGCCGGGGCCTGGGCAAGTTGCCCCAACGCATCGGCGCGCAGCTTGCGCAATTTTTGCGCATAAGCGCGCGCATTGGCGGTGTAGGCGGTAGCGTTCGCGGTATCAATTTTCCCCAGCTCCCGCGCGATGGTGTTGATCTGCGAGATGGACGCAGTCACCGACAAAAAGGTGTGCGGATTCACAACCTTGCCGGAAGTGCCACGCCCCTCGCCCACCGCGGCAAGCAGCGGCACCTGGGCATTGGACTCAATCACCTTCAGATCGGGCCGCTCACTGGCGGCAATCATCCGGCCGGCGAAATCATCGTGCCCGACCCCGTTGATTACGATCGCATCCAGCGTCGCAATACGCTTGATGTCTTCGGTACGTGGCTCGTAGGCGTGTGGATTGAAACCCGCGGGAATGATGGGCACCACCTCCGCAAGGTTGCCGACCACATTGGCGACATAACTGTAATAAGGGTGAAGTGTCACGCCTATGCGCAAGCGACGCGCCTGGGCTTGAACCCCTGCTGCTGCCAACGCCAAAGGCGCCCACGCCAGGGTGCACAGCAACTGCCTGCGGCGTTTATGGGTTGTGTAAAGGTCTTGCATAAATTTCTTCAAATAAACCGTTAGTTAGTGCACAGCACCCTTGCGTGTCACGCCCGCGTCGTAACGTGCGACTACCTGGCGCCATCCTTGGCGAGCGAGCGCGGCATCGTCCAGCTGCCCGGGCGCACTCGGCGGACCCTCACGGTGCACCCACACTTGAAATTCGTCATCGTGGTCGTGCGCCTCTGCTGGAGACCCGGTGGCAGCCGGCGCCGGCAAACGCAACAAAAAAGAAGCCGCAACATCGGGCGCTGCGCTGCGGCCCACATAGGCCACATAGCGCGCCTGCGCAGTCGTGCGCCACTCGTGCCCACCGCGTGTCACGGAAGTCATACCACCGGCAAAAGGGGGCAAATCCATGGACCGCAGCTGCTCCACTGGGGGAAGCACCCGCTCAGCCTCCGCCAAGGCAACGATTTCCTCGGCAGCCACCAACAAATCCCCGTGCAAGCCCTGCTCTGCGGCGTTGAGCTGTGTACGGGCATCCACTTGGTGCGACGCCAACGCCGCCACCGCCTGCGGCTTCGCGCGTGCGCTGACAAACAAGGCCGCAACACCAAGCACCAGAATGGCGGTCAGCAACACCCACAAGGTTTCATGGCCTGCACCCGCAGGTTTCACGACTTGGGTGTTCATGGTTTGACATCCGTGTGATCCACCTCAACCGCATGCTCGCCACCATCCTCCAGGCGGACAAAATATTCGGCTGCAGGCCGCTTGAACACCACGGCAGAGTCACTGCCAAGCGTGCCCTTGAACAACATGCGCTCGTCATACGCCTTTACATGTACCGCCATGCCAGCTGCATCGCTACCATCCGAAAATTCGCCCACGCAGCGGACCATGTCACCCGTAGCGGGGCGACAGGTGAGGAGCAAACTGTGGGCCGAAGCAAGTCCGGAAAAGGCAGTCGCCCCCACCAGCAGGGCGACCTTGAGCAAAGAGGGACAATGAATTTCACGCATAAAAAGACGCTTCCTAAACCGCGACGCCCCACCCAAAAAAGGCAAGTCGAGAGATAAATGGATTACAAATGAGAATTATTATCAATTATAAGTAGCAATTCCGGGCAAACGGTTTTCCGGTTTACTTTTTTGCCGCCCTATCCCAGCGCAGAACCCCTCTTCATTGCCATGCAAGTACCTCCAAGCCGCCTCGCGCCCCAGCCCCTCCCCGAGGGCGTGGTGTCCCTGCTCGACCACGCAATCCACGCCAGAAGCCTCCTCGACGAGCCCACCTGGGCTTACCTGTTTGGCGGCGCTGCTGACGAGATCACGCTTGAATGCAATTTGCACGCCTGGCGTCACATAGAGCTGTTGCCCCGCGTGCTGCGACCACTGGCAGGTGGGCACACACGCGTGGAACTGCTGGGTCGCACCCTGGCCCACCCTATCCTGATCGCCCCCATGGCCTACCAACACCTGGCACACCCCGACGGAGAACACGCCACCGCACTGGCGGCGGCTGCCTTGGGCGCAGGCATGGTGCTCAGCACCCAGTCGTCGAGCC
Source organism: Rhodoferax sp. TS-BS-61-7 (assembly GCF_002943465.1). Lineage (GTDB taxonomy): Bacteria > Pseudomonadota > Gammaproteobacteria > Burkholderiales > Burkholderiaceae_C > Allorhodoferax. The sequence continues at coordinate 897,226 of NZ_PTQY01000001.1, forward strand.
CCCTTGATGAAGTTGCTGCAACCTTCCTGCCCGTGCCGGGGCGCGGACCACTGTGGTTTCAGCTTTACCTGCAGGAGGACCGCGGCTTCACCGAGGAATTGGTGCATCGCGCAGAACGTGCGGGGTACGAGGCGCTGGTCCTCACTGTGGATGCACCGGTGCAAGGCGTGCGTGACCGGGAGCGACGTGCGGGCTTTCGCCTGCCCCCCGGGGTAAGCGCCGTCAACCTCGCCCATATGCGCACTGCCGCCACACGCACACTGGACAGCGGGCAAAGCGCTCTGTTTGACGACCTGCTCACGCATGCCCCCACCTGGAACGACGTGGCCTGGTTGCATTCCATCACACGCCTGCCCATCCTGCTCAAGGGCATCCTGCATCCCGACGATGCACGTGAGGCCCTGGCCTGCGGGGCAGCGGGCTTGATCGTCTCCAACCACGGCGGGCGCACACTGGACACCAGCATCACCACCGCTGCGGCCCTGCCCCGGATTGCACAAGCCGTGCGCGGCGACATTCCCATATTGGTGGACGGTGGCATTCGCCGGGGCACCGATGTCCTCAAAGCGATGGCTCTAGGCGCCAATGCCGTGTTGGTCGGCAGACCGGTGTTACACGGTCTTGCAAACGCGGGAGCCACGGGGGTGGCACATGTCTTACGGCTGCTGCGTGACGAGCTGGAAATCGCCATGGCGCTGTGCGGCTGCCGCACTCTGGACCAAGCTGGCAGCGCGCTAAACAGTCACAACTCAGGAACCTAGAGGCCGAGCGCCGACTGCTGGATCAGCGTCTTCGCGCCTAATCCAGCAGGCGCGAGGACTTGGGCACGTGCGCCATCAAAAACTCCATCTGGTCCGCCAAGATGCGGCGGTTGCGCAGGATGAAGTCTTCCCACAGGCTGGGCACATAGGGCGTGTAGAGCAAGGGCATGTGCGCCTGCTCCGGCGTGCGGTGGCTCTTGCGGTGGTTGCAGGGCTTGCAGGCGGTTACCACGTTCATCCAGGTGTCGATGCCATGCTGGGCAAACGGGATGATGTGCTCGCGGGTCAGCTCGACTTCGTGGAAATGGCCGCCACAGTAGGCGCACACATTGCGGTCGCGGATGAAGAGCTTGGCGTTGGTCAGGCCGGGGCGCAGGTTGAAGGGGTTGATGTTGGGCACACCCCGTGTGCCGATGATGCTGTTGACCTTGATGATGGACTGGCGGCCCGTGGCAGCGTTGTGCCCGCCGTGGAACACGGCGACCTCGCCCCCGGACTCCCAGCGCACCTCGCCAGCAGCGTAGTGGATCACCGCCTGTTCCAGCGAGATCCAAGATTGGGGAAGCCCCTGGGCCGACAACTTCAAGACTTTCACGCAACGCCTCCATCAACGGTAAAACCTACCACCAACACGGACTGCCAAATGTCTGCAAGTGCGCGCCAGACATGCGTCTGGGCCCTGCTAGGTCACAATATACAGTGTTTCCATGACAAATTGGCTTCAAGCCCCGGCAGCATTTGCGCAGCCTGCTATCAAAAAGATAACAACTCCATGAAGGTTTTCCGCGGTTTCAAGCACCCTGGCGTTGCCAGCGCGAGTGCGGTCACGATTGGCAATTTCGATGGTGTCCACCGTGGCCACCAGGCCATGCTGGCCCTGCTCAAAGGCGAAGCCCAGCAGCGCGGTGTGGCCAGTGTCGTGCTGACCTTTGAGCCCCACCCGCGCGACTATTTCGCCGAACTGCACAAAAAACCCGACCTGGCCCCGGCCCGCGTGGGCACGCTGCGCGACAAACTGGAAGACCTGGCCCAGGCCGGCGTGGACCAAACCGTGGTGCTGCCCTTTGACGCCCGGTTGGCCAACCAGAGCCCCCAGGAGTTCATTGACCAGGTGCTGCTGGGCGGCCTGGGCGCACGTTATGTGCTGGTGGGCGACGACTTCCGTTTTGGCAAGGCACGGGCAGGCGACTACGCGCTGCTGGATGCCGCCGGTGACGCCCAAGGCTTCGATGTGGCCCGTATGAACAGCTACGAAGTCCACGGCCTGCGCGTCTCCAGCTCCGCCGTGCGCGAGGCGCTGGGCCAGGGCCGCATGCAGGATGCGGCGCGCCTGTTGGGCCGGCCCTATTGCATCTCAGGCCACGTGGTGCACGGGCGCAAACTGGGCCGCACGCTGGGCTTCAAAACGCTCAATCTACGCTTTGCCCACTGGAAACCGGCCGCCAGCGGCATCTTTGTGGTGCTGGTGCATGGTCTCTCAAGCAAGCCGCTACAGGGTGTGGCCAACCTGGGCGTACGCCCCTCGCTGGACCCCACCGATGTGAACGGCGGGCGGGTACTGCTGGAAACCCATTGCCTGGACTGGCCCGACGCGCTGGGGGCCGAGGGGGCCTACGGTAAAATCATCCGCGTGGAACTGCTACACAAACTGCACGACGAACTCAAGTACGACGGTCTGGACGCCCTCACCCAGGGCATTCAAAAAGACCGCGATGACGCACGTGCTTGGCTCGCCGCCCGAATTTGACGGGGCCGCCCGACGCACCTTGCCCCGCGTCTTGCCCCCACCGCCTGCCGTGGCGACCACCGCAGGCCGTTCAACTCCCATTGAGATTTCGCCATGACTGACAAAGTTGATTACCGCAGCACCCTGAACCTGCCCGACAGCTCCTTCCCCATGCGCGGCGACCTGCCCAAGCGCGAACCGGCCTGGGTGAAGACCTGGAACGAAGAAGGCCTCTACAAAAAGCTGCGTGACGCCCGCCACGGTGCCCCCTTGTTCGTGCTGCACGACGGCCCGCCCTACGCCAACGGCAAGCTGCACATCGGCCACGCGCTGAACAAGGTGCTGAAGGACATGATCGTCAAGAGCAAGCAGCTCGCCGGCTTTGACGCGCAGTACATCCCCGGCTGGGACTGCCACGGCCTGCCGATCGAAAACGCCATCGAAAAACTGCACGGCCGCAACCTGAGCCGCGACGACATGCAGGCCAAGAGCCGCGCGTTTGCCACCGAACAAATCGACCAACAGCGCGAAGATTTCAAGCGGCTGGGCGTGCTGGGCGACTGGGAACGCCCTTACAAAACCATGAACCCGGCCAACGAGGCGGGCGAAATCCGCGCCTTCAAGCGCGTGATCGAACGTGGCTTTGTGTACCGCGGCCTGAAGCCCGTGTACTGGTGTTTTGACTGTGGCTCCAGTCTGGCCGAGTTTGAAATCGAATACGCCGACAAGAAGAGCGACACGCTCGACGTGGCGTTTGAGTCCAACGACGCCGTCGGTTTGGCACATGCCTTCGGCCTGAGCGCCCTGCCTGCCGGCAAGCAGGCCTTTGCCGTCATCTGGACCACCACCGCCTGGACCATCCCCGCCAACCAGGCGCTCAATGCCCACCCCGAGCTGGAGTACGCGCTGGTGGACACGCCCAAGGGCGTGCTGCTACTCGGTGCCAACCTGGTCGAGAAGTGCCTAGAGCGCTTCGGCCTGACCGGCACGGTGCTGGCGACTGCCAAGGGCGAAGCCCTGCGCGGCCAGGTGTTCCGCCACCCCTTGTTTGACCTGCCAGAGAGCGGCGGCGAATACAGCTACAAGCGCCTGTCGCCGCTGTACCTGGCCGACTATGTGAGCGATGGTGACGGCACCGGCATCGTGCACTCCTCGCCCGCCTATGGTGTGGACGACTTCAACAGCTGCGTGGCCAATGGCCTGAAGTACGACCAGATCCTCAACCCCGTGCTGGGCAACGGCGTGTACGCAGAAGAGCTGCCCCTGTTCAGCGGCCAGCATATCTGGAAGGCCTGTGCCAACGTCATCGACACCCTGCGCGAACACGGCCGCCTGATGGCGACCGTGGGCATCACCCACAGCTACCCCCACTGCTGGCGCCACAAGACGCCGGTGATCTACCGCGCAGCCGCTCAGTGGTTTGTGCGCATGGATGAAGGCGTTGGCGTTTTCACCAAAGACAAGGCGCCCAAAACCCTGCGCCAGCTAGCGCTGGACGCCATCGAGCAAACCCAGTTCTACCCCGAGAACGGCAAAACCCGCCTGCGCGACATGATCGCGAACCGCCCTGATTGGTGTATCAGCCGCCAGCGCAGCTGGGGGGTGCCCGTGCCCTTCTTCCTGCACAAGGACAGTGGCGAGCTGCACCCGCGCACCATGGAAATCCTGGACCAGGCGGCCGACATCGTCGAAAAAGGCGGTATCGAGGCCTGGAGCCGCGTGACCGTGGAAGAGATCCTCGGCGCCGCCGACGCGCCCAGCTACACCAAGAGCACCGACATTCTGGAAGTCTGGTTCGACTCGGGTTCGACCTTCCAGCACGTGCTGCGCGGCAGCCACAAGGACGCGTACGACCGCGTGCCTTTCCACACCGAAGGGCCCGAGGCCGACCTCTACCTCGAAGGCCACGACCAGCACCGCGGCTGGTTCCACAGCTCGCTGCTGTTGGGTTGCGCGCTGTACGACCGCGCGCCCTACCGCGGCCTGCTGACCCACGGCTTTGCCACCGACGGCCAGGGCCGCAAGATGAGCAAGAGCCTGGGCAACACGGTGGACCCGCAAACCGTGACCAGCAAGCTGGGCGCTGAAATCGCACGCCTGTGGGTGGCCAGCACCGACTACTCGGGCGACCTCAACATCGACGACAAGATCCTGGCCCGCGTGGTGGACACCTACCGCCGTGTGCGCAATACGCTCAAGTTCTTGCTGGCCAACGTCTCCGACTTTGACCCGGCCAAGGACGCCGTGCCCGCCGACCAGCTGCTGGAGATCGACCGCTACGCCCTGAGCCGTGCGGCGCAGCTGCAAGCCGACATCCTGGCGCACTACAAGGTCTATGAGTTCCACCCCGTGGTCTCCAAGCTGCAGGTCTACTGTAGCGAAGACCTGGGCGCGTTTTATCTGGACATCCTGAAGGACCGCCTCTACACCACCGGCGCCAATAGCCTGGCCCGCCGCTCCGCGCAAACCACGTTGTGGACCATCACCCAGGCCATGTTGCGCTGGATGGCACCGTTCCTGAGCTTCACCGCCGAAGAGGCCTGGGCCGTGCTGGGTGCCGAGGGCAAGACGCCTGCGGCCACCAAGCTGTCCATCTTCATGGATGGTTATGTGAAGCTGGCTGCGGCGGATGAAGCCCTGCTGGCCAAGTGGGACCGCATCCGTGCCGTGCGTGAAGCGGTCAACAAGGACATCGAAACCCTGCGCGCTGCCGGCCAGGTGGGCGCATCGTTGCAAGCCGAAGTGACGCTCACCATACCTGCCGAAGAGTTCGCACTCCTGAGCAGCCTGGGCGAAGACCTGAAGTTTGTGTTCATCACCTCTGCTATCACTTTGGTAGCTGGTAGCAAACAATCCATCAGCGTTACAGCCTCAAATGGCACAAAATGCGAACGCTGCTGGCATTACCGCAGCGATATTGGTGTAGATGCTGCGCACCCCACCCTGTGTGGCCGCTGCACCAGCAACCTGTATGGCGCCGGTGAAACCCGGACGTTTGCCTGATGGCCCGCGGTTTCAAACCCGCTGGCAGCGGCAACGGCGCCTTGTGGCAATGGCTGGGCTTGGCCTTTATCTTGCTACTGGCAGACCAGTTCACCAAAATCCTGATCCTGGGCTACTACCAGTTGGGCGACAGCACCTACGTGACGAGCTTTTTTAACGTGGTGCGGGTGCACAACACCGGGGCGGCGTTCTCCTTCTTGGCGGGCGCCTCGGGCTGGCAGCGTTGGTTCTTCACGGTGCTGGGCCTGGTGGCGGCGGTGATCATCATCTGGATGCTCAAGTCCCACCCCGGGCAAAAGCTGTTCAGTTTTGCCATGGCCTGTATTCTGGGTGGCGCCATTGGCAACGTGATTGACCGCCTGGCCTACGGGTATGTGGTGGACTTTTTGGACTTCCACTGGCGGGGCATGCATTTCCCCGCCTTTAATGTGGCCGACAGCGCGATTTCGGTGGGCGCTGTTTGCCTGATACTGGACGAACTGCTGCGCGTGCGCAAAACCCGCTGAAACAGGGACACCCCACAGCGCAGCAGATGAAGGATTGTTTGTGACGCATTTGCTGAATCTGTTTGCCGCGATTGCCCTGCTGGTGTGGGGCACGCACCTGGTCCGTACCGGTATCCTGCGCGTGTTTGGCGCCAATCTGCGCAGCATCCTCGCGCACAGCACCAGCAACCGTTTCACCGCCGTGGTGTCGGGCATTGGGGTCACGGCCGTGGTGCAGTCCAGCACCGCCACTGCGCTCATCGTGTCGGCGTTTGTGGGCCAAGGGCTCATGAGCCTGCCCTCGGCCCTGGCCGTGATGCTGGGTGCCGACATTGGCACCAGCCTCATGGCCGTGGTGTTCTCGCGCGACCTGTCTTGGCTCTCCCCGCTGTTCATTTTTATTGGTGTGGTGCTGTTTATTGCGCGCCCCTCCACCACAGTAGGCCGTGTAGGCCGGGTGCTGATTGGCCTGGGCCTGATGCTGCTGGCGCTGCGCCTGGTCACCCAATCGGCCACGGTGCTTACCCAATCGGCCGCTGTCAAAACCCTGCTGGGTACGCTGACCAGCGACATGCTGCTAGAGATTTTGGTGGGCGCCACGCTGGCGCTGGTGTCTTACTCCAGCCTGGCCATCGTGCTGTTGACCGCCACGCTGGCCACCTCCGGCGTGATTCCGGTAGACGTGGCGCTCGGACTGGTACTGGGTGCCAACCTGGGCAGTGGTGCACTGGCCGTACTAACGACCATGAACGCCAACGTAGAGACACGCCAGGTGCCGCTGGGCAACCTGGTGTTCAAGGTGCTGGGCGTAGCGGCCGTGTTGCCGTTTTCGGGCGTCTGGATGCGTTATGCCAGCCCCTACCTCACTGATGAGGCCACGCTGGTGGTGGGTTTTCACCTCGCCTTCAACCTGGGTGTGGGCGTGGCCCTGATCGGCTTTACCCAAGTGGTGGCGCGCTGGGTGGAGCACTGGTTGCCCAAACCCCAAAAAACCACGGTGGCCGGCCGCCAGCGCCACTTGGACCCATCGGCACTGGCCACGCCCTCGCTGGCGATTTCGTGCGCTGTGCGCGAAGCGATGCACCAGGCCGATGTGGTGGAGTCCATGCTGCTGGGCACCCTGGCCGTGATGCGCGACAACGACCTGACCCTGGCCAAACAGCTGCGCACCATGGACGACACGGTGGACGAGTTGTACAGCGACATCAAGTACTACCTGACCAAAATCTCGCGCGAAGCCCTGGGTGAAAACGAGGCCAAGCGCTGGACCGACATCATCAGCTTCACCATCAACATGGAGCAGATTGGCGACATCATTGAACGTGTGGTCCAGGATGTGGAAGACAAGAAGATTAATAAAGGGCGCGAGTTTTCGGACGCCGGCATGGCGGAAATCTGCGAGCTGCATGCCCGCCTTGTAGACAACCTGCGCCTGGGAATGAGCGTGTTTTTGAACGGCAATGTGCGCGATGCACGCCGCCTGCTGGAAGAGAAAACCCGCTTTCGCGATCTGGAGCGCGAATACGCCGCCACCCACATCGAACGCCTGAGCGACAACACCCTGTCCAGCATCGAAACCAGTTCGCTGCACCTGGACCTGATCAGCGACCTCAAACGCATCAACTCGCACATCTGCTCGATTGCCTACCCCATCCTCGACTCGGCGGGAGAGCTGGTACCCAACCGGCTGCGCATGAACGTGGAGTCCAGCGGCAAATAAAAAAGGCCGGTGTTACCACCAGCCTTTTTTGGATACAACGGAGAAAGCGTAAAGCTTAGAAGCGGTAACCCACGGCAATCAGCAATTCGTTGTAGGTGAAGCTGTGCGAGGCCTTGTCACCACGCGCGCTGGTCACCACGTCGGGTAGGTCCACATACCCAAACTTGTAGGCCGAGCGCAGGAACACCGACTTGGTCAGGTCCACTTCCAGGCCGGCACCAGCGCCCACACTCCAACCCGACACGTAGAACTGGTCATTGCGGGTCTGGCCAATCATATGCATGGTCGCATTGGTCTTGGGGATCACAATGCCCACACCCACCAGCCCAAACACCTTGGCGCGGTCTGCGCCGAACCAATCCACTTTCTTCTGCTTCTCCAGCTCAATGCTCAAAATGTTCAGCCCGTCGGTGTGCTCGAAATTCAGCCACTGGTCGCCAATCACCTGTTGGCCGTTGTTGCACACCTGCGGCGCTGCTCCGTTTTTGTAACAACCGGACATTTCTACTGACTGGTCTTGCACCACCACGTATTTCATGTGGTCCAAGTTCAGCGCAATGGCGGTGTCACCATCGAGCTGGTAAGCCACCCGCAGGTTGGTTTGCGGGATGGTGATCTCGGCCGGGTTCAGGTAGTACTTGAAGATGTCAGACAGACCGGTATTGGTCTGCAGATCGGTGGCCTTTACGTCCTTCAGGGTGAAGTCGTGGTCAGAGCCTTTGAAGTGGATGGTGCTGTTGGAATAGTTGGAGCGGTTCCAGCCCCAGTAGATCGACCAGCGCCGGCTGTTTTCGGCATCGATCTGGGCTGCAGTCTTATCAACGGCGGCAGGTGCCGGGGTGGCGGCAGCGGGCTGGGCTTGTGCCAGCACCACCGAAGACGTTTGGCCATGCGAAGCAGCCGCGGCCACCAGGCCCACTGCGCAAAGAAAGGATTTGCGCAGGAGCGCCGAGGAAGTCAATGTCATGCCGGGATTTTATCCTTACTGACTAAAGGGTCAGAATGGTACAGCCGGTTGTTTGACGTGCCTCAAGGTCTTTATGCGCCTGCTGCACGTTTTCCAGCGTGTAACGCTGGGCAATGTGGATCTTCACCGCTCCACTTTGCACCACGGCAAACAGGTCGTCCGCCATGGCCTGCGTGGCCTCGCGCGTAGCGATGTGGGTGAACAGGGTCTGGCGCGTCACGTAGATGGAGCCCTTGGCGCCCAGCATGCCGGGCGCAAATGGGGCCACCGGACCGGAGGCATTGCCAAAACTCGCCATCAGCCCAAACGGTGCCAGACAGTCCAGCGACTTGTCCCAAGTGTCCTTGCCCACCGAGTCATACACCACCTTCACGCCCTTGCCGCCGGTGATCTCCTTGACCCGCGCCGCAAAGTCATCTGCTGCGTAATTGATAGCAAACTCCGCACCATTGGCAAGCGCCAGAGCACATTTGGCATCGGAACCCGCGGTGCCAATGAGGCGCAGGCCCAGGGCTTTGGCCCACTGGCAGGCAATCAGGCCTACACCACCGGCCGCGGCATGGAACAACACAAAGTCGCCGGGGTTGAGCCCGCCCTGGGGCAAGGTGCGCTTCAGCAAATACTGCGCGGTCAGGCCTTTGAGCATCATGGCCGCGCCGGTCTCAAAACTGATGGCATCGGGCAGCTTGCACACACACTTGGCGGGCAGCACCCGCACCTCGCAGTAGGCGCCGGGCGGGTTGCTGGCATAGGCCGCGCGGTCGCCCACTTTCAGGTGCGTCACGCCCTCGCCCACGGCCTCCACCACGCCTGCGGCCTCCATGCCCAATTGCACGGGCAGCTGCTGCGGGTACAGGCCGGTGCGCTGGTACACATCAATGAAGTTCAAGCCCACCGCGTGGTGGCGGATGCGCACTTCGCCAGGGCCGGGCTCGCCCACCGTCACCTGCACCAGTTGCAGCTGCTCGGGGCCGCCGTGTTGGGCGATGTGAATGGCGCGGGAAGAAATGGCAGTCATGGGAAGTCTCCAAAGTGGTGATGGGCTTGTGGGCGCAGATGGTGCCAGAAACCCGCGTCAGCCGCTCGCAAGCGAGGCCATGCCCGGCTTGCTACAGTCGCCCGCATGCACAAAGGCCTTACCCCCACCGCGATTGCGTTGCTCGTCATCCCGCCCCTCATGTGGTCGGGCAACGCCGTGGTGGGCCGCCTGGTGGCACCCATGGTGTCGCCTATGACACTGAACCTGCTGCGCTGGGGCATTGCCTTTCTGTTGCTGCTGCCACTGGCTGGTGCCGTGCTGCGGTCGGGCAGCGGCCTGTGGCCGCAGTGGCGGCGTTTTGCCTGGCTCAGCCTGTTCAGCATTGGCGGCTACAACGCGCTGCTGTACCTCGCGCTCAACACGTCTACGGCCATCAACGTGACGCTGGTGGGCGCCAGCACGCCGGTGTGGATGCTGCTGATTGGACGCCTGTTTTTCAAGGTGGCGGTGACACGCCGCCAGCTGCTGGGGGCCGCCTTGTCCATGGCCGGCGTGGTGCTGGTGCTGGGCCGGGGCGACTGGGAGGTGATCACCCACCTGCGCCTGGTGCCGGGTGACCTGTATGTGCTGCTGGCCTCGGTGGCCTGGGCTTTCTACAGCTGGCTGCTGGCCCACCCCACCCCGGAATCCGCCACCATCCGTGCCGACTGGGCGCAGTTTCTGCTGGGGCAAATGGTGTTTGGCCTGGGCTGGTCGGCACTATTCACGGCGGGCGAGTGGGCGCTAACCCCGGCGCATATCGACTGGAGCTGGCCGCTGGCTGCGGCCCTGGCTTTTATTGCCGTGGGCCCGGCTGTTATTGCATATGGGTCGTGGGGCGCCGGTGTGTCACGCGCCGGGCCCGCGGTGGCCGGGTTTTTCATCAACCTCACGCCGCTGTTCACCGCCGTGCTGTCATCGGCCTTCCTGGGCGAGACACCCAAGCTGTACCACGCGCTGGCCTTTGTGCTCATCGTCTCGGGCATTGTGCTGTCCTCACGCAAATAGCCCTCCAGCGCGAATCACACCTTCTCGGGCACCCGGTGGGCACTGAGCGCCAGGATGGTGGCTGCCACCACCACCACGCCCATGGCCAGGGTGAGGGAGGCGTGCTGGGCAATGCCGCCAATCAGCGGGGGCCCGATCATGAAGCCGCTGTAGCCGATGGACGACACCGCGGCAATGGCCGCCGCGGGTGTAGTGCCCGGCACACGGCTGGCCGCGCCATACAGAATGGGCACCACCATGGCCAAGCCAGCACCGATGAAGGCGTAACCCAGCAGTGACACCCAAGGGCTGCCACTGAGCAGCACCACCGCCATGGCCAGCGCCGTGGTGGTGCCGCTGGCGCGCAGCAGGCGCTGCTCGCTGAAACGGGCGCGCAAGCTGTCGGCCACAAAACGCATGGTGGCCATGGCGCCAGAAAACGCGGCGTAACCCAGGGCCGACTGCGCTTGGGGCATGTCCACTTCCTGCTGCAGGTACAACACACACCAGTCGTACATCACACCTTCAGCACTCATGCCAGCAAAAATCAGCAGGCCAATGACCAACAGCGCACCACGCGGCCAGGCAAAGTGTGGCTTCTGGGCACTGGTTTCGGTGTCTGGTGCAGTGGGCAGCATCCAGCGCGAACCCACCAGCACCCAAGCCGCTATGCCCACCCCCACGGCCGTCAGTTGCCAGGGGGCGGGTACGCCGCCACGCAGCAAACCGGCCGCCAGCGCGGCACCGGCCATGCCGCCCACACTGAACATGCCGTGCAAGCCCCCCATGATGGGTCGCCCACCGGCAGACTCCAGCGCCGAACCTTCGGTGTTGATGGCCACGTCGTACACGCTAAGGGACGACCCGAACACCACCATAGACAGCAACAACAGCGCAAAACTGGGCCACTGCAGTGCCATGCCCAAAGAAAACGCCATGACCAGCGCACACAGCGCCGCCGCATTGCGCGCGCCCAGCCAGCCAATCACCCGGCCCGCAAAAAACAGGGCCAGCACGGCGCCACTGGCCGCCGCCACCAGCACCAGCGAAAGCGCGCCCTCGCCCAAGCCGTAGTGCGCCTTGACCGAAGGAATGTGCACCCCCCAGGCCGCACTGAGTACGCCCAAGGCGGCAAACAGCGAACGTGTGGCCCAGGTGGCCTGGCGGATTTGGGCGGGTGTGCCGTGTACGGCGGCAGCGCTCATGTGACGCTCCCGGGAACGCAGTGGGTAGCAAAAAACCGGGAATGGATACGAGGAATCTTGGTTGGCATGAGAAATAACAGGGGTTCTGGAAACACAGGAGAATGAAAGCAATACTCCTGCGGTAGCGTACGAACTAGCGGCGCATAGGGCAACGTCTATCCATACCAGCAAAATGTCAAAAGTAGCAAAATTCTTTGAAACACCGGCACTACCCGATTGCAGCTGCGTGGCCGCCATCTCGCCCGATGACCCGACCGCCCCGGCACATGCGCAGCAAATGCGGGCGGTGCTGAACGACTTCATCCACCGGGCGGCCGACGGCCGTCTGCGGCTGGTGTCGCCCCCCGCACAAAGCGGCTGGACCACCCGCGGCGCCGGGCACCTGCACCTGAACCCCGAGCTGTTTTTGCAGGTGCAGGGGCACACTACGTTCCGCTTCCCCGAGGGCGAAGTGACCCTACGCGCTGGCGAGGCCCTGCTGATGCCACCCAAGTTGCTGCACGACGAGTGGGTGGCCGGAGACGGCGCACAGGCGTTTTCCAACCTGGTGATTTATGCCGACCACCAAGCCCTGTCGTGCCACCTGGCGCACGAGGACCGGCCGGGACACCCGGCCAACCTGTACCTGGAGGTGTACCCGCATGTGGAGGCTGCTCGCATTGAAGGCTGGCTGGGTGACGCCGCCAAGCCACCCGCGCAGGACGCGCACGGCCTGTGGGAGGTGCAGCAACGCGCGCTGGTGCTGACTGCCTTATCCGCTGTCTCGCGCCTGCTCGATGCGCCACAAAAAACTGTCTCCAGCGAACCTGCACTGCTGGGCCAGCTGCGTGTGCTGGTGCAAAACCGCCTGGGCGAGGTGGACCTGACGGTGGCGAGCCTGGCAGACGAACTGGGCTGCACGGCGGACTACCTGTCGCACCTGTACAGCCGCAGCACGGGGGAACACCTGTGGCAGGTGGTGTTGCGTCAGCGTTTGGCGCGGGCGGCCCGGTTGTTGGCGGAAGATGGTTCGGCGATCAAGGAGGTGGCCTGGTGTTGCGGCTTTGCCAGCGCGAGTTATTTCATTCGCAGCTTCAAGCAGCAGTTTGGGCTCACGCCCAAGGTGTTTCGGGCGCAGGCGCAGGCTGGGGTGTCTTGACTTCTTTTGGCTTACTTGCGGTGCTTTTTTGGCGCGGCTGCACCGTTTTTTAACACCCACTCCCCCAGCCCCTCGCCCCGTCGGCGAGGGGAGCTTTTAACAGCCATATTTTGTGGCTGCACGCCGGGGACGGGCTAGCGGGGGGAGGTTGCCACTGTTAGTTCGTTCCACGGCCTGCGCCAACGGTTGCGGATACCTCGGCGGGGTGTGTTTGCCAAAGCTGGCGGCTGCGCACGCCAGTGGTTCCGCGCCTGGACTTTCCCATTCACCACAACCGTTGGCACGGGCCGTTGAATACCCACCCGCTGGCAGCCTATCTGCTGTAGCACCTTGGCCGGAGCAAAGTCACCAAATCGGCTGTTAAAAGCTCCCCTCGCCGACGGGGCGAGGGGCTGGGGGAGTGGGTGTCCAAAAAAGCGGTGTAGCCGTACAAAAAAACTAGTAAGTCCCAGGGTAGGCGCCCCCATCCAGCAACACATTCTGCCCCGTCATATACCCCGCCTGCTGGCTGCACAAAAACGCACAGACCTGCCCAAACTCCTCCGCCGTGCCATACCGCCCCATCGGAATCTGCGCCTGCTGCGCCGCACGAATGTCATCCACCGACTTGCCTGTCTTGGCCGCTGCGGCCTTCACCGTGGTCGCAATGCGGTCGGTGTCAAACTTGCCGGGCAAGAGGTTGTTGATGGTCACACCCTTGGCCGCCAGGCTGCTGCGTGCCACGCCCGCCACAAAGCCCGTGAGCCCGCTGCGCGCACCGTTGGACAGACCCAGAATATCGATGGGTGATTTGACCGAGCTGGACGTGATGTTGACGATGCGCCCGAAGCCGCGCGCGGCCATGCCGTCCACTGTGGCCTTGATGAGTTCGATGGGGGTGAGCATGTTGGCGTCCACCGCCTTGATCCAGGCCTCGCGATCCCAGTCGCGGAAGTCGCCGGGCGGCGGGCCGCCCGCGTTGGTAACCACGATGTCGAAGTCTTTGCGGATGGCAAACACCGCCGCACGGCCGGCCTCGGTGGTGATGTCTTGGGCACAAAACAACACCTCAGCCCCCGTGGATACTGCGTAAGCAGCTTCCAAATTCATAGCACTGCGTTCCAGCGCTTCGGCGCCACGCGCCACGATCAGCACGTTCACACCCTCGGCCACCAGCGCCTGCGCGCAGCCCAGGCCCAGCCCCTTGCTGGCGCCACACACCAGCGCCCATTTGCCTTTGATTCCCAAGTCCATTGTGTTGTCTCCAGAAAATAAATCAGTCGGTCACCGGTGCCACGGCACGCTGGCGGCTCACCACGTACACCCCCAGCAGCACCAGCACCGTGCCGCCCACCACCCAAGCGTTCATGGGTTCATCCAGCAGCAGCACGCCCATGGCAATGGTGGACATGGGGCCCACCATGCCTACTTGCGCGGCCAGGCCGGCGCCAATACGTTCAATCGCCATCATGACCATCAGCACCGGCACCACGGTGCAGGCGGTGGCGTTGAGCAGGGACAGCCACAGCACCTCGGGCGCCACCGCAAAGGCGGTGTTGAGCGGGCGCAGCACCACAAACTGTGCAATGCACAACACACAAGCCACGCTGGTAGCCAGACCCACCAGGCGCAGTGAGCCCAGGCGCTTGACCAGCTCGCCGCTGTACGACAGGTACAGCGCATAACTGATGGCACTGCCCAGCACCAGCAGCGCACCCAGCGCCACGTCACCCCCGGCCAACGTGACCTCATGGCCAAACACCAGCAGCACGCCGCTGTAACTGATGGCCATGCCGAGCGCCTGCGGCGCCGTCACGCGCCTGCCGTACAGCGCCACCCCTAGCAACACCACCAGCGTGGGGTTGAGGTAGAGGATGAGCCGCTCCAGCGAGGCCGAAATGTAGGCCAGCCCGGCAAAGTCCAGAAAGCTGGCCAGGTAATACCCGGTGATGCCCAGGCCCAGAATGCCCCACTTGTCGTGGGTGGTCAGCCGCGGCAGGGCAACGCCCGACAGGCGCGCCTTGCGCCCAGTCCACCACACAATGGCCAAAAAGAAGGGCAGCGCCATCAGCATGCGCAGCATGATCAGCGTGACTGCGTCCACCCCGTAGCGGTAGGCCAGCTTGACGATGATGGCCTTGCCGCTGAAGGCAATCGCCCCTGCGATGGCCAGAAACAGACCGGTTGCTATGGATTTAGGAGCTGCTTGCGCACTGGGCATGAGGGCTGAAGGCACTTTTTACTGTTATTTCGGTTTAAAGATCTTGACCCCACGCTGCACCGCGATCACCCCCAGCAGCACCAGCGCGCCAGCCACCACGCCCACGGCGCCTTCCCACAAAAATCCCAGCGGCAGGCCTTCAAGCAGGTGGTGCAAAAACGGCAGGCCGTGCACCAGAATGCCGCCGCCCACCAGGAACATGGCCGCCGTGCCCGCCACCGACAGCACCTTCATCAAGACAGGGGCCGTACGCAGCAGGCCGCGGCCAACCGCTTGCAAACCGCTGCCGGATTGTCGGCTCAGGTACAGGCCCGCGTCGTCGATTTTCACGATGCCAGCCACCAGGCCATACACACCCACCGTCATCAACAAGGCCACGCCAGCCAACACGGTGAACTGGGTGACAAACGGGCTGGCTTGCACCGTGCCCAGGGTGATGGCAATGATCTCGGCCGAGAGGATGAAGTCGGTGCGGATGGCGCCCTTGATCTTGTCTTTCTCCAGCGCCAGCATGTCCACCTCGGGATTGGCTAGCGCTTGCATCAGCTCCGCCTCGTGGGCCTGGTCGTCTTCGGCGCGGTGCAAAAACTTGTGCGCCAGCTTCTCAAACCCTTCAAAACATAAAAAGGCCCCGCCCACCATCAAAAGCGGCGTCACCAGCCAAGGCGCCACGGCACTGATGGCCAGCGCCGCGGGTACCAAAATCAGCTTGTTGACCAACGAGCCCTTGCACACCGCCCACACCACGGGCAGCTCGCGGTCAGCGCGCACACCGGCCACCTGCTGGGCGTTCAGCGCCAGGTCATCGCCCAGCACGCCGGCCGTCTTTTTGGCGGCCACTTTGGTGAGGATGGCCACGTCGTCGAGGATGGTGGCAATGTCGTCAAGGAGGGCAAGAAGGCTGCTGGCCATGGCGTGTGGGGGTAGAAGTGAAAGAGGCGCCCATTGTCACCCGTTTGGCGTATGCGCCTTAGTGCTTACCCGTACAGGTTTGGCGCAGAGCTTGCTGGAGAATGGCAAACAGCAGGCACCGCCTACCCATGCACCCCTCCCCTTTGGCCCACCCCAATCCCCCCCTCCCCTCTACCGCGCCCACCGTGCTGGACATCGAAGCCTCTGGCCTGGGCCGCAGCAGCTACCCGATTGAGGTGGGCTATGTGCTGCCCGACGGCCACGCCTACTGCACCCTGGTGCAACCCGAAGTTGACTGGACCCACTGGGACGAAAGTGCCGCCGCCCTGCACCGCATCACCCGCGACCTGCTGCAGGCCCGTGGCCTGCCCGCCAAAGACGTGGCGCGCCGCCTGAACGAACAGTTGGCCGGCCAGACCGTCTATTCGGACGGTTGGGCCAATGACTACACCTGGCTTTCGGCCCTGTTTGAGGCGGCCGAGATGACACCCCGCTTCAAGCTGGAAAACCTGCGCAGCCTGCTGACCGAACAGGAAGCCGACCAGTGGCACGACGTCAAGGCGCAGATTGCCAGCGAACGTGGCACCCAGCGCCACCGCGCCAGCTCCGACGCGCGCCTGCTGCAACTCACGCTGCAACGCCTGCGCGGCCCCCACTGACACGTGCGTGTTCTAGACAGCCAGCTCCAGCCCGGCTGCGGGCAGGCGCAGTAACATGCGCCGACCACCATTTACAACAAGGAGACAGACACCATGGCCGTTACCGTAGAGATCAACCTGGGGTACGAATTTGAAGTGAAGGCCAAGGCGGCCGACGTGTTTGAGGTGTTGTCCGACGTGCCCACCTCGGCCAGCCACTTCCCCAAGGTCGACCAACTGGTGGACCTGGGCGGCGGCGCCTACCGCTGGGAGATGGAAAAAATCGGCATCGCTTCCATCAGCCTGCAAACGGTATATGCGTCCAAATATGTGTCCAACAAGGCCAAGGGCACCGTGGTGTGGACCCCGGTGAAGGGCGAAGGCAACGCACTGGTGTCCGGCAGCTGGAAGATCACCGACAACAAAAAGTCCACCAAGCTGGAGCTGGAGATTCAGGGCGAACTGACCCTGCCCCTGCCCGGCCTCATGAAGATGGTGGCCGGCCCCGTGGCCGAAGCCGAGTTTGAAAAGATGGTGGAGCAGTACATCGACAACCTCACCAAGCGGTTTGGCGGGGAGGCCTGAGTTTCCGTTTTAGAAATTCTGCACGGCGCAAAAATGCGCTATGAAATAAGGAGCTGCTAGCGCACTATCGATGTGGGCTAGCGGCTCTTTTTACTCGGGATTGCGACGTCGCTGCGTGAACGTCAGGTTATTCGCTGTACTTCTTTTGTATGGCTGCGAACACGCCAGACGCTTTCAATCCGTCCAGCGCCTTTTGCCAAAGCGCAATGTCACGGTCTGCAATGTCTGTGCTGCACGCGATGTACAACGGTGCCCCCACCAATTTGACCGAGGTCTGGACCAGGGCGTTGGCCGGCACCGCCAACTTCTTCAGCACATGCTTCACCCCCAGGGGCGTATCGCTGATGGCCAAGTCACACCGATCCAGCAGCAGTTTTTTGTAGACGGACTCCCCGTCCGTAGAGGTTGGGTCCAGGTTCGTAAAGCCGGCTGACTTCAGCGTGTTGAAGACAAGTCCGGCATGCCGGCACCCGATCAGTTTGACCTTTTTAGCATCGTCCAAGCTGACAATCTCCAAGGGACTGCCGCTCTTCTTGTAGAAATAAATGGCGCCATCCCCCAAGGGTCCAATCCATTTGTATTTTCCCTCACGCTCCGGTGTCCTCAGCATGGTGATCATCATGGTCCCGGGCACGCTGCCGAGCATCAATGTGGTCCGCATGCTCGGATACATCTCAATCGCGATCTTCAAATTCAGCCGCTCAATGATGTTCTGCACCACCTCGACCGAAAATCCTTTGAGCACACCATCTTCGAGAAAGTTGTACGGGGCCCACTCCTCGGTCACAACGCTGAGTTTCTTTTCATCGGCCCACAGCGGCGCAGAAGCCCCCGATGACAGCAGCATCAGGCCGAGCAAGGCGATTCTTCTTTCGTTGTAGACGTCGTTTGGGGCCATGGGGGAAGTGTGCGTGGTCGACCAAAGCGAGACCCAGTCTCGCATCGGCCCTGGAGGCCCCGTTGAGAGACGCCTCCTGCACCCGACACCTCGGGCAGAACCAACACACCCATTTTGGTATGGGAGACCAAGCCGGTCAATCGCCATGCGACACCGTGGGCCGACTCCACGGCCTGTGGCGTCACCAGCAGAACTTTTTGCTATGCAATCAGTAGCTGCTAGCGCAATACCTACGTGGGCTAGAGCCCCATTTGACGCGCAAATGGCCGCCAGCCACTCACACCTTGAGTGTGCGCTCGATATCCGTGAGCTTGTAGCGCGCCAAGGCCAGGTTGCCCTTGGCTTTGTCCAGCACCAGGTACAAAAACAGGCCCGCGTTGTTGGGCACCAGGCGGATCAGGTGGTACTGGTCGCCCAGGGTGATCAAGATGTCTTCGATGCCGCGGCGCAGGCCCAGCGACTCCATGGTGGCAAGCTTGGCTTTCACGACCTGGCTGTTGCCGGCGGCTGCCAGTTCCAGATTCATGCCGCCACCCGCTTGCGCCAGGCACATGCCGCTGCGGTAGTCGACCAGGGCGGCCGCCAGGGCGCCATCAATGGTCATGGTGTCGATCATGCATTGCTTCAAATTGGAACTCATATCGTCTCTCGGGGAAGGGGAAGGTTGAAGGGTCAGAAAATCCTTGAAGTCGAGCTTGCCCAGTTGCTCCATCAAGATGAACCACAAGGTCTGCGGGCTGCTGTCCGGCAGCTTGTAGACCTGGATACGTTTTGCTTGCGCAGGGGGGAGCGCCTTGAACACCGCGTCTTCCATGAGCGCATTGGGCATGAGGAAAGCCCAAATTTTGGGCAGTTCCAAAGCTGCCAGCGACTCCAGCACGGCGCGCAGCCGGTTGATGGAGCCAGGACCGATAAGAAGAATGACGGCTGCAGTGTCTGCAGCTTGGGCGGTGAAGTCCAGATTGTTCTCTGGGCGGTGCCAATCCAAGCGCAGCGGGGTGGTGCCACTGCCCAACGCAATTTGGGGCCAAAACCCTGGCCCGGAGGTATGGGCTACGCCGAGCTGCGTGAGCGCGTGGAGCCCTAGGCTCGCGGTGAGATCAAGAACGGTAACAGTAGGTTGCGCCATGGTTGCCTTGCACAAAACACCTCGCAAGGGCCTTATGAAAGAACCAAGGATTCGCGATGCCAGCTGTGATTGAAATGGTTTTCAATGGTAGCGGCGTCAACAAATTTTGCGTTTGCAAGCCAACTAGTCCCACCGCCACACAAGGGTATACCCGTATTCGAAACCCTAGTGGCCCAGCAAGACACGCCAAATGCGGAATCCCCAGTGGCCACGGCTTGCTATTAAATTAATAGCTTCTAGCGCAATATCTAATTGGCCTAGCAGCCCATTTCATGGGCGAACTCCTAGAGTCCGGCAAATTTCGATTCGTTTTCAAAATAGATTGGCTTGTGACTTTACCAATGGGCTCTTGCACCAGTTCTTCCCCAAGAGGCGCAATTTACTCAAGGTCCCCAAAGCTCAGGTCAATGAGGCGGCGTACTTGCTCAATCACTGGCCTCGCCAGTGCCTGGGCTATTGCGCTCTCCACGAGGTGTTTTACAACCTACCCATCAGACCTCTTACACTGCATTGTGTTGCGCTTTGTACTTGAATCCGCCGACTTAAACTTTGTTACCCAACGGCTCATGCATAGCGAGGCAGTGTCACAGTAATAGACGTCGTATTGCTGCTGTCGTCCACCGCAAGGCTGATGCCACCCTTCTGGGCCTCGCTGAGCAGCTTGGCGGAGTAAGTCCCCAAGCCCGTTCCCCCCTGTTTTCCAGAGGTCACAAATTTGTCAAAAAACCGCTCGCGGATGACCGCAGGAACCGCCCCCACATTGCGCACCACGATACGCAGCGGGTCCTCGTCGACCAGGGTGATGCTGACCTTACTGCCCTCAGGCGCGGCTTCGCACGCATTCTTGGCAAGGTTCTGGAACAGCGAATAACACAGGGTGCTCTCCCCCATGGCACGCGGCGGCTCGCTGCCCACGGGAACATCAACATCGACGGAAATTGTGATCTCCTTGCCAGAAAAAGTCTGCCGGTTCAACTCAGCCACGCGGTGCAGGACGGAGGCCAGCTCCACCGGTGCGGCTTTCAGCTCGAAGCGCCCGGTCTCCATTTTCAGAAGTTCCGACGACATATTGACGATGTTCATGATCGTCATGGCGGTCTCTTCCACCAGGGTCAGCATCTCGGCCTGGCGCCGGGTGGTATTTTCATCTGCGATCATGCCCTGCAGCAATCCCATCACCCCGGCAAGCGGGCCTTTGATGTCGTGCCGCGTGATGTGCTCCACCTGCTCACGCAGGCGTGCAGTTTCCACCATCTGATCGAAGTCCGCCTGCATGGACTTGCGCAGTTGCACATACCGC
This sequence comes from Rhodoferax sp. TS-BS-61-7, assembly GCF_002943465.1. GTDB lineage: Bacteria > Pseudomonadota > Gammaproteobacteria > Burkholderiales > Burkholderiaceae_C > Allorhodoferax. The sequence goes on from NZ_PTQY01000001.1 coordinate 917,898, forward strand.
ATGAAGTTGCGCACACGGGGTTTGAGCAATGCGGGATCCACCGGTTTGGTAATAAAGTCCACCGCCCCCAGCTCCATGCCTTGCATGCGGGCGTCACTGGTGGTGAGTGCAGTGATAAAAATCACCGGTGTGGACTCCGAATTGGGATGCTCTCGCATACGTTTTGCGACTTCAAAACCATCCATCTCCGGCATCATGACGTCCAGCAGAACCAGGTCTGGAGGTTCATCCGAGCTGCAGATCTCCAGCGCCTTGTGGCCGCTGGATGCCAACCGCACGCTGTACTCATCTTTGAGCAAGTGACTCAGCAGCGTCAAATTGTCCGGCGTGTCGTCCACCACCAAAACCGTCAAGCGGTCGGCGTTTCCGCGCACAGTTTTGCTGCTGGTATCCGGCGGACGACCGCTTTGGACTTTGCCTATAGATGCCGAGGTTTCTGAAACTGCCACCGCCGTCATCCGGCGGTGCTTGGCTGCCACGGCCCGCTCCAGGCGGTGTCCCAACTGGTTGGGAGAATAGGGTTTGAGCAACATGGCACTGACACCGCTGGAGACCGCTTGTTCGACGTGATGCCGTTCTGCTTCCGCCGTGATCATGATGAAAGGCAAGGTGAACAGACGCTCATCGGCCCGGACCGTCCTGAGTAACTCGATTCCGGTCATGACGGGCATGTTCCAGTCGGAGAGGACCATGTCCACGTGTTGGCTGCGCAAAATTCGCAGGGCCTGCATGCCGTCGTTCGCGGTGAGTATGTTTTCTGCGCCCAACAGTTTGAGCTGGTTCACCGTGACACGGCGCATCGTGTCATAGTCGTCGACCACCAGATAGGTTTTGCGATTGTCCAATTGAAAAAAACTACGTTCTTCGACGAGTGGCATGGCGTTACTCCGTAGCTTGGGATGGCAATTGGGCGAGCACCCGCCGTAACGGGACCAGCGCCTCATCAAAGTCAAAAACGTTCAGGGCTGCCTCCACAGCGGCCAACTCCCTGCCTAGCGCTGTGCCTTCAGCGCGTTGCTGAAGTTGCTCCAGCACATCCGCGGCCTCGCCGTCACTGCGCGTCAGCAGTCTTTCGAGTTTGTGCAGATCGGGTTGTAGTGTTTCCAGCAGGTCCGCCACCGCGACCGTCACCACCGCCGGGGGCACCGTACCGTCCGTGAGTGCTTGCAACCCCGCAATAACGGGCTCCAGGGTGCGCACCACGGCGTCCCGCAAAGCACTCCGGATTGTTTCGCCAGCACCTTCATGGCAGGCTTTCTCCAAGGCCGCGGCCGCGGCCTGCACCTCCAGGGCGCCAATATTGCCCGCAGTGCCCTTTAGGGTGTGCGCCACCCGTGCCGGGGCGGTGGTGTCCGCATCCCCACATGCGGCTTCAAACAACTGGGCGAAATGCCCCTGGCTGTCCCGAAATTTCACCAGCAAACGCGCATACAGCTTCGCGTTCTGCATGGTGGTGGCCAGCCCAGCCGCCGTGTCGATGCCTGGCAAGGGTGGCAACTCTGCCGCGACAGGGGCGGTGTTTGCAGAGGTGTTCGACGCGGTGCCTGCCAAAGCGGTAGCCTCCTTGCTTGCGGCAGGATGCACCCACCGCGCGATGGTGTTGAACATGGCCTCTACGTTCAAGGGTTTGGCTATGTGGTCCCACATGCCAGCTTCCAGTACCTTCTCTCTGTCGCCCGCCATGGCATTGGCCGTCATGGCGATGATGGGCAAATGCTGGAACGCTGGGTTCTTGCGAATCTCGCGCGTTGCGGTGTAGCCATCCATGACAGGCATTTGGCAGTCCATGAGCACACCGTCAAAGGCCGTGTCGGAAGACAGAATGTCCAGCGCTTCCTGCCCGTGGTTGGCAATCACAACTTCTACCTGGGCATTGCGCAACAACTCCAGCGCCAGCTCCTGGTTCATGTCGTTGTCTTCCACCAGCAGGAGGCGTGCACCGGCCAATTGCGCCATGGCATCCGAATGAATTTCGGACTTTGCGGTGGCCCGGGTTTCGACCAGTCCGCCCTTGCCAAGGGCCTCCCCAATGGCCTCCAGCAATGTCGATGCATTGACCGGCTTGGTCAGCACAGAATGGAGACGTACACCGCGTTGCTGGGCAGAACCTATGGCCTCTTCGCGGCCATAGGCCGTGACCATGATGACCATGGGCACCTGGGTCAGTTTCTCAGCCTGCAGGCGCTGCATGGTTTCCACACCATCCATCACCGGCATCTTCCAGTCCATCAACACCAGGTCGTACTGCAAACCCTGCTGATCTGCCTGCGCCGCCATGCGCAGCGCCTCTTGCCCGTTCCAGGCGACATCGACCTCCAGACCAAAGGACTTGGCCATGGAGGCCAGAATTTCACGAGCCGCGGCATTGTCATCCACAACCAGCACGCGCACCCCCAGCAATTCATCGGCACGGAACATGCGCCGTGCACTGGGCATATCCTGCACGCCAAAACGCGCATTGAAATGGAACACGGAGCCTTTGCCTGGTTCACTGTCCACCCAGATGCGCCCTTGCATCAGTTCCACCAGATTCTTGGAAATGGCGAGCCCCAAACCGGTCCCCCCGTATTTGCGGGTGGTGGATGCATCGGCCTGGCTGAAACTCTGGAACATCTTGCTGCACTGCTCTGGTGTCATGCCGATGCCACTGTCTTGGACCCAGAAGTGCAGTTGCACACCCGATGGGTCTTCAGAAATTTTTTCAATGCCAACAACAATTTCCCCCTTGTCGGTGAACTTGACCGCGTTGTTACCCAGATTGATGAGGATCTGGCCCAAGCGCAAGGGGTCGCCCTGCAAGGCCGTGGGCACATCGGGGGCGGCCTGGAACAGCAGTTCCAGGCCTTTGTCTTCGGCCTTCATGCCCACCAGGTTGGCCAGGTTGTCCATCACGTCTTCCAGCCGGAAATCAATCGTCTCCATGGACATCTTGCCGGCCTCAATCTTGGAAAAGTCGAGGATGTCGTTGATGATGCCCAGCAGGTTTTCGCCAGAGCGGTGCACTTTTTCGATGTAGTTGCGCTGTTTCTTGTCCAAGCCGGTCTGCAAGGCCAGATGGCTCATGCCGATGATGGCGTTCATGGGCGTGCGGATTTCATGGCTCATATTGGCCAGGAAGTCGCTCTTGGCCTTGGTGGCCTCCATAGCTTGCTCACGCGCCCGCAAAATCTCGGCCTCGGTTTTTTTCTGCTGCGTGATGTCCTGGTAGGCCCCATACATGAACGTAATCTTGTTGGACGCCTCGTCACGCACCACCTTCCCAGCCGCGTGGACCCAGATGATCTCGCCATCGATCGGGCGTTTGTACGCGTAAATGGAGTCGTATTGGTCGTACTTGCCGTCTACCGCTCCCTGATACCGCTCCGCCGTCGCAGCAGCCGTTTCCTTGTTGGCGACTTCCAGGCGCGAAAACCACTCGCTATCGAGCTTGTAGCGACCATCTGGCTTGATAGGTTCTCCCAAAATGCGCGCCGCACGCTCGGACTGGAAGTAATAGTCCGGGTCACTGTAGTCCACATACCAGTAGCCGCTGTCCGTCAGTTCCAGCGCAACGTCGGCCAGGAAATTGGTACGCTGGATTTCTGCCTCCATGCGTTTGCGCTCCGTCACGTCAAAGGCGATGCTGCAAAGACCCGAAATCTCATCGCCTTGTCTCATGGGCACTTTGGTGACCTGGAAGAAGCGCTCCCCATCCCCTTGACCGGCCACTTCCTCGGTCACCACCAACTGCCCAGCATTGATGGCCTGCATGTCCAGCTCGTGGTACAGCTGGCCACGACCCAGGTGATCCACTTCGAGGGTAGAGCGCCCCAATACTTCAGCGCGTGTCAGGCCGGTGGCCTGCTCCCAGTCGGAGTTCACAAAGGTGTAAACACCATGCACGTCCTTGACATAAATGGCGGAGTTGATGTTCTCCAGTACGGCTTCCATGAACTGGCGATTGCGCTGTATCTCCTGTTCTGCCAGCTTTCGCTCGGTCACATCCAGCAGCATCCACACCGTGCCCTTACTCAAATCGTGGGGATCAATGGCAGCACCATTGAGCTGGCACCAGAAGCGTGTGCCATCGGCACGGATCAACTCCTCCTCGCGCTGGTGTTTCTCGCCACGGGAAAGCTGTGCATAAATCTCGTCCAGTCCCTTCGCAAACTCCTCGTCGGTGGCGTACCAGGAGCGGGGGGATTTTCCGATCAGCCCACCTTCGCCGGTTTTGAACAACACATCGAGCTGCCGGTTGCCACGCACAATCACGCGCTCCTTGACGAAGGCGATGCCCAGCGTGGTGGCCTCGAACATGGCGGTCTGCTCGGCATTGGCGGTGCGCATGGCCTCCTGGGCCTTCTGGCGCTCCGTCACGTCGTACATCCAGCTGATCATCTGCAGAGACTCCCCCTGCTTCATCATGTTGGCGCTGATCAGCACACTGATCGATTCACCATCAGGTCGCACCGTCTCAGTTTCAAAATCCTTGACGACGCCGTCGCGGCGTAATATTTCGACCAGCTCTGCACGGCTTTGCGGGTTCTTCCACATCGACAGGGTGCTACCCAGCTTGAGCAACTCCTCCATGCTCAGACCCATCATCTGCAGCATCTGCTGGTTCGCGAAAATGGGGCGACCATCTGCGGCTGCGATGCAGACAGCGACCGGGCTGTTCTCCAGAATATTTTGAAGGTGTCTGCGCTCGTCAGTGAGTGCCTGTTCCGCCGCTTTGCGCTCGGTCACATCATTCAGCATCCACACCGTGCCTTTGGACAGATCGCTAGGGTCAATGGCCGCGCCACTCAGTTGGCACCAAAAGCGCGTGCCGTCGGCGCGCACCAGTTCCTGCTCGCGCTGGTGCATTTCACCGCGTGCGAGCTGCGCGTAGACGGCATCTCCACCCTGGACGAAGTCCTCGTCCGTGGCATACCAAGCGCGTGTGGTCTGACCAATCTGTGTACCGTCCGGGGTTCCAAACAACAGATCCAGTTTGCGGTTGCTACGCACAATGGTCCTATCCTTGATAAAGGCAATACCCAGCGTAGTGGCCTCGAACATGGCACTCTGCTCGGCATTCGCGATGCGCATGGCCTCTTGGGTTTTCTGGCGCTCCGTAATGTCGGTAGCGATGCCGCAGATGCCAAAAATTTCCCCCGCCTCGTTGATGAGCGGTGTCTTGGTGGTCATGAATGTGCGCAGCTCTGACCGATCGGCAGAGGGAATGACCTCCTCGTAGGTCACTACTTCGCCGTTGTCCAGGACCCGGCGCTCCACCGCTGCAATCTTGTCAGCCACGTCCTTGGGCAGGAAGTCATAGGCGCTCTTGCCGAGGACATCATGCTCGCCGACGCCCATGTACTTGGCATAAGTGGCGTTCATCAGCTGGTAACGGCCTTCGCGGTCTTTGAGGGTGATGATGGAACCAATGCTGTCCACCAGCGTGCGGATCTGGCGCTGGCTATTGCGGACTTCCTGTTCCACCCGATTGCGCTCGGTCACGTCGCGCACCGAGGCACACACACAGACGCCCCGGCCACCCATGGCGGGCAGGCGCGACAGGCCCACCTCCACCGGGAACTCCGTGCCGTCTTTGCGCACCCCCCTCAGGCTTCCGTCAGTACTACCCATATTGCGAGATCGCCCGTCTTGCACAAACCCCTCGCGCAGACCTGGATGTTTGGCGCGTATGGCGGTGGGCACCAATATTTCCATGGGCTGGCCCACGAGTTCGTGGTCCGCATAACCAAACAGGTCCTGCATCCGCGGGTTGACCATGGTGATGGTGCCCTGCGCGTCGGTGACCAGCAGCCCATCGGGTGCGGATTCAATAATGCCGCGGTACCAGGCCTCGGTGGCCGCAATGGAATCTTTCTGCGCTTCCAGCTCCACGGCTTGCTCTTCCAGCGTGGCTGCTTGCAGCTGCATGGCCTGCGCTTGACGTTGTGTTTCCTGCAGCAGTTTGTTGGTACGCACGCTGCGCTCGAGAATCTCCAGGTTCATGGCCAGCGTGGGCATGACGCCGTCCAGCAAAGACTCCTCGCGCGCCGAGAGCGGCTCGAACGTGGCGATTTCCAGCACCCCCAGCAGCCGCTCATTGCGCAAGACCGGCAACACCACAATGGCAACCGGCACGGCATCGCCCAGGCTGGAACCAATGCGCACGTAGTCGGGCGGTGGCTGGGTCAGCACGATGGGCGCACGCTCCATCGCACACTGACCTACCAGGCCCTGACCCATGGCGAAATACTGGTTCAGCTCCTTGCGCTCCCGCAGGGCATACCCACCCAGCAGACGAACGCGGTGCTCCTCTTCCTCATGGATATAGAAAGCACCATGGCCGATATGCAGCAAAGGCCCCAATTGGCTGAACAACACCTGCGAGAGCTCGGCAAAACTGTTGACCGTTTGCAAGGCATTGGCCAACTCGGCCAGATTTCCCTTGACCCAACTCATGTTGTCCATCGCAGCCGCCCCTTGCTGCAGTACCTGGACAGAGCGTGCAACCTCGCCGACTTCATTGTTGTAGTCGGTGCAGGGCACCTCGGCGCTGAGCTCGCCGTCGGCGAGCTTTTGGACGGCCCGCCGGATGCTGGAAATCGGGTTGCGGATGGAGCGAGCCACCAGCAGCGCGATCAGCGCGCTGAGCAGTGCGCCGACAGTCAGCAACATCACCGCGATGCGCACCATGTGGCCCGCTTCGGCGATAGCCCGGTCCACGCCATCACGGGCTTGCTTTTCCTTGGCTTCGGCCAGCTCGGTGATGGCAGTATTGGCAGCGACGCCGGGGGCGCGGAATTCGGCCGATGTCAGGTAGACACGGGCGGCCTCATCCTGCCCCACGCGCATCAACTCCAGTACTTTGTCCCTGTTGGCCTTGTAGACCGCCAGTTCTGCTTCAAAGGTCTGCAGGCGCTGCAGGTTGGCGCTCTGGTGGAGCGTTCCGCGCAATTCGTTGATCATGTTGCGCAGACCGCTCTCGGCTTCATCGATCTCCTTCAAGGCGATGACCCGCTCGGGGCCAGAGCCGGCCAGCAAGGCCTGGCGCAACTCGCGTCCGATCGTGGAGTACTGGACCTGCGCCGTACGAGCGGCAGACACACCCAGCAGTTCCTTGTCATTGAGTTGCTGGATGTGTTCGATCAGGGTCCGCTGTGCCTGCAAGTTGATCAGGCCCACGCCAATCGCAAACAACATCAGCAAGATGAACCCTGAAGCCAGTTTTTTGCCCAAGGTCCATTGCTCCAATGAGCGTGCGAATCGGTTCATGTAGTTACCTCAACATTGTCCCCGTGCTGTGCATGGGCCTGCAATTGCAGGGTTCGGCGGTGAATTTCCAGGTGGTTTTGCAGCAGGAACACCAACTCATCCAGTTGCCGCTGGACGCGTCCGTCCGGGGCCCGGAGCAAAGCCAGCTCCAGCACACCAATCAAATGGTCTTGCATGACCAGTGGAACCAGCAGCAGTGCGCCGGCCCGGGCGCCCCCCAGGCCCGAACGTACGTTCCAGATGCCGTCGGGTGGCGTCTCGATCAGCTGGCTACGCCGCTCCACGGCACATTGGCCCAGCAACCCTACGCCGGGTTGCAACAACGCCTCTGGCGCCTGGGAACAAGCAGCGCTGCCGGCCAGTATCAGTGTGTCGTCGTCGGGCTCACCGTTCGCCACGTACAAAACACCTTGCAATGCACCGACCATCTCGCGAGCGCTCCGAAAAAAGGTGGTTGCAAACTGCTCCCAGTCATCGCAGTGCTGCAGCCGCAGCGACAGGGCGCCCAACTGGGTTCGCCAATGCACCTGCGCCTCCTGCTCGTCTGCATAGACCTGCAGCTGTGTGGACGCCAGGCTCTGTGCGTAACGTACACGCAGCAAGCGCAGCCACAGCCAGCCCAGCAGCAACACCAGAAGCGCCACACCCATGGCGAGCCCGGCAGAGGCAGCCATGGGCACGGTGCGGCCCAGGTCTTCCGCAACGATCAGTTGCCAATCACCTGCCGGGTCGTTCCAACTTACAGGGGCCAGTGCGACGGCATAGGACTGCTGGTCTACCCGCTGGACGCCCTGCACGGGCTCCAGCGGCAAGGCAAGCGGGGGCTGGTTTTCGAACATGGCGCCAAACTGTTTGAGCTCCCGGATGGCCTGCAGGCGCGCCGGTGTGGCCACGCCCGCCAACCGGCCCGTCCAGTCGTTCCGGTTACCCGCAAACACCACCCCTTGCGGAGACAGCAGCAATGCAAGGTCGTACTTGTCACGCAGCAGGGCATCCACGCGGTCCAGCGTAGTGCGCGCTACAACGGCCCCACCCCCTACGGTGGAGCGCGCGTGCTCGGGGAAGATGGGGGCGGTGAAGTAGAGTGAACGGTCCCCCCGCGCCATGCTGACGGCGGCGTAAACGTTGGATTGCCCGCGCATGGCCATCTGGAAATACGGTCTGAACCGTACATCCAAACCGGTGGAAGGTTTGTTGGCACGGTCCCAGGACGATTTGACGATACCGTCCACCCCCACCACAAATACGCCCTCTGCGGCAAAGGCATTACCCACGATGGACATCGTTACGGGGACATTGGAGTCGTCCGCCGCAAGCCCGTTGGAGGCCTCCTGCTTGATGTCCCCATCCAGCAGACCCAGCAGGGTGACCGAGCCCATCAGGTTGCCGTTCAGGGTGGTGGACATCAGCTCCAGGCCACTGCGCTGTGCCTCAGTCTGCAACAGATGTTGGCGCTGCTGGGTGCGTATCTCTACGTCGAGCCAGTAGGCGCCGGCGGCCAGAACCAGTGCCACACCCGCATTCAGTGCCCAGGCAGCATGCGCGTTTTGCGCCAAATAGGCAGAGAGCCGTTTCACGGCGTATCAGCCTGTAATCACCTTCAGGCTCTTGGCTTTTTCGGCCATCACCTCATCACTGTCGGCATATTCGAGGGCCACTGCGCGGAACTGCTCCGTCAGCTCCAGAAAGGCATCGACGATATCGGGATCGAAATGGCTGCCTCGTCCGTCGGCGATGATGGCCACCGCTTTTTCATGCGACATGCTTTGTTTGTAGACGCGTCGGCTGATCAGCGCATCGTAGACATCGGCCACGGCCATCAGGCGTGCCGAGATGGGAATCGCATCGCCGGCCCAACCTTCGGGGTAGCCGCTGCCATCCCACTTTTCCTGGTGGCTGTAGGCAATTTCTTTGGCGTAGTGCAGAAATTCGACTTCCAGTCCCAACTGGTCCTCTGCATGCTGAATCGCATCGCGCCCCAGCTTGCAGTGCGTCTTCATGATCTCGAACTCGTGGGGCTCGAAGCGGCCGGGCTTGAGCAGGATGCGGTCTGGAATGCCGACTTTGCCAATGTCGTGCAGGGGGGCAGACTTGAACAAGATATCGATCGTGCGCTCGTCCAAAAAACGGGAAAAGCGCGGATGCCGGCGCAACTGGTTGGCCAGCAGACGCAGGTAGTGCTGCGTGCGGCGGATGTGGTTGCCGGTGTCGTTGTCGCGGGTCTCCGCCAAGGAGGCCATGGCCAGAATGGTGACATCCTGAATCGCCGCCAGCTCCCGGCCGCGGCGCTGCACCTCGGTTTCCAGGTAATCATTTTTGTCCCGCAGGAAGTCCGCTGCAGCCTTGACCTGCAACTGGGTGGACACCCGCGCCAGCATGATGGGCGGATTGACGGGCTTGGTGATGAAATCCACCGCGCCCATCTCCAGCCCCTTTTTTTCCTCTTCGGCTGCCGTCATGGCAGTCAGGAAAATGATGGGGATGTGCTGGGTGGCGGGATCGTCCTTGAGGATTTTGCACACGTCATAGCCCGACAGGCCAGGCATCATGATGTCCAGCAGGATGAGGTCCGGGGGATCTTCGGCCCGGGCCAGCTTGAGTGCCTTTTCGCCATGGTTGGCCAGCACAACTCGGTAGTGGTCTTTGAGCAGCCCGGCCATCAGGGACAGGTTGTCAGGCGTGTCGTCCACGACCAGTACAGTAGGTTTTTCGGTGAAGTCCAGTGCGTCCATCAAATCACTCCCCAGTGGTTGCTGTATAGCCACTCCAGCATAGCATCGGCGCATCCCGCGCCACGCTAATTCACCAGTTCAGCGCATGGAAATTCCGCCAATCAGCGCGCCATGCCCACGCAAATCACCACAGGTGCAACGACCACCTTTCTGATCGCAAAATTAATCGCTATAAAATTTATAGCTGCTAGCGCAATATTCATAAGCGCTAGCAGCCCATTTCATTCACAACTCAGGCAAAGTCCGCATCCAGCACTACGCGGTAGCGTGCCTTGCCGCTGCGCATGTGGTCCAGCGCGTCGTTCACCTGGGACATGGGGAAATGCTCCACCTGCGGCGCAATGCCATGGCGGGCGCAGAAGTCCATCATCTTGATCAGCGTGACAGGCGATGGCGTGGGCGATGCCGAGATGCTGCGCTGCCAGGACAGCAGGCCGCTGGTGCGCACCTTCATGGCCTCGGTCACCACACCCACCATGTGCAGGCGGCCCTTGGGGGCCAGCGTGCCAATCAGCGCATCCCACTCCAGGCTGGCGCCCACCGTCACCAGCAAAAAGTCCAGCTGGCCGGCATAGGCTTTGAGCTCTTTCACATCCACACTGGACACGGTGCGGTGCGCGCCCAGCAGCAGCGCTTCTTCCCGCTTGGACGGGCTGGAGGTGAAGGCTGTCACATCACAGCCCCAGGCCTTGGCAAACTTGACCGCCAGGTGGCCCAGGCCACCGATGCCGACCACACCCACCTTGTCGGTCGGTTTGATGTCATGGATCACAAAGGGCAGAAAGGCCGTGCCGCCGCCACACATGAGCGGGCCGGCCACCGCAGGGTCCAGCCCCGCGGGGATGGGCAGGGCCCAACTCCAATGCGCACGCACCTTGTCGGCAAAGCCGCCATGGCGGCCGATGATGGTGGGCTGGCGCGTGTTGCACAGGTTTTGCTCACCACCCACACAAAAGTTGCAGTGCAAACAGCTCTTGCTGTGCCAGCCCAGGCCCACGCGCTGGCCTACGCTGCGGCCCTTGGCGTTGGGCCCCACGGCGGTGATGGTGCCCACCACCTCGTGCCCAGGGACTACGGGGTAGCTGGTGGGAAACCACTCGCTGTCCACCATGGCCAGGTCGGAGTGGCAAACACCGCAGTACTCCACGGCAATCTCCACGTCTTCGGCGTCCAGGGCACCGGGGTCAAAGTCCAGGCGTTCTAAAGCGGCGCCGCTGCTGTGGGCGGCCCAGCCGCGAAATGGGGTCATCAAAGTCTCCTGCACGCCGGCGCCAACGGCCAGCCAAGTGCCAAGCCTAGCGCCTTGGCGGCCCCGCGAACAGAGGGCTTGTAACCCCCGGGACTGCCCGCACTTCGGCGGATAATCCGCCGGCGCCGGCAATCCGCGGGCGCGCCTAACCGACCAAGAAGTTCACCATGCACCGTGTCGCCATTAGCAGTACAGGCCTGTTTACCCCGCCCGACGTCATCACCAATGCCGAACTGGTAGCGGCCTACAACGCCTACGCCGCGCTGCAAAACGCCCAGCATGCCGACGCGATTGCGGCGGGCACGCACACAGCGCTGACCGACTCCAGCGTGGAGTTCATCGAGAAGGCCTCAGGCATTCAGCGCCGTTATGTGATGGAGAAGACCGGTGTGCTGGACCCCACGCGCATGCGCCCGCACTTCACGCCCCGCCCCGACACCGAGATTTCGCTGATGGCCGAGATTGCCGTCAAGGCCTGCCAGGACGCACTGCAGGCCGCCGGCAAAACCGCCGCCGATGTGGATGGTGTGATCTGCGCCGCCGCCAATATGCAGCGCCCCTACCCCGCCATGGCGGTGGAGATTCAGACCGCGTTGGGTGTGCAGGGTTATGGTTTTGACATGAATGTGGCCTGCTCGTCGGCCACCTTTGCACTGGAACAAGCAGTGAACGCGGTGCGCTGCGGCACGGCGCGCGCCGTGCTGGTGGTGAACCCCGAAATCACCTCGGCCCACCAGGCCTGGATAGACCGCGATTGCCACTTCATCTTTGGCGATGTGTGCACCGCCATTTTGGTGGAGCGGCTGGACCTGGCGCCCGCAGGCGCGTTTGAGGTGCTGGGCACCAAGCTGCTGAGCACCTTCAGCAACAACATCCGCAACAACCACGGCTTCATGTGGCGCGCCGAAGACCGCAACCCGGACGACCGCGACCAACTGTTCCGCCAGGAAGGCCGCAAGGTGTTCAAAGAGGTGTGCCCCATGGCCGCAGAGCACATGGAAAGCCACTTGGAGAGTTTGGGGATGACGCCACAGAACGTGCGCCGTTTCTGGCTGCACCAGGCCAACCTGGGCATGAACCAACTGATTGCGAAGAAGCTGCTGGGCCGCGAAGCCACGCTGGACGATGCGCCGGTGATTCTGGACGAGTTTGCCAACACCGCGTCAGCCGGCTCCATCATCGCCTTCCACCGCCACCACGCCGACATTGCGGCGGGTGAGGTGGGGGTGATCTGCTCGTTTGGGGCGGGCTATTCGATCGGCAGCGTGGTGGTCAAACGCCTCAGTTCAGCGGGCGCTTGAGGCGGATTTCCTCGATCTTGACGGTGCCGATGGGCACGGTCTTGGCAGTGGACATTTCACGTTTGAAACCCGCCAACTCGTGGAAGCGCATGGCGCGCTCGTTGGCAATGGGTAACCACACGCTCACGTGGGTGCAGCCTTCGTCTTGCAGGCCTTCGCGGGCCGCATCCCACAGGGCCAGGCCCACGCCCTTGTCCCAATGGCTGGAAGCCACATAGATGGCCCAGAGCTCACCCATGGTGGGTGGCGTACCCTTGTCCCGCGAACGGTCGAAGCCCACAAAGCCAACGATCTTGTCGTCGTCCAAGGCAACTTGCACCTGGGGCTCGGCGTATTCGATGGCCTCACGCCAGTAAGCCTGGCGTTTTTCCAGGGGCACGGTGGGCACCGGGGTATCGGCCAGCATGCTCTTAAAAGCTTCGCGCACGGTGGAGTTGTGGAGCTCGGCGATGGCTTTGGCATCGCGCAGGGTGGCGGGGCGAACCTTGAAAGTAGTCGTATCGGACATGTCTAAACGCAAACTCACGCAAAATTGAAAAAAAGAGCGTGATTGTCGCAGCATTCGTAGAAACCCTCCCCTCCCCCACTTTGATGCCCGATTCCAACCCCTCTTCCACGCCACTGCCTGCGGTTTTTCAGGTGCGCATCGCACCCGATGGTTGGGTGTTTGCAGCCACACCCGCGCAGAGCGTGTTGCAAGCCGGGTTGGCCGCGGGCGTGGAGCTGGAGAGCTCGTGCCGCAACGGCACCTGCCGTACCTGCCTGTGCAGGCTGGTGCAGGGCGAGGTGGCCTATGCCATTGACTGGCCCGGTGTGAGTGCCGATGAAAAAGCCGAGGGCTGGTTTTTGCCCTGTGTGGCCCAGGCCCGCAGCGACCTGGTGGTGGAGCAACCCATGGCATGGTCCACCGCACCGTGATGCCCACACCGTAAAAACACCAAGCTCGCGGAGCCACGTCACCTAGGGTCAACACCATTGTCGGTGGCTTGGCGAGCCCCAAGAATGGTCTTTCCATCCACAGGGAAGTGTCCATGACCACCATCACCGTCTCGCCCGGCGATTTGCCTTTGCAATGCCTGTACCGCTGGGAAAAGGAGCGTGGCCCGCAGGTCTACCTGACCCAGCCCACCGGCGGCGGTGCGGTGCTGGACATCACCTGGGCACAAGCCGCGCAGCAGGTGCGTTGTATGGCGGGCTGGCTACAGTCGCAGGGTTGGCCGCAAGGCAGCCGCGTGGCCATCATCGGCAAAAACAGCGCGCACTGGATCCTGGCGGACCTGGCCATCGTGATGGCGGGCTATGTGTCGGTACCCATCTACCCGACCTTCAATGCCGAAGCGCTGGCCTACATCCTGGCACACAGCGAGGCCAAGGCCTTGTTTGTGGGCAAGATGGACGACACCGCCAACATCAAAAACGGCGTCCCCTCAGGTTTGCCATTGGTGGCACTGCCGCTGGCCCCCGCCTTGGCGGCGCTGCAATGGGCAGATTTGGTCAAGAACAACGCCCCCCTGAGTGGCCAGCCAGTGGCCGATGGGGATCAGACCAGCACCATCATTTACACCTCGGGTACCACCGGCAAACCCAAGGGAGTGGTGCACACCTTCAACACCATGGCCTGGGGTGTGTCCAGCGCCACACACCGCGTGCGCATGGATGTGAACGACCGCTACATCTCCTACCTGCCGCTGGCCCACGTGGCCGAACGCATGCTAGTGGAGCAAGCCTCGCTGCGTTACGGCGGGCGCATCTTTTTTGCCGAATCGCTGGACACCTTCTTAATGGATCTGCAGCGCGCCCGGCCCACCATCTTTTTCTCGGTACCGCGCCTGTGGGTCAAGTTCCAGCAGGGCATCCACGGCAAGATTCCGGCGCCCAAACTCAAACGCCTGCTGGGTCTGCCGCTGATTGGCAACTTGGTGCGCAAAAAAATCCTCAAAGGCCTGGGCCTGGACCAGTGCCGCATTGCGGCCGGTGGTGCCGCGCCCATGCCGGCCGACGTGTTGCAGTGGTACCGCAACCTCGGGCTCGATTTGATTGAGGTGTATGGCATGACCGAAAACAGCGGTGTGTCGCACTCCACCCTGCCGGGCTCGCGCCAGACCGGATCGGTAGGCCTGCCCTACACCGGTGTGGAAAGCCGGGTGGACGTCGAAACCGGCGAGATCCAGATGCGCTGTCCGGCCCTTATGAAAGCTTACTACCGCGAAGAAGCCCAGACCGCAGAGGCATTCACGACAGACGGCTGGCTGCGCACCGGCGACAAGGGGCAGATCGATGCGCAAGGTTTCCTGAGCATTACCGGCCGCGTGAAAGACATCTTCAAAACCAGCAAGGGCAAGTACGTGGCGCCCGCCCCCATTGAAGACCGGCTGGTGCTGCACCCCGACATCGAAGCCTGCGCGGTCACCGGTGCCAACTTGGCACAACCGCTGGCTTTGGTGATGCTGTCACCCGACGCTGTGGCCCGCAGCCAAAGCAGTGAGGGCCGCCAGACCCTGAGCACCTCGCTGCAGTTGCACCTGCAGGCCGTCAACGCCATGCTGGAACCGCACGAGAAGCTCGACTGCCTGGCCGCAGTGACCACCGCCTGGACCCCCGAAAACGGCTTTGTCACACCCACGCTCAAGGTCAAACGCAACAAAGTGGAAGAGGTGTATGCGCCCCACTTTGCCAGCTGGCTGGCGCAAGGCCGACCCGTAGTCTGGGCCGACGCCAGCTAAGGCAGCCCACCCACCTGCTGCGGTAAGCTCGCAGCATGTTTGCTTGGAGTTACTCTGTTGTGTGGCGCAGCCGGTGTGCCACCGGGCTGGCCATTGGCCTGCTGCTGGCCTTTGCCACAGCGGGCGCGGCCGATGCGCCCCACCCCATGGCCGAGCGCACCGCCGCCTGCACCGCCTGCCACGGCACGCTGGGCAAGGCCGGCCCCGATGGTTACTACCCCCGCCTGGCCGGCAAACCCGCGGGTTACCTGTACAACCAGTTGCGCAACTTTCAGGAAAGCCGGCGCCATTACACGCTGATGGCCGGCCTGCTGGCGCCCCTGGGGCCGGACTACCTGCGTGACATGGCCACCTATTTTTCGGAGCTGGACGTGCCCTACCCGGCCCCAGCCCGCAGCGGCGCACCCACGGCCGTACTGGCGCGTGGCAAAAGCCTGGTGCTGCAGGGTGACCAGGCGCTGGGCATTCCGGCCTGTGTGGCGTGCCACGGCGCCACCTTGACCGGTGTACAACCCAATACCCCTGGCCTGCTGGGCCTGCCGCGTGACTACCTCAACGCCCAACTGGGTGGCTGGCAAACCGGCCAGCGCAAAGCCCACGCCCCCGACTGCATGGCTGACATTGCACGCAAACTCAGTGTCGATGACGTGAATGCGGCCACCCAATGGCTGTCCTCCCAAACACTGCCAACCAGCACCAAACCCGCCGCGCAGCGGCCGGCGGCATTGCCCGGCGCGCTTGCGCTGCCACCGTGTGGAAGCGCGCCCTGACATGCCCACCCCATCGTCATCCTGGCGCAGACGCGTGGTGTGGACAGGGCTCGGCGGGCTGGTCCTTGCAGGCCTGCTGCTGGCTTATGTGGCCCTCACGCAGTTTCGCGCCCCCCAGGCGGCCAGCACCCCGCGGAACACCCCCACGGTACCGGCCATGGAAGCCGTACAACGCGGTGCCTACCTGGCACGCATTGGCAACTGCGCGTTGTGCCACACCGCACCGGGTGGCGCCAGTTACGCCGGCGGCAAAGGCATTCCCACACCCTTTGGCACGGTCTACACCAGCAACCTCACACCCCACCCGGACGCAGGGCTGGGCCGCTGGTCGGCCGAGGACTTCTGGCAGGCCATGCACAACGGTCGCTCGCGCGACGGGCATCTGCTCTACCCCGCCTTCCCCTACACCAGCTTCACCCAGCTGGCCCGTGAAGACAGCGATGCCCTGCTGGCCTTTTTGCAAACCTTGCCAGCCGCAGACCAACCCAACCAGCCCCATGCCCTGCGCTGGCCCTACAGCAGCCAGTGGGCGCTGGCCGTGTGGCGGGCCGTGAACTTTGCACCTGCAGAGCCGGTGGCCCAAGCGCCAGCGCAGACGGAGCCCCTGCTGCGCGGCGCCTACCTAGTTAACGGCCTGGGGCACTGCAACGAGTGCCATGGCGCGCGCAATGTGTGGGGCGCACCGGACCTGCGCCAGACACTGTCCGGCGCCACACTGCCACAAAGCCTGTGGTACGCCCCCTCACTGCGCGCGGCCAACGAAGGCAGCGTGGCGGGCTGGACGTTGGATGACACCGTGGCCCTGCTCACCACCGGGGCCAACCGCCACGCCACCACCAGCGGCCCCATGGCCGAAGTGGTGCACCACAGCACCCAGTACCTGCAGGCAGCCGATGCAGAGGCCCTGGCCCGTTACCTGGCCCAGCTGCCCGAAACGCCCCGTGCCGCGGCCACCCCCTACAACACAGTGGCAGCCAACCTGACACTGGGTGCACGCCTGTACGAGGCCCAATGTGCCCAATGCCACGGGAAACAGGGCGAGGGCCAAGCCGATGCCTACCCGGCCCTGGCCGGGAACCGCGCGGTGCAAATGACTCCCAGCAACAACCTGGTGTTGACGGTATTGCAAGGCGGCTATGGGCCGGCCACCCAGGGCCGCCCGCAGCCGCACGGCATGCCACCGTTTGTGCTCACCCTGAGCGATGCCGAGCTGGCCTCGGTGCTAAGTTACATCCGCAATGCCTGGGGCAATCAGGCCCCGGCCTTGAGCGAGTTTGATATAAACAAGTTTCGCAACCTCCAAGCCCCTTAAAGCCCTCCTGGAACCGCCACCATGCGCACCTCTGCCCTTCTTCTCAGTGTTACCGTGCTGGCCCTTGCGGGCTGCGCCCAGTGGGGCGGCCCGGGCCCGGACAAAGACAAGACCTACGCCATCACCATCCTGCACACCAACGACCACCATGGCCGTTTCTGGAAGAACCGCGATGGCGAGTACGGCATGGCTGCGCGCAAGACTGTGATCGACCAAATCCGCCAGGAAGTGAAGACGGCCGGTGGTTACAGCCTGCTGCTCGACGGTGGTGATGTGAACACTGGGGTGCCCGAGTCCGACCTGCAAGATGCCGTACCCGACTTTCGGGGCATGAACCTGCTGGGTTATGACGCCATGGCCGTCGGCAACCACGAGTTCGACAAGCCGCCGGTGGTGTTGCAAATGCAACGCGATCTCGCCACCTTCCCCATGTTATCGGCCAACATTTACAAAGATGGCAGCCGCATGTTTGCCCCCTACAAGGTGTTCAACCTGGGTGGCGTGCGTGTAGGCGTGATGGGCCTGACCACCGAAGACACGCAGAAGATGGTGCACCCGGACAACGTGCGCGGCGTGACCTTTGCCAATGTGCAAACCGAAACCACCAAGCTGCTCCCCGAGCTGCGCCAGAAAGCTGACGTGGTGATTGCCGCCACCCACATGGGCCACTACGAAGATGGCAAACACGGCGTGCAGGCGCCGGGCGATGTGGAACTGGCCCGCGCCGTGAAAGGCCTAGACATGATTGTGGGCGGCCACTCCCAAAACCCGGCCTGCATGAAAGCCGAGAATGTGCTGGACCGGGCCTACGTGCCGGGCACCGAATGCAAACCTGACCGCCAGAATGGCACCTGGATCGTGCAAGCCCACGAGTGGGGCAAGTACGTGGGCCGCGCCGACTTCAGCTACCGCAACGGTGAATTCACGCTGGTGAAGTACACGCTGGTTCCCATCAACCTCAAGAAGGCCGTGAAAACCGCCGACGGCAAGACGGTGATGCAAACCTACGCCCCCGAGATTGCAGAGTCGCCCGAGATGCTGCAACTGCTCAAACCGTTCCAAGACTTTGGCCAGCAGAAATTGCTGGTCGAAGTGGGCAGCAGCGACGGTAAGCTCGAAGGTGACCGCAGCGTGGTGCGCAGCCAACCCACAGCGTTGGGCGTGATGATTGGCAAATCCATGATGGACAAGACCCAAGCCGACTTCGCCATCGTCAACGCTGGCGGTGTGCGCGACTCACTGCCCGCAGGCAAGATCACCTACAAAGACGTGCTGACCGTGCACCCCTTTGGCAACACCGTGGTGGTGGTGTCCCTGAATGGCAAAGAAGTGCGGGACTACCTCGCAGCCGCCGCCAAGATGACGGCGGGCTCGGGCGCGTTTGCACAATTTGCCGGTATCCAACTGGTGATGGAAGCCGGACAGGTGATGAGTGCCAAGGTGGCCGGGCAGGACATTGACCCTGCCAAGACCTACCGCATGGCCATCAACAACTTTGTCGCTGCAGGCGGCGATGGTTACCCCAAACTCAGCACCCACCCGGGTTATGTAGACACCGGTTTTGTGGACGCTGACGTGCTGCGCGCCTACATTGCGGCCAACAGCCCCCTCAGGTCCCAGGCCTATGCGCCTGGCAACAGCGTCGTGCGACGGTAAATGGCCCAACTCTCACGCCGCAAAGCCAAACCACTCGCCCCGCGCCAAGCCTCCGTGCCCACACGCCAGGGGCGTGCCGGGCAACACATGATCATCGACGGCTACGCCCCGTCGCAGATGATCGAAGACTTGCGCAAGTACCAGGCCGAACTGGAAATCCAGAACAAGGCCCTGCGTTATTCCCAACAAGAAGCCGAGGGCGCTTCGGAGCGTTTTGCCACGCTATTCTCCAACGTGCCGCTAGCCCTGATGGTGGTGGACGAAGAAGGCCTGGTGCTGGCCAGCAATGCCATGGCGCTGCGCCTATTCCAGCCGCTGGAGAGTGATGCGCCGCTGAACTTTTTGCTGCCCTTTGTGGGGCAGGACCATACGGACGAAGTGGCGGTGGCTTTTTCTAGTGCCCGGCAGGAAGGCACCAGTGAGGTCCACGAGGTGGAGTTTCTGGCTGGCTCGCGCGGCAAACTCACCGGGGACCTGCATATTGCACGGATCGAGAACCCGCTGGATGAGCTGGCGCACTTTATCTGCGCCATCATCGACCAGGGCCCTTTGCTGGCAGAACGCCAGGCCCTGCAAGAAAGTGCCGCCGTGCTGCGCCAGCGCAACGAAGACCTGTTGCTGAGCGAAAACCGCATGGCGGCCATCATCAACTCATCGTTGGACGCCATTTTGTGCATTGACGAAAAGCAGTGCATCACGGTCTTTAACCCGGCCGCCACCGCATTGTTTGAATGCCCGGCCGACCAAGCCTTTGGCGCCCGCCTGGGCCGCTTTCTGCCCGATGTGGAGCGCGCGCTGGAAAGCGGCAATGTGCCGGCCCAGGCCATGCTGGGAGAGTTCACGGCCACAACGCTGCGGGGCCAGCAGATTTATGTGGAAATCAGCGTCTCGCTGGAGCGGCGCCTGCGCACCCGTGCGCCGCTGCGTTCGCTGGACAGCGACCCGGTCGCCCGGCGCGGCCAGCACAGCGCACACGGCGCAGTCACGACCATTTTTGCGCGCGACCTGACGGCCAAAAAACTGGCCGAGGCCCAGCGCACCGCACTCGAAACCCAACTGCGCGAGTCGCAAAAAATGCAGGCCATGGGCACCATGGCCGGTGGCATTGCGCATGATTTCAACAACATCCTGAGCGCCATTCTGGGCAATGTGGAACTGGCCAAACAAGATACTGCACCCGATGCGAGTGCATTGGTAAGCCTCCAGGAAATCGACAAAGCCGGTCGCCGCGCGCGCGACCTGGTGCGGCAGATTCTCACCTTCAGCCGCAACGAACCGCCCAAGCGCACGCCGATTCAGCTGGCCGAAGTGGTGCAAGAAACCGCACGCCTGGTCAAAGTCGCGCTCCCACCTGCCGTGGAGCTGCAGCTGCTGGTGCCCGATGGCATTCCCTCGGTACTGGCGGATGCCACCCAGGTGGAGCAGGCCCTGCTCAACCTCTGCACCAACGGCATTCTGGCGATTGGCAACACCAAGGGTTCGGTCACCATTGAGCTCGGGCAGGCCGAGATCGAACTGCCCTTTAGTGACCGTCTGGGTGTCCCAGCGGGCCACTATGTGACCGTGCGGGTACGCGACACCGGGGGCGGCATGAGCGAAGCCACCATGCAGCGCATTTTTGAACCCTTCTTCACCACGCGCCAGGTGGGCCAGGGCACAGGCCTAGGGCTGTCGGTGGTGCACGGCATCATGCAGACCCACCTGGGCGCGATCGACGTGCACAGCGAGGTCGGGCATGGCAGCGTGTTCACCCTGTACTTCCCGGCCACCGAGCAAATGCCGCTGGGCGTGGCAGAGCCGGACCCGGTGCAGGAGGTAAAGGGCCGCGGCCTGCATGTCATGTACGTGGACGATGACCCGGCACTGGTGTTCCTGGTGTCGCGTGTGCTCACGCGCAAGGGCTTTGCCGTGACCACCTTCACTGACCCACATGAAGCCCAGGCGGCGCTGCACGCCAACCCCATGGGTTGCGACCTGTTGGTTACGGACTACAACATGCCCGGCTTCAGCGGCGTGGACCTGTTGCGGCAGGCCAAGCTCATTCGGCCAGACCTGCCGGTGGCGCTGGCGTCGGGTTATGTCACCCCGGAAATTGAGCAACGCGCGCTGCAGGAGGGTGCCAGTGCCCTGATCTACAAACCCAACGATGTGAACGAGCTGTGCGAAACCGTGCAGCGGCTGTTGTCCCACCATGATGTTGTCCACTGAAGACTTTGCCGCCCTGCCACTGGAGGTGGTGTTTGCCGACGATGCCATCGTGGTGCTCAACAAACCCTCGGGCCTGCTGACCGTGCCGGGCCGTGGCCCCGAGAAGGCGGACTGCCTGAGCAAACGCGTGCAAGCGCGTTACCCCGACGCGCTGATCGTGCACCGGCTGGACCGTGACACCTCGGGCCTGGTGGTGCTGGCGCGCGGCCTGCCAGCCCAACGCGTGCTCAACCTCGCGTTTGAACAACGCCGCGTGGACAAGCGTTACACCGCCGTGGTCACGGGGCTGCTTGCCCTGGACGGCCAATGGAAAGAGATTGACCTGCCCATGCTGGTGGACTGGCCCAACCGCCCCAAGCGCACCATCAACCACGCCGAAGGTCAAAGCGCCCTCACGCGCTGGCGCTGCACGGCCGTGGACGCCGCCGCCAACACCTCGCGTGTGGAGCTGGAACCCGTGACCGGGCGCACCCACCAGTTGCGCGTGCACATGCAGGCCATCGGTCACCCCATGGTGGGCGACACGCTGTACGCACCGCCCGAGGTGCAAGCCCAGGCCGACCGCTTGCTGCTGCACTCGGGCCTCTTGAGTTTTCCGCACCCGGTGACGGGTGAGGCGCACGAATACACCGTCGTCCCGGCGTTTTAGTGCCTGGGCCTAAAATGGTTTGGTGACTACCCTACTCAACGCCGACCTCCATTGCCACTCTGTGGTGTCCGATGGCACTCTGACGCCCGAAGCCCTGGCCGAACGCGCCAAGACCAATGGGGTGGAACTGTGGGCACTGACCGACCACGATGAAGTGGGCGGCCTGGAGCGCGCACGCGATGCGGCCCATGCCCAGGGCATGCGCTACCTGACCGGCGTGGAGATCTCCATCACCTTTTTGAACCAGACCGTGCACATCGTCGGTCTGGGCTTTGATGCCGACAACGAAACATTGCGCCAGGGCCTGCGCCAGACACGCGGTGGCCGCAAAGAGCGCGCCATGGAAATGTCGGACGGTTTGGCCAAAGTGGGCATCCAGGGCGCCTATGAAGGCGCCCTGAAGTTTGTCGGCAACCCCGAGCTGATTTCGCGCACCCACTTTGCCCGTTTTCTGGTGGAAAGCGGCGTGTGCCGGGAAACCAACGAGGTGTTCCGCAAGTACCTGACCGAAGGCAAACCCGGCTTTGTGGCGCACCGCTGGGCCACGCTCAAGGACGCCGTGACCTGGATCACGCAAGCCGGTGGCATGGCCATCATTGCCCACCCGGCGCGCTACAAGTTCACACCCAACGAAGAGTTCGCGTTGTTCACCGAATTCAAGGGTTATGGCGGCCAGGGTGTGGAAGTGGTGACGGGCAGCCATTCGGTGCCCGAGTACCAGATCTACGCCGAGACCGCCAAGGAATTTGGCCTGGCCGCCTCGCGCGGCAGCGACTTCCACAGCCCCGATGAAAGTCACACCGAGCTGGGCACCCTGCCCGCTTTGCCCAGTGGCCTGACCCCCGTGTGGGAGTTGCTGAGCTCCCGTATCCAATAAAAACAAGAGGACAAGCGCGCAAGCGTTTGCCGTGCCATGGCGCAGTACTTCGAAGTTCACCCCCACAACCCACAACCCCGCCTGCTCAAGCAGGCCGTGGGCCTGCTTGAAAAAGGCGGCATTCTGGCCGTGCCTACCGACTCCAGCTACGCGCTGGTGTGCCACCTGGACGACAAAGCAGCGGCCGACAAGTTGCGCAGCATCCGCGGGGTGGACGACAAACACCACCTGACCCTGCTGTGCCGCGACCTCAGCGAGCTGGCCAGCTACGCGCGTGTGGACAACACGCAGTACCGCCTGCTCAAGGCCGCCACACCGGGGGCCTACACCTTCATTCTGGAAGCCAGCAAGGAAGTGCCACGCCGCGTGAGCCACCCCTCGCGCAAGACGATTGGCCTGCGTGTGCCCGAACACAAGACGCTGCAGGAGCTCCTAGCCCTGCATGGGTCTGCGCTACTAGCTACTACTTTGATAGCATCAGGCGAGACCGAGCCACTCAACGATGCGCAGGACATTCGCGAACGCTACGAGCACCAGATTGCCGCTGTCATCGACGCTGGGGCCTGCGCGCTGGAGCCCACCACGGTGATCGACCTGACGGGTGACACACCCGAAGTGATTCGCCAGGGTGGGGGCGACCTCGCCGCCATCGGACTGTAGCCTTGCGTTTCTTCCCCATTTCACTCTGAGACAATTGCCTGTGGACATTGCACAACTGATCCAAACCGTTGCCATCTACGCCCTGCCCGTGCTGTTTGCCATCACGGTGCACGAGGCCGCGCACGGCTACGCGGCCCTGCATTTCGGTGACAAAACCGCCTGGTCCCTGGGCCGCATCACGCTGAACCCGGCCAAACACATTGACCCGGTGGGCACCATCCTGATGCCGCTGTTGTTGTACTTCGCCACCTCGGGTGCATTTCTGTTTGGTTACGCCAAGCCGGTGCCCGTGCGCTTTGGCAACCTCAAGAACCCCAAGCGCGACATGATCTGGGTGGCACTGGCCGGCCCCGGCGCCAACCTCGCCATGGCGCTGGCCTGGGGCATTGGTCTATATCTGCTGCAAGGCGCGGGCGTTGTCGAGCCCTTCTTTTTGAAGATGTGCCAGGGCGGCGTGCTGGTCAATGTGGTGATGTTCGCCTTCAACCTCTTTCCGCTGCCGCCGCTGGATGGTGGCCGCATTCTGGTGGGCCTGCTACCCCTCAAGCAGGCCATGGCCGTGTCGCGCATCGAACCCTTGGGCTTTTTTATCGTCATGGCGCTGGTGATTGCCGGTGTGCTGAGCACCGTGTGGATGCAGCCCGTCATGGCCCTGACCTTTGGCCTGCTAGACCTAGTGCTCACGCCCCTGTCGCTGCTTACCCGCTGATTCTTTTACTGTTTGCCTGAGTTATTGTTTCCATGAGCACCACCCGCTTCCTCACCGGCATCACCACCTCCGGCACGCCCCACCTGGGCAACTACGTGGGCTCGATCCGCCCGTCCGTGCGCGCCAGCCAGACCCCGGGCGTGGAGAGCTTTTACTTTCTGGCCGACTACCACGCGCTCATCAAGATCGACGAGCCCGCGCGCATCCAGCGCTCCACGCTGGAGATTGCCGCCAGTTGGCTGGCCGCGGGTCTGGACCCGGCGCATGTGACCTTTTACCGCCAGAGCGACGTGCCCGAAATTCCCGAACTCACCTGGTTTTTGACCTGCGTGACCGGCAAGGGTGTGTTGAACCGCGCCCACGCCTACAAGGCCTCGGTAGACAAGAACACCGCGGCCGGTGTGGACCCGGATGCCGATGTGACCGCCGGTCTCTTCATGTACCCGGTGCTCATGGGCGCGGACATTTTGATGTTCAACGCGCACAAGGTGCCCGTGGGGCGCGACCAGATCCAGCATATCGAGATGGCGCGCGACATGGCCGCCAGCTTCAACCACCGCTACGGCGAGCACTTTGTGCCGCCGCAGGCCGAGATTGAAGAATCGGTCGCCACCCTGCCCGGCCTGGATGGCCGCAAGATGAGCAAGAGTTACGACAACACAATTCCGCTTTTCAGCAGCCGCGAACAGCTCAAAAAGTTGATTGCCGGCATCAAGACCGATTCACGCGCGCCCGGTGAGCCCAAGGACACCGAAGGCTCGGCCCTGTTCCAGATTTACCAGGCGTTTGCGTCTGAAGAAGAAACCGCCGCACTGCGCAAGGCCTACGCCGAGGGTATTGCCTGGGGGGATGCCAAGACCCTGCTGTTCGAGCGCATCGACCGCGAAATCGCACCCATGCGCGCCACCTACGAAGACTACATGGCCCACCCCGAAAAGGTGGAAGCGCTGCTGCTGGCGGGTGCCAAGAAGGCGCGCGCGATTGCCACCCCCTTCATGGCGCAGCTACGCAGCGCCGTGGGCCTGCGCGGCCTGGGCAGTGCGGTGCAAGCCAAGGCAGAAAAAACCAGCAAGGCGGCGCTGGCCGCCTTCAAGCAGTACCGCGAGAAAGACGGCCTGTTCTACTTCAAGCTGGTGGACACGGCCGGTGCCGTGCTTCTGCAAAGCAAGGGCTTTGAGTCACCCAAAGTGGCGGGCCAGGCGATTGGCCAGTTGCAGCGTGACGGCGCGGCCGGCTTGGCAGCGTTGCAGGCCCAACTCGAAGCGCTGGACAGCAGCACCCACGCCAGCGCCGTGCAGGCTCTCGTGGCACTGGCCGAGGCCGCAGACGCCAAATAACGCTATTCATTTGCTAGCTGCTCGCGCATATTCCACGGGGGCTAGAGGCCTAAAACACTTCAAGATGACAGGTGCAGCATGAGTGACTACCCCAAAGACATTTACACCGAACCCCACCCCATGGATGTGGACACGCTGGCCAACCTGGGCCCATTGCGCGGCATGGCCGGCATCTGGGAAGGCCTGCGCGGCCTGGACGTGAAACCCAAAGCCGAAGGTCCGAAGAAACAGGCGTTTTACGAACGTATCGAGCTGCAACCGATCGACCCACAAACCAATGGCCCGCAGCTGCTCTACGGCCTGCGCTACCACACGCACATCACCAAGCCCGACCAGGTGAAGACCTACCACGACCAGGTGGGCTACTGGCTGTGGGAGCCGGCCACGGGCGCCATCCTCCACACGCTGACCATCCCGCGCGGCCAGGTGGCCATGGCGGGCGGCCAGGCCACGGCAGACGCGACCGAGTTTGAACTGGTGGCCACACACGGACTGGACACCTATGGCATCTGCTCCGCACCGTTTTTGCAGCACGCCTTCAAGACCACGGAGTTCCGCATCAAGGTGACGATCAACGCCGATGGAACCTGGAGCTACGACGAGGACACGGTGTTGGAGATCCTGGGGCGCGATGAGCCGTTTCACCATACCGACCGCAATACGCTGACCAAGATTGCGGAACCCACGCCGAATCCGCTGGCGCGTGGTTAAGACCTGACGGGGTTTCTCCGTTTAGGTGCACAGATTTTTGCTGGGCTGCACCGCCTTTTTTTAACACCCACTCCCCCAGCCCCTCGCCCCGTCGGCGAGGGGAGCCTTTAACAGCCGATTTGGTGGCTTCACTCCGGCCAAGGTGCTACAGCAGATAGGTTGCCCGCGGGTGGGTATGCCACGGCCCGTGCCAAAGGTTGTAGTACTTCGCATGGGCCGGTGCTCCGCCACTGGCGCGCGCAGCCGCCAGCGTTGGCATACCGACATCTCCGAAGTATCTACAACCGCAGGCGCAGGCCGTGGTGCGAACCAACGGTAGCAACCGAACGCCAATAGCCACGCAGTCGGCGCGCAAAAAAACAAATAGGGCTGTTAAAAGCTCCCCTCGCCGACGGGGCGAGGGGTTGGGGGAGTGGGTGTTAAAAAAGCGGTCAACGCCCGCAAAAATACAGCTAAGGCACCAACACCCGAATCTGCAACAAACGCCGCACCTCGCCGCTACCAGCACTGCTGTAACTGCCTTGCCGGGCCGGCGCAGGGCCGGTGGTGGCAATCGTTACCCACTGCGCCAGGGGCGCGGTCACCGTGCTGCTGAACTGGCTGCGGCTCTGGCTAGGCATGTCGGCGTTGCTGCGGGTGGCCATGTCGG
Organism: Rhodoferax sp. TS-BS-61-7; assembly: GCF_002943465.1. GTDB lineage: Bacteria > Pseudomonadota > Gammaproteobacteria > Burkholderiales > Burkholderiaceae_C > Allorhodoferax. Next base: position 944,689 of record NZ_PTQY01000001.1, read on the forward strand.
CCTGCTGCACTTCCAGCTCTACCGTGGCCGCACGGTTGCCACCGGGCCAGCGCGGCGTCACGGTCACGCTCTGGCCCACCTCAAACCACTGCAGCGCCTGCTTGACGCCTGCCCCGCTGTTGGCAGACGCGGCCTGGGCGGCTTCCACCCACTGCATGGGGACGGAGAGGTTCATCCGCAGCTGCGCCTTCTGCCCATTGCGTACCTGGATTTTCTGGGGCGACAGGGCTTGCGTGCTCTCGGAGGGGCCCGCACGGTAGCTGTTGGCCTCGTCCTGCCGGTCTTCGATCTGGCGTAGCTCCACCGTCAGGTCCCGCGCAGGCAACTGGGCGTGGGCCCAGGGCGCCCACAGACCGCAGGCCAGTAGCAGGAACGAAGGGATGGAGGTGCGCATGCAGCCATTGTTCCACGCCGGCTCCGCGCAGGCCAGCCAACAAAGGGGCCAACAAGGCCCCAAAAGCGGCTTTATTCGATCTTGAGGTTTTGCGTCTGCACGACGTCACGCCAGGCGTGGTAATCGGACTCGATGAACTTCGCCTGCGCCGTGGGAGTGCCCGGTGTGGCCTCCACCGCATCCAGTTTGAAGCGGGCCACCACCTCGGGCAGCTGGACCACCTTGTTGAGGGCGGTATTGAGCTTGTCGATCACCGCAGCCGGGGTGCCCGCAGGGGCGGCCAGCGCAAAGTAGTTCAACACGTCAAAGCCCTTGAACCCGGCCTCGGCCATGCTGGGCACATCGGGCATGGCGCTGGAGCGCTTGGCGCTCGTCACGGCCAGCGGCTTGATGCGCCCGTCTTTCACCAACGGCAGCAACGCGGGAATGGTGCCCGTGACCAGTTGCACCTGGCCCGACACCATGTCCATGGCGGCTGGCGCCACGCCGCGGTAGGGAATGTGGGTGATGAAGGTACCGGTCTTGGCCTTGAGCAGCTCCAGCACCAGGTGGTTCACCCCACCCGCACCGGCCGAGCCGTAGTTGAGTACGCCGGGTTTTTGTTTGGCGTAGGCCACCAGCTCCTGCATGGTGTGGATGCCAGTCTGGTGGTTGGTCGCCCAGACCAGCGGGCCACTGGCAATCATGCCCACGGGGGCAAAGCTCTTGAGTGGGTCGTACCCCGCATTGGGCAAGGAGGCCGCCACGGTGGTGAACGGCGACGCCACCAGCAGCAAGGTGTAGCCGTCGGCCGGTTGTTGTGCCACGTACTGGGTGCCAATCGCGCCTGACGCGCCGGTGCGATTCTCCACCACAAAACTGCCCCCCATCACCTCACCCAGCTTCTGGGCCATCAGGCGGCCCATGGCATCGGTGCCTGCACCTGGGGCAAACGGCACGACGATCTTGACCGGTTTGTCGGGAAAGCTGGCACTGCCGTTTTGTGCCCAAGCCACCGTGCCCAGCAATGCCGTTGCCACCACAGATGCCACCGCAGCACGGCGGGAAAGTTTGCGAACCATCACCATAAAAACCACCTCACACATTGGATACAGCCCGCCACTATGCGACAGGCAGATTGCAGCACCATGACAAATTTTGCTGGCACGCGTGCCAATAAAAAAGCCTGCATCTTTGCGGGATGCAGGCTTGCTTATTTGGAGGAGAAGGAGTCCGTATTTAACGATTCCCAACTAGTCCCAACAAGTCCTAATTCCCAAATAAAATCAACTAGTTAGATCCTATACTCGTCCCAAGGCGTACTTCCCAATCTCATCGAATTCGACTACAATTTGATAGTCAGATCGATAGTGAAAAAACGGGGGATTCGAACTCATGGCGAGGCAGTTGCACAAGCTCAGCGCGCTTCAAGTCAACAAGCTTAACAAGCCTGGTTTGTACGGTGACGGCGGCGGCTTAACCCTTCAAATCACCCCCAGTGGATCCAAGAGCTGGCTGTTTCGGTACATGCTAGCCGGCAAGGCGCACGGCATGGGTCTGGGGCCAACGCACACTATTTCTCTGGCCGAGGCACGACAGAAAGCCTTGGAAGCCCGCAAACTTTTGCTTGATGGCCTCAACCCCTTGGAAGTTAAGAAGGAAGCACGTCAGGCTCAGGCCTTAGAGCGGGCAAAACGCATGACCTTCGACCAGTGTGCAAAAGCCTACATCGATGCTCACAAAGCGGGTTGGAAGAACGAAAAACACATTCAACAGTGGACCAACACTATCGAGGCTTACGCGAGCCCATTTTTTGGACACCTCCCTGTAGCTGATGTGGACACTGCCTTGGTCGTGAAGAGCCTTTCCGTGATCTGGCAAACCCGCCCAGAAACAGCGAGCCGACTGCGCGGCCGTATTGAGTCTGTTTTGGGATGGGCTACTACCAGCGGGTACCGTGTCGGCGAGAATCCAGCCCGCTGGAAAATGCATCTCGAAAATCTTTTGGCCAATGTCAGCAAGACCGCAAGAATTCAGAACCACCCTTCCCTGCCATGGCAGAAGATCTCTGACTTCATGTCAGCCCTGCACCAACGGGAAGGATCAGCTGCCCGCGCTATGGAGTTCGCCATATTGACTGCTTGTCGATCAGGAGAAGTGCGCGGCGCCCAATGGTCAGAGATTGACTTCACCGAGAAGGTTTGGACCATCCCTGCCGAACGCATGAAAGCTGGACGTGAGCATCAAGTGCCACTGTCAGATGCAACATTATCGATTCTTGCGACCATGAAGGCTGATTCAGTCTCTGATGTCCGGCGAGGAACAAGCCCGAACCCCAGCCCCTATGTGTTTCCTGGCAGCAAAGGACAAATCCTGTCCGATATGTCCCTTACGGCCGTTGTTCGAAGAATGAACGCTGAGGAAGAAAAGCCCATATGGGTAGACCCCACTGGCAAGGGCATCACAGTGCACGGCTTTAGGGCCACATTCCGCATGTGGACCGCGGAAACAACCTCTTACCCAAGAGAGGTGGCCGAACACGCCCTGGCTCACCAGTTGCCCGATGCCGTTGAGCGGGCCTATCAGAGGGGAACACAGTTTGAAAAACGAAAGTCATTGATGGCAGAGTGGGCAGTTCAGTGCACGTCAAGCAAGCACCCTTAAGCAATAAGAGAAATTAGTCCTTAGCCAAATCAGCTAATCCGTACTTTGGCCCACTTACGGATCTGACAGTTACTTTAGTTGTTGAGCCACCGAAGAGCAAAGCCCCTAATCAACGAAGAACAGACAAGTGCAAGAATCAAAGATTCTTGAAAGCCGGATGACCACAGTCAGGCGAAAAAAGGCCCAAGTTAACAAGCTCATCAAACTCTCACATAAAGCATGAGACTGCTAACACCTTTTGAACTTTACCCCAGTGTCAACAAAGCTATTACGCCTCTGAAACAGAAACCTAGTACTTAAGCGGATCACAAAAAAACTTGTTTTCTGTCCATAGGTATAAAAATTTATGTCGAACCATCACATATATCTACCAGACCAATCCCACTACCGACTTGAAGAGATAGCCAAATCCATAGAGGGATTCCCGCCGCAAGTCGGGATAAAAAAGGGGATTGACTGCGTAGGTCGGAAATATTTACCCAAGAACTTCTGGCTGAAAAAGCCCGACTCCAGTTACAGACTGAAGGGATTAGTAGGAAGTGTTCCATTAACTGATGCGGACAGAATTGAGTTAAGTCGCTTGCTACCTCAATTGCCCGAGATCACTGACAACATGTCTGATACAGAAATCGATAAATTTTTTGATGAATATTACAAGAGTGAAAATAGACCTAATTGGGAACCAGACATCAAAACACCGTCAGACCGATATAAAGCGCAACGTGATTATGACGAGCGAATAACTAAGCACTGCGAGAATTTCATCTTAAAAGTTCATTCGGGGCACTTTCATCTATTTGACTCCGACCTTAATGCACTTCGGGGTGCGAGCCTCCATCCATATTTTGCACAAAAAAATGCTCTGGTCTCTCGTGAGGATGCCAGCAAATACTTAAAGCAGTTGGAACTGGACTTCATAATTTCTAATTCAAAAAAATCAAGGGGAAAAAGTGAAAGGTATTGGACGACTGAAAATGTCAATGAAATGCGTGAATACAGGAAGAACTCCACAGCGAAAGAAACGGCAGCTTACTTTGGTGTCTCTGTCACTAGAATGAATCAGGTATTTAAAGATAACCCACGACCCGAGGAATTCAATCACGACGCTCCGATACAAAATAAAAATAAAAAACCTACAACGAACATCATCACGAGTCCTTTTGAGATTTGGAATAAGCAAACGAACAAGTGAGACATATCACCGGTTGTTTATTCACTAGCCCTAGTAAGGCTTTAGATAAGATCTGGAAAGACTTGCCCCGACGTCGTTCAGAGAAGCTATCAACAAACTTTCGGTCCACCGGGAAATGTCCGCCCTCCTACCCTAAGCCGGCAATCTGACTTGTAACGCTCTAGTGTTCAAAAAGGCTCTTCGAGGTCTTGCCGCCTAGCTACCGAAGCACTGCAGCGCAATAAGGGGCAAGATAAACCCCAACCCATCAAGCGTTCCATTGACCAGACCCCAATCTAGGCACCAGCGTAGACAGTGACAAGGGGTTGTCACCACTTAGCTGAAATGCCCACGGCACAAGGCTCCCCGGGTCACGTTTGACGGCAACCCCGTTGCCGCTTCAAGAATTCGCTCCATCGAAACAACGCCTCGCATCACACATGCATCAGGCAAGCAATGGAGAAAAATGCGAAATTCAAATCCTCATCCGGTGACTACTCAACATGCGGCGGGCTGCCCAGCCGGTAACCAACTGGTTGCCGCTATGTCGGACGGCATCAAACCCAAGATCAACCTCCTTTCACTTAACGCCGTCTTGGTGCGCACCGCATCTTCCCGCACCTCGACGTACGCACGCATGGACTCTACAAGCAAGTACTACGACCCGTCCTTCCCTAAACAGGTGCGCATCTCTGCAAATCGAGTGGCCTGGATCGAGTCGGAAATCGAAGCTTGGTTGGAGTCACGAATTAACTCAAGTAGATCAACTCCCGCCTTTGACCTCAATCGTTCAAAAAACTAAACCTCCAGAAATTTAACTATTTATTAGATCCCTTCACCCATAATTTCATATCACATATTTTATTACTCACAGCATTTAAACCTATCTCCTTCTGATTCAAACACGAAGGTGGGATTAACACATCTTAGAAAAACAGAGGTACAAGAACTTCAAATTCAATAATCGAAGCTACTGGCATTTATTCATCAGAATTAAGTCGACTACGACTTATTTTTCAAAAATTAATTATGGTTCTAAAAAATAAACGGCCATTTCCAACATCCAACTTTCCTGACCCACTTCGCGACGTGCTGTTTGAGGTGCAGCTTTCATTTAAGTGTCCAATCGAATTGGTAGTCTCATCTGTTTTGGCAGCGATATCCCATGCTAGCCAACATGCCATCAACGTTAAACGCGGGGGCTTGGTATCGCCCGTCAGTCTCTATCTATCATTGATCGCTGAGTCTGGCGAACGCAAAACGGCAGTTGACGGAGCAGTCATGCAAGCCAATCGCCAACATCAGAAACGCCTTGGGGAGGCGACTGCCAACAAAGGGGTGAGTTACGAGGCGTCTCTTGCAATCTGGAAAGCTCAATATAGGGGAATTCATGCACGTATCAACTCGGCAATCCGCGAAGGAACGGACGCAAACTGCTATCAAGAGGAGCTCATAGTCCATCTTGGAAAAAAGCCAGTTGAGTGGAGCCCACCTCGCATCATTTATGTGGACACCAACATGGAGGCAATGTTGGAGGGGCTTCATCAACGTTGGGCATCCGCACTATTGATTTCTGCGGAAGGTGCCACTGTATTCGGTGGTCATGCCATGCGAGGCATGGACAAGCTGAATGTGCTTTGGGACGGAGGAGACCTTTTCAAGGACCGCCTGGGTGTGAGTTTCGCAATCCATAACGCTCGCCTTACCTCATCCATCATGATCCAAGAAAAGCCATTCCTAGGCTTCATGGAAAAAAGGGGGGGAATCGCGCGCGGCATCGGGTATTTGGCACGGAAACTTGTCGCATACCCTCCAAGCACTCAAGGCACTCGATTCATTTACGGCTCAAATACCTCTCCTATGCCGCATCTGGCATTGTTTCACGAGCGCATTTCAGAAATGCTGAGCACTGACAACGGTAAAAATCAGTTTAAAGAAGTTGAGATGTCACCAGAGGCCTATGCCTGTTGGATGGATTTTTACAATAGAACAGAAGTAGAGTTGCTCGATGGCCGATACCTCGCTGACGTACGAGACTTTGGCTCCAAAATCGCAGAAAACGCCGCACGCATCGCGGCCTTGTTCCACCACTATCTTGGTCGGGACCATTACATTCAGGTCGACTGCGTAAAAAACGCATGTGCCATAGCCCACTGGTACGCTTGCGAGTTCAAAGACTTGTTTGGTCAGAGTCAGATCCCCCAAGAGCAGATCGACGCCCAAATGTTGGAAGACTGGCTGTGGACGTTATTCCGCAAACATAACAACGTATTTCCGCTTCCCAAGCAGCGGATTCGTACCTACGGGCCTAACCAACTCCGGAATGCCGAGCGACTCAATGGAGCGCTTTGGACCCTTGCAAGCGCAGGAAAAGTCGTAATCGGAAAGCAGGGAAAAACCGATGTGATTTTACCCGTCATCAGTTATTTTTGCAGCCTGCAGCTACAACAACAACCGATCCCCCCTCTTCCCTTCTGCTAAGCCATTCCGGCATTTGATATGTTGTAACCGCCCTATTTCGACGCGATTTTGATTACCTCACGTTGCCAACTTGCTGTTTCTGCTGCTAACAGCAGAAACAGCAGGCTTTGAATCCGTCCCAGCAGTATTGATGCCGACTTGTGCAGATATCCCAAAACTTAGGGCACTAAGAACTGCACTGCAAATGGGCGCGAGTGAGGCACCTTAACTTCGTCACGAAAACGATAGCACAACCGTGCACAGGAAACTGTTTACGGATATATCGCGACTGCCGGGTTGATCTTTCCACTCTATCGACTTGAACAAAGAGGTGAAGACTCCAAAAGGACTACCCGCACCGAGGGTAAATGAACGGGTCAAAGCAAGCATCTTTTTAGTACGTACAGCTCTGATTTAAATCGGCATGTTTATGCCAGCATTTCAAGTTTTTTTGAGAAATTAAGTGATTTGTATCATCATAAAAACTGATCACCATCATATTCAGATCAAATTAAAGGAAGGCCAATGTGCTCTCTATAAATATTTCTCCAGAGTTAGTGATTTACCAATACCTACTATTTCTAGGTGCACCACCCATCTAAATTCAATCATTATCGATACGTGCGTTCTCGGTATTAGGAATCTATATATAAGCAACCATATTTTATCAAATAGAAGTCTAGAGCTCATTTGCAAATCGCTATAAATAAAAACTTTATCGACAAGCAATATCTTGTGCCTAGTGACACGTATAACGATATTTTATTTGAGTACCTTTAAAGCAAACAGGAGATAAATAACCTTTTCGCCTTTTCCACCCTTACTAAGGAATACCATGTACACAAATCCATTCAACCGTAATCAGTCCTTATATATCGAGGACACATTTCAAGGTCTGCCTGTAATGCGAGACAAGGGGGATATGATTGAGCAGTATTTGACCTCGTTGCACAAAGTTATCTACCAAGCACTGAATGCTTACCGACGTATCTGCGCTATCCGGTTTGATCTTCATTTTCCAGTCAACATGTATGCTGGACCTGACGCAATAAGTAATGAGGTCATGTCCCGATTTATAGAATCTATGAAGGCTAAGATTCGACACGACAGAAGTAGAGCTAAGTTGCGTAATCCATATGCTCATGACACGGAGGTGCGCTATATCTGGACTCGTGAGCAAGGGCACGATGGACGCGTACATTTTCACGTAGCACTGTTACTCAATCGCGAGGCATATTTCGGGTTAGGTCATTTCAACTCTGATTTACCGAACATGTACCATCGCATCAAGCAAGCGTGGGCAAGTGCAATCAGGGTGCCGCTGGAGCATTGCCGTGGGATAGTGCATTTTCCGGATAACGCCGTGTACCACTTCAGTAGAGATACGCCTGCGGACACAGGGGCGTTCTTCCACCGTGCGAGCTATCTATGCAAGGTCAACACCAAGAGCTTTGGCGATGGCCACCACGGATTTGGGGCTAGTCGTCATTAACTATTTGAATGATTTACTATGAGCTGATCTGCGTGGCTGCAGCCACAAATGGCTCAAGCTGGTCACTGAGGGCCAGCGATTCTAGGAGACGGCTTATCTCCAAATGCCATATTAATAGCAGCTTTCAATCTGTCCTTATTCACGCCTTCGCTACCGGTAAGTCTTCCCAACTGGTGGTGTAGCGCGGCGTCCTGCGTTCCTGCTTCATCGACCAGACGCGCTTATTGCCCTCCACCCCAGCGCTGGCCATGTGCAAAGTACCTTTGCCATAGCGTTGGTTGAGTCCGTCCAGGGCTGTCATCAAGGTGCTGCGGTCTTTCTGGCTACCCCCCTCCAGGTCCAGCTCGCACTGTTGCTGCCCTTCGTGCTGGAGATCCAGGAGCATTACGCCTGCCTTGGCGTACTTGAAGCCAGGTTGGAAGATGCGTTGCAGGCCGTCCAATGCGGCTTTGGCAATGCAGGCAGTGTCAGCGCTGGGGCGTCGCAGGGGTGTAGTGATGGATCGGCTGTATTGGGGATCGGGTCGGAAGGGACTGGTGCGGATGTAGACCAGCACCTGGTTGGCGAGTCCGCTTTGTTTGCGTAGTTTTTCAGCAGCGCGGGAGGCGAACTCGGTGACGGCTTCTGCCAGTTGGTGCAGCTCCAGGACCGGTCGTCCAAAGGACCGGGTGGTGGCGATCTCTTTCTTGGGTGCTGGGTTGTGCTCCAGGTCAATGCAAGACGTGCCCTGCAGCTCTCGGACAGTACGTTCCAAGACTACAGACCAATGGCTGCGAATGGTGGCAGGGTCGAGTCGGATCAGGTCTTTGACGGTCTGGATACCGCCGGCTTGCAGCTGTTTGCTGATCTGGCGCCCCACGCCCCACACCTCTTGAACCGCTGTGGCTGCAAATATGGTGTCTCGCTCTTCAGGTGACATGGCTGCGAGGTTGCAGACCTGGGCCAGATGGCTGGGATAGCTTCCGGGTTTGCGCTCTGCAGTTTTACCGATGTGGTTGGCTAGTTTGGCCAAGGTCTTGGTACTGCCTATGCCTACACAGCAAGGAATACCTACCCATTGCAGGATGCGGGACCGGACCTTGTGGGCTCTCTCCACCAGGTCCCCCCGGATCCCGCTGAGCTCCACAAAGGACTCATCGATGGAATAGATCTCCTGGGCATGACCCAGGCCTGCTGCCAAGCTCATCATGCGGTCGGACATATCTCCATAGAGCTCAAAGTTGGCCGACAGAGCAACCAGACCGTGCTGCTCTGCCAGGTGTTTGATCTGGAACCAGGGTGCTCCCATGGCAATACCCAGTGCCTTGGCCTCGTTGGAGCGGGCAATGGCACAGCCATCGTTGTTGGACAGAATCACCACCGGAATACCCTCCAGGCTGGGACGAAACACCCGTTCACAACTCACATAGAAGTTGTTTCCATCGACCAAGGCGTACATGGCAGTCTCATCCCGGCATGCGGTTGACCAGTTGGATGGTCATGTCGTCGGCATCTCCCTTGAAGAACACCTTCAAGGCCTCAGCAAATAGGGGTTCTTGTGGAGCTGCTAGCTGGAACAGGGTCATGCAGGACCGGAACTTGAGGTTGTCCGGGTGGTGCAGGATCTCTAGGGCAGACTTGTCATGGTGCTGCAGGACCAAGGCTGTGCACTCTTTGAGGCGGGCACCCAGAACGGGATGGCTGAAGTACATCCTGGCATCGGCCAAGTCGTTCAGACCATAGAACAAGGCGGTAGAGCTGCGACCCAGTGCTTTGAGCTGAGGGAAGATGAACCACATCCAGTGGGTTTTTTTGTCCCCCGCTCGCAGCTCTTCCAGGACGTGGGCATACAGGGGTTCTTGGGCGGCTAAAAAGCGGTCGTGTTGCATGTGACTTCTTTCTTTGTGTGGGTTGCACGCCCCAGCCCTAGGCGGGAAGGACTTTGATGACGCTGGTGACCACGCCCCAGATTTGCAAGATTTGCTCCTCTTTGAGAACAATGTCGGGGTAGGTCGGGTTGCCGGCTACCAGCTTGGTGCGGCCAGCCTTTTTGAAGAGCTTTTTAACGGTGAACTCGCCATCGATCGATGCCACCACAATCTGGCCATGGCGCGGGCGTTTGGATTTGTTCACCACCAGAATGTCCTGGTCACTGATGCCCAAGTTCACCATGGAGACTCCACTGGCCCGCATGAAGAAGGTAGCCTGGGGATTGGGAACCAGCAAGGCAGACAGATCCAGGCGCTCGGCGCCCAGGTCTTCTGCAGGCGATGGAAAGCCAGCAGTGACCTTGTTCACCATGAACCGCACCAGCAACGAACTGACCGTTGCAGGGAGTGGGGTCAAGGACTGCCAGTTACTGTACATAAATACAGTATATTCAAATCCCTGCTGAATACCTAATGACGGGGCATTCGCGCCAAGATAGAAGCAAGCCGAGAAACGCCCACAACACCATGCCCACCTGGAAACACGCCCTCCTCGCCTTGCTGGCTTCCACTTGCCTATGGGCGCACGCTGAAATCATCATCGGCAAAGTCGTCGGCGTCACAGATGGGGACACCGTCACCGTGTTGGATGATGCGAAACGGCAGCACAAGATTCGCCTCAGCGGTATTGGTGCACCGGAAAAGAGTCAGGCGTTTGGCCATCCAGGCCCGCATGTTTTGAATGGCAATATCACTCCGTAAAGATTCCAGATAGCCCAAGAAGGCTTTAAGGGAAAAAGTAGAGTTTTGAATTGGGCTGAGTGTTTCACACCCAGTAAAAAATCTTCACATCTAATCTACATCAGCAGCAAGGCCGAAAAGGAAGAGCGTGGAATTAACCCAAATGTGTGTGCCGTTCACCTTTGGCCTCAGTTTCCATCGAAGCAAGGCCTTGCATGATCCCGCAGGCATCGACAGCTTGTTCTGAAACACAGCGCAACCGAAGTGTTCTAAGTTGCTTTTTTAGATGGGTGAGTTCGCGGATGCGTTCGTCAACGTGGGTAATGTGCTGGTCAAAGACTGCATTGATGGCACCGCATCCGTCAGCAGGCTGATCTGCCAGATCCAATAAAGTGTGTATTTCCTCTTGGCTCATGTCCAGTGCCCGGCAATTGCGGATGAAACGCAGGCGTTCAACATGCTCAGGTCCGTACACCCGAAAGTTCCCCGATGTGCGCGCTGGCTCAGGAAGCAGTCCGGCCTTTTCGTAATAGCGCACCGTTTCTACCGTGCATTGCGCAACCAGAGCCAATTCACCGATTTTCATAAAGACCTCCTGAAACCTCTTGACTCTATAGTAACTTCAGGTTGTGTAATTGGGCAACTTCATCGGAAAACCCTATGTCAGACGCCCACAAACACGTTTCAAATGGTCACGACCACGACCATTCCCATAGCCACGCGCATGCAAGTGATTCCTGCTGTTCGCCCACTGAACCCGCGCAATCGGCAGCCCCTGTCGCCGCTTGTTGCGGCACGCATAATGCGCCGGATATTCCACATTCGGCGCAACTCGGTAAACCATCGACTAGTGCTGACGGTGTTCAGACGCCCATTCGCATCATGCAAATGGACTGCCCCACAGAAGAGGGGCTGTTGCGCAAGAAGCTGGGGGGCATGCCAGGTGTGGCAAGGCTGGAGTTCAACCTGATGCAACGCGTACTGACGGTGACCCATGCTCCCAAGGAAATTGAACCAATTCTGGCCGCAGTGCGCTCGTTGGGTTTCACTCCCGAAATAGCCAACAGCGAGTCCTCGCAGGAGGAGCCCACGCCCGAGCCTGCCAAGCCTTGGTGGCCATTGGTACTGGCTGGGATTGCTGCGATCTCCTCTGAGGCGGTCGAGTGGTCAGGATTGCCCACCTGGATGGCCGCAGTTCTGGCGGTAGTTGCGGTACTCGCCTGTGGAATCACCACGTACAAGAAGGGCTGGATTGCCATCCGCAACGGCAATCTCAATATCAATGCGCTGATGAGCATTGCGGTAACAGGGGCCTTGCTGATTGGCCAATGGCCTGAAGCTGCCATGGTGATGGTGTTGTTCACGATTGCAGAGCTGATCGAAGCCAAGTCGCTGGACCGGGCCCGCAATGCCATTCGCGGATTGATGCAACTCACGCCAGAACGAGCGACAGTGCAGCAAGCCGATGGGTCTTGGCAAGAAATTGCAGCCAAATCTGTCGCCGTCGACGCACGTGTCCGGATTAAACCCGGTGAGCGCATCGCTTTGGACGGAAGAATCGTCACCGGCCGCTCAGCCATCAACCAGGCGCCCATCACCGGGGAAAGCCTTCCCGTGGAAAAAACCGAAGGTGACCAGGTATTTGCAGGCACCATCAACGAGTCAGGCTCCTTCGAGTACATCGTGACTGCCGCCGCAAACGACAGTACGCTCGCACGCATCATCCACGCAGTCGAAGAAGCGCAAGGCGCACGTGCACCAACCCAGCGCTTTGTTGACCAATTCGCCCGCGTGTACACGCCAGTGGTGTTTGCTATCGCATTGGCAGTCGCCATTTTTCCACCCCTGTTTATGGGTGGAGATTGGTTGACCTGGATCTACAAGGCACTCGTCTTGCTGGTGATCGCTTGCCCATGCGCTTTGGTGATTTCCACCCCTGTCACCATCGTCAGCGGTTTGGCCGCCGCTGCGCGTCAGGGCATCTTGGTAAAAGGTGGCGTGTATCTTGAAGAGGGGCGCAAGCTGAAATGGTTGGCATTGGACAAGACGGGCACCATCACCCATGGCAAGCCAGCGCAGACGGACTTTGTGACGCTTAGCGCGATGAGCGCGGTCGAGTTGCGTAGCCATACTGCCAGCTTGGCAGGTCGCTCAGACCACCCCGTCTCCAAAGCGCTCACGGAAGCCGCCAACAAAGATGGCGTTGCATTGCGCAATGTGGAGGCATTTGAAGCTTTGCCTGGGCGTGGTACCAAGGGGATCATCGACGGAAAGCTTTTCTACTTGGGGAATCACCGTCTGATCCACGAACAAGGTCGTTGCTCTGAGGCACTGGAAGCCCGTTTGTCTGCGCTGGAAGAGCAAGGCAAGACCGTCATTCTGCTGGCCGATGACCAAGAGGTGCATGGCATGTTTGCCGTCGCTGACACGGTCAAGGACAGCAGCCGCCAGGCCATCGCTGAATTGCATGACCTGGGGATCAAGACGGTCATGCTGACTGGTGACAACGCGCACACAGCCAAAGCAATTGCAACTCAAGTCGGAATCGACGAAGCACGTGGCGATCTACTGCCTGAAGACAAGCTCAATGCCATAGAAAGCAAGATTAGTCTGGGTGGCGCTATCGGAATGGTGGGAGACGGTATCAACGATGCGCCGGCATTGGCCAGAGCAGACATAGGTTTTGCGATGGGCGCAGCTGGTACTGGTACGGCCATTGAAACCGCTGATGTGGCGCTGATGGACGATGACCTGCGCAAACTTCCTCGTTTTATTCGCCTGTCGCGAAACACCCATGCACTGCTCGTACAGAACATTGTTTTGGCATTAGGCATCAAGGCTGTTTTCCTGGTGCTGACGCTTACTGGTGCGGGCACGATGTGGATGGCTGTATTCGCCGATGTCGGTGCCAGTTTGCTGGTCGTCGGCAACGGCCTACGCTTACTGCGTAAGTAGAGACAAAGGAGCGCAAATCATGTCCATGAACAGAAGAACAGCGCTGATAGCGCCTTTGGCTACCGCAGTGGGTTTCAGCGGTCTATCAGGATGCGCTCTGAGCGACAACGCACCAGACTCCAGCTTTTTGTTGTTGGACGGCAGCTACACCAATATGGGCACGCTCAAAGGAAAAGTCCTACTGATCAACTTTTGGGCCACAACCTGCACAACCTGCGTGAAGGAAATGCCTGAAATTGTGAACACATACATCAAGTACCAAAGCAAAGGATTTGAAACGGTCGCAGTTGCCATGCAATACGACCCGGTGAACTGGGTCGTCAACTTCACCAAAACCCGCCAGCTGCCATTCAAAGTCGCCCTGGACAACACGGGCGAAAACGCGAAGCAATGGGGGGATATCAAGATCACTCCAACGACCTTTATTGTGGACAAGCAAGGCAAGATCGTGAAGAAGTATGTCGGTGCACCAGATTTTGTTGCACTCCATGCATTGTTGGAAAACTTGTTGTCTGAAGGATGAAGGCTGCAAGCGCTGGCTTAGATATTGATCATCAAACCTTCATTCCCAGATAGAGATTCACCATGAAAACGCCTAAACCAGAGACCACCAGAAACAGTATTGACGTGTTTGAGCATTTACTGACGAGGGCACGAGACACACCAATGGATCAACTTGAGCAGCGCTGGCTTCTTCTGGAGGCTGCGCACATTGTTGGACAAACCCGCTTTGAACCTCATTTGAGGGTGCACGTGGCGATGCTGAATCTAGCTTGGAAATCCAAAGACCTCCCGGAGTTGGCAGGGCAGTTGTTCAGAATCGCCCTGGTTCCTGTGGGTCATTTAGTCGGACGTCTACCGATTGGGAATCCCGGTCGCGCAAATGTCAGTGCATTTAAGCCGATGCAGCCCTCTTCCAAAATATTGCAGACAATCGCGGAATCACGCCAGTCGTTGTGAGGCTTGAAACCCAAATGAGCCCCTCCTCAATGACCTCCATCAAGCTTCGCATTTTTGTTGCATTGTTGGTTTTCCAGATGTTCGGAGCGACGTCGATTCGAGCACAGGTTATGGTCGATGACGCTTGGGTAAGAGCGACAGTACGCGGCCAACAAGCAACAGGCGCATTTATGCGTATTTCGACGAAAAAGGATGTGAAGCTAGTTGAAGCACGAACGCCAAACGCAGGGTTTGTGGAAGTTCATCAGATGCTTTTAGAGCAAGGTGTTATGTCCATGCGACCTGTAAAAGGTCTATTGATTCCGGCAGGCGAACCTGTGGAATTCAAGTCAGGCGGTTATCACTTGATGCTCATGGATCTCAAGAAACCAGTACGAGCGGGCTTTGAGGTACAACTAACTCTGGTGTTTGAAAGCAACGACGGAAAGCGTGAGTCCATCTACGTTCATGCACCAATAGCGAACACATCTCCGCACGCAAAAAAATGAATCAGAAGAGCGCCTTTTGCAGATTTCGGCTTTATCCACGGGGACTACAGTAAACAAGGTGCTCTGCAAAGCTACGCCTTTCGCAAATGCCCCCTCACGCTTGTTTTTTCCCTGTGCGCTCTTTCAATATATTTTCGGCGAAAGGTAATAAGCGCTGCTTTAAACGTTTTCCGAATATGGCCAACGATATGAGAGAGAAAACCAACAGAGCTAGCCCAACGTAGGCAGCCCACCGTGGGTCGAGTACAGCCCCCAGCAGTCCAAAGCCCCAACCAATGCTGACTATGCAGGCAATCCACAAAATGGCCCCCGATCCGTCAATCAAAAAAAACCGCCGCCAAGAAAGCAGTGAGGCACCGGCGCCCAAGCCGACCAACGAAAACGCTCCTTTGACAAATCGGTATGACAACAGAATTCGGAAGCCATACCGCTCTACGCCGGCACTGGCCAAGGCAATCCAAGGAGCTGCCTTGGGAAAGGTCTTACAGATCCAAGGCGAAGCGAATCGCCCCAACGCAAAGCGCAGTTGTCCGCCAGCGACACTACCAAGGACAGTGACCATCAGAAGCGCGTCTATCCGCAATGCACCTTGTGACGCCGCATAGCCGGCAACCATTGGCAACGGGCCTGTTTTACCAAGACAGTAGGCCAGCAACAAGCCGTATATCCACAGGTCGTAGCGGGCAATCCAATCCAATAGTTCGGGTAGGTTCATTTTTTCCACTATCCCAGCAAGATGAAAAACTTTCCTGGCAGAGGTCTCTTTCCCGTTGCCCCGGATCGATGCCGAGTCTCCTATTGCTATCGATCAGAATGCCGTACGTTTTGCCACGGCTGAATCGCCCAAGATTTGGTCACGGCCAGATTCACGTATGAGAAAGTTGGCTATCCCAGCACGCCTTCGTAAATGATCTTCCAAGTTTCAGAGCGTTTCTGCCAATACTGCCTGATGGTGCGTCCGGTACGCGCCCCCTGCACCAACTCTCCGAAGGTCGCAACCAGAATCTCTGCCTCATCTGTCCAGCGGATAAGAGACACATCATTTAGTTCAATCGGTTTTCGGCCCAGTTTTGCGATGTCAGCATGCACAGTTTTTCCAAACGCAGTGAGATCTTTGCCATCCGCGCTGAAATCGTGGGCATAGTATTTCAAAAGCTCTCGTACATCCCCGGAGCTCTTGGCCGACGCCCAGCTCAACAACGTGCCCTCCAACTGATCCCGCTCTCGCTGCAGCTCAGTCGGTCGGACCCATTGAAGGTTCTTACCAATCAAGACGGGGGTAGTCCGAATTTCTACAGTGCTGATGATGCGATCTAGATCGGGATTGGCCATCGCCACGCAACCCTCCGTAGCTTGGGGCTCTCGCGTGAACTGGCTGGATGGATTCCCATGCAACCAAATGCCGCTTCCAGTTTTACCCCTGCGCATGTCCAGCACGTTGGGGTAGCTAACTGGCAGCGCTCCAGATCCATACAAATCCGGCAGACTCTTGGGGTCTAGACTGCTGGTAATGAAATAGACACCAAGTGGGGTGCGAAGATCGCCCTCGACGTTCTTTCCTACACCCGCCTTGCCAACGGAGATGTAGTAGTCGGCCAGCAAACGGATTCTTCTGCCAGAGTTCTCAAAAAGATACAGCCGAGCTTTGGCGGTGTCCACGGCGATCGCATGCTTATTTCGCTTGGATAGGCCAACAAACTGCGCGGGAATTGAGTCAACTGGGGGCCGCTGCTGCAATGCAGCTATACGCAACTGTGACTCTGTTCTCAAAGCTTGCAGGTTTTTTGCCGCAGCCTGCTCCAGAACATCGGGAACATCACCAATCTGGCGAATAGGACGCGACTGTGTGGATAGCAGATCCCCATAAACCAGCTGGGCCAACTGAAAGTGCGGATACTCATTCACCAGCGCCCCCGCCTTGGCCAGAGCCTCGCGGGTGTTCGCTTTCCCAATCAGGCGGTAGATTTCTATGAGACGTGCTTCTGCAATGCCGTCCGAACTGGCTGGCTTTGTCGGTTGTGAGGCGCTGGATTTGATCCTTGACTGTGCAGATACTTGCACCGCGCTCATCAGACAGACCATCAAAATAATGAACTGCTTGAAAGATGTGTCAAAGCGCATAAGCAGTCCAATCAGCTGACCTTCAGCAATTCTTGAATGTCATCTTTAAGCACACTTGCCTCGGTTCCATACTGAGAAAACAACCGTACCTGCCCCTGAGTGTCAAAAATGAACTTTCCTGCCGAGTGGTCCATGCTGTAAGAGGTCGGTGTTTTTCCCTCGACTTTCTTGTAATAAAGCTTGAACTCCGCAGCCAAAGAAGGTAGCTCAGCCGGCTCCGGCCGCAGTGCCAGAAAAGTCGGATCGAAATTTGACATGTACTCTTTAAGGAGCGGCAGGGTGTCGCGCTCAGGGTCCACCGTGATGAACACTACTTGCAGCGCATCACCTTGCTCGCCAAGAAGTCGCTTCACTTCCGCCATCGTGGTCATGGACGTCGGGCAAACATCCGGGCATTGGGTGAATCCAAAAAATACGACCGTAACCTTGCCCCGAAACTCCGCGAGTCCCCTCACTTTGCCATTGTGGTCTTTCAGGTGAAAGTCCTGTGCGTATTTCGCCCCTGTGATGTCCGTGTTTTTGAAGGTCTGTGCTTCGGGGGAGCAAGCAATTAATGCAGGCGATACCAAGCCCACAAACAGCCCTCCCAACATCATTCGTCGTGCAATGTCGGTGTGCTCATGTCCATTGTGAGTGTTCATCATCGCTGGCTCACTTCTTAGTTTTGGCCAGCTCTTCAGCCACCAATGCCTGCAATTGCTCAGGACCAAAACTGGGCAGGCCTCGACCGTTCACAAAAAACGTTGGTGTCTTCGTGACCTCCAATGCGGTCAAGTCCTGTATGTCCTGTGCCAACAAAGCCTCAATTTCGCTGGACTTTGCATCAATCAGGGCTTTTTGAATGTCCAATCCGGCTTTTTCAGCAGCTTGGTAGGCCACTTCCAGATTGGGCTTTCCGTGATCCGCCCACATGGGTTGCGCTGCCAGGACCATTTCCAAAACAGGTAAGTATTTGTCCTGCTTCTTGGCCGCTTCTAAAAGCTTGACGACTTGATCGGATCCTTGATGAAACGGCGCATACCGCAGCACCAAACGAATGTCGCTGGGGTGTTTGCGCATCAGGTCTTTCACCAGTGGGTAAAAAGCTCTGCATGTCTCACACGCGGGATCAAAGAATTCGACGATCGTCACGGGAGCGTTCACAGGCCCAAGCACCGTAGAGTTGGGACGAATCAGCCTACTTGCCGCTTGGCTCACTTTGTCCATTTGGGAGTTCTGGACACGCTGCTGGTAGACGTACATACCGAACGCAAAGAAGGCTGCAACGATACCCACGAGAATTGCAACGGTTAGTTTTTTTGATTTCATTTGGAAGTTTTCTTGAGATAAAAGGCGAGCAAAACGGTGATGAGAAGAAAGGCAACCAAGGAGAGCCAAGGGATTTGGAGACCGTTCAGGATGTCAAGCTTTTGATTTGCGCACGAGACTCCAGCACCGCAGGGAATCCAAGCCTTTGGAATCCAACCGGCCACGAGCAGCGTGTGATAGGCGGATATCAGGGTCCCGGCCAATGCCAAAGGAAAGGCATAAACGGCACCCTGGCGATCGTTGCTGTAACTAGCAATGCCCAGAACCACAGCCAAGGGGAACATCGCGATACGCTGATACCAACACAAAGTACAGGGCGTCATCAGCATCACTTCGCCAATGAAAAGAGCCCCGGCTGTCGACAACATTGCGAGCAGCCATGCGGTCAAAAGTAGTAGCCAAGTGGACTTCATTGGCTCTCCTCACGTAGACCTGTAGCTTTGCGCTTTGAAATGGCGATTGACAGCCCAACCCAAGCGATCATGGCGCAGACAATAAATACGTCCGCCAAGTTAAACGCTGGCCAGTGGAGCGATCTCCAATGGACATCCAGAAAATCGACGACGGCGCCTGTCTGGACACGATCAATCAGGTTCCCACCACCACCTGCGACAACTCCAGCACCTATCCAACGCTCAGCGGGGTCGATTTTTTTGAGTAGACATAGCACCGTTATTGGCACCACCACCAGCACACTGAGAGAGATGAAAAACCAACGCTGCCAGCCACCTGCATCGGCGAGGATGGAAAACGCCGCCCCAGTATTGAGAAGATGTACGAAGTTAAACCACGAAGTGACTTCAATCGATTCCCCTAACGGGATGATTGAAGCAAAGAAATCTTTGGTGATTTGATCTAACAAGATCAACATCAGAACAACTACGACCCAGACCCAACGCGGGTATACGCGCCAAAAAGCTTGCGCCACAAACAACTCCTCCAACAGGCTTCAATCACAATCGGCGAAATCGCCGGATCAAGAATCCAGGGGAAGAAAAGTTACGTTACGCGGACCGGTAAGGAACCGATCTGTGCTTCAACTGAGACGCCCCTGGTTAAACCAGGGAAACCCATTGCGGGCGTTCGGGTAAGTCTTGGTAGTGGGCTAAGTACGAAGCGGCTTTGACAACGATCCGCACGGGTTCTGCAATTAGTCGCAAAGTTTGCGACGAGCTTTGAAACGCTACGGAACAATTCGCATGGCAAACGCCGCAGTCGTTTTCAAGAGATCCAACTTCGGAGGAAACAACACCATCACCACCCGAGATAGAACCGGAGTGTTTGTGAGTGTGATGACCAATATGTCGGATTGAAGACTTGCTCTCGTGCTGGCAATAGGTACTCACTGCAGCCCATGTCAGCTGCATAGGCATAAGCACCAATAGAAAGACCAGAAGCCAGCGTCGCATGCCTGTGAGTTTAGCAGCTACAGAAGCAAGTAAACAACGCAGAAAGCCACCAGAGGGCCTATGGTTACCGCGTGTGCTTGGTAGAAAAAACATCACGTTTTAAAAGAAGTGACGTACAACACGAGCATCAAACAGACTTGCAGAACATCGACTTCAACAGCCGGCGACGGGTACGCTCAATACTTTAGCGCCGTACTCTTGCCCCAGAACACCCGATACGCATATACCGTGTAACCGATGATGACCGCCTAGTGCAGAGTTGGTGGCGCTAATTAATCAGTCCATGCCGCTCGTCGCTCTCTCACCAAATGCAAATGGGGAAACTGCAGAGCGCTGGGGGTATGCCGGTGCTCATGGACTCCATGACAAATCACTAGGCGAAATCGGCGTTATCGGTAGCGTGTCCCAAGCATTTTGCGGAACCTGCAATCGAGCTCGAATTTCGACTGAGGGAAAAGTTTATTTGTGTTTATTCGCTACGCATGGGTATGACCTGCGCAGCCTTTTGCGCCGGTCCAAAGGGTTGTCTGACTTGGAGCTTCAACATGCAATCTCAAATATTTGGAGGAAACGTGATGATCGCTATTCTGAAGCTCGCTCTACTGAGGCAATTGGTACGTTCACTGGTGGAAGTCATAGGGTAGAGATGAGCTACATCGGGGGGTGAGCACTTCTAGCTGAATTGGGTATGTTCGACGAGATACCGAGGATATTGTCACCAGGAATGTTCCCTCTACGTAACTATCCGGTGTGATGCCGCGGCCTCTTGAACAACATTAAAGGACACGAATTCTCAGTGCCAAAGCGACTTTCTACTAGTTGCCGTTTGCTCGACGTGCGAGGAATATGAAATGTTGCTGTCAAGTGGTGCGCTTTTTTTGGAAGGATGCAAAAATAGGAAATTCGAGCATTACATTTGATAATCTTGGATTATCAAATGTGATCGAGTAAATCTGCCCTTTTGCTCAAGTGGTTTGCCGGAACGACCGACTTCCCTACCTGGAAATGCCCACATGGTCGCCAATGCCCGTTCCACAGATTCTTTGACTGACATTGAGCCAAG
The DNA here is from genome assembly GCF_002943465.1 of Rhodoferax sp. TS-BS-61-7. Lineage (GTDB taxonomy): Bacteria > Pseudomonadota > Gammaproteobacteria > Burkholderiales > Burkholderiaceae_C > Allorhodoferax. Next base: position 965,801 of record NZ_PTQY01000001.1, read on the forward strand.
TACAACGACAAATCCAAACGCGGCTGCAGTGCACAAAGGCAAACAGTCTCATCTGCAAGGCCATGCTGAATTGAGAAAACTCCGGGAAACCAACTTCCTTTCTGGCTCCTACGCACGGGACATTGCCATATGGCCGCGTCGCAGCGGAGGCTCAGTGGAACTACCAGATGCGGACATCATCATGTTGCTTCTCCCTGATTCGGTGTGGGCGACAATGTCCTGAATGACGATAGAGATCAATGCTGAGCAGTTCAATATCGCTTTTTCCGCTTGGAACGAGGTCGATCTCTGACATTCGGCTTGCGTTGACCAAATCGTTTTCGATCACGCCAGTACATGTAGCCGATCCAAAGCAACAGAGCCAAAGAAGCCAATCCACCATAGACCAATATGATGCTCAGCGTTTCATGCGACGCCTTGGGCAAATTGATGAGTTCGTGTGTCATTTATAGGCCTACGGGAATTGCGCCTCTTATTTACAAGCCTACTGCAAGTACAAGGGGGGAAGACCACGGCGCCAACAAAAATCCCAGACAACGGTCTGGGATTTTCTGGTATCGGCAACTACCGGGTCAGCCGGTCGGCTGAGCTTGTCAAGCTGACTGGAAAAGTCAGACTTACTTGGTAGTGCGACCGTAATGATCGCGAATTACCGAAGAGAGCAACGCGACTTCGTCACTGTTAGCCGTAATCGTCGTTCCATCAGCGGCAGCCATGGTTTCGCCCACATTCATTCGAGTGGGGCGTCCATACTTGTCTTCCATAGCCATCTTGCCGTTCTTGAATTGGTGAACGACGGAGCCGTCCTTCAGTGGAATCGACTTGGCAATTGCCAGATCCATCGAGAAAGCAGATGCGAAAGGCACGGCCAGAGCCAGAGCGATGACAGACTTGCGGATAGACATGATTGAAATTCCTTCAAAGTGAGTGCAACCCCACGAGGGATTTCGTGGGAACGATGCGATCACTGCACCGTTGACTCCAATGTAGAAAGTTGCCCCCTACGGGAGCATGACCCACTCGTTACAAAGACGTCATGTCTCCACATGCGCTCTAGGTTTACTCTTGGACAAGACTTTCAGATTTGGGGAATCTGAGGGTAAAGCGCGTCACGCCGGACGTTGACGTCACGGAAATCCCACCTCCATGAGCCGCCATGATGGCGCGGGTGATCGCCAATCCCAGTCCTGCACCGTCACTTTCTGGATGGGTCCGCGATTTGTCAACGCGAAAGAACCGATCAAACAGGCGAGGCAGCATTTCCGGGCTGATGCTTGGGCCATGGTTGGACACGGTGACCTCAACGCCGTCTCCCGATTGAATTTCAATGGACACAACCGTACCAGGAGAGGCATGGCGAAGCGCATTGGAGAGCAGATTGCTCAATGCCCGTCGCAGCATCAAGCGATCACCGCCAACCGTACCGCTGCCAACCAACTCCAGGAGAATATCCTTGTCTGAGGCCAGTGCCTCGTAGAAGTCGAACAGGGCCCGGGCCTCCACCTCCACAGCGATACTCTCTCGACTTGGAAGTGCTAGCCCATGCTCCGTTTTAGCCAAAAAAAGCATATCTGACACCATCCTGGCCAAGCGCTGTAGCTCCTCGGAGTTGGAAGCTAAAACGTCCTGATAGTCTTCATTGCTTCTTTTGGCAGACAGCGTGACTTGGGTTTCGGTGAGCAAATTGCTGATCGGTGTTCTGAGCTCGTGCGCCAGATCAGAAGAGAATTCAGAAAGTCGACGAAAGTCTTCCTGCAGGCGGTCCAGCATGTCGTTCAAGGTACCAGCGAGATCCGCCATTTCTACCGGGACTGCTTCTACCGGCATGCGCTCCTCAAGTTTGTTGGAGGTCACGGCTTGGGCACGTGTTCGCATAATCCGAAGCGGAGCCAATCCTCGATTGGCTGCCATCCACCCCAACACGCCACTGAACAAAGTCGCCAGAGTCACGTAAAGCATGAGAGTGGTCTGGAAATGCGTCTGAAAATGAACATGCAATTTTGTGTCTAGGGCAACCCACACAGCCAGAGGCTCATCATTTTGCAATTCTGAGTTGATCAACATACCCAGGGCGCGGTATTGATGTCCCGCACTTTGCCAACTCTGCATTTTTTGTGACTTCAGGTCAGTTCCCACCGCACCTGCGTATCCGTCAGGAATTTCAAACTTTGCAGTCTCATAAAGCGTTTTTCCGCTGATCTGCACATGGACAATAAGCCCTTCATGGCTGTGAAGGACTTCGTTCAAGCGGTTTTGAAGATCCTGCGGTGAGTTGGCTTTCGTTGCGACCTCTTGAATCAGGTGGATTTTGTCCTCCAGAAGACTACGGTCCAAATCTTCGAAGTGCTGATTCATCGCCAAAGAGGTTACCCATCCCAGGCCCAACAGTACTGTGGCTGAAGCCAGTGTGTAAAACAGGGTGAGACGGGTGGTCAGTGAGAAGCGCTGTGTCATGGGTTCTGTAGCGGATTTTCCAGAACATATCCCATGCCGCGTACGGTCTGGAGCAATTTGGGTTCGAACGCGTCGTCAATTTTGCTGCGCAGACGCCTTACAGCCACTTCGATGACATTGGTGTCACTGTCAAAATTCATGTCCCAGACTTGCGATGCGATCAGGGATCGAGGTAGCACTTCCCCCTGTCGGCGCATCAAAAGCTCCAGTAAACCGAATTCCTTGGAGGTCAAATCGATGCGTTTGCCTGCACGTGTCACACGGCGACGCAGCAAATCCAGCTCCAGGTCAGCTACTTTCAGTGAGGTTGCCTCGACACCGGACTTGCCGCGCCGCAAGATAGTACGGACACGGGCCAGCAGCTCCGCAAATGAAAAAGGCTTGACCAGGTAGTCGTCTGCGCCCAGTTCCAAACCCTTGATTCGGTCCTCCACCTGATCTTTGGCGGTCAGGAACAAAACCGGAACTTCATTACCCTTGCGGCGCAGGTTACGCATCACCTCCCAGCCATCCATGCCTGGAAGCATCACATCCAAGATGATGAGATCGTGCTCACCCTCAAGGGCAGTGTGCAGGCCATCGTTGCCGTTGTGGACCAGATCCACAATAAAACTGGCCTCTTTCAGGCCTTGTCGCAGGTATTCGCCCGTTTTGGGTTCGTCTTCAATGATCAATATCTTCACAGTCGGTGTCCTTTTCTCAAGTGTGCACCGGTTGACGCTAGCGTCGCCGAAGATTACAAATTTGTAATCAAAGCGACAGCTTGGTGTTGGGACCGTCTCGATAAAGTTCAGTCAGTTTTACACAAAGCCAAAGGACTCCTATGCATCGTGTTCCGATCCTGCGACGCAAACCACTGTGGTTAGCAACGCTCGCCCTGTGTACCCTTGTGGGTACAGCATCAGCCCAACAGGCCGTGCAAGAACCTGTGGAACAGGGCACCATTGACTGGCGTAAAGCCAATGATGAGGTCTCTCAGTTCAAGCGGGGGCATGCGGATGTTCTCAAGTGGGAGCAAGCCAATGACGCAACGACTAAAGACGCTCCCGCTACGGCGCCCGACTTATGGCTCAAAACGGCGGACGCAGCCGTTCGGCAGGCATGGCGTGCACACCCTGAGCTGTCCTCTTCTTTGTCCCAGTTAGGTGCTGTCAATCAAGAGCATATCGCCCAAGGGCGATGGTTGGAGGTAGATCCCGCCGTGCGTCGCCATGTGGACGACTTTGACGCCGTTCTTGATGTCGCTGTAGACACTCGCAAGGCCTGGTGGAATGCGGTGTCAGCCCAGGCTGGACTGAAACTGCAACAGGATATGGAAGAGGCTTCGTCTGCGGCAGCTGAACTGGCCCGTCGTATGGCTCGCGTGGGCAACTGGAGCCGCATGGAGCAGGCCCAGTCTCAGTCGAAACTGGGGAATGTCAAGCTGCAAACCCTGAAATCAGCGGCAGAAGCCAAGCAGGCACAGATTGCGTTGCTCAAGACACTCAAGTTGTGGGGCATTTCCTCTAGCGTTGGCCTGCCAGACTCTCTTCCTGATGTCTCTGCGCAACCCATCACCGCAGAAGCCGTCCAAAAAGGTCTGAAAGACGTGCGTTCGGTGCTTCCACGTTCCGAGGGTCTACGTGTCCAGGGAACAGCACAACAGGCTTTCGACATTTACAAAGCGAGCTACGCGGCTGCTCGCTTGTCACAGGACGAACAAAAGCTGCGTCAGTTCATCTATGACGAAACTGTACTTCGGTACAACGGAATGCTGCTTAGCGTCTGGGATCTTCTGACAGAGACCGCGACCCAACTGCAGTCAAGCGTCACTTCTATCAACACCAAACGCGACCTCCTCATTGCGGAAGCTGATTTGCATTGGGTGCTGCAGGGCGGTGAACCTGCGAACTTTGTGAGCATCGGCGCCGGTGGTGGTGCTTCGCCTGAGTAATTAATAGGACATACCATGGATCAAACCAATTCCCGTCGTCGATTCTTTGCAGGCGCTGCCACCGCCGTTGCTGGCCTCACGGTTGCACGTTCTGCATTGGCCACTTTGCCAGAACCCGTCATTCAGACATCCGTCAACACTGCACCACCGCTGATTCCAAACAACGGACGCCCTTACAACCCCGTCGTAACACTGAATGGCTGGACACTGCCGTGGCGTATGAATAACGGTGTCAAGGAGTTTCACCTGGTAGCAGAGCCGGTTGAGCGAGAAGTCTCCCCTGGCTTCAAAGTCAATATGTGGGGCTACAACGGCCAAAGTCCCGGCCCCACCATTGAGGTGGTGGAAGGCGACCGCGTTCGAATCTTCGTCACCAACAAGCTTCCAGAACACACAACCATCCATTGGCACGGACAACGTTTACCCAGCGGCATGGATGGTGTGGGTGGCCTCAACCAAAAGGCTATTCCTGTCGGGAAGACCTATATGTACGAGTTTGTCGCACGCCGTCCAGGGACATTCATGTACCACCCCCACGCGGACGAAATGGTCCAGATGGCCATGGGAATGATGGGTTTCTGGGTCACACACCCCAAGGAAAAGCACCCCCATATCAGTGATGTGGATCGGGACTTCTGTTTCTTGCTGAACGCCTTTGATGTCGAGCCTGGAACCAAAACGCCCAAGATCAACACCATGTTGGATTTCAACATCTGGTCTTGGAACAGCCGTGTCTTCCCGGGCATCGATACGCTCAATGTGCGCCACAACGACCGGGTTCGCATCCGTGTGGGCAACCTGACAATGACCAACCACCCCATTCACATCCACGGCCACGAATTCTTGGTCACAGGGACTGACGGGGGCCCGACACCTCCCACATCGCGCTGGTATGAGGTCACGACCGATGTAGCCGTGGGGCAAATGCGCCAGATTGAGTTCGTGGCCGACGAAGAAGGTGACTGGGCCATGCATTGCCACAAGAGCCACCACACCATGAACGCCATGGGACACACGGTTCCCACGATGGTTGGAGTGGATCACCGGGGTCTGGTTAAAAAAATCCAGAAAGTCTCCCCAGACTACATGCTCATGGGCGAGCGCGGCATGGCAGACATGGGTGAAATGGAAATGCCGATTCCTGAAAACACCGCTCCGATGATGACTGGCCAGGCCCAGTTTGGACCGGTTGAAATGGGCGGTATGTTCAGTGTGCTCAAAGTGCGCAAGGATCAAAAGCCCGGCGACTACAGCGATCCAGGCCCTTACAAGTACCCCGCAGGCACTGTTGCTCAGGAATATACAGGTCCTCTGTCGGAACCTGCCCGTCTGCGCTCGGAAATCAGCTCTGGCAAGGCCGCAAACGACCAGCCATCGCCAGCCACCGTAATGAATGCGAAGAAGCCCAAGGCGCATTCTGGTCACTAATTTTTCAACGTCACTATTTTTAACCCAAGGACCCACCATGAAATTTGCAAAAACCTTTTCCACCATCCTCGTAGCCGCCAGCTTTGCGGTAATTTCCACCGGCGCACTGGCAAGTGGAAGCCACGGAGGTGGTCATAGTGAGGAGACTGCTATTGGAAAAGCTGGCGTCGCCACAAAAAACACACGCACGGTAACAGTGGAGATGGCCGACAACATGCGCTACACCCCCTCTGAGATCCAGGTCAAGAAGGGCGAGACCGTTCGCTTTGTTGTGAAGAATGTGGGAAAGGTCCGTCACGAACTGAGTCTGGGGACAGAAAAAGAACTGTTGGAGCACCTGGAGCAGATGAAAAAGAACCCCGGTATGGAACATGACGAACCCAGCAAGATCACGCTGGATGCAGGCAAGCAAGGTGAAATCGTTTGGCAGTTCACAAAGTCGGGAACAGTCAACTTTGCTTGTTTGATGCCTGGCCACTTTGAGGCCGGCATGAAGGGGCAAGTGAAGGTCGGAGCCAAGTAAACGGCACCGATGTGTCGAGAAGCAAGTCGATTTCAACCCACAAAGGATTATTCAACATGACACGAATCAAACACACACTCGTCGCTGCGGTTGCAGTTCTGGCAACGCTAGTCGGCGTGCCCAGTATTGCCAATGCGCAAATGGACCAGAACAAAATGGATGCAACACAGATGGCACCCATGACGGACGGCGAAATCCGCAAAGTGGATAAAGACGCTGGCAAGGTCACCATTAAGCATGGAGAGATCAAAAATCTCGACATGCCGGGAATGACCATGATCTTTACCGCCAAAGAGAAATCGCTGTTGGACAAGGTGCAACCGGGCGATAAGGTGAAGTTCGCAGTCATCAACGACGGCGGAAAAATGGTGGTCACCGACATAAAGACGGTCAAATAAGCTACCTATTGGCAAGTGAGGCTTGCACGCAACTTCCGGAAATGACAAGGCGCCGACATGGCGCCTTGTCATTTGTCAAAGCGGAAATGGTGCTTTGCATACAAACTACTGAGGATCGGCCATGAGCACTCCTTTTAAAACACAACTGCAGCGCCGAATGCTGCTCGCATCCATTTTGGTTCTGGCTTTGCCCTGCGCACATGCCGCCAGCCACGGCACCTCCATCGAAGTCTGGAAAGACCCCAACTGTGGGTGCTGTAAAGATTGGGGCGCTCATCTGGAGAAGTCTGGCTTCACCGTAAAGGTCAATCAGAACGGCAACGATGTAGTGCGCGAGCGCTTGGGCATGCCCAGGAAATTGGGTTCCTGCCACACTGCCGTGGTCGGTGGTTATGTCATTGAAGGGCATGTGCCAGCGAATGACATCAAACGGCTGCTGAAAGAGAAACCTACCGCGATCGGCTTGTCCGTGCCGGGGATGCCTGTGGGCTCGCCGGGTATGGATGGCGCTGTATATGGGGGACGCAAAGACCCCTATGACGTCTTGTTGGTTTCCAAAGACGGCAGTTCGCGCGTGTTTCAAGGCCATCGCTAAGTAGGCACTCGTGGGATTTGAGGTGTTTTGGTAGATTTTCAGGGAAAGCTAGAAAAAATGGACCATTCAACGCATAGCGTGCATCAAGTCTCTGATCATCAGCAGACTGGGCAGTCCAGCGACTCAGACGCGCTCAAAGATCCTGTGTGTGGAATGAAGGTAACTGCCCAGTCAACCCACTATTCCGAGCATATGGGGCACAGCTTTTTCTTTTGCGGCCCCAAGTGCAAAGCAAAGTTTGACGCCAATCCCATGCAGTACATGGGCATGCCTCATGAGAAGCTAGCCGCACAGCCAGTGGCAGCGGGAACGATTTACACCTGCCCCATGCATCCGGAAATACGACAGGACCATCCGGGAAGTTGCCCCAAATGTGGGATGGCATTGGAGCCGGTGATGCCCTCGTTGGAGGACGAAGAGAATCCGGAGTTGCTGGATTTTCAGCACCGTTTCTGGTGGACGCTGCCGCTCACGGCTGTCGTCTTCGTGCTGGCTATGTTTGGGCACCGATTGCAATGGATGGACATGGCAGTGCAGAGCTGGGTCGAGTTCGCGCTGGCTACCCCCATCGTGTTATGGGCGGGATGGCCATTTTTTGTTCGCGCCGCACAATCCTTTGCCAACCGCAGTCCCAATATGTGGACACTCATTGGTCTGGGCACGGGGGCGGCTTACCTTTACAGCGTGGTGGCTACCGTCGCTCCGGGTGTGTTTCCGGATTCCTTTGTGTCCATGGGCCGGGTCGCCGTGTACTTCGAAGCGGCTGCCGTCATCATCTCTCTGACTCTGCTCGGCCAGATGCTGGAGCTCAAGGCCCGCTCCCAGACCTCGGCGGCCATCAAGTCCCTGCTGGGCCTGGCCCCCAAAACCGCGCGGCGCATCAAGGCTGACGGTACAGAGGAGGACATTGAGCTGACCCACGTCCACCTTGGGGACCTGTTGCGTGTGCGACCTGGCGAGAAGGTGCCAGTGGATGGCGTGGTCACAGAAGGTAGCAGCGCAGTCGATGAATCCATGCTGACCGGAGAACCCCTGCCAGTTACCAAGCGGGTGGGAGACAAGGTCATAGGCGCGACCATCAACACCAGCGGCACCCTGGTCATGAAGTCGGAAAAAGTGGGATCGGACACAGTGCTGTCCCAAATCGTACAAATGGTGGCCTTGGCCCAGCGCTCCAGAGCACCCATGCAACGCATGGCCGATGTGGTGGCAGGCTACTTTGTGGTCGCCGTGGTCAGCATTGCCGTACTGACCTTTCTAGGCTGGGGCCTGTTGGGCCCCGAACCGAGCTGGGTGTACGGCCTGATCAATGCGGTTGCCGTCCTGATCATTGCCTGCCCATGCGCGCTGGGGCTCGCGACCCCCATGTCCATCATGGTGGCCACCGGCAAAGGCGCAACCAATGGCGTATTGTTCCGTGATGCGGCAGCCATTGAGAACCTGCGCAAGGTGGACACCCTCATCATCGATAAAACCGGGACTCTGACTGAAGGTCGCCCGACCTTTGAGAAGGCTGTGCCCAGCGAGGGGTTTGAGTCCGACGAAGTTCTACGTTTGGCGGCAAGCCTGGATCAGGGCAGCGAGCACCCCTTGGCGGCGGCGATTGTGGCGGCGGCGCGTGAGCGCAAGCTGGTACTGGAGAAACCAGAAAACTTTGAATCCGGATCTGGCATTGGTGTTCAAGGTCAGGTGGGAGGACGCTACCTAGTGCTGGGCAATACGGCACTGATGGAACAGATCAACGTTTCCGTGGCCCCCCTTACAACCCAGGCTGAAGCCTTGCGCAACCAGGGAGCCAGTGTGATGCATCTAGCCGTTGATGGCAAGTTGGCTGGACTGCTGGCCGTGTCCGACCCGATCAAGGCCAGCACGATGGAAGCTTTGGTCTCACTCAAAGCCTCCGGCATGCGCATCGTAATGGCCACTGGTGACGGTGTCACCACCGCCAAGGCCGTTGGCGCCAAGCTCGGAATCGAGGAAGTGCATGGCGAGGTCAAACCACAGGACAAACTGGCTTTGGTGGCCCTACTGCAAAAGCAAGGCCGTATCGTGGCCATGGCCGGTGACGGGATCAACGATGCGCCGGCCCTGGCGAAAGCCAATGTGGGCATTGCCATGGGAACAGGTACGGACGTAGCGATGAACAGCGCCCAGGTCACCCTGGTGAAGGGCGACTTGCGCGGTATTTCCATCGCACTTGCACTGTCCAACGCCACCGTGGGCAATATGAAGCAAAACCTGATGTTTGCCTTTCTGTATAACGCGCTGGGAATTCCGGTGGCCGCAGGTTTGCTTTACCCGTTCACGGGTTGGCTGCTGTCGCCCATGGTCGCAGCACTAGCTATGAGCTTCAGCTCGGCATCAGTGATTGGCAACGCTTTACGCTTGCGAGGACTACGAGGTTAAGCGTTAGTCGCACCGGCTCTGAACTGCTCCAGAACTTGGGCCAACTGCAAGAGGCCATCTCAAAAACAACAGTGATTAAATCTCACCTAGGTTATTGACGGTCGACGTCACCCTGTAGTGACGCAATCAGCGGGCAGGAAACATTTCCCTGCCGCGAATGGCAGGCGCACACCAGTTCAGACAGAGCGGTTTCCATGCGCGCCAGGTCGGCCATCTTCTCGCGCACGTCCTTGAGCTTGTGCTCGGCCAGGCTGCTGGCTTCCTCGCAGTGGGTGCCATCGTCGAGCTGCAACAGCTCGGCAATCTCGTCCAGGTTGAACCCCAACCGCTGTGCCGATTTCACGAATTTCACCCGAACCACGTCCGCACCGCCATAGCGGCGGATGCTGCCATAGGGTTTGCTTGGCTCGGGCAGCAAGCCCTTGCGCTGATAGAAACGGATCGTCTCCACATTGACGCCCGCCGACTTGGCAAAAACGCCAATCGTCAGGTTCTCAAAATTGTTCGCCATATCGCTTGACTCCGTACATAAGTACGGAAGTATCTTACGCTGTCCAATTCCAAAAAGGCCAACCTATGTCTGAATCGCAAAACGGGCGCGGTGCGCTCTTCGCCGGCGGGCTGGCCGCCATCCTTGCGTCGACTTGCTGTCTGGGACCGTTGGTATTGGTTGCCCTGGGCTTCTCCGGAGCCTGGATCGGCAACCTGACGGTGCTGGAACCCTACCGCCCGTGGTTCCTCGGAGCTGCGCTGTTGGCGATGTACTTCGCTTGGAAGCGCATTTACCGACCGGTGCAAGCCTGCAAGCCTGGCGATAACTGCGCGATCCCGCAGGTGCGCACTACCTACAAGCTGATTTTCTGGATCGTGGCCGTGCTGGCCTTGGTCGCGCTTGGATTTCCCTATGTCGTTCCTTTTTTCTACTAACCAGGAGTTCACCATGAACAAGCTATTTGCCTACCTCGCACTTGCCGCTGTCGTTGCCCCGGTGTGGGCCGCCACCCAGACCGTCACGCTGGTGGTTCCCGGCATGACCTGCGCCGCCTGCCCGATCACGGTCAAGAAAGCGCTCTCCAAGATCGAAGGCGTCAGCAAGGTCGATGTGGGCTTCGAGAAGCGCGAGGCCGTCGTCACTTTCGACAATACCAAGACTAGCGCGGAGAAGCTGACCAAGGCTACCGAAGATGCCGGCTATCCGTCCAGCGTCAAGCAGTGAGCCACTGACCCGGGAGCGACATCATGGGACTGATGACACGTATTGCCGATAAAACCGGCGCGCTCGGCAGTGTCGTTTCCGCGATGGGCTGCGCCGCCTGCTTCCCGGCGCTCGCCAGCTTTGGCGCAGCCATCGGACTGGGCTTCCTGAGCCAGTACGAGGGCCTGTTCATTAGCCGCCTGCTGCCGCTGTTTTCCGCCCTTGCTTTCGTGGGGAACGGGCTGGGCTGGTTCAGCCATCGGCAATGGCATCGCAGTCTGCTCGGCATGATCGGGCCGGCCATGGTGTTCGCGGCCACGGTCTGGCTGCTGGGCAACTGGTGGACAGCGAACCTGTTGTACGTCGGCCTGGCCTTGATGATTGGCGTGTCGATCTGGGATTTCGTCTACCCCGCGCACCGTCGCTGCGGCCCGGACGGCTGCGAACGCCACGCGAAACAAGGCTGACGGCGTTAGCCGGCGGCCAACACAGAAAAGGAACAATGGGATGACCACCCTCAACATCACCGGCATGACCTGCGACTCGTGCGCAGTGCACGTCAAGGACGCCTTGGAGAAAATCCCCGGCGTGCGCTCGGCGGACGTGTCCTATGCCAAGGGCAGCGCCAGACTGAACATTGATTCCGGCACGTCGCCCGATGCGCTGACTGCCAGCGTGGCCGCCGCCCTGGCCAAAACGGGTTATCAGGCCACGCTCGCCGCCGATGCGCCAGTGACTCCGGTGGGTGGCGGATTGCTTGGCAAGGTGCGCGAATGGCTGGGTAGTGAGGACAAGGCCAGCCACAGCGCCGGACGGTTGCACATTGCCGTGATCGGTAGCGGCGGGGCCGCGATGGCTGCGGCGCTAAAGGTCGTCGAACAAGGTGCACGCGTCACCCTGGTCGAGCGCGGCACCATCGGCGGCACCTGCGTCAATATCGGCTGCGTGCCGTCCAAGATCATGATCCGCGCCGCTCATATCGCCCATCTGCGTCGCGAAAGCCCGTTCGACAACGGCATCCATCCGGTTGCGCCGGCCATCCAGCGCGCAGCGCTGTTGGCCCAGCAGCAGGCGCGCGTCGATGAACTGCGCCACGCTAAATACGAAGGCATCTTGGAGAGCAAACCCGGTATCACCGTGCTGCATGGCGCAGCGCGTTTCAAAGATAGCCGCAATCTGGTCGTGCAACTCAACGGCGGCGGCGAGCAGGTAGTGATGTTCGACCGCTGCCTGATCGCCACCGGCGCGAGCCCGGCCGTGCCGCCGATTCCCGGCCTGAAAGACACGCCTTACTGGACTTCCACCGAGGCGCTGGTCAGCGAGGCTATCCCTGAGCGGCTGGCCGTGATTGGTTCGTCTGTCGTCGCGCTGGAACTGGCGCAGGCGTTCGCCCGATTTGGCAGCAAGGTGACGATCCTGGCTCGCAGCAGGCTGTTCTTTCGCGAAGATCCGGCCATCGGCGAAGCCGTCACGGCGGCGTTCCGCGCCGAAGGTATCGAGGTGCTGGAACACACGCAGGCCAGCCAGGTCGCCTATGTCCATGGTGAAGGGGACGGCGAATTCGTGCTGACTACGGCTCACGGTGAGCTGCGCGCCGACAAGCTGCTGGTCGCCACCGGCCGCGCGGCCAACACCCGCAGTCTGGCCCTGGACGCGGCGGGCGTCGCGCTCACCCCGCAAGGCGCTATCGTCATCGACCCCGGCATGCGTACCAGCGTGGAACACATCTACGCCGCCGGCGACTGCACCAACCAGCCGCAGTTCGTCTACGTCGCAGCAGCGGCCGGCACCCGCGCCGCCATCAACATGACCGGCGGTGATGCGACCCTGAACCTGACCGCGATGCCGACCGTGGTGTTCACTGACCCGCAGGTCGCCACCGTCGGCTACAGCGAGGCGCAAGCGCACCACGACGGCATTGAGACCGATAGTCGCACGCTGATGCTGGACAATGTGCCGCGTGCGCTCGCCAACTTCGATACACGCGGTTTCATCAAGCTGGTGGCCGAGGTGGGTAGCGGACGCTTGATCGGCGTGCAGGCGGTCGCGCCGGAAGCAGGCGAGCTGATCCAGACGGCCGCGCTGGCGATTCGCAACCGGATGACGGTGCAGGAGCTGGCCGACCAGTTATTCCCCTACCTGACGATGGTCGAAGGGCTGAAGCTCGCGGCGCAAACCTTCAACAAGGACGTGAAGCAGCTTTCCTGCTGCGCCGGGTGAGTAAAAGGCGAAACCTTACCTCCTTTTACAATCTCGGGAACTATTTGTGACAGCCACGATCCCAGCAACAGAAACCAACGAAACACCCGCTATGCCGGTTCAGTTCTACTTGCAGCCTCAATTTACTGGCGCTCTCCGCGCCGGGTGGAGCGCGCCGTGGATGGACGCCTTACCAGGATGGCTGTCATGACTCGCCAGTTTTTGCGGTCAGTTGCCGGGGTTCTGATTGGCGTTTTGCTGTTTGCGCAGATGGCCATTGCAGCTTATGTTTGTCCTGGCGTTTCCGTGTCGGCAAACACTCAAATGCCGTCCATGGAAATGGTCAAAGCCAGCTCCGATACTGCGGCCATGCCGATTGCGAGCAATCAGGCGACTCCTTGCGCAAGCATGGGCGAAGACATTGCGCCGGTTGCCATGGATTCCCAGAATGCCAACCTGTGTGTCGAGCATTGCAAGGTTGGACAACAAAGCGACCAGGCATCCACTTTGACCGTTCCTGCTGTTTTGCTGATGGCGTTGTACTTCGCGCCGCTGGTGCCTGCGCCTGTGGCCGAACTGCCCCCCGTAGCGGCCACCCCAAGTGCCCTGGTTGCGGCTTCTCCGCCGCACACCATTTTGCACTGCTGCTTCCGAATCTGATCTTCCAGACGAATTTGCGCTGACGGCCTATTAGGCTGGTTCAGTGTATTGGTCGTGCCCGTTTGCGGCTGCCAGCATCAAGCTGCGCTGCCTCACCGGGCCGACATGAAACCACTGTTTCGTTGTCTGGAGAATCCATGTTTTCTGATTCATTTAAAGGTGCGTCACCCCGTTGCCACCGTCCCTCTTGGGGCTGCTTATTGGCCCTGGGTATAGCCATCGTCAGTGTCAACGGCTACGCCCAACAGGCTTTGTCTCTCGATCGGGCTTTGCAGCTTGCCAAAGGTCGATCACATCAACTCACAGCCCAAGATACCGCTGCCAAGGCCTCCCGCGAAATGGGCATTGCCGCTGGCCAACTGCCTGACCCTACGCTCAAATTAGGCATCAACAACCTGCCGATCAACGGGCCAGATCAGTTCAATCTGACCAATGACTTCATGACCATGCGGTCTGTCGGTGTGATGCAGGAGATCACACGCGGTGACAAGCGCAAGGCCCGCTCTGCCCGCTTCAACAGTGAGGCCGAGGTCGCGGAAGCCGGCCGCGCCGTGGCCCTTGCCAACCTGCGGCGTGACACCGCCATGGCTTGGCTGGACCGCTATTACCAGGAGCGCATGCTCGACGTACTGCGCCCCCAACGGGCCGAAGCGGGTCTGCAGATCGAAGCCGCCGATGCCGCCTACCGTGGCGGACGTGGCACACAAGCGGATGTATTTGCCGCGCGCTCCATGGTGGCGCAGATAGACGACCGCATCCGCCAGATAGAGAAGCAGATTGGCACGGCCAAGATCAAGCTGGCGCGCTGGGTGGGTGAAGATGCGTCCCAGGCACTGGATACACCGCCCAGCTTGGACGCTGTTCCTCTTGATCTGCTCGGTCTGGAGGACCAGTTGGCCCACCATCCCCAGATCGCCGTGATGGCCAAGCAGGAAGAGGTGGCTCGCGCAGATGCGGATGTCGCACAGAGCAACAAACGCGCTGACTGGAGCGTGGAGCTGATGTACAGCCAGCGAGGCCCGGCCTACTCGAATATGGTGTCGGTCAACGTCTCAGTTCCATTGCAATGGGATCAAAAGAACCGCCAAGACCGGGAGCTGTCCGCCAAGCTGGCTGCCGCCGAGCAGATGCGTGCCCAACGCGAGGAGGCCACGCGGGAGCATGTGGCAGACACCCGCATGTGGTTGCAGGAGTGGCAAAGCAACCACGAACGTCTGGCGCACTACGACAGTGACCTGATACCTCTTTCGCTTGAGCGCACCCGCGCCGCGATAGCCGCCTACCGGGGTGGGAGTGGCCAGCTCACATCGGTACTCGAAGCCCGGCGCATGGAAATCGACACCCGCATGGATCGCCTGCGCCTGGCGATGGAAACCGCAGCCCTCTGGGCGCAGCTGGAGTACTTGATTCCTGCTGAGCACCAACCGACTAAGGAGCCGCGCCAGCCCTCACTCCCCACCCCAACAACAGCAACGGAGAAATAACATGACAAAACTCAAACCACTGCTGATTGGCTTGGTCGGTGCGGGCGTACTCGCAGCGAGCGGTTACGGCCTATACAACATCGGAATGCAGCGCGGCATGGGCATGGCTGACGCCGCCGTCCCGTCAGCGGGAGCCGTCGCCACACCCGCAAACGTATCGCCCGGCGCGGTTCCTCAAAGTATTGCAGAAGGTGAAGCCGCGACACGCCGCCATATTGAGAAAGGCGTCAAGGCTGGTGATATCGACCCCGCCAACGGCAGCAAGATTTTGTATTACCACGATCCCATGGTGCCCGGCAATAAATTCGACAAGCCAGCTAAATCTCCGTTCATGGACATGATGCTGGTGCCCGTGTATGCCGACGGGGATACGGGCAATGACGGCAGCAAGGTGACCGTCAGCCCACGCATCCAGCAAAACCTGGGGGTTCGGACCGCCGAAGTCACCGAGGGCATGTTGTCGCCGCAAGTCTCTGCCGTGGGCAACATCGCTTTCAATGAACGCGACCAGGCCTTTGTGCAGGCCCGTGCCACCGGCTACATCGAACGTCTGCATGTTCGTGCTACCTTGGACCGGGTGAGCAAGGGCCAAGCTTTGGCCGAACTCTATGTGCCCGATTGGATTGCTGCACAGGAGGAATTTCTGTCGGTGCGGCGCATGCAAGGCACAGACCTGGCAACGTTGGTTGACGGTGCCCGCCAGCGCATGCGCCAGGTGGGTATGAGCGAAGAACAAGTTCGACTGGTAGAGAGCAGCGGTAAGACCCAAGCCCGCATCACACTGGTCGCCCCGATAGGCGGCGTGGTGGTCGAACTGATGGCCCGTGAAGGCATGACAGTGATGCCGGGCGCCACGCTGTTCCGCATCAACGGGCTTGGCAGCGTGTGGGCCAACGCCGAGGTGCCCGAAAGCCAGGCTGCCTTGGTTCGCCCAGGCACCAAGGTACAAGCCAACAGCGCAGCCGCACCCAGCACCAATCTGCGCGGCACGGTGCAAGCGATATTGCCCGAGGTGAATGCCGCGACCCGCACACTCAAAGCCCGTGTGGAGCTGCCCAACCCCGGAAATGTGCTGGTGCCCGGCATGTTCGTCAACATGCAGTTCATGGACATGCGGGCCGAAAAATCCCTATTGATCCCTACCGAAGCCGTCATTCAGACCGGCAAGCGTGTGGTGGTGATGCTGGCCGAAGACAAAGGCAAATTCCGTCCGGTCGAGGTGGAAACCGGCATCGAGAGCAACGGCCAAACTGAAATCAAGCGGGGACTGCAAGCCGGGCAGCGCGTGGTGGTGTCATCGCAGTTTCTGATCGATTCGGAAGCCAGTTTGAAGGGGGTAGAGGCTCGCCTCAACGACGCGCCCAAGCCAACCGCAGCCAATACCGCGCCCCGCCATGACGGCGAAGCCAGGATTGAAGGCATTGGCAAAGACAGCATCACCCTGTCGCATGGCCCGATTCCAACCCTCAAATGGGGTGCGATGACCATGGACTTCAAGCTGCCTGCCAGCGGCAAGCCGCGCAATCTGGAGCCGGGTGACAAAGTGAACTTCGAGTTCTACATGGATGCGGAAGGCCTGCCGCAAATCACCCGCATCAGCGCCATGGCCCCCGAGCCCAAACCGGCCACAGCCAAACCAGCCGGGAGCAAGCCATGATCGCTAAGCTCATCCGTTGGTCTATCGGAAATCGCTTTCTGGTGTTGCTGGCGACCTTGATCGTGGCGGCCTGGGGTGTCTATTCCGTGGTGCGCACACCGCTGGATGCCTTGCCCGACTTGTCGGACGTGCAAGTCATCATCCGCACCAGCTATCCCGGCCAGGCACCACGCATCGTCGAGAACCAGATCACCTACCCGCTGACCACCACCATGCTGTCGGTACCGGGGGCCAAGACGGTACGCGGGTACTCCTTCTTTGGCGACTCGTTCGTCTACGTGCTGTTTGAAGATGGCACCGACTTGTATTGGGCGCGCTCCCGCGTGCTGGAGTACCTGAACCAGGTGCAATCGCGCCTGCCGCCCGGTGCCAAGGCCACATTAGGCCCGGATGCCACCGGTGTCGGCTGGATTTACCAGTATTCGCTGGTGGACCGCTCGGGAACACAGGACGCATCCCAACTGCGGGCGTTGCAAGACTGGTTCCTCAAGTACGAACTCAAGACCGTGCCCAACGTGGCGGAGGTGGCCAGCATAGGTGGCATGGTGCGCCAGTACCAGATCGTGCTACAGCCGGACAAGCTGGCGGCCTACGGCATTCCGCACAGCAAGGTGGTTGAAGCCATTCAGAAGGGCAACCAGGAAGCTGGTGGTTCGGTGCTGGAGCTGGGCGAAGCCGAATACATGGTGCGGGCCAGCGGCTATCTGCAATCGCTAGACGACTTCCGCAAAGTGCCGCTGATGACTACGGCCACTGGTGTCTCGGTGCGTCTCGGTGATGTGGCGCGTATCCAGCTCGGGCCAGAAATGCGCCGGGGCATTGGTGAACTCGATGGCGAAGGCGAAGCTGCGGGTGGCGTGATCGTGATGCGTTCCGGCAAAAACGCGTTGGAGACCATTGCCGCTGTCAAAGCCAAACTCAAAACCTTGCAGGCCAGCTTACCCAAGGGAGTGGAAATCGTTCCCGTCTACGACCGCTCCGGGCTGATCGAGCGGGCGGTGGAGAACCTGGGCTTCAAGCTGCTGGAAGAGTTTGCGGTAGTGGCGGTGGTGTGTTTCATCTTCCTGTTCCACCTTCGTTCGGCCCTGGTCGCCATCGTGTCGCTGCCGCTGGGCATTCTGGCCGCGTTCATCGTCATGCACTACCAGGGGGTGAACGCCAACATCATGTCGCTGGGTGGTATTGCGATTGCCATCGGGGCCATGGTGGATGCCGCCGTAGTGATGATCGAGAACGCCCACAAACATCTGGAGCATTGGAACCATGCGCACCCGGATCAAAAGCTCCAGGGTGATGCCCGCTGGCGGGTGATTGGGGATTCCGCAGCTGAGGTAGGCCCTGCGCTGTTTTTCTCGCTCCTCATCATCACCTTGTCGTTCATCCCTGTGTTCACACTGGAAGCACAGGAGGGGCGTTTGTTCTCACCACTGGCGTTTACCAAGACCTACGCCATGGCAGCGGCAGCGGCATTGTCTGTCACGCTGATCCCGGTGTTGATGGGCTACCTGATTCGGGGTCGTATCCCGGATGAAAAGGCCAACCCGCTGAACCGCTTTTTGATTGCTGTGTATCGCCCCTTGCTGAACGTGGTGCTGGCCTGGCCCAAGGCCACACTGGCAGTCGCTGCGCTGCTGCTGGGCTTGAGCCTGTGGCCGCTCCAGCACATAGGTGGTGAGTTCATGCCACGCCTGGACGAGGGGGATTTGCTCTACATGCCCTCCGCGTTGCCGGGCTTGTCCGCAGGTAAAGCCAGCGAACTGCTGCAACAGACCGACCGGCTAATCAAAACCGTGCCCGAGGTGTTGAGCGTCTACGGTAAAGCAGGCCGGGCAGAGACCGCCACCGACCCCGCGCCCATGGAGATGTTCGAGACGACCATCCAGTTCAAGCCCAAAGACCAATGGCGGCCCGGCATGACGCAGGACAAACTGGTGGACGAACTGGATCGCATCGTCAAGGTGCCCGGCCTGGCCAACATCTGGGTCCCGCCGATCCGTAACCGCATCGACATGCTGGCCACAGGCATTAAGAGCCCGGTGGGGGTCAAAGTGGCCGGGACCGACCTGGCCACCATAGACCGCCTCACCGGCGAGATCGAAAAAGCGCTCAAGGACGTGCCCGGTGTCAGCAGCGCGCTGGCTGAACGCTTGACGGGCGGACGCTATGTGGACGTGAGCATCAACCGCGATGCCGCCGCCAAGTTTGGCATGAACATCGCTGATGTGCAGTCTGTCATCACCTCCGCCGTGGGAGGCGACAACATCGGCGAGACGGTGGAGGGCTTGCAACGCTTCCCCATCAACATGCGCTATCCGCGTGAAATCCGCGATTCGCTGGAAAAGCTGCGTGTGCTGCCCATCACCACAGAGCGCGGCCAGCGGCTGGTGCTGTCCGACGTGGCCGACATCCGTATCACGGATGGCCCGCCCATGCTGCGCAGCGAAAACGCCCGCTTGTCCGGCTGGGTATATGTGGACATTCGCGGGCGGGACCTGCGTTCTGCGGTTCAAGACATGCAAAAGGCCGTTGCAGCGCAAGTGGCCTTGCCTGCGGGTTACTCGGTGTCGTGGTCAGGGCAGTTCGAGTTTCTGGAGCGTGCCACAGCCAAGCTCAAGGTGGTGGTGCCGTTCACGCTGCTCATCATCTTTGTGCTGCTGTACCTGACGTTCCGGCGGTTTGACGAGGCCCTGCTCATCATGGCAACGCTGCCCTTTGCCCTGATTGGCGGCATCTGGCTGCTGTACCTGCTGAACTACAACCTGTCGGTAGCGGGCGCGGTGGGCTTCATTGCGTTGGCCGGGGTGTCAGCAGAGTTTGGGGTCATCATGCTGTTGTATCTCAAGCACGCCTGGGATGAGCGCATCGCGCAGGGTAAGAGCAGCACCGAAGACCTGCTGGATGCCATCCGCGAAGGGGCTGTGCTACGGGTACGGCCCAAGGCCATGACGGTCGCCGTCATCCTGGCGGGCTTATTTCCGATCATGTGGGGGACGGGCACGGGTTCCGAGGTGATGCAACGCATTGCTGCGCCCATGGTGGGCGGGATGATTACGGCGCCGCTGTTGTCCATGTTTGTGGTGCCTGCGGTGTACTTGCTGATGCGCCGCACCCAAAGAAAACAGGGAGGTGAACACCCGTAGAACCCAGCCTCTCTCTCTTTTACCCCTTCATGCGACTTGAATTCTGCGCGTGAAAGTAACGCGTACATCCATGCAGTCGAGCGTCGGTTTCGCTCAAACCATTTCAACCAAGGAAATTAAATGAAAAAGTTCTCGTACTCTGCTCTCGTTGTTGCATTGCTGTTGCCTGCTACGGCAGTTTTGGCCCAGCAAAAAATGGGGGATATGAAACCCATGGACTCAGCCATGAAGCCGTCAGCTGAATCCAAAGTGACTCACAAGGCCACGGGCGTGGTTAAGAAGGTTGATTCCAAAACGGGCGTCGTCACACTCGCCCATGAGGCCGTCAACAGCATGAACTGGCCTCCGATGACCATGGGCTTCATGGTCAACGACAAGATGCTGCTCGACAAGTTGCCCGTGGGCAAGAAAGTGAACTTCGAGTTCATGCAGGATGCGAAAGGATATGTCTTCACATCGGTCCAGTAGCCGTTATCTGCAGAAGTTGCCACCATGGGGCTCTACGAACTGTGTGGTGCAGTTGCTGACATGGCATCTCAGTACAAAGAAATCACCAGTTCCTTGCTAAATGCTTCGTTCTCGAACAGAAAGTCCTCCCTGGAAACCGACGAAGCCCGGTTGCGTACGTACCCCGCAGGGTTGGCCACGACGCGGTATCGGCCCACCTGATATGTTGGCGCCGATTGAATCTTGACAGTGTCAATTTTCGATCGGCGCCAACAGGAGCTGTTCTTGCAGCGGCTTCAAACTACTTTCGGCATTGGGACGAGTGGAGAAAGACATCGCCACCCACGACAAGACAGGCGACTTCGATAGATGTCCTGAACGCAGTTTTGGACAGTGCCGGTTTGAAGCAGAGCACACAGCGACTCTTGGGGGTCGAGGGGATATGCACAAAGATCCTGGAAGTACTGAGCGATGGCGACTTCGAATTACTCACGGGGAGAGTCTTCGCATTCGCCAACGGGTTGAAGCCCCGCCCCATAGGCTGATGTCGAGTGGCCCTTCGAAATACTAGGGTTTACCCGCACTCCAAAGCGCTACAAATAGCACCTAAACCTAGATCACCCCTACCTGGTTGACGGTGTGGCACTGACCCGATGGGATATGGCTGGAGCCGGCATCGCGCTGGTGGGAATGGCGGTTATTGTTTTGCAACCGGCCAGCCACTGACGACTGCATTGAACAGGTTGGGATGAGTAGCTACTTAGCAGCAGACCACGTTGGGTGTGGTGGGTGCGTGCGCAGCATGTTGTGCGATTCCCCTGGCGATCCCGATCATTGGTGCGTTGTCGGTCTCCGGCCTGTCTATCCTGGCTATTGACCAATTTTTCCAAGGGGCGGCCGGAATCGCCGTTGCAGTAGCCATCAGCTTGGCGGCCGCTGCTGGGGTGAGTGTTTGGTATGTGGGGCAGCGCCGCAAGCAGGCAGCAACTGCCCAAATCCGGGCTGCTTGCTCCACCCCAGACAGCAATGGGAATGGTGGCTGCGATTGTTCCAAAGGCACGGTATAAAGCGCCGAGAGATACTGCTAACAATGAGCGGCATCATACCCAAGGCTGGCACTCTCGATCGAAGGTGAACGCTGGGCATTTCAAGCAATCACAACAAATACCCTTGTCAGGCTAAGCTCTTTTGGAGCCGGGATACAGGCCACTATGGAAAAGTACATCCCAATATGTTTTCGATTTAGTGGGTTTGTCAATGTGCAAACCCACTAACTTGGTTGCTTGGCGTGCGCACGCAAAACTCATAGTAAAACTAAGATCAGCCCAAATTCTTCATGTTGCCTTGCATGCTCTCAAAAGACTGTTTATGAAACACAAAAAAAATACGGCCCCAAGTAGGGTGACACCTGCGGTCACTGAGCTAAACACAATTCTTGAAGAAGTGAAAAAGCTAGACTGGGTGGCACTTGATCGGCAAATCAACAAAGACACTGGTACTTGGAAGCGTGTTCAGGAAATATCTGGCATTCCTCTTTCCCCTGAAACTAAGCAGAAGATCAGTCACGCCCTCACAGGGCATAGTGTGTCTCCCAGCACAAGGATAAAGATATCTACATCGCTACGGAAGTATCACGTGAAACGAAACCAAGACAAATTGGCGGCTGGTGCAACGCCTCCCAACTCGGTTGACGATTCAGCTGGCATCATGGCTCAATCAATAGAATCGCCATCCGCTCCACTTGACCACTTGGAGCCTGAAGAAGCGCCGAACCGACGTGCGAGCGGCCGGCGCAGGTAGACCTCGAAGGGATTCAATAACAACACGACAAACCTGCATCGTCCGTATACAAAACAGGCTGATGCGACGAGCGACCTAGTTGGCGCTGGCAGGCTAACATGCGATCATTCGGGACTGTTTGAGATCACAACAACAGCAAGAAGCACTGGGTACTTATGCCCCTCCCCCTCTCAATTCCTAGCGCTTGTAATCAATCGTCAAAGTCCCCGTAACCGCGTTTTTTGCGATCTCGTAGTCCGGATTCCAGGTCGCCAAGTTGTGGATACCCATCGCAATTCCCGCTGCCCATCCCCCAATTACCGTTGGAGAAATCGGAATCGCCGCCGCAGCCATCGTGGCCATACGCCCTTTGGTATAGACCCGGCACTTCAGGCCTTTTGACTCAATGACCTTCTCCAAGGTCGCAACCGCCTCAGTCATGTTCAGCCTCCCCACGTCCTCCAATACAAAGGACTTGCGCTGATCAATGAGCTCAGCGACTTTTTCGTTAGAGACGGTGTTGATCGAGTACACAGAGTAGTCCATGGTTTTCAGTTCCTTTAGGTTGAAGCGCGATCCCGCGTGTGATCACTCAAACTCACTTTAGCATGAATGATACTTAGATTCTGTAGACCTAAAATCATCTAAATATGACGCTCAGGGGGTGCCAGCAACCAAGCCCCCCATTCCCAAAACACTACCCGCCAAAGCCTTGTTTGGCCTGCGACTTCGCGCCGCGCGGGTGGAGATGGCCGTGTCTCAAGAAGAGCTGGCAGACCAAGCCGATCTGCACCGAACCTACATCGGCCAGGTTGAGCGTGGGGAGCGGAACATCTCCGTCGACAATATGGAAAAACTGGCTGAAGCCGTAGGCCAGGATCTCTGGCGCATGCTCCAGCCAGAGGAACGCGCTGTCACGAAGGCCTAGAAAGCGACTTCGCTGGACGTGTAGCGACACTGTTGAAGACCTTGCGATCCAACTTCTGGCTCAAAGTGTCCTGACCAGACCGCAGCACCGTACCTTGCGCTCCTTCTGCCGGTTCTCCCCCGTCCACCCCCACTGTGTCCGCCGGTGGATAGAACTCCTCCAACACCGCCCCACCCTCCTCGGCAGATTCTTCAAACGCCCCAGCCGCAAAGCCCAGGCGCGCTGCCTCATCTAAGCCTGATTGGTCTATCCCGGCAGCCTGGCGAGCTTCGTCCAACCGCCTAGCCTCTGTCACTGCCTCAGCCATGCCCATCCCCACCCGGATAGTCAAATCCACGTAGTAGATTGGCGCGCGATGGCTTTGCGCAGTGGACTTCCCCCGCAGCTTGAGCTCCATGGGGAGCGTTGCCAACCTTCCACCGGAGATGGCATGGAAGTACTTCAGCCTTGCAGCCAAGGTGCGGATGGAGTTGTGCCCCGTCGTACGGAAGATGAACGAACCCAGCTCATCCTCATCCCCAATGAGCACGTTCAAACGTCCATAGGGCTTGCAGTTTCCACCCTGCCCCATCTGACAGCCATCCGGTCCTGGGCATGGCAGTTCCTGAATACCGTCCACGGTTGAACGCTTGCAGCTGTCTCCATTACCTACACACAGCGGTCGTCCACTCTGGCGATCAAAGTAGTGGTAGCTGGCCCGCAGGTTCAGGTCTGGGTCATTGAACATGACGCGCACCGGAATGGAGCGCAGTTTGTTGTTGGCGTCACCCTCTTTGCGCAGGCTAAGGTTGAGGGGGTGCAGCATCCAGCCGTCTTTGGTCTGGACCTGGGTGGTGATGGTGAATTCGTCGTCTTTTTCAGGGAGTCGACGTCCGCCTTTCTCCACAACTTTGCCGATGGAGATACGTCCCACGATGGGGGGTGTAATGGCCAATCCTTTGAGCATGATCGTTTCGTCCTTGTAGGTGAGCAAAAAAATAAGCCCCACTCCGGTCCATCCGGGGTGGGGCTTGTTGGGTTGAAGTAAAAAGTTCGCTGTCGGGCTGGGTTGTCTGGATCGCTCCATCAGTCCTTAGCCACGTTGACCAGAAACCGTCTGCTGCCGGGTCTGGGGATGGCGTAGGTCTCTTGGTAGTCCGGGTGGTCAGCCAGGATCTTGGGGAGGTCGATGTCCACCCCGTCCTTGCTGCGTCGCCAGGTGACATCACCAGTTTCAAACACGGCCTTGGAGGCATCCCCCATCTGTTGCTGGATCCGCTGTTTGAGCAGCGCTTCCAGCTTGGTCTGGGTATCCAAGGTCTGTCGAACGGCTACTAGGTCAGAGAAGGCAGCTGACATCTCTAGGTCCTGGCTGAAGTCCACGGTTGATCCGACATCGTTGGGGTACAGACGCCGAAGCGCTTGGTCCGCAGAGTCAGATCCATCAACCGGTGGTGCTACATCCGACTGGACATAGCCCCAGAACACTTCTTCCAGCTGGATCAGGCGTTCTATCAACAGGTCGTCCCGCTTGATGCGGTGGATCTGCAGTTCCTGGCCGCCGATCAGGACAGCGACGTCGGCTGCCCGTTTGCCGGTGACCGCTAGCTGGTGTTGTACCTGCAGCTGCACGTATTCGGGGACGCCTTCTTTCCAGAGACGGGCCCCTTGGACACCAGCTGTTTTGCATTCCAAGATCTGGACTTCGGGAACCCCGATGATTTCTCGGTCCAGGTTGGCCAGCAAAAAAGGATGGTCTGGGTGCTGCAGGACCGCGTTGACCTTGCGGACACGGTTGCCAGTGCGCTTTGCATAGGACGCAGCAACAATGGGTTCCAGCAGAGAGCCCCAGTAGACCGGGGTTGACTCATCGTTGACGTCGATGGGGGCAAAGAGGTCATCACGACCGGTTTTCTCCATCCAGAGTGCGAGCTGGGATTTGTAGGGGTTCAGGCCAACGGCAGCAGCGGCATCAGAACTTCCGATCCCGTTTCGGCGAACCGAGAGCCAGTCTTCGCGGCTGAGGTCGTTGGTCTTCACCAGCTTGAGGGCTGGGCGTGGCCGGGCCTCCCGGTCCAGGGCTAAGGCTTTGGACATGGGTTTCCTTTCGGTTGTGGGAGTGAATTGTTTTTGAGCGACGGTCAGGCCACCAGCTGCATGGCGTGGTCCAGAGCGCGTGCTTTGAGGGCAGCACCTTGGCCAAACCAGGCGGAGTCTAGGCGGTAGTCCGCGCTGCGTGCGCGGCGTTCGTGGTCCACGTACTCGGTGACCGCATTGAGCAGTCCCCAAGCAGTGCCAGTAGCAGAGTCCAGAGTCGCGCCCTTGCCTGCTCCGTCATAGAGCTCCTGCACCCGCTTCAATGCCCGTTCATTGACCAAGCCGCCTTTGGTGTTGGCGGGCTGGTCGGTATGGCACAGGACATTGAGGAAGTAGTTCAAGGACTCGTGGGACTTCACTTTCCGCTCGGAGAGGGTCTTCATGCGGTACATGAAGCCATCCCAGTGCGATACGGCGATTCCCAGTTGCTTCTTGACGGCCTGTCCGTCGAAGCTGGTGCTGTGGGGGACTTTGACGGCACTGGCGGCACCGTTGAGGGCGACCGTCAGGGTGTTGTTGCAGACGACTCGGATGGAGGTCAGGGTTGCAGTGGTGGCCAAGGTGCCATCGCAGCTGGTGGCTAGGAGGATGTAGCCGTTGACCTTGTCCTTGCCTTTGAGGGTGCTTTCTTTACCGGTCTTGGCCAAAGCCCAGAACTTCTTGCCTGCCTTCAAAACACCTGCTGTTTCGAGCTCGAAGCCGGAGATTTCGGTGAGGTCACGGTAGAACTCCAGGACTTCGCGGGGCTGCACCACCTGGTAACGGTCAGAAACTACGGACAGCGGGGCTTTGGTATCGCTGCGGTAGAGCACCTTTTGGTCATCGAAGGACATGATGCTGCCCAGGCTGCCCGCTTGTTCAGTCATGTAGCGAACGGGGCTGGAGCAGATCTGCCAGTCCATGCCGGCTTCTTTGGCCCAGACGTCGATGGATTGCTTGGGTGGGAGTGCGTTGCCTAGGCTGTGCCAGGGTGTTGCGCCAACGTAGGCCATGGTTTGAACTTGGTGTGCCATGTGGGGCTCCTTGTGAATGAGGGGGAATGGGGAATGACTTCGTGCGTGAAGCCAGGGAAACGAAGATGCAGACCGATCAATGGACTGCTATTGCGGGAACGCGCTGAGGCTGGGTAATTGGTGGTTTATTCGGGAGCGCTGAAGACGTGCTCGCAAACCACACACTCCAAGTTGTCCAACACACGCTGGTCCAGTACCGAGCCGATCTTGGCGCCAGCGACACCGCCAGTAGCAGCGCCAACCAGGCCGCCCACCAAAGCGCCGGCCACGCAGCCCAAGGCAATGACTGCAGGGCCACCCATCAAACCGACGGTCATACCTACACGTGCACCTGTAACGGCACTGGTCCAGCCGGTGACGCCGCCTGCAATGACACCAGTGGCGCCACCGACTTTTTTACCGACATCTCGGGTGGTGATTCGGGTGGAACCACATTGAGGGCAATGAATACTCATGGGGATGCTTTCGTGAAAAGAGGGAATGACAGACGCATGTCTCCCTGCCATCCCAAAAGAGACAGGCATGGAAAAGTGCGGCACAAAGCCCAGAGCCGCTCAACGAGGTGTTGAGCGGTCTGGTGTGACTACAGCGGGGAAAGGTGGTAGGTCAGCTCCACAGAACGTGAAGCTGGGTTTCAGGCACCTGGATAGGGCTGAATGGCAGAGATGGCTAGGCTTAGGGCCTGGTGGTGGTTATTCCCTGCTGGAGGTCAGGGGAAGTATGTGTGACTGAGTTTTTTTAGGAAGGGGAAAACAGCTCAAACCTACCTAAAGCGGACTTATGGCAACTCTAATTCCTGGCCTGGTAACGGACGCTCAGACATTGCTTACCGGAGTGGGCAGAATAGCAACGTGCAGACAAGCAGACGCACTAAGAACCGCTGCCAATTCGTTGCAGCCCGTATCGCAGTTTGATCGGTGCAAAGGCGTTGCTATCGTGCAACCCTGCTCACTATCCGACCCCAGCCTTTCATCTTCATCTCTGAATCGGGCTGGTCAGAGTCATTCGCGCATAGTCTCAGCACCTGTAGACACTGTCTCAGAACATTCGACGGATGTTGATTGGAAAAACTTCCCGGCGGTAACTCAAGAAGCTTCTCCGGCCTAAAAGAACACTTGGCCACGATGGGTCATTTCCGATCAACGGTCTTCTTAGTAAAGCCGCCAGCAAGCAGATTGTCCACGTCCAATGCATTCTCGACGAGGAGGTTTTGGATGTGCGGCAGAGATAAATCTTTGAAGTTGAGACGCTGAAAGGATTGGAAAAAAGTCTTCACGGCCTTCACGAAGGACTTCAATTCTTTCTCACGCATCACCTTGACGTCCACCAAGAAGTTGGCAGCACTTTGTACCTGATACGCGGGGTGGACCTCAATATGGATGGCAGAACATCCTTCGTAGTGCTTCTTGAACCATGCCGCAGATCGATTCATCTGCTCGGCCTCCGTTTTATTGATCTCGGTCCTGCCTAAGTCGACCTCGTCCTTGCACTCCCACACGATGTAGTTGGCATCATCTAGCGCCCAGAGATTGTCTGGACCTTCCTTCCACTCCTTGTCAGGTCGCTCGCCAGCAAACCCAAGCGCGCGGCTGAGCTCATCAAGCGCTTGTTCAAACTTGTCAGCCTTGACACCAAAAACAAGACGCCCGAGGATGTCCGCCAACGCGACGTCTAGTTGGGCGTAATCGTTGTGGTCTCGGATCCATTGCGCAATGCGCTCCACGCGCCCCTGGCTGATGAGAGACAACTTCGTGACCTTCAAGCCCTGCGGTGGCTTCATCACCATGCGATTGGCTCCATGAGCCGCCAACTGTAGGCGATTGAACTCGGTCCGATCAAGCGGATAGCTATATCGTGCCATGATCTGAAGGTACCATCCACGGTCCGACGCATCGAACTTGTGAGCGTCCATCAACTTCTGAATGCGCCGTACAGCACCACCATAGTCTCCGGCCATGAAAAGCTCTTCGGCTTCGAGTTCAGCTGCATAGATGTCGAGCAACCGTTCATTGGCACCCCGCGCTTCAACTTTCTCCATGTGCTCTGAATAGAAAGCCTTCCAGCCCTCGTCACGCCCTAAGCATTGACGGATAAGTCCGAAGAAAGCTGTCTCAACGTCGACTCCAGAGGCAATATCGTCTTTTGCGTAACCAGCAACCTCAAGACCGATTTCGATTTGCGTGGCCATTTGGGACGACAGGTAGCTTCGCGAATGCTGGTCTCGAAGTGCTCGGGTGAGATCTGGACCTATTCCAAGAATCACGGAATAGTCCTTCTCACCTCGAACACTTCGTCCCATGCCTTGCTCAATTGTTCGCACCATACGCATAAGAGTAGTGTCACTCGCAGGACGACATTCCTCTTGGTACAGGTCAATCAGGCTCTCTGAGTACGGCTTTCCGTCCACCACCAAGATTCGACATGCATCGTCAGGCAGATCAATGCCGTCGTAGCGATTGACCAGTACCATCGTCCGCTCGTAGCTACCTTTACGTAGTCCATCGATATCCGTCCAAACCGTTTCCGTTGTTGCAATTTTGGCACCGTAGGCTTCCCAATCCGCGGTGTTTTTGAAAGAGGTGGCGAGGCTGACAACGCCGTACCGGCGTCGCGCATCCTTGGGGGCGAATTGAGCGACGATCGCTTCACGGCTCAGTAACGGATTGATCACGGAAGGCAGCAGCACCATCTTCTCGCCAGACCAACTCTCATGGGAGTAGAGAAGCGGCGCGACGATCGTCGACGGCAGCAGCCGAAGCCCCTTGATCAAGAATGCATCGTCGGTCACAGTTGCTGACATGAATATCCGATGTTCCGCCTTCCAGTAGCTTCCGAATGACTGAAGCGGTGCAATCTGCGGCTCAATTTCGATCGAGGTTCCGGAGACTATGCACTGGCAATGGGCGAGCATGTTGCGCAAGAGCGGCCATGCGAACTTGACGCTCTTCCGATCAGATGCTGCTGACAGGATCGCTGCTACGTCGGACTCGCGATCGCGCCAAACCCAATAGGGAACCGGCAGAAGCGCATCATGTTTCCCATTGCAAATGTCTGCGTAGGTGCCGACGCCTTGTTGTTCGAGCTCGGCAGCAAACAGCGTTCGAAGCGCCTGATAGGCAGCGTCGCTGGTGTCGATACGGATCTTGCACTGCTCGCGGATAGTATCTGCACACGCGTGTGCATCGTCCATTAGCAGCGTCCCGACAGCAACTGAGTTGCGTTCTAGACCGAACTTCGTCAAGCCGTTAAAGAGCTTTTGCACCGATGTCACAAGAATTTGCTCGCTTGTGAGGAAAGCCTCAGGCAGATCTGGTTCTGTTTGACACGTAGCGATACCGAACTGACGCGCTTGCTCACACGTCTGTTCGATAAGGTAATTATTCGGGCACAGATATATAGCCGGACCTTTTCCTTCATTCAGGCGGGCCTGCAGCATAAGAAGACCAACCAATGTCTTACCTTGCCCGGTGTGCAGTTTGACGATGATGTCGCGCTGACCGCGCCCTGTCACGTTCCATTCTTTCAGAATCGCATCCTGAGACGGACGTAGAGGACCTTTGTCGCTCGCTCGGTCAAGCCCTTTGTAGAGTTCAATTGGGTCCGATACCTTCGAGACCTTCTTATTTGCTAGCTTTTTGGTGAAATCAACCACAAAAAATTCCTCCCGTTAACGTGTTCTTTGAGAATCGGCAGCCACTCACGAGAACGAGCAAAAACATGTCACGCAGTCGCCACCCTAGCATGATGCATCAATAGTAAGACCGATGCCTTTGAGCTAGCGCTAAAGAGCGTCTACTCCCGACAAAGGCTTATCTTAAAACTGCTCCTCCGCGCCAGTGCAATCCATAAGATGAACTCGATTCATCTGGCGGCATGAAAATATCGGATCGGCAAAATACCATGTGGCGTCGATATAGCTAGGTATTTGACCGGCTTCTGTCACATCAGTGAGCTGATGTTGTGAGATCGAGGTCAGCCTTGGTATTGGATTTGTTGTAGGTAGTCGTCCGATGCTGATCCCAAGCACATGCAGACTGTCGTGAAGAATCTAGGCCATGGCTTGTTCAAATAACGCACCGCCAAGTTGGCAAGGCCTTGTTCTGGTGTGCAACCTGCCAAGCGCTGCTTTTTCTTGTTGCGCTCAACGTCGTGTACCACCGCGAGCCGGGCCTGGCACAGCCGAGTGCAATTCAGGTTCAAGCTGACAATGGTGTGCTCAACCAAGGCTTTTGTATCTGCGTGTTGAATGTTGGGCCAAGGCGCTGCAGCCGCACAGTTGGCGTCACTTGCACGCAGCTCGCCTGTGAGCTTGTTGATCTCGAACAAGCTGTGCCAAGCTTGCAATTGCAATGGGTTCAGGATCCAACCTTCGCATGCTTCAGCCAGAATTTTTTGCTGAATCAATCGATCCTTGTGCGCATCGCAGCTTAGATTCTCGGTCAACGGCTCCATCGTGTGTGGAGCAGCGCCATGCCTGTAGGAACCGCCCGCGCACACCGCGAACATGTTTCCCCACGCCAAGGCCCAGTTGATGGCAGTGCTCTTGTCGGACTTTGGGTGGAAGTGTTCGATGCGAGATTTCAGCGGGTCGTTGTCTTTAATATCAATTTCACAGTAAGCGCACAGGCCCTTTGAATCCGTGTGCGTCTGGTCTCTGATGTCTGTGTAGGCCTGCTTGCCCCCGTGTTGTGCATCGTTTTTGAGTTCGTCCCAAGAGGCTTGTGGCTGAGCCTGCCTGTAGGCCCTCAGAGAGGCAGGCTCATCACCTTTCAATACACGCTTCACTCACCCAGCTCCCATTTACGGTTTTCGATGAGCAGGTCGGCCTCCAGAAGCGCGGGCTCATTGCCTTGGTATCGAGCGTCCAAAGTTTTGCGCAACGCCAAAGCCTCAGGACTGTTCCATTTGTCTTGGTCCACTAGTGCTAGGTAGGCCAAAAGCTCTTGAGTTGCTATGTTATTCGGCGGGCGCTCACTTTTAAGACCGAGGGCGGAGGTCAGTAGCCGTCCTGGCTCTGCACCCTCAGTACCTGCAGGCGCTCCATACACGTTGCCATCACTTAGGATGCGAATCGATTCGGATGCCACAGTGGTTAGCACCTGTGGGCTATGCGTCGAAACGATGAACTGGACTTTGGGAAAAGCAGTGCGTAGTGACTTCAAAATCGTTTGCTGCCACGAAGGATGCAGAAACATGTCCACTTCGTCGATCAGAGCAACGCCAGGGGTTTCCAAAGCAGCTTTAGCACCCAGGTGCGGGTTAAGTTTGGCGATGCGAAATGCCAAGGTAGCGACCATTGCGATGGTGTTTCGCAGGCCATCGCTGAGCATGTCTACAGGCATCGCACCATGTTCGTCGTGGTGCATCACCAATTGCTGATTGTGTCGCTGGCTAAATTCCAGGGTGTGCCAGCCGGTAGCTTCTTTCACCAGTGCATCAATGGCTTGCTTGATGACGTCGACGGCGTTCGCAAATCTTTGGCCTGTTTTATCCAGAGGGGATTGCTTTTCAAGCGCACTGATTTGACTTTCCAGGTAGCTGCGATAAAGCCAGCCGTACCAGGCAGTGAAAGCCTTGAAGCTCGATGAATAAGACAGGCAGTTCAAGTAGCCCGAGGTCCGAGAGTATTCATTGTTGTCAAGCGTCGTGTCTTCGGCCACCGAAGTAAATCGGCCCTCAAACCACAGCCGAGAAGTGCCAAGGTAAGAAATCAGCGGTAGCGTCACAATGGCCTGGCCATCACGAACGGCCTTCTGGAGTTGCTCCGCGTAGGCTGTAATTTTCCTGGTTTTGGCGTCTGCAAGGGTGTTTGTGCCAGCCTTGACGCGTTCGCGGGTCTGGGTCCAGCTCTCGATTGCATGTCCCTGTTCCCAATTGCCCTTGGCGGTGACTATGCAGGGCAGCTGGGGCTCCATATTCCCATCTTCTTGCTTCAGAAGACGAACATCCAGTGGGTGGATGTTGGCAGCCTTGCCTGTCTGGCTGCCCAGGTCAAATCCTTTGACGAATGGCCAGATCGCCACGCGTGCAGCATCCAAGAGGGTTGTTTTACCTGCGCCGTTAGGGGCGATCAACACCGTGAGCTCTGGGTGCAGCTCAATGGTGAGGTCGCCGAAACAGCGGTAATTCTGAATATAAAGTTGCTCTAGACGCATGGGGTGACCCTAGTAAGCGGTCTGGATGAAACAGTCATTATCCGCAATACGCGGCAGGGGCCGTGGCACTTGCCAGCTGGAGGGCTAAATCGAGGTTCATGCCGGCTTACGCATGACTGGTTCCTTGGCGAAGGGCAATGGGACTTCGTGCAAGGAATCCGGACGGTCTCCGTCAACCATCAATACGGCCGGAGCGAATTTTTCCCTCTGGTTCAGACCATGGCGAATATCGTTGCTGGTTACGGTGAAGGTGTTTTGGCCCTTGGCTCACCCCTTCACTTCAGTGTGACTTTACAGTGCCAAGCCTTCTGCTTGGTTTAGTCGAACGTACTTCATCCAGTGTGGCTGGCAGATTAAGAAATTCCATTGAATTGCACGTCTTCCGGACCAGGCGCAAAGGACCGCATGGATACTTCATGGGATGCAGCACCTACCCAAAGTCCAAACACCAAAATAACTTAAACCCTCGATCGCCGTGTAACATTTAGTCACAACAACAATGCAGGGAGTGACGCATGGCTATTGCAGACTATTTCAATGGGACCAAACACAGGCCTCACGCGGAGCAGCTTCGCGAGAGCCTTCGCATGGCAGTGCCTTCGGAGATCATACAGGCACAAGAGCGTGCAGCCGCTGCCACGACTACCTGAGAGAATTATCCAGTTACTCAATAATCTCGCTTGGTGGCATGTCATCTGAACCTCATATTGACACGGGCTTTATTCGGCATCTTCGAGACCTTGTTGGCCGACATCCTGAGTTGCTGAAGTCCATTGGACAGTTCGCCCAGTTCCGTGTCGTTATTGATGTAAATATGGTCATCAGCGATCTCCTGCTGAAGGTCAAATACCCCGAACGTGGAAATACTGCATTGGAGGAACTAGCGCATTCCTCTGTCCTGGAGATATTTGCGCCCCGATGGTTAGAAAACGAGTTGCCGTCTGCATTCAATCAAGTCTCACAAAACGTGAGCATTGCTGAGGACGACTTGTGGGCTGCTTGGCGAAAGTACCAACTCATTCTCAAATGGGACGAGAGGTTTACATACCCAGCTGAGCTACCTGCTGAAAAAGCAGATCCAAAGGATTTTCCCTATATTCAGTTGGAAAAAGTGATAAACGCCGTCGGCATCCTCAGCAAAGATCGGCACATAGAACGCATGGGGGGTAATCGACTCACTTTTGACTTTGTGTTTGACGCTAGACGCTACGCTAGAGCAGCAGCAATCTCAGTAACTATCCGAGTTTCTGGGATCTATCTAGGCACCATTACCTTGGCAAGCCTCTTACGACTCGCTGGCCGATTAAAGGGAAGCTTGGAGAACGTACGGCCAGAGCTGAAGGTGGCGGTGCTTGCAGGGGTTCTATTTGCTTTTTTTCACCCAACCTCGCGCGCATGGATCATTGGGAAGCTCAAAAAGCTCGCCCCAGCGGCGAAGTTTGCAATTGACGCTGGGATGGTCTTGGTGACTCTTGAACAGCAGAATCGCGAGGATGCAAAACTTCATTTGGCTAAAGTATCGGTCGCGGCAGACCCTGCCACCAATCCTGCGCGATTGAAAGTAAAAGGGGCCGCTGGGTCTCAAAGCAACCGAAAGTGACAACATGTGAAGAGCATTCACATTCGATAGTTGATTTGATAGTCAAAACATTAAGACAAAAAAAAGCCCATGATTTACATGGGCTTTTTTAACTTTCTGGCGGAGAAGGAGGGATTCGAACCCTCGGTGCCTTGCGACACGCCTGATTTCGAGTCAGGTACATTCGACCACTCTGCCACTTCTCCTGATTCGTGTCGGTCGAAACGAAGGCGTGATTCTATCAGGCCTTCAGCACCTCTTTGCCGCCCAGGTAGGGTCGTAGCACTTCCGGCACGGTAATGCTGCCGTCGGCGTTCTGGTTGTTCTCCAGCACGGCCACGAGGGCGCGGCCTACGGCCAGGCCGGAGCCGTTCAGGGTGTGGACCAGTTCGTTCTTGCCCTGGGCGTTCTTGAAGCGGGCCTGCAGGCGGCGGGCCTGGAAGGCTTCGCAGTTGGAGACCGAACTGATTTCGCGGAAGGTGTTTTGCGCGGGCAGCCACACTTCCAGGTCATAGGTCTTGCTGGCGCCAAAGCCCATGTCGCCCGTGCACAGGCTCATCACGCGGTAGGGCAGGCCCAGTTTTTGCAGAATAGCTTCGGCGTGGGTGACCATCGCTTCCAGCGCTTCGTAGCTCTTCTCGGGGTGCACGATCTGCACCATCTCCACCTTGTCGAACTGGTGCTGGCGGATCAGGCCACGTGTGTCGCGCCCGGCGCTACCGGCCTCGGAGCGGAAGCACGGCGTGTGGGCGGTCAGCTTGATGGGCAGATCGCTTTCGGCGGATACCACGTCGCGCACAAAGTTGGTCAGCGGTACTTCGCTGGTGGGGATCAGGTACAGCGCAGTGTGGTCTGGCTGGGCTTCGCCATCCTGGCCGCCCTTTTTGGCAGCGAACAGGTCTTCTTCAAACTTGGGCAGCTGGCCGGTACCGCGCAGGCTGTCGCCGTTGACGATGTAGGGCGTGTAACACTCGGTGTAGCCGTGTTCTTCGGTCTGCACGTCCAGCATGAACTGGGCGAGCGCGCGGTGCAGGCGGGCAATCGGCCCCTTCATGACGGTGAAGCGTGAACCGGTGAGCTTCACGCCCATTTCAAAGTCCAGGCCCAGGGGTGCGCCCAAGTCCACATGGTCCTTGATCTCGAAGTCATACGTCTTGGGCGTGCCCCAAGAGCGCACCACTACGTTGCCGTGTTCGTCTTCGCCCACGGGCACGCTCTCGTGCGGCAGATTGGGCACGGCTTCCAGCATGGTTTGCATCTCGACCTGGATAGCGTCCAGGCGCGTGGCGGAGGTTTCCAGCTCGGCCTTCAGGCCCGCTACTTCGGCCATGGCCGCATCGGCCTCGGCGTGCTGGCCCTTGCCCTTGAGCATGCCGATCTGCTTGCTGACCGTGTTGCGCTTGGCCTGCATTTCTTCGGTGCGCATCTGGATGGTCTTGCGCTCGGCTTCCAGCGCCTTGAAGGCGTCCACGTTCAGAAAGGCTTGCGGGTTCTTGCGGGTTTGCAAGCGGGCAACCACCGAATCTAGGTCTTTGCGCAGCAGGGTGATGTCTAACATGGCGTTCTCGTACTCTTAAGTCAAATCAGATTCAAATCGGGCTCTAGCCCTCTATTTTATTGCGCAAGCAGCTACTATTTTTATAGCGCCCTTGCGAGCCCTCAGGTGTCCAGTTTCAGCCCCTTGGGCAGCGGGAACTTCACGGTCTCCTCGATCCCGTCCATCTTGCGCACCGACACGGCGCCCAGCGCCTTGATGCGGTCGATGACGGCTTTCACCAGAATCTCGGGGGCGCTGGCGCCGGCGGTCAAGCCCACGCGGGATCGGCCTTCAAACCATTCAGCCTGCAGTTCTTCGGCGTTGTCCACCATATAACTCTCGGTACCCAGCTTTTTGGCCACTTCGCGCAGGCGGTTGCTGTTGGAGCTGGTGGGGCTGCCCACCACGATCACGATGTCCACCTGCGGGCTCATCACCTTGACCGCGTCCTGGCGGTTCTGGGTGGCGTAGCAAATGTCCTGCATCTTGGGCTTTTTGATCAGCGGGAAACGGGCGACCACCGCGGCGGTGATGTCGGCCGCATCGTCCACGCTCAGCGTAGTCTGCGTCACCACGGCCAGCTTGGTGGTCTGGCTGGGCTGCACCTTGGCCACGTCGGCCACGTCTTCCACCAGGTGGATACCGCTCTCCAGCTGGCCCATGGTGCCTTCCACCTCGGGGTGGCCCTTGTGGCCGATCATGATGAATTCATAACCCTCTTTGTGCAGCTTGGCTACTTCCACGTGCACTTTGGTCACCAGCGGACAGGTGGCATCAAAGATCTGAAAGCCGCGGCGTTCTGCCTCTTTCTGGATAGCCTGGCTCACGCCGTGGGCCGAGAACACCAGCGTGGCGCCGGGAGGCACGTCGTCCAGCTCTTCGATGAAAATGGCACCGCGTGCCTTGAGGTCGTTCACCACATAGGTGTTGTGCACGATCTCGTGGCGCACATAGATGGGACGGCCAAATTTTTGCAGCGCCCGGTCCACGATCTCGATGGCGCGGTCCACACCCGCACAAAACCCACGCGGCTCGGCAAGGATGATTTCCTGCGGCAGCGTGATGTTCACGGCGCTGCTCATAGAACCCCGATCAGTTGCACTTCAAACGTCACGGGCTGGCCGGCCAATGGGTGGTTGAAATCGAACAGCACGGCATCGTTGTCCCGCAGCTGCAGCACCACACCGGCAAACTGGCCTTGGCCATCGGGCGTGGGGAACTGCACCACATCACCCACGTTATAGGTCTCGTGCGGGTCGCCCATGTCGCGCAGCACTTTGCGCGCCAGCCACTGCTGCATGTCGGGGTTGCGCTCGCCAAAAGCGGCGCCTGCGGGCAGCTCGAATGTGGCCCGTGCGCCCTCTTCCATGTCCATCAGGCAGGCTTCCACCGCAGGGGACAATTCCCCCGTGCCCAGGCTCAACGTGGCAGGCTTGCCGGTGAAGGTGTTGATGATGTCCCCAGCCGGGCCGCCCAGGCGGTAGTGCAAGGTGAGGAAAGAGCCCGCTTGGACGCGGGGGGTCGTGGTGGTCATAAAAGTCCCGATAAACTGCCCTCTATTGTAGAAAGCTTGCCCCGCCCGGCATTCCGCCCCCTGCTTCACCCCCACGCCATGCCGCTCAAAGACCTGCCCCTGGATGCCCGCCCGCGCGAAAAGCTGCTGGCGCGTGGCCCCGGCGCGCTCAGCGATGCCGAGCTGCTGGCCATCCTGCTGCGCACCGGCATTGCGGGCAAAGGCGTGCTGCAGATGGCGGACGAGCTGCTGCAACTCAAAAACCATAGCACCCCGCGCAATACGGACCGGGGCCAGGGCGGGTTTGGAGGCATAGCGGGGCTCTTAAGCGCGACTGCGGACGACCTCAAGCGCGTCAAGGGCCTGGGCCCCGCCAAGCGCGCCGAGATTGTGGCGGTGCTGGAACTGGCGCGTCGCGCCATGGCCCAGCGCCTGCAGGAGCGCGAGGTGTTTGCCGACCCGCAGGCTGTGAAGCACTACCTGCAGTTGCACCTGGCGGCCAAGGGCCATGAAGTCTTTGCCGTGCTGTTTCTGGACACGCAAAACAAACTGCTGGCCATGGAAGAGCTGTTCCGCGGCACGCTGACCCAAACCTCGGTCTACCCGCGCGAAGTCGTCATTCGCGCGCTGCACCACAGTGCGGCTGCCGTGGTGCTGGCGCACAACCACCCTAGCGGCACCGTGCAACCCAGCCGCGCGGACGAAGCCCTGACCCAGACGCTGAAGGCCGCGCTGGCGCTGGTGGACGTGCGTGTGCTGGACCACATCATTGTTGGGCCAGGCCAGGCTCTGTCCATGGCCGAGGCCGGTTTACTCTAAGGGGCTGCCATGAAGATCAACGCCCTGTCCGACCTGAAGCTGGTCAAAAAAGAAATCGAAGCCCAGGCTGCGCGTGAGGCTGCCGTGGCCGCGCAAAAGGCGCTGGACGCCAAACGCAAGGCCGCCGCCAGCAACCTGTTCCAAGCCGCTATTGGCAAGGTCAAACCCATGGCCCCGCCCCAGCGGGCCGCACTGGCACCCGCGCCGCCCCAACCCATCCCCAAACAGCAGTTGCTGGACGATGCGGCCGCACTGCAAGAGGCCATCAGCGACGAGGTGGACGTGACCACGCTGCTGGACACCGACGACAACCTGAGCTTTAGGCGCCCCGGCGTGGGCACCGACGTGACGCAGAAGCTGCGCAAGGGCAAGTGGAGCATCCAGAAGCAGATTGACCTGCACGGCTACCGCAGCGACGAGGCGCGCGAGGCGCTAGGTGCCTTCATCCGCGAATCGCACAAACAGGGCATACGCTGCGTGCGGGTGGTGCACGGCAAAGGCCTGGGCTCGCCCGGCAAGGCGCCGGTGCTCAAGGACAAAGTGCACAAGTGGCTGGTACAAAAAAGCGAGGTGGTGGCCTTTGTGCAGGCCCAGCCCGCACAGGGTGGCGCGGGGGCGCTAGTGGTACTGCTGCAGCCGCTGAACCGCGGCTAGCTAACCCTCCAGCCCGCCCTTGGCGTGCGACACATCCACATCGCGCGGCAGGGCCACGCCGTTTTTCACGGCCAGTATTTCGGCCATCACGCTCACCGCAATCTCGGGCGGCGTCTTGCTGCCGATGTAAATACCGATGGGGCCACGCAAACGTGCCAGCATTTGTGGCGTCTGGCCCAGGTGCTCCACCATACGTTGGTGGCGCGCGGCGTTGTTGCGGCGCGAGCCAATGGCGCCAATGTAGAAAGCGTCGGACTTCAGCGCCTCCAGCAGCGCCAAGTCGTCCAGCTTGGGATCGTGCGTCAGCGCGATCACGCAGCTGCGGCGGTCGGGCGTAAAGGCAGTCACCACCTCGTCGGGCATGCCGCTGTTCACCACCACGCCGGGCACGGCCCAGGCGCCGCGGTACTCCTCGCGCGGGTCGCACACGGTCACCGCAAAACCGCTGAACTTGGCCATGGTGGCGACGTACTCGCTGAGCTGGCCTGCGCCGATGATGAGCAGGCGGTATTCGGGCCCAAAGGTGTTGGTCAGTGTGCTGTCTGACAGGCTGAGTGCCGCCGGCGTGGTGGTGGCCTGCAGGCCCACCGCGCCATCGGCCAGTTGCACCGTGCGGCGCACCAGCTGGCCCCGCTCCAGCCGGACCACCAGATCGGCCAAGCTGGCCGCATCGGGATCAAACTCCAGCAGCAGCTCCAGCGTACCGCCACAGGGCAGGCCAAAACGGTGGGCCTCATCGGCGGTGATGCCGTACTTCACGCGCTGCGGCGGGCCGCTGGGGATCTGCTGCGCATCAGCGCCAGAGGCCGCACCGTCAGACGCGTAGGCCCGTGTAAAGCGAAAAATCAGATCGTCCTCAATGCAACCGCCCGATACCGAGCCGACCACGGCACCGTCCTCACATAGCGCCATGATGGACCCCACGGGCCGTGGCGATGAACCCCAGGTGCGCACCACCGTGGCCAGCAGCGCGCGCCGCCCGGCCTGGCGCCAGCCGCACAGGGCACGCAAGACCATCACATCAAGGTTTTCCATGGGGCTTGGTCCTTGCAGCAGGGCTAAGTGCCTACGTTGCGCATCCAGTCGGCGGTCTGGAAGAACGAGGTCTTGAGCCGTTCACGCAATTCGGTGGGGACAGCGCTGTCACCCATCGCCTGGTCCATACACGCCAACCACTGGTCGCGCTCCAGAATGCCAATCTTGAACGGCATGTGCCGCGCGCGCAGCCGCGGGTGGCCAAAACGCTCCACAAAATAATCGGGCCCGCCCAGCCAACCGCACAAGAACCAGAACAGATGGTCCCGCGCCTTGTCCAAGCTGCTGCCATGCGCGGCCCGCAACTCGGTATAGCCGGGCTCTAGGTCCATCAGGTCGTAAAAACGGTCCACCAGGCTGCGGACCACGGCTTCGCCACCTATCCATTCAAAGGGGGTGATGCCGGTGGGGGTTTCGTCAGTCATACGTTTTTATAACAAATCAGCCTCTAGCACCCATGAATATTGCGCAAGCAGCTCTCAAAAGAGGAGCAAAAATCAAAGACCTAACGGTAGAACGCGTGCATCAAACCCCATTGACTGCAACTCACGCCTGAAATGCGTCATAGCCAATGGAAAAGCCTGTGCCACCAACACGTATTGGTACTGCTCATGCTCAAACTTGGGCACAACAATTTCGTCCGTTACGCCTGCGGGGTAATCAAACTTAGCTTCGTACTCAGCCTGAAACGATGCTTGATGAGCTGCATCGGTTTCGCTATTTGCGACAGTGCTCAGATCAATCTTCACTACAGCCTGCAGAATTCCACCTGGAAGGGTAGGTACAGCTAGGCCCACCTCAATGTTCTGTGTCAGCTGAAAATTCCACCCGCCTTTGCCCGTCGCTGGCGCTCTGTTTTCACCATG
The DNA here is from genome assembly GCF_002943465.1 of Rhodoferax sp. TS-BS-61-7. Classification (GTDB taxonomy): domain Bacteria; phylum Pseudomonadota; class Gammaproteobacteria; order Burkholderiales; family Burkholderiaceae_C; genus Allorhodoferax. Next base: position 1,006,274 of record NZ_PTQY01000001.1, read on the forward strand.
AAAAGCAATTGCGCGAAACGACACCAATTTAGGCCGTTGCTCGATTACTTCCACCGTTTGGCCCCTTCTTGCCCATAGGGACGGAAAGTCACGGTCGAGGGGCTGCGTTGCTGATCTGCTCGATAGTTTTCCATCAAAACAACATTCGAACTAATGCTGGCAGTTGCAATGACTTTCTCTTTCGAGAACTCACTTGCCATTCCGCACTCTTCAACCAGCTCCCAAAACGCGCTCTCACTGCGACGAACCAAACGGAGCAGCTTGTCCATTGACTCGGATTGCGCAACATCATCGTTCTCGTACTTGCTAAACGCCACAGGCCCGCCACCAAACAGCTTTGCCGCCTGACTTTGTGTCAGCTTGTATTTATCACGCAGTGCGCAAATTTCGGTGCCCGTCAGCAAGCCATCTACAGACTTGCGAAAAGCCATCACGCCCCGCTTATTCAGCTTGCTTTCTTTCGTACCAGCAAAATCCGAATGGCAGACGTCGCACAGCCGATAGTGCAAGGGCAACAATTTTTTTTGCCCTTTGTATTCGCTCTCGACTTGGTCCACGTGGTCTGTCACGTGGCCCTCACCACAAATTGGGCAGAGCTCTTGCTTATCCATGTTTTTTCCTAATTTCAAGTGTGACAAGAAATCGTCAACACCATCGTGCCAAGTTTGTTAATTGCAAACTTCACGAAATACCCGATCAACATCTCTCTATTGGCCGTTTCGACCCACTCTTTGACTCTCAGCGAATAAGCATCGCAGGCGGCATAGGCGCCCCTACCGTTTTCGCACCACTCAGAATCAATGTAGTCACCATCGCGCAATTGCAAAACCAAATCAATGACATCGGAGTTCTCCCATCCAAGCTCTCTGACGTTGCTTACACAATCTTTGGTCCACAGCGTTAAGCCCTTGCCATCGTGAATGATCGACTTGACGCGGCTCAGGTCATATATCGGCCCACCCGCAATCTTCTCGCCCCCTCCATAGGTGGGCGAAGTCAAACTGTACTCGGAAACGATGACAAAAGTTACCATTATGGTAATTTTACGGTTAAAAGTGCGGGTATTGCTGTACGTTTATCCATTGCTTTCGACGCTTTTGCCCCACATCGCAACGCAGGAAGCCACAAGATCGCATCTGTGTAGCCGTTTTCGCTTCGATGGAAGCCATTTTGGCTACCGACAGCTGAATTGCACCTATTTTTAAGCCTAATCAGCCTCTAGAGCCCATGAATATTGCGCTAGCAACTATTGAAAGCATAGCAATCAGGTCGCCGCGCGGCGCAGCGTTTCCACCACCGGGCGGCGCAGCACATCGCGTAGGCCCCACCAGCCAGCGGCCAGAGCCAGCACCGCGCCGGCCAGGGCGCCGACCAGCGGCACCCAGAGTTGCACGGTCCAGTCGAACTCGAACACAAAACGCGCCAGCGCCCAGCCTACCGCGGCAGCCACAATGGAGGCCAAGAAGCCGGCCAGCAGGCCCACACCGGCCAGTTCGGTGCGCTGCACCTGGCGCAGCAGGCTGCTGCCCGCGCCCACGGCGCGCATGATGGCGAACTCGCGTGCGCGGTCTTCGCGCGTAGCAGTGACTGCGGCAAACAGCACCACCAGGCCAGCGGCCAACGTAAAGCCAAACAAAAACTCCACCGCACGGATCACCTGGTCCAGCACACGCTGCACCTGGTTGATGGTGCTGGTCATGTCCACATTGGTGATGTTGGGGAACGCACGCACCAGCGCGTTGTCAAAGCCTTTGGTTTCGGGCGCCTTGAAGGCCCCCATGTAGGTGCTGGGCACGTCCTTGAGCACGCCCACCGGGTACATCACAAAGAAGTTGGCGCGCATGGAGCCCCAGTCCACCTTGCGCAGCGAGGTGATCTTGGACTCGGTCTGCACCCCACCAATGTCAAACTGCAGGCTGTCGCCCAGCTTCAGGTTCAGCGTCTTGGCAATGCCCTCCTCCACACTCACCGCCCCCTCTTCGTCTTCGGTCCAGCGGCCGGCAATCACGTCGTTGTGCGGCGGATTTTTGCTGCTGTGGGAGAGGTTGAATTCGCGGTCCACCAGGCGTTTGGCACGGTCCTCGGTGTAGTCGTCGGGCGACACGGCCTTGCCGTTCACCGCCACCAGGCGGCCGCGGATCATGGGGTACCAATCGAACTTGGTCACGCCACCGTCAGTCAGTGCTTTCCGGAAGGCATCGGACTGCTCAGGCATCACGTTGATGACAAAACGATTCGGTGCATCGGGTGGCGTGGCCTTGCGCCAGCTGCTGATCAGATCGGTGCGCAGCAGCACCAAGAGCACCAGCGCCAGCAGGCCGACCGACAGCGCACTCACCTGCACCACGGTGTAGGCCGGGCGCGCCGAGATTTGGCGTGTGGCCAGCACCAGCCAGCGCGGGGCGGTGGCCTCGTTCACACTGCGGCGCAACACCTTCACGGCCACCCAGCTCAAGGCGGCAAACACCAGCACGGCCGCGGCAAAACCGCCTACCGCAATCAAGCCCAGCAGCAGATCGCTGCTCACCGTCATCAACAGCGCGGCAAACCCCGCTACACCAATCGCCAGCACACCCAGCGACGCGGGGCGCAGGTTGCCCACATCACGGCGGATCACGCGCAGCGCGGGCACTTGGGCCAGCTGCAACACGGGTGGCAGGCCAAACGCCATGAGCAGCGTGAGGCCCATGCCCACGCCCAGCAACACTGGCCACAGCGAAGCCGCAGGCAAGGCCGCATCCACCAGCCCCGCCAGCAGCGCCACAAACAGGTAATGCACACCAAAGCCCAGCGCCACGCCCAGGCCGCTGGCAAACAGGCCGACCAGCGCAAACTCAAACGCGTAGGCGCTGGCAATGGTGCGCTGCGACAGGCCCAACACGCGCAGCATGGCGCAGTCGTCCAGGTGGTTGGCGGCAAAGGCGCGCGCGGCCAAGGCCACGGCCACGGCGCTCAGCAAGGCGGCCAAGAGCGCCACCAGGCTCAGGAATTTTTGCGCGCGGTCCAGCGTCTGGCTCATCTCAGGCCGGCCGCTTTGCAGAGACTCCACCCGCACGCCACGCACGCCACCTTTGACTTGCGCATCGGCCCAGTCCACAAAACGTTTGACCGCAGGCTCGTTACCGGCCACGGCCAGGCGGTAGTTCAGCCGGCTGGCCGGTTGCACCAGGCCGGTAGCAGCTAGGTCGGGCTGCGAGATCATCACGCGCGGCGCAAAGTTCATAAAGCCGCCCCCGCGATCGGGTTCGATCACGATGATGCGGTCCACCGTGAACTGGCTGTCGCCTAGCAGCAGCGTGTCGCCCACGTTCAGGCCAATCGCTTCCAGCAGCGGCGCATCCACCCAGGCTTTGCCTTTGGCGGGGGTGTCTTTGGTGGGTGCATCCGGGCCGTCGGCAGCCGTGCTCACACGCAGGCTGCCGCGCAGTGGGTAACCCGGCTCCACGACTTTGAGCGCCACCAGTTTGGCCGCCCCACCCTGCACTTCACTGGCGCGGGCCATGGTCGGAAAGCCCAGCGTGTGCACCACCTGCAGGCCCAAGGCGCGGGCCTGTGCCTCAAAAGCTTCGGGCGGCGGGTTGTCGCTGGAAATAACGGCGTCGCCACCCAGCAGTTGGCGCGCATCGCGCTGCAGGCCGCCCTGCAAGCGGTCGGCAAAAAAACCCACCGCGGTCAACGCCGCCACCGCCAGCGTGACGGCCAGGATGAGCAGCCGCAATTCGCCCGAGCGCACATCGCGCCACAAGGTACGCCAGCCCAGGGCAAAAAAAGACAGTTTCAAGGGAAGCTCCTCAGGGGAGGCACACACGCCCCGCAAGTCGCCCATTATTCACCCCGCCCCCTATTCCCCAGAGCCTTAGGGGCCAGCGGAGTCAGGCGTAGGCCGACTCAGGGGGTGTAGAGGACTGCGCGTGGTGCGCGGCACAGGCCCCAGAGCTGCAGGCCGGCCTGCAGCGCCATGGCCACGGCCAGGTCGGTAGGGGCCGAAATGGTGGCCAGCAGCGGCACCTGCAGGCGCACACACTTGCGCACCAGCTCGTGGCTGGCGCGGCTGCTCATGAGCACCCAACCCGGCTCGCCGTTCGGGCCCAGGCGGCCGCTGCGGGCCAGTGTGCCCAGCAATTTGTCTAGCGCGTTGTGGCGGCCTACGTCTTCCATCAGCAGCGTCACCTCACCCTCCGGCGTGGCCCAGGCCGCGGCGTGCAGCGAGCCGCAGACCGCGTTGAGCACTTGCCGCGGCGCCATGGCCTCGAACGCACGCAGCACCGTGGCCACGGGCAGCGCACGCACCCAAGGTTGCTCGGGCATGCGGGGCGGCGCCAGGTCTAGCGCCTGCAGGCTGTCCAGCCCGCACACGCCACAACCGGTGCGGCCCGCCATGCTGCGGCGCTGGTCTTTCAGGCGGGCAAAACAGGGGGTGGCAATCTCCAGCTGCACTTCCAGCGCGGGGCTGCCGTCCATCTGCACCGGCAGCACTTCTATGCCAAAGCACTGGCTGGCGTGGTCCAGAATGCCTTCGCTCAGCGCAAAGCCCAGGGCAAAGGCTTCCAGGTCTTGCGGCGTGGCCATCATCACCGTGTGTGAGATGCCGTTGAACACCAGCGCCACAGGCACCTCGGCCGCCAAGGTGTCGCTCAGCAGCAGCCCGTCGGGCTGGCGCAGCACCTGGCTGCGACTGAGCGGGCCGGGCAGGTCCACCAGCGTGTCATCCATGGCTGCGTTGCGCACAGTGCTGGCGCCCGGCTTCGGTCAGGCTCACCACCCAGCGCCCCTCTTCATGGCGCATATGCACCCAGCCCGGCCCGGCCTGGCCGCCCAGTACCGCATCGCCCATGAGCGTCAGGGCCCGCATCACCACGCTGGCCCCCACGCCCAGGCGTTTGCCCAGGCGCGGAATCGAGACCGGAGCCCCATCCTCTGCCAAGGCGCGCAGCAAGGCGCCAGACAAGTCCTCACTCATGCGGCCTGCGCCTCCTTGCGCTGGTGGGGCAGCATGAGCACAGGAATGCATTTGGACGTGGGCGTGCCCGCATTGGCCGCCACCGACGACAGTGGCACCAGCGGGTTGGTCTCGGGGTAGTAGGCGGCCACACAGCCGCGCGGGATGTTGTAGCTCACCAGCTTGAAGCCGTCGGCGCGGCGCTCTTCGCCATCGTCCCACACGGTCTGGAAGTCAATCCAGTCCCCGTCCTTCATGCCCAGGGCGTGGATGTCCTCGGCGTTGGCAAACACCACGCGGCGCTGGCCATAGACGCCGCGGTAGCGGTCGTCGGCCCCATAGATGGTGGTGTTGTACTGGTCGTGCGAGCGTGTGGTCATCAGTGCAAACACAATCGCGTCGCCCTTGCGCTCGCGGGCGCGCTGCAGCGGCGTGCCGGTGGGCACCTGGTGGGTCTTGAACACGGCCTTGTGGCTCGCGGTGTTCCACACCCGTTCGCTGGCGGTGTTGCGCAGGCGAAAGCCGCCGGGCACTTTGACGCGCTGATTGAAGTCTTTGAAGTCGGGGAACACGGCCTCGATCTTGTCGCGGATGCGGCTGTAGTCTTCCAGCAGCCAGAGCCAGGGCGTCTGGCTGCGGCCCGCCAAAGTAGCGGCGGCCAGGCGGGCCACGATGGCAGGCTCAGACAGCAGGTGTTCAGATGCTGGCGGGTTAATGCCCACCGAAATGTGCACCATGCTCATCGAATCTTCCACCGTCACGCCCTGCACGCCAGCGGCCTGCATGTCGATCTCGGTGCGGCCCAGGCAGGGCAAGATCAGCGCGGCCTTGCCATGCACGATGTGGCTGCGGTTGAGCTTGGTGGTCACATGCACCGTCAGGTCGCAGTTGCGCAGCGCCTTCCAGGTTTGCACGGTGTCGGGCGTGGCGGCGGCAAAGTTGCCCCCCAACGCAAAGAACACCTTGCCATGGCCGTCGAGCATGGCCTGGATGGACTCCACCGTGTTGTAGCCATGGGCGCGTGGGGGTTCAAAACCAAACACCTTTTGCAGGTTGTCGAGCAGCGCCACCGGCGGTGCCTCCCAAATACCCATGGTGCGGTCGCCCTGCACATTGCTGTGGCCACGCACCGGGCAAGGCCCGGCGCCGGGGCGGCCGATGTTGCCGCGCATGAGCAGCAGGTTGACGATCATCTGAATGGTGGCCACCGAGTTCTGGTGCTGGGTGATGCCCATGCCCCAGCAAGCAATCACGCTGCGGGCCTGGCGGTACACCTCGGCGGCGGCGCGGATCTGCTCCTGCGCCAAGCCACATTCGGCCTCCAGCAGGTCCCACGACTCGGCGCGCAGGTTGGCCAGCAGCGCATCAAAACCCGTGGTGTGCTCGGCAATAAAGGCCTGGTCCAACACGTCCTCGCCCTGGTCTTGCAGCTCCACCAAGTGCTTCATCATGCCTTTGACAAAGGCAAAGTCGCCGCCAATGCGCAGCTGGAAATAGTGGGTGCTGATCTGCGTGTCGCCGCCCGTGGCCATCTGCAGCTTGTCCTGCGGGTCGGCAAAACGCTCCAGCCCGCGTTCGCGCAGCGGGTTCAGGCTCACAATGCGCGCGCCGCGCTTGGCGGCCTGGCGCAGCTCGCCCAGCATGCGCGGGTGGTTGGTGCCAGGGTTCTGGCCGAAGATGAAGATGGCGTCGGCCTGCTCAAAGTCGTCCAGCGTGACGGTGCCCTTGCCCACGCCCACGCTCTCGCGCATGCCGGTGCCGCTGGGCTCGTGGCACATATTGGAGCAGTCGGGAAAGTTGTTGGTGCCGTACTCGCGCACAAACAGCTGGTACAAAAAAGCGGCCTCGTTGCTGGCGCGGCCCGAGGTGTAGAAGATGGCCTCGTTCGGGTCGGGCAGCGCATTCAGGTATTTGGCAATCAACGCAAAGGCGTCGTCCCAGGCGATGGGTAAATATTTGTCAGTCGCCGCGTCATAGACCATGGGTTCGGTCAGGCGGCCCTGGTCTTCCAGGTAAAAGTCGCTTTGTGTGGCCAGCTCGGCCACGGTGTGCTGCGCAAAAAAATCAGCCGTCACACGGCGTGCGGTCGCCTCGGCGGCCACGGCCTTGGCGCCGTTTTCGCAAAATTCAAACGTGGAGGCATGGTTGCGGTCGGGCCAGGCACAACCCGGGCAGTCAAAACCATCGGGCTGGTTGGCGGACAGCAGGGTCTTGGCTCCCTTGATGGGAATGTCCTGCTTGAGCAAGGCCTTGCCCACACTGCGCAAGGCACCCCAGCCACCGGCCGGGCCGTTGTACAACACCACTTTCTGCTCACTCATATCACCCCCAGTCGTTACTGCCCCAAAGGGCAGACAGGCGCGGAAAAAAGTCTCCGCGCCTGCCTTGGTTCATACCCGCAATCCTCGCCTCAGCGCAATGCCCAACCCAAAACCTGTTTTGCAAGTGGGGGTAAGGCTGCGCACAGCGGGGAAAGCGGTCTTCGTTACGTGTCTGCCGTTATCGGCCGATCAGGCAAAGAACTTGGCCACGCTCAGCAAGGTGCGGTACACACCCCATGCCAAGGGCAGGCCCACGGCCAACCAGGCAAAAGCCACCACCCAGGTAGGGATGGTGTCTGCGCCGCCAGAGCTGGTGCCAACTTCCGATGCCGCAGCACGCTCGTGCGCCAGCTTCTTCTCATCTGCCAGTTCAGCGTCGGTCATGAACCACTTGTTGTCCAGCGGACGCACCAGCAGGTTGCAGATCAAGCCCACCACCAGCATGCCCACCAGGATGTACATGGTCTGGTTGTAGACCTGTTCACGCGGAAGGCCCAGACCCAACTGGTACTCACGCATGTAGTTCACCACCACCGGGCCCAACACGCCAGCGGTCGCCCAGGCGGTCAACAAACGGCCGTGGATCGCGCCCACCATCTGGGTGCCGAAGATGTCGGCCAGGTAGGCGGGCACGGTGGCAAAGCCGCCGCCGTACATACTCAAGATCACGCAGAAGGCACCCACAAACAGCACAATGCTGCCCGCTGCAGCGCTGCCGGGAACGCTGAAGTACATCAGGCCACCCAACACGAAGAACACGATGTAGGTGATCTTGCGACCCATCTTGTCGGACAGACTGGCCCAGAAGAAACGGCCACCAATGTTGAACAGCGAGAGCAGCGCAGTAAAGCCGGCGGCCACCGTGGCAATTGCGGCCAGCTGGGTTTTGTCCAGCTCACCGAATTTGGCGGGGATACCGATCAAGGAACCGCCGAACACTTCTTGCAACATGGGCGAAGCCATACCGATCACACCGATGCCGGCGCTCACGTTCATGCACAGCACCATCCAGATGAGCCAGAACTGGGGAATGCCCCAGACCTTTTTCACGTGCACGTGTTTTTGCGTGATCATGGCGTTGTTCACCTGTGCGGGCGGAGGGGTCCAGCCTGCGGGCTTCCAGCCAGTTTCAGGCACGCGGTAGCCAAAGGCACCGGCCATCATGAACACAAAGTAGATCAGCGCCATCACCACGAAGGTCTGCATCACGCCCACATCGGTGGGGGTGGCAAAGTACTTCATCAGGTCAGCCGCCAGCGGGGAGCCGATCATGGCACCGCCGCCAAAGCCCATGATGGCCATGCCGGTGGCCATGCCACGGCGGTCCGGGAACCACTTGATCAGCGTAGATACGGGCGAGATGTAGCCCAGGCCCAGGCCAATGCCGCCAATGACGCCGGAGCCCAGAATCATGAGCCAGAACTGGTGGGTCTTGATACCGATGGCAGAGATCAACATACCGCCACACCAGCAAACCGCCGACACCACGCCGGCCTTGCGCGGACCAGCACGTTCCAGCCAACCGCCCCATGTGGCAGCGCTGGAACCCAGCAACACAAAGAACAGGGTGTACATCCAACCCAGGGTGGAGATTTGCCAATCACAACTGGTGGTGAACAGCTGCCCCCAAAAACCGACATCGGGAGCGCATTTGATGGCGTCCTTGATACCTAAAGCTTTGGACAGGGGCAACCAGAACACCGAGAAGCCATAGGCCATGCCGATGCACAAGTGAATGGCCAGAGCGGCTGGGGGTACCAGCCATCGGTTGAAGCCGGGACCGGCAATGATCCGTTCCTTATCGAGTAATCCAGACATTAAGTCTCCTTTGGGATTGATGAAAACACTGGCTCACCAGCATCCAACGTGGCGGGCCGAAGTGTCACAGGTCAAGCCGGATGAATCCAATTGATTCATCACATGCATTGATTCAAAAAATAAATGCTGCGCAGCAGCATTTATGAATGGGTCTTGAAGCTGTTGACTGCCGCGCCCAGGGTGTGAGCTTGGTCGCGCATCTTCATGGCGGCGGCGGCGGCTTGCTCCACCAGCGCGGCGTTTTGCTGCGTCATCTGGTCGATCTCGGAGACGCTGCGGTTCACGCTCTCGATGCCAGCGCGCTGCTCCTGGCTGGCGTGGGCAATGCCGTCGATGTAGCGCACCACCTCGGAGATGGAGCCAGTGATGTGCTCCATGGCCTCGCGCGTCTTGTCTACCAGGGTGCTGCCAGCGGCCACGCTGCTGACCGACGCACTGATGAGGTCCTTGATCTCATGGGCGGCATTGGCCGAGCGCTGCGCCAGGCTGCGCACCTCGGATGCCACCACCGCAAAACCGCGCCCCTGCTCGCCAGCACGGGCGGCTTCCACCGCAGCGTTCAGGGCCAGGATGTTGGTCTGGAAAGCAATGCCTTCAATGAGCGCAATGATGTCGTTGATCTTGTGGGCGCTGGCCGAAATCTGCCCCATGGTGTGCACCACCTGCTGCACCACAGCACCGCCGTTGCTAGCCACCCCGGAAACCGACGCGACCAGGCTGTTGAGCTGGGCCGCCTGATCGGCCGTTTGCGCCACAGTGGCGGTCAGCTCATGCACGGCAGAGGCCGCTGCATTCACTTCGCTGGCCTGTTTTTCCGTGCGATTGGCCAAGTCCACGTTGCCATCGGCAATTTCGTTGGTGCCCATGGACACCACGGACGCCGAGCCACGCACCTTGTCGATCAACACCGTCAGCCCCACATTGATGCTGTTGATGGCCAACAGCACCTGGCCAATGTCGTCGCTGGAGTTGACATGCACCTGCTGGGTCAGATCGCCAGAGGCCATGCGCTGCGAAGCCGCCCTGCCCGCACTGAGAGGCCGGGCCACAAAGTGGTTCATGAGCCCATAGGTGCTGATCCACAACAGCACCAGCATCACGGCGACCATCCCCCATTCCATGGGTTGGTCCAGCTGTCCGCCCAAGCCCAGAAATATGGCTTGCACCACCGCATACACCGCGGAGACACGCCATGCCATAGCGGCCGACAACCCCATGCCGGGCGAGGCGGTGATGTCCAGCCCCACAAACAAAATTCCGATCACACGGCCCGAGGCATCGTGCACCGGCTCGTAACGCGTCAGGTACTGCTTGCCAAAAATGGTGGCGTACCCCAGATGTGCACGACCTTGTAACAAATCGTTATAGGCCGGCTGCGACCGGTCCAAAGGCGTGCCGATCGCACGCTGACCGTCCTGCTTGCGCACCGAGGTGGTGATGCGGATGAAGTCATCGCCATCGCGCACAAACACCGTGGCCACCAAACCAGTGGCCTGGCTAAAACCATCGGGCAGTGCGAAGTCGAGATTGAGGGTGTGCTGGCCATTGCGCAGCACAGCGACCTGGCGGTCTTGCACCAGAACACGCTGCTTGCCATCCAGAGAAAAAACGCCTGGCAGGCTGGCAGCGAACTTGCGGGCCGCCGCATTGACCCGCCGTGCGGGACCGGTAAAAGGAAACATCGATGTCCAATCCAAAACTGCAGGACCTCCCCCGCAGACTACGAAATAACCTTTAAAAACCAGGGTCGCTAGCCGGCGTTTGTACACCAGTTTTCTTGACCAAAATCAATTAAAACGGTAACAAAAGCCCGCTATATGTCGCCGCATGGCGCAACCATGCGGCATCGTGCGCCAGCGCCTGGGCGGCCTCCATCGCCCTGGAAGGCCGCACCTGCGCATGGCTCATAAAACCGATGGGCGTGAGCACCTGCGGGCTCTCCAACGGCAGTGCCTCCAGCTCACGGTAGCCACGCACTGCCGCCACCAATGCCCCCGGCATCACACTGCACACCTGCCCGTCCACCACGCTCAAGGCCATGGTCAAGATGGAGTTGGTTTCAATGCTGGCCTGCACCTGGCAGCCCACACTGGCAAAGGCGGCGTTAACGATGGTGCGGTTGTGCATGTCGGGCGTGAGTAAGCACAGAGCGTGCCCAGCGGCGGCCTGCCAAGTGAGTGGCGCCCCCACCTGCAATTCAACCGCATGTGGCACGGCAGCACGACGTAACAAAAAGTAATGTTCCACATACTGCGGCAGGGCCTTGAGCTTGCCGCCACGCAAGCCCATGCGCTCGGTGTAACCCAGGCCCAAATCGATCGAGAGGTTGTCCAGCCGGTTCTCCAGCTCCGACGAACTAAGGGACAGCACCACCGGCATGATGCCCGGGTGGCGTGCCTGCAGCATGGCGGCAAAACGCGCTGCAATCGGCATGGCCGTGGGCACCGCCCCGATGGTCAAGCCACCGGCCGGGCGGTCCACCGTGCTCTTGAGTGTTTGCTGCAACACCAACTGCTCATGCAGCATGCGCTGCGCAGCCGACAGCACCTGCTCGCCCTCCTGGGTCAGCCCTGCAAACGTGCGCCCCCGGTGAACAATCACCACCCCAAACTCCTCCTCCAGCGCACGCAAGGCATTGGAGAGCGCGGGCTGGGTGATGTGACAGGCCTCGGCAGCGCGCGCAAAGTGGCGGTGCTCATTCAGCGCCACCAGATATTTCATGGAAGCCAGAAGGTTCATGTCGCAAAGTCCGGTGGTTGAGGGGAGCGCGATTATGCGGGCGCGCCTGCTATTCTTGCCCCGCCATGAACACCTCTACCGCACTCGACACCCTGCTCAGCCGCTATTCGCTGGGCGTGAAACACCTGACCGAACCCGCCCCCGATACCGCCCAGCTGCAGACCATGGTGGCCGCTGCGCTGCGCGCGCCCGACCATGCCGAGCTGGTGCCGTTCCGGCTGGTGGTGGTGCGGGAACACGCGCGCGACCGGCTGGCCGATCTGTTTGCCGAGCACGCCCTGCGCAAGGGCAAAGACACGGAGGGCGTGGCCATGGAACGCGAGCGCGCCCTGCGTGCGCCAGTGACGGTAGCGGTGCTGGCCCGCATCGACCTGGGCCACCCGCTGGTGCCCGCGCACGAGCAGTGGATGTGTGTGGGTGGTGCCGTTACCAACTTTTTGAACGCGGCCCATGCGCTGGGTTTTGCCGGCAAGATGCTCAGCGGCGACAAGGCACGCGCGCCGCACATCGCACAGGCCTTTTGCGAGCCTGGCGAAACCCTGGTGGGCTGGATTGCGCTGGGCACGCCTACCCGCACACCGCACGGCGAAGCACGCAAAGACACGACACAAGCGCTACGTTTTTGGTAGCTTCTCGCGCAATATTCATGGGCCTTATAGCCCTATTTCATCTAAAAATCAGCTGTTCTTGCTGATCGTGATGGTGGGGAACTTGCTGGAAAAGTCTTTGGCCTGCGCCGCAATCTTCACCGCTACCTGGCGCGCCATGCGCTTGTAGATACTGGCCACCTCGCCATCGGGCTCGGCCACCACGGTGGGGCGGCCGCTGTCGGCCTGTTCACGGATGTGCAAGGCCAGCGGCAAGGCGCCCAGGTAGTCCATGCCGTAGCCCTCGGCCATCTTCTTACCGCCATCGGCGCCAAAGATGTGTTCCACGTGGCCGCAGTTCGTGCACACGTGCACCGCCATGTTTTCCACAATGCCCAAGATGGGCACGCCCACCTTCTCGAACATCTTGATGCCCTTCCTGGCATCCAAGAGCGCAATGTCCTGCGGCGTGGTCACCACCACGGCGCCGGTCATGGGCACGCGCTGGCTCAGCGTGAGCTGGATGTCGCCGGTGCCGGGTGGCATGTCGACGATGAGGTAGTCCAGGTCTTTCCAGTTGGTCTGGCGCAGCAGCTGCTCCAGCGCCTGCGTGGCCATGGGGCCGCGCCAGATCATGGCCTGGTCGCCGTCCACCAAAAAACCGATGGACATGACCTGCACACCGTGGTTGCGCATGGGGTCCATGGTCTTGCCGTCGTCGGATTCGGGGCGGCCTTCGATGCCCATCATCATGGGCTGGCTGGGGCCGTAGATGTCGGCGTCCAGCAGGCCCACGGTGGCGCCCTCGGCGGCCAGGGCCAGGGCCAGGTTGGCGGCGGTGGTGCTCTTGCCCACGCCGCCCTTGCCGGAGGCCACGGCCACGATGTTCTTCACACCCGGCAACAGCTGCACACCACGCTGCACGGCATGCGGAATCACCTTGGTGCTGGGCGTGATTTGCACGCTGGTGACACCGGGCACCGTCTTGGCGGCGGCGCTCAGCGCATCCACCATCGCGGGCCACTGGCTCTTGCACGGGTAGGCCAACTCCAGGTCCAGGCGCACGTCGCCGCCCTGTACCGTGAGGTTCTTGAGGGCCTTGGTGCTGGCAAAGGTCTGCTGGGTGTTGGGGTCGATGACGCCTTGCAAGGCGTCGTGGATAACTTGTGCGGTCACGGACATGAATGAAAACTCCTGAATGCTGGGAGTCTATCGAACTGCTAGGGTTTACCCCGCGCATTTAACTGTTTACAAGCCCGGGCGGCTTTTCATAATGGACCCATGCACCAAGCCCCACCACCCCCGCCCACCACTGGCCTGCTGCTGACCGGTGGTGGCGCCCGCGCGGCCTACCAGGTGGGCGTGCTCGAAGCCATTGCCGACATCCGCCTGGCCTGTGGCGCGGGTGACCAGCCCAACCCCTTCCCCATCATTGCAGGCACCTCCGCCGGTGCCATCAACGCCGCCGCGCTGGCCTGCGGTGCCGACAACTTTGACACCACAGTGCGCATGATTGCCCACACCTGGCGCAACTTCCGCGCCGAGCAGGTCTACCGCGCCGACCACCTGAGCATGCTGCGCTCCGGTGCGACTTGGCTCACGCTGCTCTCGGTAGGTTGGCTGCTGGCCAAGTGGCGGCGCATCAAGCCACGCTCGCTACTGGACAACACACCACTGGGCGAACTGCTGCACAAGCTGGTGCCGCTGGAGCGCATCCCTGACCTGGTGCGCGAGGGGCATCTGCAAGCGCTGGCCGTTACCGCATCGAGCTACAGCACGGGCGACCACGTCACGTTTTTTGAGGGCGACAAGCGCCTCATGCCCTGGGTGCGCACGCAGCGTTTTGCGGTGCGCGACCGCATCACCCACGCGCACCTGCTGGCGTCCAGCGCCATCCCGTTTGTGTTTCCGGCCACGCAGCTGCACATCAACGGGCGCGACGAATACTTTGGCGACGGCTCTATGCGGCAGAGTGCGCCGGTGGCACCCGCTATCCATTTAGGCGCTGAACGCATTCTGGTGGTGGGCGCCGGGCGTATGCACGAGCCCAAAAACGAAGCCCACCTGCACACCACCAACACCTACCCCAGCATCGCCCAGATTGCCGGCCACGCGCTGTCCAACATCTTTTTGGATGCGCTGGCAGTGGATGTGGAGCGGGTACAGCGGGTCAACCAGACCATCAAGCTGGTGCCCGAAGAAGCGCGCAAGGCCAGCGCCCTGAAACCCGTGGATCTGCTGGTGATTGCCCCCAGCCAGCGGCTGGACGCCGTGGCCTCGCGCCACGTGGGTGACCTGCCACACGCCGTGCGCACCATGCTGGGCGGCGTGGGCGTGTCGTCCCAAAAGGCGGATGTGAAAGGCGCCGCACTGGCCAGCTACCTGCTGTTTGAAAGCGGCTACACCAGCGAGCTGATGGCCCTGGGTTACGCCGATACCCAACGCCAGCGCGCCGAGGTCTGCAAGTTTTTTGGCTGGGTAGACCCCGAGGCCATCACCGAGCCCGGCGCCCTGGCCTCCACCACCCGGCCTGAGCGACGCTTGGACCCACTGCGCCTGCGCTGATCAATCGATCGAGGGGCATCCCGGCGGCAGCTTGGGCATGCCCTCGTTGTTGGTGTGTTCGTCCAAAAAATCTAGAAACCGCCGCACCGCCGGCACCATGCCGCGGCGAGACGGATACACCGCGTGGAAGATGCCGCGTGGCGGCGCCCAGCCCGGCAGCACATGCACCAGGCGGCCTTCTTCCATTTCGCGGCGGCACATGTAGTCGGGCAAAAAACACATGCCCGTGCCCTGCAGGGCGGCAAATTTGAGCGTGAGCAGGTCGTCGGCCACATAACGTGGCTGGTGCACCAGGGTGTGCACCGCACCGCCGGGGCCATGCAGCACCAGCGTGGCACGGCCATCCACCGCAGACATGGAAACCGTGTCCATGCGCGCCAGGTCGTCGATGGAGGCGGGTTGCCCCTGGCGCTCCAGCTGCAGCGGGCTAGCCACCAGCACCGTGTTGGATTCGCCCAACTTCTTCACCACCAGGCTGCCGCTGTCGTCCAGCGTGGGGCGCACGCGCAGGGCTACATCCACCCCCTCCTCCACCAGGTCCACCACACGGTTGCTCACCCGCATGTCCACCCGCACCAGCGGATGGCGCGCCAGAAACAGCGCCATGATGGGCCCCACCGTGCTCTGCGCCAGCGTCACCGGGCAGGCCACACGGATGGTGCCCCGTGGCTCGGTCTGCACCTGCTCCACCGCCTCGGCTGCCGCCTCGGCCGCATCGCGCATGGCGATGCAGTGGCGCAGGTACACCTCGCCCACCTCGGTGACCGAGAGCTTGCGCGTGGTGCGTTGCAGCAGGCGCACGCCCAGGCGGGTTTCCAGCTCGGCCACGCGGCGCGAGAGTTTGGATTTGGGGATGCCCAGGTGCCGGCCCGCGGCCGCAAAACCACCGCGCTCCACCACCTCGGCAAAGTACAGCATGTCATTGGTGTCTTGCATATAAACGCCTTACATTGTTCTAAATTCAGGACAATCTAACGCAAATATGCTGACTTATCAAACATTCGACTTTCAATGAAACTAGTCCCATCGAACAACCACCTCTTGAAGGACCTGTCATGAAACTCTTGCACATCGACTCCAGCATCCTGAGCGCCAACTCCGTGTCCCGCCAATTGACCAAGGACACCGTGGCCCAGTGGGTGAGCAACCACCCCGGCACCACCGTGGACTACCTGGACCTGGCCGTGGACACCCCCAGCCACCTGTCTGCTGACTCCCTGGGCTTCCGCGCCCCGGCCGGTGCCGAGCAGAGCGACGTGCAGAAGCGTGAAAACGCCATCTCCGAAGCCCTGGTGACCCAGTTCCTGGCGGCCGACGTGATCGTGGTGGGCGCACCGCTGTACAACTTCAGCATCCCCAGCCAGCTCAAGGCCTGGATTGACCGTATCGCCCAAGTCGGCCGCACCTTTAAGTACACCGAAACAGGCCCACAAGGCCTGGCTGGCGGCAAGACCGTGATCGTGGCCTCCACCCGCGGCGGCGTGTACTCCACCAACGACTGGGGCCGCGCGGCTGAACACCAAGAGAGCTACCTGCAAACCGTGTTCGGTTTCCTGGGCATCACCGACGTGCGCTTTGTGCGCGCCGAAGGCGTGGCCATGGGTGACGCGAAGAAGGCGGAAGCCCTGCAAGAAGCCGCCAACGGGATTGCCAAGCTGGCAGCCTGAACGGTAGATTGAGCGGCGCTGGTTCATATGAACCAGCACTGCAAAAACGACAAAGCCCGGCATCGAGAGATGTCGGGCTTTGTCGTTTTGAGGATCCTATTTCGAACACAACTAATTAGCGGCAGACAAATGAGTTTTTTTATTTTTTCTACTTGATTTGAATTTTCTCATTATTAGAAAAAATATCACCCCAACAAATATTTTGACGATCCAGACTTCTGCGTAATCGTTTTCATCATGCTTGTAAAGCGCAAGCCTCTCGTCGGCTGGAATGCCATAGATTTTTTGAGTTTTCACATCACTTATTTGCACCAAAACACGCGAAGAAGGATCTGTTGATTCAATCCAACGAATCTCGACTATGTTGCCAATCAAGTCGCTGCTACAAGATGTAGAGGTAAAACCAAACAAACGACTAAAACCACCAACATATTTCTTGTCATTCACAACATATGTTCCGCCATTTGCTTTGTTGGATGGTCCTCCGTAACACTTGGCAACTCCTATTTCACTATGGATGCTTTCATATTCAAAATGAGGAAAAGGAAAGCCATTCCATAAGAATACAAATAACCCATAAAAAATACCGAATGCCAGATATTTCATAGTTGATTTAATTAAGACGGAATTATCATTTTCTTTTCACCCAAGCTCCAAAACCCCCAACGCCTCCCGCGCCCAGGCGATGCTCCCCTCCTCATACATGATCCCCTTCTTCAAGATCAGGTGCTGCAACCGCGCAGCCCGCGGCATCGCGTCACCCCGCGCAAAGTCGCGCGCCTCAATCGCGCGGTAGTGCGCCAGGCGCTCTGTGTGGTGGGCGATGCGTTCGTGCAGTTCGCCGCTTAAATCCACCTCACCCAGCGCCGCATCGGCGCGCAGCTTCACGGTGAATTCGTCGCGCAGGTCGATAGGGGCCGTGGGCTCCTGCGTCCAGCGCACCAGCTCGGCACGGCCGGCGGGCAGCACCTTGTATTCGCGCTTGCGGGTGGCGCCGGCGTCGGGGGCGGTGTCGGAAACGATCCAGCCTTTGTCTTCCATGCGGGCCAGTTCGCGGTAGATCTGCTGGTGGGTGGCGTGCCAGAAGTAGCCGATGGACTTGTCAAAGCGGCGCGCCAGCTCGTAGCCGGAGGACGGTTTTTCGATCAGGGAAGTGAGCACAGCGTGGGCAAGCGACATGCGGGCGAGTCTAAGGGCAGCCCTCTAACTATGCAACCAGTTGCATAAACTTCGCTAGACTTCTACACTGCTGCAACTGGTTGCATAGTTAGCCCGCAGCCACCCAACAACAAAGGAGACACCCATGACGACGCCCGCCCCCACTTACCCGAACATGCTCGCCCCGCTGGACCTGGGCTTTACCACCCTCAAAAACCGCGTGCTCATGGGCTCCATGCACGTGGGCCTGGAAGAAGCCAAAGACGGCTTCACCCGCATGGCCGCCTTCTACGCCGAGCGCGCCAAGGGCGGCGTGGGCCTGATCGTGACCGGCGGCATCGCCCCCAA
Organism: Rhodoferax sp. TS-BS-61-7; assembly: GCF_002943465.1. Classification (GTDB taxonomy): domain Bacteria; phylum Pseudomonadota; class Gammaproteobacteria; order Burkholderiales; family Burkholderiaceae_C; genus Allorhodoferax. The sequence continues at coordinate 1,024,416 of NZ_PTQY01000001.1, forward strand.
TGACCGCGCCCGCCCTATGCCCGGCGGCGCGGCCATGACCAGCCAAAAGGAGGCCGACAAGCACAAGGTGGTGACCGAGGCCGTGCACGCCGCGGGCGGCAAGATTTGCATGCAGATCCTGCACTTTGGCCGCTACGCCTACCACCCCGAGCTGGTGGCGCCCAGCGCGCTGAAGGCGCCCATCAGCCCCTTCCGCCCGCACGCGCTGACCACCGAGGAAGTGGAGCAGACCATTGAGGACTACGCCAACGCCGCCGCCTTGGCGCAAAGCGCGGGTTACGACGGCGTGGAGATCATGGGCTCCGAGGGCTACCTGATCAACGAGTTCATCGCCCGTCAAACCAACCACCGCGACGACGCCTGGGGTGGCAGCTATGAAAACCGCATCCGCTTTCCGCTGGAGATCGTGCGCCGCACGCGGGCGCGAGTCGGCGCTAACTTCATCATCATCTTCCGCCTCTCTATGCTGGACTTGGTCGAAGGCGGATCTACCCAAGAAGAAGTGGTGCAACTGGCGCAGGCGCTGGAGGCGGCGGGCGTCTCCATCCTCAACACCGGCATCGGCTGGCACGAGGCGCGCATTCCCACCATCGCCACCAAGGTGCCGCGTGCGGCATTTGCCTGGGTGACGCAGCAACTCAAGGGCAAGGTGAAGATTCCGCTGGTGGCCACCAACCGCATCAACACGCCCGAGGTGGCCGAGCAGATTTTGGCGGACGGCATGGCCGACATGGTGAGCATGGCCCGGCCCTTTTTGGCGGACGCCGACTTTGTGGCCAAGGCTGCGGCCGGCAAGGCCGACACCATCAACACCTGCATTGGCTGCAACCAGGCCTGCCTGGACCACACCTTTGGCGGCAAGATCACCAGCTGCCTGGTGAACCCGCGCGCCTGCCACGAGACGCTGATGGTGGCCACACCCGCGCCGCGCAAAGACCGCATTGCCGTGGTGGGCGCAGGCCCGGCCGGGCTGGCCTTCTCTACCGAGGCGGCCAAGCGCGGCTATGACGTGACGCTGTTTGACGCGGCCAGCGAGATTGGCGGCCAGTTCAACGTGGCCAAGCAAGTGCCGGGCAAGGAAGAGTTTTACGAGACGCTGCGCTACTTCGGCACGCAGATTAAAGCCACCGGCGTGACGCTGCAACTGGGCAAGCGCGTGAGCGCGCAAGACCTGACCGCCGCTGGCTTCAAGCAGGTGGTGTTGGCCACAGGCGTGAGCCCGCGCAAGCCCGAGATTGAAGGCATCAACCACCCCAAGGTGCTGGGCTATCTGGATGTGTTGCGCGACAAAAAGCCCGTGGGCCAGACCGTGGCGCTGATTGGCGCGGGCGGCATTGGTTTTGACACGGCCGAATACCTGCTGCACGAAGGCACCAGCCCCAGCCTGGACCAGGCCAAGTTCTTTGCCGAATGGGGCGTGGACACCGCGTTTGCCCACGCCGGTGGCCTGAAGCCCGCGCACATCGAGAAGACGCCGCGCAAGGTCTACCTGCTGCAGCGCAAGACCAGCAAGGTGGGCGACGGCCTGGGCAAGACCACGGGCTGGATCCACCGCACATCGCTGAAGAACCGCCAGGTGGAGATGGTCAATGGCGTGACCTACCGCAAGGTGGACGACGCCGGCCTGCACATCACCGTGGGCGACAAGGACATGGTGCTGCCGGTCGACAACGTGGTCATCTGCGCGGGGCAAGACCCGCAGCGTGAACTGCAGGCTGCGCTGCACGCCGCAGGCGTGACCGTGCACCTGATTGGCGGCGCCGATGTGGCTGCCGAGCTGGACGCCAAGCGCGCCATCAAGCAAGGCACGGAGCTGGCCCTGGCCTTTGGCGCCGAGAAAGCCGAAGCGCCCGAAGCAGGCGTAGCACCCACGCTGAACCAAACCCTGCCCGCACCCGTGGCAGCCAGCCTGAAGCTGTGGCACCAGATGATCGAGGAGAAGAACCTGGGCGAGCTGGCCAGCATCCTGCACCCCAAGGCCGTGTTCCGCTCGCCCATGGCGCACACGCCCTACCCCAGCGCACAGGCGGTGCAGCTCATCTTGGGCAATGTGATTCAGGTGTTTGAGAATTTCAAATACCACCGAGAGCTGGCCAGCGCGGACGGGCTGAGCCTGGTGCTGGAGTTCAGCGCGCAGGTGAATGGCAAGGACCTCAAGGGCATCGACATGGTGCAGTTCGATGCCGAGGGCAAGATCGTGGACTTTGAGGTGATGGTGCGCCCCATGAGCGGCCTGCAGGCCCTGGGGGATGAAATGGGCAAGCGCCTGGCGCCCTACTTGGCCATGATGAAGCCCGCCAAGGTCTGACTGCGCACGCCTTAGACGCTATATTTTTTATAGCTTCTTGCGCATATTCCACCTGGGCTAGCGGCCTAAAACACTTATAAACAGGAGACACACATGCAATTTGAAACCCTCAGCGTCACGCTGGAAGCGCACATCGCCACCGTGCGCCTGAACCGGCCCGACAAGGCCAACGCCATGAACGCCACCATGTGGCAAGAAATCCGCCAGGCCTTTGAATGGGTGGACCGCACACCCGAGGCACGTGTAGCCGTGTTGCAGGGCGAAGGCAAGCTGTTTTGCGCGGGCATCGACCTGCAGATGATGATGGGCATGAACGCGCAGATTGCCAACGACTGCGACGGCCGCTCCCGCGAGGCCATGCGCCGCGTGATCCTGGACATGCAGGACACGCTGACCAGCCTGGAACGCTGCCGCAAGCCTGTGCTGGCCGCCATCCACGGCGGCTGCATCGGCGGTGGTATCGACCTCATCACCTGTGCCGACATGCGCTACGCCAGTGCCGACGCCTACTTCAGCATCAAGGAAATCGACATTGGCATGACCGCCGACGTGGGCACCCTGCAGCGCCTGCCTAAGCTGGTGGGCGACGGCATCACGCGCGAGCTGGCCTACACCGGCCGCAAGCTGGAAGCCGAAGAGGCGCAGAGAATCGGCCTGGTGAACCGCGTGTTCGAGAGCCGCGAGGCGCTGTACGCCGGGGTGCAAGAGATTGCGGCCACCATCGCTGCCAAGTCACCCCTGTCCATCCGCGGCACCAAGGAAATGATCACCTACGCCCGCGACCACAGCGTGGCAGACAGCCTGAACTACATCGCCACCTGGAACTCCGCCATGCTGATGAGCCAGGATTTGACCGAGGCGATGACGGCGAACATGCAGAAGCGGGCGCCGGTGTTTAAGGACTGAACGTCCCTTCGCTCATCCGTCTTTGGCTGAGCCCGCAGCAGGCTTGGGGTACGTACCTCCGCTCGTGTCCCCCGCCCGCTCCAGCGGGCTCCTCCTTTACCTCGCTGCGGCACGCACCCCAAACCTGCTGCTGCGAAGAGAGGAGTTTCTTGCTGGCGAATCAAGACGCACCACGCAGGATCAGGTGGGCTGGGCGTTTTGCGTAGGTAAAGGAGGAGGCCGAAGGCCGGGGGACACGTAGCAAAACGTCCAGCCCACCTGATCCCCTACAAACGGGGGCCGACTAAAATCCCCAGTTCCTCCGTGAAAGTCGATTTCCCCATGCCCCGCCAACTCTTCGTCACCACCGCCCTGCCCTACGCCAACGGCAACTTCCACATCGGCCACATCATGGAATACATCCAGGCAGACATCTGGGTGCGGTTCCAGCGCATGCAGGGCAATGCGGTGAACTTTGTGGGCGCGGACGACACGCACGGCGCGCCCATCATGATTGCGGCCGAGAAGGCCGGTGTCACGCCCGAGCAGTTTGTCGCCAACATCGCCGCAGGCCGCAAACAGTACCTGGACGGTTTTCACATCAGCTTTGACAACTGGCACAGCACCCACTCGCCCGAAAACACCGAGTTGGCCCGCCAGATCTACCGTGACCTGCGTGACCGTGCCGACGGCTCGCTGATCGAAGTGCGCACGATTGAGCAGTTCTTCGACCCCGCGAAGAACATGTTCCTGCCCGACCGCTACATCAAAGGCGAGTGCCCCAAGTGCCACGCCAAAGACCAGTACGGCGACAACTGCGAGGTGTGCGGCTCGGTCTACGCGCCCACCGACCTGATCAACCCGTTCTCGGCCCTCTCCGGCGCCAAGCCCGAACTCAAAAATTCCGAGCACTTCTTCTTCAAGCTCTCTGACCCGCGCTGCGTGGAGTTTCTGGAGAACTGGACACAAGGCCCTGATGAAACTGGCAAGCCGCGACTGCAGCCCGAAGTGGCCAACAAGATCAAGGAATGGTTCAGTGTGCGCACCAACCCTGATGGCACCACCAGCGAAGGCCTGGGCGACTGGGACATCAGCCGCGATGCGCCCTACTTCGGCATCGAGATTCCCGATGCGCCGGGCAAGTACTTCTACGTGTGGCTGGACGCCCCCGTGGGCTACCTGGCCTCCCTGAAAAACTGGTTCGACAAGGGCGGCCCCAAAACCAAGCACGGTGACACGCGCAGCTTTGACGAGTACATGGCCGCTGCCGACACCGAGCAGTACCACTTCATCGGTAAAGACATCGTCACCTTCCACACGCTGTTCTGGCCCGCCATGCTGAAGTTCAGCGGCCGCAAGACGCCGAACAACGTGTTTGTGCACGGCTTCCTGACCGTGAACAACGGCGAGAAGATGAGCAAGAGCCGCGGCACCGGTCTGGACCCGCTCAAGTACCTGAGCCTGGGCATGAACGCCGAGTGGCTGCGCTACTACCTTGCGGCCAAGTTGTCCAACCGCAATGAGGATATTGACTTCAACGCCGATGACTTCATGCTGCGGGTGAACAGCGATTTGATTGGCAAGTTCGTGAACATTGCGTCCCGTGCGGCAGGCTTTTTGACCAAGCGCTTTGACGGCAAGCTGACCAGCGACTTTGGCACCCAAGGCAGCGCGCTGCTGGCAGAAATCCGGGGTGCTTCCGGCGCTTTGGCAGCCAACTTTGAAGCCCGCGAGTACAGCAAGGCCACCCGCGAAGTCATGCTGCTGGCCGACAAAGTCAACGCGTATGTCGACCAGAACAAGCCCTGGGATCTGGCCAAAGATGTCGCAAACAACGAAGCCCTGCACCAGGTGTGCTCAGTTCTGATCAACGCATTTGACGCATTGAGCCGCTATCTGGCCCCTGTGCTGCCAGGCTTGGCGCAAGCGGTGCAAAGCTTTGTGGGCCGCCCCATGGACACCTGGGCCGTGGCCGGCGATGTGCAAGCCATCCAGCCCTACCAGCACCTGATGCAACGTGTCACCCCCGAGCAACTCGACGCACTTTTTGAGCCTAAAGAACCTCTAGCCCCCGCAGAACCTGCGCAAGCAGCTCCTAAAAAGGTAGCAAAGTCCGCGCCTGCTGCTATCCCCGCAGACCCCAACGCCCCCGGTGGCGAGGCCTTGGCGCCCACCATCAGCATCGACGACTTCGCCAAGATCGACCTGCGCATTGCAAAGATCGTGAACTGCGAAGCCGTGGAAGGCTCCACCAAGCTGCTGCGCCTCACGCTCGACGTGGGCGAGAAAAATGCCGAAGGCCAGCCCACTACGCGCAATGTGTTCAGCGGCATCGCCAGCATGTACAAGCCCGAAGAGCTGGTGGGCCAGCTCACCGTGCTGGTGGCCAATCTGGCGCCGCGCAAGATGAAGTTCGGGATGTCCGAAGGCATGGTCATGGCGGCCAGCCATGCCGATGAAGGCGCCAACCCCGGCATCTACATCCTCAACCCCTGGCCCGGCGCCCAGCCCGGCATGCGCATCCACTAAGGCCCCCCCTTTACGCTCCAGCCCCCGCGCCGCATGCAAGCTCCATTGGAATTCCGCCCCAAGCTCTTGCAGGCTTTACAGGGCTATTCCCGCCAGCAGTTTTGGGGCGATGTGGGAGCCGGGCTCACAGTGGGCGTGGTCGCGCTGCCCCTGGCCATGGCCTTTGCCATTGCCAGTGGGCTCAAGCCTGAGGCGGGGCTGTTCACCGCCATCATTGCGGGCTTTCTCATATCGGCCCTGGGTGGCAGCCGTGTGCAGATTGGCGGCCCGGCCGGCGCCTTCATCGTCATCGTGTATGGCATTGTGGAGCGTTATGGCCTGGCCAACCTGATCATTGCCACGGCCATGTCGGGCGTCATGCTGTTTGCATTTGGCCTGTTCAAGCTGGGCACGCTGGTTCGCTTCATTCCCATCGCGGTGGTGATCGGTTTTACCAACGGCATTGCGGTGCTGATTGCGGTGTCGCAGGTCAAAGAGTTTCTGGGCCTGCAGGTGCCCCACATGCCGGGTAACTTCTTTGGCATTGTGCAAACCGTTTTCCAATCGCTGCACACCCTCAACGGCTATGCCACCCTGCTGGCACTGGCCTGCCTGGGCCTGATCGTGGGTTGGCAATGGGGCGTGCCGCGCCTAGCCCTCACACGGCCCTGGGCGCGCAAGTGGACACTGGTGCCGGGCTCCATCGTGGCGCTGGTACTGGCCACGCTGCTGGTCACGTTTTTCGGCATTCCGGTGGAAACCATTGGCACCCGGTTTGGCGGCGTGCCCAGCAGCCTGCCCACGCTGGACTGGCCCGAATTTTCGTGGGAAACCGCGCGCTTTTTGTTGCTGCCGGCCTTCACGCTGGCGCTGTTGGGCGCGATTGAATCATTGCTGTGCGCACGTATTGCCGACAGCATCATCGACGACCGCCACAATCCCAACCAGGAGCTGATGGCCCAGGGCATTGCCAACTTTGTGACGCCGTTTTTTGGTGGCATGCCCGCCACCGGCACCATTGCCCGCACGGTAACCAACGCCAAAAGCGGCGCCACCAGCCCGGTGGCCGGCATGGTGCATGCAGCCACACTCTTGCTGGTCGTGCTGGTGGCCGCACCGCTGGCGCACAACATTCCGCTGGCGGCCATGGCCGCCATCCTGATGTTTGTGGCCTGGAACATGGGCGAGTGGCGCGAGTTTGTGCACTTGCGCCAATACCGCCTGCCCTACCGCGCCACGCTGTTGGCGGTGTTTTTTCTCACCGTGGTGTTTGACCTGACGGTGGCGGTGGAAGTGGGCCTGGTGGCCGCCTGCATGACCTTCATTTACCGCATCTCCAGCCTCTCGCGCTGCGAACAGGTCAGCACGCAAGACTACCCGCCGCTGGCCGGGCTGGAGGCGCGTGTGGCGGCCCACCGGCTGCACGGCGCCATCTTTTTTGGCGCGGTCAAACTCATCGAAACGCTGGAAGACCGGCTACCCCAGCGCGTGCTGGTGCTGGACTTCAAGAACGTGCTCTACATCGACTCGTCGGGTGCCGATACGGTGGCCGACCTGGTGCGCACCTGCCATAAGCGGGGCGTGCGTTTTATCGCCTGTGGGCTGGCCTTCCAGCCACAGGATATTTTGCTGCGCTGTGGTGTGATCGAGGCCCTGGGCCCCGAAAACCTCAGCGCCACGCTGGCCCAGGCCCTGGAGCTGGCGGTGCACGACGCCCAAGGCTAGTGCGCCCTCCCCAACCAACCTTCTTTTTGCATGTCCGCTTCTACTTCCACCTCCCTGTCCTTTGACGTGCTCATCGTGGGCAGCGGCCTGGCCGGGCTCAGCGCAGCGCTCTTGCTGGCCTCCACCCACAAGGTAGCCATCCTCACCAAACGCGCTGTGCGCGAAGGCAGCAGTGGCTGGGCGCAAGGCGGCATTGCCGCGGTGTGGGACAAGGATGACAGCTTTGCCGCCCACGTGGACGACACGCTGGTGGCCGGTGCCGGCCTGTGCGACCTGGCGGCCACCCAGTTTGTGGTGGAGCAGGCGCCGCAGGCCATTGCCTGGTTGCAGAAGCTGGGCGTGCCGTTTTCGCAAGAAGACGGCCACCTGCACCTCACCCGCGAAGGCGGCCACAGCGCGCGGCGCATCGTGCATGTGACGGACGCCACGGGTGCGGCCGTGCAGCAAACGCTGATCGAAAAGGTCAAGGCCAGCCCCAACATCACCCTGTTTGAACACCACACGCTGGTGGACTTGATCACCACCGCCAAGCTGGGCCAAGCTGGGCCCAACCGCTGCGTGGGCTTGTACGCGCTGGACGACGACACCGACGAGGTGCTGACTTTCCAGGCGCCCCACACCATTTTGGCCACCGGCGGCGCTGGCAAGGTGTACCTCTACACCACCAACCCCGACACGGCGACGGGCGACGGCATTGCCGCGGCTTGGCGCGCGGGCTGCGCGGTGCAAAACATGGAGTTCATCCAGTTCCACCCCACCTGCCTGTACCACCCGCACGCCAAGAGTTTTCTCATCAGTGAAGCCGTGCGTGGCGAAGGTGGCCGCCTGCTGCTGCCCGACGGCACCCGCTTCATGCCCGCGCACGATCCGCGTGCCGAGCTGGCGCCGCGCGATGTGGTGGCGCGCGCCATCGATTTTGAAATGAAAAAAGGCGGCTTTGATTGCGTCTACCTCGACATCTCGCACCAGCCGCTGGCCTTCATCCAGGAGCACTTCCCCAACATCTACGCGCGTTGCCTGGAGCTGGGCATCGACATGTCCAAGCAGCCCATCCCGGTGGTGCCAGCGGCGCACTACACCTGCGGTGGCGTGCGCACCGACCTCTCGGCCCGCACCGAAGTGGCGGGCTTGTACGCCGTGGGCGAGACCGCTTGCACCGGCCTGCATGGCGCCAACCGTTTGGCATCGAATTCTCTGGTGGAGTGCATGGTGTTTGCGCGAGCAGCTACACATTTGATAGCAGATGAACTTACCCAAAGTGGAGGCACTGCCACCCTGACCCTGCCCGCCTGGGACGACAGCCGCGTGACCGATTCGGACGAGAGTGTGGTGATCTCGCACAACTGGGACGAACTGCGCCGCTTTATGTGGGACTACGTGGGCATTGTGCGTACCAACAAACGGCTGGACCGCGCCGCCCACCGCATTGCGCTGCTGCAAGGTGAGATTCAGGAGTTCTACGCACACTTCCACGTCACGCGCGATCTGCTGGAGCTACGCAACCTGGTGCAGGTGGCTGACCTCATCGTGCGCAGTGCCCAGGCCCGCCACGAGAGCCGCGGCCTGCACTTCAGCCGGGACTACCCCGGCATGCTGGAAGATGCGGTGCCGACCACGCTCACGCCTTAGGCTTTTTTCTTGGCTTGGAGTGCTGCGCGCAGGTGTTCGTAAAACACCTGCGACGGTGCGCTCAGGGTGGCACCGCGCAAAGTAGTGAGCCCCAGCTGCCGCGAGACCGCGGGCTGCAGCAAAGTTACGCCCACCAATGTGTGGTGATTTGCAGGTAGTGCTAGGCGAGGCACGGCTGCCATACCCAAACCCGCCTCCACCATGCCCAGCAAGGTGGCAATGTGGCTGACCTCAAAGCGATAAGAGGGGTTACAACCGGCCCGGGCCAAAGCGTCATCGAGCAACTGGCGGTTGCCACTGCTGCGCGCGACTGCAATCAACTTTTCATCCGACAAATCGGCCCAAGCAACTGAACGGCGCTTGGCCATGGCATGCCCGCGGGGCATGGCCAGCACAAACTCGTCATCGTAGATCGGCAGAAAGTCCACCCCGGGCACCTGGTTGCCCATGAAGCCGATGCCGAAGTCGCACTCGCCAGCCAGCACACTGGCAACGACCTGGCCGGCTGCCTCATCCATCAAGCGGATGCGGATCTTCGGAAACTTGTCGCTGAAGGAGCTGACCACCGCGGGCAAAAAGTGCAGCGCCGCCGAAGGCACGCAAGCCACGGTCACCCGTCCTATCCGGCTTCCTGCAATGTCAGAAATGCCCAGCATGGCCGCTTCGAGGTCGTCCAATGCCGCACGGGCGCGCTCTAGGAAAGTGCGTCCCAGCGGCGTCAACTTCACATCGCGGGTAGTCCGGTTAAACAGTTTGGCCCCCAAGATAGATTCCAGCCTCTCGATGCGCCGGCTCAACGCCGGAGACGACAGGTGGATCTCGTCCGCCGCAGCGCGGAAGCTACCTCGCTCCGCCACTGCTACAAAGGCCTGTAATTGCTGCAAGTCGAAATTGATGCGTGCCATGCACTAATACTAGCAAAAGTTGCAATTCACAAAATGACGGGCCAAGCGCAACATCCGCTCCATAACGATCTGGAGACAAGGCTATGCCCATGAAAAATTTGCTCACCGCCACGGTTGCCCTAGGTGCACTGTTTACACCGCTTACAAAGGCAATCGCCCAGGCGTGGCCTGAAAAAACCATCACCATCGTGGTCCCCACGGCTGCGGGGGGAGCCAATGACGCCATCGCCCGCATCATCGGCCAGGGCCTCAGTGCCAGACTTGGTCAGCCGGTGGTAGTTGAAAACAAGGCAGGCGCCGGAGGAGCCATTGCGTCCGATCACGTCGCGAAAGCCGCACCCGACGGCTACACCATCATGTTGGGCTACATCGCCACCCATGGCATCAACCCGGCCCTGCAGAAGCTGAAGTACGACCCGGTCAATGACTTCGAACCCATTGGCATGATTGCCGCATCCCCGACTGTGCTGGTGGTCAACAACAATGTGCCAGCCAAGAATGCGAAGGAATTGGTCCAGCTGATTAAAGCGAAACCCAACACCTTCAACTACGCCAGTGCAGGAAACGGCACAGCGCCTCACATTGCGGGCGAGTTGTTCAAGATGTCTGCATCTCTGGAAATGCAGGGCATCCCTTACAAGGGTTCGGCCCCCGCTGTGGTGGACACCATTGCAGGCAGCACCCAGCTCATGTTCCCCAGCATGTTTACCGCCTACCCCCAGGTCAAGGGCGGCAAGCTGCGCGCCTTGGGCATTGCCGGCGAGAAGCGTTCGATCGTGATGCCGGAGTTGCCAACGCTGGCCGAACAGGGCATTGCCAACGTGAACATGTCGCAGTGGTATGCGATGTTTGCACCTGCCAAAACGCCCAAGGCCGTCATCGACAAGCTGAACAAGGAAATGAATGCCATCCTGAACGACAAGGCGACCGAGAAAAAGATTGAGGACCAGGGCGCAGAAGTCGAGACAGGCACCCCAGACCAGCTCAAAGCATTCGTCAAAAAAGAAGCGGCCCATTGGAAATCGGTTGTGACGGCTGCCAAGATCCAAGTCGAGTGAGCCAGGAGCACACAGCATGAATTTGCAAGACTGGATCGGCCGCAGCGAGACCGTGGACGACATCGCGACTGCGACGCCCTACGCAGCGTTGTCAGCCACCCTGGACTGGCCTGCACCCTTGGCAGGACAACGCCCCCCTAAAGGGACGCCTCTGCCGTACCTGTGGCACTGGCTGTATTTCCTGCCGATGGTTGCCCAATCGGAAATCGGTGCGGACGGCCATGCCAAGCGTGGAAGCTTCTTGCCACCTGTTCCTTTACCACGCCGTATGTGGGCTGGCAGCGATTTCACATTTCACCAACCCTTGCTTCTTGGTGACTCGCTGCGACGTACGTCCACCATCGTGGACGTAAAAGAAAAATCCGGACGCACCGGCAACCTGATCTTTGTGAAGGTGCGCCACGAAATCAGCCGTAACGGGGAAGGCCAACCGGCCCTCACCGAGCACCACAACATCGTGTACCGCGATGCCCCCAAGCCCGATGACGTGGTGCCCGCACCCACGCCTACCCCGGCAAGCTCTGCGTGGGAGCGCCGCATCGTGCCGGACGACGTGCTGTTGTTCCGCTACTCCGCGCTGACGTTCAACGGCCACCGTATCCACTACGACCGGAAGTACGTGACTGAAGTAGAAGGCTACCCCGGCCTCATCGTTCACGGCCCGCTGATCGCCACCTTGCTGATGGACCTGTTGCGCAGCAACAAGCCCGATGCGGTGGTCAACCATTTCGAATTCAAGGCCGTACGGCCCACGTTTGACATTCACCCCTTCTCCGTGCACGGAGAGCCGTCTGCCGACGGAAAAACGGTGCGCCTCTGGGGCAGAGACCACGAAGGGTTTCTGACCATGGATGCCACCGCCACGCTCGTCTGACACCTGACCTTCTTCATCGCTATGCAACCACTCCAAGGCATTACCGTTGTCACGCTGGAACACGCCATTGCGGCTCCATTTGCCACCCGCCAGCTGGCCGACATGGGTGCCCGTGTCATCAAGATTGAACGCCCGGGCACCGGGGACTTTGCCCGGGGCTACGACGAACGTGTGCGTGGTCTGGCCTCGCACTTTGTCTGGACCAACCGCTCCAAAGAGAGCCTGACCCTGGACGTCAAACACGAGGAAGCGCAAAAAATCCTGATGCGCCTGATCATCGAGGAAGCTGACGTCGTGGTGCAAAACCTCGCACCGGGCGCCGCAGCGCGTCTGGGCTTGTCCTATGAAGCGCTTTCCAAGGTCAAGCCCGGCATCATCGTTTGTGACATCTCGGGCTACGGCAGCGATGGCCCCTACCGCGACAAAAAAGCCTACGACCTGTTGATCCAGAGCGAAGCCGGTTTCGTCTCCGTCACCGGCACGCCGGACACGCCTTCCAAAGCCGGCCCGTCGATTGCCGATATTGCCGCCGGCATGTATGCCTACACCAACATCTTGGCCGCGCTGATGCACCGCCAGCAAACCGGCCAGGGGCAGCGCATCGACATTTCCATGCTCGAGGCTCTGGGCGAGTGGATGAACTACCCGCTGTACTACGCGTTCGAAGGTGCGACTCCCCCGGCGCGCACCGGTGCCAGCCACGCCACCATTTACCCCTATGGCCCTTTTGCCGCCGGAGATGGCAAAACCGTCATGCTGGGCCTGCAAAACGAACGGGAGTGGAAGATCTTCTGTGACAAGGTTTTGCTGCAACCCCAACTGGCCAGCGAAGAACGCTTCTCCAGCAACGCCAAGCGCAGTGCCAAGCGCGCAGAGTTGTCTGCCCTGATACTGCAAGCCTTCTCCAGCCTCACCGCCGCTGATGTGGCGCAGCGATTGGAAGAAGCCGGCATCGCGAATGCCCAGGTCAACACCATGGCAGAGGTATGGGAGCACCCCCAGCTCAAGGCACGCCAGCGCTGGACCACCGTAGAAACCGCCAAAGGCACTGTGCCGGCCCTCATACCACCCGGCAGTTGGCAACACAGCGCTGCCCGCATGGACCCGGTGCCGGCACTGGGTCAGCACACTGATGCCATCCTCGCCCAGCAGGGCTACGACTCAGCCCGGATTGAGGCTCTGCGCGCGGAAGGCGCAGTCTGACTGCTGCATGAGCATGGCAGCCCCTTACACCTACCTTTTTGTTCCGGGTAACCGGCCCGAGCGCTTCACCAAAGCGGCGGCCAGCGACTCTGAGCGTGTCATCCTCGATCTGGAAGATGCGGTTGCACCCGCCGACAAAGCCGGTGCACGCATGGCCATTCACGACTGGATGCACGCCATCGCCCCCAATCACAAGCCTCAACGCTTGATGGTGCGCATCAACGACGCCCGCAGCAAATTCTTTGCCGACGACCTGGCCCTTCTGCGCACCTTGCCTGCCTGCGGAGTCATGCTGGCCAAAGCGGAGCGCGCTGAGGACCTGCAAATGGTTCGTGACGCCATGCAACCGGAAACAGAGTTGCTAGCCTTGGTGGAAACCGCCGCCGGCATCGCAGCTAGCCAATCCATAGCTAGCCACCCTAAGGTCACGCGACTCGCTTTGGGCGCGCTGGATCTGATGGTGGACCTGAACATCCCCGCCGACAGCCCCACGCTCACGCTGGCAGCCTCTCAGCTGGTATTGGCTTCGCGGGCCGCAGGGCTCGCTGCACCGGTGGCGGGCGTTACGCCCTCGGTTCTGGCTGAGCACACCCAGGCCGATATGCAGGACGCCTTGCGCATCGGGTTCGGCGCCAAGATGTGTATCCACCCCACCCAATTGGCAGGTGTACGTCGCGCGCTGGCGCCTCTCCCTGCAGAAGTCCAGTGGGCACAGGAAGTTGTCACTGCCTGGGATGCTGCCCATGCAGGCCAGGCCCCTACCGGAGCGCTCCAGGTGCAGGGAAAGATGGTGGACAAACCCGTCTACCTGCGGGCCTTGCGCCTCCTGGACCTCCATCACTTTTCACAAGCGGCCACCTGAGTCGCATCCCTATTCATTACGTCTCCATAGAAGGAAAAAAATGTCTTCCACCATCATCGACTCCAAGATCTTCACCGACATGTTCAGTGACGCTGCGATGCGCCAAGTCTGGTCGGACGAAAACCGCACTGCGAAGTACCTCGACATCGAACGCGCCCTGGCCAAAGTGCAAGGCGAGTTGGGCATCATCCCCAAAGAAGCGGCTGACGAAATCGTGAAGAACTGCGAACCCAGCCAGATTGACTGGGTCAAACTCAAAGCTAAAACCGAGCAGATCGGCTACCCCATCATTGCGGTGGTCAACCAGATCAACGCCAACTGCCGCGACAAGCTGGGCGAATACTGCCACTGGGGCGCTACCACCCAGGACATTACAGACACAGCGGCGGTACTCCAGATCCGTGAAGCTTTGGCCTTGGTCGAAGCTGACTTGAAAGACATCTCCGCTTCTCTCGCCAAGTTGGCCAAAGCGCACCGCGACACCCCCATCATCGGCCGCAGCAACCTGCAGCAAGCCACCCCCATCACCTTCGGCTACAAAATGGCGAGCATCCTCGCGGGCATTGAGCGTCACCGCGAGCGCTTGGAACAACTCAAGCCCCGCGTGTTGATCGGTGAGTTCGGCGGCGCATCGGGCACCTTGTCCTCGCTGGAAACCGGCGCCATGGAAACCCAGGCCGGATTGATGAAAGAACTGGGCCTGGGCCAACCGCTGATCTCCTGGCACACCGTGCGTGACAACTTTGCAGAAGTGGGCGCCTTCCTCGGCATCGTGGGTGGCTCGCTGGGCAAGATCGCCATGGACGTAAAGCTGCTCATGCAAACCGAAGTGGCCGAAGTGTTCGAACCCTATGCCCCCGGCCGTGGCTCGTCATCCACCATGCCGCAAAAGCGCAACCCGATTTCCTGCCTCTACATCCACGCCAACATTTCGGTGGTGCGCCAGTTGGCCGCATCCCTGATGGACGCCATGGTGGCCGACCACGAGCGCTCCACCGGCCCTTGGGAAATTGAATGGGTGGCCATGCCCGAGATCTTCTGCCTGATGTCCGGCGCACTCAAGCAAACCAAGTTCATCCTGGCCGGCCTGGAAGTGGACGCCGCCCAGATGCGCAGCAACATCGACATGACCCATGGTTTGGTGATGTCCGAAGCCGTGATGATGGGCATGGGCCCCTACATCGGCCGTGAGTACGCGCACGACCTGGTCTATGACATCTGCCGCGAAGCACTCAAGCAAAAGCGCCATCTGATCGAGCTGTTGGCGGAGCACCCCGAGATCAACAAACACGTCACCCGCGAACAACTGGAAGGCTTCTGCGATCCGATGAATAACCTCGGTCAAGCTGGCGTCATGGTCGACCGGGTACTGAACTCTTTGAAGGACTGAGAACTTTCACGTTTCAAAAAATAATGAGCGAGACATATCGTGAAAATCCAAAGTCAAAAAGACTTCTTTGCCGGACTGATGTTCACGGTGGTGGGAGGCAGCTTTGCGGCCGGCGCCAGCCAGTACAGCCTGGGCAGTGGCGCAAAAATGGGCCCGGGCTACTTCCCCCTCATTCTGGGCATCATGCTGTCTTTACTGGGCTGTGCGATTGCCATTAAAAGCTTGATCACCCCCACGGAAGACGGCGACAAGATCGGCAAGATAGCGTGGAAGCCGCTGTTCTTCATCATCCTGGCCAACCTCGTGTTTGGCGCCTGCATAGGCGGCCTGCCCCTGATTGGCTTGAAACCCCTGGGCCTGATCATCGGCATCTACCTGCTCACCTTCATCGCCAGCAACGCCGGCGAAGAATTTGCCTTCAAGCCCGTGCTCATCCTGGCCACCCTGCTGGCCATCCTGAGCTACCTGGCCTTCATCGTGCTGCTCAAACTGCAGTTCCCCGTCTGGCCCGCCTACTTCACGGCCTAAGCCCTCCCAGGCATCGATACCAGGACACCCCACCATGGATCTCTTTAACAACCTCGCCCTGGGCTTTGGCGTCGCCTTCACCTTCCAGAACCTGATCTACGCCTTCATCGGCTGTTTGCTCGGTACTTTGATCGGCGTCTTGCCCGGCATTGGCCCCCTGGCCACCATCGCCATGTTGCTGCCCGCCACCTATGCCTTGCCCCCCGTGGCGGCCTTGATCATGCTGGCCGGTATTTACTACGGCGCCCAGTACGGTGGCTCCACCACCGCCATCCTGGTGAACCTGCCCGGGGAGTCATCGTCGGTCGTGACCGTGATTGACGGTTACCAGATGGCCCGTAACGGCCGTGCCGGCCCGGCTCTGGCCGCTGCCGGTATGGGTTCTTTCTTTGCTGGTTGTGTGGGTACCCTGATCCTGGCCGCCTTCGCTGCGCCGCTCACTGAGCTGGCCTTCAAGTTCGGCCCGGCGGAGTACTTCAGCCTGATGATCCTGGGCCTGATTGGCGCCGTGGTGCTGGCGTCTGGCTCGCTCATCAAGGCGGTGGCCATGATTGTGCTGGGCCTCTTGCTGGGCATGGTCGGTACCGATGTGAACTCGGGGGTGGCCCGTTTCAGCTTTGACATCCCCGAACTGACCGACGGCATTGGCTTCATCGTCATCGCCATGGGCGTGTTCGGGTACGGAGAAATCATCCACAACCTGTCCAAACACGCCAGTGAGCGTGAAGTGTTTGCCGCCTCGGTGACCGGACTGATGCCCACCAAGGAAGACTTCAAGAACATGGTGCCGGCTGTGCTGCGTGGTACCGCCCTGGGTTCACTCTTGGGTATCTTGCCCGGTGGCGGTGCGGTGATGGCAGCCTTTGCGGCCTACACCATCGAGAAGAAGACCAAGCTCAACCCCGGTGAAGTGCCGTTTGGCAAGGGCAACATCCGCGGTGTGGCAGCCCCGGAAGCCGCCAACAACGCAGGTTCCCAAACTTCCTTCATCCCCTTGCTGACCCTGGGTATCCCTCCCAATGCGGTGATGGCGCTGATGGTGGGGGCCATGACCATCCACAACATCCAGCCCGGTCCGCAGGTGATGACGGCCAACCCGGAGCTGTTCTGGGGCCTGATTGCCTCGATGTGGATTGGCAACCTGATGCTGATTGTGCTGAACCTGCCGCTGATCGGGATCTGGATCAAGCTGCTCACAGTTCCCTACCGCTGGTTGTTCCCCTCCATCGTGTTGTTCTGTGCGATTGGGGTGTATTCCACCAACAACAACACTTGGGATATCTGGATGGTGGCGCTGTTTGGCATCATTGGCTACGCGTTCATCAAGCTGGGCACGGAACCTGCTCCGCTCTTGCTGGGCTTTATCCTGGGGCCGATGATGGAGGAGTATCTGCGTCGGGCGCTGCTCCTGTCCCGTGGTGACTGGAGTGTGTTCCTGACGCGGCCGCTCTCGGCGGGCTTGCTAGCCGCTGCCGTGCTGCTGCTGGTCGTCGTGCTCATGCCGTCTATCAAGGCCAAGCGGGAAGAGGCGTTTGTTGAGGATTGAGTGGAGTTAACACGACTTGTGGGCATGCTGTAATCCGGTCATCAAAAAAAACTAGGAGACTCCCATGACATCCCTGCGTTCTGCGCTACTTGGACTTTGTCTTGCCAGTGTCGGCTTCACGGCCTATGGTCAGATCAAGATAGGGCAAACCACGGGGGTCACGGGAGCAGTGGCAGCAACGGTCAAGGAAAGCAGCTTAGGCGCCCAGCTTTACCTGGACGCCACCAACGCCAAAGGTGGTGTGAACGGCGAGAAGATCGAGCTGATCACGCTTGACGACAAGTTCGACACCAAGCTGGCCGCCGCCAATGCACGCGAGCTGATCGAGCAGCGGGGCGTGCTGGCACTGTTCATGACACGCGGCACGCCACACACCGAGGGCATCATCCCCATCCTCGACCAGCACGGTGTGCCACTGGTGGCTCCATCCACGGGCGCCATGGTGCTACACCAGCCCCTGAAAAAACATGTGTTCAACGTACGCGCCACCTACCAGCGCGAGGCTGAACGCGCGATCACCCACTTGGCAGCCACCGGCGTCAACCGCATTGGCGTGGTACACGTGGACGACAGTTTTGGCGCCGACGGCCTGGAGGGCACCCAAAAAGGCCTGACCGCCTCCAAACTGACCGCGATCGCCATTTCCAAGTTTGACCGCAGCAAGCCGGACTTCTCGCAAATTGCGCCGGCCATGGCAAAACTGAGCCCCCAAGCCGTCATGGTGATTGGCTCGGGCACCGCCGTGGTGGACGCCATCAGGGCACTCAAAGCCGCAGGCAGCGGTGCACAGTTCGTCACCCTGTCCAACAACGCATCCGGCGGCTTCATCAAACTGCTGGGCGACGACGCGCGGGGTGTGATCGTGAGCCAGGTGCTGCCGCAATCGCAAAACTACGCCCTGGTGCAGGAAGCTGCCACCCTGGCCAAGACGCGTGACATCCTCGAAGTCAGCCCCGCCATGCTGGAGGGTTTTGCATCGGCCAAGGTGTTGGTGGAGGCCTTGCGCCGCGCAGGCCCCAAACCCACGCGCGAAAAACTGCAATCTGCACTGGAAAACCTGGGCAAGTTCGACCTGGGCGGCCTCATCCTGACCTTCACACCCACCGACCACACCGGCCTGGACTTCGCCGACCTGTCCATCATCTCGGCATCGGGCAAGTTCCGGCGCTAAACCTAGGGCACTCCATTCTTCAGGGGCGTTTTCACCCGGGTAGCACAAACACCACAACAGGCCGGGTGGCGTTGGAAAGCAAAACCGCATGTCGGTATACAAGCTGAAGAAATTCCATATCCACAGCCTGCGCGGTCGCCTTACCCTGTGGTTTGTGGGCCTGGCCTTGCTGACCCTGCTCAGCGTGGGGCTCTATGTCGGCCAGTTGGCCACCCAGCAACGTGCGGCCTCGGTCGGGCAGGCATTGCATGCCACCGCCACAGCAGCAGCGCAACTGATGGGTGCCAGCCTGCGCGAGCGGGAGCTGGACATCGCGCTGCTCAGCCAGGAACTCCACGTCACACGGGGCCCGCTGGACCACCCGGACCTGCTGCAATCGTTGCAACTGCGCCGCCAGGCCCGCAATGAACTGGTGTGGCTAGGGGTGGTGGACGCGAATGGCACGGTCATACAGGCCATTGACGGCCTGCTGCAGGGCCAGTCGGTCGCCAAGCGGCCGTGGTTCGTGGCGGGCAAGGAGCGTGTGTTCACTGGCGACGTACACGAGGCCTTGCTGCTGGCCAAGCTCTTGCCTGCCAACACGTCGGGCGAACCCCTGCGCTTTATTGACTTTGCAGCACCCATCCGGGGTCGGGACGGGCAGCTGCTGGGCGTGGTGGGGGCCCATGCCAGCTGGAGCTGGGTGACCGATACGGTGCAGGCCGCCGTACAACAAACCGGCCGCAGCGCAGGAACCCAAATCTTGATCGTGGACCGCCAGGGCGCCGTGCTCTATCCGCAAACCCTGGTAGACCAAGCCCGGCTAAAAAACGGTGTGGCCAACCCGCTACCGTATGCCACCGTGACCTGGGACGACGGACGTGACTACCTCACCAGCGAAGTGGTGGTGGATGCCCAAACCGACAACAACCTGGGCTGGCGCATTGTGGTGCGCCAGCCGCTGGACGACGCCCTGGCGCCCGCCCATGCCCTTCGCAACCGCCTGATCGGCCTGGGCGTGGTGGCAGCCATCCTGTTTGGCCTGCTGGCCCTGCCCCTGGCCCACACGGTGAGTCAGCCCATCGAAGAACTGGCCGAAGCGGCCCACCGGGTCGAGCAGCGTGTAGGTGAACCCCAGTACCCACAAAGCACCCGCTTGTTGGAGGTGCTGCAGCTCGGGCAATCCATGCGTTCGATGACAGCCTCGCTGCTGGCACGCGAGCAGGAGCTGGAAACCCTGAACCTGACCCTGGAGGCCCAGGTGCTGCAACGCACCCATGCACTGGCCGCAGCCAACCAGGAGCTGGAACGGCTGGCCACCCACGATGCACTGACCGGGCTGCACAACCGCCGCCACTGCGATGAACGGGTGGCCGAATGTATGGCAATCAGCCAGCGCACCGGACACGCCTTTGCCCTGCTGATACTGGATGCCGACCATTTCAAGCGCATCAACGACCGCTTTGGACATGCCACCGGCGATGCCGTGCTGCAACAGCTGGCCGAGGTGCTGCGTGCCCACACCCGCACCACCGATCTGGTTGCCCGCTACGGGGGGGAAGAGTTCGTCGTCGTGCTGTCGCAAAACCAGACCACCGAGGCGGTGGCGCTGGTGGCAGAAAAAATCCGTGCCGCCGTGGAAGCAACCGTCTTTCCCGAGGTCGGCCACGCCACGGTCAGCATTGGCACTTGCATGTGGGCCCCCGCGGACCGCAGTGTGGCGGCCCTGGTGCACCGCGCCGATGTGGCGCTCTACCAGGCCAAACACAACGGGCGCAACCGGGTGGTGGCCGCACCGCCGCCCGGGCTGGCGCCCACTTGACAGTGGCCCGACCATCGCCGTGTTTATAGTGCGACCTCTGCCTCCCGGAACAGGTACCACACCATGCGCATTTGGCAACAAGCAGTCTCTATCGACATCCTGACCCAATCCAGCCGGAACACGGCAATCGAACACCTGGGCATAGAGTTCCTGGAAGTGGGCGACGATTTTTTAAGCGCGCGCGTGCCGGTGGACCCGCGCACCCACCAGCCGTATGGCCTGTTGCACGGCGGCGTGTCGGTGGTGTTGGCAGAGACCCTGGGCTCCTGCGGTGCTTTCTATTCCTCGCCCGAGGGCCACAGCGCCGTGGGCCTGGACATCAATGCCAACCACCTCAAGGGCGTGAAGACCGGCTGGGTCACTGGCGTGGCGCGCCCGGTACACCGGGGCCGCAGCACCCATGTGTGGCAGATTGACCTGCGCAACGAAGCGGGTGAGTTGACGTGTGTGTCACGTATCACCATGGCCATTCTTTCGCCGCGTTAGAACAGCGATACTGGGCGCACCACCGCAAACCACCGTGTCCTCCCGCCCCCATCCCCTGCTCACGCGCCGTGCGCTGCTGCTGGCCGCCGCCACTGGCGCAACCATGGGTGTGGATGCGCAGGAGAGCCGCCTGCTGCGGGTGGCGGTCCCTGAAGACGTGGCCTATGACTACGCCTTGTTTCTGGGTGCACGTGATGTTCAAAGCCTGCGAAGTTTTGACGGGCCGCATGCGCGACGCGATGTGATCGAGCTGGCGCTGCTGCTGCGCGAGGTCGCCCGCGCCCTGCCCGGCACCAAGGTTCAACTGGTGCGCATCGACAGCTACCAGCGCACCCTGCTGGAGCTGCGCGCAGGCCGCGTAGACGTGCTAGGCACCACGGTGTGGAACAGCGACCTGCAAGGCCTGGGCGCCAGCACCCTGCCCTCGCCCGCGCTGATTGCCGATGGCGACTTTGTGGTGGGCCTGTTCACCGCCCCCAACAACACAGCGGCCCAACAAGCCCAATCCTTGCCCGCATTGCAAACCCTCAGGGTCGTCTCCAACAGCGACTGGAGTGCCGACTGGCGCACCTTGCAGGCCTTGGGCGTGCGCTCGCTGATGGATGTGAAAACCTGGCGCCAGATGGTGCTGGCCGTGGCCCGCGGGCGGGCCGATGTGCTGCTGGCGCCGTTTCCCGCCACCCAAGACCTGCGCCTGGACGCCGAAGGCCAGCAGCTGGTGCCGCTGCGTGGCCGCGCCCTGGCCCTGGTGGGCTCGCGCCACCTGGCCGCCGCGGCCACACCCGCCGGCCGAGCCGTGGCCGACAAGGTGTTCCCCGCGCTGGCCGCCCTGGTCAACACCGGCGCCGTGCGCCGCGCCTACCAAGAGTGCGGTTTTTACAACCCACGCACCAGTGGTTGGCGGGTAATTAATAGCCAAATACGGCCCTAGCCCTTTTGGATACTGCGCAAGCAGCTATTGTTTTAGTAGCGCATCAGCTCTGGTCTTTGGCCAACCGTTCGCTTTTCCAGTACACATCGTCGCCCACCGTGCCGTCCGTGCGGTAGCGGTTGAGCACCCGGGCCAGCACAAACATCAGGTCCGACAAGCGGTTCAGGTACTGGCGCGGCGTGTCTTTCAGGGCCTCTTGCGCTTCCAGCGCCACCACGGCGCGTTCGGCGCGGCGCGCCACGGTGCGGCACACGTGGGCCTGACTGGCTGCGCGCGTGCCCGCGGGCAAGATGAACTCCTGCAGGCGCGGCAGATCTGCGTTGTGCTCGGCCAGCGCCTCGTCCAACGCCAGCACCGCCTCGGGCTTGAGCAGCTCAAAGCCGGGGATGGACAGCTCGCCGCCCAGATTGAACAGCTGGTGCTGAATCTCCACCAGCAGCGTGCGCACGCCTTCGGGCATGGGCTCACACAACAACAAGCCGATGTGGCTGTTGAGTTCGTCCACATCGCCCATGGCGTGCACACGCAGGCTGTCCTTGCTGACGCGGGTGTTGTCGCCCAGGCCGGTGGTGCCGTTGTCCCCGGTGCGGGTGGCGATTTGGGTGAGTCGATTGGCCATGGGGGATTGTTGTCGATTCTTGTACTTGTGGGGGCGTCGATATACGACTCGTTAAGGCACAGCTCGTCTGGATACGGCCAAGTCTTGGACCGACGCATAAAACCGGAGAAACTCCTGTCCCAGCGGGGTATTGGAAAGACTATCACGCTGTTGAGCTGGGAGCGAAGGAACGGGCGCATACCCATGTGGGCCTTCCCTAAGCAATCTTTCTGCCACCGACACGTACTGACGGACGGCATTCGCATACTCAGACTGGTCTTCTCGCTCTGGATTGTCGATCTGCGTACACCAGCCAAAGCCACGCCTGGGCTCAAGAAAGGTTCGAACACGATATGCATGAGTCTCGAAGGTCATTTTGAAGCTCCAATGTGAATGGAACTCCAGAATGCACGCTCGACAAGGAAGTTTTTTCCTTAAATATTCTCCGACGGTCTCCTCCGTTCCACCCGTCAGCTTTCGAGCCAACGAATCTCCGCCACCTTCCTACAATGGGGAAAACAAGGAGACTGCCCATGAACGCCCCCACCGCCGCCAACCATCTGCTGCCCCAAGTACAGGCTCGCAATGTGCCCCAGGCCCTGCTGGACGCCCTGCAGGTCCGCTTCGGCGCGCAGTTTTCCACTGCCCTGGTGGTGCGCGAGCAGCATGGGCGCGACGAGTCGGCGTTTGACATTCCGCCACCCGCGGCCGTGGTGTTTGCGCAGGACACGCAGGATGTGAGCGATGCCGTGAAGCTGGCCGCGCAGTACCGCGTTCCGGTGATCCCCTTTGGCGTGGGTTCGTCGCTGGAAGGCCACCTGCTCGCCGTGCAAGGCGGCATTAGCCTGGACGTGAGCCGCATGAATGCGGTGTTGTCCATCAACGCCGAAGACCTGACCGTGACCGTGCAACCCGGCGTGACACGCAAGCAGCTCAATGACGAGATCAAATCCACCGGCCTGTTCTTCCCCATCGACCCCGGCGCAGACGCCACCATTGGCGGCATGAGCGCCACGCGTGCCAGCGGCACCAACGCCGTGCGCTACGGCACCATGCGCGAGAACGTGCTCGCACTGGAGGTGGTGACGGCCAGCGGCGAAGTCATTCGCACCGGCACACGCGCCAAGAAAAGCAGCGCTGGCTACGACCTGACGCGCCTGCTGGTGGGCAGCGAAGGCACGCTGGGCGTGATCACCGAAGTGACCGTCAAGCTCTACCCGCTGCCCGAGGCTGTGATGGCCGCTACCTGCTCCTTCAACAGCCTGGCCGACGCGGTGAACACCACCATCCAGATCATCCAGCTGGGCATACCGATTGCGCGCTGCGAGCTGCTGGACGCCAACACCATCCGCATGGTCAACGCGCACTCCAAACTCACACTGCGCGAAGGCGCCATGCTGTTGATGGAGTTCCACGGCTCGCCCGACAGCGTGAAGGAGCAGGTGCAGACCGTGCAGGACATTGCGGCCGACTTCGGCGGCGCAGCCTTCGAGTGGGCCGAGACGCCCGAGGAACGCACCCGCCTGTGGACCGCGCGGCACAACGCCTACTTTGCCGGCGTGCAGTCACGCCCGGGCTGCAAGGCCATCACCACCGATGCTTGCGTCCCCATCTCGCACCTGGCCGACGCGCTACTGGACAGCGTGACCGAGGCGCAAGAGGCCGGCCTGCCCTACTTCCTGGTGGGCCACGTGGGCGACGGTAACTTCCACATGGGCTACCTGATCGACCCCAAACTGCCCGCCGAACGCGAGCTGGCCGAGAAGCTGAACCACCAGCTGGTGGAGCGTGCCCTCAAGCTGGGCGGCACCTGCACGGGTGAACACGGTGTGGGCCTGCACAAACAGGGCTTTCTGGTGGAAGAAACCGGCAACGGCGCGGTGGACATGATGCGAACCATCAAGCGCGCGCTGGACCCGCACAACATCCTGAACCCGGGCAAGATCTTCGCGTTGTAAGCGCCTGCCGCTTATTTGCAGCCAATCTGGTCTGCCGACACTGGGCAAGGCACATACCGCTCGCGGATCTGACGGAGCTCGCCGTCTTTGACCATGGCGTCCAGCGCGCGGTCAAAGTCGGCTGCAAACTGGGGCGTCAGTGCCTTTTTGCTCAACGCAAACATGCCGGGTTCCGAGGTGGTCACGATGGGCGTTTTGACGATGGCCTGCGACAGGCCCAGTGATTGGATCTCCAGCAGGCCGGTAGTTTCATCGGCAATCAGGCCGTCCAGCCGGTCCATGTCCATCATCTGCCAGGCACCTCGCCGGGCCGTGAACGGGGTGAGCAAAGCGGCAAAACGCGGGTCTTTTTGCAAGGCCTC
The DNA here is from genome assembly GCF_002943465.1 of Rhodoferax sp. TS-BS-61-7. GTDB lineage: Bacteria > Pseudomonadota > Gammaproteobacteria > Burkholderiales > Burkholderiaceae_C > Allorhodoferax. The sequence goes on from NZ_PTQY01000001.1 coordinate 1,049,144, forward strand.
AAACGAGGGGCCGTAGGCCACCCCCATCTGGGCACCCATGCGAAACGGCGTACCCAGCAGATCGGCGAGTTTGGTGATTTTGTATTTGTCGGCCACGGCCTTGCGCATGAACAGCACATTGGGCGAGCGGTTGACCGGCCGGGAGAACATGGCATAGACCTCGCGCTCGGGCCTGCGCAAGGCGCCCGGCAAGATGTCCAAGTGGCCCTCTTCGAGTTCCACCAGTGCGCGGGCCCAGGGCCGTTCTACAAACTGCGGCTGACAGCCCAGACGCCTGAGTGCCGCACGCACCGTGTCTACATGCAGGCCTTTGAGTTCGCCATCGGGCCCGCGAAACGCATAGGGCGCGTCGTCAGACCAGCGAACGGACTTGGTACATTCGGCGGCCGTGGCGGTGGCGGCGATCAGGCACACCACGCCCCCCCAGACCCAGGGCCTCAGACTTCTCACCGGCTCAGATCACTGCCACTTCGGCAATGGCATTGGCCATGTACTCAATCTTTTGCTGCATGTCCGCGTCGGTGTCGGCATGGCGCTGGGCGATGCTGCGGAAGGTGTCCTGCACCTGCAGGAAGGCATCGACCACATCGGGGTCGAAGTGGGCGCCACGGCCCTCGGTGAGGATCTCGACCGCACGTTCGTGCGGCACGCCATCCTTGTAGACCTTGTTGCTGATCAACGCGTCGTACACATCCGCCAGCGCCACGATGCGTGCCGAGAGCGGAATCTGCGCGCCCCACAGGCCCTTGGGGTAACCGGAGCCGTCCCACTTCTCCTGGTGGCACAGGGTGATTTCTTTGGCGATGGTGAGCAGCGGTGAGACGCGGCCCAGCGTCTTCTCGGCACGCGCCAGGGCGTCGTGGCCCAGCGTGGTGTGGGTGCGCATGATGGCCACTTCTTCGGGCGTCAGGCGACCGGGTTTGAGCAAGATGCGATCAGGAATACCCACGGTGCCCATGTCGTAGATCGGCACGCTGGTGAGCAGCATTTCCACATAGGTCGGCGTCAGCACATCGGCGTACGCCGGCAGGGTTTGCAGCTGGGTGCACAAGGCGCGCACATAGCGCTGCACACGCAGCATGTGGCTCTCGGTGTCGGAGTCGCGCAGCTCGGACAAGGTGGCCAGAGCAAATACCACCACCTGGGTGGCCTGCAGGGCATCCGCGGGGTCCAGGGTCGTGGCCACGGTGGGTGGGGTGGTGGTATCGGATGTCATGGGTTTTCTCCTGCAGGCGCAGACAGGGGCGCCTGGTACAGCCACACCATTTTGCCACCGGGTGTGCGCAAGCTGGCGGTACAAATGTGCGGTGTTGCTTCAAAGTCCAAACTGACCAGCCAGGCGCCGGGGCGCAGCTCGGCGCGCGCCTTGTCCATGGCGCGGCCCATGCTCTCGGGCCGCTGGAATAGGTACACCATGTCGTAGGCCGACCAGTCAGCTTTCCAGATATCGCCCTGGCGCACCCGCGCCCAAGGGCAGCGCAGCGCACACAGGGCGCGCAGCGGCCAGCTCCATTCGATGCCGTGCAGCTGGGCTTGCGGGTAGGCCAGGCGCAGCGCCTGCAGGCCATGGCCCAGGCCACAGCCAGCGTCCAGCACTTGCGCACCGGCGGGCAAAGGCGCGTGGGTGGGCAGCTCGGTCAGCGCGTTCAGGGGTGTGGGAAACAGCGGCGCGTCGCGCCAGGCGTTTACGGGGTAGACCAACAGCAACAGACCCAGAGGTAAGAGCCAGGCCCAGGCCGGCACCGCGCTGCCGCCCAGCACGCCCAAGGTGAGCGCCAGCGACACCGGAAAGCCCGCCGCAATCAGTGCACGACGCCACCAGCTCGCACCCCACAGGCTGAGCAACACGCCCAGAGCACTGGCCAGGGCCAATGACCAAGGCAATGCCAAGCCCTGCTCCCACACGGTGCGAAACAGGGTCCAGCACAACACCCAGGCCACGATGGCCGGCAGCGGCCAGAGCCAGGTGGCCGGGTTCAGGCGCTGCCAGGGTTTAGGGGTCAAATAGGCCTCCAGCGCTTATAGAGTCTGCGCGAGCAGCTACTATTTTGATAGCGACTAGCGGTTGCCGCCAGGGGCCAGTCGTTCGATCAGGCCATTGAGCTCGTCGAGTGAGCCGAACTGGATCACCACCTCGCCCATCTCCTCTACACGGCCATGGCGCTTGACGCGTTTTTTCACCACCACCTCCACCTGCGCCATCAGCAGGTCAGACAGCTCTTCTTCCACGCGCTTCAAGTCGCGCGATTTTTCCTTGGTCGGCTTTTGCGGCGTGAGCGAGAACTCGGCGCTGAGTTTCTTGACCAGGCTTTCCGCTTCGCGCACCGACATTTTCTTGGTGGCGATCTGGTTGGCCGCGGTGATTTGCGTGCCGCGGTCCAGCGCCAGCAGCGCACGCGCATGGCCCATGTCCAGGTCGCCGGCCATCAGCATGGTCTGCACCGGGTCAGCCAGGTTCAGCAGACGCAGCAGGTTGCTGGCGGCGCTGCGCGAGCGGCCCACGGCCTGGGCCGCAGTCTCGTGCGTGAGGCCAAATTCCTTGATCAGGCGTTGCAGGCCCTGCGCTTCTTCCAGCGGGTTCAGGTCTTCGCGCTGGATGTTCTCGATGAGCGCCATGGCCGCGGCGGCCTCGTTGGGCACGTCGCGCACCAGCACCGGCACGCTGTCCAGCCCGGCCAGCTTGGCCGCGCGGAATCGGCGTTCGCCAGCGATGATTTCGTAGATGGCCCGCTTGCGGCCGTCACCGATATGTTTAGCCGCGTCCGCCTCGTCGAGCTGGCGCACGAGGATGGGTTGCATGATGCCCTGCGCCTTGATGGACTCGGCCAGCTCGTACAGCGCGCCCTCGTCCATGCGCGTGCGTGGCTGGTAGACGCCGGCCACCATGTCAGTCAGCAGCAGGGTGTTGGGTGTGCCGGGGTTGCTGGGTGCCGCGTCAGCCGCGGGCGTGTCCTTCACCTTGGGGCCCAACAGGGCTTCCAGTCCCATGCCCAAACCTTTGGGTTTCTTCGTGACCATGTTGTTCTCTTTCTTTGAAATGCGGGTTCAGGCAGTGCGTGCTGAACTGCGTGTGATGAGGGCTTGCAGCCGGGCTTGACCATCCGCCCAGTCGCCCAGGCCGGTGTCGGCGTTGATGTGGCCGGCGGCGCCGTAGTCCACCAAGTCGGCACCCCAGGCAGCGGCAAATTGCTGCGCGCGGGCATAAGTGCAATATGGGTCGTTCTGGCTGCCCAGCAGCTCGGCGGCAAAGGGCAGCGTGTCCATCACCACGGGCCACCAGCTTTTGAGCGCAGCGCGCAGTTCTTCACGTTCGGGGTCACCAGGTGCCACCAAGAAAGCAGCTTGCACCTTGTGCGTGTTTTGCGAATGCTGGGCCCAGGCGGCGGTGAGCATGCAGCCCAGGCTGTGCGCCACCAGCACCACGGGGGTGGGCGCGGCCAGCACCGCCTCTTCCAGCTGCATCATCCAGTCGCCCCGCAGCGGCTGCATCCAGTCGTGCTGCTGCACGCGCGTGTAGCCGTGCAGCGCCTCCCAGCGGCTTTGCCAGTGGGCGGGGCCGGAGTTCTGCCAGCCAGGCAGGATGAGAATGGTGGGGGCAGACATATTTGCTATGAATTCAGGAGCTGCTTGCGCAATATCGACGGGGGCTAGAGGCCTATTTGGCTTGCAAACGCCTACATGGCCTTGATGCGGTCCACCATCTCTTGCGCGAAGGTGACGAAGGCCTGCGCGCCCTTGGAATTGGGGTCAAACACCACGCCGGGCACACCGTAGCTGGGCGCTTCGGCCAGGCGCACATTGCGCGGGATCACGGTGTTGAACACCTTGTCGCCAAAGTGCGCCTTGAGCTGGTCGCTGACCTGCTGCTGCAGGGTGATGCGCGGGTCGAACATCACGCGCAGCAGGCCAATGATTTGCAGGTCGTCGTTGAGGTTGGCCTTGACCTGCTTGATGGTATTGACCAGATCGGTCAGGCCTTCGAGCGCAAAGTACTCACACTGCATGGGAACGATGACGCCATGCGCGCAGCACAGGCCGTTCAGGGTCAACATGCTCAAAGACGGGGGGCAGTCGATCAGCACAAAGTCGTATTCGGCATCCACCACGGCCAGCGCCTGCTTGAGGCGCTTCTCGCGGCGCTCCACTTCCACCAGCTCGACCTCGGCGCCGGCCAGTTCACGGTTGGCACCTAGGATGTCGTAGCCGCAGCCTCCTTCGATCAACTTGGCGCTGGTGGTGCGGGCCTCGGCGACCGAGGCGGATTCGAGCAACACGTCGTAAATGGTCAGCTCCAGCTTGCGCTTGTCCACGCCCGAACCCATGGTGGCATTGCCCTGCGGGTCCAGGTCAATCATCAGCACGCGCTGACCCACCTTGGCCAAACCTGCTGCCAGATTAACAGTGGTGGTGGTCTTGCCAACGCCACCCTTTTGGTTGGCAACGCAGAAAATTTTGGCCATAGAGCGCTTTACGTGAAGAGACTAGAAAACGGGTGCGGGGGAAGGCAGGCGCTCAGCGCGACTGCAGGGCCAACTTGATGCCGAAGCCGACCAGGAACAGGCCGGCGACTTTTTCCAGCACGCGGCCGATCTTGGGGTTGGCGCGCATGCGCTCGGCCAGAAAGTGCGTGAGCAGCGTGGCGCCCAGGCCATACAAAAAAGTGAGGAAGGCGATGGTGGCGGCCATGAAGCCATAAGTCACCAGACCTTGCTGGCTGGCGCGGTCCACAAACAACGGAAAGAAAGCCATGTAAAACAGAATGGCCTTGGGGTTGAGCAAGGTGATGAGCAAGGCCTGGCGCAGGTAGTGGCCGGCCTTGATGTTGAGCACGGGTGCCGCGCCGGGTTTGGCGGTGAGCATTTTGAAACCCAAATAGGCCAGGTAGGCAGCACCGGCCCACTGCACGGCGTGGAAGGCTTCGGGGTACGCGGCCAACAAGGCAGCCACACCGGCCACCGCCGACCACATGAGCACCTGGTCTCCGAGGATGACGCCCAGCGTAGCGGCCAGTCCACCCGCGATGCCGCCCTTGCTGGTAGACGTCACCAAGGCCAGATTACCCGGGCCGGGGATGGCCAGAAACACGATGATGGTGATGACAAAAGTGCCGTAATCGGTGACGCCGAGCATAGGTTCTTTCTTTCGGGGGAAGGGGTGAGTTTACGTTGGAAAAGTAGCGGCGCTACTTTGTGCTGAACCCGCTGCGCGCCAGGGATACACCCCGCCGTTCGTGTCCCCCGGGCCGTGAGGGCCCTCCTCCTTTACCTCACTTTGGGGCGCACCCCTGCCACGCAGCTGCGAACGAGCGAGTGGGTCCCCCACCGCTGACACGCACACACCACCTCTGCAGGCTGGGTTGGGTAACGCGTTTTGCGTAGGTAAAGGAGGAGCCCGCGCAGCGGGCGGGGGACACGAAGCAAAACGCGTTACCCAACCCAGCCCTCACACAAAGCGGAACGCGAGGGGCTTAGGCAGCCGCCCTCTTCCTCATCCAAACAATGCACCGCTCCGCGTCCAACCCCGGCACATCCAGTTGTTCCACGTGAAACACCTCCACCGAGCCAGGCAGCGCAGCCATCTCCTCCGCCGGATGTTTGCCCTTCATCCCCATCCAGATCCCCTGCCCCGCCAGCGCCTTCTCCGACCAGGTCGTGAAATCCACCAAGGACGCAAAAGCCCGCGAACTCACCACGTCGTACGGCTCGGTCAAACTTTCCACCCGCGCATGGATGCCCCGCAGATTGGGCAACTTCAGTGTCACTGCCACTTGCTGGATAAAGGCGGCTTTCTTGGCCACCGTGTCCACACAGTGCACCGTGATGTGCGGGCAGCAAATGGCAATCACTATGCCGGGCAGCCCGGCACCCGAACCCACATCGAGCAAACGGGGTTTGTCGCCCACTACGCCCTGCCCGGCCAGCACCGCCAGTTGCTTTTGCAATGGCGTGATCACCGCCAAGCTGTCCAGCAGGTGGTGCGTCAGCATCTCATCGGGGTCACGCACGGCGGTCAGGTTGTAGACCTTGGTCCATTTCTGGATCAGGGCCAGGTAGTCCAGCAGTGCGGTGATCTGCGCGTCATCCAACGACAGACCCAAGGCTGGCAGCGATTGCGCCAGTACTTCGCGGTGGTTCAGGTTAGGGGCAGGCAACAGACACCTCGTTGTTCAGTTTTGCGTAATCCATTTTTTCCTTGTCAGTCATTTTGGCCAACCGGGCGCGGCTCTTGTCCACCAACTGCCGCAACTGGCGGCAACTGGCCAAGTCCAAGGGCAGGTTGGCACCCCGAGCCTGCTCCGCTTTCCATACCTTCGCAAACTCCGTCATGCAACGCTGCTGAAACTCGTTCAACAGACGCTTGGAGTCTGCCAGTTCCGCAGTCGAATCATGGCGCAGGGTCTGGCCCAGCTGCTCACCAATGCTGCGGCACTCGGGTGACATGCCGGCCGATATGCGCCGGTTCAGGGCGCTCTGCTTCGCATCGTGCGCTGCGCTGGCAAGGCTGGAGTCCGGTGCTTGATCTGGCGACACCGACGCTTTGGGCGCCGACTTGGTGATGCCCGGCACCGACGAACTGGTCTGATCCGCCGCACAAGCATGGTCGCTGAACACCACCTTGCCATCGGCACCTTTGCACTTGTAGACCTCGGCCTGCGCGGGAACGCCAAAGACCAACAGCCCTGCAGCCACCAGGCCGATGCGAAAAAACGGCATCGCCATCAATCCCAGCAGTTGGCCGTCTGGCCCTGCGAGTGCACCCAGTAACGGCCGTAGCCACCAATGCCGGGCCCCAGTTTGCCTTGCAGCGCCCAGACATCGCCACGGGCTTCGTGGTCGTAATGCTGGTCGTCCATGTGGTTGCCACCGTCTGCAAAGGTGGCCATGCGCCAGCCTGGGCCCAACTCGCGCTCACACATCACATTGGCTTTCATTTCGGAATCCAGCGTGGCACCCATCACCGCCTGGGTGGCGGCCAACTCACTGCGGCTCCAACCGCTGCCGCTCAGGCCACCGGGTCGGGGCAAGTCGCCCTTTTTGATGCACAACACTGGCAGCACGATGCGGCAGCTGGTGTCACCCACATTGGGGTTGCAGGCGCCCTTGTAGGCGCGGTCCAGCGTGGATTCGCCTGCGTCGCAGACCATATTGGCCACGTCTTTGGGATCCTTGTCTTCCAGTGGCGCCAGGCCAAAGGTCAGGCCATAACCAATCGGTTTGTTGCCGGCAGGTTCGGGTGCGCTGGCCGCAGGGGTGAGAGGCGCACCCGATGGGGCCACCGCCACCGGTGGGGTTTTGGGAGCGGTGCATTTCTTCAGCATCAGAGGGATTACCAGAATCCCCACCAGAGTCAGCACCAGAACAATCGCACGCGGCATGCACAGCCCTCCCCGGCCCGTTGGAAAAAGGGGCTAGTTTACGCTGCCACTTTTTCGGCAAAGCCGCGGAAGTTGCCCTTCTTCAGGTGGATCAGCAGCAGTGAGATGGTGGCGGGCGTGATGCCCGACAGGCGCGAAGCCTGGCCCAAGGTTTCGGGCCGGTACTTGTTCAGGCGCTGGCGGGCTTCGATGCTGAGCGCCCCCACCTGCAGGTAATCCAGCTCGGCCGGCAGACGCAGGTTCTCGTAATGGGCGGCGCGCTCCACTTCGTCCTTCTGGCGGTCGATGTAGCCGGAGTACTTGGCAGCAATCTCCACCTGCTCCACCACCGCAGCCACAAAGGCGTCTTGTGCCGCCACTTCCACGTTGAGCGCCACGTCCGTGGTTTCACGTGAAACAGCCGGCGGCAAATCCCGGTTGGCGTACTTGCCGTGGTCCAGCGACATCAATGCGGCGTAGCTGATGTTGGGGCGGCGCAGCAGGTCGCCCAGGTTGTATTCGTGGTCAATGGCCTTGCCCAACACGCGCTCGGATTCCTCGGCGGCCAGGTTGCGCGGGTTCACCCAGATGCTGCGCAGGCGTTCTGTTTCACGTGAAACAGCGTCGCGCTTGCGGCTGAACGCATCCCAGCGTGCGTCGTCCACCAGGCCCAACTGGCGGCCGACTTCGGTCAGCCGGTCGTCGGCATTGTCTTCACGCAGCTGCAGGCGGAACTCGGCCCGGCTGGTGAACATGCGGTACGGCTCGGTCACGCCCTTGGTAATCAGGTCGTCCACCAGCACGCCCAGGTAAGCCTGGTCACGGCCCGGCAACCAGCTGTCGCCCGCAAAGGTAATGGCGCCCGCAGCACTGGCTGCCGCATTGCCACAGCCCAGGCTACGCACCTGCAGCGCGGCGTTGATGCCGGCAAACATGCCCTGGGCCGCCGCCTCTTCGTAGCCCGTGGTGCCGTTGATCTGGCCGGCAAAGAACAGGCCGCCAATCTGGCGCGTCTCGAAACTGCTCTTCAGGCTGCGCGGGTCAAAGTAGTCGTACTCGATGGCGTAACCCGGGCGCAGGATGTGGGCATTCTCCAGCCCGGCCATGCTGCGCACCAGGTCGTACTGCACATCGAACGGCAGGCTGGTGCTGATGCCGTTGGGGTAGTACTCGTGCGTGGTCAGACCCTCGGGTTCCAGAAAGATCTGGTGGCTGTCTTTGTCGGCAAAGCGGTTGATCTTGTCTTCCACGCTGGGGCAGTAGCGCGGGCCCACGCCCTCGATCTTGCCGGTGAACATGGGGCTGCGGTCAAAGCCGGAGCGGATGATGTCGTGGGTGCGCTCGTTGGTGTGGGTGATCCAGCACGGCACCTGCTGCGGGTGCATGGCCACATTGCCCATGAAGCTGGCCACCGGCATCACATCGCTCATGCCACCGGGCACGCCATCGCCGGGCTGGATGATGCACTTGCTGAAGTCGATGCTGCGGCCATCCAGGCGCGGCGGTGTGCCGGTCTTCAGGCGGCCTTGCGGCAGCTTGAGTTCTTTCAGGCGGGCCGACAAAGACACGGCGGGCGGGTCCCCTGCTCTACCGGCCGCATAGTTGTTCAAGCCCACGTGGATTTTTCCGTCCAGGAAGGTACCAGCCGTCAGCACCACAGTCTTGGCGCGGAACTGGATGCCCACTTGGGTGACTGCGCCGACCACGCGGTCACCCTCGATCATCAGGTCGTCCACCGCTTGCTGGAACAGCCACAGGTTGGGTTGGTTTTCCAGCATGCGGCGGATGGCGGCTTTGTACAAAACCCGGTCAGCCTGGGCGCGCGTGGCACGCACGGCGGGGCCCTTGCTGCTGTTAAGAATGCGGAACTGGATGCCCGACTCGTCGGTGGCCAAGGCCATCGCACCGCCCATGGCGTCCACCTCTTTGACCAGGTGGCCTTTGCCAATGCCGCCGATGCTGGGGTTGCAGCTCATCTGGCCCAGGGTTTCGATGTTGTGGGAGAGCAGCAGCGTCTTGCTGCCCATGCGGGCGGCAGCCAACGCAGCCTCCGTGCCGGCATGGCCGCCGCCAACGACGATGACATCGAAATCTTGTGGGTACAACATGGTGTTCTATTCGAGCGCGCCAAAGACAGGGGTGTGCGCCAAGTGAGGGGGAAGGGCATGATTTTACCGGGTGCCTGATTTTTTGGCACGTTACGGGAATACCGGCCCTGCCGCATCGCCTTTACCTCTGGATCAAGCGGGGCGGGTACTCTGCGCCGTTCGTGTCCCCCGGGCCGTGAGGGCCCTCCTCCTTTACCTCACTTTGCAGAACACCCACCCCACTTGATCCCTCACCATATTCGCGCTCGAACATTGGCATACGACCCGTCGAGCGGCAGGGGTGGGGTGTGCGTTTTGCGTAGGTAAAGGAGGAGGCCCCTCACGGGCCGGGGGACACGAAGCAAAACGCACACCCCACCCCTGTCGCGGGCGAACGAACGGGCAAGCAAGAACAAAAGAAGCCCAACCTTGGCGACAATCAAGACCATGACCAAAGTCCTGATCTTCGCGGGCAGCACCCGCCAACACTCCTTCAACCGCCGCCTCGCCCACGTAGCCGCGACCCTGGCCCGTGACGCAGGCGCAGAGGTCACCCACCTGGAACTGGCGGACTTCGACATCCCGCTTTACAACGCCGACCTGGAAGCCACAGGCACCCCGCCGGACGTGATTCGCCTGAAGGAAATCATGGACGCACACCCGGCCTGGATCATCGTCTCGCCCGAGTACAACGGCAGCTATACCGGCCTTCTGAAAAACACCATCGACTGGGCCAGCAGCCCGGTCAAGGGCCACCCGGTCTGGGCGGATGGCGAGAAGCCATTTGCCGGCAAGGTGGTGGGGCTGCTGAGCGCATCACTCGGCGCCCTCGGAGGTTTGCGCTCACTCAGCCACTTGCAGCCGTTGCTGCTCGCCCTGCACTGCTGGCTCGCGCCCAAACAGTTTGCGCTGGGCTCGGCCGGCAAGGCGTTTGACGAACAGGGCCAGCTCATCGAAGAACGCCAGCGCCGCGGTGTGCAGGCCGTGGTGGACCAGGTGCTGTGGGCGGCACCCCGTTTGGGCGTGGATTAAGTGCCAAATCAGGGTCTAGCCCGCATGGATACTGCGCAAACAGCTACTAATTTAATAGCAAACTAGCCCGCCACCGCGCCGCACTCAGAACGGGTAGTGACGCGGCGTGGTCTGCAGCGTGATCCAGCGCAGCTCGGTGAACTCGGCCACACCGGCCTTGCCACCAAAGCGGCCCATGCCGCTACCCTTCACACCGCCAAACGGCATTTGCGCTTCGTCGTGCACCGTGGGGCCGTTCACATGGCAGATGCCGGAGTCGATACGGCGCGCCACGTTGAAGGCACGGGCGATGTCGGCGCCAAACACGGCGGACGACAAACCGTACTCGTTGTCGTTGGCGCAGGCCACCGCCTCTTCCACACCGTTCACACGCACTACGCATTTCACGGGGCCAAAGGTTTCCTCGTGGTAGATGCGCATGGCGGGCGTCACATGGTCCAGCACGGTGGCGGCCATCAGCGTGTTTTGTGCCTTGCCGCCGCACAGCAGCTTGGCGCCCTTGGCCAGCGCGTCGTCGATCAACGCGTTGCAATGCTCCACCGTGTTCATGCCAATCACCGAGCCCAGCACCACCGGCTCTGGCTTGCGTGGGTCACCCACGGGCAGTCCACCGGCCTTGGCGGCAAATTGTTTGGTGAAGGCGTCGGCAATCTTCTGGTCCACGATGATGCGTTCGGTGGACATGCAAATTTGCCCGCTGTTGGCAAAGCTGCCAAAGGCCGCGCCGTTCACTGCGTCCTCAATCACCGCGTCGTCCAGAATCACCAGCGGCGCCTTGCCGCCCAGCTCCAGCACCACGGGTTTCAAATACTTGGCGCAGGTCAGCGCAATGATCTTGCCGACCTTGGTGGAACCGGTGAAGTTGACGCGGCGCACTGCCGGGTGTGCCACGATGGCTTCCACTACCGCTCCCGCATCGGCTGGCGCGTTGGTGATGTAGTTCACCACGCCGGCCGGGAAACCGGCGTCGGCAAAGGCTTCGATGATCAGTTGGTGCGTGCGTGGGCAGTTTTCGCTGCCTTTGAAAATCACCGTGTTGCCGCAGGCCAGCGGCGTGGCAATGGCGCGCACACCCAGGATGATGGGCGCGTTCCATGGCGCAATACCCAACACCACACCAGCGGGCTGGCGCACACCCATGGCCAGGCTGCCGGGTACGTCGGACGGGATCACCTCACCGCTGATCTGCGTGGTCAGCGACGCGGCCTCGCGGATCATGCCCGCGGCCAGGTGCACGTTGAAGCCGGCCCACATGCCGGTACCACCGGTCTCGGCGCCCACGGCTTCAATGAACTGCGGCGTCTTGGCCTCCAGCGCATCGGCGGCCTTGAGCAACAGAGCACGGCGCTCGCCGGGGCCGGTCTGACTCCAGGTTTTGAAGGCTTCTGCGGCGGCATCGGCGGCCATCACGGCATCGGCCACCGAGGCGGCGGGTGCACGCGTGGCCACACTGCCGTCCAGCGGGTTGCGCCGCTCAAAAGTGGCGCCCTTCTCGGCGGTGACTTTGAGGCCATTGATCAGCATGGACAAATCGGACATGGGGTTCTCCTAAAAATTCGGGAAATATCGGGTCAGGGTTTCGGGGCGGCTGTGGCAGCCGGGGCGCCCAGGTAGGCTTCACGGATCACACTGGAGCGCGCCAGCAAGGCGGCCGGCCCGCTGGCCACCAGCGTGCCGCGCTCCAGCACGTAGCCCCGGTCGGCCACGGCCAGCGCCTTCTTCACGTTTTGCTCCACCATCAGCACGGTGGTGCCCGCATCGGCGATGCGCCGGGCAATCGCCAGCAGTTCGTCCACCATCTTGGGCGCCAGGCCCAGCGAGGGCTCGTCCAGCATCAGGAGGAGCGGCGCACTCATCATGGCGCGCGCTACCGCCACCATTTGTTGCTCACCGCCGCTCATGGTGCCGGCCAGTTGCTGGGTGCGCTCGCGCAGTTTGGGGAAGTCGACAAAGGCCTGCTCCATGCGGCGCGCACGTTCGGCCTTGCTGCACAACCAGCCGCCCAGCTCCAGGTTTTCGGTCACCGTCATCTGCGGGAACAACTGGCGGCCCTCGGCCACCAGCGCCATGCCGCGCTGCACGATTTCGTTGGTCTTGGTGGGCAGGTCTTCGCCGTTCAGCAGCACCTCGCCCTGGCGCGCGATCAGGCCCGACAAGGCCTTGAGCAGCGTGGTCTTGCCCGCACCGTTGGGGCCCAGGATGACCGTGAGACCGGGCTTGATTTCGAGTGACAGATTGCGCAGCACCAGAAACGCGCCATAGCCCGCACTCAAACCGTTGACCTGCAAATGCGCGCGGGTGGTACCGCCCAGCACAAAGGGGGTGGGTTCAAACCACATCATGCGGGTGCTCCTGCAGGCTCAACCATTTCGTCACCCAGATAGGCTTCAATCACTTCCGCATTGCGCACCACCTCGGCCGGTGTGCCATCGGCAATCTTGCGGCCTTGGTGCAGCACGATCACGCGCTCTACATGGCGCAACAGCGTGGTCACCGCGTGTTCAATCCACACCACGGTCAGGTCCAGCTCGTCGCGCATGCGGCGTATCAGTTGCGCCATCGCTTCCACCTCGGATTCGGTCAGGCCCGCCGCCACTTCGTCCAGCAGCAACATGCGCGGGCGTGTGGCCAGCGCCATGCCAATCTCCAGCAGCCGCTGCTGCGACGGTGTGATGGCTGCCGCTGGCAGCTCGGCCAGATGCGCCAAACCAATCAGCTCCAGAATGCTCATCGCATCCCGCAGGTGCCAAGGGCCCTCTCGTTTGCGCCCGGCAAACTTCAAACCAAACTCGATGTTGGCCACCACCAGCATGTCGGCAAACACGCGCGGTGTCTGAAAGGTACGCGCCACACCGGCCGCTGCGTAATGGTGCGGTGGCCGGCCATCCAGGCGTTTGCCTCCGGCCGTGAGCTGGCCCGACGTGGGTGGGGTCACGCCCGAAATAGCGTTGAAAAACGTAGTCTTGCCCGCGCCGTTGGGGCCGATGATGCCCACCAGTTCACCAGCGCGAAAACTTGCACTCACCCCGTCCACCGCCGTCAGGCCACCGAACCGCACCGTGATGTCCTGGGCTTGCAGAAATACCTCAGACATGGCGCTTCTCCTTGCGGCCCAGGGCACGCAGCCACTGCTGGCTGTTGCGTCCCCAGTCGGCAAAGGTGCGCCAGCGTAGCGACGCCAGGCCACCAGGCAAATACAACACACTCAGAATCAGCAGAATGCCCAGCGACATCATGTAAATCTGCGGAAACTGCAGGCGCAGCGTCTCGGCCAGCACGCTGAACACAATGGCCGCAATCAACGGGCCCCACAGCGTGGCGGCGCCGCCAATCAGCGCAATCAGCACGGTCTGAAAACCAATGAAAGGGTTGAACACCGTGTGCGGGTCGATATACGTCCAGCGCACCGACATGGCCGCGCCCACCGCACCGGCAAATGCGGCGGTGAGCGCAAACCCGGCCACCTTCACCAAACGCGTGTTCACGCCCAGTGTCTGCGCACGCTGTTCATCGGCACCGATGCCCAGCAGCGCCAGGCCAAAGCGGCTGCGCCGCAGCACGATGGAGCACAACACCGCCAGCACAGCCAGCAACAGCACCGTGAGGTAAATCGTGTCGCGCTCGGGCACCACCATCAACACGCGGCCCACGGTGCCAGTGACCGATTTTTCAAAGTAGGTCACCGCGTGGCGAATCAACTCGGTCATGCCGAAGGTCAGCACCGCAAAGTAGGTGCCGCGCAGGTGCAGCACGGCCGCCCCCATCACCACCGCCACCAGCATGGCCAGGCCCGCGCCCAGTGCCACGGCCTGCCACCAGGCCAGTTGCTCCAGCACCAGCGCGCTGGTGTAAGCGCCAATGCCAAAGAAGGCAGAGGTGGCCAGCGACAGGTAACGGGTGCTGCCGCAGAACAGGCCCCAGCTCGACGAGAGGGCCACATACATCAGACAGGTCAACGCCATGGACACCACAAACTCGCTGCCGTAGTGCGGCAGGGCCAGGGCCCACCCCGCAAACGCCAGCAAGACCAGCAAATCACGCACCAACACTTGGCGGTTGTTCATCAGGCCACTCATTTCGCAAACAGTCCGCGGGGCCGCAACAGCAGCACCGCTATAAAAATGCCGTAGGACAACAAGGCCTTGAGCGAGGGGTTGCTGAAGTGCATGCCCAGCGCCTCCACCACGCCCAGCAGCAGGCCACCAGCCAGTGCACCGCCCATGCTGCCAAAACCGCCCAGGGTGATCACGATCAGCGCCGTCACCGTGTAGGGCTCGCCCATGCTGGGCGTGATGGTGTAGGCCATGGACAGCAGGCAACCCGCTACGCCTGACAAGCCCAGCCCCATGCCAAACATCAGCGGGTGCAGGCGTTTGGTGTCAATGCCCACCAGCTGCGCCCCGGTGGGTGACTGCATCAGGGCACGCACGCCCTTGCCCAAGAGCGTGAAGCGCAGCACCAGCATCAGCGCCAGGCTGAACACCAGGGCCAACGCAAACACCAGCAGCTTGTTGCCGGCAAACTGGGCGTCACCCAGCTTCACCGGGTCGGCCAGGTAGTCGTAACCGCGCAGGTCGCCGCCCCACATCCAGGACGCAAAGTTCTGCACCAGGAACATCAGGCCAAAGGCCACCATGAGCCCGCGTGCCTCAAAGATGTCGAGGTTGGGCGAGGTGGCGTTGAGCCGGCGGAAACACAACCAGTGGATCACCAGGCCCAGTGCCATCATTACGGCAAAGGAGATGGGCACCATCCACAGCGGCGACCAACCCAGGCTGGTGTGCGCCATCCAGGTCAGGTAGGCCCCCACCATCAAAAACTCGCCATGCGCAATGTTGAGAATGCGCATGAGCCCGTACTGCAGGTTCAGGCCCAAGGCCACCAGGGCGTAAATGCCCCCGGTGATCAGGCCCGACGCCAGCAACTCCAACCACGAAGCCAATCCCATGGGTGTTTTACTTCCAGGCCGGTTTGTTGGCGTTCAAGGCTGCCGTGGCCAGCTTCTTGGGCCACACCACCTCGAACTCGCCGTTCTGCCACTGGCCCACCGTGCCCGGGGTGGCGGTGTTTTCACTGCCCGTGAACTGGATGTCGCCCAAAATGGTCTTGTGCGTGCCGGCAGCGATGTAGTCACGCAGCGCCTTGCGGTCCAGCCCCACCTTGGCCACGGCGGCGGTCAGAATCTCCAGCCCGGCCCAGGTGGCGCCGCTGGCCCAGCGGTCGGGTTCTTTGCCGGCAAACTTCTTGGTATGGGCATCGAAGTAGGCCTTGGCACCCGGGCTGGTCTTGCCATTCCATGAGCCCATGCCCAACACACCTTCGGCACCGGCGGGTGTCATCACGTTTTTGTACAACTGAAAAGCCGTGCCCACCGAGGCGTAGAAGAACTTGGGGTTAAAGCCCACTTCTTTGGCCTGCTTGCTGGCCAGAATGGTGTCGGGCGGGTAGGTGAAGCCAATGAAGGCATCGGGGTTCTTGTCCTTCATGGAACGCAACACCGGCGACAGGTCTTTCACACCGGCGGGGTAACTCTTGTCCTCCACCATGCTGATGCCACTGCCCTGCAGCGCCACGCGCAGTGCGGCGTAGTTTTCCAGGCCAAACAGGTCGTCCACATAGACCACGGCCACGGTCTTGGCGCCGTTGGCCTTGAGCATGTCCACCAGCGCCTCACACATGGGTTTGGGCTGTTGCAGCAGCAAGAAGAAATACGGCAGCTTCATTTCCACCAGACGCTTGGACAGAGCCGTGGGCGCGAGGAAGGGGTAACCAAAGCGGTTGGCCAGCGGTGCCACGGCAAAGTTGGCATTGCTGCCCCAGGGCGGCAGCACCAGGTCCACCTTGTCGCTGCCCATGAGTTTTTCGTAGGTGCGGACTACGGTTTCGGTGTCGCTGCGGTCGTCCGAGCTGATCAACTCGATCGGGCGGCGCACGCCCTTGACCAGCAGTCCACCCGCTGCGTTTTGCTGCTCGGCCCACAGCAGGTAGTTGGGCTCCTGGCTGACCTGGGCACCGCCAGTCCACGGGCCGGTGCGTGACATGGTGTAACCAATACGCACCGGGGGTTCGGCGGCGAACAGGTGCGGGGCAAATGCGGCAGCACCGGCTGCGGCGGCCGCGCCTTTGAGCAAGGTGCGTTTTGTGTTCTGGACCATGGTGTCTCCTGCGCAATGCGGATTTTTGAGGAATCTGCATCGTAGGAAAAGCGCCCCACATTGGCTTTGCTGGCCGTGCACAAAGCGCTGGCACAAACGCGCAAACCGGCTAGGGATAACCCTTGGCGGATCGACGCACCAAAGCGCAGGGGGCCGCCCATAATGCATTCACCATGCACGCCACCGCCCCTGTTGCGCCCCCCCGCCCCCCAGCGGCCCGGGCCATGAGCACCGACGACTTCGCACCCAAAGAGCGTGCGCCGCTGTGGTGTGAATGGGTGTGGAAACACTTTGGCGGCCTGCGCTCCGACCTGTATGGCGACACCGACTTTGACGGCCACCTGAGCACCGGGCGCGCAGGCGACCTGATCCTGACCCGGCTGGAGGCCAACCGCCACCGCGTGGTCCGCACCATGGACATGGTGCGCGCCAGCGACGAAGGGTATTTAAAAATCGTGGCCCCGCTGCGCGGCCGCGCCGGTGTCGAACAATCGGGCCGACAAGCCTGGGTGAGCCCCGGCGCCTGGACCATTTACGACACCACCGCAGACTACCTGATTGCCAACCCCGAGCGGGTGGAACACCTCATTGTGATGGTGCCCAAGGCCCAGTTGGCGGGCCAGGGCCTGCGCTTGGACACCCTGATGGCACGGCCCGTGGGCGGCGCCACCGGCATTGCACGCGTGGCACTCACCACCATGCGCAGCACCTTTGAAGAGCTGCCCAACATGAGCCCCGACGCGGCCCGCGGTGCGGGGGAACTGGTCACGCAGCTAGTGCGGCTCTCGCTGATTGAACTGGCGGGCCAGCACACGCCGCTGACGCAGCGTGAGGCGCTGAAGGACCGCATCCGCCACCATGTGGCGCTGCACCTGCGGGACCCCGACCTCTCGGTGGACCAGATTGCCACGGCGCTCAACTGCAGCAAACGCCACCTCTATAACGCCTTTGCCGACGAACCCCACACGCTGGCCAGCTACATCCAGCACCTGCGGCTGGACGCCTGCCTGCGCGAGCTGCAGCAGGTGGGTCCGGGTGCGCGGGCCATTACCGACATTGCGCTGCACTGGGGCTTTAACAACCCCTCCCATTTCAGCCGCGTGTTCCGCGAACGCACCGGGCAAAGCCCCAGCGAATTCCGCCACGCCCTGGTGAACTAAAGGGCCCCGCTCAGGCGAGCGCGCCCTCGCGCATCAGGGCATCGGGCGCCACGATGTCGATGCGGCCATAACCCAGTGCCAACACACCGCTGCGCACAAAGTACTTGAGCTCCTTGGCCAGGGTCTGGCGTGTGACGCCCAGCATCATGGCCAGCTCCTCGTGCGAGACCTGCACCTTGGCCCGCGCCTGCAAGGCCATGGTGGTGTCGCCTCGGGAGAGTGCAATCAGGCGCCGGGCCACGCGGGTGCGGGTGGAGCGCAACATGGTGTCCTCCACCAGGCCAAACAGATTGCGCACGCGCGTGCAGAGCAGGGCCGTGATGCCGTGCGCAAAGCCATTGCGCTGCATCAGGCGCTTGAAGTCGGCCGCAGGAATCACCAGCAGTTCGGCCTCCTCCAGCGCCGTCACATCGTGGGGCCGTGGCTGGCCGTCGAGCAAGGCGGTTTCACCAAACCAGTTGCCTGCCTCCATGACCGACAGAATGCCCTCACGCCCGTCTTCTCCGAGCGTGGACACCCGCAAGGTGCCGGTAAGCACACCGTAAAAACCGCCCTGCATATCGCCCTTGCGGTACACCACGTCGCCTACCTGCAGGGGCTGCAGCACCGCCACCGCCAGCATGGCCTTGCGCTCGGCCACTGGCAATGCCCCAAACCAGGGGTTCGGCGACATTCTGCGCAGCAGTTCGGTTTTTGAGTACGCCATCCATTTCCCCCCGGTGATTACCCTAGATTGTTCGTTTTTTGACAGTTTAGAGCCTCTGCCGCGGTTAACGTGACTGCAAACTTACAAATGCAGGAGATATCGCATGGCAAGTACCTCTGTGCAATCGCAGGTCAGCGCTGAGGAATGGAAACTGCGCGTGGACCTGGCCGCCTGCTACCGGCTTGTGGCGCACTATGGCTGGAGCGACCTGGTCTTCACCCACATCAGTGCCCGCATCCCCGGCCCCGAACACCATTTCCTCATCAACCCCTATGGTCTGATGTTTGACGAAATCACTGCCAGCAGTCTCGTCAAAGTCGACCAGCAGTGCAATAAGCTGATTGACTCACCCTACCCCGTCAACCCGGCCGGCTTTGTGATCCACAGTGCGGTGCACGACGCGCGTGAGAACGCGGGCTGTGTGATGCACACCCATACCCGTGCCGGTGTGGCGGTGAGCGCGCAAAAAGCCGGCATCCTCCCCTTAAGCCAACAATCGACCTTTGTGCTGGCATCGCTGGCCTACCACGACTACGAAGGCGTAGCCTTCCGCGACGAGGAGAAGCCCCGCTTGCAGGCCGACCTGGGCCAAGCCAATTTTCTGGTGCTGCGCAACCATGGCCTGCTGACCGTAGGCAAAACCATTGCCGATGCGTTTCTGAGCATGTACACGTTTGAGGCCACCTGCCAAATCCAGATCGGCGCCCAAGCCGGTGGAGAGCTCACCCACGTGAACCCGCAAATCGTCAAAGGCGTGGCCGAGGCCATGCGCGTGCAAACCGGCGGCTTGGGCGGCGCCTTTGTCTGGCCCGCCCTGATCCGCAAGCTCAACCGCCTGGACCCCAGTTACCAAGAATGAAAACCATGCCTCTCCAAGAATTTGATTACATCGTTGTGGGTGGCGGTTCCGCCGGTTGTGTGGTGGCCAGCCGCCTGAGCGAAGACCCGGCCATGTCGGTCTGCCTGCTCGAAGCCGGCGGCCCCGACACCAGCCCTTTCATCCACGCACCGCTGGGCTTTGCGGCTACCGCGCCGCTGGGTATCTTTAACTGGAACTACGAGAGCGTGCCCCAGCCCGGCCTGGGCGGGCGCCGTGGGTTTGCCCCGCGCGGCAAGGTCATGGGCGGCAGCAGTTCGCTCAACGCCATGGTCTACACACGTGGCAACGCCTACGACTACGACCGCTGGGCCGACCTGGGCAACCCGGGCTGGAGCTACCGCGACGTGCTGCCGCTGTTCAAGCAGTCCGAGCACAACCAGTGTTTTGGCGCCAACGACTTCCGCGGCGTGGGTGGCCCGCTCAACGTGAGTTACCTGCGCAGCCCCAGCCCCCTCAACCAGGCCTTTCTGGACGCCTGTGAAAGCCAGGGCCTGCCGCGCACGCCTGACTACAACGGCGCCCAGCAATGGGGTTGTGCGCCCGCGCAGGTGACGCAGAAGGACGGTGAACGATGGAGCGCCGCCAAGGCCTACATCACGCCACACCGCCAGCGCCCCAACCTCACCGTCATTACCCACGCGCACACCTGCAAGGTGCTGCTGGAAGGCAGCAACGAAGACCAGCACGCCGTGGGTGTGCAGGTCCTGCACCAGGGCCAAACGCTGGAGGTGCGCGCGCGGCGCGAGGTGGTGCTGAGCAGCGGTGCGTTCGGTTCGCCCCAAATCCTCATGCTCTCGGGCGTGGGCCCGGCGGACCATCTGCGGGCACACGGAATTCCGGTGCGCCATGTGTTACCCGGTGTGGGCCAGAACCTGCAGGACCATGTGACCACGGTGTTGATCTACCGCACGCAGCAGCAGGACGCGACCCTGGGCTTCTCGGCCAAGGGGGCGCTGAATATGGTCAAGTCCGTCTTCGAGTGGCGCAAGCAGCGCACCGGCTGGATCACCACCAACGTGGCCGAATCGCAGGCCTTCATGAAAACGCGCCCGGACGTAGAAGCCCCCGACATCCAGCTCGCGTTTTGTACCGGCATCGTGGACGACCACACCCGCAAGGCCCACTTGGGCCATGGCTACACGCTGCACGTCACGCTCATGCGGCCCAAGAGCCGGGGTAGCGTGACGCTGCAAAGCGCCAAACCCACCGATGCGCCGCTGATCGACCCCGCCTACCTGCAGGACCCCGATGATTTGGACACGCTGGTGCGTGGCACCCAAATGGGCTTTGACATCATGCAGGCCCCGGCCCTGCAGGCCTGCCGCGGGCAGATGCTCTACCCCATCGAACGCAACAACACGGCGCAGATCAAACAGTTTCTGCGCGACCACTCTGACACCGAGTACCACCCCATCGGCACCTGCAAGATGGGCCCGGCCAGCGACCCCATGGCCGTGGTGGACGCCGAGCTGCGCGTGCACGGCCTGCAGCGCCTGCGTGTGGTGGACGCATCCATCATGCCGGACCTAGTGACCGGCAACACCAATGCGCCCACCATCATGATTGCCGAAAAAGCCGCCAACATGATCCGCATGGCCGCACGGGCCTGAACCAAGCGGTAGCATGCACGCTGGCTCCCGGCAGCCTGCCGGGATGGTTCTGCTGCACTGCACAAGGATTCACATGAAGCTTTATTACTCCCCCGGCGCCTGCTCGCTGTCGCCCCACATCGTGCTACACGAGGCGGGCCTGGCCTACGAGGGCATCCTTACCCCGACCAAGACCCACAAGACACCCGACGGCACCGATTTTTACAGCATCAACCCGCTGGGCTACGTGCCTTTTCTGGCGCTGGACGATGGCCGCACCCTGCACGAAGGCCCGGCCATCGTGCAGTACCTGGCGGACCTGGTGCCTGAGAAAAACCTGGCCCCTGCCAACGGCACCTTCGAGCGTTACAAGCTGCAGGAGTGGCTGACCTTCATCGGCACCGAGCTGCACAAGAACTTCTCGCCCCTGTTTAACCCCGCCACCCCCGACGAGGTAAAAACCGCGATAAAAACCCAGTTGCTGTCGCGCCTAGCCTGGGTCAACGGCGAGCTGGCGGGCAAGGACTACCTGATGGGCAACACCTTCACCGTGGCCGATGCCTACCTCTTCACTGTCAGCAACTGGGCACGCCTGGTGGGGGTGGATATCGCTGGCCTCACCACCCTGGGCAGCTACCGCGCCCGGGTAGGCGCCCGCCCCGCCGTCGTGGCCGCCATGCACGCCGAAGGCCTGCGCACCTGAGTCCCGCTGGCTGGCTGCCCAAGGCCCTTTGGGGGTTTTTGCTATGGTTTTGGTAGCTGCTCGCGCATATTCCACGAGGTCTAGAAGCCAAAAAGCCCCAGGCTTTGGTAGGCCAGGGGCTTTTGCTTGATGGTGCCACCCTTGTGGGGCGGTCTGTGCAGCGCAAGGCGGGTAATCCTTGGCTGATGCGGGGCTGTGGGTAACAGAGGACTCCAGTGTAGGCCGCAGTGCCCCGCAGACCATTGCGTAATTGCGCTGATCTCGCTTGTTTTTGGCATACTCTGCCTAATTCTTTAAAAATAAGGGCATGCACATGAAACTGGACCGCTACGACCAGCAAATTCTGGAAATCCTGCAAACCGACGGCCGCATCAACAACCAGGACCTGGCCGACCGCATTGGCCTCTCGCCTTCGCCCTGCCTGCGCCGTGTGCGTGCGCTGGAGGAGTCGGGCCTGATCGTGGGCTACCGTGCGTTGCTGGATGCCAAAAAGCTGGGCCTCTCGCTCATGGCCATCGTCCATATCTCCATGGACCGCCATACGCCCGAACGGTTTGCCAACTTCGAGGCCAGCGTGGCCGTGTTGCCCGAGGTGCTGGAATGCCTGCTCATCACCGGGCAGGACGCCGACTACCAGATCAAGGTCGCCGTGCGCGACATGGACCACTACCAGGCCCTGCTGCTCAACAAACTCACGCGCATCGAGGGCGTGACCGGCGTGCACAGCAGCTTTGTGCTGCGCCGTGTGGTGGACCGGACCGCCCTGTCGGTGGTCTGAAACGCTGCGCCCCATCCCATGTGCCTGATCGCCTGGAACTGGCAGCCCGGCAGCGCCACCCCCTTGTTATTGCTGGCCAACCGCGACGAGTTTTATACCCGCCCAGCCCAGCCTCTGCACCACTGGCCCGATGCCCCCATCCTGGCCGGGCGTGATGTACAGGCCGGCGGTACCTGGCTGGGGGTGGGCCCAAACGGTCGCCTAGCCGCCCTCACCAACTACCGCAGTGCCGTGTCGGCACGCACAGACGCACCCTCACGCGGGGAGCTGGTGGCGGGTTTTCTGCAAAGCCCGCTGAGCGCCCAGGCCTATCTGCAGGCCCTGCAGCCCGAAGCCAGCGCTTACAACCCGTTCAACCTGCTGGTATTTGATGGCCAGACCCTGCTCGGCTTGGAAAGCCGGGACGCACGCATCGTGACCCTGCAACCCGGCATAAGCGCCGTATCCAACGCCGACTTCCACACCCCCTGGCCCAAGCTGTGTCAGCTCAGCAGTGGGCTGGCGGCGTGTGTGGCACATGGCAAAACGGAGGACGAACACCTGTGGCCCCTGCTGCAATCGCGTGTGCTGGCCGCAGATGATGTGTTGCCACATACCGGAATGCCTCTAGAACTGGAACGAGCACTATCGGCAGTTTTTATTGCCACACCCACCTACGGAACGCGGGCTTGCAGTGTGGTGCGGGTGGGATCAAACAGCGTGCAATTTGGTGAGCAGCGGTATGGGGCGGAGGGCGCACTGGAGCGAACGTCGCTGTTTTTGACAAGAATCCCCCTTGAACCGCCGCCATCCCCCACCATCTACTGATCTTTCCACTCTGCCGCCCTCCTCTCGCCCCAGGCGGTGCACCCCATGGTTTTTGCCCCGGTTACCCTGATTTCCCTCTTATTCCATGGGCTGATTGCCTGGCGTTTGTTGCCTGATCTGCCTGACAGCGCAGCCTGGGTGCTGAGTGGTGTTTTAGGGGTGTCTGCTTTGCTGGTACCGCGTGGCTTGATGGGACGTGGTGCCAAACGTGGTCCCTGGAGCACCGCCATGGTGTGGATCGGCCTGCTGTGTATGGGCCTGTTTTCCTCGCTGCTGGTGCTCACGCTGTTGCGCGATGCACTGCTGCTAGGTGCATGGACTGTGCAGTCCTTGGGGCTAGCACTGGATGTGGCGATGCTGCGCCACACCAGCGCACAGGCTGTGCCTCTGCTCGCCTTGCTCATGACCGTGCTGGGTTTCTGGAATGCGCGCCGCACCGCCGCGGTGGTGCGTGTGGATGTACCCATCACCAACCTGCCCACGGCCCTGCAGGGTTTCACCATGGCGCAGATCAGTGACATTCATGTCGGCCCCACCATCAAAACCCACTACCTGCAACGTATCGTCGATCGGGTGAACAGCCTGGGCGCCCACATGGTAGCCATCACCGGTGACCTGGTGGATGGCAGCGTGAAAGAACTGGGCCAGCATATTGCGCCGCTGGCCCAACTGCAATCGACCCACGGCACCTTCTTCGTCACCGGCAACCACGAGTACTACTCGGGCGCGCACAGCTGGATTGACGCACTGCGCGCACTCGGTGTGCAAGTGCTGATGAATGAACATGTGGTGATCCACCACGGCCACGACGTACAAGACCCGGAACGTGCCATGGTGGTGGTAGCCGGGGTGGCCGACTACAGCGCACACCACTTTGATGAAAGCCACCGCAGTGACCCGCATGCGGCGATGGCGCAAGCGCCTGAGCAAGCCCTGTTCAAGCTGCTGCTGGCGCACCAGCCACGCAGTGCACCGGCGGCGCAACAAGCAGGCTTTGATTTGCAGTTGTCGGGCCACACGCACGGTGGGCAATTCTGGCCCTGGGGCTACTTTGTGCGCTTTCAGCAGCCGTTTACGGCAGGCCTGCACAAGCTGGGCACACTGTGGGTGTACACCAGCCGGGGCACCGGTTATTGGGGTCCACCCAAGCGGTTTGGCGCCCCGTCAGAGATCACGCTGCTGCGCCTCGTACGGGCCTAGTTACAAGCCAAATTGGCCTCTAGCCCCCGTGGATAGTGCGCAAGCAGCTACTAAAATAATAGCAAATTAACGTGCGTCCGGCAGCTCAATCTTGACTTCCAGCGTCTCCAGATTGTCCTGGCGGCCCTGGATAACCTTGATGTCGGCAGGATTGATCTTGACGTATTTGCTGATCACCGCCACCAGCTCGCGCTGGAGTTCGGGCAGGTAGTCGGGTTCGGACGCATTGCGGCCCGAACGCTCGTGGGCCAGAAGAATGGACAGGCGTTCTTTGGCAACGCTGGCCGTGGTTTTCTTCTCACCCAGAAAAAAAGACAGAAGGGAAGCCATGGTTTATTTCCCTCCGAACAGGCGCTTGAGCAAGCCTTGCTTGGGCGCTTCGGTAAACCGCATGGGTTTGTCAGCACCCAAGAAACGGTCGATCACGTCCTTGTAAGCCTCGGACACATCGCTGCCCTGCATGTGCACCGCAGGCACGCCCTGGTTGGACGCTTGCAACACCGATTCACTTTCGGGAATCACACCAATCAGCTTGATGCGCAGGATGTCCTGGATGTCTTCCAGCGACAGCATCTGGCCCTGGTCCACGCGAGCCGGGTTGTAACGGGTGATCAGCAGGTGTTCCTTGATCGGGTCTGCACCGGTCATGGCACGTTTGGTCTTGCTGGCCAACATGCCCAAGATGCGATCGGAATCGCGCACGCTGGAGACTTCGGGGTTGGTCACCACCAAGGCTTCATCGGCAAAGTGCATGGCCATCAGCGCACCGGTTTCAATGCCAGCGGGCGAATCACACACGATGAACTCAAAGTCCATGGCGGCCAAATCGTTCAGCACTTTCTCCACACCGTCTTGCGTCAAAGCGTCTTTGTCGCGGGTTTGGGAGGCCGCCAGCACAAACAGGTTGTCGCACTGTTTGTCCTTGATGAGTGCCTGGTTCAGGTTGGCTTCGCCCTGGATCACGTTGATCAGGTCGTACACCACGCGGCGTTCGCAACCCATGATCAGGTCCAGATTGCGCAGACCCACGTCAAAGTCGATAACCGCAGTCTTGTGGCCACGCAGGGCCAGGCCGGTTGCAAAACTGGCGCTGGTGGTGGTTTTGCCCACGCCACCTTTGCCGGAAGTAACCACAATGATTTTTGCCATGGGTGAAATGTCTTTCGAAATAAAAATAGAAACGGACTCAGGCCTTCAGCGGCTCTATGAGCAGTTTTTCCTGTCCATCGCTGCTCAGCCGCACCTGTGCGGCCTTGCCATGCACGTCTTTAGGAAATGCGTTTTCACTGGTGCGGTAGACACCGGCAATGGACACCAACTCGGGTTCCAGGCACAGGGAAAAAATCCGCGCCTGGGTATTGCCACGCGCACCGGCCATGGCCTTGCCACGCAGGGGCGCATACACATGGATATTGCCATCGGCCGCAATCTCGGCACCCTGGTTGACCATGGCCAACACCACCAGATCACCCCCACGGGCATAGACCTTTTGGCCAGAACGCAAAGGTTTGTCGACCACCAGGGTGGCCGGGCCGGGTACTTCGCGCACCACCTCTTGCACGGTGACCGGGGCAGGCGCTTCGGCCTGTTTGACACGCACCACCTCAGGCGGTGCCTCTACCAGGCCCACCGCCAACGCAGCCGCGGTCCAATCGGGGCTGGCACCCCGCACGGCTACCGGAATCAGGTTGCAGGAGCGCAAAACCTTGAGCAACGGAACCATGTCCTGGACCGGGACGTCAGGCGGCAGCTGAGAAAAATCGATGACCAGCGCATCGTGGTCAAAAAAGTCGGCGCTTTCACTCCCCTGCCCGTATTGCTGCAACAGCTCGGCAGAGACCTTGTCCCAGTTGTCCGACTTCAGGAGCAAGGCCACCAAAGGCAGCTGGGCACTTTTGATTTCAAAGCTGCTGGGCTTGGAAATAGGGGCTGAACCTGCGGAAGAAGCTGGCATGAAGGCGTTTTTTACGGAGGGGTGAACAAAAGCTGCCAAATCTTACTTGATCAACAGGGCTGTTCTGGCTGTTTGGGAGCCCTGTTTTGCAGATGTTCACAAGTTTTTTTCTTCTAGATTTTTAGGTGCACTTCCTGCAAAAAGAAGTTCGCTGCTATTTAACTAAAGTACCTATTTAAAGATAGTAGTAGTAGGTAAGCAAAGCAGTTTTGTGTGGACAAGCTATTTTTTCTTATAAAAATCATGCACTTACGTTGTGTGAACCCATGTGGGTGACCGCGCTTCTGTTTTGCTACCCAATCGGGGATAACTTGTGCCTTTGCAAAAAATCTGTGGATAACTTGTGGCTTGTTAGAAATTTATGCACAGGGTTATTAGAGATCGTGGGGCTGCCAATGACAGAGTACAGTCGCTCACCATGAAATACCTTTTGCGCATCGTGTTGGTGGTGGTTGTCACGTGTTGTGTTTTTTTGGTAGCTGGTCTGTTGGCCACCTGGGCCCCTGACCGCAGTGTGGAAAAACTGGCGCTACGCTGGGCCCAGCCACCCTCCACCTGGTTGGAGGTAGGCGGCATGCGTGTGCACCTGCGTGACGAAGGCCCGCGTGACGACCCCCATCCGATTGTTTTGTTGCATGGAACATCGGCCAGTTTGCACACCTGGGATGGTTGGGCCGCCAATTTGAAGGCCCGCCGCCGGGTCATTCGTTTTGACCTGCCTGCATTCGGCCTCACCGGCCCCCACCCTGCCAATGATTACTCCATGGCCGCCTATGTGCAGTTTGTCACCCAGGTGGTCGATGCCTTGGGGGTCCAGACATTTGTGCTGGCTGGCAACTCCCTGGGTGGGCATATTGCCTGGGCCACCGCTGTGGCACAGCCGCAGCGGGTGAGCCAACTGATTCTGGTGGACTCTGCGGGTTACCCCATTGTTTCCCAGTCGGTGCCGATTGGTTTTGAGCTTGCCCGCTTGCCTGGTCTGCGCCATCTCATGGAATACGTGCTGCCGCGTGGTGTGGTCCAGAGCAGCTTGCGCAATGTGTATGGAGATCCGTCCAAGGTCACGCCTGAACTGGTGGACCGCTACTATGAGCTGACCTTGCGCGCGGGTAACCGGGCTGCGCTGGCTTACCGTTTTCAACAAGGTCTGTCTGGCGACACAGAAGCCTTGAAAACCCTCAAAATACCCAGCTTGGTGATGTGGGGGGCGCGTGACCGGCTGATTCCGCCAGACAATGCCCAAAAGTTTGTGCGGGATTTACCCAATGCCCGCTTGTTTGTATTTGATGATTTGGGGCATGTGCCCCATGAAGAAGACCCCCAGCGCACGGTCGATGCTGTACGTGCCTTCCTGAACATTGTTTAGACACTGTGTACTGCCATGGCCGATAAAAAACCATTTGAAATTGCCCGCGAAACACTCAAGCAGCTGACCGCGCGCAAGCTGGTTCCCACACCGGCCAACTACCTGTCTATTTACAACGAGATTGCCGGCATTCCCCATGTGCCGCACTTTCCGGCCGACATCCTGCGCGACATTTCCCAGTCCCTGCCCACCAAAACACCAGGACAACAAAAGCAGAAAGGTTTGTTGGACTATTCCATCGATCGCCTGAGCTGGGACGGGGTGAAATCCGCTTTGGTGGCGTATGGCGGATTCACCCCAGTGAATGCACCCGACGGTGCTGCGTCTGCAAATGTGGCCAGTTTGCCTGCAGACCCAGGATTGGGCAGCCCTGCACCGGCGGCCCTGACCTCTGAGTTCCTGGCCCAGATTGGTCGATTGATTGAGTACGCACAACCTGCACTGGGCAATGACGATCCCCGCTTCAACGAGCAAACGGAAACACTGGTGAGGGCCTTGCGCCAGCCCGCAACCGACGTGGTTGCCGCCAAACTCATGTTGGTCAACTACAGCCACCGCCTTTCCTTTGCTGCAGAAGACCAAGCGGAAGTTCGCAACACCTTGCTCAAGCTTTTGCATCTGGTGTTTGAAAACATTGGGGAACTCAGTCTTGATGAGCAATGGCTCAAAGGCCAGATGGATGCCTTGATGGAGGCCTCCACTCCACCGCTGACTTTGCGACGCCTGGACGATGTGGAGCGCCGGTTGAAAGACGTCATCTTCAAACAGAAAGATGCCAAGCAAAAAACCCTGCAAGCGCAGAACGAGATGCGCAGCATGCTGGCAATGTTTGTGGAGCGGCTCTCACAAATGACACAATCCACCGGAAACTTCCAGCAAAAGCTGGAAGAGAGTGCCAAGCTGATTGAACAGGCCAAGTCGATTGCCGAGATTGCCCCGGTGCTCAAAGATGTGGTGAGCACCACCCGTTCGATGGCGCAGGAGAGCCAGGTCTCGCGCGAACAGTTGCAAAACATGCGTGTGCGTGCCACGGAAACCGATGCCCAGTTGGCCAAACTGCACCTGGAACTGGACCGGGTGAGTTCTCAGGCGCGCCACGATCCGTTAACAGGTGCCCTGAACCGTAAGGGCCTGGACGAAGCACTGAACCGCGAAGTGTCGAATGTGCGGCGCAAAGACGCGCCTCTGAGCGTAGCCTTGCTCGACATCGACAACTTCAAAAAACTCAACGACACCATGGGCCACGCCACAGGCGACATTGCGCTCACCCACCTGGCCAAGGTGGCGCGTGAATGTATGCGTCCTCAGGACACACTGGCCCGCTATGGCGGTGAAGAATTTGTCATCTTGCTGCCCGATACACCCTTGGACAAAGGGATTGATGCGATGACCCGCTTGCAGCGCGAATTAACCAAAAAGTTTTTCTTGGCAGGGACAGAAAAAGTACTCATCACCTTCAGTGCCGGTGTGGCGCAGCTGATTGCTGATGAAGATGCGGCGGACGCCATCAAACGTGCCGACCAGGCGATGTACCTGGCCAAACGCGCTGGTAAAAATCGGGTGCTGGGCGCCTGAGGCCCTGGCTGATGGGGGCTCAGGGCGTCAGCAGCCACTGAATCACAAATTTGGCGGCAAAACCCACCATGCCAAAGGCCAGGCCCAGAAACAGCACAAAGGTGCCGAACTTTCCGGCCTTGGATTCCCAGGCCAGCTGCCCGATGATGAACAGCATGTAGAGCATGAAGCCGCCCACGCCAAAGCTCAGGCCAAAGCCGGCAATCTGTTCTTCCGAAAACCCGAACATCAGCGTTTGTCCCTCGGTGCATACGGTTCGGAATACGCTTCACGGGCTGGCAGGGCCGAAGCATCTACCAGGTCCCGGTAGGCGTGCCAACTCGCATGGCCCAGCATGGGAATCACGGGAATCAGCCCCAGCAGCAGCGAGCCCAAACCCAGCAGCGTAAAACCCATGATCAGCGCGGCCCAAAACGCCATGGGCACCGGGTTGGCCAGCACCGTGCGCCAGCTGGTCAATACCGCCTGCAGCAAGGAAATGCGGCGGTCCAGCAACAAGGGCATAGACACTACGCTGGAGGCAAACAAGGGCGCCGCCAACACGCCGCCCAGGGCCAGCCACAACTCAAACAACCAGCTGTCTTGCGCCAGCACCACATGGTGCACAAAGTCCAGCGGGGTGTGGATGGGTACCGGTGCCAGCAGGGTAATCAGCGCGGCCGATGTCACCACCCAGCCTGTGGCTGCCAAGGCCAGCAAGGCGCCAAACTGCACCATGCACCAGTAGTCGTTGCCCCATTTGTTGAAATGGCTGTGTTGCCAGTTCAGCCAGGTCTTGAAGACCACGCTCCAGTCGGCTGTTTCTTTGCGCTCCAGCGCGCGGCTCAGTGCGTAGAGGCTGGTTGCCAGCACCGGGGCTACCACCAAAAACCCGGAGAGCGCCCCGGCCAATAGCCAGAAACGCTGGTGGGCCACGGCCACGATGGCGGCGCCCAACATCGCCAGCACAAGCCCATGGGCCACACTGGCCCAGCCCGCGCGCACCATGTCGCGCCACGCCAAGACCAGCCAGGCCATGGGGCGCATCATGTCAATGCTGCGGACCACAGGAGGGGTGAATGGGGGTGTGGGCATAGTGGCCATGCCTAGCAGTGTAGGCCCCGCATGCGGCCCGGACATTGATTTCCATCAAGCCAGCCCTGGCCTGCATAATCCGTGCGCCCTACCCTTTGGAGACTGCCATGCCCCGCCCCATCCTGGAAGAAACCCAGATTCATCCCGCTGTGCGTGCGCGCATTGCGGGCCACCAGCAGGACATCGTGCAGGAAGTGCAGGCCGCCGTTGCCCGTGATGCCGTGGTGGTGGTGGGCATGGGGCTGAACCCCATGCCCAAAAAAGCGCGCGCCGCGTTGGACGCGGCGCGGGTGCCCTACACCTACCTGGAGTACGGCAGTTACCTGAACCAGTGGCGCCGTCGCAACGCCCTGAAAATGTGGACCGGCTGGCCCACATTCCCCATGGTGTTTGTCAAAGGCACGCTGGTCGGCGGTGCCAGTGACGTGCAGGCCCTGATCGCCAGTGGCGAACTGGCCCAGTTGCTCGCCTGAGCTTATTTGCCGCGGCCGCCACGGCTGCCGTGTTTGCCAGCGTGCTGGGCATCAAACAGCTTTTTCTGATCGGCGGACAAGGTCGCGTACAGCGCCTTGGTGGCTTGGTCGCGCTTTTCCATGGCTGTGTTCATGTCCGTCATGTGCTGGGTGCGCAGTGCACGCATCTTGTCCAGGCGTTCTGGTGTGCTCAGCTTCTCCAGCTCGGCACGGTCAGGCCGTTGCTGCGCATCACGGGCGGGTGGTTTCATGGCTGCGGTAAAGGTGGTCCAGGCGCCTTCCTGGGCCGCGGTGATCTTCAGCTTGGCTTTCAGGTCGGCGCTGCGTTTGGCGTGCATCTCTTCCATCTTGGCAGGGTCCATGCGGCGGTGTTCCGCACGCGGTTTGCCATCCATCATGGCGCTGCCATCTTTGTTGGCGAAGGCAGAGACGCCAGCGCCAGCCAGCAGGGTGGCAATGATCAGGGTTTTTAAATGGGTCTTCATCGGGAGCTCCTTAGGTCTTGAACCCGTAGCGGATATCGCCATCAGGTTGAGAGTTAGTGTGCGGCGCGCATGTAACGCTGGCGATTGCGTTGGGATAAGGGTTTGTAAAGTTGCATCACAATGCCCGGTTCTGCAAGAAAAGGGTAAACGTGTTCAAAAACATGATGGTGTACCGCTTGGTGTCGGCCTGGTCGACCACGCAAGCGCAATTGGAAGAGGCGCTGGACGGCGCACGGTTTGTCGAATGTGGCGCGAGCCAGGAGAAGTCGGTGGGTTGGACCGAGCCGCGTGGTCAGGCCCATGGCCCGCTGGTGGAGATCATTGGCGGCCAGTGGCTGCTTAAACTCATGATTGAGGTGAAAACCGTGCCGGGCTCGGTGGTCAAACGCAAGGTGCAGGAACAGCTGCAGCAGATCGAGGCGACGACCGGGCGCAAACCTGGCAAAAAAGAAGCCCGCGAGATCCGCGACGATGCGCGCCTGGCCCTGTTGCCCATGGCCTTTACCAAACAGTCCAGCGTGCTGGTGTGGATCGACCCCAAGGCCGGGCGCCTGGTGCTCGATGCCGGCAGCCAGGCCAAGGCTGACGAGGTGATGACCGCGCTGATCAAGGCCGTGGACGGCCTGGCTGTGCAGCTCATCAACACCCAGGTGTCTCCCGCGGCGGCCATGGCGAGCTGGCTGGGCACGCAAGAGGCACCACCCGACTTTAGTGTCGACCGCGAATGTGAACTCAAGGCCGCCGACGAGTCCAAAGCTGTGGTGCGCTATACCCGCCATGCGCTGGACACCGACGAAGTCGCGCAACACATCGCCCTGGGCAAAATGCCCACCCGCTTGGCCATGACCTGGAACGAACGTGTGTCTTTTGTGCTGACAGAGGCCTTGCAGATCAAGAAAATTGCCTTTCTGGACACCGTGTTCGAAGAAGCGGCCAAGGCAGCGGGCGACGGCAAGGACGACAACTTTGATGCCGATGTGGCGATTGCCACGGGTGAGCTGGTGCAGCTGATTCCGGATCTGCTGGAGGCCCTGGGTGGTGAAGTGGCCCTGGGCGAAAACCCTGCATCCAGCCCTGTTAATACAAACGGAAGCACAACGGGCTAAGCTGCCTTCTTTTTGGAGGCCTCCATGCAACGCAAGACCGCACAAGACTTCGACCAAGAACTGCTGATCCTGTTTGATGCCTATGTGCACGGTCTGGTGGACCGGCGTGGTTTTCTGGAAAAGGCCCAGAAGTTTGCCGTGGGTGGCGCCACGGCTGTGGGCCTGCTGGCGGCTCTGAGCCCCAACTTTGCCATGGGCCAGGTGGTGCCCAAAGACGATGCACGCATCAGCACCCGCATGGTCGATATCCCCTCGCCCGCCGGTTACGGCAGCATCAAAGGCTACCTGGCCCAGCCCGCCAAGGCGGATGGCAAGCTGCCCTGCATTCTGGTGGTGCACGAAAACCGGGGCCTCAACCCCCACATTGAAGACATTGCCCGCCGGCTGGCGCTGGAAGGGTATTTGGTACTGGCGCCCGACGCCCTGACACCGCTGGGGGGTTACCCCGGCGACGAAGACAAGGCACGCACCCTGTTTGCCCAACTGGACCAGACCAAAACCCGCGAAGACTTTGTGGCCGCGGCGGGATGGCTGCAAACCCTGCCGCAGGGCAACGGCAAACTCGGTACGGTGGGGTTTTGTTACGGCGGTGGTATGGCACACACGCTCTCGGTGCGCCTGCCCAATCTGGCGGCGGCCGTGCCCTTCTATGGAAACCATCCGACGCCTGAGGAGGCCGCCAAGGTCAAGGCCCCGCTGCTGATTCACTTTGCGGCGGTGGACGAACGCATCAATGCGGCCTGGCCGGCTTACGAAGCCGCCCTCAAGGCTGCCGGGGCCCGTTACACGGCCCACCAGTACCCGGGCACCCAGCACGGCTTCAACAACGACACCACGCCACGGTTTGATGCCCCTGCCGCCAAACTGGCTTGGGACCGCACGCTGGCCTTTTTTGGCCAGACCTTGCGCAGTTAAACCGGGCTCACTCAGTCGTCATGGCGGTCATGGCCACGGCCGCGACCGTGGTGGTGGCCATGGCCTTTGCCCTTGTGGGGTTTGAAACCATGGCGGTGATCATCGCCGCGGTAACCCGCGCGTTGGTAATAAGGGTTAGGTCCATAGGCCCGTGACTGCGCATGCTGCTGGCTCACACTGCGGCCTACGCCGGCACCCGCAGCACCGCCTACACCGGCGCCCACCACGGCGCCAGTGCGCCCACCCACCGACTGGCCCACGGCCGCACCGGCGGCACCGCCCACGGCGCTGCCAATCACGGCACCGGTCTGGCCCGAGCCACGGGTACTGACGGCCGCACCTGCAGCGCCACCCAGAGCACCCCCCACCACCGCACCTTGTTTGCCACCCATGCTTTGGCCAATGGCCGCGCCGGCTGCCGCACCGGCACCCCCGCCCAACAGCGGTGTCCAGTCGTCCGCGTGGGCGGTGTGCACCAGGGCCAACAGACCCAGCGTGGCCAGTGAAGTGCGCAAGGTCTTTGCAGAAACGGTGTAGATAGTCATGCGATGAAAGGGGCCGTAGCCCGTACCGCCAAACGTGGCGGTTTATGCACCCACAACGCCAGGCCCGGGCGGTGGATGACCCCTCTTACAAGGCTTTACACCTGCAGCAACTGCTTACGTTCGCCCAGGGCCGCCAGGGCTTCGCCCATACCTTCCCATGCGATGGCAAAGCCGTTGTGGGACACGCCCGTAGCGGGTTGTGCCAGTGCCTGGCGGGTACCGGCCTGCACACTGTCAATCACGGGCACGGCCACATGGGCCTGCACCGCTGCAGCCATGCCGGCCAGCCCGGCACCGCCCAGCACCACAGCGCCCACCTGCCAGCGCTCGGCCGCTTCGCGGCAGGCCTGGGCCAGCAGGCCAATGGCGGCCTCGGGGTTGCTGGCCAGCTCGGCCCCGCTGGGCACCACGGTGTGGATGCCGGCCAATGCCGGTGCATGGCCCAGCGTGTAGGCCAGGCGTTCCAGCATGGGTTTCCAGCGCTCGCCCCCGGTCACGATGGCAAAGGGGCCATATTGAGAGGCTTCATGGAACGATGCCTCGGCAAGCCCTGTTACCGGCGCTTGGCTACCTTGGCGCAAGGCCAGCAGGCCGGGGTCACCAAAACAGCCAATCAACACAGCGTCGGGGGCGGGCTGGTCGTCTTGCAGCGCACTGGCCCAGCGGTCCAGCAGCGCATGGGCCGCCACGGCATAACTGGCCTCACAGGCAATGTAGGGCGCACCAAACCGTGCGGTAACGGTGCGCACCATTACCTGTGGGCCGGCCGTGGCCTGCGCGTGGGACTGCAGCAGCGCACTTACATGCACCGAGGTGTTGGGGTTGATAACCAACAGATGGCGCATGGGCCGTGTCAATGGGGTGTGCTGGGATGGCCGAACAGCGAAGCCAGATCCGGCGCCGCCTCTTCTGTGGCGGTGAAGCGGAGTTGGGCTTCCAGCTGTGCCAGATGCTCCCGCATCAGGCGCGCCGCCTCGCGCGCGTCACGCAGGCGGATCGCATCCAGCAGCGCGCGGTGTTCCTGGCAACCACACGAGGTGGCTTCCGCGCGCGCCTGCAAATGGTTATCGCTGTAGGTCATCAAAATCAGCGAGGTGCGCGACACCAGCTCGCGCAGAATGCGGCCCAGTGTCTGGTGGTCCGAGGCATTGGCAATGTGCAGGTGAAAGTCGCCCGAGAGGCGGATGGCGCGGCGCATGTCACCCGTAGCGCGGGCTGCCTCTTCGTCGTTGATGCACTGGGTGAGCACGGCAATGTCATCGGCCGTGGCGCTGGCGATGAAACATTCGATCAGCGTGGGCTCGATCATGCGGCGCACCTCAAACACTTCGCGCGCTTCTTTCTCGGTGGGCTGGGCCACCATGGCGCCGCGGTTGGGGATCAACGTCACAATTTGTTCATTGGCCAGGCGCACCAGCACGGGCCGAATGCGGGTGCGCGACACGCCAAAGGCGCTGGCCAGTTTCTCTTCAATCAGCTTGGTGCCGGGCGGCAGGCGGTGGTCCAGGATGGTGGCCACCATACGCTCGTAAATCTCGTTTTCGGTCAGGGCAACAAATTCGCTCATGGGGTGTGCTTTGCGCGCTGGCGCCGGGCCAGCAGGGAGGACAGGCCTACCGCCAGTCCCATCACCAGAAACGATACCACCATGGTCACGGTGCCCAGGGCGTAGATGGACGGTGTGGTCACCGTGGTGGTGAGCCCCTGCAGCTCCAGCGGCAAGGTGTTTACATCACCAATGGCCTGTGAGGTGCGGGCAATTTCGTCCCAGCTCAAGGTAAAACCAAACATGCCAATGCCCACGACGGACGGTGCTATCAGCGGCAGCACCACCTGGCTGAAGGCCTGCCAGGGTGTGGCGCCCAGGTCGCGCGCAGCCTCTTCATACGCCGGGTTAAAGCGGTTGAAGATGGCAAACATGATGAGCAAGCCAAAGGGCAGCGTCCAGGTCAGGTGCGCACCCAGGGCCGAGGTGAATAAGCCAAGCGAAGTGCCATAGCCTTCCAGCGTCGTTTGCATGCCCAGCGTCTCCAGCGCCGCCTTGATGCCGGTGTCCAGCAAACGGAACTCCAAACCAATGCCCAGCGACACGATGATGGACGGCATGATGAGGCTGGCTACCACGATAAAAAACAGGGCGTTGCCCCCCGCCAGTTTTTTGCGAAACGCCAACCCCGCCAGCACCGACAGCACCACCGTCAGGGCCATCACAGCCAGGCCCAGGCCCAGCGAACGTTTGAGCGCGGCGCCAATGTCCACCACGCCCAGGCCCTCGGCCAGCTTGTAAAACCAGTGCAGCGATACGCCCCGCATGGGAAAAGTCAGTCCGCCTTCAGGCCCCTGAAAACTCAGCACCACGATGACCAGCATGGGCCCGTACATGAACAGCACAAACAGCGCAAAGAAGGCAGCCAGCAACCAGAAGGCGGGAGAACGTTGTTCTTGCATGGTCACAGCTCCTTGCGAATATCAACCATGCGGGTCAGGGCCCAGATGATCATCAGCACGATGGCGAGCAGGATGACTGCATTGGCCGCAGCCAGCGGGAACTGCAGGTAGTTGGTCTGCACCTGGATGATTTTGCCGATGGAGGCGATCTGTTGGCCACCCATCACACCAATGGTCACGAAGTCGCCCATCACGATGGTGATGACAAAGATGGAGCCAATGATGATGCCGGTGCGGCACAGCGGCACGATGACGTTCCACAGCGTTTGCCAGGCGGTGGCGCCGCTGTCGCTGGCGGCCTCGATCAGGCTGCGGTCAATCCGCATCATGCTGTTGAAGATGGGCACGATCATGAACATGGTGTAGAGGTGCACAAAGGCCAGCACCACCGAAAAATCCGAGAACAGCAGCCACTCGATTGGCGTCTCAATAGTGCCCATGCCCATCAGCGTCTGGTTCACCAGGCCATTGCGGCCCAAAAGCGGCACCCAGGCAATCATGCGGATCACATTGCTGGTCCAGAACGGGATGGTGCACAACACAAACAGCAGCGTCTGCACGCTGCTGGAGCGCACATGGAAGGCCAGGAAGTACGACACCGCAAAACCCACCACCAGCGTGATCAGCCACACCAGGAAGCTGAACTTGAAGGTGGAGAAATAGGTTTTAAAAGTGACACACCAATCACTGGTGTTGCTGCAGCCTTCAAAAATGGCGATGTAGTTCTTGAAGGTAAAACCGGGCAATAACTCGTATTCGTTGAAGTCCCAGAAACTCACCATCACGATGAGGGCGAGTGGAACCAAAAAGAAGAGCGCAAACACCGTGGTGAGCGGCAAGGCCTGCCACCAGGCCGCGAGGGTGCGACCCGGGGCTGCTGCCGCCGGAAGTGAGGGTGTTGAAGGTGCGCTCATAAGTGCCTATCCGTATACCAAGGTAGTTAGGGCCCGCCCAAGGCGCGCGTAGCGTCGCCCGTTCCAGAAACACCGCGGGACTGGCTTTGCCAGACCGCTGGTGTTGCCCCCTTTCAAGGGGGGGAACAGGCGACACGCAGTGCGCCTGGACGGGGGTGCGGCTACGCCGCTACAAATTCATTCCATTTCTGGACCATGTAGTTGTTTTCGTCCATGACCGCGTTCCAGCAGGCAATGCCGCCCATGCGCGCTTCGTAGCTGCCGCCGTCGCGGACCTGGCCGGCCTTGGCCAGCACGTCGCCAGTGGGGCTCTTGATGTCTTGCGTAGCGGGTTTGCCTTCCATCCAGTAGGCCCATTCGTACGCGTCCATCTTGCTCTTGGCGGTGTCCAGCACGGCGCTGTAGTAGCCCTGGCGGTTCAGGTAGGCCCCGGCCCAGCCGTCCAGGAACCAGTTGATGAACTCGTAGGCACCGTCGAGTTTTTTGCCGGACAGCGTGGCGGGCAGACCAAAACCGGCAGCCCAGGCGCGATAACCCTCTTTCAGCGGCTGGAAGTTACAGGCAATGCCCTTGGTGCGCACGGCCGTCACGGCAGGCGACCACATCGACTGGATCACCACTTCGCCCGAGGCCATCAGGTTGACGGACTCGTTGAAGTCTTTCCACAGGCTGCGGAACTGGCCAGCCTTCTTGGCTTCAATCAGGGTCTTGATGGTCAGGTCAATTTCCTTCTTGGTCATGTTGCCCTTGTCGGGGTACTTGTAGATGCCCATGGCTTCCACCACCATGGCCGCGTCCATGAT
Organism: Rhodoferax sp. TS-BS-61-7; assembly: GCF_002943465.1. Lineage (GTDB taxonomy): Bacteria > Pseudomonadota > Gammaproteobacteria > Burkholderiales > Burkholderiaceae_C > Allorhodoferax. Next base: position 1,087,253 of record NZ_PTQY01000001.1, read on the forward strand.
GCCGATGGAAGGAATGTTCAAAATCGCGGCCTTGCCCTTGAATTCGGGGTTCAGCAGCTCCGCCCACGACGAGATGGGGCGTTTGATCAGGTCGGGGCGGATGCCCAGCGTGTCGGCGTTGTACACGGTGGGGATCAGGCTCATGTACTGGGTGGGGCTCTTGGCAAACACCTTGCTCTTTTCGCCTTCGAGGTAAATCACCTTTTTGGGCGCTGTGCCCTGGTCGCCCACGGCCTTGCCGGCCACCATGCCGGTGGTAAACAGGCTGGTGATCTTGTCCGCGTTTTTGATGCGCTTGACGTCAATGCCCTTGAGGTTGCCGGTGGGCACGATCTTCTTGAGCGAGAAATATTCGGTGTCGATCAGATCAAAGCTGTTGGGCGCAGTGACGGCGCGTTTGGTCACGTCGTCGGTGGTCACGGCCACGTACTGGATCTTGATGCCGGTGTCTTTCTCAAACTTCTCCGCAATCATCTTGTCCTGGTTCACCGCGGTGCCGAGGTAACGCAGCACGATGGGCTCGGCCGAGTGCACCGCAGGGAAGATGCCCGCGGCCAGAATACCGGCGGTGCCCTTGAGCAGGCTACGGCGCTGCACGGGGGCAGCGGTGGAGAGGGTGTCTTTCAGATCGTCAGCCATGGGAAAACTCCTTGTGAAGTGCGGGAGGGGGGTTAAAAACTTCTTGCGAAGACAGGGAAACACGGGGGCTCGGGGGCGTGTGGCCTCAGAGCGGCAAGGGGTGGGCCGCAGCGGGCGCCCAGCTCAGCTGCACCGTTTCCCCCACGCCATACGGGCGCTGGGCAAAGGTGGCTTCGGACACCATCACCGACAGCTCGGCCGTGGTGTGGGCGGTGTAGGTGGCGCCTGCGCTTTGCAGGCCCAGCAGCACATAGGTGCCCTGGTACTCCACATCGGTAATCACGGCGCGTTTGGTGTGGGGCGCATCAGTGTTGGCGCTGGTGGCCGGGCTCACCTGCATGTGGTCGGTGCGCACCCCAATCTTGCCGCCCGCGGTGTCCAGCACGTTGTGCCCACCCATAAAACGCGCCACAAACTCGCTGCTGGGCTGGTTGTAAATCTCGTGCGGGCTGCCCACCTGCTCAATCACCCCGTGGTTCATCACCACCATGGTGTCGGCCAGGGCCATGGCCTCTTCCTGGCTGTGGGTCACGTGGATAAAGGTCAGGCCCAGCTCCTTTTGCCAACGGCGCAACTCGGCACGCATCTGGATGCGCAGAAAGGGGTCGAGTGCGGAGAGCGGTTCGTCCAGCAGCAGCACGCGCGGCTGGGTAATCAGGGCACGCGCCAGCGCCACACGCTGTTGCTGGCCACCCGACAGCTCCGCCGGCTTGCGGTCGGCCAGGTGGCCCATGGCCACGCGCTCCAGCAGGTCCTGTGCCTTGGCATGGCGCGCCAGCTTGTCCACGCCCTTCATCTTCAGGCTGAAGGCCACGTTGTCCAGCGCGCTCAGGTGGGGGAACAGCGCAAAGCTCTGGAACATCATGGCCGTGCCGCGCTCGGCGGCGGGCAGGTCGGTGATGTTGCGGTTCTCCAGCAGGATGTCGCCGCTGCTGGCCGACTCGTGCCCGGCAATCATGCGCAGCGTAGTGCTCTTGCCGCAGCCCGAAGGACCCAGCAGACAGCAGTAGCTGCCGCTGGCAATGCGCAGGTTGATGTTGTCCACGGCAGGCTTGCCCTGGGCGTAGCGTTTGCTCAGTCCAACAAGCTCAATGGCCGCGGCCTGCAGTGGGGTGGTGGCGTTCATGCCAAACCCTACGCAAAGCCTGTGCCAGCTTTGTACACAATGTTTTTACAGCATTGTGTACAAAATGCACCGGGTTTGTGCAGTGCAGCACCCCAAAGGCGCAAACCGGTGCGCGCGGCTTTGGTGCGGCAACCTTGCGGTTGCCTGGTGTTTAGGTGTCAAATCAGCTGCTAGCGCTTATGGATATTGCGCGAGCAGCTATCTATTTGATAGTGGTTAGCTTTTCATCTTGCAGGTGCTGAACCCGAAGATGGCATAAGGCGGGCACCAGCCCATCAGGCCGGTAGCCAGGGGCACGGCACCCAGCCAGCCCCACCAGCCCACGGTGCCCGTGGCCGCCAGGCCGACTAGAACGGCGCCAGCGGCTATGCGGATGATGCGGTCAACGCCGCCAACGTTTGCTTGCATGGAATCACTCCTTGGTTGTGTTGGAGTGATTGGACGCCTGCCTGGCGCCTTTGTCTGTGACTTAAGTCACCCAGTGGTGTGGGCCGCGGTGGATGCTTGCCCACCCGCTACGGCACGCAGCGCCTGGCTGTTGAGGATGTGGATATGCTCCCGCCCCAGCGTCAGCCAGCCCGCGTGCTCAAACCGGCGCAACAGGCGTGTCACTATCTCGCGCACCGTGCCCAGCTCATCGGCCAGCGTCTGGTGCGAGAGGTGCAAGTCTTGCCCTCGCCCCAGTAGCGCCGCCGCCAGCCGCTGGTCCAGCTTCTGGAAGGCCACCGCATCCACCAGACTGGTCAGCTCCGCCATGCGCTCGGCAAACAGGCCCAGCACCAGCTTGCGAAACGCAGGAACCCCCAGCCACTCCTCAAACAGCGTGGGCGTAATCATCAGCAGCGTGCTGGCCTGGGCGCTCACCCCTTGCGCACCCAGTGGCAGTCCGCGAAACAGGCTGGCACTGCTGACCAGGCACAGCTCACCGGGCCGCACCCGGTACAGCTCCAAACTGCGCCCATCCTCCGCATGGCAGGCCACCCGCACCTCCCCCGCCAGCACCAGCGGAAACCCCTGGCACGGTGCGCCCTGTGCAAACAACTGTGTACCTGCGGGAACGGAAACCGCCGGAGCCTGCGCCTGCAGCGCCGCCAGGTCTGGGGCCAGGGGTTCCAGGTCGGGGTAGAGGCTAAGCAGGTGGGTAAGCATAGTTAGGCATCATATCGGCCCCCAGCGCCCGTGGAATATGCGCAAGCAGCTACTGTTTTAATAGCGCGTTGCGCACGCCCGAAAAGGGTTTGGGGCCTAAAATGTTTGCACTCTCTGTGCAACGTCCCATGAACCTTCTTTTTGTCTGCAGCCGCAACCAGTGGCGCAGCCCCACCGCCGAACAGGTCTGGCGCAAGCACCCGGGCCTGTCGGTGCGCTCCGGTGGCACCAGCCGCATCGCCCGCCACCCGGTGTCTGAGGCCGACATCCTGTGGGCGGATGTGGTGTGTGTGATGGAGGACAAACACGCCTCCCAGCTCAAGGCCAACTTTCGCGATCTACTGCAGGGCAAGGCCCTGCACGTGCTGGATATTCCGGACGACTACCGTTACATGGACCCGGTATTGGTGGAGCTGGTGCGCGAGGGCGTGGCCCCCCTGCTTCTCTAGTTCCGCATCTTTGAGGTGCTGAACCCGAAGATCGCATAGGGCGGGCACCACGCGGATCACTGGCCCCAGAAAGCATCCTCTTGCGCTTGGTCGCTGGAGAACAGCTTGACTTCAACGATCTTGCCGCCCTCGATGCGGATCAAATCCACACCCGCTTGCTCCATCGTGAGGCCATTGGCCTCACCCGCAAATTCGATGGTGATGGCGACCCAGTCGCCATTGGCCATGTAGTGGTCGGCCCGGGTGATGGCGAACGTGCCTTTGGATACTTCCACCATCGCGCCCAGCATCGGGCCTACAGCCGCCATGCCGCGGTGTGTGCCGGAAAACCGGTTCTTGCCTGGCTGGTGCCAGATGACGTCGGGCGAAATGAGGCTGCCCAGGGTGGCTTGGTCGTTGGTTTGCACGGCCTTGATGTAAGCCTTGGCGATGTCGATGGTGTTCATGGTGTGTTCCTGTGTTGATTCGGGTATGGTGATTGTTGGACAATCAAGACCCATAAGCACGGTACATACGGTTCTATTGCTGATACATATTGGACTTTCGACCAAGCCTCGTGCAAGACCAGCAAAGTGACACAGCCTGCGTCAGGAGGGATGAACGTGACGATGGAGATTCAGCGCCTGGGTTACCAACCGCAAGCGCCCTACCGGCTCGACCTGGAGGTTTTTTCGGTGGCCGACCTGAGGCTTCGGGCCAAGGAAGAATTGCGCCAAACCCATCGGTACGAGTTCCACACGGTGGTGTGCGTCACGCAGGGCACCTGCACGCAAATAGTGGACTTCCAATCGATCGTCTGTGCGCCGGGGTCGCTGCTGGTGGTGCGGGCAGGCCAGGCCCACAACTACGGCGCAGATGCAGATTGGGACGGCTGGAACCTGCTGTTCCGCCCGGAATTTGTCTTGCCGGTGTCAACAACTTCGCACGATCTCAAGCTCGCGCTGGATTTGGAACGACTGCCTGAACACATGGTCCTTAGTGACCCAGAGCTGCGCAAGGCAACGGACTTGTTTCAGCAGATGCACGAAGACACGATGATGGATGCGCCGCAGGAAGACGTGCACAGATTGCTGCGCCACCAGCTCCACACGCTGTTGACGCGCTTGAGCATTTTGCAAGGCAGACACCAAACGCAGGAGCCGCTGGTGTCGCCCGCATCGCAACGTTTCCAGCGTTTTCAGCAACTGGTGGACAAGCGCTTCGCGCAATGGCACCAGGTGGCCGACTACGCCAGCCAACTCGGCTACACCGAAAAGAGCCTGGCGCGTGCAGTGGCCGCGGCAGCGGGCACAACAGTCAAAGCCTTCATCGCAGCGCGTATCAATCTGGAGGCGAAGCGCCTGCTCGTGCATTTGGACATGCCCGTCGCCACGATCGCCGAGAAACTAGGTTTCGACGAGCCCACCAACTTCAGCAAGTTCTTCAAGCGTGAAGTCGGCTGTACCCCGGCAGAATTTCGAAAGCGACAAAGGGGTTAAAGCCAGCACAGGGGTACCGGGGTGGGTAGTGACTGAACGATGGAATGTGCATAGTTATGCATGATATTGGCCTCTAGGCCTCATGAAATATGCGCAAGTAGCTATTGTTTTGATAGTCCAGCGAGGCGGCTGGTGGTGCGCTCGGGTGGCCCCATAACTGCCAGATCGGCCAGCAGCTGGTTGCGTTCTGTCCGGCGCAGCGGCCGCAAGCCAGCCGCCACCCACTGCGCGCGTTCGAGGTTGATGCTGCCGCGCGCCTTCCAGCGCTGGGCTTCCAGAGCGGGGTTATGCAGCATCGCGGCCAGCCAAACGGCTTGGGCAGCGGTGAGCTGGTCGGCACGTTTGCCAAAGTAGGTGTGGGCTGCGGCCTGGGCGCCGCACACGGTGGCCCCCCAGGGTGCGTGGCTGAGGTAGAGCTGCAGAATGCGGGCCTTGCCCAATGTCTGCTCCATCTCCACCGCATAAAGCAGTTCGCGCAGCTTGCGCACCGGCGAGCGTTCGCCGCCCGTGACCAGCAGCTTGGCCACCTGCTGCGATAGCGTACTGGCGCCGCGCAAGGTGGCGTCCTCTGCCTGGTTGCTGCGCAGGGCCTTGTTCATCTCCATCAGGTCGTAGCCCGGGTGTTCATAAAAGCGTTGGTCCTCGGCGGCCAGCACAGCGCGGGCCAGCACGCTGTCGGCGCGCAGCGTCGTCTTCGCCATGGCCACGGGCAGGCCCTGGCTGCATTGGCTTTGCGCCTGCGCCCAGGCTTCGGTGCCCAGGCCCTGCACGGCCATGCCTTCCAGGCGCGGCTGCACCGTCAGTGCTTTGCCGGGCAACTCCAGCTTGGCCTTCAGCGAAAACGTGCCGTCGATCTGCGCGGTGGCGACTTCGGGGATGGCGTTGGCAAACAGCGCGTAGCCAGCGGCCACCGGGGTGCTGGGTACATCGATGTGCAAGGTGATGCCAGCGGGGCGCAGCGCGCCATGCCAGGTGGCGGTGACGGCACCGCTCTGCAGCGTGCCGCGCAGCTCGGTGGCGTTGCGGCGCACGGTCATGCGCACGTCTTGCAGGCGCAGTGGCTCACCGCCCCAGCTGCTGCTGCGCAGCGTGCAGGGTTGGCAGTGCAGGCTGAGTTGCTGGGTGATGTCATCCCACGCCAGGTGCACATCGCCCAGGCGCGTAGGCAGGGTGCGGCCGTGCAGCTGCTTGGCAATCCAGGGCGTGCTGCCCCACTGCACGAGCGCGGCCACGCCCACGTCCATCTTCAGCGGGCCCACGCGCAGCGTGGTGGCCCAGTCCCCCGGCGCCGGGCGCACGATGGCCTGCGCCGCAAACAACAAGGCACTCAGGCCCAGCATGGCCAGCACCGCAGCAATAACCAAAACCCGGGCCGTAGCCCACAGCAGTTTGCGCACAACATCATCCTTGCAAGAACACAACAGGCTTCAACAGGCTTAGAGCGGGGTGGCCACGGTGATGGCCTTCCACGGCCCCGTGGACTGGCCTGCGGCAGACGCCCAATACCAGGCGGACGTATCGGTAAAGCCCTGCCCTTGCGCGTCTTCAATGCGTTCGCACACGCGCACGGCGCGGCCACCGCGTTCGGCGATAAAGCAGCGCCAGCGGGTCTTGTCTGCTTGCTCTTCCAGCTGCTCGTTGCGAATGCGGTAACCCAGGCCGCGGTAGCAGTCGGTGGCTGGGTGCAGCATGCGCGTGGGGCGGTCCACCGTGCGCAGCACCAGTACCTGGCGGCCATCGGTCAGGCGCGCCAGCGTGCCCGGAAAGTGTTTGGCAAAGCGCAGTTCCACTTCGCTGAGCGCCAACGGGCGCAGCGGCGCGCCTTGCCATTCGGTGAGTAACTCCACATGTGGTGTGTCCGGGTCGCGCATGACAACCTGCCCTGTGAGTGCCTGGGCAATGCCCCACAGCGCGCACAGCGGCAGCACAAGTGTCCACAGCGTCTTGTGCAACACGCGGTTCAGAAACCGGTTTTCCAGAAAGCTCATGATGTCGCACGCTCCAATGTGCCTGTGCGGCCCATGGCCCAGGCAATGCCACCGCACACTGCGGCCAGCACCAGCAGGCCCACGGCGTCATGGCCCCAAGCGGGCAGCGGTGTGCCCGATGCCTGGGCGCCCACCAGCACGGTGTTACGCAGCACATTGCCCAGCAGCACCAGCACACCCACCAGAGGCAGGCGCAGCAGGAAGCGCCGGTTGGTCTGGCCCGTAGCCAGCGCAATCACACAAGCGGTGAAGTACCCGAGCCACGCCATCTGCACACCCGAGCAGGGTGCGTCCACGATGATGAGTTGGCCGTTCACCACCAGGCTGCTGCCCGTGCGCTCCACGGTGTGGGCCATGGACAGCAACCAGCGGCTGATTTCCGCCGTGACCACACGCAGTGGAAAGCCCGCATAAAACTGCAGAGAGGCCAGTAGCGGCAATGAGAGCACGGACAGACCCAGCACCGGTGCAGTGGCTACGCGGGCAGGCAAAAAGGCAATGAGCCCTGCAGCCACCGACAGCAGGCCGACGAGCGCCACCACCAAGTCCGGCAACTGCTGGTGCAAGGCCGTGGTGAGTACGGCACCGGTGAGCGCTATCGCCTGAAAACCGAGGCGCGGTGCGGCGCGCAGGTGTTTGCGGTGCTGCCACAGCAGCCCACCCAGGGCGGCCAGGGCCAGCAGCCCCAGCGGGTCGTCCGAGCCGTCCACCATGCGCTGGCCCATCCACCACCAGGTGGGCCACAGCGCCAAGGCCAGCAGGGTTAGCCAGCGCCACTCGGGTGCGGTGTCCAACGCGATGCCAAAGCGCACAAAGCGGGGCATGTGCAAAAGGCGGGGCAGTGCCATGGCCGAATCTCCTGCTTAGCTGGTGTAGTGGTGTGCGCGGGTTTGTGCGCGGCGGCGGCGGTGCGCCAGCATGGCCAGCACCGACAGCGTCACCAAGATCGCACCCCAAGTGGCAGGCTCCGGCGTGCTGGGCACCTCTGCACCCAGGGCCGAGTTCTCCACACCCTGTGGCAGCGGCGAAGGCTGGTTCACGCTGGTGCTATCCGCAGGTGCCTTGTTGCGTACCACCTGGTCCACGGCCAGGAAGCTGGTGTATTGCGTGAGCAGGCTGTATTTCAGGCCCAGGTCGGTGATGGCATCTTTGGCGGCGCTGCCGCCTTCCAGGGCTTCCTGGTCGCTGAGTGCGGCAATGCGGTGGCGGGCCCACAGATGGCGCAGTGCGGCGGTATCCGTCGCGTTGCCGGCGTTGATAGGCATGCTGAAGTGCAGAGGGCCGCCGGCCGAGTTGCCGTCCACGATCAGCGTGCCCTTGGCCTCACCCTTCCATTTGCCAAACACGATGAGCGGGCGCTGTGCCAGCAGGTCGGGCAGCTGGCGGGGTTCCACGTCGTATACGTCCAGGCCTTCAAAGCGCACCTTCACATTGGTGAGCACGGGGGAGTCGATCATTTTGCGGAAGCGGGCGGCTTGTTCGGCGGCCTCGGCGGGTTTGGTGATGATGAAGGGTTCGCCCATGCCCGCACGGGCCAGGCCTTCCATGAGGTGGCGGTTCACGCTGGAGCCGATGCCGAACGAAAACACGTTGGCGCTGGAGAGGTTGTTGCGCACCAGCTCAAAGGCTTCGCGCTCCACGGTCACATAGCCGTCGGTCACCACCACCACGGTGCGTGAGGTGTCGGCGTTCTTGGGCTGGGCATAGACGCGCTTGAGCGCGGGGATCAGCTCGGTGCTGCCTCCGCCACCTTGTTGGTCGATGGTGCGGATGGCCTGGTCAATGTTGGCCTTGGTGGCGGGCACTGACGTAGGGTTCAAGAAGCTGTTGCTGCCCGAAAACAGCAGAACATTGAAGGTATCGCTGGGGCGCAGGGCGCCAATGAGTTCGCGCAACACGCCCTTGGCCGTGTCCAGCGGAAAGCCGTGCATGGAGCCCGAGATGTCCACGACAAAGATGTATTCGCGCGGCGTGATGGCCGTGGCGGCCGGGGCCTTGGGCGGCTCCACCATGGCCAGGAAGAAGTTCTCGTCCTGGCCCTTGTAGAGCATCACGCCCGTCTCGATCTTGTCGCCCGCCAGGCGGTAGTTCAGGATGAAGTCGCGGTTGTTGGTCGGCTCGGCCGTGGGGTTCAGGCCCACCACGGTGGCGCCGCCCTGCTCGGTGTAGCTGCTGATGGTGTGCGAGCTGGAGCGCACCTCTTTCACGCCAATGGGCGTGTTCAGCGTCACGTGGATATCAAACGCAGGCGCGGCCACGCTGGTGGGTGTGTTCTGGCCCTGGGGCAGCATGGGCTGGGCCACCCAGGTGGCGTTGGCCTGGCTGCTCTGCGGGCTGTTGTAGCGCGGTCCCACCACGGTGGGGAAGACGAACTGGTAATTGCCATCCGTGGGCAGCAGCAGTTCGGTGTAGCGGAGCTCCACTTTCACGTCGTCGCCGGGCATGATGTTGGCCACATTCATTTGGAACACATTGGGCAGGTGCTGCTCCAGCAGCGCGGCGGTCTTGCCTTCTTGCTTGGCCGCGTCGTATTCGATCTTGGCCTGCTGCTTCTCGCGGATCTTGGCGGTGATCAGGCGGTCCGCCAAGCGCACGTTCATGCCGTGCACTGCGGCGCGCGTGGAGCCGGGGAACACGTACTTGGCTTCGATGGCGCGCTGGCCTTCGTTCTTGTAGGTCTGCACCACGGTCACGTCGGCAATCACGCCGCTGACCTTCACATTCACCTGGGTGGACTTGAGCGGCAACTGGTCCACACCAGGGTTGTCGCTCTTCACGAAGAAGTAGGGGCTCTCGGTTTTGAGACGAGGCGCCGCGTCGCGGTCTTGCGCGTGGGCCGGGGGGCTGATGGCCAGCGCTACAAAGCAGGCAGCAGACAGTGTGGTGGTGGCCAGCCAGAGCCAACGCGAAAGCGGGCCAGTGGTGCGCGCGGGCGGCTCAGTGGCGGCATCGGGGGCCGGGTGGGTAGCAACAAGTGCCATGGGACTTCTCCATTCGGCGTGCGGTATTGCACGGTGGAGAGAGCATCCCGCCGGGGGGAGAAGTCAGTTTGAAGCGGCTAGGGGCTTGTGTGAAGTCTGTGTGAAAACGGGGTGAAGGCTGCAATCGCGACTCAAGAGGTCATTAGTGGTGGTGTATAGCCGGGGGTCTATGTTGAGCTCATTGCTGACCCATCTGGAAAACTAAATCTGTCGAAAGCACGAGCTGAATTGTTTCGGTCATCCTGAATGCGCCAGCCTTTGGATGCCTCGTCTAGTGCTTTTGATAGCCATTTTCGGGTTGCCCGTACATATCGCGAAGAGTCCATTCAAGTTCTTCTCCAAGGCCTTTGTCAAACTCCAGTCCGAAGTTTGCTATCGACTGGATTGGACGTAAACAGCACGCAAAAAGTTGTAGACGAAAGAAGTTTGCATGCTTGGATAGATCTTCCTCTTTCTTGGGTTTATCTGTGCCTTCAAGCTGAACTAACTTTGATATCAGATCAATTTTTTGCTCTTGCGTCCGACTAAGAAAGTAGTCACGTAGCGACCCAGTTAAATTTTCAACTCTGTGTGCAAACGAGTTTCTAACCTGTGCGATGGCGCTGAGGGTATGTCTATCAGCATCCGAGAGAATCCCTAGCTGTTTTGCTAGTTCTAAGCGGCGAGACTGTGTAAGGTCACTGAAGTGGTCGTAGAGCCGGTTATTACCGACTGCGAGTACGAGCATATGCGTTAACGCTGCTTCGCAAATTACGGACAACTTCACGATATACGCCCAATCGTCTCTTTCCATCCGAAGAGACCAGAAAAATCCCTCCGGAATACCCATTCTTCGCTCAAGCGTTGCAAATAGCTTTAGTCGTCGTTGGTGGCGTTCTTCGCGTTCCGCAAGTAGCTGAATTTCTTCTTCTGTTAGTTTTTCTTCATCGCTGTTGTGAGTCATTTCTGCCTCTATTCTTTTTGACGCTGTCAAAGCGTAGATCACAAACGTGGTTGATTTTTTGGAGATTTTTTCCAGAGATGGTTGCCACTTCAATCTACCCGTCGCGGCAACCACAAGACCGCGCAAGCCCCCGTACCTTCCGCTTCAGGTCGATTACCCAACTCGATACGTCCTCGGTGCAGCGAAGCAATCTCTTTCACAAAGCTCAACCCCAACCCCGTGCTTTTCTTCTTGGAGTGCGGCCGCGCCAGTGAATAGAACTTCTCAAACACCTTGTCCTGCGCGTAGCCGGGGATGCCGGGGCCCTGGTCGCGCACGGTGATCTGGGCCCAGCGGCCTTGGACCTGCAGGCCCAGTTCGATCTGGCCGCCTTCGGGGGAAAAGTCCAGCGCGTTGTCCAGCAGGTTGCTGACGGCGCGGCGCAGTAGGAAGGGGTCAGCCTCCACGGTCACGTCGTCGCTGGCGGCTACGGTGATGCGACAGCCGCGCTGGGTGGCCACGCCGTGGGAGGCGTGGGCCAGTTCGTCCAGCAGCGGTAGCAGGGCCACGGGTTGGGCGTTGTCGAGCACGCGGCGGGTCTCCAGCGCGGTCAGCTCCATCATGCGGTCCACCATCTCCTGGATGCGCTGGGTCTCGCGCTGGATGTTGGTGAGGAAGCGCTGGCGCTGTGCTTCTTCCATGGGCTCTTGCAGCAGCTCGGCCGCGCCGCGGATGGCGGACAGCGGGCTCTTCACTTCGTGCGTGAGCGTTTGCACGTAGTCGGCCACGTAGTTACGTCCGGCCAGCGCGTCGCGCATTTCGTCGTAGGCGGCGCGCATCAGGTCCCAGGCCCGGCGCAGCAGGCGACCGGGGTGAAAGCCCTGCTGCGCCTTGATGTAGCGTGCGTAATCGGCAATCAGGCCAAAGGGCCGCACCAGCCACATGGACACCATGACCGCCAGCACCAGCACGGCCAACACCGAGATCAGCCCGGCGTAGAGCGTGCGGCTGCGCGCGGCGGCCACAAACTGGCCAAAGGTTTGCACCGGCTTGCCCACGGTGACGGCGCCAATGATTTCGCCGCTGCCCGCGCCCTGCGTGTTGCTGGTCCAGCGCACGGGGGCGGCCATGTACATGACGGCGGAGTTGGGGTCGCCGGGGATGTCCAGCGAGGTGCGGGCGCCGTATTCGCCCTTGAGCGTGAGCTGCACGTCGCGCCACTGCGAGAAGTCTTTGCCCTGCGATTGGCCCGTGGAGTCAAACACCACGGTGCCGTTGCGGTCGGTGACGTAGGCGCGCAGCTCCACCTTGGTTTTGTTGACAGTGAAGATCTGGGCGCTGAACTCGCGGGCATAGGCGGCCTTGAACAGGTTGTCCATCCTCGCCGTGTCGATGACACCGTCGCGCACGTCCTGCTCGATGAGGGTGGCGAGCAACTGCGAGGTTTCCACCAAGGACTCTTCGGCGGATTCGCGGTAGCGCGGGTCCAGGTCGCTGACCACGCGGTAGAGCACGGCGGCCATGCCGATCGCGTAGATCAGCAGCAGCCCAAAGAAGATGCGACTGCGCTTGCTCAAGGCGTTGCCGGCAGTTCTTCGCTCAGCGCGTAGCCGCTGCCGCGCAGAGTGCGGATGGGGTCGTGGCCGGGGGCGACGAGCTTGAGTTTGGCGCGCAGGGTTTTGATGTGGGCGTCCACCGTGCGGTCAAAGCTGTCGTTGTCGCCACCCCAGACTTGCAGCAGCAGCTCGTCGCGCGTGAACACGCGGCCGGGCTTTTGCACCAGCAGGCGCAGCACGCCGTATTCGTAACGCGACAGCTCCAGCGCCTTGCCGTAGAAGCGGATCTGGTGGCGCTCTTCGTCCAGGGCCCAGATAGCGGGGGTGTTGGCTGACGCAGCCGGCGCGGGTGCCGCAGTAGTAACCGGCCGCGCACTGCGGCGCAGGATGGTGCGCACGCGCGCCACCAGCTCACGTGGCGAAAAGGGCTTGGCGATGTAGTCGTCGGCGCCCAGCTCCAGCCCGACCACGCGGTCGATCTCGTCGCTGCGTGCGGTGAGGAACAGCATGGGCACCTGGTTGCCGCCGGGCAAGGCCTGCAGGCGGCGGAAGAGCTCGAAACCGTTCAGGTCCGGCAGGCCCACGTCCAGCACGGCTAGCGCGGGCAGCTCTGCGGCAAACAGGCGAATAGCGTCTTCTGCCGTGCTGGCCCACACGGGAGCAAAGCCGTCGGTGGACAACACGTACTGCAGGGTGTCGGCAATGCCGGACTCGTCTTCAACAATGAGGATGCGCGGTTTCAGGGCCATGGGGCGCATTGTGGCGCAAAAATGGCCTCTAGCCCCCGTGGATTATGCGCAAGCAGCTATCAATTACGTAGCGGTTTGTGCCGTGCCAGCCAAGTCGTCCAGGATGGGGCAGTCGGGCCGCTCGTCGCCATGGCAGCAGTCCACCAGGCCGCTCAGCGTGCGCTGCATGCTCTGCATGGCTTCGATGCGCTGGGTCAGCTCCGCCATGTGCTTTTGCGCAATGATTTTCACGCTGCTGCTGGCGCGGCGGCGGTTTTGCCACAGGCCCACCAGTTCGGCAATCTCGGCCATCGAGAAGCCCAGGTCGCGGCAACGCTTGATGAAGCGCAGCGTGTGCACATCGGCCGGGCTGTAGAGGCGGTAGCCGCTGTCCGTGCGGTTGACTTTGCCCAGCAAGCCCAGCGATTCGTAGTGCCGCAGCATCTTGGCCGACACCCCACTCTGGCGCGCCGCCTCGCCAATGTTGACGGGCTCGCCGGACACTGCCGTGGGCTTAGGCTGCAACGGCATAACCTTCTTCGGCAATGGCTTTGGCCAGGGCTTCGCGCGGCTGGGTGGACTCCACGTCCACTTTGTTCTGGCTGCGGTCAATCTTCACCTGGGCTTGTGGGTCGGCTTCCTGAATCGCGCGGGTGACGGCTTTTTCGCAGTGGCCGCAGGTCATGCCGGTGACGGTGAAGGTTTGGGTCATGGATGGCTCCTTGGTTGGTAGATGGGGGAATTGTGAACCTTGCCACCGTGGGAGGGTCAAGCACTTTCCCCACAGACTTCTCGCACGCAGCCGCGCAGCCAGTGGTGCGCCGGGTCGGCATGCTGGCGCGGGTGCCAAAGCAATGACACGGTGAACTCGGGCGCGGCAAAGGGCAGGGCGAAGCTGTGCATGCCGGCGCGTAACACGCCGGTGTGGCGCTCGGGCACGCTGGCGATGAGGTCGGACGCACGGGCCAGCGCCACGGCGGTGGAGAAGCCATCCACGATGGTGCGCACCTGCCGCTCCAGCCCCAGCATCTGCAGGGCTTCGTCCAGCTGGCCCTTGTCCAGCCCGCGGCGGGAGACGTTCACATGCTGCCCCGCCGCGTAACGCGCGGGCGTGATCTCGCCTTCGCAGAGCGGGTGCCCGGCGCGTACGACGCCGATGTGGCGGTCACGGAACAAAGCCTGGGCGCGCAGCTCCGGCCCCATGTTGCTTTCCACCACGCCGGTTTCCAGGTCCACCGCGCCGTCGCGCAGGGGGCCGCTGTCCTTGTCGGGCTTTTGCACAAAACGCAGGCGCACGCCGGGCGCCTCGGCCGCCACGCGGGCAATGAGGGCGGGGCCAAAGTTCTCCACAAAGCCTTCGCTGGTGCGCAGCACAAAGGTGCGCACGAGTTGCTGCAGGTCGATGTGCTCGGTGGGGCGTAGCGCGGCCTCGGCGTCTTGCACCAGTTGGCTCACGCGCTCGCGCAGCTCCAGCGCGCGCGGTGTGGGCACCAGCCCGCGCCCGGCGCGCACCAGCAGTGGGTCGCCTGTGGTCTCGCGCAGGCGGGCCAGCGCCCGGCTCATGGCCGAGGGGCTGAGGCGCAGCCGCCGCGCGGCACCGGCTACGCTGCCTTCCTGCAGCAGCACATCCAGCGTGACCAGCAGGTTGAAGTCGGGGGTGGACATGGTCCCACGATAGCGCAAATGGCTGTGACATGGCGCCAAACGCATGAATACAGTGCAACTGCTGCGTCTTCCGCCATGGAAGACAAAAACCTAGGCTTTGGGTAACCCCATTCGGGAGCTGTCTGACCCAGGAGATCCGCATGCAAACACCCCCTGTCCCCCTTCCTTCCGCCACCCGCTGGGTCTTGGCCAGCTTGTCGCTGTCGCTGCTGCTGTCATCGCTGGGCACCAGCATTGCCAATGTGGGGTTGCCCACGCTGGCGCAGGCGTTTGGCGCATCCTTCCAGCAGGTGCAGTGGGTGGTGCTGGCCTACCTCTTGGCCATCACCACGCTCATCGTCAGTGTGGGCCGGCTGGGCGACTTGGTGGGGCGCAGGCGTCTGCTGCTGGGTGGCATTGCGTTGTTCACGGTCGCATCTGGCTTGTGCGGCATAGCGCCCACGTTGCCGCTGTTGATTGCCGCCCGCGCACTGCAGGGGCTGGGCGCGGCGGTGATGATGGCTATCACCATGGCGTTTGTGGGTGAGATTGTTCCCAAGGCGCGCACCGGCAGTGCCATGGGTCTGCTGGGCACCATGTCGGCCGTGGGCACGGCGCTGGGGCCCTCGCTGGGTGGAGTGCTGCTTGCCACGCTGGGCTGGCGCGCACTGTTTCTGGTGAATCTGCCGCTGGGGGCGCTGGCGGTGTTGCTGGCCTGGCGTTGTCTGCCCGTAGACCGCAAGGCGGCATCACAAGCCGCTGTGCGCTTTGACTACACCGGCACGCTGCTGCTGGCTTTGACACTAGGGGCCTATGCGCTGGCCATGACGCTGGGCCGTGGCCACTTTGGCTGGCTCAATACAACGTTGCTGGCCGCTGCTGCACTGGGCGTGGCTCTGTTTGTGCGCACTGAGGCTCGCGCCGTATCGCCCCTGGTGCACTTGGGCATGTTCCGCGACCCGGGCCTTAGCGCAGGCCTGGCCATGAATGCGCTGGTGTCCACCGTGATGATGGCGACGCTGGTGGTCGGACCGTTTTACCTGGCGCGTGGGCTGGGGCTGGATGCCGCCTGGGTGGGTGGTGTGATGGCAGTGGGCCCGGTGGTCTCTGCATTCAGTGGTGTCTTCGCGGGTCGTATGGTGGACCGTTGGGGTGCGCCGCGCATGGTGGTGGCGGGGTTGGCTGCCATGGGCGTGGGGGCCATGGGGCTGTCCGTGCTGCCAGTTGTGTTTGGCATGGCGGGCTACATCGCAGCCATTGCGGTGCTGACCCCGGGCTACCAGTTGTTTCAGGCGGCCAACAACACGGCGGCGATGCAGGACATTCGCCCGGACCAGCGCGGGGTCACCTCCGGCATGTTGAACCTGTCGCGCAACTTGGGGCTGGTGACGGGTGCATCGGTGATGGGCGCGGTGTTTGCCTGGGCCGTGTCCGCTGCCGATGTGGGCACGGCGCCGCCCGCAGACGTGGCCACCGGCTTGCAGATCACCTTTGCGGTAGCGGCTGCTTTGGTGGTGGCCGCGCTGGCCTTGGCGCTGGGGACCCGCGCACAGGCAAAGCCCCCTTTGGCAACATAACTTGACCTTCCCCCCGTGGCAAGGCCTAAGCTCCTGCCATGACTACTGAAACTGCATCCCCCGCGACCATCGATATCGGCATTGGCGGCATGACCTGCGCATCGTGTGTGATGCGCGTGGAAAAGGCGCTGAAGAAAGTGCCGGGCGTGGAAAGCGCCACGGTGAACCTGGCGACCGAGTCGGCGCGTGTGCAGGTGAGCGACCCGGCGATGGAGGCCCGCCTGCGACGCGCGGTGCGCGATGCGGGTTACGAGCCGCTGGCACCCAGCGCAGCCATTGATGCGGTGGATGTTTCGCCGTGGGCGGGTTTTGGGCCCGTGGGCATAGGCCTGGCGCTGTGTGCGCCGCTGGTGGTGCCCATGGTGGGGGATGTGTTTGGCCAAGACTGGATGCTGCCCGCGCTGTGGCAATTCTTGCTGGCCACACCGGTGCAGTTCATTCTGGGTGCGCGTTTCTACAAGGCGGGTTGGCATGCACTCCTGGCGCGTACTGGCAATATGGATTTGCTGGTGGCGCTGGGCACTTCGGCGGGCTGGGCGTTGTCCATGTGGCTCTGGCTCACCGCACCGGACCATTCGGCGCACGGCGGGCCCGCGATGGCGCCGCACCTCTATTTCGAGAGCAGCGCCGTGGTGGTAACGCTGGTGCTGCTGGGCAAGTGGCTGGAGGCGCGCACCAAGCGCCAGACCACCGCCGCCATCCGCGCGCTGCACAGTCTGCGGCCTGACACGGCGCATCTGCTGGGCCGCGATGGCGAGGTCGATGTCCCAGTCAATGAGGTGCTGGTGGGCGACAGGATTGTGGTGAAACCCGGCGAGCGCTTCCCTGTGGACGGCACGCTGCTCGAAGGCCGCACGCAGGTGGACGAATCCATGCTGACCGGTGAACCCCTGCCCGTGACCAAAGAGGTGGGCGTGAAGCTCACGGGCGGCAGCATCAATGGCGAGGGCCGTGTGGTGCTGCAGGTGCGCGCGGTGGGGGTGGACACGGTGCTGTCCCACATCATCCGCCTGGTGGAAGACGCGCAGGCGGCCAAGGCGCCTATCCAGCGGCTGGTGGACCAAGTGAGCGCGGTGTTTGTGCCCGTGGTGCTGGTGATTGCGCTGGGCACGCTGCTAGCCTGGTCGTTCACGGGGCACAGCTTTGAAGTGGCGCTGATCCACGCCGTGGCGGTGCTGGTCATTGCCTGCCCCTGCGCGCTGGGCTTGGCTACTCCGGCCGCCATCATGGCCGGCACGGGTGTGGCCGCCAAGTTTGGCATTTTGATCAAGGACGCGCAGGCGCTGGAAGTGGCGCACACCGTGAACGTGGTGGCCTTTGACAAAACCGGCACGCTGACCGTGGGCCAGCCGCGCCTGACCGCGCTGGTGCCCGTGGGACTGACAGAAGACGAGGCCTTGCGATTGGCCGCTAGTCTGCAAAGCGGCAGCGAACACCCCTTGGCCCATGCGGTAGTGACGGCGGCCAAGACCAAGACGGTGGAAGTGCAAGCCCCCACCGATGTGCAAGCCGTGCCCGGTCGTGGCACGGAGGGTGTGGTGGCCGGGCGCACGCTGCTGCTGGGCAGCCTGCGCTGGATGACCGAGCTGGGCGTGGCGCTGGAGGCGGTGACCGTACAGGCCGAGCAACTGCAGGCCGAAGGCGCCACCGTGTCCGCGATGGCCGAGCGCACCCAGAGCGGTGTGACGCTGCTCGCGCTGTTGGCCTTTGCCGACGAACCCAAACCCGGCGCCAAAGAGGCGCTGGCGACTTTGAAGGCCCGCGGCATCCAGACCGTGATGATTTCCGGTGATAACCGTGGCGCCGCCGAAGCCATGGCCCAACGCCTGGGACTGGACGCCAAGGATGTGTTGGCCGAGGTGCTGCCTGGTGACAAGGCCGCCAAGGTGGCGGAGCTGAAGGCCGGTGGCAAAGTCGTGGCCATGGTGGGCGATGGCGTGAACGACGCGCCCGCGCTGGCCGCTGCCGACGTGGGCATGGCCATGGCCAACCCCAACGGCGGTGGCACCGATGTGGCCATGCACGCGGCCGGCATTACCCTCATGCGCGGCGACCCGCTTCTGGTGGCTGGTGCGCTAGATATCAGCCGCCGCACCGTAGCCAAGATCCGGCAAAACCTGTTTTGGGCCTTTGCCTACAATGCGGCCGGCATACCGCTGGCGGCGCTAGGTTACCTCAGCCCTGTGGTGGCCGGTGCGGCCATGGCGCTGAGCTCGGTGAGCGTGATGACCAACGCGCTGCTGCTCAAACGCTGGAATCCGGATTAATGGTCAAATTGGCCTCTAGCCCTTGTAGAGTATGCGCAAGTAGCTCCTAAAATAGGAGCAAATGAAAGACCGCCCATGAACCAACTTCTGCTCACTACCGGCTTGTACGTGCTCACCGCGGTGGCCGAGATCGTGGGCTGTTACCTGCCCTGGCTGTGGCTGAACCAGCGCGCGCCGGTATGGGTGCTGCTGCCTGCGGTCTTGTCACTGGCCTTGTTTGTCTGGTTGCTGACCTTGCACCCGGCGGCCAGTGGACGGGTGTATGCGGCGTATGGCGGTGTTTATGTGGTGACCGCGCTAGCCTGGCTTTGGCTGGTGGACGGCGTGCGCCCGCAGCTGTGGGACTGGGTGGGCGCCAGCCTGGCCCTGGCCGGCATGGCGGTCATGGTGCTGGCGCCGCGTACCCCAGCCTAGCGCGCTCAGGGTCTGCCTACTTGGTGCAGGCCAGGATGTGGTTCTTGCCGTTGGACATGCACTGGTAAAACGCGCGCTCCTTGCCGGTCGAGAACTGGCAGTGCGCCAAGGTGGTCTCGGCCTTGGCTTTGCGTACCTTGGCCGCTTGCGCGTCGTAGTCGGCCTGGCTGAGGTAGCCGTCTTTCACGTTCTTGGCGCCCACCTCCAGCATGGTGTCGGACTGGTCATTGGCGTTCTTGATGGCGCTCATGCAGTCCAGTGGCACTTCCTTGCTGTCCTGCTTTTTCAGCGCCTTTTCCATGCCTTTGGCAAAGTCCTGCACCTCCTTGGACACCTTCTTGGTGCCGTCGGCGTTGTACTCGACGGCTTTGCCGTTGTTGTTGCCGCCAAAGCCGCTGTTGCTGTGCAGTTTCAGGGCTTCACCGCCTTTGTCGGTGGCGGGCGGCTGCGAGCCATAGTGTGTCTTGCCATCGGCATCCACCCATTTATAGACGCCCTGGGCCATGGCGGTCACGGTGCTGAGGCACAGAAGCAGTGTGAAGGAGAGGTGGCGCATAGAAACAAATGAGAGGTCAAGTCGAAGTACGGAAATCTTAGCGGTTCATTTGGGGCCTTGCCTGCGCATGACTGGCTGTAAGCTTGCGGCGTCTTGTCCTCCCCGGTGGACTCTGAAAGAATGCCTGTAGCCGCGCGGTGCGGGCCTTATAAAAGGAAGAACGAACCATGAACACCATGTCCTTGATGCGGCTTTTTACGATCCGCTTGCGCATGCTGGGAGCCATCGCCATGGTCCTGGCGCTGTTGGGCATTGTGGGCGCGGGTGGTTTGTGGGGCATGGCCCGCATCCAGTCCCAGAGCGACGCCTTCCTGGAAAACTCCTTTGCCGAGGTGCAGCACCTCACCCAGCTGCGCGCCGCGCTGGGTGCGGTACGCCTGGCAGAGAAGGACATGATCATCGAGTACGAGCGTACCAATGAGGTGGAAAAAGCCTATGCCCGCTGGAAGGCTGCGCTGGAGCAGACCGACAAGGTTGCGGCCGAGTTTTTGGTGGGCGAGGACGATACCGACAACGTCGTCATTCGTGCCATGCAGGGCAACCTCAAAACCTATGCCCAGCTGTTTGAACCCGTTGCCACGCAGCTCAAAAGCAGCGGCTACGAATCGGCCACGACGGCCAACCGCATGAGCCAGAAGGCGCTGGCCGAGGTGGACAAGGCGGAGCAGCAGCTCAAAGAGCTCGACACCGTGCTCAAGACCGAGGCCGATGGCGCGATTGCAGAGCAGAAGGAAGTTGGCCGTCTCATCCAATGGGTGTTTATTGCTGCGCTGGTGGTGGCCACGCTGGTGGTGGTGCCGCTGACCATTCTGAACATGAATTCGATTTGCAAGCCGCTGGAGCAGGCCCGCCAGCTGGCCCAGGCGATTGCCGGAGGCGACCTGTCCCAGCGCATGGTGGTGAACGGCAAAGACGAGGTGGCTGATTTGCAGCGTGCGCAACAGGCCATGCAAGAGGGCCTGAATGCCCTGGTTTCGCAGGTGCGCAATGCCAGCGAAAGCGTGGCCCTGGCCAGCCAGGAAATTGCTTCGGGCAACCAGGACCTGTCCATGCGCACCGAAAAATCGGCCAGCAGCGTGCAGGAAACCGTGACCTCCCTGGCCGACCTTACCAACAACGTGCAGCAGACCGCGCACTCGGCGCAAACTGCGCGGGGCCTGTCTGATTCAGCCTCCGCTTTGGCGGTGCGCGGCGGCCAGGTGGTCACCCAGGCGGTGGGCAGCATGCACGAGATCGCGGCCTCCAGCAGCAAGATCAGCGACATCATTGGCCTGATCGACTCCATCGCTTTCCAGACTAACATCCTCGCGCTCAACGCGGCGGTGGAAGCCGCCCGTGCCGGTGAGCAGGGCCGTGGTTTTGCCGTGGTGGCCTCTGAGGTGCGCAGCCTGGCCAAACGCTCGGCCGATGCGGCGCAGGAGATCAAGGTGCTGGTGGGCAGCAGCGTGACCGCCGTGAATGGCGGTGTGAAGCTGGTCGAAGAGGCTGGTTCGGCCATGCAGGAGATGGTGGTGGGCGTGCAGCGGGTGGGCAACATCATTGGTGAAATCACCACGGCCTCGGCCGAACAGTCCACCGGCATTGCCCAGGTCAATGCGTCGGTGGGCGAGATTGACCAGGCCACGCAGCAGAACGCGGCGCTGGTCGAGCAATCGGCTGCGGCGGCTGAATCGCTGCGCGAGCAGGCCGAGCGCCTGGCCCAGGTGGTACGCCAGTTCCGCCTGCGCGACACTGCGTTGGCATAAGCCCGCCCGGTGACTGCCGAGGCCGGCACCCGCATGCGGCAGACCTGGGCCTTGGCCCTGGCGTTGTCTTTGGGCGCCGCCATCTCGCTGGGCATTACCCGCTTTGCCTACGGCCTGCTGCTACCGGCCATGCGCAGCGACCTGGGCTGGAGCTATACCCTGGCGGGCGCCATGAACACCGCCAACGCGTTGGGGTACTTTCTGGGGGCCTTGGCCACGCCGTGGCTCATGCGCCGTCTCGGGCCTTCGGCCCTGCTGTGGGGGGGCGCTGTGCTGGCCAGTGTCTTCATGGGCCTGAGCGGATTTTTTACGGACGCGCAGCCCTTGCTGCTGCAGCGCCTGCTGGCGGGTGTGGCCAGTGCGCTGGTGTTCATTGCGGGGGGCTTGTTGGCCGCCCGCCTGGGGGCCCGGCATCCGCAGCACAGCGGCCTGCTCTTGGGCATGTATTACGGCGGCACCGGCCTGGGTATTGTGCTGTCGGCCCTGTTGGTGCCCTGGCTGCTGGACGCCACACTGGCCCAGCCCCACGGCTGGCGATGGGCCTGGTGGATGTTAGCGCTCGCTTGTGGCTTGGCCAGCGCGGTGCTGGTGTGGCCCGCCCGCGTGATGGCGCGCTGGGATGCCCCGATGGCCACCCCGGGCGCAGCTGTATTGCGCTTTCGCTGGCACCAGTTTGCCTTTGGCCTGGCGGGCTACACCCTGTTTGGCGTCGGCTATATCGGCTACATGACCTTTGTGGTGGCGTTGTTGCGGGTGCAGGGCAGCAGCGCATTGGCGGTCACCGTGTTTTATGCGCTGCTGGGGCTGGCCGTGCTCGCATCCAGCCGCATCTGGGCGGGACTGCTGGACCGGCATCGCAACGGGCGGACCCTGGCAACCCTCAACGCCTTGCTGGGTGTGGCCACGGTGCTGCCCGCGCTGACGCAATGGTGGCCCCTGGTGCTGGCCTCGGGCCTGCTGTTTGGTGCGGTTTTCCTGTCGGTGGTGGCGTCCACCACGGCATTGGTGCGCCACAACCTGCCGCCCGCCGCCTGGGCTGCGGGCATCAGCGCCTTCACCACGGTGTTTGCGGCGGGGCAGATTGTGGGCCCCACCGTGGTTGGCTGGATTGCCGATGGCCCCGGCGGGCTGGCGCGTGGCCTGGTGTTTTCTGCGGCCGCGCTGTGGCTGGGGGCCGTGCTGGCCACCCGGCAAAAGGCGCTGGCTTAAGCGGTGGCCCCGGCGCGGCCTTCCACAAACGCCACCATCACGCGCGCAAAGTCCGTGCCTTCGTGGCCCTGGGCCAGGCTTTCAATGCTCGCTGTGTAGTGCTCGTCACCCAGCAGCGTGCGGCGTTTGTTGAGCAGGTGGGCGCTGTAGTCCTCCACAAACTCCGGGTGCGGCTGGATACACAACACCTCCTGGCCGCGGGCGTAGGCGGCAATCGGGCAGCGCTCGCTGCTGGCCAGCAGCGTGGTGCCGGCCGGCAGCTCCAGCACCTGGTCCTGGTGGCTGGCCAGCAGGGCAAAGCTGTCGCGCTCGCCCTCGGGCAGCAGGTCTTTGGCATGCCAAGCGTAGGTATTGCGCCCGGTCACCCAGCCTTGCGGTGCACGGCCGACCTTGGCGCCCAAGCACAGGGCGATGAGCTGGTGGCCAAAACACACGCCCAGTAACTTGGTGTCGGTGTCCAGCAGTTCGGTCACACGGCGGCGCAACTCCACCACCCAGGGCTCGTCGGAGAAGGAGTCGGCCTTGCTGCCGGTCAGCAACACGGCGTCGTAGTCGGCAAAGGAGTCGGGGTATTCGCCCAGCGGTGTGCTGAAGCGTTCCATGGTCCAGGTCGTGGCGCCGGCGTCGCGCAGCACGCGTTCCATCATGGTGGCGTAGTTGCCGTAGGTGGGTACCAGGGCCGGGTCAATGCTGTCGTTGTCCAGAATGCAGAGTTTCATGGCCGCAATTTTCGCAGTTTTGCCCTGAAAACCACAGCCAGCAGGGTCTTTGGCACCCAAACAGGGTCTGTTTTGGCGTGCCGTGCTACATTAAGCGATCGCTTGAAGGCGATTGGCCGTGTTCTGGTATGCATGCCGCAACACACCCGCCCCCGGCAGTGGGGTCGCCAATCCGGACCTGATGTCAGCGACCTGCAACCGCCCTCTCACGGCACCGCAGCTTTTCTCTTTTGAGCACTTGACCTCTGCCGTGGTTGGTGCGCTTGTACTTTTTAATGATTCAGAACCACAATAAGATCGCTTCTTTGCATCCCGTTACCATCGGCAAATACCGCATTGCCGCTTGCTCCAAGCCGCTCCTTAGCGGCCGTTTTGGCGCACAAGTATCCATTGCCAGCGGACGCGGCAGCGCGTCAACCGACCGTGTCATGAGTTTTCATGACGATTTTTCCACGCCAGACGCAGCGGCCCGTTACGCCATTGCGCAAGGCATCCACTGGGTGCAAAGTGCCACCCGCACCCAGTAAGCTATCGCATAAAGGAAATCACCATGGCCAAAGAAGACCTGATTGAAATGATGGGCATCGTCAACGAAGTGTTGCCGGATACCCGTTTTCGCGTGACCCTGGACAACGGTCACCAGTTGATCGCCTACTCCGCCGGCAAGATGCGCAAGAACCACATCCGCATTTTGGCGGGTGACCGCGTGTCGCTGGAGCTGTCGCCCTACGACCTGAGCAAGGGCCGCATCAACTTCCGTCACATCGAGGGCCGCGGCCCCATGACGCCACGCCGTTAAGACGGCGCCGCTGGGGCTTTGCGCCCCAGCCTTGGTATTTATTGGCTGGCTGCCAACCGGTCCAGCCGGGGTTTGATGACGAAGCCCATAAACAGGCTCACGCACAAGCCCACCGGCAGGGACTTGAGGAAGGCGGCCCCCCACGCGCTGGCAAAACCCGGCGCCAGGCCCCGGTTACTGAGCGTGACCGCACTGGCCAGCAGCAACTCCATCATGCAGGCGGTGCAGGCCGCCAAGATCAGTTTGCGCACCAGGGCGCTTTGCCCGGCAAACACCTGCTGCACCTTGCGGTCCAGCACGGCCATAGAGGCAAAGGCCACCAGCATCACTGGCAGCGCCGACACAAATCCCCGTATCCAGCGCGCCGTGAAATCGTCGGCAAACCCGATGTTGATCCAGGTAATCACGCCGCTGAGCAGCAGCCCGATGGTGGGCAAAATAAGCAGCGGCGGGACGATGGCGCGCAGGCGCAATGGGCGGGGGGAAGACGTTGTCTGGGTAGGCATAGGGGTGTAATTTGTTATTTAGTTGATAATGTCAACCAATGTACTTGAAATAGTTGACTTGGTCAACCAAATGCCATGCCCAATCCCCCTAGCCCTGAAGAAGATGCCATCCAGGCCATGCTACGCATGTTTGAGGCGCTCAAGGCGCAGATGGGGCAGTCCCTGGCGCAGGCCGGCATCACGCTGTCGCCCTTGCACCTGCACATCCTGAGCCACTGCAAGGCCAACCCGGGTGGCAACCAGCAGACGCTGGTGCAGGCCAGCACCCGTGACAAGGGCCAGATTGCGCGCATCACCAAGGAGCTGGAGGCGCAGGGCCTGCTGCGCAGAAGCCCGGACCCCCAAGACGGGCGCAGCCAGATTCTGGATGTGACGCCCTTGGGGCTGGACGCCTGCGCGGTGTTTGAGGCCCAACACGCCGCGCTGGTGCAGCGCATGTTTGCCGGTGTGGCGCCGGAACGGCTGGCCGTGTTTACCGAGGTGGCGCGTAGCGCAGCAGCCCAAGCACTATCAAAATAGGAGCTGCTTGCGCAATATCCACGGGCGCTAGAGGCCAATTCGACATAAATTAGCGCTGCTGCACCCCGAGTTGCAGCGTCTTCTGGTGGGGCGGCAGCGATGCCGGGGCCGCGGTCCAGTCGGGCACTTGCGCCGTGGCGCTGTGTGTCGCGTCCAACTTGAACACGGCCACCACCTGCACCAGGTCCTGCGCCTGGCTCTTCAGGCTGCTGGCCGCTGCTGCCATCTCCTCCACCAGCGCCGCGTTCTGCTGCGTGGCCTGGTCCATCTGCGTCACGGCTTCACCCACTTGGGCAACCCCGCTGCTTTGTTCAGAGCTGGCCGCTGAGATTTCTCCCATGATGTCGGTCACCCGGCGGATGCTGCTGACGACTTCGGTCATGGTGGTGCCGGCTTTGTCCACCAGGGCCGTGCCTTGCTCCACCCGCTCCACGCTGGTGCCAATGAGTGTTTTGATTTCTTTGGCGGCTTCGGCGGAGCGTCCGGCCAGGGATCGGACTTCGGAGGCGACGACGGCAAAGCCGCGTCCTTGCTCTCCCGCCCGGGCGGCTTCGACGGCGGCGTTCAGGGCCAGGATGTTGGTCTGGAAGGCAATGCCGTCGATGACGCTGATGATGTCGGCGATCTTGCGGCTGGACTCATTGATACCTTTCATGGTTTCCACCACTTGGCTGACCACTTCTCCGCCCTGGATTGCGACTTTGGAGGCGTTCATGGCGAGTTGGTTGGCCTGGGACGCGTTGTCGGCGTTTTGACGCACGGTGGAGCCCAGTTCTTCCATGCTGGCTGCGGTTTCTTCCAGCGCACTGGCTTGTTGTTCGGTGCGGGCGCTGAGGTCGTGGTTGCCTTGGGCGATCTCGGCACTGGCCGTGGCTACCGATTCACTGCCGCTGCGCACTTGGGAGACCACCTGTGACAGATTGGCCTGCATGCGTTGCAAAGCGGCCATCAGTTGCCCAGTCTCGTTGGTCGAATCCACCGTGATGGATTGCGACAAATTGCCTTCGGCAATCTGGTCGGCCAGCGCCACGACGGTGCGGATGGGGGTGGTGATGGAGCGGATCAGCCACATCGCGGCTGCGGCGGCTACCACCAACGCCACCGCCATGGCGGCGAGCATGACCGCGCGGGCCTGGTTGGCATGGGCTTCAGTGCTGGCGCCGGCGGCAGCTGCGCCCTGCTGGTTCAGCGCGGTGATCTTGGTTACCGTGGCTCCCAGGCTGTTGAAGGTCTCTCGGGCTTCGCCTTCGAGCAGCTTACGCGCAGGGAATTTTTCGCGCCGTGTGGACATGTCCACCAGCTCCTGGTGCTGGGTTTGGTACTTCTTCCAGTCAGTTTCTAGCGCAGCATCCAGGGCTTGCTCCTCGGGACTATTGACGAGCTTGGCGTAGTCTTTGCGGAGCCCTTCGATGCTGGCCACCTTGGCCACCATGGCGGTGGCAAAACGCTCCATGGCCGTCTCATCGGTGTTGAGTACGTGCTGACTCTCCAGCGTGCGCAGGTCGGCAATGGCGGCCTTCAGGTTGCCCACCAGGGTCACGCTGGGCAGCCAGTTGTCGATGATTTCCTGGGTGCTGCTGCGCATAGCCTGCATTTGCAGCAGCGCCACCAGCACGTTGCCTACCAGCAGCGCTGACAGCAAGGCCATCACCGCCACCAGGCGGGTGGAGATTTTGAGATTACGGAATTGCATGGCCTGTCTCCTCGTCGTTATGTATGGGGCCTTTTTTACTGTCCAACTGTCTATCCAACAAACATGTGTGCGGGCAGGCCGGGGCTGCTCACTTCCACGGCAAACAGTGCACCGGCCAGCGGCTCATTGAACAGCGACGCATCGGCCGCCGGTTGGCAAGCGCTGGTGATGAAGAGGGTGCGCAGATCGCGCCCGCCAAACGTACAGCCCGTGACCTGGCTGGCGGGAACACGGATGCGCAGGAGTTCTTCGCCCGTGTCGGGCGCGTGGCAGCTCACGCACCCGGCGCCTGCACGGGCGAGCCAAATACGGCCCGCTGCATCGGTGCACAGGCCTTGTGGCGACCCCTCGTGGCGCGCCAGTTGTAGCCATGTTCGGGCGGGGCTTAAGGTGCCACGGTCTGCATCCATGTCGTAGGCCAGCACCCGGCGCTGGGCCGCGTCTGCCAGAAACAGGGTGCGCTGGTCGTGTGACCAAGCGGGGCCATGGCTGGACGCCAGGCCGCTGTGTATGCGTGTGCATTGCGAGCCACCGGTGTAGCGGTACAACGCGCCGGTGGGGGTGGGGTTGCCGGCGTTGTGGGTGCTGAACCAGAAGTGACCTTGCGCGTCGCAATGGCCATCACCCAGGCGGTTGCCTGGGTGGGCCGACTCGGCCAGGTGCAGGCGCTGCAGGCGGCCGGTTTCGGGATCAAAAATGGCTAAGTCCCGCCGCAGGGCAAGCAGCAGTCCGGCTTGTCGGCTGCACTCTGCCACGGCGCCAATGTCTTCGCCAAACGACCAACTGTCGCGCAACTTGTGCACCGGGTCAAAGCGGTGCAGCTGCCGACCAGCCGTGTCGACCCAGTAAAGCGCGCCTTCGCGCGCGGACCAGACCGCGCCTGCGCCCCGCAGCGCCTGGGCGGACCATACGCTGCGCACCTCGGTGAGTGCCGTGGGTGCGTGGTAGCGCTGTGGTGTTGCCTGCAACACCGCGGCCATGTCAGTGTGAGTCGCGCGGGACTCCGGCGCCACTGCCGCCCACCAGGAAGTCCAGGTCAGCGCCCAGATGGGCCTGTTGCACAGTCTCTACATACAGCTTGTACCAGCCGCGCTTGGGCTTCTCGGGCGCTTGCCAGGCGGCCAGGCGGCGTGCCAGCTCTTCGTCCGAGATCTCCAGGTGCAGCTTGCGCTCGGGCACATTGAGTTCAATGATGTCCCCGTTTTGCACCACGGCCAGGGGGCCACCAGCCGCCGCTTCGGGGCTGGTGTGCAACACGGTAGTGCCGTAAGCGGTGCCGCTCATGCGGGCATCGGAGATGCGCACCATATCGGTAATACCCTTTTGCAGCACCTTGGGAGGCAGCGGCATATTGCCCACTTCGGCCATGCCGGGGTAGCCGCGCGGGCCGCAGTTCTTCAACACCATCACGCTGTTTTCGTCGATGTCCAGGTCCGGGTCGTCAATGCGGGCGTGGAAATCTTCAATCGACTCGAACACCACGGCCGGACCGCGGTGGTGCAGCAGGTGCTTGGAGGCGGCAGACGGCTTGATGACGGCGCCGTTGGGGGCCAGGTTGCCACGCACCACGGCAATGCCGGCCGCGGGCATGAAAGGCTCAGCCACGGTTTTGATCACGTCGCGGTTGTAACAAGGGGCGTTCTCTACGTTCTCCTGGATGGTCTTGCCGTTGACCGTCATGCAGTCGCTGTGCAGCAGAGGCAAGATTTCACGCATCACGGCGGGCAGACCACCGGCGTAGCAGAAGTCTTCCATCAGGTACTTGCCCGAGGGTTGCAGGTTCAGGATGTTGTTCACTTCCGAACCCAGCTTGTCGAAGTCTTCCAGCTTCAGCTCGACGCCCAGGCGACCGGCAATGGCCAAGAGGTGGATCACCGCGTTGGTCGAGCCGCCAATCGCCGCATTGGTGCGGATGGCGTTCTCAAACGCCTTGCGCGTCACGATCTGCGACATCTTGATGTCTTGTTTGACCATCTCCACAATGCGGCGGCCGGTCAGCTGGGCCAGGCGTTTGCGGCGCGTGTCGGCCGCGGGAATGGCGGCGTTCTCCGGGAATGCCATGCCCAAGGCTTCAACCATGCTGGCCATGGTGGAGGCGGTGCCCATGGTCATGCAGGTGCCGGTGGAGCGGTGCATATCGCTCTCGCAGGACGAGAACTCTTGCATGGTCATTTCACCCGCGCGCACCATTTCAGACATTTGCCACACACCGGTGCCGGAGCCCACGTCTTTGCCGCGGAACTTGCCGTTGAGCATGGGGCCACCGGACAGGCCGATGGTGGGCAGGTCGCAGCTGGCCGCACCCATCATCAGGGAAGGGGTGGTTTTGTCGCAGCCCATGAGCAGCACCACGCCGTCGATCGGGTTGCCGCGGATGCTTTCTTCCACGTCCATGGACGCCAGGTTGCGGAACAGCATGGCCGTGGGGCGCAGCTGGGTTTCGCCCAGCGACATGACGGGGAATTCAAGTGGGAAGCCACCGGCTTCGTACACACCACGTTTGACGAACTCGGCCAATTCACGGAAGTGGCCGTTGCAGGGCGTTAGTTCGCTCCAGGTGTTGCAGATACCAATGATGGGGCGACCGTCCAGCAGGTCGTGCGGGTAGCCCTGGTTTTTGAGCCAGCTGCGGTGCACAAACCCGTCGCGGTCTTGGCGGCCGAACCAGGCTTGGCTGCGGCGAAATGGGGGCTTGGGGGAGTCCATGAATGTATGCCTCGTTTTCTAGGGAGGGTATTCCTCCAGTTCTTGACAGGGGGCATCGTAACAATGCACAGTGATAATAGAAAATGAATTAACTAGCAATTCATATATCTATATTGCAATCAATTAAAAAGGAAAATTATGTCGGCAGTTTCTGGCTTGGCGCAGTACCTCAGCTTGCGCGGTAAAAGCGTCTTCATCACCGGTGGAGGAACTGGAATTGGGGCCGCCATGGTGAGCGCTTTCGCCGAGCAAGGTGCGCAGGTGGCCTTTGTGGATGTGGCCGCCGCCGAGAGTGAAGCCCTGGCCGCACAACTGCGGGCCCAGGGCGCAACGGTGTGGTGGCAAAGCTGCGACGTGCGCGATGTGGCGGCCCTGCAGCAGGCCATTGCCAGCGCCCAGGCCGTGCTCGGCGATTTCTCGGTGCTGGTGAACAACGTGGCCCGGGACGACCGCCACACGCTGGAGTCCGTCACGCCGGAATACTGGGATGAGCGCATGGCCGTGAACCAACGCCCGGCCTTTTTTGCCATCCAGGCCATTGCGCCCGGCATGCGCCGTCTAGGTGGCGGTGCGGTCATTAACCTGGGCTCCACCGGCTGGCAGACCAAGGGCAGTGGGTATCCCTGTTACGCAGTGGCCAAATCGTCCGTCAACGGGTTGACCCGCGGCCTGGCGGATTCATTGGGCGCGGACCGCATCCGCATCAACACCGTGTCGCCCGGTTGGGTGATGACCGAGCGGCAGATTGCCATGTGGCTGGACGCCGCGGGCGAAGCCGACATCCAGC
Organism: Rhodoferax sp. TS-BS-61-7; assembly: GCF_002943465.1. Classification (GTDB taxonomy): domain Bacteria; phylum Pseudomonadota; class Gammaproteobacteria; order Burkholderiales; family Burkholderiaceae_C; genus Allorhodoferax. The sequence goes on from NZ_PTQY01000001.1 coordinate 1,117,410, forward strand.
GCAACCAGTGCCTGCCGGACAAGCTGCGCCCCTCGGACGTGGCGCGTATGGTGCTGTTTTTGGCCTCCGACGACGGTGCCATGTGCACCGCCCAGGAGTTCAAGGTGGACGCAGGCTGGGCCTGAGGGCCTGGCGTTCAGACCGGGGGGGGGGCAAAGGTGAACTCTTTGCCGTACACCGTCATGGCGGAGGCCTTGAGGGCGCGCAACACCACCTCGCCCGCAGGGGACAGCAGGCGGTCGCGCCGGGTGATGAAGCCAAAAGGCTCCATGTCCAGCGGTAGCGCCACCGGCAGGATGGACATCAGGCCGTGGTTGGCGTAGTAGCGCGCCACGTCCACCGCCATCACACTCACCATATCGCTCTGCTGCATCATTTTGCTGATGAACAGCAGGGCGCTGGTTTCCACGCTGTTGGTGGGCTGCTGCAGCCCCAGTTCCTGGATCATCAGGTCGAAACGGTGGCGCAGCATGCTGCCGGAGGGGGGCACGATCCAGCCGTACTGGAACACGTCTTCCAGGCTGGGCTTGATGGCGGTCAGCAGCGGGTGGCCGGGGCGCGCCACGGCGCAGATGGGCTCGTCCGTGACCACCTCGTAGCGCAGGGCGGCCTTGTCGTGTTCGGGGGAGAGGCGGCCCACCAGAATGTCCAGTGTGCCGCGGTTCAGGCGCTCGATCAGCACGTTGCTGGGCTCGATCTGGATGGTGATGTGCAGATTCGGGTGGGCCTGTTTGACGGCGGCCACCGTGGGGGGCAGCAGCGCCAGCCCGGGCGCAGTGATGGAGCCCAGGTTGACCTGGCCAAACTGCCCGCTTTTGGCTGCCTGCAGCTCTTCGTGGGCCTGGTTCAGGCTGGCCAGCGCAGCGCGCGCGTGGCGAATCATGGTGTCGCCGTACCAGGTGGGGCGCATGCCGCGCGGCAGCCGTTCAAACAGCGACACCCCCAGCACATCCTCCAGGTCCTTGAGCAGTTTGGAGGCTGCGGGCTGCGTCATGTTGAGTACCTGTGCCGCGCGATGGATGTTTCCTTCTTCGGACAACGCCACAAGCAGCAGCAACTGCCGTGTTTTGAGGCGAGCGCGCAAGAACCAGTGGGTGTAGTTTGTCATATGAGGGTTATCACCAATCTGTATTTCAGTATCGAAACAGCTGCAAACTATATTAGAAATTAATCTATCACATCCTTATCATCCGGGCTCTGCGCCGACCTGGCAAAGACCCCTCGTGAATCAAGTTAATTAAACAGGAGACATCCCATGACAGCACGTAGAAGCACTCTGAAGGCCCTGGTAGCCAGCTTGGCCATCGGCTTGGCATTTGGCAGCACCGTTGCCAACGCCCAAGACAAAGGCCTGGTCGGCGTGGCCATGCCCACCAAGAGCTCCACTCGCTGGATTGCCGACGGCAACAGCATGGTCGCCGCTTTGGCTGCCAAAGGCTACAAGGCCGACTTGCAGTACGCCGAAGACGACATCCCTAACCAGTTGGCCCAGATCGAAAACATGATCACCAAAGGCGCCAAGGTGCTGGTGATTGCCGCCATCGACGGCACGACGCTGACCAACGTGTTGCAAAAAGCCGCTGACAAGGGCATCAAGGTGGTGTCTTACGACCGTTTGATCGTGGGCTCCAAAAACGTCGACTACTACGCCACGTTCGACAACTTCCAAGTGGGTGTGTTGCAAGCCCAGTCCCTGGAAAAGGCTTTGGGCCTGAAAGAAGGCAAGGGTCCTTTCAACATCGAATTGTTCGGTGGTTCGTCGGATGACAACAACGCCTTCTTCTTCTACGACGGCGCCATGTCGGTGCTGGACCCCTACATCAAGTCCGGCAAGCTGGTGGTGCGCTCCAAGCAAACCGGCATGCAAAAAGTGGCAACCCTGCGTTGGGATGGCCAAGTGGCCCAGGCCCGCATGGAAAACCTGTTGAGCGCTTACTACGGCAAAGACAAGCTGAACGCCGTGTTGTCTCCCTATGACGGCATTTCCATCGGCATCTTGTCCGCACTCAAGGGCGTGGGCTACGGCACTGCGGCTCAGCCCATGCCTTTCGTGAGCGGCCAAGACGCTGAAGTGCCTTCCGTGAAGTCCATCATCCGCAAGGAACAGTACTCCACCATCTTCAAGGACACCCGTGAACTGGCCAAAGTGGCCGCCAACATGGTGGACGCGGTGATGGGCGGCAAGCAGCCTGAAATCAACGACACCAAGACCTACAACAACAAGGTCAAGGTCGTTCCTTCTTACCTGTTGAAGCCTGTGTCTGTGGACATCTCCAACTACAAGCAAGTGTTGGTGGGCAGCGGCTACATCAAGGAAGAGCAACTCAAGTAATCTCGGCAACGAGCGAAAGAGGCCCTGTGCCCCAAAGCACAGGGCTTTTTACATTCTCCCGGGTTCAAGAGAACGATAGTTGAGGCAACATGGTCGAACCAATTTTAGAAATGCGTGGGATGCGCAAAACATTCCATGGCGTGACGGCGCTCAGCAATGTGAACCTCACAGTGCTGCCGGGCCAGATCCATGCCATCGTTGGAGAAAACGGCGCCGGCAAGTCCACCCTGATGAAAGTGCTCAGCGGTGTGTACCCCCATGGTGAGTACGAAGGCGAAATTCGCTACCAGGGCAAAGAGTGCAAGTTCAAGGGCATTCACGACAGCGAAGCCCTGGGCATCATCATCATCCACCAGGAGCTGGCACTCGTGCCCCTGCTCTCGATCACTGAGAACATCTTCCTGGGCAATGAGCAGGCCAAGGGCGGCGTGATTGACTGGAATACGTCTTACGTCAAAACCAAAGCGCTGCTGCAAAAAGTGGGTTTGAACGAATCGCCCAATACGCTGATTACCAATCTGGGTGTGGGCAAACAGCAGCTCATCGAAATTGCCAAAGCCCTGTCCAAGGAAGTGAAGCTGCTGATCCTGGACGAGCCCACGGCCAGTCTGAATGAAAAAGACAGCGATGCCTTGCTGGAACTGTTGCTGGAGCTCAAGCGCCAGGGCATTGCCTGCATCCTGATCTCGCACAAACTCAATGAAATTTCCAAGGTGGCCGATGCCATCACCGTGCTGCGCGACGGCGCCAGTGTGGCCACGCTGGACTGCAGCACCGAGCCGGTCAGTGAAGACTTGGTGATCCGCAACATGGTGGGCCGCGAGATGGCTGACCGTTACCCTAAGCGCACCCCCAACGTGGGTGACAAGGTCTTTGAGGTCAAGAACTGGACCGTGCACCACGCCGAACACGCTGACCGCAAGGTCATCAAAGGCGTGGACCTGCATGTGAAGCGCGGCGAGATTGTGGGCATTGCCGGTCTGATGGGCGCGGGCCGCACCGAGCTCGCCATGAGCATTTTTGGCCGCACCTATGGGCAAAACACCAGCGGCCAGGTGTTCCTGAACGGCAAAGAGGTGGACACCAGCACGGTGCAAAAAGCCATCAACCATGGCATTGCCTATGTGACCGAAGACCGCAAGGGCTATGGCCTGGTGCTGGACGAAACCATTGCCTGGAACACCACCCTGGCCAACCTGCCTGCCGTGGCCAAACGTTCGGTGGTGGACGAAGGGCGTGAGTTTGGCGTGGCCCAGGACTTCCGCAAAAAACTCAACATCCGCAGCCCCAATGTGTTTGCCCGCACCGTCAACCTGTCGGGCGGCAACCAGCAAAAGGTGGTGCTCAGCAAGTGGCTGTTCTCCGAACCCGAGGTGCTGATTCTGGACGAGCCCACGCGCGGTATCGACGTGGGCGCCAAGTACGAGATTTACACCATCATTGCCCAGCTGGCGGCCGAGGGCAAATGTGTGCTCATGATCTCCAGCGAGATGCCAGAGCTGCTGGGCATGTGTGACCGAATCTGTGTGCTCAACGAGGGCGCCTTCGTGGCCGAATTTTCGGCAGCCGAAGCGACCCAGGAAAAAATTATGCGATCTATCGTGACATCAGGAGTGAATTGATATGGCAACCCCCAACACAGGCGCAACCCCGACGACCACTGGCGGCGCGGCCTTCCTGAAAAACAACCTGCGTGAATACGGTTTGCTCATGGCCCTGGTGGTCATCATGGGCTTCTTCCAGGTCATGACCGACGGCACGTTGTTCCAGCCGCTCAACCTGACCAACCTGATCCTGCAAAACAGCTACATCATTGTCATGGCGCTGGGTATGCTGCTGGTTATCGTGGCCGGCCACATTGACCTTTCGGTCGGGTCGGTCTGCGGCTTTATTGGTGCGGTGGCCGCGGTGCTGATGGTGAACTACAACTGGCACTACGTGCCTGCCGCCATCGTGTGTCTGGTGCTGGGCGGTGTCATCGGCGCGGCCCAAGGCTACTGGGTGGCGTTCTACAAAATTCCGTCCTTCATCGTCACCCTGGCCGGCATGCTGGTTTTCAAGGGCCTGGCGCTGGCCGTGCTGGAAGGTGCGTCTGTGGGCCCCTTCCCACCCGAGTTTCAGCTGCTCAGCACGGGTTTTATCCCTGACCCGTTCTCGGGTGAAAACCTGCGCATCGCCTCCCTGATTCTGGGCTTGTTGATTGCGCTGGCCATGCTTATTGCCAAGGTTCGTGACCGTGCGGGCCGCAACCAGCACGGCATGGAAAACGAACCCCTGGTCATCTTTGCCATCAAGAACCTGGTGTTTGTGGCCATGATCGTGGCCTTCACCTACATGTTGTCCACCTACAAGGGCCTGCCCAATGTGCTGGTGGTCATGCTGTTGTTGATGTTGGTCTATGACTTTGTCGCTTCCAAGACCACCATTGGCCGCCGCATCTACGCGCTGGGTGGCAACGAAAAAGCGGCTCGCCTGTCCGGTATCCGCACCGAACGCCTGACCTTCTACACCTTCATCAACATGGGGGTGCTGGCGGCCTTGGCCGGTCTGATCTTTGCGGCCCGCTTGAACACCGCCACCCCCAAGGCCGGTCTGGGCTTCGAGCTGGACGTGATTGCGGCCTGTTTCATTGGCGGCGCGTCGGCTTCGGGCGGTGTGGGCAAGGTGCTGGGTGCCGTGATTGGCGCCTTCATCATGGGCGTCATGAACAACGGCATGTCCATCATGGGTATCGGCATTGACTACCAGCAGGTCATCAAGGGCCTGGTGCTGTTGGCCGCCGTCTGCTTCGACGTCTACAACAAGAACAAATAAGGATCCATCATGTACTCCGCTGCCAATGCCCGCTACAAGGGTGTGTTTCCGGTCGTCCCTACGACTTTTGATGCAACCGGTGCACTCGATCTGGAGAGCCAGAAACGCTGCGTCGATTTCATGATCGAAGCCGGCTCCACCGGCCTGTGCATCCTGGCCAACTTCTCCGAGCAGTTTGTGCTGGCCGATGCCGAGCGCGAAGTGCTCACCAAAACCATTCTGGAGCACGTCAAGGGCCGTGTGCCCGTGATCGTGACCACCACCCACTTCAGCACCCAGATCACCATCGCACGCAGCGTGCAGGCGCAGCAGTGGGGTGCTTCCATGGTCATGGTCATGCCGCCCTACCATGGCGCCACCATCCGGGTGCCCGAAGGGCAGATTTACGAGTACTTCGCCCGCCTGTCCGACGCGATCGACATTCCCATCATGATCCAGGACGCCCCGGTCAGCGGCACGCCGCTGTCGGTGCCCTTGCTGGTCCGCATGGCCCAAGAGATCAAACAGGTGGCCTACTTCAAGATCGAGACCGCCGGTGCGGCTTCCAAACTGCGCGAACTCATCCGCGTGGGGGGTGCTGCCATCGAAGGCCCCTGGGATGGTGAAGAGGCCATCACGTTGATGCCCGATTTGGACGCTGGCGCTACCGGCGCCATGACCGGCGGCGGTTTCCCGGATGGCATCCGCAAGATCGTCGACGCCTACGCAGCCGGTCGCCGAGAAGACGCTGTGGCGCTGTACCAGCAGTGGTTGCCCCTGATCAATTACGAGAACCGCCAGGGCGGCATCTTGACCGCCAAGGCCCTCATGAAAGAAGGCGGCGTGATTGCCTGCGAAGCCGGCCGCCATCCCTTCCCCGCCATGCACCCCGATACCCGGGCCGGTCTCATCGAAACAGCCAAGCGCCTGGACCCCTTGGTCCTGCGCTGGGGCAAGTAAATAAGGACACGCGCATGTCTGACAACACCGTCTTCAAGCTCCTGGGCCGTCGCCTGCGATTGGCCGTGATTGGCGGAGGCCCTGGCTCCTTCATCGGTGCCATGCACCGCCAGGCCGCCCGCTTGGACGACCGCTACGAGCTGGTGGCCGCGGCGCTGTCCTCCGACCCCGAGCGCTCACGCATTACGGGCCAGGGCATTGGTGTGGCGCAAGACCGGTGTTATCCCAGTGGCCAGGCCCTCATCGACGCCGAGGTCCAGCGCCCTGATGGTGCCGAGGTGGTGGCCATCATGACGCCCAACGACAGCCACTATGCCTTCGCCATGCAGGCGCTGGAGCGCGGCCTGGACGTCATTTGCGACAAGCCCATGACCAACACCCTGGCCGAAGCCGAAGCGCTGCATGCGCGGGTGCAGGCCACGGGACTGGTGTTTTGCCTAACCCACAACTACACGGGTTACCCCATGGTGCGCCAAGCCAAGGCCATGGTCATGGCGGGTGACCTGGGCGAGATCCGCCTGGTGCAGGTGGAGTACGTGCAGGGTGGCCGCGCCAAAAGCGGCCCCGGCCGCAAGGCCTGGAAAGAAGACCCGACACGCGGCGGCCCCTCGCTGGTGCTCGGTGATATCGGTACCCATGCGCACAACCTGCTGCGTTTCATCACCGGGCTTGAAGTGGCCCAGGTGGCGGCCGAGGTGGGCAGCATCGTGCCTGACCGCATTACCCACGATTACGCAGGCGCGATGTTGCGCCTGAGTAATGGCGCGCGTGGCAGCTTCTGGGTCACCCAGGCGGCCGCTGGTGTGGAAAACGGCCTGCGCATCCGTGTGAGCGGATCACAAGGCAGCCTGGAGTGGCACCAGGAGCATCCGCAGGTGCTGCAGTTCAAGCCGCTCGATGCTCCGGCCCAGGTGCGCACCCCCAATGGCCCCGGCACCCTGCCCCTGTCGGCGCGCGCATCGCGCATCGTGGCCGGCCACCCCGAAGGTTTCCACGAAGCCTTTGCCAATCTCTACACCGATGCGTCCGACGCGATTGCCGCGCGCCGCAGCGGCCAGACGGCCGACCCGCTGTCCCTGCATTTCCCCAACGCCACCGATGGGCTACAAGGCATCCGCTTTGTGGCCGCCGCGGTGGCCTCCAGTAACCAGCAGGGCGTTTGGACGTCCCTGTAACTTGTGAACACCACCATGACGACTTCCCAGCACAACAACCTCATCAACGGCGAATGGGTGGCCGCGGCCAGCTACGCGCCCAACCTCAACCCCTCCAACCTGGCCGATGTGATTGGCGAATACGCCCAGGCTGATGTGGCCCAGCTCAACACGGCTGTGGCCGCAGCCCAAAAAGCCTTCCCTGCCTGGTCTACTGGCGGCATCCAGGCGCGCGCCGATGCGTTGGACAAGATTGGCAATGAAATCTTGGCCCGCAAGGAAGAGCTGGGCACCCTGCTGGCCCGTGAAGAAGGCAAAACCCGCAATGAGGGCATTGGCGAAGCCGCCCGTGCCGGCAACATCTTCAAGTTCTTCGCCGGCGAATGCCTGCGCCTGGCCGGTGAGACCCTGCCCTCGGTGCGCCCCGGCATTGGCGTGGAAGTCACGCGTGAACCGCTGGGCGTGATCGGCCTGATCACCCCCTGGAACTTCCCCATCGCCATTCCGGCCTGGAAGATTGCACCGGCCCTGGCCTACGGCAACTGCGTGGTCTTGAAGCCCGCCGACCTGGTGCCCGGTTGCGCCTGGGCGCTGGCCGACATCATCCACCGCAGCGGCATTCCCGCCGGTGTGTTCAACCTGGTCATGGGCTCGGGCCGCGTGATTGGTGACGCCCTGGTCAACCACCCCGGCATCACGGCCATCAGCTTCACCGGCTCGGTGGGGGTGGGCCAGCGCATTGCCGCGGCCTGTGCCGGCCACATGAAGAAGGTGCAGCTGGAGATGGGTGGCAAGAACCCGCAAGTCGTGCTGGACGATGCCGACCTGGGCGTGGCGGTTGAGCTCAGCGTGCAAAGCGCGTTCTACTCCACGGGCCAACGCTGCACCGCGTCCAGCCGCCTCATCGTGACGGACAAGATCTACCCTGCTTTCATCGAAGCCATGCAAAAGCGCATGGCCGCCATCAAGGTGGGCGACGCGCTGGAAGCTGGTATCGATATCGGCCCGGTGTCTTCGCAGGCCCAGCTGGAGCAAGATTTGTCCTACGTGGAAATCGGCAAAGCCGAAGGCGCCACGCTGCTGACCGGCGGTGAGCGTCTGAGCCGTGGTACCGATGGTTTTTACATGGCGCCCGCCCTGCTGGTGGACAGCACCGCCGCCATGCGCATCAACCGCGAAGAAATCTTTGGCCCCGTGGCTAGCGTGATCCGCGTGAAAGACTATGACGAAGCCCTGGCCGTAGCCAACGACACACCGTTTGGCCTGTCCGCTGGCATTGCCACCACCTCGCTCAAGTACGCCACCCACTTCAAACGCCACAGCCAAGCCGGCATGGTGATGGTGAACCTGCCCACAGCAGGGGTGGACTACCACGTGCCGTTTGGTGGCCGCAAAGGCTCCAGCTACGGCTCGCGGGAGCAAGGCAAATACGCTGCCGAATTCTTCACCACGGTGAAGACGGCTTACACCCTGGCGTAAACCTTCAAGGCCCCCACCATGCGCACCCTTCGACGAATCTTTCTAGGTACTCTGTTGTTGGGCTCCATGCCCTGGGCCCTGGCACAAACCGCCAGCAAAGGTGGGGTGGGCCTTCTCATGCCCACCATTACCTCGCAGCGCTGGGTGGTGGACGGGCTGGCCATGGTGCGCGCCATGGACAAACTGGGCTATCGCCCAGATCTGAAGTACGCCGACGACAACGTGGCCACGCAGATCGCGCAGATCGAAGAGATGCTCAAGGCCAGCGACATGAAGGTGTTGGTGATTGGTGCCATTGACGGCAGCAAGCTGGCCCCGGTGCTGCAAAAAGCGGCCGAAAAAAAGATCAAGGTCATTGCCTATGACCGCCTGATCCGCGACACCCCCCATGTGGACTACTACGCCACCTTCGACAACTTCCAGGTCGGCGTGCTGCAGGGTACCTACATCATCGAGCACCTGGGGTTGGACAAGGGCAAGGGGCCTTTCAACATCGAGCTGTTCGGTGGGTCGTCGGACGACAACAACGCTTTTTTCTTTTACGACGGCGCCATGTCGGTGCTCAAGCCCTATATCGACAAGGGCAAGCTCGTGGTGGGTTCGGGCCAGATGGGCATGGACAAGGTGGCCACGCAGCGCTGGAGCGGGTCGGTCGCACGTGCACGCTTGACCCAAATTCTCGACAAGTACTACAGCAAACAGCGCCTGGACGCCCTGCTCTCACCGTACGACGGCATCAGCATGGAGCTGCTGACAGCGATGAAAAAGGCGGGTTATGGCCAGGGTGGCCAGCCTCTACCGGTGGTCACCGGTCAGGATGCCGAAATGCCTACCGTGCGCTCCATCATCCGTGGGGAGCAGACATCCACCGTGTTCAAGGACAACCGGGAGCTGGCCCAGGTGGTCACCACCATGGTGGACGCCATTCTGTCGGGCAAAAACCCCGTCATCAACGACGAGAAGACCTACAACAACGGGCAGAAAGTGGTGCCTGCATTCCTGCTCAAGCCGATGACCGTGGATGTGAACAACTGGCGCGCTGCACTGGTGGCCTCGGGCTACTACAAGGCCGACCAGTTCCGCTGAACCAGCGCCGCTATTGCAGCGGTGGCGCGCAGCGTTTGTGGGTCTGTGAGGGCAGCTCGCCAAACATGGCCTGGTAGTCTTTGGCAAAGTGGCCAAAGTGCCAGAAACCCATATCGGTGGCCGCCTCGGTCACCGAGCTGGCAGTCTTGAGGGCCTGGCGCACCGCACCCAGGCGAATGGCGCGCAGATAGGCCAGTGGGCTGATGCCCAGAATCCTGTGGAAAGCGTTTTGCAGCGTGCGTCGGCTCACCCCCAGCGCCATGCACAGTTCGCCCACCGTGGGGGCTTGCTGCAACTGCCCTTGCACCAGGGCGCGGGCCTGTTGCACCAGCTGCCAGTGCACATCGTGGGCCGTGTCGGCGGGGCTGCTGGCCAGGTTCAGCGCCGTGACCTTTTCCACCAGGGTGTCCACCATGCCGGCCCGCAGCGCGGGCAGTGAGAACATGGCGGGCGCTGTGTGGGCGGTTTCAAACAGCATCAGCATCACTTGCCGCAGGCCTTCCAGCGCCTGCGGGTCGGTGGCCCGCAGACCTGCCTCATCGCGCGCCAGGGCGCCCTGGCCCCAAGGGTAGAGGGTATTGGCCAGCACCGGGTCCAGTTCCAAGCCCATCATCACGTGGTCGCTGCCGGTACGGAACTCGAAGCCGGACTGCCCCGAAAACACATGCAGCGCATTGCGGTCCGACTGCACACCACAAAACACGCTGCTGCCGTCGCAGCGCAGAGGCACGCCCAGCGCCAGCACGCCGTTGTGCAACTGGCCGCTCTGGTACACGGTAGAGCCCAGGCCCTCCATGAACAGGCGCACCGGCCCCAGGTCCACGCGCTGGATGGCCCCGCGAAAACCGCCGCCCGAGAGCTGCAGGTAGGACTGGTTCCAGCCCGTCAGTGCCGCGGCTTGTTCATCCACATCGGCATAAATGGCCGACTCGAACCCCGCAGCCTGCACGCTTGTCGCCACGGGGATTGCCGAAATGGGATGTTGGGACATAAGCCAAAGATTCTGCAAAAAACATGCCGGGGCGCTTCTAGGTGTTTACACCCGGCCATGTTGCATCCAGTGCCCCTGCCGATACGGGATAGCCCGCACAGCCTGCGCTCTCCACAATGAACCAGCCTTTTTTGTCCAACCCAGTCAAGGAGTCGTTCATGTCAGAGCATTCGGGTGTCCAGTACACCAAAGTTGACCATAGCTATTTCGAAAAACGCGGGCTGCGTCGCTACGCCGGTGTCTGGTCGCTTTGGGCCCTGGGGGTGGGGGCGGTGATCTCGGGCCACTTCTCGGGCTGGAATCTGGGGCTGGCCAATGGCTGGGGCAGCATGCTGTTTGCCACCATCATTATTGCCATCATGTATTTGGGGCTGACCTTCTCGCTGGCCGAGATGTCACCCGCCTTGCCGCACACCGGTGGTGCCTATTCGTTTGCCCGCACTGCCATGGGGCCTTGGGGCGGCTTCCTCACGGGTCTGTCGGAAAACGTCGAGTACGTCATCACCCCCGCCGTCATCGTGTATTTCATCAGCAGCTATATGGGTGGCATCTTCGGCACGCCCGTCGAGTACCTGCCGCTCTGGTGGATAGGTTTCTACATCTTTTTTGTGGGACTCAACATCGTGGGCGTGGAGTTGTCCTTCAAGGTCACCCTCGTCATCACACTGCTGGCCCTGGCCTGCTTGGCCGTCTTTTGGGTGAGCGCACTGCCCAACATCGACTTCAGCCGTTGGGCCATGAACGTGGGCGAGGGCGGCGTTTTGCTGGAGAACGGCAACGGCCCCCTGCTGCCCCTGGGCATCACGGGTGTGCTGGCTGCCATGCCGTTTGCCGTGTGGCTGTTTCTGGCGATTGAGCAACTGCCGCTGGCTGCCGAAGAGTCAGTGGACCCCAAGCGCGACATGCCCCGCGGCATTCTGGCCGGCATCTTCACGCTGATCTTCTCGGCCTTTATGGTGCTGTGGCTCAACCCCTCGATTGCCGGCATCGGTGCCCACACGCTGGCCAAGTCGGGCGAACCCCTGCTGGACGGCTTCAAGGCCATCTACGGTGATGGCATTGCCAAGGTGCTGGCCCTGGTGGCGGTGCTGGGCCTGATTGCCAGCTTCCACACCATCATCTTTGCCAAGGGCCGCCAGATCTATTCGCTGAGCCGCGCCGGTTATTTCCCCTCGGTGCTGTCCATCACCCATGGCAGCCGCAAGACACCCCACCTCGCCATGATCCTGGGCTCGGTGGTGGCCTTGGCCGTGATGTTTGTGTTGTGGTTCAGCCTGGGCTCGGACAAGGGCGCCGCCGTCATTGGTGGCACGCTGCTCAACATGGCGGTGTTTGGCGCCATGTTCTCTTACATCATGCAGGCGCTGTCCTTTATCCTGTTGCGCAAGAACATGCCCAACATCCCCCGTCCCTACCGCAGCCCCCTGGGTGTGGTGGGTGCTGCGCTCACCGTGGTGATTGCGGTGGTCACGCTGTACTTCCAGCTCAGCGACCCGCTCTACCGTGACGGCGTGATGTGGGTGGCGGTGTGGTTTGCCGCCGGTATCGCCTACTTTGCCTTGGTGGGGCGCAAGCGCCTGATCCTCTCGCCCGAAGAAGAGTTCGCCATGGAAATGGCCGAAAAAACACGCGTTTAAACCCACCGGAGACCTCTATGGCGACACGCAAGCCTTCTGCCAGTACTGCACGGGCCAAGCCAGCCGCGACCCACGCGGCCTTGGCCGCAGTGCAGAAATCCGGCGCCCCCAAAGTCAAGGTGGCGGTGACCGACATCGATGGCGTACTGCGTGGCAAGTACCTGCACCGGGACAAGTTCCTCGGTGCCGCCGAGCCCTACCCGGCGGGGGGCTTCGGCTTCTGCGACGTGGTGATGGGCTGGGACATGATGGACACCTGCTACGACAACACCACGGTCACTGGCTGGCAGCATGGGTTTCCAGATGCCCTGGCGCGGCTGGACCTGAACACGGCGCGTCATGTGCCCTGGGACGACGGTGTGCCGTTTTTCCTGGGTGAGTTTGTCAACGCCGACGGCACACCGCACCCGCTGTGCCCGCGCCAGACCCTGAAGCGCGTACTGAAGCGTGCCGAAAAGATGGGCTTGCAGGTCATGACCGGCATGGAGTTCGAGTGGTACAACTTTTTGGAAACCCCGCAAAGCTGGGCCGACAAAAAAGGCGTGGGCGCCACGCCGCTCACGCCCGGCATGTTTGGCTACTCGCTGTTGCGGGCCAACCAGAACCGCCACTTCTTCAACGCCATCATGGACGACATGCTGGCCTTCAAGGTGCCGATTGAAGGCCTGCACACCGAGACCGGCCCCGGCGTGTTCGAAGTCGCCATCGGGTTCTCAGAAGCGCTGGAGCAGGCCGACCGCGCCGTGTTGTTCAAGACCGGCGCCAAGGAAATCGGCGCACGTTTTGGCATCATGCCCAGCTTCATGGCCAAGCCGCACCAGCCCCTGCCCGGCTGCAGTGGCCATATCCACCAAAGCCTGAGCGATGGCAAGAACAACCTGTTCTATGACGCCAAATCGCCGCGCAAGATGAGCAAGCTGTTCGAGAGTTACCTGGCCGGGCAGGTCAATTGCCTGATGGAGTTTGGCCCCCTGATCTGGCCCACCATCAACAGCTACAAACGCCTGGTCGACGGCTTCTGGGCCCCGGTCAAGCCGACCTGGGGCATGGACAACCGCACGGCCAGCTTCCGCGTCATTGCGGGCAGTCCCAAAGCCACACGCTTGGAGACACGCTGCCCTGGTGCCGACGTCAATCCTTACTTGGCCATGGCTGCCGTCATTGCGGCGGGCCTGGACGGTGTGGAGAAAGGCCTCAAGCTCACCACCCCGCCCATCACCGGCACCAACGGTGGGGCCGAGCACATTCCCCGTGCGCCGCGCACCCTGATCGAGACCACCCGCAACTTCAAGGAATCGGCCGTGGCACGCGACTGGCTGGGCGACACCTTTGTCGACCACTTTGCCGCCACCCGCGAATGGGAGTGGCGCCAGTGGCTGGACGCCGTGACCGACTGGGAAATGAAACGTTACTTCGAAATCATCTAGAGACCCACCATGAGCATCACTTCTTTTTCATTCCCCACGCCCATCAAGTTTGGCGCCGGCGCGCGCAAGCTGGTGGCCCAGCACTTGAAGGATCTGGGCCTCAAGCGCCCCCTCATCGTGACCGACAAGGCCCTGGGCGCGTTGCCCGTGCTGGCCGAGTTTCAGACCCACCTGGCAGGGCTGGACGTGGCCGTGTTTTCGGGCGTGTTTGGCAACCCCACCTGCAGCCAGGTGATGGACGGTGCGGCGGCTTACAAGGCGCACCGGGCTGACTGCGTGATTGGTTTTGGCGGCGGCGCCGCGCTGGATGTGGCCAAGGTCGTGGGCTTGGCCGCCACGCACGACGGCGACATTCTGGAGTACGTGTGGGACCACCCGCAGGTGCGCTCCATCGTCAACGAGCTGCCCTACTTTGTGGCCCTGCCCACCACCTCGGGCACGGGCTCGGAAGTGGGCCGCTCCAGCGTGGTGAGTGAGAACGACACGCACCTGAAGCGCGTGGTCTTCAGCCCCAAGATTTTGGCCAAAACCGTGTTTGCCGACCCCGAGCTCACGCTGGGCCTGCCGCCCCATGTGACGGCCGCCACCGGTATGGACGCCTTGACCCACAACATCGAGAGTTATCTCTCCCCCGCTTACCACCCGCTGTGCGACGGCATTGCGCTAGAGGGCACACGCATTGCCGCAGCGGCCTTGGTCACCGCGGTCAAAGACCCCGGCAACCTGCCTGCGCGCTCCGACATGATGATGTCGTCCATAATGGGCGCCATTGCTTTCCAGAAAGACCTGGGCGCCGTGCACTCCTGTGCCCACGCGCTGGGCGCCGTGTGCGACTTGCACCACGGCCTGGCCAACGCGCTAATGATTGACACCGTGATGGCCTGGAACCAGCAGGCCGTGCCCGCCAAATTTGACGAGCTGGCCCATGTGTGTGGTGTGACCGGCGGTGGCCAGGCGTTTGTGGCCTGGCTCAAGGCCCTCAAGGCCAGCGTGGGCATCACCGGTGGCCTGGCCAGCCACGGCGTCAAACCCGAGCATCTGGCGCGCCTGGTGGAGGTGGCCACGGCCGACATCTGCCACCAGACCAACCCGCACCCCTGCACCGCCGCCGACTTCGAGCGCCTGTTCAAGGCCGCCATGTGATGCACGCCGCCGGGGAACGCCTCAAGATTGCCGTGAGTGCATGTTTTATGCACCCGGACCCGGCGCGCGCCGCGTTTGCCAAGAAGACGCTCAACTACGTGGAGCTGTCGGTGCCGCACTGGCTCATGTCCGGCGGAGCGCTGCCGGTCATGGTGCCGTCGGTGGAGGGTGACACCGCACGCGGCGGCATCACGCTGGACGACTACGCGCAGTGGCTCGATGGCCTGGTGCTGCATGGCGGTGCCGACCTGTGGCCCGGCAGTTATGGCGAGGCACCCATAGACGCGCGCTGGCAGGGCGACAAAGTGCGCGATGCGTACGAGATGGCGCTGGTGAAGGTCTTTGTGGCGGCGGGCAAGCCGGTGTTCGGCATCTGCCGCGGCCTGCAGCTCATCAACGCCACCTTTGGCGGCACGCTGGTGCAAGACATTCCCACCCAGCGCCCCGATGCCTTGCAGCACCGCGACGCCGAACGTTACGACCGGAACTTCCACCAACTGGAGTTAGTGCCAAAAACACGCCTTAGCGCGCTTCTGGATTGCGCAAGCAGCTATAAAATTAATAGCGTTCACCACCAGTGCATCAAAGACCTGGCGCCCGGCTTTGAAGTGGAAGCGCGTTGCCCGGACGACGGCACCATCGAGGCCATCCGCGCCACCGGCCCCGACTGGATTGCCGCGGTGCAGTGGCACCCCGAATTTCACAAAGCCGAGCACGGCACGCTGGACGACACCCCGCTGCTGCACGATTTTTTGGCCCAGGCGCACGCAGTGCGTGCGGCGGCCCACCACACCCTTTCCCCTGAACTCTGAACTTTGAGCACCCCATGAGCCAACTCGCCATCCACAACCCGGCCAACGGCCACCTCATCACCACCCTGGGCGCTGACGATGCCAGCACCGTGGCCGCCAAAGCCGCGCGTGCCCGTGCCGCCCAGCACGCCTGGGCTGCCACGCCGCTGGCCGATCGCAAGGCCTGCATCACGGCTTTTCGCGCCGGGGTGGTGCACGACCTGGAGTCGCTGGCTTTCACCATGACGCGTGAGACTGGCAAACCCATCAAGATGTCGCGCAATGAACTTAATGGCCTGCTGGGTCGGCTCGATTTCTTTTTGGCCGAGGCCGACGCCACGCTGGCCACCCAAACCGTGTTCTCTGAGGGCGGCATGACCGAGCAGATCCAGCACACACCGCTGGGTGTGGTGGCCAATATCTCGGCCTGGAACTACCCCTGGTTTGTGGGCTGCAACGTCATCGTGCCCGCACTGCTCACGGGCAACACGGTGCTCTACAAACCCTCGGAGTACGCCACCCTCACTGGCTTGGAAATCACCCGCCTGCTGCACAAGGCCGGTGTGCCAGAGGACGTGATGATTTGCCTGGTAGGCGCTGGTGCTGTGGGCGCCGCGCTGCTGGAGCAAAAGGTGGACGGCGTGTTTTTCACCGGCTCGTATGCCACCGGCGCACGGATTGCCCAGGCCGTGGGCAGCAAGTTCGTGAAGCTGCAGCTGGAGCTGGGCGGCAAAGACCCCACCTATGTGTGCGACGACGCCAATGTGCAGGTGGCCGCCGAGAGCCTGGCTGATGGCGCCATGTACAACACCGGCCAAAGCTGCTGCTCGGTCGAGCGTGTGTATGTGCACGAGAAGGTGTATGACCAGTTTGTGGAGGCCTTCGTCAATACGGTCAAAACTTTCAAAACCGGCGACCCGGTGGCCGAGGACACCTATATCGGTGCACTGACCCGCGCCCCGCAGCTCGATGTGCTGGCGGCCCAGGTGGCCGATGCACAGGCCAAGGGCGCCACGCTGCTCACCGGTGGTGCGCGCGGCACCGGTGAGGGCAACTGGTTCGCGCCCACGGTGTTCTCCCATGTGAACCACAGCATGGAGCTGATGCGCGAAGAAAGCTTCGGCCCCATCATCGGCATCCAGAAAGTGGGCAGCGACGCCGAGGCCGTGAAATTGATGAACGACACCCGCTACGGCCTGACCGCCGGTGTGTTCACTCCCAATGAAGCACGTGCCAAAGCGGTACTGGAGCAGGTGCACGCCGGCACCGTCTACTGGAACTGCTGCGACCGCGTGAGCCCGCGCCTGCCTTGGAGCGGCCATGGCGATTCGGGCGTGGGTCTCACGCTCTCTACGTACGGTATCCAGACCTTTACCCGCCCCAAGGCATGGCATTTGCGTAAGGCCTAAGCGCTAGGGCAAATTTGCGCGGCTGCACCAATTCGGGCCGCCGCGCGAAACTGCCGTAGGCGAGTGGACTTTCACGACAGTTACCAACGTAAAGGACGGACCAATGAGCACACAAAGCGTTATGCGCGAGCCGCGCGACGCGGATGCACAACTGCTGGAAAGCATGGGCTACCAGCAGGACCTGCACCGACGGATGAGCAAGTTTTCCAACTTCGCCGTCTCTTTCTCCATCATTTGTATCCTGGCCGGCGGCATTACGGCCTTCCCCAGCGCACTGGGTGCGGGCGGCGGTTTTTCCATCAGCCTGGGCTGGATTGTGGGCGCGGCCTTTGCCACCGTGGTGGCGCTGGCCATGGCACAAATTGCCTCGGCCTACCCCACTGCGGGTGGCCTGTACCACTGGGGCTCCATCCTGGGCAACAAGGGTTATGGCTGGGTCACCGCCTGGTTCAACTTGCTGGGCCTGGTGCTGGTGGTCGCGTCGGTGAACTTCGGCGTCTACGACCCCTTCTTCAAGACGCTGATCGCGCCGCTGCTGGGCCTGGACACTACCAACTGGGGCTTGGCCGAGCAAGTGGGCTTTATCTCCCTGTTCACCATCACCCAGGCCATCCTGAACCACAAGGCTGCGGGCCTGACCACCAAGTTGCTCGACATCTCGGGTTACCTGATTTTTGTGATCGCCACGGTGCTGACCCTGTCGCTGTGGATCTACAACACCACCCCGGTCGATTTTTCACGCCTCACTACCTTCGTCAACTTCAGTGGGAAAGAAGGCAGCATGTGGCCCGAGTCGGGCAACTCTGTCATGGTGTTTTTGGCAGGCCTGCTGCTCACCGTCTACACCATCACCGGGTTTGACGCATCGGCCCACACGTCCGAGGAAACCCACAATGCCGCCGAAAACGTGCCCAAGGGCATCATCTCCAGCGTGTTGTGGTCGGCCTTGTTTGGCTTCGGCATGATTTGCACCTTTGTACTGGTCATGCCCAGTGTTCCCGACGCGGTGAAGCAGGGCATGGGCTTTTTCTCGGTGCTGCTGGACAGCCTGCCCCCGGCACTAAAAGCGGTGCTGGGCATCGGCATCTTTGCCTGCAACTACCTGTGCGCCTTGGCCTGCCTGATGTCCACCTCACGCATGATGTACGCCTTTGCACGTGACGGTGGCCTGCCCATGTCCAACGTGTTGAAGTCGGTTGACCCGGTGAACAAAACCCCTGGCCCTGCCATCTGGGTGTCCTGTGTGGCTGCGGTGCTGGCCACCTTGTATGCCGACGCCTTTGTGGTCTTGTCTACCGCCTGCGCTGTGTTCCTGTACATCTCGTACGTCATGCCCACCGCCGCCGGCATTTTTGCCGAAGGCAAAACCTGGACCCGCAAAGGCCCGTTCAACCTGGGCGGCCTGTCCAAACCCATCGGCATCCTGGCCGTGTTGGGGGGCTTGGTGTTGATTTTTGTGGGCATCCAGCCACCCAACCAGAAGGTGCTGTACCTGATCATTGCACTGGTGGCGTTCCTGGCCGTGTTCTGGTGGGGCTTTGGTGAACGCAATCGCTTCAAGGGTCCGCCCGCTGCGAAGTAAGTGATGCCGCGGGCAGTGCCCGCATGGCATGGAAGCACGCCACCCCTACCCGGGTGGCGTGCTTTTTTATGGTGCAACGCGTAGCTGCTATCGTTGCGGGCTGTGCCCCATTGGGGTGTCGTTTGTTCAGAGGAGTGCGTGATGGCGATGGATGTGGTGGATTACGAAATTTTTGGTTCCGAGATGCAATACGTTGAGGTGGAACTGGACCCTGGCGAGGCCGCCATCGGCGAAGCCGGCGTGATGATGTACATGCAAGAAGGCATCACCATGGACACCATCTTTGGTGACGGCTCGCAGCAAGGCGGCTTCTTTGGCAAGCTCATGGGCGCAGGCAAGCGCTTGTTGACCGGTGAAGGCCTGTTCACCACCGTGTTCCAAAACAGCGGCGCCGGCAAACAGCGTGTGGCCTTTGCCGCACCCTACCCCGGCAAGATCGTGCCCATGGACCTGAGCCAACTGGGCGGCACCATCATCTGCCAGAAAGATTCCTTTTTGTGCGCCGCCAAAGGGGTGGCGCTGGGCATTGCCTTCCAGAAGAAGCTGGGTGTGGGCCTGTTTGGTGGCGAAGGCTTCATCATGCAAAAGCTCGACGGCGACGGCATGGCCTTTGTGCACGCCGGTGGCACGCTGATGGAACGCACCCTGGCACCGGGCGAGACGCTACGGGTGGACACCGGTTGTGTGGTGGCCTTCCAGCCCACGGTGGACTTTGACATCCAGTATGTCGGCAAGATCAAGTCCGCCATTTTTGGTGGTGAAGGCCTGTTTTTTGCCACGCTGCGTGGCCCCGGCAAGGTGTGGCTGCAAAGCCTGCCGCTGTCGCGCCTGGCGAACCGCATCATCCTGTCGGCCCCCGCCGCAGGCGGCCGCTCAGCAGACCAAGGCTCCCTGTTGGGTGCCGGTGTGCTGGGCGGTCTCATTGGTGGTGGCAGCGACGACTGAACGCCCGCACCATGCACAGCACCCCCAACACCTTTGGCGGCCGGCTCTTTGCGCCCGGCCTGGACGGCGTGGGCATGCCCGCCACGGGCCAATGGCGCCAGGGGCGGCTGGTGGTGTGGGTGCAAGACGGTGCGGCTGAACGCGAGTGGCTGGCGCCCGAGCACCCTACGCTGAGCGCGGGCGGTTTTAACGCCGCACAGCTGAGCGTGGGGTGGCCAGTGGACGGCGGCCAGCTGCAATTTTTTGTAGACGCGGGTGCTGCGCGCACGGCGTTTGCCGCAGGCATGCCCGCCAGCCTGGCCCAACCCCACGGTGTGGCCCAGCGCGCGGCGCGCGGGGTGGAGCGGCGCTTCAAGTTCTGGTGGGCGGCGTTGGCCGCCGTGGCCCTGCTACCGGTGTTGGCCGTGGCCTTGCTGGTGCTGCGCGGGGGCGATGTGGTGAACTGGGCCGTGCAACAGATTCCCCACGCGCAAGAGGCCAAACTGGGCGACCTGGTGCTGGCGCAAACCCGCGCACAGATGCGCGTGATCGACAGCGGCCCCGCGGTGGACGCCGTGAAACACATCGGCGAGCGCCTGACCCCCGGCACCCTGCACCGCTACCGCTGGCTGGTGGTGGACAACCAAGAGATGAACGCGTTTGCCGCGCCCGGCGGCGTGGTGGTGGTCTACAGCGGCCTGCTCAAGAGCACCGACACACCCGAAGAAGCCGCGGGCGTGATCGCCCACGAGGTCGCCCACGCCGAACTGCGCCACGGCCTGCAAGGTTTGGTCAAAAGCCTGGGCCTGCGCGCCGGTGCCGCCGTGTTGCTGGGCGACTGGAGCGGTGCCGTGCTGAGCGAAGCCACCACCAGCTTGCTGGAAATGCAGTTTTCGCGCGAGGCCGAAACCCAGGCCGACGCCGAGGGCCTGCGCCGCCTGGTAGCCGCCAAAATCAACCCCGAAGGCATGGCCCGCTTTATGGACAAGCTGGCTGCAAAAAGCCAAGGCGCCACACCGCCTGCGTTGTTGTCCACCCACCCCGCATCGGCCGAACGCGCCACCCAGTTGCGGGCGCTGGCCGGGCAACACCCCGGTCCTTGGGAGCCGCTGGCGTTGGACTGGGCCACGGTGAAAGCCAGCTTGCCCTGACCCATGCGCCGCCGCATCACGCGGCACGATGTTTGCAGCGCTCTCCTGTCTATCAACACGTCAGGAGAATCTATGAACCGCAACGATGTCACGGAAAAAATCATGACCGTGAAAGTCAGCAAAGGTATTAGCTGGGAGTCGGTGGCCAAAAAAGTGGGGCTGAGCAAAGAGTGGACCACGGCCGCTTGCCTGGGCCAAATGACGCTGGACGCCAAGCAGGCCAAGACCGTGGGCAAGATTTTTGGCCTCTCGGTGGATGAGCAAAAGTGGTTGCAGGTCGTGCCCTACAAAGGCTCTTTGCCTAGCGCAGTACCCACAGACCCGCTGATCTACCGCTGGTATGAAATCGTTAACGTGTATGGCACCACCATCAAGGAGCTGATCCATGAAGAGTTTGGCGACGGCATCATGAGCGCCATCGACTTCTCCATGGACATCGTGCGCCAGCCAGACCCCAAAGGGGACCGCGTGAACGTGGTGCTGTCGGGCAAGTTTCTGCCCTACAAAACCTATTGATCTCAGGCCCGCTGGCGGCGCGTGCGCACCGCCGCTGCCAACTCCTGCAACACCGGCACCGTCTGCGCCATGCTGATGCAGGCATCGGTCACGCTCACGCCATGCTTCAATGGCTGGCCCGCCACGATGTCCTGCCGACCTTCGTTCAGATGGCTCTCGATCATGATGCCGGTGATGCGCGCATCGCCCGCCGCAATCTGCTGCGCTACATCGGCCGCCACCACAATCTGACGTGCATGTTGTTTGCTGCTGTTGGCGTGGCTCACGTCCACCATCACCTGCTCGCGCAGACCTGCAGCCTTGAGCAGCGCGCAGGCCACATCCACATCGGTTTTGCTGTAGTTGGGCTGCTTGCCACCGCGCAGAATCACATGGCAGTCGTCATTGCCACGGGTCTCGAAAATCGCGGCCTGGCCCATCTTGGTCATGCCCATGAAAGCGTGCGCGCCTTGCGCGGCCTGGATGGCGTCGGTGGCGACCTTGATGCCACCATCGGTGCCGTTCTTGAAGCCCACGGGGCACGACAGGCCGCTGGCCAACTGGCGGTGGCTCTGGCTCTCTGTGGTGCGCGCGCCAATGGCGCCCCAGCTCACCAGTTCGCTGATGAACTGCGGCGAGAGCAGGTCCAGAAACTCCGTGCCCGCGGGCAGGCCCAGTGCCAGCACATCCAGTAGCAGGCGGCGTGCCATCTCCAGCCCTTCGTTGATGGCAAAGCTGTCGTCCAGGTGCGGGTCGTTGATATAACCCTTCCAGCCCACCGTGGTGCGCGGCTTCTCGAAGTACACGCGCATCACTACCAGCAGGTCGTCGCTCAAAGCATCGGCCTGCACCTTGAGCTGGCGCGCGTACTCCATGGCTTGGTCATGGTCGTGGATGGAGCAGGGCCCCACCACCACCACCAGCCGGTCGTCCTGCCCATGCAGCACCTTAGAGATGGCCGCACGGCTGCTCTCTACCAGCGCCTGCGCCGCATCGGGCACCGGCAACTTTTCTTCCAGCAGCGCCGGCGTGATCAGCGGACGCACCGCCCCAATGCGCACATCGTCGATGCGCGTGGTGTCGTGGGTGGTGAGGGCGGCGATGGTGGAGTGGGGCATACTATGATTTTGATAGCTGCTTGCGCAGGTTGGACGGGGGCTGGAGGCTTAAAACATATCAATTTTAGGGCGAAGAAGGTCGGAGTCTTGTCTCTTCTTACACTCCAGTCCATGTCCACCTCACCCACGCCGTCCCCCAACGACCTCCCCACAAGCCTTAAATGGGGCCCGCTGGCCATCGTGGTCGTGTGGCTCGCGGTCATGGGGGGCCTGTACCTGCTGTCCGCGCAGTACCTCAAACCAAAGTCTGTGGCGGTATTGCCGGGTGGGGTGTTGGTGATACCCATGGCGCGTGACGGGCACTTTTATGCCACGGGCACGGTGGGCAGCAAGTCGGCGCGGTTTTTGGTGGACACGGGGGCGTCGATGGTGACGGTGAGCGAGGCGTTTGCGCAGCAGGCCGGGCTGGTCGGTGGCACGCCCACGGTGTTCAAAACGGCCAATGGCGATTTGCAGGGGCGGGTGCTCAGCGATGTGCCGGTGTCCATGGGGCCCGCGCAGGTGTCGGGTGTGCGGGTGGGTGTGGGGCTGGTGGGCGGAGAGCCCGACGAGGCGTTGCTGGGCCAGAGCTTTTTGAACAAATTCGAGATCACGCTGGCGGACCGCCAGATGACGCTCAAGCCCAAGGCGCAGTAGGTGCTGCGTTCACACTAGTCCATGCCACTCCATCATTTCGCACCACGCCGGCAAGCTAGCGCTTGGATTTTGTAGACTTCCTTGAGCAAAGCCGTTGAGGAACATAGTTTTTATGACCGATCATCTTGAATTTATTGCCAACGGATGGGGCATGCCATCCATGCCCAAGGCGACTGCCGACGCTTTGTTGGACTCTGTGCTGCAAGGTCGTGAAACCTTGCAGTTAGAGACCAAAAGAGTTTCCGGAAAAATGGTTGGTAAAGCTTTGCAGACTGTATGTGCTTTTGCCAATACTCATGGCGGGTGGCTGATGTTGGGGGTTGAGGATTTCGACAAGGCCACGGGGCGCGACCGACTCTATGGAATACAAGAAAACCCGGAGGCACTTGATGAGTTGCTACGCAAAATCCGCACGCACTTTACGCCACCAATCACGGGTATCCAGCCTTGGTTTTTGATGACCGAGTTACGTGATGGCAAGCATGATCAATTGATCTGCTTTCAGGTGCCTCCTAGCGATAAGGTGCATTCAATCATTGACGGCGGCACCTGGATGCGTTTGCCGGCCAGCAACCGTGAAATGGTTGCGAGTGAGATAACGGACTTGTCATACCGGCGCGGCGTGCATAGCGCTGAAAGTGAGCCCGTTGACGTGGACTTTGATTTGCTAGATACAGCAGTCTGGCGACTGTTCGTGCAAGGACGGGGATTGACAACCACAGATGTTGCCGATCAGTTGTACCGCATTGGGTTGGCTAAAAAGGTTAATGGTGTGCTCAAACCATTGCGAGCAGCGGTGTTGTTGTTTGCAGATCATCCAGGTGCTTTGCTGGCCGCCTCGGGTACACGAGCTGATGTGCGGGTGTTTCATTACAAAGGCACGGTTGAACAAGCGGGGGACGTACCCAACTTAAAGAGGCCGCCGAAAACATTTTCTGGCCAGATTTATCAATTGATTTCGCAAGTGGATGTGTATGTGCAGGATGAGTTGGCGCACGGGCTGACGCTGGCAGCGTCAGGCTTTCAGACAGTGCACCGTTACCCGGTACGCGTTATCAAGGAAGCCATCACCAATGCGCTGATTCATCGCGATTACCGTCTGAACCGTGATGTCCAGATACGCATTTTTGATAATCGGATCGAAGTAATCAGTCCTGGGCTCTTTCCTGGTCGCATTACAGCGGCTACGGTGCACAAAATGGGTTCTTTCGCGCGCAATCCATTGATAGCGAGCAATTTGCGCGAATTCCCAGTCCCCCCGAACGTGGATGCGGGAGAGGGGGTTAGGATGATGTTCAGTCTGATGCGAGCCGGCAACCTGTATCCACCGCAGTACCGTGAAGTGCGTGATCAGGCGCAAGAGGCGATAGTTGTAACGTTACTAAACGAAGAGCGTCCGCCAGTATGGGAGCAAGTGAGCGACTGGATGGATCGAAACGGCCCGATTAACAATAGTGCGCTATGTCAAATTGCAGGCTTGGACACGCTGAAGGCCTCCAAGCTCCTGCAACGATGGGTGGTTCAAGGGCTTCTTGTCAGCGATGACACACGAGGCAAGCGCAATACTGTTTATCGCAAGCCGAGTCAGATAGATGTTGATTTGCTCCAAGACGTGCAATCTGACGAAGGGCAGTAGCTTGGACAAGTTGCACCGGTTCATTATCTGACCCGCTAGATAATGAAAATGAAAAATTGAAAATTACCTTAATAAACAAGGACTTAGATAAAGATCCATTATCTAAAACGGCAAAACCCTAAGCCAGCCCGTGCCGCTCCATCACCTCGCGCCACGCAGCCAGCTTGCGTTCAAAGGTCCAACTGGCGTTGGCTGGGCTGGTACTGGGCAGCTTGTAGACGGGCACGCCCAGCGTCTGCGTGTGGCGTGCGTGTTTGTAGCTCTCGCCGCCGTTGTGGGCAATGGCCTGCAGCTGCGGTAGCTGCAGCCTGGCAATGTCGTTGACCACGGCGTCGCGGATGGCCGTGTCCAGGCTGCCTTCGCGCTGGCAGCTGGCATACACATCCCACACGCCCAGGCCGCGCTCCAGCAGCCAGGTGCTACGGGATTCATAGCTGCTCGCGCATATTCCATCTGGGCTAGAGGGCCAAATGGCTTGTAATATCTTCCAGAACTGGTTTTGCGGGTGGCCGTAATACTGCTGCGCTTGCAGCGAGCGCACACCGGGGAAACTGCCCAAAATCAGCACCCGCGTGGCGGGCGACACCAGTGGCGGCAGGCCGGTCAGCACGGTGGCCGCCATGGGCGTTATTTCTTGGCCAGGGTCTTGCGGGCCTGCTCGATGCCGCCTACGTTTTCGGCCTTGCTAAAGCCCAGACCCTTGAGCGTGTCCAGCGCAATGCCGCTGCGCCGGCCGGACTGGCAGTACAGCATCACCTTGTCGTCTTTGGTGACACCGGCCTTGGCAATCTGCTGGGCGATGTTGCCGTGTTCGATGTTGATGGCGCCTTCCACATGGCCGGCCGCAAATTCCTGCGGGGTGCGCACGTCAATGATGACGTCTTTGGCTTGGGCGGTGAGGCTGAGCAGTCCAAGGACGATGCTTGTGAAGAGGGTTTTCATGGGCGCTTTTCGGTAGGAGTCTGTGTCCGCCAATTGTCGCCCGCTTCGCCGCGAGAAGCTTTACTGAGGGATAAACCGCAGCCGGTAGATCAACGCACTCTCCGCATTCATGCGCGGCAGCGGCAGGCCCACTGCGGCCAGCCAGGCGCCGTGCGCGGTGGGTGGCAGGGCCTGCTGGGCACCGGCGGCCAGGGCTGCGTCGTTCAGCGGGCTGCTGGTCCAGTCGGGCGGGGTGGGGTCCAGCCGTTCGATGGTGTAGTGGGCGGCCGGGCGCAGCATGGGCAGGCGCAGCGGCGGCGTGTTGCGGTGGCTGGTGGGCGTGGTGCGGTAGACCAGCAGCAGCACCTCGCTGGCATTGGCGTCGCCATGGGCTTGCCACAACACGCCGTCGCCGGCTTCGCCCAGCCACACCTGGCCGGTGTGCAGGCGGTTGCGCAGCTGCTTGTACAGGCCTACCCAGCGGCCCAGCGCCATGCGCTCGTCATCGCCCATATGGCGCACATCGGCCTCAATGCCCAGGTGGCCGCTGAGTGCCACGCCGGCGCGGAAGTTCAGGCTCTGGCTGCGGCCCGTGGTGTGCGCGGGCGCGGGGCCAATGTGGGCACCCAGAATCTCGGGCGGCAAAAACTGCAGCGCACCGCGCTGGATGGCCACGCGCGACAGCGCATCGTTGCAATCGCTGGTCCACACGCGGTGGGTATGGGCCAACACGCCCATGTCGAGCCGAGCGCCGCCAGAGGCGCAGCTTTCAATCTCCAGTTGCGGGTGGGCGGCGCGCACGCGGTCCAGCAGCGCATACAGCGCATGCACAAAGCTGCGGTACGCGGGGCGGCCCAGTGCGTTGCCGGCCGTGCTCAGGTCGCGGTTCATGTCCCACTTCAGGTAGGCAATGGGCACGTTCTGTAACAGGGTGTCCAGCTTGGCGAACAGGTAGTCGGACACCTCGGGGCGGGCCACGTCCAGCACCAGCTGGTTGCGCATGGTCAGCAGGGGGCGGCCTTCGAGCTGCAGCGCCCAGTCGGGGTGGGCGCGGAAGAGCTGGCTGTCGGGGTTGACCATTTCGGGCTCCACCCACAGGCCAAACTCCATGCCCAGCTCGTTCACATACTGTGCTAGCGGCTGCAGGCCGTGGGGGTACTTGCCAGCATCGGGCCACCAGTCACCCAGGGCGGCCTGGTCGCTGTGGCGGCCCTGGAACCAGCCGTCGTCCAGCACAAAACGCTCCACTCCCACGCTGGCGGCGGCGGCGGCCAGCGCGCGGATGTCGTCGGTACGGTGGTCAAAGTAGACCGCTTCCCAGGTGTTCAGGTGCACAGGGCGCGGACGCATGCGACCACCGGGCCAGGGCAGGCGGCTGCGCACCGTGGCGTGGAAGTTGGCGGCCAGGCCATTCAGGCCCGTGGTGGCGCAGCTGGCGAACAGCGTGGGTGTTTGCAGCGATTCGCCAGCTGCCAGGCGCACTTCGCCCGGTGCCAGCCATTCGCCCATCTGCCATTGGTATTGCCCGTCGTGCAGCCACTCAATGGCCTGTTTGTGGTTGCCGGACCAAGCCAGGTGCGCGCCATACACGGTGCCCGTGTGCTGCGTGGCACCCGGTGTGGTGACCACGGCGCCCGGAAAGCTGTCGTGCGAGGTGCGGCCGCGCCGGTTCTCGCGCTGCCACAGGCTGCGCGAAAGGGCGTCCACCTGCAACTGGAATTCGTTGGCCCATTGGCCCGTGTAGGAACGCACGGCCTGCGCATCACCGGGCAGCGGCACGGTGCCGGCAGCCAGCCATTGCACGTCCAGCACATCACTGCCGTCGTTGAACAACTCGCTGCGCAGCTGCAACACATCATGGGCATCCAGCGCCACATGCATCACCAGGCGCAGCTGGGCCACGTTATCAATCAAGTGGATGGCGATGCTCTGGCCGTCCACCAGGGTCTCGATGCGGCAGGCGGTGAACTGCTGTGCAAACTGCTGGCCGCTGCGGTGCGCCAGCAGCGCACTCTGCATGTACCAGCCCACGCCAAAGGTGGGGGCCACGCTCAGCGGCTGGTCGAACTCCATGCTGCTTGGCGGGATGGCGCGGCCGTCACGTAGGGGCGCCAAGGGGACGCAGTTATCTGGCAGGCGCGGGCCCCAGTAGCGCCACAGCGGTGCTTCATGCGGGCGCACCTCCAGCACCACGGTGCTGTGGGTGCCGTGCAGAACGGTGAATGCGGCAGAGGCCTCGGGCGCGTGGGTGGGCATGGGCAGAGCAGAGGGCGGGGCAGTTTAGTTGCAGTAAATGCGCTGGCCGCTCTTGTCGAACAGCAGGGCCTTGGCCGCGTCAAAGCGCGCCTCCAGCGGCTGGCCCGAGCGCAGGCTGCGGCCGTGTTTGCTTTCTATCACCACCATCACGCCGCTGGCCGAGCGCGCGTAGACGAAGGTCTCGCCGCCCAGGTGCTCCAGCATGTCGATGGTGACGGGCAGCGTGGCGCTGCCGTCTTCCACGAAATGCTCGGGCCGCACGCCCACCGACACCTCGGTGCCTACGGCGGGCAGGTTGCCGTCCAGCGGCAAGCTCACCACCGCGTTACCAAACCCGGCCAAGGCGACCTGGCAGGCGTTGGTGCCGTTGCTGCGTGTGTGGCCCGTGATGGTGCCGTCAAAGAAGTTCATGCGCGGCGAGCCGATGAAGCCCGCCACAAAGGTGTTGGCCGGGTTGTCGTACAGCTCCAGCGGCGCACCCACCTGCTCCACCACACCGGCGCGCAGCACCACGATCTTGTCGGCCAGGGTCATGGCCTCCACTTGGTCGTGCGTCACGTAGATGATGGTGCTGCCGAGCTCGCGGTGCAGGCGCGCAATCTCGATGCGCATGTGCACGCGCAGCTCGGCGTCCAGGTTGGAGAGCGGCTCGTCAAACAAAAACACCTGCGGGTCACGCACGATGGCGCGGCCAATCGCCACGCGCTGGCGCTGCCCGCCCGACAGGGCCTTGGGCTTGCGGTCCATCAGCGGGCCCAGGCCCAGGATGTTGGCGGCCGCGTCCACCTTGGTGACGACCTCGGCCTTGGCCACACCGGCGTGCTTGAGGGCGAAGCCCATGTTCTCGCGCACCGTCATGTGGGGGTAGAGCGCGTAGCTCTGGAACACCATGGCAATGCCGCGCTTGGACGGGTCCACATGGTTCATCACCTGGTCGCCAATGCGCAGCTCGCCGCTGCTGATGTCTTCCAGGCCCGAGATGGCGCGTAGGAGGGTGGACTTGCCGCAGCCCGACGGGCCCACGAACACCACGAACTCGCCGTGTTTGATGTCGAGGTCCACGCCGCGGATGATTTCGATGTTGCCGAAGGATTTGCGGACCTGGGTGAGTTTGACGTCTGCCATGTTCTTCTCCTCGTTTTATTCTGCGCGCAGCGCCAACAGCTGTTCGCCCATGCGGCGGGTGGATACGCGCACGGTGATGTCGCCCACGGCGCCAGTCGTCTCGACCCAGAAGCCGGTCACTCCGCCTTTGAGCGTGAGCGTATCGGGGCCGAGCAGCTTGGCGGCACCGCTCACTTGCACTTGCACTACATCGTCCAGGAAGGGCAGCAGACGCCCGGCCTGGTCCAGCGCACGCACGATCACGCGGGTGGCGTCTTTCTCGTGGGCGTGCAGCACCGTGTCGTCCACTTGCACCTGCAGCGTGGTGGGCAGGGGGTTGCCCGAAAGCTGGACGGTGGCCACCGCTTTGCCATCGAGGTAGCCGGTGACGGTGGCGTCGCGCCACAACATGCCCCAGGCGCCTAGGTCATTCATGTTGACGTGGCGGCTGTCAAAGATGACGGGTGCGTGTGGCAGGTGGGGGTAACGTTCGCGGTCGGGCTCGGCGCGCTTGGCAGCAAAGTCGCCCACCTTCAGTTCCACATAGTCGCAGTTGGTCAGCACGATCAGCGGCAGCACCTCGCAGCGGTCTTTTTCGCCACGTGCCCAGTAGGTCACGGGCTCCAGCACCACCTGTTCGGCCGGGCTGCATTGGCTGGTGTAGCCCCAGGCGGCGAACTTGGGTTCGCGGAAGATGTCCATCACGCCGTGGTGGCAGATGCGGTCACCCGCACCAAAGTCTTTGTGCGTGTTGTAGTCGTACATGCACCAGCCGATGGCGCCGCTGATGACGGGGTTCTCATACGCCTTGTTCAGCACATCCAGATGCCGGCTCACGTGTTCGGCCTGGCGGTCTTCGGGGTCGATGCGTTTGGTGGGGTACATGTGGCCGTTGAATTCGGTCACAAGATATGGTACCTCGTGGTCCAGGCCGGTCACCTGGCGCGGTTGGCGCAGCGGCGTGGGGGCGATGCCTTTCATCCACTCGGGCGCGGCCACGTGGCAGAAGTCGTTGACGGTGTACACGTCTTCCAGCAGCTCGCTGTTTTCGATGTAGCGCACGCCGCCGGTCTGGCGTGTGCTGTCCAGGCTGCGGGCCATCGCGTTGGTGCGGGTGTAGAAGGCGTGGTTGTCCTGCGACTCGTTGATACGCACGCCCCAGATGACGATGGAGGGGTGGTTCCAGTCGCGCTCTACCATGCGGCGCACGTTTTCCACCGACTCGTCTTGCCAGGCCTGGCCACCAATGTGCTGCCAGCCCGGAATCTCTTCAAACACCAGGAGGCCAATCTCGTCACAGCGGTCCAGAAAGTAGGTGGACTGTGGGTAGTGCGAGGTGCGCACCAGGTTGCACTTGAGCACGTCCTTCATCACGTCGGCGTCTTTTTCCTGCGCGCGCTGGCCCATGGCGTAGCCCACATAGGGGTAGCTCTGGTGGCGGTTCAGGCCGCGAATTTTGAGGTGTTTGCCGTTGAGGAAAAAACCCTCGGTGGTGAAACACGCTGTGCGGAAGCCGAAACGTGTGCTGAGCTGGTCGCGGTTGTCCAGCGTGGCGCGCACCAGGTAGAGCTGGGGGGCGTCGAGCTCCCAGAGTTTCAGGCCCGCCAGAGATTCAAACGTGGCTTCAAAACCCGTGGCGCTGATGCCCACGGTCTGCTGCTGCAGCACGGTGCCGTCCACCTGGCAGAGCTCCACCAAAACTTTACCGCTGATGGGGGCGTTGGTGGGATTGGCCACAAAGCCCTTGACCACCACACCCTTGGCGTCGGTCAGCTCGTTCGATGTCTCCACCTTCAGGTTGGCAACGGACACCGCGTCGGTGACTTGCAGCCACACATCACGGTAAATGCCGGCGTAGGTCAGGTAGTCAATCTGGCCGCCAAAGGGCGGGATCTCGGGGTTTTCGCTGCCGTCGATCTTGACGGTGATGAGGTTGTCGCCTTCTTTCAGCAGACCGGTCAGGCGTGCGCTGAACGGGGTGTAGCCGTCTTTGTGCGCGACTACCTGGGTGCCGTTGACCCAGACCACACTATCCGCCATGGCGCCATCAAAACGCAGGCTCACTTCGCGGCCGGCCCATGCGGGCTGCCAGGCCAGGGTGGTTTGGTAGCCAAATTCTTTCTGGTAACTGCGTTCGTCCAGGTAGGTCATTTCCAAATCCACCGCGTTGTGCGGCAGGCGCACGGCGGTGCCGGGCTGGGCCTTGGTGATCAGGTCAGACGAAAAAGAGGTGTGGAAGGTCCAGCCCGAGACGAGCTTGGTGACGGTACGCATGTGAAAAACCTTATTTGACGGAGCCCAGCATGCCCTGTACGAACTGCCGTTGCATTGCGGAGAAGACGACCAGGGTGGGCAAGGTGGCTAGCATGGCCGCCAGCATGATCACGCCGAAGTCGGGGAAGTAGGCCGAGCCCAGCGAGGACAGAACCAGGGTGATGGTTTTGAGCTCGGGCGACTGCAGCACGATGAGGGGCCAGAGGAAGTTGTTCCAGGCCGCCATGAACACGATGATGAAGGCGGCTGCATAGGTGGAGCGCATCACCGGCACATAAACAAACAAGAAAATCTGCCATTCCTTCAGGCCGTCCAGGCGCGCTGCTTCGCGCAGTTCGGGGGGGAAGGCCTTGGTGCTCTGGCGGAAGTAAAACACGATGTAGGCCGACGCCAGCGCGGGCAGGATGACGCCCAGGTGCGTGTCCAGCAAATCGAATTGCGCCATCAGGATGAACAGCGGAATCATCAGCGCGGCAAAGGGCACCATCAGCGTGAGCAGCAGGCCGTTGTAGACGCGTTCGCGAGCCTTGGAGCTGAACACTTCAAAGCCATAACCCGCCAAAGACGAGATGAGCAGGGTGAAGAAGCCACCTACGATGGCAATCTTCCCGGAGTTCCAGAAGACCTGGGCCACGTCAAAACTCTTGTTGAGTTTCTCGAAGTTCTCCAGCAGCGCGCTGCCGAAGGTGAACTTGCCCTTGGTCACGTCCACGGATGCGTTGGTGGCGCTGATCACCATCCAGGCAAACGGGAACAGCGACACCGCGGCCATCAGTCCCAAGAACAGGTAGACGCCGCCCATGCGGAATTTTTCAGCCCAGTTGCTCATGTCAGTTGCGCTCCCGGGCGGCATAAAACTGGATGGCGGCCAGCGCGGCGACCAGCATCACGATGACGTAAGACACCGTAGCGGCATAACCGAAGTTGGGCACGAATTTGAACGACAGGTTGTAGATGTACATGGACAGCGTGAGCGTGTTGTCAGAGAACACGGTGCCCACGGTGGTGATGTTCATGGGTTCGTCAAACAACTGCAGCGTGCCGATGGTGGAGGTCACCGTGGTGAACAGGATCACCGGCTTGAGATTGGGAATGGTGATGGAGACAAACCGGCGATATGCCGAGATGCCATCAATACGCGCGGCCTCATAGATCGACTTGTCGATGTTCTGCATGGCCGCCAGATAAAAGATCATGTTGTAGCCAGTCCAGCGCCAGGTAATGGCGATGATGATGACCACCTTGGACCAGAACGGGTCGTTGAGCCAGGGAATGGGTTCACTGATGAGGCCCAGCCAGGCCAGGCCATGGTTGACCAAGCCGTCGTACGAAAACATGCTTTTGAACACCACCGAGTACGCCACCAGGGAGGTCACGCAGGGCAGAAAAACCGCCGTGCGCAACAGCCCGCGAAAGCGCAGGTTCGGCATGTTCAGGCAGCTGGCCATGACCAGGGCCAGCAACAGCATGATGGGCACCTGGATCACCAGAAAGATGCAGGTGTTCTGCAGGGCCTTCAGAAAGACCGGATCACTGGCCAGACGCACCACGTTGCCCACGCCTACGAACTCCACCACCGTTCCCTGCCCGGCATGCAGGGACATCCACAGCGAGCGGACGATCGGGTAGGCCATGAAGACCCCGATCAGCCCGAGCGCGATGGAAACAAATAGCCAACCGTTGACGTCGTAAAAACGCCGGTAGCTGGTCGTAGGCTTGGGCGCCATGGTGCTCCTTTGGTCCAGTGTTGCCGTGTGCTTACTTGATTTGCGAGGCGAGTTGGTTGTGGATGTTTTCCAGCGCCTTCTCGACCGGCAGGCCTTGTGCCAAAGCTGGCAGTTGGGCGGCTACCGCAGCGTCACCTTCGGCGGTGTAAATGCCGTAGTTCACGCTAGGCACCTTGCCCATCCAGTCGCTGTATTGCTGCCACACCTTGGCGCCACCGAAGAAGGGGTCGGCTTCAGAGTAAGCCTTGCCATTGCGCGAGGCCAGCAGGGAGCCCACAGCGCCGCGCGATTGCAGAATGGTCTGGTAGAAGTCCACATCCTTGGCGTACACCTCGTTCAGGAAGTCTGCTGCGGCAGCCTTCTCTTTGCCAGCGGCCAGCACATACCAGCTGGAGCCGCCCAGGTTGGAGGCGTTGGTGGCGCCTGGCACGCTCAGGCGGGGGGTGGCGGCCACAGCCCATTTTCCGGACTGGCTGGCTTCGGCCTTGACCGAGCCGGTGATCCACACGCCGGTAATCACAGACGCCACGTCACCCTTGTTCAAGGCACCGACCCACTCGCCCCAGCCTGAGGTGGGCTTGTAGATGCCGGTCTTCATGAACTTGACCTGGGTTTCCAGGGCGGCCTTGAGGGCGGGGTTGCTCTTGATATCGAGCTTGCCGTCCTTGTCAAAGTACCAGCGGCCGGCGGACTGCATCATGATGCGGATGCTGGCAATGTCTTGCGGGTCCATGGCAAACATCTTCTTGCCGGTTTTGGTTTCGACTTGTTTGCCGATCTCCAGGTAGCGGTCCCAAGTGATGTTTTGCATGTCCTTGTCGGTGAAGCCGGCCTGCTTGATCAGGTCGCTGCGGTAGTACATGCCGGTGGTGCCGGTGTCAAAGGGCAGGCCGTAGACCTTGCCACCCATGCTCATGAGGTTGACCTTGTAGCTGGCAAAGGCCTTGTGGTCCACCTTGCCAGACAGGGGCTCAAACGCGCCGGGGAAAGAGCGCAGGTACTTGGGGGCGTTGTAGTCCTCCACCAGCACGATGTCCGGCAGCGTCTTGGTCACGCCGGAGGCCAGGGTGGTCTGCAGCTTTTGCTCCACATCGGCCTTGGCCATGTCGATGATCTTGAAGGTCACGCCGGGGTGCTTGGCGGTGTAGCGCTTGGCCGCCTCTTGCATGATGGCGATGTTGAAGTTCGGGTCCCAGGCCCAGATGGTGACTTCACCCGCGTGGGCGGCGTGGCTGGCCATCAGGCCGGAGGTGCTCAGGACCAAGCCGATCATGGTGCTGAGGGTGCTGCGTTTGGCGAAATTCATGGTGTGTTTTCCTGTCTCTGTGTCAATGAATGTTGTGGGCAAGTGGCGCGCAGTAGAACACTGGTGCGCTGGGCTTGTTGTCTCCGGTTAGCGTGTGATGACGGTGGTGCGACTGGCATCCTTTCCAAAATTTAAGCGGTTAAATTTTTGGCCCGGCCTGAGGCCTACGTTCACTGATTCCCCAGAGGAGCGACATCCCGGAAGCTCCCCTGAAACACCCCGAAAATTAAAATTTAAGCGGTTAAATTCAGCAATTTTTGGAGTATACCTACGGGTATCGGCAAATAAACCGGGTCCTAGGGTAAATCCTAGGCTTCAAAAAACGTATCAATTGATGCCAATTCACACGAAGTTGCAGCGCACATGGCCACTCTGAGTGAAGTCGCCCGCCTGGCCGGGGTTACCACCGCCACTGTCTCCAACGTGCTGCGCAACACGCAGAAGGTGAAGCCTGCCACCGTGCAAAAGGTGCAAGAGGCCATCGCCGCCACCGGCTACCGGCCCAACCTCATGGCGCGTGCGTTGGCCGAGGGCAAGTCGTCCATGGTGGCGCTGGTGCTACCCGACATCAACAACCCCTTCTACCCCGAGTTCGTGCGGGTAGCAGAGCGGGTGGCGCGCCACCGCAACTACTTTCTGATGGTGTGCAACACCGATGAGCGCCCCGACATAGGCCGTGCCTACCTGCACCAGATTGCCGGCACCCTGGCTGACGGCGTGCTGGTGCTGCACACCGGTATCAGTGCGGACGACATCAACGAGTTGAAGACGCGCCGCTCGCCCATCGTGTTGGCGTCCGAAGAACAGGTCGACCTGGCCAACCAGATTCCCCACGTGGTGGTGAACTTCCATCGCGCTGGCGAGATTGCGGGTCAGCATTTGCTGGAACTGGGGCACCGCCGCATCGGTGCCATCGTCGGGTGTGGCCTGGAAGGTATGCAGCTCGGACGCCTCAACGGCTTCAAAAGCGCACTCGCCGCCAGCGGCAGCACCTTGATTGACGCCATGGTCCGCAATGTGAGCGACACCGTGGCCGGTGGCCACGAAGCCACCGACTCGTTGCTGGCACAGCACTCGGACTTGACCGCCATTTTTTGCACCAATGACCTGATGGCTTACGGTGCCAGCCAAGCCCTGGCGGACCGGGGTATCCGTATCCCGCAAGATATTTCACTTATCGGCGTGACCGATATCCAGCTGGCGCGCGACATGCGCCCGGCCCTCACGACCGTGGCCCTGGGCATTGAGCAGGTGGCCACCATGTCCATCAACCTGCTGCTAGACCTGATCGAAAACCCCGCGCACCAACCCACCATCGTGCATGTGCCCGACCCGGTGCTGGTGGTGCGGGCCTCCACCGGTCCGGTGCGCAGCGGCGCCTGAACGGGGGCCGAAGGCGCGCTCTAGAGCGTGTCGATAGGGTTGCTGGTGGTGGTGTCACCAATCGCGAATCGGTCGCGGCAGCGCGTGTAAAAGCTGGCACCAAAGCGCCCCACCGGGTGGTATTCCTGCAGGCGCACGCGCCAGGCCTCGGTGTCAATCAGGCCATCGCGCGCGCTGAGCCACAGCACCCGCCCAATGAAGACATAACGGCTGGCGGTCTCCAGGGTCTCGTGCAGCACGCATTCAAAGGCGACGGGCGCCTCAGTAATGCGCGGCGGGCGCACGCTGTGCGAGGGCGTGGCGTGCAGGCCCACGGCGTCCAGCTCGCTGACGGAGGCCGGAAAACTCTCGCCGCAGGCATGCATCTGGGCGGCCAGCGCCTCGTCACTCATGTGCACCACAAACTCACGCTGCGACAGGATGTTGGCCGCCGTGTCCTTGAGCCGCCCGTCTTGCAGGCGGTTGATGCTGAGCATCACCACCGGCGGGTCTTCGCCCAGCATGTTGAACATCGAAAACGGTGCGGCGTTCACCACACCTTGCGAGCTGAGCGTGGTGACCAGCGCGATGGGGCGCGGCACGATCAGGCTGGCCATGAGCTTGTAGCGCTGGTAGGCGCTGATCTGGGAAAAGTCGACTTCGGTCATGCGCGCGATTGCA
The DNA here is from genome assembly GCF_002943465.1 of Rhodoferax sp. TS-BS-61-7. Classification (GTDB taxonomy): domain Bacteria; phylum Pseudomonadota; class Gammaproteobacteria; order Burkholderiales; family Burkholderiaceae_C; genus Allorhodoferax. Next base: position 1,153,785 of record NZ_PTQY01000001.1, read on the forward strand.
CGCAAGGGGCATGCCGATCGTTGTTGGCATCTCAAATTGCTATCAATTTAGGAGCTATTTGCGCAGTATCTACAAGGGCTAGGGCCTTATTTGGCTTGAAAATCGCCCAACGCCAGCCGTTCCTGCGCCGCCATCAGCACGGCGCCTAGCAGCATCTGCACATCGTCCAACCGGGTGCGGTGGTTCACCAGTGCCACGCGGATCGCCAGCACACCGCCAATGCGCGTGGTGGACGGCACCGCCACGCCAGACTCCTGCACATCGGCCACGATGTCGGCGTTCAGCGCGTCCAGGTCCACACCTGCCGCCAGCACGCGAAAGCACACCACATTAAGCGTGACCGGCGCCAGCCGCTCCAGCTGTGGCTGGGCGTCCACCAGATGGGCCAGCTGCTGCGCCAGGCTGCAGTTCTGTGCGACCACCTGGCCCAGCTTGGCTGCGCCATAGGTCTTGAGTGTCATCCACACCTTGAGCGCACGGAAACCGCGCGACAGGTCGGGCCCAAAGTCGGTGGGCCAGGGCTGGTTGCCCGCCAGCCCACGCACGCTACGTTGCAGGTAGGCCGGCTGGCTGGCAAAGGTGGCCGCGTGCAGCGTGGCGTCGCGCACCACAATGCAACCCGCGTCGTAAGGCACCTGCGCCCATTTGTGAAAATCAAAGGCCACCGAGTCGGCCTGGCTCAGCCCTTGCACCAGCGGGCGCTGCGCGGGCGAGAGCATGGCCAGCGCGCCATAGGCCGCGTCCACATGGAACCACAGGCCCTGCGCGCGTGCCAGCGCGGCCAACGCGGCAAGGTCGTCCACCGCACCGGTATCCACGGTGCCCGCGCTGCCCACCACCATAAAGGGCTGCAGGCCGGCCGCACGGTCTTGCGCCATGGCGGCTTGCAGCGCGTCCATGTCCATGCGGTGTTGTTCGTCTAGACCAATCAGGCGCAGCGCATCGCTGCCCAGGCCGGCCATGTCCATGGCGCGGGCCACGCAGTTGTGCGCCTCTACCGAGGTGTAGGCCACCAGCGGCCGGCCCTGCAGTCCGCTGTGCCGCACGTCCGTGCCCAGCGCCCGCGTGCGTGCCACCAGCACGGCAATCAGGTTGGCCATGGAGGTGCCGGTGACCAGCACGCCACTGGCGTCTTGCGGAAAACCCAGCATCTCGGCCGCCCAGCGGATCACTTGGCGCTCCACCTCGATCGGTGCATGGTCGCGCCCGCCCAGGTTGGGGTTGGTGGCGGCGGTTAGCAGTTCGGCCAGCATGCCCACGGGGTTGCCTCCACCCTGCACCCAGCCCATGAAACGGGGGTGGCTGTTGCCACTGCCATAGGGTTGCACCAGGGTCTGGAAGTCCTGGTACACGGTCTCCAGATCGCCGGGCTCGGTGGGCAGCGCCCCCGTGCGCAAGGCCTGGCGGGCATCGTTTGGCATGGGCTGCCACACGGGCGCTTCGCGCAGCCCGGCCAGCATGTCCACCATGTCGTCGAGCATGCGGTGGCCCATCTGGCGCACCGCGTTCCAATCGGTGGGGTCCAGGCTGTCGGGGGAGGCTTGGAAAGGAATGTCTACGGACATGCGGATGGCTTATGTCGTCAACACCGTGGGGCGCGTGGCCCTCAGGCCACGGCAGCGGTAAACGCGATTTCCAGCAGGTAGTCGGGATTGGCCATCTCGGCACTGACGCACACCCGTGCCGGGGCGCAGCCTTCTGGCAGCCACGCCTGCCACAGCGCGTTGAAAGCGGCGCGGTCTGCCATGTGCTTGAGGTAGATGGTGGTCAGAAGCAGGCGACCTTTGTCGCTACCAGCCAGCGCCAGCGTGCGCTCGGCTTGCGCGAACACGGCCTGCGACTGGCTGGTGATGTCCGTGCCGCTCTCGGGTACTTCTACAAAATAGGCCGTGCCTTGGTGCACCACCGCGTCAGACCACTGGGCCTGCGCGTTGATGCGGGTGATGGCGTCAGACATCGATGTTGCCAGCCCGCAGCGCGTTGGTTTCAATGAATTCGCGGCGCGGCTCCACTTCGTCACCCATCAACATGGTGAACACGCGGTCGGCTTCGATGGCATCGTCGATCTGCACCTTGAGCAGGCGGCGCACGGTGGGGTCCATGGTGGTTTCCCACAGCTGGGCGGGGTTCATCTCGCCCAAGCCTTTGTAGCGCTGGCGGCTGGTGCCGTTCTCGGCTTGGGTGATGAGCCAGGCCATGGCTTCGCGGAAGTCGGAAACCTTCTCTTCCTTCTGGCGTTCGCCTTCGCCGCGCATGACGCGGGCGCCCTCGGAGAGCAGGCCCTTGAAGGTGTTGGCGGCTTCGGCCAGCGCGGCGTAGTCGGCGCCATGCACAAAGTCTTGCGTGAGCACGCTGCTCTTCACGTTGCCGTGGTGGCGGCGGCTGATGCGCAGAATGGGCTTGTCGGTGCGGGCGTCAAACTCGCCGGCCACTTCGGCATCGGGCAGCTTGGCCTGCAGCGCGGCGGCAGAGGCTTCAGCGTCGGCCACGGTGTCCAGGTTCAGCGCCACGCCGTCGGCCACGCTGCGCAGGGCTTCGGCATCCATGAAGTTCTTCAGGCGCGCGATGACGGCCTGGGCCACCTGGTGCTTGCGTGCCAGTTCCGCCAAGGTGTCGCCGTTGATGGTGGTGCCGTTGGGCCCGCCGGTGAACACCGAGGCGTTGAGCAGCGCAATGCGCAGCAGGAAGCCATCCAAGTCCGTCGGGCCTTGCAGGTACAGCTCTTCCTTGCCGGCCTTCACCTTGTACAGCGGGGGCTGTGCAATGTAGATGTGGCCGCGCTCGACCAGCTCGGGCATTTGGCGGTAGAAGAAGGTCAGCAGCAGCGTGCGGATGTGGGCACCGTCCACGTCGGCATCGGTCATGATGATGATGCGGTGGTAACGCAGCTTGGCGACGTTGAAGTCGTCGTTGCCGGTAGAGCCACCGGCCTTGCCGATGCCGGTGCCCAGCGCGGTGATCAGCGTCAAGATTTCATTGCTGGTCAGCAGCTTTTCGTAGCGCGCTTTTTCCACGTTCAAAATCTTGCCGCGCAAGGGCAGGATCGCCTGGAACTTGCGGTCGCGGCCCTGCTTGGCAGAGCCACCAGCGGAGTCACCCTCGACGATGTAGATCTCGCACATCGCTGGGTCTTTTTCCTGGCAGTCGGCCAGCTTGCCGGGCAGACCCATGCCGTCCAGCACACCCTTGCGGCGTGTCATGTCACGGGCCTTGCGCGCGGCTTCACGGGCGCGCGCGGCTTCGATAATTTTGCCAACGATGATCTTGGCGTCGTTGGGGCGTTCCTGCAGGTAGTCGGCCAGCAGTTTGCTGACGATGTCTTCCACCGGGCCGCGCACTTCGCTCGATACGAGTTTGTCCTTGGTCTGGCTGGAGAACTTGGGCTCGGGTACCTTGACCGACAGCACGCAGCACAGGCCTTCGCGCATGTCGTCGCCCGTCACTTCGACCTTGGCCTTTTTGGCCAGTTCGGTGTCGTCGATGTACTTGTTGATCACGCGGGTCATGGCTGCGCGTAGGCCGGTCAGGTGGGTGCCGCCGTCGCGCTGGGGGATGTTGTTGGTGAAGCACAGCACTTGCTCGTTGAAACCGCTGTTCCACTGCATGGCCACTTCCACACCAATGTTGGTGCCCTGGTCGCTCTGGCGGTCGCCCATGGCGTGGAAGATGTTGGGGTTCAACACCGTCTTGCCTTTGTTGATGAAGTTCACAAAGCCTTGCACACCACCCGCACCGGAGAAGTCGTCTTCCTTGCCGCTGCGTTCGTCCTTCAGGCGGATTTTCACACCGTTGTTCAGGAACGAGAGTTCGCGCAAGCGCTTGCTCAAGATCTCATAGTGGAAGTCGTTGTTTTCTTTGAAGATGTCGGTGTCGGGCAAAAAGTGCACCTCGGTGCCACGTTTTTCGGTGTCACCAATGACCTTCATGGGCGAGACTTCAATGCCGTTTTGCGTCTCGACGATGCGGTTCTGCACAAAACCTTTGCTGAACTCCATTACGTGCACTTTGCCGTCACGGCGGATCGTCAGGCGCAGCATTTTGGACAATGCGTTCACGCAGGACACGCCCACGCCGTGCAGACCACCAGACACTTTGTAGCTGTTCTGGTTGAACTTGCCGCCAGCGTGCAGCTCGGTCAGTGCGATTTCGGCGGCCGAGCGTTTGGGCTCGTGTTTGTCGTCGAGCTTGATGCCGGTGGGAATGCCGCGGCCGTTGTCCACCACGCTGATGGAGTTGTCGGAGTGGATGGTGACCAAGATGTCATCGCAATGGCCGGCCAGCGATTCGTCGATGGAGTTGTCCACCACTTCAAACACCAGGTGGTGCAGACCGGTGCCGTCGGACGTGTCGCCGATGTACATGCCGGGGCGCTTGCGCACGGCCTCCAGGCCTTCCAAAATCTGGATCGAGCCTTCGCCATAGGCCTCGGTCGCACCGGCCTGGTTGGTGTCGATGGTGGGCTGGAAGTTGGAACTGTCTGTGCCCGCATCGCCCGTGTGGACGAGGCCATCGTTGTTTTCGGGGGCTGGAACAGACTTGTTTTCTTCGGTCATGGCTAACTTTCTCTCGATTCTTTAATGACCAAACCCCCGAAGGCCGGGGGTTTGATTGCGCAGGTAGCTATTATTTTTATAGCGTCAGATTCTCATGGGCATCACGACGTATTTGAAGGTCGCGTTGTCCGGAATGGTGATCAGGGCCGAACTGTTGCCGTCCGACAGCTCCACTTTCACCATTTCCTGGCCCATATTGCTCAGGGCATCGATCAGGTAGGTGACGTTGAAGCCAATCTCGATGCTGTCACCGCCGTAGTCGATGTCCAGTTCGTCCACCGCCTCTTCCTGCTCAGCGTTGTTGGACGCCACACGCAGGCTGCCGGGGTCGATGTTCAGGCGCACGCCCTTGAACTTGTCGCTGGTCAAAATGGCGGTGCGTTGCAGCGTCTTGAGCAGCGCTTCACGGCCCAGGGTGATGCTGTTTTTGTGGTTCTTGGGGATGACGCGGTTGTAGTCGGGGAACTTGCCCTCGACCAGCTTGGTCACGAACTCCATGCCGTCAAAGGTGAACTTGGCCTGGTTGTTGGCGAACTGCATTTCAATCGCGCCTTCGGCATCGCTCAGCAGGCGCTGTAGCTCAATCACCGTCTTGCGCGGCAATATCACTTCCTGCTTGGGCACTTCCACGTCCAGTGTGGCGGACGCAAAAGCCAGGCGGTGGCCGTCGGTAGCAACCAGGCTCAACTGCTTGCCTTCGGCGACAAACAAAATTCCGTTCAGGTAGTAGCGGATGTCGTGCACCGCCATGGCAAAGGACACCTGGCTCAGCAGGTCCTTCAGGGTTTTTTGTGGCACGCTGAAGACGGGGCCAAAACTGGCGCTTTCTTGCACCAGCGGAAAGTCTTCGGCCTGCATGGTCTGCAGGGTGAACTTGCTCTTACCGCCCTTAAGGATGATCTTGCTTTGGCTGGACTCCAGTGACACGGTCTGGTCACCGGGCATGGTGCGCAGGATGTCAATGAGCTTGCGTGCGCCAATGGTGGTGGTGAAGTTGCCGGTGTCACCACCCAGCTCGGCCGTGGTGCGGATCTGGATTTCCAGGTCGCTGGTGGTCAGCTGAATCGATGTCCCTGTTTTGCGCAACAGCACGTTGGCCAGGATAGGCAGCGTATGGCGGCGCTCGACAATACCGGCCACGGACTGCAGAACCGATAGAACCTTGTCTTGCGTTGCCTTCAATACGATCATGTCAACCTCTTTTTGAAACTCAACCATGGATGCAAGGCCCAGAAAAGCCCTGCATTTACAAACAATCTCACCATTTTCCCCTTTTTTGATAGCGACTTGAGGGGTCTGGCACTTGTTTTTACATTCAACCCTTCAGGGTTTGCTCCAGGACGTGGAGCTGCTGGTTCAGCTCGGTCAGCTGCTGGCGTTCCCCCCCGATTTTTCGCACCGCATGCAGCACCGTGGTGTGGTCGCGCCCGCCAAACAGCTCGCCGATCTCGGGCAGGCTTTTTTGGGTCAGTTCCTTGGCCAGGTACATGGCAATCTGGCGTGGCCGGGCAATGCTAGCCGGGCGCTTCTTGCTGTACATGTCGGCGACCTTGATCTTGTAATAGTCCGCCACGGTCTTTTGGATGTTTTCCACAGAAATCTGGCGGTTCTGGATCGACAGCAAATCGCGTAGCGCTTCCCGGGCCAGCTGGATGGAGATTTCCTTCTGGTTGAAGCGTGAATAGGCCAGGATTTTGCGCAGCGCGCCTTCGAGCTCGCGTACGTTGGAGCGCACGTTTTTGGCCACAAAGAAGGCGACCTCTTCGGGCATCTCCGAACCCTCGGCGCGTGCCTTGTTGATCAGAATTGCCACCCGCATTTCCAGCTCGGGCGGCTCAATCGCCACCGTCAAACCGGAGTCAAAACGCGAAACTAGCCGCTCGTGGATGTCTGCCAATCCCTTGGGGTAGGTGTCACTGGTCATCACGATGTGTGACTTTTTGGCCAGCAGGGCTTCAAAGGCGTTGAAGAACTCTTCCTGGGTGCGGTCCTTGTTGGCAAAGAACTGCACATCGTCAATCAGCAACAAATCCAGCGAGTGGTAACGCTCTTTGAATTCATCAAAAGTCTTGCGCTGGTAGGCCTTAACCACATCCGATACAAATTGTTCCGCGTGGATGTAGAGAACTTTGGAACCCGGCTTGTCTGCCAGCAGGCGGTTGCCCACCGCGTGCATCAAGTGGGTCTTGCCCAGACCCACGCCGCCGTAGATGAACAGTGGGTTGTACAGATGGCCTGGCATGGTGGCCACGTGCATGGCGGCGGCACGGGCCATGCGGTTGGCCGTGCCCTCAACCAGGCTCTCAAAAGTCAGCAGGCTGTTGAGCCGGTTCTTGGGGCCACCACTGACGCGGTCTTCGCCCACCTCAACTTCATCAACGGCTGTAGGTACTTCAGCAACTCGGGGCATGCTGGCTTGCCTGACAGGTGCTTCACGCGGAGTGATCGCTAACTCAACTATGACGGGTTGACCGTACAACTTCTCCAGCAAGGCTGCGATGCGCTGGCTGTATTGGGCCCGTACCCAGTCCAGTTTGAAGCGGTTGGCCACAAAAATGGTGGCCTTGGACATGTCGTCATGTACCTGAGCGGCCAGGGGCTTGATCCAGGTGTTGAACTGCTGCTCTGGCAGCTCTTGGGCCAACTGGTCCACGCAGCTTTGCCACAGGCTTTGACCGAGCTCCTGGCTGTGGGTATCTGGTGTATGTGGGGGGAGTCCCTGGGTCATTGTGGGGGTCAGCTTCTGTGGATAGTTATGGATTGCTGCGCGCTGGATTGTAATTTATCAAGACTTTATCCACATTCTGGCTGGCAAAACCAAATCTTACAGTGCTGCACACCATGTAGACGCTAAGGTGTTGCTGTGATTCAGAAAATTTGCGATAATGCCGGGTTCCCCTGATTGTGTTCGGGGCGATAGACCGACATTCGTGCCTCATTTCCCCTTGGTTTCCCTCGGGGAGGCGGTGCGGATACCCACAGAGCCTGTTAGGAAATTCACATGAAACGCACTTACCAACCCTCCAAAATCCGCCGTGCACGCACCCATGGTTTTCTGGTCCGCATGAAAACCCGTGGTGGCCGCGCCGTGATCAACGCACGCCGCGCCAAGGGCCGCAAGCGCCTGGCTGTCTAATTCGCGCGGATCTGGCAAACCAAGGCTGACTGGCTTTTGGTCCTTGCGGATTCGCCACATGCCGGCAACGCCCCGGTGCGGCGCCTCAAAACCCGTGCCCAGTTTCAAGCGGTGCTTGGCGGGATAACTGTGTCCAAAACAGCCCACTTCGCCTTGCACGCCCGTGCTTTGACAGTAGCCTCCGACGTGTCGGAGGCTTTGTTGTTTCCGGAACCTGCGGTGTGGCTGGGTGCCATGGTGCCCAAGCGGTGGGCCAAACGCGCGGTCACGCGCAACACCATTAAGCGCCAGATCTACAACGTGGGAATTGAATTCTCCACGGGCTTGGAGCCGCGTGCGCATTTGGTGCGTTTGCGCTCTGGGTTTGACCGCGCCCAATTCCCCAGTGCCACTTCGGATGCCCTCAAGGCCGCGGTGCGCAGCGAGTTGCAGCAGCTGTTTGCCCGTGCCCGAACCTCGCCCGTTGTAGCCAAGCCATGATGCAGGCCGCACTGATGGGGCTGGTCAAGGCCTACCGTTTGTTCCTGAGCCCTTGGCTGGGGTCTGCCTGCCGTTTTGAGCCAACCTGTTCCGCCTATTCTTTGCAAGCGCTGCAAACGCATGGCGCTGCAGCGGGCTCTTATCTCACGTTGGCCCGTCTGGCCCGCTGCCACCCTTGGTGTGCGGGTGGGCATGATCCGGTTCCTGCCGAACGTCCCCGGCTCTTCGGCCGTCTGATTTCCTCTCCTTCTGAAAAGAAAACTTCATGAACGATATTCGCCGCACCATCTTGTGGGTGATCTTTGGCTTCTCCATGGTGTTGCTTTGGGACCAATGGCAGATCCACAATGGCAATAAAGCCACTTTCTTTCCAAGCCCGGCCAAGACCACCGCGCCTGCGGCTGGAGCGCCAGCGGGTAAAACGGATGCCTTGGTGCCTGCCGCGACTGCGCCGGCTGGTGCCGCTCCTGCGGTGCCCGCTGCGCCTGCCGTGGCCGGCGAACGGTTTGAGGTGAACACCGATGTCTTAAAGCTGACATTCGACACCGAAGGTGGCTCCCTGGTGCGCTCCGAGTTCCTCAAGTACTCGGACATGGCCGACAAGATCCGCAACTTCGTGTTGCTGGACGATTCCAAGGACCGTGTGTACCTGGCGCAAACCGGTGTCATTCCGGGTGCTGCTGGCGGCGTATCGCCCACCCACAAATCGGTCATGACCGTCAGTGGTGACCGTGCCCTGAAAGAGGGCCAAGACGAATTGGTGATCACCTTCACCTCGCCCGAAGTGGGCGGCTTGAAATTGGTGAAGACCTACACCCTGCGTCGTGGTGCCTATGACATTGCCGTCAAGCATGAGCTGACCAATGCTTCCAGTGCCCCTCTGTCGCCCCAGCTGTACCTGCAGTTGGTTCGTGACGGCAACAAACCGGCCGGTGAGTCCTCGTTCTACTCCACCTTCACGGGCCCTGCGGTGTACACCGAGGCCAAGAAGTACCAAAAGGTAGAGTTCAGCGAGATCAAGAAAAAGAGCGCGACTTTCGAGAAGGAAGCCGACAACGGCTACATCGCGATGGTGCAGCACTACTTTGCCAGCGCCTGGATATTGCCTGCAGGCACTGCGCGCTCCTACTCTCTGGATGGCGTGGACATCGGCTCGGGCATGGCAGATTGCTGCTACCGTGCCACCATGATTTCGCCGGTGCCGGCCATTGAGCCTGGCAAGACCCAAACCATTGCGGCCACCCTGTTTGTGGGCCCCCAGGAAGAAAAAGCGCTGGAAGCCCTGGCTCCCGGCCTCGAACTGGTGAAGGACTACGGTTGGTTGACCATTCTGGCCAAGCCCCTGTATTGGTTGCTCGACAAGCTGCACGGTTTTATCCAGAACTGGGGCTGGTCCATCGTGGCGCTGGTGCTCTTGCTGAAAATCGCTTTCTACTGGCTCAATGCCAAGGCCTACGCGAGCATGGCCAAGATGAAGGCGGTCAACCCCAAGATCATGGAGATGCGTGAGCGCCTCAAAGACAACCCGCAGCAAATGCAACAGGAGATGATGCGCATCTACCGTGAAGAAAAGGTCAACCCCATGGGTGGTTGTTTCCCCATCATGGTTCAGATCCCGGTGTTTATTGCGCTGTACTGGGTGCTCCTGTCCAGCGTGGAAATGCGCAATGCGCCCTGGTTGGGTTGGATTCAGGACTTGTCCTCGCCAGACCCTTATTTCATCCTGCCCCTGATCATGACGTTGACCACGCTGCTGCAGACGGCCCTGAACCCCGCGCCACCAGATCCTCTGCAAGCCAAGATGATGTGGTTCATGCCGCTGGCGTTCAGCGTGATGTTCTTCTTCTTCCCCTCGGGCCTGGTGTTGTACTGGATCACCAACAACATTTTGTCCATCGCACAGCAGTGGATCATCAACACCCGCATGGGTGTACCGCCCCAGTTCAACCTGCCCAAGTTCAAGTAAGCAGGCGGGGGTCATGCAGCTGTGCTGACACGCCAAAGCGACCCCATCGTGGCTGTGGCCACGGCCCCTGGACGGGGGGCCGTGGGTATTGTCCGCATCAGCGGTAAAGACCTTTCCGGGTTTGTCCAGGCCCTCTTGGGCCGCACCTTGCGGCCACGCGAAGCCACCTATCTGCCCTTTGCCGATGCACAAGGCCAGCCGCTGGACCAGGGGCTGGCCTTGTACTTTCCGGCACCCCATTCCTTCACCGGTGAAGATGTGCTGGAGCTGCAGGCCCATGGTGGTGCCGTCGTCTTGCAATTGCTGGTGGCGCGCTGCCTGGAGCTGGCGGCTACTGTCCCCAGTGGGTCGGGTGGCGCGACCTTGCCGGGGCTGCGCATTGCCGAACCCGGTGAGTTTTCCCAGCGGGCTTTTCTGAACGGCAAGATCGACCTGACCCAGGCGGAGGCCATTGCCGATTTGATTGATGCCAGCACCGAAGCGGCGGCGCGCAGTGCCACGCAGTCGTTGGCGGGGGCATTCTCCCGGCAGGTGCATACGCTGCTCGAAGCGCTGACCCATCTGCGCATGCTGGTCGAGGCGACGCTGGATTTTCCGGAAGAAGAAATCGACTTTCTGCAGAAAGCGGATGCGTTGGGGCAACTGCAAACACTGCAGGGCACCGTGCAGCAGGTGCTGCAGCAGGCCACCCAGGGAGCCTTGCTGCGCGAGGGCATTACCGTGGTCATCGCTGGCCAGCCGAATGCCGGCAAGTCCTCCTTGCTCAATGCATTGGCGGGCGCCGAGCTGGCCATCGTCACACCCGTTGCGGGCACCACGCGGGACAAGGTGCAACAGACCATCCAGATCAAGGGCATTCCCATCCACGTGGTGGACACGGCTGGCCTGCGCAGCAGTGACGATGCCGTGGAGCAGATCGGCATTGCACGTGCCTGGCAAGCCATTGAGGAGGCCGATGCGGTGTTGTTTCTGCATGACCTGACACGCCAGGGTGCTATGGAATACATAGCTGCTGACGCAGATATTACGGGTGCTTTAGCCCAAAAGCTTGCTAAAAACACACCGGTGATCCATGTCTGGAACAAGGCCGATGCGGTGCCTGAGGTGGCGCCTGATACGGGCATTGTCTTGTCGGCCAAAACCGGTATGGGCCTGGATGCCCTGCGGGAGCGCTTGTTGGTGTCCGCTGGCTGGCAGCCTTCGGCGGGTGGCAGCTTCATGGCACGCCAACGCCACTTGCAGGCATTGCGCCAGGTGGATGCCCATTTGATGGAAGCCCATGCCCACTTGGGCATGGGTGCCAATGCCCTGGACCTGTTGGCTGAAGAGTTGCGTCTGGGCCAGAACGCACTGAGCGAAATTACCGGTGCGTTCAGCTCGGATGACCTGTTAGGTGTGATCTTCTCGAAGTTTTGCATTGGCAAATAGCCTGCACTACACTCCATCGCTCCCAGCCCCCGAAAGCAATAACAATGTCCCTGTTCCGTTGGTTCTCCAAAAAAACGCAGGTCCCGCCGCCTGCCGCAGAAAGCTCTGGCCTGGGCCATATCGATGCCACCTTGCCCTTTAACCACAGTGGCAAGTCACGTTCCAAGGGGCCGAATTCTGTGCCGGGCAGTGCTGCCAACCGCAAAAATGAACGCTTGGAGCGCCGCGAGCTGTTGTATGCGGTGGTGCGCGAGTCCATGACCCGCGCTGGCCTGCTGTCTACCAGCTACAAATTCAAGGTGTTATCCCTCGATTCCCGGGGCCGGCAGTACCTGATCATGATGGACATGGCGCGCCAGAACGTGGGAGACCCCCAGCGCTTGGCAGACATGGAGAGTCACATCGCCAAGGTGGCCAAGTCCCGGCACGACATTCTGGTTACAGCGGTGTACTGGCGTGTTAACGAACACGTGACGGCGGGTCTGGCACGCAGTGCCAGCGCAGCGCCGGTAGTGGCCGTACCTGTGGCTGCCGTGGCGGTGGCACCTGTAGCCCCGCGGTATGAGCCTTTGCAGGCGGACGAAGTGGCGGCGTTCAAGCAGGCCCTGGCGGCCATCCCTTCGCCCACCGCCTTGTCGGCACCCGGAGAAATTGTGCGTTCTGGACGCCGCAATCCGGCACCCCCCAGTTTTCAGGACACGGAATTGGATGACCGCAATTCGCCGCTGAGTGGTACCCAGTACGGCGACCTGAACTGAGCGGCCTCAGCGGGCCTTAGTGGCCCGCAAAATCGACCAGGGTGAACAAGGGCAGACCGGATTCACGCAACCGGTCGGAACCGCCCAACTCGGGCAGGTCAACAATGGCGGCACCTTCCATGACATGGGCGCCCAGGCGCTCCAGAAGCTTTTTGCCCGCCATCATGGTGCCGCCGGTAGCGATCAGGTCATCAATCAGTAGGACACGGTCACCCGCCTTCACGGCATCGGTGTGTAGCTCTACGGTGGCGCTGCCGTACTCCAGCTCATAGGTCTCTTCCACGGTGGTGAATGGCAGCTTGCCTTTCTTGCGGATTGGGACAAAGCCAATGTTCAATTCGTAGGCCACCACGGCGCCCAGGATGAAGCCACGGGCATCGAGCCCGGCCACCACATCGGGCCGCATGCTGGGGTCCATGTAGCGGTGTACAAAGGCATCGATCAACACCCGGAAGACCTTGGCGTCTTGCAACAGCGGGGTGATGTCACGGAACTGCACCCCTGGCGCAGGCCAGTCGGGCACGGTGCGAATATTGTCCCGAAGGTATTGGTTGACGCTGAGGTGTTGCATAGAAACGGGGCAGGTGCAGAAATGAAGGCAGGCGCTATTGTGCCCCCAACGGTGCAGCGCAGGGGCTAACCTTTGAGCAGCTTCTGCTCGGCCATGGCCAGTGCCTCGGCCTTGCCGGACAGCACCAGCGTATCGCCGCCCTCCAGCGTGGTGCGGGCTTCGGCGCGGGAGCTGGCGCCATTGCTGCGGCGCAGGCTCAGCACCCGGATGTCCAGCGCTTCCAGATCAAAGTGGGATAAGGGTTTGCCCGAGGCCTTGGCACCCAGTGGCAGGTTCACGGTGACCAGGCGTTCTTGTTGCAACTCGTCCACAGAGTCGTCGTCGGCACCATGGAAGAAACCGCGCAAGAGGTTGTAGCGGGCATCCCGCTGGTCTTGCACGATACGGATCACACGTCGCATGGGCACACCCACCAGGGCCAGTGCGTGGCTGGCCAGCATCAGCGAGCCCTCAATCGCTTCTGGTACCACCTCCGTGGCACCGGCGGCGCGTAGCTTGTCCAAGGCATGGTCGTCCTGGGTGCGCACAATGACCGGCACCTGGGGCGCATGGGCATGGGTGTTGCTCAGTACCTTCAGGGCAGCGCCTTCGCCCAGATACGTAATCACTACGGCACTGGCGCGGGCCAGTCCGGCCGCCATCAGGGCCTGCAGGCGGGCGGCATCACCAAACACCACCGAGTGCCCGGCCGCGGCGGCCTGGCGCACCCGGTCCGGGTCCAGGTCCAGTGCCATGTAGGGAATACCTTCGTTCTCCAGCATGCGCGCCAGGTTTTGTCCGCAGCGGCCAAACCCGCAAATGATGACGTGCTGGTTGGCGCTGATGGACTTGCGCGCGATGGTGGTCATCTGCAGTGACTGCAACAGCCACTCGCTGCTCACCAGTTTCATCACGATGCGGTTGCTGTACATCACGATAAAGGGCGTGGCCAGCATCGACAGCACCATGCTGGCCAAAATCGGGTTCAGCAAAGCAGGTGGCACCAGGGAGTTTTTTTGCGCCAGGGTCAGCAGCACAAAGCCGAACTCACCCGCCTGGGCCAGGTACAGGCCGGTGCGCAGGCCCACGCCCGATGAGGCCCCTAACACCTTGGCCAGGCCGGTGACCAGCGCGGCTTTGAACACGATGGGCAGAACCACCAGCAGCAAGACCAAGGGCCAGCGCTCCAACACCAGACGCCAGTCCAGCAGCATGCCGATGGAGATGAAAAACAGCCCCAACAGCACATCGTGGAAGGGACGAATGTCGGTTTCCACCTGGTGTTTGTATTCGGTTTCCGAAATCAGCATGCCGGCAATGAAGGCGCCCAGTGCCAAGCTCAGCCCCGCCAGTTCGGTCAACCAGGCCAGGCCCAGGGTGATGAACAACAGGTTCAGTACAAACAGCTCGTCACTTTTGCGGCGCGCCACCAGGGTCAGCCAACGCCGCATCAGGTGTTGTCCCCCCACCAGCAGCACCGTAACCAGCACCACCGCCTTTAGTGCGGCCAGTGCGAGTGCCTCAAACAGTTGTTCGCCAGAGGCGCCCAAGGCGGGAATCAGCACCAGCAAAGGCACCACCGCCAAATCCTGGAACAGCAACACCCCCATGACGCGTTTGCCGTGTTCGGAGTCCATCTCCAGCCGCTCCACCATTAGTTTGACCACGATGGCGGTGCTGCTCATGGCCAGGGCGCAGGACAGCGCTAGCGCGGCCTGCCACTCCATGTTCCAGATACGGGGGAACAAGGCCGCCATGCCCAAGGTGGCTGCGGTGGCTAGGCAAATGGTGACCGCTACCTGCAACAGCCCCAGCCCGAACACGTGTTTGCGCATGGCACGCAACCGCGGCAGGTTGAACTCCAGGCCAATCACAAACATCAGGAACACCACGCCAAACTCGCCCAGGTGGCGCACACCGTCGGAGTTTTGCGAGAGCGCCAATGCATTGGGCCCAATCACCACGCCTACCGCCAGGTATCCCAACATGGGGGGCAACTTGAGCGAGCGGCACACCACCACCCCCAGCACGGCAGCCAGCAGGTAAAGCAGTGTGATTTCCAGTCCAGTCATGGCGCCATACTAGCAAGAGACATGCGCGTCTATAAAATGCGCGCATGACAGCATATGCAGCAAGCGGCGGGTCTTCGCGCGCCGACCGGGCTTTGGCTCTGGCCAAAGAAACGTTTGACATCGAGGCCGCGGCCGTTTTGGGCCTCAAGGACCGTGTGGGGGAAAGTTTTGCCCAGACCGTGGAGCGCATTCTTGCCATCCAGGGTCGTGTGGTGGTGATGGGCATGGGCAAGAGTGGCCATGTGGGTCGCAAGATTGCGGCCACACTGGCCTCCACCGGTACGCCTGCGCTGTTTGTGCACCCTGCCGAAGCCAGCCACGGTGATCTGGGCATGGTCACCGCGACCGATCTCGTGCTGATGATTTCCAACAGTGGCGAGTCCCAGGAAATGGCGGCCATCCTGCCGGTTCTCAAGCGACTCGGCGCGCCCTTGGTGGCGATGACCAGCAAGTCCGAGTCCATGATGGCGCGTTACGCAGACCTGTGGATTGATACCGGTGTGTCCAAAGAAGCCTGCCCGCTCAACCTGGCGCCGACCGCTAGTACCACGGCCCAGTTGGCGATGGGTGATGCGCTGGCGGTTGCCTTGTTGGACGCGCGGGGATTTCGCGCAGAAGACTTTGCACGCTCCCACCCTGGGGGGGCGCTGGGGCGCAAGTTGTTGACGCATGTGAGCGACGTGATGCGCTCCGGGGACGCTGTCCCCAAAGTGCTGCCCACGGCCACATTTAGCGAGCTGATGCGGGAAATGAGCGCCAAAGGTCTGGGCGCTACGGCCGTGGTTGAGGTCGATGGATCGGTGCTGGGCATCTTTACGGATGGTGATTTGCGCCGCATGTTGGAGCAAGGCGTGGATTTGCGCGCGAAGACCGCCCGCGACCTGATGCACCCGCACCCCTACATGATCAACATGGATGCACTGGCGGTGGACGCGGCCGATCTGATGGAGGCCAAACGCATCACCAGCGTGTTGGTCGTGGATGCCCAGGGTGCCCTGTGCGGCGCACTGAACAGCAACGACCTCATGCGCGCGAAAGTCATCTGATGGCGGCCCTTCCTCATATTCAGTTTGCGCCCGATCTCTTGCTCCGCGCCCAGGGCATCCAGGTGGTGTTTTTCGATGTGGATGGCGTCTTGACCGATGGTGGCCTGCTGTTCTCCGAATCCGGCGAAACCCTCAAGCGTTTCAACACCCTGGATGGGCATGGCCTGAAGCTGTTGCAAAAAGCGGGTATCACCCCGGTCATCATCACCGGGCGTGATTCGCAAGCCCTGCGGGTCCGGTTGCAGGCGCTGGGTGTGGTGCACGCCCACTTTGGCACCGAAGACAAACGACCAGCCGCTGAGCAGACCCTGAAGGCACTGGGCCTGGATTGGTCCCAAGCGGCCGCCATGGGGGATGACTGGCCCGACCTGCCCGTGATGCGGCGCGCCGCACTGGCCTGTGCCCCGGCCAACGCCCATGTTGAGGTGCTGGGTGCCGCTCAGCACGTGACCCGTGTACCCGGTGGTCACGGTGCGGTGCGTGAGTTGTGTGACTTGTTGCTGGTGGCCAGCGGGCGGTATGCTGACCTGCTCGGAACCTACACCCAGTGAAAAACTTTCTGTACGAAGCTTGGGAGCGTTTTCTGCTCTACCTGCCCCTGATGGTGATGGGGACGCTGGCGCTGGGGACCTACTGGCTGGTGCGAAGCACCCCCGTGCCTGAGGTCGCCCAGGCGGAACGTGTGCGTGGGCACGAGCCCGACTACTTCATGCATGGCTTTTCCATCAAGACCTACGATGCGACGGGGCGTATGCGGTCCGAGGTGCAAGGGGATGTGGCGCGCCACTACCCCGACACGAAATGGATCGAAATCGACAGCATCCGCATCCGCTCCTTTGATGCCCAGGGCCGCCTCACCACGGCCAGTGCACTGCGCGGGTTGACCAATGACAGTGGTTCGGAAGTCCAACTCATGGGCAAGGCCGTTGTGGTGCGCGAAGCGGACAACACTGCGGCTGGCAAGGCAACGCCGCGCATGGAATACCGTGGTGAGTTTTTGCACGCGTTTATGGACACCGAAATGGTCAAGTCCCACCAGCCCGTGGAACTCACCCGCGGCAAAGACCGGTTCACGGCCGATGCCATGGAATTTGACAATGTGGACCAAGTGATGCAGCTGCGCGGACGTGTGCGAGGCACCTTGGTACCAGAGTCCCGCTAAACCCGTATCTATGCTTTGGAGCAACCGATGGCCGCTTTGATTTTTATTACGGGTGCCTCCAGCGGCATTGGCCAAGCCCTGGCCTGGCGTTACTACCAAGCCGGCTACACGCTGGCCTTGGTGGCCCGCCGTACCGAAGAGATCCAGGCCTGGGCCCAGAGCCAGGCGTTGGATGCGGCCCGCTACCGTGTGTACCGCGCCGACGTGTCGGACATCGACAGCATTGTGGGCGCCGGTCAAGCCTGCTTGGCGGAGCTGGGGGTGCCCGATGTGGTGATTGCCAATGCGGGCATCAGCGTGGGTATGGATACCGGGGTGCGCGGTGATCTGGACGTGATGGTGCGCACCTTCAGCACCAACAACGTGGGGCTGGCGGCCACCTTCCACCCCTTTGTGCGTGCCATGGAGCAGCGGGGCAGCGGGGCTTTGGTGGGCATTGGCAGTGTCGCCGGCATCCGCGGGCTGCCAGGCCATGGCGCTTACTGTGCGAGCAAGGCTGCCGTGATCAACTACTGCGAATCTTTGCGTGGTGAGTTGCGCAGCAGTGGTGTCAAGGTTGTCACGCTGTGCCCCGGCTACATTGACACGCCACTCACGCGCCAGAACCGCTATGGCATGCCGTTCCTGATGCAGCCTGAAGCGTTTGCCGATCGCGCGTTTGACGCGGTTGCGCAGGGTGCCACTTACCGCGTCATTCCGTGGCAGATGGGGTTGGTGGCCAAGGCTTTGCGTATGTTGCCGAATGCTTTGTTTGACAAAGTGTTGGCAGGACGTCCGCGCAAACGCCGGCAAGACGAGGCTTAAACGCAGCTTCTCCAATGCAAAAGGGACCCGAAGGTCCCTTTTTTGCGAAGTACAAGTACTTGCTGTGTGCTGCTTAGTAGCTGCTACGACCACCGCCGTAACCACCACCGCCGCCGCCACCGGAGCGGCCACCGCCACCACCGTAGCCGCCGCCACCGGAGCGGTCACCGCCGCCGCCGTAGCCGCCACCACCGGAACGGCCGCCGCCACCGAAGCCGCCGCCACCGCCAGCACCGCCGCCGAAGCCGCCGGAACGGGGAGGACGTGGTTCCATGGGACGGGCTTCGTTCACCACCAGACCGCGGCCACCGAACTGTTGACCGTTCATGGCGTTGATCGCGGTTTGTGCTTCAGCATCGCTGCCCATTTCCACAAAACCGAAGCCTTTGGAGCGACCGGTGTCGCGTTCCATCATGACTTTGGCGCTGGAAACGGAACCGTGTGCCGCAAACGCTTGTTGCAGGTCTTCGTCACGGAAAGAATAAGGCAGGTTGCCTACGTAAAGTTTGTTGCCCATGGAGGGACTCCTCAAAATAACTCAAAACGCGATGGAGTCCTTAACCGCAATCAACAAACCAGTGAAGACTTAAAGCAGACGCGAAACTGACTAAACACCGCAAACTTGCACACCCGTACTCTGGGCAATGCAAGACCATTATGCGCTAGTTTTTAAAAGCCACCTAATTTTTATTTTTTATAGGGTTTGTGGCGGAATCCGGTTCTTCCTCTGCGTAGTGGCGCCACTGTTGCATGCTGTTGCGCATGGTGAGCATTTGGCGCTCGAACCGGGGGCAGGCTGCGCAGGCGAGCAGGTGCAAGCGCAGCGCAATGCGGTCGCCTGTGCCCAGCGGGCGGTCTTCCCGGGCGACGAGCAGGGCGGCCGCTTCTCGGCAGGTCCTTCGGAATGGCATCATGGTTGAACGGCCTTTGCAAACCAGTGCATCTCCAGACACTCGCGCAAACGCAGGCGAGCGCGGTGCAGCTGTACGTAAAGGTTAGTCGGCGTGAGCTGCAGCTCCTTACAAATTTCCTCGCTGGACAGTTCCAGCCACTCGCGCATCAGGAACAGCCGCCCCTGGACTGCCGGTAACTTGTTGGTGCAAGCCTCCAGGATTTCGAAAAATTGGCGGCGGCTTGCGTCCTGCTCCGGGTTGCCCCACTCGGAGGGCATTTGGCTAAAGTGGCCGTCGGCTTGGAACGCGATCAGGTCCAGCGGATCTGTTTGGTGGTCGGGATCGGTATCCAGCGTGGTGGCTTCCCGGCTGTGGTGGCGCAGGGCGTCAATGATCTTGTGTTTGAGGATGCCCACCAGCCAGGTTTTGAGTTGGGAGCGGCTGTCAAACGCCTGGGGCTTGGCGATCGCGGCCAACACGGTCTCGGACACGGCGTCTTCGGCCCAGGCCTCGTTGCGCAATTGCAGGCGTGCAAACTTGAGGAGGTAATCACGGAGGTCGGCGACCTGCTGTTCAAAACTGGGCATGGGGGTTTGCGGGTTGGTGTGGTTGCAGTGTACGGTTGCGCGGTGGCACCACGTTTGCAGCCAAGGGAAAACCCGTGTGCGCGTGTTATCAAGCGGGGGTACTGTAAGAAATGCCAACCCTGCCGGACTAACCTTCAACCAGCGTTCTGGCGCAATTCCGTGCCAAGCCTATCTGGTTGTTTCTCTTTCCAACCTAGGAGTTTTCTCATGAACCAACGTGCCCTGATCGCCGCCACCGCCGCCAGCCTGATGACCTTGGCCTTGGCCTCTGCCCCCGTGGCCGCCCAAGAGAAAGAAAAATGCTTTGGTATTGCCAAGGCCGGACAAAATGACTGTGCCAACCTCTCTGGCAGCCACTCCTGCGCCGGCCAGTCCAAGGTGGACATGGACAAGGGTGAATGGAAGTACGTCGCCAAAGGCACCTGCAAGGACATGAAGGGCCTGTCCATGGAAGACGCCAAGAAGATGAAGAGCTGATTGCCTTGCCCATGACCGCCACCTACCCCGACATGCCTGTGCCCGCGCCCCGCGGCCAGGTCGGCATCGGGTGGCGGCACCCCCATTACGCGGAGCTGCTGGAGCGGCAGCCCGCACTGGACTTTCTGGAAGTCCACTCCGAGAATTTTTTTGGCGGCGGTGGTGCTGCATTGGCCGTGCTGATGCAGGCCAGGGCGCACTACCCCATCAGCCTGCACGGCGTGGGGCTGTCGCTGGGCTCGGCGGTGGGGCTGGACCCCTGGCACCTGGACCAGCTGGCCCGCCTGGTGCAGCGGGTGGACCCCGTGCGGGTGAGCGACCACGCCTGTTTTGCGCGTGGCACCCTGGGGGCGCAGACCGTGCACGGCGCAGACCTGTTGCCCATCCCGTTTTCTGACGAGGCGCTGGACGTGTTGTGCCGCCATGTGCAGCAGGTCCAAGACCGGTTGCAGCGCCGCTTCATGGTGGAAAACCTGTCGGCCTATGTGCGCTGGAACAGCGCAGACGCCCACGACTGGTCGGAGACTGATTTTTTGACCACTCTGGCCCGGCGCACGGGCTGCCTGCTGCTGGTGGATGTGAACAACATTTATGTGAATGCGCGCAACGCCGAACTGGCGGGCCAACTTGCCGATCCGCTGCAAGCCAGCCGCGATTGGCTGGACGCCATTCCGCCCGATGCCGTAGGCGAGCTGCATGTGGCGGGCCACTGCCATGTGGCCGATGCGCATGGCGAGATCGTGATTGATGACCACGGCAGCCGGGTCAGCCCCGCGGTGTGGGCGCTGCACCGGCATGCCTTGCAACGTTTTGGCCCCGTGGCCACATTGGTGGAGTGGGACACCGAGGTGCCTGCGCTGGACGTGTTGCTGGAGGAGGCCGATACCGCCCGCCATGCAGGCCACGCCGTGCGCGGCGCTGCCACTGCGGAGGCCTTGGCATGAGCGCCCTGGCACTGCAGCAACAGCAGCTGCTGGAAAGCCTGTTTGTGCCCGAAACTGAAGGTGCTATAAAAAACATAGCTATTTGCGCAGATTCCATGGGCGCTAGAGGCCTAAAAGCCTACCAATCCAATGGCCACGCCCTGGCCGAGCGCGCGCTGCTGGCGGCCTACCCGGTGCTGGCGCAGATGCTGGGCGGTGAGAGTTTTGCCGCCCTGGCGCGTGCGCTGTGGCACGCAAGCCCCCCGCAGCGTGGTGATATGGCGCAGTGGGGGGGCACGCTGGCCGATTTTGTGGCGACCAGCCCGCAGCTGGCCGACGAGCCCTACCTGGCCGATGTGGCACGGGTGGAGTGGGCGCTGCACACCTGTGCCAGTGCGGCTGATGCCGAACTCCAACCCGCCACCCTGGCCCTGTTGGGCAGCCACGACCTGGACACCCTGCGGCTGCAACTGGCCCCCGGCACCGCTGTGTTGTGCAGCCCCTGGCCCACGGCCAGCCTGGTGCGGGCGCATTTGCAGGAAGGCTTAACGCTGGCCGAAGCCGCTACCCGCTTGCGCGCAGGTCAGGCCGAAGATGTGGTGGTCTGGCGCCAGGGCTACCGCCCGCGCCTGCGGCAGGCGGTACCCGGGGAGGTGGTGTTCGTATCCACCCTGCTGCAGGGCCGTGCCTTGGGGCCCGCTCTGGATGTTGCCCCGCAACTCGACATCAACGCCTGGCTCACCGACGCCGTGCAAAGCGGACTGCTGTTGGCCGTCCACGCCCCCTGATTCTTCCACCCCCGCCACCCTGCGATGACGCCTACCGCCATGCCCTCTTTGCAAACCCCCAGTGCTTCCTGGACCACCCGCGCTGTTGCGCTGTGGGACCGTCTGGAGCGCAGCCTTAACACCCTGCAGCCCCTGGCCGCCCTGCTGGCGCGGCTGTATGTGGCGCAGGTGTTTTTCCTCTCGGGCCTGACCAAGCTGCGCGACTGGGACATCACCCTGGCCCTGTTTGCCGATGAATACCACGTGCCCCTGCTCTCGCCCGCGGTGGCTGCTGCGCTCGGCACAGCGGGTGAGCTGGTTTTGCCCGTGTTGCTGGTGCTGGGCCTGGCTGGGCGTTTTGCGGCGCTGGGCCTGAGCGTGGTGAATGGGGTGGCGGTGCTGGCGCTGGCCGAGATTGCCCCGGCGGCGCTGCAGCAGCACATCACCTGGGGCGTGTTGTTGGCCGCCTTGGCGCTGTATGGCTGCGGCCCCTGGTCGCTGGGGCCGGTGTTGCGGCGTTGGGTGCTTCGCGGGGCGTAAGCTCGCGCCATGCCCGCCGCTCCCTTTCCGCCGCCCACACCCGCCACGCGCCGGGGGCTGTGGCCCACGCGCATTGCCTGGCGGCTGGCACTGGGGCTGGGGGTGTTGGTGGGGCTGGTGTTGTTGGCGCTGTTGCAGTCGGGTTGGCAGCTGCGCTTGATGTCGGACCTCACCCAGCGTTTTGCCACGGGTGACATGCAGCGCCTGCTGCGGGTGCAGGCCCTGACGCTGCAAACCGAAGGTGTGGGTAGCGCCCTGGTGCGCCTGGTGCATGCCCCGCGCGAAGACCGTGTCAAAGAGTACACCGATGTGGATGCGCGCAACCGCACGCTGGACGGCATCATCGAATCGCTGTCCGAAGGGCTGAAGGATGTCGAACAGGAAGCCACCCTGCGTCGCCTGGTGGAGGCCCGCACCACCTATGCCGAGGCGTTTATTGCCACGGTGGACGAGATTGAAGCCGACAACCTGCCCGCCGCCGCGCGGGCCCTCAACGACCAGGTGAACCCGGCCCTGAACGCGATGTTGCGGGAATCGGGCGCCCTGTTGCAGCGTGAGCGCCAGCGGGTCGAAGAGCAACTGGCGGCGGCCCAATCGCTGTTTGAGCGCGTGGCCCTGTGGGTTGGCGCCGCATCGTTGCTGGGTGTTGCGCTCGCTGCGGTGGTGGCCTGGCGCACCACCCGCAGTGTGGTGGCGCCCTTGGCGCGGCTGGAGACCGCGGCCTTGCAAATTGCCCAGGGTGACTACCGCCACCGCATGCCGGATACGGGTACCCAGGAGGTAGACCGCGTGGGCCAGGCGCTCAACACCATGGCCGATGCAGTGGCGCAGCGCGAGCAGCAAATCGTGCGGCTGGCCTACCAGGACAGCCTCACCGGCCTGCCCAACCGCACCGCACTGCTCTACCCGCAACACCCCGTGCCGGAAGGCTACAACGCGCTGTTGCTGATCGATTTGGCCCGGCTCAAGGCCATCAACGAAACCTTGGGTTTTGCCACCGGCGACACCCTGATCAAAGAGCTGGCCACGCGCAGCCAGGCCGTGTTGCAGACCGCCATGGCCCGCGGTTGGGTGGGGCCGCGTGGCGTGGTGGCACGCCTGGCGGGCGGCAGTTTTGCCATGGCCGTTCGGGCGGCCAGCCGCCATGAAGTGGAGCAACTGCGCCTGGCACTCAGTGCGGCCATGGCGCAGTCGGTGGCCTGCAGCGGTCACAGCGTGGACCTGGCGATTGCGTGTGGCTTGGCCGGTGCCGAAACGCAGGATGCTGTGGCCGCCAATGCCCTGCTGCGCAATGCCGAGGTGGCGCTGCACAGCGCCAAACGCGCCGCGCTGGACCACACCTGGTACAGCGCCGCCCAGGAGGCCGCGCGCCTGGACCACCTGAGCCTGGTGTCGGACCTGCGCACGGCGGTGGCCCAGTCCCAGCTGCAAATGTGGCTGCAACCCAAGCTGTCGTTGCAGACCGGCCAGCCTGTGGGGGCCGAGGCCTTGGTGCGCTGGGTGCACCCGCAGCGTGGTTTTGTGTCGCCGGCTGAATTTGTGCCGTTTGCCGAGCAGACCGGATACATCACCATGGTGACCGACTGGATGCTGGACCAGGCCCTGCACACCTTGCAGCGCTGGGCCAGCACCTACCCCCAGCTCAGCATCGCCGTCAACCTGAGCACGCGTGACCTGCAAGACCCGGGTTTTGCGCTGCGTGTGGCCGCCAAGGTGGCTGCCAGCGGAGTCGATCCACAACGCCTGCGCCTGGAGGTGACCGAGAGCGGGGTGATGCAAGACGCCGTGAAAAGCCTGGCCCTTCTGCACGCCCTGCGCGCGGTTGGCATGCCGCTGTCCATTGATGACTTTGGCACCGGCTACTCCTCGCTGGCCTACCTGCAGAAGATGCCGGTGAGTGAGCTCAAAATCGACCGCAGTTTTGTCGATGGCATTGACGCGGCACCCGCCAGCCAGCGGTTGGTCAAGGCCATGATTGAGATGGGCCACGGTCTGGATCTGGTGGTCACCGCCGAAGGTGTGGAAACCACCGCCGAGCGCGACATGCTCATCAGCCTGGGGTGTGATGTCATGCAGGGCTACCTGGGCAGCAAACCCCTGCATGGTGATGTGATGGAAACCTGGTTGCTATCAAATACATAGCTGCTCGCGCATATTCCATAAGCACCAAGTGCTTGTTTGGCTATAAATCTGACGGGGGCTTGAACGGACTGGCTTGCAGCGCCTGCGCGCATTCCTGCACCATCCAGCGGCGAAAGCGGTGCAGCGCTTCGCTGTTGCGCCGGGTGTTGGGCTCCACCAGAAAGTAGCCGCGCGCCGTGCGCTGCGGTGCGGCCACCGCGGCCACCAGTTGCCCGCTGCGCACCAGCGCATCCACCAGCGGGGCCCAGCCCAGCGCCACGCCCTGCCCGGCCATGGCCGCCTGGATGACCAGCGGGTAGTTGTTGAGCGTGAGGTCGTGCCCGGCGCCCGCACTGCGCAGGCCATGGGCGGCAAACCAGCCCTCCCACAGCAGCCAGCGCTGGGGTTCGGCACTCTCCAGGTGCAGCAGCGGCAGCGTGCGCAGGTCGGCTGCCTGGCCGCTCAGGCGCTGCCGGGTATAAAAAGTCGGGCTGCACACCGGCACCACGATTTCGGGGAGCAAGGGGGTGGCGCTGCAGCCGGGCCAATGCCCGTCGCCAAATGCCACTGCCATGTCCACCGGTTCACCGCGGATGTCGAACTGGTTCTGGCTGGTGACGATGCGCACATCCAGCTCCGGCACCAGCTCGCGCAGTGCGGCCAGGCGCGGCATCAGCCAATAGGTGGCAAAGCCGAAGTCGGTGGCCACGGTCAGCACCTGGCGCTCGCGCCGCGCCCGGATTTTGGCGGCCACCTCGCCAATGCTGCTCAGGCTCTCGCGCACCGCGGTCACCAGCTGCAAGCCCTCGGGCGTGAGCGACACGCCCCGGTGCTCCCGCTTGAACAGGGGCACGCCCAGGTCGTCTTCCAGCAGGCCGATGCGCTGGCTCACCGCCGGTTGGCTGGTGCCCAGCTCCTGGGCCGCAGCGGTAAAGCTCAGGTGGCGCACCGCGGCTTCAAAAAACACCAGGCTTTGCAAAGGGGGGAGGCGGCGCATGTCTTGCATAAGCACAGTTTATGCCGCCATAAGTAATAGATGTCTTCACGCGCAGGTTTTGCGTGCCTAGACTGAATCCATTGCATAACCCGCCTTTATGTTTACACCGGTACTTTGAACGTGCGCCCACCCAACATCCTCCTCCTCATGGCCGACCAGCTGACGGCGTCAGCCCTGGCCACCTACGGCAACACCGTGAGCAAGACGCCCACCATCGACGCGCTGGCCGCGGCCGGCGTGGTGTTTGAGTCGGCTTACACCAACAGCCCTTTGTGCGCACCCTCGCGCTATGTGTTCTTGTCCGGCAAGTTGCCATCCAGCATCGGCGCCTATGACAACGCGGCCGAGTTGCCGTCCGAGGTGCTGACCTTTGCCCACCACCTGCGCCACGCGGGTTACCGCACGGTGCTGTCCGGCAAGATGCATTTTTGCGGTGCCGATCAGACCCACGGGTTCGAGGAGCGGCTGACCACCGACATCTACCCCGCCGATTTCGGCTGGACGCCGGACTGGGAGCAGCCCGAGGTGCGCCCCAGCTGGTACCACAACATGGGTTCGGTGCTGGACGCCGGCCTGTGCGTGCGCACCAACCAGCTGGACTTTGACGACGAGGTGGTATTCCTCGCGCAGCAAAAGCTGTTTGATATGGCTCGTGATGAGGACACGCGTCCCTTCTGCATGGTGGTCTCCATGACCCACCCGCACGACCCCTATGCCATCCCCCGCGACTACTGGGACCGCTACCGCCATGAAGACATCGACATGCCCCAGGTGCGCGACGACATGGTGCCGCGCGACCCCCACACCCAGCGCCTGCGCCATGTGAGCGACATGGACCGCACCCCGGTGAGCGACGACCAAGTGCGTAACGCCCGCCACGCTTACTACGGCGCGGTGTCCTATGTGGATGACCAGATGGGCCGCATCCTCAAAACACTGGAGCAGACCGGCCAGGCCGACAACACCATCATCGTGGTGCTGTCCGACCATGGCGACATGCTGGGCGAGCGCGGCCTTTGGTACAAGATGAACTACTTTGAGAACGCCAGCCGCATCCCGCTGATCGTGCACGCGCCCCAGCGTTTCAAGGCGGCGCGCGTTGCCGCCAATGTGTCACTGGTAGACATCTTGCCCACGCTGGTGGATCTGGCGTTTGACGGGGCCGCACCCGCCTTGCCCGAGCCGCTGGATGGCCGCAGCCTGTGGCCGCACCTGACCGGCAGCGGTGGGCATGACGAGGTGATCGGTGAGTTTTTGGGTGAAGGGGCGATTGCCCCGCTGGTGATGCTGCGCCGCGGCCACCTCAAGTTCGTACACACCCCGGTGGACCCCGACCAGTTGTATGACCTGGCCGCCGACCCGCGGGAGCTGCACAACCTGGCAACTGACCCGGCCCACGCAGCCACGGTGCAGGCTTTGCGCGCCGAGGTGGCCCAGCGCTGGGACATGCCCGCGTTGACGGCCAAAGTAATTGCCAGCCAAAAGCGCCGCCGCTTCCATTACGCAGCCCAAAGCCAGGGCGTCGTCCAGCCCTGGGACCACCAGCCCTTTCAGCCCGCCAGCCAGCGCTATATGCGCAACCACATAGCCCTCGACACGCTGGAGGCGCGTGCCCGTTTTCCGATTGTCCGTTCTGCCCAAGCCACTGTTTAAGCCACTGTTTCACCTCACCTTTCAGGAGTTCACCATGGGAAGTTATCGTTTTGTTATTGCGTCCTTTGCTGCGGCACTGGGCCTGTTCGCCAGCCAGGCGCAGGCTGCCGAGCCCGAGTCCTGCCGCCAGGTCCGCATGGCCGATCCGGGCTGGACCGACATCACCGCCACCAACGCCTTTGCCGGCGTGGTGCTCAGCGCCCTGGGCTACGAACAAAAAGTGGCCTCGCTGAGCGTGCCCATCACCTATGTGGGGGTGAAAAAAGAGCAGGTCGATGTGTTTTTGGGCAACTGGATGCCCGCGCAAAAAGCGCTGGTGGAGCCCCTGGTGAAAGAAGGCGCACTGGAAGTGGTGCGCGCTAACCTGCCGGGCGCCAAGTTCACGCTGGCGGTGCCCAGTTATGTGGCGGACGCCGGGGTGAAAACCTTTGCCGACCTGGCCAAGTTTGCCGACAAGTTTGACAAGAAGATTTACGGCATCGAGTCCGGCTCGCCCGCCAACCAGAACATCAAAAAGATGATCGACGCCAAGAGTTATGGTCTGGAGGGCTGGTCGCTGGTGGAATCCAGCGAGCAAAGCATGCTGAGCCAGGTGGCCCGCAAAGAGAAAGGCAAGGACTGGATCGTGTTTCTGGCTTGGGAGCCGCACCAGATGAACACCAAGTTCCGCATCAGCTACCTGGATGGCGACAAGGACTACTTTGGCCCCAACTACGGCAGCGCCACGGTGAACACCGTGTCCCGCAAGGGCTACGCCACCCAGTGCCCCAACGTGGGCCGCCTGTTTGCGCAAATGGAATTCACGGTGGACCTGGAGAACAAAGCCATCTCCGAGGTGCTGGATACCAAGGTGGACGCCAAAGCGGCCGCTGCCAAACAGCTCAAGGCCAACCCCAAGGTACTGGATGCCTGGTTGGCCGGTGTCAAAACCTTCAGCGGTGAAGACGGGCTGGTGGCGGTGAAGAAAGTGCTGGCACTGAATTAAGGCGGTGTTTGAATGCAAAAATGGGCGATAGCGCCCGTTCTGTATGCGCGAGCAGCTATGATTTTCATAGCTGCTCGTTGGAATCTTCTCACCTCAGTGATTGATTTAATTGGTGCTAGATGTTGGCGAAGGAGTCATGGAGTCAGTCGAACCAAAGTCTGGGCCATGATTTGTCACATCTACAAATCGGGTCGTCAGTGGTTTGGACGTGTGACACTTTGTTGTCGATACATGACTAAATGTCCAAATCAACCCAAAGTGCAGCATGGTCTGATGCAGCTTCATCCGCATTGCTCACTTCCTCAAAATGCGGCCAAAGCGTTCCATGAACACCACCCCACATGCCTCTGCGCTCGACTCCGGCTGCGGTGACCTTGGCATAAAGGGCGGGTGACAGCAGGATGTAGTCAAGTTTGGCGGAGGGGCCGCAGTTGCCATGGGTACCTGCCCTTCCTCCACTGACAAACTTGGGGTGGCTTGAGATATCTCCCAGTGTGCTCCCTTGCCGCAGCAAGGGATCCATAGGCCCATTGCCAGGGATTTCGTTCAAATCCCCAACCACGGCCACCAAATTGTCACCCGCTGCCAGATGGGCGTCGTAGAGCGCACGCACACGTTGTGTTTGTCGCTTGCGTTTGGCATCGTTCGACGCCTGACTGCCATATCCCTTGCTCTTCAAGTGATTGACCAAGACCCACAGGCGTTTCCCTTTGGGTAGTCCGATTTCATACTCCGCACAGTCACGGCTAAAGATGATCCCTTTGGAGTCTGTGTCATCCACATGCGAGCGAATCGACAGGATGGGGTACTTGGCCCGGGTCATCAGTCCGACGTCTATTCCGCGCTCGTCGTTGCCATCCACCAGCATCACGTGATCGAAGGGTTTTCCGCCAACATTCTTGAGAACCTGTTCGTTGAAGAGACGCAGGGTTGTCCGATCTTCCGCCTCGATGACGGCCTGTACATCCGCGGCAATGGCGTGAAGCACCCGCGCTGTGTTGAGGGTGGCGGTTTCGTTGACCGGTTCCGTTTTGAGTTCGATCCATCCGATCCAGCTCTTGCGGCCTGAGGCAACAATCTCGGCTTCACCTACGCGGGGGCGTTTGATCAGTTGCCCCCGAATCTTGCGCAATATGAGCAAGGGGCTGTCATCGGTCTTGAGCAGGCCGTTGTCAGTCAGGAGCTTGAGCATCCGTTTCTTGTCAGCGGCACTGTAGCTAGGTTTCTCAAAAAGCGTATTGAGCTCTTTCTGCGCTTCCAGCGCGGGCTTGCCTTCAGCCCAATTCGCACCATTCAAGGCCTTGGCCCGGTCAAACATGTTTTCGACGTTGAAGGTCGCAAGGCGCATGGGTGACTCCCTTGAGGTTGTGATAACCGATCACGCGTGCAGCGTTGGTGCGTTGCTTTCTATGCTGAGAGCTGACGCGAGTTGCACGACACGCCATTATTTCTAGCCATTCTGGGTCTGTCTACCGTGGGTGATGTTCCGTGGCCGTAGGCACTTGTTGGATGAGCTCAAAAAATAAGCCCGGCGTCGCCGGGCTTATTTCATTCAAACGGTTCGACGAACTCAATTCTCGTCCGGCAGACTCAATTGTTTTCCATCATCAGTGACTACCAGTTGGCCTCACGCTCTGGCGACGCGCTGATTTTGTGGATGGAGAGGTCGGCACCGTCGAATTCCTCTTCCTGGCTCATGCGCAGCCCCATGGTCGCCTTGAGTACGCCGTAGACCACAAACCCACTGGCGGTGGCCCAGGCCACGCCCATCAGTGTGCCTATCACCTGCGCCCCTAAGCTCACGCCGCCTAGCCCACCCAGCGCCTGACTGCCAAAAATGCCGGCCGCCACGCCGCCCCAGGTACCGCACAGGCCGTGCAGCGGCCACACGCCCAGCACGTCGTCAATCTTCCATTTGTTCTGCGTCAGCGTGAACATGACCACAAAAATGGCGCCAGCCACACCGCCCACCACCAGTGCGCCCAGGGGGTGCATCAGGTCGGAGCCGGCGCATACCGCCACCAAGCCAGCCAAGGGGCCGTTGTGCACAAAGCCCGGGTCGTTTTTGCCCATCAGCAGGGCCACCAGCGTGCCGCCCGCCATGGCCATGAGGGAGTTCACCGCCACCAGGCCAGACATCTTGTCCAGCATCTGTGCACTCATCACGTTGAAGCCGAACCAACCCACGATCAGAATCCATGCGCCCAGGGCCAGAAACGGAATGCTGCTTGGGGGGTGCGCGGAGATGGCGCCGTCTTTGCGGTAGCGGTTGCTGCGCGCGCCCAGCAGCAGCACGGCGCCCAGCGCAATCCAGCCGCCCACGGCGTGCACCACCACGCTGCCGGCAAAGTCGTGGAATTCGGCGCCGGTCAGGCCCTTGATCCAGGCCTGCACGCCAAAGTGCTGGTTCCAGGCGATGCCCTCAAAGAAGGGGTAGACCACGCCAACGATGACCGCCGTGGCAATCAGCTGCGGCCAGAACTTGGCGCGTTCGGCAATGCCGCCCGAGATGATGGCGGGAATGGCGGCCGCAAAGGTCAGCAGGAAGAAGAACTTCACCAGCGCATAGCCGTTTTGGCTGGCCAGCTGTTCGGCGCCGATGAAAAAATGCGTGCCATAGGCCACACCGTAGCCCACCGCAAAGTAGACGACGGTGGACACCGAGAAGTCCACCAGGATCTTCACCAGCGCGTTGACCTGGTTTTTGCGGCGTACCGTGCCCAGTTCCAAAAAGGCAAAACCGGCGTGCATGGCCAACACCATGATGGCGCCGAGCAGGATGAACAAGGCATCCGCGCCCTGTTTGAGTGCTTCCATAAGGTCCTCTTGAATTGAAATGCTGCTTATTGGTGCAAATCTCAATGAAATTTGCGTTGTGCACCAAAATCAAGCAAAAAGTGCGCCAGATTGGGGCTGGCATGGCCTGGGAGGCTGGCGGCTACAATGGAGGCTGTCATTGGGGAGTAGCCGCCCTTCTTTATTGAGAGGGGCTTGCGTCAACAGACTTGTGGTGCCGGCAACGGTACCCATGGCGCAAGCAGGGCCCGTCACGCGGGTTTTGGCGAGACCTTTGACTGCACGCCTCTGATTTCGGCCGGGGGTGTCGTGCAGTCATTGGTAGGTCCCCGGCCATGGATCTCGTCATGGAAGCTTTTCTCCTCTCCACCGGTATCGTTGCGCTGGCCGAAATGGGCGACAAAACCCAGCTGCTCGCGCTCATCCTCGCCGCGCGTTTTCGCAAACCCTGGCCCATCGTCTGGGGCATCTTGGTGGCCACCGTGGCCAACCACGCCATGGCTGGCGCGCTGGGCGCCTGGGTCACCACGGTCATCGGCCCCACCACCCTGCGTTGGATTCTGGGTGCCTCTTTTATTGCCATGGCGGTGTGGATGTTGATCCCCGACACGCTGGACGACGAGGATACCGACGCGCAGCCGCGCTGGGGCGTATTCGGCACCACCGTCGTCGCTTTCTTTCTGGCCGAAATGGGCGACAAAACGCAGATCGCCACCGTCATGCTGGCTGCGCAGTACAACGCCTACTTCTGGGTGGTGGCCGGTACCACGCTGGGCATGATGCTGGCCAATGCGCCCGTGGTCTGGCTGGGCGAACGCATGACACGCTTGGTGCCGCTGCGTGTGGTGCACTTGGTGTCGGCGCTGATCTTTGTGGGGCTGGGTATCGCCGCCATCATATGGGGCTGATGCGCCGAGAACCACCCGCGACGCCCTGCTCCCCCGCCTGATCTCCGGCAAGCTGTCCGTGGACGCGCTGGACATCCGCTTTCCGCCGGGCATGGTGAACGTGGACGCCTAGTTCACTATGATTTTGATAGCTGCTCGCGCATATTCCACAAGGTCTAGGGGCCGATTTTCATGTAAATGAAGCCTCGCAAACAAGAAAACCCGCCTAGGCGGGTTTTCTTGTTTGGGCGACGGGTCTTTCAGCGGCTTTTTTCTGCTGTGCACGCGGAGCTGGTGCGGTAGTGGCTTCTTCTGCTTTGGCGCGCTGCACTTGCTCGGCATAGCCGCGGGCGATCATTTTCAGCTCGCTCGCAGCAAAGCGCTGGAGCACTTGGCGCATCAGGGTTTGGTAGCCCATGCCGCCGTTGATGGTGGCAATGTTCTTGAAGTCTTCAATCAGCGAGCCAGGCAGGCGGATAGAGATGAGCTTCAAGCCTAGGGCGTCGTTCACGGCGGTATCTGCGTTTGGCTCTGCTGTGGCTACTGATCGCGCATCAGCGCCCAGCAGTCGCTCGTCCCATGCTTTGGAGGTGCCCTTAATCTTCTTAGTTATTTTCATCTACGTGTATCTACAGAATGACTCCAGTCAAAAGTGGTTGAAATCCTCAAAAATCGCCCACTTAAGTGTGAATAGCTAGACAGAAATTATCGAAAAGATTCAGAATTCTAAGGATTTCCATCAATGTATGTATATACAAATTGTAAGGTCGGCTATCTGCAGCGTTAGCTATGAAAGTTGCTTTGTTGATGAAAGCACGTTTGTAGCTACAATGTGGCTACGTACTGCAAAAAAATTTCAAATCTAAATTCAATCAAACGCAATACTCAAAAACTAAACGACTAAACGACTAAACGACTAAACGACTAAACGACTAAACGACTAAACGACTAAACGACTATGCAAGCAGCAACGTATGGAAAGTCAGCCGAAGTCCGTTCGCGGATTGAGCCTGACTTGAAGAAACAATCTACCGAAGTGCTCGCCGATTTGGGTCTTGACCTGAGCGGTGCTATCCGGTTGTTTCTGCGGCAGGTGGTGGAGGTGGGGGGCTTGCCTTTCGAGGTACGCAAACCCACACCAGAAACGGTTGCGGCAATGATGGAGGCTCGCGCAATGTCGGCGGCGCGCTACGGCTCTGCGAAAGAACTTTTTGATGGTCTCGACAAACAAGCCGGCAAAGGCAAAGCGCGCGCCTCTGCCAAGAAAGGCTGATTACACGCGGCAATTTGGCAAAGATTGGGAGAAGCTGACTCACTCAGGCAAACAGGATATGAGGCGTCTCAAGGACGTCATGCTGCTCTTGATTGCCAATGAAGGGGCGCTACCAGCAGAGTGGCTAGACCATGAGCTGATTGGCGAATGGGCTGACCACCGTGAATGCCATGCCAAGGGTGATTTGCTGTTGATTTACAAACTGGAGGCAGACCACGTGATATTTGTTCGTGCTGGAACGCACTCTGAGTTGTTTGGCCGCTAGTCACGAGAGCCCGCTTCGGCGGGCTTTTTTGCGTCCTATCATTAATCCATGCCGAACTTCATCACCGAAGACAAGATCGAGCAGGCGCTGTTGCAGCGTTTGCAGCATGTGTGTGGCTTTGATGTGCTGGAGTGCTACACGGTCGATCCCGCCGACCTGAACTATGGCTCCGGTCGCTTGGACAAGCGCGATGTGCTGCTGCCCCAGCGGCTGCGTGAGGCAGCCATACGTCTGAATCCCGATGTGCCAGAGGCCACGGTGGATGCCGCATTGGCGCTACTGGCCGACCGGCGCCAAGCCATGAGCCTGGCGGCAGCCAACCGCGAGGTGGACAACTTGCTACGCAACGGCATACCGGTGCGCTTTGATGATGCGCAAGGCCGCCCGCAGCAGCAACAGCTGCGCCTGATCGATTTTGGGCCCGACGGGGCCAAGACCAACAAGTTTCTGGCGGTGACGCAGTTGTGGATCAAGTGCACCAGCCCCACCGCCTTGGCGGATTAGCCCCCGAAAATACCGCCGTTGCTATACTCACCGCTCACAGCGCCAATTTGCTCCAGCTTGCGGGCGCTTAATAAATACAGCTAAACACGGACCCGCCTTTTGGCATTGCAACCCGGCCCGCGTTTAGCGTTGCCGGGTTTTGTTTTTTATGCTGATTGCCACGCCCCAGTCCATGACCTTCGACGCGCCTTTGCAGTTGCAAAGCGGTGCGTCCATCCATGGCTACTCGCTGAGTTACGAGACCTACGGCACGCTCAATGCCGACAAGTCCAACGCCGTGCTGGTCTGTCATGCGCTCAACGCCTCGCACCACGTGGCGGGCGTCTACGCGGGCCAGGACAAGTCCGAGGGCTGGTGGGACAACATGATTGGCCCGGGCAAGTCGGTGGACACCAACAAGTTTTTTGTCATTGGCGTGAACAACCTGGGCTCCTGCTTCGGCTCCACCGGCCCCATGCACACCCACCCCGATACGGGCAAGGTCTATGGCGCCGATTTTCCGGTGGTCACGGTGGAAGACTGGGTCAATGCCCAGGCCCGCCTGCTCGATGCCTTGGGCATCCAGACCTTGGCCGCTGTGTTGGGTGGCAGCCTGGGTGGCATGCAGGCGCTGAGCTGGACGCTGCAGTACCCGGACCGCATGCGCCACGCCGTGGTGGTGGCCAGTGCGCCCAACCTCACGGCCGAGAACATTGCTTTCAACGAAGTGGCGCGCCGCGCCATCGTGACCGACCCGGACTTCCACGGCGGGAACTTCTACGAACACGGCGTCATCCCCAAGCGCGGCCTGCGCATCGCCCGCATGATTGGCCACATCACCTACCTCAGCGACGACGTGATGAACGAGAAGTTCGGTCGCGAACTCAAGGATACGGTGCTGGGCAGTGCCAGTGGCTACAAGTACAGCACCCAGGACGTGGAGTTCCAGATCGAGAGTTACCTGCGTTACCAGGGCGACAAGTTTGCCGAGTACTTTGATGCCAACACCTACCTGCTGATCACGCGCGCGCTGGATTACTTTGACCCGGCCAAGCCCTTTGGCGGTGACTTGAGCCAGGCCCTGGCACGCGCCACCTGCAAGTTCCTGCTTGTGAGTTTCACCACCGACTGGCGTTTCAGCCCCAAGCGCAGCCGCGAGGTGGTCAAGGCCCTGCTCGACAACCAGCGCGACGTGAGTTACGCCGAGATCGACGCGCCTCACGGACATGATGCTTTTTTGCTCGATGACGCCCGTTACATGGGCGTGATGCGCTCCTACTTTGATAGCATTGCACAGGAAGCAGAGGTATTTCCGCCGCCGGGCCGCCCCAAGGCGGAAAGCGCCCCCTTGGGGGGCAGCGCAGTACGCGCAGCGACAAGCGTGGGGGCACTCTCAGCATGACCGACCTGAACACCCTGCACGCGATTGCCAGTCTGGTGCCTGAAGGCTCTCGCGTGCTCGACCTGGGCTGTGGCGACGGCGCCCTGCTGGACCACCTGCAACGCGAACGCGGTTGCACGGGTTATGGCGTGGAGCTGGACGATGCCAATGTGCTGGCCTGCGTGCAGCGCGGCGTGAATGTGCTGCAGCTCAACCTGGACCAGGGCCTCACGGTCTTTGGCGATGCCAGCTTTGACGTGGTGCTGCAGATTGACACGCTGCAGCATTTGCGCAATGCCGAGACCATGCTCAAGGAAACGGCGCGTGTGGGCCGCGTGGGTATTGTGGCCTTCCCCAACTTTGCGCATTGGCCCAACCGCCTGAGCATTTTGAAGGGTCGCATGCCGGTGACCAAACGCCTGCCCTACCAGTGGTACGACACGCCCAACATCCGCGTCGGCACGCATGCCGATCTGGCCCTGCTGGCGCAGCGCAATGGCCTGCGGGTGCTCGACAGCTTTGGTCTGCAAGACGGACGCACCGTGCGCTTTGCGCCGAATCTGCGCGCCGGTACCTCGGTCTACAAGCTGGCCCGCTGAATGCTGCGCTGAACCCACGACCTGCCATGCCCCGCTTTGCCGCCAACCTGAGTTTTCTGTACAACGAGCTGCCGTTCCTGGAGCGCTTTGCCGCGGCGGCTGAAGATGGCTTTGCGGGTGTGGAGTTTCTGTTTCCCTACGCGTGGACCGCGGGCGAGATTGACCAGGTCCTGCGGCAGGCCGGTCTGCAGCAAGTGCTGCTCAATGCGCCGCCGGGAGGCGCCGACCTGACCAGCATGGCCAGCGCCTGGGACCGCGGTGAACGCGGCACGGCCTGCCTGCCGGGGCGCGAGGCGGAGTTTCGCGCGGGGATTACCGAGGCCTTGCGTTATGCCCAGATCCTGCAATGCCCGCGCATCCATGTGATGGCCGGGCTGGTGCCGCAGGGGGCGGATGTCGCGGCCCTGCACGCCTGCTATGTGCACAACCTGCGCTGGGCCGCAGAGCAGGCGGCAGCGCAGGGCTGCACCCTGCTCATCGAACCTATCAACCCACGCGACATGCCGGGTTACTTTTTGCGCCAGCAGGCCCAGGCGCATGCCGTGGTGGCGGAGGTTGGGGCGGCCAACCTGCAGGTGCAGATGGACCTGTACCACTGCCAGGTGACGGAGGGCGATGTGGCCAGCAAGCTGCGCCAGTACCTGCCCACGGGCGCCGTGGGCCATATTCAGATTGCCAGTGTGCCCGAGCGGCAGGAGCCGGATGCGGGTGAGCTGAACTACGGCTACCTGTTGGCGCTGGTCGACAGCCTGGGCTACGCCGGCTGGGTGGGCTGTGAATACCGGCCCCGCGGCGGGGCGACGCTGGGCGCCACCCGTGCCGGTTTGCGCTGGCGCAAAACGGTCTCGCCCTGAGGGTTTGTGAGAGCCGGAATGGGCCGCGCCCATGGCATGATGGTGCTTTACCAATTTTGCCCATCAGGAGTTCGACATGAACGCCCGCGTACCGTCCGCCGCCTTGAATGCGCCACAAGCGCTGGAGCAAGTCAGCCAAGCCTGGGACCGTGACATTGTTCACCGCTTGGAGGACTACATCCGCATCCCCGCCAAGT
Organism: Rhodoferax sp. TS-BS-61-7; assembly: GCF_002943465.1. Lineage (GTDB taxonomy): Bacteria > Pseudomonadota > Gammaproteobacteria > Burkholderiales > Burkholderiaceae_C > Allorhodoferax. The sequence goes on from NZ_PTQY01000001.1 coordinate 1,190,418, forward strand.
CCCCCATGTTCGATGCCGACTGGGCCAGCGGCGGGTATCTGGAAACGGTGGTGCGCAACACCGCACAATGGATCGAGGCGCAGAAGGTGCCCGGCCTCACCCTCGAAGTGGTGCGTCTGGAAGGCCGCACCCCGGTGCTGTTTTTTGAAGTGGCGGCCAGCGGAAGCACTTCCAACCAGACCGTGCTGATGTACGGCCACCTGGACAAACAACCCGAGTTTTCCGGCTGGCGCAACGACCTGGGCCCCTGGACCCCCAAATACGAAGACGGCAAGTTGTATGGCCGCGGTGGTGCCGACGATGGGTATGCCGCCTATGCCGCCATTGCTGCGCTACAAGCCCTCAAGAGCCAGAACGTGGCGCACCCGCGGGTGGTCGGTTTGATTGAAACTTGCGAGGAAAGCGGCTCGTACGACCTGCTGCCCTACATTGACATCCTCAAGCCCCGCCTGGGCGACGTGGGCTTGGTGGTGTGCCTGGATTCTGGTGCCGGTAACTACGACCAGCTCTGGCTCACGAACAGCCTGCGTGGCATGGCCAGTGGTGTGCTCAAGGTGGAGATCCTCACCGAAGGGATCCACTCGGGCGACGCCAGTGGCCTGGTGCCGTCGAGCTTTCGCATCATGCGCCAGGTACTGGACCGGCTGGAAGACAGCAAAACCGGCCGCCTGTTGCCACAGAGTTTCCACTGCGAGGTGCCGGGCGAGCGCTTGCAGCAGGCGCAGGCCACGGCCGCCATTCTGGGCGACGAGCTGTTCAAGCGCTTCCCTTGGGCGCACTACGACTGCGGCGGTGCCACCACTTTCGCCCTGCCTACCACCACCGACCCGTTGGAAGCCTTGCTCAAGCGCACCTGGCAACCCACGCTTAGCGTGACCGGGGCCGACGGTTTCCCGGAACTCAAGAATGCCGGCAATGTGCTGCGCCCCTACACCGCCTTTAAATTGAGCCTGCGCCTGCCCCCGCTGGTGGAGGCCGCAACGGCCGTGCAGGAGCTCAAGGCCCTACTCGAAGACAACGCGCCTTACCAGGCCAAAGTCACCTTTGAAGGCATGTCCAGCGCCACCGGCTGGAACGCCCCCGACACCGCACCCTGGTTCGAGGCCGCGCTCAACGAGGCTTCGCAAGCGCACTTTGGCGCGCCCTGTGGCCACATCGGCCAGGGCGGCACCATTCCGCTCATGAATATGCTGTCCAAAGGCTTTCCCAAAGCGCAGATGATGGTCTGTGGCGTGCTGGGCCCCAAGAGCAATGCCCACGGGCCCAACGAGTTTTTGCACGTTCCCTATGCCAAGAAGCTCACCGCGGCCGTGGCCCAGGTGATTTCCCGTTTCCCCTGAACCACGGACCCCTGTATGTGCGCTGACACCACCCTCACTACCTTCGTGGCCAGCGATGGCGATAACGTGGTCATCCAGGACTGGCCGCTGGAGTCTGGCGTGCGCCTGCGCGGCGTGGTCATTCTTGTGCACGGCCTGGGCGAGCATGCTGGCCGTTACGACCACGTGGCGCACCAGCTCAATGCCTGGGGTTTTGCCGTGCGCGGTTACGACCAGTGCGGCCATGGTGAGTCGGGTGGCGCACCCGGCAGCCTGCCCAATGACACCCGCCTGCTGGACGACCTGGCCGATATTGTGGACAGCACCCGCGCCCGCATGGACAAAGGTACGCCGTTGATTGTGTTGGGCCACAGCATGGGCGGCCTAGTAGCGGGGCGTTTTGTGTCGCTGGGCATGCGCCCGGTGGATGCGCTGGTGATGTCCTCGCCCGCGCTGAACCCGGGGCTTAGCGCGTTCCAAAAGCTGCTGGTGGCAGTGTTACCCAAGTTGTTCCCCAACCTGCGCGTGGGCAATGGCCTGAACGCCAGCTATATCTCGCACGACCCGGCTGTGGTGGCCGCTTACCAGTCCGACAAGCTGGTGCACGACCGCATCTCCGCACGCCTGGCCCGGTTTATTGCCACGGCCGGCCCGGCCACCGTGGCCCTGGCACCCCAATGGAAGGTGCCCACGCTGCTGATGTATGCGGGGGACGACCGCCTGGTCCAGCCACAAGGCAGCCGCGACTTTGCCGCCGCGGCACCCCAGGCGCTGGTGACCACGCACTGTTTTGAAGGCCTGTACCACGAGATCTTCAACGAGCTGGACGCGGCGCCTGTATTTGCAGCCTTGCGCCAATGGCTGGACCAGCGGTTTTGAGCCTGGCACTGCCTGTGCTTATCTGAGTGCCACACGCCCCTATGAACCGTTTCCCCCTGAGCTTCTCCAGTCTGCGTGCCCGTTGGCGTGCCGGTTTGCCTTTGCGTTACACCATGATGGTGGTGGTGGTGGTGGGTGTGACCCTGCCGGCCCTGCTGCTGCTGACGCTGGAGCAGGAGTTGGCGGAGAAATCCCAGAAGGCCTTGCTGGCCCAGAGCGAAACCGCGCTCATGAAGATCGGCAGCGTGTCGATTGCCGAACCCATGTGGGTGGTGGACCGGGTGGCGCTGGACGCTGCGGCCGTGCGCCTGCTGGAGAGCCCGCAGGTGGTGGCCGTGCGCATCGAGGACGGCCTCGCCAACACCCCCGAGCTGGAGCGGGTGCGGCCCGATTACGGCAAAACCCTGGCCACCGAAACCGCCGCCGGCAGCCTCACACGGCGCACCCAGACCGTGGTGCGTTCGGGCGAGGTGCTGGGCACGTTGGTGGTGTGGTTTGACGCCACCTACGGCCAGGGCCTGTTGCAGGCGCGGCGCAGCCAGATGCTGTCGCTGGTGGCGCTGCAAGTGCTGGCGATTTTGGCGGTGTTGATGCCGGTGCTGGTCTCGCGCGTGCTGCGCCCGATTGAGCGGCTCAAGGAGCAGGCCTCGGCCCTGCTGGACCATGGACAGGACAGTACTGTGGACCGGGCCCGTTTTGTCTGGCGCCGCCAGGACGAACTGGGCCTGCTGGGCCGCCACTTGGGCCGCGTGCAGGAAGAGCTGCGCACCCTGTTTGGCCAGCTGGGCACCAAAAACGCCCAGCTGCAGCAGATGGCTTTTTACGACCAGCTCACTGGACTGCCCAACCGCGCCCTGTTCATCGACTTGGTGCAACGCGAGATGCTGCAGGCCCACCGCAGCCAGCAGCAGTTCGGCATCTTTTTTATCGACCTGGACCGCTTCAAGGCGGTTAACGACTCCATGGGCCATGCCGCTGGCGACGAGTTGTTGATCGAGGTGGCGCGCCGCCTGCGCGACACGCTGCGCGAGGTGGACGTGGTGTGCCGCCAGAGCGGTGACGAGTTTTTGGTGATGGTGAGCGACATCGACCACTGGGAGTCGCTGGGCGAAATGGCCGAGCGCATTTTGCGCGTGGTGGAAGAGCCGGTGCAACTGGCCAACACTACGGTGCGGGTGTCCGCCAGCATCGGCATTGCGCTGTTCCCCGAAGATGCGCAGGACTTTGAAACCCTGGTCAAACACGCCGACATTGCGGTCTACCAGGCCAAGACCCTGGGCCGCGCGCGCTACAGCTTCTTCCACTCCGAACTCAACTTCCGCCTGCAGGCCAGCCTGGAGCTGGAGCAACAACTGGCCCATGCCATCGCGCATGGCGAGCTGGTCCTGCACTACCAGCCGCAGGTGGACGCGATGACCGGCCGCTTGGTGGCTGTGGAAGCGTTGGTGCGCTGGCAACACCCGACGCGGGGCCTGCTGCTGCCCGGGCAATTCATTGGCCTGGCCGAAGAGTCCGGCAAGATTGCCGAGATGGGGGTGTGGACCCTGCGCGAGGCCTGCCGCCAACTGGCGGACTGGAAGGCGCGCGGCATCCACGTCGGCAATATGGCGGTCAACGTCTCGGCCCTGGAGTTCCGGGACCACCGCCTGCTCGACAGCCTGCAGGCCGCACTGGCCGCCAGCGGTATTGCGCCCAATGAGCTGGAGATCGAGATCACCGAAAGTGTGCTGATGGCCGAGACCGAAACCAGCCAGCGCATCATCGAGCGCCTGCGTCAGCTCGGTGTCGGGATTGCCATCGATGATTTCGGTACCGGTTATTCCTCGCTCGCCTACCTCAAGCGCCTGCGGCCCAACCAACTCAAGATCGACCGCTCGTTTGTCAACGATGCGGACGTGGACAGCGACTCACGCGCCATCGTGCGCGGTGTCGTGGGGCTGGCCAATGCGCTGGGCCTCAATGTGGTAGCCGAAGGCGTAGAGACGGTCGAACAACAAGCATTTTTACGGGAGAGTGGCTGCCACACCCTGCAGGGGTATTACATCGCGCGACCGCTGGCGGTGGACGCCCTGGAGGTGTGGATGGCAGCCCGCCATAACAAGGAGACTGCATGATGAAACCCCTTCCCAGCCAATTACGGCACACCCTGCTGATTGGCGCCCTGTTCTGCGCTTGCACGGCATTGCAAGTGCAGGCCGCCACCACGGTCACCAGCACCTTTGCCCCCACCCAGGTGGTGCAGGGCACCTCACTGTCGCTCAACGGCATGGGCACGCGTTACAAGGCCATTTTTAAGGTCTATGACATGGCGATCTACACCCCTAGCAAGGTGGCCACGCCCGAGGCGCTGCTGGCTTTGCCAGGCCCCAAACGCCTGAATTTTGTGGCGCTGCGCGATGTGCCTGGCACCGATCTGGGCTTGGCCTTTATCAAGGGCCTGAACAGCAATTCATCGCCGGAGCTGGTGCAAAAACACACGGCGTCCAGCACCCGCCTGATCGAGATTTTTTCCGGCAAACCCAAGTTGGTGAGCGGCGACACCTTTGCCATGGAATACGTGCCGGGCAAGGGCACCACGTTTTACATCCAGGGCCAGCCCCAAGGCGCTCCCGTGGGAGACACCGAGTTTTTCAACATGGTGCTCAAGATCTGGGTCGGCCCGGCGCCCGCCGATTTCAAACTCAAAGATGCTTTGTTAGGCCAGTAAGCCTTAGGCGGCGGTGCGGCGCTGGTGCAAAGCCAGCCACAGCAGGGCCGCGCCGGTCAGCAGCACCAGGGGCAGCGAGCCCAGGTTGAGCCAGGTCCAGCCGCTGGTCACCACCAGCGCGCCGGACGCCAGCGAGCTCAGCGCCATCACCGCAAACACGGCAAAGTTGATAGCCGCCTGGGCCCGGTCTTTTTCCTCGGGCCGGTACGCCGCCAGCGACAGCGTGGTGCTGCCGGTGAACAGGAAGTTCCAGCCCACCCCGAGCAGGAACAGCGCGATGGTGAACTGGTGCAGCTCCACACCGGTGAGCGCCACCGCAATACACAACAGGTTCAGCAATACACCCACACCCATGATGGGGAGGGTGCCGAAGCGTTTGATCAGGTGGCCGGTGAAAAAACCTGGCGCAAACATGCCGATCACATGCCACTCCAGCACAAAAGCCGCATCGTCAAAACCCAGGCCACATTGCTGCATGGCCAGTGGCGTGGCCGCCATCAGCAAGTTCATGACGCCGTACCCCAGCGCGGCGCAGATACAGGCCACCATAAAGGCCGGCTGGCGTGCAATCTCCCAGAGCGGGCGGCCCCGCAGCGTCTGGGCGGTAGGCGGCTGGTGCGCCGGAAACTGCACAAACGCCATCAGCAGCATGGCCAGCAGGGCCACACCGGCCAGCACCACGTAGGCGCCGGCAAACGGCACCTCCAGCAGCGTGCGGGTGCGCGCCGCCAGGTTGGGCCCGGCAACGGCGCCGATCAAACCACCGGCCAGCACCAGCGACACGGCTTTTTCGCGGAACGCGGGCAGCGCCAGTTCGGCGGCCGCAAAGCGGTAGAGCTGGCCGTTGGCGCTGTAATAACCCGCCACCACGGTGGCGGCCACCAGCCACCAAAACTGCTTCTCGGCCACGGCCCAGGCACCCAGCAGCGCAGAGACCACGGCCACCGCCAGTCCAATCTGGAAGGAGATACGCCGCCCATAACGCGCCTGGGTCTGCGCCACCAGTGGCGTGGCCAGTGCCCCGCCCACCACATACCCCATGACGGGCAGTGTCGCCATCCAGCCATAAGGGGCGAGTGCTAGCCCCACCAGGCCGTTGATGGCGATGAAGGTGACGTTGTTGGTAAGGAACAGTCCCTGGCACAGGGCCAGCAGCCAGAGGTTGCGGTTCATGGGGGCGCGCCCGAAGGAGTGGTGGGATTAGGGCAGCAGTGCCAGGGTGGTGAGTGCGGCCAAAGCAGCAGTTTCCGCACGCAGTATGCGCGGCCCCAGTGACACGGGGGCAAAGCCCTGGGCCAGCGCCAGGTCTTCTTCGGCGGGGCCCAGGCCCCCTTCGGGGCCCGAAAGGAACATGGCCTCTTGCGTGGGCGTCTTGGCATGTAATGCCACGCTGCCTTCGCGCAACGACAGCAGCAGGCGCTGGGAATCATCGGTGGTGGGCAGGGTCTTGAGCCACTGCGCCAGCGTGAGCACCGGGTGCACCGTGGGCACGCGGTTGCCGCCGCACTGTTCGCAGGCGGAGATGGCCACGCTTTGCCAGTGCGCCACTTTTTTCTCGGCGCGTTCACCACTGAGGCGCAGCACGCTGCGCTCGGTCATCAGCGGCTGGATGCTGGCCACGCCGAGTTCGGTGGCTTTTTCCACCAGCCAGTCCATGCGGTCATTGGCCGGCATGCCCACGGCCAGGTGCACGCGGCGGGTGGGTTCGCGTTCGGTGGCGCGGTGGGTGCCCACTTGCACCTGCACATCGCTGCGGCCCATGCGGGTGACGGTGGCGTCGAACTCTTCGGTGCTTTCGCCGTTGAACAGCGTGATGGCATCGCCCGGCTGCAGGCGCAGCACTTGCACATGGCGCGCCGCACCGGCAGGCAGCTCCAGCAGGGCGTTAGTCACCAGCGGCGTGGGGCAGTAGAAGCGGGGCATGGGGCTATTTTGCTATTAAATCAGGAGCTGTTTGCGCAATATCCACGGGGTCTAGAGGTCAATTTTGCTTATAAACTGCGTTATGAGCGACCAAAGACGAAGGCCGTGGGTATTTCGATGCCCTCGATGTTCTCCACCAGACGCAGCAGGGGTTTGAGCTGCATGTAGCGGCCACAGGTGCTGCGGATGTAGTCGATAAAACGCGGCGTGTCGGCCAGGTACTTGGGTTTGCCGTCGCGCAGCGTCAGGCGCGCAAAGATGCCCGCGATCTTGAGGTGGCGCTGCAGGCCCATCCACTCCACGCCACGGTAGAACTCGCCAAAGTCGTCGCCCACGGGCAGGCCGGCCTTGCGCGCTTTTTCCCAGTAGCGGATGGTCACGTCCAGGCAAAAACTTTCGTCCCAGCTCAGGAAGGCGTCGCGCATCAAGCTGGCGATGTCGTAGGTGATGGGGCCGTAGACGGCGTCCTGGAAATCTAGCACGCCCAGGGTGGTTGCGTCCAGCTTGGGGGGCAGGCCGTCCAAGGGGACCATCAGGTTACGCGGCATGAAGTCGCGGTGCACATAGACGCTGGGCCAAGAGAGGTTGTTTTCGATCAACAACGCAAAAGTATCGTCCAGCACCTTGCGCTGGGCCGCATCGAGCGTAACTTGGCGGTGTCCGGCGACGTACCACTGGGGGAACAGCTCCAGCTCGCGCAGTAGCAGCGCGTGGTCGTAGGGGGGCAGCACGTTGGGTTGGGAGGCCAACTGCCACTGCACCAGCGTGTCCACCGCGCCCAGGTAAAGGTCCAGCGGCGGGGCGCTGAGTGCCTGGCCGGTGGCGCTGAAGGTGGGGTTCAGGTCGCCGCGGGCGTCCATCAGCTGCATCATGGTCAGCGTGCCCAGGTCGCTCAGCAGCATGAAACCGTGGGCCTGGTCCCAGTCCAGGATGTCGGGCGCGCGCAAACCTGCTTGTGCCAAAAGTTTGGCGATGTCCACAAAGGGCTGGCAATTTTCCTTGTCGGGTGGCGCGTCCATGATGACCCGCGTGCCGCTGGGGCCCTGCACCCGGAAATAACGGCGAAAGCTGGCATCGGCCGAGGCCAGGCCCAGGGTGCTGGGATCGAGCTGGTGGGTGGCCTGCACCTGGTCAAACCAGGTGGCAAACAGGGCTTGGCGCTGCGGGTCGGCCCAATGGATGTCGGTGGCGGGTGCGGCGGGGGCGTTCGGGGGAAGGGCGGTGCTTGGGCTCATGGATAATCCATTCTACAAAGCCCCTTGGCGGCGCCTGCGGGCACCTGTCCTTGACGGGCTGTTTCTTCGAACCGATTTGCCGACCGACCCTGCGCTCCGCCCCATGCGTTTTTCTCCGCGCGACCTGCCTTGCAGGCCGCTCCCCTGCCTGCCCCCGCTGACCCGCCTGGTTGCCCTGGTGGCCCTGGCGTGCGTGCAGATGGCGGCGCAGGCCCAGCAGGAGTCGCCCGCCGCAGAGGGCCCCGAGGCAGAGCCCGCCCGCCTGACCGCAAGCCCCAAGCTCGTAGAGTCCTTGTCGCCGGCCCAGCGCAACGAGGCGCCGACCTTCTTGATGGGTGAACGCATCTCGGGCCGCCCGGACCTGGAGACGGTGGTGGAAGGCCAGGCGGAATTGCGCAAGCCCGGCACCGTTATCAAGGCGGACCGGCTGGAGTACAACGCGGCCACCGACCGCGCCAAGGCGAGCGGCAATGTGCGCATCAACCGCGGTGGCAATGTGTTTGAAGGCCCGCTGTTGGAGCTCCAGGTGGAGACCTTTGAGGGCTTTTTTGTGGAGCCGCGTTACCAGTTTCTGCAGGGTGATGCCCATGGCGAGGCCAGCCGTGCCGACTTTGTGGACGCCAACACCACCGTGGTCCACAACGCCACCTACACCACCTGCCGGCGCAAGCCCGGCCCGGGCTGGATGCCCGATTGGGTGCTGAAGGCGGCGAACATCGAGTTTGACAGTGGTGAGGACGTGGGCATTGCCCACGGGGGCTACCTGAGCTTCAAGGACGTGCCCATCCTGCCGGTGCCGGCGATCAGTTTTCCGCTGAGCGACAAACGCAAGTCCGGCGTGCTGCCGCCCACCATTGGCGCGGACAGCGTGAACGGAACGCAGCTCAGCGTGCCGTATTACTGGAACATTGCCCCCAACCGCGACGCGACCATCACGCCCACGCTGATGACGGCGCGGGGCGTCGATCTGGGCGGCGAATTCCGTTACCTCGAACCCACCTACGCGGGCGTGTTGCGCGCCAATTACATGCCCAGCGACAAGCTGCGCAGTGCCGACCGCTGGGGTGCATCGGTCAACCAGACCGGCACCTGGGACACCGGCTGGCCTGAGGTGGGATCGGTGACTTACCTGCTGAATGTGAACCGGGTGAGTGACGACAACTACTGGCGCGACTTCACGGGTTCCTCCAACGGCACGCTGACGCAGCGCCTGTTGCCCAGCAATGGGTCCGTGAGCTGGTCGCAGGGCCCCTACAGCCTGAGTGCCAGCGTGCTGAAGTGGCAGACCTTGCAGGACCCTACGGCTCCGATTGTTCCGCCCTACGACCGCGTGCCCCAGTTGGTGGCCAGTTACACGCAGACCAATGACCATGGATTCGATTGGTCCTTGCAGGGTGACTTCACGCAGTTTGAGGCGGACCGCACACTGACGCTGCAACCCAACGCGCAACGTGTGGTTGGACTGGCCCAGGTCAGCTACCCCTGGCTGGGCTCGGCCGGTTTTGTGGTGCCCAAGTTGCAGCTGCACACGGCGGCCTACCAGTTTGATGCCATGTTGGCCGACGGCACCCGCTCGGCCGACAGCACCGTGCCCACCTTCAGTCTGGATGCGGGTCTGGTGTTTGAGCGTGACACCAGCTACTGGGGCCAAAACATGGTGCAGACCCTGGAGCCACGCCTGTTTTATGTGCGCACCCCCTACCGCAACCAGAGCTTGCTGCCCAATTACGACACCGGCGCCAACGACTTCAACTTCGCCACCATCTTCACCGAGAACGCCTATGGCGGGCACGACAAAATTTCGGACAACAACCTGCTCACCTTCGGGCTGACGACACGGTTCCTGGACGCCAGCACGGGCGCGCAGTTGGCGCGTTTTGGCATCGCACAACGGTTCCGGTTTGAAGACCAGCTGGTGACCCTCACCCCCACCACAGAACCGGCCCGTGCGGGCTTTAGTGATGTGCTTTTGGGGGCCGGGGTGAATCTGAATGAGCGCTGGGCGCTGGACTCGACGGTGCAGTACAACGCGCGTACCGACAGATCGGTGCGCTCCACCGTCGGAGCACGTTACAGCCCGAGCAGCTACCGGGTGCTGAATGCGGCCTACCGTTTCCAGCGCGACGTGAGTGAACAGGTGGATGTGAGCTGGCAGTGGCCCCTCAACGACCTCTGGGGCGACCGCGGCCAGGACCTGGGGGCAGGCCGCGGCCAGGGCGAAGGCCGCTACTACGCTGTGGGACGCATGAACTACAGCATGAACGAACGCCGGCTGGTCGACACGCTTTTGGGCGTCGAGTACGATGCGGGCTGCTGGCTGGCGCGGGTGGTGGTGGGCCGGGTGCAGACCAGTACCTCCTCGGCCACCGAGAGCATCAAATTTGAGCTGGAGTTTGTGGGTTTCACCCGCCTGGGTGTGAGCCCGCTGCAGAGCCTGAAATCCAATATCTCACGCTACCAGAACTTGCGTGACGCCGGCGGCTCCAACAGCCGCTTCAGTAACTACGATTGAGAACCATGAAATTACGCATGTGGGCCGCGGCCCTTGCCTGTGTCTGCGGTCTGGCGCTGCCATCGTTACACGCGCAAACCAGCCAGTCGCTGGATTACATCGTGGCGCTGGTGAATTCCGAGCCCATCACGCACCAGGAGCTGGAGCGTGACATCAAACGGGTCGCGCAACAAATCGCGCAGCAGGGCCAGGCAACGCCCCCGGCTGCCGAGCTGCGCCGTCTGGTGCTGGAGCGCATGATCAGCGACCGCGCCCAGCTGCAGCTGGCCCGTGAGACCGGCATCCGTATTGATGCCCCTGCCATTGACCGTGCCGAGCAAGCCGTGGCCACCCAAAATGAGGTGGACGTTGCCGGCCTGCACCAGCGCCTGGCCAAAGACGGCGTGAGTGTTGCCACCTTCCGCAGTGGGCTGCGTGACCAACTGACGCTGAACCGCTTGCATGAGCGTGATGTGGAGTCCACCATCAAGGTGTCCGACGTGGATGTGGAGCGCGCCATGCAAGCCCAGCAGGCGGCCAACACCGACCCGCTGACCTTCGACATCAACCTGGCCCAGATCCTGGTGGCCGTGCCCGAGAAAGCCTCAGCCGAGCAGGCCGCAGCCATCTTTGTGCAAGCCAAGCGCCTGCTGGATCGCATCCGTGCCGGTGAAGACTTTGACCGCTTGGTGAAAGAGGCCTCGGCGGCTGACCGCAACAACGGAGGGCAGCTGGGCCTGCGCCGTGCCGACCGTTACCCACTTTTGTTTGTCGAGGCGACCCAGGCCCTGAAGGTCGGTGAGGTGTCCGAGATCGTGCGCTCCGGTGCAGGGTTTCACATTCTCAAGGTGATTGAGAAACGCGCGCCCACACGCCTGGTGCAAACCGTGGTCCAGAGCCGTGCGCGTCACATCCTGCTGCGTAGCAGCCCCCAGCTATCGCAGGCCCAGGCCGTTGCCAAGCTGGCCGATGCCCGCCAGCGCATTGTGAGCGGCAAGACCGACTTTGCCTCGGCAGCGCGCAGCTTGTCGCAAGACACCTCGGCCGAGCAGGGTGGTGACTTGGGCTGGGCCAACCCAGGCATGTTTGTGCCGGAGTTTGAAGAGGCCATGAACGGACTCAAGGAAAACGAAATCAGCCAGCCCGTCGTGTCGCGTTTTGGTGTGCACCTGATCCAGCTCACGGAACGCCGTCGCGCAGAGCTGAGCCCGCAGCAGGTGCGCGAGTCGGTGCGCAACCAGTTGCGCCGCAGTCGTTATGACGAGGCCTACCGCAACTGGGCGCAAGACGTGCGTGGCCGCGCCTACGTGGAAATGCGCGAACCACCCCAATGATGGCCCCCACGCTCCGCACTTCGTGTCGTTCGCTGCCCCCCGGGGGGGCCTTCGCGCCTTGGGGCGGCCCGGCAGCGCTCAAGCCAGGATGGCTATGACCAAACACATCGCCCGCAAACGCTTTGGACAGCACTTCCTGTCTGACCGCGGCATCATCGATGCCATCGTGGATGCCATCCATCCACAGCCGGGCCAGCCCATGGTGGAGATTGGTCCCGGCTTGGCGGCGCTGACCCAGCCGCTGGTGGAACGCCTGGGCCACCTCACAGTGATCGAGCTAGACCGCGACCTGGCCAAACGCCTGCGTAGCCACGACCAACTGACGGTCATTGAGTCTGATGTGCTCAATGTGGACTTTAGCCTTATAGATATTGCGCAAGCAGCTACTAAAACGATAGCAAATTCTGAGATCACGGCCCGGCCCAAGCTGCGCGTGGTGGGCAATCTGCCGTACAACATCTCCACCCCCATCCTGTTCCACCTGCTGGACCATGTGGACTGCATCGAAGACCAGCACTTCATGCTGCAAAAGGAGGTGATTGACCGCATGGTCGCACCGGCAGATTCTTCGGATTTCAGCCGCCTGAGCGTGATGCTGCAATGGCGTTACGCCATGGAAGACGTGCTGTTTGTGCCGCCGGAGAGCTTCGATCCACCGCCGCGGGTGGACAGTGCGGTGGTGCGCATGGTGCCATTGGCGCAGCCACCGGCGATTGACCAGAAGCTCTTTTCCGAGATGGTGCAGGTGGCGTTCAGCCAGCGCCGCAAGCTGTTGCGCCACACCCTGGGCCGCTGGTTGGAGGAAAAAGGCTTTGTGGGGACCTTCGATGTGCAGCGCCGTGCCCAAGAGGTGCCGGTGCAGGACTACCTGGACCTGGTTCAGCAGTTGCACCCTGTCGCCTGACAGACCCGGTGGTGCGCGTCAGCCGTCGCTGATGGGCATGGCGGTGGCGCCCTCAACACGCTCCGGCGCCGTCATGGGCAGGGTGATGCTGAAGCTTGCACCCGCGCCAAGGCGGCTGTGGACTTCAATACGCCCGCCCAACACGCTGTGCACCAGGTTGTGCACGATGTGCAGGCCCAGCCCCGATCCACCCTGGCCCAGCCGGGTGGTGAAGAAGGGGTCAAACACGCGGTGCAGATTCTCGGGCACGATGCCGCGGCCACTGTCCCGCACCTCAATCACCACCTGTTTGCCATCCGGCGCCCAGGCTTGTACTTCCACCATGCCTTCTTCGCCGGGTTCAAAACCGTGCAGCACCGCGTTGTTGATCAAGTTGGTCAACACTTGACCCAGCGGGCCGGGGTAGCTGTCCATGGTCAGCCCCTCCTCGATGTGTGTGTGAACGTTGCACGCCGTCTTGCGCAGCGCAGGGTTCAGGGTGACCAGGATTTCTGCGACCACCGCGCCCAGGTCAAACTTGCGCCGTTGTGAGCTGGTCTGGTCCACCGCCACCTGCTTGAAACTGGCTACCAAGGCCGCAGCCCGTCCCAAGTTGCGCACCAGGATTTCGGAAGCCAGTTGCATGTCGGTCAGCAGGGTTTGCAGGTCGGACTTGCGCAGCCCGCTGTGGACCAAGCCCTGAAAACTCTCGATGCGGTGCTCCAGCGTGCTGGCCACCGTCAGGCCATTGCCGATCGGGGTGTTGAGCTCGTGGGCCACACCGGCCACCAGGGAGCCCAGCGCGGCCAGTTTCTCGCTCTGCACCAGTTGGTCCTGTGCAATTTGCAGCGTAGACAGGGCCTGTGAGAGCTCCGCATTGGCACCCTGCAGTTCCGCGGTGCGCCGCGCAACACGGGCCTCCAACTGGGCATTGAGCTCCAGAATGCCCTCCTGGGCGTGCTTGCGCTCGGTGATGTCAAAGTAGGTGAACAGCACCATGGTGCGGTTCATTTCGTCAAACAGCCGGGTCGACAGCGAGATCCAGCGCAACTCCCCGTTGCGGCGGCGCATTTGCACCTCCACGTCGGTGAAGGCGGTGCCCTCCGCCGTCATGCGCAGCAGGCGCGTGCGTTCCTCGGGGTCCACCCACACATTCAGCGTAAGGCCCGATTTGCCCTGGTCCTCGACCGGGTCAAAACCAAAAGCATCGAACCAGGCCAGGTTCCACTGGGTGGTCTGGTATTGGTTTTCGTCGCTGGAATAACACATGGGCAGCGGGGATTGGTCGAACAGGCGGACAAAGCGGGATTCGCTTTCCTGCAGAGCGCGGGCGGCCTTGCGTTCGTCAGTCACATCGCGCAGCAGGGCAATGATGTAACGTTCGCCGCGCGACTCGAAGACCACAGCATTGAGCAGTGCCTCGCGTACCTGGCCCTTGGCGTTCAGGGCCATGGGGAAGTCGTTCACGGCGCCCTCTGTTTCCAGCAGCGTAATCAGGCTGGGGCGTTTCTCCGGTTCGGCCCAGATGCGCAGCTCGGTGGATGTTTTGCCTAGCGCCTCTGCCCGTGCGATGCCGGTGATGCGCTCAAAGGCTGCGTTTACTTCTACATAACGTCCGTCAGTCACGCGGGAAATGGACATGAAATCCGGTGTGAGCTGGAACGCGGCCTTGAACTGCTCGTGCACGATGTTGTGTTCGGTCACGTCGCGGGCAATCCAGACGGCGTGTGAGTGTTCCGGCCCGTCCAGTGCAATCAGGGCGCAGTTGACCACACAGTCCCGCAGCGCACCATCACGTCGGCGCAGGGTCACCAGGTGGTTGCGAACCGACCCGGCACGCATCATTTCTGCGACCAGGGCGACCCGCTGTTCGGGGTGGGCCCACACATTGAAGTCCAGCATGCGCCGCCCCAGGACTTCTTCGCGTCGGTAGCCGCTGATGGTCTCAAAACCGGAGTTGGCCTTGGCGATGGTGCTGTCGCTCAGGCGGGTGATGACAATCCAGTCGGCGCTGGTGTTGAAGACCCGCGAGAAGGTGTCCTCTCCGTCCGAAAGTGCGTTCAGAATCCGGCGCCTGAGCGCCTTGGGGAGAAACCTTGCCAGGATGCCCATGCCAACGAGTGTCTATGTGTTTGGCGCAATAGTACAGCGCTAAAAATAGAAAAGCCTGTCACAGGGACAGGCTTTTCTGCGGAGCCAAACTGGCTCCGCGCGGGGGACGCTAGGTGCTTAGGCTGCAGCCAGCCAGTACCCAGCGTTGAAGGGGCTGCTCATGCGCAGCGCCAGGGGAGAGACGTCCAACAATTTGTCGGTCGGCATTTTTTCGCCGGCTTCGACGCCCAACTCCACGCCCACTACTTCGGTGGGTGCAGCTTCGCTGCTTGCCTCGTTCGCCCGTTCTGCTTGGCTGGTGTGTGCAGAACGGGCTACAGAAAAGAATAGAAGCATCGGAACGGTATCTTCCGGTCTCCCCAGTAGTCGGCGGTGTCGCGGAAGATGTCCAGCAGTTGCTCGCGCGCTTCCTTGTCAAACTTCACGTTTGCAGGAATGTGCTCCAGCACGGCGATAAAACCAGGCTGTGGGCCCGACTTGTGCACCGGGTCGGTCATGCTGTCGTAGAGCGCGTCAAAGTTCTTGCTGACCGTGGTGGGCAGCATGAACTGTTGGCCGATCATGTCCAGCACATCCTGCTTGGTCTGGGCATTGGCCAGGTTGGCGTACAGAAAGTGGTGTCCCAAGCCTTGTGCGGCTTCCTGCAGATCCGACACCCGGAAGGCGCGGATCGATTGAACGATGTTCGTTCTGACAGTTCGAAGTGGCATATCCATCCCCGATTCTCTTTCTCAAAGTACAAAATTCAATTCAAGGCACGATCTTGCGAAAACTCGCATAGTGATCGGCCGTGTAGTAACAGGCATCCGGTACCGTGGCCGGGCCACCGCACACCAATCGGCGTGCGCCGCGGGTTTGGGCCCCCGGGGTTTTGACGGTGTACTCGCGGTAATAACCACGGGTGTTCAGAGGCAGCAAGCGCTCCCTGTTACCGAAGACCACGCCGTCTTTGGCGTAGGGGAAGGGGCCGCCTTGCCGGACCAGCGCGTAGGTGGTTTGGGCTTGGACTGACAGACTACCCAGTGCAACATCGGTACCGGGCGGCAACGGCCGCGTATCTTTGGCAGAGAGGGAGCCGACAACAAGTGCCGCACTCAAAAACAAGCCAGTGAGTACTAACTTGGAAACACCCTTGCGCACCCTGAATCCTTGTGTGTCTACTGCGGGTAAACCCGAAAAAGCAAGCGCGTAGTGTCGCGTATCCGGCACAAAAAAGCAAGGCCTTGCTCAAGAAATAAGCAAGGCCTGCAGGGTTTTTAGCGCCCTAAGTGGGCGCTAACTGTAAGGAAAAGCTTCAGCGGGTGGCGTTGGCGTCCGCCACTGTCAACGCTGTCATATTCACAATGCGGCGTACTGTGGTGCTCGCGGTCAGCACATGCACCGGCTTGGCCGCACCCAGCAGCACCGGGCCAATGGCGATGTTGCCACCGGCCGCGGTTTTGAGCAGGTTGTAGGCAATATTGGCGGCGTCGATGTTGGGCAGTACCAGCAGATTGGCGTCCCCTTGCAGGGTGCTGTTGGGCATCAAGGCCTTGCGGGCTGCACCGTCCAGTGCCACGTCGCCGTGCATTTCGCCGTCCACTTCCAGCCACGGCGCCTGTTGTTGCAGCAGGGCCAGGGTCTTGCGCATCTTGATGGCGCTGGGTTCGTTGCTGCTGCCAAAGTTGGAGTGGGAGAGCAGTGCTGCCTTGGGCTTGAAGCCAAAACGCATCATTTCTTCGGCCGCCATCACCGTGATCTCGCACAGCTCTTCGGCAGTGGGGTCGTAATTGACGTGGGTATCCACCAGGAAGACCTGGCGGCCCGGCAGCATCAAGCCGTTCATGCAGGCGTAGATCTGCACGTCTTGCGGGGTGCTGGGGCTGCCGCCGTGGCGCTTACCAATCACCTGGTCGATGTAATGCAGGTGCAGTGCCGTGGTGCCCCAGGTGCCGCAGATCAGGCCGTCCACATCACCCTTGTGCAGCAGCATGGAGCCAATCAGGGTCAGGCGGCGGCGCATCTCGATCTTGGCGACCTGCACCGTGATGCCCTTGCGTTCGGTCATGCGGTGGTAGGTCTGCCAGAAGTCGCGGTAGCGGTGGTCCTGTTCCACGTTGACCACGTTGTAGTCCACGCCTTCTTTCAGGCGCAGGCCAAATTTCTCGACCCGCTCGGCAATCACTTTGGGGCGGCCGATCAGGGTGGGTAGGGCCAAGCCCTCGTCCACCACAATCTGGGCGGCACGCAGTACGCGCTCGTCTTCGCCTTCCGCATAGGCCACACGCTTCTTGAGTGCCTTCTTGGCCGCCGTGAAGATGGGCTTCATGGTGGTGCCGGAGGCGTAAACAAAACTTTGCAAGCGCTCGCGGTAGGCGTCCATGTCGGTGATGGGGCGCAGGGCCACGCCACTGTCGGCGGCGGCCTGGGCCACGGCCGGCGCGATCTTCATCATCAGGCGCGGGTCAAACGGCTTGGGGATCAGGTATTCGGGACCAAAAGCCAGTTGCTCGCCCACATAGGCGGCAGCCACTACTTCGCTCTGCTCGGCCTGGGCGAGCTCGGCAATCGCGTGCACCGCGGCAATTTCCATTTCCAGCGTGATGGTGGAGGCACCCGCATCCAGCGCACCGCGGAAGATGTAGGGGAAACACAGGACGTTGTTGACCTGGTTGGGGTAGTCGGTGCGGCCGGTGGCCATGATGGCGTCGTCGCGCACCGCTTTCACTTCTTCCGGCAGGATTTCGGGCGTGGGGTTGGCCAGCGCGAAGATCAGCGGCTTGGCCGCCATGGAGGCCACCATGTCGGGCTTGAGCACGCCGCCGGCGGACAGACCCAGGAAAATGTCGGCGCCCACGATCACCTCGCGCAGCGTGCGTGCATCGGTCTTCTGGGCGAATTGAATTTTGTCCTCGTCCATCAGCTCGGTGCGGCCTGCGTAAACCACACCCGCCAGGTCGGTCACATAGATGTTTTCACGCGGAATCCCCAGCTTGACCAGCAAACCCAGGCAAGCCAGCGCGGCGGCACCGGCGCCGGAGGTCACCAGCTTCACCTTTTTAGGATCTTTGCCGGCGATCTTCAGACCATTCAAGATGGCGGCGCCCACGCAGATGGCGGTGCCATGCTGGTCATCGTGGAACACCGGGATCTTCATGCGCTCGCGCAGCTTGCGCTCGACGTAGAAGCAGTCAGGTGCCTTGATGTCCTCGAGGTTGATACCGCCAAAGGTAGGTTCCAGCGACGCAATGATGTCGACCAGTTTGTCGAGGTCGTTTTTCTCGTCGATTTCGATGTCAAACACATCAATGCCGGCGAACTTCTTGAACAGCACGCCCTTGCCTTCCATCACTGGCTTGGAAGCCAGCGGGCCGATGTCACCCAGGCCCAGCACCGCAGTGCCGTTGGTGATGACAGCCACCAGATTGCCCCGGCTGGTGTACTTGAAGGCGTTGTTGGGGTCCTTGACGATTTCTTCGCAGGGTGCTGCCACGCCGGGCGAGTAGGCCAGCGCCAAATCATGCTGGTTGATCAGCTGCTTGGTCGCGCAGATGGCCACTTTGCCGGGGGTGGGAAACTCGTGGTACTCCAGCGCTGCTTGGCGCAGCTGGGCCTTCTTTTCGGCCGAGTTGGACACCGGTGGGTGCGGAACGAGAGGTGCGGGTTGCTGGGGCATTGAGGATCCTCTGGGCGAGGGGTTCTGACACAGTTGCAGACCCCTCGGTGCGGTCATGGGTGGTGGATTGTAGACCTGGCTCTCTAAAGCTCAGCCGCAGAGCGGGTGAACTTTATGCGAATAAAGAATGGGGTTATTCAGGGCTGAGTGGCCTTGCTTTGTTCCATGCGGCGGGCTGTGCTTTTGCCGGTCAGCACAAAGCCGCGTTGGGCGCCGTCGCTGTCGGTGAACTGCCAGATGCCGTCGCCATCGCCGGCCTTCCAGGTGCCTGCCAGCGCCGGGTGCGCGGCAGCCACCACGATGGGCAGCGCCGGGGTCTTGATGCTCACGGGCATCAGCGGAAACACCAGCGCTGTGGGCGTGCCCGCCAACGTGGCCGCCAAGGCCCGGGCCGCGTTCATGATGGGCATCACATACGGCAGGGTGCGTTGCCCGGCCGATGCGTACTGCGAACAATCCCCCAGGGCGTAGACGTCGGTAGCGGAGGTTTGCAGCATGTCGTCCACCACAATGCCGCGCTCGCAGACTAGGCCTGCGGCTGCGGCCAGTGTGGTGTCGGCACGCAGGCCAACAGCGCTAAGCACTAGGTCTGCTGCGACGCTGTTACCGTCGGCCAGTTGGACCCGTAGGCCACCGTCTGCGCTGTCTACCGCGGTCACTGTGGTCTCCAAGTGCCAGACCACACCCAGCGCTTGCAAGGCCGCCTGCAATTGCTCTCCAGCCTCTGCGGGTAGCAGCAATGCCAGCGGGCGAGGAGACGGGTCCACCACATGCACGGTGGCGCCAGCGAGCACCAGGTCGTTGGCAAACTCACAGCCAATCAGGCCCGCACCCATGATGAGCACGGTCTTGGGCGCTGCGGGTTCCGCGGCGCTGGGGTCCAAGCCAAGGGCCTGGTGGAAGGTGCCAAAGTCGTCCAGGTTGTTGATGGACTTGACCTGGTCTGCCGCCGTGCCGCCCACGGGAATGCGGATGGGCTGGGCGCCCGTGGCCAGCACCAGGCGGCTGTAGTGCAGGGTGTGCGTCTGGGCGTTGTGCGTCACCACTGCGTTGTGTGCCGCGGTGTCCAGGGATTGCACGTGGTGGTGCGCCAGCAGCGTGACGTTCAGCGTCTCGGCCATCTTGACGGCCGGCGTGGTAACCAGCTGTGCCGGTGTGCGTTTTTGCGCATAGGCGTTGGAGAGTGTGGGTTTGGCGTAAAAGTCGCCGCTGTCCGCGGTGACCAGCACGATGGGGGTGCTGGTGTCGAGTTTGCGGAACTCACGTACGGTGGTCCAGCCGGCCAGGCCTGCGCCAATGATGAGGAGGGGAGCGGAGGAGGGAGAAGTGTCGGTCATGGGGTTTTGCGGTGAAGGGCTCAGTGCCGTATTAAAGCCCAAGCCTCAGGCGGCCGAATGGACGTTCTGGCGCGAATCCCCAAGTATCCCCATGCCCCCACAGGTTGGAGGGGGAGGGGTATTCTCCGAACCATGAAATCTTCGTTTTTTGGCACCGCACTGGTGCTCGGCCTGTTATCGGCCATCGGTCCGTTCGCTATCGACATGTACCTTCCCGCCCTGCCCTCCATTGGGCAGAACCTGGGTGCCTCCATGGGGGCGGTGCAGGCCAGTCTAATGGCTTTTTTCATCGCCTTGGGGATTGGCCAGATCATTTACGGCCCGGTGTCTGACATGGTGGGTCGCAAGCCGCCACTGTATTTTGGCTTGGTGTTGTTTGCCGTGGCCAGTGTGGGTTGTGCTTTGGCACCGGACATTGAAACCCTGGTGGTGCTGCGCTTTATTCAGGGGCTGGGTGCTTGTGCCGGCATGGTGGTGCCGCGTGCCGTGGTGCGTGATCTGCACACCGGCCACGATGCCGCGCGCCTGATGTCGCTGCTGATGCTGGTGTTCAGCGTGTCGCCCATTCTGGCGCCGCTTGCGGGCAGCGTGCTGATCGAAATCGTGGGCTGGCGCAGCGTGTTTTGGGCGGTGACGGTGGCCGCTGTGTTGGGCATAGTGTTGCTGGCCACCAGCCTGCCCGAGACCCGCCCCGCCGAGGAGCGCGTCAATAGCAGCGTGGGCAGCGCCCTGGCCGCGTATGGCGTGTTGCTGCGCGACAAGCACTTTTTGGGGTTGGTGTTCATCGGCGCCTTCGGCATCTCCAGCTTCTTTGCCTACCTGGCCAATTCGTCCTTTGTGCTGATTGACCACTACGGCCTGACGCCGCGCCAGTACAGCCTGGCGTTTGCGGCCAATGCGGCCTCGTTCATCGGCATTTCCCAGTTCACCGGCAAGCTCAGTGCGCGTTTTGGCCTGGTGCGCCTAGTCAAGTTTGCGGTGGTGGGTTACGCCGCCATGATGACCCTGCTGCTGGCCATTAACCTGGCCGGTGTGGACCGCTTGGACGTGATGATTGGTGTGCTGTTTGTGGGTTATGGCTTTTTGGGCCTGGTGGTGCCCACCACGGCGGTGCTGGCGCTGGAGGAGCATGGCTCCATCGCCGGCACGGCCTCGGCCCTGATGGGCACGCTGCAGTTTGTCACCGGTGCCGTGGTCATGGCGTTGACCGGTCTGTTTGTGGACGGCAGTGCACGACCCATGGTGGCCGGCATTGCGGGTTCTGCCGTCGTAGCCCTGCTGCTGGCGCGGCTGACCTTGGGCCACGCCCAGCGTTTGGAGGAGAAAGCCTATGTCTGACGCTATCGTCGTTCAACGGCCCACAGGCCCGGCTAAGCAGCTCATGCTGTTGCAACATGGCGTGGGCGCTACCCCGCAAGGGCTGGTGCCCTTGGGGCAGCGCCTAGCGCAGGCGTTTCCCGACGCTCTGGTGGTCAGTGTGCAAGCGCCGCATGCGTCGGACCTGGGCCAGGGTTACCAATGGTTCTCGGTGCGCGGCATCACCGAAGAAGACCGGCCCGCGCGCGTGGCCGAGGCCATGCCCGCCTTTGTGGCCATGGTGCACGACTGGCAGCGCCAAAGTGGTGTGGGGCCCGAGGCCACCGCGTTGATCGGGTTTTCGCAGGGCGCCATCATGTCCCTGGAGGCTACACAATTGCCCCAGCACCTGGCCGGTCGTGTGGTGGCTCTGTCGGGCCGTTTTGCGGCGCTGCCGCAGGCGCCCCACCCACACACCACCCTCCACATGGTGCACGGCAAGAGTGATGCTGTTATTCACTACGGCTACACCGTGACCGGTGCCGAGCACCTGATCAGCCTGGGCGCAGACGTGACGGCCGATGTGATCCCGTTCCTGGGTCACGAGATCAATGATGCGGTGGTGGACACTGTGATGGAGCGCCTGCTGGGCCACTTGCCCAAGCGCCACTGGGAAGAGGTGCAACGTGCTGCCGAAGCCGGAGACACCCCGGCGCAGTAGCCCTCAGCGCGGTGTCTGGCGCAAAGCGCCGTCCAGAAACTCCATGCCCCAGACGGGTGGGCCGTCCCCGCGGGAGCGGCCCGGGGGGAGCTCACCGCTCATGAACACCTTCACGATGGCGGCCCGCACTTCGGGCGTGTCCAGCAGCTCTTCATACGAGCCATTCACGCGCAGGTAGTCGCCCGCGGGGGAGATCGCCAGCAGCCCGTACTCCTGGCCCCAACGCACCACGCCAATCACCACGTGCGGACTCTTGGCAATCACAAAGGCCTTCACCGCATTGCGCCGCAGCGACACGGTCAGCGGCCCCCGCTCCAGCCGCAAGGCCAGCGCCGCCCGCTGCGGAATGCGGCTGCTGTCCTTGCTGGTGATGCGGGCAGGGGTCGCCATGTCAGCCGCGCATCAGTGCTTCAATCGCGTCCGGCTCCACCGGCACACCGCGGCTGATGAGTTCGCAGCCGGTGTCGGTGACGATGGCGTCGTCTTCGATGCGGATGCCGATGTTGTGGAACTGCTCCGGCACACCGTCCGCCGGGCGCACATAGATGCCGGGCTCAATCGTCAGCACCATGCCGCTGCGCAGAATGCGCGCCGGGCGGTTCACAATCTCTGCACCCGTCAGGGCGTCCTTGCGCACACTGCCCTGGCCCAGCTCACTGGGTTCGGTGTAGCTGCCGCAGTCGTGCACATCCATGCCCAGCCAGTGGCCGGTGCGGTGCATATAAAACTGGAAGTAGGCGCGGCTCTCGATCACATCGTCCAAGCTGCCCACCTTGTGTTTGTCCAGCAGGCCCAGGTCCAGCATGCCCTGCGCCAGCACCTTCACGGTGGCCTCATGCGGGTCGGTAAAACGGGCGCCGGCCTTGGTCGCATTCACCGCGGCAATTTGTGATGCCAGCACCAGGTCATACAGCGCACGCTGCGGGCCGCTGAAGGTGCCGTTGGCCGGGAAGGTGCGCGTGATGTCGCTGGCGTAGCCGTCCAGCTCGCAGCCCGCGTCAATTAGCACCAGCTCGCCATTGCGCACTGCGCCCGCGTCGGCCCGGTAGTGCAGCACACAGGCGTTGGCACCTGCGGCGACGATGGAGCCATAGGCTGGGTACTGTGAACCCAGCTGGCGGAATTCGTGCAGCAGCTCGGCGTCCAGGTGGTATTCGCGCACGTCTTTGCCTTCGCGCAGCATGCGGGCGGACAGCTGCATGGCGCGGATGTGGGCGCCCGCGCTGATTTGCGCGGCGCGGCGCATGGTGTCCTGCTCGTAGGCATCCTTGATCAGGCGCATTTCGTCCAGCGGGCCGCAGAGGTCGCGCGTCTGCTCGGGCGTCAGCGCACCAAAGCGCACGCGGGCGCGCAGGCCGCTGAGCCAGCCGTCCACCCGGGTTTCCAGGCCCTTGTGCGTGGCAAAGGGATACCAAACGGCATCGGCTCCGTCCAGCAATGCCGGCATGCGCTGGTCCAACTCGTCCACCGAGTAGGCAGCGTCCACGCCCAACAGTTCCGGCGCGGCATCGGGGCCGACGCGAAAGCCGTCCCAGATTTCGCGCTCCAAATCCTTGGGCTGGCAAAACAACGTGGTCTTGCCGTCACCGGTGATAACCAGCCAGGCCTTGGGTTCGGCAAAACCGCTCAGGTAGTGGAAATAACTGTCAAAGCGGAACAGGAAGTCGCTGTCGCGGTTGCGCTGCTGCTCTGGGGCGGTGGGCAACACGGCCACGCCGTGTTTGCCAATGCGGGCGGCCAGCGTGGCGCGGCGGGCGGCGTAGTCTGCAGTCAGTGGGTGTGTCATGGTGTCAGGTGTTGAGTTCTGCCAGCCGCTCGGGCGTGCCGACATCGGTCCAGCGACCAGTGTAAATCTCGGCGCTCACCTGTGCTTGCGCCATGGCTTTGCGCAGCAGCGGCGCCAGCGGCGCCTTGATGCCTTGCGGGTTGCCTGCAGGAATGTCGCACCATGGCGCGGCAAACAGGGCGTGACGGAACAGCGCGAAGGTGCTGTAGGTGTAGCGCGGCGCGGTGCTGTCGGCCGCTGGGTCGGTGCACAGGCCCACGCCGTGGGCGTCCACCTGTTCCAGCCCAAAGTCGCCCTTGCGGTGGTGCGCCGGGTTGGGCACCAGCCACAGGTGGGCCAGCTTGCCGCTGGCAGCAAAGCGGTCTACCGCAGCCTGGGTGAACACAAAGTCGGGCGCATACACATCGCCGGCCATGGACCAGAACACGGGCGCCAACTGCGGCAGCGCGCGCGCAATGCCGCCCGCCGTCTCCAGCGCGCCGCCAAAGTCGCGCCCTTCGTGTGAGTAGTGCAATGCCAAAGAGTCAGAGGGGCGCTCTGTTTTTAATAGCTGCTCGCGCAGTATGGACGAAGGCTGCATGCCAATTTGATGCCCAAACCGGGCCTCGATCTGCTCGCCCAGCCAGGCGGTGTTCACCACGGCCCGGTCAAAACCCCCGAGGGCCAGCGCCTCCAGGTGGTACTGCATCAGGGGTTTGCCTTGCACAGCGAGCAAGGGTTTGGGGCACGTATCGGTCAGCGGGCGCATGCGCTCGCCGCGGCCGGCGGCCAGCACGATGGCGGTGGACAGGGAAGACATGGGCGCAGAGCATAGCCCAGTGCCACGGCCTGCGGCTATCATCTTCCCCACACATATTCAGGAGGGCACCATGGGACTGATGGACTTCATCAAGAAACAGTTTATTGACGTCATTCAATGGACTGAAGAGGACGATGGCACGCTGGCCTGGCGCTTCCCCATGGCGGGAATGGAAATCCAGAACGGCGGCACGCTGGTTGTGCGCGAGTCGCAGCTGGCGGTGTTTGTGAACGAGGGCAAGGTGGCCGATGTGTTTGGCCCCGGCACCCACACGCTAACCACGCAAACCCTGCCGGTGCTGACCTACCTGAAGAACTGGGACAAGCTGTTCGAGTCCCCCTTCAAGAGCGATGTGTACTTCTTCAGCACGCGCCAGCAGATCGACCAGAAGTGGGGTACGCCCCAGCCCATCACCATCCGCGATGCCGACTTTGGCGCCGTGCGCCTGCGCGCTTTTGGTAACTACAACTTCCGCATTGCCGACCCCAAGCTCTTCCACACCGAAATCTCGGGCACGCGCGAGAGTTACACCACGGCCGATATTGACGGCCAATTGCGTGGCCTGGTGTTGCAGAACATCAGCAACGCGGTGGCCAGCAGTGGTATCGCCTTCTTGGACTTGGCGGCGAATCAGCTGAGTTTTGCGCAGGCGCTGGTGCGCCAGCTGGCGCCCGAGTTCGAGAAGATTGGCTTGAAGCTCGAAGGCATGACGGTGCAGAACGTCTCGTTGCCCGAAGAGTTGCAGAAAATCCTGGACCAGAAAATCGGTATGGGTATGGTCGGCAACGACATGGGCAAGTTCATGCAGTACCAGACCGCGCAGGCGATTCCGAAGTTTGCCGAAGGTGCGAGCTCTGGTGGCGGTATTGCGGGTGACGCCATGGGCTTGGGTGCCGGTGTGGCGCTGGGCCAGGTGTTGGCGCAGAACCTGGCCGCTGGCCTGCAAGGTAACGCGGCACCTGCGGCGGCGGCCGTGGCCCAGGCTGCGGGCGTGAAGCCTGAGGACGTGATGGCTACGCTGGAAAAACTTGGCGATCTGAAATCCAAGGGCATCCTGACCCAGGAAGAGTTTGACGCCAAGAAGGCGGAACTGCTGAAGAAGCTGGTCTAGTCGTTGACGAGGCGGGTGGAGCGGCAGAGGGTTCTGCTACGTGTCCCCCGCCCTTCGGGCTCCTGCTTTACCTCCGCATAACCCTCTACCGCTCCGCCCTCCTTGGCTAACGAGACTGTTGCTGCCCAACGCGCCTACCGGGCCCCGTGCCCGGGCTGTGGTGCGCCTGTCAGCTTTCTGAGTGCGCAGAGCACACACGCCGTCTGCGCGTTTTGCCAGAGCACCGTGGTGCGCAATGGTGATGTGCTGCAACGCATCGGCAAGATGGCCGAGCTGTTTGACGACCACAGCCTGCTGCAGCTACAAGCCAGTGGCACCTGGAATGGCCAGAGCTTCACGCTGCTGGGTCGGCTGCAATACAAATACCGCGAAGGCACCTGGACCGAGTGGCATGCGGTGCTGGGCGACGGCAGCAGCGCCTACCTCAGCGAAGACAACGGTGCCTATGTGTTCACCACCGCGCAGGCCGTGCAGCGCGAAATGCCGCCGGCCGAGCGCTTCCGCGTCGGTGCCACCACGGCCATCAACGGCAAGTCGTTCACCGTCGCGTCCAACCAATCGGTTGCGCTGATTTCTGCGCAGGGCGAGCTGCCGCGCCTGCCCGCGCTGGGTGCCAGCTTTGCGATGGTGGAGCTGCGTAGCCAGGCGGTGGATGCCAAGGGCGTGGGCGAGGTGCTCAGTGTGGACTACAGCAGCCAGCCGCCCAGCGTGAGTTTGGGCAAGTCGGTGCTGCTGGAGGATCTGAAGCTCACGGGTCTGAAAGACGAATCGGCCAAGGACGAAAAGGGCCGGCAGTTTGCCTGCCCGAACTGTGGCGCCACGCTGACCGTGAAGCTGGCCGGCAGCCAAAGCATGAGCTGCGGCTCCTGCAACAGCATCATCGACCTGTCGCAAGGCATCGGCGGTGAGCTCAAACACGCGATCCAGGACGAACCCGTGCAGCCGCTGATCCCGCTGGGCACCACGGGCACGCTGCAGGGCGCGCAGTGGCAGGTGGTGGGCTTTCAGCACCGCATGGGCACTGACCCTAGCGACCCCGACGAACACTTTGGCTGGGAAGAATATTTGCTCTTCAACGCCAAGCGCGGCTTCATCTTTCTGGTGGATTCCACCGAGGGCTGGAGTGTGGTGCGCCCCGCCACGGGGGCGCCTGTGGTTAGCAGCAACCAGCAAAGTGCCAAGTACTTGGGCACACACTACCAGCTGAAGGAAAGTTATACCGCACGGACCAACTACGTGGTGGGCGAGTTTTATTGGCAGGTGCAGCGCGACCAGGTGACCGAGAACCGCGACTACAGCAGTGGCAAAAACCTGCTGTCGCTAGAGCAAACGGCCAACGAGCTGACCTGGTCGGTGGGCAACACCATCGACAGTGCGACGGTGGCCATGGCCTTCAAGCTGAAGGACAAACAAGACCTGCTCAAACGCACCGACGTGGGGCCATTGGTGTCCGGCACCAACCCCTTCATGCGTCAGGAGTTCTGGGTGTTTATTGTGGTGGTGCTGATTTTCCTGGCCATGACACGCTGCTCACCCGATTGCGACCCGAAGGTGGAGAACTGCTCCAGCAGCAGCTACCGTTCTTCGGGCGGATCGTACGGCGGCTTTTCTTCGGGTGGCGGGCACAAATAGATGTTGGAATTTTCAAGGAGATGACCATGGAATGGTTGAAACCGGATGTGGTGTTGGGCTCGGTGTTGTACGCGGTGATGGGGGTGCTGATCTTCTGGATCAGTTTCCTCATCATTGACAAGATCACGCCCTACAACCTGTGGCTGGAGATTGTGGAGAAGCAGAACAAGGCACTAGCCCTGGTGGTGGCGGCCATGTCGCTGGGCATTTGCATCATCGTGGCGGCAGCCATCCATTGATGCCCCCACGCTCCACCGCTGCGCGGGTCGCTGCCCCCCGCGGGGGCGCGTTTCACCTTGGGGCGGCCCTGCGGTGAAACCTGAGTCTTCCCAGGCTGCCGGGCCACGCCCGGTGGAGGTGGCCCTGCTGGCCTCGGTGTTTGTGGTGGCGGCCTGCGGGCTGGTGTACGAGCTGGCCGCGGGTGCGTTGGCGTCTTACCTGCTGGGCGATTCGGTGTTGCAGTTCAGCACCGTCATCGGGGCCTACCTGTTTGCCATGGGCATTGGCTCCTACCTGTCGCGCTTTTTCGAGCGCCAGCTCACGGCCCACTTTTTGCGCATAGAACTGATGGTAGCCCTTGCCGGTGGTGCGCTTCCAGCTATTCTTTTTGTAGCGCATGCCTGGGTGCCGGGTTCCTTCCGTTTTGTGCTCTACGCCATGGTGCTACTGGTCGGCATTCTGGTGGGGCTGGAGATTCCGCTGGTCATGCGCATCCTCAAACGCAATGTGGCGCTCAAGGATCTGGTGTCGCAGGTGCTGACCTTTGACTACCTGGGTGCACTCGCCGTATCGGTGGCGTTTCCGCTCTTGCTGGTGCCCAAGCTGGGGCTGGTGCGCACCGGGTTGTTGTTCGGCTTGTTGAATGCAGCGGTGGCCCTGTGGGCGCTGTGGCTGTTTCGCCATGAGCTGCGGCGGTTTGCCGCGCATGCCTGGGCCTGTGGCGTGGTGCTGGCTCTGTTGGGCGCGGGCATGGTCGCGGCCGACCACATCACCACCTGGGCCGAGGACCGGCTCTACCAGGACAAAGCCATCATCGCGCAGTCCAGCCCCTACCAGCGTATTGTGGTGACCCACTCCCCGGGTGAGGGGCAGTTGGGCTACCGCCTGTTCCTCAACGGCAATTTGCAGTTCGCCCAGCGTGACGAATACCGTTACCACGAAGCCCTGGTGCACCCGGCCATGGCTGCGTTTTCGGCCAGCGGCGCGGCACCCAAAAAGGTGGCGGTGCTGGGCGGTGGCGACGGCATGGCCGTGCGCGAAGTCCTCAAATACCCTGGCGTGGAACAAGTCACGCTGGTGGAGCTGGACCCGGCCATGACCACGCTGTTCAGCCAGACGCCGGAGCTGGCCGCGCTCAACAGCGAGTCGCTGCGTTCGCCCAAGGTGCGGGTTATCAACACCGATGCCTTCACCTGGCTGCAGGGCACAGACGAAGTGTTTGACGTCATCGTGGTGGACTTTCCCGACCCCACCAATTTCTCGGTGGGCAAACTCTTCACCAACGCCTTCTACGCCCTGCTCGACAAGCACCTGGCCGCCAGCGGCTACGCGGTGGTGCAGACCACCTCGCCATTGATCGCGCGCAAGAGTTTCTGGACCGTGGTGACCACCATCGAATCCGTCGGCCTGACCGCCACGCCGTACCACGCCCATGTGCCCAGCTTTGGCGAATGGGGCTTTGTGCTGGCCAGCCGCCGCCCGTTCCGTATGCCCACGGTGCTGCCCGCCGGCCTGCGCTTTTTGAACGTGCCCAGCCTGCCGCTGCTGTTTGACTTTCCGCAGGACATGGGGCGTGTACCCACCGAGGTGAACCGGCTGTCCAACCAGGTGCTGGTGACGACGTATGAAGAGGAATGGGGCAGGGTGGTGAAATGATGCAGCGTCGCCACTTTCTGGCGTCTGTCGCCGTGCCTCTGGTGGCGTGCTCTTCGCAAACGGACATCACCGGTGGCTTCACCGGCGTAGACCACGCGCGCGGCCACCGCTTGCGCGACACCACGGCCTGGCCCGCCCCTGCCGTCATTCACCGCACGCACACCGTCATCGCCGGTGGTGGTGTTGCGGGCCTGGCCGCCGCACGTGCGCTGCGCCTGCGGGGCATGGACGACTTTGCGCTGCTGGAGCTGGAAGACAGCGCGGGCGGCAATGCGCGTGCTGGAGTCGTAGGGGGCATCCCCTGCCCGCTGGGTGCGCACTACCTGCCGCTGCCCAGCGACGATGCGCCCGAGGTGCAAAACCTGCTGGAAGAACTGGGCCTGCGCCAGCGTGTGGCGGGGCGCTGGTTATACGACGAACGCCATCTGTGCCACAGCCCGCAGGAGCGGCTGTTTTTTAACGGCGCCTGGCAGGACGGTCTGCTGCCGGTGCAGGGTGTGGGCGAGGCCACGCTGGCGCAGTACCGCCGCTTTGCCATGCTGGTGGAGCAGGCGCGCAGCGCAGCCCAATGGACCATTCCCATACAAAACAAGCCTCTGGCCCCTATACAGCGTGCGCTTGCAGCTATGACTTTCATAGCGTACCTGGAACACAACGGCCTGACCGACCCGCACCTGCGCTGGTACCTGGACTACTGCTGCCGCGACGACTACGGCGCGGGCATTGCCACGGTGTCGGCCTGGGCTGGCATCCACTACTTTGCCAGCCGCCATGGTTTCCACGCGCCGGGGGCCGAGTCGGCCGAGCGCGAAGGCCTGCTGACCTGGCCCGAGGGCAATGCCTGGCTAACGCGCCGCCTGGCCACCCCGTTGGGCGAGCGCCTGTGCACCGGCCACGTGGTACTGCGCGTGGCGCAGGGCCGCAACGGGGTGGAGGTGGATGCCTTCAACACTGCGACGCAGCAAGTGGAGCGCTGGCAGGCGCAGCAGGCGATCGTGACGCTGCCCATTTTTGTGGCGGCACGCGTGGTGGAGGGTGCGCCCGACTTTCTGCGCCAGGCCGCCCAGCGCGTGGTCTACGCGCCCTGGTTGGTGGCCAACATCCATATCCGCGAACCGCTACATGACCGCCCCGGCCCGGCCCCCAGCTGGGACAACGTGGTCTACGGCACCCAGGGCCTGGGGTATGTGGATGCCATGCACCAGAGTCTGCAGCCGGTGCCCGGCGCCACCGTGCTCACCCACTACCGTGCGCTGGGCGATGACGGTGGTGGCCCCAGCGCCGGGCGCAAGCAGCTGCTGGAGCAGCCGTGGACGCACTGGCGCGACACCCTCCTGGCCGAGCTGGCCGCCGCCCACCCCGACCTGCCGGCCAAAGCCACGCGCATGGAGCTGACCCGCTACGGCCATGCCATGGCCATTCCCATACCCTCAGTTCAGGGTCAAATAGGCTTCAAACCATTATGGAATATGCGCAAACAGCTATCAAAAACAGAGCGTTTTGGCTTGCAATCGGGCCGCCTGCGTTTTGCCCACAGCGACTGGGCGGGTTACTCCATCTTTGAAGAGGCGTTCACGCTGGGGCACTGGGCGGGGGCATGAGGCTGCGCGACGGGCCGCCCCTGCGATTTCTGGTAGCTTAGGGCACGGTGCCCCGTATGTGGGTGCCGCCGTTGGTGTGGCCATGGAGACTGAAGCACGCATGACATCTTCCCCCAATCCCTTTTTGGCCTTGCCCCCGCAGCGTGTGCTGGTGACCGGTGGCACCGGGTTCATCGGCTCGGCCGTGGTGAAGCAACTGCTGGACGCCGGCCATGCCGTCACGCTGCTGGCCCGCAAACCCGCGCTTGCAACGAAACAATTTCAAGCCCGCGCCCGCTGTGTACCCACCCTGGCGGCGCTGGGGGCGGAGGAGGCTTTTGACACCGTCATCAATCTGGCCGGCGCCCCGGTGCTGGGCCCGCGGTGGAGCCCCAAACGCCAGGCGCAGCTGCTGGACAGCCGTGTGGGGGTGACGCAGGCGCTGCTGCAATGGCTGGGCCGTGCCGTGCACAAGCCCACGGCCTGGTTGCAGGCCTCCGCCATTGGTTACTACGGCGTGCGCAGCGGGGATGAACACCTGACGGAATCCAGCGCGCCGGGAGGCGGTTTTATGTCGGTGTTGTGCCAACGGTGGGAAGCGTCTGCCCAACCCGTGGCGGACCAGGGTGTGCGCCTGGTGGTGTTGCGTTTGGGCGTGGTGCTGGGGCCCGGCGGCGCCTTGCCACCCATGTTGTTGCCCCACCGGTTTGGCATGGGTGGCCGTTTGGGTGATGGCCAGCAGGTGATGAGCTGGATCCACCGCCACGACGTGTTGCACATCATGGCCCGGGCCATGGCCGACACCGGCATGCAAGGCGTCTACAACACCGTGGCACCCGGTGCCATCCGCCAGGTCGAGTTCGCCCGCACCGTGGGCCAAGTGCTGCACCGGCCCGTGTGGCTGCATCTGCCTGCAGCCCCCTTGCGCTGGGCCGCTGGCGAAATGGCCGAGCTGCTGCTGGACGGGCAACGCGTGGTGCCCCAGCGTCTGGTGGCGGCCGGTTATCAGTTTGCCTACCCTGGTTTGCAGCAGGCGCTGGAAAACCTGGTTTGACGCGGCAGGGAGTGCAAACGGACAGAGGGAGGCCCATATGACGAACGACAACGAATTTTTGGCAACCGAGTACCAAAGCATCCGGGCCACGGCCTATGCCCTGGCCGGTGGTCTGACGGACCTGCCGCAGCGCGCCTCGGTGTACTTTCATTTGTACGAGGACTCGGGCGGCCGCAATGTGTTTCCGCTGATCGCCGCCCATGGCGCGCTATGGGGTGCGGGCTACTTTGCCAAAGGCCTTTGGGCGGGCAAGTGGTTGTCCTTGCAATATGGCTTGCAACCCGGGTTGCGGCGCAAGCGCTTGCAAGCGCTGCAGCAGTTTGCAGACCAGTTTCGGGACATCAACCGGCGCGTCTGCGCCGAGGCCTACAGTGTTTACCACTTTTCAAAGCACTATGGCCACACGGCGTTTGCCGCCGAGCGCATCCCACCCCGTTTGCTGCGCGTGCTCAACCAATGCCATGCGTCGTGCTTGGCAGGGGATGCGTTCTCTGTCGAAAGCCGCCGGGAGTTGTTCGATGCCTTCTTCCTGTGGGAGCAGGACACCATCGTTGCCCAAGCTGTGCATGCGGCGGTGGCACAGCTGGATTGGCCGGTGGCAAAGGTCTTGGCCATGCGACCGCGCATCACGTTTGCCTACTTTGCGAGCGGCCGAGGCCTGCAGTTCCGCAACTTTGTTGACCAGGAGGAGCGCATCCGGCATGGCCGCATGGCCTATGCTGTGGCCGAGCAGGCGGGCTTGGACACGGTGGCGGCTGCCATCGCGAACTATGGAATCATGCCGGCTCTTTTCCTCAAGGACAGCCGGGCCCACTTTGCAAGTCAGCTTGCTGCTGCCCCCTGAGTGCCGCGCTCCGGTCCTACCCGCGGCAACAGCTGGAAACACTTGTGACAGGGCCCCCCATGCGCGGTCTGCGCCGGGTCTGCCCATAATGCGCCCTCACCTTACCCATGCTTATGCAATCCACCTCCCGGGGCCCCTGGCCCAAGCAAGCGCTCAAAATCGGCTTGGCCCTGTGTGCCCTGGCCGTGTTGGGCCTGCTGCTGGCCACCGCGTTTTTTTACACCCAGCTGCCTGACATTTCCACGTTGTCCAGCTACCAGCCCAAGCAGCCGCTGCGGGTGTTCACGGCCGATGGGGTGGAGATTGGCGGCTTTGGCAGCGAGCGCCGCGTGTACCAGCGCATCGACCAGATCCCGCCGCTCATGAAAGACAGCCTGTTGGCGGTGGAAGACTCACGGTTTTACAGCCATGGCGGGGTAGACCCGGTGGGCGTGGCCCGTGCCCTGCTGGCCAACCTGACCGGGGGGCGCATGCAGGGCGCGTCCACCATCACGCAGCAGGTGGCCCGCACTTTCTTTTTGAGCCGCTCGCGCACGCTGGAGCGCAAGCTCAAAGAGGCCATGTTGGCCTACCGCATCGAAGCGCAGCTCAGCAAGGACCAGATTCTGGAGCTGTACATGAACCAGATCTACCTGGGGTCGCGCGCCTACGGGTTTGAGGCGGCGGCGCAAACCTACTTTGGCAAAACGCTTTCCGCCCTCAGTGCGGCCGAATGTGCCATGTTGGCCGGGCTGCCGCAGAACCCCTACTTTGCCAACCCGATCCAGAACCTGGACCGTGCCCGTGCCCGCCAGATCGTGGCGCTGGGCCGCATGCGCTCACAAGAGGTGATCGACGGCGGCCAGTACGCGGCCGCCCTGCTGGAGAAACTGGTGGTGCGCAAACGCAACGAGGTGGAGGTGCATGCCGAGTACGTGGCCGAGATGGTGCGCCAGCAGGTCTATGCCCAGTACGGCGAGCTCAGCTACACCACCGGCCTCAATGTCACCACCACCCTGCGGGCCACCGAGCAGCAGGCGGCCTACAAGGCCTTGCGCCGCACGCTGGTGGAGCACTCGCTGCGCCAAGTCTGGCGCGGCCCCGAAGGGCAGGAGAGCCTGGCCGAGTCCCTGAAGGACGACAACCCCGCCGTCGCCCAGGCCCTGGCGGACTACGACGACGATGAAGACCTGCGCCTGGCCATCGTCACGCGCGCCAGCGCCAAGTCCGTCACCGTGGTGTTGGCTTCCGGTGAAGTCATCACCATCGAAGGCACCGGCCTGCGTCCGGCGCAAAGCGGCTTGGCCGACAACGCCTCGGCCAAGCTGCGCGTGCGCCGCGGCGCGGTGCTGCGTGTGCTGCAGCAAGGCAAGGCCTGGAGCCTGGTGCAGTGGCCCGAGACCGAAGGCGCACTCGTCGCCATGGACCCGGCCAATGGCCAGATCCGTGCGCTGGTGGGTGGCTTTGATTTCCACCGCAACCAGTTCAACCACGTGACCCAGGGCTGGCGCCAGCCCGGCTCCAGCTACAAACCTTTCATCTACTCCGGCGCGATAGAAGCCGGCATGCAGCCCGAAAGCCTGGTCAACGACGCAGCGTTGGAGAACGTGGGCGACTGGGCTCCCGAGAACGACGATGGCAGCACCGAAGGCCCCATCACGCTACGCCACGCATTGGCGCGCTCCAAAAATCTGGTCTCCATCCGCCTCATGCAGCTGCTCTCGCCCCAGGGTGCGCGCAGCTGGACCAGCCGCTTCGGCTTCGATGCCGAGCGCCAGCCCGACAACCTGACCCAGGCGCTGGGCACCGGGTCTACCAACCCGCTGCAGCTGGCCGGTGCCTATGCTGTGCTGGCCAACGGTGGCTACCGCGTGAGCCCGCTGCTGGTGCAACGCATTGCCCGGGCCAGCGGCGAGGTAGTGTTTGAGGCCCCACCCCCTGCCGTGCTGGACGAGAACCAGCGTGCCATTCCCGCACGCAACGCCTTCATGGTGTCCACCCTGCTGCAAGAGGTCACGCGCAGCGGCACCGCCGCACGCGCGCAGGCCGCGCTCAAGCGCCCGGACCTGTATGGCAAAACCGGCACCACCAACGATGTGGTGGACGCTTGGTTTGCCGGCTACCAGCCGGGCCTGGTGGCCGTGGTGTGGGTGGGTTACGACGTGCCACGCAGCCTGGGCAACCGCGCCTCGGGCTCTGCCCTGGCCCTGCCAGCCTGGATCGACTACATGGCCGTGGCGCTGAAGGGCGTGCCGGTGCAAGAGGTGCAGCCACCCGATGGCGTGGTGCGCTCCGGCAGCGAGTGGCGTTATGCCGAGTGGAGCTGGGGTGGCTTCATCCCGAGCCTGGGTGTGGATGGCCAGGCCATCAGCCCGGCGCTGCAGGTGCCCCCCAGCTGGGAACCTGCACCGCCGGTCGCGGCAACGCCAGCCCCAGCCCCCTGAGGGGCCGCTTCGGCTGCTTCAGGCGCGCGGCAGGCCGCCGCGTTGCAAGGCGTGCTGCTCCACCTGTGCGGCGTCAAACAGCTGCAGCAGTGCAGCCAGCAAAGCGCGTGCCTTGGCGGAGTGGTCGCCGCCCATATTGCACACATACACATCGAGTGTCACGGCGCGCTGTTCGGGCCAGGTGTGCACACACAGGTGCGACTCGGCCAGCAGCACCGTGGCGGTCACGCCGCCCGGCCCTTGGTCGGTGGCAGGAAAACTGTGCACCACCTGGGACACCGCTTGCAGCCCAACCGTTTGCACGGCCTGGAAGCAAAAGTCGCCCAGCGGCCCGGCCTCGGTCAGCCAGTCCATGGCGCAGCGGCAGCCGTGTAAATCGGCGGTGAGGTGCAGTCCCTGCATGGGGCTGTCCGCTCAGCGCCCGCCCACCGCCACCTTGCCAAACACGGCCTGCGCCTCGCGCGGCAGGCTGCGCCAATAGGTCGGGTGGGCCTGCACTTCACCATGCAGCGCAGCTGCGGCCTGCCAGCCCCAGCGGGGTTGGTACAAAAAGGCACGTGCCAGGCCCACCAGGTCGGCCTCGCCACTTTGCAAAATCGCCTCGGCCTGGTGCGGGTCGGTGATCAGGCCCACGGCGATGGTCAGCAGGCCACTGGTCTCGCGGATCTGTCGGGCAAAGTCGACCTGGTAGTTGGGTCCCAGGGCAATCTTCTGTTGCGGTGACACGCCACCACTGGACACGTGGATGAAGTCGCAACCCAATGCCTTCAGGCGCTTGGCAAACTCGGCGCTCTGCTGCACGTCCCAGGCGCCCTCCACCCAGTCGCTGGCCGACAGACGCAGGCCCAACACGCCGTCATACACGGCTCGCACGGCGGCAAACACCTCCAGCGGAAAGCGGATGCGGTTCTCGAAATTGCCGCCATAGGCATCCTTGCGCTGGTTGGCAATCGGCGACAAAAACTCATGCAGCAGGTAGCCGTGGGCGCTGTGGATCTCAATCACTTCAAGCCCCAAGCGGTCGGCACGTTGGGCGGCTTCCACAAACGCGTTCTTCACGCGTTCCATGCCCGCAGCGTCCAGCTCCGTGGGCGGTGCTTCGCCGGGCAACTGGGGCAGCGCCGAAGGGCCAAAGGTTTCCCAGCCACCCTCTTCTTTCGCCATCAGCTGGCCGCCTTCCCATGGGATGTGGCTGGACGCCTTGCGCCCTGCGTGTGCGAGCTGGATGCACACCGGTACCTGTGGCGCGAGCTTGCGCGCACGTGCCAGCTTGTCCGCAAGTGCGGCTTCGGTGCGGTCGTCCCACAGTCCCAGGCAGGCCGGGGTGATGCGGCCTTCGGGCAGCACACCCGTGGCTTCGATCATGAACAGGCCAGCGCCGCTGTTGAGCAGGTTGGCCCAGTGCATCAGGTGCCAGTCGGTGGCTTCGCCGTTGACGGACTGGTACTGGCACATGGGCGCAATGACGATGCGGTTGGGCAAGGTGAGGCCGCCGCGGGGCGATGGCAGGGTGAGGGGGGTGAAAAGCAGGCTCATGCATAAAAGCATAGCCCATGGGTCAAATTCCGTGCGGTACCGCTCCGTAACGTCCCTCCGGCGCGGCCCGGTAAAATCGGGGGAGTTTCACCCTTCCCACCGTTTTCCAACCTTACCCCGGAGTTGCCCCGCATGGCCCCCACCCCCAATACCAAAGACATGGCAAATGCCATTCGCGCACTTGCCATGGACGCCGTCCAGCAAGCCAATTCCGGTCACCCCGGCGCCCCCATGGGCATGGCAGACATGGCCGTTGCGTTGTGGGGAGATCACCTGAGCCACAACCCGACCAATCCCAACTGGATGAACCGCGACCGCTTTATCCTGTCCAACGGCCACGGCTCCATGCTGATCTACGCGCTGTTGCACCTGACCGGCTACAAGCTGCCCATGGCCGAGCTGAAGAACTTCCGCCAGCTGCACAGCAAAACCGCGGGCCACCCCGAGTTCGGCATCACTCCCGGTGTGGAAACCACCACCGGCCCGCTGGGCCAGGGCATCACCAATGCCGTGGGTTTTGCCCTGGCTGAAAAGCTGCTGGCCACTGAATTCAACCGCGAAGGCCACACCGTGGTGGACCACCACACCTACGTCTTCATGGGCGACGGCTGCCTGATGGAAGGCATCAGCCACGAAGCCGCCGCCCTGGCTGGCGCCTGGAAGCTGGGCAAGCTGATTGCGCTGTACGACGACAATGGCATCTCTATCGACGGCCAGGTCGCACCCTGGTTCATCGACAACACCGCCCAGCGTTTTGTGGCCTACGGCTGGAACGTGATCGGCCCCGTGGACGGCCATGACGCCGCTGCTGTATCGGCCGCCATTGCGCAAGCCAAGGCCGGCACCGACAACCGCCCCACGCTGATCATCAGCAAGACCCACATTGGCAAGGGCAGCCCGAATCGCGCCAACACCTCCAAGGCCCACGGCGAACCCTTGGGTGCCGAAGAAATCAAACTCACGCGTGAAGCCATCGGCTGGAGCCACGCACCTTTCGTCATTCCCAAAGAGGTGTATGGCGACTGGGATGCCAAGGAAAAAGGCAAGGCCGCTGAGGCCGCCTGGAACGACAAGTTCGCCGCCTACAAGGCCGCCTTCCCCGAGCTGGCCAAAGAGCTGGTGCGCCGTATGAAGGGCGATCTGCCCAAGTCGTTTGTGCAGACCGCGGTGGACACCGTGATTGCCGCCCACCAAAAGGGCGAGACCGTTGCCAGCCGCAAGGCCAGCCAGCTGGCGCTGGAGTCCTTTACCGCTGCGCTGCCCGAGCTGCTGGGTGGTTCCGCCGATTTGACCGGCTCCAACCTCACCAACACCAAGAGCACGCCCAACCTGCGTTTTGACGCGTTGACCGGTGCCGTGGTGACCAACGAAGCCGGCCAGGGTGGCCGCCACATCAACTACGGCGTGCGCGAGTTCGGCATGGCCGCCATCATGAACGGCGTGGCCCTGCACGGTGGTTTCATCCCCTATGGCGGCACCTTCCTCACCTTCAGCGACTACAGCCGCAACGCCATCCGTATGGCCGCGCTGATGAAGCTGCGCGTGGTGCACGTTTTCACGCACGACTCCATCGGTCTGGGCGAAGACGGCCCCACCCACCAGTCCATCGAGCACGCTGCTTCTCTGCGCCTGATCCCCAACCTGGACGTCTGGCGTCCTGCGGACACGGCCGAAACTGCCGTGGCCTGGACCGTGGCCCTGCAAAACAAGAGCAAGCCCACGGCATTGCTGCTGAGCCGCCAGAACATTGCCTACATCGCCAAAACAGACTCTGCCGTGTCGCCTGACGCCTCGGGTCTGGATGCGATCAGCAAGGGTGCCTACGTGTTGGCCGAGCCATCGGACGCCGGCCTCAAGAAAAAGGCCCAGGCTGTGATCATTGCCACAGGCTCCGAAGTGCAACTGGCCATTGCCGCCCAAAAGGTCTTGGCCGAGCGCAAGATCGCAGTGCGCGTGGTTTCCATGCCCTCCACCACCACCTTCGACTTGCAAAGCAGCGAGTACAAGTCGGCAGTGTTGCCCGCCGGCCTGCCGCGGGTGGCGGTCGAAATGGGCTCCACCAGTGGCTGGTGGAAGTACGGTACCGCCGCTGTTGTCGGTCTGGATACGTACGGTGAATCCGCGCCCGCACCGGTATTGTTCAAGCACTTTGGTTTCACCGCGGACAACGTGGCGGACACCGTAGAACAAGTGCTGCGCAAGTAAGTAATTCTGGTTTCTGTGTCCTACGACTTTTTTAGTGAAGTGAGAAGCAAATGACAATCAAGATTGGTATCAACGGCTTTGGCCGCATCGGCCGCATGGTGTTCCGTGCCGCCATCCAGAACTTCAACGACATCGAAATCGTTGGCATCAACGACCTGCTGGAGCCTGACTACCTGGCCTACATGCTGCAGTACGACAGCGTGCACGGCCGCTTCAAGGGCGACGTGTCGGTGGACAACGGCGTGTTGATCGTTAACGGCAAGAAGATTCGCCTGACGCAAGAGCGTGACCCTGCGAATCTGAAGTGGGCCGACGTCGGTGCCGACATCGTGGTTGAGTCCACCGGCCTGTTCCTGACCAAGGAAACCGCGCAAAAGCACATCGACGCCGGCGCCAAGAAGGTCATCCTGTCGGCGCCCTCCAAAGACGACACCCCCATGTTCGTCTACGGCGTGAACGACAAGACCTACGCAGGCCAAGCCATCATTTCCAACGCGTCGTGCACCACCAACTGCCTGGCCCCCCTGGCCAAGGTGATTAACGACAAGTTCGGCATCAAGCGCGGCCTGATGACCACCGTGCACGCAGCCACCGCCACCCAAAAGACCGTGGACGGTCCTTCCAACAAAGACTGGCGCGGCGGTCGCGGCATTCTGGAAAACATCATTCCTTCTTCCACCGGTGCAGCCAAGGCCGTGGGCGTGGTGATTCCTGAGCTGAACAAGAAGCTCACCGGCATGGCCTTCCGCGTGCCCACCAGCGATGTGTCCGTGGTTGACTTGACCGTCGAGCTGAACACCTCCGCCACCATCGCCGAGATCAACGCCGAGTTGAAGGCGCAATCCGAAGGCGCCTTGAAGGGCGTGTTGGGTTACACCGAAGACAAGGTGGTGGCTACCGACTTCCGTGGCGACAGCCGCACCTCCATCTACGACGCCGAAGCCTCCATCGCCCTGGACGGCACCTTCGTCAAGCTGGTGAGCTGGTACGACAACGAATGGGGTTACTCCAATAAAGTTTTGGAAATGGCACGCGTTGTGGCCAAGTAATAGAGCCCCCACGCTCTCCAAAAAACGCGCCTTCGGGCGCGTTTTTTTATTGCAGCCGCGCTGCCAGAAAGTCCAAAAAGGCCGTGATGCGCGAAGACAGTGCGGTGTTGCGGTAGTAGACCGCGTTGACGGGTTGGCGCACCTCCACAGTGTCACGCGCCAGCACCTGTACCAGGTCGCCGCGGGTGCGGTCGGCCTCGGTCATGAAGTCGGCCAGACAGACCAGGCCCAAGCCCGCCAGCGCCAGCTGGCGCATGGTTTCGCCGCTGGAGGCGCTGAAGGCCAGTGTGGCGCGGTAGTGGTCGCCCTGTGGGCTGCGCAGGGGCCAATCGTTCAGTGCCGACAGTTGGCTGTTGCCGATCAGTGCGTGGTGGGTTAGATCAGCCACGCGTTTGGGTTTGCCATGCTGCGCCAGATAGGCCGGACTGGCCAGTACGCGCAGGCGGCTGCTGCACAGTGGTCGCGCATGCAGCGTGGAATCGCGCAGTGTGCCAATGCGGATGGCGATGTCGGTGCGCTGTGCCAGCAGGTCCACGTTGAGGTCATCGGTGTTGAGCTCCAGATGGATGCCGGGAAACAGGCGGTGAAACTCCGGCACCAGCGGCACGATGGCATGCAGCATGAACGGCGATGCCGCGTTGACCCGCAGTAACCCGGTGGGCGCTTCGCGGCGGGTTGCCATCTCCTCTTCGGCGGCGTCCATCGCATCGAGGATGGCGCGGGTGCGTGCCAGAAAGGCCTGGCCTTCCTCGGTCAGTTCCAACCGGCGTGTCGTGCGGCGCAGCAGCGTGGTGCCCAGTTTTTTCTCCAGCCGGCTTAAAGCGCGGCTGATGCCCGAGACGGTTTGCTCCAGCTGGTCGGCCGCCGCGGTGATGGAGCCCGTGTCGACCACGGCGCGGAAGGCCAGCAGTTCTTCAAGCGTGGTTTTCATAAGCCTGCATTATTGAATTCAAGTCAACAGTATTCTGCCGACAAGGGGCTTATTCTGCAAAGGTAAAGCACGCACACTCCGGTCCTCTTGTTCACTCGAATGCCGGAGCCCTTCATGCCCATTGCCCTTCTTGCGCTGACCATCAGCGCCTTTGCCATCGGAACCACCGAGTTCGTCATCGTGGGCCTGCTGCCCACGGTGGCGGCCAATTTGCAGATCACCCTTCCCTCGGCCGGCCTGCTGGTCAGCCTGTACGCACTTGGCGTGGCCATTGGCGCGCCCGTGCTCACCGCACTCACCGGCAAGCTGCCACGCAAGTCCTTATTGCTGGGCCTCATGGCCCTGTTCACGCTGGGCAATCTGCTGGCCTGGCAGGCGCCGGGTTACACCACGCTGGTGGCCGCCCGCATCCTCACGGGGCTGGCACATGGTGTGTTTTTCTCGATTGGCTCCACCATTGCCACCGGCCTGGTGCCCAAGGACAAAGCCGCCAGTGCGATTGCCATCATGTTCACCGGCCTGACCGTGGCGTTGGTCACCGGTGTGCCGCTGGGTACCTTCATCGGTCAACATTTTGGTTGGCGCGAAACCTTTCTGGCCGTGTCTGCCCTAGGCGCTCTCGCGCTTGTGGTGAGTTTTGTTTTTGTGCCCAACACCATTCGTCACACCGCCCCCGCCTCTATCGCGCAGCAGCTCAAAGTATTGGCGCAGCCACGCCTGCTGCTGGTCTACGTCACCACGGCGGTGGGCTACGGAGGCACCTTCATTCCGTTCACGTTTCTTGCACCCATCCTGCAGCAGTCGGGCTTTGGCGCCGGTGCCGTGGGTTGGGTGATGCTGGTGTACGGCGTGTCGGTGGCCGTGGGCAATATCTGGGGTGGCAAGCTGGCGGACCGCAAGGGCCCCATCGCTGCGCTCAAGCTTATCTTTGCGCTGCTGGCTGCCGTGTTGTTCGTCTTCCATTTCACCGCGCCACACCCCTGGCTGTCCGTGGCGACGGTGCTGTTGTGGGGCGCTGTGGCGTTTGGCAATGTGCCGGGTCTGCAGGTGTATGTGGTGCGCCAGGCCGAACGCCACACGCCGCATGCGGTGGACGTGGCCTCGGGCCTCAACATCGCGGCTTTTAATGTGGGCATTGCGTTTGCAGCCTGGGCCGGTGGCCTGGTGGTCACCCACATTGGCTTGATGCACACGCCGTGGATCGGTGCCGTTGTGGTGCTGGGCGCCCTGGCGCTGACGTTCTGGAGTGGTCGCCTCGATCAGCGTGACCCTGCCCCCGCCCCAACGCAGGTCTCAGGCCGTGTACCTGCGCATTGAGGGGCGGGCTACTGGCACTGCGCACGCAGCGCCGGAAGATCCAGAATTTCCAGTTCTCCGCGCTGAATGCGCACAATGTGCTGCGCCTTGAGGGCGTTGAGGATCTGGTTGGTGGTCTGGCGCGAGACGCCAATCATCAGCGCCAGTTCTTCCTGCGTGATGGCCAGCACGCGCCGGGTGCTGCCGTCATCAGCTCGCTGGCCGTAACCCTGGGCCATGCCCACCAGGCGGCGTGCCAGGCGCAGCGGGGCGCTCAGTACGGTTTGTTCTTCCATGCTGACAAAAGCCATGCGCAGCTTGTCGGCCATCAGCACGGCCAAGTCGCGCCAATGCGCGGGGTGGGCTTGCAGCCAGGCCAGCAGTTCTTCGTGTGGCACCTGCAGCACCGTGCTGGGTTCGGCGGCATGGGCGTGGTGGGTGCGCACCGAGCCGTCAAACACCGAAATCTCGCCAAACCACTGCGGTGGCGTCAGCACCACCAGCAGCGCCTCGCGTGCATCGTTGCGCTGCCCGCTCTGGCCCGAGATGCGGATGGCACCGCTCACCAGCGCATACAGCCCGCAGGGTGCACTGTCGCGCAGAAAGAGGGCATCACCGGTTTGCAGCGTGCGCAGCTTGGCAATCTGCAGCAAGGCCTGGGCAAATTCGGCAGGCAGCTGGGTGAACCAGCGCCCGGAGTTCAACACCGGCAGATAACGGGACAGGTCGGTCATGGAGGGCGTGGGTCTAGTGGTTTGTACGGATGACGCGTCTTGTGTCGGCTACCCGACAGACGCAGGACCGAGGCTAAGCGGATCATTGCGCTTCGTCAATCCAGAAGAATGAAGGAGAGCGCCATGAAAACCCTGACCGACCACCTCACCCAATACGCCGCCTACCACCAGGACAGCCGCAACGTGGCCACCCACTTTGTCGGCATCCCCCTGATCGTGCTGGCCGTCACCATTTTGTTGTCACGCCCGCAGTGGCAAATGGGGGCGCTGATGCTCAGCCCCGCGGTGCTAGTGGCGCTGGCGTCCAGCTGGTTTTATGCACGTCTGGATGCGCGTTTTGGCATCGTCATGGCCCTGCTGCTGGCCGCTTCGTTGGCCGCCAGCCAGTGGTTTGCGGCCCAAAGCACCGGCGTCTGGCTGGGCTGGGGGGTGGGCCTGTTTGTGGTGGGCTGGGCGATCCAGTTTCTGGGGCATTACTACGAGGGCAAAAAACCCGCGTTTGTGGATGACCTGATGGGTTTGCTGGTCGGCCCGCTGTTTTTGGTGGCGGAGGCCGCGTTCCACTTCAATATGCGCACCGACGTGCGTGACGAAATCCAGCGCCGCCTGGGCGCCGTGGCCACCCCCACCGGTGTGGCGGCATGAGTTTTACCGCTGCGCTGCCCACGCTGTTGCTGATCGCGCTGGCCCTGGTCATGTTTGGTCTGGGCCTGTCCCTCTCGCTGGGCGATTTTGGCCGTCTGCGTGACAACCCCAAGGCCGTGGCGCTGGCCCTGGCCATCCAGATGTTTTTGCTGCCCGGTGTGGCCTACCTGCTCATCGTGGCGCTCAAGGTGGAGCCGGTGTTTGCCGTGGGCCTGATGTTGCTGGCGGCCTCGCCTGGTGGGGTGTCGGCCAATCTGTTCAGCCATTTGTTTGGCGGCAATGTGGCCATGAACATCTCGCTCACGGCCATCAACACCGTGCTTTCCATCGTGAGCCTGCCGCTGATTGCCAACTGGGCGATTGCCACCTTTGTGCAAACCGGCCAGGTGGTGCCGCTGCAGTTTGGCAAGGTGTTTGAGGTGGTGGGGGTGATCCTGGTGCCGGTGGCCATTGGCATGGTGGTGAGCAGCCAGCGCCCGGCCTTTGCGCAGCGCATGGGCCAGCCCATGAAGGCCTTCAGCGCCCTGGTGCTGGCCACCTTCTCCATCATTGCAATCGCCAAGGAGTGGACGGCGCTGACCGCGTCCTTCTCCAGCCTGGGGCCGGTGGTGCTGGCCTTTAATCTGCTGAGCCTGCTCTCGGGGTATTACCTGTCGCGCTGGGCCGGTCTGAACAAACCGATTGCGACGGCCGTGAGTTTCGAGATTGGCATCCATAACTCCACGCTGGCGATTTTTGTGGCGCTGTCGGTGCTGGCCAACTTCCAGCTCGCGCTGCCCGCGGCCATTTACTCGGTCAGCATGTACCTCACCGCCACGGCGTTTGGTTTTCTGGTGCTGCGCCGCCAAGCCGAGGCCTGAGCCGGCCCCCGGTGGGGCGGGTAAGCTAGGCGCTTTCCCGCTCCACCCTCTCCTTCTTCATGCACGCTGG
This sequence comes from Rhodoferax sp. TS-BS-61-7, assembly GCF_002943465.1. Taxonomy (GTDB): domain Bacteria; phylum Pseudomonadota; class Gammaproteobacteria; order Burkholderiales; family Burkholderiaceae_C; genus Allorhodoferax. The sequence continues at coordinate 1,234,740 of NZ_PTQY01000001.1, forward strand.
CGTTGTCTACGCGGCCTTGGCCTACACGGCCTGGGGCCTGTTCCCCCTCTTTTTCAAACAGCTGGTCGCTGTCAACGCCTTTGAGGTGGTGATGCACCGCACCGTCTGGTCACTGGTGTTTTTGCTGGGCGTGCTGGCGGTGCGCCAGCACTGGGCCTGGTTGGGGGCGGTGTGGCGTTCGCCACGGGTGCTGGGGGCCTTTGTGCTGTCGGCGCTGCTGCTGGCGGTCAACTGGTGCACCTATGTGTGGGCGGTGCAAAACGGTCATGTACTGGACGCCAGCCTGGGTTACTTCATCCTGCCGCTGGTCAATGTCGCCCTGGGTTTTGTGTTTCTGCACGAGCGCCCGCGCCCCGGCCAGTGGCTGGCGGTGGCCGTGGCGGCAGCGGGGGTGTTGTGGCTCACCGTGCAGGCCGGGCGCCTGCCCTGGGTGGCACTGGTGCTGGCCATCACCTTTGGCTTTTACGGCTTGCTGCGCAAGGTGGGTGCGCTAGGCGCACTCGAAGGCCTGACGCTGGAAACCCTGGTACTCAGCCCCGTGGCCGCGGGCTGCCTGCTCTGGTGGGGCTGGCACGGCCAGGGCGCGCTGGTGCAGGCGGACGGCGCCACCATCGGCTGGCTGCTGCTGGGCGGGCCGCTCACCGCCATCCCCTTGCTGTTGTTTGCCGCGGGTGCGCGGCGCGTCAGCATGTCCACCATGGGCATCTTGCAGTACATCTCGCCCACCTTGCAGCTGCTGTTGGGTGTGTGGCTGTTTGGCGAGGTGTTTGAACCCGCGCGCGCTCTGGGTTTTGGCCTGATCTGGGCGGCGCTGGGGGTTTACAGCCTGGAGGGCTGGTGGACCAGTCGGCGCTAATTAAAGCCAAATCTTGATTTCCAAATCGAATTGCGACACCTCATGAGCGCATGACGAAGGGCTGAGGATGGAGTGAATTGGTTAGCCTTTTGGTTCCTACACCGACAGGTTTGCCAATGACCCACAACCACCTCAGC
>NZ_PTQY01000010.1 GCF_002943465.1 Rhodoferax sp. TS-BS-61-7
GCTGAGGTGGTTGTGGGTCATTGGCAAACCTGTCGGTGTAGGAACCAAAAGGCTAACCAATTCACTCCATCCTCAGCCCTTCGTCATGCGCTCATGAGGTGTCGCAATTCGATTTGGAAATCAAGATTTCATCTAAAACTGGCCCCTCCACCGCCTAGCTCGCCAGTTCCAGCGGCGTGCTTTTCCAGATCTTGTCGGCGTATTCGCCGATCGTGCGGTCGGCGGAGAACGGGCCCATGGCGGCCACGTTGCGCAGGGCCATGATGGCCCAGGCCTCGCGGTTTTTATAGGCCACATCCACCTGCTCTTGCGCGGCAATGTAGGCCGCGTAGTCGGCCAGCAACAGGTAGTGGTCGCCCCAGTTCACCAACAAGTCGTAAATAGCCTGGAAGCGGCTGGGCTCGTCAGGGCTGAAGACACCGTCGCGGATGGCTTCGAGCACCGCGGTCAGCTCGGCATTGCCCTCGGCAATGGCACGCGGCTGGTAGCCGGCGGCGCGGGTGGCGGCCACCTGCGGCGTGGTCATGCCGAAGATGAAGATGTTGTCCGCACCCACGTTTTCCAGAATCTCCACATTGGCACCGTCCAGTGTGCCGATGGTGAGCGCGCCGTTGAGCGCGAACTTCATGTTGCCAGTGCCCGAGGCCTCGGTGCCGGCGGTGGAGATTTGCTCGGACAAATCGGCCGCGGGGATGATGCGCTCGGCCAGGCTCACGCTGTAGTTGGGGATGAACACGACTTTGAGCAGGTTGCCCACGCGCGGGTCGTTGTTCACCACGCTGGCTACGTTGTTGATGAGGTGGATGATCTGTTTGGCCATGTGGTAGGCCGATGCGGCCTTGCCGGCAAACACCACCACGCGCGGCACGGTGACGCTGCCGGGGTTATTGATGATGCGCAAATAGCGCGTGACCACATGCAGCACATTGAGCAGCTGGCGCTTGTACTCGTGGATGCGCTTGACCTGCACGTCGTACAGCGCGTCGGTAGGAATGGTCAGGCCCATATTGGCCTGTACCCAGGCGGCCAGGCGCTGCTTGTTGGCCAGCTTGGCACCCTGGAAGGCCTCGATCACCTTGGGCTGGGTGAGCACCCCGTTTAGCCCGCTGAGCTGCGTGAGGTCGCGGCGCCAGCCAGTGCCCACCTGCTTGTCCAGCACGGCCGACAAGGCCGGGTTGGCCTGCGCCAGCCATCGGCGTGGCGTGATGCCATTGGTCTTGTTGTTGAAGCGCTCGGGCCAGAGATTGGCAAAGTCAAAGAAGATGCTTTCCTTCATGAGCTCGGAGTGCAGGGCTGACACGCCGTTGACCGAGTGGCTGGTCACCACGGCCAGGTAGGCCATGCGCACGCGGCGCTCGCCACCCTCGTCCACCAGGCTGACCTTGCGCAGCAGCTCGGCACTGCCGCCGCACTGGGAAATCTGGGCCAGGAACTGGGCGTTGATGTCGTAAATGATCTGCAGGTGGCGCGGCAGGATGCGGCCCATCATCTCCACGGGCCAGGTCTCCAGCGCCTCGTGCATGAGCGTGTGGTTGGTGTAGCTGAACACGCCCTGGCACAGGCGCCAAGCATCGGCCCAGGGCAGGTGGTGTTCGTCCAGCAACAGGCGCATGAGCTCGGGGATGGCCAGCACGGGGTGCGTGTCGTTCAGGTGGATGCTGACTTTGTTGGGCAGGTTCTCAAAGCCGGTGTGGGTGCGCAGGTAGCGGCGCAGCAAGTCTTGCACGCTGGCGCTGCAGAAGAAATACTCCTGGTGCAGGCGCAGCTCGCGGCCCGACGGCGTGGAGTCGTCCGGGTACAGCACGCGGGACACGTTCTCGGAGTGGTTTTTGGTCTCCACCGCCGCAAAGTAGTTGCCGCGGTTGAAGGCGCCCAGGTCAATCTCTTGTGTGGCCTTGGCAGACCACAGGCGCAGCGTGTTGGTGGCCTTGGTGGCGTAGCCGGGAATGATGGTGTCGTAGGCCATGGCCTGCACATCGTGGCTGTCCACCCATTTGTAGGCGTCGCCCTCCTTCACCACATGGCCGCCAAACTGCACGCGGTAGTTCACCTCGGGCCGCGGAAACTCCCAGGGGTTGCCGTGGGTGAGCCAGTAGTCGGGCACCTCCACCTGGCGGCCGTCCACAATGGTTTGCTTGAACATGCCGTAGTCGTAACGGATGCCGTAGCCAAAGCCCGGGATGTTGAGCGTGGCCATGGAATCAAGAAAACACGCGGCCAGGCGGCCCAGGCCGCCGTTGCCCAGCGCCGCGTCGGGCTCCAGTTCGGTCACGGCATCCATGTCCACACCAAAGTCGGCCAGGGCCTGCTTCACGCGTTCACGCAGGCCCACGGCCAGCATGGCGTTGCTGAAGGTGCGGCCAATCAAGAATTCCATGCTGAGGTAGTACACGCGCTTGGCGTCCTGCGCGTACTGGGCGCGCGTGGTGGTCATCCAGCGCTCTACCAATTGGTCGCGCACGGCGTAGGCCGCAGCGTGCAGCCAGTCTTCGGGGCGCGCGGCCTGCGGGTCTTTGCCGACCACGAACATCAGCTTGTTGGCGATGGAGCGCTTGAGCGACTCCAGATCGCGCCCAGGGGCGTCAAACTCAAAATTGGGAGCGGTGGCGGTGGCTGTCGTTTGGGTCATGGTGTGGGCGTGTGGCGATAAGGGCCATCAGGCCTGGGCAATCAGGTTTTGGTACAGCGCGACATAGTGCTGGGCAGCACTGGCCCAGTCGAAGGCAAGCTTCATGCCGGTCTGGCGCACGCGGCTCCATTCAGCCTTGCGGTGGTACAGCGCAAAGGCCCGGCGCACCGCGCGGCGGTACTGGGTTTCGTCCATGTCATCGAAGGCAAAGCCGGTAGCGGTGCGGTCGTCCAGGGTTTCCAGATCAGAGTCGACCACGGTGTCCGCCAGGCCGCCCACGCGACGCACCAGCGGCAGGCTGCCGTACTTCAGGCCATACATCTGCGTCAGGCCACAGGGCTCAAAGCGCGAGGGCACCAGCGTCACATCGCTGCCCGCAAAGATGCGGTGGGCAAAGGTTTCGTCGTACCCCAGCTTCACGGCCACGCGGCCCTCGTTCGCCTTGGCCTGGGCCACAAAGGCCTGCTCCAGCCCGGTCTCGCCACTGCCCAGCACCAGCAGCTGGCCACCGCGCGCGACGATTTCGTCCACCGCGGCCAGCACCAGCGGCAGGCCTTTTTGCTCGGTCAGGCGGCTCACCACGGCAAACAGCAGCGCATCGGGCTCCAGCGCTAGGCCCATTTCGGCCTGCAGCAAGGCCTTGTTCTGCGCCTTGCCGGTCATGTGGCGGGCGTCATAGGCATGCGCAATCAGCGCATCGGTGGACGGGTTCCACACACTGTCGTCCACCGCATTCAGGATGCCACTGAGGTGCTGGTGGCGCGCGCGCAGCAGGCCATCCAGCCCACAGCCCTGCTCCGGCCCCTGAATCTCCCGCGCATAGGTGGGGCTGACGGTGGTGATGTGGTTGGCGTAGAACAGGCCCGCCTTCATGAACGAGAGCTGGCCGTGGAACTCCATGCCATGCACTTGGAAGGCGCCCCCGGGCAGGCCCAGGTCGCCAAAGTGCTCGGGGCCAAACACGCCCTGGTAGGCCAGGTTGTGCACGGTGTAAACCGATGGCACGCGCGGGCCCTGCCCCTCATTCCACAGCGCCAGGCTGGCCGGGGCCAGCGCGGCATGCCAGTCATGGCTATGCACCAACTGGGGGCGCCACTGTGCATCCAGCCCGTGCGCCACATGGGCGGCGGCCAGCCCCAGCGCCGCAAAGCGCCGGTGGTTGTCGCCATAAGCCTGCTTGTTGGCATCTTCATACGGATTGCCCGGCCGGTCATACAGGCCAGGGGCGATGAGCACATAGGCACCCAGCGTGCGCCCCTCCCGCGCCAGTGCGGGCAGCGTGCCATAGACCACCTCCACCCGCTCGCACCAGGGCATGGCAAAGCTGCCCACGGGCGTAGCCCCTTCCAGCCCTGCGCAGATGGCCGGGAAGCCCGGCAGCATCACGCGCACATCACAGCCCGCCTCCTGCAGGGCGGCGGGCAGCGCACCGGCAATGTCAGCCAGCCCTCCGGTTTTGAGCAGCGGAAAAATCTCGGCACTGACTTGCAGGATGCGCATGGGCTCTTTCTTCAAAATGACATTTACTCTTTCAGTGGCTGCGAGGAAGCGCCAAGCCAGGGCATCCCGTGGAACCGGCTTTGCCGGGCCACCGGGTGCGCCCCCCTCCCGCCAAAGGCGAGAGAGGGGGGAGACGCGCAGCGGCTCAGGGGGTGCTTAATTTCATCAGCATGTCCTTGGTGACCAGCACCACGCCATTTTCGGTGCGCTCAAAGCGTGCGGCGTCGGCCACCGGGTCTTCGCCGATCACCAAGCCTTCGGGCACGGTGCACCCGCGGTCGACCACCACGCGGCTCAGGCGGCAGCCACGGCCAATGGTCACTTCCGGCAGCAGCACGGCCTGGTCAATCACGCAAAAGGAATGCACCCGAACACTGCTGAACAGCACCGAGTTGCTAACGATGGAGCCCGACACAATGCAGCCGCCCGACACCATGGTGTTGATGGCCTGGCCGTGCTTGCCATCGGCGTCCTGCACAAACTTGGCCGGTGGCAGCTGGCGCTGGCTGGTCCAGATGGGCCAGTTGGTGTCGTAAATGTCGAGCTCGGGGGTGACGGACGCCAGGTCCAGATTGGCCTCCCAGAACGCATCGATCGTGCCCACATCGCGCCAGTAAGGGACGGCATCGGGTGTGGACGACACGCAGGACATGGAGAACGGATGGGCAATCGCCCTGCCCTCGCGCACCACGCGCGGGATCACGTCCTTGCCAAAGTCGTGGCTGGAGTTGGGGTTGGCGATGTCGTCTTCCAGCAGATCGTACAGGTACTTGGAGTCGAAGATGTAAATCCCCATGCTGGCCAATGACACGGCATCGTTGCCGGGCATGGGGGGCGGGTCGGCCGGTTTTTCCACAAACTCGGTGATCTTGCGGGTACCGTTCACCGCCATCACGCCGAAGGCACTGGCTTCGGCACGTGGCACCTCGATGCAGCCCACCGTGCAGCCCGCGCCGCTGTCCACATGGTCCTTGAGCATCAGCGAGTAGTCCATCTTGTAGACGTGGTCGCCCGCCAGCACGACCACGTACTCGGGCTTGCTGCTCTGGATGATGTCCAGGTTTTGGTAGATGGCATCGGCCGTTCCGCGGTACCAGTGTTCTTCGTCCACGCGCTGCTGGGCGGGCAGCAGGTCCACCATCTCGTTCAGTTCCGCACGCAAAAAGCTCCAGCCGCGCTGCAGGTGGCGCAGCAGCGAATGCGATTTGTACTGCGTGATCACGCCAATGCGGCGAATGCCCGAGTTCACGCAGTTGGACAGCGCAAAGTCGACGATGCGGAACTTGCCGCCAAAGTACACCGCGGGTTTGGCGCGGCGGTCGGTCAGTTGCTTGAGGCGTGAACCGCGGCCTCCGGCCAGCACCAAGGCAATGGTGCGGCGCACCAGCATGTGGGGCTGCATATGGCGTTCTTGCTGCACAAGGCTGCGTGGGGTCTCTGTCGTGCTCATGCTTGTCTCCTGTTCATTTTTAGTGGGGTCGTTCTGCAAAAAATCTCGAAATGGCTGCGGTCAGGTCATCACCGTGGGCTGGTCCATGCCGGTGAAGGCGCGCACCTTCGCCACCGCCTCGGCCAGCGCCACCAGCGGCTGCAAAGCCTCTTGCGCAGGCAAGTCCTGGCGGGCGGCATCGGGTTCGTGGCGCTCCAGGTAGACGCGCAGCGTGGCGCCCTCGGTGCCGGTACCGGAGAGGCGGAACACCACACGCGAGCCATCGGTCAGCACCACGCGCACGCCCTGCTTCTGGCTCACGCTGCCGTCAACCGGGTCGGTGTAGGCAAAGTCATCGGCAAAAGCAATGGGCAGGCCCGCAACCGTGGTGCCGCCTAGCGTGGGCAGCGCCGCGCGCAGCTCGCGCATCAGCGCATCGGCCTTGTCGGTGGGAATGGCCTCGTAATCGTGGCGCGAGTAGACGCAGCGGCCATGTTCTTTCCACAGCGCGCGCACCAGTTGCTCCACGGTCTGGCCCGTGGTGGCCACCAGGTTGAGCCAGAACAGCACGGCCCACAGGCCATCTTTTTCACGCACATGGCTGGAGCCGGTGCCGTAGCTTTCTTCGCCACACAACGTGACCTTGCCGGCGTCCATGAGGTTGCCAAAAAACTTCCAGCCTGTGGGCGTCTCGAAACACGGAATGCCCAGTGCCTTGGCCACACGGTCTACTGCAGTGCTGGTGGGCATGGAGCGCGCCACACCGGCCAGGCCGGCTTTGTAGCCAGGTACCTGGGTGGCATGTGCGGCCAGCACAGCCAGGCTGTCCGAGGGCGACACCACAAACTTGCGGCCCACCACCATGTTGCGGTCGGCATCGCCATCACTGGCGGCGCCCATGTCGGGCGCATCGTCGGCAAAGAGGTGGGCGATCAGGTCTTCGGCGTTCACCGGGTTGGGGTCGGGGTGCAGGCCACCAAAGTCTTCCAGCGGTTCGGCATTCACCACCGTGCCTGCGGGCGCACCCAGTTCGCCTTCGAGCAGCGCCTTGGCGTAAGGGCCTCCGACGGCACACATGGCGTCATAGCGCAACCGGAAACCGCCCGCAAACAGTGTGCGAATGGCCGCAAAGTCAAACAGGCCGCGCATCACTTCGGCGTAATCCGCCACGGGGTCGATGACCACGATCGCGGTGCCTTCGAGGCGGCTGCTGCCCAGCGCATCCAGCGCCACATCGGGCGTATCCGCCGTGTGCAGCTGGCTCAGCTGCATGGTGCGCGCGTAGACCGCATCGGTCACTTTCTCGGGTGCGGGGCCGCCATTGGCCACGTTGTACTTGATGCCAAAGTCGCCATCGGGCCCGCCGGGGTTGTGGCTAGCCGACAGCACGATGCCGCCGCTAGCACCGTGCTTGCGGATCACCGCACTCACGGCTGGCGTGGACAAAATGCCACCCTGCCCCACCAGCACGCGCGCATAGCCTTTGGCTGCCGCCATGCGCAAAATGGTCTGGATGGCGACGCGGTTGTGGTAACGGCCATCGCCGCCGACCACCAGGGTCTGGCCTGCGGCGTCGGGCAACACGTCAAACAGCGCCTGGACAAAATTCTCCAGGTAGCGCGGCTGCTGGAACACAGTCACTTTTTTACGCAGCCCCGAGGTACCGGGGCGCTGGCCGTCAAACGGCGTGGTGGGCAGAGTGATAAGAGGCATAGGTGTGTGACGTAGTTAAAGAGCGGTGGAGAGGCTGGCTGCGCTGGCCAGCATGAGGCTTTGGGCCGGCAACCACACCCGCGCGGGCAGAGGTAGATCGGGGCTGTTGCCGGTATCGGTATCCAGACGCAGCTGCCATGCAGTACCGGCAGGCGCTTGCGGTGGAACAAACTCTTGCGTCTGCGCCGTGGGGTTGCACAGCAGCAGACAGGCGGTGGCGCCCGGGGAGCCGGCGCTGAGCTGCAGCGCCAAGGCGTTGTCTTGCGGGTGGTGCCAGTCGGCATGCACCAGGGTCTGGCCCAGCGGGCCCCACCACTGGGCGACCGGGCCTGGACTAGGACCCGTGTCGTTGGCACCGCGCCACCAGGCCCGACTTTGCAGCACGGGCAGTTCGTGGCGCAGGGCAATGGCCCGGGCCACAAAGGCCGTCAGCGCGGCATCGGCCTGGTCCCAGTGCAGCCAAGTGGTCGGGTTGTCCTGGCAGTAAGCATTGTTGTTGCCGCCCTGGCTGTGGCCGAGCTCGTCGCCCGCCAGCAACAAGGGCGTGCCCAATGACCACAGCAGGCTGGCCAACAGCACACGCTTTTGGCGCAGGCGCTGGGCCTGCACCAGCGGGTCGTCACTGCGGCCTTCCACGCCGTTGTTCACGCTCAGGTTATGGCCATGGCCATCGCGGTTGTGTTCGCCATTGGCTTCGTTGTGGCGCTGGGCATAGCTCACCAGATCGTTCAGCGTGAAGCCATCGTGCGCGGTGACCAGGTTCACGCTGCTGTGGGCCGCGCGCAGCGTGGGGCTGAAGGCGTCGGCCGAACCCGCCAAGCGGTTCGCCAGGTCGGCCCGGGTGGCGTGGTGCTGCAACCAGGCGCTGCGCTGGACATCACGAAACCGGTCATTCCATTCCAGCCACCCCACTGGAAACGCGCCCAACTGGTAACCACCGGGGCCGATGTCCCACGGCTCTGCCACCATCAACCGATCGCGCAGCACCGGGTCTTGCGCCACCGCCATCAGGAAAGGGGCATTGGCCTCGAAGCGGTGCTGGCGGTCCGCACCTGCGCGTGCCAGCACGGGTGCGAGGTCGAAGCGAAAGCCGTCCACGCCAAACTCCTGCACCCAGCCACGCAAGCTGTCCATCACGGTGCGCAGCACCAGCGGGTGACTCAGGTTCACACAGTTGCCGCAGCCGGTCCAGTTGGCATAGAGCGCGGGGTTGGTGCTGTCCAGGTGGTAGTAGGTGGCATTGTCGATGCCACGCAGGCTCAGCGTGGGGCCCAGCTCGTCGGTCTCGCCCGTGTGGTTGTAGACCACGTCCAGAATCACCTCCAGCCCGGCCGCATGCAGCGCATCCACGAGCGCGCGGAATTCGCTGCGCGGGCTGGTGCCGGGTGTACCGCTCCAGTAGCGGTTCTCGGGCGCATTCCAGGCAATCGGGCTGTAGCCCCAGTAGTTGGACAAGCCCATGCGCAGCAGCCGTACCTCGTCGGCGCGGTGGGCCACGGGCATCAGGCTCACGGTGGTCACGCCCAGGCGCTGCAGGTGCGCGATGGCGGCCGGGTGAGACAAGCCGGCGTAAGTGCCGCGCAGCGCCTCGGGCACATCGGGGTGCAGGGCCGTAAAGCCTTTGAGGTGCAGCTCATAGAGCACGCGCTGCGCCGGGTCTATCTGTACCCGCCCCAGTGGCGCTGGCAAATCATGCACCACGCGGGCCTTGAGCGCGGTGGCAGCGTTGTCGCGGGTGTCGCGCTGGTGGGGATTGCCGGGCACATGGCCCACATGGATGTCATCGCCGTCGTAGCGCCCCACGACCTCACGTGCCGCCGGGTCCAGCAGCAACTTGGCGGGGTTGAAACGTTGGCCCTGTGCGGGGCTCCAGGGGCCATGCACACGCCAGCCATAGACCAGGCCCACCTCGGCACCGGGCAAGAAACCATGCCACAAGCCATCGACCGGACCGAACATCACCAAGCGTTGCACCTCCCGCGTGGCGCTGGCATCAAACAAGCACAACTCGACAGCCTGGGCGTTAGGCGCGGCCAGGCAAAAGTTCACCCCCTGGTCGCGCAACTGCGCTCCGAGGGTGTGCGTTTGGCCGGGTTGCAAGGTCATGCCGACTGATTTCGCTGGATCGTTTAAGGGGTCACGCGGGTGAGCACAAGGCATGCCAATGGCGGCAGGGCCAGCACCACCGACTGCACATGGTGGTGGGCCGCCACCGCATCGGTGCTCACCTCGCCATTGCCCACACCGCTGCCACCGTACACCACGTTGTCGGTGTTGATCAGCTCCCGCCAGGTGCCCATGACGGGCATGCCAATGCGGTAGCCATAGCGCGGCAAGGGCGTGAAGTTGCACACCACCACGACACATTCGCCCGCCAGGCCATAACGCACAAAGGCCACCACCGACTGGGCCGCATCCTCATGGGCAATCCATGCAAACCCGCCACTTTGCACGTCCTGCTGGTGGAGCGCGGGAAAGGCCTGGTACACGCGGTTCAGGTCGCGCACCAGGCGCTGCACGCCCTGGTGGGCCGGCTGCTGCTCCAGCGACCAGGAGAGTTCGGACCCATCGGCCCATTCGGTCGGCTGGGCCAGTTCGCCGCCCATGAACAGCAGCTTCTTGCCGGGGTAGGCCCACATGAACCCGTAGAGCGCGCGCAAGTTGGCAAAGCGCTGCCAGTCGTCCCCCGGCATCTTGCCCAGCAGCGAGCCCTTGCCGTGCACCACTTCGTCATGCGAAAGCGGCAACACAAAGTTTTCGGTGAAGGCGTACATCAGCCCGAAGGTGAGCTGGTTGTGGTGGTGCCGGCGGTGCACCGGGTCCAGCGACGCGTACTTCAGCGTGTCGTGCATCCAGCCCATGTTCCACTTGTAGTGAAAGCCCAGGCCACCGCTTTGCAGGTCTGCACTGGGGGGGCGGCTCACGCCGGGGAAGGCAGTGGACTCTTCGGCCAGCGTGATGGCCCCGGGCCGCTCGGTGCCCACGGTGTGGTTCATGCGGCGCAGGAATTCGATGGCCTCCAGGTTGTCGCGGCCACCATGTTTGTTGGGAATCCACTGCCCTTCGTCCCGGCTGTAGTCGCGGTACAGCATGGAGGCCACAGCGTCCACACGCAGGCCGTCAATGCCGTAGCGCTCCAGCCAGTACAGCGCATTGCCGACCAAGAAGTTGCGCACCTCGGTACGGCCAAAGTTGTAGATCAGCGTGTTCCAGTCCTGGTGGAAGCCTTCCTTGGGGTCGGCGTACTCGTACAGGTGGGTACCGTCGAATTCGGCCAGGCCATGTGCATCACTCGGAAAGTGCGCGGGCACCCAGTCCAGGATCACACCCAGGCCGGCGGCATGCGCAGCATCTACAAAGAACTTGAAGTCTTCGGGCGAGCCAAAGCGCGAGGTGGGGGCAAACAGGCCCAGCGGCTGGTAGCCCCAGGAACCGTCAAACGGGTGCTCGCTGACCGGCAGCAGCTCCAGGTGGGTAAAGCCCATCTCCTTGGCATAGGGCACCAGGGTGTCGGCCAGCTCACGGTAGCTGAGCCAGCGCCAGCCCTCGGCCTTGCGCCAGGAGCCCAGGTGCACTTCATAGATGCTGATGGGCTTGTCGAACGCATTGGCGGCGGTACGGTCGGCCCGCATGGGCAGGCGTGGTGGCAGCGGGTAGACCACGCTGGCGGTATCGGGCCGCAGCTGGGCGTGGAAGGCAAAAGGGTCGGCCTTGACGGCGATCTGGCCCTGCGCGCCCAGGATTTCAAACTTGTAGAGGTCGCCCTGGGCAACGTCGGGGATGAAGATTTCCCAGACGCCGCACTCGCGCCGAAAGCGCATGGGGTGGCGCCGGCCGTCCCACTGGTTGAACGATCCCACCACCGAGACGCGGCGCGCATTCGGTGCCCACACGGCAAAGCTGGCACCCGACACGCCGTTGATGCAGACGAGGTGCGCGCCCAGGCATTCAAACGGGCGCTGGTGCGTGCCTTCGGCCAGCAGCCAAAGGTCCAGGTCTTGCAGCACCAGGGGAAAACGGTAGGGATCTTCGAGCAACTGCGTGGGACCATCGGCCCACTGCACGCGCAGTTGGTAGGCAAACGCGGTGGACTCGGCCAGCACGGCACCAAACACATCCGTGCCCACAAGGCGCGCCAGCGGGGCGCGGACCAAACCCGTAGCCCTGTCGATCAGCTCCACCTGCCCAGCACCGGGCAATAGCGCATGCACCGCCAGGCCGTCCGAGCGGATATGCATGCCCAGCACGCTAAAAGGATCGGTGTGCTCTGCCCGCATCAGTGCGGACAGATCGTGGTCTTGAAGCGTCATGGTATGGGGTGCGCCAACATCCCGGATGCCAGCGTTTGTCTCTTGTTGACGAACAGCTTAGTACATTATCAAGGGAGTTTATTTAGTCAAAACCCTTGGGCAAACTCCAGAAGTCAATTTGTAACCCGTTTTGTCGGAAGTTACCGACACTCGCGCAAGAGGGTATCGCGCGACAGTGACAGGCGTATCAACGCTCATGCACCTTGCGCGCCAGTTTGCGCATGCGTTCATGCAACGTTATTTGTGCGTCATTGCAAGCAGCTGTGTCCAGCGGCTTGCCATCCACCCAGACGCGACCGGCCAAGCTGCGCTGCGCGGGTTTGTTGCCCTGGCAAATCGATGGCTGCGGTGCAGCTGGTGCAGAGGCCGCCAAGTCCAGCGACTCCTTGCGCAGGCGCTGCATTCTTTGTGCATCTGACACGTAGTTGCGCTCCAGGTGCACGACTTCGAGACGCTCCACGCCCTGTGCATCGCGCACCAAACGGCAACGGCCGTAGTCGCGCGGCAAGGCCAAGCGCAACAACAGCCGGCTGCTGCGGTTCAAAACCTGCCCATCAATTAACGTAAAGCTGCGCTTGTCCTGGTCAAACACATAAATGGAATACAGGCCGGTTTGCGGGTTCTGCTCGGCAATGTCCACATAGCCGTTGCGCAGGGATCGCACCTCTTCTGGCGCCTGGTAGTGCTCAGTCTTGGTGGCCGTGCAGCGCTCCATCAGACTCTCCAGCGTGCTGGCTTCGTACTGCTGGAGTGCCTGTTGGCTGTTGTTGAACTGCACAGGCGGCTGTGCAAACACAGCACCATGGACTAGCAAAAAGACTGCGAATCGCGTGATTACCCTGATCATTTTTGTAATAAAGCCGTGCAATTTGTTGAGAGAATGGCGTCGGCATTTTGTTGCCACTCCATAACAATAGCTTAGCGCCTTCCCGGCAGCGGCAGCCCTCGCTTTCTTGTTCATTGCACTTTACTGTCACACCACCATGAAAACATCGATCCAGTTTCCACAATCCTCCTCAGGCGCCTATGTGGGTGCGACCTTTGTCTGCCTGGGCCTAGGCACCGCCGGTTTTTTGTTGGGCTTGTGGAATGCTGAAATGCAGCTGAACGAAAAAGGCTACTACTTCACGCTGTTGGCCTTTGGTCTGTTTGCCGCGGTCTCGCTGCAAAAATGCGTGCGCGACAAACTTGAAGGCATTCCGGTGTCGGGCGCCTACTACGGCATCTGCTACGGCGCCGTGGGTCTGTCGCTGCTCTTGCTGGCCACAGGGCTGTGGAACGCCACGCTGCTGTTGTCCGAAAAAGGCTACTACGCCATGTCCTTTGTGTTGGCACTCTACAGCGCCGTCACCGTGCAAAAGAATGTGCGCGACAAGAAGGATCAGGGCGCTGGCGAAAGCCGCGTAATGGAATAAACAGGGCAGCCTGAGCCGCCCTCAGCGCAGCTTGCGACCCAGCTTGGCGCTGGGTTTGGCGGCGCCGGTCACCCGCGGGGGCAACCCGGTGTGCTGGGTCAGCATGCGCCCCTTCACCGGTGCGGCAGCTTTGACTGGTGCCGCCGTCGAATTTTTCTTGCGTGCGCTCTGGTAACCCCCATCGCCCAGCGGCTGGAAGGTGGGAATCAGGTGGTGCTTGCCATTGCCCACCAAATCGGCACGGCCCATGGTCTTGAGCGCTTCGCGCAACAGCGGCCAGTTGTTGGGGTCGTGGTAACGCAAAAACGCCTTGTGCAGGCGGCGGCGCTTTTCACCACGCACGATGTCCACTGTTTCGTCGTCACTCTGCGCCGTGCGGTGCACACGTTTGAGCGTGTTGCGCCCGGAGTGGTACATCGCCGTGGCCGTGGCCATGGGGCTGGGGTAGAAAGTCTGCACCTGGTCGGCGCGAAAGCCATTCTTCTTGAGCCAGATGGCCAGATTCATCATGTCTTCATCGGTCGTGCCCGGGTGGGCGGCGATGAAGTAGGGAATCAGGAACTGCTTCTTGCCTGCTTCGGCACTGAACTTCTCGAACAGGGTCTTGAACTTGTCATAAGAACCGATGCCCGGCTTCATCATCTTGGTCAGCGGCCCCTGCTCGGTGTGCTCGGGCGCAATCTTCAGGTAGCCACCCACGTGGTGCTGCACCAGTTCTTTCACGTACTCGGGGCTCTTGACGGCCAGGTCGTAACGCAGGCCGGAGCCGATCAATATCTTCTTGATGCCCTTGAGCGCGCGCGCGCGGCGGTAGATCTTGATCAGCGGGTCGTGGTTGGTGCCCAGGTTGGAACAGATGCCGGGGTAAACACAGCTGGGCTTGCGGCAGGCGGCTTCGATCTCGGGGGTTTTGCAGCCCAGGCGGTACATATTGGCCGTGGGGCCGCCCAGGTCGGAGATGGTGCCGGTGAAGCCCTTGACCTTGTCGCGAATGTCTTCCACTTCTTTGATGATGGATTCTTCGGAGCGGCTCTGGATGATGCGGCCTTCGTGCTCGGTGATGGAGCAGAAGGTGCAGCCGCCAAAGCAGCCGCGCATGATGTTGACCGAGAAGCGGATCATTTCCCAGGCCGGGATCTTGGTCGCGCCGTCATGGCTGCCGTTTTCGTCGGCGTAGCTGGGGTGCGGACTGCGCGCGTACGGCAAGTCAAACACCAGGTCCATCTCGGCGGTGGTCAGCGGGATGGGGGGCGGGTTGATCCAGACGTCACGCGCCGTGGTGCCTTCGCCGTGCGCTTGCACCAGTGCGCGGGCGTTACCAGGGTTGGTCTCCAGGTGCAACACGCGGTTGGCGTGGGCGTAGAGGATGGGATCGCTCTTGACCTGTTCGTAACTGGGCAGGCGGATCACCGAACGGTCACGCGGTGGCACCTTGATCTTGCCCTTGGTACTGGCCAACGCGGGGTTGGCAAAGAATGTCAGCGGTGCGATGGCCGCGTTAACCTCAGGTTTTGAGTCTTTTTGGCCTCTAGCACCCGTGGAATCTGCGCGAACAGCTCCTGAATTAATAGCACCACCAGCCTCCGCAGCTTGGGCAACCGCCTTGGCTTCGTCTTCTTTGGCGCAAGTTGCGCCCTGCTCTGCCGCCTGCTCGCTGGTGGTCATGTAGGGGTTGACGTGGGCCTCCACGCGGCCCGGCTCGTCCACAGTAGTGGACGTAATCTCAAACCAACCCTTGCCGCTTTCATCGTCCGGGCGGCGCACAAAAGCGGTGCCGCGCACGTCGGTGATGTGCTCCACCGGTTCTTTGGCGGCCAGACGGTGGGCGATTTCGACAATCGCGCGCTCGGCGTTGCCGTACAGCAGCAGGTCGCACTTGGCGTCCACCACCACGCTGCGGCGTACTTTGTCGCTCCAGTAGTCGTAGTGGGCAATGCGGCGCAAAGAGCCTTCGATGCCACCCAAGATGATGGGCACATCTTTAAACGCTTCGCGGCAGCGCTGGCTATAGACGATGGCGGCGCGGTCGGGGCGCTTACCGCCTATGTCGCCGGGGGTGTAGGCGTCGTCACTGCGGATCTTGCGGTCTGCGGTGTAGCGGTTGATCATGGAATCCATGTTGCCGCTGGTCACACCCCAGAACAGGTTGGGCTTACCCAAGGCCTTGAAGGCCTCGGCGCTAGACCAGTCGGGCTGGGCAATGATGCCGACCCGGAAACCCTGGGCCTCCAGCATGCGGCCGATCACGGCCATACCGAAGCTGGGGTGGTCCACATAGGCGTCACCCGTCACAAGAATGATGTCGCAGCTGTCCCAGCCCAGCACATCCATCTCTTTGCGGCTCATCGGCAAAAACTTGGCCGTGCCAAAACGGGCCGCCCAGTACTTGCGGTAGCTGGACAGCGGCTTGGCGGCGCGCGCGAAAAAGGAGACGTCGACTGGGGCGTTCATGGGGATCCGGGGGGTAACCCTAGAGTGTAAGGTTTTGCGCGTGTCAGCGCAGCTTTTAGGGACAAGCGGGACGCCAGCACCGAAGCGCAATCGGAATTTTGTGCGCCGTTCGCCAGCGGAAAGCGCCAAATGCCCACATTTCCACGGTAAAAACCCCAATGCACTGGAGTGGGGCGGCATCAAATTTGCTCTGCTTAGCCCGTAGAATGATTTTTCTTACATTTTCAAACCGCCGGGGATGCGTCTCCGGTATTTCAAAGGATCTATCCATGAAGAAACTCCTGCTGGCACTGGCAGTGACCTCCGTTTTGGCGGCCTGCGGCAAAAAAGAAGAAGCCGCTCCCGCAGCCCCTGCTGCGCCTGCATCGGCCCCAGCTGCTGCTGCGCCCGCGCCTGAAGTGGGTCCCCTCAAAGTCGCGATTGACCCGACTTACGAACCCTTCACCTTCAAGTCTGCCGATGGCACCCCTACCGGCTTCGACGTGGATGTGGCCAACGCCCTGTGCGAGCAGATCAAGCGCAAGTGCGAGTTTGTGGAACAAGTCTGGGACAGCATGATCCCCGGCCTGAACGCCAAGAAGTACGACGTCATCATTTCCTCCATGTCCGCTACTGATGAGCGCAAGAAGGAAATTGACTTTACCGACAAGTACTACCAAACCCCCAGCCGCATCGTGCTGAAAAAGGGCACCAAGTTCACAGACCTGGCTTCCTTGAAGGGCAAAAAAATCGGCGTTCTCAAGGGCAGCACCCAAGAAAAATACGCCATGGACAACCTCAAGCCCGTTGGCGTGGTGGTGAACTCCTACGAAGCGCAAGACCAGGTTTACCTGGACATCAAGTCCGGCCGTCTGGACGGTACCGTGGCAGACTTCCTGGAAGTGACCGGCGGTTTTCTCAGCAAGCCTGAAGGCGCCAAGTACGAATTCGTCGGCCCCGTGCTGAGCGATGTCAAGTATTTCGCAGGTGCAGCTGTTGCACTGCGCAAAGGCGAAGACAAACTCAAAGGCGAGCTGAACGAAGCCATCAAGACCATCCGCTCCAACGGTACTTACAAGACCCTGAACGACAAGTACTTTGCCAAGTACAGCATCGACGTTTACGGCGAATAATCTTGTAACAGCTCAACACAACGGGGCGCATGATGGCGCCCCGTTGTGTTAATTGCCCAAGCCTCTCATGAATGCTTATTACGTCGCCATCCTGCAAGGCTCGGTCCTCACAGTCGGCGTCTCACTCTGCGCACTGCTGGTCGCCATTGTTTTGGGCCTGCTGGGTGCAAGTGCCAAACTTTCGGGCCGCCCGGTGCTGGGATCCGTGGCTGCGACCTACACCACCGTCATCCGTGGCGTCCCCGACCTGGTGGTCATGTTGCTGGTCTTTTATGGCGGCACCATCGGACTGAATCACCTGCTGGAACTCGCTGGCAGCAAAGCCACCGTTGACATCAACCCTTTTCTGGCCGGCGTCCTCACGCTCGGCTTTATTTATGGTGCCTACATGACGGAAACCTTCCGCGGCGCCATCCTCTCCATCCCCAAAGGCCAGATGGAAGCTGCCGTGGCCTACGGCATGCACCCGCTACAAGCCTTTGTGCGCATCACCCTGCCTCAGATGGTGCGTTACGCCCTGCCCGGCTTCACCAATAACTGGCTGGTGCTGATCAAGTCCACCGCACTGGTCAGCCTGATTGGCCTGAAGGAAATGACCTACCTCTCCAAACAGGCCAGCGCCGCCACCCGCTCGCCGTTTGCGTTTTTCCTGTTCACCGCAGCCTTATTTCTGATTTACACCACCATCTCCCTGTACGCGCTGCGCAAGCTCAATGCGCGCTACAGCCTGGGTGCAAAGCGGGGTGAATTATGAAATGGCATGTGATTTTTGAGCCCCAGAACCTGGAGCTCTACGCCACCGGCATCCTCACTACGCTGGGGCTGTTGTTTTCGTCGCTGGGCATTGGTGCCGTGCTGGCGCTGATTTTTGCCCTGCTGCTGACCGGCCCCTGGGCGCCGCTGCGCTGGATCGTCGGGGCCTATACCTACGTGATCCGCGGCACGCCGCTGCTGATTCAGGTCTACCTGATTTATTACGGCCTGGGCCAGCTGGAGTGGATCCAGGCGCGCTGGGACGACGTTTGGCCCTGGACTCATTTCAAGGAACCCTTCTTCTGCGCACTGCTGGCCTTCAGCCTCAACACCGCGGGTTACACCGCCGAGATGCTGGCCGGCGCCATCCGCGAAACCTCGGCCGGCGAGATCGAATCGGCCCAGGCCTTTGGCATGAGCCGTTTCCAGGTCATGCGCCACATCGTGCTGCCCAGTGCGCTACGCCGCACCCTGCCCGCCTACAGCAACGAGGTGGTCATGATGCTGCAAAGCACCAGCCTGGCCAGTGCCGTGCCCAGCATGCTGGACGTCACGGCGGCGGCCAGCCGCGTCTACTCCGACTACTACCTGCCCTTTGAAGCCTACATTGCCGCGGCTGCCATTTACCTGGTGGCATCGTTCTGCCTGATTGGCATGTTCCGGTTGGCGGAGAAACAATTCCTGGCCTACCTCGCGCCCCGCAAGCACTGAACCGCCATGCAACGCATTGACCACCCTCTGCTCTCCAACAGCCTAGGCAGCCACCGCAGCCTGAGCAGCTTCCATTACGGCACGCCGGGCCACGGCCCCAAGGTTTACATCCAAGCCAGCCTGCATGCCGAAGAACTGCCCGGCATGCTGGTAGCCCACCACCTGCGCGCGCTGTTGGATGCCGCCGACACGGCAGGACAGATCTTGGGCGAGATCACCCTGGTGCCTGTGGCCAACCCGATTGGTCTGGCCCAGCGGGTCGATCACAAACCCATGGGGCGGTTTGAGCTGGCCAGCAGCGAAAACTTCAACCGCCACTACCCCGATCTAGCCAAGGCCGTGTTGCCCAACGTACAACGCCAAATGGGCCCGGACCCCGCGGCCAACGTGGCCACGGTGCGCCGTGCCATGGGCGACTACCTACGTCAATGGCAACCGGAGACTGAGCTGCAGAGCCTGCGCCGCAGCCTGCTCACGCTGGCACACGACGCGGACTACGTGATCGATCTGCACTGCGACTGCGAAGGTGTTCTGCACTTCTACACCGAAGAACCGTGCTGGCCGCAACTCGCGCCGCTGGCGCATTTGCTCAAGGCACGCGCAGTGCTGCTGGCCAAAAACTCAGGCGGCGGACCGTTTGACGAATGCCTGTCCGGCGCTTGGTGGCAACTGGCGGAGGCCCTGCAAGCGGCGGGACTCTCCGCCCCCCTGCCCCAGGGCTGCAACAGCACCACCGTAGAACTGCGTGGTGAGGCCGATGTAACCCATGCCTGCGCGCAAGAAGACGCGCAGGCCGTGTGGGCCTTTTTGCAGCACATTCAGGCCCTGGGCTGCGCGCAGCCTCCCGTAATTCCGGCCGCCCTGTGCCCGGCCACGCCTCTGGCGGGCTCCGAGACCCTGCGCACGCCGGTGCCCGGCGTCGTGGTCTACATCGCCGATGTGGGCCAGCGCCTGCACATGGGCGATCTGGTGGCCGAAGTGATTGACCCGATTGCCAACACCACCCACCGCGTGGTGGCCGGTGTGGATGGGGTGTTGTACGCCCGCGTGCGTGACCGTTATGCCCTGTCCGGCGCCGAAATCGGCAAAATTGCCGGCACCACCCCTTTTCGAACCGGAGACTTGCTGGGCGCCTGAACGCCCAGCCGCCCCGACCCAACGCGCCCCACTGTTTGCACCATGACTACCAAGCCCCTCAAACTCCAGGTCGAAAACATCCACAAACGTTTTGGTGACAATGAAGTGCTCAAAGGCGTTTCACTGTCCGCCCATGCGGGGGATGTGATCAGCATCATCGGCAGCTCCGGCTCCGGCAAAAGCACTTTTCTGCGCTGCATCAACATGCTGGAAAAACCCCACCAAGGCCGTATCCACGTGGCGGGTGAAGAGCTGAAACTGGTGGCTGCCCCCAACGGCGAGCTGTCGGCACAGGACCCCAAACAACTGCAGCGCCTGCGCACCAAACTGGCCATGGTGTTCCAGCACTTCAACCTCTGGGCCCACATGACGGTGCTGCAAAACATCATCGAAGTGCCGGTGCATGTGCTCGGCATCCCCAAAGACCAGGCGGTGGACACGGCGCGCAAATACCTCACCAAGGTAGGCCTTTCCGGTGTGGAAGACCGCTACCCCGCCCACATGAGCGGTGGCCAGCAACAGCGCGTGGCGATTGCGCGCGCTTTGGCGGTGGAACCCGAAGTGATGCTGTTTGACGAACCCACCAGCGCACTCGACCCCGAACTGGTGTCCGAAGTACTCAAGGTCATGAAAAACCTGGCGCAAGAAGGCCGCACCATGGTGGTCGTGACCCACGAAATGGGCTTTGCCCGTGAGGTGGCCAACCACCTGGTGTTTCTGCACAAGGGCCTGGTGGAAGAAGAAGGCCACCCCGCCGAAGTGTTGGCCCACCCCAAGAGTGAACGCCTGGCCCAGTTCCTGTCGGGCAGCCTAAAGTAAACCACGGGCCACCGCCCATGCCCACCCGCGCAACCTCCAGCCTGTTTGAGCAGTTGCCCATTGGGGCCTACCGCTCGCGGGTGAATGGGCAGTTGCTGCAGGTGAATGCCGCATTTTTGCGGCTCAATGGCTACCGAAGCCAAGAGGAGATGCAGGCCGACCCCGCGGCCCACCGCAACCCCTATCTCCAGCCTCAGCGGCGTGAACGTTTTGCCGAGCTGATGCGTGAGCATGGGCAAGTGACCAACTTTGTGTCAGAGATGGTCCGCCTCAAGACTGGCCAACCCATGTGGGTGCGCGAACACGCCCACGTGATGCGCGATGAACACGGCGAAGTGCTCTTCTATGAAGGCACCGTAGAGGACATCACGCCTGAGCGCGCCTCGCGCGCCGCACTGCGCAAGAGTGAAGCCCTGCTACGCAACGTGCTGCAGACCATTCCTGATCAGGTTTGGCTCAAAGACATTGACGGGGTGTACCTGACATGTAATGAGTCATTCGCCACCAAGGTGGGCATACGCCCCGGAGACATCATCGGCACCCGTGACGCCCACTGGGTGGAAGAGTCGGTGGCAGCCAGTTTTCTGGCTTCCGACCGTTGGGCTATCCAGGCAGGCAAGTCCGTCACCTTTGAAGAAAGCAGCCCCACCAGCATCAACCCCCAGGGCGAGCTGTTTGAAGTCACCAAAACCCCCATGCGGGATTCCGATGGCAACATCATTGGTGTGTTGGGTATGTCACGCAACATCCAGGAGCGCAAAGTGGCAGAAGCCCTGTTGCGTGACACCACCGAACAGCTGGAGCTGGCCATCATGGGCGCAGACTTGGGCCGCTGGGACCACGACCTCACCAGCGAGCGCGGTTACTACCTGGACGAACGCGCCTGCCAGATGCTGGGGCGTAACCCGCAAGAGAGTGAACTGGCCCGCGCCTGGGGCCACCTGGTGCACCCCGATGACCTTCCCTCGGCCATGCAGGCCATGCGTGCCCACCTGACGGGTGCATCACCCGCCTACCAGGCCGAGTACCGTGCGCGACACACCGATGGTCGCTGGATGTGGCTCAGTAGCCGGGGCAAAGTGGTGCAGTTCAGCAAAGATGGGGCACCCCAACGCATGGTGGGCACGCTGATGGACATCTCCGGGCGCAAACAAGCCGAAGCCCAGCTGTACGCCACCCAAGCGGAGCTGGAGGCCACCCTCAAGGCCCTGCCCGACCTGCTGTTCGAATTCAGCGCCGACGGCCACTACCGTGCGGTGCACAGCCAAAACACCGGCCTTCTGGACCGCCCACCCCAGGTGCTGCTGGGCCGCTTGATCACCGAAATGTTGCCCAAGGAAGCCGCGGACACCTGCATGGCCGCGCTGCGCGAGGCTCAGGCCAGCGGCCGCTCCAACGGCCAGCAATACAGCCTGGAATTGCCAGCAGGCAAACTGTGGTTTGAGCTCTCGGTGGTACGCAAACCCACGGTGCCCGGCGAAGAAGAACGTTTTATTGCCATTGCCCGCGACATCAGCGAACGCAAAAGCGCTGAGGAGGCGATTCGCCACCTGGCTTTCCACGACACCCTGACGGGCCTGCCCAACCGCCGCCTGCTGACCGACCGCCTGCAGCGGGCCATGGGCACCAGCCAGCGCAAAGGTGAACACGGCGCGCTGATGTTTCTGGATCTGGACCAGTTCAAGCAGCTCAACGACACCTACGGCCACGACGTGGGCGACCTGTTGCTGCAAGAGGTGGCACGGCGCCTACAGCAAAGCATCCGCGCTGTGGATACCGTGGCCCGCCTGGGTGGCGACGAGTTTGTGGTGCTGATCCAGGACCTGAGTGCCGACATTGACGAAGCCAGCATGCACGCCACGACCGTAGGCCACAAAATTCTGGCGAGCCTGAACGACCCCTATGTGCTCAACCAGCGGCCGCACGCCACCACACCCAGCATCGGCATTACACTGTTCAAAGGCGAAGACACTGCGCCCAATGAGCTCCTGAAACAAGCCGACACCGCCATGTACCAGGCCAAGGCCAATGGCAGAAACACCCTGTGTTTCTTTAAACCGTAAAAAGCCCATGTTGAATTTTCTGCCCGCGCCCCTGCTGGGGGCACTTGCATTTGCCCTGCTGCTGCTCAACATCCTGTTCTGGGTGCCGCTGCTGCTGTGTTTTGCTGCCATCAAGCTGGTGCTGCCCTTCAAGGCCGTACGCATGGCCATCGACCCGGTCTTGCTGTTCATCGCAGAGGGTTGGATCAGCTGCAACAGTGGCTGGATGGCACTGACCCAACGCACCACCTGGGACGTGCAGGGCCTGGACGGGCTGGACCGCGACAGCTGGTACATGGTGAGCAGCAACCACCAGTCCTGGGTGGACATCTTTGCGCTGCAGCACCTGTTGAACCGCCGCATCCCGCTGCTCAAGTTTTTTCTCAAACAGCAGCTCATCTGGGTGCCCATCATGGGCCTGGCCTGGTGGGCGCTGGAGTTTCCGTTCATGCGTCGGCACAGCGAGGCGTACCTCAAGAAACACCCCGAGATGCGTGGCAAGGACCAGGAAACCACCCGCAAGGCCTGCGAGAAGTTTTCGCTCATCCCCACCAGCGTGATGAACTTTCTGGAAGGCACCCGTTTCACGGCAGCCAAACATGCCAAGCAAGAGTCGCCCTACCAGTACCTGCTCAAACCCAAAGCCGGTGGTTTGGCGCTGGCACTGCAGGCCATGGGTGACAAGTTCCAATCCATTCTGGACGTGACGATTTATTACCCCGCAGGCGTGCCCACGTTCTGGGGCTTTTTGTGTGGCAAGGTACCCCGCATGGTGGTGCGTGTGCGCGCCATTCCCGTGCCGCCCGAATTGCTGGGTGGCGACTACGGGCAAGACCCCGTATTCCGCGCCGCCTTCTCGGCCTGGGTGGCCGAACTCTGGCGTGCCAAAGACGCCCAACTGGCGGCCTTGCGTCAGGCCAATACATCCGACATCTCCTCGTCATCTGTGCGCGGCTAAGCCGCGTACCCACGCCCCATCTGCCGTGCCTTTTTTTACCCGTCCGCGCACCGTTTTTTTACTTGCCAGCCTGTGTTGCCTGCTTTGGGGCAGTGCCTACCCGGCCATCAAACAGGGCTACGCGCTGCTGGCGATTGGCCGCAGCGACCTGGCCGCACAAATGCTGTTTGCCGGCTACCGTTTTGTCGGTGCCGGGCTGTTGCTACTGGTGTTTGCAAAGCTCTCGGGCAAATCGCTGGCACTGCAACGCACCCAGACCGGGCAGATGGTGCTGCTGGGTGTGCTGCAAACCACGCTGCAGTACATCTTTTTCTACATCGGCCTGGCGCACACCACCGGGGTCAAGGCGTCCATCCTCAATGCCTCGGGCGTGTTTTTCAGCGTGCTGCTGGCGCATTTTGTGTACCACAACGACACCCTGACCTGGCGCAAACTGATGGGCTGCGCGCTGGGTTTTGCCGGGGTGCTGGCGGTCAACATCGGCGGGTTACTGGGCGGTGCGGCCACTGACGGTGAGTTCACGCTGCTGGGCGAAGGGTTTATTGTGCTGGCGGCGTTGGTGCTGTCGGCGGCATCGCTGTATGGCAAACGTCTGTCCCAGGGCATGGACTCGGTGGTCATGACCGGCTACCAGCTCGGCATCGGCGGTGTGGTCTTGGTGCTCATTGGCTGGGTGGCGGGCGGGCAGATTGCCGCGTTCACGCTGGCGCCCAGCCTGCTGCTGGTCTACATGGCCCTGCTGTCGGCCGTGGCGTTTGCGCTGTGGGGCGTGTTGCTCAAGTACAACCGGGTCAGCACCGTGGCGGTGTACAGCTTTTTGATCCCCGTGTTTGGCGCCTGCCTGTCGGCGTTGTTTTTGGGCGAATCGCTGCTGGAGTGGAAATACCTCGTGGCCTTGCTGCTGGTCAGCGTGGGCATTTGGTGGGTTACACAAGAAAAGTAGCCACTGCGCCCATGGATATTGCGCGAGCAGCTACTAAATTCATAGCAATTTGACTTAACGCTGCTGGGTCTTGCCGGTGTCGTCGGACAGCACAATCTCCACACGGCGGTTCAGCTGGCGGTTGGCGGCGGTGTCATTGGCCGCCACCGGGTACGACTCCCCGTAGCCGCGCACGCTGATGCGTTCGCTGCCAATCCCCATCTGCAGCAGCGCCTCACGCACCGTCATGCCACGGCGCTCCGACAGCTGCTGGTTATAGGCATCGGCCCCGGTGCTGTCGGTAAACCCTTCCACCAGCACATTGCGGCTGGGGTTTTGCTGCAACACATCGGCCAGCTTTTGCGCGCTGCGCGTGCCGCCCGCGGTCAGGCTGGCCTTGTCGCTGCCAAACAGCACATCCCCCAGGGTGATGACCATGCCACGCTCGGTTTTCTTGGCAGACAGATCGGCCAACTGGCTCTCCAGCAGTGCGGCACGGGTGTTGGCATCGATGGTGGCCTGGCGCGCCACATTGGCCGTGTGCTGGGCATCGGCGGCCTGGCGCTGCGCCGCTTCTGCGTTGGCCTGCGCCTGCTGTGCGTTGGCGTTGGCCTGGTTGGCTTCATTGGTGCGTTGGGTCAATTGCATCTGGTCGCGCTCCCGGGCGGTGCGGGCCATATCGGCCTCGGCTGTTTTTTGTTTCACCACCTCTTGCGTGAGGGCAATTTTTTGCTGCGCCACATAGGCCAGTTGGTCCACCTTCTCGGGGCTGGCGCTCTGCACGGCCGCAATATTGGCCTGCTGCATGGCGTCGCTGGCCAGTTTCATTTCCAGCGCGGCGTAGTTGCCCACGTCGGGGTTGCGCTGGGCCTGGGCGTAGTCGTTGCGGGCGCTTTCCAGCAGCGTGGTGCTGGTGGGGGCCGACGCACAAGCGCCCAACAACACGGCAATGGCCAGGGCGGCGGGGGTCAGGTAGAGGTGTTTCATGGGATGTTCCTTAAAAGGGGGGAAAAGTCGTTGGGTGGTTTGAGGCGGCGCGTTACTTGACCGCATTGGCGCGGTCCAGCTCCTCGCGCAGCACGCGGATGTCGTCCTGCAGTGCATCGGCCACGGCCTGCGCCTTGGCCGACTTGGCTTTGCTCTGGGCCAGCTTGGCGTCGGCTTGGGCCTGGGTGGCCAGTTCGGTGGCACCCTTGTAGTCGCGGTCCGCCATGGCTTTGTTGGCCAGGGTCAGCTTCTCGCGGGCGGCCGCCATTTCGACCGGGGCGAACTGCAGGCCGTCGGCACCGGCGGCGTTGTCCACCGCCTCTTTGGACACCGCCACATTGGCGGTGGCGTCGGTTTGCGTGCGGGTGGCACAGCCAGCGCTGGCCAGAACGACCAGGGTGCAGGCCAGCAACAGGCGGGGCATGGGGATTTTCTTCATCTTCTTCTCTCCGGTGAACCAGGGACCGGTGGTCCCTTTATTGGTAGTTGGCAACCCCATCGGTCGACAGGGCGTGGGTGACGTGCTGGGGGACCACCAGCACGCCCTGGCCGTTGGGGATGGCCTGGATCTGCATGACCGGGGCCGCGCCCTGCACGCCCCCAAACATGGTGGCAAACGCGGCATCGGCCGCATCGCGCCCGGTGGCAAAACGCACAAACCCCATGGGAATGGCCGTGCCCGAGGGGTCGAACAGGTACCAGCGGTTGCCCACAAAGGCCTCCACGTAGGCATGGAAGTCCGTCGGACCCAGCGCCGGGTCGGCGCCATAGTCAATGCCGGTGGCAAAACGCGCCGGGATGTTGACCCCGCGGCACAGCGCAATCATCAGGTGGGCAAAGTCACGGCACACGCCCACCTCATCCACCAGGGTGTCCAGCGCCGTGGTGTTGCCGTTGGAGGTGTTGGAGCGAAACGCCACGCGCTGGGTGACCCAGTTGCTGATGGCCTGCACCCGGGTGTAGCCCTGTGGCAGGTGGCCAAACTCTTTCACTGCCAGGCGGTGCAAGCGGTCGGACTCGCAGTAGCGGCTGGGGTAGATATACGGCAGCACCGAGCCAGGCAGCTGGGCCACCGTCATCTCGGGAATGTCCAGCGGCTGCGCCACATCGTGGGCCAGGTCCACCACGGCCTCGTAACGCACCGTCAGTGGCCCGGCCAGCGCCTTGATGCGCAGGTAGCGGTTGTGGGTGGCCGTGTCGGTGTACATCTTGGGCACCACCTGCTGGCTGGTGGTGAGCAACTCGTTCACCACCGTCTGGTGGGCCGTTTGCGCGGCGTGGATGGTGAAGATGAAGTCACACCCGGGCGCGGCGATGTTGTAGTTCAACACGATGGAAAAGCTCAGTCGCAGCATGGGGGTTCCGGTAAGTCATACGAAGCCGTTGGCATACCGGTTGGCATGTGCAGCAAGGTTGTGGTGCAAGCATGGGGCTGCTACCCCGGCCTGCCAAGCGGCGAAGGCCGCCACTTGCCGTAGTCGCAGTCCTACGCCTGCCCCCACTGTCAGCGCCCTCCTACACCGCGCCGGCCTGTGGGCCGACCGGCCCGCGGCACACAGGCCGATTCCGACAGCGCGTGGCCCTGCGCACAATGAACCAGAGGCCCCCACAACGGCTGCTTCACCATCCCCCCACTTCAAGGAATCCCATGAAAACAGACACCATCACCACCCAAATCAACGACGCTGCCAACCAAGTGGCGCCCCTGCTGGACCGTGCGACCGAACAGGCCAACACCCTGGCCCAGCGTGGCCTGCATGCCGTGCAAGACAGCGCGCTGCAACTGCGCGAAAAAGCCGCCCACTCGGGTGAAGTGACCGTACGTTATATTCAGAACGACCCGGTCAAGGCCGTGCTGATTGCGGCAGCCACCGGTGCAGCGCTGATGGCCCTGGTGGGCCTGATAAGCCGTTCACGCACCCACTGAATCCACCCAGCGCACAGGACCCAGGCACCATGCTGCACCCGCTCTTTCATCTGATCGCAAGCCAACCGCAATTGCTGGGTGACCATGCACAGGCCTATGGGGAGCTGATCAGTACCGAGCTGGCCGCACAAGCGACTGCCCTGAAGCGCCGCGCACTGTTTGGCGCCATGGCCTTGTGTTTTTTGGGCGTCGCCATCGTGCTGGCAGGTGTCGCACTGATGCTGTGGGCCACGCTGGTGCCAGCGCCTGCGCAGGCCACTGTATGGGTACTGGTTCTGGTGCCTGCGGCCCCTACCGTACTGGCGTTGGCGTGTTACCTGAGGGCGCGCACCGGCGGTGCCACCGACGATCCTGCTTTTGCTGAATTGCGCCGCCAGGTGCAAGCCGACATGGCATTGCTGCGCGGGTTGGGCACATGAGCGCCCCGCAGCTCACGCCGGTGGAGCGTCTGGCCTTGTCGCGCGAACGTTTGCGCGTGGCCATGGCCCACAACGCGGCCACCCGCGCCTCCGGCCGCGCCGCGCCGGGTGCAGGCCTGCTCGACATTCTGAAAACCGCCCTACCCGGCGCCAACGTGTGGATCGACACGTTGGGCCCCACTCTGAAACAGTGGTGGACACGCCACCCCCTGCATTCCAGCGGTGTGCTGGCTGGCGACGTGGTGCGCACCGTGCTGCGCCCCATGGCACAGCGCCACCCCGTGGCGCTGGTGACCGGCGCCGTAGTGCTGGGGGCGGTGCTGATCTGGAGCCGTCCGTGGCGCTGGGCATTCCAACCCCGCAACCTGCTACCGACCTTGGGCCCGGCGCTGCTGTCCAGTGTGCTGGCCTCTGGGGCGGTGCAATCATGGATTGCATCCATCCTTGCCAAGGACCAGGAGCCCCCGGCATCGGAATAAATATCCGGCATGAACTGCTATTCAATTGATAGCTGCTTGCGCTTATTCCGCCTTGGCTAGAGGGGCTTTTGACACATTTTCTCGAACGAGTGCTCCCTACCCATCCCGAACTCTTCGCTACGTTCCGGGGGGCGATGGAAACCACTGCAAAGGTAGCCAAGCGCCGGGATTCGTTGGCCAAGAAGCTGCCTGGCTTGGGGGTGGACCTCTCTGACTGAGCGGGGCTCACGACTGATCCGCTTTGTCACCACTCACCACCCTAACAATTTAGCCGGTGCATCCCACATCATCTGCCGCACCTCGTCCGGGCTGAACCATTGCTCGGTCAGGCGCAGCAGGGTGCCGTAGTCCAGCCGGTAGGGCGCGCGCAGGTAGGGCCAGTCGGAGGCCCAGATGCAGCGCTGCGGGCCAAACGCATCGAGCACGCGGCGCACGTGGGCGCGGGCATCGTCAAACGGGTAGGCCTGGTGCGAGAATTTGGCAAAACCCGAGAGTTTGATGACGGCACGACCGCTCTCGCCCAGGTGCAGCAGTGCCCGTAGGCCCGGCGCATCGGGGCCATCGGCCAGATCGGGCCGGCCGCAGTGGTCAATCATCACCTGCACGCCTGATGCTTCGATCATCGGCAGGAAATCCAGCAGCAGGTCTTTGCTGACCTGGAACTGCGCCCACATGCCCAGCACGGCCAGGCGTGCGAGCAGCGGACCGATGTCCTGGTAATAGGCAAAACCATGCAGCGCGGCGTTGAACGCGATGCCCACAATGCCTTGGACCTGCAAATCCTGGAGTTCGGCGGTGGAAGTATTGGCCGGCACCACGGCAATGCCCTTGAAGCGACCCTGGCCGCGCGCAATGGCGTCCAGCAAACAGCGGTTGTCATTGCCATACCCCGAGTTGGGGCCGACCAGCAGCGCATACCGCACGCCATAGGCGTCGAGCACGTGCTGAAAGTAATCGGCCGTGCCAATCTCCTGCCCGGTGGGGTGGTACGGGATGTCGGCCCCATAGGCAAAGTGCGCCGGGTCCAGCACATGGCAGTGCCCGTCGATCTTGGGAATATCAAAAATGCTCACGCCCTGCCCCACCTTGTTTATTTAGAACGTAGCCTGCACGGCGGCGCGCAGCTCCGGCGTGATCTCGGGCAACACGCCAAACCAGGCCTGGAAGGCCGGGCGCGCCTGGTTCAGCAGCATGCCCAGGCCGTTCACCGTCTGGTGGCCGCGCTGGCGGGCTGCGGCCAGCAAGGGGGTTTCCAGCGGGATGTAGATCGCATCCGACACCATGGCCGAAGCGGGCAAGTCGTCCAGCTGCACATCCAGCGCGGGCTGGCCGTGCATGCCTTGCGTGGTGGTGTTTACCAGCAGGCTCACGCCAGCCATGGCCTGGTTGCGTTCGGCCCAGGGCACCACAGTCACGCGGTCGCCAAAGGCGTCTTTCAGGGCCTGCGCTTTCTCCAGTGTGCGGTTGGTAATACGCAACTCGGGCACACCTTCGTCCAGCAGCGCCACCACAATGGCGCGGGCCGCGCCGCCCGCACCCAGCACTAGCGCGGGGCCAGCGTCACCGCGCCAGCCGGGGTTGGCGTCGCGCAGGCTCTGGATGTACCCAATGCCATCGTTGTTGACGCCCAGCAGGCGGCCGTCGGGCTGCACCACCACGGTGTTGATGGCGGCAATGCGGCGGGCCTGCGGGTGCAACTCGTCCATCAGCTGCATGGCATTCACCTTGTGCGGCACGGTGATGTTGCAGCCCGCAAAACCCAGCGCCGGCAGCCCGCGGATGGCCGCCTCCAGCCGGTCCGGCTGAACCGGGAGCTGCACATAGGCGCCCTTGAGCCCGTGCTTGGCAATCCAGTGGTTGTGGATCACGGGCGAGCGGGTGTGCGCCACGGGCCAGCCCATGACACCGGCCAGTACAAAGCGTTGTTCAGACATGCAGTTTTTTCCAGAGTGCGGGTTAACAGGTTTACTTTTTGTTCAGCGGCGGCAGGGTTTCGGCCACCACGGTTTTGCCATTGCGGATTTCGGTGATAAAGCTCTCGCGGTCGATGTCGCCTTTGTCATCAAAACACACGTCCATCAAGATGCCCGTCTGTTGTTTGGCCGAGAAACAGCTGTTGCGAATGGCGGCGGCCACGGCCTTGCGGTCCAGCTTGCCAGCCTTCTCAATCGCGGCCTTGAGCACGTACATACCGGTGTAGCCCTTCACGCCATTGTGGTCGGACACCGAGTTGTAGATCGCCTGGTAACGTTTGCCAAAGTCTTGCAGCTGGGGCGCCTCCACCGTCAGGCCCACGTGGGCCACGGCGCCGTTGGCAGCCTCACCGGCCAGCTCCACCACCTTGGCGCTGGTCAGCGTGGTTTCGCCAATGATGGGTTTGTTCCAGCCCTGTTTGCGCAGTTCGCGCAGCAGGCGGGCCGACTCTTCTTCGTTGGTATAGGCAAACACCGCATCTGCGCCCGACTGCTTGGCCTGGATGACGGCGGCCGAGAAGTCGATGTGACCGGACTCGGTGGAGATTTCGGCCACCACCTGGGTGGGCGAGTTGGCCAGCAGCTGTTTGATGGTGGTTTGCCCGCCCTTGCCAAAGTCGTTGTTCACGTAGATGACGGCCAGTTTTTTGGACTTGGCATTGATGTAACGCGCCAGCTTGGGGAAGGCAATGCTCTGGCCAAACGAGGTGCGGAACACATAAGGGTTGCCCTGGGCGGTGATGCTGCCGGCCTCGCCACCGGTGAAGTTGGGCGTTTCGCCACGGCGGCTCTCGGCCATGGACACCATGATAGAACCCGAGAACACCGGGCCAAAGATGGCGAACACCTCGTTGTCGATGGCCTTTTGCGTCAGGCCTTTGGCCACGCCGGGCTGGCTTTGGGTGTCTTCGGTAGTGAAACTGATCTTGCGACCCAGAATGCCACCCGCGGTGTTGATCTCCTTGATGGCCATCTCCACACCATTCTTGAACATGGTGCCCGAGGTGGTGCCCGCACCCGAGAGCTCCACGATGTTGGCGATCTTGATGTCCTGGCTGTGGGCCTGGAAAGAACAGGACGCCAGAACCCCGCTCAGGGCGAATCGGGCCAGTGTGTGCATGCGTGTCATGAAGGTCTCCTCGTTGGTCTTGGGTGGTGCCGCGGCGCGGTGTGCTGCCCGGCTACTTTACGAAGCAAATGCCACACGCCCGTGGGGAGGAAGCCATTTCTGTGCGATTATCAAACGCAAGCGAGCGATGAATAAACGTTTCTAGGGGAAGTACGTAGAGCCCATGAACACCCACACAGACGACACCACGCAGGACAGCGCCCTGCCCGCTGGCAAGACCAGCAAACTGCTGGCGCGCGACTGGATTGCCGGCCTGGAGCGCGGCATTTCCGTCATCGAAGTGTTTGACGAAGAACACCCCCGGCTCAGCGCCAGCCAGGTGGGCGAACGCTGTGGCCTGGCCCGCACCGCCGCGCGCCGCTACCTGCTCACGCTGGAGCACATGGGCTTTGTGGCCACCGACGGCAAGCACTACTGGCTCACCCCGCGCGTGATGCGCCTGGGCCAGCACTACCTGGCCTCGGCCCGGCTGCCGCGCATTGCGCAGCCGTTTTTACAGCGCATATCGGCCGCCACGCAAGAGATTGCCTACCTAGCCGTGCTGGACGAGGGCGAGATCGTCTACGTGGCGCGCAACGGCCCCAACCGTGTGATGAACTCCGGCTTTGTGCTGGGCGCGCGTGTCATCAGCCATGTGACCGCGGCCGGCCTGCTGCTCATGGCGCATCAGCCGGTGGACTACATCCGGCAATGGCTGTCGCAGCGCGAGCTGTCGGCCTTCACGCCCCACACCATCACCGACAAGGCCCAGTTCCAGCAGAACCTGGCCACCTTCAAACGCCAGGGCTGGGCCATTTCCGAGCGCCAGTTCGACCTGGACTGCCGCGGTGTGGCCGTACCGCTGCGCGACATGAAGGGCGACATCCAGGGCGCCTTGAGCATCGTCATGCCCATCCACTACGAGACCACCGACACCGCCGTGCAGCGCGTGCTGCCAGCGCTGCAGGGGGCCGCGCAGTCGCTGCGCAACATGATCTGATACTGGGTAAAAAGCCGCCCGCATGTGTGCACGCGCAGCAACTGCCAATGGGTGCTGGTGCTAGACTGGTTACACAAGAGGTACACGTTGCCCACCACAAGGGCAACCCGCCTTGCAGTCAGGAAGGATGCGGCCTAGATGAAGTTCTGGAAGAGCCAACCATCGCGTTTTAGCCTCTACCTGTACTTGATGCTCAGCATCGTTTGTTTGCTGGTCGTCAGCTTTGTGGTTCTGGCCTATGGGCAAGCGAAGTACGAGCGTGCGCTGGAAAACAGAATGTTGTCCATCCGCCTGGCCGAGGAGCTGCGCCAATCCTCCAACGACCTGACCCGCCTGGTTCGGGCCTATGTCACCACCGGCAACCCGGCGTTCAAAGAGCAATTCCAGGCGGTGATCGACATTCGGGATGGCAACCGCCCCAGGCCGCTTAACTACAGTCTGGCGTACTGGGATTTCAAAGCCATCAAGGCGGCTCAGCAGCCAGATGCAACCGAAGCACAAGGCGATGCCGTCCCCCTGCTTGAACTGATGCGCAAGGCAGGCGTCACCGATAGCGAGCTGGAAAACCTCAAGAAGTCAAAGGCCAGTTCCGATGCGCTGGTTCACATAGAGCACCAGGCCATGGCCTTGATCGAAGAAGACTCGCCCACCAATCCCCTCAAGCGGGAGAAGGCCTTGAAGATGCTGGTGGATGACCATTTTCTGTCGATCAAGGCCGAGGTCATGCAACCGATTGTGCTGACCGAAGGCCTGATCACCCAGCGAACACAAGCCGCCGTGAACGAAGCCCAGCTGCGGCTAAAGATGGCCATCACTTCGCTGTTTGTGTTTGGCGCTTTGTTGGTTGTCCTGATTGTCAAGCTGCGGCAACAACTTCAGATGATCATCGGTTGCTCGATCCCGGAGCTACAAAAAACCATTGCCAACTTGGGCAGTGGAGATTTTGTATCCCCGATCGAGGTGGACCAGGGGCGTGCCGACAGCGTGCTGGGCTGGATTGCACAAACACAGCGTAAGCTGGCAGAGCTGGATCTGATGCACATCAAAGCCATCGTTGACTCTTCCGACGACGCCATCATCAGCAAAACGATGCAGGGCATCATTGCAAGTTGGAACCATGGTGCCGAAAAGATATTCGGCTACACGGCCAACGACATGCTTGGCAAACCCATGCAAACCATCATTCCAGACGACCGCCAACACGAAGAGCCCGAGATTCTGGCCCGTATTGCCCGGGGCGAGAAGGTGGACCACTTTGAAACCCAACGACGCCACCGCGACGGCCATTTGGTGGATGTCTCCGTCACTATCTCGCCGGTGTACGACCCGAAAGGCCGGGTCATTGGCGCCTCCAAGATTGCCAGGGACATCTCCAAAGCCAAGGCCGCAGAAGCAGAAATCCACCGGCTGGCGTTTTACGACACACTCACCGGCCTGGCCAACCGCCGCCTTCTCATGGACAGGTTGCACCTAACCCTGGCCAAGGCCACACGTGACAAGACCGGCTTTGCCGTCCTGTTTCTGGACCTGGACAACTTCAAGTCACTGAACGACACCCAGGGACACGAGGCCGGTGATGTCTTGCTCAAAGAAGTCGCCAAACGGCTGAATACCTGCGTGCGCGAATCTGACACCGTGGCCCGCTTTGGCGGCGACGAGTTCGTGATGATTTTGAACAGCAAGCACGAGAACACCGAGCATGCAGGCGACTGGGTGGAAGCGGTGACACAAAAAATCATCACCAGTTTGGCGCTCCCCTACCAGATTCTGGACATCTCCCATGCGTGCACCACCAGCGTGGGCGCTGCGGTGTACACCGGCCAGCCCTGCACCGCCAGCGACCTGCTAAAACAGGCAGACCAAGCGATGTACGAAGCCAAATACGCTGGCAAAAATGGCTATCGGATTTTTAAGCCAAGTTTGGAAAAGTCAGGCGCTGCACCCTAGGCAAACTCTGGCAGCACCGCTTGCGTGGCTACAACTGAGCCAGAGGAATGCTGCCCGCGTCCTCATCCGTTGCCAACAACTGCACCAGTTTTTCCAGATCGCGGTTCAGGTTGGCCAGAGTCGCATCATCCAGCTGCCGCAACGCGTCGGGCAACACGCCTTCAAACGGGCCGGGCATTTTTTTCAGCGCCTTTTTGCCTGCCGGTGTCACGCGCAACTCCACCACCCGTTTGTCACCATCGGATTTGGACAGTGTGATCAGCTCTTTTTTGAGCAAAACCTTGGCCAGGTTGCTGGCGGTGGACTGGTGGATGTCCATATGGGTGGCAATGTCGCCGACACCCAGCCCGGGGCTTTTCTGGATCAGGCTCAGTGCCCAGACCTGGGCGCCGCCCAAACCGGTCTCTTGCTCCACCTGCCGAAAGTGCGTTCTGACCGCGTTAAACACCACCCGAAACTGCCGCAGTGCCTGCGCGGCGCTGTCACTGGGGTTGGCAGTTGGCTTGGAATTTTTCATGGGCACACAGAGACGGTGAATGTGCCCGAATCATACGGTGGGGCACCGTAGCGGCGCGGCTAGTGGGCCCCGCCCGCCAGGATTTGCGCGCGCACCCGCTTCATCAACACATCGTCAAACGTGTAAAAACCATTGGGGCAATTGCGCAGTTCGTTCAGGGCAAATGCGGCCCCCGTGCCAAAGGCTTCGCGCTTGATAGAGTCGTGGATCAGCCGCACGGTTTGGTACGGAAAGCCAAAGATCACCTCGTGGTGCCCCACGATGCCCCCCAAGCGCATGGACGTGATTTTGTCGCCGCCCACGTCCAGGCTCTCGGCAATTTTTTTGGCCGTGCCGGACACCTCCGGCTTGTCCCGAAAATGCTGCTCCAGAATTTCGACATCCGCAAACGGCGCAATCTCCCGCAACAGCCGTGCGGCCATGATCAGAAAGTTGATGCCCACGGTGATGTTGGGTGAACACAGCACCTTGGCATGCGCCCCCAGTGCGCGAATGCGGGCCAACTGGTCATCGTCATACGACGAAATCGCCGTTACCAGCGTCAGCCCTCTGCGTTTGACCTCTTCCCCGTAGATTGCCGCCGACGCTGCATTCGAAAAATCTACCAAGGCATCCACCGGGTGCTGGTCCAACCAAGCGGGCAAGCTGTCCTGCGACAACGCGGTAACAGGGATGCTGGCCCCACCCAACTCCACGGATACCGGCTTGCCACTGCGCGTGGCGATCCACTGCAGCGCGTAGCGCGGGTCTTCGCTCAACACCTGGGCCACCGCGCTACCCGCCTTGCCATATCCGATCAGTCCTACTTTCATGTCGGTCTCCTTGTGGTTGTGACTCATGCCATTTACATTGGTACAAATATAACAAATACATTTGTACCAATGTATGATTGACCCCAGCGATCACATGGACGGCAACACGATGCGGCAGCCCCCCCACATTTATTCGGCGTTTAGAAACGAGCTGTACGACGCCCACCTCTGGCGCGGGCGTGCCCTGTTCATCACCTTTGCCGCGCTGGCTGGCCTCACCGTGGTCGGCTTCACGTGGTTGACCGAACACGCGCTCGCCCTGTTCTTCAAGGTGCAGTCCGGCCACTGGTGGGCGCCGCTGCTTTGGACACCGCTCACCGCGGCCGCCATCGTCTGGCTTACCAAGCGCTACGTCCCGGGCGCGGCCGGGTCCGGCATTCCGCAGGTCATGGCGGCACAAGACCCCGCGGTTACCGAGGGCACGCGTGGCCTGTTTGTGTCCCTGCGCTTGGCACTGGCCAAGGCGGTGCTCACCGCCTGGGGCCTGCTGGGCGGCCTGTCGCTGGGGCGCGAAGGCCCGTCGGTGCAGATTGCGGCGGGCGTCATGCACAGCGTGCGCCGCTGGTTACCCAAGCGCTCCCAGATCAGCGAACACAGCCTGCTGGTGGCCGGTGGTGCCGCAGGCATTGCGGCTGCGTTCAACACGCCGCTGGGCGGCGTTATGTTTGCCATTGAAGAGCTGACCCGCAAACCCGAGCACCGCAACCACGGCCTCACCATCGCCGCCATCGTGCTGGCGGGGCTGATGGGCATCTCGGCCTATGGCAATGGCAGCTACTTTGGCATCATTCGGGTGGAAGGTTTTGGCTGGGCCACGCTGCTGCCGGGCATTCTGGTGTCACTGGCCTGCGGCCTGCTGGGGGGCTTGTTTGCGCGCTTGCTGGTGGTGTCTTTGGCCGGCCATTCGCTGGACTGGTTCAGCACACAACGCAAAGCCCGGCCGGTGGCATTTGCCGCAGCGTGCGGCCTGGGCGTTGCCGTTATTGGTGTGGTAACGGCAGGCGACACCTTTGGCAGCGGCTATGCGCACACCAAGGCGTCGCTGGAGAACACTGGCGACACCAGCTCCCTGTATGTGTTGCTCAAGTTCGTCACCACCTGGCTCACCGCCTGGGCCGGTGTGCCCGGTGGCATCTTTGCGCCGTCGCTAGCCATTGGCGGTGCCGTGGGCGGCGATGTGGCGCAATGGACCTCGTACGCCAACCCGCCCACCCTCATCGCCCTGGGCATGGCCGCGTTTTTGGCCGCTGTGACCCAAGCCCCACTCACCGCCTTCATCATCGTTATGGAAATGGTGGACGGCCACGCGCTGGTGCTGAGCCTCATGGCCAGCGCCTTGTTTGCCAGCGCCGTGTCGCGCCTCATCAGCGCGCCCTTGTATGCGTCGCTGGCGGAGCTGCAACTGACTCGCCTGCCCAAAGCCTAAGGTTTCGTTATGGTCCGAGAATTGGGTACCCCAGCCCCCCTATCCCCTTGGCGCTGCTACACGCTGCGCAGCCTGCACACGGCCTTGTTGGTGTCCACCGCGTTGTTGACCCCGGGCTGGGCTGCCGCACAAACCCCAGGCTGCGGCAACGTGTGTGAACTGTATGGTGGCTTGCTGATGGCGCCTGAACGCGATGTGATTGGTAGCATCCGCACCCTGGAAAAAGTGGCCAAACCCCTACCCGGCCCGCGCAACACCCGCGGCCGCTGGATCCAACGCAGTGTCTACCTGGGAACCGAAGCATTTGACAGTACGTTTTATATAAAAAGCGGGCTGGTGCAACGCATCGAGCTGGTCAGCACCGCGTCCGAAGCCCAGTGCCGCACCCGCACGCCATGGGCGGCAATGCTTGCCACCCTGCAAGCCTGGCAGGGACAAGAAGCCACTATCAGTGGTGAGTTCAGGGTCGGCGACGGCATCCAGCAGTCTGCCCATGTGGTTGCAGGCGACGTTGGTGTGTCCGTCTACCTGTCGCTCACGCCCACCTCCTGCGCGACCACCGTCGCGTTCAAAAAACACGACGCCAAAGACGCATCAGAGCTGTAGACAGCGCGTCATACAACGTTGCGAAGCACTATCAAATCAGTAGCTGCTTGCGCATATTCCACGAGGGCTAGCTGCCAATTTTCCCCTCAAACCGCCTCTGTAATCGCCTTGCCCACGTCGGTGGTGCTGGCCGTGCCGCCCATGTCGGGCGTGCGCGGGCCGGTGGCCAGGGTGGCTTCAATGGCACGCAGGATGGCGTCGTGGGCCTGGGTGTGGCGGGTGTCGCCGTTGCCCAAAAAGTCCAGCATCATCGCGCCCGACCAGACCATGCCAATCGGGTTGGCAATGTTCTGGCCGTAAATATCAGGCGCCGAGCCATGCACTGGCTCAAACAAGGACGGGAAGGTGCGCTCCGGGTTCAGGTTGGCCGACGGCGCAATGGCAATGGTGCCGGTGCAGGCCGGGCCCAGGTCCGACAGGATGTCGCCAAACAGGTTGGAAGCCACCACCACGTCAAAACGCTCCGGGCTCAGCACAAAACGCGCCGCCAGAATGTCGATGTGGTACTTGTCCCAGCGCACATCGGGGTAGCGCTGGGCCATGGCCTCCACGCGCTCGTCCCAATACGGCATGCTGATCGCCATGCCGTTCGATTTGGTTGCCGAGGTCAGGTGTTTTTTGGGCCGCTTCTGCGCCAGTTCAAACGCGTACTGCACGATGCGGTCCACCCCCTTGCGCGTGAAGACCGACTCTTGCAACACCGTCTCGCGCTCGGTGCCCTCAAACAGGCGCCCGCCGATGGCGGAGTATTCGCCCTCGGTGTTTTCGCGCACCACGTAAAAATCAATATCGCCCACGCTACGGTTGGCCAGGGGGCACGGCACGCCGGGCATCAGGCGCACGGGGCGCAGGTTCACGTACTGGTCAAACTCACGGCGAAACTTGAGCAGCGAACCCCACAGCGAAATGTGGTCCGGCACCAGCGCGGGCCAGCCCGCCGCGCCAAAGTAAATGGCGTCAAAGCCCTTGAGCTGCTCAAACCAGTCGCTGGGCATCATCTGCCCGTGCTGGCGGTAGTAGCCGCAGTGGGCCCAGTCAAAGGTGGTGAACTCCAGGGCGATGCCGAACTTGCGCGCGGCGGCCTCGACGACGCGCAGGCCCTCGGGCATGACTTCGTTGCCAATGCCGTCTCCGGCGAGGACGGCGATGCGGTGTGTGCTGTGCATGGGTGCTGCTTTCTGGGTAAAGGTGCAGCCCCTAGGCCGCATGCAGGCATGGTATTTCTGGCCTTCTATCCCTACAATCCGCCAAAACATGGCTTCATAAGACACGAATCGTGAACAATCAGCCCCTGCTCGAAGACATGCGCCTGTTCTGCGCCGTGGTGCGCACCCAGTCGTTTGCGGCGGTGGCGCGCGACTTGGGCCTGTCCAATGCCGTCATCAGCAAACGCATCAACCTGCTGGAGCGTGCGCTACAGGCCAAACTCCTGCACCGCACCACCCGGCGCCTGACGGTGACCGAGCAAGGCGACACCGTCTACCAGCGCGCCACGCGCATTCTGGAAGACGTGGACGCCATGGCCCAGGCCATCACCACCCACCGCGAGGCCCCCCGCGGCCTGCTGCGCCTGTGCAGCAGCTCAGGCTTTGGCAGCCGCCAGCTGGCCCCGGCCCTGGCAGCCCTGGCCAAGCGCTACCCCACACTGGAGCTACAACTAGAACTGCTGGACCGCCCGGTGGACCTGGTGGGCGAAGGCTTCCAGCTCGACATCCGGGTGGGGCAAGTGCAAGAGCCGCACCTCATCACCCGGCGCATTGCCCACAACCAGCGCGTGCTGTGCGCCGCCCCCAGCTATGTAGCCCAACACGGTGCGCCCCAAAGCCTGCAAGCGCTGGCGCAGCACCAGTGCCTGGTCATCCGCGAGCGCGACCAGGACGTAGGCCGCTGGACCCTGGACGGCCCGCAAGGGCCAGAGACCGTCAAGGTGACGGGCGCGCTATCGGCCAACAACGGCGAGGTGGTGCACCGCTGGGCCATCGAAGGGCTGGGCATTTTGCTGCGCTCCACCTGGGACGTGGGCCCCAGCATCGCGCAGGGCACGCTGGAGCGCCAGCTGCCCGACTACGCCCAAGAGGCCCCCGTGTGGGCCGTGTACCCCACACGCCTGGCCCACTCGGCCAAGGTGCGGGTGTGTGTGGAGTTTTTGGAAGCTTGGTTTCGAGACACTGACTTGGGCGCGACTGTGCGCTTGCCCAAACCAACACGGTAAGGGGGTGGCGCAAAGCCTCAGGCCATGGAGTGCAGGCCGACCTTGTTGCCCTCGGAATCTAGAAAGTGCGCAAAGAAGCCGAAGTCGTTGCCAATTTCGGTCTTGGGCACCACGATGCGGCCGCCTGCGGCCTCCACACGCCCCAAGATCGGGGCCAGGTCCGCGCCTGCGTTGAGGTACACCACCGTGCCATTGGCTGATGGCTGGCTGCTGCCATCGAAAACAATGGCCCCGCCAACCGAAGCCTGGTCGGCAGGGAACATTCCCATCACCGTGGGCCCCATGTCCATTCGTTCAATCTTGGTCCCTAAGATGGCCTCGTAAAACGCTTGCGCGCGGCGGAAATCGGACACGGGAATCTCAAACCAATTCAGGGCGTTGGCCATGGGAATCTCCTTGGGGGTGAGGTGGAAAGGCTTGCGTGTAGTGCCTAGCGTTTGCATTATGCGCAAGGGACAGACCGGCAGTATGACGCCGCCGAACATGACTGCAATTTGCTATTTAATTTATAGCTGCTTGCGCAATATTCATAAGCGTTACAGGCCATTTTTGCATTCAAACGCGCCATGCCAACGCCCACTTTCTTTGCCACCCCACCCTCTTCCGCTCGTGCCTCACCGCAAAAAAGGCTCGGCGATTGACTGAAGGCGACAGATGTCACGAAGCATCGATAGCGACCGCGTTCCGCGTTGGAGTGCTGTCATCGAGAGTCGAAACCAAACGCTCCCCGCGGGCCAGCCGTTGTTGGATGTCGTCCAGCACCGGTAGCAGGTCCGCGACCGAGTCGACAACATAGTGCGCTCCAGCGCCATATAGCTTGTCGGCCGCCGCCGTGCGTCTTGCGATCTGCTGCTCCTCTGAAAGAGCCTGCCAGTCCGCGAGCGATAGGCCCATGGCGTTTCCGCTGACGCACACGCCCACGGTCCAAGTCCCTGCATTGAGCCCTTCTTCGATGCCAACTTCCGTGTCATCCACTTTGACGACGGTCGAGGGCCAGCAAATACCCAGCTCTGCGAAAGTGCGCCACATCATCAGGGGGGTGGGACGGCCGGTGACGAGATCTCCTGCGCACACCAGGCTGTCGGGCACAAAACCGCCACGGGCGGCGATTGCTGACACCACCTCCATGATTGGCCGGTTATAGCCTGTGGTGGAGCCGACTTTGAGGCCCCGTTCACGCAGGGCAGCCACAACTTCTAGCGCTCCCGGAATGAAGTCCGAGAAGTCAGGCACCACGGCCGCGTTCATCGGCGTGAAAACCTCGTAGAGGCGGTCTACATCAGCATCGCTCATGGGCTGGCCGTATCGGGCCAGCCACTGCGTGGCCACGTCGGGCAGAAGCCCTAAGGCGCGGATGTGGTCCCACTTGGCCATGCCCATGGGGCCTCGCGCCTGTTCGATGCTAAGTGTGATGCCGAACTGCTCAAACAGGCGCACAAAGGCGCCCATGGGCGCGCGGGAGCCGAAGTCCAGCAAAGTGCCTGCCCAGTCGAAGACGACTGCGCTCAATTGGTCCTGGGCGGTGGAAACGGGGGAGGATTGGAGGGTGGTCTTCATGGAATGGTTTGAGAATTGGAGACAGTTACCAGGCAGCGAACACGTCTTCGGCGATGCCGAAGGCAGTACTCGCGCCGGTTCCGCTGGTGACGAGGACGAGGCGCGTGGCATCGTCCAGGGAGTCGATCAGGCAATCGCGGGTTGCTGAAGACGGGTAGGTGCCGACCCACCGTGCGGTCACCGTGGCCTGTTGAAGCTTCAGCGTCTCGCGCAGGTGGCGCAGGATCAGTGCATCCACATGCTCCTGCGCGAAAGGTTCGGGCGCCGCGCCGTAGTGATGGGAGTCGCCCACGACCAGCGAACCATCGGCGCTTTGCACCACGATGAGGTGGATACCGTGGGCCAGCGATTCGGCCTCTTCGCGCTGCAGTTGAGCCAGCAGCGCTGCGGACTCGGGCAACTGGCTGTAGCCGTGGTAGCGCACCAGGCTCAGATCACCCATCACGGATCCCGGCAGCCGGAACCCCGGCTCCGGCGTGACACGCAGCATCTGCAATTGGCAAAGGCGCAACTCTTGCTCAACCAGCCGATCGGCGAACAGTCCATGCAGCTCAGTGTTGGTGCAGATGGCCACGCGCTCCGCGTGCAGCACGCTACGTGAGGTGCAAACGCGTGGAGTGTCCACTTCCAGCACGGCTTCGCCGAAGCGAAAAACAACGCCGTGTTGCTCAGCCAGCCAGCGCGCGAGCAGGCCAATGGCTGTGCGTGATTCCACGCGCAGGTCGTGCGGGCTGTAGAGCACGGCCCGCGCTTCGTCCAGTTGCAGAACCGGCGCACGCTGACCCGCTTCGGCCGGAGTAAGCAGTTCACAGCCGTCACCCATCTCGGTGCGCATGAACGCGTCCAGGACCGCGTGGGCCAGCGGCCGCCGCGCGCTGAGATACAGGCCGCGGTGCAAAACCTCGATGCCGGCTTGCGGGGCTACCGCGTCCCAGACTTCGCGGGAGCGGCGCGCCCGGCGCCACGTGCTACCGGCCCCCTGGCCGGTGACGGTGATGAAGCCAAAGTTGCGGATCGACGCGCCGACGCAGGCCGCGTCGCGCTCGACCACGCAGACCTTGAGGCCTCGGCATGCCGCCGTATAGGCATGGGCCAGACCGACGATGCCGGCGCCCACGACGATCAGGTCGAAGTGCAAGCGTTCGCTGGTGGATGTGTGAAGGATGTTTGTCATTTCAAGCCTCGGTGAGATGAGCGCCAATGAAGTTGCGCCCACGTGTGCCCGTGAGTGCGTGTGCGACCATCCGTTCGGCCTCGGTGTCCGACACGCCGTAGTCGGCGAAGCGCGTACCTACACCGAGCCCTTCGATAAAGGCCGAAAGACGCCCCGGTGCTTCGGTTAGCGGGCCGAGCGCTTGGGCCAGCACAGCATCACGTTGGGCATCACGCCCGATGGCCCGTGCCAGCACCAGGGGCAAGGGAAAGGCGCAGGCGATTCCGTGCGGCAAACCATGGCGCAACGTCATTTCATAGGAAATCGAATGCGCCAGGGCTGTGCGCGTATTGGAGAAAGCCATGCCTGCCTTGAGCGCGGCCAAGGCCATTCGACCTCGCAGTTGCACGTTGTGCAGCGCACCCATCAACGCAGGAAGCGTGGTGAAAATATCCTGAACTGCGGCTACAGCGAAGGTGTCGGATAACGGATTGGCGTTGACGTTCCAGATCGCTTCCAGCGCATGCGACAAAGCATCGAGCCCGCTCTGCAGCGTGACGGAAGCAGGCAGCGACAGCATAAGCTCCGGGTCGAGCAGCGCAACCGATGGCCAGGTCTGCGGCAGATGCAGCGAATATTTTTTCTGTGCCGCTTGGTCCCAGATCGTTGCCCAAGGTGTCACCTCGCTGCCTGTGCCTGCGGTGGTGGGCACGGCAATGAGCGGCTTGAGCCGCGTCGGCGTGAAGTGCTTGCCGGCAGCGAGTGCTTCGACGAGTTCGTCAAATCCGCCATCCTCCGTGCCCACCATCAACGCTTTGGCGGTGTCGATGGCGCTGCCCCCACCCAGGGCGATGAGCAGGTCGGCCTGCTCCGGGGCGCCCCAGAAGGATTCGTAGAGCGCGCGCAGTTCGCGCACATCGGGATTGGGCCGCACGTCGTCGATGACCTGGACCAGCGAGGGACCCAGAAGCCGCTCGATCCGCTGCACCAGCCCCAGTGCGCGGGCTTCCGGGAAAGTGACAAGTGCCGCTTTGCGGCCTTCGACCAGTTCAGGCAGTGATGCCAGCGAACCGGCTCCGTAGATGCTGCGAACGGGGTTAAAAAAATCGTTAGCCATGGATTGTTTCAGGATGAAGAGAAAGCATGGTTCAACACCAGGTCGAACACGTCGAAATTGCGCAGGCGGCGACTCGCGTCCACGCCCTGCAGGGGTCGGTTGAACAGCAGCGGCACCTTCTGCTCGATCAGGCCGCCGTGGGAGCGCAGCGGCACGTCCAGCGCACTCAGATCGTGGTCGTCCGGTCGGGTACCAAACACGGTCAGGTGATCGCCCAATACCACCCAGTCGCCAATGCGGTCCACCGGCAGTTCGAAGCGCTGCGCAGCTTCGTCGCGGGGCAGCACCTGCGCTACGCCTGGCAGCCTGCTCAACAGGTCGCGCACGCTCGACCCGGAGGTTGCGGTCGTGTAGATGGTTGCAAACGAGCCCAGCGCACCGTGGTGCACGACGTATGGGTCGGTGATTGGCAGGATCACGCGCGTGCTGCCAGTGCCCAGGCTTTCATCCAGAATCTGCTGCAGGTAGAGCACCTGGGGCTGGCCGGCCGCGTCGGTCTTCGCACTCATGCCATGGTCGGCCGTCAGGCCGATGACCGCGCCCAGCGCATCCATGCGCGCCAGATAGCCGTCCATCATGGCGTAAAAGGCGTTGGCCTCCGCCGTACCGGGTGCGGCCTTGTGCTGCACGTAGTCGGTGGTCGACAGGTACATCAGGTCGGGGCGGCGCGTCTGCAGCAGGGCCACGCCGGCGGCAAAGACGAACTCGCTGAGATCGGCGCTGTAGACCGATGGCAGCGGACGGCCGACGAGGCTTAAAACCTCGTCAATGCCGCTGT
Organism: Rhodoferax sp. TS-BS-61-7; assembly: GCF_002943465.1. Lineage (GTDB taxonomy): Bacteria > Pseudomonadota > Gammaproteobacteria > Burkholderiales > Burkholderiaceae_C > Allorhodoferax. Next base: position 43,920 of record NZ_PTQY01000010.1, read on the forward strand.
CGGCCACCGTTGCCTGGTCGGCCTTTTCGGCCGAGAAGCAGATGCCGCGAAGGCCGTGCCCGAGCAGACGGCGCAACTTGTCCTTGGCCGTCACGGCTGCGACCACGGCACCCGCTTCCGCGAACGCAGCCAGCAAGGTGGGCGCGCGCAGGTAGGCTGGGTCGTTCATCATCACCTCACGTCCGTTCGCCACGTCGTAGAAATAGTTGCCGCAGATGCCGTGCACCGAAGGCGGAACGCCCGTGACGATCGAGACGTTGTTGGGATTGGTGAAGCTGGGCACCACACTGTCGCCGGTGCGCGCACCGCATTGCGACAGCACGCTGTCCAGCCAGGGCGTGACGCCGGCGCGTCGGGCCTGCACAAGGTAGTCGGGCTCGCAGCCATCGACACACACCACGACCACGGGCGCTAGCGGCCAGGCGTAGCGGCGCCCATTGACCTCGATATCTTGTTGGGAATGGGTCATCACAAAAATTCTTCAAAAAGGCAAATGAACGGGCACTCGCGCATGGGCACAGTGCGTGCCTGGCCAAAGCCAGGTGCGCGGCAATACGCGGTCAGATGAAGCGCTTGCGCACCTTGGCCGACACCACGTCGATCAGCGACACCGTGACCACCAGGATCAGCAGCACTGCTGCAGTCTGGCCGTACTGGAAGCTGCGGATCACCTCGTACAGCACCACACCGATGCCGCCCGCCCCTACCATGCCAACCACCGAGGCCGAGCGCACGTTCGACTCGAAGCGGTACAGCGTGAAGCTGAGCCACAGCGGCAGCACCTGCGGAATGACACCATGGATCACCTCCACCAAGCGGTGACCGCCGGTAGCGCGGATGCCTTCGACCGGGCGCGGGTCGATGGCTTCCACGGACTCGGAGAACAGCTTGGCCAGCGTGCCGGTGGTGTGGATCGCCAGGGCCAGCACCCCCGCGAAGGGGCCGAGCCCGACGGCGACGATAAACAGCATCGCGAACACCATCTCGTTGATGGCGCGGCAGGCGTCCATCAGGCGGCGCATGGGTTGGTACACCCAAGCTGGCGCCACGTTCGAAGCACATAGCAGGCCTGCGGGTACGGCGGCCACCAGGGCCAGTACCGTACCCCAGATTGCGATGTGCACCGTGACCAGCATTTCCTTGGCGTAGATTCGCCAGTCGCGGAAGTCCGGTGGAAAAAAGTCGCTGGCGTAAGTGCCGATGTTGCCGGCGTCGCGAACCAGGTCCAGCGGCCGGATTTCGGCGCCGCGCCAGGCCCAGGCAAGCACGCCAAACACGGCCGCCCACACCACGTAGGTCAATACGCCTGGGCGTTCGCTTTCGGCGCGTGCCCGCAGGCGCTCCAGTGCAGCCGTGCTGGGCACGGCGCGGTCGAAGGTCGTGGCGTTCACAGCTTCAAGGCCGCCAGCTTGGCGTCAATCTCAGCCAATTGCTTGGCACGCGCCGCAACGTCCAGCGAGGCGTCGTTCTCGACCTTGCTACGGTCCTTGAACAGCTCCAGTTGTCGAATCGGTACCAGTTGTTCGTTACTGGACTCACGGAAGCCGCCGTAGTTGTAGATGTTCTTGAGGATCGTCTTTTCTTGCTCGTCGGTCTTGGCGTAGTTCAGAACAAAGCTCTTGATCTTGGCCTTGACCGCCGGGTCCAGGTCCTTGCGCCAGACAAAGGGGTCGCTCGGGATCAGCGGGCTTTCCCATAGCACACGCAACTGGCTGGCCAACTCAGGCTTGTTGGCCTTGAGTTTGTCCAACTCTTCGGTGTTGTTGGTCGCCACGTCAACTTGGCGGGCCAGGACGGCCTGAATGTTGGCGCCATGGCTGGCATTACGTGCCGTCTTGAAGGCCGTGCGGTAGTCGATCTTGTTCTGGGAGAACAGGTAAAAAGTCGGAACGAGAAAGCCGGAGGTGGAGTTTGGGTCGCCAATACCGAAGTTCAGCGACTTGCCGTTCTTCACCACGTCGTCCCACGACTTCAGCGGGCTGTCTTGGCGCGTGATCAGCAAGCTTTTGTAGCCGAAGCTGCCGTCGGCAAACATAACCTGAGCAAAAACCTCACCGTTGGCGCGGTCCACGGCTTCCATGGCCGCTTTGTTGCCGTACCAGGCGACCTGAATCTTGTTGAAGCGCATGGCTTCGATGACGCCCGCATAGTCGGGAGCATAGAAGGACTTGACGCTCAGGCCTGTCTTTTTCTCCATGTCCTTGAAAAAGGGCTCCCAGCGTTCACGCTGGGTCGAGGCCGAGTCAGTGGCGATGATGCCGAAATTGATCTCCTGCGCGTTGGCGAGGGCAGCGGCGGCCGACAGGGCGGCGATGGCAAGGGTGCGGAGTTTGAACATGAAATTTCCTTTTGGGGTTGGGATGAAAGGGAGGCGAGTTCTGGCGTTAGGCCGCCAGCGCCAGCGGGGGTCTGTCGCTAACGGGGGTTTCAGTGCCGGGTTCGTGCAGCAGTTCTGCTGCAGCTGTGCCATAGAGGTTCTGCAGGAATGCCGGCGTCAGCGCATTGCTGGGGCCGTCATAGACCAGAGCGCCATCGCGCAGAGCAACCACGCGGTCGCAGTAACGCTGCGCCAGTGCCACGTGGTGCAAGCTCACGACCAGCGTCATACCTGACTCACGGTTCAAGGCCGACAGGTGCTCCATCACGCGGTGGGTGGACTGCGGGTCCAGGGACGCGACCGGCTCATCAGCCAGTACCAGTTCGGCGCCTTGCAGGAGAACGCGGGCGATGGCGGCACGTTGCTGCTGCCCACCCGAAAGCGTGGATGCGCGCTGGAAGGCTTGTGGCATCAGGCCAATGGCATCAAGTGCGTCCAAGGCCCGCGCTTGGTCGGTTTGGTCGTATCGGCCGGTCAGTGCACGCCACAGCGGCGCCTCCGCGGCCAAGCCCGTCATCACGTTGTTCATCACGCTCAGACGGCCGACCAGGTTGAATTGCTGAAAAATCACGCCGATGCGCCGCCGTAGGGCGCGGATGTCTGGGCTGAGCCGACCCTTTGCCTGCAGCAACTGGCCGAAGGCTTCGATACGGCCACCATCCGGGTCGGTGGTTTCGAGCCCGCACAGGCAGCGGATCAGCGTCGACTTGCCTGAACCGGAGGCTCCCAGCAACGCCACGCGCTCACCGCGCCGGACCTCTAAAGACACATTGCGCAGTGCCTGATGACTGCCGTAACTTCGATTGACAGAGCTTGCGCTCAAGACGATGGGATTCATGAAATTGGGGCCTCACAACAGGAATGACGGCAGTGTTTCGGCGCCCCATGACGGTTTAGTGACAACCAAAGTCTCTTGAGCTATTTAGTTCATTCAAAAATTTGTCATCAACTATTGATTCAATCTATGTGTTCATCTAGCCCAACCTGAGTCCGCCTCCAAACATTCATGCGACTGACACAACTGCGCTCCTTCCACGCGGTGGCCACCACCGGCAGCTTCACTGCGGCGGCTCGAAGCCTGCATGTCAGCCAGCCCACGGTGACGACTCAAGTGGGCCAACTGGAAGTTCTCTACGGTGTCGAGCTCTTCCACCGCGCGGGGCGCGGGGTTCGCCCCACTGAGATGGGCGAACACCTGATGACCTTGTCTCGGCAGATCTTTGGCTTGGAAGCGGAGGCCGTGCAGTTGCTGCGAGAGTCGGGGGTGCTTCGCACTGGCCACCTGCGTGTGGCGGCGGTCGGACCGTCGCACGTCACGCGCATGCTGGTGGCGTTCAACCAGCGCTATCCGGGCATCAAGGTATCGGTGAGCACCGGCAATTCGCAAGAGGTGCTGGACCGCCTGGCGGATTACAGTGCCGATGTAGGTGTACTCGCGCAGGTTGCTCGCGACGAGCGCTTCGTATCCGTGCCATACAGCGAGCATGCAGTGACGATCATTTGTTCGGCGCAGCATCCCTTTGCAAAGCGGCGCAGCATCCGCATTGGCGAGTTGCAGGGCGAGAGGCTAATCCTTCGCGAATCGGGTTCTACGACCCGCAAGGCCATCGAGACGGCACTGGAGGTGGCGGGTGTAAAGCCCGATGTCGTTATGGAGATCGCCAGCCGCGAGATCATCCGCGAAGCGGTGCTTCAAAACGTCGGTGTGGCGGCCGTCTCAGAGGTGGAGTACGTGCCAGGTCCCGGATTGCGCGCAGTGCGGCTTAACAACGCCAAGGTACGCACCTATGCGCACGTGGTTTGTTTGTCAGAGCGTCAGAACAGCGCCATGGTTCGTGCCTTTGTGCAATGCGCGCAGGAAACCCGGCCTTTGGGGGAAGTCGGCGCTTAGCAGCATGCGTTCGAACCGTCGCTCCCCACTAACAGATATGAAAACCCTGCTTTTGATTTCGATGACTCGATCGACATGTTGTGGTCACACACAGCATCGACCGTCCACTCCCCTCAGAATTCTTTCAGCCAAGGAGGATCAAGTGGAAAAACTGTATTAACGTGTCGAAAGTTCAGGAATGGTCGGCAGTGGTTACTGTTGACGAACATGGGGTGCGAATAGTGCTGAGCAAAGTCCTTTGGACACGTTCGCGTGGACGCGCATTAGTGGCAATAGCTTATGTTGAGTAGCGCGTCGGGGGGCTAAATCCTACAAGCGGACATAGACAATCCGCCACCCAAAACGGGCCTTCATATCTTGTATCTCACCGCGCAATAGGGAACATTCAAGCCCGATGTCCCAGGTCGCGCCTATAGCGCCCCAGCCATTGCATCATGAAATGGGTAAGGAATATGCACAGACCCATGACGGCCAGGCAATGGCCAAAGAAGCCCGCGACGGACTCTTCAAAGTTCCACCAATCCAGCGTCATTTGAAATAAAAGCCGGTAGCGCAGGTTCAAAGCCAGCGCGCTGTAGATTCCCTGGGCGGCAATAGTTGTAGCAACCAGGCGCAGGATCACCGTACGCATTGCACTCGGCTTCGCAATGCGAAACAACCTGCTGGCGACAGCCATCAACAGTGGCCAGCGCAGCCCCAGATGGATGGCCACGATGACCAGCAGCCAATAGGCAACTCCAACGTGGATTTGCCGCGCAGTGAAATCGTCATCGAGGCGAAGTCCGGCAAACAGCGTCTCGGAAATCACCAGACTGGTCGCCAACAGCGCCAACATTCCGGTCAGCAGAACCAAGGTCAAGGCAATGTTGAACTTGCCGCGCTGCACACCTGGTCCCTTATTCGCCAGCGTGGCGAACCAGCGTCTATGGAAGATATTGTGAACAACGATCAACAGGAACATGCCGGTCCCGGCCATTTCATGCGCCGCATTGCCCTGCCAATAGTAGGCAAAAGCAAACAGCAGCAAGCCGGCAGCCACACCGTCCAGCGCCAGCCGAAGGAAAAAGACACGGTTCAAAGCAGGGTTCCTTCCGATCTGCCGGCCTATTCCACCGGCTTGCCGCGGAACTCGGACAAGCGTTTGGCCGTGTACAGGTACTGGCTGTCTTTCTGCGACGCATGGCAGGCCATGCAGCGCGCGGTGTTTTCCTGCAGGTTGATGGTCCGGTCTGGTTTGAACCACTGGTACTGCCAATCGCCGGTGCGGCGGCGTTCCTCAAAGTCATTGCCCCAACCTGCGCCTTTCTCCATCACGAAGTAGCGAAAAATCTTCTCGTCCCGGTAGTCCGCCAGCACGAAATGTGTGCCGTTGGGCACTGGCAGGCCTTTCTGGATGGCCTCGATGGCCGCGCGTGTGGTGGAGATGTGTTCCGTCACCTCGCCGCGGCGCACGGTGGTGTAGTGCACCAATTCGTCCAGCTTGGGAAAGGTAACGCGGTTGGGCTCTGCCTGCGCCTGCAGGCCTGCAAAGCACACGGCCAGGGCGACGCCTATGGTCGCCAGTGCGCCCAAGCGTACAAATGTCTTGGTGAATCGCTTCATGGAGTTTTCCTGAGTTGTTGTTGCCAGAATTGCGTAGCGTGTTCAACCCAGCCCTGCGCCGGGGTGCCTTGGCCGGTGCCGAACCCGTGCGCCACGCCAGGGTAGGTGTGGAACTCCACCGGGGTTCCTATTCGCCGCAGCGCGTTCAATCGGGTTGCCATGGCCGCAGGCGGCGCAATGCCATCGCGCTCGCCCACCACCACAAACGTGGGCGGCTCGGACGCGGCCACCTCTGTGTGGCTGGTGTACGCCATCACCACCACCGATGGCTTGGGCAAGTGCTGCCCGCCAATGGCCGCCGCCATACGTGCGCCCGCAGAACTGCCCCACAGCGAGTAGCCCGCGGTGCTGACCTGCAGCGCGCTGGCGTTCTGGAAGATGTAGGAAACCGCGGTGGCGACGTCTTCTGTCGCCACCTGTCCGCCTTCGCCCGCGCGGTACTTCAGCACGAAGGCATTGAGCCCCTGCTGGCTGATCGCTTGGGCGTACGGAAAGCCTTCATGCACCGAGCCCACATAGGCGAAGCCGCCGCCGGGTGCAATGACTGCGAAGGGGGCACCGGGCTTGCCCCGAAAGAAGAAGAGCCCGGTATGGCGCAAGGCAGGGTGGGCCAGTTTCTCGCCTTCGGTGTGGAAGTCATAGAACACGGTGCGGCCCGCGTTGGTGTCGTCCACCATGCGGTTCAGTGCGCCCACCACCACGCCAGGGTTCACCTCGCTGTGGTACGGCAAGAGTTGCCCGATGTCGGCCAGCGGCATGGCCGCGTCGTAGGCCCGCCCATCCCACGGCAACAGGCGCGGGCCAAAGCCGCGAAAGGCAGGATGACTCAGCAAGGTGCCTAGGCTGTCCGTTGGGCGCAAGTGAGGGAACTGAGGCTGGACACCCCCCTCACGGGCCGCGTGCACCACCGCCCCTGCCATGGAGGCGAGCTCCACCTCCCGGGCCTCGCCCAAGGGCAAGGCCAGCAGCATGGGAATCACTCTGCTGGCCAGCTTCCGGGCGCGCACGGGCCAGCCCCATACGGCGATGGCTTTCCCGTTGGCTTGGGGTGTGCGCGCCATAGTCTGCTTAGCGCAGGGGTGCTTCCACACCGCTGTAGGCCTGTACCACCGCAGGCAGGCGGTCGCCCTGCACCGTGATGCCAGCCAGGCCTGTGTTCAGCACCTGCAACTCGTTGGCCGAGAAGACGACATCCGCCGCACCGATGTTGTCGAGCATGTGGGCTATCTGGGTGGTACCGGGAATCGGCACGATCCAGGGCTTTTGCGCCAGCAGCCACGCCAAGGCAATGCGGGCAGGGGTGGTGTTTTTGCGTTCCGCCCAGGTCTTGAGCAGGCGCACCAGTGCCATGTTGTGCGCAAGGTTCTCAGGCGCGAAACGTGTTTCAGTTTTGCGGAAGTCGCCGTCGGCAAACCGGGTGTTCTGGTCCATGGCGCCTGTCAGGAAACCCACGCCCAGCGGGCTCCAGGGCACAAAACCAATACCCAGCTCCTGGCACAGGGGCAGCACTTCCTTTTCCGGGCCACGCCAAAGCATGGAATATTCGCTTTGCACCGCAGCCAGTGGCAGCTCGGCATGGGCCCGGCGCAAGGTGCCCAAACCCATCTCGGACAGGCCCCAGTGCAACACCTTGCCCTGGGCTTTCAAATCCTTGATGGCGCCGGCCACATCTTCAATCGGCACCTGTGGATCAACCCGGTGCTGGTACAGCAGGTCAATGCGGTCGGTGCGCAGGCGCTTGAGCATGCCTTCCACCGCCAGCTTGATATGAGCCGGGCGACTAATAAGGCCCGGCCCCCGGGCGCCCGTCTGCAGGTCGATGTTCCAGCCGAACTTGCTGGTGATCACCACTTTGTTGCGGAACGGTGTGATGGCCTCGCCCAGAATGCGTTCGCACTCGTGCGGACCATAGGCCTCCGCCGTGTCAAAGAAGGTGACGCCGTGTTCATAGGCCGTGCGGATGATGTTGATCATCTCCGGCCGTGCAGGAATGGTGGTCTGGTAGGTGCGGGCCATGTTCTGCACGCCCAGGCCGATGCTGGACACTTCCAGTGGCCCCAGTTTTCTGCGGCCGGTCAATGGCCCGGTACGCGCTTGGGCTTGCGCGTTGGCGTTCCCCAGCAGACCGGCACTCCCCACGGCCACGCCAGACGCTGCTACTGCGGACGCTTTGAAGAAGTTGCGTTTTTGCACATCCAGATTTGCATCATTCATAAGTAAGTCCTTCGGTTTGAATCTTTGGGATTTCTCTCTTGGGGAAGATGGCTGTGGCAGCCACTACCTCCTCGGTGTATGGGGCGAACTGTAAGCAGCCAACCCGCATCTGAATAGCTGCAAATCATTTGTTGGATTAGCATCCATAAAGGGATAATTAGTTGAAACAGAGGGGCACTAATGGCCATCAACGAACTGCGTTCTGTGACGACATTCATCAAGGCTGCCGAGCTGGGCAGCCTGCGCAAAGCCGCGCAGGAGCTGGACATCAGTCCCCAGGCCGCCAGCAAGGCCTTGGCGCAACTGGAGAGGCATCTGGAGGCCCGGCTGTTCCACCGCACCACACGCGTCATGTCACTCACCGACGCGGGCCAGCGGCTGCTGGAAGATGTACAGCCCGCGCTCTTGGGGGTACAGCGCGCCCTGAAAAAAGCCAAGTCCACCACAGACGAGATTGCGGGCCCCCTGCGTATTACCGGCCCCCGCACCACGTTCCAGCCCATCCTCTGGCCCCTGATCGAAGAGTTTTGCGACCGCTACCCCGGCATCCAGCCCGATGTGCTGCTGGAAGACCGCGTGGGCAATTGGGTGGAGGACCGCGTGGACGTGGGCTTTCACATGGGGCGCTCGCCGCACGAGGGCGTCATTGCCCGCAAGCTGTTCCCACTGCAGCTGCTGGTGTGTGGCTCGCCCGACTACTTTGCGCGCTACGGCGTGCCCGATTCACTGGCGGCATTGGCCAACCACCGCTGCAGCGTGTTCCGGCACCCCGGTACCGGAAAACTCGCCCCCTGGCACCTGCGGCTGGACCAGCAACCCATTGAGCAGCCCGTGGCTCCCGCCATCATCAGCAACGACGAAACGCTGGAGCTACACGCCGTACTGGCTGGCAAAGTGCTGGGGCAGCTAGCCGGTGCCACCGCAGCGCCCTACATACGCGCCGGCAAGCTGGTGCCCATTCTTTTGAACCACATGTCGGACGTTGGCAGCTACTTTGTGTACTTCGGCAGCCGCCAATCACAACCCGCCCGCGCCCGGGCATTTGTAGACCTGGTGGTGGAGCGCCTCACCGACAGCGCCACCTATGTGCTGTCCAACAAGGAGCTGGCTCGCACTAAAGCACAGCTTCCAAACTTGGTGCGTGCATTCAAGAGCCTGGCCACCGGGTGAAGTTGAAGTCAGTTGCGCTGTTGCCGGTAAGCCGACTTCATTGAGCACCCACAACCCCATCCAGATTCGCTGGCAATTGCGCAGCAGATCAACATAGCGCAACCGAGCAGCTTGCTTCACGCAGCCTCATCCGCTATCTATTTCATAGCTGCTTGCGCAATATCCACGGGCTTAAACTGCCAATTTATCTCCCAAACATCGCCCGATAATCCCGCGGCGACAGCCCCAGCTGTTGCTGAAAATGGTGCCGCAGCGCCTGCAGGCTACCCAGCCCCACCTCGGTGGCGATGCGCTCCACCGGCAGCGCGCTGCCTTCCAACAAGCGCTTGGCGTGCTCCACACGTTCGGCCACCACCCATTGGCCGGGGGACTGGCCGGTGAGCTCCACAAAGCGGCGCAAAAAAGTGCGCGGGCTCATGGCCACGCGGCTGGCCATCTGGTCTACCGTCCACGGCGCTTGCAAATCAGTGCGTATCTGCTCCAGCAGTTGCACCAGGCGCTGGTCGCCGTCTTGCGGCACGGGGCGCTCAATGAACTGGGCCTGGCCACCGCTGCGATGTGGCGGCATGACCAGGCGACGCGCAACGCTGTTGGCGGCGTCCACGCCAAAGTCGCTACGCACGATGTGCAGCATCAGGTCCATGCCCGCGGCACTACCGGCAGAGGTGTAGATGCGCTCGCCCTCGGCATACAACACGCTGGCGTCTACCTCCATGCTCGGGTGCCGGGCCTGTAGCGCCTTGGCGTAGCGCCAGTGGGTGGCGGCGCGCTGGCCGTCCAGCAGGCCGGTGGCGGCCAGCACAAAAGCGCCGGAGCAGATGGACGCCAGCCGCGCGCCGCGCTGCCAGGCCGCTCGCAAGCGCTGGCTGAGTTCGTCTGGCACGGGTACCTGCGCGCCCTTCCACCCGGCCATGACGATAAGGTCGGCCTGCTCCAGCAGGCTGGCGTCACCATCGCTAGTGAACTGCAAGCCGCCGTGCGCGCGCAGCGGGCCGGGTTCGATGGCGGCGCTAGCAAAGCGGTACCAGCCGGGCCCCATCTCAGGCCGGGCCAAGCCAAATATCTCGGCCACGATGGAGAACTCGAAGGTGCACAGGCCGTCGTACACCGGGGCGACGACCAGCGGGCCGGTAGTGGTGTGCGCAATTTGCGTGCTGGGCGCAGTGGCAGATTTTGGCGTGATTTTTGTCATAAATGTCTTTTACGCCAATTGTAGGAAGCAGCCTGCGCCAACACCATAGGGGCATCGAATCACCCACCGGAGAACCTCACATGCCGACCGCAGTCACCGCCATTCCCGCCGCCCCTTCCGCCTTGGCCGAGGCACACTTTGCCGCTGAATTCACCTTTGAGGCCGACTGCTGGGACACCCACGACGCGCTGGCCCAAGGGGCCGACTTTGTGCTGCTGGACGTGCGCTCCCCTGCCCTGTTTGCACGCGGCCATGTACCCGGCGCCATCAATCTGCCGCACGGCAAGATGGTTGAAAGCAAGATGGCCCATTGGCCGGCCGACACCCTGTTTGTGACCTACTGCGCCGGGCCCCACTGCAACGGTGCGGCCCGCGGCGCGCTGCGACTGGCACGCCTGGGGCGGCCAGTGAAGATCATGGCGGGTGGCATTACCGGCTGGCTGGACGAAGGGTTTGCACTGGCCACGGGCGAAGCATGAGCGTTGCTTACCCCGTCAATACGCTATGGTATTGATAGCTGCTCGCGCAATAGCCATAAGCGCTAGAGGCCAATTTGGCACTTAAACACCCTGTGCCAGCCGGTGCTGCGCGGCTTGCTGGCGGATGGCGTCACGCGCGCTATCGTCCAGCCGAGCCACGTTTTTGAGCTGCATGGCCATGCGGGCGTTGGGCTTGAGCAATGCTTCGTGCTGGATCAAAAAGTCCCGATACAGCGTGGTGAACGGGCAGGCTTGCGGGCCGGTGGATTGGGCGGGGTCGTAGCGGCAGCCCTGGCAGTGGTTGCTCATGCGTTGGATGTATTTGCCGCTGGCCACATAGGGTTTGCTGGCCATCAGCCCACCGTCGCCAAACTGGCCCATGCCCAGTGTGTTCGGTAGCTCTACCCACTCCACCGCGTCGACGTATACCGCCAAGTACCAGGTGTGCACGGCTTGCGGCCGCACCCCCAGCAGCAGCGCATACAGCCCGGTCACCATCAGGCGTTGGATGTGGTGGGCGTAGCCGTGCTCCAAGGTTTGGCCAATGGCGTCTTTGAGGCAGGCCATGTCGGTGTCACCGGTCCAATACCAGGCGGGCAAGTCGGCCTGCGCGCCCAGCGCGTTGCGCTCCAGGTAATTGGGCATTTGGGTCCAGTAGATGCCGCGCACGTATTCGCGCCAGCCCAAGATTTGCCGCACAAACCCCTCCACCGCCGCCAACGGCGCGTGGCCCGTACGGTAGGCGTCTTCGGCGGCTTGCACCACTTCACGCGGGTTGATCAGCTTGAGGTTGAGCGCGCAGCTCAGGTGCGAGTGGTAAAGCCAGGCCTCGCCCGCCCACATGGCGTCTTCATACTTGCCAAACAGCGGCAAGCGCTCGGTGATGAAGGCGTGCAGGGCCTGCAGCGCCTGCGGGCGCGTCACCGGCCAACCAAAACTGTGCAGCGTGCCGGGGTGGCTGGCAAAACGTGTGTTGACCAGGGTGATGACGTCTTGCGTGACGGCGTCCGGCGCAAAGCGGATGGGTGGCGGCACCTGCTGCGGCCCGGCCTTGCCAAAGGACTCACGGTTGTCGGCGTCAAAGTTCCACTGCCCGCCCACAGGGGCTTTGCCGTCCATCAAGATGCCATGTTTTTGGCGCAGCGCGCGGTACCAGTACTCCAGGCGCAGCTGTTTGCGGCCCTGGGCATGGGCCGCAAACTCACGCACGGTGCTGAAGAAGTGTGTGTCGTCGCGCAGGTCCAGCGGCAGTTGGTGCTGGGTGGCCACGGTGCGCAGGCTGTGCAGCACGCGCCAGTCGCCCGGCGCGGTGAGCACCAGGCCTGCAGGCTGCAGCGCGGTAATGTCCCGCTGCAGCACGGTGGCCAGCGTGCCAGGGTTGTTGTTGTCGTCCAGCGCGGTGTAGCGCAGCGGCAGGCCACGTGCGCGCAAGTCCTCCGCAAAGTGGCGCATGGCGCTCAAAAACACCGCCGTGCGCTGCTTGGCAGACCACACATGGGTGGACTCATCTGCCACCTCGGCCATCCACTCCACGTCTTGCGCCGGGTCAAAACCGTCGAGTGCGGACGACTCCGCATCCAACTGGTCGCCCAGCACGATGACCAAGTGGCGCACCTGGGCGGGCATAGGCGTGGCAGGCATTGCGTTCAGTGAGTTCATTTTTTGGCCCTGCAGGCGTCGGAGCAGTAGCGCACCGCGTCCCAGTTTTTGGCCCAGGCCTTGCGCCAGGTCATGGTGCGGCCGCACACGGTGCACGGTTTGCTGGGCAGCGACTGTTTGTTGCCCTTGAAGCCGTTTTTGGCATTGTTGTTCATGGGTGCCTTGCGGGTGTCAGCCAAACAGGTCGCCCTGGGGCGATGGCGTGTCGGCGGTTTTGGCACGGGGCTTTGCAGCCAACTTGCGCCGCTGGCCAGAGGGCGGCAGGCCGCTTTTGCGCGAGCCGTGCCGTGCCTGCACATCGCCCGCCTCTGCACGCGCCTCCTGGGTTTGGCGCAGGCCGTACATGCGGTCTTTGGCAGCCTTCATGGCACGTTTGTCATCCACCACCGGGGCTGGGTAGTCGGTACCTATGTGGCAGCCCGCCATGTTCTGCACGCTGGCGTCCATCTTCCAGGGCTCGGCCAGATACGGCAGTGGCACGCGGGCCAGCTCGGGCACCCAGCGGCGGATGAACACGCCCTCGGGGTCCTGGTCTTGCGCCTGTTTGGTGGGCGAGTACATGCGCAGCGTGTTGATGCCGGTGGTGCCGCTTTGCATCTGCATCTGGCTCCAGTGGATGCCGGGCTCAAAGTCCAAAAACTGCCGCGCCAAAAACAGGCCCGGCTCGCGCCAGTGCAGCCACAGGTGGTAGCTGGCAAAGCTCACCAGCATGGCGCGCATGCGAAAGTTCAGCCAGCCCGTAGCCCGCAGCGAGCGCATGCAGGCGTCCACCATGGGGTAGCCGGTGCGGCCCTCACACCAGGCGGCAAAGTGGTCGTCGTTGAAGTCGTCTTCCCGCAGGCCGTCGCACACGCGTGCAAAGTTGTAGAACTCAATGCCTGGCTCGTCTTCCAGCTTTTGCATAAAGTGGCAATGCCAGCGCAGCCGCCCGGCAAAGCCGCGCAGCGCGTGGGCCAAGGTGCGGTCGGGGGTGGTGGCAATCGTCACCTCGGTAGCTTGGTGCACCGTGCGCAGGGAAAGCGTGCCAAAAGCCAGGTGCGGGCTCAGGCGGCTGCAGCCGTCTTGGGCCGTGAGTGGGCTGGAGAGGGCCTTGCGGTAGTCGTACCCCCGCTCGGCAAAAAACGTCTGCAGGGTGCGGCGTGCGGCTTTTTCTCCGGCGCGCTGAAGCTGCCTGCCATGCGGCGCAAAGCCCAATTCGGCCAACGTGGGCAGCGCGGGCTGGTCCAGCGGCGCAGCGGTGGCAAACCCGCCCTCCAGCAGTTGCAAGGGCGCATCCATGCGCGCCTGCCAGCGCCCTGCCCAGCCGCTGCGGCTGCGCAGGCGGCGCACCACACCGGTCTGGGTGAATTCTTGCCACGCCACCTGGTGCGCCTGGCACCACTGACCCACCTGCACATCGCGGCGGTAGCTCCAGCCGGGGCCGGTTTCCTCGTGGCTCAGCAGTTGGCCAAAGCCCAGCTCGGCATGCAGCGCGGTGAGCACCGGGAGCGTTGAGCCCATGCGCACCAGCAGCGGCATGCCACGCGCGGCCAGCGCGGCGCGCAGCTCGTCCAGGCAGCGCAACACAAAGTCCACGTGCTGCGCATCACACTCGGGGCTTTGCAGCCATTCGGGTTCGATGATGAAGAGGCCCGCTGCATCGCCGCAGCGCTGCGCCGCAACCAGGGGCGCATGGTCGTGCACACGCAGGTCGCGCTTGAACCAGACCAGGGCGCGCAGGGCCTGCATGGCGATGGCCTGTGCGGACTAACGCCGCGGTTCCGGCGCTTGCGCCAACAAAGCGGCGCGCAGCTCGGGGCGTTTGGTTTTGGGGTCCAGCCAGATTTTGAAAAAGGCTTCGCTAAAGGCCGCGTCTGCGGTTTCGCCTAGCAACTTGCCGTTGAGGAAGAAACGCGCGCCCTCCCCCGGCAGGTGCACACCCACCAGTTGGTCGCCCGACTTGACGTCCACAAACAGCGTCTCCATCCATTTGGACCACGCCAGGATTTGCTCTGGCGACGAGGTGCTGATGCGCTGCAGCTCAATCAACGAGGTGTTGGTAATGTCGCGCCCCTTGATGGTCGTGGCGTACCGGATATCGAGCGCAAACGGGCGGGCGAAGCTGAAGGCTGCATCGGCGGCGGGCAGCCACAGCGTCGCGTCGTAGGCCTTAAAACCAAAGAACCGCAGCGTGCCAGTGCCTTTGGCTTGCCACTTGGGCCCATAAGGGGCCAGCTCGGCAGGGGCGGCCACTGTGGCCGGGGCAGCGGCGGGCGCGGCAGATTGGGCCCACACAGCCTGGGCAGACAGCAAAGCCAGGGCCGCGAACCAGGGCAACAGCAACCGGGCGGGCAATAGATGCAAGGGGTTCATGGGCGGATTGGGCTGGGCCCGGTTTAAAACCAAAAAGCCCAGGAATGCAGTGCAGTCCTGGGCAGCGAGCAAATCGGTCAGCGTTTACTTGGGCATGACCACGCTGTCGATCACGTGGATCACGCCGTTGTCAGCCACGATGTCGGTTTTGACAACCTTGGCGTTGTCCACCATCACCCCGCCGGTGGTGGAGATGGTCAGCTCGGAGCCCTGCACGGTTTTCACCTTGCCAGCACGCACGTCAGCCGCCATGACCTTGCCGGGCACCACGTGGTAGGTGAGGATGGCGGTCAGCTTGGCCTTGTCTTTCAGCAAGGCGTCCAGGTCAGCCTTGGGGATCTTGGCAAAGGCTTCGTCGGTGGGAGCAAACACCGTGAACGGGCCTTTGCCTTTGAGCGTGTCCACCAGACCTGCCGCGCCCAGCGCTGCGGCCAGAGTCTTGAAGCTGCCCGCACCTACGGCGGTATCCACAATGTCTTTGGCCTGGGCAGAGAAAGCCACACCCAAGGACAGAACAGATGCAATCAGAAACTTTTTCATCGATATCTCCGTGACGGTTAGATCAATCAAACGCACCAAAAATGTGGCGCAACCGGAATGTACATACCAATAAGTATCCATATGAACTTGATGGTATTTATTCATCCAAATTGGTTTTGTTTTTGCCGGAGCCGGCACATTGACCACCCGACGGACCGGAAAACCCTGCATCCACTACAGTGTCTAGTGCTACAGAAAAGAGGAGCCCGCAATGAAAATCGGTGAACTGGCCAAGGCCACTGGCACACAGGTGGAGACGGTGCGCTACTACGAACGCGAGGGCCTGTTGCCCACGCCCCTGCGCACCGAGGGCAACTACCGCATCTACGGTGCCAGCCACACCGAGCGGCTGTCCTTCATCCGCCACTGCCGCTCACTGGACATGACGCTGGGCGAAATCCGCACACTGCTGGGTTTTAAAGACGCGCCCGAGGACAACTGCGAACAGGTGAACGCGCTGCTGGACGAACACATAGGCCACGTGGCCCAGCGCATCAAGGAGTTGCGCGCGCTGGAGCGGCAGCTCAAAACCTTGCGCGAGCAGTGCCAGGTGACACAGGCCGCGGCGCACTGCGGCATCTTGAGCGAGCTGTCATCGGCAGCATCCCGCGCCCAACCGGCACAGGCAGCAGCGGGCCATGTGCATGGCAGTCACGCCCGAGGACAGCGGGCGCGCTGACGCCCCCTCATTACTCAATGCCGACCATGCCCGCATCCGGGTAGCGCGCCCCGGCCACCTTGTCGGGGGCAAACATCTGATCTAGCTCGGCAACGTCTGCAGCGCTCAGTGTGATGTCTGTGGCCGCTGCGTTTTGCTCCAGGTAGGTGATGCGCCGGGTGCCGGGAATCGGAATGACATGCGGGTGTTTGTGCAGCAGCCAAGCCAGCGCAATCTGTGCGTTGGTGGCGCCACGTACCTCGGCAAAACGCCCCAGGGCCTCCACCAGCAGACGGTTAGCCGCTTCGGCATCACCGTTGATGCGCGGGAGGATCTTGCGGAAGTCGTTGCTGGCCAGCGCTGTGGTGTCCAGCGTGCCGGTGAGGAAGGCGCGGCCCAGCGGGCTGTAGGCCACAAAACTGGTGCCCAGCTCGGCACAGGTCTGCAGCATCTCCTGCTCGGGCTCGCGCGCCCACAGCGAATATTCGCTCTGCACAGCGGCAATCGGGTGAACCGCACTGGCCTTGCGCAAGCTGCCGGCCGACACCTCGGACAGGCCAATCTGCCGCACTTTGCCGGCCTGCACCAGTTCGGCCATGGCACCCACCATCTCTTCCATCGGCACCTCGGGGTTGCGCCGGTGGCAGTAGTACAGGTCAATGGTGTCCACCTGCAGACGGCGCAGCGAAGCCTCGCAGGCGCTGCGGATGTAGGCCGGCGTGTTGTCGATGCGGCGCTCGTATTGACCCTCCTGGCGCACGATGCCAAATTTGGTGGCCACCACCAGTTGCTGGCGCAGCGCCGGCCCGCTTTGGGCGATGAAGCGGCCCAGCAGGCTTTCGTTGTGGCCAAAGCCGTAGGTGTCGGCCGTGTCCCAGAAGTTGATGCCCAGCTCCAGCGCGCGCTGCAACGTGTGCAGCGACTGCGTGTCGTCGCTGGCGCCGTAAAACTCGCTCATGCCCATGCAGCCCAGCCCGAGGGCGGCCACGGGGGTATGGGCCTGGCCCAGGGTGCGGTGTTTCATGCGGGTGTCCTGTCATTGGTGGAACTGGAGGTGGCGCCAATGGCTTGCAACACCTGTGCCGGAATGCGGCGCGGCTTGAGGGTCTCGGCCCGCACACAGCCAATACGAATGCGGCCCTGCGCCAGCAGCGTGTCGCCGCGCCAGGCCTCTTGCACCAGCGCCATGCTGGCGGCGCCCTGCTCGACCACCTGCACGCTCACGGTAATGAGGTCATCCAGCTTGGCCGGCGCAAGGTAACGCATCTGCACCTCAGCCACGATAAAGATGGCACCGGTCGTGTCACGCAGTGCCTGTTGCTCCACGCCCGCAGCGCGCAGCCACTCGGTGCGCGCACGCTCAAAAAACTTCAGGTAGTTGGCATAAAACACCACGCCGCCCGCGTCAGTGTCCTCCCAATAAATGCGAATGGAAAAAGGATTGGGGATGTCGGGCACCGCAGCGGAACCTGCAGGTTGGCTCACAGCGTCTGCGCCAGTGCCAGCAACTGGTCGGTGGCCACGCCCCAGCCTTCGTGAAAACCCATGGCCTCGTGCTGGGCCTTGTCTTCGGCATTCCAGTGCAGCGCACGCGCGGTGTAACGTGTGTGGCCCTCAGCCGTGTCTTCCAGCGTAATCTCACCCACCATAAACGGCTTGGCCGGCACCCAGCCCGCCTGAAACGCATCGGTAAACACCAGCTTGCGGCCCGGCACCAGCTCCAGAAACACGCCTTCGTTGGGTGCCTGCTCGCCGTTGGGACCCACCATGTGGGTGAAGAAGCGCCCGCCACTGCGCAGGTCCATCACCGCTTCGCTCACGCCCCAAGGCTTGGGGCAAAACCACTGCACCAAGAGCGCAGGTTCGGTCCAGCAGCGCCAGACTTTGGCAGGCGCGACAGGCAGGGTGCGCTCCAGCGTGAGGATATGTTCGGCAGTGGCAAGGGTCATGGTCGTGCTCCTGGGTTTTGGCCGCAGTGTAGCGGACACCGCAGCTTGACCTGGACGCAAAAAAAGCGGGCCGTTTGGCCCGCTTTCATCGTGAAGGCAACCCGCAGGTTTACTTCTTTTTCTCCATCATCTTTTTGCATTCCGCCTTCATCTTGTCGTCCGCTTTTTTGTCGTCCATCTTTTTGCATTCTTCCATTTTCTTATCGTCCATCGCGCCCCCGTGGGAGGCAGCGAGTGCGCTGAAAGACAGGGTGGCAAAGGTTGCGGCAATCACAACTGACAGTAGCTTGTTCATGGGTAAACTCCAATGACTCGATGGTTAGCTGCCACCACAATAGGTGACAACTCACTCTACAACACCCATGGGAATCGTTTGGTTGACAGGTTCAAACCGCACTAGGGTTTACACGGGTGCCACCGCCAGCCTGCTGCTTGCGCTGGCCGGCGCAGCCCTGGCAGAGCCCTATACCCCGCGCAGTGACACCCAGGTGCTGGAGAAACTGCCCACCCGCCCCACCGACACCACGGCCAGCGAACTGGCAACGCTGCGCGCCGCCCTGGCACAGGCACCCAACGATGCACAACGGGTGAGCGACTTGGCCAGGCGTTACTTTGCGCTGGCCACCGCCCGGGGGGACCCGCGGTATGTCGGTTATGCCGAGGCCGTGGTGGGCCGTTTTGCCGGCCCCCTGACGCCCGACCTGTTCACCCTGCGCGGCATGCTGCGCCAGTACCGCCACGACTTTGCAGGCGCACTGCAAGACTTTGCCAGCGCGCTGCAACTGGACCCGGATTACGCAGTGGCCCACGCCTGGCGCGGTGCCATTTTTCTGGTGCAGGCCGACTACCACGCGGCGCGCCAGGAGTGTGCGTCGCTGCAGCGCCTGGGGCGCGACGCCCTGGCCGGTGGCTGCCTGGGATTGGCACAGGCCTACGGTGGACAGCTGGAGGCCGGCTACGCCACCTTGCAAAACGCACTGCGCCTGAGCCGTGATGCGGGTAACCGCCTGTGGCTGCTGACCCGCCTGGGTGAGGTGGCCGCCTGGCAAGGCCAGACGGCCAAGGCCCGCGCGCACTACCAAGAAGCCCTGGCGCTGGGCCGGGACGATGTGTACCTGCTGGCAGCGTGGTCCGACTTTTTGCTGGACACCGGGCAGGCCGCCGACGTGGTGAAGCTGCTGGCCGCCTGGGAGGCTGCCGACAGCCTGCTGCTGCGCCTGGCCGAGGCCGAAGTGGCCCTGCAACGGCCCGCCGCTGTGCGCCACCAAGACATGCTGCGCGACCGGTTTGCTGCGGCCCGCGCGCGCGGCGACACCACCCACCGCGCCGAGGAAGCCCGCTTTGAGCTGGTGCTGCGCAAAGACCCGAGTACCGCCTTGCGCCTGGCGCAAGCAAACTACGCCATCCAGCGTGAACCCCGCGACGCCCGCGTGTTGCTGGAAGCGGCCAAAGCCGCCCAAGACCCGGCAGGCGCACAAGCCGCACGCGACTGGTTGGCTCGCAGTGGTTTTGAAGACAAACGCTTGCGCCGCCTGGCCGGAGACGCACCATGAACTGGCGAATCCTCTGGCGCGTGTGTCTGACCGCCTTGTGGCTATGCGCCCTGCCCGCCTGGGCCCACAAGGCCAGCGACAGCTACCTGGTGCTTCAGGTTAACGGTACACAGGTGTCTGGACAGTGGGACATCGCACTGCGTGACATCGACTTTGCCCTGGGGCTGGATGCCGACGGCAACGGTGACATCACCTGGGGCGAGCTGCGTGCCCGCCATGCCGACGTTGCGGCCTGGGCTACCAGCGCCCTGACGCTGGAGCGCGGCGGTACCTGCCCGCTACAAGTGACCCAACACCAGGTGGACACCCACACCGATGGCGCTTATGCCGTGCTCACCCTCTCGGGCCAGTGCCCGGCGGCCGGGGGCGACCTGGCCCTGCACTACCGCCTGCTGTTTGACCTGGACGCACTGCACCGTGGCCTGCTGCGGCTGGAGCTGGACGGGCTGACCCACTCCGCCGTGCTGGACCCTGACACAGCGCAACAGCGTTTTGCCCGGGGCGAGGCGTCACGCCTGGCACAGTTTGGCCAGTTTCTGGTGCAAGGCATCTGGCACATCTGGATCGGCTTTGACCACATCCTGTTTTTGCTCTCGCTGCTGCTGCCAGTGGTGCTGGTGCGCCGCGCGGGGGCGTGGCAAGGCGTGGACCGTTTTCGTGATGCACTGCGTGAGGTGCTTTGGGTCGTAACCGCGTTCACCGCAGCCCACTCCATCACGCTGTCCCTGGCGGCCCTGCGTGTGGTGGAGCTGCCTTCGCGCTGGGTGGAATCCGCCATTGCGCTGTCGGTGGTGCTGGCGGCGGCCAACAACTTGCGGCCCTTGGTCGGTGAGCGGCGCTGGATGGTGGCCTTTGGTTTTGGCCTGATCCATGGCTTTGGCTTTGCCAGCGTGCTGGCCGAACTGGGCCTGCCCCAGCAAACCCTCGTGCTGAGCCTGGTGGGCTTCAACCTGGGGGTGGAGCTGGGCCAACTGGCCATCGTGGCGGTGTTTTTGCCGTTGATCTTCTGGTTGCGCAACACCCCCGCCTACCGGCGTGGCATCTTTGTCGGTGGTTCCTTGCTTACCATGGCCATCGCCATGGTCTGGCTGGCAGAGCGGGTACTGGACCTGAAACTGATCAGCGCCTAGTGACCCGAGGGGCAAGGACGGCTTCCTTGTCTACTTGCCGCCCAGCCCCATGGACCGCGTGATCACCTCTTTCATGATCTCGTTGGTGCCACCGTAAATGCGCTGCACGCGCGCATCCGCATAAGCGCGGGTGATGGGGTATTCCCACATGTAGCCGTAGCCGCCAAACAGCTGCACACATTCGTCCATCACCTTGCATTGCAGGTCCGTGGTCCAGTACTTGGCCATGCTGGCGGTGGCAGTGTCCAGTTTGTCCTGGCCAATCAGCTCGCAGCATTTGTCCACAAACACGCGCGCCACCTGCACCTGGGTTTGCAGCTCGGCCAGCGTGAACCGCGTGTTCTGAAAGCTGGCCACGGGCGCGCCAAACACTTTGCGTTCTTTCACATAGTCCACCGTCCAGTCGATGGCGGCTTGCGACGCGGCCACGGCGCCAATGGCGATCTGCAGGCGCTCCCAGGGCAGTTGCTCCATCAGGCAGATAAAGCCCTTGTTCTCATACGCCTTGCCGCCCAGCAGGTTGTCGGCCGGCACGCGCACGTTGTCGAAGAACAGCTCAGAGGTGTCCTGCGCCTTCATACCCAGCTTCTTGAGGCGCTGGCCCACGCTGAAGCCCGGCATGCCGCGCTCCACCAGCAGCAGGCTGGTGCCCTTGCCGCCCGCAGCGGGGTTGGTCTTGGCAACCACAACCACCAGATCCGCATGCCAGCCGTTGGTGATGAAGGTCTTGCTGCCGTTGAGCAGGTAGCTGCCATCGGCTTGTTGGATGGCCGTGGCCTTGATGCCCTGCAGGTCCGAGCCCGCAGCGGGCTCGCTCATGGCAATGGCGCCCACCATCTCGCCGCTGGCCAGTTTGGGCAGGTACCTGGCCTTTTGCTCCGGCGTGCCGTAGTGCAGGATGTAGGGCGCCACGATTTCGCTGTGCAGCCCAAAGCCAATGCCGGTGAAGCCGCCGCGCGCCAGCTCCTCCATCTGGATCACCGAGTACAGCTTGTCGGCCTCGGAGCCGCCATATGCCTCAGGCATGGTCATGCACAGGTAGCCGTTCTCGCCGGCCTTGCTCCACACGGCGCGGTCTACATAGCCCTGCTCTTCCCATTCGGCATGGAAAGGCGCAATCTCTTTCTCCATGAAGCGGCGGAAGCTGTCGCGGAAGGACTCGTGGTCGGGGGAAAACAGGGTGCGTTCAATCATGGGGTTTCCTCGGGTCATGTGACATTATTTTTACAAAGCGTTTGCTTGGTAAAAAGAATATACTGCAATTCAGTCCAGAACGACAGGCCCCGCCCTGCGCCCGAACAACCCGAGGAGACACCCCATGAGCGAAGCATTTGTGTTTGACGCCATCCGCACCCCGCGCGGCAAGGGCAAGAAAGACGGCAGCCTGCACGAGGTCAAACCCGTCACGCTCTTGGCTGGCCTACTCACCGACCTGCAGCAGCGCCACGGTTTTGACACGGCGCGCGTGGACGACGTGGTGATGGGTGTGGTTTCCCCCGTGGGTGACCAAGGCTCCGTCATCCCCAAAGTGGCTGCGCTCAAGGCGGGCTGGGATTTCCAGGCCTCAGGCGTGCAGATCAATCGCTTCTGCGCCTCGGGCCTGGAGGCCGTGAACATGGCGGCGCAAAAGGTGCGCTCGGGCTGGGAAGACCTGGTGGTGGCCGGCGGCGTGGAGAGCATGAGCCGTGTACCCATTGGCTCCGACGGCGGCGCCTGGGCCATGGACCCCGAGACCAATTCGCAAACCCTGTTTGTGCCGCAAGGCATTGGCGCCGACCTGATCGCCACGCTGGAAGGATTCACCCGTGCTGATGTGGATGCGTATGCGCTCGAATCCCAACGCCGCGCCACCAAGGCGCAGGCCGCGGGCTACTTTGACCAGTCGGTACGGCCCGTGAAAGACGCGCTGGGCCAGACCATTCTGGCGCGCGACGAGTTCATCAAACCCGGCACCACGCTGGAAGGCCTGGCCGGGCTCAAGCCCGCGTTTGCCGACATGGGCGGCATGGGCTTTGACGCCGTGGCACTGACCCGCTACCCGCAGGTGGAGCGCATCCACCACGTGCACCACGCAGGCAATTCGTCGGGCATTGTGGACGGCGCGGCCGCCGTGCTGGTCGGCAACGAGGCCGCCGCCAAGGCGCACAACCTGACGCCACGCGCCCGCATTGTGGCCACGGCGCTGAGTGGGGCCGACCCCACCATCATGCTCACCGGCCCCATGCCCGCCACGCGCAAGGCGCTGGCCAAGGCGGGGCTGACGGTGGACGACATCGACCTGTTTGAAGTGAACGAGGCCTTTGCCGCCGTGGTGATGCGTTTCATGAAAGAGATGAAGGTGCCGCACGAGAAGGTGAACGTGAACGGCGGCGCCATCGCCATGGGCCACCCGCTGGGCGCCACGGGCGCCATGATTCTGGGCACGCTGATTGACGAGCTGCACAGACGTAAATTGCGCTACGGCCTGGCCACGCTGTGTGTGGGCGGCGGCATGGGCATTGCGACTATCGTCGAGCGGATTTGAAGCATTTTTGGCCTCTAGCCCCCGTACCCATTGCGCAAGCAGCTCCTTATTTCATAGCAGGTTACTTCCATGAAAACCATCCAATATTCCTTGGCCCACGGCATTGCCACCATCACCTTCGACGAGCCGGACTCCCCCGTCAACACCATGTGCCTGCAGTGGCAGGAAGACATGGACGCCGTGGCCGCCCGCGTGCTGCAGGACAAGGACAGCATCACCGGCATCCTGCTGGCGTCGGCCAAGACCACCTTCTTTGCAGGCGCCGACCTCAAGGCCGCCATGCGCCTGACCCCGGCCGACGCGCCGCGCATTTTTGAAGAGATTGAACGCGTCAAAAAGAACTTCCGCACCATCGAGACCTTGGGCAAACCCGTGGTCAGCCTGCTCAACGGCACGGCGCTGGGCGGTGGCTGGGAGGTGGCACTGGTGGGCCACTACCGCATTGCCGTGGACGACAAGAAAACCCAGTTTGGCCTGCCTGAGGTGACGCTGGGCCTGCTGCCCGGCGCCAGCGGCGTGACCAAGATGACGCGTCATTTGGGTCTGATGGGCGCGCAGCCCTACCTGGTGGAGGGCAAAACTTTCAGCCCCACCGAGGCCAAAGGCCTGGGCCTGGTGCACGACCTGGTGGCGCCCGGCCCCGATGCCGCGGCCGAGATGAAAACCAAGGCCCTGGCCTGGATCGCCGCCAACCCCACAGCCCAGCACCCATGGGAGGCCAAAGGCTACAAGGTGCCCGGCGGCCTGCCCTCCTCGCCCGCCGTGGCCGGCATGCTGCCGGTGGTGCCCGCTGTCATCAAGAAAAACACCCGCGGTCTCTACCCCGCGCCCGAAGCCATCATCGCCTGCATGGTGGAAGGCCTGCAGGTGGACCTGGAAACGGCGCTTCGCATTGAGAGCCGCTATCTGGCCAAGCTCATGTCCGGCACTCAAGCCAAGGCCATGATCAACACCTTTTTCTTCAACCTCAACGCCATCAAGAGCGGCCAGAGCCGCCCGGCCAGTGTGCCCCGCTTCAAGCCGGCCAAGGTGGGCCTGCTGGGCGCGGGCATGATGGGCGCCGGCATTGCCTACAGCCAGGCCAGCAAGGGCATCACCACGGTGCTGAAAGACGTGAGCCAGGAGAAGGCTGACCTGGGCAAGAGCTACAGCGCAAAAATCACCCAGGGCCGCGTAGACAAGGGCCGCATGAAGCCCGAGGCGCAACAGGCCATCCTCGACCTGATCCACCCCACCGGCAGCGCGGCGGACCTGCAGGGCTGCGACCTGATCATCGAAGCCGTGTTTGAAAACCGCGAGCTCAAGGCCCGCGTGACGCAGGAGGCCGAGCCCCTGCTGGCGCCCGGTGGTTTCTTTGCCTCCAACACCTCCACCCTGCCGATTACCGGGCTGGCCACGGCGAGTGCCAAACCCGAGAAGTTCATCGGCATCCACTTTTTCAGCCCCGTGGACAAGATGAAGCTGGTGGAAATCATCAAGGGCAAACAGACCGACGACGAAACCGTGGCCCGCGCCTACGACTACGTGCAGGCGCTGGGCAAGTTCCCTATCGTGGTGAACGATTCGCGCGGCTTCTTCACCAGCCGCGTGTTCGGCACCTTTGTGATGGAGGGCGCGGCCATGCTGGGTGAAGGCATTCCAGCCGCCGCCATCGAGAACGCAGGCATCCAGTGCGGCATGCCCGTAGGCCCGCTGGCCGTGCTGGACGAAACCGCGCTCACGCTGAGCCTGCATGTGATGGAGCAGACCCGCAAAGACTTTGAGGCCGAGGGCAAGACCTACACCGCCACACCGGGCGAGCTGGTGGTGGAGCAGATGGTGCGTAAGCATGAACGCCCCGGCCGTGCCGGTGGTGCGGGCTTCTACGAATACCCCACCGAGAAAGGCGCCAAGAAGTTCCTGTGGCCCCAGCTCAAACCGCTGTTCGAGAAGGCGGATGCCAAGTGGACCATCACCGACCTGAAAGACCGCCTGCTCTACCGCCAGGCCGTGGAGACCGCACGCTGCCTGGCCGAGAACGTGCTGACAAGCGTGCACGACGCCAACATTGGCTCCATCTTCGGCATCGGCTTTCCGGCCTGGACCGGGGGCGCCATGCAGTTCATTTATGGCATGGGCACCGAAGTATTTGAGCAGCGTGCGGCCGAATTGGCCGCCCAGTTTGGCCCGGGCTTTGCTTTGGGCGATGATGTGAAGGCGGCCATCCGCCGCTATCAACCCCAGTACTAAGACCCACGCCCCCATGCTGGCCCAACTGCTGCGTCGTATTCTGCTGGCCCAAACCCTGGCCGGCGCAGCGCTGGGCTACTGGCTATGGAGTTCGGTCTTCGGCGCCGTTGCCCTTGCGCTGCTGGTGCCCGTGGCCACCTTGTTGCTCAGCGACGTGGTGAGCGGCCTCATCACCCGCGGACCAGAGCCTTGGCGCGACTGGTGGCGCGCACTGGCGGGCGAGATGGTGGCGGGCGTGGTGGTGTTTTTGCTGCGCCAGCCCTGGGAACGCCGCGCTCCGCGTTACCAAGCCGCCACCGGAAGCACACCGCGTGTGCCCGTGGTGCTGGTGCATGGCTACCTGTGCAACCACCGCATCTGGGACACCACGACCAGCCAGCTGCGCGCCCAAGGCCATGCAGTCTTTGCGGTGGACCTGGAGCCGGTGTTTGCCTCCATCGACGACTACACCACCACCCTCGAATCCGCCGTGGCGAGCGTGTTGCTGAACACCGGGCAAACGCAAGTGGCTCTGGTTGGCCACAGCATGGGCGGTCTGGCCATTCGGGCCTGGCTGCGCAAGTACGGCACGGCCCGTGTGGCGCGGGTGCTCACGCTGGGCACCCCGCATGTGGGCACCAAGCTGGCCAAGGGCAGCCGTACGCCCAACGGGCTGCAAATGCTGTGGGGCAGCCCCTGGCTGGCCACGCTGGCCGGTGGCGAAGACGACGCTTTGCGCAGCCTGCTGCGCGTGGCCATCACCCCGCAAGACAACATTGTTTACCCCCAACGGGCGCAAACGCTGGCCGGTATCACACCCACCGTGTTCCCCGGCATCGGCCATTTGCAGATGTGCCTGGACCCGGAGGTGAATGCCTGGGTGCTGCGCGAACTGGCCGACCTGCCCCCCACCTTCCACGGAGCCACCCCATGACCGAGCTCGTCGTTCGCAAGCTGCTGATTGACCTGAATACCCCGTTTGCCACCCGCTGGAATGGGGACGACGCGTTCCGCTCCGCCTTCTTCAACGCCCTGTCCATGAGTTTTCCGCTGGGCGAGCAGTACTTCATGGATTCGGTACGCGCAGGGCTCAAGACCCTGCCCGACGACCAGTGCGCGCGCTTTGCGGCCGAGGTGCAGGGCTTTGTGGGCCAGGAGGCCACGCACCGGCGCATCCACAGCCTGTTCAACGCCCAGCTCACGCAGCAGGGGTTTGACAACGCGCTGGAGCGCCGCGCAGCCAAACGCCTGCAGGCCAACGCCCACCGCGATGTTCGTATCCACGTAGCCGCCACCGCGGCCACGGAGCACCTGACCGCCATCTTTGCCGACTGGATGCTGAACCACCCCGCGGCGCTGGAGGGCAGCGAGGACCGGCTCAAAACCCTGTGGCTATGGCACAGTGCCGAAGAGAGCGAGCACCGCAGCACCGCGTTTGACGTGTACCAGGCCATGGGCGGCAACCACGCGTGGCGCCTGCGCCTGTTTCGTTACATCACCATGACCTTTTTTGCGGACGTAACGCGCCAGACCGTGCGCAACCTGTGGACGGACGGTGCTCTGTTCCGCTGGAGCACCTGGCGCAGTGCGGGCCGCTTCTTGTTTGGCAAAGAGGGCATCATCTCCAGCAACCGGGCGCAGTGGCGCGCCTACCTGCGCGAAGATTTTCATCCGCGCGAGCAGGACGCGGCGCGGTCGGTGCAGTGGCTGCGCGACAATAGTGGCCAGTTCACCGTGGTGGGGCAACCCGCCTAAACCGCCTGCATGCTACCCAGCCCACCTCTTCCCCCGCGCCCTGCGCCCCGCTCCAAGACCGATCTCTTTTTCTCCTTCTCGCTGCTGGCCCTGCAGGGTTTTGGCGGCGTTCTGGCCGTGGCCCAGCGCGAACTGGTCGACAAAAAAGGCTGGCTCACCGCCGAAGAGTTTGTCGAAGACTGGGCGGTCGCCCAGATCCTGCCTGGCCCCAATGTGGTGAACCTTTCGCTGATGCTGGGCGACCGCTACTTTGGCTGGCGCGGCGCACTGGCCGGCGTGGCGGGCATGTTGTGTTTTCCGCTGCTGCTGGTGTTGCTGATGGCCGCCGCCTTTGCCGGCGTCGCCGACAACCCGCAGGCCCAAGGCGCGCTGCGCGGCATGGGTGCCGTGGCGGCCGGTCTCATCATTGCCGCCGGCCTGCGCTTGGTGCCTGCGCTCAAAAGCAATGTGATGGGACTGGGTGCCTGCGTGGCGCTAATGGCCGCCACCTTTGTGGCCATTGCGCTGCTGCGCGTGCCACTGGCTTGGGTGCTGCTGGGCGTGGGCGGCCTGGGTTGCGTGTGGGCCTATGTATGCCTGGGCAAGCTGGCCTTACAGGCAGCCAGGAAGGAACTCCCATGAGCACCACCCTGACCGTCGCCCAATGGCTGGAGCTGTTTATGCACTTTGCCGCGCTCTCGCTGCTGGCGGTGGGTGGCGCCATCACCACCGCACCCGACATGCAGCGCTTTTTGGTGGTGGAGCAAGGCTGGATGGATGGTGAGCAGTTCAGCAACAGCATTGCGCTGGCGCAAGCCGCGCCAGGCCCCAATATTTTGTTTGTGCCCCTGCTGGGCTGGAACATCGGGCTCAACGCTGCGGGCGGGCTGGGCGCGGGCTGGTATGGCCTGGCCCTGGCACTGCTGGGCGTGTTCCTGTCCATGCTGGGCATCATGCTGCCCAGCAGCATCCTCACCTTCACCGCATCGCGCTGGGGTCACCGCAACCGCGAAATGCGCGCCGTGCGCGCCTTCAAACAAGGCATGGCCCCCCTTGTCATCGCCCTGCTGGTGGCCACCGGCTGGATCCTGGCCGCCAACCACAAGGCCGACACCCACCACCTAGCCCTGTGGGCCGTCACCGCTGTCAGCACCCTCATCGTCTGGAAAACCCGCATCCACATCCTGTGGCTACTGGGCGCGGGGGCAATAGCGGGCTGGATGGGGTGGATTTAGTCCGGGGTGACATCGGCTCAGCTTCGTTTTCTGGCCATCTCCATCCAGCAGTTGCTGCAGCGCCATCGTCCGGGTGCCAGCTCCACCCCGCCCTCTGGGGGGCGCTCGCCTTGGCAGCGCCCTGAGCAAAAGCGAAAACGGGCTGAATCTCGCATGGTGTGGCTGCTGTTCTCAGGGACAGCATGCACGGCGGCAGATGGAGACATGGCTTGCATTCGGTATCACCTCTCGGTTCACATCAAAAAATGTCGTTCCCATGCTAACCAGGGTGTTTGACGCTGATGTTGCACACTTGCAAGCAGTATCCGGGCCACCAACACCGTAAAATTGCGGTATGAGTAAGCCAGCAGACAAAACCAAGATCCTGGAGGATGGCTTGCGCTACAAGTCCAAGGTCGGAGGATCACCCTTCATGACCGCATCCAATCCCGGCGCAGCCACCATGTCCTGCTTCTTGTGCGGCAAGCACAGGCCGCGCAGTGAACTGAAATCCCGCAAGTTCATCGGTAAATCCCAGGCCGTGTGTGACCCCAAGTGCGGCTGAGGGCACAAGCGCACCGGTGGCTAGGCCCCACCCGCGCATGCCCATGGGCCGCCTGAACACCGAATTTTCCCGCCTGTATTTGGTGCCCGACCCGGTGCCGCCGGAACAAGGGCATCTGCTCACCACGGATGACACTGTCAGGGCGATGGTGCTGGAGATTGCCAGACCCGCGGACTGGACGGAGCTGTCTGCGGTCTGGAGCGGCGTGCAGCACGACTTGGCGTTGCCTGCGGCTGCCATCGCCGTGTCGGGAACAGACGGGTTGCAGCTGTGGTTTTCTGTGGCGGAGCCGGTCAAGGCCCAGGATGCAGCGGATTTTTTGTCTGGGCTGCAGCACAAGTACCTCAGCACCACCGCCGCGAAAAGGATCCACCGGTATCCGTCCGGTGCGCAGGACGCTGCGGTGGGGCACCGACATGCGAGAGAAGTTCCCGCGGTGCACGAGGACACCGGAAATTGGTCCGCATTCGTCAGCCCGGACCTGGCGTCCGTGTTCGGTGAAGAGCCTTGGCTGGATCTCCCGCCCAATCCCGATCAGCAGGCGGACATTCTCTCCCGGCTGAAGTCGATGAAAACGCCCCAGTTTCGCGATGCTTTAGGGCTCTTGCGGGCAGCACCCGACGCTGCGACACAAGCCGCGGAATCCCGTGCAGAACAACCCGGCAACAGAGCAGCTGCGCCCCAGGGGTACAACACCGGAAAAATGAGCCCCAAAGAGTTTCTGATGCAGGTGATGAATGACCCTGCGGTCGGTTTGAAGGACAGGATGAAAGCAGCGAAGGCGCTGCTGCCCTACGCAGACTGAGCCAGCAAGCGCCGCACCTGCGCCAAGCCGGCGGCCATGATAAACACCAAAACCCCCGCCCATTTGGCACTGGCACACAGCCCCGCCAGCAGGTAACACGCCGCGGCCCAGGGAGAGACCACAGCACCGCTTCCCATCAGCCCCCAGTGCAGCAGATTCTCCCCCGCGTCACACACTGCCGCCAGCGGCAACAGCAGCGCCAGCCACCGCAGGGGCAGCCATGTCGCCAGAGGTTCAAAAAAACGGGTGCGTGCCACGGCCAAGTAGCCCGCCGCGCCATAACTCAGTAGCAGGAACCCATCCACCGGCAGGTGGGTGCGAAAGCGCTGCACACCTTCGGGGCCCCAGGCTTGCAGCACTTGGGCAAAGGCTTCGGGGGTAAAGGTGAACTGCAGCGCCACCACGCTGGGCTGCAGCGGCGCCAAGTAGATGCCGAGCCCACCGAACAAGAGCACGCAAGCCGCGGCGGCCAGCTTCAGGGGCGCGGTGGACGCGTGCATGAATCCGCTTAGCGTGGGTTTTCGAAGAACAGGTAGTTGGAGCCGAAGTCGCTGATTTCGAAGTAGACCTTCTTCTCACCGGAGTCGGCCTGCATGTTCAGGTTTTCGTCCAGCACGCCGTAGCCAAAGCGGTAGCTGCGCGGCTTGCCGTCTTCGGTGCCCATGGCGGTGCTGAGTTTGTCGATCTTGAGGAAGCGGCGCACCAGCTTGTCACCGGCGTAGAACTCCAGCACGCCGTCGGTGCCGGTCCAGTTCTGGATGTCACGGCTGATCTTGTTCTGCTGCTCCTGGGTGCAGCCCATCAGAAGAAAAGCGGCAATAGCCCCCGTCAATATTGCGCGAGCAGCTCCTGATTTTGTAGCAAACATCGTCACTCCCTGAACGGACAAAATTATTTGGAAACCGCGGTACGCTGGCGCAGCGCCTCGTACAGACAGACGCCGCTGGCCACGGACACGTTCAGGCTTTCCACCGCGCCCTGCATGGGAATGCTGACGAGCTGGTCACAGGTCTTGGCGGTGAGCTGGCGCATGCCGTCGCCCTCGGCGCCCAGCACCAGGGCCACAGGGCCTTTCAGATCCGCCTGGTACAGCGTGCCAGTTGCCTGGTCGCTGGTGCCGATGATCCAGATGTTGCGCTCCTTCAGCTCATTGAGCGTGCGCGCCAGGTTGGTCACCATGAAATACGGCACGGTCTCGGCCGCGCCGCTGGCGACCTTGGCGACCGTGGCGTTGATACCGGCGGCGTGGTCCTTGGGGGCGATGACACAGTGCGCACCCGCACCATCGGCCACACGCAGGCAGGCGCCCAGGTTGTGCGGGTCGGTCACACCGTCCAGCACCAGGATCAGCGGGTTAGTGCGTTCAGCCACCGGCAAGTCGGCATTGGCGGCTTCCAGGTTCTCCAGCAGCTCGTCCAGCGAATGGACCTGTTTGATTTCTTGCACGCGGGCGGCCACGCCCTGGTGGCCATGGCTGCCGGCAATCTTGGCCAGGCGCATGCCGTCGGCCTCGACCACGCGGATGCCGGCCTCGGCTACCTTTTCCAGAAACTGGCGCATGCGCGCGTCGCGGCGCGTGGGCTCGTAGAAGATTTCGATGATGGATTTGGGGGCGGTCTTCAGGCGCACGCCCACGGCATGGAAGCCGAATAGCACTTTGGGGGATGACATGCCCCGATTATCGGGCCTACGCCCTCAACACCCAGCCCAGCGACAGCACATAACGGCTGCCACCCACCACCCGGGTCACGCTGTGCTCGCAGGCGTCGGGGCGGAACAGCTTGATGCGGCGGCTGGCGTAGATGGGCGTGGCACAGACAAAGTCGCCACCCGACGGGGATGACTTGAGCACGATGTTGAGCCGGTAGTGGTGCCCGGCCTGCACCGGGTCGGTGTGCGGCGGAATCTCGGAGCCCTCGGGGTAACGAATCAAATAGCTGTCAAACGGCAAGGGCCAGCGCGCGGTGAGCAGCAGCATCTTGTCGTAGCCCGTGCCTTGACGGCCGTGCTGCCAACGCAAGGCGGTTTGCAGGTACTTGCGCATGCCCCCCCAGGTCACAAAGGCACCATATTTGCTACGTTTTCAGGAGCTGCTCGCGCAATATCGACGGGCTCTAGAGGCCAAAATGGCTTAAATCTCTGCCACCGGCTCGGGCGCCACCCTGCCCGCCTCGATGGTGATACGGCGGTCGCAGCGTGCGGCGATGCTGCGGTCGTGGGTGACCAGCACCAGGGTCGTTCCCTGTTCGCGGTTCAGGTCAAACATCAGCTCCATGATTTTTTCGCCAGTGGCAAAGTCCAGGCTGCCGGTGGGCTCGTCGGCCAGCAGCACGGCGGGCTTGACCACAAAAGCCCGGGCCAGCGCCACGCGCTGCTGCTCGCCACCGCTCAGCACCTTGGGATACGAATTGAGCCGCTGCGACAAGCCCACGCGGGCCAACATCTCGGTGGCGGCGCTACGGGCGTCTTTGCGGCCATCCAGTTCCAGCGGCAGCATCACGTTTTCTAGCGCCGTGAGGTTGCCCAGCAGCTGAAAACTCTGAAACACAAAACCCACCTGCTTGGCGCGCAGCGCGGCGCGGGCGTCTTCGTCGATGGCAAATATGTCGTGCCCTGCCAGGCGCACGGTGCCACTGGTGGGGGTGTCCAGCCCGGCGATGATGGAGAGCAATGTGCTCTTGCCCGACCCGGATGCTCCGACGATGGCCGCGGTCTCGCGAGCTTTGAGTGCAAAATCAATGTCGCGCAGGATCTCCAGCGTGCCGGTGGAATCAGTCACCGCCTTGAAAACATGGTCAACCGAAATGATGGAATCAGACATGGGGCTCTCTGTAGTTCGACGACACTGTATCGCGCTGCTTATTTTGGCGGGATTTGCAGGGGCTTCCCTGGCCCAGCCCAAGCCACACACCATTTTGGTGGTGGGCGACTCGCTGAGCGCCGAATACGGCCTCAAACGCGGCACCGGCTGGGTGGCGCTGATGGAGCAGCGCCTGGCCAAAGAGAATCCGCAGGCCAAGGTGGTCAACGCCAGCATCAGCGGTGACACCACCTCGGGCGGCCGCTCCCGGCTGCCCGCGCTGCTGGCCCAGCACAAACCTACGGTGGTGGTGGTGGAGCTAGGCGGCAACGACGCACTGCGCGGCCTGCCCCTGGCCATGACGCAGGACAACCTGCAGGCCATGACCCAGGCAGCCCAAACGGCCGGCGCCAAAGTGCTGCTGGCCGGCATGCAGGTGCCGCCCAACTACGGCCAGGACTACACCAAACGTTTCAGCGACACCTTTGCCACCGTGGCCAAGGCCAACAAGGCGGCTTTGGTGCCGTTTCTGCTCAAGGGTGTGGCCGACGGGCCCAACGCGGCCAAACTATTCCAGGCCGACCGCATCCACCCCAACGAATCGGCCCACCCCACCATCCTCAACACAATGTGGCCCGCTGTGCGCGCGCTGCTGCGCTAAGGCCTTATGAGTTTGAAATTGATGGCGGCCGCCCAGGCCCTGGCCCAGCTGGACCAGTTTGACGCGGTGATTGATGCCCGCAGCGAAGGTGAATTCGCGCTGGACCACCTGCCCGGAGCGCAGAACTGGCCCACGCTGCACGACGACGAACGCATCACCATTGGCACCCTGTACAAACAGGTCAGCCCGTTTGAGGCACGCAAGCTGGGGGGGGTGACGGCGGCGCGCAATATCGCCAGCAACATTGAGACCCACGCGCTGGACAAACCCAAACACTGGGCACCGCTGGCCTACTGCTGGCGTGGCGGCCAACGCAGCGGCTCTCTGAGCCTGGTGCTGGACCAGATCGGTTTCAAGGTCACGCTGGTGCAAGGCGGCTACAAGGCCTTCCGCGCCGCCATGCTGGAAGACATTCCGCTGCAAGCCCAACGCCTGCAGTTCGAGGTGGTGTGTGGCACCACCGGCTGTGGCAAAACCCGCCTGCTGCACGCATTGGCAGCCGAGGGCGCGCAGGTGCTGGACCTGGAAGGCCTGGCCAACCACCGCAGCTCCCTCTTGGGCGCCGTGCCGGGCCTGCCCCAACCGACGCAAAAGCGTTTTGACACGCTGGTATGGGACACGCTGCGCAAATTTGACGCCGCGCGCCCCGTCTATGTGGAGAGCGAGAGCAAGAAGATTGGCAACCTGACCCTGCCCACGGCCCTGGTGGAGCGCATGCACAGCAGCCCCTGCCTGCAGTTGAGCCTGCCCACCGAAGAGCGCATTGAACTGCTGCTGGAGGACTACAGCCACCTGGTGCATGACACCGCCTACTTTTGCCACCGGCTGGACGTGATGGCCGAGTTTCGCGGCAAAGTGGTGGTGCAGGGTTGGAAAGACCAGGTGGCGGCCGGCAACTTCCGCCCCGTGGTGCAAGACCTGCTGACGCAACACTACGACCCGAGTTACCTTAAGTCCATGCAGAACAACTTCCGCCAATTCGGCGCCGCGCGCAGCATCACTACCAGCGATCGCTCGACA
Source organism: Rhodoferax sp. TS-BS-61-7 (assembly GCF_002943465.1). GTDB lineage: Bacteria > Pseudomonadota > Gammaproteobacteria > Burkholderiales > Burkholderiaceae_C > Allorhodoferax. Next base: position 78,217 of record NZ_PTQY01000010.1, read on the forward strand.
GACGCGATGCGCAATCTGGCGCAGGCGCTCTTGGCGCCTTAACAGGTCTGGGGGTTGGAGAGAGCGGGTCTAGGGACCCTGGCCGCTCAGTGGCAGTCGTTCAGGCAGCGTCGCCAGCGGGCGTGCCTTCTGCGGGTGTGCCCGGCTCTGCATCGGTCTCGTCGTTCTCAGGCGCGTCACCGGTCAGTTTGCGCTCGGCCTTGCTCTTGAGCTTTTCTTCTTTTTTCTTTCGCTTGGCCAGTTCTTTCTGACGCTTTTCGTAACCGTAATTGGGTGTTGCCAAGATGTGCTTTCAGTTTGATGGGGCCACTGTAACATCTCCCGGCCACTGCACCACCCCCCGGTAGGCATGCCAGCTGGCGTGCCCCAACCACGGCCCCACCACCAGCAGACCCAAACTCCAGGGCAACAGCATGGCCAGCACCACCAGCGTGGTCAGCAGCAGCCCCCACAGCACCATCACACCTGTGTTGTGGAAAACGACTTCCAGGCTGGTGATGGCAGCTGAGATGGCATCGGTGTCGCGGTCCAGAATCATGGGGATGGAGACCACCGCGGTGGCAAACACCAGCATGGCAAAGGCGCCGCCCACCACGGCGTAGGCCGCCACAAACTCCCAGTTTTGCGGGTTAAACACCGCCTCCAGCACCCCGGTGGTGGACGGCATGCCGGTGTTGAAAAACACCGCAAACACCACCAGCGACGCCCTGCCCCACAGCAGCTCCAGCACCACCAGCACCAAAACCAGCAGCCCCATGCTGCCCAGATGGCGGTCCCAGCAGGTGACAGACGCCCCCAGTGCTGGGGCAACGCCGAGCTCGCGCCGGCGACTCACCTCGTACAGGCCCATGGCCAGAAAGGGGCCCAGCAGCAGGCAGCCCGAGGCAATCGACATGGTGTATTCGGGTTTGGCGCGGAACACCGCGGTCAGCACCACGGCCATGGTGCAAAAGGCCACGCCATAAAACGCCGCAATCCCGGGGTGCGCCAGCAGGTCGGCCGCGCCCTTGCGCAGCCAGACAAAAGGTTGCCCCAAGGTGAGCGGAACAATGGTTTTGCGCGGTGCATCCGAAGGCGGCGGCACATAAGGCTCGGCCATCACGGGCAAGTCCTGCCCGGATGTATCTGGCGGGGGTGAGGTGTGCATGGCCTGCAGCTTAAAGCGGCGGCTGGGCCTTGCCTACTCAGGAAAACACGCAGAGGCCATGCGGGTACACAGCCTCTGCGCGAACGCGACTCAGCGCAGCACGTTCAGCGCTTGTGCGATGTCGGCTTGCAGATCGGCCACGTCTTCCAGGCCGATGGAAAAGCGCACCAGCGTGCCCGGCAGCAAATGGGCCGGCCAGCCTGTGCGCATGGTCTCCAGCTCGTACGGCACCACCAGGCTGATGGGGCCACCCCAGCTGTAGCCCAGGCGGAACAGTTTGAGCGCATCACAAAACGCGTCGGTCTGCGCCTGGGTGAAACGTTTGTCCAAAATCACGCTGAACAGGCCCGCCGCTGTGCCCTCGGCACCGCCGCACAGGGCTTTCCAGTGCGCGTGGCCGGGCGACTCCTCCAGCGCGGGGTGCAACACCTGCACAAACTCGGGCTGGGTTTGCGCCCAGGCCGCCAAGCTTCGTGTCGCCACGTCGTGCGCGCGGTAGCGCAGCGCAATGCTGGGCAGGGAACGCAGCACCAGCTCCACATCGTTCATGCCCACACCAATGCCAAAGCGCATGTGGGTGAGTTTGAGCTTGAGGTGCAGGCCAGCGTCACGTGTAATGACGCTGCCCATGAGCACATCCCCACCGCCACTGGGGTACTTGGTCAGCGCGTGGGCCGAGATATCCACCCCCACTGCCGGGCTGGCGCCAGGCACCATGTCAAACGGCGCAAACGCCAGGCCTGCGCCCCAGGTGTTGTCCAAAGCGGTCAGCACCTTGCGGCGCTGGCAGATGCGGACCATTTCCACCAGATTGGGAAACTCCAGCGAGACCGAGCCCGCGGCTTCGAGCCAAACCAGCTTGGTGCGGCTGGAGATTTGCGCTTCCAGGTCCTCGGGGTCCATGGGGTTGTAGTACTGGTGGGTAATACCCCATCCCATCAACTCACCTTCGACCAGGGATTTGTTAGGGCCGTAGGCGTTGTCGGGCAGCAGCACCTCGTCGCCACTCCTGAGCAAGGACAAGGCCACCAGGCCCAGTGCCGCCAGGCCGCTAGGGACCAACAGACATTGCGCGCCACCTTCCAGCGTGGCCAGGCGTTCTTCCAGCGCGTAGCTGGTGGGCGTGCCGTGCAGGCCGTAGGTGTAGGCGGTTTTGTCCTTCCACTCGCGGCTGCGCATGGCGGCCACGGTGGGGAAGAAGACGGTGGACGCCTTAAAGACGCCGGGCTGCGGCGCTTCAAACCCGCCAGGAGGCTGGTAGGCGTGGTGGATCAGGTCGGTAATGCGTTCGGTCATGCGGCGCTGCAGGGGTCTGTCAGACGCTCCACTTTTGGATGAGCTGCTGCGGACGCAGCGAGTCGTAGCCCTCGAAGGGCTGGTGGATCCAGGGGTTGGTGGGCAGGAACTCGACCGAATAATCGGGCGTGAAGGTGCTCAACGCCTTGGTCCAGATCACGGCGCTGCGCAGCTCCGTGATGGGCTTGTAGTTGTTCTTGAGCTGGTGGATCACCGCATTCAAGGTGTGGCCCGAATCGGCCAGGTCGTCCACCAGCAGCACGCGGCCAGCAATTTCACCCTTGGGCGTGGTGATGAAACGCGCGATGTCCAGGTTGCCCTGCTGCGTGCCGGCTTCGGCACGGTAGGAGCTGGTGGACATGATGGCCAGGGGCTTGTCAAACACACGCGACAGGATGTCACCGGGGCGCATGCCACCGCGGGCCAGGCACAGGATGGTGTCGAACTCCCAACCCGACTGAAAAATCTTGATCGCCAGTTTTTCAATCAGGTTGTGGTACTCGTCGTAGCTCACATACAGGTGCTTGCCGTCTTCTGTCAACATCAGAATGCTCCTAAATTAGTAGCTGCTTGCGCAATATTTACGGGGGCTAGAGGGCTATTTGACTTAAAAATAACGATCACTCGGCCAAGTAGGGGTGGCGCATCATGATGGTGTGGTCCCGGTCCGGGCTGGTGGACACCATGTGGATGGGGACGCCCGTCACTTGTTCGATGCGCTGCAGGTACAGGCGCGCGGCCACAGGCAGCTTGTCGTACTGCGTGACGCCCACGGTGCTGTCGCTCCAGCCTTCCATGGTTTCGTAAATCGGCTTGCAGCGCGAAATGTCATCGGCGCCCATGGGCAGGATATCTACCACTTCACCGTCCAGCTCGTAGCCGGTGCACAGCAGCAATTCTTTCAGACCATCCAGCACGTCCAGCTTGGTGATGCACAGGCCGGACAAGCCGTTCACCTGCGCCGAGCGCTTGAGCAGCGCGGCATCAAACCAGCCGCAGCGGCGTGAACGGCCGGTGGTCACGCCCTTTTCGGCGCCCACGGTGCTCATGTGGTAACCGGGTGTGCCCTCCACTTCCCAGTCCAGTTCGGTGGGGAACGGGCCGCCACCTACGCGGGTGCAGTAGGCCTTGGTGATACCGAGGATGTAGTGCAGCATGCCCGGGCCCACGCCCGCACCGGCGGCGGCATTGCCAGCCACGCAGTTGCTCGATGTCACATACGGGTAGGTGCCGTGGTCCACGTCCAGCAGCGTGCCTTGTGCCCCTTCAAACAGCAGGTTGGCACCGTGGAGGTTGGCTTCGTTCAGTTCACGCGACACGTCCGCCATCATGGGCTTGAGCAGTTCGGCGTGGCGCATGGCTTCGGCATAGACCGGCTCAAACAACACCTTGCCGTCGGCCATGTAAGGCGTCAGTGTCGGGCCGAAGTCAAACGCAGCGGAGCCCAGGTAACTGGTCAACACATGGTTGTGCAGGTCCAGCAGCTCGCGCAGCTTGGCGGCAAAACGTTCGGGGTATTTCAGGTCTTGCACGCGCAGCGCGCGGCGGGCAATCTTGTCTTCGTAGGCCGGGCCAATGCCGCGGCCAGTAGTGCCGATTTTGGCAGTACCGCCCTTTTCGCGGAAGGCTTCACGGGCCACGTCCAGTGCGGCGTGGAACGGCAGGATCAGCGGGCAGGCCTCAGAGATGCGCAGGCGCGAACGCAGTTCCACACCCACTTTTTCCAGACCTTCAATTTCTTCAAACAGCTTGGCGGCTGACAGCACCACACCGTTGCCGATGTAACACTTGACGCCGGGGCGCATGATGCCGCTGGGGATCAGGTGCAAGGCGGTTTTCACGCCGTTGATGACCAAGGTGTGACCGGCATTGTGGCCGCCTTGAAAGCGCACCACGCCTTGGGCGCTTTCGGTGAGCCAATCGACCAGTTTGCCCTTGCCCTCGTCGCCCCACTGGGTGCCCACGACCACTACATTTCGACCTTTGGTTGTATTCATTTCGCTCTGCTTTAAATTGCTGTTACGACCCACTGACCGGCGGCTTGCACCAATTCGCGGTCGCACTGAAACTCATCGACTTCACTCTCGTGCCCTGGCAGGACACAGACCACCGTTTCGCCCTGCTGGCGCAACTGCGCAATGGCAGCGCGCAAGGCGGACGCCTCACCCCAGGGCGCACGCACCGCCGCCCGCAAGGGACGCACCGCAGCGGCACTGGCCAAGACCTTCACGTCCAAACTGAACCCCACAGCCGGCCGCTTGCGGCCAAACACGGAGCCCACCTCGTCATAACGACCACCGCGTGCCAGTGCGTCGCTGGCACCCGTGGCATACACCGAGAAACGCGCGCCGGTGTAATAGGCATAACCACGCAGATCAGCCAGGTCAAAGGAGACACGCACACCGTCCAGATGACTTGCCAGCCACTCCAGGTGGGTCAATGCTTCGCGGATACCGGGCAGATCTGGCAAGGCCTGCCGGGCTTGCGCCAGGACCGACACATCGCCGTACAAATCCACCAGCGCGAGCAGGCCCTGGGCCGTGGCCGCGGGGCAGTTCTGTACCAGCAGGGCCAATTCGCTGCGATCTTTGGCGGCCAGTGCAGCGTGCACCAGCACCTGCTGGGCGGCGCTCAGGCTCGAAGGCAGCAGCAAAGCGTCCACGATGCGGGCATCGGCTAGGTCCACCGTGAGCGCGCCGACCTGGGCGGACTTCAAGGCATCGAGCGCGAGGGTAAGGATTTCGAGATCGGCCTCCAACCCGGAGTGGCCATAAATCTCGGCGCCAAACTGCAGCGGCTCGCGGGTGGCATGGGGGGCCGCTGGGCGCGTGTGCAGCACGGGGCCGCAGTAGCACAGGCGGGTGACACCACGGCGGTTGAGCAAATGGGCATCGATGCGGGCCACCTGGGGTGTGCTGTCGGCCCGCAAACCCATCATGCGGCCCGATAGCTGGTCCACCAATTTGAAGGTTTGCAAATCGAGCGCCTCACCGGTGCCCGAGAGCAAAGACTCCAGGTGTTCCAGCAAGGGCGGCATCACCAGCTCGTAGCCATAGCAGCGCGCCATGTCCAGCAGGTCTCGACGTATTTCTTCGATGTGGCGCGCTTCAGACGGCAGCACATCGGCAATGTGATCCGGCAGGACCCAAGCAGACATGGAATTGGAGGGGGCTGTTAAAACAGCGATTTTACCGGGCTTGGAGCCCGCTTTTCAGGGCAGCAGCCACCAAATCAACAACAAGCCCACCAAGATGCTGGCCAAACCGAAAAAGCGGATCTGGCCATCGTTGAGTTGCAAGAGCTGGGTGAACATGCGCCGCCACCCGGTGGGCGACAGAAAGGGGAAAAGCCCTTCCACCACCAGCACCAGGGCGAGCGCCACCCACAGGGTGTCGGCGCTCAAGGCTTACTTCTTGGCAGCCGCGGTGCCACTGCCACCGTTGCGAAACACCTTGAAGAATTCGGAGGACGAAGGGTCCAGCACCATCACGTCGCTCTTGTTGGCAAAACTGGACTTGTAGGCTTCCAGGCTGCGGTAGAACTGGGCGAACTGCGGGTCTTTGCCAAAAGCCTCGGCGTAAATACGCGCGGCTTCGGCATCGCCCTCACCCTTGATCTTCTGGGCATCACGGTAGGCGTTGGCAATGGTAATTTCACGCTGGCGGTCCGCATCGGCACGGATTTTTTCGCCTTCAGCACCGCCGGTGGAGCGGAGTTCATTGGCCACACGTTTACGTTCGGCCTCCATGCGGCGGTACACCGACTCGGTGATGGCCTCCACATAGTCGACGCGGGTGATGCGCACATCCACCACATCCACGCCCCAGGGTTTGGCGCCACGCACCTTGTCCAGCACTTCGGCCTTCACGTCGGCCATCAGGTCTTCGCGCTTCAGCGACAGCAGCTCTTTCACGGTGCGTTTGTTGATTTCTTCCTGGAATGCGTTGCGCACCACACGGTTCAACTGGCTGGCACCAGCGCTTTCGTTCAAACCCACATTGCGGATGTACTCCGTGGGTTCAGAAATGCGCCAACGCACGTACCAGTCAATCACCACACGCTGCTTTTCGGCAGTCAGCATGGGCTCGGCATCGGTACTGTCCAGCGTCAGCAGGCGCTTGTCGATGTACGAAACGTTTTGGAACGGTGGGGGCAGCTTGAAGTTAAGCCCAGGTTCGGTGATGACTTCCTTGATCTGACCCAAGGCATACACGACGCCAAACTGGCGCTGGTCCACCACAAACAGCGTGGAGCTGGCCAAAGCCAAGAGCACCAGCAGCGAAGAAAAAATAAATCCAATGCGGTTCATGGTCGGGTCCTAGCGAGAGTCACGTTCACGCGAACGGGCGGCATCGCGGCTGCGGGCATCGTTGTTCAAGATGGAGGTGGCGGGCGCTGCAGGCTGGGGAGCCGCCGCGGGTGCCGAGGCGTCCGCCGCGGGTGCGGCATTCATCTGAAGAATTTTGTCCAGTGGCAGGTACAACATGCTGTTGCCCTGGCGGGACTCTACCAATACCTTGGTCACGTTACCATAAATCTGTTGCATGGTGTCCAGGTACATGCGGTCACGGGTCACCTGCGGTGCCTTTTGGTATTCGGTGTACACGGAGCGGAAGCGTTGGGCATCACCCTGGGCCTGGGCCACCACACGGGCTTTGTAGGCATCGGCTTCCTCCTTCAGGCGCGAAGCGGAACCGACGGCACGCGGCACCACATCGTTGGCATACGCCTCGGCCTCGTTCTTGGCACGTTCACGCTCTTGGCCAGCCTTGAGCACATCGTCAAATGAAGATTGCACTTGCTCAGGCGGACGCACACCACCCTGCTGCAGGTTGATGCCAACCACTTCCACACCGACCTTGTAGCGATCCAGAATGGTTTGCATGAGGGTGCGCACACGGGGCGCAATCTGGTCACGCTCTTCTGACAAGGCCGCATCCATCTTCATCTTTCCCAAAACTTCGCGTACCGCGGTTTCGGCGGCCTGCACCACCGCGTCATTGGGGTTCTTGCTTTCGAACAGGAAAGCACGCGCATCGCTCAGGCGGTATTGCACAGCAAACTTGATGTCGAGGATGTTTTCATCCTCGGTCAGCATGGCGGACTCTTTCAGGCCAGTCGCCTTGAGCACGGTATCTCGCCCCACGTCCACAGAGCGGATCTGGCTGACGAACACCAACTCGTGTTTTTCAATCGGGTACGGCAGACGCCAGTTGAAACCGGCGTTCACCGTGGACTTGTATTTGCCAAACTGGGTGATCACTGCTTGCTGGCCTTCTTGCACGATGAAGAAGCCAGTGCCTAGCCAAATCAGGGCCAAAACGCCAAGAATCAAGCCGACACCAATGCCCGCGCTTTTCATATCGGGCTGAAAACCGCCGCCCGAACCACCACCGCTGCCATTGCCACCGCGGGGCTTGGACGCACCACCAAACAGGCCACTCAACTTGCGGTTGAAATCGCGCCACAACTCGTCCAGATCCGGTGGGCCCGATTGCGCCGCACCACGACGGTCCGGCTGCGGCTGGGGCGCTGCAGAGGGTTTAGGGGGGTCACTGTCTGGAGCTGCGCCTTCGGGCTTATCGGAAGGTGCAGAGGAATCGTCTCCTCGGCCCCAACGGGAGTCGTTCAGATTGAACATATTGCGCATCCACTGGGGCCACGTGACCTTGGGGGGATTCGGCAGGGATAGTTTCATGGTTTTGTCTCGCGTACAACAGCTCGGGATTGTGCCCAATTACGAACCGGCCCCATAGGGCTCAGGGGAATACTCGTTGGCAGGGCCCGCACCCGGGGCCGCACTGGCCACAGCGGCCAAATGCTGGCGCAGCAGGGGCATGCCCACATTCTCGCGCGCACTAACAAACACGCGTGGGGTCTGCACGCCGTGCAGGTCGTACATGTCTTCCATGCGCAACGGCTGCAGTTCAGGTGGCAAAGCGTCTACCTTGTTGAACACCAGCAGTTGCGGAATTTGGTCCGCACCGATCTCCGCCAGCACCGATTGCACCTGCTCGATCTGCTCGGTGTAGTTGGGGTTGGAGGCATCCACCACATGCAGCAGCAAATCGGCGTCAACGGCCTCTTGCAACGTGGCCTGAAATGCATCGACCAGTCCGTGGGGCAAATCGCGGATGAAACCCACGGTATCCGACAGGGACACCGAGCGCTGCGCGTCTCCTAGGTACAATTGGCGGGTCGTCGTATCCAGCGTGGCAAACAGCTGGTCCGCCGCGTAGGCCCGCGCCTTCACCAGCCCATTAAACAGCGTGGACTTGCCAGCGTTGGTGTAGCCAATCAGGGAGATATTGAACGCATCCCGGCGCTCACGCTGGCGGCGCTGGGTCTGGCGCTGGCGCTTGACCTTGGAGAGGCGCTCCTTGGTGCGTTTGATGGTCTCGTCGATCATGCGACGGTCCAGCTCAATTTGCTTCTCACCCGGGCCGCCGCGCACGCCAGCGCCACCCGTCTGCCGTTCCAGGTGGGACCAACGGCGTACCAAGCGGGTGCTGAGGTACTGCAAACGCGCCAGCTCGACCTGCAACTTACCCTCATGGCTGCGCGCCCGCTGGGCAAAAATTTCCAGAATCAGGTAGGTACGATCGTTGACCGGCAGCTCCAGGTGCCGCTCCAGATTGCGCTGCTGGCCAGGACTCAGGCTTTGGTCAAACAGGATTTCGGTAGCGCCATGCTGTTGCGCCAGCAACTTGATTTCGTCGGCCTTGCCGGAACCCACAAACAACGCGGCATCGGGTGCACGGCGTTTGCAGGTAATAAGTGCTACGGGGCTCAGGCCAGCAGTCTGGGCCAACAAGCCTAACTCTTCGAGCTCGGCATCAAAGTTGGGCACCCCCAAGTCAACTCCGACCAAAATGGTGGGAGCGACGATCGGCGGAGTTTTGGCTGTCAAATGGGTGTGAGGCGTCTGGCCGAACGCGTGCTGACGGGGCGCAGGCCCCGCAGCATCACGCAGCGGCGTTGTCTTCGGGAACGGCAGCCAAGTTCACGGCACGTCCGGGGACGATGGTGGAAATGGCATGTTTGTAGACCATCTGGGTCACGGTGTTGCGCAGTAGCACTACGTACTGGTCAAACGATTCGATCTGGCCCTGAAGTTTGATGCCGTTGACCAAATAAATGGACACTGGCACATGTTCCCTGCGCAAGGCATTAAGGAACGGGTCTTGTAAAAGTTGGCCTTTGTTGCTCACGATATTCTCCGTGTTCAAGTAGTGAAAGAAGCTTGACGATACCACAGCTACAGCAGCCCGGGCAGCGGCTCAGGCGAATGGCCATCGGCTATCGGTCGTCTTTGTCTGCGAAGGGGTTGGTGGACGACTTCATTTCGATGCGCAGAGGTGTACCAATGAGGTTGAACTCCTTGCGAAAACGCCCCTCCAGAAAACGCTTGTACGTCTCCGTCACATGCTCCAGCGAGTTGCCGTGGACGACAATGATGGGCGGGTTCATGCCACCCTGGTGGGCGTAACGCAATTTTGGACGGTAAGCACCATTCTTCTTGGGCGTCTGGAACTGGACGGCTTCCAGCAGCAAACGGGTCAACACAGGCGTGGGCATCTTGCAGTTGGCTGCGCGGTGCGCCTGGGCAATCGAATCCCAGACCGGGCCCAGGCCCTGGCGCTTCTGCGCCGAAATCATGTGCAAGGCAGCAAACTTGAGAAACCCCAGACGGGTTTCCAGTGAGCGCCGCACCAGCTCACGCTGGTAGTCATCCACAGCATCCCATTTGTTGACCGCCACCACCACAGCACGCCCAGACTCCAAGATGTAGCCGGCAATATGGGCATCCTGGTCGGTCACGCCCTGGGTGGCATCAATGAGTAAGAGCACCACACTCGCAGATTCAATGGCCTGCAGGGTCTTGACGACGGAAAATTTTTCGATGGCCTCAAACACTTGGCCTTTGCGACGCAAACCCGCGGTGTCAATCAATTCGAACCGCTGCCCATTGCGCTCAAAGGGGACAGAAATCGCATCCCGTGTGGTTCCAGGCATGTCAAATGCAACTAGCCGCTCTTCCCCAAGCCAGGTATTGATCAACGTGGATTTGCCCACGTTCGGGCGCCCTGCCACGGCCAGTTTGATAACAGCGGGATCTTCTTCTGCCTCGACCTCATCGGGCAATACCCAACCCAAGCGATCTATAGCCATATCAATCAGAGACCGAATGCCCTGACCGTGTGCTGCCGAGACAGGAAATACCTCGCCCAAGCCCAGCTCAAAGAACTCGACCAATTGGGCGCCCTCTTTCATGCCCTCTGCCTTGTTGGCGACCACCAGACAAGGCTTGCCCAACTTGCGGAGGTATTTGCCAATGTCATGGTCTTGCGCCGACAAACCACCGCGCGCATCAACAACAAACACCACCACGTCGGCCTCAGCCACGGCCTGGCGGGTTTGTTTGGCCATTTCGCGGTAAATGCCGCTGCTGGCATCCGGCTCAAAACCACCGGTATCAATAACGATGAACTCGTGTTTGCCCTGCTTGCCGTTGCCGTAATGGCGGTCCCGCGTCAATCCTGCGTAGTCCGCAACAATCGCATCCCGGGTCTTGGTCATGCGATTGAAGAGGGTGGACTTGCCCACATTGGGGCGCCCTACCAAGGCGATCACTGGTTTCATGGTTCAGAACCCTTCAAACTTATTCGGGTCGGAACGCAAAAACGCCGCCCTTTTGCGTAACGGCAATCAATGTCTTACCAACAAGAACAGGGACACCCAAAATAGCGGAACCATCGGTAGTGGCCCGGTCCATGGGTGCGCCATCTGCGCGCGAGAGAAAATGGAGTACGCCAGCGTTATCGCCCACCACCAAGGACTGGCCGACGGCAAGTGGTGTGCCAAGAGCGCGCCAGCGCAAGGCCTCGGACACCCACAAGCGTTCACCCGAAACCCGGCTCCAGGCAATCAGCTTGCTGTCTACTTCGGTACCGAACACATATTCGGCGTCCCCCCCCAGGCCCGTAGTCCCCGCAGCGGGTTTATTCCAAACCATGGTGCCATTGGTGGCATTGACACATGCCACCGCAGCCTGGAAAGAACGCACACACACATTGGCCTGCAACCGGCTCACACCGGCCACCAGGTCGACCAAACGCTCCACCTCATTGGTGCCACGGCTGACCGCCACGGGCGCCTCCCAGCGGGAAGCACCATTCAAGGGATTCACCCCCAACAAGCGCCCAGCCACCCCGACCACTAAAGTGTCACCCACGGCCAACAACACACCAGCCTGCCCCAGGACCAGGGGGTCCGAAGACCGCTGCAATTGCCACAAGCGCTGACCACTTGCCGCATCAAACGCTGTGACGGTGCGGTCAGCAGTCAAGGTAAATATGCGCGCACCTGCCACGAGGGGCGGAGTAAGGCCCAAAGCACCCAGGCGCTGCTTCCACAGCACTTTGCCGGATGACATGGCAATCAATTCGCCAGCCTCGGACATGACCGCGGCAGTTTGCCCGTCACTGCCCACACCAGAGACCAACGGCGTTCCCACATCCAACTGCCAGGCCACACTGCCCGTCTCACCCTGCAGGGCGGTCACTATTCCCTTGGCGGACGCTAGCAAAACTTGCGATCCCACTACATGCGGTTGTGCCGAGCTTTCCATGGCACCCAACTGGGCAGACCAGGCAGTTTTGACACCAATCAAGCCAATATTGGCACCCAAGTCCTTGGGCACTGGTTTGCTGGGCCCAGAGCAAGCCGCAAGCACCGCAACCAACGCCGCAGCGCTGGCCCATGTGGGTATTTGACGGAACAAAGAAAATGCCATGGTCAGTTGGCCGCCGTTTCCGACGCACCCAAAGCGCCCAGCTTCACAGAAACCAGACGGCGGTATTCTGCACGTGTGTCCATACCAGCCCACGCCTTGCGATACTCGGCAACCGCCTCCGCGTTCTTTCCTTGGGCCAACAACAAATCGCCTTGTTTGTCAGCTGCCAAGGCAACAAATGGCGCTGGGTAACTTTCACTCAGTACCTTGGATGCCAGATCAAACTCTTTCGCTTCGATATGGATACCCGCCAGACGCAGCTTGGCGATGGACGCGTAGGCCACATCTGCTTGACTGCCCCCCACCCAGGTCAATGCCGCCTTGGCCAAATCGCCCTTGCCACCCTGATACGCCAGCTTGGCTAGTGCCAGGCCCGCTTGTTGGGTGTAGACCGTGGAGGCAAAACGCTCCTTCATGTCACCAAACACCCGCTCAGCCAGGACCAAATCGCCGCTGCGCAGGACTTTGTCGACTTCTTCGAACATCACCGAGGCCTGGGCTGCGGTGCGTTTCTGCCAATACTGGTAGCCGTTCCAGGCGGCAAAGGCGCCCAGCACCACGATCAGCAGACCGGTGATAAGGTTGCCATACTGGTTCCAGAAATGTTTGAGCTGGTCCAGCTGCTCTTGTTCTTCAAGGTCTAAATGGTTTGCCATAAGGGTCTCTGATTAGGTGGCGGATTGTAGGCCTTTGGCCCATTGGCTCAGCTCTTGCAGGGGCCTGCTTTGCTGGGCCTGCGACGCATCGCGCAAATCTTTGATGGTGACCTGTCCCTGCGCCAGTTCGTCCACGCCAAACACCAGCGCGTAGCGCCCGCCCGAGGCGTCGGCCTTCTTGAACTGCGACTTCAAACTGGCCATGCCCTCGGCCCCGGCGGGGTGCATTTGCACCGAGATGCCTGCCGCGCGGAGTTGCTCCAGGCTGACCATGACGCGCGGAGCATCCTTGGCATCACCCACGATGGCATAGGCGTCCAGCGGCGCCACAGCCTCGCTAGCACCCGTCTCTTTGAGCAGCTCCAGCACACGCTCCACGCCCAAAGCCCAGCCCACGGCCGGAGTGGGCTTGCCGCCGATCTGCACGATCAGGTCGTCATAGCGGCCACCCGCACACACGGTGCCCTGGGAGCCCAGGCGATCGGTGACGAACTCGAAGACCGTCAGGTTGTAGTAATCCAGTCCCCGCACTAGGCGTGGGTTGATGCTGTAGGCCACGCCATTCGCATCGAGAATGGCCTTGAGCCCTTCGAAGTGCGCCAGCGATTCGGCACCGAGAAAGTCCAGCAGGCGCGGCGCCCCCGCAACCATCTCTTGCATCGTCGGGTTTTTGGTGTCCAGAATACGCAGCGGGTTGCTGTGCAGCCGGCGCTTGGCGTCTTCATCGAGCAGCCCGGCATGTTGCTCAAAATAGGCGATGAGCTGGGCGCGGTGTAGCGCACGCTCCGCCGGCTGGCCCAGGCTGTTGAGTTCCAGCCGCACATCGGTGAGGCCAATGGCCTGCCATAGCGCAGCGGCCAGCAAAATCACCTCGGCATCAGTGTCCGGGCCACCAAAGCCCAGCGCTTCCACGCCGACTTGGTGAAACTGGCGGTAGCGCCCGCGCTGCGGCTTCTCGCGGCGAAACATCGGGCCCATGTAGAACAAGCGCTTGCCACCGTCATACAGCAGGTTGCTTTCGATCACGGCGCGCACCACCGCAGCGGTCCCCTCGGGGCGCATGCTCAGGTGTTCGGCCTGGCCGTGCTTGTCCGAACGGTCTTCGAAGGAGTACATCTCCTTCTCAACAATGTCCGTGACCTCACCAATGCCGCGCACGAAGAGCGCGGTGTGTTCCAGAATGGGCGTGCGGATGTTGCGGTACGCATAGCGCAGCATCAGTTCACGCACCGTGGCTTCCAGAGCCTCCCATCGCGCCGACTCCGGCGGCAGGATGTCATTCATCCCCTTCACGCCCACCAACTTTTCCGCCTTGCGCGAAACGACCTTCTCATCCATATGCATTCAAATCAAGTGTTTGGGGTAGATTGCGTAAAGCGTTGCCGAATGTAGTCTTCGACCACCGTCTGGAATTCAGCGGCAATCGCATTGCCACGCAGGGTCATGCGTTTCTCGCCATCAATAAAGACCGGTGCGGCCGGCGCTTCGCCGGTACCCGGCAGGCTTATACCGATGTCTGCGTGTTTGCTTTCACCGGGGCCATTCACGATGCAGCCCATGACCGCAACCTTGAGGCTTTCCACACCAGGATAGACCGAGCGCCAGACCGGCATTTTTTCACGCAAAAAATCATCAATCTGCTTGGTGAGTTCTTGGAAGGTGGTGCTCGTGGTGCGTCCGCAACCTGGACAGGCTGTGACACTGGGAACAAACTTGCGCAAGCCCAAAGATTGCAGAATCTCGGAGGCCACCACCACCTCCTGGGTCCGCGCCTCGCCAGGTGCGGGGGTCAGCGACACCCGAATGGTGTCACCAATGCCATCTTGCAAAAGCACCGCCAGTGCCGCGGTGGATGCCACCGTGCCTTTGGTGCCCATACCCGCCTCAGTCAGGCCCAGGTGCAGGGCATAACGCGAACGCTGGGCCAGTGCCCGGTAAACCGCGATCAGATCCTGCACGCCACTTACCTTGCAGGAAAGAATGATTTGCTCTGCAGGCAAGCCAATCTCCTGGGCACGTTGCGCAGACTCCAAGGCCGAAACAATCAAGGCTTCGTACATTACCTGCTTCGCGTCCCACGGAACGGCACGCTTGCTGTTGTCGTCCATCAGGGACGCCAACAGCTCTTGGTCCAGACTGCCCCAATTCACGCCAATGCGCACCGCCTTGTCCCACTTCACGGCGGCCTCAATCATCTGGCCAAACTGCTTGTCGCGCTTGTCGCCCTTCCCCACGTTGCCGGGGTTAATGCGGTATTTGGACAGTGCCTGTGCGCAGTCAGGGAATTCACTGAGCAAACGATGGCCGTTGTAATGAAAATCACCCACCAACGGCACATCAATGCCCATGCGATCCAGTTGATTGCGGATGTGCGGAACTGCCTCTGCGGCCTCAGGTGTATTGACGGTAATGCGCACCATCTCCGAGCCCGCCAATGCCAACTCCTTGACCTGTATGGCGGTACCAATAGCGTCCACGGTATCTGTATTGGTCATGGACTGGATGCGAACAGGCGCACCACCACCAACGGTCACAGTTCTTCCACCCCAAACCACGCGAGCCTGGAGAGACTCCCTCAACTGGGGGGTAACGATGGGTATAGGAAAACCACTTTGCACTACTTCACCTCAAATCGCGCAACATTGTCTTTGGCGAACGCGGTCAGGCTGAACGGTTTACCCTTGACTTCAACCTCGGTGACATCCGCACGCCCTACGACCACCGACAGAGGCAGTGCCCCTGAGATGCCCGCCGCATCACCTTGCACTAGATTTCTGCGCATCAAAACCACGCCTTTGGCATCGGTCACCTCCACCCAAGACGGCCCTTTGACACGGAACACCACTTGCTGCCCCGCAACGGGAGCAAGCGACGGCGCACTCGCGGGCTTCATCACCTCTGGCACGGCAACCGCCGCGGCAATGGCAACGGGAGCAGGCGCTACAGGCGCCGGAGATGCGGAAGCAACTGCTAGGGCCGCCTGCGCAGCAGGCTCCGCGGCAATAACAGATGGGACAGGAACATCGGGCACTGCATTCTGTGCGGATGGCACGATTAGAACGGATTCCGATGGTGCAGCGACTTCCTCAGGCGGGGCTTCCGTTTGCCACTCTGGGAGAAACACCACCACCAAGGCAGCCACCAACAAAAGCAAAACCACCAAAACTACAGGTTGCTTGAGGGCTGCAGGTATGGACAGGGAGCGATTTTCCCCCGCTGCATGGAATGGCGCGTTGATGCCCCCCTCGCTGGCTCCCAAGCGAGGCACGTGTTGGTGCGGCAGCCTAGAGAGTATCGGTGCAGGATCGATCTTCAAATTGCGGCAAACACTGGACGCAAGCGCCCGCACAAACACGGCATCGGGCAGCAAATCAAAACGGTCCGCTTCCAAAGCTTCCAACTTTTTGACAGGCACTTTCATGGATACCGCCAGCGCAGCCACATGCAGACCCGCCGTCTCGCGCGCAGCACGCAACAGGGCTCCCGCAGACGCCTGGGTTACCGGCTCATCCGCAGCAGAGGCCATATCCGCTGATTGCAAAGAGTTGCCCTCACTCATCAAATGCCCCACGTTCAAACAAAGTCGCTTCTTTGGATTGTGGAAAACGCTTGGCCAATTGCGCGCCCAATTGCGCCACGCCCTCCCGATTGCCCAGGCTGCGCTCCACCTTGGCGCCCAACCACAGGGACTCGGCATTGGCCAGCTCGCCGTTATTGATGCGACGGATGTAGAACTGGGCGCGCAAGTATTCACCACGTTGAAATAACACCAGCGCCAAGTTGTACCCAGTGACAGGGTTGCCCGCGTCCAGCTCATAGGCGCGCTGCAAACTAGCCTCAGCTTCGACACGCTGCCCAGCTTTCGCCTGACAAACACCCATGGTCATCCAGGACTTGGCTTTGTCTACATAACTGGGCTCGGCAATGGCATTCATGAATTGACGGTTAGCCTCCGCCATACGGCCTTGCTGGCATAACATCCAACCCAGGTTGTGGTGCACCGACGAAGCCTGGGGATTGATTTGCAAGGCTTTGCGAAAACTCTCCTCCGCCAAGGGGGCATCGTTTAAACGCATGTAAATGAGGCCGCGCAGGTTGTGAGCCTCTAGCAACGTGGGGTCGGCAGCAATCGATTGCTTCAACTCATCCAGCGCAATGGTGGTTTGGCCATTGTTGTAATAACCCACTGCCAGCTCCAGGCGAATGCGGGCCCGCTTGCGGGCTACGGTCTCGTCAGACTCCGTCAGCAAATCACTTCCAGGAGCCGCAGTCGGCGCACTAGAAGCACAGCCAGTGAGCGCCAACGCCAACAAGCCCAGCACAGCAAAGGCCGTCAAGCCACGCCGCATCCAGCGGGCAGGAAAAAGCAAATCAGGCATCGGTCCCCTTTGTCTGCTCGGTACGAGCAATGTCCATTACGGGTTGGAGCATAACGGTTCGCTGCTTGGACATGCGCTTCGCTACATCCGTACGGTCCTTGACATCTCCGGCCAGCTGACCGCACGCCGCATCAATATCATCACCGCGGGTCTTTCGGACCGTCGTCACAATCCCGGCATCACTCAGAATTTTGGAGAAAGCCTGCACCTGTGCGGCACTGGAACGCTTGAGACCAGATGCCGGAAAGGGATTGAAAGGAATCAGGTTGAACTTGCAAGAGACAGCAGGCCCATCCACAGGGCGCACCAACGCCAACAACTCGCGGGCATGGGCTGGCGTGTCATTGACACCATCGAGCATGCAGTACTCGAAGGTGATGAAGTCGCGTGGTGCAAACGCCAAGTAGCGGCGGCAGGCGTCCAGCAACTCGGATAGCGGGTATTTGCGATTCAGTGGAACCAGGTTGTCCCGCAAGGCGTCATTAGGAGCGTGCAGAGACACGGCTAATGCCACGGGGCAATCGGCGCCCAGACGGTCCATCATGGGAACCACGCCGGAGGTTGACACCGTAACCCGGCGGCGTGACAGCCCATAGGCGTTGTCACTGAGCATGACCTGCAGCGCGGGAACCAGGGCGGAATAGTTTTGCAGCGGCTCACCCATGCCCATCATCACCACATTGGAGATAACGCGCTGGCTCGCACCCAGATGCTTGCGCAGGAAGTGCTCGGCAAACCACAGCTGCGCAATGATTTCACCCGTCGTCAGGTTGCGACTGAAACCTTGGTGGCCGGTCGAGCAGAAACGGCAGCCCACAGCACAGCCAGCTTGCGAGGAAATACAGAGGGTGCCACGATCATCTTCGGGGATGAACACAGCTTCCACCGCATCACCACCCCCAACATCAAACAACCATTTGATCGTGCCATCACCCGAAATATGTTGGGTGATCACGGCAAGCGGTTTCATTTCCGCACAGGTTTTGAGCTTTTCGCGCAAAGACTTGGCGAGGTCACTCATATCATCAAAGGATGAGGCGCCTCTTTGGTGAATCCAGCGAAACAGCTGGGTGGCTCGGAATCGCTTTTCTCCGAGCCGCTCACAAAAAGCGGCCAATCCCTCAAGATCGAATTCAAGAAGATTGGCCGTCATTGCATGTCTTAGCGGGAGTAAACGTTCAGGCCAGCGAAGAAGAAGGCGATTTCGGCGGCAGCAGTTTCTGCAGCATCGGAACCGTGCACGGCGTTGGCGTCAATGCTGTCTGCAAAGTCAGCGCGGATGGTGCCGGCATCGGCCTTCTTAGGATCGGTGGCACCCATCAGGTCGCGATTTTTCAGGATGGCGTTTTCGCCTTCCAGAGCCTGGATCATCACGGGGCCGGAGATCATGAAATCCACCAGATCCTTGAAGAAAGGACGTGCTTTGTGCACGGCGTAAAAAGCTTCTGCTTCACCGCGGGACAGGTGAGCCATGCGAGCAGCCACTACCTTCAGGCCAGCCGCTTCAAAGCGGGCGTAAATTTGACCGATCACGTTCTTGGCAACTGCGTCGGGCTTGATGATGGAGAGAGTGCGTTCGATAGCCATAGGATTCCTGTTATGAATGAAGAGACATTTGCCCCAGCAGAAGCAAAGCGCTGGATTTTACACTGTGATTAGCGGTTTCGGCCGCCTCTGCGCTGCCCGCCTTGCCCACCACGGGGTCGGCCAGCAGCGTCTTGGCGCTGGCGAGAGAAACTGTCTGCACCGATGTAGCCAAATGCCGTTTTCATGGGGTCTGGCTGAGCACCGGCCTGGCGATCAGAGGGCTTGTCCTTGCGTCCACTGGCGCCACGACCAGGATTGGCACCAGGGGTGGGTCCGGCCTTGGGATACGACGGCCCACGGCCACCCGTAGAGCGCCCGCGGGCGGGATTGCGGTTACCCGTCGCCTTGGGGGGGCGACCTGCACCCTCGGCAGGACCGTCGGCACGCGGCCGCCCCGCGCCAGCCGCTTGTGCCAGGGCACGGATATCCGCGTCATCCAGCTCCATCCAGGCGCCACGCTTCAAGCCCCGTGGCAAGACCATAGCCCCATAGCGAATACGAATCAGGCGACTCACCGCATGGCCCACGGACTCCATCATGCGACGCACCTCGCGGTTGCGGCCTTCAGAAATTGTGACCCGGTACCAGCAGTTGGAACCCTCGCCACCGCCCTCTTCGATAGACCCAAACTGCGCCATACCGTCATCGAGTTGCACGCCGTCCAACAAAGCCTGCTTTTCTTCCTTGTTCAAGGCGCCCAAAACACGCACCGCATATTCGCGCTCCAAACCAAATCGGGGGTGCATCAGGTTGTTGGCCAGCTCGCCTGAGCTGGTGAACAACAACAGCCCTTCGGTATTTAAGTCCAAACGCCCCACAGACTGCCACTTGCCCTGTTGCAGTTTGGGCAGCTTGCGGAACACGGTGGGTCGGTTCTGGGGGTCGTCATGCGTGACCACCTCGCCTGCAGGCTTGTGGTATGCAATCACACGGGCTGGTGGCGGATCAATGCGATAACGGATCGGCTTGCCATTCACCTTGATGCTGTCACCAAACTGGATACGCTGGCCAATGTGGGCCGGTTCGTTGTTGACCGAAATGCGCCCCTCCAAAATGAGCTGCTCCATCTCCAGGCGCGAGCCCATGCCGGATTGCGCCAGCACCTTGTGCAGCTTGGGCGTTTCGGCCTGCGGCAGCAGCACCCGCTTGGGAGGCGCCAACTCTTCCAACGCATCGTCCGCATCAAATTGGCCAGACACCACATCTTCAAACCGGTACACGGGGCTAACGCCGGCAGCAGCAGACGATCCAACTGGGGCTGGATTCAGACTCTCTTCGTGAGACTCCATGGGCTGCTCGGCAGCATCAGAGGGCATGGATTCAGGGGCTTCATTCATGTGGGGGACCCATTTCAGGTTCGGGGGTAACTTGCGCGTCAAGAGACATGGTCATTTGGGGACCCGCATCGTCCACTGCGGGCATGGAGATCGTCGCGATGGTGGGCTCTTTCATGGCAGATGCCAAATGCCCAAATGCATCGCCCGCCTGCGCGGGATGGTCTAACAGGGGCAATTGGTCCAGAGAGCCCAAACCAAAATCGTCCAAAAACTGCTTGGTGGTCGCAAACAAGGCGGGCCGACCGGGCGCTTCGCGGTGACCTATCACCTCCACCCAACCACGATCTTCCAATTGTTTGATCAACAAGGAACTGATGGTGACACCGCGGATGTCTTCCATATCACCGCGCGTTACAGGCTGCCGATAGGCAATGATAGCCAGGGTTTCCAGCGTGGCGCGCGTATATTTCGGCGGTTTTTCAGGGTGCAGACGATCCAGGTATTCCCGCATTTCGGGACGACTCTGGAACCGCCAGCCGGTCGCCACACTGACCAACTCCATGCCGCGTCCTGCCCAGTCATTGCGCAGATCTTCCAACATGTGTTTGATGGAATCCACGCCAATCGCTTCCGCAAACAACTCCCGCATGTTTTTCAGCGGCAAAGGTTGTTGGGCACACATCAGGGCGGTCTCCAGGACCCGCTTGGCATCGACCATGTTCATAGTCAGGGCGTTTCGAAAAAGTCACCAGCAAATTGAGCGATCACAGTGATCGTCGTTGGCAAACAGCGCGTCGTCAGCGCTTGGGTGGCAGGCCACAAGCGATGGGCTTGGACCTATCAGAGTCCTCCCGGACCTGCGCCTGCATTGTAACTGAGCCCCCACAAAGCCAAAAGCGCAAGAAAATCAACGGCAGGCTCCGCATGGAATTCTTGCCACACACCGGTGACCGGATGGTGAAACGCCAGGCGAAACGCATGCAAAGCCTGCCGCTCCATGCCGGGCTCGGGGCTGCCACCGTACAGCGCATCACCCACCAAAGGGTGCCCCAGTGAGGCCATGTGGACACGGATCTGGTGCGTGCGCCCGGTGTGCAAAGCACAACGCACCCAACAGCCCGCCACCGAGTTGGCAAGCCAAAACACATCCGTCTTGGCCAGCTTGCCAGAAGAAACAGAAAGATCCACCACGGCCATGCGCAGGCGGTTGCGAGGATCGCGTCCGATGGGCTTGTCCACCGTAACTTGCGCAGCACCCTTCCAGGGGCGTTGCGCCAATGCCAGGTACTGCCGACTGACCTCCCGGGCCGCAATCGCTTTGACCAGCACGTCCATAGCAGCACGCGTACGGGCCACCACCATCAAACCACTGGTGTCTTTGTCCAGACGGTGCACGATACCGGCCCGTGGCACGCTCGCAAACTGTGGGTCCCTGGCCAACAGCCCATTGAGCAGGGTTCCGCTCCAGTTGCCTGGTGCGGGGTGCACCACCAGGCCTGCAGGTTTGTTGATCACCAGCACATGGGCGTCTTCGTAGACGATGTTCAAGTCCATGGGCTGGGCTTTGAAGGCCTGGCTCTGCTGCGTAGGCCGAAGCTCTACGGCGATGACATCACCCGCCTTAACACGCTGCGCGGGCTTGGAAACCGACTGCCCGTTGAGGGAAACCGCCCCGCCATCGATCAGCTGCTGCAGATAATTGCGCGAAAACTCACTCGCAGCCTGAGCCAAGGCACGGTCTATACGCTCACCGTGCTGGCCGGGGGTGACCTCCACACTGCGGAGCTCGACCTCAGAGACCCCATCCAGAACCTCGTCTTCCGAATCGGGTTCACTGGAGTGCGTCGATATAATTCCGCCGGTCTGATTCAAGAAGGTCCCCAAGATGCTACGTGTGAAATTATCGGTCGTTTATGCCTTACTCATGGCGGCCGTATCGCTGGTCGTAGCCGGATGTTCGTCCGCACCGATCGACAAGACCGCAGGCATGAGCCCCAACCGTCTGTATGCAGAAGCGAAAGATGAAATGGGCTCGTCCCAATGGGACAAGGCCGTTCCCCTGCTCGAAAAACTGGAGGCCCGTGCGGCTGGTACGCCCCTGGCGCAGCAAGCCCAGCTGGACAAGGCCTATGCCCACTACAAGGCAGCGGAGCCTGCACAAGCGTTGGCAACACTGGACCGCTTCATCAAGCTGCACCCCGCCAGCCCGGCGCTGGACTATGCCATTTACCTCAAGGGCATCATCAATTTCAACGATGACCTGGGACTGCTCTCCTCCATCACCCGGCAAGACCTATCCGAGCGCGACCAGAAAGCGGCCAAAGAGTC
Source organism: Rhodoferax sp. TS-BS-61-7 (assembly GCF_002943465.1). GTDB lineage: Bacteria > Pseudomonadota > Gammaproteobacteria > Burkholderiales > Burkholderiaceae_C > Allorhodoferax. The sequence continues at coordinate 100,683 of NZ_PTQY01000010.1, forward strand.
GTTTGAATCCTTCAAGGAGCTGGTAGCACGCTTCCCCGATTCACGGTATGCACCAGACGCACGCCAGCGTATGGCCTACATCGTCGGCTCCCTGGCGCAGTACGAAGTCCATGTAGCCCGCTACTACTACAAACGCGGTGCCTATCTGGCTGCGGCCAACCGGGCCCAACAAGCGGTAACCGACTACCGCGATGTGCCTGCCATCGAAGAAGCGCTGTTCATCCTGTACAAGTCGTACGACGCATTGGGCATGGAACAGCTGCGTGACGATGCCAAACGGATTCTCGAAAAGAACTATCCCCAGTCGGATTACGTGCTCAAGGGAGAAAAGTCGAATACGGATCCGTGGTGGAAGGTTTGGTAAGCGCCCACAGCGCCTGCTGAAACTCACTGGCTTCACTCAGCACAGGCATACCGGGCAGGCTGGCCAATAAGGTTCGGCCATAGCCCATTTGCAGCAACCGCACATCGCAAATCACCAGCACACCGCGATCCGTCTCGCGGCGAATCAAGCGCCCCACTCCCTGTTTCAACGCCATGGCCGCTTGCGGCACTTGGTAGTGCGTGAAGGCACTCTTGCCCTCCGTCTCCAACTGCAGGCAGCGGGCCTCCACTACTGGGTCATCAGGCGGCGCGAAGGGAATTTTGTCAATCACCACCATCTGCAGGGCGTCGCCCGGCACATCCACGCCCTCCCAAAACGATCCTGTGGCCACCAGGATGTAGCCAGAAGCCGCATCCTCCGTAAAACGTGCCAATAACTCACGTTTGGAAGCCTCGCCTTGCAAGAGCACCTGGATGCCACCCTTTTTGGGCAGACGTGCACGCAGCACCTGCGCAATACGCCGCATGGCACGCAGCGTGGTGGTGAGCACCAAGGTTCTACCGTGCAAAACCCCACTGGCCTGCGCAAGCAACTCAGCCACCTGGTCACTATGACGCGGGTCTGACGGTTTGGGAAAAACAGTCGGAATGTAGAGACGTGCTTGGCGCGCATAGTCAAACGGACTGGGAACTTGCAACACCCGCGCGCCGTCAAGACCGTGTGCAGTCACGAACGAAGCCAACCCCGCGTCATGGCCCAGGGTGGCCGACGTAAAGACCCAGGCAGGTCCGATCTGCGCTTCCGCCCGCTGCGCTGCACGCTCACGCAATGCATCGGCAATGGTCAGTGGTGACTCCAGCATCCGCAGGCGCACCCCACATTCAATCCAGCGCACACCGCCCGCAGGCGGCGGTTGGATGAAATGTGCCAGCCGCTCGGCCAATGCCATGGCGCGCGCATACAAGGCAGAAAGCTCCGCGGCCGCTTCTGCCACACCCGCCACAGCTGCAATCGCGGCCGACAAGGCCACCTCCACCTGGGCCAGTGTCTGGCGCCACCGCACAGGTGCAATACCCTGGGGTGCATCTCCCACCCAGCGCAGTCGGGTCTGCGGCTCTGCCGGCGCCTGGCAGACCAGTTGCCACTCCGCCAAGGCCCCTTCCAAGCGCATGGCCAAGTCTTGCCAATCGGCAAAACCCCGCGCGTGCAGCAAGCCCACAGTCACCAAGTCACGCCCCCAGGCGAGCAACTGGCCAGTGCCCAACTGGCTTCCCAGAAACTGAATACCAATCTCGTTGAGTTGGTGCGCCTCGTCAAACACCACGGCATTGACAGTCGGCAATAGCTCGGCCACACCCGACTCCCGGACATTCCAATCGGCAAAAAACAAGTGGTGGTTGATCACCACCACGTCTGCCGCCATGGCTTCGCGGCGTGCCCGGTACACATGGCAACTATGGAACTGCGGACACTGGGCACCCGTGCAGTTGTCGCGCGTCGAAGTAACCTGGGGGATGACTGGCGACTGCTCGTCCAGCGCCGCGAGTTCGGCCAAATCACCACTGCGGGTGCTGATTGCCCACACCTCTACCGACGCCAAGGCCCGCAAGTCCGCAGGACGTTGCAACAGGCCTGTATGCCGCGCCTGCCCCAGGCGACTGAGACAGAGGTAGCTGGCTCGGCCTTTGAGCAAGGCGACGCGGGATGGCAAACCCAGGGTCGACAGCAACTGGGGAATGTCCCGGCCAAACAGCTGGTCCTGCAAGGCTTTAGTCGCTGTTGACAACAGGACACGCCCGCCACTCAGGAGTGCAGGCAGCAAATAGGCAAACGTTTTTCCAATACCAGTGCCAGCCTCCACCACCAGCACACCACCCTGCTCCAGCGTCTGCGCTACGGCATGGGCCATGGCGCGCTGGCCCTCACGGGGAGCAAAACCCTCGACCGCCCGCGCCAGAGGGCCCTCGGCATCCAGTGCCTGTGCCACGGCGTCGGTCAGCATCACCGTTCAGGCCGGTTCATCGGGCTGCAAAGCGCCCTGCAAGCGGGAGATCTCATCGCGCAAGGCGAGCCGCCGCTTCTTGAGCCGACGCATCATCAACTCGTCAGCCGGCGCCGACTCGTGTGCGCGGTCGATCAGCGCATCGAGATCGCCGTGTTCCATGCGCAACTCAATCAGGCGCCGCTGCGGGGAGTGGTGATTCGTTTCCAAAGGTAAATGGGGAGAAGTACGTGGTTAAATGGCGCAGATTTGCGGGGCGTCCACTCGATAATACGACCGGACTGCCGCCTTCCGGACCTATTCCGATTAATTGCCCACACACCATGGCCACCACTGGATACCGACTTACCGCCTCCACCGGCATCCACAAGGGTGACCGCGAATACCAGCAGGACCAGGTTGCGCTGCTCAAGCATCCGCGTGTGAATGGCTGCCTGCTGGCCATCGTGGCCGATGGCATGGGTGGACGCAGCGGTGGGCGCAAGGCCTCCGACCAAGTGATGATGACCGCCAAACAGCTGTTTGAGCGTTACGACCCGGACACCGATGACGCTGCGGCAACCTTGATGCAAGTGGTGCAAGAAGCCCATATCGTCATCAAACTCACCGCAATATCCTCCGAAGAAGAGCCACACAGCACACTGGCCGCATTTCTGATCAACCCCGGGGGCGACTGCCATTGGGCCCACACCGGCGACTCACGGGTCTACCAGTACCACGGCAACCGTTTCATCAAACGCACCATGGACCACTCCTATGTGCAAGCCCTGGTGAACCGCGGTGAGCTGACCGAAGAACAAGCCGCAGTACACCCACAGTCCAACATTCTGATGGGCTGCCTAGGTACCGAAAGCGACCCACCCGTCGACTTCCATTTCATTTCCAAACTGCGCCCTGGCGATGTGCTCATGGCCTGCAGTGACGGCGTCTGGCATTACTTCAACACCGGTGAACTGGGCTCTGTGCTGTCCACCTTGTCCGCACGCGAAGCCACTGAGTTTTTGATCGAAAAAGCGCGCTCCCGCGGCCATGGCGGAGGCGACAACCTCTCTCTGGTGGTGGTCAAAGTCGAATCGCTACACAGCTAGCCCCAAGCACCCGGCGCACGCCCGCCTACTGGGGCGTTGGCAAAGCGGGGGTTTTCTGCGTCGACTCACGCAAACGTTTCTCGCGCACAGCCCGGCGCTCTTGGGCAGCCCGCTGCTTGGCGGCATAGGCTTCGCGCAGTGATGCCTGCTCCCCAGCTGTTGGCGCGGCGGGCAAGGGTTTGCCGGCTGTATTGTTCACAGGTAGCACCTTGTGATGGGCTTGCTGCTTTTCCTGCTGGGCTTGAAGGCGATCAGCCGTCGTGTTGTCAGTCTGTTCCGCCGTACGCGCCTGACGGTCACGCTCTTTTTCGGCACTGCGCTGCAACTGCTCTTGCGCGCGTTGCTGGCGCTCTGCGGCGTTGAGGGACGCTTCCTGCCGCCTGAGCTCGCGGTCCAGCGTCCGGCGCTGGACCGCAATCTGGTCCACACAGGCCTGTACCGCAAAGCGGCTTTGGCAAGCCTGCTCTTGGCGGGAAAACTCAGCCTCGGCACGTGTTCGCTCCGCACTGATACGTTGGCGCTGCGCCTGCGCTGCCTCTAGCACCGGGGCGTCTGTTTGTGCCCAAACAAGCTGCGGCCCCAGGAGAACCGCAAGCACCCACAGCAGCCACAACCCCCTCATGTCAGGCGCGTATCCACAATGCGGCGCTCCAGGTCCAGAAACTCCTTGGATTGCATCTCGGTGAGCCTTGAGACGGTGCGCGGAAACTCATGCGACATGGGGCCTTCGGTGTACAGCGCCTCGGGCGCCACCGCCGCCGACATGATGAGTTTGACGCGCCGGTCGTACAACACGTCCACCAGCCAAGTGAAGCGCCGTGCCTCGGAGGCCATACGCACCGGCATGTAAGGCACATCACTCAAGAACACCGTGTGGAAACGTGAGGCAATTTCCAGGTAGTCGTTTTGCGAACGAGGGCCACCACACAGGGTTTTGAAGTCAAACCAGACGGCACCACCGGCCATGCGACGCGCATGGATCTCGCGTGACTCGATGTGCAGTACCGGGTCTTCATCGTGCTGCTCCGCCAATGCGTTGAAGGTGGCGGTCATGGCAGCATCGGCCTCGGGGCCGTTGGGCGTGTGGTAGAGCCGGGCGTCTTCCAGTGTGCGGCGCCGGTAGTCGGTCCCGTTGTCCACACTCAGCACCTCCAGCTTGGCATTGAGCAAGGCAATGGCGGGCAAGATGCGGTCGCGGTGCAAGCCACCGGGGTACAGGTCGTTGGGCTTGAAGTTGGAGGTGGTGACAAAGCCCACGCCATTGTCAAACAAGGCCGTCAGCAGGCGGTGCAAGATCATCGCATCGGTGATGTCGGCCACATGGAACTCGTCAAAGCAGATCAGGCGGTAGCGCTTGGCCATGCGCTTGCCCAGCTCGTCCAGCGGGTTTACCGTGCCTTGCAAGTCGATCAGCTCACGGTGCACCTCGCGCATGAACTCGTGGAAATGCAGGCGCGTTTTCCGCTTGAGCGGCACGGCGTTGAAGAAGCAATCCATGAGAAAGCTTTTGCCCCGGCCCACCCCACCATGCATGTACACGCCACGCGGAATCTCGGGGCGGTTGATCAGCTTCTTGAACGCGTTGGAACGTTTTTCTTTGAATGCCGCCCACTCGGTGGCGCAGCGCTCCAACGCCTCCACCGCGCGCAGCTGGGCGGGGTCGGCGGTGTAGCCGCGTGCAGCCAGTTCGGCCTCGTAGGTAGCTTTAACGCTCAAATAAAACTCCGATTCGCTATGAAAACAGTAGCTGCTAGCGCACGACCTACGTGGGCTAGCAGCCTATTTCACTCTTAAATCAGAAGTTCAGGGTGCGTTTGTCGACCGCCAGCGCCGCTTCCTTGGTGGCTTCGCTCAAGGAGGGGTGGGCGTGACAAATGCGCGCGATGTCTTCGGCACTGGCCTTGAACTCCATGGCCACCACGGCCTCGGAAATCAATTCCGACGCCTGTGGGCCCACTATGTGCACGCCCAGGATTTCGTCGGTCGTGGCATCGGCCAGGAACTTCACAAACCCGGTGGTGTCGCCCAGCGCGCGTGCGCGGCCGTTTGCCAGGAAGGGGAAGCTACCCGCCTTGTACGCCACGCCGTCCGCCTTGAGCTGTTGCTCGGTGCGGCCCACCCACGCGATCTCGGGGCTGGTGTAAATGACCCAGGGCACGGTGTTGAAGTTGACGTGTCCGTGCTGGCCGGCAATGCGCTCGGCCACGGCAACGCCCTCTTCTTCCGCCTTGTGCGCCAGCATGGGGCCGCGCACCACGTCACCCACCGCCCACACGCCGGGCAGGTTGGTTTTGCAGTCGCCGTCCACCACAATCGCGCCACGCTCGTCCAATGCCAGGCCCACCGCTTCGGTGTTCAAACCGATGGTGTTGGGCACGCGGCCGATGGAGATGATGAGCTTGTCCACGTCCAGCGTTTGGGCTTCACCCTTGGCGTTGGTGTAGGCCACGGACACGCCTTTTTTGCCGTTCTTGATCTCGCCGACTTTGACGCCCAGCTCGATCTTCAGACCCTGCTTGGTGAAGGCCTTGTGCGCTTCCTTGGCCACCTGCTCGTCCACCGCGCCCAGGAAGACCGGCAGGCCTTCGAGGATGGTGACTTCTGCGCCCAGGCGCTTCCACACGGAGCCCATTTCCAAGCCAATCACGCCGGAGCCGATCAGGCCCAGCTTCTTGGGCACCGCGCCGATATTCAGCGCGCCGTCGTTGGACAACACATTCACTTCGTCAAACGGTGTGCCGGGCAAGGCACGTGCGTTGGAGCCGGTGGCGATGATGATTTGTTTACCGGTGATGACTTCTTCCGCTGCACCCGCCACCTTGATTTCATAGCCGCCTTCAGCAGCCTTCACAAACGAACCACGGCCGTGGAAGAAGGCGATCTTGTTCTTCTTGAACAGGTACAAGATACCGTCGTTGTTTTGCTTCACCACGGTGTTCTTGCGGGCAATCATCTTGGCCACATCCATGCTCACGCCGGTGGCCGTAATGCCGTGCTCGGCAAAGTGGTGGTTGGCGTGGTTGAAGTGCTCGGACGACTGCAGCAAAGCCTTGGAGGGAATGCAGCCTACATTGGTACAAGTACCGCCGGGCGCAGGACCGCCCTTCTCGTTCTTCCACTCATCGATACAGGCTACGTTAAAGCCCAGCTGGGCTGCGCGGATAGCGGCGATGTAGCCACCGGGGCCACCACCAATGACGATCACGTCAAATTGTTTGCTCATGCTGTGTGATCCTTAGATGTCGAACAACAGGCGTGCGGGATCTTCCAGCGCTTCCTTCATGGCCACCAGACCCAAGACGGCTTCACGGCCGTCGATGATGCGGTGGTCATAGGACATAGCGAAGTAATTCATCGGGCGAACGACGACAACACCGTTTTCAACCATCGCGCGATCCTTGGTGGCGTGCACGCCCAGGATGGCCGACTGGGGTGGGTTGATGATGGGGGTGGACATCATGGAGCCGAAGGTGCCGCCGTTGGAGATCGAGAAGGTGCCACCGGTCATTTCTTCAATGCCCAGCTTGCCGTCCTTGGCCTTCTGACCGAATTCAGCAATCTTCTTTTCGATGTCCGCAAAGCTCATCTGGTCTGCATTGCGCAGGATGGGCACCACCAGGCCACGGGGCGAGCCCACGGCAATACCGATGTCGAAGTAACCGTGGTAGACGATGTCGGTACCGTCCACCGACGCATTCAACACGGGGAACTTCTTCAAGGCGTGCACAGCCGCCTTGACGAAGAAACTCATGAAGCCCAACTTGCAACCGTGCTCCTTCTCGAAACGCTCTTGCATGCGTTTGCGCATCTCCATGACCGGAGCCATGTTGATTTCGTTGAAGGTGGTCAGGATCGCGTTGGTGGATTGCGATTGCAGCAAACGCTCGGCCACACGGGCGCGCAGGCGGCTCATGGGCACGCGTTGCTCGGGGCGGTCACCCAGGTTTACCGAAGGCGCTGCCACTTGGGGCAGAGATTTGGTCGGAACGCCCGTGGGTATTGCGGAAGCAGCTACAACTTTAGGAGCAGCTGCAGCAGCCAGCACATCACCCTTGGTAATGCGGCCATCTTTGCCGGTACCTGCCACGCTGGACGCAGCGATGCCGTTGTCGGCCAACAACTTGGCAGCGGCGGGCATGGCCACACCGGCCTTGGAGTTACTGGCGGAGGCAGCAGCGGCTGTGGGTGCAGCAGCTGGCGCTGCGGCGGCAGGTGCAGCCGCGGCAGGTGCTACGGCACCAGCCACTGCGGCGGTGTCGATGCGGGCGATCAACTGCTCCGCAGCCACGGTGCCACCATCGGCCACCAAAATTTCCACCAGCACGCCAGACGACGGCGCGGGAACTTCCAGCACCACTTTGTCGGTCTCGATGTCGATCAGGATTTCGTCCGCGGTGACGGCGTCACCCACTTTTTTCTTCCAAGCCAGCATGGTGGCTTCGGCCACAGATTCAGAGAGCTGGGGTACTTTGACTTCTACGATTGCCATATCAATTCTTTCCGTAAGTGTTCGAGTGAGGGTTCTACTGACGGCTTATTTGGTCAGCACAAAGCCCTTGAGCTTGGCGAATGCGCCTTCCACCAGCGCTTTTTGTTGCTCTTGGTGGAGGTGGGAATAACCCACCGCAGGCGACGCAGACGCGGCGCGCCCGGAGTAGCCCAGCTTCTGGCCTTCGAGCATGTTTTCGTGGATGTAGTGCTGCACGAAGAACCAGGCGCCCTGGTTCTGTGGCTCGTCCTGGCACCACACCACGTCGGTGGCGTTAGGGTACTTTTTCAGCTCCGACGCAAACACCTTGTGCGGGAACGGGTACAGCTGCTCCACACGGATGATGGCGACATCGTCCAGCCCCTTCTCTTCGCGCTTTTTTACGAGGTCGTAGTACACCTTGCCGGAGCAGGCGATCACGCGCTTGACCTTGTCGCCTTTGAGCTCTTTGCTCTCGGGGATCACGGTCTGGAACGCCCCCTTGGTGAACTCGGTCAGCGGCGAGGTCGCATCCTTGTTCCGCAGCAGGCTCTTGGGCGTCATGATGATCAAGGGCTTGCGCAGGTTGCGCACCATCTGGCGACGCAACACGTGGAAGATCTGGCTGGCCGTGGTCGGCTGCACGATCTGCATGTTGGTGTCCGCAGCCAGCTGCATGAAACGCTCCAGGCGCGCCGAGCTGTGCTCCGGGCCCTGGCCTTCGTAGCCGTGGGGCAGCATCAAGGTAATGCCGTTCACACGGCCCCACTTCACTTCACCAGAGGCAATGAACTGGTCGATCACGACCTGGGCGCCGTTGGCGAAGTCGCCAAACTGGGCTTCCCAGATCACCAGGGTGTTGGGATCGTTGGAGGAGTAGCCGTACTCAAAGCCCAACACCGCCTCTTCAGACAGGATGGAGTCGATCACCACAAACGGAGCCTGGTTGTCAGCCACGTTCTGCAAGGGCACGTAGGTGCCGACGTCCCACTTCTCACGGTTCTGGTCGTGAATCACGGCGTGGCGGTGCGTGAAGGTGCCCCGTCCACAGTCTTCGCCCGACAAACGCACGGGGTAACCACTGGCGACCAGCGAGGCAAACGCCATGTGTTCGCCCATGCCCCAGTCCACATTGGTTTCACCACGGCCCATGGCCGCACGGTCGTCATATACCTTCTTCACCAACTGGTGGGGGGTCACGCCAGCAGGAATGGTGGTGAGTTTTTCAGACAAACGCTTCCACTCGGTAAGAGGAATGGCGGTGTCGCCTGCATCGGTCCATTTTTTACCGAGGAAAGGCGACCAGTCCACCGAGTACTTGCTCTTGAAGTTGGTCAGCACCGGGTCCACGGTGTGTTTACCCGCGTCCATGGCAGAGCGGTAGGCCTTGACCATGTCATCGCCCAGCGTATCGCCCAGGCCTTGGGCTGCCAGCTTGTCGGCATACAGCTTGCGGGTACCGGGGTGGGTCGCAATCTTCTTGTACATCAGCGGCTGGGTCAGGCTGGGTGTATCTTGCTCGTTGTGGCCCAGCTTGCGGAAGCAGGTGATGTCCACCACCACGTCTTGGCGGAATTCCATGCGGAACTCCAACGCCAGTTGGGTGGCCAGCACCACGGCTTCGGGATCGTCGCCGTTCACGTGCAGCACGGGGGCTTCCACCATCTTTACGATGTCGGTGCAAAACGCGCTGGAGCGCATGTCGCGCGGGTCGGAGGTGGTGAAACCGATCTGGTTGTTGATGATGATGTGGACCGTACCACCTGTGGTGTAACCACGGGTTTGGGCGAGCGCCAGAGTTTCCTGGTTCACACCCTGGCCGCCAAAAGCCGCATCGCCGTGCACCAACACGGGCAGCACCTGGCTACCAGTGGGATCATCACGGCGGTCCATGCGCGCGCGCACCGAACCTTCGACCACGGGGTTCACGATTTCCAGGTGCGACGGGTTGAATGCCAGCGACAGGTGAACGGGGCCACCCACGGTAGACACATCAGAGCTGAAACCCTGGTGGTACTTCACGTCGCCGGCCGGCAGGTCTTCGGGTGCCGTGTGGTCGAATTCTGCAAACAAATCGGCAGGCATCTTGCCCAGGGTGTTCACCAGCACGTTCAGGCGGCCACGGTGGGCCATGCCGATGACAATTTCCTGGACGCCCTTGGCGCCGGCTTGCTGGATCAGCTCGTCCATGGCGGCGATAAAACTCTCACCGCCCTCCAGCGAAAAGCGCTTTTGGCCCACAAACTTGGTGTGCAGAAAACGCTCCAGGCCTTCAGCAGCCGTCAGCCGGTCCAGAATTTGGCGTTTTTTCTCGGCCGGGAAGCTTGGCTTGCTGCGGATCGCCTCCAGCTTTTGCTGCCACCAGCGTTTTTGGTTCTGGTCGGTGGTGTACATGTACTCCACGCCAATGGTGCCGCAGTAGGTCTCACGCAGAGCGTTCATGAGCTCACGCAGGCTCATGGACTCTTTACCAAAGAAGGTGTTGCTGATGTTGAAGACCGTTTCCTGGTCTGCGTCGCTGAAACCGTAGAACGTTGGCTCCAGCTCGGGGATTTTGTCGCGCTCGGTGCGCTTGAGGGGGTCGAGGTCAGCCCAACGGGCGCCCACGTTGCGGTAAGCGGCAATCAGCTGCTGCACGGCCGTGCGCTTGCGTCCCATCTCGGAATCGGCACCGGTGGCCAGCACCGTTTGTTTGACGCCTTTTTTAGCCAGATCAACAAATGCGTTGATCACGGGCATGTGGGCTACGTCTTTGGAAGTTGTTCCATCGGCTGCGGGAACGTTTTGCAGCGCATCGAAGTAATCGCGCCAGGTGTCAGGAACGCTGCCGGGGTTGGCCAAGTAGTTCTCGTACATCTCTTCGACGTACGGGGCATTGCCGCCGAACAGGTAGGTGTTGTTTTGGTAGGCTTGGTACACGGACGAAGCCGTGCTCGCACCATTGGAGCTGGAATCACTCATATTTCGCTGACCTCCGTTCCCCTTCAGGGAACATAAGCTGGTTAAAGCTGGTTAATTAACCTTCCGCGACACGGCTGAACCGGTTGGCGGATGCGACTGTGGCATGGGAAGGGCCTTCATTGCAGGGCGGATTGTGCCACTTTATGGGTGCAGTGCAAAGGTAATTTGCCCGCCCCCAAGGCTTTTGGGTCTGGGCCTTGACGCTAAGCCAGCACGGATCTTTTGCGCACGGCAAGCGGCGCACTGGCATAAAATTCGCTCAGTTGTCTGGCCATTGAGCCCCGAAAGCTGTTTGTTAACGGTATTTACTGCCTGAGAGCCCAGCCCCATGCGCTTATCAACCCGCTCCCTCCTTCTTTTTAGCCTGTCTAGCCTGTTGCTGGCGGCACCAGTGCATGCGGAATGGGATACCACTTTGCGCAACGCCCTGGCTTTGACGGAATCCGGGGCTGCCCAGCAAGCCTTCGAGATGCTAGAGCCTTTGGAAATGGAGCGTTCGGGCGATCCAGACTACGACTTGGTACTGGGTATCGCCGCCAACCAGTCAGGGCACCACACCCGTGCCATTTTTGCGCTCGAACGCACCTTGATGGTGAACCCCAATAACGCACGGGCCCGCGCCGAGCTGGGACACGCCCTGTATGCCGTGGGCGACAACGCCGGCGCCAAAGCCATGTTGGGCCAGGCCAAGGCGCAGGGCATCCCCACCGAGGCGGCCCGCTCTATTAACCAGTTGCTGCAGACCATAGACCGGATCGAGGCAGAAGCAGGCACCACCACCCGCGCCTATGCCGAAGCCGTTCTGGGCCATGACGAAAACGTTAACAGTGCCCCTGCAAACAAGGTATTTGGCCTGAAGCCGATTCCCAGTGCGTTTTCGGGTCTGGCGTTCCACATTTCCGGCCGCAAGGCGATTGCCCCACGCTGGTCGGCCATCGGAAGTTTTGGCGCATCCACCCGGAGCCACGACACGACCGCCCTGCCCTATGACTCCAGGCAGCTGGACGCTTCAGTGGGAGCCAGCTACCGTGTCGAGCGAAACGAGTACACCACGGCCCTCCAATTGGGGGAAAGCACCCTTGCCAATGCACCGGCACGCTCCAGCTGGAGCATCACTGGCGAATGGACCCACCGGCTGGACGCATTCCGTCAATTCAATGCTTATGCGCAAGCAGGGCAACTGAGCTACCCCCAGAAAACACGCAATGTGGACCGCTACGTCTTTGGGGCATCCTATGGACAGCAATTCCGGTCCGAACTATCGGTCTACGCCAGCGCGTACTTGGGCCAGGAAGTGACGAGCCAAGCCGGCGTCGGCCACCTGGGACACCAGCTGGTAGGCGGCCGCGTGGGCATGCAACAGCCCTTTGGCAGCGCGCTTGCCGTGTTTGCATCGTTCAGCCTGGAAGACCGCAGCTACAACGGCCCGGACCCATTCTTTCTGAGCACCCGCCACGACCAGCAATGGGGCCTGACTGCAGGCGCCCATTGGATACCCGCCAAAGCCTGGCGTGTAACCCCGCAGTGGAATTACCTGCAAACGGTGTCCAACATCAGCACCTCATCCTCTGACAAGCAAACGCTGTCGGTCACCGCCCGCCGCGAGTTTTGACACCAGGAGCCCCGCATGCGCAAGACCACCTCTTCCCCCCTCGCCTCCATCTGCCTGCTAGTCGCCGCTGCCTCGGCATCCAATGTGCAAGCTGCCGATGCAGGTATTGCCAATTTTGTGTTTGGTGACGTGGCCGTGCGTTCTGCCAACGGCGGCAACACGCCACTGCAAAAAGGGCGTGCCGTACAAAGCGGCGATGACATCCTGACCGGTGCGGGCGCACAGGCCCAGATCCGTTTTAGCGATGGCGGCATGGTGGCAATACAACCCAATTCCCAGTTCAAACTGGCAAGTTATGCCGACAAGAATGACCCCAAAACCGACAGCTTTCTGGTCGAGCTGGCCAAAGGCGGCATGCGTGCCATAACCGGCCTGATTGGAAAACGCAACCGCGAGAACTACAAAATCATCACCAGCACGGCCACCATTGGCATACGCGGCTCTTCCTTTTTGATCAGCTACAACCCCGATGGATCGGTCACTGTCAATGCCGAGCAAGATGCGATTGTGGTGTGCACCAATACTGGCTGCACCGGCCTGACCGCTGGTGAAACGGTTGTCGTGAAGGATAAAAATCAGGATCCGGCACGTACCACAGAGAGGGCCACAACCGAGGCCTCGGTGCCACCACCCCAAAGCCAGACGGTGTCGGGCGACAAAATTTTCATCGCAAATGGCCTGCATGCCGTGTTTCAAAGTGACGCTGGTGCCTCCGTCGCCAACAATACCAATGGCCAGTCCACAGCCGTCATTGCGGATCTGCCACTGGTGAGTTATGCCGACACCGATGGCAACCTATACAAGGCCGGCACCTCCGGCGTCTCCAGCTTCAACACTTCCGGAGACCCTTATGCAGCAGACTACATTGGCTGGGGCTACTGGGCGAGTGGCACCCAAACGACAACCGCAAACTCGACGGCGCTGAGCAATGTGCACTACATCGCTGCGCGGCCAACACCCGAACTGTCCATGCCCAATACAGGCACCTTCGAATACAACCTGATTGGTGGCACGGCGCCAACAGCCTCATCCGGAGGAACGATTCTTGTAGGCAGCTTGGCCAGCGCGTCCATGACCGTAAATTTCAGCGGCGGATACACCTCTATCAACAATGTCACCATTAACACGGTGTTCAATGGCGTCAGTTACAGTGGCAACGCCTATGGTTCTGGTACGGGCGCCACCTTCTCGGCCTCCAGCTCCATGAATGTCAACGGCGTGTTCAGCGGTGATGGTGCGTCCAAAGCCGCGCTGACCTACAAGATCCCCGGCACGGCTATCGGCAACATCACCGGTGCAGTGGGCATGAGCAAGGGCGCAGATACCAGCTACATGGCCCAGTAACTCACGTCACGGCGTGGTCAGATCTCGGATCTGCTGCAGAGCGGTCGGGTCTTCCATGGTGGTCAGGTCGCCGGGGTCGCGCCCCTCGCAAACCGCCTGAATGGCGCGGCGCAGCAGCTTGCCGCTGCGGGTTTTGGGCAACACCGTCACAAAACGCACCCGCGCCGGCCGCCCCACGGCACCAATGCTCTGGTCCACCACCTTCATGATGTCGCCTTCGAGTTTCAGCTTCGCCGCGTCATCCACCAGACCGCTGGCGTCTTTGGCTACGACGAAAGCCATCGCCACCTGCCCTTTGAGCGCATCGGCAACGCCGACCACTGCGACTTCGGACACGTTCGGATGGCTGGAAATACTCTCTTCAATTTCGCGCGTACCCAAGCGATGGCCCGCCACATTGATCACGTCATCGGTACGGCCCAGGATGAAGTAATAACCGCCCTTGTCGCGCACGCCCCAGTCAAAGGTGCTGTAGACCAATTTGCCGGGGATGCTGCTCCAATAAGTTTTGACAAAACGCGCATCGTCCTGCCACACGGTCTGCATGCAGCCGGGGGGCAGTGGCCCTTCAATCGCCACCACCCCTTTTTGGTCGGCCCCCGTCAGCTCTTCCCCCGTGTTCTCGTCCAGCAGCTTGACGTTGTAGCCATACATGGCCACGCCAGGGCTGCCAAACTTGCTTTCAGCCTTTTCCACACCGTTGGCAATGCTGAGAATGGGCCAGCCGGTTTCGGTCTGCCAGTAGTTGTCGATGATGGGTTTGCCCAATGCGCTGCTGATCCACTGCGCGGTCGGTTCGTCCAGCGGCTCACCGGCCAAAAACAAGGCGCGCAGGCTGGAGAGGTCGTATTTGCTGAGCAGCGCCGGATCCTGTTTCTTGAGCACCCGCACCGCCGTGGGCGCGCTGAACATCACGGTCACCTTGTACTTCTCCACCAGGCTCCACCACACGCCGCCGTCAGGTCGGGTGGGCAGGCCCTCGTACATGATGGTGGCCATGCCTGCAATCAGTGGGCCGTAGATGATGTAGCTGTGCCCCACCACCCAGCCAATATCGCTGGTCGAAAAGTAAGTCTCGCCCGCGTTGCCACAGTAAATGTGCTTCATGCTGGCCGCCAGCGCCACGGCGTAACCGCCGGTGTCGCGCTGCACACCCTTGGGTTTGCCTGTAGTACCGCTGGTGTAGAGCGTGTAGCTCGGGTGGGTGGCGTCCACCCAAACGCAGGGCACCTGCGTGTCCAGGTGTTTTTGTCGCAAGTCCCGCCACAGATGGTCGCGACCAGCTACCAAATTCATAGCAGCCAGCGATCGGTCTACCAGCAACACCGCACCCGGCTTGTGGCTGGACAGGCGAATCGCCTCGTCCAGCAGCGGCTTGTACTCCACCACCTTGCCGCCGCGCGAGCCCGCATCGGCACTCATGATGACGGCGGGCGACGCATCTTCAATGCGCGATGCCAGCGAGCCCGAAGCAAAACCGCCAAACACCACCGAATGGATAGCGCCAATGCGCGCACAGGCCAGCATCGCAAACGCCGCCTCGGCCACCATCGGCATGTAGATCAGTACGCGGTCGCCCTTTTGCACGCCCAGCGCTTGCAGGGCGGCCGCCATGCGTTGCACCTCGGCATGCAGTTGCCGAAAGCTGTAGACCTGCTCGGTATTGGTTTCGGTGGAAACGGCAATCAGGGCCGCTTGGTCGGGCCGGGTGGCCAAGTGGCGGTCTACCGCGTTGTGGCACAGGTTGGTGGTGCCGCCCACAAACCAACGGGCGAAGGGCGGGTTGCTGTAATCGCAGACCTGCTGGGGCGGCGTATGCCAGTCGATCAGGGCGGACTGTTCAGCCCAAAAGCCGTCGCGGTCGTCGATGGAACGGCGGTGAAAGTCGGCGTAGCCTGTCATTGTGTGTCTCCGGTCGGGCCTGTCAAACTGAATTCATAATTATGGATAAGCAACTTGCTACAAGCTGACTTGCCCCAATTCAGTGGACTGGCACCGGGCAACGACGTCCCCGCCGTGCCCTGAAAACACCCTCAAATATCCAACCTGCGCTATTTGATAAGCGCTTGCATTTCCTTGAAGGCAGGATGTTCTGCCGAGCGTAACCACTCAAAGCCCACCATCTCGGTGGTCACCAGCTCGGCGCCCGCGCCGGCCAGACGGTCAAACGCGGCGTCGCGGTTGCGCTCGGTGCGGGAGGTGCAGGCGTCAGTCACCACCCACACATCAAACTCGTCTTCCAGCAAATTCAAGGCTGTTTGCAGCAGGCAGACATGGGCTTCACAACCGGCAATTACCACCATGCCACGCTCAGAAGCCGCGGGTTTCTGCAAGTGTTTGGGCAGGCTGCGGGCATTGCCCTGCACCGGCTTGGCCGGTGGGCGCAGCCATTCGCCCAAGCCCTCTTCCACCGCGCTGAACTGCATTTTGCTCAGCAAACGTGCGTTTGCCGATTGCAACGCTGATGCCAGCTCGGGCACCGTGGCCCCCAGGCCGCTGGGGTTTTGTTCGGTGTACACCACGGGCACCTCCAGCAGCGCCGCCCACTGCGCCAGGCGCACGGCGTTGGCCAGCACCGCAGCCTGCTCAAACATGGCCGGCATCAGCCGGGCCTGATAGTCCACCAGCACCAGTTGGCTCTCTTCCAATTCAATCAACATCGCCGTTCTCCTTGCGTTGCGTGTGAGCATAACCGCCAGCCTGCGCCACGCCAGCCCGGCAACCGGGTCTTAGCCGAACAAATCCACCTGGGCCAGCGCCTCGGGCGCGGCGGCGGGCTGGGCAGTTACCGCGGCCAACCGCAGCTGCACACTTTCTATATAGGCGGCCAGTGCCTCCACGGCCAAGGCATTGGTACCGCTGAGTTTGCTGGGATCGTGGATCAGCAGCACGCCCACCGCCATGGACAACAAGGCCATGGTTTCGCGCTGCAACAGCACTGGGCTGCAGCCCAGTGCCTGCAAGGCCTGGGTAACGGGCGCCAGCGAATCCAGAAGCAGCGTGGCCAGCCCCTCCCCCATGCGCCCCAGGCCCCGCCCGTCGCTGGACAAGACATGTAACAGCAGATGCGCCTCGGCCGGATGCGCCAGAAAGTAGGCAAACCAGGCCTGGGCACGCGCCGCAAATGCGCCCTCGGGCGCACCCCGCACCACCTTGGCCGACTGGGCTGCGGCCTGCGCACGCGACACACTGTCTGCCAACACCGCCTCAAACAAGGCCTGTTTGCCGGGAAAGTAGGCATACAAGGCACCCGCGGTGTAACCCGCCCGCTCGGCAATGTCGCGCACATTGGCGCTGGCAACACCGCCCTCTGCCACGGCCTGGCGCACGGCGCGCAGCACCAGGTCACGCCGGGTTTGCGCCATCGCCTCCTGCCTGGACCGCCGGGAATCACTCACGAGACCACCTTCCATTGAACTGAGCGCAATTATTACAAACCTTGTTCTTCAAAAATTTATCAGTTTTAAATATCGAACATTGTTCAAATTTAAATACACACAATTACATACACTTCAACTCATACGGAGTAATTTGTTATGAATCAAGCACTTAGAAAGGCAATCTGAGAAGTCACATTGCTTGACAAGTCCTGGCCCTGCCCCTAGAGTGCGCCACATGCGAAAAATCCTCCTCAGCACCCTTCTTGCGACCTGCGCCTGTGCGCACGCCAATCCGCAAGGCACGGCTGACGAGATGGGCCATTTCATGGCGGAACGCGGGCTCATGTCCCGCATCAGCGCTGCTGGAGAAAAAGTGGAGGCCCGCGCCACCGAGCTGGTCATGAACTCCATGGCTTTTTTGGGCGTGCCCTACAAACGCGGTGGCACCAACGCCGACACCGGCTTTGACTGCAGCGGCTTTGTACGCGCCATTTACGAGCAAACCGCCGGACTGGTGCTGCCGCGCAAAGCCGAACAACAAGCCGCTGCTACCCAAAAGATCGACAAGACTGACCTCAAGCCCGGCGACCTGGTGTTCTTCAACACTCTGCGCCGCACGTTCAGCCACGTGGGCATTTACGTCGGCAATGGCAAATTCATCCACTCCCCCAAACCCGGTGCCGAAGTGCGCGTGGAAGACATGGGCGTGAGTTACTGGGCCAAGCGTTTTGACGGCGCACGCCGCGTCAGCGCCGACGAAACCACCGCCAGCACCGCAGCGGCCGCCGCCAACCGCTAAGCCTGCAGCGCGTTGGCGCAGCAGGTTTCGGCCAATCGGGGCCAGGCCACCGGCCAAGGTGGTATGTTCTGGCGATGAAAACACAGATAGACCACCTCGTTGTTGCCGCCCACACCTTGGACCAAGGTGTGCAATGGTGCGAAGCCACCCTGGGGTTGACCCCGGAAGCTGGCGGCGACCACCCCCAGTTCGGCACCCACAACAAACTCTTCAAAATCGCCACCCCGGCCCACCCGCTGGCGTACTTTGAAATCATCGCCATCAACCCCAGCGCCAAAGGCCCGGCCAACCCCCACGCCAAACGCTGGTTCGACCTGGACAACTCCGAGCTACGCGCCGCTGTCGCCAAGGAACCGCGCCTGGTGCACTTTGTGGCCGGCACCGATGAGCTGCAGGCCTCCCGCATCGCCCTCAAAACCCTGGGTATTGAGCGCGGCCCGGCCATGCCGGCCAGCCGCCACTCCCGCAAAGGTGTGCTGCATTGGCAGATCACGGTGCGCGAAGACGGCTTGCGCCTGTTTGAAGGCTGCCTGCCCACGCTCATTCAATGGGGTAAGCCCGATGAAGCCGAGCCCCTGCGCCTGCACCCGCGCAACAGCCTGCCGCGCAGCCGCGTTAGCCTGGACAGCATCGCGGTAAGCCACCCCAGTGCGGCCAAACTGCAGGCTGCTTATGCCGCCATCGGGCTGGAGGGCGTGGCCATCACGGAAGGCCCGGCCAGCCTGAGCGCCACGCTCAAAACGCCCAAGGGCCTGGTCACGCTGAACAGCATGGGCATTTAACCTGTGGAAACTGACGCGCATTTGCTCTTCTTTTGATAGCTGCTCGCGCATACTCCACCTGCGCTAGCGACCATTTCGACCATGAATCGCAAGCGCACACCACCTCTGCCTGCCGACCCAAGCGACTCAGAGCCCGGTGCTGACAGCACCGTCATCGGCCAGTTCCGCCCCCGCATCACGCTGATGACGCTGGGCCGCGGCGAGGGCCTGCTGGGCCTCAAGCCGCAAGGCAAACTGGGCCCACGCGGTGACAGCGTGACGCTGGCCCAGTTCGACTGGACCTACCGCACCGCGGCGGACGACCGCTGGGAAACACCGGCCCCCACCTCCATCCTCAACAGCCGCCCGGCCGAGGTGGAAGAGCTGTTTGACACCGGCGGCCCGGTGGTGCGCCTGCAGCGCAACCTGCTGGCTGAGGCCGACGCCATGGACGCGGTGTGGGATATGGGCTTTGTGCCGCTGGTGGACACCACCTTCGAGTGGCGCAGCCAGAAGCAGCGCCCGCATCTGGGCAGCGTGTGGACGCTGCCGCAGGAAGAGCACTTTGGCGACTTCTGGGCCGACCAGGTGCCCCAGCTGCAGGCCCAAGGCTGGGTGGTGGTGGTGAAGCCCGGCTTCGCCCATGAGAGTGTTCCGGTGGAGCGCTGGAAGCTGATCCTCAGCCCCGACACCGGTGAGGTGCTGGGCAAAGAGCTGGACAGCCCACTGGTGAAACCGGCCCGCGGTGTGGAGAAACTGGCCCTGCCCGAGCGCGAAGGTGAATGGCTGCTGAGCCTGGGCATAGAGATTGACGGCGAAACGCTGGACCTCGCGCCCATACTGGCCAACCTCATCAAACGCGACCCGCGCTGGCTGATCCGCAACTACCTCGACTCGCTGGACGACCTGGCCACCGTGTCGCTGCGCGCACCGGGCGGCAAGCGCATCGACGCCGAAGCCGGCCCGCTCAAAGCCATCGTCGGCGCCATGGTGGACTTGCTGACCGACCCGCAACGCATGGCGCCCAAAGGCCCCATCCAGCTGGGCGCGTGGGAGGCCCGCCGCATCAACGCCCTGCGCGCCAGCCTGCTGGACGTCTCGCGCGTGGGCGCCCACCAAAGCTGGCAGATGGAGGGCGACGCGGGCCTGGCCACGCTGGCCAAACGCCTGCACACCATCGGCCAGCCCCAGCCGGTCGCGGCGCCCGCGGGATTGCAAGTGCAGTTGCGCCCGTATCAACTGGAAGGCCTGGCCTGGCTGCAATACCTGCGGGCCCAACACCTGGGCGGCATCCTGGCCGACGACATGGGCTTGGGCAAAACCGCGCAGGCGCTGGCCCATGTGCTGCTGGAGAAGCAAGCTGGGCGCCTGGACCGCCCGGTGCTGGTGGTGCTGCCGACCTCGCTGCTGTTCAACTGGCAGGCCGAGGCCCGTCGCATGGCGCCGGATTTGCGCGTGCTGAACCTACACGGCCCGGACCGCGCCGCACTGTTTGCCCACATGCCGGAGCACGACCTGGTGCTCACCACCTACCCCCTGCTGTGGCGCGACATTGATGCGCTGGCCGCGCAGCCTTTTCATCTGGTCATTCTGGATGAAGCCCAGATGGTCAAAAACGCCGCCAGCCGCAGCGCCCGCGCCTTGCGCCAGTTGCAAAGTCTCCACCGCCTGTGCCTGACCGGCACCCCGCTGGAAAACCACCTGGGCGAGCTCTGGGCGCAGTTCGACTGGCTGATGCCCGGCTTTCTGGGCGACCAGCGCAGCTTTGCCGCCCGCTGGCGCAAGCCGATTGAAGAGAACGGCGAAACGGTGCGCGCCGCCCTGCTCGCCCAGCGCGTGCGCCCCTTCATCCTGCGCCGCCGCAAGCAAGACGTGGCCACCGAGCTGCCGCCGCGCACCGAAGTCATCCAGCGCGTGCACCTGCAGGGCCGCCAGCGCGAGCTGTACGAAAGCGTACGCGTGGCCGCCGACAAACAGGTGCGCCGCGTGCTGCAACGGCAGAACTTTGCCGGCGCGCAGATCAGCATCCTCGATGCGCTGCTCAAGCTGCGGCAGGTGTGTTGCGATCCTTATCTGGTGAAGGGCAGTGACCTCGCGCCCGACATGGAAAGAGCCAAACTCCACGCGCTCACCGACTTGTTAGTCCCGCTGGTAGACGAAGGCCGCCGCGTACTGGTGTTCTCACAATTCACCGAGCTGCTGGAGCTGATTGCCGATGCGCTCTCCGCACTGCGCATGCCCTTCCTGAGCCTGACCGGCAACACCCGCCCCGCCCAACGCGGCCAGGTCGTGCAGCGCTTCCAAGACCTGGAAGTGCCCGTGCTGCTGGTCAGCCTGAAAGCCGGCGGCGTGGGCCTGAACCTCACCGCCGCCGACACCGTGATTCACATGGACCCATGGTGGAACCCCGCCGTGGAAGAACAAGCCACCGCCCGCGCCCACCGCATCGGCCAGGACCAGCCGGTGTTCGTCTACAAGCTGGTGGTGGAAGGCAGCATCGAAGAACGCATGCTGGAACTGCAGGCCCGCAAACTCGCCCTGTCCGACAGCGTGCTCGGCCATGACGCTGAGGGCGCCGCCAAATTTGACGAGGCCGACTTGCAAGCGCTGTTGGCACCGCTGGGGACGCTTATGGAACAGGGGCAAACGCCGGAAGAGGCCGCGCGGCGCTGGGGGCGGACCGGAAGCCGGGCGGAGGGAATTTAGGCATCAAACTGGCCTCTAACACCCGTGGAATATGCGCGAGCAGCTACTGAAACCATAGCAATCCGAAGCCCACTAGAGGCTACAGGAATCACTGCACAATAAGCCCACAGCCACTCACCGCTCCAAAGCGCCCAAGACGCCGAGCACTTGTCCATCCGCAGGGAGCCCATGGTCCAAAGCAGCAGCAACTTCCACTTTCTGGCGCAGCACTCTCCACTGCTGGCCGATCTGGGCGCCACCGCCGAACGGCTATTCCCGTTTGACCCCGCCAGCTGCGTACTCAAGCTGCGCATCCTGGCCGAATCACTCACCCAAGAAATGGCCGCCCGGTTGGGCGTGCGCCTGCAGCAGCCCACCCAAGCCGAGCTGCTGCGCGCGGTAGATTCCCGCCTGGGGCTGGACCCGCAAGTGCGCCAGATGTTTCATCTGCTGCGCCATCGCGGCAACGAAGCTGCCCACCAGGCCGACCACGCCATTGGCTACCGCGAAGGGTTGGAGGCGCTGAAGGTCGCCCGCGAAGTGGCGCTGTGGTTCCACCGCACCTTTGGCCAGCAACCCAACTTCAAGCCCGGCCCCTTTGTGCTGCCGGACGACCCCAGCCAAAAGCTGCATGCCCTGCAAACCCAGCTGGCCCAACTGCAGCAAGCCCTGCAAGACGCCCAGGCCGCGCAAAGCAACCAAGCAGAAGTGGCCCAACTGCTAGAGGCCGCTGCAGCCCAAGAACGCGCCATGGCACAGCGCGCCCAAGAAGAACGCGCTATCTATGAAGCGTTAGCCACGGACGCCAGCGAAAACTACGCCAGACTCAAAGCCGAGTTTGACCAGCGCATCGCCCAAAGCCCTGCGCAAACCGAAGCTGCCGCCACCCAAGCCTTCGCCAGCAAAGCCGCCCAGGCCGCCCAGCAAGTGCAGATGGACGAAGCCGCCACCCGCCTGCTGATCGACCAACTGCTCATCGACGCCGGCTGGGACGCCAACACCGTGCACAGCACCCACGCCAAAGGCAGCCGTCCCGAAAAAGGCAAAAACAAAGCCATTGCCGAGTGGCCCACCCAAGGCAAGCAAAGCGCTGACTACATCCTCTTTGCCGGGCTCACCCCGATTGCGGCGGTAGAGGCCAAACGGCTCAACACCAACGTGGCCGGCAAGATTCCGCAAGCGGAGCGTTATGCCCGTGGCATGCAACTGGCCGCAGAACATCAGCCCGCCTGGGCTACGGAGGGACGCGCCGCACCCTGGCCCGATGGCGAAGGCGGCAATTTCCAGCTCCCGTTCGTGTACTCATGTAATGGCCGCCCGCTCATCAAGCAAAGCCCCGAAGCCAGCGGCACCTGGCACCGCGACGTGCGCCAGAGCGCCAACCTGCGCAAGGTGCTGCCAGGCTTTCACTCCCCGCAGGGCTTGGTAGACCAGCTCACCCGTTCCCGCGCGGACGCCGAAGCCCGCTTGGCGCAAGAGAGCTTTGCCTACCTGCGCCTGCGCGACTACCAGGTCAAAGCCATCTCGGCGGTAGAAACCGCCTTGGCCAGCGGCCAAACCAACTGCCTGCTCGCCATGGCCACCGGCACCGGCAAAACCCGCACCATCATTGGCCTGATGTACCGGTTCTTAAAAGCCGAGCGCTTTCGCCGCATCTTGTTTCTGGTGGACCGCACCGCCCTGGGCGACCAGGCCATGGACAACTTCAACGAAGCCCCGCTGGAGCAAGACCAGCCCCTGTCCAAGATCTACAACATTGCCGACTTGGGCGACATGGCTGCCGAAGCCGAAACCCGCGTGCAAGTGGCCACCGTGCAAGCCATGGTCAAGCGCATCTTTGGCAGCGACAACCCGCCCCCGCTGGACGCGTACGACTGCATCATCGTGGACGAAGCCCACCGCGGCTACACGCTGGACCAGGACATGACCGAAGGCGAGCTGACCCTGCGCGACCCGGCCCAGTACCTCAGCAGCTACCGCCGCGTGCTCGACTACTTTGACGCCGCCAAGATCGGCCTGACTGCCACGCCCGCCCAGCACACCAGCGAGATATTTGGCAAACCGGTCTACACCTATTCTTACCGCGAAGCCGTGGCCGACGACTGGCTCATCGACTACGAGCCGCCCATCCGCTACGAGACTCTGCTCAGCAAACACGGCATTCACTTCGCCAAGGGCGACACCGTGGAGAGCCTGAACCTCAGCACCGGCGAGATAGAAGCTGCCGAGCTGGACGACGAGCTGCACTTTGAGGTGGAAAGCTTCAACCGCCGCGTCATCAACGAAGACTTCAACCGCATCATCTGCGAGCAACTGGCCCAGGAGCTGGACCCGCTGGGTGAAGAAAAAACCATGGTCTTCTGTGCCACCGACGCCCACGCCGACATGGTGGTGCGCTTGCTGGGCCAGGCATTTGAAGGCATCTACGGCGAGCAATACAACCAAGCCGCCGTGCAGAAGATCACCGGCGCGTCCGACAAGGTGGACCAGCTCATCCGCCGCTACAAGAACGAGCGCTTCCCCAGCATTGCCGTCACCGTAGACCTGCTCACCACCGGCATCGACGTGCCGGCCATCTGCCACCTGGTGTTCCTGCGCCGGGTCAAGTCACGCATCTTGTACGAGCAAATGATTGGTCGCGCCACCCGCCGCTGCGATGACATTGGCAAAACCGTCTTCAAAATTTACGACCCGGTAGACCTGTACGCCACGCTGCAAGACGTGAACACCATGCAACCGCTGGTGAAAAACCCGCAAGTGGACATGGAGCAGTTGCTGGACGAGCTCAACAACCCCGCCGCTTACACCGCCCCCGGCAACGCGCCGGGCCGCAGCCACGCACACGACGTGCTGGACGAGCTGAACCAAAAGCTCATGCGCGTGCTGCGCAGCGCCCAGCACAAGGCCGACAAACGCCCAGCCCTCAAAGCCCGGCTAGAGACGCTGGAGCAGCAATGGGGCGTGCCACCCGCCCAGTTGCACCGCCACCTGCACCAGTTGGGCCGCGACCACGGCCCCCAAGCGGCGGCCGACTTTTTGCGCCACAACACCCAGCTACTCACCCAACTGGCCGAAGTGCGCGAACTCATGGGCACCGCCTACCGCCCCATCCTCTCCACCCACAAAGACCAGTTTGTAGCCCGAGAGCAAAGCTGGGGCGACTACTACAAACCGCAGGACTACCTGGAAAGCTTTGGCCAATTTGTGCGCGAGCAGATCAACCAAAGCGCCGCGTTGGCCGTGGTGGTCAACCGGCCCAAAGACCTGACCCGCGAACAGCTCAAAGAAGTGCGCCTATTGCTAGACGGCAAAGGCTTTAGCGAAGCCCGCCTGCAAGCCGCCTGGCGCAGCCAAAGCAACCAGGACATTGCCGCCGGCATCATGGGCTACATCCGCCAGGCCGCACTGGGCGAAGCCCTGCTGCCGTTTGACGAGCGGGTGAAGCAGGCCCTGCAAAAGCTCTACGCCACCCACCCGTTCACCCCCGTGCAACGCAAGTGGCTGGACCGGCTGGCCAAACAGCTCACCCACGAGCTGGTCATCGACCACACCTTCGTCAACCAGGCCTTTGCCCAAGACGGCGGCGCCAAACAGCTCGACAAACTGCTGGGCGGCCAGTTGGACCCGGTGCTGGGCGAAATTACGGCCTATTTGTGGCCGCAGGTGGCTTGAATTGGACGACAGTACAAGATTGGACGCACGTTCAATGCTGTTTTGGACGGAACAAAAATCCATATTGGACGGAAAGAAATCGCAGATTTCAACCGACTTGATTTCAACTTAATCGGATTACCAACTTGTCGTAAGCATTTGATTCCTATGGATTATTCTGACGAAATTCAACTTGCTGTGCGTCACCATTTCCAGATAGTCGCTCTCAAAATGGTCCAAATGCAGGCTGTGGCAAACTTGACAGCAATATGCCCCCCACCTCTGTCCCCGGCGCAAGCGCGGTGTGTCATGTGAGGGGTTTCTCTTTCTACTCAGACTACGCGCTCTAAACACCCCATGGCCACCCAAGACATCGTCCAGAAACTCTGGAACCTGTGCGACGTGCTGCGCGACGACGGCATCAACTACAGCGACTACGTCACCGAGCTGGTGCTGCTGCTCTTCATCAAAATGGAGCACGAGAATGCCGAGAGCGGCATCTTGCAAGCCCACAAGCTGCCCGACTACGCCCGCTGGCCCGAGCTCACCAGTCGCAGCGGCCTGAACCTGCTCAACCACTACCGCGAAACCCTGCTCAAGCTCAGCCAAAGCCCGGACCGGCTCATCTCTGCCATCTACGCCGATGCGCAAACCAGCCTCAAAGAGCCGCGCCACCTGGAGCAGCTGGTCAAAAGCCTGGACGGCATCGACTGGTTCAGCGCCCGGCAAGACGGCCTGGGCGACCTGTACGAAGGCCTGCTGGAGAAAAACGCCTCCGAGACCAAAAGCGGCGCCGGCCAATACTTCACGCCCCGCCCGCTGATTGATGCCATCGTGCAGCTCATGCAACCCCAGCCCGGCGAGACCGTGCAAGACCCGGCAGCCGGCACCGCAGGCTTTTTGATTGCGGCCGACCGCTACATCAAAGACCACACCAACGACCTCTACGACCTGACGCAAAAGCAGATCAAGTTCCAGCGCAACAACGCCTTTCTGGGCATGGAGCTGGTGGGCAGCACCCGCCGCCTGGCGCTGATGAACTGCCTGCTGCACGGCATGGAGGGCGACGACGAAGGCGTGGTGCACGTCGGCAACACCCTGGGCCAAGCCGGTGCGGCGTTGCCAAAGAACGCCCACCTCATGCTCAGCAACCCGCCCTTTGGCACAGCCAAAGGCGGCGGCGGCCCCACGCGGGACGACCTGACCTTTGCCACCAGCAACAAGCAACTGGCCTTCTTGCAGCACATCGTGCGCCACCTGCGCGACGGTGGCCGCGCCGCCGTGGTGCTGCCCGACAACGTGTTGTTTGAAGCCGGCGTGGGCGCCGACGTGCGCCGCGACCTGATGGACAAGTGCAGCCTGCACACCATCCTGCGGCTGCCCACCGGCATCTTCTACGCCCAAGGCGTCAAAACCAATGTGCTGTTCTTTGAAAAGGTGAGCCAGGCCGCCACCGGCAGCACCAGCGCCGTGTGGGTGTACGACATGCGCGCCAACGCCCCCAAGTTTGGCAAACGCACTCCGCTGACCGACGCACACTTTGCCGACTTCATCGCCGCCTATGGCACCGACCCCAACGGCAAAGCCGAACGCCAAGACCAGGGCGAACAAGGCCGCTTTCGCCGTTTCAGCCGCGAGTGGATTGCGTCAGAGCGCGGCGACAGCCTGGACATTGCATGGCTCAAAGACGACAACGCCGAAGACGCCGCTGATTTGCCCGAGCCCGCCGTGCTGGCGCGGGTGGCAGTGGACGAGTTGAATGCTGCGGTGGCGGAGTTGGAAGCGATCTTGGCGGAGTTGGGGGAAGTGCAATGAGTGCACTTCCAAATGGGTGGACGCAAGCTACATTGCTCAACTTGGCAATGCTCAACCCAAAGACGGACGAACAAGACTCGGTAACCTGCGGTTTTGCCCCCATGCAGGCACTCGGTACTTCATTTCGTACGCCACTGAAATTCGAGTCACGCCCCTGGGGCGATGTAAAGAAGGCCTATACCCATTTCAAAAATGGCGACGTTCTTATGGCGAAGGTCACGCCTTGCTTTGAAAACGGGAAGGCTGGGATTGCAGCTAATTTGCCGAATGGCATCGGCGCGGGAAGTAGTGAGTTTTTCGTAATTCGACCATCCACCGGCATTGATGCGCGCTACCTTTTGGGCTGGCTCAGCACAGAGGCTTTCAGAAAACGTGCAGCCCTTGCGATGACTGGTTCCGTTGGCCTTAAGCGAGTGCCAAAGGACTTACTTCAAACTGAAGTGATTCCGGTGGCACCAGCTGCAGAGCAAAAACGCATCGCCGACAAACTCGACACCGTCCTCACTCGCGTAGATGCCGTCAACACCCGCCTGGCCCGCGTCGCCCCCCTGCTCAAACGCTTCCGCCAATCCGTCCTCGCCGCCGCCACCTCGGGGCGGTTGACGGAGGATTGGCGCAAAACGAGGACAGGAGCAAGCGCCCTCGAATACCAATCGATTGAATTGACTATCCCTTACGCACACGCCGTCACGGCCCCAAAAACTTGGACAGCGATGCGGTTCGATCAGGCTATTGATTTGGTTGGAGGAAGCCAACCTCCGAAAGCCGTTTTCTCGGACGTTGAACTGGACGGCTATGTTCGCTTGATACAAATTCGTGACTACAAGTCCGACAAATACAAGACGCACATTCCCCGTGAGTTGGCTCGCCGCTTTTGCTCAAGCTCCGACGTAATGATCGGTCGCTATGGCCCGCCAATATTTCAGATACTGCGGGGCCTTGAGGGTGCGTACAACGTTGCATTGATGAAGGCAGTTCCACGCCAAGACATCTATAGCAACGACTACCTTTTCTACTTTTTACAGAAGCCGGACCTGCTGCGATATGTCGAGGCTGGCTCAGATCGCACGGCTGGACAAGATGGGGTCAACAAAGATCACTTGATTAAGTACCCAGTTTTCGCCCCACCAATCGAAGAACAAACCGAAATTGTCCGCCGCGTAGAAACCCTGTTCGCCTTCGCCGACCGGCTCGAAGTCCGCCTGGCCCAGGCCCAGACCGCCGCCACCCGCCTTACCCCCGCGCTCTTGGCCAAAGCCTTTCGCGGCGAGCTGGTGCCGCAAGACCCGAATGACGAACCGGCAGCCGATCTGCTGCGCCGCCTGGCCCAAGCCCCCGCCGCCGCCAGCCCCCGCAAGGGCCGCAGGGCGGCTTCCGCCGCTGTTTAAGTGTCAAATCTTGATTTCCAAATCGAATTGCGACACCTCATGAGCGCATGACGAAGGGCTGAGGATGGAGTGAATTGGTTAGCCTTTTGGTTCCTACACCGACAGGTTTGCCAATGACCCACAACCACCTCAGC
>NZ_PTQY01000011.1 GCF_002943465.1 Rhodoferax sp. TS-BS-61-7
GGCTGAGGTGGTTGTGGGTCATTGGCAAACCTGTCGGTGTAGGAACCAAAAGGCTAACCAATTCACTCCATCCTCAGCCCTTCGTCATGCGCTCATGAGGTGTCGCAATTCGATTTGGAAATCAAGAAAAGGCTTCTAAATCAGGCGTATTCGCGGGCTAGCAACTGGGCCTTGGCCGCAGCGTACTCGCGCTTGAGCTGGGCCACGTACTCGCCCGCAGGCTGCACCTTGGTCACCGCACCAATGCCCTGGCCGCAGCCCCAGATGTCTTTCCAGGCCTTGGCGGAGGCACCGCCAAAGTTCATCTTGCTCGGGTCGCTCTCGGGCAGGTTGGCCGGGTCCAGGCCCGCCGCGCGGATGCTGGGTGCCAGGTAGTTGCCGTGCACACCGGTGAACAGGTTGCTGTAGATGATCTCGTCGGAGTCGTGGGCCACGATGGCGTCCTTGTACTCTTGCGTGGCGCGCGCCTCTTCGGTGGCGATGAAGGCAGAGCCAATGTAGGCAAAGTCAGCGCCCATGGCCTGGGCCGACAACACGGCAGCCCCAGTGGAGATAGCGCCGCTCAAGGCGATGGGGCCGTCAAACCACTGGCGGATTTCCTGGATCAGCGCAAACGGGCTCTTCACGCCCGCGTGGCCACCGGCACCCGCAGCCACAGCGATCAGGCCGTCGGCGCCCTTCTCGATCGCTTTGTGGGCGTGTTTGTTGTTGATGATGTCGTGCAGCACCACACCACCGTAGCTGTGGGCTGCGGCATTGATTTCCTCACGTGCGCCCAGGCTGGTGATGATGATGGGCACCTTGTACTTCACACACAGGGCCATGTCGTGCTCCAGCCGGTCATTGCTCTTGTGCACGATCTGGTTGATGGCAAACGGCGCCGCCGGCTTGTCGGGGTGGGCTGCGTTGTAGGCCGCCAGGGTTTCGGTGATTTCCTTCAACCACTCTTCCAGCAGCTCAGCCGGGCGCGCGTTCAGCGCGGGCATGGAACCCACCACACCGGCAATGCACTGGGCAATGACCAACTTGGGGTTGCTGATGATGAACAGCGGCGAGCCGATGACGGGGAAGGGCAAGCGGTCTAGGGGTGCGGGCAGCTTGGACATGGGGTCTCCTGGGGTCACTGGAATTTATAAGAAATCAGGTGCTAGCGCCCGCGAATATTGCGCGAACAGCTAGCAAATCCATAGCAATGCAGGGCTGGCTTAGAACGCGTCCAGCGCCAGCGCCGTCACGCTGTCGGCACCTTCCACAATGCTGTCGCGCAGGCCACCGGCCTTGCTCAGCAGGTGGTCGGCGTAGAAACGTGCGGTGGTGATCTTGGCCTGCATGAAAGGCACATCGGTACCTGCAGCCATTTGTTTTTCGGCCACCAGCAAGGCGCGCGCCAACTGCCAACCCGCCATCAGGTTGCCGGCCAGCATCAGGTAGGGCACGCTGCCTGCAAACACCGCGTTCGGGCTGGCTTTGGTGTTACCCGCGACAAACTCCACCACATCGATGAACGCCAGGCGTGCGGCCTTCAGGCGCTTGGCCACGGCCAGTGCATGGGCCGAGCCGCTGGCGGCCAGTTCGGCTTCCGTCGTCTCGATTTGCCCTGCAATCCCCTTGGCGGTCTGGCCGCCATCGCGCGAGGTCTTGCGGCCCACCAGGTCATTGGCCTGGATAGCGGTCGTGCCTTCGTAGATGGTCAGGATCTTGGCGTCGCGGTAGTACTGGGCCGCGCCGGTTTCTTCGATGAAGCCCATGCCGCCGTGCACCTGCACGCCCAGGCTGGTAACTTCCAGACTCATCTCGGTGCTGTAGCCCTTAATCAGCGGCACCATGTATTCGTAGAAGGCCTGGTTCTGCTTACGGGTGTCCGCATCGGGGTGGTGGTGCGCTGCGTCATAGGCGCTAGCGCCCACGCTGGCCAGCGCGCGGCAGCCTTCGGTGTAGGCGCGCATGGTCATCAGCATGCGCTTCACATCGGGATGGTGGATGATGGGCGCAGCGGCAGGCATGGAGCCATCCACCGGACGGCTTTGCACGCGGTCCTTGGAGAACTGCACGGCCTTTTGGTAAGCACGCTCGGCAATCGCAATGCCCTGCACGCCCACGCCGTAGCGCGCGGCGTTCATCATGATGAACATGTACTCCAGGCCGCGGTTTTCCTGGCCCACCAAGTAACCAATGGCGCCACCGTGGTCGCCGTACTGCAGCACGGCGGTGGGGCTGGCCTTGATGCCCATTTTGTGTTCGATGGAGACGCAGTGCACATCGTTGCGTGCGCCCAGACTGCCATCCTTGTTGACCATGAACTTGGGTACGACAAACAGGCTGATGCCTTTGACGCCTTCGGGCGCGCCGGTCACGCGGGCCAGCACCAGATGGACGATGTTCTCGGCCATATCGTGCTCACCCCAGGTGATGAAAATCTTGGTGCCAAACACCTTGTAGCTGCCATCGGCCTGCGGCTCGGCGCGGCTGCGCACAGCAGCCAGGTCGCTACCTGCTTGTGGCTCGGTCAGGTTCATGGTGCCTGTCCATTTGCCGCTGACCAGGTTCTCCAGGTACGTGGCCTTGAGTTCGTCCGAGCCAGCGGTCAGCAGCGCTTCAATCGCGCCATCGCTCAGCAGCGGGCACAGCGCAAAGCTCATGTTGGCGCTGTTGACCATCTCGCCGCAGGCGGCGCCAATGGTCTTGGGCAGGCCCTGGCCGCCAAAGTCGGTGGGGTGCTGCAGGCCTTGCCAGCCGCCGTCGGTGAATTGCTTGAAGGCTTCCTTGAAGCCCGGAGTGGCGGTGACCACGCCGTCTTTCCAGCTCGACGGATTTTTGTCGCCCTCCCAGTTCAGCGGAGCGAGCACGCCTTCGGTGAACTTGGCAGACTCTTCCAACACAGCCTGCGCCGTATCCAGGCCGGCGTCTTCAAAGCCGGGCAGTTGGGCGATCTGTTCGATGTTGGCCAGGTGTTCGATGTTGAACAGCATGTCCTTGACGGGGGCGACGTAGCTCATGGGAGTCTCCAAAAATTCTTGTTACAGGCAGGGTACGCAGGCCTTCAGGCCAAAAAAAAGGGCACCGCAAGCGATGCCCTTTTTCACACTGGCATCAGAGCGCCGCAATCAGTTCGGGCACGGCCACAAACAGATCGGCTTCCAGCCCAAAGTCAGCCACGCTGAAGATCGGTGCTTCGGGGTCCTTGTTGATCGCCACGATGACCTTGCTGTCCTTCATGCCGGCCAAGTGCTGGATAGCACCACTGATACCGCAGGCCACATACAACTGGGGCGCCACGATCTTGCCGGTCTGGCCCACTTGCCAGTCGTTGGGCGCGTAGCCCGCATCCACCGCAGCGCGGCTGGCACCCAGTGCCGCACCCAGCTTGTCGGCCAGGGGGGTCATCACTTCCATGAACTTTTCGCTGGAGCCCAAGGCGCGGCCACCGGACACGATGATCTTGGCAGCGGTCAGCTCGGGACGGTCGTTCTTGGCGATTTCGGAGCCCACAAAGGCCACACCTGCGTTGGCAGCGGCAGCGGCCACGGCTTCCACCGCGGCGGAGCCACCAGTGGCAGCTGCGGGGTCAAAGCCGGTGGTGCGCACGGTCAGCACCTTCACAGCATCCGTGGCTTGCACGGTGGCGATGGCGTTGCCGGCGTAGATGGGGCGCTCGAACGTGTCGGCGCTGATGACCTTGGTGATGTCGGACACCTGGCCCACATCCAGCTTGGCCGCCACGCGGGGGGCGATGTTTTTGCCCGAAGCAGTAGCGGGGAAAACGATGTGGCTGTAGGCAGCGGCGATGGCCAACACCTGGGCGGTCACGTTTTCGGCCAAGCCGTGTGCCAGGTCGGCGCTGTCAGCATGGATGACCTTGGACACACCAGCGATTTGCGCGGCAGCGGCAGCGGCGGCACCGGCATTGTGGCCAGCCACCAGCACATGCACATCACCACCGGCTTGCGCCGCAGCGGTCACGGTGTTCAGGGTCGCGCCCTTGATGGAGGCGTTGTCGTGTTCAGCGATTACGAGTGCGGTCATGGTCAGATTACCTTTGCAACGTTTTTCAGTTTGTCCACCAGCGTGGCGACATCGGGCACCTTGATACCGGCGCTGCGCTTGGCCGGCTCGGCCACCGACAGGGTCTTGATGCGGGGGGCCACATCCACGCCCAGGTCTTCAGGCTTGAAGATGTCGAGCTGCTTTTTCTTGGCCTTCATGATGTTGGGCAAGGTGACGTAGCGGGGCTCGTTCAGGCGCAGGTCGGTGGTGATGATGGCAGGCAGGGTCACGGCCAGGGTTTCCAGGCCGCCGTCCACTTCACGCGTCACGTTGGCCTTGCCGTCGGCCACTTCCACTTTGGAGGCGAAGGTGGCCTGGGGCAGGTCGGCCAGGGCCGCCAGCATCTGGCCGGTCTGGTTGCAATCGTCGTCAATGGCTTGTTTGCCCAGGATCACCAGGCCGGGTTGCTCTTTGTCGATCAGGGCCTTGAGCAGCTTGGCCACGGCCAGGGGCTGCAGCTCTTCCGTGGTTTCCACCAGAATGCCGCGGTCGGCGCCGATGGCCATGGCGGTGCGCAGGGTTTCCTGGCACTGGGCCACGCCGCAGGACACAGCGATCACCTCGGTGACCACGCCCTTTTCCTTCAAACGCACGGCTTCTTCCACCGCAATTTCGTCAAAGGGGTTCATGCTCATCTTGACGTTGGCGATGTCTACACCCGTGCCGTCCGACTTCACTCGAACTTTCACGTTGTAGTCCACCACACGTTTGACGGGTACCAGGACTTTCATTGCTGCCACTCCAGAGGTTAAAAATGGGTCTGTTTAGTTGACGTGCACGTCAATCAGTCGATTCTATGCGGGACGGCCTTGTGGCCCCGACTATCGTCTGCGCCCCGCCATCATAAACACAAAATAGAACGATCGTGCTTTTTTAAGATTATAGCGGGGCACGGTGCACCTTCTGGCGCTATGGCGACTTAACTTAGAGACAGCTCTTCAAAATCACGATGCTGTGCGTGTGTGCACCACGCGCTGCGGGTAGGGAATGTCAATGCCATGCATGCGCAAGGCGCGCAGGATGGCCAGATTGATATCCGAGCGCAGATTGCCCTGGCCGTTCTCCAGGTCATTGATCCAGTAACCCACGGTGAACTCCAGTCCGTCGGCGCCAAAGTTGGCCAGGCTGATGGCGGGCCCGGGCTCACGCAGCACACGCGGCTGGCTCAGCGTGGCTTCCAACAGCAAGGCCATGACCTGCTCCACGTCGCTTTCGTAGCCCACGGAAATAGTGATGCTCTGGTTGACCCGGCTATCGGCGAGCGACATGTTTTCCACACGCTGGGTGATCAGCATTTCGTTGGGCACGATGGACTCACGCCCGGTCTGCGAACGCACCACGGTGTAGCGCGCGTTGATTTCGGTGATGGTGCCCTCGAAGTTGTCGACCTTGACCACATCACCAATCCGCATCGCGCGTTCGGCCAGGATCACAAAACCGCTCACATAGTTGGCGGCCAGCTTTTGCAGGCCCAGGCCAATTCCCACCCCGACCGCCCCGCCCAACACCGACAGCGCGGTAAGGTCGATGCCCACCGCCGACAAGGCCAGGATCAGGCCCACAAACATCAGCAAGGCACGTGTGGCATTGCTCACGGCCTTGCGCAATGACAGCTCCCCCCCCGTGGCCGACCGCAGCAGGCGCGATTCGATGCCCGCCGAAATCCACAGCGTGATGATCAGCACCGCCCCCGCCGTCACCAACCCTTCAATGATGTTGCGCACCGACAGCGTGGTGCCGCCCACCTTCCAGGTGATCAGATCCAGCTCATTGAGGATGACGGGCAGCAAACCACTGACCCACAACACCATGGCCAGCCAGGCAACCCAGGAAATGGTCTGCTCCAGCGGCTTGACCCAGCGCGACTCGGCAAACGTGGCCTGCAACACCTTGACCCCGACGCGGATCACCACCAGCGACATCAGCACCGGAATGGTGATGCGCAGAACCGCCACCGGCACAAAGTTGCTCAGCAGCTCCAGCGACAGGTAGCCCAGGCACAACAACGCCAACGGAAACAACACGCCGTCAATCACCCGTTTGCCAAACCAAATCGAACGCTCCTCGTGCATGCCCAAGGTACGGCGCAGCGCCGCCACCAGCCCCCAGGCCAGCGCCACGCTAAGCGCCAGCACCAACAACTCCACTAGCACCGTGGGTTGGGTGAACATGGCCAGCCAGGCCTCAAAGTCGTCGATAGGTTTGGGAGCGGGGAGGTTTTTCAGGGAATTCATCACAAATCTGCCAATACGCGCACATGCGCTTCTACGCTGCGGGCCAGTGCATCCAGGTGGTAACCGCCTTCCAGGCAGGAGACGATACGCCCCTGCGCATGGCGATCGGCCACGGCCTTGATCTGCGCGGTGATCCACGCGTAATCACTTTCCACCAGGCCCATCTGGGCCATGTCGTCTTCGCGGTGGGCATCAAAGCCCGCGCTGATAAACACCATCTCGGGCTTGTACGCCTCCAGCCGCGGCAGCCAGTGCTGGACAATCAACTCCCGCACCTCAGCCCCCTTGGTATAGGCCGGCACCGGCACGTTCACCAGGTTACTGGCATGGGAGCGCGAGCCACCCTCCGGGTAAAACGGGTGTTGGAAAAAACTCACCATCAGGATGCGCTGGTCACCGGCCACGATGTTCTCGGTGCCATTGCCGTGGTGCACATCAAAGTCCACAATCGCCACGCGTTTGAGGCCATGGCGCTCCAGCGCATGGCGCGCGGCCACCACCACGTTGTTGACAAAACAAAAGCCCATGGCCTTGTCTTTGCAGGCATGGTGGCCCGGTGGCCGCGTGGCACAAAAGGCATTAACCAGCTCGCCGGCCATTACCGCATCGGTGGCTGCCACGGCAGCCCCGGCTGCGCGCAAGGTGGCATCCCAGGTGTACACATTGAGGCTGGTGTCAGGGTCTATCTGCGCATGGGTGGGACCACCAGCAGCCATCTCGTCGCGAAGGCCATCCGTCAGCCCGCGCAGCGAGGCTACATACATGCGGCCATGGGCCAGTTCAAGGTCGGTGATGGAGGCCTGGGGTGCTTCGCGCTGGTCCAGTGCATCGGCCACACCGGTAAGCAGCAAACGGTCGTCAATGGCATCCAGTCTTTGGGGGCATTCGGGGTGGCCCTCGCCCATCTCATGCTTGCGGCAATCGCGGTGCGAAAAGTATCCGGTCTTGTTCACCAGTGCGCTCGTTGTTCAGGATTTTCGGGTAACGTCGTGCCATGGATGCACAACACAAGCTTAAATCATTGCTCGCCCAGCTTAACACGGTGATTGTGGGCAAACCCACGCAAATCCAGGACTGCGTGGCCTGCCTTTTGGCCGGTGGCCACCTGCTGATTGACGACGTGCCGGGCGTGGGAAAAACCACCCTGGCGCATGCGCTGGCGCGCAGTTTTGGCCTGCAGTTTTCACGCGTGCAATTCACCTCGGACCTGATGCCCAGCGACCTGTCAGGGGTGTCGATTTACGAGCGTGGCAAAGAGGCCTTTGTGTTCCACCCCGGCCCCATCTTTGCGCAGGTGTTGCTGGCCGATGAAATCAACCGCGCCAGCCCCAAAACACAAAGTGCGCTGCTTGAAGCCATGGAGGAAAAGCAGGTCACTGTGGAAGGTGAAACCCGCGCCCTGCCCCAGCCCTTCTTTGTGATCGCCACCCAGAACCCGCTGGACCAACTCGGCACCTATGCGCTGCCCGAGTCGCAGCTGGACCGTTTCCTCATGCGCATCTCGCTGGGCTACCCAGACCGGGCGTCAGAACGCGCGCTGCTGGCCGGTGCCGACCGGCGCGCCATGGTGGACGAGCTGCCCAGCCTGCTGGCCGATGGCGAGCTGGCCCAGTTGCAAGCCACCGTGCTGGCCGTGCACGCCGCCGGCCCTTTGTTGGACTATGTGCAGGACCTGATTGCCGCCACACGCTCGGGCCAGTGGTTTTTGCAAGGCCTGTCGCCACGCGCCGGCATTGCCGTGGTGCGCGCGGCCAAGGCGCAGGCCCTGCTCAGCGGGCGCGACTATGTGGCCCCCGACGACGTGCAGGCGGTGCTGCCACAAACCATTGCCCACCGGCTGATCCCCGTGGGGGACTCGGGCCGTGGCGCGGTGGAGCAAGTTCAAGCCATGCTGCAAGCCGTGCCGCTGCCGTAATGACGCCCCCCCGAAGCGCCTCCGGCGCCTTCCCCCCAGGGGGGCGCACCCAGTGGCCCGGCGAAGCCGGTTCCACGGGTGCCCTGGTGTGGAACCCCCTCACCGTGTTGCGACGTCGGTTCCGCGCCTGGTTCGAGTCGCGCCTGCCGCTCAAAGACAGCACCACACTCACCCAGCGCAACGTCTACATCCTGCCCACACGCCCCGGCCTGATGCTGGGTCTCACGCTCTTGGTGCTGCTGGTGGCCAGCATCAACTACCAGCTCAACCTGGGTTATGTGCTGACCTTTTTGCTGACCGGTAGCGCCGTCATTGGCATGCATGTATGCCATGGCACGCTGCGCGGAATCACTATGCATTTGATAGCACCTGACGCACAATTTGCGGGGGCTAGTGTGCCGATTGGCATACAACTGCAAAGCGACAGCCGGCGCGTGCGGTATGGCATTGGCCTGGCCGTGCTGGGGACAGACCACTGGAGCTGGACCGACGTACCCGCCCAGGGCAGTGCCAAGGTGCAGGTCGCCTTTACCCCCACCCGGCGTGGCTTGCACCACCTGCCGGCACTGACAGCCGAAACCCGCTTCCCGCTGGGCACCTTTCGTGTGTGGACCGTATGGCGCCCGGCCGCCCAGGTGCTGGTCTACCCCCCCCCTGAGGCGCACCCACCTCCCCTGCCCCCTGGCGAACCACGGGCTGGCGGCGCGGCCAACAGCCACAAACAAAACACCGGCGAATTCGACGGCGTGCGCGCCTACCGGCGTGGCGACCCCCTCAAGCTGGTGGTCTGGAAAAAAGTGGCCAAGGCCGACGAACTGGTGAGCCGCGACGCCCAGCAGTCCCAGCGTTTTGAGCTCTGGCTGGACCTGGCCCATACCGGCCATGGCGCCAGTGCCTCGCGCGAGCACGCGCTCTCGCGCCTGTGCGCCTGGGTGCTGCTGGCCGAAAAACAAGGCATGCGTTACGGCCTGCGCCTGGGCAGCCAGGAGCTTGCGCCGGACAGCGGCCCAGCCCACCAGAAAAACTGCCTGCAAGCCTTGGCCCTGGCCTGAGTGGCACAACGTGTGAACCCATGCTGCAACGCCTGACCCATTTGCCCCGCGAAGCGCGCGACACCCTGTTTCTGCTGGCCGTGATTGCCTGGGTGATCCTGCCGCAGGTAGAGCGCCTGCCACTGTGGTGCAGTGCCATGGCGGCCGTGGTGCTGCTGTGGCGCAGCCAGATGGCGGTGCAGGGCCAACCCCTGCCATCGCGCTGGTGGCTGCTGGGCCTGCTAGCGCTGGCCAGCGCCGCGACCTGGTGGAGCTACCGCACGCTGCTGGGCCGTGACGCCGGCGTCACGCTCATCGTGGTGCTGCTGACCCTAAAGACGCTGGAGATGCGCGCACGGCGCGACGCCTTTGTGATCTTCTTCCTGGGCTTTTTCACCATGCTCAGCAACTTCTTCTTCTCGCAAAGCCTGCTCACCGCCGCGGCCATGCTGGTGGCGCTGCTGGGCCTGCTCACCGCGCTGGTCAACAGCCACATGCCGGTGGGCCGCCCGCCCTTGCTGCAGGCGGCCAAAACCGCGGGCTGGATGGCGCTGCTGGGCGCCCCCATCATGGCCGTGCTGTTCATGTTGTTCCCGCGCATAGCGCCGCTATGGGGCCTGCCGGGCGACGCCATGAGCGGGCGCAGCGGGCTCTCGGGCCAGATGCAGGTGGGCAGCATTGCCAGCCTGGCACTGGACGACAGCATTGCCATGCGCATCCGTTTTGACGGCCCGCCGCCAGCGCAGAGTGACCTTTATTTCCGCGGCCCGGTGTTCTCCAGCTTTGATGGCAAAGAGTGGCGGGCCCTGCGTTCAGCCTTCCCCACCCGCTACCAACTGGCGGCCGATGTCACGGTGCAGGGCCCGCCGGTCAACTACCAGGTCACCCTGGCCGCCAACAACCGGCCCTGGCTGATCGTGCTGGACGCCACGCCCACCAAACCCGAGATCGTGGGTTACACCCCCAGCATGGCGCCGGACCTGCAGTGGCTCACCGACCAACCCATGGCCGACCTGGTGCGTTACCGCGCCACCAGCTACCCGCAGTTCCGCCATGGGCCCACACGGCTGGCCGTGGGGCTGCAAGACTATGTGGACCTGCCCAGCGGCTTTAACCCGCGCACCCTGCAGCTGGCCGCCGAGATGCGCCGCAGCCCCGAATTGGCACGCGCCGGCACGCCCCAACTAATAGAGTCCGTGATGCAGCGCCTGCGCACCGGCGGCTACGAGTACACCCTGGAGCCCGGTGTCTACGGCACCCACACGGCCGACGAATTCTGGTTTGACCGCAAGGCCGGGTTTTGCGAACACATTGCCTCCAGCTTTGTGCTGCTGATGCGCGCGCTGGATGTGCCGGCCCGCGTGGTCACCGGTTACCAGGGTGGGCAGGTCAACAACGTGGATGGGCTGTGGACCGTGCGCCAGAGTGACGCCCATGCCTGGGCCGAGGTTTGGGTGGCGGGACAAGGCTGGGTGCGGGTGGATCCGACCTCGGCGGTGTCTCCCGGGCGCACCGGTTCGTTTGCGCGCCTGCAGCCCCCGCAAAACGTGTTCACCCAGGCCCTCAACACCGTGAGCCCGGGCTTTGCCATCAACCTGCGGGCGATGTGGGAAGCGGCCAACAACCGCTGGAACCAGTGGGTGCTGAACTACAGCCAGTCCCGGCAAATGGACCTGCTGCGCAAACTCGGCTTCGACGCGCCGAGTTGGGAAGATCTGAGCTACGTGTTGATCGCCTTGATCGTGCTAGCCAGTAGCGCCGGCGCGGTGTGGACGCTGTGGGAGCGTTACCACCAAGATCCGTGGCTGCGGCTGCTGCACCGCGCGCAGGCCCGGCTGCGCAAGGCCGGTTGGACCGTGGACGCGCAAGACACACCGCGCCAGCTGGCCACGCGGCTGCAGGCCCTGGGGACCCACAGCACCGACACTGCAGCCCTTGCCGCCTGGCTGCTGCGGCTGGAGGCCTGGCGCTACGCCCCCCAGGCACCGGCCACGCTGGCCACATTGCGGCGAGAATGCAGGCAACTACCCTGGCCCCTCCGCTTACCGTGAACACCTGCTCCTTTGTGACTTCATCGCTCCGTACCATCACTCTCTTTTTGATAGCTGCTTGCGCAATATCCACGGGCTTTGCAGCCCAAAAGTCTTCTAAATCCAAAACCCGCCCCCATGCGGCAGTGCCCACCCCGGGACCGCTCTACAGCACCCGCCCCGAGGTCATGCAACTGGCCGACGACCTGGCCCAGCGCCGCAACCTGGACCCGGCCTGGGTGCGCAGCGCCATCGGCCAGGCCCGGCTGGTGCCCGCCATTCAGCGCGCCAGCACGCCCCCCGCCGTCGGCACGCCCAAGAACTGGGCGGTGTACCGCAGCCGTTTTATCGACCCCATCCGTATCAAGGCCGGTGTGCAGTTTTGGCAAAACAACCGCGAGACCCTGGCCCGTGCCGAACGGGAAACCGGTGTACCCGCGCAAATCATTGTGGGCATCATTGGGGTGGAAACCATCTACGGGCAGCAGACCGGCAGCTACCGGGTCATCGATGCCCTGAGCACCCTGGCCTTTGACTTTCCCAACGCCCACCCGCGTGCGGCCGATCGTGCCAAATTTTTCCTCTCCGAGCTGGAGGCCTACTTAAGCCTCACCGCCCGCACTAGCACCGACCCGCTGGCCCTCAAAGGCAGCTACGCCGGTGCCATGGGCCTGCCCCAGTTCATGCCATCGAGCTGGGCCAAATACGCGGTGGACTTTGATGGTGACAGCCGGGTGGACCTGTTCCACAGCGCGGCTGACGTGATTGGTTCGGTGGCCAATTATTTTGTTGCCTTCAAGTGGCAACCCGGCCAGCCCACGCACTACCCGGTGCAGTTCGACCTGGCACGGCTGGACCGCGCCACCCTGCTGGCCCCTGACATCCTGCCCACCTTCAGCGCACAAACCATGCAGGACAAGGGCGTGCTGCTGGAGGCTGCTGCGGCTGCCCACCCCGGCAAGCTGGCGCTGGTGGAGTTGCAGAACGGTGCCGATGCGCCGCTCTACATCGCAGGCACCGACAACTTTTACGCCATCACCCGCTACAACTGGAGCAGCTACTACGCGCTGGCGGTGATTGAACTGGGGCAGGAAGTGGCAGCCGCTTTGCCCCCCATCCCCAGCATGCCAAAATAAACCATGCCCACACCCGCCGACACTGCTCTGGACAACACGGACGAACATTCGACAACCGCGCTGTACCGTGCGGCAGTGGGCGAGGTCAACAGTGCGTATTACCTGCCACTGTTTGCGCGCTTTGAAGCCGCCGACCGTGTCGGCCTGAGCTGGAACGGCTCGGCCGCGCTCTACACCTTCAACTGGCTGGCATTCCGCCAGCTCTGGCACGCCGCGCTGGTGTATGCCGGGGTTTGGGTGGCGCTGGCGCTGGGCATTTTCGGCATTGGGCGCCTGGTGTTCCAGTTTTCGGACACCACCCAGTGGGCCCTGGTGGGCGGCTTGGTGCTGCTGTCGGTGTTGCTGCCCGGCCTGGGCGCCAATGCACTGCTGCACGCGGCCACGCGCAAGCGTATGGAAACGGCGCTCAAAGCCACCCACACCGTGGCCGAAGCCTGCACCCTGCTAGGCCGCAAAGCGCCCACACGCAAAAGCCTGATCGCCCAGATGGTGGCCAACGCGCTAGTGCTGGTACTGCTGGCCTACGCCTGGCTGCAATTTGAGGGCTGGACACCGGCTCCCGTTCAGGCCGCAGCGCCAGCCGACGCGCGCAATGTGGCGGTAGGCCGCACGATTGATGTGTCCGTTCCGCCTGCGCCCACACCGGTGCTGGCGGCCTCAGGGCCAGTTGCGGCAACATCGTCACCCGCCGTAGCGGCTTCGGCACCGATGCTGCCCCTGCGCGCCGCGTCAGCCCCGGCACCAACACCAACACCTGCGGCATCATCCAGCGCGCCCGCCATGGCACGCACAGTCGTCGCATCAGCGCCCGTGGCC
The DNA here is from genome assembly GCF_002943465.1 of Rhodoferax sp. TS-BS-61-7. Classification (GTDB taxonomy): domain Bacteria; phylum Pseudomonadota; class Gammaproteobacteria; order Burkholderiales; family Burkholderiaceae_C; genus Allorhodoferax. The sequence continues at coordinate 13,207 of NZ_PTQY01000011.1, forward strand.
GCAGCGTCCACCGTTGCCAGGGCCCCGGCGCTCCCGGCGTCCGCAGCCAAAGCTGCTGCGCCTGCCCCAGCAGTCGCAGCGCCCCGCACCGGCAGCTCGGCTCCGGGCAAGATCATTATTCTTTCCAGACCGGTGGCTGCCGAATCCGCCGCGGCCAGAGCGGCCGGGGGAAGCAACGCGGCCGCGCCCGAGGCGTCAGCCGCCCCGGCGCAACGTTATGTGGTGAATGTGGGCCTGTTTGCCCAGGAGAACAACGCCCGCAACGCCCTCACCCAGCTCACCGATGCCGATCTGCCCGCCAGCACCCAAACCGTCAGGACCAGCCAAGGCACCCGCATCCGGGTGCGGGTAGGCCCTTTTGAGACAGAGGCGGAGGCCGAACGGGTGGCCGACAAGGTACGTGCCATGGGGCTGGACGCCCAGCTCGCACCGCAGTAGCGGACGGCCCGGACCTAGAAACCTGCAGGCCCTTCGAACTGGACGTGCAGCGCGTCCAGCCAGTGCTCAATTTCCGCTTCGCTCACGTGCAGGTGGGCCAGACAGGCCGCGCCATGCTGGTCCCACTCCACATGTTCGGTTTGGCCTTCGTGCAAGGCCACCAGGTGTTCTGCCAACAGCGACATGGCGACCAGCGTGCGCACCTCGGCCGGAATGTTGTCGTCCCGCAGCACGGTGAAGTCGTGGTGCAGCCGCACGGCAATGGCCACGATGGGGGGCAAGCGCCAAGTCTTGGCCACGATGGCACCCACCACGGCATGGTCGGTACGGTGGGCGTCGTTTTCCACCTCGGTAAAGGTGCGCCCGCTGGGCTGCAAAGCCTCGGCCAATGTGGCTTCATAGCCCAGCAAGCCCTGCAACATGATGGGCAGGCCCACATGGCAAAACAAGCCGCAGGTGTGGGCAATGTCAGCGTTGATGCCGTACATCTGGCGTGCGATGTAACCCATGGCGTAGGCTCGGCGGGTAGAAGTTTCCCAAAAATGCTCCAGCAAGGGCGACTGCACCGTGATGGTCTCGCGCAGCAGAAAGCCGGTGAGGATGGAGACGGTTTGCGCAATACCCAGCAGCGCCACCGCCTCGGCCACCGTGGAGGCGGTGCGAGAGCGGGCATAGATGGGGCTGTTGGCCACCCGGATCAGCGCGGCGGCCATGGCCACATCGCGCGAGGCGATTTTGGCAATGGTGGCGGGCTCCGGGTCTTCGCGGTTGAACTCGACGCGCAAGTCCGTCAGCAAGGCCGGACAGGGCTGGATCACGATGTCCCGCAGGGGGCCAGCCGCCTTGGCGGTTTCAATTTCCCGGTCGATGTCAGCTACGCGCATGCTGTCTCCTCGTTGAAGACATTATGCTGAAAACCAGCCCCTGCGAGGCGGAATCCAGGCCTATTGGGGGGCCGCGTTTACCCTGCTGCAACGCGTCAGGTCACCGGCACCAAATACTCGCGGCTGATGTGGGCGCCCAGGTCGTTCACACGGTCCAAAAACTGCGTGAGGTAGGCGTGCAGGCCGGTGGCCAAAATTTCGTCGATGCGGCCAAACTGCAGCTCGGCGCGCAACTTGCCAGCGCGGCGCAGGGTTTCGCTGCCGGGGTCGCTGGCCACCAGGCGCAGGTTGTTCACCACTTCGTTGAGGCTGGCGTGCAGCGAACGCGGCATGTCGGGCTTGAGGATGAGCAGCTCTGCCACACGCTCGGGTTTGATGACGTCGCGGTAGACCTTGCGGTAGACCTCGAAACCCGAGACGCTGCGCAAAATCGCGCTCCAGTGGTAGAAGTCGTACTCTTGGTCCTTCTCGCTGGCGGCGCCAAAAAAGTCGCTTTGTACCGCATGGAACTTCACATCCACCAGGCGCGCCGTGTTGTCGGCCCGCTCCAGGAAGGTGCCCATGCGCATAAAAAACAAGGCCTCGTCCATCAGCATGGTGCCCACGGTCACGCCGCGTGACAGGTGCGAGCGGAACTTCACCCACTCAAAAAACTGGGCCGGGTCTTTTTCAAACTCGCCCGTTTTGATCATGCGTTTGACTTCGAGCCAGGTGGTGTTTTGCGTTTCCCACACCTCGGTGGTGAGTGCGCCGCGCACCGCACGGGCGTTTTCACGCGCCGCGCTCAGGCAGGACATGATGGAAGACGGGTTGTCCTCGTCCTTCACCATGAAGTCCATCACCTCGCGCGCCTGGATCTCACCATGGCGCTCTTTGTACGAATACAGCAGCTCGCTGATGGACAACAAACCCTGCCAGCCGAGCTGGGCCACTGCTTCGGATTGCGGCAGCAGCGAGGTCTGGTAGTTCACGTCCAGCATGCGCGCAGTGTTCTCAGCCCGCTCGGTGTAGCGGGACATCCAGAACAGGTGGTCGGCGGTTCTTGACAGCATAAAAAATCCTCCGCAGTTCGCTTATTGTTTTTGGGTTTGGGTCTGGGTTGCGGTGGCCACAGACGGCGCATCGTCTTCCAGAATCCAGGTGTCCTTGGTGCCGCCGCCCTGGCTGCTGTTGACCACCAGCGAGCCGTCTTTCAGCGCCACACGCGTCAGGCCACCGGGCACCATCTGCACCGTCTTGCCCGACAACACATAGGGGCGCAGGTCGATGTGGCGCGGCGCAATGCCACTCTCCACAAACGTGGGGCAGCTGGACAAACTGAGTGTGGGCTGGGCGATGTAACCACTGGGGTTGGCCTCCACCGCTTTGCGGAAGTCTTCAATCTCGGCCTTGGTGGCCGCGGGGCCCACCAACATGCCGTAACCACCGGCGCCGTGCACCTCTTTCACCACCAGGTCTTTCAGGTTGGCCAGCGTGTAAGCCAGGTCGTCCTTGTTGCGGCACATGTAGGTGGGCACGTTGTTCAGGATGGGTTTTTCGCCCAAATAGAACTCGATCATCTTGGGCACATAGGGGTAGATGGACTTGTCGTCCGCAATGCCGGTACCCACCGCGTTGCAGATGGTCACGTTGCCCGCCTTGTAGGCACCCAACAGCCCCGCACAGCCCAGCGTGGACGTGGGGCGGAACACCGTGGGGTCCAAAAAGTCATCGTCCACGCGGCGGTAGATCACGTCCACCCGGCGCGGGCCGCGCGTGGTGCGCATGTACACAAAGTTGTCTTTGACAAACAGGTCTTGTCCCTCGACTAGCTCCACACCCATCTGCTGCGCCAGGAAGGCGTGTTCGAAGTAGGCGCTGTTGTACATGCCGGGCGTGAGCACCACCACCGTAGGTTCGGCCGTGGTGGCCGGGCTGCTGGCGCGCAGGGTTTCCAGCAACAGGTCGGGGTAGTGGGCGATAGGGGCCACGCGGTGCGCGCTGAACAGGTCGGGGAACAGCCGCATCATCATCTTGCGGTCTTCCAGCATGTAACTCACGCCGCTGGGCACGCGCAGGTTGTCTTCCAGCACGTAGTACTCGCCATTGCCCTTGGCATCTGGCGCTCGCACGATGTCGATGCCGCTGATTTGTGAATAAATGCCATTGGGCACGTCCACACCCACCATCTCGGGCCGGTACTGGGCGTTGCCTTCAATCTGTTCGCGCGGCACGATGCCGGCTTTCAGAATCTCTTGGTCGTGGTAAATGTCGTGGATGAAGCGGTTCAGCGCAGTAACACGCTGCGTCAGGCCCTTTTCCATGCTGGACCATTCGTGCGCCGGGATGATGCGGGGAATCAGGTCAAACGGGATGAGACGCTCGGTGCCGGCGCCGTCTTCGTCCTTCTCGCCGTAGACGGCAAAGGTGATGCCCACGCGGCGGAAGATCATCTCCGCTTCTTCACGGCGTTTGGCCATCATGTCGCCGGGTTGGCGGGCCAGCCATTCGTCGTAAATTTTGTAGTGGTCTCGTATCTGCTCACCATGAGTGAAAAACTCGTAGGGAAGCTGGGTGTACATCTCGTCGAATTTCCGCATAAAAGACCTCTCTGATCACACCGTATGCAAGCTTAGTGCCACAGCCCCCATCGCTCGCGCATGCACCACTATGGCACAAGATGGTGCCAGTACCGGCGCTCATCCTCTCGTGTGCACGCCACATTTTGGGGCTGCGCTGAGCGCCAGCGCATAGCACCACATCGGGGCGATGACACCAAATGGGTGCGCGCCTCGGCGTAACGCGCCAGCACGGGTGGCGCCGGGTGGCCAAAGCGGTTGCGGTAACCCGCCTGCACCAGCGCCCACTGCGGCTGCACGGCCTGCAGAAATTCGGGCGTGCTCGATGTTTTGCTGCCGTGGTGCGGCACCAGCAACACGGCTGCGCGCAGGTGGTCCGTGCCCTGCCAGGCTTGTACCAAGCGTGCCTCTTGTGCAGCCTCAATGTCCCCCACCAGCAGCGCGCTGTGGGCGCCCGTGCCAATACGCAGCACACACGACAGGGCATTCGGTTTAGCGGGCTGCGCGTAGTCCGCCACTTGCGGGTGCAACACCTCAAATGGCACCCCATCCCACACCCAGCGCTGGCCCGCCTCGCAGCGTTGCGCTGGGCGCAGCTGCTGCAGCGGGTGGCCGGGTTCGATAGAACTCAGCAAGGCGGCCTGTGGCTGCATGGCCAGCACGGCGGCCGCGCCACCCACGTGGTCAGTGTCACGGTGGCTCAGCACCACGGTGTCCAGCGTCACGTCCAGCGCTTTCAACAGCGGCACCAACACGCGGTGGCCCGCATCACTCTCCAGGCTGTAGCGTGGGCCGGCGTCAAACAACAGCGCATGCCGGGCCGTGCGCACCAGCACTGCATTGCCCTGCCCCACATCGGCCGCCAGCAGCTCAAATGCACCGGGCGCTGGCAGCGCAGGGCGCCACAGCAACAAGGGCAACAGCAGCGGCAGGCCCAGGGCGCGCAAATGCCAGGGCACGGGCAGCACACACAACAGCCCGCCACCCACCGCCAACAGCCCCCAACCCAACGGGGGCAAGGGCCAGGTAAGCGTGGCGCCGGGCCAGGTGGCCAACGCGCTCAGCCACCACCACAGCAGATCGGTAGCCTGCGCAGCCAGCCCCCAAACCACTGGCACCACCACGCCCAGTAGCGCCAGCGGCGTGAGCAGCAAGGTGACCCAGGGAATAGCCAGCAGATTGGCCACCAAGCCCACGATCGACAGCTGGCCGAACAACAAAAGACTCAAAGGCGCCAGCGCCAACGTGATCACCCACTGCTCCCGCAGCAAATGCCAGAGTTTTAAGCCAAATCGACCCCTAACCCCCGTGGAATATGCGCGAGCAGCTCCTGAATCTGTAGCAAACAACACCCCCACCGCCACAAAACTGAGCCAGAACCCCGGCTGCAGCAGCGCCCAAGGGTCCAGCGCCACCACGGCGGCGCAAGCCAACATCCACACCAGCGGCCAGGGCCAGCGGGCTCCTGCCAGGCGCAGCACGGTGATAGTGGCCAGCATCAGGCAGGTGCGCTGCGCAGGCACACCCCAGCCGGCCAGCACCGCGTAGCCACAGGCCAGCAGCAGCCCGCCCAGCAATGCGGCCGACGGTGCGGGCAAGGCCAGGCACAGGCGGCGCGAGCGCCGCCACACGGCACCGGTCAGCAAGGCCGCGCCCCAGGCAAACATGGTGATGTGCAGGCCAGAAATGCTGATGAGGTGGGCCACACCGGTGGCGCGGAACACATCCCAGTCACTGCGCTCCACCGCGGCCTGGTCACCCACCACCAGCGCGGCCAACAGGCCAGCGGCACGCCGGTCTTGCACCGACGCCAGCATGCGGTCACGCAGCGCCTGGCGGGCCAGCGCCACCGGGGCCTGCCAGGTCTGGCCCAGACGCTGGGGTTCGGGGTCTTTGGGGCCGGCGCGCACATAGGCGCTGGCCTGCAGGCCTTGTTCCCACAGCCACAGCTCGTAGTCAAACCCGTGTGGATTCATGCTGCCATGCGGCGCCCGGGCCCGCAGGGTCAGTTGCCAGCGCTCGCCCGCCTGCAGCGGGGCCGGCACACGTTGCAGGCCGGTTTGTTCGCCCAGCAGCGCGTAACCACTGGCATACCAGGCCACCGCCATGCGCGTGGGCACGGCCACCGCCTGCCCGTCCAGCAGCGCCTGCTCCACCCGCAGCGTGAAGCGCAGTCCGGCCTCCGTGCTCTGCGGCAGGCCCTCCACCACGCCGGTCACGCGCAGGTCGCGCCCCTCCAGGGCCGGGGCCAGCGCCGTGCTGGCAAACAGCACCGCCCGCACCCCGGTGCTGCCCCAGCCCAGCGCCATGCCAGCCAGCAGCACCAGCACCGCCGCCACACCGGCAGATGCCGAGTGGCGCACCATTTTTGCTATATTTTCAGGAGCTGCTTGCGCATACACCACGGTGGCTAGCAGCACAAAAAGCATATAAATCCAGAGCGGCCACAATGCCGCCTGCTGCAGCTGCCACGCCGCCCCCAACACCCAGCCCAGCAGCACCGCAAACACCGTGCGGGGCCACGCGCTGGTGCGGTGGGCGGCAGAGAACATGGCGCCATGCTAACCCGCCCTCCGTGGGCTCCAGCGCATGGCGCGGGACTTGCTTGAAGCCCTGCGTCAAACCCGATTGTTAGTATGGAGCCAGTGTGGCAACCGCTGCACCGGCATCCCAGTGTGAGATTACCGAGAGAACGGCCCATGTCCATTCACGCAGCGCTGAACCACGTCACCCACTACACCTACGACCGCCTGGTCAATCTCGGCCCCCAAGTCATCCGGCTGCGTCCCGCCCCCCACTGCCGCAGCAAGGTGGTGTCCTACTCCCTCAAGGTCGAGCCCAGCACCCACTTCATCAACTGGCAGCAAGACCCGTTTGCCAACTACCAGGGCCGCCTGGTGTTCCCCGACAAAACCACCCAGTTCAAGGTCACCGTAGACCTGGTGGTGGAGATGGCGGTCTACAACCCGTTTGACTTCTTTCTGGAGCCCGAGGCCGAGGAGTTTCCTTTCACCTACGCGCCCGAGCTGAAGCAGGAGCTGCTGCCCTACCTGGCCGCCGACCCGGTCACCCCGCTGGTGCAGGCCTACCTGGACAAGATCGACCGCACCAAGCGCCGCAGCGTAATTTTCCTGGTGGACCTCAACACCATGGTGCACAAGTCGGTGGACTACACCATCCGCATGGAACCCGGTGTGCAAACGCCGGAAGAAACACTAGAGCTGGGTTCCGGCTCCTGCCGCGACTCGGCCTGGCTGCTGGTGCAATTGCTGCGCAACTGCGGGCTGGCCGCACGGTTTGTGTCGGGCTACCTAATCCAACTCGCCCCCGATGTGAAGTCACTCGACGGCCCCAGCGGCACCGAGGTCGACTTCACCGACCTGCACGCCTGGTGCGAGGTATATTTGCCCGGCGCCGGCTGGATTGGCCTGGACGCGACCAGCGGCCTGCTGGCTGGCGAAGGCCATATTCCCCTGGCCTGCACGCCGCAGCCCAGCGGTGCCGCGCCCATCGAAGGTGGTGTGGACGAATGTGAGGTGGAGTTCAGCCACCACATGCAGGTCACCCGCATTTACGAATCGCCCCGGGTCACCAAACCCTACGCGCCTGAGCAGTGGGCTTCGGTGATGAAACTGGGTGACCAGGTGGACGCCGACCTGCTAGCCGGCGATGTGCGCCTGACCATGGGTGGCGAGCCCACCTTTGTGGCGGTGAACGACCGCGATGCGCCCGAGTGGAACACCGACGCCCTGGGCCCCACCAAACGCGGCTTTGCCACCGAGCTGGTGCACAAGCTGCGCAACGAATACGGCCAGGGCGGCTTTCTGCACTTTGGCCAGGGCAAGTGGTACCCCGGCGAACAACTGCCGCGCTGGGCGCTCAACATCTACTGGCGCGCCGACAAACAAAAAGTCTGGAACAACCCGGCCCTGTTCACCGACGAACGTACCCCCACCCACTACTCGGCCGAAGACGCGGGTTACTTCATCCGCACGCTGGCCGGCAAGCTGGGTCTGACCGACAAGTACGTGCAAGCTGGTTACGAGGACACCTGGTACTACCTGTGGCGCGAACGCCGCCTGCCAGTCAATGTGGACCCCTTCACCTCCAAACTCGACGACGAGATGGAGCGCGCCCGCCTGCGCCGCGTCTTCAGCCAGAAGCTGGACTCCGTGGTGGGCTACGTGCTGCCGCTCAAGGTGGGCACCAGCGGCAACCCCGGCCTCAGCGGCCCGGAGTGGACCACCGGCCCCTGGTTCTTCCGCGACGAACGCATGTACCTCATGCCCGGCGACTCGCCCATGGGCCTGCGCCTGCCGCTGGACTCGCTGCCCTGGGTCAGCGAGGGAGACTTTCCCTACCTGGTGGAGCGCGACCCAACGGTAGCGCGCGGCCAGTTGCCGCCCCACACCAGTTTTGCCGCGCGTTATGCACCCGGTGCAAGCGGTGCGCCAGGCAGGGCCACCACCCCCAGCGGCAGCGTGTCGCCCAGCGGCCTGCCCTACCTGGCGGGCAACCTGGCCACGGCCGAGGCCAGCCGCAAAATGCAAACCGCCAAGGGCCCGGCTGTCAGCGCCGTGGCCGCCAACGCGCAAAGCCCCCTGCAGCCCGAGCCCGCCCGCTACGCTGAAGCGCCCAGCCGCTTCGAGTCCGCCCACTGGATCACCCGCACCGCACTGTGTGTGGAAGTGCGCGACCCGCGCCGCGCCAGTGGCCCCAAGGCCGAAGCCGTGGGTGAAAAGTCCGGCGTGCTGTACATCTTCATGCCGCCGCTGGAGCGCCTGGAAGACTACCTGGACCTGCTGGCCGCCATCGAGGCCACCGCCACCGAGCTGAAGATGCAAATCGTGCTGGAGGGCTACCCGCCCCCACGCGACCCGCGCTTGAAGCTCTTGCAAGTCACGCCCGACCCCGGTGTGATCGAGGTGAACATTCACCCGGTCACCAACTGGAAAGAGCTGGTCTACAACACCGAGTTTTTGTACAACGCGGCGTTCGAGTCGCGCTTGTCGGCTGAGAAGTTCATGACCGATGGCCGCCACACCGGCACCGGTGGTGGCAACCACTTTGTGATGGGCGGCGCCACACCTGCCGACAGCCCGTTTTTGCGCAAGCCCGAGCTGCTGGCCAGCCTGCTGCTGTACTGGCACAACCACCCGTCGCTCAGCTATTTGTTCAGTGGCATGTTTGTCGGCCCCACCAGCCAGGCCCCGCGTGTGGACGAAGCGCGCAACGACCAGCTCTACGAGCTGGAAATCGCCATCGAGCAGATCTACAAAAACCGCGAGCTGTATGGCCAGACCATGCCCCCGTGGCTGGTGGACCGCACGCTGCGCAACATCCTGATCGACGTGACCGGCAACACCCACCGCAGCGAGTTTTCCATCGACAAGATGTACTCGCCTGACTCGGCCACGGGCCGCCTGGGCCTGCTGGAATTGCGCGCGTTTGAGATGCCGCCGCACCCGCATATGAGCAGCGTGCAGCAGCTGCTGCTGCGCGCCCTGGTGGCCCGTTTCTGGAAGACGCCGTACAAGGCGCCGGTGACCCGCTGGGGCACTGAGCTGCACGACCGCTACATGCTGCCCACGTTTATCAAGATGGACTTTGACGATGTGATTGCCGACATGAACATGGCGGGTTACGCGTTTGACACCAGCTGGTTTGCGCCGCACTACGAGTTCCGCTTCCCGCTGATCGGCGCAGTCAAGGCCGCGGGTGTGGAGCTGACGCTGCGCAACGCACTGGAGCCCTGGCATGTGATGGGCGAGGAAAGCTCCGCCGGTGGCACCGCGCGTTATGTGGATTCGAGCCTGGAGCGCATCGAGGTGAGCGTGACGGGCCTGAACGAAAGCCGCTATGTGGTCACCTGCAACGGCCAGGCCCTGCCCATGCAGAGCACCGGCACCGTGGGTGAGTTTGTGGCCGCCGTGCGCTACAAGGCTTGGAACCCACCCAGCAGCCTGCACCCCACCATTGGCATGCACGCCCCGCTGACGTTTGACATCGTGGACACCTGGATGAAGCGGTCCTTGGGCGGCTGCCAGTACTTTGTCACCCACCCCGGCGGGCTCAACTACGAGACCTTCCCGGTCAACGGCTACGAAGCCGAAAGCCGCCGCCTCTCCCGCTTCGCCGCCATGGGGCACACGCCGGGCAAGCTGGTGGTGCCACCGGCCACCATCAACGTGGCGGGCAGCAAAGAGTTTCCGTTTACGCGGGATTTGCGTAGAGGCTAAGCGTTTTTATGCCAAATCGGGCTGTAGCCCTTTTGGCGTATGCGCTAGCAGCTATTTAATTGATAGCGTCCGTGCTGTGGTGTGAGGTGTGGGCGCAGAGCTGGGGGAATGGCCCCCCGCCTCATACTGTCAAACGCCCAGAAATCGGCGGGGGGCCATTCCCCCAGCTCTGTGGGTGAGGTATTTGGTACTCTGACAAAAGACGGACTACTGTGCGTCACGGCCGCTTTGCGGCTTGGATTCAACCGGTCAACGCAACAAGTTGGCTGAATCTTTCAGCAGGCGTTTCGTAGTTTAGAGTTTTCCTTGGGCGTTCATTTAGTTTTCTCGCAATTGCATTCAACTGTGCCTGTGAATAATT
>NZ_PTQY01000012.1 GCF_002943465.1 Rhodoferax sp. TS-BS-61-7
GATTACCGACAACTACCTTTGAATGGAAACTAATTGGCGTTTCCACACAGCCTCGACCCAGAGGCGATATTCGCCCCCAATCGGAACTTCAAGTTTCCGAGTCCGGTGGTGCAAACCTGACTGATTTATCAGCAGCTCCTATCCTGACAGTCTTCGTCATCCCACACGATCAATGATTGCTTAGAAAATTCAACTTTTAAAAGGACTTTGGCTAAAACTTCATGGACTTTAGGGCGTAGTGCATTCGGCTTGGTCTGCGTATCGTTCACCCCATCGCAACCAACCCATAGGAAATTCCATGAAAACCGTCCTCATCACCGGCTGCTCGTCTGGCTACGGCCTGCAAACCGCCTTGTACTTCCACGCCAAGGGCTGGAATGTCATTGCCACCATGCGCAGGCCGCAAGCAGGCATCCTGCCTGCATCGGATCGCATGCACGTCCTTGCACTCGATGTCACCCAGCCTGAAAGCATCGCCGCAACGGTGAAGGCCGCTGGTCCGATCGACCTGCTGGTCAACAATGCCGGCATCGGCGCCATCGGTGCATTGGAAGCAACGCCCTTGTCGACGGTCCGCGAACTGTTCGAGACCAACACCTTTGGCGTCATGGCGATGATGCAAGCCGTCATTCCGCAGTTCCGGCAGCGTCAGGCTGGTGCCATCGTGAACGTTACGTCGAGTACCACACTGGCATCGTTCCCATTGGCAAGCGCGTACACCGCCAGCAAAACGGCGATCGATGGGCTCACCGGCTCTGTCGCGCACGAACTCGCCGCCTTCAACATTCGGATCAAGCTGGTCGAACCGGGCTACGGCCCCGGTACCCGCTTTACCGAAAACGGCGGTGACCGCATGCAAGGGCTCATTCCTGCAGCCTACATGCCATTTGCAGAGCCAATCTTTGCTGCATTCGCCACCCCTGGCCCGGTCACCACGGCACAAGATGTGGCGGAGGTAGTGTGGGAAGCCGCGCACGACACATCGCCGCGGCTGCACTTTGCAGCGGGCGCAGACGCCATTGCGCTGGCCAACGCCCGGCGCGCATAAGCACAGAGGCCGCCATGAACCACTTCAACACCATGTACCTGGGGGCCATCAGCGTAGCTCTGTTGGCATCACTCAGCCTGGCCGGCTGTGCCAGCAGCCGCGCTACGCACGCCGACCTAGCACCCCGCACCCTTGCAGATGTCCAGAGCACTACGTTTCGTACGCCAGTGACAACGGGCAAGCCCAGCATCGCCTTGGTGCTGGGTGGTGGCGGTTTGCGCGGTTTTGCACATCTGGGCGTGTTGCGCGCCTTGGATGAAGCTGGCATTGAGCCCGACATCGTGGTGGGAACCTCTGCCGGTGCGGTGGTCGGTGCAGCCTATGCGAGTGGGCTCCCAGCCCGACAGATTGAATCCATCGCACGCGAGGTGAAGCTCTCCTCATTGATTGATTTCACCTTCAGCAAAAGCGGGCTCATGCGTGGCGACAACATTGCCAGCTGGGTCAATACCATGACCTCTCACGTGCCCATGGAAAAGTTTCCACGAAGGTTTGCAGCGGTGGCTACTGACCTAGACAGCGGCCAGGCCGTGTTGCTGGACCGGGGCCAGGCGGGCCCCGCCGTGCAGGCGTCCGCAGCGGTGCCAGGGCCCACGGTCCCTGTGGCCTACCATAATGGGCACCTGGTGGATGGCGGCATCAGCAGCTTGGTGCCCGTGCGGTTTGCACGCGCCATAGGGGCCGACTTCGTGATTGCCGTCGACATTTATTGCGCTGGACCTGCCAGCGCCGGCTTGGCCATTCCATCGGTTCTGCTGCGCGTCATGCGGGTGCAGAGCTGCGCGGTGGCGGCGCCGGAAATGGCAGAGGCAGACATCCTCATTGCACCGCAGGTCAGCGTGTCGGGTATGTCGGCCAAAGACGAGCAGGAACAAGCCATCGCGGCAGGATACAAGGCTGCGGTACAGGCACTTGCGGGCATCAAGGCGGCGCAACTGGCTGTGTACTAACACCCAAGCAACCGTCTCGGACTTTCTGCGTGATAGAGTGAATTTTTGTTCAACAATCGTCCAGACATCACGATGAGCGATCCATTGACCGAAGTCGTCAGGCTGCTGCAGCCCCATGCCGTGTTTGCCAACCTCATCAGCGGCAAGGGGGACTGGGCCATTCGGTATTCCGAGTACGGTCAGCCCAGTTTTTGCATCATGTTGGAGGGCAGTTGCCTGCTCGCGGTCGACGGTCACGAGCCCATCTCCATACGTGCGGGCGACTTCGTCCTGCTGCCCAGCACGCCCCCCTTCACTATCTCCAGTGCCAACCCTGCGCCCTGCGTGCACATTGATCCCAAAACCATGTCGGCCGGCGCAGAAGAGAAGCGTTACGGCGCGCAAGGTGGCCAGCCAGACATGCGTTCATTGGGCGGCGCATTCTTGTTCGACAACGCAGACCCAAAGCTGCTGGTCTCCTTGCTGCCCGCAGTAGTGCACGTTCAAGACTCGGCTCGCCTGGCACAGCTGGTTCAAATGTTGGGTGAGGAGTACATGGAACAGAAGCCTGGCAGCGAATTCATGCTCTCGCGGCTCATTGGGATGATGCTACTGGAAGCGATGCGCTCTACCACTACAGGCAGCGCGCCACCAGGGCTGTTGCGCGGTTTGGGTGATGAACGGCTAGCACCCGCCCTGAAGGAGCTGCATGCCCGGGTAGACCATGCTTGGACGGTAGGAGAACTGGCCCATGAAGCGGCGCTATCCCGCTCGGCCTTCTTCGACCGCTTTACCCGGACGCTCGGGGTCGCGCCGATGGAATACCTGCTGTCTTGGCGTATGGAAATTGCCAAAGACCTGTTGCGCCGGGAAGGCCTGGGCGTATCTGCCGTGGCCGAGCGCGTAGGCTATGGGTCCACCAGCACCTTCAGCGTGGCCTTCAGCCGCCATGTCGGGCAATCGCCGAGTCGCTATGCATCACAGCAAGCGCATTGATCAATCATTTGTGCAGTACATCGAGCGACTTGACAGCAGCCATTCTCTAATGAATGTTCCTGGCCCATAGTTGACGTTGCGCGCCTGCGCAGCAACTAACTCTGGTCAACACAAGAAAGTTCGCTGTTGGTGGTCAGCAATCCCCGGAACAGATGGTCAGGTCAACCTGAATACTCAGGCCCCTCGTGTCACCTGTCTTGTTGGGGTCAGTCTGAACAAACGCAATCTGCTGGGCTTCTACCTTAGCGCCTTGCAGCTCGGTCTTGTTGCCCACGCCAATCTCAATTTTCTTATCCGATAGGAGGCGGGTGCCTATGCTGGTGCTGGTGGCTATTGCGTCGGAGCTTTCTTTCTTCTCCAGCGGCACCAGCTGCGACAGGCCCAGGTGGTCGCCCAGGGCGGCCAAACCACTCAGCGTGGTGGTGCTCTGGACAGTGGTGGTGCTTTGGTGGACGTTGGTGGCGGCGTAGAAGGTGCTGGTGTCTTTGCCTTCTACGCGCAGGCTGTCGGTGCCCTTGAACTGGGTGCCCACGCTGATGAGGTTTTGCCCGGCAACGATGTTGACGTTCTGGCCCTGCACCTTGCTGACCTGCGCCGTGGCGGCACTGGCCTGGGTTTGGGTGCGGGTGGTGGTGCTGCTGATGAGGTCGGAGCTGGACTTGGTGAGCACCGCGTCATAGCTGGAGCGGGTTTGGCCTGCGTTGAGCAGTACGGTGCCTTGGGCTGCGATGGCTACATCGCCTTGGGCTTGCAGGTTAGCGGCCTTGGCGATGACGTTCTGTCCGGCGCTGATGGTGAGGGCTTGGCCTGCTTTAACGGTGCTGCCTACATCGCTGGTCTGGCTGGTGAGCAGGTGGTTCTTGGCATCACCTGCGCCTACGTTGTTGCTCTGGCTGGTCTGCAGGGTGCCCAGGTTGACGGTGTTGCCTGCACTCAGTTGGGTGTTACCCGCACTCTGGATGGTGGCGCCGATGATGTTGAGGTCGTTGCCCGCGCTGGCCAGCAGGGTGCCAGGGCCCGCCACATACAGGCCGGCCATGCGGTCTAGCCCGCTGCGGCTGTAGGTGTAGTTGCCGCTGCCGCCCTGTGTGCTGGCGGTGGTGCTGGTGACATTGATGTCTTTGTCAGCCAAGGCACTCAGGCTGTTTTGGCCAATCACGCTGCCGCCGGTGACGTTGATGTCTTGTCTGGCGGTGAGCTTCACATCGTCGGCCGCGATTTGGTCGCCCAGGTTGTTGATAGTGTTGGCGTTGATCTCCAGCACGGTGCGGCCCAGGATGGTGCCGCCGTTTCGCACTTCGCCGGTGCTGTTGATGGCTACCGTGTTGCCACTGAGCAGACCACCCGTGGCGTTGAGGTCGCCGGGGCGCACGGCGGCATAGACGTGGGGTAACCGGCGTTGTTTGGGGTGCTACCCGCATTGCAGCTTCCGCCCATTGCTACCCCACCAGCACAGCCCAAGGCGGCGTGCGCCAGCTTATTAGTAAATGCATCCAAATCAGCGCTGCCAATCGCAAATGCACCTTGCGCATTCCCGGTCGATATCAGCGCTCCTTTGAGGGAGTTTGCAAACGGCTTTTCATCAAACGACTTGCCATTGAGAGCCGCATCCATGGCACTGCTGGCCAGGTTGTTGGTCACGTTCTTGAGCAACTGGGAACCGAACTTGCTGGTGGCACCTTGCTACCCACATCGCTGGTCTGGCAGGGAATGTCGATTCGCTATTGATTTAGGAGCTACTGGCGCATACTCCATGTGCGCTAGAGGCCAGTCTTATCACTAGGCTTTTCTTCGTGAGCGTTGGTCTCGTTTTGGTAGCTCTTCTTGGCTTTGCGCCAGCCTAGGGGGTCGTTGGTGAAAGGTGCCTGAAAACCAAATTGCTTTGCTTTTGATTCATATGACCCAATCAGGCTAATGGCTGACCCGATGAGGGTTAACAACAAGCAGTAGCCAACATGAATTTCTAGAAACCATGGAGCGATTGCCAAAAATAGGCCTCCGAATGAGAAAACGTAGCTCCATCGACGTTTTAACCAACCAGAGGACTCTACTAAATCAGATATTTTCATTTCGATAACGTACAGGTCGGACGATGTCGCTGGTGTAGTTACTCAGGAAGCGGCTTCTGCTACTAAATCAGGAGCAGTGCTAAAGGCTAGTTTTATCACTAGTCTTTTCTGCATGAGGTTCTGAGTCGTTTTGGTAGCTCTTCTTGGCTTTGCGCCAGCCTAGGGGGTCGTTGGTGAAGGGCTTTAAATCAAGTGCTTTGGCCCGCCCGCTGAATCCGCCAATTGCAGCAAGAGCCAGTCCCAGCGCCATCCCTATCGCTTTCAATAGTGGACTAGGTAAATATTCAAGTGCAACATATGCAATTCCAAAGCCCATGGAAACTAATGCAATTGCCCCGATTAGTGTCAAATTCCCATCGCGCATCACGTACCTTTTGAGCAAGTTCATTTTTTCTCTCCAAACTTCGCGTTAATCCATTCTTGCAACTTAAGTGAGGAGCCTGATGCTTTCCAAGACTCAACAAGCTCGTTGGTTATCGGCGCAACTAGATTTGCATTCGGCACGTGTTCAACAACCGTTTGGACAATAAGTGATGCACTATTTGTGGCAGTCTGACCCATATCCGGCCTCACCAACTGCTCCACCGCATCCGCCCCCACTCCAATCACCGTCGCTCCCACTGCCACAGCCCCGGAAACTGGTTTCACTTGAGGCGGCGCGACAGTTGTCACGGTCGTCGCAGTGGCAGCCACCACGCCTGCTTGCCTGCTCAGTCCGCTTGCGCCATCTGCAATGGCATTTCGGGCTTGCTGGGTCAGAGGCGCATTTTGCTGCTGCCCGATGCCGGTGATACAGGCAGTATCGCCATTGGCACACGATGTCGTCCCGCCTACCGGCGTAGCTTTGGCTATGGGTTGATCCAAAGGCACGCTGGCAATGTAAGGTGATGAATCCGGTATCCAGCCTAATTCGCCTGCGGTATTGTCGATGATGTACTTTTGCAGTGCTGCGTTGGGTTTGCCTAGATTCTCCACGGCCGTGTTGCCAGCGATGGCTTTGGGCAAGCCGGGGTCCTCTTTCACGCTGTTAACGATGGCTTCGTTTCCAATCAGCACGGTAGCTTTGTTGGGTGCTTGTTTGGATACTTTGTTGCCCATCAGGCGCATTTGTTCCTGGATTTCTTCTGCCGTGTAGGCGCTGCCATCAGGTTTCTTGATGGTGGCGCTGGCTGCCAAACGCTTGGCCAGTCGTGTTTCTGGCGGGTGCAGCATATGGTTGTTTTCCGCCGCATTCGCCCCCGCCGTGGCTGCAACATTTACATCCACTGCGTTATCGCCACCGCCACCAACCACCACACCCGCTACAGCCGCCAGTATCTTGGCGTAGCCTATTGTTTTTTCCGACAGTGCTGGGTTTGCAGTGGGGTTGATGTATTCAGAAACCAGTTCTCCAACGACTGCACCCACGGCACCCGCATTGCAGCTTCCGCCCATTGCTACCCCACCAGCACAACCCAAGGCGGCGTGCGCCAGCTTATTAGTAAATGCATCCAAATCAGCGCTGCCAATCGCAAATGCACCTTGCGCATTCCCGGTCGATATCAGCGCTCCTTTGAGGGAGTTTGCAAACGTCTTCTCATCAAACGGCTTGCCCGCCAGCGCACTGTTCACCATGTCAGTCGCCAGGTTGTTCGTTACGTTCTTCTGGAGCCGGTCGAAGAAGCTGCTCTTGGCATCCACACCCTTGAAGTAGCTGGCATTGAGCTTGTCCAACGCTCCCGCTGTCACCATGGTGGTCAACAAGCCCTTGATGCTCTCTTCCTTGCCCAGCTGCTCCAGCGTCTTGCCAATGTCGCCCTTGTTGTTGACCATGGCCACAGCCGCTTGGCTGGCCAGGGCAGAGAAGCCGGCGTTGACAGCAGTAGCCAGAGTGGTGCTGCCCATGACGGTGGCAGCACTGGTGGCCGTGGCTGCGGTGCCGCCCACGGCAGCCGTTCCCATGCCTGCGGTGAAGTAGGTCACCACAATAGTCAGCAGCGCAGCACCGGCCCCGGTCAGTCCTGCCTGGTCGTAGCTCCATTTCTCATGGGCAAGGGCTACTTGGTCCCACTTCACATTGGGGTTGTTGGCCAAAGCATTGAGGTAGTCCAGCCCAACGCCATTGCCCTGGGTCACCAGTGCATTGATCTGGCTCTTGAGTGCCTGGCCGCCCTTGGTGTCGGGGATTTGCACCGTGATCTTCAAGGCACTGTCAAACGCCACATTGCCCTTGAGGATGGTCTGGTTCAGTGTCTCCACCGTAGAGCCATTGCCCTTCATTTCCTGGTAGACGCCAGCGGTTTCTGTTTTTTCTGTATGGCTGGTCTGGGTGGTGTTGGTGCTGCCGCCCAAGATCAGTTCTCCGGCCTTGCTCGGGTCCGTCTGAACGAAAGCAATCTGGGGTGCCTCTACCTCGGCGCCGCGCAGCTCCGTCTTGTTGCCCACGCCAATCTCAATTTTCTGCGTAGAAACCAGCTTGGTGCCGATGGCGGTGCTGGTGGCCCGGGCGTCGGTCACTGTCTTGTTTTCCAAATCCGGTCCAATGCCCAGCGGGTCGAACATCACGCCCAAGCCAGTTTTGGTCTGGGTGGTGACGCTGGTCTGGCTGAAGTTTTGCACCTCATACAGCAGGGTGTTGTTCTTGCCCTCTACACGCAGGGTGCCCGTGCCCGTGTCTACACCCGTGGCCTCCAGCTTGGCGCCAATGCTGGCCAGCGTGTTGTCTGCGACGACTTTGGTGCTCTGGCCGCTCAAGCTGCTGACCTGGGCGGTTGCACTTTGCTCCTGGCGGCGGGTTTGGATGCTGCTGGTGAAGAACAGGTCTTTGCCCGATGCGCTGGCCATCTGGTCCACGTTGGTGGTGGCCTGCCCGGCCTGCAGGATGATGTTGTTGGCGGCGGCTACATCCAGTTCTTTGCCAGCTCCGATCTTGGCTGCGCGGGCATTGACATCGTTACCTGCAGAGAGCGTGACGTTGCCCGCACCCTCAACGCTGCTGCCAGCCTCTGCGGTGCTGGTGGCACGGCGGAAGTTGCCTGCGTCTCGCTCCAGGTTGTTGGTCTGGCGGGTCTGCAGGGTGGAGAGGTTGATGTCATTTTGCGCTACCAGCGTGGTTTGGCCACCCCGGTCGCTATGGGCCCCGCTGTTCTTGACGACGCTTGCGACCAGGTTGATGTCGCGCCCGGCACTGGCAAGCAAGACGCCGTTGTCACCGGTAACGTACAAGCCGGCTACGCGGTCTACCGTGGTGTTGGTGATGCCGTTGCGGCTGTCGCCCGTACTGGCGGTGGCCGTGGTGGACGTGTTGTTGATGTCGCGTCCGGCTTGCAGGGTGAGCTTGTCTTGGGCGGTGATGGTGCCGCCTGTATTGTTGATGTCTTGCGTGGCGGTGAGGGCCACAGCATCTCCGCCAATGGTGCCGCCCAGGTTGTTGATGGTGTCGGCGTTGATCTGCACCACTTTGCGGCCCAGGATGGTGCCGGAGTTGGTGAGGTCTGCGGTGTTGATGTTGACACTGGCGCCGCTGATCAGGCCGCCGCTAGGGGAGAGGTCACCAGTGCGGGGTTTCAAATAGATTTGGGGTACCAGGGCTACCGTTTGGGTGCCATCGGGTAGGGTCACCGTTTCTTGTTGCAGCCAAACGATGTCGCTGGTCAGGCGTGCGATTTGCTCTGCAGTCAGGGCAATGCCGGGGCGCAGGTTGAATGCGGTGGCAAAGGTGACGCCAGCATCCATCAGTGCGCGAAATTGTTGGTCGTCGCTGGTGAAGTTGCCCAGAAAACGGCGACCGGTGAGCTGGGCCACTTGTTCGTTGATGAGGCGCTGCTCGTAAAAGCCGTCACCCAGGCGCTTTTGGGTGACGTTGGGGTCCAGGTTAATGCGGCTGGTGATGTAGTCGCTGCCCAGCCAAGTCTTGTAGTTGGTAAAAGCGGGGTTGGTGGCCACCACGTAGTTGGCCGTTGGATTGGTGCTGATCTGGAAAAGGCTGCTGTTGGCGACGCTGGCACCTGGGGTGCTAGGGGCCGTCGCACCGGCGTTGCTGGTCGTCGTTCCGGCACCGGCAGTCACAGTCTCATTGACCGGGCTGGAATAGCCGGATGGAGTCCATACGTCGTACCAAGGGCCCCAGGCCAAGCAATTGCCTTTGAATAGGACTTGACAGCTTCGGTCTTGGCTCAGGGAATATGCTGTGCCCGTGGTGGTGGTGGTTTTGGTGGCAGTAACACCGGCATTGTTGATACTTACACCCACCGGCAGGGTGACCGCGCCGCCAGCCAGCATGCGGCTGTTGGCGTTGTCGATGGTGTTGGCCTGGATGGTCAGATTGCCTGCAGCAGAGATGGTGCCGGGCAATGCAGCGGTCACCACTGGGCCGCTGACCGTCCTCTGGGTCACGTTGACGTAGTAGCCCGCAGCGGCGGAGCCAATGGTTTCGGAGACGGCGGTGGTGGTGGTTTCATTGACGGACGCAAAGTGCGCGTCGGTATTGTTGACCGCCGTGGCGTTGATGCTGACGTTGCCACCGGCCTGGATGGTGGCTGAGGTGTTGTTGATGCTGGCGGCAGTGCCTTGGGCTTGGCCCGTTGCATCGATGCTGCCACCAATGTTGATGTCACCCAGGCTCAAGATGTTGACGCTGGCAGTGGCGGTGGTGTTTTGCGAAGGGTTGGCCGGGGTGTCCAGGCCCATGTCGGAGTTGTTGAGGGTCTGTACCCCAAGGTTCAGGCTGGTGCGTGCACCAATGGTGGCGCCCGTGACCGTGCCGTTGATATCTTCAGCTTGGTTGTTGAGTGTGGTGGCGCTGATAGCTACTTTGTCACCAAAGATGGCACCTGTGCCTACGTTGTCGATGGTGGTGGCGGTGATGCGTGATTGCGCTGTACCACCCGCGTTGCCTGCGTCAATCAGGCCGCGGTTGGTGAGCGTGCCATCAACCTGGAGTACCAGATCGCCACCCCGAGCCACGATGCTCCCGCGGTTATTGACACCCACGCCCGCCTCGGTACCCACCAGGGTGATCTTGCCTGCATACATACCACCTAATGCGGCGACGTCCAGGGCCACGGTGGGTGCGGTGCCTGTGCCCGCAATGGCTGTGGCGCTGGTGTTGGCGGCGTTAACGTCGTTGGAGCCCGTGGTGACCTTGAGGTCTTTGGCCCAGACGCCGGCGTTCAGTTGTACCGCGCGGGCGATGATGTTGGTGTAGTCGGCTGCATTGGTGTCTAGCCCAGTACCCTCCACCGTGATGGTGCCGCGTTGCACGCGGTAGCCATCGAGGTTGCCGCCATTCATGAGAGGCGCGCCGGTGGTCAGGGTGACGCCGCTGGCGTTGATAAAGCCGCCACCATTGACGGCAATGCCGGCTGGGTTGGCAATGATGACCTCGGCGCGCTGCCCTGCCACTTCCACATAGCCGCGCAGTTGGCTTGGGTTGTTGGAGTTGACTTCGTTGAGGATGACGCGCGCAGAACCCGCCGCCAGGTTGCCGTTGTTTTGCACCCAGCCACCCAGCTGGGTTTGCACATTGCCCGTGGCATTGTTGAGGATGACGCCCTGGGCGTTCACATCAAACTGGGTGTAGACGTTGCGGCTCACCCCCGCTGCGCTAGGGGCCTGGATGTTGACCTGGATCACGCCATTGGCGGTTTGAAAAAGTTGGGGTTTAGTGTTGCCCGCAGCATTCGGATCGACCACGATTTGGGGCCAGGCCAAGGGCGACAGAGCAAAGGCGAACAGGGCCAGGATCACATTGCGTCCCCTGCGCTCGCCACTGGCTGCTTTACCCTTGCCAACGGCCACCTCACTCACCGCCATGACTTGGCCTCGGGCTGCATTAAAAACGAGACGGAATAGGTTCTGGTTCATAACAAACGAGGCAAAGAATGGCGGTGGGATTGAGGACGGTCAGGGGCAACGGGCTGTGCTTAGAACTTGTAGAGCAGGCCTACTGTCAGGCCAGACATCTTGGGCTTGCCGGTAGTGAGATTGGCTTTTTCGCTGGAGAAATTGACCATCTCATACTCGGTGCGAAGCTCTACCTTGGGGCTGAGCGCAAAGGCAACGCCCAGGCCGATGCCCGTGCCGGTGTGTGTGTTGGTACCTCCTGCAGCCGCTGTGTCGGTGTATTCAGCCTTGACTTGGTGAAACGCCAGCTTGCCGTAGACCAATGCATTTGGGCCAACCCGGTAGCCGGGTGCAAAAGAGATGGCCAAGTGGTCTTTGAAGGTGCCGGAGAAAGATTGCGCGGTGCCAGCGGTGTAGTTCACTTTGCCGGCGTCCATCGATTTGACGCTGTAGGAAATTCCCACCGTTCCAACCCAATCAGGCGACATTGCAAAACCGTAGGACGCAATCAGCGCGGCTTCTGTGTCATTGGTTTGTGTGTTTTGACCATTGATGGAGGGAACGGTGCTTTCAAAGTCCACCTTGTTTTGGACTGCGGAGACGGTCAAGCCGATGGCTGGACCTACGAAGTTTTGCTGGGTGTTTTGGGCAAAAGCAGTGCCAGCGCTGGCCAGCAATGTGGCTGCGGTCAAAGCGAGAGTGGTGGATTTCATAATGGTTCCTTTTAGAAGGTTGAGGTGAAACGGTTGAACGGTTTACGCGGCCAGAATGGGGCGCTCCGCCCACCACTGACGTGCGGTATCCGGAGTGACGCGAGCGCCAACGAATTGGCGAACTTGGACACCTCTTTCATTGCTGCGGTGGTACATGTAGCGTCCGCTGACGTTTGCAAGCAGAGGCGTCCAGCTGCCATGGACTTTGGTGACCTGACCGAACGGGACTACAAAATCGGTGAACCACATTCGGTCGCCACTGTTCCAGTCATCTCGGGTCAAACCCGTGATTGGGTTTTGTACATACCGCGCCTCAGCCTCGGCGCTCAAGTTGGCCCATCCCAAGTAGCCCACGGGGCGGGGAGCACCGCTCGATGCGCTTTTATCCATCACCAGGATGTATTGCCCCAGATGAATCGCGGGCAACAATGTGTGCTCTAGTGCAAACAGCGGTTGGCTGTTGTGTCGACCTCCATGCATAAAAAGCCACACGACAGAACCAAACGACTCCGCATCACTTTGAGCAGGCAAGTTGAATGCGGGCGCGACGATATGAAATTCAGAGGTGGTCATGGTCAAAGCACTTGTCCTCAAAACGCCAAGTTCATGCTGAACCCGGCTGTTGTCTCTGCGGTCTTGAAGCCAGATGGCTGGTACAGCGGCGCACCGACAAACAGGTCGTACTGCAACTTGCGGTAGTTACCCCGCAGGCCGATAACCCCGCCACTCAGGGCTTTGCCTGCCAGCTGTTCGGTGCTCTGGCCACTCACTCCGCCAGCATCAATGCCCAGGTACAGCTCTTGTCCGCTGTTGCCCAGTGCCCAGCCCAGGTCTTGCCGCAGCAGCCAGCCGTTGTCGCCCGAGAGGCTGCCTTCGCCATCAAAGCCGCGCACGCTGTAGCGCCCGCCAATGCTGAAGCGGTCTTGGGGAGTCAGCGGCGTGTCATTGCCCTGCAGGCGCACATTGGCCTGGTAGCGAAGCGACTGGCCCAGCCACTTGAATGGCTGATTCAGCGTGACGTCTGCCACCCATAGGTTGAAGCGGGCGGTGCCTTGCCCAGTCGATTCCTCGGGGGCGTCCATGGCCGCAAAGTCCCGCGTTCCACGTTTGTAGGCCAGGTTAGCGTCCAGCGTGGCGCTGCCCAAAAATTCTTTATGGCCCAAGCCCAACTCCCAGCCGCCCACCACGCGGCGCTGGATTTGCACTTCGGTGTCGTCCACGTAGTTGTTGGAATGGCGTTCAAACGCCTTGAGGTGCACGGTGCTCTTGCGGGTGGCATCGCGGTAGAACAAGCGGGAGAGCTTGAGTTCGGCATTGCCACTGGTGCCGCTGTAGACGTAGTTTTGGGTAAGCCCGGTTACGGTCTGGTGGTAGCGGCTCTCGCTAAACGTGGCGCCCAGAGCCCAGTAGCCGTAGGGAATGGAGTAATGCACCGTGCTGCCCTGAGTGCCACGGGGGCCGGGATCGCCACCACCGGCATCGTGGTTTTGGGATATATAGAACAGGTCATTCAGACCCAGCGGGTTGTCCCAAGAAAAGGTGGCACTGGTTTGGTAGCGGCCGGTGCTTTTACCGCCGCTGTCGTCCAGTGCTAGCGATAGCCGTACGGGCGTGGTGCGTTGGTAGGCAATGACCAAGTCGCTGTGGTCGGGTTGGTCGGCCGGGGTGATCTGAATATCGGCATCAGCGGTGGGCACGCGCTTGAAGTTTTCCAGCGCCTGCTCGATGTCGCGCAGGTTCAGGATGTCGCCGGGGTAGGCCGGCACGGCAGTAGCCAGTGATGTGGGAGCTGCGATGGGCTTGCCATCTTTGTCTGCAAAGCGAACCGTACGAACACGACCAGGCACCACAGTGAGTACCAAACTGCCCGTGGATAGATCTTGTGGCTCCGTCAACACTCGGGTTGTGACAAAACCCTTGGTCACCAGCGCATTCTGTGCCCGCTCCAACAAGATGCCGATGCCTTGGGTACCCAGACACTTGCGCAGAGGACTATCGGTTTTTTGTGGGCCGGACAAGCTGTCCAGTACCCAGCTGAACTGAGCTGCGGCCTCGCCACGCAGTTCAAGCTGGCGAATGGGAAAGCAGGGCGATTCAGTCTGGGGCAGTCGTTGCGCTGTGGCAGCGGGGGCGTTCAGGCGCGCATCTGGGGCTGTTTGCTGCTGTTCACGCAGTTGGGCATCACGTTCCTGGATGCGGCGCTGCTCTGCGGCATCGCGCTGGGCATTGGTGAGAGTCTGGGCACCAGCGCATAAAGCCACCGAAAACAGCAAGGCTGTTGCAAGTGTGGAGCAACGCGGGTGCGGGTAGCTGCGAGCGATTGAACGTTCCGTCATGGGTGGGAATTGTTGTAGGGCACCCACCAATGAACGGAGGACTGCTTTGAATGGCGCAAGACTTTACAGAGCAATCGTCCATGTGGGTAAGTGACGACGTGTCGTCGAAATTTGCGGCACGTCAGAAAACGCTACGCACTACCGATCAGAAACGGTGCTCCAATTGTGAAATAATGGCAACTGGTTGTCAAGTTGGCAATTGAAACACCCCATAGTGTCGCGAACATATCTATTACTTTGAATATCCGACTCACCATGAACCGTGACAACAACGCTGAGCATTTGCCAATGCTTGTTGCCGACTTGATGACAATCACCCCAGAAGCGGCCAGGAGTACGGCATGACAAAGATCAAAAATCGATATCAAGCGGAATCAAATTTCTGCAAATTATTTTTTGAAGCAGGACAGACTCTCAATATTCCTAAATATGGTGAGTCTTGCCATCGCGGTGAGAGATCTGACTTCAGTGCCGCTGTCATCAGAGCCATGCATCAGTGCGAATTCGACGATCCGCATTTCATTGGTGGCCCAGGTGCTTTCATTTTTGCGAAATCACACACAGATGTAGAGCGCATTTTCAGAAGAGCTGAGCCTATTGCCGAAGAACTTTGCAAAGCGCTAGAAGCAATTGATCCAACAAAGGCACGCGACTTTCGTACCCGACTCATGGAAATCAACACTTGGATGCTACAAGCGGCCGAGTAGCGCCCGGCTAAGTTGGGTGGTGATGGTGAGTCTGACAAGGGGACGTCGCGCCCCAGAGAGTCGGTGGCGACGCGAGG
>NZ_PTQY01000013.1 GCF_002943465.1 Rhodoferax sp. TS-BS-61-7
AGCTGCTCACAGTTCCCTACCGCTGGTTGTTCCCCTCCATCGTGTTGTTCTGTGCGATTGGGGTGTATTCCACCAACAACAACACTTGGGATATCTGGATGGTGGCGCTGTTTGGCATCATTGGCTATGCGTTCATCAAGCTGGGCACGGAACCTGCTCCGCTCTTGCTGGGCTTTATCCTGGGGCCGATGATGGAGGAGTACTTGCGCCGGGCGCTGCTGCTCTCCCGTGGCGACTGGAGTGTGTTTATCACCCGGCCGCTCTCGGCGGGCTTGCTCGCAGCTGCCGTGCTGCTGCTTGTCGTCGTGCTCATGCCTTCCATCAAGGCCAAGCGTGAAGAGGCCTTTGTTGAGGATTGAGGCTTTCTGACATGTGGACCTTGCGTTGAACTTTTTGCCTGTACAACACGCGCAGCGCCTTTCGCTGCATAACGAGGTCCACGCCCGCCCGCCAGAGCCCATGGGCTTGCCCATGGCGCTGTCCCATGTGGTGATGGTGTGCAACGCGCAGCAGCGCGATGCCAGCCGCGCCCACATGGCCGCGCTGGCGCGCGATCACCATTTGCCACCACCCGATGCTGCGTCCATCCATATTCGTATGGACTTTGGCTTGTACCGGGTGCGCTGGGAGTTGCACACCGAATTTGTCACCTGGACCTTCATGCGCCCGATTGCCGGGCAGGGCGGGGCAGAGCGTGAACCCGAGCTGGCGCTGGATGCCGTGCCGCAGCAGTGGTTGGCTGCCTTGCCGGGCGAATGCCTGGCCAGCCTGCACCTGTGGGTGCTGCCCACACAAGAGGTAGACACCGGCCCCTGGATTCGCCAAGTGCTGCACGAAGAAACCCTGGTCGCCTCCACCGTGGCCGATGGTTTTGGCGAGGTCTACACCGACTTTGCGGTGCATGCCGACGGCTTCTCGCGCATGGTGTTGCTGGCGGGCGGCATGACACCGCGTCGCCTGGGCCGGCTGGTGCAAGGCCTGTTGGAGATCGAGACCTACCGCATGGCGGCCCTGCTGGGGCTGCCGGCTGCGCGTGAGGCATCTGCCGTGCTGGCCAGTGCCGAGCGTGAGCTGGCGGAGCTGGCCGAAGCTATCCGTACCGCCACGCGTGATGACGAACCCCAGCTGCTGGACCGGCTGACCCGCTTGGCTGGGCAGGTGGAGAGCCAACACGCGGCCACCCACTCCCGCTTTTCGGCCAGCGCGGCCTACTTTGAACTGGTGGACAAGCGCATTGAAGACATTGCCGAGTCGCGCTTGGCCGGCATGCAGACCATTGGTGAATTTATGGAGCGGCGCCTGACCCCCGCGCGCAGCACCTGCGCCTGGTCCAGCCGCCGGCAAGATGCGCTGTCGCAGCGCGTCTCGCGCATCAGCAACCTGCTGCGCACGCGGGTGGAGATTGAGCAGCAGCAAAGCAGCCAGGCCTTGCTGGCCACCATGAACAGCCGCCAGGGCATGCAGCTCAAGCTGCAGTCCACGGTGGAAGGCTTGTCGGTGGCTGCCATTACCTACTACATCGTCGGCTTGGCCAGTTATTTGGCCAAGGGTGCCCAGCACTGGGGTTGGCCCTGGAGCCCTGAAATGACGGCTGCGGCCGCTATTCCGGTGGTGGCGGGCAGCGTCTGGTGGTCTTTGCGCCGCCTGCACCACCGGGTGTTTCGGGCGTCATAGGCAAAGTCAATGTGGTTGATTGGATCAATCAACCCAAAACATGGCCCAGAGCCTCTAAGATTCGTCCTGTTCATTCATCGAACGGCTATTTTTAGAGGAACCCTCCATGTCTTTGATCAACACGCAAGTCCAAGCTTTCAAGAACGAAGCTTTCCACAACGGCAAATTCATCACCGTGACCGACGAGTCCATCAAGGGCAAGTGGAACGTGTTCATTTTCATGCCCGCCGCGTTCACCTTCAACTGCCCCACCGAAGTGGAAGACGCAGCTGACAACTACGCTGAATTCCAAAAGGCCGGTGCCGAGGTTTACATCGTGACCACCGACACCCATTTCGCCCACAAGGTGTGGCACGAAACCTCCCCCGCCGTGGGCAAGGCCAAGTTCCCCCTGATCGGTGACCCCACCCACGCCCTGACACGCGGTTTTGACGTGCACATCGACGAAGAAGGCCTGGCACTGCGCGGCACCTTCATCATCAACCCCGAAGGCCAGATCAAGACCATGGAAGTGCACTCCAACGAGATCGCCCGTGACGTGAAAGAAACTCTGCGCAAGCTGAAGGCTGCCCAGTACACCGCCGCTCACCCTGGCCAAGTGTGCCCCGCCAAGTGGAACGAAGGCGCCAAGACCATCACGCCTTCGTTGGACCTGGTCGGCAAGATCTAAGTAACCGGCTTACAACGGCAGAGCGCCTCGTGCGCTCCCAAGCCGGACAGCGTCCTGCTGCGTGCGCAGCAGGCCGTCCGGCTTTTTTATACCCAAAATATGGCTGTAGCCCGCTTGAAATATGCGCAAGCAGCTATCAAATCAGTAGTGAATACTGAACAGACAAAGGAATCACCATGTTAGACGACACCCTCAAATCCCAACTCGGCGCTTATCTGGAGCGCGTGACGCTGCCGATCGAGATCGTGGCGTCCCTCGGTGAGGACGACAACTCGGTGGAAATGCGCGACCTGCTGCAAACCATCCAAAGCCTGCGCAGCGACAAGATCACCGTGGCCTATGACGGCCAGGACGCTCGCAAGCCTTCTTTTACCTTGAAGCGCGCTGGCACTGACACCAGCCTGCGTTTTGCCGGCCTGCCCCTAGGCCACGAATTCACCTCGCTGGTGCTGGCCCTGCTGTGGAGCGGCGGCCACCCACCCAAGGTGGAGCAGGACGTGATCGACCAGATCAAAGGCCTGGACGGTGACTTCAACTTCGAGGTCTACATGAGCCTGACCTGCCACAACTGCCCGGACGTGGTGCAGGCCCTGAGCCTCATGGCCATCCTCAACCCCAAGGTCAAAACCACCGTCATCGAAGGCGGCGCCTTCCAGGACGAAATCAACGCCCGTGAAATCATGGCTGTGCCCAGCGTCTACCTGAATGGCGCGCTGTTCGGCAACGGCCGCATGCTGGTCGAAGAAATTGTGGCCAAGCTGGACACCGGTGCCGCTGACAAAGACGCCGCCAAGCTGTCCGCCAAAGACCCCTACGACGTGCTCATAGTCGGTGGTGGCCCTGCAGGTGCCGCGGCTGCGGTGTACGCTGCCCGCAAGGGCATCCGCGTGGGTGTGGCGGCCGAGCGTTTTGGCGGTCAGGTCAACGACACCATGGCCATCGAGAACTACATCTCGGTGCAGGAAACCGACGGCCCCAAATTTGCTGCGGCCCTGGAAGCGCAAACGCGCTCCTACGGCGTGGACATCATGAACCTGCAGCGCGCCGACAAAATCATCCCCGCCACACAAGCCGGTGGTCTGGCCGAAGTGGTGCTGGCCAACGGTGGCACACTCAAGGCCAAGACCGTCATCCTGTCCACCGGCGCACGCTGGCGCAATGTGAACGTGCCCGGCGAGCAGGAGTACAAGAACAAGGGCGTGGCCTACTGCCCGCATTGCGATGGTCCGCTCTTCAAGGGCAAGCGCACCGCAGTCATCGGCGGCGG
Source organism: Rhodoferax sp. TS-BS-61-7 (assembly GCF_002943465.1). Classification (GTDB taxonomy): domain Bacteria; phylum Pseudomonadota; class Gammaproteobacteria; order Burkholderiales; family Burkholderiaceae_C; genus Allorhodoferax. The sequence goes on from NZ_PTQY01000013.1 coordinate 3,612, forward strand.
CAACTCGGGCATTGAAGCGGCCATTGATTTGGCTGGCATCGTGGCCCACGTAACCGTCATCGAGTTTGCGGACCAACTGAAGGCCGATGCCGTGCTGGTGAAAAAGCTCAACAGCCTGCCCAATGTGACCGTGCACACCAACGCCCAGACTACCGAGATCACCGGTGCCGACGGCAAGGTGAATGGCCTCAAGTACAAGGACCGTGCCACCGGTGTGGAGCACCACGTGGAACTGGAAGGCGTGTTCGTGCAAATTGGCCTGGTGCCCAACACCGAATGGCTCAAGGGCACGATCGAGTTGAGCAAGTTCGGCGAAATCATCGTGGACGCCAAAGGCCACACCAATGCCTCCGGCGTGTTTGCGGCGGGCGACTGCACTACGGTGCCGTTCAAGCAGATCGTGATCGCGGCGGGCGAGGGATCGAAGGCGGCGCTGAGTGCATTTGACTATCTGATTCGCAACTGATCCGCGCATCAACTTCCCGTTCGCGCTGAGCCTGTCGAAGCGTAGTGCGGTAATCACAACAACAAAGGGCGCTTCGGCGCCCTTTGTTGTTGTGAGAGAAGCTGTGGATTTTGTGGCGACATTTCTATATCGCACGGGTTCCGCATTTGCCCATCAATAGCCTGCCAGCGAATAAAAAAACGAATCCAGTACAGGTAGGTTTTCTCGGTGCTCAAGCTATAGTGCAAGTACCGAATTCGCTCGCGAACCTGATCCATCAGGCGGACAGGGTGAGACGGAGCAGTGCCGGGTTTCAAAGACCCAACACGCAAGCCATCTTCAGGAGGATTCCATGCCCAGTTTATTCCGCAGCGCCCAGAATATCCCGCAAGGTTTGCGGCATACATTACGTTAGGCGTTTCGACAATGGCATCGAAGAAGAACACAAAACCCCGTGCACCTGGTGAAGACAAGCTTGGTCGCACCGCCTTGCACTACGCTTGCATGGACCTAGAAGCAAACGAGGCGCAAAGACTCATTGCTGGCGGCGCCAACCCCAACGCAGAGGATGACGACGGCAGGTCGCCTCTACACTTTGCAGCGCAAGCCGATTTCGCGCCCATCGCAAAGCTCTTGTTGGACGTTGGAGCAAAAGTCGACGCGGCGGATTCAAACGGAAACACTCCTCTGTCCAACGCAGTGTTCTCGTACAGAGGCAATGGCGATGCAATACAACTCTTGCGCTCATACGGGGCAAATCCGAATCTATCCAACAACTACGGTGTCTCACCTGCTGGCTTGGCTCGCAGTATTGCAAACTACGACGTTGCAAAGTTCTTCGGTGACCTACCAGACGCCTAACCCTTCCATCGAGGGCATGACCAAAAGGCTATGCCTTTCGTGCCCCCCTCATGTCAAACGTTAGAACTCACTCAAAGCTGCTTCCCTTAATTCCACGTCCCAATGAAATTCATCGTCTTAGCCCTCATCCTCTCGTTGCCTCTCGGTTATCTCTTCGGCGAGGAGGAGTATTCGAGGCTCGCGCGCATCCAAGAGATATCAAAGGCACCGGGCTTTTCACCTGCGGTGTTCGAAGAGCTAATCCAAACCAAATCCAAGAAGCACACAAGTTTTCGGGTGCGTTACCGGTACGAGGTCAACGGCCAGCAATACCAGGTTACTACCACGCCAACCGATCAACAGGGCGCATTGGCCTACGTTGCACAGAAAGACATGCAAGTCGCATATAGCACTCAGAACCCGTCGGTTGGGATGGTCAAGCGCTACTACGATCTGCGCAATCCTGAAGACACCATTGTTCGCTCACTCACTGTCACTTCGGTACTGGCTCTCGGCCTGTCGCTGCCAATTGCCCTTGGTATTGCCTGGCGTCTCGGCTGGCTCAGGCGGAGCAAGAAGCGGTGAGCTCTAACTGGTCGGCCCACACGTACACACAGCAGCAGGTTGCCGCTGCGCGGCGCTTGCTGTGCGTCGGTGGCCTCCAACGTTAAACCGCTGAAACCCAGTCATGCGTATTCCAAGCTTACTACTGCCGGTCATAGTGACTGCCGCTATTGCTGGCGCCTTTTGGGCGGGACACTTCATCGCGCGGCACGACGCGGAGAAGATCACGCAAAGAGCAATTCAAGCAATCTCAGTTCAGGAGGCCGCGGCATCATTCATGGTTACCTCAGGGGCGCGCGCAGCGTTGCAAGAAGGGAAGCTTGCGCAAGCAGATATGGTCCTGCTCAACTATGCCGCTTTGAAAGCCTCGATGCTTATCGATTGCAGAAAGTCGGCGCAGTGCGTAAGTGAGGCTGGTGCCCTAATGCCTACTGAAAACACTCTCAATGAGGCGCTCGCTGCAGCTAGAGCGCCCGAAGGCAAGCGCCAATGATCCGTAAGACGCGGTTTAACATGTCAATCGACACGTACCCACAACAGCAGGAATCGGCTTCGCCGCGAGTTGTTGTGGTCCGGTCATCTTCACGTTGACAGCGCCCCCCAAGCCACGACATGAGATGAAGCGTCACCGTCTGTATACCTTTCTAGCTGCCATCGCTTTGCTGCTCGGGCTTGGTTTCGCCATTCCTGATGAGCCCCGCATCCCTGTAGCTGGCGCTACCGCAAAAGACTGGAATCCAAAGTCGTTCTGGTACGAGCCATGGGGAGTTTCCGGCGTGCACAAAGGTATTGATGTGTTCGCACCCCAAGGTAGACATGTCGTATCTGCCGTCCCGGGTGTTGTCCTCTATCAAGGCCGCCTTGGTATTGGCGGCAACGTGGTTGCGGTCCTTGGGCCGAAATGGAGGGTGCACTACTACGCACATTTGGCCGATGCCGATCCGTCACCCCGCTTCCTCGGCAAGGGGGCGGTGCTCGGTTTGGTTGGAACAAGCGGCAACGCAGCAGGCAAGCCGCCACATCTGCACTACGCCGTGGTGTCGCTCATCCCCCTGCCATGGCGCTTTAGTTCAGAGACACAAGGATGGAAGAAAATGTTCTTCTTGGATCCAGGCGCACTGCTGCAAGCTGGCGCCAAACCGCTCTAAAGGCGGCTCCCTTGTTGGGGGACAATGCGCGACTGCTTTGTCCCTTTCTCAGTTCTTCATCCCCGTGCCCGTCCGTATCTACCTCGCCCCCATGGAGGGGCTTCTCGATTTTGTCCTGCGTGACATCCTGACCCGCGTGGGCGGGGTGGAGAAGTGTGTGTCGGAGTTCATCCGCATTACGCACTCGCTGATGTCGGAGAAGGCGCTGTTGCGCACGGTGCCCGAGCTGGCCTTTGGTGCGCGCACCTATGCTGGCGTGCCGGTGTGGCCGCAGTTGCTGGGCTCGGACGTGGTGTGTATGGCCGAGAACGCAGCGCGCTTGGCCGAGATGGGCGCACCCGGTATTGACCTGAACTTTGGCTGCCCGGCCAAGGTGGTGAACCGGCATGGTGGTGGTGCCACGCTGTTGCAAGACCCGGAGATTCTTCACACCATCGTGGCCGCGGTGCGCGCCGCGGTGCCAGCCCACATTCCCGTCACGGCCAAGATGCGCCTGGGCTACAACGACGATAGCCTGGCGCTGGACTGCGCACGCGCGCTGGAGGCCGGTGGTGCGGCCGAGATCGTGGTGCACGCACGCACCAAGGCGCAGGGCTACCGGCCGCCCGCGTATTGGGGCCGTGTGGCCGATGTGCGCGAAGCGGTGCGGGTGCCAGTGGTGGTGAATGGCGAAATATGGAACGTGGAAGACGCGCAGGCTGCGGTGATGCAGAGTGGCTGCGACATTGTGATGTTGGGTCGTGGCATGGTGGCACGCCCGGCCTTGGCACGCAGCGTGCTGGCGGCCCTGGGCACGGCGGAAGGCAGCATCGCCCAAGCGGGTGAGGACTGGTCGTGGCAAGACTTGGCCCCCCTGATGCACGCCTTCTGGCACATAGCGACAACCCATCTGGAGAAAAAACAGCAGGCCGGCCGCATGAAACAATGGCTCAACCTGCTGCGCCGCCACTACCCAGAGGCGCAGACCGCGTTTGACGAGATGCGCACCCTGGTCAAACCCAGTGATGTGGAAGCCTGGATGCGTACGGGAATTCCTCAGCCATGAACATTCACCTCGGTTATCGCCCCGGCTGCGTGATCCACGGCTCCATTGCCATCGGCGGATCGCACCACGATGCCTCTGGCGCCCAGTGGGGCAAAGAGGTGACGGAGCAGCTGTTTACATGCCAAATCTTGATTTCCAAATCGAATTGCGACACCTCATGAGCGCATGACGAAGGGCTGAGGATGGAGTGAATTGGTTAGCCTTTTGGTTCCTACACCGACAGGTTTGCCAATGACCCACAACCACCTCAGC
>NZ_PTQY01000014.1 GCF_002943465.1 Rhodoferax sp. TS-BS-61-7
TTTCCAGCGCTCCCACATCAGGGCCTTCTGACTGTCTGTGTAGTAAGTCCGAGTCCGATATTTCATCTGCAACACTCCTTCTGTTCATACAGAATCTAAGGTGTTGCATCGACCGGTTGAATCCAAGCTCTGAAGCAGCGGTCCCCGTGTCCATGCGTTTCTCCGCCGAGCGGACGCCCCATAGCATTGCAGAGCAGGCACCCAAGGGGCATGTCGCCTCTGCCCATCGGATTAGGCTGGTTTTTAAGCCTTTTGGGCCTCTAACCCGCGCAGAATATGCGCAAACAGCTATCGAATAAGTAGCAATTAAAGCGTTTTCGCAACACGCGCCTTACCACCTATTCCCCTTCCCCCGCGTAAACAGCGTCACCAGCAGCGGTAGCAGCGCCAGCGTAAACAGGGTGCACAGGCAGGCCACCCAGAACGGGTAGCCGTCGGGGTTGCCCAGGGCGAAGTACTTGAGTGCTACGTAGCCCAAGGTCAGCGCCATCAGCAGGCTGACGCCGGGCAAGAAGATGCGGAGCAGGAACGTGGCGCCGAAGGCCGCTACGCCTGCCATGGGGCGGCCTAGTGCGTACCAGAGGGTGGCCCACAAGAAATAGCCCAGGATGAACAGCATGACACAGGCCCCCAGCCACAGGCCCACGCTGCGGGGGCTGAGTTCGGTGGCATGGTTGTCCCCCGGCGCGTACACCACCGTGAGCCGGCTACCTTCACGCGGCACGTCGGTGGACGACACCGAGTTGGACAATTCCAGCGTCTCCCCATCGGGCCCGGTAAAGCGCACCTGGGCGGTGTGCATCAGGCGTTGGCCGCGCACGGTGCGGCCGTTGGAGTCTTTTTCTTCGTAGTCGCGCAATTCGGAGGTGTGGCCCACCACGGTGGCGCTGTAGCTGGGTTTGGTGGCCAGGCCGTACAGCGCCTGGCCGGTCCAGTAGGTGAAGGGCACGAACAAGGCGAGCAAGGCAAAGATGATGACGACGAGCAACGCGCTGCCGCCCTTTTTGCCGCCTTGGCTGCGCTGCGACGCACGCCGCCCCAGCCAGACTGCGGCAGCGAGGAAGGTCGCGCTGCTGGCCAGAAAGACGATGCCGGCGGAGGTCAGCTGCATGGCTGCGCCCGATCTGGCCGGACGGTGGGGGACGGGGTGGCTGCGTTCATGGAGCGCCATTCTAGGCACCCCGCCAGCAGCGTCAGACTGCGGGTTCGGTAGCCAGGCCGGCAGCCTGCCAGGCGGCAATGCCGCCGTCCAGGTAGCGGGCATTCAGGCCCATCACGCGCAGCACGGTGGTCAGCCCCTGGCCAATCTCGTGGCCGTGCGCGCAGTACACCACCACTGGCAGGTCCTTAGGGACCTGGTCTTTCCAATCGAGCCACTGGGCCGGGTTGTTCCACTGGGCGTGGGCAATCTGGGTGCCGTCTTGTTGGCGCGCACTGTCGCGTCGCACGTCCAGCAGCGTGAAGGCTTGCCCCTGTGCTTGCAGTTGGGCGAGTTCGGTGGCGGTGATGGCGTTCATGGGGTTCTCCTAGCGAATGAATGACAACAACAAACCCAGCAGTGCGCAAGTCGCAATGACGTGCACCACCTTGCGCTGGTAACGGAACAGGGCGATGGCGGCGCCCAGCGCAATGAGGGCGGCCACCACGTCAAATGCGCCGGCAAAACCTTGGGGCCACAACACGTGGTAGCCAAAGAACAGCGTGAGGTTGACGATCACGCCCACCACGGCGGCGGTGATGCCGGTCAGCGGCGCGGTGAACTTCACGTCGTTGTGCGTGCTCTCCACCAGCGGGCCACCAGCCAGAATGAAGATGAAGGACGGCAGAAAGGTGAACCAGGTGACCAGGGCGGCGGCGATGGCACCGGCCAGAAACAGCTGGTCTGGCCCCAGCACGGCTTTGGCATAACCCCCCACAAACGCCACAAAGGCCACCACCATGATCAGCGGCCCCGGCGTGGTCTCGCCCAACGCCAGGCCGTCAATCATCTGCGTGGGGGTGAGCCAACCGTAGTGGCCCACCGCACCCTGGTACACATAAGGCAGCACCGCATAGGCCCCGCCAAAGGTGAGCAAAGCTGCCTTGGTGAAGAACCAACCCATCTGCGTGAAGGTGTGGCTCCAGCCCAGGCCCCAGGTCAACGCGCCCATGGGCAGCGCCCACAACACGGCACCCACCAGCACCACCGTGGCCAGGCGGCCCCAGTGGAAGCGGGCGTGTGCTGGTGTGGGGGTGTGGTCGTCAATTAGCGCCGCGCCAAAATGCTTGGCTGCTGCACCATGCCCGCCCGTGCTGTTGAACAGGGCGGGCGCCCAGCGCCCACCGGCATACCCCAGCAGGGCCGCGCCCAGCACGATGAGCGGAAAGGGCACTTGCAGCGCGAAGATGGCCACAAACGAGGCCGCGGCAATACCCCACAGGGCCTTGTTTTTGAGCGAACGTGAGCCGATGCGGTGCGCCGCCTGCAGCACGATGGCCGTCACCGCGGGCTTGATGCCGTAGAACATGCCGGCCACCCAGCCCACGTCGCCAAACGCGATGTAAACCCAGGACAGGCCCACCAGGATGAACAGCGAGGGCAGCACAAACAGCGCGCCCGCCACCACGCCACCCCAGGTGCGGTGCATGAGCCAGCCAATGTAGGTGGCGAGCTGCTGCGCCTCGGGGCCGGGTAGCAGCATGCAGTAGTTCAGCGCATGCAAAAAGCGCTTTTCCGAAATCCAGTGCCGCCGCTCCACCAGCTCGGTGTGCATGATGGCAATTTGCCCGGCGGGCCCGCCAAAGCTCACAAAGCCCAGCTTGAGCCAGAAGGCAAAGGCTTGCCAGAAGCTGATGGGTGGCGGGGCCTCGGTCGGGCTCAGGGTGTCATGTGGCATGGGATGGCGCGATGTCATGGGGTGGGTTCAAAGTGGTGGAGCAGGGCGTCCAACACGGCGCTGGCGGCTTGTAGCAGTTGGTCGTCGTCGGCGATGCTGGCGCGCAGGCCGGCCAGCACCGCCTCCACACCGCTGGCCTCGGGCGGCTGCACGCCACCCGCATCCAGAAAGTGCACCAGCGCGCCCAGGCGCTGCAGGGCCGGGCTCTCCAGCGCAAAGCTGGCCAGCAACACCTCAAAGGTCACGCGGCCTTCCACATGGCTGAAGGTGGCGCCATCAAAGTCAAAACCCAGCGCATCCGCCGGGCAGTCTTGCGGCTGCGCCAACCACAGCAGGCGGGCCTGCGGGTCAATTTCGCGGCGGATCAGCCAGGCGCTGGCCAGCCGGTCCACCCAGGGGCGGGCCCGCGTGGCCCAGGTGCGGCCCTGGTAGTGCGCGCGCTGCAGCAGGGCAATGCGGCCAGCCACGGCTTGCGGCTCGTCGGGTGCGGCGGCGCGGGCAATGGCGGCTTCCAGCGCCTGCAGCGCGGCTTCCACCTGGCGTTGCGCCTCGGCCGGGAAAAAATCAGTCTCGGCCACCTGGGCAAAGGCCTTGCGCACCTTGCGGCACAGGCGCGTGGCCTCGGCCCGGTCACCGCTGGCCAGCAGGGCCTGGATGGGGGGCAGATCGGCCAGCAGCGCGGCAAAGTCGGCGCTGCGGTCAAACAGGGGGGGAAAGCTGGCGTTGGCCGGCTCCTGCACCGCCATCACATAGGCGCTGCCACCGCCGGCCACCACATCGGCCGCGACCGACTCCAGCAGGCTGCGGCAGGCGGGGAGCTCGGGCATCAGGTACACACCGTCTTTGAGCACGGCCGCCCCGCTGGCCTTGAGCGCACGCCAGGCGCGCATGCGGGCGGTAGCGTTTTCGGTGGGCAGGCTGGTGATGAGGGTGATCCATGACATTTGTAGATTATTCTTCAAATATGTAAATTAATCTACATATTTGTTTTGAGAGAACATTTAGGCATCCAAAAGGCCTGCAGGGCACAGAGGGTTTGCGCAAGCAGCTATTCTTTTTGTAGTTACCAGGAGTTTTTTCCATGCCATCTGCAACCGCTTTGTCCGCCTTCCCCATCACCACCAAATGGCCCGCCCAGCACCCGGACCGCCTGCAGCTCTATTCGTTGCCCACGCCCAATGGCGTGAAGGTGAGCATTGCGCTGGAAGAGCTGGGCCTGGCCTACGAACCGCACCTGGTGAGCTTCCAGACCAATGACCAGCTCACGCCCGAATTCATCTCGCTCAACCCCAACAACAAGATCCCCGCCATCATTGACCCCAACGGCCCCGGCGGTCAGCCGCTGGCGCTGTTCGAGTCCGGTGCCATCCTGATCTACCTGGCCGAGAAAACCGGCCAGCTCATGTCGCAAGACCTGGCCCAGCGGTACGAGACCATCCAATGGGTGATGTTCCAAATGGGTGGCATTGGCCCCATGTTTGGGCAACTGGGCTTCTTCCACAAATTTGCCGGCAAAGACTTTGAAGACAAGCGCCCGCGCGACCGCTACGTGGCCGAGAGCAAACGCCTGCTGGGTGTGCTGGACAAACACCTGGCCGGCCGCGACTGGGTGATGGGCGACAGTTACACGATTGCCGACATCGCCATCTTCCCTTGGGTGCGCAACCTGGTGGGTTTTTATGGTGCGGGTGACCTGGTCGGGTTTGCCGACTTCCCTGAAGTGGCGCGGGTGCTGGCGGCCTTTGTGGCGCGGCCGGCGGTGGAGCGTGGCCTGGTGATTCCGGCCTGATCCGTTTCAGGCATCATTGCCATGCAGGGAGGCGGTGGGCACACCCACCGGGCTGCAGAAAGGTTGCCGTGAATTCTTCAGACGCAGAGACATCTGACGCATCCAGTTTTTCCATCGCCAGACAACACATCGTTGACGCGGACAAGTCCATCGTCGGCTACGAGCTGTTTAATCGCACGCAGGGCGACCGGGCGCACACCCTGGCCAGTGATGTGTCGCTGGTGCTCAACGTCATGGCGCAGAGCGGCAGCAAGCTGGTCAACGGCCAGGCCGATCTTTTCATCAATGCCACGCATGAGAGCCTGACGGGCTCGCACTGGGACTTTTTGGTGCCCCAGCGCACCATCATCGAGGTGCCGCCCTACCCAGGCCACGAAACGGCCGGCATCGAGGAGGCCCGCCTCAAGATGATGACGCTGCGCAAACGCGGCTTTCGGCTGGCCTTCAACCACACGGTGGTGGCACCGATCTACAAGTCTTGGCAGGGTATTGCCGACTTTGTGAAGGTGGACGTGCGCGCCATCGATCCCGCCAAACTCAAGGCGCTGGTGGATGCCATCCACAGCCGTACTGGTGCCATTGCCGTGGCTGAGAAGGTAGAGAGCGCGGCGCAGTTCGAGGTGTTTCGCGATATCGGGTTTCACTTCTTTCAGGGCTACTGGTTCTCGCGGCCGGAGGTGCTCAAGTCGCAGGTGATCAGTCCCAGCCAGGCCAGTGCGGCCCACCTGTTCAACAAGCTGCGCAGCGAGGCGGATGTGGACGAGATCGAGCTCGCCATCAAGAAGGACGCGGCGCTGGGCTACAACCTGCTGCGCCTGATCAATTCCGCCGGCCTGGGCCTGCGCACCAAGATCACCTCCATCCGCCAGGCGGTGATGCTGCTGGGCAACGAACGCCTGCAGCGCTGGGCCGCCATGCTGATGACCGCAGGGGTGGACGGCAAGCCCAGCCTGGCCGGCAACATGGCGGTGGTGCGCGCCAAGATGATGGAACTGCTGGGTGCAAAAACATTGTCGCCCGAAGAGCAGGAGGAGGCTTTCCTCATCGGCCTGTTCTCCCTGTTGGACCGCATGCTGGGCTGTACGCTGGCCGATGCCCTGTCGATGCTGGGGCTGGACGGCGCCATTACCGAGGCGCTGCTCAAGGGCACAGGCAAATACATGGACTTGCTGGCCATGGCCATTGCCTGCGAAATGGAAGACGCCACCATTTTTTCAGAGGCCGCCCAACGGCTGGAGCTGTCCTACCGCGAGATCAATGTGGCCCAAATGGAGGCCATCGTCTGGGCAGACGCGGTGTACCAGTAGGGCGCCTCGCGCGGACCTTGCTTGCATGTCGAATATGCCTGAAAGTTTCGTGGATATTGCGTAAGCAGCTCCTGAATCAATAGCATCTAGAGTACATCTTCAATCATCCACAAAAGCCTCTTCGCGCTTGGCCTTGATGGAAGGCATGAGCACGACGACAAGCAGCAGAATGGCCGCGGCGAGCAAGCCCGCGGAGAGAGGCCGGGTGACAAACACACTCCAGTCACCCCGTGAGAGCAAGAGAGCCCGGCGCAGATACTCCTCCATCATCGGCCCCAGAATGAACCCGAGCAGCAAGGGAGCAGGTTCGGTACCCAGCTTGATGAAGATGTAGCCAATGATGCCGAACAGCGCCACCATCCAGATATCCCAGGTGTTGTTGTTGGTCGAATACACCCCAATCGCACAGAACAGCACGATGGAGGGGAAGAGCCAGCGGTAAGGCACGGTCAAGAGCTTGATCCAGATGCCAATGAGCGGCAGGTTCAGCACAATCAGCATCAGGTTGCCAATCCACATCGAGGCAATCAGGCCCCAGAACAGCTCGGGGTTGGCCGTCATCACCTGGGGGCCGGGCTGGATGTTGTGGATGGTCATGGCCCCCACCATCAGCGCCATCACCGCATTGGGCGGAATCCCCAGGGTCAAGAGCGGAATGAAAGACGTTTGGGAGCCGGCATTGTTGGCCGCCTCAGGCGCTGCCACACCGCGGATATTGCCCTTGCCAAACGGCACTTCACCGGGGTTGAGCTTGGTCTTCTTCTCGATGGTGTAGGCCGCAAAGGCTGCCATCACCGCACCGCCACCGGGCAAGATACCCAAGAGTGAACCCAGGGCGGTAC
>NZ_PTQY01000002.1 GCF_002943465.1 Rhodoferax sp. TS-BS-61-7
AACGCTCGATTGCGCGCATTGAACGCCTGCTTAACTCCAGACCGCGTGCATGCTTGGGCTTCAAGACCCCTGCTGAGGTACTCTCGGAACTGCGCAACCAATGTCGCGATTCGAACTAGAAATCAAGTTTTAGGCCTCTAGCGCCCGTGCAGTCTGCGCGAGGCGCTATTTTTTTGAGAGCAGTCTTGCAGGCAAGACCGGCTGAGCTCAGGCCTGCAGGCGCAGTTCGGTCTCGTTGTCGGCCAGTAGGCGGTTGAGCGCACGCTCCACAATCGGCGCCTGCTCCAGCATGCGCAGCGCACCGTTGCGCAGCATGGCCGCCACTTCACGTTCATTGCGCACAAAGGCGTCAAAGCCTTCGCGGTTGGTGAACAAAAAACGCGTGCGCATGGGGCTGACCCAACTCAGACGGCAGCGGTGCGAGGGCAGGTCGGGCTCGGCCACTTCAAACCACACGCCACGCGTCAGCAACTGCGCGCTGGCGTCAAAATCATCCATGGCCGCCGGGTCGTGCACCGTGAGCTGCGTGGCACGCCGTTGGTCCAGCGCCTCCATGGCAGCGTCGCCCGCACTTTCTTCCAGCGCCGCGCTTTGCGTGTCGATGGGGGGCGGCGCTTTCATGCGGATGGCCAGCATGTGGGTACCGATCAGGCGGCGCGTGAAGGTGGCGCGTGGGTCGCCGTACCACTCGATGGCATCTAGCTCCACGTTCAGGACGCGCACCAGCTCGGGCAGCACACCGACCAGGGCCTTGCGCTCCTCTGAGGTGGTCTTGGGCTGGGTGCTCCAGATGAGCTGGTCCATGGTCTGCAGCGCCGCGTTCCAGCGGCCAGGCTCGCTGTCTTCCAGCATCCAGGCCGCGGCAATGACTTGGCGCCATTCGGTGGTGAGAAAAGGCTTGAGGAAGGGCACCAGCGGCAGGCTGTCGGGCAGCGCGCTGATGCGGGCGTGCACGATTTCGTCGGCATGGGCCAGTGCGGCATTCAGCGCTTCCTGGTCGCGTTCCTGGTTGGCAACCGGCTCGATTTGCTGCTGTGCCTGTTGTTCGCTCTCAAACAGGTACTCGGTGAACTCGGCCAGCAGCAGGCTGAACAGTGTCAGGTCGTCTTCAAACTCGTGCAGCACGCGCTGCACGGTGTGTTCGATGCGCTGGTACAGCGGATCTTCTTCGCCTTTTTCTGGGGTCCAGGCCACGGAGGACGAGGCCAGCGTATCCACCAGCTTGCGCGCAGGGTGCTCGCTGCTCAAGAAAAAGTCACGGTCCATCATGGCCGCGCGCAGCACCGGAATCTGCAGGCGGCCGATCACCACCTTCATTTGCATGGGGATGGCCTGGTCGGCAAAGACGTAGTCAAACACCTCGGCCAGTGCATCCACCGTGCCGCGGTCCAGCTCGGGGGCCTGGCGAATCGCGTCCTGTTCGCGTATCTGGCGCAGCACATTGTGGTGGCCGTGCGGACTGTCTTGCGGCTGCAAAAACTGGAAACGCGAGGCGTTAGGTCCGGCGTTCGCCTGCATCTGGCCCAGGTAATTGAGCAGCGCCGGATCGGCCGGCACCATGTTGCCCGCGGGTTGCAGGGTGTTGGCGTACCCGTGTTCAGTGCCGTTGGTGTCGCCGTCGTACAGGCGGGCTGCACCGCCGGCCGCTGTGGCGGCACCGGCATAGGCGTTGCCCGCGCCGCCATGGCCAGCGGAAGCCCCTGCGGTGCCGACATTGCCGGGTGCGGCGCCCACACCCAGACGTTGCAAAAAGGCTTTGACCTGGGTGGCAATTTGTTGGCCTGCCGGGGCCAGCGCACTCCAGGCGCTGCGTGCAGGCTCGGCGCCTGCCGGGGCCAGGGCCGCGTGTTGCGTGAGCGGTGCGGGTGCCGACTGCAGCGGCACCTGGCTGCTCTGGCTCGCGTCTCCCAAGGGGGCTGAACCCGTCAGCGGGGCATAGGCCGAGGACACGGACTTGCGAATGCGGTGTACGGTTTGGGCCTGAATGCCCGCCTGGGTCAGTGTGGCGCCCAGGTCGGTGTAGAGCGGCGCCAGGTCCATGGTGTGGCCGGGCTCCAGCGCCTGCACCAGGTGTTCGGTGGCTTGGGGCTCAAACTCGCCTTTGTCCCAGGCGCGCATGAAGGCCCCAAGCAGCACACCAGGGCGAAACGGGTTGGACGACAGGGTGGGCGATTCGTTGCCAAACAGCGCCCCCAGTTTTTGTGTGAGCGGGCTGAGGGTGCTTTCGTAGCGGGTGTTGAACTGCTGGGCCACCCGGTCCAGCAGCAGGATGCGGTGCACCTCATCCACATCAATCAAACTCAGCGTCATGCCGTCCAGCGCGTGGTCGCTGGCTGGGGCGGGTTTGGCCCCGAGTTTTTCCATCTCGGGCCAGACGGCCTGCACCTCTTCCTGCAGACACTGTTGCAGTGCTTCGCGGTAAAGACGCTTGAACGTGGTGGCCTGGCGGTCCAGCAACACGGCTGCTGTGCGCAGGTTTTGGGATTGCAACAGGGGCAGCTTGCTGTCGGCCAGGTCCAGCAAGTGGGTGCGGATTTGTTTGAGCTGGGCGTCTTCGCGGTCTTCAAAATAGCCCAGCGTTTTCCCCATCATGGCGCGCACCAGACGCAGCGCTTGCGCGCGCGACTCCGGGGTGCTGGTGCTGGCTGAAAAAGGCTGAAATGCGCTCATGTACCGCTGAATGGTGACGCAGCCCCCGGGGCTGGCGATCCGTTCGTCCATCGACTGTATTTCTGATGCGGAATGATCGCATGGACCATGCCCGTGCCCTAGGTCTTGGACCATCCAAAGCGGCAGATTTACAAAGTACGGCCTCGGTTTCTGGTAACGATTTGTAAATAGCCCGATCAGACTAGCGGAAAGTAGGTCGCAGCGTGGCCAGGTTGCCAGGCCGTGTACTTGTCCATGCAGCGCAGGTAAGTGTCCGATGTCTCAAAGTGGCCCAGCCAGGCCTGCAGTTTTGGCCAGGCTTGCGCAGCAAACCACGCAGGGTCGGTGTGGGCGAATTGGCGTATGAAAGGGGCGATGGCAGCATCCGCCAGGCCCCATTGGCCGCCGCCCAGATAGGCTTGGCGGGCGAGTGTGGTGTTCAGGGTTTGCAGCCAAGGCGCTGCTGCATCCCGTTCGGTTTGGCCGTTCTCCAGCCCGTGGCGTGCAGGGTATTTGTAGCGGTCCAACTGGCGTTTGAACGATCCGTCGTTGTGGGCGATCAGCGCGTGGGTGCTGGCCCAAGCGTCTGTATCAGTGGGCAACCAGGCGTGGGGGTCATGGCGTTGCAGTGCCCACAACATGATCTCCAGGCTTTGCTCCAGCACCGTGCCATCGTCTTGCACCAGCACTGGCACGGTGCCTTTGGGAGAGGCCTGCAGCAGCGCCACTGGCTTCTGCGCCAGCACTACCTCACGCAGCTCACAGGTCTGCTGGCTGACCGCCAGGGCCATGCGGGCCCGCATGGCGTACGGGCAGCGCCTGAACGAGTAGAGCACCGGCATGCCGTGTCCTCAGGGCTCGGACTTGTGGGGCAAGACGGCACCGATGTGCACCTGCTGGCGCGCCTTGGCCAGCTCCCACTGGCGCTGGCGTTCGCGGGCACTGGCTTTCTGGGTGTCGCTGGTGGCGGCATGGCAGCGCGGGCAGCTCACCCCCGCCTCATACAGGGGCGATGTGGTGGCGCCGTCTTCCAGCGGCTGGCGGCAGGCGCGGCACAGGCCATGGTGGCCGGGCACCAGGCCGTGGCCCACCGAGACGCGCTCGTCGAACACAAAACATTCACCTTGCCAGAGGCTTTGCGCGGGTGGAATGTTTTCGAGGTATTTGAGGATGCCGCCCTCCAGGTGGTAGACCTCGTCATAACCTTGTGCCCGCATGTAGGCGGTGGACTTTTCGCAGCGGATCCCTCCGGTGCAAAACATGGCGACCTTGGGTTTTTTACCGCTTGGGGGGTGCAGTCGCTCCGATTGCTGCACCCACTGGGGCAGCTCGGCAAAGGTCTTGATATGGGGGTTGATGGCGCCAGCAAAAGTGCCAATGTCCACTTCGTAGTCGTTGCGGGTGTCTACCACCACCACATCCGGATCGGAGATCAGCGCGTTCCAGTCTTCGGGTTTCACGTAGGTGCCGGCCATCTGGGTGGGGCTGATGCCGTTCACCTGCATGGTAACGATTTCCTTTTTCAGGCGCACCTTCATGCGGTAAAACGGTGCCTTGTCCGCAAACGATTCTTTGTGCTGCAGGTCGGCCAGCAGCGGGTCAGCACGCAGATAGGCCAAGACGGCATGTACATCGTCGGGCGCACCGGCAATGGTGCTGTTGATGCCTTCACGGGCCAGCAAAATCAGGCCTTTGACCTGGTGTGATTCACAAAAATCCAGCAGCGCAGGCTTGCGCTCGGCGTAGTCGGGCAGGTCCACAAACTTGTAAAAAGCGGCGGTCAGGTAACGGGGGGAGGGCATGGTGCAATTGTGCCTTGGGGCAGGGGGGGTGTGGTGTTCAGCAGGGCCAGGTGGAGCCGTGTTCGGGCACCAGTGCACGCCAGTGCAGCTCGCGCTCAATGCGCGCCCGCAAGGTGTCGGCGGCTTCCAGATCGCCATGCACCACATACACCTGGTCGGGGCGGCTGGGGCTGTTGCGCAGCCAGTCCAGCAGCTGTGTGGCATCTGCGTGGGCAGAGGCCGACTCCAGTTGCACGATCTCGGCATGCACCTCCACGTCGCGGCCGTGGATACGCACAGTGCGCGCGCCGCTGGCCAGTGTGGCACCGCGCGTGCCGGGCGACTGGTAGCCCGTGAGGATGACCATGTTGCGGTGGTTGCCCGCGTGGTGGGCCAGGTGGTGCAGTACCCGGCCACCGGTGGCCATGCCGCTGGCTGAGAGAATGACCATGGGTCCATGGCGTGACGCCAGGGCTTTGGATTCATCGGTGCTATTGACCATGGTGGCGGCATGGGTCATGGCATGCACTGCGTCACGGCTCAGCCGGTGTTCGCCGGGGTGCTGTTCAAACAAATGGGTGGTGTGCACTGCCATGGGGCTGTCCAGAAACACGGGCAGCCCGTGGGGCAGGGTGCCGTTGGCCTTGAGTTGGGCTATGGCGTGCAGCAGGGCTTGTGCGCGCCCAACGGCAAACACAGGCACCACGGCCACGCCGCCGCGCGCCGCCAAGCGTTGTAGGGCCGGCCCCAATTCGGCCAGCAGGTTGTCCTGTGGGTGGGAGCGGTCCCCGTAGGTGGATTCGATCAACACAGTGTCTGCGGCCGGGGCTGCATCCGGTGGGTTCATCAGGGAGTCATCGGGGCGCCCCAGGTCGCCGGAAAACAAAATTCTGCGCCCTGCGACTTCCAGCAAGATGCTGGACGCGCCCAGGATATGGCCCGCTGGCTGAAAGGTGGCGCGCCAGCCGGGCAGGGGTTGGAAGGTTTTGCGCTGGTGCACGGTTTTGATCAGCGGAAGGCAGTCCAAGGCATCCTGGCGGGTGTAGAGCGGCAGTGCGGGTGTGTGTTTGGAGAAGCCATGGCGGTTGGCAAAGGCAGCATCTTCTTCCTGGATGTGCCCGCTGTCGGGCAGCAACACACGGCACAAATCACGGGTACCGGCCGAGGCATAGATGGGGCCGCGGTAGCCTTCTTTGGCCAGCAATGGCAGGTAGCCACTGTGGTCCAGATGCGCATGGGTGAGTAACACCGCGTCCACTTGGTCGGGCGCGATGGGCAGTGGTGTCCAGTTGCGCAAGCGCAGCTGTTTGTAGCCCTGGAACAAGCCGCAGTCCACCAGCAGGGACTGGTCACCGCAGCGCACTAGGTACTTGGAGCCTGTGACCGTGCCCGCTGCGCCGAGAAAGGTGATGGAAACGCCCATGGAGTCCTCCAAGAAAAAAGCCGCCGGGTCGTTTATAGACCGGGCGGCTTGACAAGAGCGCGGGGGAGTCCCGCTTTTCTTGACCTGGATCAGCTAAAGAAGCTCTTCAAGCGATCGGTCCAGCTGTCACCCGAGGGTGAGTGTTTGCTGCCGCCCTTTTTGAAGGACTCGTCCAACTCCTTGAGCAGCTTGCGTTGGTGCTCGCTGAGTTTGACCGGGGTCTCGACCGCAATGTGGCAGTACAGGTCGCCCGGGTAGCTGGAGCGCACGCCCTTGATGCCCTTGCCACGCAGGCGGAACTGTTTGCCGGTCTGGGTGCCTTCCGGAATATCGATCGCGGCCTTGCCAGCTAGCGTGGGTACATCAATCTCGCCACCCAGCGATGCGGTGACGATGCTGATGGGCACCGAGCAATGCAGGTCGTCGCCATCACGCTCAAAAATGTCGTGTTTCTTCAGGCGGATCTCGATGTACAGGTCGCCGGGCGGGCCGCCGTTGGTACCGGGCTCACCGTTGCCTGCGCTGCGGATGCGCATGCCACCGTCGATGCCGGCGGGGATTTTGACTTCCAGCGTCTTCTGGCGCTTGATCTTGCCCTGGCCGCTGCACGCGATGCAAGGCTCAGGAATCACCTTGCCATTGCCGCGGCAGGTGGGGCAGGTCTGTTGCACGCTGAAGAAACCCTGGCGCATTTGCACCGTGCCAGCGCCATTGCAGGTGCCGCAGGTTTTGACCTGGGTGCCGGGCTTGGCGCCGCTGCCTTTGCAGGTGTCGCAGCTGTCCCAGCTCGGGATGCGGATTTGTGCGTCCTTGCCGCGGGCGGCCTCTTCCAGCGTCACTTCCATGGCGTAGCTCAGGTCGCTGCCACGGTAGACCTGGCGACCTCCGCGCGCACCACCGCCGCGCTGTTGGCCGAACATGTCGCCAAAGATGTCGCCAAAGGCTTCGGCAAAACCGCCATAACCCTCGCCGCCACCGCCGCCACCGCGGTTGGGGTCCACACCGGCGTGGCCGTACTGGTCGTAGGCAGCGCGTTTCTGCGCGTCCGACAACATCTCGTAGGCTTCTTTGCCTTCCTTGAACTTTTCTTCGGCGGCCTTGGCCGCATCGCCCTGGTTGCGGTCAGGGTGGTGCTTCATCGCCAACTTGCGATAGGCCTTTTTAATCTCGTCCTCGGAGGCGTTTTTGGCAACGCCCAGGATTTCGTAATAGTCTCGTTTGGCCATGTGTGTCTCTGTGCCCGTTTACAACAGAAAAGCCGCGTTGAACCCCAGCAGGCGTTCAACGCGGCATCTTTCAGCTGCGCGTGTCCGCGCAATCAGCCTTTTTTGACTTCCTTGACTTCCGCGTCCACCACGTTGTCATCGTCTGCGGGCTTGGAAGACGCCTGAGCGCCTTGCTCGGGCGCCGCTTGCTCGCCACCTTCAGCCGCCTGCTTGGCTTGCATATCGGCGTACATCTTCTCGCCCAGCTTTTGGCTAGCAGCCATCAACGCTTCGCTCTTGGCCTTGATTGCGTCCTTGTCGTCGCCCTTGAGGGTGTCTTCCAAGTCCTTGATCGCGGCTTCGATAGCGTCTTTTTCGCCGGCTTCCAGCTTGTCGCCGTATTCGGTCAGGCTCTTCTTGACGCTGTGCACATTGGCATCGGCTTCATTCTTGGCCTGCACCAGTTCCAGCTTTTTCTTGTCATCGGCAGCGTTCAGCTCGGCGTCTTTCACCATTTGCTGGATTTCTGCTTCGGACAAACCGGAGTTGGCCTTGATGGTGATCTTGTTTTCCTTGCCGGTGCCCTTGTCCTTGGCGCCCACGTGCAAGATGCCGTTGGCGTCAATGTCAAACGACACTTCAATTTGCGGGGTACCGCGGGCCGAGGGTGGAATGCCTTCGAGGTTGAACTCACCCAACATCTTGTTCACGGCAGCGATTTCGCGCTCACCCTGGAACACCTTGATCGTCACGGCCGGCTGGTTGTCTTCGGCAGTCGAGAAGGTCTGTGCAAACTTGGTGGGGATGGTCGTGTTTTTGGTGATCATCTTGGTCATCACGCCACCCAGGGTTTCAATACCCAGAGACAGAGGTGTCACGTCCAACAGCAACACGTCCTTGCGGTCACCCGAGAGCACTTGGCCCTGGATCGCAGCACCCACGGCCACGGCTTCGTCAGGGTTCACGTCCTTGCGGGGTTCCTTGCCGAACAGTTCCTTGACCTTCTCTTGCACCTTGGGCATGCGGGTCATGCCACCTACCAGAATCACGTCATGGATGTCGGAGGCCGACACGCCAGCATCCTTCAAGGCGGTGCGGATCGGCGCAATGGTGCGCTCGATCAGTTCTTCCACCAGGGCTTCCAGCTTGGCGCGGGTCAGCTTGATGTTCAGGTGCTTGGGACCGGACGCGTCTGCCGTGATGTAAGGCAGGTTGATGTCGGTTTGTGAGCTGCTGGAGAGTTCGATCTTGGCCTTTTCCGCGGCTTCTTTCAGGCGTTGCAGGGCCAACACGTCCTTGGACAGATCGACGCCTTGCTCTTTCTTGAACTCGGTAATGATGAAGTCGATCACGCGCTGGTCGAAGTCTTCGCCGCCCAGGAAGGTGTCACCGTTGGTGGACAACACTTCGAATTGCTTCTCACCGTCAACGTCAGCGATTTCAATGATGGACACGTCAAAGGTGCCGCCACCCAAGTCGTACACGGCGATCTTGCGGTCGCCCTTTTCGTTTTTGTCCATACCGAATGCCAGTGCGGCAGCGGTAGGTTCGTTGATGATGCGCTTGACATCCAGACCGGCAATACGGCCGGCGTCCTTGGTGGCCTGGCGCTGTGCGTCGTTGAAGTAGGCCGGCACCGTGATGACGGCTTCAGTCACTTCTTCGCCGAGGTAGTCTTCGGCGGTCTTCTTCATCTTGCGCAAAATGTCGGCGCTGACCTGCTGGGGGGCCATGCGGTTGCCGCGCACTTCCACCCAGGCGTCGCCGTTGTCGGCTGCGGCAATGGTGTAGGGCATCAGGTCGATGTCCTTCTGCACTTCTTTTTCTGTGAACTTGCGGCCGATCAGGCGCTTGACCGCGTACAGGGTGTTCTTGGGGTTGGTCACCGACTGGCGCTTGGCGGACGCGCCAACCAGCACTTCGCCATCTTCCTGGTACGCAATGATGGACGGTGTAGTACGTGCGCCTTCTGCGTTCTCGATGACTTTGGGGGTGTTGCCCTCCATGATGGCCACGCAGCTGTTGGTGGTACCCAAGTCAATGCCGATGATTCTTCCCATGATTTACTCCTGCTAACTTAAAAATTCAGATGTGGATAAGGTGTGGGGTACTTTTGGACTTTCAAGAGCCCCCAAGGCCCAAAGTGGTATTTTTTAGAGCGCTTGCTTTATTTTGCGGCGGTCACGGTGACCAAGGCCGGGCGCAACACGCGGTCAGCAATCGAATACCCTTTTTGCAGCACGCTCACCACGGTGTTGGCGTCCTGCTCAGCCGGCACTACGCTGATGGCCTGGTGCTGGTGCGGGTCAAACTTGGTACCTGCAGCAGGGGCGATGGCGATGACCTTGTTGCGCTCTAGCGCCGCTACCAGCTGGCGCAGCGTGGCCTGGGCGCCCTCGCGGATTTGCTCGGGGGTGGCGTCCTTGATCACCAGACCGGCTTCCAGGCTGTCGGCCACGGGCAACATGCTCTCCGCAAACGACTCGACGGCAAACTTGCGGGCCTTGGCGATTTCGTCTTCGGCGCGGCGGCGGGCGTTTTCGGCCTCGGCCTTGGCGCGCAGAAACTGGTCCGCCAGCTCGCTGCTCTTGGCCTGCAGGGTGGCCAGCTCGGCCTGGGCTTGGGTCAGGGCATCTGCCTCGTTGGCGGCCTGGGCTGCAACCATGTCCTCGGTGCTTTGGTAATTGGCGGCCGTAGGGTTGGGGGTAGGGGTAGAGGAGGTGTCAGACATGCGTTTGGATGGAAGTTAGGCGGGAATGCGCCCCAGATGGTGTCCGGGAGCGCAGTTTCAAGGGGTTTTAGCCCGATACGCCCAGCAATTCCACATCAAATTTGAGGGTGGCGTTGGGAGGGATCACGCCGCCAGCGCCGCGCGCGCCGTAGCCCAGGGCTGCGGGAATGATCAGGGTGCGGGCACCACCCACCTTCATGCCGGCCACGCCTTCGTCCCAACCGCGGATCACCATGCCGGCACCCAGGCTGAACACGAACGGGTCATTGCGGTCTTTGCTGGAGTCGAACTTGGCACCCTGGGTGCCGTCGTTGTAGAGCCAGCCGGTGTAATGCACGGTGACGCTTTGGCCTTTGGTGGCCACAGGGCCGGTGCCCTCCACGGTGTCTTCAAATTGCAGGCCGCTGGCGGTGGTTGGCATGGGGAGTTCCTTGTTTGCTATAAAAAGAGTAGCTGCTCACGCACATGGGGCGTGCGCTGGAGGGCTGAAAAGCCCTAAATTATGCCGCAGACGAAAAAAAGACAGGCTAAGCCTGTCTGGTGGGTGCTTGCCGCCGGCCTGCGCCGGCCCGGCTTACTTGGCCTTTTTGGCCAGGCTGGTGGACCACTTCACGGCAAAAGCCTGCAGGTCGCCCAGGCGCTTGAGCAGGTCGGCACCAGCAGCGGTGACCACATAACCGTCGCTGCCATGGGTCAGCAGGCCGGCTTCGCGCAGTTCCTTGATACGGGTGTTCAGGGTGTTGGGGGTAATACCGCCCACGCTGTCTTGCAGCAGGCGGAAGGTTTGTGCATGGCCGTCGCGCAAGGCCCACAAAACGCGAATCGCATAGCGGGATTCCAGCAATCCCAACAGTTGTCCCACTGCGATCGTTTCTTTTGCACTCATTACCTTACCCTTTTGTCTGTACCGTGACAGATTGCGCCCGTGGGGCCACAACCGCTGAAATGAGCAGAAACTATAGCGCAGATTTTCGGCTGCTACAAGTTTCATAGCTGCTGGCGTATGTTTTTCGGGCAACACCCCCTAAAAACACCCGGAATGCCCGGCCGCCGAGGGTGTGTAGCCGCTCTTGCCAGTGCGCAGGGGAGGTGCTAACGTTCTTTGCAAGGCCCTCTTGGGGTGAGCATCTTGCGGAGACATCCATGAATTTCAATTTCGAACAAGTCCACAACTACTACGAGCGTCTGGTATTTGAAGAAGTGGTACGCCGCGCCCAGGCGCACCCCACTTTCACCAATGACATGCTGGCCGATGTGGCCTGTGTAGCCCTGAACCGGCTGCCCGCGCGTTATGTACGCCACGATGTGGACATGATGTTCTACCTGACCGAGCAGGAGCGCCATGCCATTGAGCTCTCACTCGAAGAAGTGCTGCAGTTCGCCTTTGGCTTTGTGCAGGAGCGCGCCGCCAAGGCCCCCCGCTAGGCGCTAAAAGCTGGCCAGCACCTTGTCCATCAGGGCCGGGGAGATGGCAGGCAGGGGGCCAAACCAGGCTGCAAACGCCGGGCGTGCCTGGTTGAGCAGCATGCCCAGGCCATTCACGGTGGCATTGCCACGGGCTTTGGCTTCCAGTAGCAGGGGTGTTTCCAGCGGCACGTAGACGATGTCTGACACCAGGGCGGTTGCGGGCAGTGCGTCCAGTTGCAGGTCCAGCGCGGCCTGGCCGTGCATGCCCTGGTTGGTAGTGTTCACCAGCAAGGCCACGCCGTCCAGTGCAGCATGGCGTTCTGCCCAAGGGACGGCATGCACCAAGGGGCCGAACTCTTGGGCCATGTCCACGGCTTTGGCATCGCTGCGGTTGGTGAGGCGGACTTCGGTGGCGCCTTCGTCCAGCAGGCCCGCAATCACGGCACGCGCAGCACCACCGGCGCCCACCACGCAGGCAGCTCCGGCATCGGCGCGCCAAGTGGGCTGCGCATCGAGCAGGCTCTGGATAAAACCAAAGGCGTCGGTATTGCGGCCGGTCAGCGAGCCATCGGCCCCCACTACGATGGTATTGGCCGCGCCGATGCGCTGGGCCAGCGGCTCCAGATGGTCCACGATGGCCATGGCCGCCACCTTGTGCGGGATGGTCAGGTTGCAGCCGGCAAAGCCCAGTATCGGCAGGGCACGCAGGGCCTGCTCTATCTTCTCGGGCTGTACGGGCAACAGCACATAGGCGCCGCGCAGGCCGTGCTCGGCGATCCAATGGTTGTGCAGGATGGGGGAGCGGGAATGGGCGACGGGCCATCCCATCACGCCGGCGAGTCGGTACGGTTGTTCGTGGGCCATCAGAGCAATGTAGGCTAATTTACTATCAAAAAAATAGCGCCCCGCGCACATTCCATGTGGGCTGGGGCGCTAAATGGCTTAAAAGCCGAGGGGCTTTACAGCGTATCGGTGAAACTGCGCAGCTTGTCCGAACGGCTGGGGTGCTTCAGCTTGCGCAGCGCCTTGGCTTCGATCTGGCGGATGCGTTCGCGGGTCACATCGAACTGCTTGCCCACTTCTTCCAAGGTGTGGTCGGACGTCATCTCGATACCGAAACGCATGCGCAGCACCTTGGCTTCGCGGGGCGTGAGGCTGTCCAGGATGTCTTTGACCACATCGCGCAGGCCGGCCTGCATGGCAGCTTCCATAGGCGCGGTGTTGGCGCTGTCTTCGATGAAGTCGCCCAGGTGGCTGTCGTCATCGTCACCAATCGGCGTTTCCATGGAGATCGGCTCTTTGGCGATCTTCATGATCTTGCGGATCTTGTCTTCCGGAATCTCCATGCGCTCGGCCAAGACCGAGGCATCGGGCTCAAAGCCAAACTCCTGCAGGTGCTGGCGGCTGATGCGGTTCATCTTGTTGATGGTTTCGATCATGTGCACCGGAATACGGATGGTGCGCGCCTGGTCCGCAATGGAGCGGGTGATGGCCTGGCGAATCCACCAAGTGGCATAGGTCGAGAACTTGTAGCCGCGGCGGTATTCGAACTTGTCCACCGCTTTCATCAAACCGATATTGCCTTCCTGGATCAGGTCGAGGAACTGCAGGCCACGGTTGGTGTACTTCTTGGCGATGGAGATCACCAGGCGCAGGTTGGCCTCGATCATTTCCTTCTTGGCCGCGCGCGAGGCGTATTCACCCTCGTTCATGCGTTTGTTGATGTCCTTGAGCTGGTCCAAAGGCACCACCACCTGGGCTTGCAGGTCCATCAGCTTTTGCTGCAGGTCTTGCACCGGCGGAATGTTGCGGCCCATGACGGCGGCCCATGGCTTGCCGGAGGCCGCTTGTTTTTCAATCCACTTGAGGTTCAGCAGGTTGGAGGCCACCTTGTTGCCGGCCTTGTCGCGACCGCTGAAGTCGGCAATGAAGTGTTCTTGCGGGTAGCCGCACTTGTCCACAATGATGCGACGCAGCTCGCGCTCTTTCTTGCGCACATCGTCCACCTGGCCACGTACCATGTCGCACAGTTTTTCAATCGCCTTGGCGGTGAAGCGGATGGTCATCAGCTCTTCGCTCAGGGCCTTCTGGGCCTTCACGTAAGCGGGTGTGCCGTAGCCTTCTTTGTCGTAGATTTTGTGAACCTTCTCGAAGAGCTCGCGCATCTTGTCGAAGCGCTCCAGCGCTTGCTTCTTCAGCTCTTCGAGCTTCTTGGTCAGCGCCTTGGAGCCGCCCTTGCCGTCGTCATCGTCGGCTTCGTCAAATTCGTCAAAGTCTTCTTCGGCCACATAGTCGTCGGCCTCGTTGGGGTTGGAGAAACCGTCAACGATGGTGGTGATGACAACCTTGCCTTCGCGGATTTCTTCGCCCAGACGCAGGATTTCGGCAATGGTGGCGGGCGATGCAGAGATCGCCTCCATCATGAACATCAAGCCACCTTCGATGCGCTTGGCGATTTCGATTTCGCCTTCGCGCGTCAGCAGCTCCACGGTGCCCATTTCGCGCATGTACATGCGCACGGGGTCGGTGGTGCGGCCGAACTCGCTGTCCACGGTGGACAAAGCGGCTTCGGCTTCTTCTTCGGCTTCTTCCACCGTCGCAGCAGTAGAAACGTTGTTGTTCAGCAGCAGGGTTTCTGCGTCGGGTGTCTGTTCGTAAACGGCCACGCCCATGTCGTTCAACATGGAGATCACGACTTCCAGTGTTTCCGCATCCACCAGCTTGTCGGGCAAGTGGTCGGAGATTTCGCCGTGGGTCAGGTAACCGCGGGTCTTGCCCAGCGTGATCAGGGCCTTGAGGCGCGCGCGGCGCTTGGCCATGTCTTCTTCAGACAGCACGGTCTCGTCCAGACCGAATTCCTTCATCAAGGCGCGTTCTTTCGCCTTGCTGATTTTCATGCGCAGGGGTTTGACCTTCTCGCCGGGCGTTGCGGCCGCAGCTTCGGGCTCACCTACCAAGTCCGCTTCAATGTCGGACATGTCCATGTCGTCACCACCGGACTCGGAAGCCGCAGCCTTGGGCTTGCGACCGCGCTTGGCGCCGGTCGTGGTTTTTGCCGGAGCGGAGGATTCGTCTGCCGCGGCTTTGGCGGGGCGGCCGGCTTTCTTCTTGGCGGGCGTTTCTGCGGCGGCCAGAAGCGCGTCGGCAGCCTCTTTTAACTGGGCGGCTTTGGATTTGGGTGCGGACACGGAGGAGGCTTTCTTATCGGTCTTCGGGGCGGACTTGCTGGCAGGCTGGACAGGCTTGGCGGATTTTGAAGCGGGCATGCAAAAACCTCAGGTCAACAAAAAAACTGGCAAACAGATCAGGCACCAGCTACATCACGCGGTGGGCGAAGTAGGTGGCAAGACGGGGCAGTAATACCCCTGTGGCAAGATGGGAGGGCGATCATTTGGGGTGCAGTCCTTGCGGTGAGGTGGCCGGTTGTGACTTGGTGTCAACGTGTGGCCTAGCCCGGAGGTGCTGCTGTCGCTCTTGCCGAAATAATCCAGCATTATAGTTTGTAAATGTATTTATTCAATGGTGTTCTGCTTCTGGTGGCCCTGTTGGCGGGTGGGCCATGGGCTTCTGCACAGCCCCAGACACCGGTTTTGCAGGCATTGACCGAGTCATTGCCCCCGCTGAACTACGAGCAGGATGGCAAGATCACCGGCTTTGCCAGCGAGTTGCTGGACCTGATGGCCGCTGAGGCCGGTATTTCCCTGCAAAAACAGCTGCTGCCCTGGGTGCGGGCCTATGACCGCGCCACCAAGCCGGGCGACACGGTGCTGTACTCGCTGGTGCGCACCCCTGAACGTGAGCCGCTGTTTCGCTGGGTGGGGCCGATCGGGCCGCGGCGCATCCTGCTTTACAAATGGGCAGACCGCACCGACATCCAGCCCAAGACGCTGGACGATGTCCGGAACTACCGCATTGGCACCACGCTGGAGTCAGCGGCGACCAAAAACCTCATCAAGCAGGGTTTTGTGCCCATGCCCACGGACGGCGCCGCCTCGGGGCTGGAGCAGGGGGCGAACGACGAGCAGAACATGCGCAAGTTCATCGCCAAGCGTTTTGACCTGCTGGTGTCGCTGGACTGGGCTGCCGCCTACAACGCCAAAAATGCCGGCATTGACCCCGCCGACCTGGTACCGGCGCTGGTGCTGGATGACAGCTTGAACTACTGGTACGGCCTGAACCTGTCAGTGGACCCTGACGTTGCCAAACGCTTGAATGCCGCCTTGCAGAAGCTGCGCAATGACGGGCGCTACACCCAGCTGCGGCAGAAGTACCTGCTGAAGGCCGCCAAATAGCGCACGGCTATTGGTGCGCTGACGGCATTTAGCCGGCCGCTGCCGCGTTGGGCTGTACGGCCAGCTCCAGTTGCTTGCGGCGCAGCTGCAGCTCCCGGTAGCGCTGCAGGGCGCCGGCATCATGGGCGGAGGCTGCGATGGCCTCGGTTTCCTGTTCCTTGATGCGGTCAATCAGCATGCGGTTGAGCAGGTCACGCAGCTCGGGGCCGGATTCGGTCATCGGCTCGCTGGCCACACTGGGGCCGGCCAGCAGGCGCAGCGCCAGGTCTTCGGCCGGGTGGCCGACAATTTCATCTTTCAAGGTGCCGCGCGATACCGGGCCGTGCTCGTGCAGCTGGCCCTCCAGCCAGATGAACAGGTCGCCATGTGGTGAGGGCAGCTCACACAGCAGGGCGTGGTCTTCACTGGTCAGCACCTCCCACAGCTCGCTGTGGCTCAGCAAGATGCGGGCGGCGTGGTCGGCGCGGCTGTCTATCTTGGCGCGCGGGCCGCTGGGGCGGGGCTCACGTGGCGGAAAACGGCCGCCCCCTTTGCCTTCCCATTTGCCGCTGCGCGGGGTCCAGCCTTCTTTTTTCCAGTCGTTTTTCTTCTTCCACTCTTCCTGGGGAATCCAGGGCTCGGCCGGCTCTTCGTAGGCAAAGTGGCCATCGTCGGGTGGGCCCGCGTCGTAGGCCGGCGGGGGCGCGGCTTTGCGGCGTTGGGGTTCGGCCGCTGGCTTCGCGGTGGAACTGGCCCACAGGGTTCCCAGCTCGGCACTGCTGAGCTGCACCAGGCTGGCTATTTCGGCCAGCAGTTGCAACTTCAGCGCGCCATCGGGCAACTGGGTCCACAGCGGCTTGGCATTGCTGGCCATGTGGGCGCGGCCCTCCGCGGTCGTGAGGTCGCAGCCTTCTTGCGCGGCTTCGACCAAAAAGCGGCTCAGCGGCGTGGCCTTGGACACGTAGTCGGCAAACGCCTCTTGGCCATAAGTGCGGATAAAGCTGTCGGGATCGTGCTCGGCAGGCAGGAACAGAAACTTGATGCTGCGCACATCGGTGGCAAAGGGCAGGGCCCCGTCCAGCGCCTTGCGCGCGGCGCGGCGGCCGGCGGCGTCGCCGTCAAAGCTGAAGACCACCGCGTCGGTAAAGCGGAACAGCTTTTGCACGTGCTCGTTGGTGCAGGCCGTGCCCAGCGTAGCCACCGCATTGGGAAAGCCCAGCTGCGCCAGTGCCACCACGTCCATATAACCTTCGGTCACCAGCACATAGCCAAACTCGCGCAGCGAGCTGCGCGCCTCGAACAGGCCATAGAGCTCGCGGCCTTTGCTGAAGACCGGGGTTTCGGGGGAGTTGAGGTATTTGGGCTTTTCGTCGCCCAGCACGCGGCCGCCAAAGCCGATGCATTCACCCTTGATATTGCGGATGGGGAACATCACGCGGTCGCGGAAGCGGTCGTAGCGCTTTTCCTCGCCGCCGTTTTCGGCCTCGTGCAGGATGACCAGACCGCTCTCCACCAAGAGCGGGTCGTCGTACTGCGGGAAGATGCTGGCCAGGCTGCGCCAGCCCTCGGGAGCGTAGCCCAGGCCGAACTGCTTGGCGATTTCACCGGACAGGCCACGGCCTTTGAAATACTCGATGGCGCGGGGCGATTCCTTCAAGCCGCGCTTGTAGGCGTCGCCGGCCTTCTCCAGCACGCTGGTCAAGGTGTTCTGTTTTTGGCGCTGCTCCTGGGCGCGGGCGCGGTCCTGCGGGCTGCCTTCTTCCTCGGGGATCACCATGCCGTACTGGCCGGCCAGGTCCTTCACCGCTTCAATGAAGGTCATGCCCGCGTGGTCCATCAAAAAGCTGATGGCGTTGCCGTTCTTGCCGCAGCCAAAGCAGTGGTAGAACTGTTTGGTGGGGCTGACCGAGAACGAGGGCGACTTCTCGCCATGGAAGGGGCACAGGCCCATGAAATTGGCGCCGCCCTTCTTGAGCTGCACATAGCGGCCCACGATCTCCACCACGTCGGTACGCGCGATCAGCTCCTGGATGAAGGTTTGGGGGATGGCCATGCGGTGATTGTAGGAAGGCGGCGTTGTGCTCCTGGGGGTAGAAGGTGCTGTGGATGCCAGTTTTGCTATGGTTTGTATAGCTGCTCGCGCATACTCCACGAGGGCTAGGTGCCAATTTGGCATCTAATCGCCCCGTTTCAATCCCCCAGCACTACACCCTCGCGCCGCGGGTCTGCGCCGCCGAAATAGCCACCCGGCGTGCGCTGGATGGCTTGCAGCCCGCTGGGCATGGGAATCTCCACCACTGTGTGGCCACGCGCTTTCAGGGCGTTCAGGGTCGCCGCGTTAAAGCGCTTTTCCTCCAACAGCGTGGGCCCGTTCAGCGAGGCGAAGTTGGGTAGGTCAATCGCCTGCTGGGTGTTCAGCCCCCAGTGCATCACACCGTACAGCGTCTTGGTGGTGAAGTGGATGATGAGCGCGCCGCCCGGGCTGCCACCGCTCATCACCAACTGCCCGGTCGCCTTGTCAAAGACCAGCGTGGGCGACATGGACGAGCGTGGGCGCTTGCCCGGCTCTACGCGGTTGGCAATGGGCAGGCCGTCCGCCCCGGTGGGCAGAAAGCTGAAATCGCTGAGCTGGTTGTTGAGCAAGAAACCGCCCGCCAGGCCCACACCGCGGTTCACCATCTGGCGCGAACCCCAGGCGTCTTCGATGGTGGTGGTCATGGCCAGCGCGTTGCCATAGGCGTCTACCACCGAGATATGCGAGGTGCCGTACTCCAGCTGCTGGGGCATGGGCGCGTAGGCCAGAGGTGCTGCACTCGGGTTGCCGGGCGGGGCCGTTTGCATGCTTTTGCCGAAGGGGCTGGTGTCGATGGCCTGGGCGCGCCGGGCCAGGTAGGGCGCATCCAGCAGGCTCTGCCAGTTGCCCGCAGGTGCTTGTACAAAGGCCGGGTCGGCCACAAACTGCGCGCGGTCGGCAAAGGCCAGACGGGAGGCTTCGGTGTAGAGGTGCAACCAGTCGGCCGTGGGCAGGCCTTGCGCCAGGGGCAAGCGGTCGGCCGGGGTGCTGTCCAGCAACTTGAGGATCTGGCCGATGGCAATGGCACCCGAGCTGGGCGGCGGCATGCCGCAGATGCGGTAGTCCCGGGCCGTCGCCTTGACGGCGTAGTCAAAACACAGCGGCTCGCGCACCAGCGGCTGGTAGCGGGCCAGGTCTTGGGTGGTGAGCGTGCCGGGGTTGCTGGGGTGGTCCTGCACCTTGCGGGCGATGGCATGCGCCACCTCGCCCTGCAGCAAAGCCGCCGGTCCTTCATTGGCAATGCGCTGCAGCACCGCCGCCAGCTCCGGGTTGCGCAGCACGTGGCCGGCAGGCCAGGGTTTGCCGGCTCCGTCGTAGAAGTAGGCGGCGGCCACCGGGTCTTTCTTCAAGTGCGGCTCGCTGGCTAGCAGCGTGGCCATGCGCGGGCTGATGGCAAAGCCCTGTGTGGCCAGTGTGATGGCTGGGGCGAACAGCCGGGCCCAGGGCAGGCGCCCGTGCTGCTGGTGGGCCCGGGCCAGCATGGCCACGGCACCGGGCACGCCAACAGAACGCCCGCCTACGACGGCCTCTGCAAATTTGAGCGGCTGGCCGCTGTCGTCCAGAAACAGCCGCGGTGTGGCGCCGGCAGGGGCGGTCTCGCGGCCGTCGAAGGCCTGTGTGGCCTTGCCGTCAAAGT
Source organism: Rhodoferax sp. TS-BS-61-7 (assembly GCF_002943465.1). Classification (GTDB taxonomy): domain Bacteria; phylum Pseudomonadota; class Gammaproteobacteria; order Burkholderiales; family Burkholderiaceae_C; genus Allorhodoferax. Next base: position 19,178 of record NZ_PTQY01000002.1, read on the forward strand.
GCAGCAAAAAGGCACCGCCACCAATGCCGCTGCTTTGCGGCTCCACCAGGGCCAGCACCATTTGCACCGCAATGGCGGCGTCCACCGCACTGCCGCCGGCGCGCAGCACCTGCTGGCCGGCATCGGTGGCCAGCGGGTTGGCCGCGGCCACGGCATAGGTGCGTGTGGCCCAGCCAGGTTTGGTGGTGCTGCCGGTGGCGCCTTCGGGCTGCGCGGGCACTTCGTAGCGCCAGGCCTGGGGGGCGCTGGCGCAGCCTGCCAGCGTGGCGGCCAGCAGCGTGGCGCTGGCCAAGGTGCGGAGTGGGCGGTGGAGCATGGCGATTTTTAAGAGAAATTGGCCTCTGGAGCTTATTTCATATGCGCAAGCAGCTATGAAATAGATAGCGCCTACTTGGCCTTGGGCACGCGGCCCAGCAGGTAAAACTCGGGGTTGGGCATCATGCTGGTCACATTGGCCATGCGGTTACTCAGGCCAAAGAAGGCGGTGATGCCTGCAATGTCCCAGATGTCTTCGTCGTCAAAACCGTGGGCGTGCAGCGCTTCAAAGTCGGCGTCTTCCACGGTGTGGCTTTCCAGGCAGACTTGCATGGCAAAGTCCAGCATGGCGCGCTGGCGGGGTGTGATGTCGGCCTTGCGGTAGTTCACCGCCACCTGGTCGGCCACCAGCGGTCTTTTCTCATAGATGCGCAAGATGGCACCGTGGGCCACCACGCAGTACAGGCAGTGGTTGGCCGCGCTGGTGGTTGTGATGATCATCTCGCGCTCGCCCTTGCTCAGGCTGCTGCCTTCGCGCAGCATCAGCGCGTCGTGGTAGGCAAAGAAGGCGCGCCACTCGGCCGGGCGGCGGGCAAAGGCCAGGAACACGTTAGGCACAAAGCCCGACTTCTCCTGCACCTCCAAAATCTTGGCGCGGATGTCCTCGGGCAGCGTGTTGAGGTCGGGCAGGGGGTAGCGGACGGTGGCCATGGGAGTCTCCTGTTTTTATAAAAGCTATCGCAGCCATGTGTTCAATTGAATGTACACACGCGGCGCAAATTTCTACCATTCATCCTACTGCGAACCTTCTCGCGCAACCGGAGCACCCACCATGGCACAGATTCAAAAGACCCTTGGCTTGGCTATTTGGGGCAGTGGCCTGATCGCCACCCTGGCCAACTTGGCGCAGTGGCACGGCGGCTGATGCCGCGGCTACCATCACGGGCATTGCCACCTTTGCCCTGATGGAGCCCTTCATGCCCCTGGACCCTGACCGTTTGCCCCACTCCACCCAGCCCGAAGCCTTTGACAAAGGCCTGGCCATGCGTACCCAGGTGATGGGCGAGACCTTTGTGGAGGTCGCCTTTGCCAATGCCACGCCGTTCACCGCGCCCATCCAGGAGCACATCACGCGGGCTGCCTGGGGCGATGTGTGGCAGCGCCCGGGGCTCGACTTGAAAACCCGCAGCCTGATCACCGTGGCCATGCTGACCGCGCTGGGCAAACAAAATGAACTGAAGGGCCATGTGCGCGGCGCGCTGAACAACGGCGCCACTGCGGTAGAGATTCAAGAGGTGCTCTTGCACGCCGCGGTGTACTGCGGCGTGCCCACATCGGTGGAGGCGTTTCGCACCGCCAACGAGGTGGTGGGCGGGCAGGTCTGAGGCCCGCCCGGCTGGGGCTTGGTGCCCCTGCCTTTAACTGGCGCTGGGTTCCGCCGTTGCCTCTTGGGCCACGAACGAAGAGGTGAGGGCGCCCGCCAGCAGTTGCGACATGTCGCCCCCGCTCTTCAAGCCCACTTCGCCCAACAACGCGTCCACCACCGGGGCATTGGTGCGGTAACGCAGGGCACTGGCCACCACCTGGTCGCTCAGGCCGCCGCCGGATCCACCGCTCTGCGCATCGTTGGCCGAGTTGCTGCTGCTGGCGCCCGACAAGCCACCCACTTCGGCAATGCGGATGGAGTCGATGTTGAGCAGCGGCTTCACGCTTTGTTCCACGATGGCCGGCAAGGCTGCCAGCACCGCCAGGCGCACCTGCAGGGCAATCTGTTCGGCCGACAGTTCGTTTTGCGCCTGGTTCTTCTTCACCAGCGCTTCGGCGATGGCGTTGCCCTCGGCAATCGTGCCTTCGGCGCGCAGCACCGAGGCATCGCGTTCGCCCTGGGCGTCCATGCGGGCGGCTTCGGCCTTGTGGGTGGCGGCTTCTTTCTCCGCTTCGGCGGCCACCACCAGGCTGATGGCAGATTCTTTGGCCTTCTCCTCGGCGCGCACCACAGTCACTTGTTTGTTGCGGTTGGCCACTTCCACCTGGCGGGCGGTCTCCACCGCTTCTTCGGCGGCCACGGCCTTGGCCCTTGCCTCATCGGCCAGTGCTTTGGCGGCGGCTTCGTCCTTGGACTTGTTGGCGACCAAGATGTTTTGCTCCTGGCCGCGCATAGTGACGGCGGCCTTGGCCTGCACATTGGCTTCTTCGGTGACCCGGTTGGCCTCAATGCGGTTGGTCTGGATTTCGCGGTCGGCCGCGATCTTGGCGGACTCGGCGTCCTTGCGGGCCGACGCCTCGGTGGCGGCAATGGCCGACTGCTGGTTGGCGGTCAGCGTGGCAATGTCCTGCTCGGTGTTCAGGCGCACCTCTTCGGTTTGTTTGCGTAGGGACTGTTGCAGGCGCGTGGCCTCCAGGTTTTTGGTCTCAATCGCGACCGCGGTGTCCTGCTCAATGTCGTTCACATTTTTGCGGCGTGCTTCGGTCTCGCGGGTCAGCACCAGCAGGCCTTCTGCGTCAAAGGCATTGGACGGGTCGAAGAATTGCTTCTGGGTCTGGTTCAGGGCGGTGAGGGAGACACTCTCCAGCTCCAGGCCGTTTTTGGCAATGTCTTCGGCTACCACCTGCTGCACCTGTTGCACAAACTGGGCGCGTTGGGCGTTCAGGTCGTACATGGGCATCTTCACGGCCACAGCGCGCAGCGCGTCCACAAACTTGGCTTCCACCTGGGCCTTGAGCTCGGGTGGGGCCATGGTCAGGCGGCCCAGAGTTTGGGCGGCGTTGGCGACCGACTCTTCGTCAGCCTTCACCCGCACATAAAACTCCACCTTCACATCCACGCGCAGGCGGTCGGCGGTGATCAGGGATTCGCGGCCCTGCTTGTCCACCTCCAGGCGCAGGGTGCGCATATTGACTTCCACAATCTCGTGGATGCCGGGGATGACAAAAGCACCGCCGTTGAGCACCACCTTCTGGCTGCCCGCGCCGGTGCGCACAAAGGCCTTTTCTTTGCTGGAGAGGGTGTAGAACTTCAGGCCGATAAAGCCCAGCGTGGCGATGATCAGCACGGCGCCCAAAATGGTGCCTACGATGCTGATGAGGGGGCTCAAGGTGCCCAGAATCTCGTTCATGTCTCAGTCCTCTTTCTTGGTAGTGAATGGTGGCGTGTTTATTTGCTGACCCGGTACAGCGCGATGGAAACGCGCTCGGCCACGGTGAGTACCTCGCCCGCGGTGTAGGTCACGTCGGGCAGGGTGGGTTCCACCATCAGGGTGTGGGTGGCACCGTAGCGGTCGATAAAACTGGCGGCACCAGCGTAACCCTGGCTGGCCTGGGGGCTGTTCAGGGTGACACGCTGGCCAATAAAGCTGGCGGGCGATACCGCCGCGCTGTGCACCAGCTTGAGTCCGGACAGCGCTTTGGCCATGGTGCGCACGGCAGCCAAGGCCCCCAGCAGCGACAGGCCCACCACCAGCCAGGTAGGCAGGGGCAGGCTGAAAGCGTGGGTCATCACGCCCTGCAGCAGCAGGCCGCAGATGCCAAAGCTGGCCAGCAGGCTGCAGATGACGATGAGCATGGGCAGCTCCTTGACCAGCAGCCAGTTGGTGAAACTGGAGTCCGGCAGGGACTGGGTTTCGATCAGCGAATCCAGAATGTCCGACAAGCCGGAGCCAGCCAGGGCCGTGAGCGTGACCTCCAGGGTCAGGATCACGATAACGGCCAGCAAGGCGCCGGTGAAGGGCGCGTAGGCGGGGGAGATGAGCAGTGCAAGGCTGTCCATGGGGTTCCTGGGGTAAAGCGAAGGGCGTAAGGCGCACTGATTCTGTCGTGCTTTGCAAAAAGCACCATCCCCCAAACGGGTGATTTGAACGAAATATGGCCCTGGACCTTGTGGAATATGCGCAAGCAGCTCCTGTTTTAGGAGCAAATTGTGTTGTTTATCCGCGCGCTTCACGGGCGGTGGCGGCCAGCAAGCCCACCCCCATGGTGCCCAGCAGCAGCCCGGCCACGCGGTTGGCGCCAGTCTTGCCACGGGCATAGGCCTGGCGCACACGCTGGCGAGAGAACAGGTAGGCCAGCAGCGTGTGCCACAGCAGGGCGTTGCCCACGATCATCAGCACCGCCGCGGCCTGCAGGGTGTGGCTGGGTGCGTGGGGAAACGACGCGGCAAACACACTGCCAAAAAACAGCGCCGACTTGGGGTTGGTGATGTTGGTCAGAAAGCCACGGCGAAACGCCGACCAGCCCGACATGCTGGCGCCTGCGCCACCCAGCTCAGGGCCGCTGGCCCGCCACAGGCGGCTGGCCACCCACAGCAAATACACGCCACCCACCACCTGCAGCCCCAGGCGTAGGCTTGGGAAGGCGCTGAACACCGCATTCACCCCCAACACCGCCGACACCGACCAGATGGCCGCGCCCACGGTGATGCCCAGGGCCGCACGCAGGGCGTTGGCGCTGTGGTCGCTGGCGGCCAGCTGGGACACCAGCAGCACGTTGGCGCCAGGGCTCATCATGGCCGCAACGTGGAGGACCCAAATGGTGGCAAGGGTGGTGAACATGGAGCTCCTGCAAAAAGGGATGCTGCGCCACCGTAGCGCAGCGGCATCACTCTACACCGGGACTGCGGGCAATACGGCCTGAACCGGGTCGCATGTGATATACATGCGCATGCCCTTCGCCATTGCACGCCAGTCACGTGCAGCACCCGCGAATCGGCTACCAGGGGAACCCTATGAAATCTGTCAAGAGCACAACTATGGCCGCAGTTTCTTCCACCACCGCCTTGCTGTTGGGCGCCTGTCTTGCACTGGCGCCTGCTGCCTGGGCGCTGGACAAACCCACCGATCCGGTGGTGCTCATCATCTCCGGGAATGTCAGCGTCACCAATGCGGGCAAGACGGCCGTCTTCAGCATGGAGATGCTGGCCAAGCTGCCGCAGCGCAAGGTGGTTACCAAGTCGCCCTGGTACCCGGCCGGTGCCGAGTTCACCGGGCCGCTGCTGCGCGATGTGCTGGCCGCCGCCGGTGCCAAGGGCAGCAAGATCGTGGCGGTGGCCCTGAACGACTACAAGACCGACATTCCGTTTGACGATGCCACCCAGCACGACGTGATTCTGGCCAGGTTGATGAACGGCAAGCCCATGCCGGTGCGCGAAAAAGGCCCTTTGTTTGTGGTCTACCCGCTGGACGCCAAGCCCGAGCTGCAGTCGCAGGTCTACTACAACCGCTCGGCCTGGCAGCTGGCGCGGCTCATCGTGCAGTAAGGCGCTTCACCACACACGGGAGGGCGGCCGATGAAGCGCAGCAAACTGCTGATGGCGCTGATCGTTGCAGGCCTGGCGGGTCTGTACCTCGCCATTGGCGTGGTGCAGTTTCGCCAGCACGACAGCCTCAAGCGCGTCATGCTCAAGAGCGACCGCGAGGCGCTATGGACCTTCTTCCAGCTGGAGAGCGAGTACCTGCGCTTCAGCAACGCGCTGAACCAGCGCGTCCTGTCCTCCCAAAGCATCACCATGGAGCAGCTGCAGCTGCGCTACGACATCTTTGTCAGCCGCACCAGTGCGCTGGACCGCACCGATATGCGCGGCCTGATCAACGACCAGGAGGTCTACAAAGAGGCGCTGGCCTCGCTCAAAGACTTTATGGCGCTGGCGGACCGCACCTTTGGCAACGCCGATGCCCGCCGCCAGCCCGACCCTGCGGGCCTGCAGGAGCTGAAAGACCTGCTTGACGCCCTGAAGGACCCGATCCGTGACCTGACTGTGGAAGCCGGGCAGTCCTCGGCGCTCACGGTGGATGCGCGTACCGCCGAGGTCAAATCGCAGCTCACCACCAATGCAGCCCTAACCGTGTTTTTGTGCGGGCTGACCCTGCTGTTTGCCATAGCCACGTTGCGCCAGAGCCGCCAGCGTATTGCCGCGCAGGCCGAGTCCATGCGCAGCCAGATGGAGCTGGCCGGTGCCGCAGCCCGGCTGGAAAAAGACGCCGCCCTGCGCGCAGCGGAAGACCAGTTGCGCGAAATCACCGAGGCCTTGCCACTGGCCATTTTTCGGGCCCACCGCGACACGGCGGGCCGTCTGAACTTTACCTACTTCAGCCACCAGATCGAGGCGCTGTGGGGCGTGCTCCCGCAGGCCATCGTGGCCGACAGCGCCGCGTTTTTCAGCCGCGTGCACGTAGAGGACAGCCGCCAGCTGCAAGCCTTTGGGGCGGCCGCCTCGCAAACGCTGGAGCCATGCAACCTGGACATGCGGGTGGGCGACCCGGGTGGCACACCGCACTGGGTCAACCTGGCGGCCACGCCCAAGCTGGAGGCCGATGGCAGCACCCTGTGGACCGGCTTTGTGCGCAGCATTGACGAACTCAAGCAGCGCGACGAGCAGCGCAAGGCCATGGAGGCCCACCTGGCCGCCCAGGCCAGCTTCCAGAGCGCGCTGGTGGACACCATTCCCTATCCCGTCTTCTACAAGGGGGCCGACGCCCGCTTTCTGGGCGTGAACCGGGCCTATGAGCGTGTGTTTGGTGTGCAGCGCGCCGATCTGCTGGGCAAGCGCGTGCTGGACCTGGAATACCTGCCGCCCGAAGACCGCCAGGCTTACCAGGCTGAGGACGAGGCCATCATCGCCACCACCGGCCACGCCCAGCGCGAGATGGTGATGCCGTTTGCCGACGGGCGCGCGCACGAAACGCTGTACTTTGTCTCCGGCTTTGCGGGGGCCGATGGCGCGCCCGCCGGGCTGGTGGGCACCTTTGTGGACGTGGCAGAGCAGAAGGCTGCCGAGCGCGCCATTGCCGAGGCCGCGCAGGAGCAGCGCGTGATTTTCGAGGCTGTGAGCCTGGGCGTGCTGCTGACCGTGGACCGCAAGATCAAGCGTTTTAACCGCGCCATCGAGACCATGTTTGGCTATGGCCCGGAGGTACTGCGCGGGCAGTCGACCGAGCTGCTGTACGCCAGCCCCGAGGCCTATGCGCAGGCCGGTGACGAGGCCTATGCCGTGATCTCCCAGGGCGCGCTGTACACCGGACAGCAGCATTACCAGCGCGAGGATGGCAGCCTGTTCTGGGCCAGTGTGCATGGCCGTGCGCTGGACATGGAACACCCCGAATGGGGCACAGTTTGGGTGCTGGAAGACATCACCGCCGCCCGCGAGGCTGCTGAAGAGCTGCAGCGCGCCAAGGATGCCGCCGATGCGGCCAGCCAGGCCAAGGGCGACTTTTTGGCCAATATGAGCCACGAAATCCGCACGCCCATGAACGCCATCATTGGCATGTCGCACCTGGCGCTCAAAACCGAACTCACGCCGCGCCAGCACGACTACATCAGCAAGATCCAGCAGTCGGGCCAACACCTGCTGGGCATCATCAATGACATCCTGGACTTCTCCAAGGTGGAAGCCGGCAAGCTGTCGATGGAGAGCATCCCGTTCGAGCTCGACAAGGTGCTGCAGAACGTGGCCACGGTGATTGTGGACAAGGCCAGTGCCAAGGGGTTGGAGCTGATTTGTGATGTTTCGCCCGAGGTGCCGCAAAGCCTGATTGGTGACCCGCTGCGCCTGGGGCAGGTGCTCATCAACTACGCCAACAACGCCATCAAGTTCACCGAAAAAGGCGAGATCAGCATTGCGGTGCGCCTCAAGGAGGGCTCGGACAATGAGGCGCTGCTGCGCTTTGAGGTGCGCGACACCGGCATTGGCCTCACGCAGGAGCAGATGGACCGGCTGTTCCAGAGCTTCCAGCAGGCCGATACCTCCACCACCCGCAAATATGGTGGCACTGGCCTGGGCCTGGCCATCAGCAAGAGTTTGGCCGAGCTGATGGGCGGCGCCGTGGGCGTGGAGAGCGAACATGGCAAGGGCTCCACCTTCTGGTTTACCGCGCGCCTGGGGCTGGGCGAGGCGCAAGCGCAGCTGCACCTCTCGCGCCACGATATCCAGAGCCGCTGCGTGCTGGTGGTGGACGACAGCGAACGCGCCGCCGCGGTGCTGGCCCACCTGCTCAGTTCGATTGGTTTTACCGTGGAATCCGCCTACTCCGGGCGCGAGGCCATCGACAAGGTGCGCCAGGCTGCGGCACGCGGCCAGGGTTTTGACATTCTCATGCTCGATTGGCAGATGCCCGATATGGACGGTATTGAAACCGCGCAACGCATCCGGGCCCTGGGCTTGAGCCCTGCGCCACACCCCATCATGGTGACCGCGTATGGCCGTGAAGAAGTGATCAAGAGTGCGCAGGAGGCGGGCATTGACGATGTGCTGATCAAGCCGGTCAATGCCTCGGTGCTGTTTGACACCATGCTGCGCGTGCTGGGCCATGCCGATGCGCAGGACAGCGTGCCCTATGCGGCGCGCTCGACCACGGCGCTGGGTCTGCTAGCCCCGTTGCGTGGTGCGCGGGTGTTGGTGGTGGAGGACAACGACCTGAACCAGCAGATTGCCCAAGAGCTGTTGAGCGATGCCGGTTTTGTGGTGGACGTGGCCGACAACGGCCGCATTGCCGTGGACAAGGTGGTGGCTGCCATGGCGGCCCAGGCCCCGTACGACATTGTGCTGATGGACATGCAGATGCCGGTGATGGACGGGGTGAGTGCGACCGAAGAGATTCGCCAGGATGCACGCCACGCCGAGTTGCCCATTGTGGCCATGACGGCCAACGCCATGCAGGTTGACCGGGACCGCTGCCTGGCCGCAGGCATGAACGACTTTGTCACCAAACCGATTGACCCCGATGCGCTATGGCAGGCGCTGGCACGCTGGATTCGCCCGCGGGCTGGTCTGGGCCAGGCGTCTGTTTTGGTGGGGGCCACAGGCCAGTCGCTGGAGGCCGTTTTGCCAGCGCCATTTGCCAGTGGCAGCGAAACCATTCCGCGCGACATTGCGGGCCTGGACACCCAACTGGGCCTGCGCCGTGTGATGGGCAAGGAGGCGTTGTACCTGAGCCTGCTGCGCAAGTTTGTGGCTGGCAACCAGGCTGGCCTGGAGCCGCTGGTCCAGGCGCTGGAGGCGGGCGACCGCGCCACCGCCGAGCGCATGGCCCACACCCTCAAGGGCGTAGCGGGCAACATTGGTGCCAGCGACCTGCAGGCCGCCATGGCCAAAGTGGAGCGCGCGCTGCACGACCAAGAACCCGCCGCGCAGGTGCAGGATTTGATGGACAAGCCCCGCAGCCTGCTGACCCAGTTGCTGGCCGATTTGGGGGCTGCCTTGCCGCCTGACGTTGCGGTGCCGGACAGCACTGCGGTGGACCCGGAGCAACTGGCGGCGGCCAGCCACCAATTGGCGGCTTTGCTGGCCGACGACGACTCGGAGGCTGCCGACGTGCTACGGCAACACGCGGCGCTGCTGCGTGCGGCGTGGGGGCCGGGCTTTCGCGCGGTGGAAGCGGCGGTGGATGCTTTCGATTTTGAAGCGGCCCTGCAGGCCTTGAATGCGGCGGTGGCGCAGGCTGCCATGGACACATGAACCAGGACCCCAGGCTATGAACTCACTCGACTTCACCGAAAAATCCACCGTGCTGGTGGTGGACGATACGCCCGAGAACCTGAGCCTGATGTCGGCCCTGCTCAAGGACCATTACAAGGTCAAGGTGGCCAACCATGGCGACAAGGGCCTGAAGATCGCCATGTCGGACAACCCACCGGATCTGATTTTGCTGGACATCATGATGCCGGATATCGACGGCTACGAGGTCTGCCGCCGCCTCAAGGCGCACGCGACCACGCGCGACATTCCGGTGATTTTTTTGACCGCCAAATCGGAAACCGAGGACGAGAAAAAAGGCCTGGAGTTGGGCGCGGTGGACTACATCACCAAACCCATCAGTCCGTCCATCGTGCTGGCGCGTGTGGCCACCCAGCTCTCGCTCAAGGCCAGTGCCGATTTTTTGCGCGACAAGAACGATTTTCTGGAACAAGAGGTAGCCAAGCGCACGCAGGAGGTGATGGCCATCCAGGAGGTCACCATCCTGGCCATGGCCTCCTTGGCCGAGACGCGCGATTCCGACACCGGCAACCACATCCGGCGCACCCAGTACTACGTCCAAGCGCTGGCTGAGGCGCTCAAACAGCACCCACGTTTCACCGGCTTTCTGACGCCCTACAACATCCAGATGTTGTTCCGTTCGGCGCCCCTGCATGACATTGGCAAGGTGGGCATTCCGGACTGCATCCTGCTCAAGCCCGGCCGCTTCACGCCCGAAGAGTTCGAGATCATGAAAACCCACACCACCCTGGGCCGCGATGCGATTGCGCATGCCGAAGACGCGCTGGGCACCAAGGTGGAGTTTTTGAGCATGGCCAAGGACATTGCGCTGTACCACCAGGAAAAATGGGATGGCACGGGTTACCCGGAAGGCCTGAGCGGCAACGCCATTCCGATCTCGGCACGGCTCATGGCCTTGGCCGATGTGTACGACGCGCTGATCAGCCGCCGTGTCTACAAAGAGGGTATGTCGCACGCGCAGGCGGTGGACATCATCGTGCAGGGCCGGGCAAGCCACTTTGACCCCGACATCGTGGACGGCTTTTTGGAGATCCAGGAAGAGTTTCGCGCCATTGCCCAGCGTTATGCCGACTCCGACACCGACCTGGAGAAGAAGGCCCAGTACCTCAGCACTGCAGCCGTCGGGGGTGCGACGTGAGCGCCCTGGCCTTTTTGGTGGTGGACGATTTTGAGTCCATGCGCAAGGTCACCAGCAACCAGCTCATGAGCCTGGGCCATAGCAAAATATTCACTGCCAAGGACGGCGTGCAGGCGCTCAAGGTCTTGCATGCCGAGGCGATTGACGTGGTGATCTCGGACTGGAACATGCCGGTGATGCACGGGCTGGATCTGCTCAAGGCCATTCGCAGCGATGCCAAGCTGCGCCTCTTGCCCTTCATCATGATCACGGCCGAGGTGGAGCGCACCCGTATCCAGGAGGCGATTGCCTGTGGGGTGAGCAATATTCTGGTCAAGCCCTATTCGGCGGCCAACCTGGAGTCGCGCATTGCGCGGGCCTTGCAGCCCGCACCCGCCTTGCAGCTGGGCGGCGACGGGGACGATGCGCAGGCCGCGGCCCCTGCCGCACCAGCCAGCGCAGCCGTGGCGCCACGCCCCACCATCCTGGTGGTGGACGACACGCCCGACAACCTGCACCTGCTCTCCGCCTTGTTCAAGGACGACTACAAGGTGCGTGTGGCCTCCAACGGTGAAAAGGCCCTGGCCATCTGCCATTCCGACACACCACCCGACCTGGTGCTGCTAGACATCATGATGCCGGGCATGGATGGTTTTGAGGTGGCGCAGCGCATGCGCGAGCACCCCAGCTCCGAACACATTCCGGTGATTTTTGTCACCGCCATGACCGACAACGACGCGCGGCTCAAGGGCCTCTCGATGGGTGCGGTGGACTTTGTCACCAAACCGGTAGACCCCGATGTGCTCAAGCCCCGTGTGCGCAACTTTTTGCGTTACGTGGAACTGCACAAACAGCTGCAGGCGGACTACGACTCCATGCAGGAGGCCGCACGCCTGCGCGAGGACGTGGAGCACATCACGCGGCACGACCTCAAGGGTTCACTGGCCGGTGTGTTGGGGTTGGTGCAGAGCCTGGCACAAGACAGCCGGCTCAGCCCCGACCAGACCGCGCAGCTGCGGTTGACGGAGCAAACCACGCTGCAAGTGCTGGACATGATCAACCTCTCGTCCGAGCTCTACAAGATCGAGACCGGGCGCTTCACACTGCAGGCCCAGCCGGTCAAGCTGGCCGAGGTGTTGAGCCGCCTGGTGGAAATTGCCAACAGCACCTACGCGGGCAAGCCGGTGGTGGTGGAGCTGCAGTCCGACAGCGCACCCGAGCAGGCCCCGCCGCAGGCGCTGGGGGATGCGATGTTGTGTTATTCGCTTTTCCAGAACCTCATCAAGAACGCCTGCGAGGCGTCGCCGGCGCAGGGCCGGGTGCTGGTGGCGCTGAATGGCAGCGATCCGCTGCAGGTGCTGATCCACAACCAGGGTGCGGTGCCGGTCGACATCCAGGAGCGGTTTTTCCACAAGTTTGTGACCCACGGCAAGCCCGGTGGAACCGGTCTGGGCACCTACTCGGCCAAGCTGCTGGCCACGGCCCAGGGTGGCGATGTGGCGCTGGACGTGTCCGACCCACAGGGCACCTCCATCACCGTCACGCTCCCCCGCGTTTCATAGTGTTTTAGGCCTGTAGCCCTTATGGAGTATGCGCAAGCAGCTCCTGATTTTGTAGCGTTTTTTCCCCGGTCTGGAATACCGAAACCACCCCCACCAGCGCACTGGCCTGGGCTTTGAGGCTGCTGGCTGCGGCTGCCATTTCTTCCACCAGCGCGGCGTTTTGCTGCGTCACCTGGTCCATTTCGCCCACGGCTTCCCCAATCTGTGAAACGCCGGCGCTTTGGTCCGCGCTAGCGGTACTGATCTCACCCACGATATTGCTTACCTTGCGGATGGCGTTCACCACCTCGGCCATAGTGCTGCCCGCACGGTCCACCATCGCCGTGCCTTGCTCCACGCGTTGCACGCTGGTGCTGATGAGTTGTTTGATCTCTTTGGCCGCCTCGGCACTGCGGCCGGCCAGGCTGCGCACCTCGGATGCCACCACCGCAAAACCACGGCCCTGTTCTCCCGCACGGGCGGCTTCCACCGCTGCGTTCAGCGCCAGGATGTTGGTCTGGAATGCAATCCCGTCAATCACCTGGATGATGTCCTCGATCTTGCGGCTGGCCTCATTGATGCCCTTCATGGTCTGCACCACCTGGCCCACCACCTCGCCACCTTGCACGGCCACGGTGGAGGCGTCCAGCGCCAGCTGGTTGGCGTGGCCCGCACTCAGCGCGTTTTGCCGCACCTTGGCGTTCAGGTCTTCCATGCTGGCGGCGGTTTCTTCCAGTGCGCCGGCCTGGTGTTCGGTGCGGCTGCTCAGGTCGTGGTTGCCCTGGGCAATTTCGGCGCTAGCGGTGGCCACGCCGTCTGCCCCGTCGCGCACCGCGTGCACGATGCGCGTGAGCGAGGCCTGCATACGCGCCATGGCGGCCACTACGCTGCGCGTGTCGCCGCTGCGTACCGCTATCGGGGTGGCCAGGTTGGCATCGGCAATGCTGCGCGCCAGCTGCGCCACATAGGCCGGCTGCCCGCCCAACTGGCGCAACAGGCGCCGTGTGATGAACACGGCCAGCACCATGGACAGCAGCACCGACATGGCCGACACCGCGGCCAGCATCAGGTTGGCCCGCTGCACCGAGCTGCGGCCAGCCGCCTTGGCCGTTTCAGCCTCGGCCACATGGGCCGCCCAGAGTTTTTGTACGGCGTCGTAAGCGCCCTGGTAGGCCAGCTGGCTGGGTCCGGTGAAATAGTCGCTGGCCTCCACCGCGCGTTCGGATTCGGCGCCTGCGGCCGAGTTGGACATTTGCAGGAAGGTGCTGCGCGAGGCATTGAATTGGGCCAGCGCATCGGTCAGTGTTTTGACTTCGGCCGCCTGGTCTTGGGCACCCCCGGTGGCGGTGTAACGCTGCAGGGCCGTGTCCAGCGCTTTTGCGGCAGTTTTGACGGCGGTTTCTTCCCGGTCCTTGGCGGGCATGGTCAGCGCCGCCAGGTGGCTCAGCTCGGCGGTGCGCACCAGCTGCAGCCGATCGTTCACTTCGCTGAGTGCGGTGAGCGTGGGCAGGGTCTGGTCCACCAGTGACTGCAAGTCCTGGTTGATGGCCGCAATACGGCTCCAGCCAGTCAGCGCCAGCAGCAGTACGAGGGCGACGACGGCGGCAAAGGCGGCGCCCAGTTGGCGCCCGATGGTCCAGACGGTGTGACTTGGCATGGCGGTGTTCCTGGTCATGGGTAGTAGCCGGCCAGGCGCATCAGCTGGTCGGTTTTGGCCTGCGCCTTTTGCAGCGCTTGGTCCACGGTTTGTTTGCCCGCCAGCGCATCGCGGATCTCGGCGCCGGTGATCTCGCCAATGTCCTGAAACTCGGGGATGGCCACAAACTGCACGCCCACATAGGGAGCCTTGCCCTCGGTGGCATCGCGCGGGTTGGCGGTCACCATGGCAATCGCCTCGGTCATGGCAAAACGCGCGGCCTTGGTGAACTCGGGGCGCTGGTAGGTCGACAGGCGGGTGCCGGAGGGCATGGCCGCCCAGCCGTTGGTTTGGGCCACCAGGCGCAGGTAGGGCTCGGACGTGGCCCACTGCACAAAACGCTGGGCCGCATCGGCATTTTTGCTGCTGGCCGGTATGGCCAGCGCCCAGGACCAGAGCCAACCCGCGCCCTTGGGCGTGACTGCAGTGGGGGCCAGCGAGAATCCGGTGACGCTGGCCACCTTGCTGAACTTGGAGTCGATCAGTGCGCCACCGGCGCTGGTGGCGTCCACCCAGATGCCACATTTGCCCTGGGCAAACAGGTCCAGGTTTTCGTTGAAGCTGTTGGCCACCGCGTTGGGCGGGCCGTACTGGGTGAGCAGCTTCACGTAAAACGACACCGCATCCTTCCACGGCTTGGTGTGGATCTGCGGACGCCAGGCCATGTCAAACCACTGGCCCCCAAAGGTGTTGACCATGGTGCCCAGCAAAGCCATGTTGTCGCCCCAGCCGGCACGCCCGCGCAGGCAGATGCCGTAGACGCCGGCGGCGGGGTTGTGGATCTTGGCCGCAGCCGCGGCGATCTGCTCCCAGGTGGGGCGGTTGTGGATGCTGAGCCCGGCCTTGTCAAACAGGTCGGTGCGGTACATGGTCATCGAACCTTCGCCATAGAAGGGCGCGGCGTACAGGCGCTTGTTGTACGAGAGGCCGTCGCGCACCGTGGGGATCAGGTCCTTGACGTTGTAGGCGTCGGTGGGGGTGATCTCGCGCAGCCAGCCTTTGGCGGCCCAGATGGGTGTTTCGTACATGCCAATGGTGACCACATCAAACTGGCCGCCCTTGTGGGTGACGTCCGCACTCACGCGCTGGCGCAGGTCGGCCTCTTCCATGGTGGTCCACTTCAGGCGGATGTCGGGGTTGGCCTTTTCGAAATGCACACTGAGCTTTTGCATCTCGATCATCTGCCGGTTGTTCACCGTGGCCACGGTGATATCGGTGGCCAGGCAATTTGCCCCCCACGCACCCAGGCACAGCACAGCCACGTGCAGCCGATTCCAACAACGTTTTGTTTTCATAACCCATACGATCCAGTGACACACTGGAGCGGAGGTTAGGGCCCGGTACTGTCTTGCGCCAATACCCAGCTTGCGCCGGTTTGTACCGTGCCTTCAATATCGGCTAGGGCTTTCCCTAGCGGTGCAGGTGAGCGCCAAAAAAGTACTGGTGCACTGCCGATTGCGTATGGGCCTTGCCTTATGGCGCGTTGGCCCAGTGCCTCGCATCGTGCTGCAGTGACTGGCACAGTGCATTGGCACTGGCGTGGGCTGAGATGAGCAGTTGCGCCCAGTCGGCCTGCTCGGCCTGCCAGACACCCAGGCCGCGCTCAAAGGCCTCGGGCATGGAGGCCAACAGGCTGGCCACCCGCTGCGGGGCACGTTTGGCCATGGCTAGGGCAACCAGACAGCCCGCAGGCACCTGCTCGGGCCCGGCATCACGGGCCATGCCCTTGGCCAGCGTGCCCAGGCTGCCAATCAGCAAGCCCACGTCGCAGCCCAGGGCCACCCAAGCGTCACGCTGGGTGTGCCAGGGGGCGGCAGGCACGGCCAACCCCAGTTGCTGGGCCACCAGGCGCACCACCTCGGCGCCGTGGTCTGGCGTTTGGGCCAGCGTGCCGCTGAGTTGCACGGTCAGGGCGTCGGTGGCGCTGTGCGCCAGCCGCTGCAGTCCGCGCAGCAGGGGGGCTGCGGCATCGGGGGCACCCAGGGTCTGCAGGCGCTGAGTGCAGCGCTGCACATCGGTGCGCAGCCGCTCCAGCACATCGCGGGTGATGAGCACGGTGGCCGTGTCCACCAGGTCCTGCTTGGTGCAGGCAAAGTGCACATAGGGCACGGCGTCGGGGTTGAACAGGCCCACGGTCTCCTTGAGGCTTTTGACCAGCGGAATCGCCAGGCTGCCAGCGCGCCCGCTGTCGCGCACGATCTTGGGGGCATCAAACAAATCGACCTTGCAGGTGCCGACGATGGAGACTGCGGCCGAGGCCGGAATCACGCCGCACTGCGCTTGTGCCTGGGCCAGCGCAGCCTCCACACGCAGCATGGCGGCCACAAAACGCTGGGCACCAAAGGCGTCCAGCACCTCGGGCGGGTGCAAAAAATCGTCGAAGACGCTGCTCATGGCACCTCAGCGCACAGCTTGTTTCAGGCGCAGTTGATTGGGCAGGGGCACCGAGCGGCGCAACACGTCTTCACCCAGCCACAACGCGGCGCGGCGCGCGCGCGCGGCCACGGTTTCCAGCGGCATTTGCTGGTAGTCGTCGTTGAACACCTCAAAGCTGTAGTCGCCACGGTAACCCAGCTGGTGCAGCTTGAGCACCAGTTCGGCCAGCGCCTCGCTGTGCACACCTTCGCCGGGGAACACGCGGAAGGTGCGCGCGGTGGTGATGCGTTCTTCCACCGTTTTGATCTCGTTCCACATGAAATCGGCCAGCTGCACCAGGAAGATTTTGCTGGGGTCCAGAATCTCCAGCTCTTCCAGCGGGGTCTTGGTGGCAAACAGGTGGAAGGAGTCAAAGCCCAGGCCCAGGTTGGGCATGTCGGCCTGCATGATGAGGTCCCACGCCTGGGGAAACTCATTGATGGTGCGGCCCCAGGACAGCGCCTCAAACGCGATCTTGATGTTCATGGGGATGGCCAGCATGGCCAGCTTGCGCAGGTCACGCACCAGAGCGTCGGTATCGCCGGTGGCATGCGTCGAGGTGCTGGAGCAGGCCAGCATCACGCGGCAGTCCAGTGCCGCGCACATCTCCATCATGCTCTTGGCAATGTCCACCTTGTACTCGTGCAGGTGGCCGCTCAGGCCTTCAAAGTCGCGCAGCACCTGAAAGCCGGTGACGCGCAGGCCACTGTCTTTCACTTCCTGCACAGCGGCCTGCCAGCCATCGGGGTGGCTCACCAGGTCGCGGGCCAGCAGCATCACCTGCGTGAAGCCAGCGGCTTTCATGGCGGAGAGTTTGGCCTTGAGCGGACCGGCCAGCGAGATGGTGTCCATCCCGAAGTCGTCAAATTTGCCTTCGAATTGGCTCATGGTGGTCTAGCTCCGCACGTGGTGGACCAGCTCGAACATGGCGTTACCCATGGTCGGGCGGGTCAGCGCACCCTTGTCGTCCTGCGCCGGGTCTTTGGACGGCACAAAGTCCACGCCACGGGTGCGCAGCGCGGCCACGGTGGCTTGCACGTCCGGCGTGCCCAGGCCCACACGTTGGAAACACTCGTCGTCTTCCACGTCCAGCACACCGGGTTCGGGCTCGATGAGTTGCAGGTAAAAAGTCTTGCACGGGCTTTGCAGAATGCGGCCTTTGGGCAAGATGCCAAAGCGGGTTTCGGGCTCCAGTGCGGTGAAGCCGAACAGCGCGCTGTAAAACTCGGTCCAGTCGTCCACACGGTCGTTACCGATGTACTGCACCACACCAAAGAAGTGCAGGCCGGTGATGGCGGGCGGGTTCTTGTCCACCGCGGGCACGGGGGTGAAGTCCACGTCGTAGATGGAGAACTCGCGGTGCCGGTCGACAAAATAAATGCGGCTGTTGCCCACCCCATGCACGGCGGGGATGTGCAGCTCCATCACCTCCACCTGCACCGGCACGGCCCAGGCGCCGCGTGTGAGCGCGCGCTGGTAGGCAGCGGTGGCATCTTGCACACGCAGGGCGATGGCGGCAATTACCGGTTTCTCGGTCAGGGCGGCACCGCGGCCATGCGCGTTAACGATGACGTTGATATCACCCTGGCGGTACAGCAGCACCTCGCGCGAACGATGGCGTGCAATCGGGCGAAAACCCATCGCCTCCAGAACCTGGCCCAGCGCCTGCGGCTTGGAGGTGGCGTACTCGATGAACTCGATGCCTTCCAACCCCAGCGGGTTGGGGCCTTCGTCAATGTGTTCGCGGTCTGCGCCGCTAGGGCGTGGGGTGGTGGTGTTGGCCATAAAGACTCCCTAAAAATCCAGAAATTAAACCGTCGCAGGTGCTGCGCTGGCTTGGTGCGCACCGCCCAGGAACAGGCGTTCGATGTTCGGGTCCGCCAGCAATTCCGATGCCGGCTTTTGCAGCACCAGGCGGCCCGACTCCAGCGCAATGGCCTCGTCCGAAATCTTCAGCGCGCTCTTCACGTTTTGTTCCACCATGAGCACCGTAGTGCCCTGGTCGGCCAGCTTGCGCAAGAGCTTGAACACATCGGCCACCACCATGGGCGACAGGCCAATGGAGGGCTCGTCGATCAGGATGACCTTGGGGCGCAGCAAGAGGGCGCGGCCAATCTCCAGTTGCTTTTGCTCGCCGCCCGACAAGGCAGAGGCGGCCGAGTGCAGGCGCTCCTTCACGCGCGGGAAAAATTCCAGCACCTCGGGGATACGTTCGTGCGTGGTTTTCATACCCAGCGTGATGCCGCCCAGCTCCAGGTTCTCCCACACGCTGAGCTGGCCAAACAGGTTGCGACCCTGTGGCACAAAAGCAATGCCCTGGGCCAGCAGTTGCTTTTGCGTGGCGCCGGCCACACTCACACCGTCCAGCAGGATGTCGCCCTGGCGCGGCTTGAGC
Source organism: Rhodoferax sp. TS-BS-61-7 (assembly GCF_002943465.1). Lineage (GTDB taxonomy): Bacteria > Pseudomonadota > Gammaproteobacteria > Burkholderiales > Burkholderiaceae_C > Allorhodoferax. The sequence goes on from NZ_PTQY01000002.1 coordinate 38,081, forward strand.
AGGCCGAACAGCGCCTTGAGCACGGTGGATTTGCCCGCGCCATTGGGTCCGAGCAGCAGGGTGATGGTGCCGCGCTTGGCCTTGAACGACAGGTTGTTCAGGATCATGAAATCCTTGTAACCCGCCACCACGTCCTTGAATTCAATGCAGGTGTCAGTGCTCATGCTTCAGCTCCCGAGGTAGGCGTCCAGCACCTGTTTGTTGCTGCGGATTTCTTCCGGCGTGCCGATGGCCAGCACCTGGCCCTCCACCATCACCATGATGCGGTGGCACAGGTCCATCACAAAGTCCATGTTGTGTTCGATAACGACAAATGAACTCTTCTTGCCGAACTTGGGGTTGCGGTTGAGTTCTTTCAGCAGCGTGCTGATGCCACCCACCAGGCTGGGGTTCACGCCTGCACAGGGCTCGTCCAGCAGCACCAGGTCGGGCTCGCTCATGAAGGCCATGGCAATGTCCACCAGCTTCTGCTGGCCGTAGCTCAGCTCGCCGGCTTTTTTGTCGGCCACGTGGCGGATGCGGAACTGGTCGATCAGCGCATCGGCCTTGGCGCCCAGGCCCGAATCGGAGGGCGCGAACATGCGGCTCAGCATGCTGCCTTGGTGCTCCTGCGCGGCCACGATCAGGTTGTCGCGCACCGTCATCTTGCCAAACACCTGTAGCGTCTGGAAGGTGCGGCCCACGCCCAGGCGGTTAAGTTCCAGCGGGCCGGCTTGGGTCACGTCTTTGCCGTTGAGCTCGATCTGGCCGGCGTCCGGCGTGATCTGGCCCAGCATGCTGTTAAACAGCGTGGTCTTGCCCGAGCCGTTGGGCCCGATCACACCGAAGATTTCTCCGGGCATGACTTCGAAGGACACACCACCCACGGCCTGGATGGCGCCGTAGGCCTTTTTGATATTGGTCACTTTAAGGACGGGCTGGCTCATTGTTGGGCTCCCTGTTGTTGGGCGACCGCAGCGCGGGCGGCACTGGCTTCGCGCGCCTGGCGCTTGGCCTTGATGCGGTCGGGAATGCTCAGCAGGCCATCGGGTAGCCAGATCATCAAGAGCACCACGGCGGCGCCAAAGACGAACAGGTACCAGGCCTGCGCAAAACGCAGCCACTCCGGCAGGATCACACCCACGGCCGAGCCCAGCAAGGGGCCCAAAAAGTAACCCGGGCCACCAACGACGACCATCAGGTACATCATGATGGACGCGCCCACGGTGAAGGGGGCGGGTTCGATGAACTGGACCAGCGAGGCGAACAAGGCACCGGCAATGCCCGCATACACCGCGCCAATGGCAAAACTCAGTAGCGTGTAAGAGCGGGTGTCTAGCCCCAAGCTCTCGGCACGGATGGGGTTGTCACGCAGCGCGGTAAACGCCTTGCCCCAGGGGCTGCGCAGCAGGCCCCATTGCAGGGCGCCCAGCAGCACGGTGGTGGCCAGCACAAAGTAGTAGTAGGCCAGGTTGCCTTCCAGCGAAAAGCCGGCCAGGCTGGGGCGGGCAATGTTATTGATGCCAAAGGTGCCACCCGTCAGCCACTCTTCGTTGCGCATGACCAGCCACACCGCGGTGTTGAAACCCAGCGTGGCAAAGGCCAGGTAAATGGTCTGCACGCGCAGTGCTGGAAACCCCAGCGCAATGCCGACAAAAAAGCAGATCAGCGCGGCCGCCGGCAGGCCCAGCCAGAAGCTGATGCCCGCTTTCATCATGATGGCCACGGTATAGGCACCGATGCCAAAGAAGGCCGCGTGGCCCAGGGACTTTTGCCCGGCGTAACCCACGGTCAGGTTCAGGCCCATGGTGGCGATGACAAACACCAGCCAGTAGGACAGCAGGTACACCCCATAATTTTTAAGAAAAGGCGGTGCAGCCAGCAGCAGTACTGCGCAAGCAGCTATCAAAATGAGAGTGAGTTTTTTCATGTCAGACCTTGCGTTCGACTTTCTTGCCCAGCAGGCCTTGCGGCTTGAACAGGATCACGACCATGAAGATGACCAGTGCCACCGCGTCTTTGTAGGCCGGGGAGATGTAGGCCGCGGCCAGGTTTTCGCACACGCCCACAATCAGCCCGCCCAAGAGCGCGCCGCGCGAGTTGTTGAAGCCGCCGATGATGGCCGCGAAGAAGGCCTTGTTGCCCAAGGATTCGCCCATGTCGAACTTGGCGAGATACGTGGGGGTGACCAAGAGGGCCGCAGCCACCGCCAGCACCGCGTTGATTGCAAAGGCGTAGAAGATCATGCGCGGCACGTTGATGCCCAGCACCGAGGCACTCTCGGTGTTTTGCGCCACGGCCTGCATGGCGCGGCCGGTCACGGTTTTGGTCATGAAGGCCTGGGTGGCAAACACCAGCACCAGCGCGATGCTGAAGGTGCCCACATCGGCCAGCGTGATGGTCACGCCCGCGATGTTGAACAACTTGTCGGCAAACAGGCTGGGGAAGGGGTGGGCCTCGGCGCTGTAGCCGGCACGCAGGCCGTTGCGCATGGCAATCGACAGGCCAATGGTGGCCACGACGATGGGCATCATGCCGTACTTGAACAGCGGGTCCACCAGGCCCCGCTTGAACACCCAACCCAGCAGAAACACCGCCAGCACCACGGTCATGCTGAAGCTCACTGCCATGGGCGCGCCCAGGCTCAAAAAGCCCAGCATCATGAAGGCTGGCAGCATGACAAACTCGCCCTGGGCGAAGTTGATGGTGCCGCTGGCCTGCCACAGCAGGGTGAAGCCCAGCGCAGCCAGGCCGTAGATGGCCCCGGTGGCCATGCCACTGAAGAGCAGTTGGAGAAAGTCGGTCATGGGGGATCCCGTGGTGTGGCGCGTTGGGCGTTCAGGCGCAGGCTTACTTCTTGGCCGGGGCGGCGGGTTTGGCAGCTGCCGCGGGTTTGTTGATCGCCATGGGGTTGAGCGGGGGCAGCGTGGCCACTACCACTTGCTGGCCGTTTTTCACTTCCACCAGGAAACTCTCGCGGTCCAGGTCGCCGTTCTGGTCAAAGGCCACGTTCATCAGGATGCCGGGTTCCTTGTCGGTGGTGACCACCAGGCTGTGCAGCGCGTTGGCCACGGCCTTGCGGTCGAGCTTGCCGACCTTTTCGATGGCGGCCTTGAGCGTGTAGATGCCGGAGTAACCCTTCATGCCGTTGTGGTCGGACACATATTTGTAGTCGCGCTCGAACTTGGCGCGGAACGCGCGGATCGCGGGCAGCGGGGCGTCCACGGTCAGGCCCACGTGGGCAATCGCGCCGTTGGCGGCTTCACCGGCCAGTTCAATGACCTTTTGGCCGGTCAGTGTGGTTTCGCCAATGATGGGTTTATTCCAGCCTTGTTTGCGGAACTCGCGCAGCATGCGGGCCGACTCTTCTTCGTTGGAGTAGACAAACACGCCGTCGGCGCCGCTTTGTTTGGCCTTGAGCACGGCAGCCGAGAAGTCGACCTGGCCGGAGTCGGTGGAGATTTCGGTGACGATCTTGGTGGGCGACTTGTCCAGCGCCTTCTTGATCATGTCCAGGCCGCCCTTGCCAAAGTCGTTGTTCACATAGATGACGGCCAGGGTCTTGAGCTTGGCCTGGTCGCTGATGTAACGCGCCACCTTGGGCATGGCCGTGGCCTGGGTGAAGCTGGTGCGGAAGATGTAGGGGTTGCCCTGCATGGTGATGCTGGCCGCCTCGCCACCGGTGAAGTTGGGGATCTCGGCCTTGCGGCTCTCGGCCATGGACACCATGATGGAACCCGAGAACACCGGGCCGAAGATGGCGAACACCTCATCGTCCACGGCCTTTTGCGTCAGGCCCTTGGCCACGCCGGGGTTGGACTGGGTATCGGAGGTGATGGTCTGGATCTTCTTGCCCAGAATGCCGCCTGCGGCGTTGATTTCCTTCACGGCCAGTTCCACGCCGTTTTTGAAGTTGGTGCCGGCCGTGGCACCGCCGCCGGACAGCTCCACAATGTTCGCGATTTTGATAGTTTCTTGACCAAAAGAGGCGCTAGCCCCCATCAGCATTGCGCAAGCAGCTATCAATTTGAGAGTATTTCGTTTTTGCATGTCATTGTCTCCTCGGTTGAATAAATAAGAATGCCAGGGTGAAAAGCGGTGGGGGATCGCGTCAGAGCAGCGCAGGGATCAGCAGGTGCGGCTCGCGCCCGCGGATTTCGCTGCGCAGCGTGCTCGGGTAAATCTGTTCGCGCAGAAAGGTGGCGTCGGTGCGCACCAGTTCGGCGGCAGTGTGTTGGCCAAAAAACTCCAGGTAGGGCACGGTTTGCTGGATCAGCATTTCAAAACCGGGCTGGGCCAACAGGCCTCGGGCCCGGGCCGCGCGCACCCAGGGGCTGGGTTGGTGCTTCATCACAATGTCCATCACCGCCGCGTGTGGCTCCATGCGCAATACGTCGCAGGGCAAGGCGTCGTCCGGCTGCAGGCCCAGTGGGCTGGCGTTGATCACCAGGTCAAACCCGGCGGGGTCGTTGCTGCTAGCGGCCAGCACCTGGGCGGGGGTGTGGCGGGCAATACGGCTGGCTACCGCCTCGGCTTTGCCGGGTACCGGGTCAAACAGGCTCACGTGGGCCGCAGCGCCCGGCATGGCGCAGGCCAGCTCCGTGGCAATGGCGGCGGCGGCACCCCCCGCGCCCAACACCAGCACGCGCCGGCTGGCGTAGGCCATGCCAAAGTAGTCCAGTGCAGCGCGCAGGCCCTGGCCATCAAACAAGGCGCCTTCAAGCCGTCCGTCGGCGTGGCGGCGCACCGCGTTCACGGCGCCGGCAATGCGGCCCATGGGGCTGCAGTCGTCCACCCACTCGGCCAGCACGGTTTTGTGCGGAATGGTGGCGCACAGGCCTCGGATATTGGGGGCCAGGAACGCAGCCTTCACAAATTCCAGCACCTGACCAGGCGCAATCTGCACCGGCACCATCACCGCATTGAGGCCCGCGCGGGCAAACACGGCGTTGAACAGGGCGGGCGCCTGCACCTGCGCCACGGGGTGGCCGACGATCAAATACACGTCGGTAGTGCCCGAGAGAGCGGATGTGGCGGCGGAGTGCATAAGAATGTACGGTTGTCGATCAATTTGGCAATTTCGGAGCGAACTTTAGCCAGGGCCAATGGTTTTAAAAAGCAAAATCTACCTAAAAAGATCGTTTATCGAACATGTTTGTTCGATGATCGTTCGTAATGCGGGTTATCACTAGGGCGAACGGTGGGTGTAGACCCCCAGAATTTGGCCCATGCCAAGCACTGCCAACACGCCACCCGCCCTGACTGAACCCGAGTTGCCCGGGCTGGATAAGAAAGACTGGATTGCCGGGCTGGAAAAAGGCCTGTCCATCATCGAAACCTTTGACGACGCCCACCCGCGCATGACCGCCAGCCAGGCTGGCGAGCGCTGTGGCATGACACGCACCGCCGCGCGCCGTTACCTGCTCACCCTGCAGTACCTGGGCTATGTGGCCACCGACGGCAAGCTGTTTTGGCTGACCCCGCGTGTGCTGCGCCTGGGCCAGTCCTACCTGGAGTCGGCAAGGCTGCCGCGCATCGTGCAGCCGTTTTTGCAGCGGGTGACGGCGGGCACCCAAGAGATTGCCTACGTGTGTGTGATGGATGGTGACGACATCGTCTACATCGCCCGCAACGGCACCAACCGCACCATGAACACGGGGTATGTGCTGGGCGCGCGCGTGCCGGCGCAGGTAACCGCCGCGGGCATGTTGTTACTGTCCATGCGTGACCCCGAGTGGCTGGACCGCTGGATTACGGCCCGCGAACTGCGCGCCTACACCTCCCACAGCATCGCCAGCAAAGACCGGCTGCGCGTGGAACTGGCACGCATTCGTATGCAGGGCTGGGCGGTGTCGGAGCAACAGCTGGAACTGAACCACCGCGGTGTGGCCGTGCCGCTGATGGACCGGCACAGCGTGCTGGTGGGGGCGCTGAACGTGACCATGCCCATGGGCAATGAGTCAACCGACGACGCCGTGAACCGCGTGTTGCCCGTGCTGCAGGAGACCGCACGCGCGATGCGCAACCTGATTTGAAACAAGGAGACCAACGAATGAGCAAAGGTTATTGGGTGGCGCGTGTGGATGTGACCGACCCTGAAAAGTACAAGACTTACATCACTGCCAACGCGGTGGCATTTGCCAAATACGGGGCGCGGTTTTTGGTGCGCTCGGGTGCCTTTGAGGCGGTGGAGGGCACGGCGCGTAGCCGCAATGTGTTGATTGAATTTCCGAGTTACCAGGCGGCGCTGGATTGCTGGAATTCGGCGGAGTACAAGGCGGCGCGGGACTGCCGGGTGGGGGCGGCTACGGCGGATGTGATTGTGATTGAGGGGTATGACGGGCCTCAGCCTGGGTGACTCTTTTTCATTCTTTTTGTGCATGCACCGGTTTTTTTAACACCCACTCCCCCAGCCCCTCGCCCCGTCGGCGAGGGGAGCTTTTAACAGCCGTATTTATCTGTTGGGCGCCGGATACGTGGCTACTGGGGTGAGGTTGCCACCGTTGCTTCACTCCACGGCCAGTGCCTGCGGTTGTGGATACCTCGGATATGTTTGTTTGCCAACGCTGGCGGCTGCGCACGCCAGTGGCTCCGCGCCAGCACATCCGCGTTTTCCACAACCGTTAGTTCGGGCCTTGGCGTACCCACCCGTTGGCGACGGTCCTTGTGTAGCAACCTTGTCGGAGACAGCCCCCAAATCGGCTGTTCAAAAGGCTCCCCTCGCCGACGGGGCGAGGGGCTGGGGGAGTGGGTGTTAAAAAAAAGCGGTCCAACCCAACCAACTAAATCCAGCGAAAGACCAAGGGGCCGCCTCACCCCACCAACACCCTCCCCGCAGTCGCCAGCACACACTGACTCAACCGCGCCAATTCGGGCAAGGGCAACTTGGCCACCTGCCAGTACAGCGGAATGTCTAGCGGCCGGTCCGGCAGCAGCTCTACCAGGCGACCCGCAGCCAAGTGCTCCTGTACCAGCGCCAGCGGGTTCATACCCCAGCCAATGCCTGCCAGTGCCCCGTCGATAAACGCCTGGGACGAGGGCATGCGGTGGGCTGGCAGGGCCAGGTCTTTGCGCACCACGCGGCGTACCCATTGCTCCTGCAGGCGGTCGTTGCGGTCAAACACCAGGCTGGGCGCGCGGGCCAGGGCCTCGGCGTTCACGCCCGTGGCAAACCAGCGCTGCATAAAGGCGGGCGATGCCGTGGCGCAGTAACGCAGCGCGCCCAGCTTGCGGCTGCGGCAGCCTTGCACCGGTTTGGCCAGCGAAGTGACCGCCGCTAGCACCTGGCCGCGGCGCAGCCATTCGCTGGTTTTGTCCTGGTCGTCCAGCGCAATGTCCAGCAGTGGGGTACCCGTTTCACAAAACTTCTGCATGGTGGGTACAAACCAGGTGGCCAGGCTGTCGGCGTTGATGGCAATGCGGATGGTGGTGTGGGGCGCCGCTGCGTCGTCCTGCCGCAGCGCGGGCATGTCGCGGCGCAGGTCGTTCTCCAGCAGGGCCACGGTGTCGGCATGGCGGCACAGGCGGGCGCCGGCCTCGGTGGGCGTGCAGGGCTGGCCGCGCACCACCAGCACGGTCCCTACACGTTCCTCGGCCAGGCGGATGCGTTGGGACACGGCAGAGGGGGTGATGTGCAGGGTGCGGGCGGCGCGCTCAAAGCTGCCTTCGCGCACCACGGCGGCCACAGTGGCCAGCAGGGCAGTGTCGAGCATAGTGATTTAAGTTAAGTAGTGCTGTTTCTACATTAGCAGGTTTCAGTAGTCTGTGGGGTCCTGCATGGCGATACTGCGGGCATGTCTTCTTCCTTCAGCTTCTCTGTATTCCTCACCGGGTTGACGCTCAGCCTGTCGCTCATCATGGCCATTGGGGCCCAGAACACGCATGTGTTGCGCCAGGGCCTGCGCCGCGAACATGTGGCTGCCGTGGTGGCGGTGTGTGCGCTGCTCGACGTGGTGCTGATGGCCCTGGGCGTGAGCGGGCTGGCGGCCTCGCTGGGCCAGTACCCTGGCGCGCTGGATGCGCTGGGCCTGCTGGGGGCTGCGGTGCTGGCGGTGTATGGCGCCCTGGCCTTGCGCCGGGCCTTGCAGCCCGCAGCGCTGCAAACGGCAGCAGCCGGTGTGCCGGTGTCAGCTTCGCGCATGGTGGCGCAGACCTTGTCCCTGAGCCTGCTCAACCCCCATGTGTACCTGGACACGGTGATTCTGGTGGGCGCGGTGGGGGCCAAGCAGCCGGCTGGCACACAGGGCGCATTTTTACTGGGTGCGGCCTGTGCCAGCACGGCCTGGTTTGTTGCGCTGGGTTATGGTGCGCGCGTGCTCACGCCCTTGTTTGCCAAGCCGCTGGCTTGGCGCCTGCTGGACCTGCTGGTGGCCGGCATGATGTGGACGATTGCTGCCGGGCTGGTGCAGCGCAGCCTGCACCTGTGAGCCGCGCCTAGCTGCCCGACATGAGTTTGTGCACCAGGTCGGCGGTGGTGGAGGCCTTGTACTTGCGCATCAACCGGGCACGGTAAATCTCCACCGTGCGGTGACTGATGTCCAGTGTTTTACCAATGTGTTTGGAGGTCAGACCCTGCATCAGGTGGGCCGCCACCTCGCGTTCGCGGGGCGTCAGTTCGGCTTTGACGGGGCGGCGCGCGCTCAGGTCTTCAAAACTCCAGATGCCGGCCTCGTGGGGGGCATCGCGGTTCAGCGCCCGCCCGGTCACGTGGCACCAAAAGGTCTCGCCCTTGAAGCGGCCTTCTAGCCGTTTCATGATGCGGTCGTCGGCGTAAGTGCCGTTGCGGTTGAGGATGGGGACCATGCGCGCACCAATACGTTCGTACTCGTCGGCGCTGGGGTAGAGCACCTGGAAGGACTGGCCGATGAGCTGCGTCCGTTCGGCCCCAAACATGTCACACAGGCGCTGGTTGCAGTCCACCATGGTGCGGTTGCGCGAGAGTGCCAGGCCCACTGGGGCCATGTCGAACGCGAGGCGGTAGTCAATGTCCATAGGGTTGCGCTTTACGGGGAACTACGTAGGGTCATACGTAGTATCGTACGGCCGTTGCTTCTTTTTATGGAGACCTGTTGTGAACAAGATCTATCCCAGTGCCGCCAAGGCACTTGAAGGCATCGTCCAGGACGGCCAGCTGCTGGCCGTGGGCGGTTTTGGCCTGTGTGGCATTCCCGAGGCATTGATTGACGCGCTGCGCGACAGCGGTGCCAAGAACCTGACCGCCATCTCCAACAACGCAGGGGTGGACGGCTTTGGCTTGGGCAAGCTGCTGGAGACGCGCCAGATCAAGAAGATGATTTCTTCGTACGTGGGTGAGAACAAGGAGTTTGAACGCCAGTACCTGGCAGGCGAGCTGGAGTTGGAGTTCACGCCCCAGGGCACGCTGGCCGAGAAGCTGCGCGCTGGCGGCGCAGGCATTCCGGCTTTCTTCACCAAGACCGGTGTAGGCACTATCGTGGCCGACGGCAAGGAACTGCGCGAGTTCGACGGCGAGACCTATGTGATGGAACGTGCCCTGGTGCCCGATGTGGCGCTGGTGAAGGCACACCGCGCGGACAAATCCGGCAACCTGCAGTTCCGCTTTACCGCACGCAACTTCAACCCTGCGGTGGCGATGGCCGGCAAGATCACGGTGGTGGAAGTGGAAGAGATTGTGGAAACCGGTGATATTGCGCCGGACCAAGTGCATTTGCCCGGTATTTATGTGCACCGCATTGTGCTCAACGCCACACCGGAAAAACGCATCGAGAAACGAACCATCACTGAAAAGGCGGGGGTGTAATCATGGCCTGGAACCAAGACCAAATGGCGGCCCGCGCGGCCCACGAGCTGGAAGACGGCTTTTATGTGAACCTGGGCATCGGTATCCCCACGCTGGTGGCCAACCATGTGCCCGCCGACAAAGAAGTGTGGCTGCAGAGTGAGAACGGCATGCTGGGCATTGGCCCGTTCCCCACCGAAGACGAGGTGGACGCCGACCTGATCAACGCGGGCAAACAAACCGTGACCACCATCAAGGGCAGCAGCATTTTTGGCAGCCACGAGAGTTTTGCCATGATCCGCGGCGGCAAGATCAACCTGTCCATCCTGGGGGCCATGCAGGTCAGCGCCAAGGGCGACCTGGCCAATTGGATGATCCCCGGCAAGATGGTCAAAGGCATGGGCGGCGCCATGGATCTGGTGGCGGGCGTGAAGCGTGTGATCGTGCTGATGGAACACGTGGCCAAGAAGAAAGACGGCACCACCGACCTGAAAATCCTGCCCCAATGCACCCTGCCGCTGACCGGCATGGGTGTGGTGGACCGCATCATCACCGACCTGGCCGTGATGGACGTGACCCCCGAAGGCCTGAAAGTGGTGGAGTTGGCACCCGGCGTGACACGTGAGGAATTGCAGGAGAAAACAGGGGTTCCCCTGCTCTGAGCAGCACCTGACAGCGGGTAAGATACTTTCGCTATTTCAAACCCGGGGAAAACATGTCCAGAGCGCTCAAATTCCTGATGTTCATCTACTTCGTGGTGTTTCTCACCACGGGAACCTTCATGGTTCTGATTGTTAATGCGGACGAGGGCTCACAAGCCTGGATCACGCTGCTGGTGCGCAACCACAGCATCGTGTACGCATGGCATCTGGTGTGCTGGATGATTCTGGGCATGTTCACCAACTACTACTGGGACCTGTTCAACATGGGCAAGGGCATCGAGTCCATGCAGGTGCTGCGCATCGTGCTGCCGCTGCTGGTGTCGCCTTTTGTTTTTATGCCCACCTATAACCTGTGGTTGGCCTCCAGCTCGCAGAGTTACATGCTGTTTGCGGTGATTGCGATCCAGAGCGGCTTCTTCTGGCAAGCCTTGCTGGCCAAGGTGGCACCGCTGGACAAGCCGGCCAGCATTCCCTGGTCGGTGAACAACGGCGCGAGCCGTACCAGCCGAACGGCAGCAACATCCAACGGCCCAGAACTGGGCTGAGCAGGATTTCAGGAATCAAAAAACGGGGCCTAGGCCCCGTTTTTTATGGTCGCGTGCAAGCCTGGGTATCAATGCGCTGCGGCTGCAGCATCGGCCGCTGCGCCGCCGCCAGTCTTGGCAGGGCGTGACAACCACACCAGAGGAATCAACGCCACAAAGATCAGGGCCGATGCGTAGAACACATCGTTGGCCGCCAGCGTCGCGGCCTGCTGGTCGATCATCCGGTTGATCTGGCTGAAGGCCTGCTCGGTGCTCAGGCCTGCCGCATGTAAACCCGCCAGGGCGCTATTCGATGCTGCATTGCCCTGGTTGATCGACTCGGTGAGCTGTGCGTGGTGCAGGGTGGTGCGGTCCTGCCACACGGTGACTGAGATCGAGGTACCGAAGGAGCCAAACAACACCCGGAAGAAACTGCTCAGGCCCGAGGCCGAGGCGATCTTGTCGCCCGGCAAGCCTCCCAGGATGATGCTGGTCAGCGGGATGAAAAACAGCGCCAGCGCAATGCCCTGGATCAGCGTCGGAATCATCATGGTGTTGAAGTCCGACAGCGTGCTGAACTGTGAACGCATCCACAGCACCAGGGCAAATACCAGAAAGGCGATGGTGGCCAGCCTTCGGGTGTCGAACTTGGCGATGTTTTTGCCGATGATGGGCGAGAGGATGATCGCAAACAAGCCCACCGGCGCCATCAGCATGCCCGCCTGCGTGGCGGTGTAACCCATGAAACTTTGCAACCACAGCGGCAGCAGCACGATGTTGCCCATGAACAGGCCGTAGGCAATCGACATGGCCACGGTGCCGGTCAGAAAGTTTCGCTGCTTGAACAGTTTCAGGTCCACCACCGGGTGTTCGTCGGTTAGCTCCCAGGCAATCAGGAAAGCGAAGGCAATCACCGAGAGCACGGTCAGCGCAATGATTTCGTTGGAGTGGAACCAGTCCAGCTCCTTGCCACGGTCCAGCATCATCTGGATGGCCGTCACGGCAATCACCAGCAGGGCCAGGCCCACGGTGTCAATCGGCAGTTTGCGGGTGGGCGTTTCACGTTTGTGGAAGATGCTCCAGGTGATGAAGCCGGCAATCAAGCCGATGGGCACGTTGATGAAAAAGATCCATCCCCAGTGGGCGTTGTCGGTGATCCAGCCGCCCAGCAGCGGCCCCATCACGGGCGCCACCAGCGTGGTCATCGCCCAGAGCGCCATGGCCAGCCCGGCCAGCGCCGGCGGGTAGCTGGAGAGCAGCAGCGTTTGTGCCAGCGGCATCATGGGGCCGGCCACAAAACCTTGCAGCGCGCGGGCGCCAATCAAAAAAGGCATGTTGGGGGCAATGCCGCACAGCCAGCTGGACAGCACAAACAACAACACGCTGGTCACGAACAGGCGGACCTGGCCGAAGCGTTGCGAGAGCCAGCCTGTCAGGGGCAGGGCGATGGCGTTGGCCACACCAAAGCTGGTGATCACCCAGGTGCCCTGGTTGGAGCTGACACCGAGATCGCCAGCGATGGCGGGCAGGGACACGTTGGCAATCGACGAGTCCAGCACGTTCATGAACGTGGCGGCTGACAAGGCAATCGTGCCCCACAGGCGCGCCGAACCCTCTAAGGGCGCGGGTGCGGTGTAAGAGGCGGTAGAACTCATGGGGCGGTCGTGGTGGGGGCCGGGCGCAATGGGGCTTTACACACCGGCTGCGGTGGTGGCGGCAGCGTGGACGTTGGGCTTGGCGCCCCGGCCCAGGTTGGCGGCAATGACCTTGCGCACTTCATCGTTGGCCTGCTGGTCGAGCACGGTGTACACATCGGTTTGCGTTGCGGAGGCGGTGCGGGGGGCATCGGCCAGGGACTTGCCGCTCTGGTCGGTTACATCCACCGTGGCTTCCATGGACAGGCCTACGCGCAGCGGGTTCTGCGCCAGTTGCGCTGCATCCAGCGCCACCCGCACCGGCACACGTTGCACCACCTTGATCCAGTTGCCAGTGGCGTTTTGGGCGGGCAGCAGCGAGAAGGCTGCGCCGGTACCCACACCCAGGCCGGCCACGGTGCCCTGGTATTCCATCTTTTTGCCGTACAGGTCGGCGGTGAGTTTGACCGGCTGGCCGATGCGGATGTTGCGCAGCTGCACTTCCTTGAAGTTGGCATCCACCCACACTTGGTTGAGCGGGATGATGGCCATCAGCGGGGCACCGGCGGCCACGCGTTGGCCCAGCTGTACCGTGCGTTTGGCCACGTACCCATCCACCGGGGCGGGCAGCTCCGCACGGTGCAGCGCCAGAAAGGCCTCACGGACCTTGGCAGAAGCAGCCATCACACTGGGGTGGTTTTCCACGCTGGTGCCTTCGGTCAGGGTCTGGTTGCTGTTGAGTTGTTCGCGGGCAGCGGCGACACCGGCCTGGGCCGCGGCCAGCGTGTTCTGGGCGGAGGCCAGTTGCGACTTGGCATGGTTGAGCTCTTCCTTGGACACGGCGCCGTTGCCCGACAGGGCCTGGCGGCGGTTCAGGTCATCGGTGGCGCGGGCGATGTCGGTTTGTGCCCGGGCGATGTCCGATTCGCGCAGGGTCACCTGGGCGGACAAGCTGCCGTTGTTGGCATACAGGGTGCGCACCTGGCGCACGGCTTGGGCCAGGTTGGCTTCGGCTTGGTCCAGCGCAACCTTGGCGTCGGCGGGGTCCAGCTTCACCAGTGCCTGGCCAGCTTTCACAAAGTCGGTGTCGTCGGCCATGATGGCGGTGACGGTGCCACCCACCTGCGGGGTGATCTGGATCACATTGCCTTGCACATAGGCGTTGTCGGTTTCTTCTGAGTGGCGGGCGCCGTAGTACTCGAAGCCGCCGTAGGCCAGGCCCAGCAGGACGACGATGGACAGGACGGTCAGGGCCTTCTTGCGGGTGGGGTTGCCGGCGGGAGCGGATGCGACGGAGGTGGAGGGTGTGCTCATAGTGCTGTCTTTCAATCGGTTCGGTCGGTGTATGGGGTGTTTAGCGGGCGGCGTGGTGGTCGGCCTGTGCGGTACTGGTGTCGGAGGAGGTGTCGTTGAATCCACCGCCCAGGGCACGGATCAGCTGGATCTGCGTGCCCACGCTGCGGGCGGCCAGGTCCACGCCCAGCTTGCGTTGGGCCAGCACGGCGGTTTCAGTGTTGAGTACGTTCAGGTAGTTGCCCAAACCCGCTTCGTAGCGTTGAACGGCAATGGCGTAGGCCGCTTCGGCCGCGTGTTGTGCCGCTTTTTGTTCGGTCTGTTGGCGGGCAATAGCTTGGGTGGAGGCCAACTGGTCGGCCACGTCCCGCACCGCGTCGACGACGGCGGCGTTGTAGGTCTCGATCGCGGCGTCCAGGTCGGCGGTCTTGCCCTTGAGGTTGGCGCGCAGGCGGCCCCCTTCAAACAAGGGCAGGCGGATGGCCGGGCCCACCCCCCACTGCGTGCTGCTGCTTTGCACCAGCTTGTCAAAACCAATGCTGGAGAAGCCGGCGAAAGCGGTCAGGTTGATGTTGGGGTAGAACAGGGTCTTGGCGTTGTCGACGTCGCGGGTAGCCGCTTCGACGCGCCAGCGCGCAGCCACCACATCGGCCCGGCGGCCCAGCAGGTCCAGTGGCACCGCTTGCACCTGGGTCTGCGCATTTGCTACTGAATTAATAGCTGCTGGCGCAATACTGGTGAGCGCTAGAGGCTTGTTTTGTTGTGAAGTGAGTGCGGCCAGGGCATTCAGCAGCAAGGCTTCCTGTTCTTTCAGGGCTTCGATCTGGAAGCGGGCATCGGGCAGGCCACTCTCGCTTTGTTGGAGTTCCAGCTGCGTATCCAGGCCGGCTTGCAGGCGGTCTTTCACCAGCTGCTGCGTCTGCTGGCGCTGGGCCAGGGTGCGTTGTGCCACCTCCAACTGACCCTGGATACGCATCCACTGGAAGTAGTTGCGCGCCACATTGCTGGCCAGCAGCATGCGGGCGGCTTGCTCGTCTGCCTGAGCGGCGCGGCTTTGGCCGATGGCCGCATCCAGCGCAGCGCGGTTCTTACCAAACAGATCGAGCTCCCAGTTGCCCGAGGCCTGCAGGGTGGCAATCTCGCGCTCACTACCGGCAATCGGAGCGGGCACCAGGCCGTTGCGGGTGTAGAGCTGGCGGGATGCATCCAGGCTGGCATTCAGTTGTGGGGCGCTGGCGGCATCGGCGTTGTCGATGGAGGCCATCACGCGCTGCACCCGGGCCTGGGCCACGCGCAGGCTGGGGTTGTTGGCCAGGGCCGTGTCCACCAGCTGGTTGAGCTGTTCATCGCCATAGGCTTTCCACCATTGGCTGTCCAGCGCCACGCTGTCGGCGGGAATGGCCTGGGTCGACAGGCCCGCCTGCTGGGCCGCCACGGGTTTGGCCTGCGAAAAGATGCCGGAGAAATTGGCGCAGGCGGTCAACGACGCGAGGGCGATGGCACTGAGCGCAAAACGGCTCCAGCGCAGCGCGGGGGAAGTGGGGTTGGTGGTGTCAGACATGAGGGGCTTCGCTATCGGGAGAGGTGGGGTTGGCAGCGGTGCCGTTGGCGGCTTTGATGCGTTGGGCGTTGTCCAGGATGCGGTGCAAGTAGCCGCGCAGGTTGTCAAACTCTTCCTGGGTAAAGCCTTCGAGGTGGGCGTTTTGCACGTCGCTCAGGATGCGCGGGATATCGGCTGCCGCAGCATTGCCGGCAGGCGTGAGCTCCAGGTTGACGACCCGGCGGTCTTGCTCGGACCGTACCCGCTGGCACAGGCCTTTGGCCTCCATGCGGTCCAGCATGCGGGTGGTGGCGCCGTTGTCAATCTCGCAAGCGCGGGCCAATTCCGCCACCGTAGAGGCACTCTTGTTGTACAGCTTGAAGAGTGGAATCCACTGCGCATGGGTCAGCTCGGTATGGGCGAGCTTGCGGTCTACGGCTTGGGAGACGTGGCTGATGATGTTGCGCATCAGATAGCCCACGCTGTCTTCCGGCCGGTAGCTGTCAGGGTGATAGAACGAAGGTGTGCTGGGTTTTGGCATGGGCCGAATATTAATTGCCTAAGCAAATATTGTCAAGGCTGATATTGCGTGGGCAATTGAATGCGCGCAAAAAAGCCGGCAAAAGCCGGCTTGTGGGGGAGCGTGGGGCGGGGCTTATTTCAGGATGTCGCCCAAGCAGAGGTACTTGACCTCAATGTAGTCGTCCATGCCGAAGTGCGAGCCTTCGCGGCCCAGACCGGACTGCTTGACGCCGCCGAAGGGCACGTGCTCGGTGGCGAGTATGCCGACGTTGACACCCACCATGCCGTACTCCAGTGCCTCGCCCACGCGGTAAATGCGGCCGATGTCTCGGCTGTAGAAGTAGCTGGCCAGGCCGAACTCGGTGGCGTTGGCGGCGTCAATCGCTTCTTGCTCGGTGGTGAACTTGAACACCGGGGCGAAGGGGCCAAAGGTCTCTTCGCGCGCGCACAACATGTCGGCGGTGGCGCCGGATACGACCGTGGGTTCGAAGAACTGGCCTTGCAGCGCGTGGCCGCCAGTTTCCACCTTGCCGCCTTTGGCCACGGCGTCGGCCACGTGGCGTTTGACCTTCTCTACCGCGGCGTCTTCGATCAGCGGGCCTTGCAGCACTCCGTCTTCAAAGCCGT
Source organism: Rhodoferax sp. TS-BS-61-7 (assembly GCF_002943465.1). GTDB lineage: Bacteria > Pseudomonadota > Gammaproteobacteria > Burkholderiales > Burkholderiaceae_C > Allorhodoferax. Next base: position 54,619 of record NZ_PTQY01000002.1, read on the forward strand.
TGCCGACCTTCATGGCCTTGACCTTGGCGCTGAACTTGGCGACGAACTGGTCGTACACCCCGGCCTGCACATAAAAGCGGTTGGCGCACACGCAAGTTTGGCCCGCGTTGCGGTACTTGCTGGCCAGCGCACCCTCCACGGCGGAGTCCACATCGGCATCGTCGAACACGATGAAGGGGGCATTGCCGCCCAGCTCTAGCGACAGCTTCTTGACGGTGGGCGCGCTCTGCGCCATCAGGATGCGGCCCACTTCGGTGGAGCCGGTGAAGCTCAGGTGGCGCACCACGTCGCTGGCGCAAATGACTTTGCCCACGGCAATCGACTGTTCGCTATCCGCCGTGATCATATTGAGCACGCCGGCCGGAATGCCCGCACGAATCGCCAACTCGGCCGCGGCCAGGGCGGTGAGTGGCGTGAGTTCTGCGGGTTTGATCAGCACCGTGCAGCCGGCCGCCAGCGCAGGCGCCACTTTGCGCGTGATCATGGCTAGCGGAAAGTTCCAGGGGGTGATGGCCGCGCACACGCCGATAGGCTGCTTGATCACCATCAGGCGGCGGTTGTTGTCGAACTGCGGCAGGGTTTCGCCGTTGACGCGCTTGGCCTCTTCGGCAAACCATTCCACAAAACTGGCGCCGTAGGCAATCTCGCCCTTGGCCTCGGCAAAGGGCTTGCCTTGTTCGGCCGTCATGATGCGGGCCAGGTCTTCCTGGTTGACCATCAGCAGGTCAAACCACTTGCGCAGGATGATGCTGCGCTCTTTGGCAGTTTTCCCTTTCCAGGCCGGCAGGGCGGCGTTGGCGGCGGCGATCGCGGCGTTGGCGTCTTGGGGCCCCAGGTTGGCCACATCGGCCAATTTGGCGCCAGTGGCGGGGTCCAACACGTCAAAGCGGGAGGCGCCGGCCACCCACTGGCCATTGATCAGCGCATCGGTCTTGAGGAGGGTGGGGTCTTTGAGCAGGGCAAGGGGACTGTTCATGGGGCTCTCGGTGGTCATGGCAAAGGACAAGGCGGGGCGGAAGGTCTATGGTACTTCCGTCCGCCGGTTTCAGGCTTGCAGCGCAGTCGCCAAGGCGGCTTCCAGCATGTCCAGGCCTTTGTCCACGATGGCGTCGCTGGCCGTCAGCGGCACCAAGATGCGCACCACGTTGCCATAGGTGCCGCAGGACAGCAGGATGAGCCCTTGTTTGGTGGCCTCGGCACACAGGCGTTTGGTCAGATCGGCATCGGGTTGGTGCACATCGCCGTTTTTGCACAGCTCCATGGCCACCATGGCACCCAAGCCGCGCACGTCGGCAATGGCGGGTTGCGTGGTCGCCAGTGTCTGCAGGCGGCTGGTAATGCGCTGCCCCAGGGCCTGGCTGCGTTGCAACAGTTGTTCTTTCTCAAAGATTTGCAGCACGGCCAGGGCCGCCGCACAGCCTAGCGGGCTACCCGCGTAGGTGCCACCCAAGCCACCGGGAGCGGGGGCGTCCATCACTTCAGCACGGCCCACCACGGCAGAGATGGGAAAGCCCCCGGCCATGGACTTGGCCATGGTGATCAGGTCGGGTGCCACGCCGCTTTGCTCGATGGCAAACCAGGTGCCAGTGCGGCCCGCGCCGGTCTGGATTTCGTCGGCAATCAGCAGAATGCCGTGCTGGTCGCACAGGGCGCGCAGGCGTTGCAAAAAGTCAAACGGCGCTACGTTAAACCCGCCTTCGCCCTGCACGGGTTCCACAATGATGGCCGCCACACGGCTGGCTTCGATGTCGTTTTTGAAGATGGTTTCCAAGGAAGCCATCGCGTCATCCACGCTCACGCCATGCAGCGCATTGGGAAACTGCGCATGGAAGATGTCGCCCGGGAAAGGGCCAAAACCTACCTTGTAAGGCGCTACTTTGCCAGTCAAACCCAGCGTCATCATCGTGCGGCCGTGGTAGCCACTGGTGAACGCGATGACGCCAGCACGTTTGGTGTAGGCACGGGCGATCTTGACGGCGTTTTCCACGGCCTCGGCACCGGAGCTCAGAAAGAAGGTTTTCTTGTCAAAGTTGCCGGGCGCCAGCGCATTGATGCGTTCGGCCAGCTCCACATAAGGCTCGTAGGCCAGCACCTGGAAGCAGGTATGGGTGTAGTGGTCCAACTGGTCTTTGACCGCTGCAATGATCTCCGGGTGGCGGTGGCCGGTGTTGAGCACGGCAATGCCACCGGCAAAGTCGATGTAGCGCCGGCCCTCCACATCCCACACCTCGGCGTTCTCGCCCTTGGTGATGAAAACTTCGTGGCTTTGGCCGACTCCGCGGGGGATGGCGGCGCGGCGGCGGGCCATGAGGGTGGCGTTGGTAGCGGATGTGCTGTTGTTGGTGGTCATGTGCAATACCTTCAAAAATGGCTGCTCAGGCGTTGTGTTTCACCATGATATGGCGGGCGCAGCTGTAGTCCTCTAGCGCGTAGACCGACATGTCTTTGCCGTAGCCCGAGTGTTTCATGCCGCCGTGTGGCATTTCGGACACCAGCATGAAGTGGGTGTTGACCCAGGTGCAGCCGTACTGCAGGCGTGAGGCAATGCCCATGGCGCGGCCCACATCGCTGGTCCACACCGAGCTGGAGAGCCCGTAGTCCGACTCATTGGCCCAGGCCACGGCCTGCTCGGCGTCTTTCACACGGGTGATGGACACCACCGGACCAAACACCTCGCTGCGCACAATTTCGTCGTCCTGCAGGGCGCCGGCCACCACGGTGGGTTTGTAGAAAAAGCCTTTGGTGCCCAGGGTGCTGCCACCCGCCGTGATTTCCACATGCGGCAGCTGGCTGGCGCGGTCTACAAAGCTGGCTACGCGATCACGCTGGCGGGCCGAGATCAGCGGCCCCATCTCCACACCGGGTTCCTGCTGGGTGCCAGTTTTGATGGTGGACACCGCACTGCTGAGGTCGGCCACCAGCTTCTCGTAGATGCCCTCGGTGGCGTAGACGCGGCAGGCGGCGGTGCAGTCTTGCCCGGCGTTGTAATACCCAAAGGTGCGCAGGCCTTCCACCACGCTACCCAGATCGGCATCGTCCAGCACGATGACCGGGGCTTTGCCGCCCAGTTCCAGGTGGGTGCGTTTGATGCCACGTGCGGCCGACTCCATGATCTTGCTGCCGGTGGACACATCACCCGTGAGCGACGCCATACGAATGCGCGGGTCGCGGATCAGCGGTGCACCCACGGTGTCACCCCGGCCACACACGATGTTGACCACGCCCGGCGGCAGGATTTCGGCCAGCAGCTCGCCCATGCGCAGCGTGGTCAGCGGTGTGTTTTCCGACGGCTTGAGCACCACGGTGTTGCCCATGGCAATGGCCGGCCCCAGTTTCCAGGCCGCCATCATGAGCGGGTAGTTCCACGGCGCGATGGAAGCCACCACACCCAGCGGGTCGCGCCGGATCATGCTGGTGTGGCCCGGCAGGTATTCACCGGCCAATGCGCCCGACATATTGCGGATGGCGCCGGCAAAGAAGCGGTAGACATCGGCAATCGCCGGGATCTCGTCGTTGCGCGCGGCAGCCAGCGGCTTGCCGCAGTTCAGCGACTCCAGCATGGCGAACTCGTCGCCATTGGCTTCAATGGCATCGGCAATCTTGAGCAGGTAGGCGCTGCGGTCGCGCGGGGTCAGGGCGGCCCAGGCAGGAAAGGCGGCGTGCGCGGCGTCCACCGCCAGGCGCAACTGGTCGGCGCTGGCCTCGCGCACTTCGCAGAGCTGCTCGCCGGTGGACGGGTTGAGGACGGCTTCTGCGCGCCCTTCACCGGTAACGCGTTGGCCATTGATCAGAAGTTGGGTCGGAAAACGGGTTGCAGCCATGGGGTGCTCCAAGGGTGAGAGAAAAGGAATGACGTGTTGTTAGCGGGTATTGGGGCTGGCGTCGCCATCGCGGGTCAGGCGCCAGGCCAGCAGGATCAGGGGCATGGTGAGAACCATGATGGCCAGTGCCACCACGTTGGTAATGGCCGCCTCACGCGGGCGGCCCAACTGGCCCATGAGCCAGATCGGCAAAGTTTTGTCGGCACCGGCGGTGAAGGTGGTGACGATGAGTTCGTCCACCGACAGCGCAAAAGCCAGAATGCCGCCGGCCAGCAAGGCCGTGCCCAGCTGCGGCAGGATGATGTAACGCAGCGTGGTGAGGGTGTCCGCGCCCAGGTCCATGGAGGCCTCCCACAGGCGGCTGGGCAGGCGGCGCAGGCGCGCCACTACGTTGTTGTGCACGATGACCACACAGAACGTGGCGTGGCCCACCACGATGGTCCAGAAGCCGGGGTTGACCTCCAGCATCTTGAAGGCCGCCAGCAGGGCAATGCCGGTCACGATGCCCGGTAATGCGATGGGCATGATCAGCATGGTGGTGAAGGCGTCCTTGCCGAAGAAACGGTCGCGGTTCAGTGCGGCGGCAGTGAGGGTGCCCAGCACCATGGCGATGATGGTGGCCATGGCCGCCACCGACATGGAGAGGTAAATCGCTTCGTGGATATCGGTGCGCTCCAGCGCCCGGGCGAACCAGCGAAGTGTGAGCCCCTCCATGGGGAAGCTGTAGCTGCTGTCGGCGTTGTTGAAGGCGTACAGCGCAATGAACAACAAAGGCAGGTGCAAAAAGGCCAGGCCCGCATAGGCGGTGATGCGGAGTAAACGGTGCTTAGAGTGCATTAAATGCCCCCAGTCTGCGTGCGATAGAGAGGTAGATCGTGATCAGCACAATCGGCACACAAGTGAAGGCTGCGGCCATGGGAATGTTGCCGATGGTGCCTTGCATGGTGTAGACCATGTTGCCGATGTAGAGGCCCGAGGGGCCCACCAGTTGGGGAATGATGTAGTCACCCAGCGTGAGCGAAAAGGTGAAGATGGAACCCGCCACCACACCGGGGAACGCCAGCGGCCACAGCACGGTGCGGAAGGTCTGCCAAGGGCGGGCGCCCAGGTCGCCTGAGGCCAGTAGCAGGTTGGCCGGCACACGCTCGATGGCGGCCTGGATGGGCAGCACCATGAAAGGTAGCCAGATGTAGGTGAACACCAGAAAACGCCCGAGGTTGGAGGTGGCCAGGGTGTCGCCCCCAATCACCGGGATGGCGAGTACGGCCTGCAGCACCGCTTGCAGCCCCAGCGCATTGACCACCCAGTAAATCACACCGCCCTGGGCCAGCAGCACGGTCCAGGCATAGGCTTTGACGATGTAGCTGGCCCACATGGGTAACATCACGCCGACATAAAAGAAGCCCTTTTCTGCCGGGCTGGCGTGGTGCGCCATGTAATAGGCCATAGGGAACCCAATGAGCACCGTGCCCAGTGTCACGGCGATGGCCATGCCCAGTGTGCGCAGCACAATGTCCAGGTTGGCCGGCACCAGCAGGTTGGCAAAGTTGTCGGTGGTGAATTCGGCCACGACGGACATGCTCATGTCGTCGAACACAAACACACTTTGGCTTAGCAGCGTGAGCAGCGAGCCCACATAGACCACGCCAAACCACAGCAACGGTGGCATGAGGATCAGCAGCAGCGTGAGTGTGCGCCGCTGGTAAATGAGGTTGGAGAGTGCGCGCATGGCAGGGGTCTCAGGCGTCCAGCATCACCATGTGCTGCTGCGACCAGCTCAGCGCCACACGCTGGCCGGGCTGGGTCTGGGCAGCCAGTGCCGAGGCGGCCTCGCTTTCAGCCTGCATGGCCGTGATGACCTGCCCACCGACCTGAACCTCCAGCCGCTGGCTGGCACCGAGGAACTGGATCGCCAGCACTTCACCTTCCACCAGCCAACGGCCTGCCGCAGCAGCTGTGCCGATTGGGTGGATGCCGATGTTTTCCTGCCGCACGGCAAAGGCCTGCGGTGCGCCGGTGAGGGTGTGGGCCAGTGGCGTATCGATCACATTGGCACTGCCCACAAAGTCGGCCACAAAACGGGTGCGCGGCTGGTGGTACAAGTCCCGCGGGCTGGCAATCTGCTCGATCTTTCCCTGGTTAAAAACGGCAATACGGTCTGACATGGACAGGGCCTCGCCCTGGTCATGCGTGACATAGACAAAGGTGATGCCCAGCTTGCGGTGCAGCACCTTGAGTTCGACCTGCATTTGCTCGCGCAGCTTCATGTCGAGTGCGCCCAGCGGCTCGTCCAGCAACAGGATGCGTGGGCGGTTGACCAGCGCCCGGGCCAGCGCCACGCGCTGGCGTTGGCCGCCGGACAACTGGGCCGGTGTGCGCTGTGCATGGTCGGGCAGGGCCACCATAGCCAGGGCCTCACGGGCCCGGGCATGGCGCTCAGCCAGAGGAACCTTGCGCACCATCAATCCGTAGGCCACGTTGTCCAGCACGTCCATGTGCGGAAACAGCGCGTAGTCCTGGAAGACGGTGTTGACGTCGCGTTCATACGGAGGTGTGCCAGAGGCCTCCTGGCCCATCAGGGTCAGGCTGCCACTGCTCGGTTGCTCAAAGCCGGCCATCAGCCGCAGGGAGGTGGTCTTGCCGGAGCCCGAAGGCCCCAGCATGGAGAAAAACTCCCCTTCCTGCACGGTGAAGCTGACGCCGTCCAGCGCCTTGACCTCACCGTAATGCCGGGAAATACCCTTGAACTCGATTGCAACTGGCATACACACCTTATTTTTTAAAACTTACCGACCACCCATGATGGCGATGTAATCCATCGCCCACTTGGCGTAGGGGACACACGTGCCTTGGGTGGTGCATTTGGCCTGGGGAGTCTTCCAGAACTTGATCTTGTTCAGGTCGTCAAAACCGTTGACCTTGCAGAAGTCGCTGCCGCCGGGGGCTTTGGCTTTGCACGCGCCCGGTGTGACCGGCACAGTGCCAAACCACTCGGCCAAGGGGGCCTGCAGTTTGTCGCTCAACTGGTGTTCCATCCACTGGTAGGCGCAGTTCACGTTTTTGGCGTTGGCGTGCAGCATGGTGGTGTCGGCCCAGCCAGTTGCACCTTCCTTGGGCACGACTGAGGCAATGGGTTTCTTCTCACCCTTGAGCGAGTTCACCATGAAGCCCCAGGAGCCCGAAGCGGCAATACCTTCACCCTTGAAGTCATTCATCTGCACGGTGGCATCGTGCCAGTAGCGGTGGGTCAGCTTCTTCTGGCCGCGCAGCAGCTCCAGCACGGCGGCGTACTGTTTTTCGTTGAGTTCGTAGGGGTCCTTGATGCCCAGCTCAGGCTTCTTGCTCATGAGATACAGCGCGGCATCGGCGATGTAGATGGCGCCGTCGTAGGCCTGCACACGGCCCTTGTTGGATTTGCCGTCGGGCAGGTTCTGCTCTTCAAATACCACGGCCCAGGAGTCGGGGGCCTTCTTGAACACATCGGTGTTGTACATCAGCACGTTGGGGCCGGACTGGTAAGGCACACCATAGTGTTTGCCATCCACCGTGTGCCAGGCCGCGTTTTGCAGGCGCGAGTCGATGTTTTTGTAGCTGGGTACCAGACCAATGTTGACTTCTTGCACCAGCTTGGAGGCGATCAGGCGCCCGCTGGCATCACCGGATGCCGTGACCAGGTCGTAACCACCGGCCTTCATCAGGGACACCATTTCGTCCGAGGTGGCAGCGGTCTTGACATTGACCTTGCAGCCCGAAGACTTTTCGAAGCTGGTGGTCCAGTCGTATTCCTTGACCGTTTCGCCGCGCTCGATGTAGCCGGCCCAAGCGATGATGTTGAGCTGCCCCTCCCCCTTGCCAAGTGCCTTGGGGGGAGCTGCGAGGCTGGAGGTGGCGGCGGCCACGGCCAGCAAACCGGTGAGTAGTGCGCGGGTTTGGGACATGAAGAACTCCTGACGTTGGTTGTTGGGGCGCGCAGGTGCGGGCCTGAAAAGCATCTTAGGTTTTGCCCTGGACTTGAACCATATCGCCAAGGCAATACAATCCATCGGGAAAACAGAAACCTCGCACCAAAAAACGTTTATTTAGTGGTTTACCCTATGCCTCAAAGCAGTGCATTTGCGGGTTTACCCTTTAAACGAGCCAAAAAGGTGCCTGAAATGAAGAAATAGCGAAATGAGCACGTCTTTCAAGAGCATTCGGTATTTCATAGCGGTGGCCGAATCTGGCTCCATTTCTGCTGCCATTCAGGAATTGGGCGTCTCGCAATCAGTGGTTTCGGCCGCAATTGCCCAAATCGAGGCCGACCTGGGCACCCTGCTGTTCGAACGCCGGGCACGTGGCATGTCGCTCACCCATGCGGGCCACCAGTTTTTGCGCCACGCCCACCAAATTGAGGTGGCCATGCGCAACGCGCGCGATGCCCTGGCCTCCCGCCCCCATACCGTTACCGGCAGTCTCAACATCGGGGTGACCAGCCTGATGGTGGGTTATTACCTGCCGTTTCTGCTGGACCGCTTCCGCCGCGTGTTTCCCCGCATCCAGGTGCAGATCACCGAAGACCGGCGCGATTACCTGGAGCATTTGCTGGTGAGTGGGGAGCTCGATGTCGCGCTGATCGTGGTGTCACAGCTGCAGAACTACCGCGCACTGGAGACCGAGACCATTCTGCGCTCCGGCTGGCGGGTCTGGTGCCCGGTGAACCACCGGTTGGTTAGCGAGGAAAGAATCCAGGCCGCGGAGCTGGCGCAGCAGTCACTGATCCTGCTGCAGGTGGACGAGCTGGGCGATGCCACCACGGCGCTGTGGAATGCCGGCGGTGCCGACCCCAATGTGTTGATCCGTACCTCGTCGGTGGAGGCGGTGCGCAGCCTGGTAGCGACTGGGGCGGGCTGTTCGGTGTTGCCCGACATGTTGTACCGCCCTTGGTCGCTGGAGGGGGATCGCATTGAGGCACGGCCCTTGGTGCAGCCCTTGCCGCCACTGGATGTGGGGTTGGCTTGGCGCAAGGGGGCGGTGTTGCCGGAGTCGCTGAGCAACTTTTTGACGGCGGTGCGGCCTACGCTGGATGGGTATTTGCCGGCTACGGGGGGGCATTTGCGGTAGTTTTTGGTTGGGTTAGACCGCTTTTTTGGACACCCACTCCCCCAGCCCCTCGCCCCGTCGGCGAGGGGAGCTTTTAACAGCCGTATTTTTTCGTTGTGCGCCGACTACATGGCTACTGGAGTTTTGTTGCGACTGTTTGTTCGCTCCACGGCCCCGGGCGGCGGTTGTAGGACTTCTGATGGGTGTGCGCGGAACCGCTGGCGGCTGCGCACGCCAGGAGTGGAGCGCAAGCACGTTCGTGGCCACTACAACCGTTGGCACTGGCCGTGGCGCACCCACCCGCTGGCGACAGTCCTTGTGTAGCACCGCAGCCGGAGCAACACCACCAAATCGGCTGTTAAAAAGGCTCCCCTCGCCGACGGGGCGAGGGGCTGGGGGAGTGGGTGTCCAAAAAAGCGGTGCAGCCCAACAAAAAAAGTGAGTTACAGCAACCCACGCTTAGCCAAGTTGCGCATCAGGTGCGAAGCGCCGAAAGTCCAAGGTGGGCAGTGGTCCGTAGCCTGCATGCGGTTGCGCAGCGTGCCCAGCTTGGGGCTGGTGATGGTCACCACATCGCCCAGTTTGTGGGTGAATCCACTGCCCGGCGCATCGCGGTCCTGCACGGGCGCAAACAGCGTGCCCAAAAACAGCATGGCGCCATCCGGGTACTGGTGGTGCGCCCCCATCAGTTGGCCCGCCAATGCCAGCGGGTCGCGGCTGATGCGGGCCATAGACGAATAACCGTCCATCACAAAACCATCTTCCCCTTCCACCCGCAGGCTCAGCTCGGCCTGGCGCACGTCGTCGATGTTGAAGCTGGTATCAAACAAGCGGATGAAAGGACCAATGGCCGCCGAGGCGTTGTTGTCCTTGGCCTTGCCCAGCAGTAGGGCCGAGCGGCCTTCCACATCGCGCAGGTTCACGTCGTTACCCAGGGTGGCGCCCACCACCTGGCCGCGCGAGTTGATGGTCAGCACCACTTCGGGTTCCGGGTTGTTCCAGTGGGATGCGGGGTGCAGACCTGCGTCGGCCCCGCAGCCCACGGCGGCCAGCACTGGAGCCTTGGTAAAAATTTCTGCGTCCGGGCCAATGCCAACCTCCAGGTACTGGCTCCAGGCGCCTTGGGCGATGAGCACTTGTTTGAGCGCCATGGCCTGCTCGGAGCCCGGTGTCAGCTTGGAGAGGTCGTCGCCAATCAGTGCCTGAATTTCGGTGCGGATCGCGACGGCAGCGGCCGGGTTGCCGCGTGCCTTTTCTTCAATCACGCGCTCCAGCATGGAGGTGGCAAAGGTCACGCCTGCTGCCTTGATGGCTTGCAGGTCACAAGGCGCCAATAGCCAAGGGCGGTCTTGCTTGTTCTGGTGGCCGTTGCTGTTGGCCAGTAAATCTTCTAGGCTGCAAACCACCTTTCCTTGAGCCGCCCGCAGAGCAGCGGCGGGGTCGGGGGTTTCGCAGAGATCGCGCACGGTGGGGTAGGTAGCACTGATGTCCAGCACCATGCCGTCACGCAGCGCCACCACGCTGGGGCCTTGCACGTCGGGGCGCCAGATGCGGCCGACCAGGGCACCTTGGGTGCCGTCGAGGGGGAGGGTGTTGTCGGGAGTGAGTTGCATCGTTTTATCCAGTCACATAACCCATGGTCTGGGGCAGCCAAAGCACGATTTGGGGGAAGCAGGTGATTGCCAGCAGCAGGCACAAGAGCATGACGAGGAAGGGCCAGCCTTCTTTCATCATCTCGCCAATCGGAATGCCGGTGAGAGCTTTGGTAACAAACAGCAGCATGCCAAAAGGTGGGTGAATCAGGCCAATCATCATGTTGAGCACCACCAGCACACCAAAGTGCACCAAATCCACACCCAGTAGCTTGGCTGCGGGCAGCAACATGGGCACAAACACCAGCAGCAGCACGGATACATCCAGAAAGCAGCCCAGCACCAGGAACATGACGTTCACCAGCAGCAAAAACTGGATTTTGGTGAGGTCCATGCTGTCCACCCACGTCGCCATGCTTTGGGGAACACCCTCGGCGGTGAAGGCGTAGTTCAGCATGAAGGAGCCAGCCAGGATGATCGTGATGACGGCGCTGCCGCGTGTGGACTCCAGCACCACGCCCCAAAAGCTGCGCCAGGTGAGTGCGCGGAACACCACGGTGGACAAAATCAGCGCATGCAGCGCGGCCACGGCCGCTGCTTCTGTGGGGGTAAAAGCGCCCGAGTAGATGCCACCGAGCAAGACGATAGGCATAGACAAAGGCAGAGCACCACGGAAGATCAGACCTGCCCACTCGGAGCGGGGCACCGGCTCGTCACGCGGCATATTGCGTTTGACCGCAATGATGTGGACCACAAACATCATCAGCCCGGCCATCAGAAAGCCCGGCACCACACCGCCCAGGAACAGTGCGCCCACGGAGGCGCCCGACACCAGGGCATAGATGACCATGGGAATGCTGGGTGGAATGATGGGCCCCAGCGTGGCACTGGCCACCACCACGGCACCGGCAAACCCGCGTGTGTACTCCGGCTTTTTCAGCATCTGGCGAATGGTTACCAGGCCGGGGCCCGCGGCATCGGCAATGGCACTGCCGCTCATGCCAGAGAAGATCACACTGACCAAAATGTCCACCTGCGCCAGGCCACCGCGCATGCGGCCCACCAGGATGCGGCAGAAGTCAAAAATGCGCTCACTCACGGTGCCCGCATTCATGATGTTGGCGGCAAACACAAACAACGGCACCGCCAGCAACACATAGCTGTTGTAGAGACCGTTGCCTACCTGTTCGGCCACCAGGCCTACATCCTGGCCTTTGACCAGCAGGTAGGCCACGCCCGACACCAGCATGGAAAAACCGATAGGCATGCGCAGCAGCAGGCCTGCCACCATCACGCCAACAAGAATCCAGATTCCAGAGGTCATAGTCGCAATTCCGCTTCCAGGCCGATGCCACGCACGGCGTTCCAGATGGCCCAGGCGCTGCGGATGACCAGGGCGATCAAGAGCAACACAAACGGCAAGAAAATCCACATAAACGGCAGGCTCAGCACGGGTGAACCTTCGCGGGCCATGAAGTGCACATAGTCCCAACTGGCAGGAATGGCCACCAGGGCCAGGCCACCCACCATCAGGTTGCCCACAATGCGCATGGCTTGGCGGGTGCGGGTGTTCACGCTGTTCCACACCAGGTCAAACACCACGTGTTCGCGCTCTGGCACCACGGCAGCTGCGGCCCACAGAATCACCCACACGTACAAAATGACGGCCGCCTCATCGGTCCACGGCAAGGGCTTGTTGAAGCCAAAACGCGCTGTTATCTGGATGATGAACACGACAAACAGGGTCAGGAAAAGGCCGCCGCCCAGAAGGTTGGCGGCCTGTTGCAATCGACGCAACATGGGGAATGCGTCGCTTATTTGGTCGCGTTGATGCGATCCAGCAGACCCTTGGGCCAGACCTTGGCGTAGTCAGACGTCTGGTAGGTGGTCTGCACCGATTTGCGGAAGGCGTCCACATCGGGGGTGATGACCTGCAGGCCTTCCTTCTTGAAGAACTCCACCAACTGGCCTTCTTCCTTGATGCGGTTTTCGTTGTTGTAGGCCGCGGCTGCCTGGGCGGCGGCGGTCACCTTTTGTTTTTGTGCGGTGGTCAGTGCGTTGAAGCTCTTGTTGGAGATGGCGATGAAGATGCCGTCCACCAGGTGGCTGGTCAGCACCAACTGCTTGGTCACCTCATAAAACTTGGCCGCGCGCACCGAGGGCAGAGGGTTGTCCTGGCCATCGATGGTGCCGGTCTTCAGGCCCATGTAGACCTCGCCAAAGGCCAGCGGGGTGGCGGTGGCGCCCAAGGCTTCGCCCAGGAACAGCCATTCCTTGGAGCCGGGCATGCGCAGCTTCACGCCTTTCAGGTCGGCCGGGGTCTTAACCGGTTTGGCTTCGCGCATGTTGACCTGGCGGGTGCCCAGGTACACGGTGGCCAGCGGGGTGACTTCCATTTTTTCAGACACCAGCTTGAACAGCTCGGCACCGATGGGGCCGTTGAAGATTTTTTGCTGCTGCTCGGGGTCGCGCACCACGTAACCCGCGGTGAAGATGGAGAACTCGGGCACCAGCTTGGCAATGTCAAATGCGGAAATGCTGGACAGCTCCAGGTTGCCACGCGCCATGGCGGCGGGTTCGGTGCCTTGTTTGAAGAGTGTGGCGTTCAGGTTGATCTGCACGTCAAATTCGCCTGGAGCCGTCTTTTCGAGTTGCTCTTTGAACACAGTCCACATCTTGGCGTGCCAGTCATCGGGCACGGCGGGTGTGGAGATGCGCAGCACGGTTTTGGTCTGTGCCATGGCGGGCAGGGCGCTAGCGCCCAGGGCAGCAGCAGCACCCAGCAGGGTGCGACGGTTCAGGTGGGATGTGGTCATGGTTGTGTCTCCTTTAGTTATGTCAATCTCAAATCACAGGTGGCTCAAAGCGCTACCGATGGCACGATAACCGCTGCGCACGGTTTCCAGCTCGGTGTTATCCAAGGGGCTCAGCGGTGCGCGCATGGTTAGCCAGGCGTTGTCACCGGTCTGTTCGGCCAGCATGGCTTTGTACACGCCTACAAAGGGCATGCCGGGCTTGATGGAGAGCAGCTTGAGCAGGTCCAGAATCAGCTGGGCATCGGCTGGCGCCACTTTGTCGGGGGCGCTCATCACACGTTTCATGAGGCGCGGCGCAATATTGGCCAAACCGTTGATGGAGCCGGAACCGCCTTCACACATCACGGGGGCCACATCAGGCTCAGCGCCCACCAAAATGGCCAGTTGTGGGAAAGCGCGTGCCAGCGCCAGGGAATGGGCCCGGTCGCCGCTGCTGTCTTTCACCCCCACCACCTGACCGGGGTGGCGGCGCACCAGCTCGGCAATGGCGGCGTGTGAAAAACCAAAGGTGCTCATGGCGGGGAAGTGGTAGAGCAGCAGTTTCAGGCCATCGTCCCCAATGCCGCGCACCACTTGCGACACGGCTTCAATGATGCCCGCGTCGCGCGGTTGGTTGAAGAAGAACGGCGGCATCAGCATTTGGCGGTGCACACCCAGGCGGCTGGCGTGTTGGCCCAGTTCAATCGCCTCGCCCAGCGCCAGTGCGGTGGTGGTGACGATGATCTGGTCGGCTCGAATACCTGCGCCCAGCATGGATTCGAGCAAGCCTTTGCGTTCGGCCACGGTGAAGGCCGGGCCTTCACCTGTGGTGCCAAACAGGGTGACACCGTCGCAACCGGCTTGCAGCAGGCGCTGGGCATGGGCAATGGCACGCGGGGTGTCGAGCGCGCCGTCGGTGGTGACGGGCAACAACAGGGCAGGCCAGAGGCCGTGGATATCGGGGTTCAAACGCTTCTCCTTGGGGTGTGGGGGGTGTTCCATTCGCTGCGCACCTGTTCCAGGGGCGCGTTCATCACGCGACTGCGCGCGCTACTGATGTGGTCTTCGAGCAACTCCACCGCCAGTGCGGCGTTGCGTTGGCGCAGGGCTTCGATAAAGCGCAGGTGCTCCTGCATGGCCGGAATCAATCGGCTGGGCGTGATCACGCTGTGCTCCAGCTTGATCAGGCGCACGCGCAGGCTGTTCACGCGGTACTGCTCGGAAATGATGTCGTTGCCCAGCGCGTCGACCATGCGGTCGTGCAAGCCCCAGTCCACGGCCTGGGCGTCGTCCAGCAGGGCGGTGTCGTTCAGCGCATCCGGGGCTTCGGCACGGTGCAAGATGTCGCGGTGGCTGGCCTCAATGGCGGCCAGCTCGGTCTCGCTGGCGCTGCGCACAAAGTTCAGCACCGCCTCGCGCTCAATCATGGAGCGCACCTGGAAGGCATTGCGGATCAACTTGAGGTCCACATGCGCCACCTGCAGGCCGCGCTGGGGTACGGTCTTTACCAGGCCGGCGGCTTCCAGGCGGGGGATCATCTCGCGCACGGCGCCCAGGGGCATGTCCAGCAGGGCCATCAGCTCGCGCTGCGAGATGAACTGCCCGGCGCGTATGCCGCCGTTGAAGATTTGCTGGGTGAAGCCCTGGTAGGCGCGCGCACGCTGGCTGGTGGTGTCGTCGGGGGCGGTGGCTGCAGCCTGTGTCATGACTGACATGTTAGTTAAATTTCAATGCGAAATGCATGGTGTTTACCCTTGTGCGGGGCCTTGTGGGGTGCGGGCGGGCTGTCGCCCCGGGGCGGCGATAATAGAAGGCTCTATTGACCCCACGCGCGAAGAAAACCAGACATGACCCAGCCTGTAATGAGTGTTTCCGACATTCGCAAAACCTTCCTCGACTTCTTTGCCTCAAAGGGCCACACCGTAGTGGCGTCCAGCCCGCTGGTCCCCGGCAACGACCCCACGCTGATGTTCACCAACTCGGGCATGGTGCAGTTCAAGGACGTGTTTCTGGGCACCGACAAGCGCTCGTATGTGCGCGCCGCGTCTGTGCAAGCCTGCCTGCGTGCAGGCGGCAAACACAACGACTTGGAAAACGTGGGCTACACCGCGCGCCACCACACCTTCTTCGAGATGCTGGGCAACTGGAGCTTTGGCGACTACTTCAAGAAGGAGAGTCTGAACTGGGCTTGGGAGTTGTTGACCACCGTTTACAAGCTCCCCGCTGACAAGCTGTATGCCACGGTCTACCAGGAAGACGACGAGGCCCATGCCATCTGGGAAGATATTTTTGTCAAGTCCGGCTGGACGCCTGAGCGCGTAAAGCAAGAGGGACGCATCATCCGCCTTGGTGACAACAAGGGCGGCCGCTACAAGAGCGACAACTTCTGGATGATGGCCGACACCGGCCCTTGCGGCCCGTGCTCCGAAATCTTCTATGACCACGGCGACCACATCCCCGGCGGCCCCCCCGGCAGCCCGGATGAAGACGGCGACCGCTTCATCGAAATCTGGAACAACGTGTTCATGCAGTTCAACATGGACGAGACCGGCGCCGTGACGCCGTTGCCCGCACCCTGTGTGGACACCGGCATGGGCCTGGAGCGCCTGGCCGCCATCCTGCAGCACGTGCACAGCAACTACGAGATCGACCTGTTCGACACCCTGATCAAGGCCGCGTCCCGCGAGACCGGCTGCGCCGACTTGGACAACAAGTCCCTGCGCGTGATTGCCGACCATATCCGCGCCACTGCGTTCCTGGTGAGCGATGGCGTGATCCCGAGCAACGAAGGTCGCGGCTACGTGCAGCGCCGCATCGTGCGCCGTGCCATCCGCCACGGCTACAAGCTGGGCCAGAAGACACCGTTCTTCCACAAGCTGGTCAAGGACCTGGTGCAGGTGATGGGCGCCGCCTACCCCAACATGGCGTCGCAAGAAGCCCGCATCACCGAAGTGCTGCGCGTGGAAGAAGAACGCTTCTTTGAAACCTTGGCTACCGGTATGGACATACTGGATATGTCTTTAGATTGCGAACAGGTAAAGAAGCGTCAACCGAACTTGGTCTTGGAAGGCGTAGTCCCAACTGGAGGCGGCTTTCGCTATCAGTCACTGAGTGATTCGACTGGTGAGTTGTCTAAGGCCGTGTTTGTTGTGGACGTAATCCCTGAACAAGATATTGTCGAAAAATTGGTTGAGTCATTGAGCAGCTATAAGAGCATTGACTTTGTTCCAAGAGATTGGAGGGGGCTTGTTCTGCCCGGCGAGGTGGCCTTCAAGTTGCACGACACCTATGGTTTTCCGCTGGATCTCTCGGCCGACGTGTGCCGTGAAAACGGTGTGGACGTGGACGAGGCGGGCTTCAAGGCCGCCATGGAGCAGCAAAAGGCCAAAGGCCGCGCGGCGGGCAAGTTCAAGATGGACAAGGCGCTGGAGTACACCGGCGCAGGCAACACCTTTGTGGGTTATGAGCACCTCACACAAGCTAGCAAAATCGTAGCGCTCTACGCAGACGGTACGCCGGTTGCCGAGCTCAAAGCCGGTCAAGAAGGCGTGCTGGTGCTGGACACCACGCCCTTCTATTCCGAGAGCGGTGGCCAGGTGGGCGACGAGGGCGCGGTGTTCTCCGACGCGGGCCTGTTTGAAGTGGGCGACACCCAAAAGATCAAGGCCGATGTGTTTGGCCACCACGGCATGCTGAAGACCGGCAGCCTGAAGGTGGGCGACGCAGTGACTGCCCATGTGGACGCCGCCCAGCGCGCCGCCACCCAGCGCAACCACTCGGTCACCCATTTGTTGCACAAAGCCCTGCGCGAAGTGCTGGGCGACCACGTGCAGCAAAAGGGCAGCCTGGTGAACGCCGAGCGCACGCGTTTTGACTTTGCACACAACGCACCGGTCACCGACGCGCAGGTGCAGCAGATCGAAGCTATCGTGAACGCGGAAATCCTGAGCAACGCGGCCACCCAGGCACGCCTGATGGACATTGAGGCCGCCAAACAAACCGGCGCCATGATGTTGTTCGGCGAGAAGTATGGCGAGGTCGTGCGCGTGCTTGACATCGGCAGCACCACCGAACTGTGCGGCGGCACCCACGTGCAGCGCACCGGTGATATCGGCTTGTTCAAGGTGGTGGCAGAAGGCGGCGTGGCCGCTGGCGTGCGCCGTATCGAAGGCGTAACCGGGCAGGGCGCCTTGGCCTACTTGCAAGACCTGGAAACCACGGTGAACGCCGCGGCATCCACCTTGAAGGCCCCCGTGGCTGAGCTGGGCAACCGCTTGGGCCAGGTGCTGGACCAAGTGAAGGCTTTGGAAAAAGAAGTGGCGGCCTTGAAGGGCAAGCTGGCGTCTGCCCAGGGCGACGAACTGCTCGGTGGCGCAGTGGAGATCAACGGCGTGAAGGTGCTGGCCGCCAAGCTGGACGGCGCCGATGCCAAGACCCTGCGCGACACCATGGACAAGCTCAAGGACAAACTCAAGACGGCCGTCATCGTGCTGGGCGCGGTAGATGGCGACAAGGTGCAGATCGCCGCGGGCGTGACCAACGACACCACGGGTAAGGTCAAGGCCGGTGAGCTGGCCAACTTTGTGGCCGCGCAAGTGGGCGGCAAGGGTGGTGGCAAGGCCGACATGGCCATGGCCGGCGGTACCGAGCCCGCCAAGCTGGCCGGCGCGCTGGCCAGCGTGCAGGCCTGGGTGACTGCCAAGCTATAAGTGGCTGTGGATGTGCTATCAAATAGGGAGCTGCTTGCGCATATTCCATGCGGGCTAGAGCCCTATTTGATGCATAAATGCCCATGAAACGCCGCCACCTGCTGGGCGCCTTGGGCGTGGCAAGTGTGGCGCCTTGGGCTGGGTTTGCCGCAGCCAGCCCGGGTTTTGACGTGTTGGCCTGGAACCGCCAACACACCCAGCCGCCCGTGGACTGGGTGGACCTGGAAGGCAAACGCTGGAACCTGCCTGCGCTCAAGGGCCGTGCGGTTTTGCTGAACTTCTGGGCCAGTTGGTGTGAACCCTGCCGCGCCGAGATGCCCGCACTGCAAACCCTGGCCGAACGCGAGCGCGAACGCCTGGTGGTACTCACCATCAAC
The DNA here is from genome assembly GCF_002943465.1 of Rhodoferax sp. TS-BS-61-7. Lineage (GTDB taxonomy): Bacteria > Pseudomonadota > Gammaproteobacteria > Burkholderiales > Burkholderiaceae_C > Allorhodoferax. The sequence goes on from NZ_PTQY01000002.1 coordinate 72,992, forward strand.
CTCAAAGAATCTTCCGAGGCTATCGCCCGTTTTGTGCAAAACACGGGTCTGGTTTTGCCTGTGGTGCGCGATGTACAAGGCGACACTGCCAAAGCCTGGGGTATCCGCATTTACCCCTCCACGGTGTTGATTGATTCCGACGGCCGGACGCGCAGTGTGGTACGTGGCGCGCTGGACTGGGCTGGGCCCGAGGGGGAGCGCCTTTGGCAGCCCCTGCTGCAGCCTCAGCGCGCGCGCAAGCGCTGAGCCAAGGCCAGCACCTCGGGGGCCTGCACGGCGCGCGCATCGGGCGCGCTGCTGGATTGGATGAGCCGGCGCAGGGTCTCCAGGTGTGGCATCACGGTGCCAAAAAAACGGGGCTGCGTGCCCTGCGCAATCAGGATGGTGGGAAAGTTCTCCACCTCGACCGGGTCCACCAGGTCGGCCTCGTCCTCAATATCGACCCACACAAAACGCGCGCCGGGAAAGTCGGCCTGCAGCTGGGCAAACAGCGGCTGGTACTCGGTGCAGGTGCCACACCACTGGGCACACAGGCAGGCCACCAGCAGTGGGGCGCTAGAGGTAGTTTCGGACGGGGCGGAGGCGTGGGGCATGGCGGTCGCGCTAATGACTCAAATCAATATCGATATAACAAGTCGTGGGGGTATGGAGTTTTACAATATAGGGTTTCGCCCTAGCCGAAAGTGGCTGCGGGCATTTCCCACTGACTGACCCTCACCCAAGGCCCCCATGAGTGCATTTCTGGAAGAAACAGTTTTAAGCGTACACCACTGGACAGACCGTTTGTTCAGCTTCACCACCACTCGGGATCCGGCTCTGCGTTTTTCCAACGGTCACTTCACCATGATTGGCCTGCGCCAAGACAATGGCAAGCCGCTCTTGCGCGCCTATTCCATTGCCAGCGCCAACTACGAAGAACACCTGGAGTTTTTGAGTATCAAGGTGCAAGACGGCCCGCTCACCTCCAAGCTGCAGCACATCAAGGTGGGTGACAAGATTGTGGTGGGCCGCAAGCCCACCGGCACTTTGTTGATTGACTACCTCTTGCCCGGTAAAAACCTGTACCTGCTGGGCAGCGGCACCGGCCTGGCCCCGTTTTTGAGCGTGGCACGGGACCCCGAGACCTACGAGAAATACGAGAAGGTTGTCGTGGTGCACGGCGTGCGCGAAGTGAAAGAGCTGGCTTACCACGACCTGTTCAAAACTGAGCTGCCCCAGCACGAATTCCTGGGCGAAACGGTCAGCCAGCAAATGTTGTATTACCCCACGGTGACCCGTGAAGCCTTTGAAAACCAGGGCCGTATCACCACACTGATCGAAAGCGGCAAGTTGTCTGCCGATCTGGGCCTGCCCCCGCTGGACCCGGCCGTGGACCGCATCATGATCTGTGGCAGCCCTGGCCTGAACAAAGACATGCGCGAAATCCTGGATGCCAAGGGTTTCAAGGAAGGCAACACCACCACTCCAGGCGACTACGTGGTGGAACGCGCCTTCGTGGAGCAATAAACACAGTGGCCCAAGCGGCCTGCGATTTACAGGAAAGGCCTGCTTGCAGGCCTTTTTTATGCCTGCCGGGTGTGGCTGGCGCGGTGCCGTTGGACCTCGGACGATCGCAACGCCAGGTGTTTGGTGGTCCGGCCGGCCATGCGTTTGCGCCACATGCGAAACGAGCTGGGTTTCATGTGCCTGCGCATCACATCCACCACGGCGGATTCATTCAAGCCGAATTGGGTCTCAATGGTTTCAAACGCCGTGCGGTCTTCCCAAGCCATTTCCACGATGCGCGAAACGTCAGATTCTGTCAGGGCAACTTGGGCCCGCGTCATGAGACTAGGCTCCCAGCCAGTAGGCTTAACGCCGCGATTAGTGTCAGGTGCAGACGCATGGGTAGCCAGTCGGTTAGACCATAGGCTGGGTAGCTGCGCCGGTCCACGGCCAGGCAGATACCTAGCAATAAGGCCAGCGTGACCAGGCCTTGTGCCAGTGGTAGTAGCAGCGCCACCCACGCCACCAGGCTGGGGAACACGCCCCATACAAACGGGCCGGGTTGTGGCGTGAGTGGCCCGCGCATGGCCAAGCCCCAGTGGATGGCTCCCATAAAACTGGCAATGGTTGCGCCATAGGCCAGCAGGGCCAAGGCCGCTTGGCTGCGGTAGGCGGCTGGCGCCCACCAGGCGGCCACAGCCAGCGCAATAAACGGCAGCGCACCGGCATAGCCCAGCCGGGCGGCCCAGCGCGGCAAGGGCAGGGATGTGGGGGCTGCGATCATGGGGCTTCGCCTTGTTGCAAGGCACTGGTTCCGCAGCAGCGCTCGTCGTCGTTGTCCATGGTTGCGTCCTGAAAAGCCATACATACAAAGCTTGCTTGCCACTGTGGCAGCATGCGGTGCCCGTATTTTGTGGGAAACCGCCCCCCGTGTGTCCCTGGGGGCCATTGTTGTGTGTCTGAAAGCGAGTTGAGAATGTCCGCCCTGAATGTTTTAGGCACTGCCTTGCAAGCCTGCTCGTTTGACCCGCTCACCGGGTTTTCCCGCGACGGCTGTTGCAACACCGATGCCCACGACCACGGCACCCACGTGGTGTGTGCCAAAGTTACGGCTGATTTTCTGGCGTATTCACTGCAACGGGGCAATGACCTGAGTACCCCGCGGCCCGAATACCGTTTTGTGGGGCTGCGCCCCGGCGACCGCTGGTGTCTGTGCGTCAACCGCTGGCTGGAAGCCCTGCGGGCGGGTGTGGCCCCGCCCGTGCATCTGGAGGCCACCCACGCCAAGGCCCTGGAGTCTGTGAGCCTGGAGCAACTTAAGGCCCATGCGTTGTAAACGCGTGCGTTGCCGCACCGATGGAGCCCTGTGCACATGCATACTGAGCCTATGAAACAACATTTTCTCCTGTGGGCGCTTGCCACCACCTTGGCCAGCAGCGCCGCTGTAGCCCAAGCCGACAAGTCGCCCTTGCAGCCGATAGCCTCTCTGGATGTGGCGCGCTACATGGGCACGTGGTATGAAATTGCCAAGTACCCCAACAGCTTTCAGAAAAAATGCGCCCGCAACACACGCGCCGATTACCAGGCCAAGCCGGACGGCACCGTGCAAGTGCTCAACCGCTGTGTGATGGCTGATGGCCAAACCACCGAAGCGCTGGGCGCCGCCCGCCAGGTAGGGCCTGCGGACTCCCCCAAACTGCAAGTACGCTTTGCGCCCGCGTGGTTGTCGTTCTTGCCCATGGTGTGGGGCAACTACTGGGTCATTGACCTGGACCCACAGTACCAATTGGTGGCGGTGAGCGAGCCCGAGCGCGAATACCTGTGGGTGCTTTCGCGCACCCCCACGGTGGAGCCCGCCGCTTACCAAGCCTTGCTGGCCCGCCTGGCCCAGCGTGGTTTTAAGATGACCCGTTTGGAACTGAGCCCGCAGGAGTGAGCATGATTGAAGGATTGATTGCCGGCCACCTGGTCGGCCTGGCCGAAACCCGCCAAGGCAAAAACGACAGCATGTTTGCGCTGGCCAAAGTCAAAGCCACTGCAGGCGATGGCGAGAGCCTGATCGTGAACGTGATTGCCTTTGCAGCAGAGGCCAGCGCTGCATTGATGGCGCTGGACGATGGCGATGCGGTGGCACTGGCCGGGGCGTTGACGCCCAAGGTGTGGACCGATAAACAAGGCAACACCCGGCCCGCACTGGATATGGTGGCGACGCAGGTGCTGACGGCTTACCACGCAGCGCGCAAGCAGCAAGCGCTGGGTGGGGTAGGCGACACGCCTCTCAGTCCTTAAGCTCGACCCCCAGCGTCAGTAGTTTCTTGGCATACGCATCCCGGCGCTTGGCAGCCTTGGCTGCCGTCTCTACCGCAGCCTGAATTGCCTTGGGCCCTTTGTTGGCCACCACTTTGATCAAGCCGAACTTGTGTGCAGCTTCTGCTTCCGCTCTGCGGTAGGTGGCGAGGAGATCGGTTTGGGCGGGGGAGGGGTTCACAAGTACCTTATGGGCTAAAGCGGTATTTTCTCCGGTTGCTTACGGCTTGAATCTGATTTTTGTAAAGGGCCATGCACAGGCCTTTGCCTGCTTTTTGCCGGTGCGCTGAGGCTTCAGTAGACTGTAGGCCGACATGGAATAACCCGCAAAGCGGGCGTCAAAACTTTGGTCAGTGGGAGTTTCGGGCATGGGCCACAGTCAAATGATTTCAGGTAGAACGGCTGGCGGCCTCAGACAGCTGCTGCACGAAATTCTCGCCAAGCACCTTATCAACTCTTGCGATTGCCTCCACAGCTTCGGCTGGATCAAATGAGCGTCCTTCCAGCACTGCCAATGCTTGGTTGTGCAGTGCATATGCAAGATGCGCGGCGGCACGGACCGAAGGCTCGCCATTCACGTCGCTACCCAAGTGCCCAGCTAGTAGTAGTCGCAGCTCGTACACGGCAAATGCGAGTATCTTGGTTTGATCAAGATTTAAGGTCATTGGATTGAATTTTCTGGAGTCGAAGTATTGGGGCGAAGTCTGCTGTCGCCGCGAAGCCGAGGCATCTACAGACTCGAAGCGGTCCTTTCGTGCGCTACAAAGCGGACGTTCAGTCACCGACCAGTGATGTGCTTTCTCCAGTATGCATAACCGCCAGGAAGCCAATTGAATCGAGGCAAGGGAGTTACAAGCTTTGTCTTTATTTCTTGAATGAAGCCATCCTGACCTTGGCTTAGTTCGTAGAGTTGCAGAAGGCGGTCTATTCGCCTTCCCAAAGTCCGTCTAGCACTGCCAGGCACAAAATTTCGGAATCGCCCCACACTACCTCGGACCACTCCTCGCAGCCGCTCTTTCGGCATGCGAATCAGTCGAGAGCGGTAGTGCCTCGTATTCGAAGTGATGGTTTTGTGTGGACGTCGAAGATGTCGCATTTCACGAAGCTAAAAATTTATTGGAATTTCTTTGGAAGACTGCTTCCGCCGCATATCGGCCGTCCATGCTACCCGCCCACCACCCTCGTCCCCAACTTATACGCCGGCAACCCCGCCAGCATGCGCTTCCCGTAACTCGTTTGCGTCAGCCGCTTGTCGTAGCAAATCACCTGCGCGCGGTCTTCTTCGGTGCGGATGGCGCGGCCGGTCCATTGCAGCAGCTTCACACCCGTGGCGGGGAGTACCAGTTCGTTGAACGGGTCGCGCCCCACGCTGCGTAGCCACTCGGCACGCGCTTCGTCCACCGGGTCGCTGGGCGGGGCAAACGGCAGCTTGGCGATGAACACGGTTTCGCACAGCGCGCCGGGCAGGTCCAGCCCTTCGCCAAAGCTCTGCAGGCCAAACAACACAGACGGCAAACCACTTTCCACACGTTCTGCGTGTGCAGTTAGCAGGCGCGTGCGCGACTGTGTGCCTTGCACCAGCACCATGTCCATCAAATGGCCGGGCAGGGCGTCGGTGGCGGCGCGCATCTGTGCGCGGCTGGTGAACAGCACCAGCGCGCCGCGTTTCACCTGCTCAATGTCGTCCATGAGCGCGCGCACCATCTCGGCGGTGTAGGCGTCGGCGTGTTTGGGGTCGGCTTGGGTGTGCACCACGGTCAGGCTGCCCTGGGCGCTGTAGTTGAAGGGGCTGGCCACTTCCAGCGCGGTGACATAGGGCTTGTTGGACAGTCCTGCTTCTTTGAGGAAGTAATCAAAACTGCCGCAACTGGTGAGGGAGGCGCTGGTGACGATGGCGCCGCGCACCTGGCTCCACAAAAACTGGCGCAGCAAGTCACCCGGCACGATGGGGCAGGCGTGCGCGGTCATGGTCAGGTAGCCGTTTTCGCTCTCGGCCTGCAGCCATTTGGCCAGCGGCTGTTCGCCATGTTCCAGCAGCAGTTGTGCGGTGGACACCAGGCTGCCCAGGCGCGGCGCCAGGCCACCCAGCTGCGCATACAGCTGGGCGCACAACACGGCTTGCGATGGATCGTCTTTGGCAATGGCCTTCACCTCCACCCCCAGTGCCTCCAGCGCCTTGGACAGGCCATTGGCCTGCGCGTGGATTTGTGTCACCGGCTCATGCAATGCGTCGGGTAAAACCCCGTTGGCAAAGCGCAGCGTGCCGTCGTTGCCTTCGCCGCGCGCGTTCTGACCGGTGTGGGCCCACACCAGGTCCATGGCAATGCGGGCCAGGGTGGTCAGTGCGCCTTTGAGCTGGCTGGTCACGGTTTGCACGTCTTCGCCCACATGCAGTGCCAGCTTGCCGGCCACCTCGTTCATGGCCTTGGGCAGCTTGTCCAGCCAGCGCAGGTTGCTCAGGTCCATGGCGTTGGAGAACTGGTCCAGCGCCACGGCGGGCAGGTGGTGGCCTTCGTCAAACACCACCAGGCAGTTGTCCAGGTCGGGCAGGGTCTTCATGCCCAGGCTGGCCAGCACCAGGTCGTGGTTGGCGACGATGACATTGGCCTCGGCCAGCTTGGTGCGGGCGTTGTAGTAGCTGCACTCCTTGTAGCGCGGGCAGTGGCGTGCGGTGCAGGTGTGGCGCTCGGCGGCCACGGCCGACCAGTCGCGCGGGTCGGGTGTGTCGGGCAGGGTGTCGCGATCGCCGTCCCAGCTCACCACGGCCAGCTTGTGCGCCATGCTTTCGTACAACGATTGGCGGCGTTCTTCAATGGCTTCTTGCGACAACGCCGACACCTTGGGCTGCGGCATGTCGTCGTCAAACATGTCGTCCTCGGCCGCGCCACTGCCCACCAGGCGTTCCAGCTTCACCTTGCAGACGTAGCGCCCGCGGCCCTTGGCCAGCGCGTAGGCAAAGGGCTGGTCCATGCTGCGGGCCAGGGCGGGCAGGTCCTTGGTCATCAGCTGCTCTTGCAGGGCCACGGTGGCGGTGCTGATGATGACGCGCGTCTTGCGCTCCAGTGCCATGGCGATGGCGGTACTGGCATAGGCCGCGCTCTTGCCCACACCGGTACCGGCCTGGATGACGGCAATGGCCTTGGTGGGGTTGGGGTGCTCGCCAATATCGGCCTGGGCCAGCGTGGCGGCCACGGTTTCGGCCATCTGGTGCTGGCCGGGGCGGCGCCTAAAGCCACTGGTGCTGCCCACCACGGTCTCGAAGGCGTGCAGGGCGTGCTGGGCCAGGGCGGCGCTGGCGGGCGGCAGGGAGGAAAAGTCGGACAAACGGGGGGACCTTCAGCGCGGGGGAGGGCTGAATATACAGGCAGCAGGGATAATCGGGCCTGCGCCACCCCGGGGTACTTTGTGTTACGCCGTACGCGCCGCCTTTTCATCCACCCGGAGATCTCTGTATGACCCCCGTTACTTCTTCTGCCCCCGTGGCTTCCCGTGTGGCTTCGCGCCGTAAATTTATGGCCAATTCGGCTGTAGCCCTTGTAGGTACTGCGCTACCTGCTATCAATTTTGCACAATCGGCCAGCATGGCCGAGCGCCAGTTCAGCCCCAAGCCGGGCGCGTGGCGCACCTTTGAGGTCACCACCCGCGTGGACATTGCCAAGCCCCAGGGCGCGACCCGCCTGTGGCTGCCCATTCCCTCGGTCAACAGCGACTGGCAAAAGTCACTGGAAAGTAGCTACCAGACCAACGGCACGGCCCGCATGGAAGACGACAACACCTATGGCGCACGCATGCTGTACGTCGAGTTTGCCGCCGACCAGGCCAAACCTTTTGTGGAGCTGACCAGCCGCATCCAGACCCAGAACCGGGCTCAGGACTGGAGCCAAAAGTCTGCCCCGGCTGAAGACGCCGCCAGCCTCAAGTACTGGACCCAACCGACCAGCCTGCTGCCCACCGACGGCATTGTGCGCACCACGGCCTTAGAGGCCACCCGCGGCGCCAAGACCGATGTGGAGAAGGCCCAAAAGCTGTTTGACTGGATCGTGACCAACACCTACCGCGAACCCAAGGTGCGTGGCTGTGGCGAAGGCGACATCAAGACCATGCTGGAAACCAACAACCTGGGCGGCAAGTGTGCCGACCTGAACGCGCTGTTTGTGGGCCTGTGCCGCTCCGTTGGTATCCCCGCGCGCGATGTGTACGGCCTGCGCGTGGCGCCCAGTGCCTTTGGTTACCGTGAGCTGGGCGGCAACTCTGCCAGCCTCAAGGGGGCACAACACTGCCGTGCCGAGGTCTACCTCAAGGGCCATGGTTGGGTGGGCATGGACCCGGCCGACGTGGCCAAGGTGATGCGCCAGGAAACCCCGGAGTGGATCAAGACCGCCAAGAACCCGCTGGTAGCCCCGGTGAACAAGGGCCTGTTTGGTGGCTGGGAAGGTAACTGGATGGCCTACAACGTGGCACATGATGTAGCACTGCCCCAGTCCACCAGCCCCAAGCTGGGCTTCTTTATGTACCCCGCGGCCGAGACTGCCGCGGGCCGCCTGGACTCTTACGCGCCGGACGACTTCAAGTACCAAATCAGCGCCAAGGAAATCGCGGCCTGAACGGCCTGACGATTGGCCCCACACTCTGCCTATGCCCCAGCCCCATGCCCTGATTGATTTTGGTGACCCGCACCACACCGCAGCCCCGCTGCGGCTGGCGTTTGGGCCGCCCGACCAGGTGCTGGTGGCGCATGCGGTGGACGAGGTGGCCGCCGTGCTGGCGCAGGTGGACGCGCTAAGCCGCCAAGGACGCTGGTGTGTGGGTTATGTGCGGTACGAAGCGGCACCCGCGTTTGACGCGGCGCTGCAGGTGCATGCGGCCGACGGGCCGCTGGCCTGGTTTGGCGTGCACACGCAGCCCTTGCCAGACGTCTTGCCCGCCAGTGCCGCCGAGCCCACGGTGGTGTGGGGCGGTGGCGTGGAGCGTGTGGTGTTTGACCAGAACATGGCAGAGATCCATCGGGCCATTGCGGCGGGAGAGCTGTACCAGGTCAACTACACCGCGCCACTGCAGGCCCCATTTGCGGGCAGTGCGCTGGCCTATTTTCAGGCGCTGCGCCGCGCCCAGCCACGGGCCTACAGCGCTTTCATCGACGCCGGGACCGAGCAGGTGCTCTCGGTCTCGCCCGAGTTGTTTTTTGACTGGGATGGCACGCACATCCTGAGCCGCCCCATGAAGGGCACCGCCGCACGTGGCGCCACGCCCGAGGACGATGCCGCCAACGCCGCGAACCTGCGCAACACCCCCAAAGAGCGGGCCGAGAACGTCATGATCGTGGACCTGATCCGCAACGACCTGTCCCGCCTTGCGCAGCCGCACAGCGTGAAAGTGCCGCGTCTGTTCCATCTGGAGGCGCTGCCCACCGTGTGGCAAATGACCTCGGACGTGGAGGCGAAGACGCGCCCCGGCACCACGCTGCTGGACGTGTTTACAGCGCTGTTTCCCTGCGGCTCCATCACCGGTGCGCCCAAGGTTCAGGCCATGCGCATGATCAAGGCCCTGGAACCCGACCAGCGCGGTGTGTACTGCGGCGCGGTCGGCGTGGTGCGACCGGGCGGCCACGCCACCTTCAATGTGGCGATTCGCACCGTCACCGTGAAGGGTAACGCGGCGCGCAGTGGCATTGGCAGTGGCATTACCTTTGATGCGCAGGCCGAAGGTGAGTGGAACGAGTGGCGTAGCAAACGTATGTTTCTGGAGCGCGCCAGCCAACCGTTTGAGTTGCTGGAAACGCTGGCGCTGCGCGACGGTGTGTTGCCGCACGTCGATTTGCACCTGAACCGAATGGCCGGAGCCGCGCAGCACTTTGGCACACCGTGGGACCGGCAGCGGGCACTGCAAGCCTTGCAGACTCTGGCCACCACCCACCCCAAGGGCCCGTACCGTGTGCGCCTGCTGTTGCCAGCCCACGGGCATTTTCAGGCCCAGGCCTTTGCGCTGGTGGACACGCCCCAGCCTGTGCGGCTGCAACTGGCCGGTGCACCTATGGCCGATGCGCACAGTGAGTTTGTGCGTTTCAAAACCACACGCCGCGCCCACTACGACGCGTTCACGCCCAGCGATGCCACCGTGTTTGACACCGTGCTGTTCAACGCGCAGGGCGAGGTGACGGAGTGCACACGTGGCAACATCGCCGTGTTGCTGGATGGCCGCTGGGTCACACCGCCGCTGGCCTGTGGCCTACTGCCCGGTATTGGCCGTGCGGTGCTTTTGCAAAGCGGCCGCGTGAGCGAGGCCGTGGTGCGGGTGGAGGACTTGCAGCGTGCGCAGGGCCTGGCGTTTGTCAACAGTTTGCGAGGCTGGCTGAATGCCGAGTTGGTGGCCTCCTAAGGCGCTCTGCGCGCTGTTGCTGCTGCTTGGTGCCGGCGTCTGCGCACAGGTGGCAGGCCATGGTGCCAAACGTGTGTTGGCGGCAGACCTGGGCCTGGTGGTTAACCAGGCCGACCCGTATTCGGTGGCGGTGGGCGACTACTACATGCGCCAGCGGGGGCTGGATGCCAGCCAGGTGCTGGTTGTAGACCTGCCCGTGAAACCCGTGCTCAGTGCGGCCGAGTTTGAGCCGCTGCAAGCGCAACTCAAGGCCGCCTTGGGTGGCAAGACCCGTGCATTAGTGCTTGCCTGGACCCAGCCCTATGCGGTGGAGTGCAATGGCATCACCGCTGCCGTCACCCTGGGCTTTGACCCCGAGGTGTGCAAAAACACCTGTGCCCCCAGCAAGCCCTCGCCCCTGTTCAACCGGGTGCTCACCCCCGCGCATACGGAAGAGGGCCTGCGCCCCTCCATGCTGCTGGCCGCCCGCAGCGTGGAGAGTGCCAAGGCGCTGATTGACCGTGGCCTGGCTGCCGACCAGCAGCTGGGCAAGCGCGGTGTGCCACTGGCCCACGCCGTATTTGTCTCCACCCTCGACAAGGCGCGCAATGTGCGTGCACCCCTGTTTCCTGTGGCTGCGATGGTGCCTGCGTTGGGCCTGCAGATTGACCGCGTGGACAGCAGCCAGGCCGAGCCCTTGCCCCGTGTCATCCTCTACCAAACCGGCAGTGTGCGTGAGGAGCACATGGCACGCATCGCCTGGCTGCCGGGCGCGCTGGCGGATCACCTCACCTCATTCGGCGGACAGCTGCTCCACGCACAGGGCCAGATGAGTGTGCTGGACTGGCTGGAGGCTGGCGCCACGGCAAGTTATGGCACGGTGAGTGAACCCTGTAACCACCTGCAAAAGTTTCCCCACCCCGCCTTGCTGCTGGCGCACTACGCCCAGGGCGCCAGTGTGCTGGAAGCCTACTGGCGTAGCGTGGCCTGGCCCGCACAAGGCGTGTTCGTCGGCGAGCCGCTGGCCGCCCCCTTCGGGCGCTGAGGCACACAAAAAAGGGAGCTAAAAGCTCCCTGTGTTGGTAAGCCCGAGAGGGCTTAGGCGCGGAGCGCCTGTTTGCGACGACGCACTGCAGCGCCCACAAAGCCCAAGCCCGCCAACATCAAGGCGTAGGTCTCAGGTTCGGGAACAGCAGCGGTCAGGAATACGTAGTTGGTACTGGAGAAACCATCCTTGATATAGGCCGAGTAGGCCGAGTACATGCAGTCGGTCCCGGCGATTTCACAGCCGTTGTAACCCAAGCCTGTGCTGTCCAGTTTGTAGTTGCTGGCGTAGGTTTGTCCAGCATGGTCGCCCCAGCCGTCATACCAGGCCAGGTTGTTGATCGTCTGGCGATCTGTGGACACGGCGTATTGCGAGGCCAAACCACCAAAAATCAATGCGGCTGCGTCGAGGCCCGAGAACACGCCTGGATTAGAGGTCCAATGTGCCGCCGCGAGGCTGGAGGACGTGCCGTTGGCGAAGGTAATGGTGTTGCCGTCGGTGGTGAAGGATCCCACATAGGTTTGCGCGCTGGCCAAAGATGCAGCAAGTCCCAGTACGGCGCTGATGATGATTTTGTGTAGTGTCATGAAGTCTCCCTCTTGGTTGTGAATGCGTGCGGACTGTAGACCAGGCGTTTCATGTAACCAATGATCCGATCGGACTAGCGCTTTGTGCATGTCCGCAGATTTCTCCAGTGCAGGCGTGTGTAATAGCGCTTTTCCTTTCCATCTTCATTTGTGTCACCACTTGTAACAACGCGCACCAGCCTGCTGGACCTGATGCGCAGCCCCGCATCTGCAGCGCCCGTGGTGTGTGGGGTGCTGGCAGTCAATGTCATGGTCTTCTTGGCCATGCTGCTGGCTGGTGCAGGCTGGTGGCATGCGGCGCAGGGCGTGCCCTTGGCCTGGGGGGCCAACTTTGGGCCGGCCACGCAAGACGGCCAGTGGTGGCGCTTGGGCACGGCCATGTTTGTGCATTTTGGGGTGATGCACCTGGCGCTGAATATGTGGGCGCTGTGGGATGTGGGCCGCCTGATGGAGGGGCTGCTGGGGCGCTGGCGGTTTGCGGCGCTGTACCTGGGCAGCGGGGTGTTGGGCAATGGCGTGTCGCTGGTGGTGCAGGGCAACCAGGCGGTGTCGGGCGGGGCATCGGGCGCGGTGTTCAGCCTGTACGGGGCCTTGCTGGTGTTTTTGTGGCGCGAGCGCCGGCAGGTGGACCGGTCCGAATTTCGCTGGCTGTTTGGTGGGGCACTGTTTTTTACGGCATTGATGCTGGGTCTGGGCTTGGTACTGCCTGGCATAGACAACGCGGCACACGCCGGTGGCCTGCTGGCGGGCGCCTTGCTGGGCGGGCTGCTGGCCCGCCCGTGGACGGCCCAGAGCCCGCCAGTGCGGGCTTGGCAGTGGGCATCTGCCAGCGGGGTGTTGCTGCTGGTAGCGCTGCTGTGGCGCACCTTGCCAGCACCGCCCTACCTGATGGGGGAAGAGCTGAAGGCCCGGGCCGGCATTGCCCAGTTTTTGCAAGAAGACCAGCGCATCAGCCAGCGCTGGGGCAGCCTGGTGCAGAGCGGCCAGCAGGGTGGGCAAACTTTTGAGCAACTGGCCGGGCGCATAGACGCTGAAGTGGCCGCGGGCTACGCGCGCAGTTTTGACCGCCTGGCCGCTGCCGCCCCAGCCGGGGATGCGCCCTCGGCCGCTACGCTGGGGGCTTTGCAGGCCTATGCGGTGCAGCGTGCAGAGGCGGCACGCACGCTGTCTGATGGTCTGCGCCGAGGCGATGCCCAGGCACTGGACGCGGCCTTGCGCCCCGCTTCTGCACCGCTGCTGCCCCGGCGCTAGGCGCGCTGCTGCAGCACCAGCCGCTGCACCAATTGCGGCATAGGCATGGGTTTGCCAAACAGCCAGCCCTGTGCCAGCTGCACACCACGCTCACGCAGCAGGCGTGCCTGGTCTTCGGTCTCCACGCCCTCGGCAATCATCTTCAGGTTCAGATCCTTGGCCATGTCGATGATGTGCATGGCCACATGGCTCGTGGCGGCCCCGGTGCCCAGGGTGTCCACAAACGATTTGTCGATCTTCAGGTAGTCCAGCTCAAAGGTGCCCAGGTAGGACAGGCTGGAGTAGCCCGTGCCAAAGTCGTCCACCGCCACCTCGATACCCAGCGCGCGAATATCCCGGATGACCTCGCGCACTCGCACTGTGTCCATCAGGCCGCGCTCGGTGGCCTCCACCACCAGCTGCTGTGGGCCGGCCCCGCTGCTGTGCTGCAGGGCACGCAGGCGCTCCACCGTGCACGCCGACTTGAGGTCCAGCGACGACAGGTTGACGCCGATATGAAAGCCCGGGTAGCGCACCAGCAGGTCCCCCAGATCTTGCGCGCACAGCAGGAGCACGCGCTGGGTCAGGGCCTGGATCAGGCCCGACTCCTCGGCCACAGGGATGAACTTGTCCGGCCCCATGGCCAGGCCATCCCCACGGCGCCAGCGCAGCAGGGCTTCGGCCCCTACGCAGGCGCCCGTGTGCAGGTCGATGAGGGGCTGGTAGAGCAGGTAAAACTCGTTTCTGCGCAGCCCGGTGCGGATCATGGCGGGCAGCGCCATCTGCTGGCGCGCCACCAGAAACACCAAAAACGCCAGTGCCAGGCCCGCCAGAATGCCCAGCGGCAGCAGCTCCCGAATGACCGCCGTGGTGTGGGCCTGCAGCTGTGCCAGTGGCAAGGCCGCCAGCGTCACCGTAGAGAAGTTGCGCGACTCCACGGTGGCCACCAGATAACCATCGGCCATGAAGGTGGCCTGGCCACCGGTGCGTGGGCGGTCTATCCAGGCGCGCTGCACGGTGCCGCGTGTGGACCGGAAATTACCGTTGCGGGGGGAATACGTGGCCAGCGAGACATCGGCTGGCGTGGTGGGAATGTCGACGGTGATGGCTTCGTGCACGATGGCTGCGTAGCCTCCGCGCTCCACCACAATGAAAGTCATGCCCGGCGCAAATGGCAGCTGCACCTGCGTGTACAGGGTGATGCCATCCTTGCTGGGTGCGCCTGGCACGGGGGGCAGTGTGTAGGCTTGTTCCAGCTTGCCATAGGAGGTGCACAACAAGCGCCCGTTGGCGATGTGGGCCATGGCCTGGATGTCGGCTGAGACCAGATCGATCTCGCCCATGCGGGCCATCTGGGCGGCAGAGCAGGGGGCATCGCTGTGGGCCTGCAGTTTGGCAATGCCTGCATACACCTGCTTGGTGGCACGCTCGGAGCGCTGCAACACGGCGTGGGCATAGTCCAGCATGTGCTGCTGCTCGGCCTGCAAGCTTTGCCGCTGGGCCATGTGCAGCGTCACCCCGATGGGGATCGCCCCGGCCAGCAGGCCGGCCAATGTGGCCATGGTGATGGTGAGCTTTTTGTTCAAAAACACCTCGGAGGCGGTTGAGCTTGCAGCGCGCTGCTGCAGTGTACTGCGCTCCCAGGGTCTTGTATTTGCTATGAATTAAGGAGCTGTTTGCGCATACTCCATAAGGGCTAGAGGCCTATTTCATTCAAATTTTGCAAGGGCAGCAGCCTGCGCTGACTCTCAAACTGCCGCGCCTCGCCGCTCAGCGGGTCGGTGAAGGCAATGCGCTGGGCCAGCAGCTGCAGCGGGCGGGCGTAATCGGTAGCGTCTTCGGGGGTGAGGGTGGGGTACATGCCGTCAAACAGCAGGGGCAGGCCCAGCGCCGCCATGTGCACACGCAGCTGGTGGCGCTGGCCGGTCAGCGGCTGCAGTTGGTAGCGGGCCCACGGCCCCAGGGTTTCCAGTGGTGTGATGTCGGTGATGGCGTTCACCGCGCCGTCCACCTCGGTCTGCTGCATGAAGTGGGACGACACGGCGATGCGGCTCTCGCGGTGGATGGGCCAGGGCAGGGCGGGGTTGGCCGGCGCGATGCACTCGTAGGTCTTGGCCACCACCCGGTCGCGAAACAGCGCGTGGTAGGCGTCGCGCGTAGCGGGGTTGATGGAGAACAGCACCAGGCCTGCGGTGTCGCGGTCAATGCGGTGGATGGGGACCAAGTCGTGCAGCCCCAGCCGGTTCTTCAGGCGCACCAGCACGGTCTCTTGCAGGTATTTGCCCGAGGGCACGACCGGCAAAAAGTGTGGCTTGTCCACCACCAGCAGGTGTTCGTCCTGCCACAGCACCACTTCGTCAAACGGTATGGGCGGCTCGGCCGCCAGCGCGCGGTAGTAGTAGAGCCGGCGCTTGGGCGCATAGGCGCTGTGCGGCGTCAGCACCAGACCCTGCTCGTCCACCACATCGCCATCCTGCAGGCGCTGCAGCCATTGGGCGTGGGGGATGCCGGGGAAGCGTTGCACCAAAAATTCGAGCACCGTGGCCCAGGGCCCCTCGGGCAGCACCACGCTGCTGGCGCCTACCCCGTTGCGCGTGGGCGGGGCGTTGGGGCGGGGGCGCGCCATGCCAGCCGGGTTAAATGCGCTCGAACACCACGTCCCACACGCCGTGGCCGAGCTTGATGCCACGGTTTTCGAACTTGGTGAGCGGGCGGTAGTGCGGCTTGGGCGCGTAGCCGGCCAGCTCGGGGTTGGCTGCCAGCGCGCGGTTCTTCAGCTTGGGCTCGGCGCTCAGCACTTCCAGAATCTGCTGGGCATAGGGCTCCCAGTCGGTGGCGGCGTGCAGGTAGCCGCCGGGCTTCAGGCGCGCGGCCAGCTTGGCCACCAGCGGGCTCTGGATCAGGCGGCGCTTGTTGTGCTTGGTCTTGTGCCAGGGATCGGGGAAGAAGATGTGCACACCGTCCAGACTGCCCAGCGGCAGCATGTGGTCAATCACCTCCACCGCGTCGTGGTTGCAGATGCGGATGTTGGGAATGTTGTTTTCACCAATGCGTTTGAGCAGGGCGCCCACACCGGCCTCGTGCACCTCGCAGCACAAAAAGTTGGTGCCCGGCAGGGTCAGCGCAATTTGGGCCGTGGCCTCGCCCATGCCAAAACCAATCTCCAGCACCACCGGGCGCTGTGTGCCAGTTTGGGCATCATTTGGGCCGCTAGCCCCCGCCGCACCTGCGAATGCAGCTTCGAAATCGATAGCAGATGGCTGGTAGGGGAAGAGAAATTTCGGCCCCAGTTCCTCCACCGCCTTGATCTGCCCACTGCCCATGCGGCCCGCGCGCTTCACAAAACTCTTGATGGTGCGCATGAAGGGCTTGGCGCCTTCTTCGGCAGGGTTCTCGGGCGGGGTGGTGTCGGGTGTGGAGGTGGTCATGGTCGGCAGTCGCGGCAAAAAGGCCGGGCCTGCATTGTATGCAGGGGCGGTGGGGGGCATTTTTGGGAGTCGCGGGAAGGGGGGGCCACTTGCGGGAGTTGGCCAGAGAATGCTTTCTGGAAGACAATCGCTTCCACTTGCCGCACCGCGGGATACGCAGCCGACAAGCTGAAGTTAGCCTGAAGCCAACAGAAGCGTCTAAGGCTGGTAAAGCACTTCATAGTCAACACTTGTCCCCCGCTTTTCGAGATGCCTACCTTTCATCATAGATAAATTCTTGCTGCAGCAGCAGGTGCTGGAGCGGCTCGCCGAAGACCTGCTGCAAGCCGAACAGGCAGTGCGTGCGGCCCATGAAACGGCGACTCACGAAGAAAACATTGCCGAAAACAAATACGACACATTGGGACTCGAAGCCGCCTACCTGGCTACCGGCCAGGCTCGGCGCGCCGCAGGCATCCGCCAGGCGATGGCCAATTGGCGCCAATTCCGCCCGCGCCCCTACGATGCCAGCAAAGGTATACAGCTCGGCGCGCTGGTCTGCCTAGTCGATTCCGACGACAAGCAGCAACAGCTCTTTCTCGGGCCGGATGGGGGCAGCATGAAGTTGGTCAGCGGCGCTCAGCTCGTTCAGGTCATCAGTAGCGAAGCCCCTTTGGGCAGGGCCATGCTGGGTAAATGTGAGGGTGATGAGGTTTGGATACAGGTCGCTCCAATTCAACAGCAATTTGAGGTGCTGCGGGTTTATTAATCCGCAAGCAAGCCCATGCCAAATTGGTTGAGGTCAGCAGGCGTGCCTGGAGGCTAGACTTCGGCAGTGGGCCAGTTGCGGATCTTGGTGAATGTCCGCTTTGGAGCACGAAAAAAGATCGACCGGATTGCCGTACTTACGCTCCTGGGCTCCAAACCCAAGTGCTACTGAAACTGGGTGGACGTCGCACCTGCCATAGCCTTTTCGAAAGTGATTCTTTGTAGCAGAAGGATCGACAGCGACTGCAACAGTCGAGAACAAATCATGGCTCGGTCGTGTAGCATTTGCACAGAAGATCAGTTCTCTGTGTCTCAAATAAAGGGAGAAGCTATGAATAAGACCGATACATCCTCAAACCTCGTTGCAACGTCTGATCTGATCAGTTTTGTGAACTCGACTGAGCGTTCCGATGCCCAAATCCTGGGGCGGATTGAATCGCTGAATTTGTCGGCAGACGCTAAAGCACTACTTTCTGACCTTCTCAAACTTGGTGTCGACGTAGGCAATGCCGTCCTGCGAATCGGCCGGAAAGTTCTGGACTTCGTCCTGTCGCTCATTCAGCAATTCCCGAAGCTAGGCTTTGCAGTGATTCTTGCGGCCGTGGTGGCAGCTCTGCTCAGCATGGTTCCTCTGCTCGGTGGATTGTTGAGCCCCGTGCTTACTCCGTTGGCATTGGCCCTCGGCGTGAGCTGGGGCGCTCTCAAAGAATATGAGAGTGGGGACTTTGCGGATCGAATCAAGGAATTCGCAGCTCGGTTTGCGACAGACGCAGCATGACCACTGTTTCTTCTCGGGTTGGCGCAGCCGCAGTGCTCGAAGGCGTAGAACGGGTTGTTGCCGAGCCACTGCGATTCAAAGCCAAACTTGCGATCGGCGAGGAGGCGTATACATCGCTTCGCCTAGTCAACGGGATGCGTGAACTTTGGGATGTATTGGGCGCAGCTGGCACGGGCGCAGCTGTCGCCAAATCTAGCTTAGTCGCGACCTCTTTTTTTGCTCCATCTGGCCTACTCGGAGCGATTGGTATTGGGACCGCTGCAACGCCTATTGGTTGGGTAGCGTTTGCCGCCCTTGCTTCTGGAGGCGCATGTTATGGCCTCTATCGATTCCTCGGCAATTCGAAAGGCAGTCGGGTCATCGAGATACCCCGTTTCCTGAACACCCCGCTCGATGCGTTAGGCCTGGCTTTATTCGATCTGATTGCACCGCTAGCGCTTGGCTTGGCCAAGGTAGACGGACAGATCGATCCTGAGGAGCGGGAGCTCATCACAATGCACCTCGTCGAGGACTGGGGACTGGATGGCCATTTCGTGAAGCAAGCTCTCCAGGTGATTGAGCCTGAGTTGAATAAACTCAACGTGGAAGCGATGGCTCAAGAACTGGCCGAATTCCTCCACGCCAATCCAGACTGCAAGCACCAAGTTATTGCTACGGATCTTTCTGGCTTTCTTCGGGAGATGCTGACATCAGCCGGTGCTTTGACCCCCGCGGAAGAACAGACTTTGACCAAAGTGTCCAGATTACTGCACGCCGTACCCAACGGAAATCTTGCAAATTGGTGGGCAGAAGCCAAGGCGACAATCGCCCCGGTGAGCTCGCATTTAGCTGAGAGCGCATCTAAGACAGTGGATCGGATTCAATCGGCAATGCCTTCAGCGCAGGACGTCCGCACCACTGCTGCAACAGCAGGCAGCTCGATCCAACACGGGTTGAAGAGTGCGGCAGGTGCTGCTCAAGCGGCTCTACCGACCAAGGAGCAGCTGAAAAATACCGCTCAATCCGTTGCATCGACCACCGGTGCTGCTGCCTCATGGCTGCGAGAGAAGGTACGGCAAAAATAGTCTTGTGACCCTTTTGACGTTATTCCATATCGGGAGATAGTCAATCACGTGAACATTGTCATAGTGTTTTGATGGCTATGTATCCCACTGAAACTCCCCAGCTATTCCAATCCAATCCCTGCCAGCAATTCCTGTGAAAACCAGGCCATTGTTCTGATTCACACCTAACCCAAAAACGCGATTGGACTGCACTATGTATCGTCGGCTCCGGGCCAGTAACGGTCATTCGTGATAGTCAGCTTTGGGTTGAGTCCGGCGTGTCAACTCCAGTGGTATGTACTGACGGCATAATTTCGCCATGGACGACCGCTTCCACTACCCGCCGGATGTTTTCAATTTGCTTGTCGACACGATTCCTCTGCTCTCAAAAGGCAAGGATGACGTGCTGTTGTTCCTGCGCGGTGCCGGCGTGCCCAGTGACGATCTGCTGGAGATGCAAGCCAAGGTACGTGCAGACCGCAATTCGGTGAGCAAATTCGCGATAGTGCGCGACGTGCTGGAGAAACTCAACAAGCGTGGCGATGCCGGTCTTAGACCGCGTCGGGAAGTCATAAAACGTGTGGTTGAGTTCGAGCACTTCTCGATGTGCTGGGAAAGCGATGTGCATAAGGCCAAGGCCAACGTCGGCGACCTCGCCAAGATCGTCAACCATCGCGACTCGTTCACACGGATGAACCAGCAACGCGAGGCTGCGCAGGCGGATATTGCAGCGAAAGCGCGTGCAGAACGCGAAGCGGCGGCCGAGAAACGCCGAAAGATTCAAGATGTGCGCGACCGTTTGAACCTGCTATTCGGCTTGGACGCCGAGCCGCAGAAACGCGGCAAGCTGCTAGAAGGAGTGTTGAACGACTTGTTCCGCGTTCATGGCATTCTGGTTCGCGAGGACTTCAAACGACAGGATCCGACAGGCAGCGTTGTCGTCGAGCAGATTGACGGAGTCATAGAGTTCGAGGGAAACATATACCTAGTTGAGATGAAGTGGCTCAGCACTCCGGTGGGTGTGCCGGAACTCGGCTCACACATGATGCGGTTGTTCGCCCGCGAGGGCGTCCGCGGCATCTTTATCTCGAATTCCGACTTCACAGCGCCGGCCATCGCCGAATGCGTGACCCACTCCACCAACAAGGTCATGGCGCTATGCACGTTGCGTGAGATCGTCATGCTCCTGTTGAACGAACGTGACCTCATAGCGCTGCTACGGCACAAAGTGCAGGCCGCCATTTTGGACAAGAAGCCCTTCGCCGAAATCCTGTGTTGAACGTATCGTGCAACTAATCTTCTTTGACGAGGCGAAGGACGACGACGACTATCCGGTCTATCACATCGGTGGCGTGTGCATCGACGAAGCGGACATTGCGGATGTCGAAACACGCATTTCGCAATTGGCAGAGAAGTCTTTCGACAACTCAGTGCTTGGCCGCGACACGGAGTTTCATGCCGCCGAGATATTTCATCGGAAGGCCCACTTCAAAACCTGGAATGATTTTGGAGTCAGGCTTGATTTGCTGAAAGAGTTTGTTGGCATACTGTCGCTGAAACAGGTCAGCTTGATCGACATCCAGATTAACAAAGCCAAACTCCATGACACCCAGTCATCATCCGACATTGCATTCATGTTCTTGTGCGAACGCTCGAACCAATTGATGCGGGCACGGGGGAAGATGGGCATGTTAATCGGTGATCGGGACACTGATTCGTCGGCGGCGAGATGCGCAACCAGCCTGTCGTCCTATCGCGTAAATGGCACTGACTTTCAGTACGGGCAGAAGATTACCAACCTCGTAGACTCCGTGCACTTCACGCACTCGCATCTAAGCCGCTTTCTGCAGCTTGCTGATGTGTATACGTGGCTGAAGCAATTCCGTCATCGGAATACAGACTCCAAGAACGAGCGGCATCAGGCGCTGTTCAACATTCTCAATGACAAACACGCTGATCTCGGTCCGTCGAAGTACAAGGAGTGGCCGAAGTAGCGCTCCTCACTTCGGCTTCCTCGATCATTCTGGAACCCTAAACTCTCCATATGAGCCGTTGACCCAGGGATGTCTAATTTGGGTCGACAGCTACTGAGGGCCACAACGAGTCAGTCGCGACCGACCGCTCTGGGGACGCTGGCCAGACCAATGCTTGGACCCTTGAGGTGTGTCAACCTCAACAGTTGTCTCGTTGAAAAGGTCACGAACAATGCGTATTCATGAACTCAAGCAGCCTATCGAGCCGCCAAACAAAGTATCAATCGCCAGGGGGCTGTGCTCCCTTGTCGAGAGCCTGCCTCCAGACATCAACACCGAGCGAGGCTGCCTGGAAGATGCATTTGCGTTCCTTGACGCGGAACCGCCAAACGTAAGCGCCGCATTGGATGAGTTGACGCGCGGCTACACCCACGCCTTCCGCGGGATGCATCGCGAGACCAGACCGGAGGTCTGGCTCATTGCTGCCGCCGTCGAACTGCTCCGATAGCACGGTCTCCAAGGGGCCGGATGCTGTTTCTGGCGAATGACTGCTATCGAGATCGCGTCGAACTGAAAGTCGAACTATGTCTACCGGACCGTGTGAAGTCCAGTGGGCTGTATTACTGCCATCATCTGCCCGTAGTGTCGTGCGGCAAATTGCAATGCCGAGACAATGAAGTAGATGCGGGAAGAATGACAGCTGATCTTTCCGTCGCCGTTCAAGGCGAAATCAGCTGCTGGTTGGACAGACCAGGGTAACGTTTTACTTGCTGGCGCATGTTTTCCAGCGTTGCATTCAGTTGCTTGCTTGCTCGCGATTCCCATTCCTTGCGTGAATTGACATCCAAGCTGTCTGAAAGTGACTTGTTGACTTCTCTTTGGCATTGAGCCAGATTCGCAAGCTTTACGCGGGCTTGCGCTTTCATTCCCGCAAGTACTTCTTTCCTGGCAATTGGCGCCGGAGACGCTATCTCCAATGACCTGAACATGGCTGGATGGCAAGCGAGGTAATTGACCAAGTAGTTGTTGTACGCTTGGTCCTCTCGCCTAGCGGCATCGCCCCATGCATTCAGAGAAATGTTTGCTTGCGCTGAGCTTGATCCATTGAGAGCTGCAGAGAGTGTCCATCGATACTGGGCATGCTTGTCTTCAGCGCTGAAGGCGGCACATTCCTCTTGCGCGAGAACATACCCTTGTTCTGCTGCAGCACAAAAAGCTTTGCGTGCGTTCTCCATATAGCCATCTGCGTGTGGCATCGGTTCAAACTTGTAGCCGGCACCCAACGCGAATAGAACTTCGGGGTCTTTGGGGTTTGACGAAGCATTCAGGCATTGCGTGAACGCGCTAAGACGGTCAGCTACATATGAATCACCAGCCCGATAAAGCCGATCGGGGTAAAACTCTGTCTTCTGAACGCAAGTCAGAATTTCCTGCGTAATAGTTGAATTGCTTTGTGCCAATGTGGAGCCGCATATTGCACTGCAAAGAACTACTCCAAGGAGGCGAATTGTCACGGCGGCACTCACTATCAGACGAGATGGCATACGAATTCCCATTTGTTGCGTGAGATCTAATGAATTAGCTATGAAATGGACATCGAAATCGTATCGAACTGGGCCTGGATGCGGAATGATCGCTTCTGCCCCAAAGCTTGGGCATCTACAGACTGAAAGCAGTCCTTGAAAATGCAGTATTAACGTGAAAATGACAAGCCCGTCATCCTTCGCGACGAAGCCGCTGCACGCAAATGTGGGGCCGTGTCGATTGGCATATCTAGCTGGGACTCCATAAGCGGCAAGTCGTACGTTCCCCCATAAACCATACACAAGAGAACGGGTGCGTAGTTGCGTCGAGCCAGGGAAGAATGGTTGGAATGATCACGTCGTCTGGTGTAATGATTTGGCCATCGGTGTAAACGAGTAACTCGATACGCTTTACCGATGTCATGTATTTCTTGTTGAGCTTTTTGCGGATGATTCTTTCTGAGGGATCAGAAGTGGAAAAAGCATCTTGGCGGGCCTTAGAACCTGCAGCCTGCACTTTAGATATGTCCTCATCTGTAAGACTTACCAACTCGAAAGCAATTGGCCCATCAGTCGCGTGAACGCACAATAGGTCTGGCTCAGGTTCGGGCCTGCTGCACACACTCAGCCATTCACTCTCAATTTCCATGGCGCGCGCAAATCTAGCGAAAGCTGCCTGTTCGTTTTTTTGCTTTGAGGTGAGCGCCGTCGTCATGTTTGTGCCTGCTAACGAATCATGTGTGGAAGATTGAGCCTTGCGGAGACGCCAATAGACTGGTTGCTGACATTTGCAGCGATCTAAAGCAGTCGTTAGGTTGCATTGGACCTCCATAGCGAGGCAATCTTTATCCAGGCCTTGTGATACCAGCGCGGCCACACGACATGAACGTTTGCGACTTGCGTACCCGGTTCAACCCTCGCCCAGCCATGTGCGGCATTTCCGGCTTGCAGTTTCGTGAACAACTCGGCAGTGGCTTCGAGTGGCTTTCGTTGCTCTTCGTCGTTCATTCCTATCAGTGCTTGCTGTGTGTGGCGGGTTAGGCGAGCTAGTAGTTCAGCCGGAAGGCGGAGCTCGTGGCAGGAACCAAAGGTGTCGAACGAGGCGACGAAACCTTTCGCGAACGAACCCAGTGCGGCATCTTCGCCGCGCACAAGGAGTGCGCCGCCAAGTTCTGCGAAGTGATGCGGAGAACCCCACGCTTCGCGTGACCACTCAGCATCTGCCAGGAAAAGGTGCTCAAGCAAGAGCGGCGGTGCCCTCTCTGGTGCGGCCACGCACGCATGCACTACCCTCCACCGGAACTCTTGATTGGCATCCTCGAATTCCGCCGCGTGCTCGCCGTTCCAAGCGAAGGCAACCCGCTCCCGATCAGCTTCGGTGTACTTCTCGATGAAATCTGCGATCTCGTGCATTGATACAACCTAACGAAAAATTTATCGATTTTGCAGCCTATCGACCCGACACCACGACGCCTGCAGACTGGAAGCGGACTTTTGTCGCACTCCAAATCGGTCAGAGTAATTAGGTCTTATCACTTGTGGGGGGGCTAACAATGTGTGGCTCAATCCATTTAGATGAAAAAGTCTCGGGGCTACCTAAGAGAACCGGGTTCAAGACTTTGGTAATTTTCACAACCCCCATTGCACGGGTACCCTCTGAAATCTCAATCTCTCGACCATTCCACATAGAAGCTGGATAGACATCTGGAGAGATTAGCCAAATCAACACCCTGGTGACCTCCCCTGGGCTTACTTCGTCTACGTCGGGATACTGATGATGTCCGGATGACAAATAGTTCTCATGAACTTTGTGTATCGGGCGATAGCCGGAGCGTACGGCTAAGCGCCGCCCACTTTCAGAGGTGGCAAACAAATTAAACAAACCTTCGATGTCGTGTGGTCGGTTCATGGACAAGGGCTATCGGAAACATTGGCCTGTGTATTTTGCAGACCGCATTCGCTGCGTAGCTGAGGCGCTTTCAGACTGAAAGCCGACTCTCGTATCGCTCAACAGCAGTCGTTTACCTTCTGGTGAACACCAGAAATTCGTCACCAGAAGGATTTTTCATACAGAAGTTCAACACTGCTTGCGGCAAGTTTTCCCTCGAAACCTTCAATTCAGAGGGAACCGTCCATGAGGAAGTACCTGGGTCTCCAAAGCCGACGACGCAGCCGCCACGCACCAAGCCAGATAGAACTGCCTCAATCGTTTCCTCATCTGGCGGTCTGTGCAATTCGCTAAAGTCACCTTTCCGTATATTCCACAAGAACACCAAATCCCTGAGAGCTTCATCAAGCAGCTCTTGCGTCCATTCGTCTACTTCAGCGGGCGTGTGGGTCACAAAAATGTCCTGGCTAGACTTTTAGAAAATGGTCGACTTTCGCCCCAGAGCCGAGGCGCCTACAGACTGAAAGCCGACTTTAGCTGCGCTCCAAAGCAGTCGTTACGCCCAGGTTAAGGGCGCGGCTCCGCCGAAGGCGGAGACGTCGGACCTTGAACCTGTTGTTGGGCGGCATTCATCCAACCCTTTGGAAGTTTTAGCGCCCGACTTCCGCCTGATTTTGTAGACACCAGCCGTTTGAAATACTGCTCACGTAAATCTAGGGGTAGATCGCCCTGGATGCAGCAGAGAAACTCCCGCAGTTCACTTGAACTCCACGACCACGGGAAGATGAAATGAGGCTGTAGAAAGATTCTCTGCGCCTCAATTAAGACGTTCAAGCGCGAAGTTATTGGCAGGCCACTGGCGAGAGGCTCGAAGGGAGCCTTCCACGCAAAGGTGTAGCTGAAGGAAAGACACGCCGGACCACCAGCCGACTGACGCGGCCAGAGGTCCTCCTCAAAAGAAAGATTCAGTGCCTCTTTAAACTGTGCTGGTGTGAAGTGCCATGTGCCTTCATCGCATGTGCCCAGCACATTGTTTGCGTGCGAACGGTACGCATTGAAGACATCAACTGGGCCAGAAAAGGGCAGCACGCACCGAAGAGAAATATGCTCATTGAGCGTGCTCGTTGTCCTCTTTTCGAGGAACGACTCGACGAGTGGCCACGCGCTTCTGGCGTTCTTGATTCGCGTCTGGTGTCCAAAGCACACCGACTTTGGCGGTTCATATGACACGTACTCGTTCAATAACTCACTCACACCTTCTCCTATGACGTCCAACGTGTTGTAGACGTCAAACAGGTCTTATGAACAGAGCCACATACACCCATGATTCCCTCCCGTGGATTCTTTAAGTGCTTGATTTATATCCGATTAGTCAGACCCGATGCCGCGTGGCCATCGATGAAAATGAGGCCAAACCCTGCAAACCTGCTTATGAACAAGGCGGCTTGCTTATGAGCACCGTTAACGCCAGCTCAGGAACTCTTTGATTTCATTGCGCATTTTGACGTGGGATGCAATTTGATGGTGATAACGGAATGGCCGAACCCTGCAATAACCCAGCGCGCGGTGTCTTCATTGACAGTCCGCTTCCGCCGCCTAGCGGGGACGTCAAAAGACTGACTGCGGTCTTTCGCAGTGGTCCAAAGCGGTCATTACGTTTGAGATGAGAGGCAAACAACGGCGGCTGTACGTAGGCAAAAGTACTAAGGCGCGACCCGCCGCTATTTGTCCTCTCGATTGAAGGGTTGTGCATCACCTTTGGACCTCACACTCAATTCGCTCCAGTATGTATCACTGGCCGAGACTAGGGACTCGTAACTGACCTCAACTTCCGACGGAAGCATGACACGCATAGCATCGTATTCAAGCTCAAGAGTTCCCATGACGCAGTCGAGAAGCAGCGGCTGCTCGGAGGTGACATAAAGAATTTCAGGCTCTCGCTCTTGGATCTTCGTTATGTCTTGAGTTGGCTTTTCGTCGTACTCGCTGTAGACAACCTTGGTGTAGCCTGTTAGTTCGATTCGGAATGAAATTCCCGGCTCATCGAACATGCCACGTAGATACTCGATCTCGACCTCAAGTATTAGCGTTCCTGGAACGCTGCCGTCGATGTACTTCAGCACACCGTCGTGAAAAACACCCCAGATATCGCGCTTCATTTAAGGCCTAAAGAATAATGTTTGGAAACGTCATCGGAATCCTACAACTGAGCCATGTCGCCGAATGACTGCTGACGCCGCATAGGCGACCTCGGCAGGCGCACCTCATTTGTATCAGATCGGATGTCTGCTTTCGGGCAGGTATTTCGGGAGTGCAGAAGACCGCTTTGGGTCGATTGAGAATGTTCAATATTCACTACACACGCTAGGTGGAAGCCATCCATGCCAGCAAATCGTGTGAAGATAAACAGAACGAAGTTGACAACGCGAACTCCTGAGATGGCCCCCCATGACATACCACTGGTCTGATTCCACCGACTCCCTGGACTGGGACGAACTCGCCGCGCTCTACCGTGCAGCCCCTTTGGGCAACAAGACGCCCGAGGGGCTGAAAACGGCCTTTGGCAACAGCTTGTTCCGTTGCTTTGTGTATGACGATGGCGCGCTGGTAGGCGTGGGCCGCGTGCTGGCCGATGGTGTGGACTGCGCCTATGTTTGCGACGTGGCGCTGTTGCCCAGCCACCAGGGCACAGGTTTGGGCAAGGAGATCGTGGCACGGCTGGTAGCCTTGTCGCAGGGGCACAAGAAAATCATTCTCTATGCGGTGCCGGGCAAGGAGCCCTTCTACCGCAAGTTCGGTTTTCGCCGCATGCGCACAGCCATGGCCATTTTTCAGGACACGCAGACTGCGGCCGAGCGTGGTTATATCGACGAAAACTAAAGGAAGTCCGGATGTACAAATTGCATTGCTTCGCCCAATCGGGCAACAGTTTCAAGGTGGCTTTTTTGCTGCGTGCGCTGGGCCAGGCCTACGAGCCAGTGTTTGTGGACTTCATGAACGGGGCCTCACGCGACCCCGCGTGGCGCGAGGCCACCAATGAAATGGGCGAGGCGCCGATTCTGGAAGACGGCACACGCCGCATCACGCAGTCCGGTGCCATCCTCAGCTACCTGGCGGACAAACACGGCGCGTATGGCGGCACCACACCTGAGGAAAAGCTGGAGGTGCTGCGCTGGATTTTGTTTGACAACCACAAGTTCACCAGCTACTTCGCCAGTTACCGTTTTAGCAAATCGTTTGGCCCGGTGGCACCCGACCCGGCCGTGATGGCCTGGCTCAAGGGCCGGCTGGAAGTGGCCTACGACATCGTCAACAAACACCTGGCCAAGACACCGTTTATGGTGGGCAACGCCCCCACGATTGCCGACTTCTCGCTGAGCGGCTACGCGTTTTACCCCGAGGAAGAAAACGGGCTGGACCTGCTGAACCGCTACCCGCATGTGGCAGCCTGGGTCGCGCGCATGCAGGCCTTGCCCGGCTGGGTGGCGCCCTACGACCTGATGCCTGGCGACCGCATACTGCCCAAGTGGTGATGCCGGGGCATTTGCACGTAAGCTAGGGCGGCGTTCACAATTCGCTTCACTTCGGGAGGGTTGTCGTGTTCCTGCTTCGTGTGCTTCAGGGCTGGTCGACCGGTTTGCGCATTTGCCTGCTGCTGGCTAGCTGCGTGCTGGTGGGGCAGGCGCACGCAGCGCCCGGGTTGCAGCTGAACGTGGATGAGCAGGCTTGGCTGGCAGCGCACCGCGGCAAGACGTACACGGTGGGTTTTGATCCGTTTGCGGGTATGGACAGTTTTGAATTCCGGGGCCACCGCGTGGGCCTGTTGCACGACCTGCTCAAGGACATGCAGGCCCAGTTGGGGCTTCATGTGGTTCCAGCCCAGGTCAAGGGCTGGGATGATGCTTACAACCGCTTTGTTGCGGGCGACATCGACATCCTCTACGGCGCTAACGCCACGCCCGAGCGCGAACGCATCATGCGGTTTACCCGCCCGGTCTGGAAGTACCCCTACACCGTGTTTGCACGCAACGACACGGCGGTGCAGACGCTGGGCGACCTGGATGGCAAACGTGTGGGTTTTATTCGCAATGACTTTGTCATCGGGCAGCTGCCGCTGGAGTTTCCGAACATCCATGTGCAGAGCGTGGAGTTTGACGAACAGGAGGCGGGCCTGAAGGCGCTGGAGCGCGGCGAGCTGGACGGCTTTGTGACCGCGGGGGGCGGGTTGGAGTATGAATTTTTGTACGCCCACCCCAAGCTGGCCCTAGTGGCAGAGCTGCGCGCCATCACCTCGGACATGACCCTGGCCGTGGCCCGGGACCAGCAGCTTCTGGCAGGCCTGTTGGACCGCTACATTGCCCAGCGCGAGGCCGTCATTCAGGAGGTGAAAGCCAAGGCGCAGCGCCTGTACAACCGCAAGATCCTGCGCCTGAGCGAGGCCGAGTTGCGCTGGCTGGAGAAAAGCGGCACCGCCGTGGTGGGCGTGGCCGAGGACTACCTGCCTTTCGACTACTACGACAAAGGCGAGTACCGCGGCATTGCCGGCGAGATGTTGCAGCGCATTGGCGACACGGTGGGCATCCGCTTTGAGGTGGTCAGTGGCACCTTTGCCGACATCATGGACAAGGCGCGCAAGGGCGGTGTGGACGTGGCCAACATGGCCAAGACCGAAGACCGGCTCAAAGACTTTGTGTTTCCCCACGCCATCAGCACCGAGCGCGACATCATCGTGGGCCTCAAGAGCAGCGCGCCGGTGCAGGATGTGTACGGGCTGGACGGGCAACGGGTGGCGGTGATTGACGGTTTTTGGCACGAGGAGTACCTGCGCAAGAACCTGAAGAACCCGCAGATCGTGCGCACCGCAGACATCATGGAATCGCTGCGCCTGGTGCGCAATGGCGAGGTGGCCTACATGATCGAGAACCCCACGGTGGTGGAGTTCTACATCAACGGCCTGGGCTACACCGACGTGGTGAAACGCGGCAACACCTCCAAAGACTCGTTTGTGTACTTTGGCGTGAGCCGGCGCCAGCCCGAGCTGGCGTCCATCATGGACAAGGTGATTCCGCTGATCCGCTTTGAGGACGCCAAGTACGCCGGCATCCAGAGCGTGCCGGCCCTGCGCAACGAGGCCAACCGGCGGCTGATCCTGATCGTGGCGTTTTTGCTGGCGGCCTTGCTGGGCATTTTGATGCTGGTCATCAAGGTGGTGCGCAAGCTGGCCGAGCAAAAGGCCCGCACCCAGTTTTTGACCGAGCGCGAGCATTTTCTGTACACCGACACCCTGACCGGCTTTCACAACCGCAACTACTTCAGCGACCGGGCCGAGCAGGCGCTGCGGCCCGACTACCCGCAGGCCGTGGTGGTGGCCGACTTGAATAACCTGAAGCGTGTGAACGACAGCTACGGCCACGCCGCGGGTGACGCCTTGCTGCTGCTGTTTGCGGGCTTGGTGCGTGAGCAGTGGCCCGAGGGGCATTTCTTCCGCATGGGGGGTGACGAGTTCCTCATCGTGCTGCCCGCTACCAGCGAAGCCCAGGCCCTGGCGGGCATGGAGGGGCTGCGCCAGCGCTGCCTGGGTGCCCGGCTGCCAGCCGCGCCGGATGCCTGGGGCGCCCCCAGCGCCGCGCTGGGCCACGCCATGCGTGCGAATGCAGAGCAACCCCTGGCGCAGTGCATTGCGCAGGCTGACCAGTGCATGTACCAGGCCAAGGCGCTGATGAAAAAGCGGCGTTCGGACCTAGAGGATCCTGCGCCCGAACCCTCAGCCTGAGGCGGTGGCCAGGCGCCATGCTTGCACCCAGCTTGCTAGGTGGTCTGGCGTGTGTGTGCCGGCGCCTGGCGGCAGGCCCAGCGCCTGTGCGGCCTGCTGCAGGGCTTGCAGCGCAGCCTGGGGTGTGGCGGTGTCCAGTGCGGTAGCGCCGTTTTGTTTGCTGAGTTTTTCGCCGTTGGGGCCCAGAACCAGCGGCGTGTGCAGGTAGTGCGGGGTGGGCAGGCCCAGCGCGCGCTGCAGCCCAATTTGCCGCGCCGTGTTGTCGGCCAGGTCTTCACCGCGCACCACATGCGTGATGCCTTGTGCCGCATCGTCCACCACCACCGCTAGCTGATAGGCCCACAGGCCATCGGCGCGTTTGAGCACAAAGTCGCCTACCGCCTGTTCCACATGCTGGCTTTGTGGGCCCAGGCGGCGGTCGGTCCAGTGCAGTAGCTGGGCGTTATTTGCTATGAATTCAGGAGCTGCTTGCGCAATATCCATAAGCGCTAGAGGCCAATTTGGCTTAAAAATAGCGGTATCAGTGCGCAGGCGCCAGGCACGACCGGGCTTGCCGTGTAGGCCGCCTTGCTCGGGTCTGCAGGTGCCGGGGTAGACCAGTTCGCCGTGGCGCGGCTTGCCATCGCCCCGCACGGCCAGCGCTTGTTCAATGTCTTTGCGCGAGCAGGCGCAGGCATAGGCCAGGCCGGCGGCAATCAGTTGCTCCAGCGCTTGTTGGTACAGGTTGTTGCGCTGGCTTTGCCACACGGGCGGTTCGTCGGGGTGCAGGCCGCAGGCGGCCAGTTGCTGCAAGATGGTCTGGTCGGCACCCGGTATGCAGCGCGGTGTGTCCACGTCTTCGATGCGCACCAGCCACTGCCCGCCATGCGCCCGCGCATCCAGCCAACTGGCCAGCGCCGCAACGAGCGAGCCCGCATGCAGCGGGCCCGTGGGGGAGGGCGCGAATCGCCCTCGGTAGGTCAAACGGCTGTTCACGCCATCGAGAGTGCCAGTTCAAGGCCTGACACAAAGGCATCTTCCACGCGGTGGCCCAGGCACCAGTCGCCGCACACGCCCAGGCCGGCCTTGGCGTCCAGCAGGTGGCTGTGGCCCAGGGGCTGTTCGGTCTTGGCGTACATCCAGCGGTGCACATCGGCGTGGGCCGGTTCGGCGCGGATGCCAGTGATCTCGGAGAAGGCCTTGATGAGTTTGGCCTGCACGCGGGCGGGGTTGTCTTGCAAATGTTCTTGTGACCAGGCGGCGCTGGCTTGCACGGTCCAGCGCTCCACGCGGCCACGGCCCGGTTTGCTCGATTCACGTGTGAGCCAGGCAATACGGTGGTGGGTGCTGCGCGCCGCGTTCCACTGCGGGCCCAAGGTGGTGAGGCCGGGTTGCACGGCCTGCGGGAAGGCCAGCATCAGTGTCCAGCACGGGGCCACTGACACCTTGGTGGTTTTCTTGGCCAGCGCCTCACCCTTGGGGGTGGTGGCCAGCAGGGCCTGGGCCTGCGGGTGGGGGATGGCCAGCACCACGGCGTCAAAACCGCTGTACACATGGCTACTGTCGTCGGCACCGGTGGTGCGCAGCTGCCATTGGTTTTTGTTGAGGGCGTCGGGCGCAATGCCCATGACGCGGGTTTGCAATTCCACGTTGCCTGCGTCCACCAGCGGCTTGGCCCATGCGCCCACCAGCGCGTTCATACCGGGCGAGGGCACCCAATGCGGCTCGCGTGCCGGCAGGCCGGCAGCGGCCACGCGGCCGTGGGAGTCCAGCACACGCACGGTGTTGGCGCTCCAAGGGCGGCACAGGCCGGCGGTGGTTTGCAGGGCCAGCTCAAAGCGTGCATCGCGCACGGTGAAATACTGCGCGCCATGGTCAAAGGTGCCGAACGCGCTGCTGCGCGTGGACATGCGCCCGCCCAAGCCCTGGCTTTTGTCAAACACGGTCACCCGGTGGCCTGCTTGCACCAGCGTGCGTGCACAAGCGATACCGGCCATGCCGGCGCCCACGATAGCGATGTGTTTGGAAGTGGTCATGGGCGCAATCTCCAATAGTTGTAGTGGTCTCTTTATACACGCTGGCCGGGCCCCACGGGCTTACGCGTTGCGGTGTTCTTCCAGCAGCGCGTCGCGTGTGGCCGGGCTTTCCAGTTGGCTCAGCCACCACTGCAGTGCCTTGCCCTGCTGGGTGGTTTTGCTCAGGCGCCAGGCGTAGTGCAGCGGCACCTGGCGCTGGGCGCGCTCGGTCTTTTTCACCACCAGGCGGCCGGTTTCGATGTAGCTGTCGGCCATGCAGCGTGGCAGGTTGCCACCGCCCAGGCCACGCAGTTGTGCGTCCAGCTTGGCGTGCATGGTGGGCACGGTGAATACATCTTGTCCGCTGAGCAGGCCAAAGGTCTGGCCCAAACCGCGGCTGATGGAGTCGGCCACCGCCACGGCACGGTGTTTCTGGATCACCTCGTCGCTGAGCGGCTCGGGCGCGTTGGCCAGCGGGTGGTGGGGGGCCACGGCATACACAAAGGTGATGTGGCCCAGGGGTTTGCTGTGCACCCCGGCGGTACGCGCCGAGTCTGGGCCCACGCCAATGGCCAGGTCGGCCTGGCCGCGGGTCAGGGCTTCGAGCGTGCCCGACAGCGTTTCCTCGCGCAGGCGGATGCGGGTGGGGGGCGACTGGCTGAAAAAGCTCTCGCACAGCTCCATCATGGTGGGTTTGGAGATGACGGTGTCGATGGCAATGGTGAGCTGCGGCTCCCAGCCCGTGGCCACACGTTTGACGCGGTTGGCCACCGCATCAATTTCTTCGAGCAGGCGCGCACCTTCGCGCAGCAGCTCGGCCCCGGCCTCGGTCAGCTTGGCCTGCCGCGAGCTGCGGTCGTACAACAGCACGTCCAGCGCGTCCTCGATCTGGCGCACCCGGTAGGTCAGCGCGCTGGGCACCATGCCCATTTCGCGCGCCGCGGCGGCAAAGCTGCCGGCCACCGCAATGGTCTGCAGCATGGAGAGCGCGTCGGGAGTCAAAAAGTCGCGGGCGTTTTGCATGAAGCAGGCCTTTATGTTGAATTGGTTTGAATGATGCCATCAAACAGCGTGGATGGAAAACACTGTTCCGAGGCCTAAAGTTCAACCCATCAGCAAGACACACAGAGAAAGGACACCGCTATGTTGACCTTACGCAAATCCCAAGACCGCGGCCAAGCCGACCATGGCTGGCTGAAGTCGTTCCACAGCTTTTCGTTCGCCGGTTACTACGACCCTGCCCACATGGGCTGGGGCAACCTGCGCGTCATCAACGAAGACCGCATTGCCCCCGGCACCGGCTTTGGTACCCACGGCCACCGCGACATGGAAATCATCAGCTACGTGATGTCGGGCAACCTGGCGCACAAGGACAGCATGGGCAACGTCAAGGGTATTCCGCCCGGTGATGTGCAGCGCATGAGTGCGGGCAGCGGTGTGCAGCACAGCGAGTTCAACCACGCCCAGGGCGAGACCACACACTTCTTCCAGATCTGGATCGAGCCCAATGTGCGCGGCATCCCGCCCAGCTATGAGCAGAAGAGTTTTGACACTGCCGAGAAACAAGGCAAGCTGCGGCTGGTCGCGTCGCCCGACGGTGCGGACAACAGCGTGCTGATCCACGCCGATGCCAAGCTGTACAGCGGCCTGTTTGATGGTGCCGAGAGTGCCGAACTGGCCCTGGACCCCGCCCGCAAAGCCTATGTGCAGGTGCTGCGTGGCGGTGTGGAAGTGAATGGCGCCAAGCTCACGACGGGTGATGCGGCGCTGCTTGAGGGCGAAAGCCGCATTACCCTGGCCCAAGGGTCCAACGCCGAAGTCTTGGTGTTTGACCTGGAAGCCTGATTTTTTAGTTCTTTAACCAACGAAGGAGATCCTCATGTTTGACAAATTCCAAAACCCCCTGGCCCTGGCCGCGCGCATTCTGTTGGCAGCCTTGTTTGTGCCTGCTGGCATCAGCAAAATTGCGGGCTTTGCCGGCACCGTGGGCTACATCGGCTCGGTCGGCTTGCCGCTGCCCGTAGTCGGCGCAGTGCTGGCCATCGTGGCCGAAGCGGGCGGTGGCATTGCGCTGCTGCTGGGCTTGCAGACCCGCTTGGCTGCACTGGTGTTGGCTGTGTTCACCCTGGCCGCGGGTGTGTTTTTCCACGCCTTCTGGGCCGCCGCCCCCGAAGCTGCGCAGATACAACAAATCATGTTCATGAAAAACATCGCCATCGTGGGTGGTCTGTTAATGTTGACGGCCTTTGGCCCCGGCGCGCTGAGCCTGGACGCCAAGCGCGGCAAGTAATCCCCCTGGAGCCCGCACGCTGCGGGCCCCTCTTGTTTCGCCTTAACTTTCACCTTTATCAAGGAGCTTTGACATGGCAAAAGTAGCAGTGGTATTTCATTCCGGTTACGGTCACACGCAGCGCCTGGCGCAGTCGGTGGCACAGGGCGCAGCGGCGGACCTGATCACCATCGACGCCGACGGCAATGTGCCCGAAGCCGCCTGGGACACCCTGGCCGCGGCCGACGCGATCATCTTTGGCTCGCCCACCTACATGGGCAGCGTGAGCTGGCAGTTCAAGAAGTTTGCTGACGCCTCCAGCAAGCCTTGGTATGTCCAGGCCTGGAAAGACAAAATTTTTGGCGGCTTTACCAACAGCGCCAACGTGGACGGCGACAAACACTCCACGCTGCACTACTTCATGACCCTGGCCATGCAACACGGCGGCCTGTGGGCCGGCACCGGCATGGCCTACAACAACCACAAGGGTTCCCAGCGCGCCGACCTGAACTACCTGGCGTCCAACGCCGGCCCGATTGCCCAGACCCCGGGTGACGCCAGTGCCGACGAGATGAACCCCGGTGATCTGGAAACCGGACGCAAGTATGGCGAGCGTATTGCTGCGCTGGCGGGCAAGCGCGGTTAAGCGGCTTTTGCTCTTGTGAAACCCAGGCCCGGTGCAGCGGCACCGGCCTGGGTTTTTGCATGCGGCTTGCTAAGATGGCTGCGGCACTTTTGCCAGCAACCCGAGGTTTTTCCTCTTATGCAATACCGTCGTGCTATCTCTTTGCTAGCTGCTTGCGCAATGTCTATGGGGGCTACAGCCTCATTTCATGCCCAAGCGCAAACCGATGCATCGGCCCTGAGCGCCGTGTCGGCCATGCCACTGGCGTCGGTGGTAGGGGCCAGTGCGGGCGCGGTGGTGGCGGTTCCTGTGGCTTTTTCTAGCGCCGGTGCGGTGCTGGTGGTCAAGGGCGTGGAAGCCTCTGCCAAGGGCACCGTCTACCTGTTGGAACGTGTATCCGACGGCGCCCGCGCCAGCGTGGAGGTGTCGGGCAAGGTGGCCAGTGGTGCCTCCACAGCCGTGGGCACCGTGGTCACGGTCAGCGTGATTGGTGCAGGTGTGGTGCTGTCGGTGGCCGGCACGGTGATTGCCTTTATTCCCAATGAAATTGGCAAGGCCTTGTTGCACAACGAACGTGTGAGCCGCTGATGCGCAGCGCCGCATGCCGTGGGGTGGTGGCGCTTGCCCTGGGGCTGGGGGCACTGGCCCCGGCCCAGGCGGGCCGGCCCTGCAACGAACCCCAGGCCCTGAAGGTGGCCACGGTGGAGCGTTCGCTGGGCCTGGCCCTCAGCACCCTGAAAACGCTGGACGCCAGCGGTGCCAAGGTGGTGGTGATGGCCCGTGCCGGGCAGGACTTGAGCAAATACGGCATTCGTTACTCGCACCTGGGGTTTGCCTACCAGCAGCCGGACGGGCAGGGTGGCCAGGTGTGGCGCGTGTTGCACAAGCTCAACCAATGCGGCACGGCCGAATCGGCCATTTACCGCCAGGGCCTGGGCGAATTTTTTATGGACGATCTGTGGCAGTACGAGGCGGCCTGGCTGGTGCCCACCGACGCCGTGCAAAAGCGCCTGCTGGCCGTGCTGCTGGACGAGAAACAGGCCCTGCAGCTGCACCACAAGCCCTACAACATGGTGAGTTACCCCTGGGCACAAAAATACCAGCAGTCCAACCAGTGGGCGATTGAAACGCTGGCCCTGGCCCTGGCGGCCGACGGCAAGGCCCCGGTGCTGGACCGGCTGCAGGCCCAGGCCTGGTTGCAGCAGCAGGACTACCAGCCCAGCACCCTGACCATTACCGCGCTCACCCGCCTGGGCGCGCGCATGACCAAGGCGAATGTGGCGTTTGACGACCACCCCGATGTGAAGCGTTATGCGGACAAGATTGAGACCGTGACCGTGGATTCGGTGTTTGCCTGGATGCTGCGTGCTGGCTTGGTCGACAAGCCGCTGGTGACGCAGCGGTGAGCGTGTCAGGACGCTGATGGTTCGGTCTGCAAACCCACGGTTTGCAGGTCGGCGCCCAGCGCACGCCGTTCGTCAAACACAAAACAGCCACCGTGGTAGTGGCTGCCATCGGTTTCCTCAAAGTACTTGAGGATGCCGCCTTCGAGCTGGTAGACGTGCTCCAGCCCTTCTTCACGCATCAGGATGGCGGCCTTCTCGCAGCGGATGCCGCCGGTGCAAAAGCTCACCACGGTTTTGTCTTTCAGGTCGTTCAGGTGGCTGCGCAGCGCATCGGGGAATTCGGTGAACTTGGTGATGCGCCAGTCGATGGCGCCGTCAAACGTACCTTCGTCCACCTCAAAGTCGTTGCGTGTGTCCAAGGTGACCACCGGGCGGCCTTCGTCATCGTGGCCCTGGTCCAGCCAGCGCTTCACGGTGGCTGGGGCCACGGCCGGCGCACGGCCCTGGGCCGGCTGGATGGCGGGGTGGTTCATACGGATGATCTCGCCCTTGACCTTGACCAGCATCTTCTTGAACGGCTGGGTATCGGACCAGCTCTCTTTGGGGGTGATGTCGGCAAAACGGGCATCGGTGTGCAGCTGGGCCACAAAACCGCGCACCGCGTCGGCCGGGCCAGCCAGGAACAGATTGATGCCTTCTTCGGCCAGCAGGATGGTGCCCTTGAGCTGGAGCGCCACAGCACGCTGCTGCAGCAGCTCGCGCAATGCGGGTGCATCGCTGATGGGTACGAATTTGTAGGTGGAGATGTTCAGGATGGTGTTCACCCCCTGATTTTAAGATTGTCAGGCGCGGGCCAGTTGCTGCAGCAGCCATTGGCGTGCGCCTTCGGTGTCGGCAAACACCCGGGCGTCTATCACGCCGTCCAGCAGGGTCTCAAAACGCGGCTTGAGCAAGGTGGCGCCCTCCACAGCGGGGCCAATCACAAAAGCCACTGCCTGCAGGCGTGATGCAGCCGGGCGAGACGCGTAGTCTTGGCGGGCACTGGTGTACAGCGCTTCGCTGTAGACCAGGGTGTCATGCAGGATGTTGCAGATGGCCCAGGGGCCAGCCGCATTCAGCGCGGGGGCGTACTGCCGCATTTGTTGGGATGTCTGGCTGCGCATTTCTGCGTTCCAGTCGCCGCGCATGTGGACCGTCAGGATGGCGTCGGACAGTTCTACCAGGGCAGTACCGTGCGGGCGGAAGGCGGGTGTCGCCATGTTTCTTGCTCCAAATCGGGTCGAGGCGGGTGTTCCCGCTTATTTTGTCTCCTGCAGTGTCATTGTGACGCAAGGCAGTGCCCCTGTGCCCTGGTCGCGGCGTTGGCAAAACTACAATCAAGCCATGTTTGTACACCTGCGCCTGCACACCGAATTTTCCGTGGTGGATTCCACCAACCGTATTGACGAGGTGGTCAAGGCCGCAGCCAAGGACGGACAGCCGGCCATGGCCATCACCGACCTGAACAACCTGTTCGGTGCCATCAAGTTTTACCGGGAAGGCCGTGGCAAGGGCGTCAAGCCCCTCATTGGGGCCGAGCTCATCATCGAAGGCTTGGGTACCGACCCCGCCGCGGTGTCGCGCGTCATCGTGCTGGTGCAAAACAAGCAGGGCTACCTCAACATCTCGGAGCTGATTGCCCGCGCCTTCACCCAAAACGTAGTGAAAAACCAGGCCGTGGTGAAGATGGCCTGGCTCAAGGAGCTGCACGAGGGCCTGATCTGCCTGGCCGGTGCACAGGCGGGCCCGGTAGGCCAGGCGCTGGTGCAGGGCGACACCGACCGTGCTTACGAAGCCGCCATGCAGTTGGCCGGTGTGTTTCCGCACCGCTTTTACCTGGAGGTGCAGCGCGCCGGCCGGGTCGATGACGAGGCCCATGTGGTGGCCACGGTGCAACTGGCCGCCCGCATGATGCTGCCGGTAGTGGCCACGCACCCCATCCAGTTCACCGAGCCTGACGACTTTGAGGCGCACGAGGCCCGTGTGTGTATTGCCGATGGCGAGATCCTGAGCAACCCCAAACGCGTGCGCCGCTTCACACGCGAGCAGTATTTCAAGAGTGCGGCGCAGATGGAGGCGCTGTTTGCCGACATTCCGTCGGCCATTGCCAACACGCTGGAGATTGCCAAACGCTGCAGCCTGACGCTGGTGCTGGGCAAGCCGCAGCTGCCGGTGTTCCCCACGCCCGAGGTGAATGGCCAGCGCATGTCGCCGGAGGAGTATTTCCGCTACGCGTCGTTTGAGGGCCTCAAAGACCGCATGTTGCACCTCTACCCGAAGGCTGACGCACGCGAGGCGCAGATGCCACGTTACGTGGAGCGCCTGGAGTTTGAGCTGGCCACCATTTTGAAGATGGGTTTCCCTGGTTACTTTTTGATCGTGGGCGACTTCATTAACTGGGCCAAAAACAACGGCTGCCCGGTGGGGCCAGGCCGCGGCTCAGGTGCCGGTTCGCTGGTGGCGTACGCGCTCAAGATCACCGACCTGGACCCGTTGCAGTACAACCTGCTGTTCGAGCGGTTTTTGAACCCCGAGCGGGTCTCTATGCCCGACTTCGACATCGACTTTTGCCAGACCAACCGCAACCTGGTGATTGACTATGTGAAGGACAAATACGGCAAAGACGCCGTGAGCCAGATTGCCACCTTCGGCACCATGGCCGCGCGCGGTGTGGTGCGCGACGTGGGCCGTGTGCTGGACATGAGCTACACCTTCTGCGACGGCATCAGCAAGCTGATTCCCAACAAGCCGGGTACCAACGTCACGCTGCAGCTGCCGCCCACGGACGGCAAGAAAAACGACAAATACGTCTATGCCAGCGAGGCCGAGCCCCTGCTGGCCGAGCGCGAAGAGAAAGAGGAAGACGTCAAGACCCTGCTGGAGTTGGCCCGCAAGCTGGAGGGCATGACCCGCAACATCGGCATGCACGCCGGTGGGGTGCTGATTGCCCCCGGCAAGCTGACCGATTTTTGCCCGCTGTACCAGCAGCCTGGCAGCGAATCCGCCGTGAGCCAGTACGACAAGGACGACGTGGAGGCGATTGGCCTGGTGAAGTTCGACTTCTTGGGCCTGGCCACGCTGACCATCCTGGAGATCGCGCGCGAGTTCATCATGAAGCGCCACCCGGGCCAGGAGAACTTTGCCTACGAAAACCTGCCGCTGAATGACGCCAAGGTCTACCGGCTGTTCAGTGAGGGCAAGACCGAGGCCGTGTTCCAGTTTGAAAGCGTGGGCATGCAGCGCATGCTGGTGGACGCCAAACCCAGCCGCCTGGAAGACCTGATTGCGCTGAACGCGCTGTACCGCCCGGGCCCCATGGACCTGATCCCCAGCTTTGTGGCGCGCAAACACGGCAAAGAGGTGATCGAGTACCCACACCCGCTGGTGGCCGAGATGTTGTCCGAGACCTACGGCATCATGGTCTACCAGGAGCAGGTGATGCAGACCGCCCAGATTTTGGGCGGCTACTCGCTGGGCGGCGCCGACATGTTGCGCCGCGCGATGGGCAAGAAGAAGGCCGAAGAGATGGCCGAACACCGTGCCATCTTCCGCGCCGGTGCGGCCAAAAACGACATCAGCGAAGAAAAGGCCGATGAAGTTTTTGACTTGATGGAGAAGTTTGCGGGTTATGGCTTTAACAAGTCACATGCCGCGGCCTACTCGCTCCTGGCTTACCACACGGCCTGGATCAAGGTGCACTACACGGCCGAGTTCTTCTGCGCCAACATGACGGTGGAAATGGACGACACCGACAAGCTGAAGGTGCTGTTTGAAGACGCCGAGACCATGGGCCTGAGCTTCGAGCCGCCCAACATCAACCGCGGCTTCTACCGGTTTGAGCCCATCTCCAACAAGGAAATCCGCTACGGCCTGGGCGCCATCAAGGGCACC
The DNA here is from genome assembly GCF_002943465.1 of Rhodoferax sp. TS-BS-61-7. Classification (GTDB taxonomy): domain Bacteria; phylum Pseudomonadota; class Gammaproteobacteria; order Burkholderiales; family Burkholderiaceae_C; genus Allorhodoferax. The sequence continues at coordinate 113,317 of NZ_PTQY01000002.1, forward strand.
GGTGAACAGGCCATTCTGGCCATCGTGGCGGCACGCGAAGGCCGTGGCCCGACCGAAGAGGCGGGCCCCTTCAAGAGCCTGTTTGACTTTGCACGTCGCGTAGACCGCACGCGCCTGAACAAACGCTGCGTGGAGGCGCTGATCAAGGCCGGCGCCTTTGACACCATCCACCTGAATCGGGCCTCCCTGGTGGAAAGCATGGACCGCGCTTTCGACTTTGCCGCGGCCAGCGCCGCCAATGCGAACCAGCACGGCCTGTTTGACATGGGCGGCGAGGACGACCATGGCTCAAGCACCCAGGAACCCGATCTGGTGGAAGTGCTGCCCTGGGGCGTGCGCGAGCAGCTGACGCAGGAAAAGTCGGCGGTCGGGTTTTACCTCTCGGGCCACCTGTTTGACGAGATGGCGCTGGAAGTGCGCCGGTTTGCCAAACGGCCGATTGAGGAGGTGCTGGAAACCCGCGAGCCGCAGGTGCTGGCCGGCATCATCAGCGGTTTCAAGGTCATCAACGGCAACCGCGGCAAGGTGGGCATCTTCACGCTGGACGACAAGTCTGCGGCCATCGAGGCCACGGCTGACGAAGCCATGCTGACCACCTACCGCCATCTGCTGCAAGACGACACCCTGGTCATCGTGAGCGGCCGCCTGCAGCAGGGGCGCAACGGCTTTGCGGCGCGGTTTGTGGTGCAGCAGCTGTGGGGGCTTGAAGAGGCGCGTTGCCGCTTTGGCAAGTTCCTGCGTGTGGCGGTGCAGCTCGATGGGCAACAACGCGCACCCGATTTACACGCCATGGTGCGCGAGTTTCCGGCGGTGCGGGAAATGTCGGAGCAGGGTGAACTGGTGCGTGGCCTGCCGGTACGCCTGCAACTGCAGTGCCTGACGCCCGAGGGTGAGGTGGCGGGCGCTGCGGTGGACCTGCACCTGGATGAGCGGGCCAAGTTTTTCCCGAGTGACGCGGCCCTGGCCAGCTGGCGGGGGCAGGCTTACCAGGGCAAAGCTGCCATCGTCTACGATTTATAAGCCTTTTAGGCCTCTAGCCCCCGTGGATATTGCGCGAGCAGCTATCAAATAAATAGCGCTCTGTATGCCTCAGGGGCCCAGCAGCGTTTGGGGTGAGAGCACAATCACCAGTGGTGACCAGACCTTGCCGTTGTCCAGGGGCAGCTTTTCGGTCTTGTCGATGGCGTTGAGGGCCGCGTTGTCCCACGCGGTGTTACCGCTGCGTTTGCTGATGCGCCGGCTCAGGATATCGCCGCTGGGGCTGAGCGAGACTTCAATCTCGGTGATGGGGTTGCCCGAAATGATGTCGGTGTACGTGACATTGGGTTTGATACGTGCCGCCACCCGACCGAAGTAGCTGGCACCGGGGCCTGCACTTTTGGCGGCACTGCCGGCGCCGCCCGAGCCTGTGGTCTCGCCACCGGCCAGCGCGGCCATGCGTTTGAGCTGGTCATCGCGGTTTTTCTGGGCCGCAAGCTCCGCGGCCTTGGTGGCTTTTTGTTTGGCCAGGGCTTCAGCTTTGGCCTTGTCGGCCTTCTCTGCTTTTTCCGCCTTCTCGCGGGCGACTTTGGTTTCCTGTTCCTTGCGCTGTTTCTCTTGCGCCAGCTTGTCACGCTGCAGTTTGTCCTGCTGCGCCTTGCGCTCCTGTTCCAGCTTGGCTTGCTGCAGCTCTTTCTCCTTCTGCAGGCGGGCCTTTTCCTTCTCTTTGGCCAGGGCGATGTCGGCGGCCTTGGGCGTGTCCACCACGGGCGGAGCCGGTGGCGGCGCGGGGCGAACAGGAAGCGGCGGCTCGGGTTCCGGTTCTGGTGGCTCGTGTTCCGGCTCGGGGGGAAGGGGGGCTGCCTCTTGTGGCACGGTGGCCCACAGCTCGGCCTCCACGGCCACGGGCGGTGTCTCCCGCTTCCAGGCCACACCAATGGCCAACACGGCCACCAGCGCCAAGTGGGCTACCAGGGCCAGCAACACGGCCCGCACCATGCCGGGTGTGGCGGGCGGGGCAAATTCCAGGTGGCGGGTGCCGCTCATGGGGGTCAGTTGGCCAGTTGCACCGAGAGGCCCACGCGCTGGATGCCCGCGCGCTGCAGGGTGTCCATGACCTGGACCACACTTTCGTATTTGACCGCCTTATCGGCGCTGATGACCACGGCCGAGTTGGCAGCCGCGGTGCCGCCTTTGGCGCCCTGGGCACCCCCTTGTGCACGCTGGACGGCAGCGGCCAGGTCCTTGAGCACCAGGGGCGTGGTTTGTTCTTTCACCTTCATTTCCAGCTTGTCGTTTTTGCCAATGACGATCTGGATGATCTGGTCGGGCTGGCGCGCGGCCTTGCCGACGCTGGGCAGGTCAATCATGCTGGGCGTGATCAGCGGGGCGGTGACCATGAAGATGATCAACAGCACCAGCATCACGTCGATGAAAGGCACCATGTTGATCTCGTTGATGGTGCGGCGGCCTCGGCCGCGTCCGGCTACTGCGGGCATGGGTGGGTTCCTTGCGGTGGCTTAGCGGGCAGCCGGGGCAGAGGCCTGCGCGCTCACGTTGCGCTGCAGGATGTTGGAGAACTCTTCGATGAAGGTCTCTTGCTGGATGGCAATGCGGTCCAGGTCGCGCGCGAAGCGGTTGTAGGCCACCACGGCCGGGATGGCGGCAAACAGGCCGATGGCGGTGGCCACCAGCGCTTCGGCAATGCCGGGAGCCACGGTGGACAGCGTGACCTGCTGCAGTGAGGCCAGGCCGGTGAAGGCGTGCATGATGCCCCACACGGTGCCAAACAGGCCTACATAGGGCGACACCGAGCCGACCGAGGCCAGGAAGGAGAGGTTGCTCTCCACCGAGTCCATCTCGCGCTGGAAGCTCGCGCGCATGGCGCGGCGGGCACCGTCCATCAGCGTGCCCACATCGGCCACGCGGCGCTCGCGCAGCTTTTGAAACTCGCGCATGCCGCTGGCAAAAATACGTTCCATGGGGCCGCAGTGTTGGGCGTTTTTGCTGGCCGCGGTGAACAGGTCGTTGAGGCTGGAGCCGGACCAGAACTCGCGCTCGAAAGCTTCGTTTTGTGCCTTCACGCGGTTCAGTGCAAACAGCTTGCGGAAGATGGCGGCCCAGCTGGAAATCGATACCAGCATCAGCAGCAACATGACGGCCTGCACCACGATGCTGGCGTTGAGGACCAAATGGAGGATGGAGAGGTCTTGGTTCATCAGGAAGGTTCAGGTGGTCAGGTCACGAGCATCGCACGCAAACGGGCAATCGCTGTTTCCAATTGTTTCATCGAACTGGCGGTGGAGAAACGGACAAACTGGGCGGTTTGTGCAGTACCAAAGTCTCGCCCAGGGGTGATGGCCACATGGGCGCGGTTCATTACCTCAAAGGCAAAGTCCCAACTGTCCTTGATGCCCAGTTTTTGGCAAAGTTCCGAGCAGTCGGCCCAGGCGTAAAACGCACCATCGGGCATCACGGGCACTTTCAGGCCCAAGTCATTGAGCGCTGGAATGAAATAGTCACGCCGCGCCTTGAACTCGGCGCGACGCTGCTCGTACAGCGCAATACTCGCGTCCTCAAAACAGGCCAGCGCGGCATGCTGCGCAATGGTGCTGGGGCAGATGAACAGGTTTTGCGCCAGGCGCTCCACCACGGGCACCAGCACCTCGGGCACCACCATCCAGCCCAAGCGCCAACCGGTCATGTTGAAGTACTTGCTGAAGCTGTTGATGCTGATGATCTGGTCGTCCAGCGCCAGCGCGGTCTGGCCAAACTGCGCGTCATGGCTCAGCGCCAGGTAAATCTCGTCGATCAACGTGATACCGCCCTTGGCCTGCACCACCTGGTGGATGCGGCGCAGCTCATCCGGGTGGATGGACGTGCCGGTGGGGTTGGAGGGCGAGGCCAGCAGCACGCCACGTGTGCGCGGGCCCCAGGCCGCTTCGACCTTGGCCGCGCTGAGCTGGAAGCGTTCTTCCGCCGTGGTGGGAATCAGCACCGCTTTGCCCTCAGCCGCACTCACAAAGTGGCGGTTGCAGGGGTAGCTCGGGTCGGGCATCAAAATTTCGTCGCCCGATTCAATCAATGCCAGGCAGGCCAGGTGCAGCGCAGCCGATGCACCTGCGGTCACCACAATGCGGCTGGCCGGCACCTGCACGCCAAAGCGGCTGCTGTACCAAGCGCTGATGCGTTCACGCAGCTGCGGCAGGCCCAGGGCCGGTGTGTACTGGGAATGGCCATTGCGCACGGCACGTTCGGCGGCTTCTTGCGCCAGCGGTGGTGCGGTGAAATCGGGCTCGCCAATGTTCAGGAACACCATGGGCGCATCGGTGTGTGCCACCTGGGCGCCCAGGGTGGAAGCGGCCTTGGCCACCTCCATCACATAAAACGGTTCAATGTTCTTTGCGCGAGACGATATCTGCATGGGTGGGGCGGGGGCGTGTCAGGCTTTGCGGGGTTTCTTGGCCTTGTCGGCTTCCACCTCGGCGGCGCGCAGGCTGGGTGCCAGGCCGTTGAGCACGCCGTTCACGTACTTGTGGCCGTCGGTACCGCCAAACTCCTTGGCCAGTTCCACGCATTCGTTCAGCACCACACGCCAGGGCACATCCAGGCAGTGCTGGAATTCGTACACGCCAATCCACATCACCGCGTGTTCGACGGGTGAAATCTCGCCCCAGGGGCGGTCCAGCAGGGGGGCGATGAGCGCGTCCATGGCCTCGCCGTGCTCCACGCAGCCGTGCAGTAGCGCGTCAAAGTGGGCTGCATCGGCCTTGTTGAAACCGGCCAGGTCGCGCGTGAACGGGTCAATGTCGTCCACCGCATTGCGGCCCACCAGGCTTTGGTAGAGGCCTTGCAGCGCGAATTCGCGTGCCCGCGTGCGGTTGGACTTGCCAGCCGCCTTGCGCGCACCCGTGGCCGTGAGCCCGGTGCGGGACTGGCGGGGCGGGCGCTTGGCTGCAGAGGAAGAAGGGGTGTCGCTCATCAAATACTTTCCAGAAGGTTGGCCATTTCGACGGCTACACGGGCCGCGTCGCGGCCTTTTTCGTCCTGGCGGGCAATCGCCTGGGGCATGTCTTCGGTGGTCAAAATCGCGTTGGCGATGGGCAGTTGGTAGTCCAGCGCCAGGCGCGTTACGGCGGAGCCGGACTCGTTGGCCACCAGCTCAAAGTGGTAGGTCTCGCCGCGGATGATGCAGCCCAAGGCCACCAGCGCGTCGTACTTGCCTTTTTCGGCCATGGCTTGCAGGGCGACTGGTACTTCCAGCGCGCCGGGCACGGTCACGTGGTCAATGTCCTTGTCGGAGACGCCCAGGGCCAGCAGCTCGGCCTTGCAGGCGGCTGCCAGCGCGTCGGTCACGCTGGCGTTGAAACGCGCCTGGACGATGCCAATGGAGAGTTTTTTACCGTTCAAACGGTCTTCGGTGGTGGTGCCTTTGTCTGCGCCAAACATGGTGAATTTCCCTTTCAAGTGGGGGACAGCGTTAACGATCTGTCCCGCAAAGTTATGTGCTTGTTTATTTGCAGATGTAGCCGGTGATTTCCAGGCCGTAGCCGGTCACGCTGGGCATGCGGCGTGGGCTGCCCATCAGTTGCACCTTGTGCACACCACATTGCAGCAGGATTTGCGCGCCAATGCCGTAGGTGCGCAGGTCGATGCGGCCACGCTCGGGCGCTTGGGATGCACGGGCCGTGCCGTCAAACTGGGCCAGCAGCTGCTCGCCGCTTTCGCCGCAGTTCAGCAGCACCAGCACGCCTTTGCCCTCTTTGGCAATGTGGGCCAGCGCGGTGTCCAGGCTCCAGCTGTGCATGGAGCGGTTGATTTCCAGCGCATCCAGCACCGACAGCGGCTCGTGCACACGGGCGGGGACCACAGTGTCGGCCGTCCAACTGCCCTTGACCAGCGCCAGGTGCACGCCCTGGCCGGTGGTGTCGCGGAAGGCGTGGGCGGTGAATTCGCCGTATGCGGTTTGCATGGGGCGCACGCCCAGCTTTTCGATCAGCGATTCGTTGCGGCTGCGGTGTTCGATCAGGTCGGCAATGGTGCCGATCTTCAGGCCGTGTTCGGCGGCAAACAGCTGCAGGTCGGGCAGGCGGGCCATGGTGCCGTCGTCCTTCATGATCTCGCAGATCACGGCGGCAGGTGTGCAGCCGGCCATGGCCGATAGGTCACAACCGGCTTCGGTGTGGCCAGCGCGCATGAGCACGCCGCCATCCACTGCCTGCAGCGGGAAGATGTGGCCGGGTTGCACCAGGTCGTTGGCCACGGCACCCTTGGCCACGGCAGCTTGGACGGTGCGGGCGCGGTCGGCGGCAGAAATACCGGTGGTCACGCCCTCGGCAGCTTCGATGGAGACGGTGAAGGCGGTGCTGTGTTTGGTGCCGTTGCGCGTGGCCATGGGTGGCAGCTTGAGCAGCTCGCAGCGTTCGCGTGTCAGCGTCAGGCAGATCAGGCCGCGGCCAAACTTGGCCATGAAATTGATGGCGTCGGGGGTGACGTGGTCGGCGGCCAAGACCAGGTCGCCCTCGTTTTCGCGGTCCTCCTCGTCCACCAGGATGACCATGCGACCTGCGCGCATGTCGGCGACGATGTCTTCAACCGGGGAAATGGGGACGGGGGAGAAGGCGGTCATGCGCAAAGTACTTTCAAAAGAGCGGTCCAACAAGGCCGTGCCGATGGCAGGCGTGTCCCCGATTATCGCCGCAAACCCCAAGGCAAGCCCCGGCACAAGGGCAATGGATCAGGTTTCAGCGCCGGGCCGCCCCAAGCTTAAACGCGCCCCCTTGGGGGGCAGCGACCCGCGCAGCGGCGGAGCGTGGGGGCTTAGTCCACGGATGCGCTCCAGCGCGTACCCCAGCCCTTGTCCAGTGCACGGCGCTCGCGTTTGGTGGGGCGGCCATGTTCAATGGCATGGGCGGGCTCGGCAGCCAGGCGGTTCTGCTCGGCCATCTTGTGGCGTTGGGCCACGCTTTCGGGGGTTTCTTCGTACAGTTGCTGCGCCACGGGGGCCGGGCCACGCTGGTCGCTGATCCCTTTGACCACCACGGTGCGCGGCACCTTGGCCTGCCAAATGGTCAGCACATCACCGGCCCGGATGTCCTTGGACGGTTTGATGTCGCGCTGCGCTATCTGCACATGGCCTTTGTTGACCTCGTCGGTGGCCAGTGCGCGGGTCTTGAAGAAACGTGCGGCCCAGAGCCATTTGTCGATGCGGGTGCTGTCCATGCGGATTCAGGTGGGCGGGGATTGGAGGGGTAATCGTACACAGGCGTCCAGACCCACGCACAAGCCCTGTTCGTACAGATTGGTGAGGGTGATGCTGCCGCCGAGCGCTTTGACCATTTCGCGTGTGATGGTCAGGCCCAGGCCGGAGCCCGAATGGGCGTGGCCCGCGGCAAAAGGCTGGAACAGGCGCAGGCGCAGCTCGTCAGAGATGCCGGGGCCACTGTCTTCGATGTGCAGCTCGGCCATATCGCCCAGGGGCTGCAAATGCACGCTCAAGCGGCCGCCGCGCGGGCTCAGGCGGATGGCGTTGTGCAGCAGGTTCCGCGCCATTTCGCGCAGCATCCATTCGTGGGCATGCACCAGGCTGGGCTCGGTGCGGATCTCAAAGTCCAGGTCTTTCTCGGCAATCAGGGCCGACACATCCAGCGCCACGGCGCGCAGCGGTTCGGTCCAGTCCATGGTGGCGAAATCCTGCTGCTGCTTGACCTGCTCCACCTTGGCCAGCGACAGCATCTGGTTGGCCAGCTGGGTGGCGCGGTCCACCGTGGTCTGGATCTCCTGCAGGGCAACGATAGGCGCCACATCGCCGCGCAGGGCTGACTGCACCTGCACCTTGAGCACGGCCAGTGGGGTGCGCAGCTGGTGGGCGGCGTCGCGCACAAAACGTTTTTGGTGGTCCAGCAGGTGCTGCAGGCGCTGCATGACCTGGTTGGTGGCCTCGGTCAGTGGGCGAATTTCCAGTGGCAGGTGGCTGGCATTGAGCGGGGTCAGGTCGTCTTCGGGGCGTTGCTGCAGTTCGCTGCTCATGCGGCGCACCGGGCGGGTCACCCGCTGCACCACCACCAGCACCACGGCGGTAATGACGGTGATGAGAATGGCCTGGCGCTGCAGGGTGTCGATGAGGATTTGTCGCGCCAGCGTGCGGCGCAGCTCCAGCGTTTCGGCCACCTGCACCATGGCCATGGTGCGTTCGCGCCGCGTGGCCACAGGCTGTAGCAGCACGGCCACGCGCACCGGGTCGCCGCGGAAGCTGTCGTCGTAAAAGTCCACCAGCGCCGCATACGGTCCCTGGTTGGGCAGGGTGCCACGCCAGGCCGGCAGATCTTCGGCCCCGTCGATCCACTGGCCGCGCGCATCCGAAATGCGGTAACTCATGCGGCTGCGGTTGTCGGCCTCAAAAGCCTCCAGCGCCGAGTAGGGCACCTGGGCGCGCAGCCGGGCCTGGGCGCCGTCGCCCTCAATGTCCAGCAGCTCACCAATCGCCTTGGCCGAGGCCAGCAGCGTGCGGTCGTAGGCGGTGTTGACGGCGCCCAGTGCCTGGCGGTACAGGCTGATGGTGTCCACCACCACAAACAGCACGATCGGCAGCAAGATGCCCAGCAGCAAGCTGCGCCGCAGGGACAGGGGCGTGCGGTGGTTGGGGGCCATATCAGCCCTCGGCCTTGAGCAAATAACCCAGGCCGCGCAGGGTGACCAGGCCTACACCGGTGGCGGCCAGTTTTTTGCGCAGGCGGTACACCACCACTTCAATCGCTTCAAACTGCACGTCCACCTCGCCCGGAAACACCACCTCAAACAAGCGCTCCTTGCTCACCGCGTGGCCGGGCCGCGCCATCAGTGCGGCCACCAGGGCCAGCTCGCGCGGACTCAGGTCCAGGATCTGGTGGCGGTGGTAGAGCGCGCCGTTGGCCTTGTCCAGCCGCAGGGCACCCAATTGCAGGTCGGGGCTGGCGCTGGGCGTGTTACCCGCGTGGCGGCGGTAGAGGGCGCGCACGCGGGCTTCGAGTTCGTCCAGGTCAAAGGGCTTGGGCAGGTAGTCGTCGGCCCCGGCATTCAGGCCCAACACCTTGTCGCCCACGGTGCCGCGGGCGGTCAGGATCAGCACCGGGGTGCCCAGGCCCTCGGCGCGTGCGGCTTTCAGAATGTCCAGCCCGTCTACACCGGGCAGGCTCAGGTCCAGCACCACCACATCGGGCTCGGCACTGCGCCAGTGGTGCAGCGCCAGGCGACCGTCGCTGCACACATCGACCCGCATCTGCGCGCGCACCAGGCTGCGCTGCAAGGTGGTGTGCAGGGCGGGGTCGTCTTCGATGAGCAGCAGGTGCATGGGGTTTTCCCTAGGCGTTTGGACAGCCGTTTGACAGGCTGGGCTCGCATCATAGGGCCTGCATTCAACCCTAGGAGACATCCCATGCGTCGCGATACCTTTCTGAAGTCCATGGCCGTTTTGGCCGCAGCCGGTGCCTTGCCCCTGTCGGCCCGTGCCGCTGCCAACCTGAAGATGATGATCCCCGCCAATCCCGGCGGTGGCTGGGACGGCACTGGCCGCGCCCTGGGCAAAGCCCTGATTGATGCCAAAGCGGCCGACACGGTGCAGTACGAAAACAAGGGCGGTGCAGCCGGCGTGATCGGCTTGGCCCAGTTTGTCAACGCCGCCAAGGGTGACCCCAATGCCATGCTGATCACCGGCGCCGTGATGGTGGGCGGCATCATCACCGGCAAGCCCGCTGTGTCCCTGGACAAGGCAACACCCATTGCGCGCATCACCAGCGAATACAACGTGTTTGTGGTGCCGGCCGACTCTCCGCTCAAGACCATGAAAGACGTGGTCGCCCAGATGCAAAAAGACCCTGGTAGCGTGAAGTGGGGCGGCGGTTCGCGTGGTTCCACAGAACACATCTGTGCCTCCATGCTGGCGGGCAAGGTGGGTGTGGACCCCAAGAAGGTGAACTATGTGGCCTTCCGTGGCGGCGGCGAAGCCACAGCGGCCATTCTGGGTGGCAACGTCACCGTGGGCGGCAGCGGCTACAGCGAGTTTGCCGAATACATCACGGCCGGCAAGATGCGCGCGATTGGCGTGACATCCGAAAAACGCCTGCCCAACATCAATGTGCCCACCATGCGTGAGCAGGGTTTTGACGTGGTGCTGGGCAACTGGCGCGCGGTCTACGGTGCCCCTGGCATCACGGCCGAGCAGCGCGCTGCGCTGACCGAGATGGTGGTCAAGGCCACCAAGTCCAAGTCCTGGGCCGAGTCGCTGGAAAAGAACGGCTGGACCCCCGCCGTGTTGACCGGCAAGGCGTTTGATGAATTTGTGGACAACGAGTTCTCCAGCCTGCGCGGCGTGATGCACCTGGCCGGCATGTTGTGATGCGTGCGGTGATCAAAGTGCGCCAGCAAACGGCGCTGGCCCTGGGCGTGCTCTTGCTCGCGCTGGGCCTGGCCTCGGGAGCCTGGGTCATCCCCTCGGAGGCAGGTTACGCGGGCGTGGGCCCCGACTTTTTGCCGTGGGTGGTGTCTGTGGCCTTGCTGCTGTGTGGCGGCTTCCTGTTGTGGGAGGCCCGCTCCGGCGGTTTTCGGGATCTGGATGCTGCCGACGATGAGGCGCCACCTTATTGGTTGGGTTTTGTCTGGATGTCGGCCGGCCTGCTGGTTAATGGCGCTTTGATCACCACCATCGGCTTCATCTTGAGCTGCACCTTGTGTTTTGTGCTGGCCGCGCGGGGCGTGCGCATGTCGCAGGGGCAGCCCGCCGGGGGCGCACGCACTTGGCTGCTGGACGCGGTGGTGGGCGTGCTCATTGCTGCACCGGTGTACTGGATGTTTACCAAGTTTCTGGCCATCAGCTTGCCAGGTTTGACGCAAAGCGGGTGGCTGTGATGATGGATATCTGGAACCAACTCCTTCAAGGTTTTATGACGGCGGGTACGCCGGTCAATTTGTTGTGGGCCTTTGTGGGCTGCGCACTAGGCACCGCTGTGGGCGTGTTGCCCGGCATTGGCCCGGCCACCGCGGTGGCCATGTTGCTGCCCATCACCACCCAGGTGGAGGCCACGGCCTCCATGATCTTTTTTGCCGGTATTTATTACGGCGCGATGTACGGTGGCTCCACCACCTCCATCCTGCTCAACACGCCCGGTGAAACCTCCAGCATGGTCACGGCTATGGAGGGCAACAAAATGGCCAAAAGCGGCCGCGCCGGTGCGGCGCTGGCCTCGGCCGCCATTGGCTCGTTTGTGGCGGGCACCATTGCCACCATCGTGGTGACCTTGTTTGCGCCGCTGGTGGCCGAATACGCCGTCAAGCTCGGCCCGCCCGAATACTTTTGCCTGATGCTGCTGGCCTTCACCACCGTGAGTGCGGTGCTGGGCCAAAGCACCCTGCGCGGGCTGACGGCCTTGTTCATCGGTCTGGCGGTAGGCCTGATTGGCATGGACCAGATCACTGGTCAGGCGCGTTACACCGGCAACACCCCCGAGCTGCTGGACGGTGTGGAAATTGTGCTGGTGGCGGTGGGCCTGTTTGCGGTGGCCGAGGCGCTGCACGCCGTGCTGTTTGAAGGCAAAGTGGTAGAGACCGAGAACAAGATGAGCCGCGTGACCATGACGCGCTCGGACTGGAAGCGCTCCATCCCGGCCTGGATTCGCGGCAGCGCGATTGGGGCACCGTTTGGTTGCATCCCTGCGGGCGGCACCGAGATCCCCACTTTCCTGAGTTACGCCACCGAGAAAAAGCTGGCCAAGCCCGAACACCTGGCCGAGTTCGGCACCAAGGGTGCGATCGAAGGCGTGGCCGGCCCCGAGGCCGCCAACAACGCCACGGTGACCACCGCGCTGATCCCGCTGCTGACGCTGGGCATTCCGGTCTCCAACACCACGGCGGTGCTGCTGGGCGCGTTCCAGAATTACGGCATCCAGCCCGGCCCGCAGCTGTTCAGCAGCTCGTCGGCTTTGGTGTGGGCGCTGATTGCCTCGCTCTACATTGGCAACCTCATGCTGCTGGTGCTGAACCTGCCGCTGGTGGGCCTGTGGGTCAAGCTGCTCAAGGTGCCCAAGGCGCAGCTCTACGCCGGCATTCTGATTTTTGCCACCGTGGGCACTTACGGCATGCGCCAGAGCGCGTTTGACCTGTTCCTGCTGTACGGCATTGGCGTGTTGGGCCTGGTCATGCGGCGCTTCAACTTCCCCACCGCACCGGTGATTGTGGGCATGATCCTGGGCCCCTTGGCCGAGGCGCAGTTGCGCAACGCCATGTCGATTGGTGAAGGTAGTGCCATGGTGTTCCTGCAGCGGCCTATGTCGGTGACCTTGCTGGTGGTGGTGGTGGCCGTGCTGGTCTTGCCACGTGTGTTCAAGCGCATGTCGCGCAAAAACATCGAAGCCATTGCCTGACCACGATTTGGCATGAAATAGGCCTCTAAGGCCTATGGAATATGCGCGAACAGCTCCTGAATTCATAGCGGTTCAGGGGCTGTTCCTGCGTTAACATTGCCGCATGCTGACCCCCGACTCCCTGCCGCGCGACGCCCATAGCATCCTGGAGCTGGCAGCGCGCTCCATGTTTGCGCTGTTCTCCAGCGCCAGTGAAGGCATGATGCTGGTGGACCGCCAGGCCCGCGTGGTGTGGATCAACGAGCAGTACAAACGCTTCTTGCCGGCCCTGGGTTTCGAGCGTGAGGAAGACTTTGTCGGCCATCCCGTCTCGATGGTGGTGCACAACACCCAGATGCACCAGGTGCTGGAGACCGGTAAGCCCATCCTGATTGACCTGCTGACCAACCGCGCTGGCACCTTTGTGGTCAGCCGTATTCCGCTGCGTGATGCTGCGGGCCAGGTGATTGGTGCCTTGGGCATTGTGCTGTTTGACCATGCCGAAACTACGCTACAGCCGCTGATCGACAAGTTCTCGCTGCTGCAGCGCGACCTGGACGACGCCCGGCGCGAGCTGGCCACCCAGCGCTTGCAGGCGCCGGGGCAGCGCCAGTCCAAATACACCTTTGCCAGTTTTGTCGGCCTGAGTCCTGCGGCGGTGGAGGTCAAGCGCCATGCGCGCCGCGCTGCGCTGTCCAGCAGCCCGGTGCTGCTGCTGGGCGAAACCGGTACCGGCAAGGAGCTGCTGGCCCACGCCATCCATGCCGCGTCCAGCCGGGCACGCGGCCCCTTCATCAGCGTCAACATTGCCGCCGTGCCCGAGACCCTGCTGGAGGCCGAGTTTTTTGGCTACGCGCCGGGTGCCTTTACTGGGGCCGACCGCAAGGGGCGCGATGGCAAGTTCCGTCTGGCAGATGGCGGCACACTGTTTCTGGACGAAATTGGTGACATGCCGCAGGCCCTGCAAAGCAAGCTGCTGCGCGCCTTGCAAGAGGGCGAGATTGAGCCCCTGGGCTCCAACAAACTGCTGCCGGTGAATGTGCGCGTGATTGCCGCCACCTCGCGCGACTTGGCGGGCCTGGTGCGTGCGGGCACGTTCCGCGAAGATTTGTTTTACCGCCTCAATGTGTTGCCCATCCGCGTCCCGGCGCTGCGCGAGCGGCGGGCTGACATTGCCGCGCTCTTGGAGGTGCTGGGGGAAGACGTGGCCCTGCGCAGTGGCCTGCCACCGCCCGAGCTCTCCCCCGAAGCCCTGGCTTTGCTGGAAGCCCAGCCCTGGCCCGGCAACATCCGCGAGCTACGCAATGTGCTGGAGCAGGCGGTGATGCGCAGTGAGTCGGTGCGGGTCGAAGCCGAGGTGTTTTCGCTGGTACTCAGCGAATCGGGCGTGCAGCCACTGCAGGCAGCGCCCCTGCGCACAGAGGCGGTGTCCGTGGAGACCACTATTGCGGTGCCGGTACGCCCGCTGGCGGAGCAGGTGGCCGCCTTGGAGGCTCGGGCCATTCGCGATGCTATGGTGACCCTGGGGGGCAATAAAGCGGCCGTGGCCAAGGCCTTGGGTATCTCGCGTGCCACCTTGTACGCACGACTTGAATTGTCTGAAAAATAGACATGAGTCTGATATCTAGACATATTTAATGTCTAGATATCAGTCATATTAAACTCTTGTTTCAGGCGACTCCAAAAAATCTTAAGTGAAATCAAGCACTTGCGTGATGGCACGTAATGTGCAAATTGCTGCATGTCAAACCACAATAAAAGGAGACAGACATGCACCCAAGCCGCTGGGCCACCCAGGCCACGCTTTTTGCCGCCAGCCTTTGCGCTGCGCTGATTTCCGGCACTGCGCTCGCGCAGTCCAAAGAGATCAAGATCGCCCATATCTACAGCAAGACCGGCCCGCTGGAAGCCTATGGCAAGCAGACCCAGACCGGCTTCATGATGGGCCTGGACTACGCCACTGGCGGCACCATGATGGTGGCGGGCAAGAAGATCACCGTGATCGAGAAAGACGACCAGGGCAAGCCCGACCAGGGCAAGAGCCTGCTGGCCGCCGCCTATGGGGACGACAAGGTGGACCTGGCCGTGGGCCCCACCGCATCGCCCGTGGCGCTGGCCATGTTGCCTGTGGCCGAGGAATACAAAAAGATTCTGGTGGTCGAGCCCGCAGTGGCCGACTCCATCACCGGTGACAAGTGGAACAAGTACATCTTTCGCACCGGCCGCAACAGCAGCCAGGACGCGATTGCCAACGCCGTGGCGCTGGACAAGGCCGGCGTGACCATTGCCACCATGGCGCAGGACAGCGCCTTTGGCCGCGATGGCGTCAAGGCCTTCCGTGAAGCCATCAAGAAAGCCAAGCTGGTGCACGAGGAGTACCTGCCGCCCGCCACCACCGACTTCACCGCCGGTGGCCAGCGCCTTATCGACAAACTCAAGGACCAACCCGGCCGCAAGGTGATCTTCATCATCTGGGCCGGTGGCAACCCCTTCAAGATCGCCGACATGGACCTCAAGCGCCATGGCATCGAGATTGCAACTGGCGGCAACATCCTGCCCGCCATGGTCGCTTACAAGCAGTTCCCTGGCATGGAAGGTGCGGCCTATTACTACTTTGGCATGCCCAAGAATCCGGTGAACGAAGCCATGGTGGCGCGCCACTACAGCCAGTTCAAGGCACCGCCGGACTTCTTCACCGCCGGTGGTTTCTCGGCCGCCATGGCCGTGGTGACCGCACTGAAAGCCAGCAACGGCGACACCAGCGCCAACACGCTGATCAAGACCATGGAAGGCATGAGCTTTGACACGCCCAAGGGCAAGATGACCTTCCGCAAGGAAGACCACCAGGCCATGCAAAGCATGTACCACTTCAAGATCAAGGTGGACCCGGCCTTTGCCTGGGGTGTGCCTGAGCTGATCCGCGAGATCAAGGCCGAAGAGATGGCCGTTCCGATTCGTAACCAGCGCTAAAAGAATGTGCCCGGCTACCGTGCAGTCGCCATGCGGCGTTGCGCGGTGCTCGGAATCCTCACGTACCGAAGTACGTTCCGGTTCCTGCGCTCCGTGCGCCTTGCCTGACAACTGCCCGCTACACCGTTCCCATTCTTTTGGGAGCCTCTTATATGCTTGAAACCAAAGACCTCACGATCCGCTTTGGCGGCCACGTGGCGGTGAATGCTGTCAGCTGCAATTTCCTGCCTGGCACCTTGACCGCCATCGTCGGCCCCAATGGCGCGGGCAAAACCACGTACTTCAACCTGATATCGGGCCAGTTGCAGGCCACGCAGGGCCGGGTGTATCTGAACGGGGCCAACCTGTCGTCGCTCAGCCCCTCGGCACGCACGCGGGCCGGGCTGGGGCGGGCGTTCCAGCTCACCAACCTGTTCCCCAACCTCAGCGTGCTGGAGAACGTGCGGCTGGCGGTGCAGGCGACGAAGGAAGGCAAGCACCTGCGCGGCCTGAACCTTTGGAGCATCTGGAGCGACCACCGCGCGTTGACCGAACGTGCGCAGCAGATCCTGCAGAGCGTGGCCTTGCACGACAAGCAGGACGCCACCGTGGCCAGCCTGCCGCATGGTGACCAGCGCAAGCTCGAAGTGGCGCTGTTGATGGCGCTGGACCCCGATGTGTATATGTTCGACGAACCCACCGCCGGCATGAGCGCCGACGAGGCGCCCGTGATCCTGAACCTGATCCGCGCGCTCAAGCAAGACCCTACCAAGATCATCCTGTTGGTGGAGCACAAGATGGACGTGGTGCGTGAACTGGCGGACCGCATCATCGTGCTGCACAACGGTACGCTGGTGGCCGATGGAGACCCAACTGAGGTGATCGCGTCACCCGTGGTGCAACAGGCGTACCTGGGCGTGGCCCCTGCTGACAAGGAGGCTGCATGAGCGACAACCTGTTGACGCTGGAGGGCGTGCACACCCATATCGGCGCGTACCACATCCTGCACGGCGTGGACCTGGCTGTGCCGCGTGGCCAGCTCACCATGCTGCTGGGGCGCAACGGTGCGGGCAAGACCACCACGCTGCGCACCATCATGGGCCTGTGGCACGCGAGCCAGGGCCGTGTGGTGTTTGACGGTAAAGACATCACCGCCACCGAGACCCCACAGATTGCGGGCCTGGACATTGCCTATGTGCCCGAAAACATGGGCATCTTTGCCGACCTGACCGTGCAGGAAAACATGCTGCTGGCGGCGCGCAAAGCCAAGCGCGCACAGCACATCGATGCTGAGCGGTTGAAGTGGATCTTCTCGCTGTTCCCCGCGGTGGAGAAATTCTGGAACCACCCAGCGGGCAAGCTCTCGGGCGGCCAAAAGCAGATGCTGGCCGTAGCCCGCGCGATTGTGGAGCCGCGTCAACTGCTCATCGTGGACGAGCCCAGCAAGGGCTTGGCGCCGGCCATCATCAACAACATGATCGACGCGTTTGCCCAGCTCAAGCAGACCGGCACCACCATTTTGTTGGTGGAACAAAACATCAGCTTCGCCAAACGCCTGGGCGACCATGTGGCGGTGATGGACGATGGCCGCGTGGTGCACGCCGGTGCCATGCAGGCGCTGGCCGAAGACGAAGCACTGCAGCGCACGCTGCTGGGGTTGTCACTATGAAAACACTCGACTTTGACTGGAAGCCGCTGGCCCTGGTGCCGCTGCTGGCCGTACTCGCTTTGCCGCTGGTGGGCTCGCCCAGCACCTGGCTCACGCTCACCGTGGCCGGTCTGGCCATGGGCATGATCGTGTTCATCATCGCCTCCGGCCTCACGCTGGTGTTTGGCTTGATGGACGTGCTGAACTTTGGCCACGGTGTGTTCATCGCGCTGGGGGCTTTTGTGGCCACCACGGTGATGGGCACCATGGGCGATTGGACCGGCTCACCAGAGCTGTGGCGCAACCTGGTGGCCGTGTTTCCAGCCATGCTGGTGGCCATGGCGGTGGCGGGCGCCTTGGGCCTGGCGTTCGAGCGGTTTATTGTGCGGCCCGTGTACGGCCAGCACCTGAAGCAAATCCTCATCACCATGGGCGGCATGATCATTGGTGAGGAGTTGATCAAGGTCGTCTGGGGCCCCGCACAGATTGCGCTACCGCTGCCCGAGGGCATGCGTGGTGCCGTGCTGCTGGGTGACGCGGCCATCGAGAAATACCGCCTCATGGCCGTGGTGGTGGGGCTGGTGGTGTTTGCCGCGTTGGCCTGGGTGCTGGGCCGTACCAAGATCGGCCTGCTGATCCGCGCCGGGGTGCAGGACCGCGAGATGGTGGAGAGCCTGGGCTACCGCATCAAGCGCTTGTTCATCGGTGTGTTTGTGGTGGGTAGCGCACTGGCCGGCCTGGGCGGTGTGATGTGGGGCCTGTACCAGCAGACCGTGACGCCGCAGATGGGCGCGCAGGTCAATGTGCTGATCTTCATCGTCATCATCATCGGCGGCCTGGGTTCCACGGGTGGTGCGCTCATCGGTGCCTTGCTGGTGGGCCTGATGGCCAACTACACCGGTTTTCTGGTCCCCAAGGTGGCGCTGTTTTCCAACATCGCACTCATGGTCGCCATCCTCCTGTGGCGTCCGCAAGGCGTCTATCCGGTCGCCAACCGGTAAGGGAATAGATATGTTCAAACGCATTCTTTCCAACGACCTGCCACGCAGCCGCTGGCTCGCGCTGATCCTGGCCGCGCTGGTGCTCGCACTGGCGTTCACACCGTTTCTCTTCCCGGGCGTCAAAGCGCTCAACGTGGCGGCCAAGGTGCTGGTGTTTATCGTGCTGGTGGCCAGCTTTGACCTGCTCTTGGGCTACACCGGCATCGTGAGTTTTGCGCACACCATGTTTTTTGGCATTGGCGCCTACGGCATTGCCATTGCCACCACACGCCTGGGTGCCACCTGGAGCGCGCTGGGCGTGGGCCTGGGGGCATCACTCATCGTGTCGCTGCTGCTGGCCTGGCTCATCGGCCTGTTTTCGCTGCGCGTGCGGGCCATCTTCTTTGCCATGATCACGCTGGCCGTGGCGTCGGCCTTTCTCACGCTGGCCTCGCAGCTGCATGAGTTCACGGGCGGCGAAGACGGCTTGACCTTCAAGGTGCCGGCGGTGTTGTCACCCAGTTTCGAGTTCAGCGAAACCCCGTTTCTGGGTGCCTCGCTCGATGGCCGTTTGCTGTGTTTTTACCTGCTGTTTACCGTGGCCGCGGTGCTGTTCCTCGCGCTGCTGCGCATCGTCAATTCACCGTTTGGCCGTGTGTTGCAGGCCATCCGCGAGAACGAGTTCCGCGCCGAGGCGATTGGTTACCGCGTGGTGGTGTACCGCACCATCTCCAGCATCCTCTCGGCCCTGTTTGCCACGCTGGCCGGCGCCATGCTGGCGCTTTGGCTGCGTTACAACGGACCGGACACCTCGCTGTCCTTCGAGATCATGATGGACGTGTTGCTCATCGTGGTCATTGGTGGCATGGGAACGCTCTATGGCTCCATCGTCGGTGCGGTGTTGTTCCTGGTGGCGCAAAGTTATCTGCAGGATCTGCTGCGGGTGGGCAGCGAGGCGGCGGCGAGTTTGCCCTGGCTGTCGGCCCTGCTGTCGCCCGACCGCTGGTTGTTGTGGCTGGGCGTGTTGTTTGTGTTGTCGGTCTATTACTTCCCCACTGGCGTGGTGGGGCGCCTGCGGGCCGCCAGCCTGGGGAGCAAGGCATGAGCACCGCAGTGCCCACCTCCCATTACCTGCGCTGCGCGGGTTACGAACTGCACACCACCGAATGGGGCGCAGCTGATGCCCCTGTGGTGATCGCCTGGCATGGCCTGGCGCGCACCGGGCGTGACATGGACGAGCTGGCCCGGCACCTGAGCCCGCGTTACCGTGTCATCTGCCCCGACACCCTGGGCCGCGGCCTGAGCCAGTGGAGCAGCAAGCCGGCGCAGGAGTACTGCCTGGCGTTTTACGCGCGCATGGCGGCCGACCTGTTTAACGCGCTAAAAATTGAACGTGCCCATTGGGTGGGCACATCCATGGGCGGCGCCATTGGCACGGTGTGCGCAGGGGGGCTGATCGAGCCGCAACTGCAAAGTCGCATCGTGAGCCTCACGCTCAATGACAATGCGCCCGAGCTGGCCAGTGCGGCCATCGACCGTATCCGTGCCTACGCGGGCAACCCGCCGGCGTTTGACACGGTGCTGGAGCTGGAAGCTTTCTTTCGGCAGGTCTACCAGCCCTACGGCTGGCTCAGCGATGCGCAATGGCGCCACCTGACCGAAACCTCCACGCGCCGTCTGCCCGATGGCCGCGTGACCCCGCATTACGACCCGGCCATGGTGCAGCAATTCACCGCCCACCCGGACGACTACCGCATCTGGGACCACTACGACCAGATCCAGGTGCCTGTGCTGTGCCTGCGTGGTACCGAGTCGGATTTGGTGCTGCCAGAGACGGTCAAAACCATGACCACACGGGGGCCGGGAGCGGTAGGGCGCCTGCAACTGATAGAGGTACCGGGCTGCGGCCACGCACCAGCGCTGAACGTGCCCGCGCAGCTCTCGCTGGTGTCCAATTTCATTGACGCGGCGCAGGCTGCAGCCGCCAAAATTTAAGCCAAATAGGGCACTAGCCCGCGTGGATATTGCGCGAACAGCTCCTGAAATAGGAGCGTTTATAGTTAGCCGCCGATGGCCAGCACCACCGCAGCATCGTCAAACACCACCACGGCGGCCTGGCCCACTTTGAGCTGCAGGCCCGGCGCGCTAAAGCCGACCATCTGCAGCCCGCAGGCCAGCGTGAGCACCACTTCGTCCCCCGATGTGGAGCGCGCCAGCCGCGCCACCGTGCCGTGTAAGCGGTTGGGTAGCGCAGAGCCATTCGCCGGGGCCGCCAGCACCGCCACCGCAGTGGCCTTGGCCAGCGCCAGCACCTCGCTGCCCACTGCCAAGTCCAGCAACTCCGCACTTTCGCGCGTGATGCGCGAGACCAGCGTGCTGCCATCGCTGAGGCGCAGGCGCACCTGCATGGCCCGCCCGGCGCGCTGCAGCGCCACCACCTGGCAAGGCAGCTGGTTGCGCATGCTGGTGCGCAGGCTTAAGGCCGCCAGGCGGGGCGCCACCCCGTCTGCCGGGGCATGGCGTTGGGCGACCTGGGCCAGCGCTTGTTGGCGCAGCGTGGCCAGGGTGTCGGCCGCGTCCAGCAGCTGCAGGCCGGTGGCCGTGAGTTGCGCGCCGCCGCCGCCGCTGCCGCCCACGGTGCGTTCCACCAGCGGGGCACCGGCCAGGTTGGTCAGCGTGTCGATGGCCTGCCAGGCGGCCTTGTAACTCACGTCAGCGCCGCGCGCGGCTTCAGAAATGGAGCCCACCTGGCCAATGCGGCGCAGGATGTCCAGCCGCTTGTCAGCGGCCTCGTGGCCCAGCGCACCGGCCAGTCCGGCGTGGCTCAAAGGGGGGGGAGGTGTCATACAGGCTATGCTACGCTATCCTTTTTTGGAATAGCGATGTTTCTATGGTTTCTATGAACTCTTTGCAAAAAGTGTTGCGTTGGGTGGGTGCACTGGTTGTGCTGACCAGCAGTGCCCTGCATGCCGAAGAAGTCACCGTCGCCGTAGCTGCCAACTTCAGCGCGCCAGTGCAAAAAATTGCCGCTGCCTTTGCCGCGGCCACCGGCCACAAGGCCACCGTGGTGGTGGGCTCCACCGGCAAGTTGTATGCACAGATCAAAAACGGCGCGCCCTTTCACGTGCTGCTGTCGGCCGATGACGAAACCCCCACGCGCCTGGGCAAAGAGGGCGCGGGCGTGGCGGCCTCGCAGTTCACCTATGCCACCGGCCGCCTGGTGTTGTGGAGCCGCCAGGCCGGGGTGGTGGACGACAAGGGGGAGGTGTTGCGCAGTGGCCGGTTTAATCACCTGGCGCTGGCCGACCCCAAGCTCGCCCCCTATGGTGCGGCGGCGGTGGATGTGATGGCCAAGTTGGGCCTGACCGCCAGCCTGCAACCGAAGCTGGTGCAGGGCGAAAGCATTGGGCAGGCGTACCAGTTTGTGTTCAGCGGCAACGCAGCGCTGGGGTTTGTGGCGCTGTCGCAGGTGATGGTGGAGGGCAAGGTGGCCGAGGGCTCGGCCTGGGTGGTGCCCGCCCACCTGCACAGTCCGCTGCGCCAGGATGCCATCGTGTTGAACGCGGGTAAAAACAACGCCGCCGCGGCCGCCTTCATGGCTTTTTTGCGCAGTGATGCAGCCAAGGCACTGATCCGCAGCTTTGGTTACGAAGTCTGAATTGGTAAGCGCGTATGCCCCTGAGTCCTGACGACCTTGGCGCCATCTGGCTGACTCTGCGGCTGGCCAGCGTGACCACCGTGTTGCTGCTGTTGCTGGCCACTCCGCTGGCTTGGTGGTTGGCGCACACGGCCTCGCGCTGGCGCGGGCCGGTGGGCGCCGTGGTGGCGCTGCCGCTGGTGCTGCCGCCCACGGTGCTGGGTTTTTATTTGCTGGTGAGCCTGGGGCCGCAAGGGCCGTTGGGGCAACTGACCCAGGCGCTGGGCTGGGGGCTGTTGCCGTTCACCTTTGCGGGGCTGGTGCTGGGCTCGGTGGTGTATTCGCTGCCCTTTGCCGTGCAGCCCTTGCAGCATGCGTTTGAGTCCATGGGCACGCGCCCCATGGAGGTGGCGGCTACTTTGCGGGCCAGCCCACTCGATGCATTCCTCACCGTGGCCGTACCGCTGGCGCGCCCGGGTTTTGTGACCGCGGCGGTGCTGAGTTTTGCGCACACCGTGGGGGAGTTTGGGGTGGTGCTCATGCTGGGCGGCAATATTCCCGACAAAACCCGTGTGGTCTCCACCCAGATCTACGGCCATGTGGAAGCCCTGCAGTACACGCAGGCACACTGGTTGTCTGGCGGCATGGTGGTGTTTTCGTTTGTGGTGCTGCTGGGCCTGGGTTGGCTCAACCCGCGCGGTAGCAGGCTGCGCCCATGAGCACCGCACCCAACCAGATTCGCCTGCGCCTGCCACGCACCGGCTTCACGCTGGAGGTGGACCTGGCTTTGCCCGCACGTGGCATCACCGTGTTGTTTGGCGCCTCGGGGTCGGGCAAAACCACGGTGTTGCGTTGTGTGGCCGGGTTGGAGCAGGCGGCCCAGGCGCACATCAATATTCATGGCCAAGTCTGGCAAGACGATGGCCAGGGCATCACGCTACCGGCCTGGCGCCGCCCGGTGGGTTATGTGTTCCAGGAGGCCAGCCTGCTGGCGCACCTGGATGTGCGCGGCAATCTGGCCTATGCCCAAAAACGCGCCGCCAAGGCCAGCAGCCGCCACCAGGCCCTGCTGGCGCTGGAGACCGCCATCGACCTGCTGGGTCTGGCACCGCTGCTGGCGCGCCAGACCGCCGATCTGTCGGGTGGCGAACGCCAGCGCGTGGCCATTGCCCGCGCACTGGCCACCCAGCCCGAGCTGCTGCTGCTGGACGAACCCCTGGCCGCGCTGGACCCGGCGCGCCGCCAGGATGTCTTGCCCTGGCTGGAGCGGCTGCGCGACGAACTGCACATCCCCATGCTGTATGTCACCCATTCGGTGGACGAGGTGGTGCGCCTGGCCGACACCCTGGTGGTGCTGGCGCAGGGGCGCGTGCAGGCCAGCGGCCCGGCCGCCCAGGTGCTGGCGCAGGTGGACGTGCCCCTGGGTCTGGGGGACGAAGCCTCAAGCCTGCTGCACGCCCGGGTGGCGCAGGTGGATGCGGCCTGGCACCTGGCCCGGCTGGAATTTGCCGGCGGCAGCCTGTGGCTGACAGACGCCGGGCTGGCCGTGGGCACGGCCGTACGCTTGCGTGTGCTGGCGCGCGATGTGAGCCTGGCCACCCAAGAGCCGGCGCACACCAGCATCCAGAACGTGTTGCCCTGCACGGTGCTGGCCATCGCCGACGACAGCCACCCCGCGCAGGCGCTGGTGCAGCTGGGTTGTGGCCCGGACCGCCTGCTGGCGCGGGTGACCCGGCGCTCGGTGCACACGCTGGGGCTGGCGGTGGGGCAGCCGGTGTGGGCCCAGGTCAAGGCGCTGGCCTTGGCCAACTGAGTTTTTTGTGAAAAACAGCCCCAAATTCACCCGTTTGGGGGAGTGACAGGGGCGATTGACGGGGCTACGCTGGTGCATTCTTTTTTGATGCACTGCAGCACGAATTTAGCCCCTCTTATGCTCGCTTACGCGCCCCCCGACTCTTCTGTGCCTGTGATGCAGGTGCTGCACCAAGCCCAGCTGGCGCTGAAACACGGGGATGTGGCCCACAGCCTGGTGCTGGCTAAATCGGCTCTGGCCCGTGCGCAAGCCGCGCACGACCTGCCGACCGAGGCGCGCTCCCTGCTGGCCTTGTCCCAGGCGGACCGCATGGTGTCGCGCTTTCGGCGCGCCCAAGAAACTGCGCAGCGCGCGGCCACCCTGTTCCAGATGTGCGAGGACACCCGGGGCGAGGCCGAGGCCCTGGCCACCCTGTCGCACACCCTGAGCGTGATGGGCCATAGCGAAGAGGGCGTGGAAGCCGCCTTGCTGGGCCTCAAGCTTAATGCCGATGCGCCCTCGCTCTCGCAAGCGCTCTCATACAACTACCTGGGCGTGGCCTACGCCTGTGGTGGCAGCTTCGACCGGGCCGATGCCGCCTTCCGCACCGCCATTGGGCTGTTGGAAGACAACGGCCACTGGATGGAAGCCTATTTGCCACGCGTTAATCAGCGTGCCATGGAGGTCAGTCGCTGCTTTTTTGACCGGTATTACCAGGGCCAGTTTGCTTGCCTGGAGCGGCTGGGCAAGCTGCGCCGCGCCAGCGTGCGTACCACCCAGGCGGCGCCCAATCTGCTGGTGTTCCAGGGGGCTTATCTCAAAACCCAGGCCTTGCTGGGCCTGAGCGACGGTTTTGAAGCCTGCTGGCTGGGCGACCTGGCCACCGCACAAAGCCATGCCGACTTTGCCCAGGCCGCAGAAACCCGGGGCGACGCCAACCCCTCGGTCACGCTGATGGAGCTGTGGTTGCGGGCCGAGATTGCCTGGGCCGCCCGAGACTGGCAACTGGCCGAATACCACTGCCACCGCATGATGCAACTGGCCATGTCCATCGACAACGAGCACATGGTGAGCATTGCCTATTTGCTGCTGGCCCAGATACTGACCGCCCAGGGCAAAGAGCGTGCTTCGCAGGTGCAGCTGCGTGCCCTGAAGCAGCGCGAAAACGACCTGCGCCACGCCGCACTGCAGCAGCGCGAGGAGCGTATTGAATGGCAACTGCAGGCCCGCGCCAGCCGCGCCACGGCACGCCGTCTGGCCCAGCAAGCACAGCAGCTGGAGCAGTTGGCGATGGAAGACGCGCTCACCGGCCTGTTTAACCGCCGCTACCTGGAACGCATGGTGCCCGACCTGCTGCGCAAGGGCAGCGAGCGCGGTCTATCGCCTGCCATGGCCTTTGTGGATGTGGACTACTTCAAACGCATCAACGATCGGTTTTCCCACCAGGTGGGCGACGCTGTGCTGCAGGAGCTGGCGCAGATTCTGCGCAGCTTTGTGCGCGAGGGGGATGTGCCCGTGCGCCTGGGGGGCGATGAATTTGTGGTGGCTTTTGCGCATGTGGAAGAAGCGGCGGCCCATGGCCTGGCGCAGCGCATTCAGGATGTCGTGGCATCCCACCCCTGGGAGCGTCTGCGCCCTGGGCTCAGCGTGAGTGTGAGTGTGGGCCTGGCCGGTGCACAAAGCGGTGACAGCCTGCGCAGCTGGCTGCACCGCTGCGACGTGGGCATGTATGTCGAAAAAGACACCAGGCATCAAAGCCTGGGTTAGCCCTTATGGAGGCTGCGCAAGCAGCTCCCGAATTGATAGCGTTTTAGCTCTTGGCGCCCGCCATCAGTGCGGCAAAACCTACAAACACCCCACCCGTTAGCCGGTTGAAGGCCCGCATCACACTGGCCCGCTGCAGGTAACGCGCCAACTGCTTGCCACTGGCGGCGTAGACAAAGTACCAGCTCACCTCCACCACCGCAAAGGTGCCCAGCAAAATGCCAAACTGCGGCAACTGGGGTAGCGCCGGGTTCAAAAATTGGGGAAAGAAGGCCGCGGCAAACAAAATGGCCTTGGGGTTGCTGGCCGCCACCAGCGCACCCTGGCGGTACAGCGCCCAGCTGCTCAGCGTCGCACCCAGGTTGCTGCCTTGGGCTGCGCCATCCGAAGGGTTGCTCTCCTGCACCGGGCTGCGCCACACCTGCACGCCCAGGTAGGCCAGGTAGGCCGCACCGGCCAGGCGCAGCGCGTCAAACACGGCCGGGAATGCTTGCAACAGCGCCCCCAGTCCGGCAGCCGACAGGCTCAGCATCAGCATCAGCGACGTCATGCAACCCGCCATGCTGGTCACCGCGCCGCGCAGGCCCTGGCGTGCACCGGTACTCATCACCAGCAGCATATTGGGGCCGGGCGTGGCCGACACCACAAACGTCATCATCACAAACAGCCACCAGGTATTCAGGCTCATGGGTTTTGTCCTTGGGTTGGGTTTTCAGTAATGGGGTGGCAACTCGTCGCGCAGGTTGCGCGCGGTAGCCGGTTCGCTGGCCTGCTGGCGCAGGTGTGTCAGTTCGCGCACCAGCAAGTCGATCTGCTCCTGCTGGCGAACAATAATTTTGTCCAGCTGGTCCAGCGCGTCTTCGGCAAAGCTGGCCTTGATCTCCAGCTCGGTCAGGCGCTGTTCGGTGCGGTCGGTAGTATCCATAAGCGCTATTGGACACCATGCGCGAGTCGTTAAATTGTTTCCACCTGTTTCAGTTAGTTCTTTGGAGCTAATGGGGTACGAATTGGCGAACTTACACTGCGCACGCCCGACCGGGCACACCCCACCAAACCCTGGCGGCGGTGCACAGCAAAACAGGGAGTTCCTTTGACATTCAAACCCACCGCACTGCTCGCAGCCATGCTGCTTGCCACCAGCGCGCAGGCCGCCCAATTCGATTTCAGTGGCAACATTGCCAACCACAATGACGTGGTGCAAATCAGCTTCTCGCTGGCCAGTGACGCCACCAACGTCAAGGTCTGGACCGACTCCTACCTGGACGGTGTGAACTTCGACCCCATCACCGCCGTCTGGTCGCAAGCTGGCAGTGGCTGGAGCCTTGTGGAGCAGAACGACGACAACCCCACCATCGTTCCCGGTCTGACCAAGTTTGACTCCGGCCTGACCTTCAGCAGCCTGGCCGCTGGCAACTACCTGTTCACCATCGCCACCTACAACAACTGGGCCAATGGCACCACGCTGGCGCAAGGCTTCAAGTTCGATAGCCAAACCCCCATCCCCTTGGCTATTTGGGACCAACCTGCCAGCACCGTGAACATGGGCACCCGCTACAGCGTGCACCTGTCGGGTGTGGACGTGGCCGCCCCCGTGCCCGAACCCGAAACCTACGCTATGCTGCTGGCAGGCTTGGGCGTCTTGGGCTGGGCCCGCCGCCGCCAAGCCAAACAAGCCTGAGCGTTTGCCACTCCAACAAAAAACCCGCCTTGGCGGGTTTTTTGTTGTGTGCACGTCGCTACGTCAGTGTGGGTCTTGGCAAGCCTTGAGCGCCAGCGGCAGGTATAGCACCAGCTTCTTGCTTGTGATGTCTTCGATGGACACGAGCTTGAGATGCCTGCGCCCCTTGCCAGAACCTTCCAGGTGGCCATAAACGTCATCAATGCGCGCGCCCTGGCTGAACTCCACTGACACATGCCCCTTATAGGCAAACACCCCGCAGAACTGCACTTCGGATGCAAACAGAACGCCCCCGTACTTCACCTCTTCGGCAAAGGGCTTGAAGGTCTTCTTGACCAAGGCGCGCACCGCCTCCACAACGGCGTAGCGCTCCTCGCTCACGAGGCGGATGTCTTCGAGCAGGGTTTGGACGGATTTTGTGGGCACGGGTTGTAAATGAAGGGCGCATCCGACTGATTGCAGTGTTTTAGATTGTTAGAAACCAGTCTTCGAAAACCGGGTTAGCTGGCAATCAAACTTATGCGGGGAATGGAACCATATAGTTTTTTGGTTCAGCAACGCGCCTTGATAGTGACTTCATTCCTAAAAGAGTTGCGATTCCGAAGGCAAGCAGCAACGCTACGGATGGTTCCGGTACGGACGAAATAAAGAAGCTGTTAACTCTTGCCGTGAGCAGGTTGTCAAACGTTGGGGAAGTTATGTAGAAATAGCCTTCTTGCCCAAGCGCCGTCAGCACAGCTAAGGATGGAATCGCAGTTCCTGAAAATGAAGAAGAGGGCCCGTTGAGAACAAGGGTGTATCCAGTTCCTTGGGATTTCGTTGCGAAATCAATCGCGTCCTTTGCAGGAGCGAGTGGGTCTAGGAAGGTCGTATTGTCACTAACAGCAAGCCCTGTGTATGGCGTTGAAATCACAGATGATCCCAAATTTACTGTGAAATGATGGGGCGAAGTTGAATAGAAGTAGCTTGTGCAGAAGGGTCCACAATCGTTTGCAAGGCTATAGGAGGACGGATCGTAGTCAAACGTGATCACACCTTGGATTCCAGCGCCTATCGGAGGAATCCCAGCTGTATGCGAAGTGGATGTGACGATTGCGGTGAATTGCGCCTGAATTGGCGCGGCCATTGAAATCTGAAGGCTTGATAACGTTGCTAGCGCAATTGCAAGGATGATGCTTGGCTTCATTGGTTGCTTCCTGAGTAGTTTTTACTTTTTGCGGTGGGGTATTCGCGAAGTCAAACCAGCGGCTTCACTTGCCAAAGCCTCTGCGTAAATGGCCTCACTGCGTATGAAGGAGATTGTGCTGGGAGGGAGATAAGTCGTATATCCCCCGTTCGGGTGAATTTACGAACGTCAGCGCCCACCACATCGCTGCCTTCTGAATTGAATTCATCCCCCACGCAATCCAACCCACTCACCGGCGGAGCTGGGGCTAGGGGCCCCCGCCGATTTCTGGGCGTTTGACAGTATGAGGCGGGGGCCCCTAGCCCCAGCTCTGCCCACCTATCACGCAGTCAGCAAAGCAAATACGCTATCAGTTTAGTAGCTGCTTGCGCATATTTCACGGGCGCTAGAGGCCAAAAATACTAAAAATTAGCCTGCCAGCAACCCCAAGCCAAGCAACCTACTGCTTGGCCCCCAGCGCCAACGCAGCCGCACGTGAGGCCTGCAGCGCGGCCGCATCCGGCGCCTCCTGCGTGGGCCAGCCCTGCAGGTGCTTCTGCGCCAGGTTGCACAGCGCGGTGATCCACTCCGGGTCGTCGTTCAGGCAGGGGATGTAGTGAAACTCTTTGCCGCCCGCGTGCAAAAACGCTTCGCGGGCTTCCATGTTGATTTCTTCCAGGGTCTCCAGGCAGTCGCTGGTGAAGCCGGGGCAGATGACGTCCACACGTTTCACACCGGCCTTGCCCAGTTTGATGAGGCTGGGCTCGGTGTAGGGCTCCAGCCACTGTGCGCGGCCCAGGCGGGACTGGAAGGTGACCTGGTACTGGTCTTTGCTCAGGCCCAGCGCCTCACCCAACAGGCGCGCGGTCTTGAAACATTCGCAGTGGTACATGTCGCCCAGCTGCAACGTGCGTGCGGGCACACCGTGGAAGCTCATCACCAGTTGGTCTGGCTTGCCATTGGCCATCCAGTAGCGCCGGATGCTGGCGGCCAGGGCGCTGATGTAGCCGTGGTCGTCGTGGTAGCGGTTGATGAAACGAAACTCGGGGATGGCGCGGGTCTTGGCGGCCCAGGCGTAGACCGCGTCGCACACGCTGGCGGTGGTGGTGCCGCTGTACTGCGGGTAGGCGGGCAGCACCAGCACGCGGGTCATACCCTCGGCCTTCATGGCGTCCAGCTGTGAGGCGATGGAGGTGCTGCCATAGCGCATGGCCCAGCGCACCTTGACCTGGTGGTTGCGCTGGCCCAGCCAGCCTTGCAGCAGCTTGGCCTGTTTCTCGGTCCAGATCTTGAGCGGCGAGCCCTCGGGCGTCCACACGCTGGCGTATTTGGCGGCCGACTTGGCGGGGCGGGTGCGCAGGATGATGCCGTGCAGGATCAACAGCCACAGCAGGCGCG
Source organism: Rhodoferax sp. TS-BS-61-7 (assembly GCF_002943465.1). Classification (GTDB taxonomy): domain Bacteria; phylum Pseudomonadota; class Gammaproteobacteria; order Burkholderiales; family Burkholderiaceae_C; genus Allorhodoferax. Next base: position 142,678 of record NZ_PTQY01000002.1, read on the forward strand.
GAATTTCCACCACGCGGGGGTCGCCCAAAAACTCCGCCAAGTAGCGGCGCACCGCGGGGGCGGTGGGTGCGTCGGGCGTGCCCAGGTTGCACAGCAGCACGGCGGTGCGTGGCACCTGTCCATGGGTGAAGGGGGGCTCGGGCTGGAAGGGGGATTGGAAGAGCATGCGGTATTCTCCCGCACCTATGCTGCAACTCTCCCACATCAAGGCCATTACCCTCGACTTGGACGACACCTTGTGGCCCATCTGGCCGTGCATTGAACGGGCCGAGAAGGTGTTGCATGCCTGGTTGCTGCAGTACGCACCAGCCACCGCCACCCTGTATGCCGACCCACACGCACGACGCACCCTGCGCGAAGACACCGAGCGGCAGTGGGCCGCCCAGGCGCACGACCTGAGTGTGCTGCGCCGCGAGTCCATCCGCCTGGCGCTGGAGCGCGCGGGGGATGACACCGACTTGGCCGACCCGGCCTTCGATGTGTTTTTTGCCGAGCGCATGCGTGTGGAACTGTTTGACGACGCGCTGGAAACGCTGGACTGGATGGCGCAGCGCTGGCCGCTGTACGCAGTGTCCAACGGCAATGCCGATGTGAACCAGGTGGGGCTGGGCGCCTACTTCACGGGCGCCGTGAGTGCGCGTGACGCGGGTGTGGGCAAGCCGGACGCGAAAATATTTATGGCGGCGGCGCAGGCCCTGCAGGTGGCGCCGCAGCACATCTTGCACGTGGGTGACGATGCGGCGCTGGACGTGTTGGGTGCCTTGGGCGTGGGCATGCAGGCGGTGTGGGTGAACCGCGCCGAACACCTGTGGAGCCACGCGCAGCACCCGCATGCCACGGTGGCCAGCCTGACCGAGCTGCGCGACCTGCTCAGCGCGGCCTGAGCCCCGTCCTGGCCCAGGGCATCAGGGCGCGGGTTTGAAGCGCAGGCGGCTCTTGGTGTACGCCTGCACATTGTCTTCGCTCAGGTGCTGCGGCACATATTCACCCGCGATGTAGCGCTCGGCCTGGTCGGCATAGTGCGTGTCAAACAGTACGCCACTTTGGCCCACGGGGTTGATGCCCACGGCACGGCTGGCATCGGCAAAGTCAATCACCCGGCGGGTGGACGGCCCGTAGCTCACGGCCCAGGGCGCAGGCCCCATGGCGCCTGACAGGTTGTTGGGCGTTTCGCGTCCGCCTGGTGCCGCAAAAGGCCCCACGTTAAACAGCAGGTGCAGCGGTTTTTGCCGGCCCAGAGGGTGCACGTGGGTCACCGTGTGGGCGGCACCCCAGCGCCAGTCCAGCAGACTGGTGCCATACAGGCCCTGCAGATGCTTGAGCGTGTTGGACCAGGCAATGCGCACAGTTTCGAAATGGCTCTCTTTGGCTTTGGTGTTGGTGTTGTCCCACCAGGGGGATTGCGGGTCGGCCACCAGCAGGGGCAGGGCGAAGTCGATGGCGCGGGTGTTGAGCAGGTTTTTGAACTGCACCTCGCCCAACTCGTCTTCCATGGCGGCCTTGCTCAGCTCATACAGCATCTGGCTGAACAAGGTGGCGGCAATGCTGTCGGTGCTGTAGTTGCCGTCCCACTTGGTGAGCGGCTCCATGAAGGCTTTTTCGTTGGCGTCGGTCACTACGGACTGCATCACGGGCAGTAGGTTTTGCAGGATGCGGCGGCTGTAGCCGTTGCTCGTGTCCAGTTGCAGGGCCTGCGCGGCCTCCGTATCCCAGCGGACCTTGGGGTTGGAGAGCACGTCGTCCATGCGCTGGGCGCGGTCGTACAGGTTGTAGTAGCCGGGCACCGGTACGCCGCTGCTGGGCTTGGGCTGGTGGTTGGCGGACATGATGTAGCCGCGTGCCGGGTTTTCTTCTTGCGGGTTGAAGTTAAAGGCGTAGAAGCCGGGCTTCTCGGCCTCGCCCTTGCTGGCATCCAGGATGAAAGTGGGGTTGACGCCTTGGGGGCGCTGCGGCAGCTTGGCGGCGGCCCACCAGCCGATATCGCCCTTGGCGTTGGCCCACACCACGTTCAGGCCGGGGGCGTGGATTTTGCTGGCCGCCTCGCGCGCCTTGTCGCGCGTGTCGGCGCGGTTGAGCTCGTAGAAGGCCTGTAACGTTGGGTTCTCGGTTTCCAGAAAGGCCCACCACATGGCAATCGGGGTGTCGCCCAGGCTGTCCTTGAAGACATCGTTGATGATGGGGCCGTGGGGCGAGCGGCGCAGGCTCAGCTGCACCGGCGGGGCACCTTTGACGGTGATGGTTTCCGAGCGTGTTGTCAGGTTCACCCACTGGCCGTTGTGCCAGACCTGCTGCGGGTTCTCGGGGTTCACCTTTTCGGCCACTAGGTCCACGTCATCGTTCTGGAACATGGTCAGGCTCCAGCCAAAGTCCATGTTGTGGCCCAAGAGTGCAAAGGGGCTCAGCGCCTGGAAGTTGCCATACAGCTCAAAGTCGGGTGCGCTCAGGTGCGCCTCGTACCAGACGCTGGGGGTGGAAAAACCAATGTGCGGGTCGCCCGCCAGCAGCGGCTTGCCGCTGGCCGTGCGTTTGCCCGAGATGGCCCAGGCGTTGCTGCCCTCGAACAGCGGCACGCCCGCCAGTGCCATGGCGTCTTGGCTGATCTGGGCGATGTGGTTCAGGCTCCCCCAGTCGCGCTGGCTCAAGGTGGTGGGCTGGGTGAGTACCCCTTGCGGGTTCCATTCAATGTCAAACGTGCGCAGGTAGTCGGGGCCGAGTTTGTCGCGGATAAAGGTCATCACCGGCTCGGTGCGAAACGCTGCTGCAAAGCTGTAGGCCAGGTAGCCAGACACGGCAATCGTGTCTTCAGGTGTGAAGGGCTGGTGCGGGATGCCCAGAATGTCGAACTCGATGGGCGAGCGCTGCGTGTCCTGGTACTGGTTAATGCCGTCCAGGTAGGCCAGCAGGGCCTGGTTGGCCGGCGTAGCCATGTCCATCTTGGCGACGGTAGCCTTGGCGTGGGCGCGTATGCCCAGCGTGCGGAATAGGGTGTCCACCTCCACCAGCTTGGGGCCCAAGATTTCGGCCAACTCGCCCTTGGCCAGGCGACGCACCATTTCCATCTGGAACAGGCGGTGCTGGGCGTGCACATAGCCCAGCGCGCGGTACAGGTCGGTCTGGTTCTCGGCGCGGATGTGCGGCACGCCACGTTCGTCAAAGCGCACGCTCACTGGGGCGGTGAGTTTTTCCAGGGCCAGCGTGCCACTGCGCACAGGTTGTTTTTGGTAGAGGTACCAGCCACCTAGGGCCAATGCGGCAATCAAGAGCAAGGCGATCAGGCCGCCAACAATTTTCAGGACAAGCTTCATGGTGAGGAATGGTGATGGCCCACAAGGTGTGTGCCCTGGCGACTATGGTGCCACCAAAATTACCAGCCGTGCCCTAAAAAATCCAGGGGTTGGTGGTGCGCACCCGGGCACCCAGGCTGCGCAGCATTTGCGTGAGCCCCAGGTGGGCGCGGTCAAAGTGCAGCAGGTCAGGGGGCAGGGCGTGCATGTGGAGCGTGGCGGCTCTTCGGGCGGCCGCATTGGGTTGGGGCGGTGGGGGTAATTGACCAAAGTCATACACCGCGCTCTGCAATGGCAGGCATTGCCAGTCCTGCCAGCCGGCCAGCGCGGGCAGCAGCTCGGTCTCGAAGCGATGCAGGTCCAGCGCGGGGTCAATCAAGTCCAGAGCGAGGTAGGCGTTGCGCAGCGCCGCTGTGTTTTTGGGGCGGCGCAGTGCGGCCTTCCAGACAATGGCGGCCTGCTCGCAAAACAGGGGCGACAGTGTGCGCGTGCAGCCAAAGTCCAGCAGGCCCAACTGGCCCTCAGCCATGAACAGGTAGTTGCCCGCATGCGGGTCGGCCTGTATGCGCTGCAGGCCCCAGGCGCACTGCATGAAGGTGTCAAACAACAGTTGGCCATAGTGGTCGCGCTGGGCCTGGCTGGGCTGGGTGGCCAGCCATTCGGCCAGGTGCAGGCCCTGCAAGTGCTGCATGGTCAGCATGCGCGGCGTGGTGCGCGCCATCACCGGCTGGGGCACCACCAGCTGCTGGTGTTGCAGCGCTTTGGCAAACCACTGCAGCTGGCTGGCCTCGTGCAGGTAGTCCAGCTCCTGCGTCAGCGTCTGGGTGATGTTGTCCATCACGTGGGCCTGGATGTCGGCGTTGGGCAGCGCCTCGGGCCCCAGGCTGATGCCCTTGAGCAGCAGGCGCAGCATGGCCAGGTCGCTCTGGATGGTGGCGGCCATGCCGGGGTACTGCAGCTTCACAGCCACGGCCTCGCCGCTGTGCAGCGTGGCCGCGTGCACCTGGCCCAGGCTGGCGGCGGCAAAGGCCTGCAGGTCAAAGTCGGCAAACAGCGCCTCGGGGCTGTCGCCCAGCTCCTGGCGCAGCAGCTTGAGCACCAGCGCACGGTTCAGCGGCGTGACCTGGTAGTGCGCGCGCGCCAGCTGCTGGCGCACGCCCTCGGGAAGCAGGCCCAGCTCCATGCTCAGCAGCTGCGATGCTTTCAGCGCCGTGCCCTTGAGCTGGTTGAGCGCGGTGAACGCAATGCGGCCCATCTTGGCCTCGTGCTCCACGCGGGCGGCCTCCTGGTCGGCCGCGCTGGCATTGCGCCGCACCAGTTGGGTGGCCGAGCGCGCCAGCTGCGTGGCACCGGCCTGCGCGGCGGCGGCGCCCACAATGGCGCCGCGCGCGAGCTTACTGGTGCGCGGTGCTTGCGGCATGCAGGGACTGGCTCAGCATTTTGGGAACGATGAGCCGGTGCACCGGCCCCACGATGGCCATGTAGGCACGGCCCAGCGCATTGTGGTTGTGCACTACGGTGCTGACCGACACCATGGGCTGGCCGTTTTGCTGGTGTTTGTAGACCGAGAGTTCCACGCGCAGGTGCTTGTCGTCATCGCACAGGATGACCTCGGGCGCCGACAGGTAGCACAGGCTAAAGATGCCCGCGCGGTCGCCCAGGGCGTAGCGGGCGGCGGGCTTGCTGTCTTGCGCCTGCATCTTCACCTCCAGGCTGCCCAGGTGCTTGAGCCCCACCAGGCGCACGGCCTGGTTGCGCACCGACATGAGAAAGTTCATCCAGCCCGGCGTGTAGCCCATCACGGTCAGGTAGGTTTCCATGGCGCTGCTGGCGGGCTGCGGGTCGGCAAAGGTGTAGCAGTCGGCAAAGTCAGCACCCGCCGTGCGCTGGGCAATCTGGCTGTGCGCGGGCAGCGGGGTTTCGGTGATGGTGGTGGCGGTCATGGTATTCATGGGGTTTGCAGGGTTTGGCGTGCGCGCTGCATCAGGTCCAGCCAGCCTCCGCCGGGTTGCATCAGGCGCGCCAACTGGCTGCGCAGCATGAAGCCCCCCAGCTCCAGCAGGCGGTCCACCAGGCCGCTGCGCAGGGCCAGGGTCAGCACGCCCAGGCTCAGGTCCGTCATGCGCGTGGTGTCGGCAAAGCCGTCTGACGTATCGCGCAGCCAGAAGCCCACCACCGCATACACATAGTCCGCCATCAGGCTGGAGAGGCTGCCCTGAAAGCCGCAGGGCGGCATCTCGCCGCTGACTTGCGCGGCTTCCAGCATCTCGACAAATGCGGCCTGCAGCAGCGCCTTGCCCGGCAGGGAGCCGCTCAGGAGGGCCAGGGGCGTCTTGTTCAGCAACTGGTGCGCCAGGGCCACAAATTCGCGGTCGGGCAGCAGGGTTTCCAGCAAGTGGTCCACCAGCAGCTGCATGCGCTCTTGCAATGAAAACTTGTCCAGCCCCTTGGTCTTGTTCGTGCGGACCAAGGCGTCCTCCACGGCCTGCTCGAAATAGGCCAGCACCAGTTTCTCTTTGCTGGGGAAGTACTTGTAGATGGTGGCATCGCCCAGCTCGGCGGCGCGGGCGATCTGCTTCATGGTGGTGCCGTCAAACCCGTGCTGGGTCATCAGGTCCACCGCCATGCGAATCAGCAGGCGGTGGCTTTGGGCTTGTTGGGCTTTGGTGGTGCGCATGGGGGGTGTGGGTGTTAAAGGGTGCCGTCCCAGCGGGCATCGGCACGCAGGGCAGAGTAGGTCCAGAGGCCACCCGCCAGGTCGGCCAGGCCAAACAACATGATCATGGGGCTGCCCAGGCCGGACAGCGCAAAGGCCGTGAACGCCACAAAGACGATGAACCGCGTGTAGACCGAGGCGACCAGAAACGGCTTGAACTCATGGCTGGCCGCCACCCAGGCGTACACACCAATCATGAAGGCCACCAGTCCCACCACGCGGATCCACACCTCGGGCGTGGGCGGTATCTGCAACAGCGTGAGCAGCAGGTTGGGCACGGTGATGAGCACCGCACCGGCGAGGAAGAGGTAGACGGCGAAGACTTTGGCACTGAAGGCAGAGCTGGACATGGTGGTTTCCTTTTTTACAGCGAGAGCCAGCCGTAGCCGGCGGCGATGAGCAGAGGCCCGGCAGGCAGTGCGGCCCAGAACGGGGACTTGGGAAGGGCCGCCGCACCCAGCACGCCGGTGAGCAGCAGGTAGCCACCCACAATCTTCAGCAGCGCCCCATCACCCGTGGCAGCCGCGTGCAAGGCGGCGTGGCCGGCCAGCACCAGCAGCGGGCTGAAGATCAGAAACCAGAAGGCGGTGCGCCGTTCTTCTGTAGCCCCGAACTGGCCGATGTAGCCGCTGGCCCAGGCAGCCCGCAGTGGGGCGCGGTATTTGCGCACACCGTAGGCCATGTGCCCCAGGCCAAGAAAGACCGTGAACCAAGCGATGGAGGTTGCCATATGGCGCCTTTATGAAAACAAACTTTCAATAAATATAACATTTAAGTTAATTTAAAGATAGTTTGTTTTATAAAAGGCCTGCGGCAGCCACACCGCTGCGAACTGCGCCCTCCAGCGTGGCGGGGTAGGGGCCATCGACATAGTCGCCGCAGGCCCATAGGCCGGGCGCGATGGTTTGGCTGGGGCGCACCAGTCCCGGTGTGCAGGCAAAGGTGGCGCGTTTTTCCACCACGGTTTGCAGCGGCGTAAGCACCAGGCCCAGTTGGGCTTGCGCCTGGGCCAGCACCTGGGTTTGCAGGGTGTCGCGGTCGCCCTCACTGGCGCTGACCACAAAGGCCAGCAGCCCTTGGGCGCCGCTGAGCTGGCCGCGGTCGAAGACGAATTGGGCGGGGTAGTCCGCATCGCTGCGCAGCGCCAGCATGGGCTGGCTCAGGCGGGCACCATCAGCGTGGGCGTAGACGGTGGCAATGGCTTCAAACTGCAGGGCCTGCGCGGTGGCCGCCCAGGTTTGCATGCAGGTTGCTATGGTTTCAGGAGCTGCTTGCGCAGATTCCACGAGGGCCAGGGCCGCATTCGATGATGCAGTGGCCCATAGCACGGCGTCAAAGGGCTGGCCGTTCACCAGCCAGCCAGTGCCTGCGGTTTGGGGTGCGAGCTGCTCCACACGCGTGCCCAGTTGCACCACGCCGCCTTGCGCCTGCAGCCAGTCGGCCGCGGCCAGGGGGAACAGCGTGGCCAGGTCGGCGCGGGGCAAGAGCAGGTTGGAGCTGCCGCGCCCGCCAAACAGTGAATCACGCAGCACGGTCAAAAACACCTGGCCGCTGGCGCGCGCGGCCGGTGTGTTGAGGGCGGACACGCACAGCGGGTCGATCATGGTGGCCAGCACGGTGGGCGTGAGCGTGCGGCACAGGTCGGCCACGCTAGTTTGTGGCGCGCAGGCGAAGCCGCCCAACTGCCAGCCGGTGGCGGCGCGCAACAAACTCCATTTGTCAGCCCAGGTCCAGCCCTTGGCATGCGCAATGCCGGCCAGCGCATCCAGCGGGCTCGGCCAGTTGGGCAGGGCCAAGCCGTCGCCATCGGGGAAAAGTAGCGTGAGCGGCAGGCGCAGCAGCGTTTGCTGTGGGTCCACACCCACGGTGCGCATGAGCTTGAGTGTCTCGGAGTAGGCGCCAATGAGGATGTGCTGGCCGTTGTCCAGCACCACGGGCGTGCCGTCGGGCAAGGTGCCATTCAGGGCTCTAGCCCGCCCGCCGACTGCGCGGGCTGCTTCAAAAACTGTAGCGTGGTGGCCTGCTTGCGTGGCCGTCACAGCCGCCGCCATACCGGCCCAGCCGGCACCGACGATGGCTACGCGCATAGGCAAGCTGAAGCAGGTTTTGCCGCCGGGCCGTCCCAAGGCAAAACGCGGCCCCCTTGGGGGGCAGGGAGCCACACGCAGTGGGCGACCGTGGGGGCCTTGTTCATAGACGGCCGAGGGCCTGGACTTTCCACGCCAGCCACAACTTGCGCAGCGGCGTGAGTGCCACGCGCTGGTGCAGCACCTGGAAGTTGTCCGCCTCGATCTCGCGCAGCAGGGCGCGGTAGATGCTGGCCATCATCAGGCCGGGTTTTTGCGCACGGCGGTCATCCGCGGGCAGCAGGGCCAGGGCTTCGTCGTACAGCGCTTGCGCACGTTGCGCCTGGAATTTCATGAGCACGGTGAAGCGGTCGGAGTAGGTGCGCTTCAGAATCTCGTGCGCCTTCACGTCGAACTGCTGCAGCTCGTTGACCGGCAGGTAGATGCGGCCGCGCAACGCGTCTTCGCCCACGTCGCGCAGGATGTTGGTGAGCTGCAGGGCCTGGCCCAGCTTGTGGGCGTAGGCGGTGGTTTGCGGATCGGTCTGGCCGAAGATGCGCGCCGCCACTTCGCCTACCACGCCGGCCACCAGGTGGCAGTAGCGCTGCAGGCCGGGGTAGTCCAGGTAACGGGTTTGCTCCAGGTCCATCTGGCAGCCCTCGATCACGCCCAGCAGGTGGCGCGCCTCGATGCCATACAGCGCCGTGTGGGGCATCAGCGCCTTCATCACGGGGTGCACCGGGTTGCCTGCAAACGACTGGGCCACCTCGGTCTGCCACCAGGCCAGCTTGGTCGCGGCCACGCCGGCGTCCACCATCTCGTCCACCACGTCGTCCACCTCGCGGCAGAACGCATAAAACGCGGTGATGGCGGCGCGCCGCGGTGCGGGCAGAAACAGAAAGGCGTAGTAGAAGCTGCTGCCGCTGGCGGCGGCTTTGTCCTGGACGTATTGCTCTGGGGTCATGGCGGGGATTGTTACATCCCGCAGCGCTTCATTTGAATTCGCCGGGCTTGAAAAAATACTCGTCCGGCATGGCCCGGAAGGCCTCGGTCAGCAGCGGGTTGTCCAGGGTGATGACGTTGCGCTGCGAGAGCTTGGCGCGCAGCAGGGCGCGGCGCACCGAAGGGTCGTTGTTCAGCAGCCGTTGGAACGATCCATCGGCAAAAGCACGCCGCAGGCCCAGCAAGATGGTCGCATGCAGCTCGGCGCTGTCGGGGCGAACATAAAACAGGCGGGCAAAGCGGTACACCAGCAAGTTGTGGGCATCCACCAGCATGGACGGTGCAAAGTCGCCGTACTGCTCGGAGAAGCCGTACACCTCATTCAGGCCCAGCGGCAAAAAGTCAAACCGTTTGGCCTCCAGCATGGGGAACAGCGATTCCAGCGTGGGGCCGGTGACCACCGAGATACCGGCGGCCTGCATGATGGCGTTGTTGGACCAGCCCAGGCCCTGGCCAGCGCGAAAACGGCGCAGCTGCGTGAGGCTGCCCACGCGGGCGAATTCGTGTTCCAGGCTGTAGTGGATCAGGCTGATGCGGTAGCCCAGGAGGCCGCGGTCGATGGGGAAGTAGACGGCGTTGAAGGCTTTTTCGAACTCTCCGCCAGAGCCAAAGTCCGCCACGTTGACCTCGCCGCGGCGCAACATGGCGCGTGCGCGTTCGTCGTTGACTGCCACGGGGTGCAGCAGCAGTGAGTAGGGTCTGGCGGCGCGTTGGAGTGCCAGTTCCAGCACGCGGTAGCCCAGGTTGTCTGCGCCGTTGCCGTTGAGGTTGGGGTAGACCACCGCAAGAGGGGCCACCTGGGCCAGGCCGGGCGGTGTGCTGCCCAGCGCCCAGCCCGCACTGGCGATGTGCAAAAGGGATTGGCGGCGGGTCCAACGGGGTTCGGTTTGTTGTTCTTGTGGCGCAGGCGCAGGCATGGCCGTGATTGAAGCACGCTTACATACGTGCAGCGCGCCACAGCAGTAGGGGAAAGTCCCAAGCCCGCAGCACGGGACGCTGCGTGAGTGTGGTGTAGTCCAGCGCGGCGATCTTGTCCAAAATGCGCAGCCCGCCTTGCACCACAAGGCGTAACTCCCAACCCGCACGGCCCGGTAGGCGATGCACCAGTTGCGAGCCTTTTAGCATGCTAGCCCTTGCTGCATCTGCGCAAGCAGCTATTAATTTAGTAGCGTCCGGGGTTTGGCGCCGGGCCAAAATGTCGGCCTGCGGCACACCAAACCGTGCACGCGCGGCGTCACTCAGGTAGTAGCGACCCCGCGGAATGTCCACGCTCAGGTCTTGCCAGAAGTTGATGAGTTGCAGGGCGGTGCAGATGGCATCACTCTCGGCCAGCGCCTGCGTGCCGTGCACGCCATACAGGTGCAGCAGCAGGCGGCCCACCGGATTGGCTGAGCGACGGCAGTAGTCCAGCAGCTCGGCGTCGTCGGCGTAACCCGCGGCGTCGCGGGTTTTCTCAATGTCCTGCACAAACGCGTCCAGCAGGTCGTGCAGCAACTGCACCGGCAGGGCGTGCTGTTGAATTGCCCCCTGCAGCGGGGCAAACACCTGGGGCCAGTCGGCAAAGGCCGCTCCACCGTCGGTGGCTTGTTGCAGCGCCTGGCGGTAGGTCTGCAGGCTGGCCAAACGCTCGGCCGGGCTGGCGTCGCCTTCGTCGGCAATGTCGTCCGCCGTGCGGGCAAAGTGGTAGATGGCGGCAATCGGTGCGCGCAGGTGCGGCGGGCAGAGCCAGGAAGCGACCGGAAAGTTTTCGTAATGGGTGATGGGGGCGGCAGTTGCGGGCGCTGCGGGCAGGGGGCTTGGCATGGGCGCCATTGTGCCTTTGGGCCTGTTTGCTTTACCTCGCCTTGACAAATATCAGGGCTTACCCTAAATTACTAACCAATTGGTCATTAGTGGTGCCGGGCGGCTTGCCCGGCACCGTATGTTTTCTCTTCTTACCCCTCGCCACCACCATGCCAACCAGAACTTTGTACACCGCAGGCGCCGTGCTTGCCACCGCGCTGCTCGTCACGGCTTGCTCCAAGCCCGCCCCCTCGGAAGAGCCGGTGCGTGCGGTCAAGGTCAGCACCGTGGGCATGGCCAGCATCCAGTCGGGGGCCGAGTTTTCAGGCGAAGTGCGGCCCCGGGTTGAGTCCCGCCTGGGCTTTCGGGTGGCCGGCAAGCTGGTGCGCCGCCCGGTGGAGCTGGGCCAAATGGTGAAAGCCGGCCAGGTGCTGGCTCAGCTGGACCCGCAAGATTACAAACTGGCCACCGAGGCCGCCCGTGCCCAAGTGGCCGCTGCCGCCACCAACCGCGACCTGGCCGCCGCAGACTTCAAGCGTTTCAAGGAACTGCGCGACCAGAATTTCATCAGCGGCGCCGAACTGGAGCGCCGCGAAACCACGCTCAAAGCCGCCCAAGCCCAGCTCGACCAGGCCCAGGCCCAGCTCAACAGCCAGGGCAACCAGGCCTCGTACACCACCTTGGTGGCGGACATGGCCGGTGTGGTGACTGCCATCAACGCCGAACCCGGCCAGGTGGTGAGCGCCGGCACGCCGGTGGTGCAGATTGCCCAGGACGGCCCGCGCGACGTGGTGTTCTCGGTGCCAGAAGACAAGGTGGCGATGATCAAGGCCGGCTCCGCCGTGGACGTGAAGGTGTGGGCCAGCAAAACCACCGTGAAGGGTGTGGTGCGCGAAGTAGCGGCCAGTGCCGACCCGGTGACGCGCACCTTTGTGGTGAAGGTGGCGTTGGACAGCAAGGACACGCTGGCGCTGGGCACCACGGTGTCGGTGGTGCCGCAGGCGTTTGATCGCAGCGGGGTGCAAGTGGTCAAGCTGCCCACCAGCGCGCTGGTGCAAAGTGGCAAGTCCACCGCGGTGTGGGTGCTGGACAGCGCCAGCATGACCGTGAAGCTGCAGCCCATCACCGTGGCCACGGCCGACGGCAACGAGGTGGTGGTGGCTGATGGCCTGCAGCCCGGCACCCAGGTGGTGACCGCCGGTGTGCATGTGTTGTCGCCTGGCCAGAAGGTCTCCATTTACAAGGGAAAAGTGCCTGCAACCCCCGTGGATTCTGCGCAAGCAGCTCCTGAAACCGTAGCACCCGCAGTGGCCAAGGCCACCAGCGACACCGCTGCGAAGTGAGGCTGGCATGAACCTCGACGAACCCAAAGCCGGTTTTAACCTGTCCAAGTGGGCCTTGGACCACGCGGCGCTGACGCGCTACCTGATGATCGTGCTGCTGTTGCTGGGCGTGGCTTCCTACTTCCAGCTGGGGCAGGACGAAGACCCGCCGTTCACCTTCCGTGCCATGGTGGTGCGCACCTACTGGCCCGGCGCCACGGCGCAGCAGGTGGCCGAGCAGGTCACCGACAAGATCGAGCGCACCCTGCAAGAGGTGCCCTATGCCGACAAGATCCGCAGCTACTCCAAGCCCGGTGAGTCGCAGATCATTTTCCAGATCAAGGACTCCAGCAAACCGTCGGATGTGCCCAACGTCTGGTACAGCGTGCGCAAGAAGGTGGGCGACATCCGAGGCACCTTGCCCGGCGGTGTAGTCGGCCCCTTCTTTAACGACGACTTCGGCGATGTGTATGGCGTGATCTATGCGCTGGAGGCCGATGGCTTCAACTACGCCGAGCTCAAGACCTTTGCGGACGACGTGCGCCAGCGCCTGCTGCGCGTGTCCGATGTGGCCAAGGTGGAGCTGTTTGGTGCGCAGGACGAGAAGCTGTACATCGAAATCTCCCAGAAACGCCTGGCCCAGCTCGGGCTGGACCTGAACCAGGTGTTGGCCCAGTTGGGTCAGCAAAACGCGGTGGAATCCGCCGGCGCGGTGCAAACCCCGCTGGACGTGGTGCAAGTGCGCGTGGGTGGCCAGTTCAACCGGGTGGAAGAGCTGCAGGCTATGCCGATCCGTGGCGCCTCGGGCAACCAGTTGCAGCTGAAAGACATTGCCACCATCGCCAAAGGTTATGTGGACCCCCCATCCGTGAAGGTGCACCACCAGGGCAAAGAGGTGATTGCGCTGGGCGTTTCCATGACCAAGGGCGGCGACATCATTGCACTGGGCCATGCGCTGGACTCGGTCTTCAAGGGCATCGAGAAAGACCTGCCGGCCGGCATCAAGCTGGTGCAGCTGCAGGACCAACCCAAATCGGTGTCCACCTCGGTCAGTGAGTTTGTGAAGGTGCTGATTGAAGCGGTGGTGATTGTGCTAGCCGTGAGTTTTATTGCATTGGGCCTGCACAAGCGCCCCGGCAAGAACCCGCTGTGGCGCCGCTGGATTCTGGACATCCGCCCCGGACTGGTGGTGGGCATCACCATTCCGCTGGTGCTGGCCGTGACCTTCCTGGGCATGTACTACTGGGGCATTGGCCTGCACAAAATTTCGCTGGGTTCGCTCATCATTGCGCTGGGGCTGTTGGTGGACGACGCCATCATTGCGGTGGAAATGATGGTGCGCAAGATGGAGGAGGGCTACGACAAGGTACGCGCCGCCACTTTTGCGTATGAAGTGACTGCCATGCCCATGCTGACGGGCACGCTGATCACCGCCGTGGGCTTTCTGCCCATCGGTCTGGCCAAGTCCACCACCGGTGAATACACCTTTGCCATCTTCGCCGTCACCGTGCTGGCGCTGATCCTGAGCTGGTTTGTGTCGGTGTACTTTGTGCCCTACCTGGGGACGCTGCTGCTCAAGGAGCACAAGCACATTGCGGGCGAGGAAAGTGTGCACGCCGAACATTTCGACACGCCGTTCTACAACATCTTCCGCAAGACGGTGAACTGGTGTGTGCAGCACCGCTGGTTGACCATTGGCGCCACCATTTTGGTGTTTGCCTTGGGAATTGTGGGTATGGGCAAGGTCCAGCAGCAGTTCTTCCCCGACTCCAGCCGCCCTGAGGTGTTGGTAGATATTTGGTTCCCCGAAGGCACGTCCTTTGCGGCCAACCAGGAAGTGACCCAGCGCGTGGAACAACGCCTGATGCAGGAAGAGGGCGTGAACACTGTCAGCACCTGGATTGGTTCGGGCGTGCCGCGTTTTTACCTGCCGCTGGACCAGGTGTTCCCGCAGACCAACGTGTCGCAGTTCATCATCATCCCCAAAGACTTGAAGGTGCGTGAATCGCTGCGTGTGAAGTTGCCGGCCCTGTTGGCGGCCGAATTTCCCGAGGTGCGCGGCCGCGTCAAGCTGCTGCCCAACGGCCCACCTGTGCCGTACCCGGTGCAGTTCCGCGTGGTCGGCCCCGATCCCATTGCGCTGCGCGAGCGTGCTGACGAGGTGAAGGCCGTGGTGCGCACCAACCCCAATATGCGGGGTGTGAACGACAACTGGAACGAGTCGGTCAAGGTGCTGCGTCTGGAAGTGGACCAGGCCAAGGCCCGCGCCCTGGGCGTGACCAGCCAGTCCATCGCGCAAGCGTCCAAAACTGTATTGGCCGGCACCACCGTGGGCCAGTACCGCGAGGGTGACAAACTCATCGACATCGTGCTGCGCCAGCCGCTGGACGAGCGCAACGCCATTACCGACATTGCCAACGCCTACCTGCCCACGGCCAGTGGCAAGTCGATTCCGCTCACGCAGATTGCCAAACCCGTGTTCACTTGGGAGCCCGGGGTGATGTGGCGCGAAAACCGCGACTACGCCATCACCGTGCAGGGCGACATTGTGGAAGGCCTGCAGGGCGCTACGGTGACCGCTGAACTGATGCCCCAGCTCAAAGCGTTGGAGACCAAGTGGCAACAGGCGGACCTGCAGGGCTACCGCATTGAAGTGGCTGGTGCCGTGGAGGAAAGCTCTAAGGGCTCGGCCTCCATCGTGGCGGGTGTGCCCATCATGCTGTTCCTGACCTTCACCCTGCTGATGCTGCAGCTGCAGAGTTTCAGCCGCGCGCTGCTGGTGTTCATCACCGGGCCGCTGGGTATTGCCGGGGTTGCGGGCGCGCTGATCCTGCTGGGCCGTCCGTTTGGCTTCGTGGCCTTGCTGGGGGTGATCGCCCTGATGGGCATGATCCAGCGTAACTCGGTGATCCTGATTGACCAGATCGAGCAGGACCGGGCGGCAGGCATTCCGGCCTGGGACGCAATTGTGGAGTCGGCCGTGCGGCGCCTGCGCCCCATCGTGCTGACGGCTGCCGCTGCGGTGCTGGCCATGATTCCGCTGTCCCGCTCGGTGTTCTGGGGCCCCATGGCCGTGGCCATCATGGGCGGGTTGATCGTAGCGACTGTGCTGACCTTGCTGGCTTTGCCGGCCATGTACGCCGCCTGGTTTCGCGTGAAGCGTGAGGTGCCAACCCCGGTTTAAACGGAGCCGGTCTTTCCGCAGGTTAAAATAGCGGGCTGACCGATTTCAAATGGGTGGTCTAGGCCTTGCGGGTACCCCCTGCAAGCGCACCTGGCCTCCCATTTCTGTTTTTTGCGCGGGTGGCGAAATTGGTAGACGCACCAGGTTTAGGTCCTGACGGTGGCAACACTGTGGGGGTTCGAGTCCCCCCCCGCGCACCAACCTTTAAATAGGCATCTTTGAACGATGCCGCAGGTGAAAGTCCTGCCAAAACCAAAATTAGGAGTTAGTCATGGCCGTTACTGTAGAAACTCTGGAAAAGCTGGAGCGCAAGATCACTTTGACCCTGCCCGTGGGCGTGATCCAGACTGAAGTGGACAGCCGTCTGCGCAAGCTGGCCCGCACCGTGAAGATGGACGGTTTCCGTCCAGGCAAAGTGCCCATGAACGTGGTGACACAGCGCTACGGTTACTCCGTGCATTACGAAGTGATGAACGACAAGGTGGGCGAGGCTTTCGCCACTGCCGCCAACGAAGCCAAGCTGCGCGTGGCCGGCCAGCCCAAGATCACCGAGAGCGAAGCCGCTCCCGAAGGCCAGATGGCCTTTGACGCCGTGTTCGAAGTGTTCCCCGAAGTCAAGATCGGTGACTTGGCCGCCGCCGAAGTTGAAAAGTTGGCAGCTGATGTGACCGACGAAGCCATCGACAAAACCATCGAAATTCTGCGCAAGCAGCGCCGCACTTTCGCCCAGCGTGCCCAAGGCACCGCTGCGCAAGACACCGACCGCGTGACGGTGGACTTCGAAGGCAAGATGGACGGCGAAGTGTTCTCCGGTGGCAAGGCCGATGACTTCCAGTTCATCTTGGGCGACGGCCAGATGCTCAAAGAATTTGAAGACGCAACCCGCGGCATGAAGACCGGTGAAAGCAAGACTTTCCCCCTGGCATTCCCCGCTGACTACCACGGCAAAGACGTGGCCGGCAAAACTGCCGACTTCATGGTGACCCTGAAGAAGCTCGAAGCAGCCAACCTGCCCGCCGTGGACGCAGAACTGGCCAAGTCTCTGGGCATTGCCGAAGGCACCGTGGAAGCCCTGCGCGCCGACATCCGCAAAAACCTGGAGCGCGAAGTCAAGCACCGCCTGCTGGCACGCAACAAACAAGCCGCCATGGACGCGTTGGTTGCCAAGGCTGAACTAGACCTGCCTAAGTCCAGCGTGCAAGCTGAACTGGACCGCATGATCGAAAACGCCCGTGCAGACCTGAAGCAGCGCGGCATCAAGGATGCGGACAAAGCCCCCATCCCTGACGACATCTTCCGTCCCCAAGCCGAGCGCCGTGTGCGTTTGGGCCTGGTGGTGGCTGAACTGGTGCGTGCCAATGACCTGGCCGCCAAGCCCGAGCAGATCAAGGCCCACGTGGACGAGCTGGCTGCCAGCTACGAAAAGCCTGCTGACGTGGTGCGTTGGTACTTTGGTGACAACCGCCGCATGGCTGAAGTCGAAGCCATCGTGATCGAAAACAACGTGACCGAGTTCGTGTTGGCCAAGGCCAAAGTGACTGCCAAGTCGGTCTCCTTTGACGAGCTGATGGGCCAGAACTGATTGGCCATGCGATTGGCGTGCTTGGCACGCTGAATCGGAAATGGGGCTTGCGCGGGACTTGCAGTCCGGCGGTCAAGCCCCATTTGCATGGAGGGTCAGGTTTTTTCGGTACAGTTACACCATTCAATTTGGAGAGCTTATGAACGTGAAATATGGAATGTCCGGCGCAATGGAAACGCAGGCATTGGGCATGGTTCCCATGGTCATCGAGCAGTCGGGCCGCGGTGAGCGCTCCTACGACATCTATTCACGTCTGCTCAAGGAGCGCGTGATCTTCCTGGTCGGCCCGGTGAACGACCAGACCGCCAACCTGGTGGTGGCGCAGCTGCTCTTCCTGGAGAGCGAAAATCCTGACAAGGACATCTCGTTCTACATCAACTCCCCCGGTGGTTCGGTCAGTGCGGGCATGGCGATTTACGACACCATGAACTTCATCAAGCCCGATGTCTCCACGCTGTGTACCGGCATGGCCGCCAGCATGGGCGCATTCCTGCTGGCTGCAGGCGCCAAAGGCAAGCGTTTCTCGCTGCCCAACTCCAAGGTCATGATTCACCAGCCTTTGGGTGGTACACAAGGCCAAGCCACCGAGATTGAGATTCATGCTCGCGAAATTCTGAAGACCCGCGAGCAGCTCAACAAGATCCTGGCAGAGCGCACGGGCCAACCGCTGGAGAAGATCGAGCGCGACACCGAACGTGATTACTACCTGTCTGCCGACGAAGCCAAAGAGTATGGCTTGGTGGACCAGGTGATCGCCAAGCGCCCCTGATTGAGCGGCTTTTAGCCCTCCCAACGGTGTCTTTCTGCTGGAAAGGCACCGTTTTTATTTGGTTATCATTGCTTAACTTAGCGAAAAAGGCAGACTTCACATGGCCGAGAAAAAAGGCGCAACCGGCGAAAAAACCTTGTACTGCTCTTTCTGCGGCAAGAGCCAGCACGAGGTCAAAAAGCTGATCGCCGGCCCATCGGTGTTTGTGTGCGATGAGTGCATCGAACTCTGCAACGAGATCATCCGCGACGAACTGCCCGCCACGACCGAAGGCAAGGACGCGCGCAGCGACCTGCCCACCCCCGCTGACATCAAGGCCAATCTGGACAACTATGTGATTGGCCAGGAGCCCGCCAAGCGTACGCTGGCAGTGGCGGTGTACAACCACTACAAGCGCCTCAAACACAAGGAAAAAGCCAAGAAGGACGACGTGGAGTTGGCCAAGAGCAATATCTTGTTGATTGGCCCCACCGGTTCCGGCAAAACCCTGCTGGCCCAGACGCTGGCGCGGATGCTCGATGTGCCGTTTGTGATGGCCGATGCCACCACGCTGACCGAAGCCGGTTATGTGGGCGAAGACGTGGAGAACATCGTTCTCAAGCTGCTGCAAAGCTGCAACTACGATGTGGAGCGCGCCCAGCGCGGCATTGTCTACATCGACGAAATTGACAAGATTTCGCGCAAGTCCGACAACCCATCCATCACGCGTGACGTGTCAGGCGAGGGTGTGCAGCAGGCCTTGCTCAAGCTCATCGAAGGCACCATGGCCAGCGTGCCGCCCCAGGGCGGGCGCAAGCACCCCAACCAGGACTTTGTGCAGATCGACACGACTAACATCTTGTTCATTTGCGGTGGTGCGTTCGCGGGCCTGGAAAAGGTCATTGAACGCCGTACCGAGTCTTCGGGGATTGGCTTTGGTGCTGCCGTCAAGAGCAAGCAGCAGCGCGCCTTGACCGAGGTGTTCAAGGAAGTGGAGCCGGAAGATCTGATCAAGTTCGGTTTGATTCCCGAACTGGTTGGCCGTATGCCGGTGGTGGCGACCCTGGCCGAGCTGACTGAAGATGCGCTGGTGCAAATCCTGACCGAGCCCAAGAATGCGCTGGTCAAGCAATACGCCAAGCTGTTGGCCATGGAAGGCGCTGAGCTGGAAATCCGCCCTGCTGGCCTCAAGGCGATTGCCAAGCGCGCTCTGGCACGCAAGACTGGTGCACGTGGGCTGCGTTCCATTCTGGAGCAGTCGCTGATTGACACCATGTACGAGTTGCCCAATGCGGGCAACGTGGAAAAAGTGGTGGTGGACGAGTCCACCATCGAAGAAAACAAGCCCCCATTGCTGGTTTACCGCGAGTCGGCCAAGAAGGCGTAATGCATTTCCGCCCAAGGGTCCAATTAACAGGGCTTTTGGGAGAGTACACCTGAAATCGCAGGCGAAGTTGCCACCCATAATGGCAGTGCGCTTGAATTTCAGGCAACTCGGTCCATATTCAACAGGTAACGAAAAGGTTTCCCATGTCTGGCCACACACCCCTGCCTGCTACCCCCATTGACTTGCCACTGTTGCCCCTGCGTGACGTGGTCGTTTTCCCCCACATGGTGATCCCCCTGTTTGTGGGCCGTCCCAAGAGCATCAAGGCGCTGGAAGCCGCGATGGAAGCCGACCGCCGTATCATGCTGGTAGCCCAGAAGGCGGCTGCCAAAGACGATCCTGTGGTGTCTGACATGTTTGATGTGGGTTGCGTGTCCACCATTCTGCAGATGCTGAAATTGCCCGATGGCACCGTGAAGGTGTTGGTGGAAGGGCACCAGCGTGCGACTGTGAACGAGATTGTGGAAGGGGAGCAGCACTTCACCGCCAATGTCACGCCGATTGAAGCTCCCGACGAGAGCAGCGATGCAGCCCGCAAGGCCGCTAGCGAAGTGGAGGCCCTGCGTCGGGCGGTGATGCAGCAGTTTGACCAATACGTCAAACTCAACAAAAAGATTCCGCCTGAAATCCTGACCTCCATTTCTAGCATCGACGATGCCGGCCGCTTGGCCGACACCATTGCGGCGCACTTGCCTCTGAAGCTGGACAGCAAACAAACCGTGCTGAGCCTGCCGCAGGTGAAAGACCGCCTGGAAAACCTGTTCGAGCAAATCGAACGCGAAGTTGACATTCTCAATGTCGACAAGAAGATCCGTGGCCGCGTGAAGCGCCAGATGGAGAAGAACCAGCGCGATTTCTATTTGAATGAGCAGGTCAAAGCCATCCAGAAGGAACTGGGCGAGGGCGAAGACGGTGCGGACATCGAAGAGATCGAGAAAAAGATCAAGGCCGCCAAGATGCCCAAAGAGGCTTTGAAGAAAGCCGAGGCCGAGCTCAAGAAGCTCAAGCTGATGTCGCCCATGTCGGCCGAAGCCACCGTGGTGCGCAACTACATCGAGGTGTTGACCGGCTTGCCCTGGACGACCAAAACCAAGATCAAGCACAACCTTGTGAATGCCGAGAATGTGCTGAATGAAGACCACTACGGCTTGGACAAGGTCAAGGACCGCATCCTGGAATACCTTGCAGTGCAACAACGCGTGGACAAGGTCAAGGCGCCCATCCTGTGCCTGGTAGGCCCTCCTGGCGTGGGTAAGACGTCCCTAGGGCAGTCCATTGCCAAGGCCACAGGACGCAAGTACGTGCGCATGGCCCTGGGTGGCATGCGGGACGAGGCCGAGATCCGTGGCCACCGCCGTACCTATATCGGCGCGATGCCTGGCAAGGTCCTGCAAAGCTTGTCCAAGGTTGGCACCCGTAATCCACTGTTCCTGCTGGACGAAATTGACAAACTGGGCACGGACTTCCGGGGTGACCCTAGCAGCGCGCTGCTGGAAGTGTTGGACCCCGAGCAAAACAACAAGTTTGGCGACCACTACGTGGAGGTGGACTACGACCTGAGCGATGTGATGTTTGTGGCCACCAGCAACTCTATGAACATTCCTCCGGCCCTGTTGGACCGTATGGAAGTGATTCGCCTCTCGGGTTACACCGAAGACGAGAAGACGAACATTGCTATCACCTACCTGCTGCCCAAGCAGATGAAAAACAATGGTGTAAAGGCTTCCGAGCTGGCCGTGTCGGAAGACGCGGTGCGCGACATCGTGCGTTACTACACGCGGGAAGCCGGTGTGCGTTCGCTGGAGCGTGAACTCTCCAAAATCTGTCGTAAAGTGGTCAAGGGCCTGTTGCTCAAAAAGCTGACGCCGCAGGTGGTGGTGACCGTAGACAACCTCAACGACTTTTTGGGTGTGCGCAAGTACACCTATGGTCGCGCTGAAGAACAGAACCAGGTTGGCCAAGTCGTCGGCCTGGCATGGACGGAAGTCGGTGGTGATTTGCTGACCATTGAAGCCGCATTAACACCTGGCAAGGGCATCATCACGCGTACCGGTTCTTTGGGCGATGTGATGAAGGAGTCTGTGGAGGCTGCACGTACGGTGGTGCGCAGCCGTTCACGCCGCTTGGGCATCAAGGACGAGGTGTTTGAGAAGAAAGACATCCACATCCACGTGCCCGATGGTGCGACCCCCAAAGATGGTCCCAGCGCCGGTGCTGCGATGGCAACTGCGTTTGTGTCCGCATTAACCGGCATTCCTGTGCGTGGCGATGTGGCGATGACTGGTGAAATTACCCTGCGCGGTGAGATCACGGAAATCGGTGGCTTGAAGGAAAAGTTGTTGGCCGCGCTGCGTGGCGGCATCAAGACTGTGTTGATTCCTGAGCAGAACGCCAAGGACCTGCAGGACATTCCTGAGAACGTGAAGAACGGTCTCGAGATTGTGCCGGTGCGCTGGATTGACCAGGTGTTGGAGCTGGCGCTGGAAAGCCATCCCATTCCCCTTGCGGACGAAGAGGTGCTGCCCGCGACGGCAGTGGCTGCCATTGCGCCTGCCGTGCAATTGGATGAGTCCGTCAAACACTAAGTGCTGGCATTTTTGAGTCGGAGTGGACTTAGGCTAAAAAAGTAGGCTATAATTCGAGGCTTGAAACGCGGGAATAGCTCAGTTGGTAGAGCGATACCTTGCCAAGGTATAGGTCGAGAGTTCGAGCCTCTTTTCCCGCTCCAATTTCGTACTGGAGTGTCGTTTCTAGTACAGTGTCAGTTCATGCGGGAATAGCTCAGTTGGTAGAGCGATACCTTGCCAAGGTATAGGTCGAGAGTTCGAGCCTCTTTTCCCGCTCCAATTCAAAAAATGGAAGTCTTGACTTCCATTTTTTTATTCAAAGTGGCGCGGTAGCAAAGCGGTTATGCCCCGGATTGCAAATCCGGTTAGTCCGGTTCGACTCCGGACCGCGCCTCCAGATTGATCTGGTCACAAATGCCTCGTCGGCCTCGGTTGGCGGGGCGTTTTTGTTTGACAATAGACCCACGTGCCCGAGTGGTGAAATAGGTAGACACATCGGACTTAAAATCCGCCGCTTCGTGAATAACGGGCGTACCGGTTCGATTCCGGTCTCGGGCACCATTTTCTTGTTTTATTTCGTACGAAATCATACTAAAACCCGCGTAGTCTATAGCTGCAGCGGGTTTTTTGTTGTCCGAAGAGGTTCCAGGCGATACCATCAGTTCCTATGAATTTGTTGGTATCTTTGTTGGTATCAGGCATCTACCAACAATCTAGATACCAACACAAGGGGGGGCGCATGCCATTAACGGACACTTTTGTTCGAAACACCAAGTACTCGGGACGACCGTCAGGGGATAAACACGCAGATGGTGGAGGGATGTACTTGCACATTAGTGCCAGTGGAAAGTACTGGCGAATGGCATATAGGTTCGCAGACAAGCAGAAAACGCTTTCGTTGGGCGTTTACCCTGAAGTGACACTGGCAGAGGCCAGGAAGCACCGAGAAACAGCACGAAAGTTGCTCGCACAGGGAGTAGATCCAAGCGCAGCCAAGAGGGAGGCAAAAGCACTCAAGGTCATTTCCTCAGGCAACACATTCGAATTGGTTGCTCAAGAGTGGTTGAAGAAAAGCCAAGGTGATCGCATGGCTAGCACTCACCTAAAAGTCACGAACTGGTTGGAGAAGGACATTTTTCCGTATATCGGAAAGATCCCAATTTCAGACGTTGGCCCGCGCGACGTGTTGGCAGCCCTTCGTCATATGGAAGGCCGGGGAGCGTTGGACAGCACGCAGCGCGTGAAACAAGTTTGCGGCCAAGTTTTTCGTTACGCGGTTGCATGTGGGTTTGCAGAACGGGACGTTACGCAGGATCTCAAAGGTGCTTTGGCCAAGCATAAGCCCGGCAATTTTGCGGCGATTACAGATCCCAAACTGGCTGGCCAATTGCTGCGATCAATCTTTGACTACCAGGGGCACCACTGCACGGTTGCAGCATTGAAGTTGTCTCCATTGTTGTTCGTCCGCCCTGGAGAGCTGCGTATGGCTGAATGGTCAGAATTCGACTTTGAGGCTTCGGAATGGAGGATTCCGGCTAAGAAAATGAAAATGGGCGCTGATCATCTTGTTCCGTTGTCTTTACAGGCTCAAGCAATTTTGCGAGATCTCAATCAAATAACGGGGCGAGGAAAGTTCGTCTTTCCAGGTCTGAGGAGTGGAGAGCGTCCGATGTCTGAAAACACTATAAACGCCGCATTGCGCGGGATGGGCTACGCTCAAGACGTTCACACGGCTCATGGTTTTCGTGCCATGGCACGTACGATCATGGATGAAGTTCTGAACGAAAGGGTTGACTTGATTGAGCATCAATTGGCGCACGCTGTGAAAGATGCGAATGGCCGTGCGTACAACAGGACTGCGCACCTGCCGGCACGACGAGAAATGATGCAGAGATGGGCTGACTATCTGGATAAGCTCCGGTTGGAAGGTATGGTTGCCACAGTCAAAGTGTGACGGGGGAATAGTTCACATCAAAGATGTAGCGGCGTCCTATTTAAGCTTCATGCGTAAAGAGGCTTCTGCTTAGGGCCAAGTGCGGTCATCCGCCAGTGACTGCTTTCAGGTACGCGAATTTTGAGGGCGACTCATAACTGGATCGGGGTTGTGTGGCGGCGTGGCCAGCGCAACCGCAAGCCGGCGGCAAAAAGACGCGCATTCATCGAACTGGCGAGCACGCAGAGCGTCGGGACCGACTGAATGATTCAGTTGAACGCCTTCATCCTGTGGCCGTTAAGCGCGGCGTTGCTGATCGCGAATTGCTTGCTCGTCAGTTGACCTTTGCACCTGGCTAGCAGGCACCCTCAGGCCGCTGACCATAACAAACCGCGCCTATTGATTTCTAAAGTGATTTACTCTCCTGTGTACCTGGCGCACCGCAACCCGGCCTCGGTCGTCACGCCAACGCGGCTCTGATCATCATCCTGTAGGGGCGGGAGCGGCCCTGGAGCTGATTGACCGTGGCCACGATGATCCGTCCGCGCGAGGGGCAGGAAAAGGCCAGCGTGCCGGTAATGCCCGAATGTCCAATGAACTCTAGCCCCTGACGAAACGGAGGGAGCCACCGTGGGACGGCAAAGCGCAATACGCCGGTGCCCGCCTGCAGCGGAAAGAATATCCGTCTCCAGGGTGCAAACTCTTCCAGCATCGCTCGTGAGAACAATCCACCGTTGAAGAATGCAGAAGTGAAGCGGGCCAGATCTCCAAGGCAGGACACCGCCCCTCCGTCGCCGGGCATCGACGAAAGCGCGAAGGGGATCTCGACCACCCCTGCGCCGTAGCGCAACGGTAGCGCGCCCATTCCTCGCTTGTAGAAGGCAGTGCACTTCAAGCCTAGCGGATGCGCGATGCAGGTGGCCAGCGCTTCGTCGATGTCCTGCCCCCTCGAACGCGCAATGACCTCAGTCAAAAAAAAGAAGTTCGTGTCCGAATAGAGGGCTTTCATGCCCGTGCCTGGGGGAAAGGATGGGTGCATTTCGTCGCGTGTCCATGCCAGCACCTCTGCCAGACCAAAGGCCTGGTCGCGGCCCGCAAAGAGACTGGCGGCCAGCGTCGATCCGTCGCGACGCTTTCCTTCGAAATAGTCGGGCAAACCAGAGGTGTGTGTGAGCAAATGGCGCAGCGTTATGCGTTCAGTGAAGTCCGCCCCCTTAAAGACGTGCAAACCATCGAGTTCGCCCGGGGCAAAGAATCGTCCAAGCGGATCGTCCAGGGCAAGATGTCCTTCTCCGACAAGCTGCAGGAGCATGGCGGTGACCAGCAGCTTTGAGGTCGATGCGATCAGAAACGGGGTTTCCGGCCCGACCGGCTGCCCTTGCCAATTGCCCCTGCAAGCATGGGTCCAGGTTTCGGCTTCCATGACACCAAGCGCAACCTCGTGAGCATCGCCGCGCCCGTATTCGCTGTCGACTATGCGGTCGAGTTCGGATTGCAGGCTCATGCGATCGGCTCCATTTCTGGTCAATCCGTGCCTTGCCCTTGTTCATGGAGCGCAATCTCCTGACGGGCCGCGCGAATTAGTTGCTGTGGTTTGATGCCAAGCACGCCCAATGCACGAGCTGCAATTGAGAACTCTTCCTCGGCGGCGGCGAGAAGAACATCTGCAGCCAGAAGCGGGCGAGCCTTGCGGGCCTCAGCGGTTGAAGCAAGACGCTGAACAATCGTTTGTCCAGACGGCGCCGCGCGGTACAGTTTTGAAGCAGCGGGGACGCGGGGGCTATCTGGGAGGTGAAGTCCGGCATCCGGTGCTGCCTCCATCCCTGCATGACGAAGAGCGTCGACAAACTGGGAGCGTATGGCCTCCTCAAACGCCTGGGGGGCCGCACCAAGGCTGGCGAGCGCTCTCCGGGCAGTTCCGTCTGGTAAGGAAAGAGAGGCTAGTAGGAAATGCTCAGACCCTGGCGTCTGGTTGCCGTGGGCACGTGCGACTCGCTCAGCCTCCTTGCACAGGGCGGAGAGCGTACCAACGTCATTAAGCTTGTTTTTGAGGGCGGTTAACATTTTCATCCTTTTGAGGTGAGTCAGTCTTTCAAGTAAGAAAGCCTTCGATGGGCGGCCTGCTTTGACACACCCAAGGCTTCAGCGATTTGAGACCAAGACCAGCCACGCTGCAGTGCCAACGTGACAACGCGCGCTTCGTATTGATCGGCTACTTGACGAAGTGCGACCACCGCCGCAAGGGCTGTAGGAATGTCACTTGGGTTTGGCAGGTGCTGCGTCAGGTTCATATCGTCAACAATAGCTGACGAAAGAGAATCCGTCAACATTTACTGACGAGCGGCGCCAGTATTGCGTGTTTCAAAGTCTCAGCGCTGGAATTCAACCGCCGGTATCACCGACGGCATCGTTTCTGTAGTTACCTCTATGCCCTTGAAGAGGTCGTCGCGCCGCGAGGCGACGCAAGTTGATCTCGCTGGAGCCACTCGATGCGCGCGAAATACGTTGCGTATATGGACGAGTCACCGGTCAGGAACAGGTGCGAGACTACGGCATCGACCATGGTGCAGCCCAGCCACAAGCGGCCGAAGAAGGCGGTGCGCGGTATCAGTTTCAACACCACGCCGACACCGGCGTGGTTTCTTGAAGGATCGCGCCGCGTACTGTTTCTGGCCTAGGGCAGCGGGCGGACACTGAGCAAAGCAACCGCCCCAAAAATTTCAAGCAAAACCAGCGCTTTGAGCATTCCATTAGGCGCGCCGTGCGCGATCATTGGCATGATCCTCCCAAGAGGTTGCGCCAACAGGAATACGGCGCAGATGTCTCCGATGATGGCGTCATGTACTCGGAACAGCGCGAATGCAAACAGCAGTGCCTGGGCCAGGAACACTCCCACATAAATGGCTCCAAACTCGCTGGCTCCATTCGGCAAAGATAGCTGATAGCCAAGAACTTTTGCCAGGGAGTCCGGCTTCAGTAGAGCCCAGCCTGCGAAAGCAACGAAGATTAACGCCGTCGACGCAAGCAGCACCTGCCGTAGCAAATCGCTGTAAATCATATATTCTCCAAAGATGAGTTAGATAAGGGGCGAATGCTGAATGGTCCCGGACATGATGTCGATGACCTAGAAGGTCAAACTTCGAACATAAAGGAATGTGTGTGTCGAGCAACAATGCAAGCGTAGGGCAACCGTTGAGGCGCACCGCTGGGGAGATGCTGCGCGACTGGCGCCATGCCCGCGGACAAACCCAGTTAGAGCTTGCTTCTCAGGCACAGGTGTCGACACGTCACCTCAGTTGTCTTGAGAGCGACAAGGCCGAGCCCAGTCGCGTCATGCTTATGCGCCTCGCACGGCACTTGGAGCTCTCGTTGCGAGATACCAACCTGCTTCTGATGGCGGGGGGGTTCGCACCGATGTTCCCTGAGCGACCTTGGGAGGATCCCTCACTGGCTGCCGCCAGGGAAGTTGTTGATTCGGTGCTTCGGGCCAGCGAGCCGTCTCCCGCATTCACTGTCGACCGCCACTGGAATATGATCGCCAGAAATCGCATGACTGAGGTGCTTTTGGGGCAGGTCGCTCCACGACTACTTCATGCGCCCATTAACGCATTCCGGCTCGCGCTTGATCCTGAGGGACTCGCTCCGCAGATCCTGAATCTTCCGCAGTGGCGTTCCTACATCTTCACGCGCCTTGCCCGTCAGATTGACTTAACCGCCGATCCCGTGCTTATCCGTCTGCTACATGAACTGCAGGGATTGGCCGGACATTCAGACACGGATGATGAGCCAAGTGGCCACAGCGCCCTGGTTATGCCGCTGCGACTTGCTACGCCCTGGGGGCCGTTGACGCTGATCAACACAGTGACCATGTTCGGTACGCCACTTGAAGTCTCGCTCTCAGAACTCACTCTCGAAGTCCTTTACCCTGCGGATGCGGCAACGCGCTCGGCGCTGGAAACCATCTGGAGAGCCCAGTCCGATTTCCAGGGCCACGGCATTCAGTAGCGTGACGCTAGACCTGGCCGGCCACGGCCGTGTTGGTGGAGACAGCCGACACCACTATCATTCGCAGCATGTGCTCTTAGATACGCGAGCCTTCTCAGCATGTCCTGAAATCTCCTCGGATGCCGCCGATGAAGCACCTCAAAACGTCCCAGCAGGACATACAGCACATGAAATGGTCGCCAGCGAATTTGCGGCTGACTATCGACAATGCAATATTGTCGATAGTTAGTTTTTTTGACCGTTTTCGCTGCTTTCCAGTTGGCCACCAGTAATGTCCGCAAACGATAGTCAATGTCGGCTTTATGGCAGTCGATTGATACCCTTGGAATTCCGCTTTGGGTCGACCTCCGCCGCTTTCCCCCTCCTAAAAAAACTCAGCCACACATACTTCCCCTGACCTCCAGCAGGGAATAACCACCACCAGGCCGCAAGCCTGACCATCTATCCCATTCAGCCCTATCCAGGTGCCTGAACCCCAGCTCCACATTCTGTGGGTCTGATCTCCCTCTATTTCCCGCTGTAGTCACACCAGACCGCTCAACACCTCGTTGAGCGGCTCTGGGCTTTGTGCCGCACTTTTCCATGCCTGTCCTTTATGGGGATGGCAGGGAGGCGTGCGTCTGTCATTCCTTCATTTACGAAAGCATCCCCATGTGTATTCAATGCCCTCAATGTGGTTCCACCCGAATCACCACCCGAGACCTCGGTAAAAAAGTCGGTGGCGCTACTGGTGTCATCGCAGGCGGCGTCACCGGCTGGACCAGTGCCGTTACTGGTGCCCGTGTCGGTATGACCGTTGGTTTGATGGGGGGCCCCGCAGTCATCGCCCTGGGCTGTGTGGCCGGCGCTTTGGTAGGTGGCCTGGTTGGCGCTGCCACGGGCGGAGTGGCTGGCGCCAAGATCGGCTCAGTACTGGATCAGCGTGTGCTGGACAACCTGGAGTGTGTGGTTTGCGAGCACGTCTTCAGCGCCCCCGAATAAACCGCCAACTACCTAGCTTCAGCGCATTCCAGCAGTAGCAGTCCATTGATCGGTCTGCTTATCCGTTTCCCCGGCTTCATTCACGAAGCCATTCCCCATTCCCCCTCATTCACAAGGAACCCCTCATGGCACACCAAGTTCAAACCATGGCCTACGTCGGCCAAACCCCATGGCATTCCCTGGGCAACGCACTCCCACCCAAGCAGTCGATTGATGTCTGGGCCAAAGAAGCCGGCATGGACTGGCAGATCTGCTCAAGCCCCGTGCGCTACATGACCGAGCAAGCAGGCAGCCTGGGCAGCATCATGTCCTTCGATGACCAAAAGGTTCTCTACCGCAGCGACACCAAAGCCCCGCTGTCTGTGGTGTCTGATAGATATGTTGTGGTGCAGCCACGAACCGTACTTGAGTTCTACCGTGACCTGACAGAAATCTCCGGCTTTGAGCTAGAAACAGCAGGTGTTTTGAAGGCAGGTAAGAAGTTCTGGGCCCTGGCCAAGACCGGTAAAGAAAGCACCCTAAAAGGCAAAGACAAGGTCAACGGCTACATCCTCTTGGCTACCAGCTGCGATGGCACTCTGGCCACCACCGCAACCCTGACTTCTATTCGCGTCGTCTGCAACAACACCCTGACGGTCGCCCTCAACGGTGCCGCCAGTGCCGTTAAGGTCCCCCACAGCACCAGCTTCGATGGTCAGGCCGTCAAGAAGCAACTGGGTATCGCCGTATCGCATTGGGATGGTTTTATGTATCGCATGAAAACCCTCTCCGAGCGCAAAGTGAAGTCCCACGAATCTCTCAACTACTTTTTGAATGTCCTGTGCCATACCGACCAGCCCGCCAACACCAAAGGCGGTTTGGTCAATGAACGGGCATTGAAGCGGGTGCAGGAGCTTTACGACGGCGCAGGGAAGGGTGCAACGCTGGACTCTGCTGCTGGTACTGCTTGGGGACTGCTCAATGCGGTCACCGAGTACGTGGACCACGAACGCCGCGCAAGAAGCACGGACTACCGCCTGGACTCGGCCTGGTTTGGCCAAGGTGCTGCCCTCAAAGCACGTGCCCTCGACCACGCCATGCAGCTGGTGGCCTGACCGTAGCTCCAAACCTTCTTCATTCCCCCAACCTAAAGGAAACCCATGTCCAAAGCACTAGCCCTGGACCGGGAGGCCCGGCCACGCCCAGCCCTCAAGCTGGTAAAAACCAACGACCTCAGCCGCGAAGACTGGCTCTCAGTTCGCAGAAACGGGATCGGTAGCTCCGATGCAGCAGCTGCCGTGGGCCTGAACCCCTACAAGTCACAGCTCGCCCTCTGGATGGAGAAAACCGGTCGTGATGACCTCTTTGCGCCCATCGACGTCAATGATGAGTCCACCCCGGTCTACTGGGGCACTCTGTTGGAGCCCATTGTTGCCGCGTCCTATGTCAAGCGCACGGGCAACCGTGTCCGCAAGGTCAACGCTGTCCTGCAGCACCCAGACCACGGCTGGATGCTTGCCAACCTGGACCGCGAAGTGGTGGGCGTGCCCGAAGTCCAGATCCTGGAGTGCAAAACAGCTGGTGTCCAAGGTGCCCGTCTCTGGAAAGACGGTGTCCCGGAATACGTGGTTTTGCAAGTACAACATCAACTTGCAGTCACCGGCAAACGGGCAGCCGACGTCGCAGTCCTGATCGGAGGCCAGGAATTGCAGATCCACCGCATCAAGCGGGACGACCTGTTGATAGAACGCCTGATCCAGCTGGAAGAAGTCTTCTGGGGCTATGTCCAGTCGGATGTGGCACCACCGGTGGATGGATCTGACTCTGCGGACCAGGCGCTTCGGCGTCTGTACCCCAACGATGTCGGATCAACCGTGGACTTCAGCCAGGATCTGGAAATGTCAGCCACCTTCTCTGACCTGGTGGCAGTTCGACAGACCCTGGATACCCAAACCAAGCTGGAAGCGCTGCTCAAACAGCGTATCCAGCAACGGATGGGGGACGCCTCCAAAGCGGTGTTTGAAACCGGCGATGTCACCTGGAGACGCAGCAAGGACGGGGTGGACATCGACCTCCCCAAAATCCTGGCTGACCACCCGGACTACCAAGAGACTTATGCCATCCCTAGGCCTGGCAGCCGGCGGTTCTTGGTCAATCTGGCCAAGGACTGATGGAGCTATCCAGACAACCCAGGCAACCCAGACCTGCAACAAACTTTTTACTTCAACCCCACAAGCCCCACCCCGGATGGACCGGAGTGGGGCTTATTTTTTTGCTCACCTACAAGGACGAAACGATCATGCTCAAAGGATTGGCCATTACACCCCCCATCGTGGGACGCATCTCCATCGGAAAAGTTGTCGAGAAAGGCGGACGTCGACTCCCTGAAAAAGACGACGAATTCACCATTACCACCCAAGTCCAGACCAAAGACGGCTGGATGTTGCACCCGCTGAACCAAAGCCTCCGAAAAGACGGCAATGCCAACAACAAACTGCGCTCCATTCCGGTGCGCGTCATGTTCAATGATCCAGACCTGAACCTGCGGGCCAGCTACCACTACTTTGATCGCCAGACTGGGCGGCCACTGTGTGTGGGCAATGGGGAGCATTGCAAACGCTCAACAGTTGACGGTATCCAAGAGCTGTCATGCCCAGGACCGGATGGTTGTCAGATGGGGCAGGGAGGGCTGTGCAAGCCCTATGGCCGCCTGAGTGTGTTGATTGGGGATGAGGATGAGCTGGGTTCGTTCATCTTCCGTACCACGGGCCACAACTCCATCCGCACCTTGGTAGCACGGTTGAAGTACTTCCATGCCATCTCCGGTGGACGGCTGGCAACGCTCCCCATGGAGCTCAAACTGCGGGGGAAGTCCACCACCCAGTCACACCGGGCTCCGATCTACTACGTGGATCTGACCATCCGGGCGGGGATGGGGATGGCTGAGGCAGTGACAGAGGCTAGGCGGTTGGATGAAGCTCGCCAGGCTGCGGGGATAGACCAGCAAGGCCTGGATGATGCGGCGCGCCTAGGCTTTGCAGCTGGTGCGTTTGAAGAGTCTGCGGAGGAGGGTGGGGCTGTGGTGGAGGAGTTCTATCCACCGGCGGAGGGTGGAGCTGAAATTCCAGGCGCCGCTTCGGGCGGAGCGACAAGCCTCTCAGACAAGCTAGCCAGCAAGCTCAGTTGAGTACTTTGGGTGAAGCAGATCCCTCCCAGGGCACTGCTTCCGTGCCACTGGGCGACTGGCATGGGAGGGGGGTGTTTTCGCCCAGGTACTGGGGTACAGTGGGACAAAGGGAGAACGAAAAATGATTGCGTTTCTGATTGATGCGGATAACTTCTCATCGCCTGCTTGGATTGATGAGGCATTCCACGGACTTGAAAAGACAGTAGGCTCCATCGCGATTCGAAGGGCCTATGGCAGCGCAGAAAACCTGAAAGGTCTTGCAGACGCGCTGCGCACATGGGCCATTCGTCCCTTTGCAAATCTCTCGCTACCGAAGAACACGACAGATCTGTCCTTGGCTGTGGACGTCATGGAGTTGGCATGCACATCACCCAGGCCTGCGCAGATCGTGATCGGGTCGGGGGATCTGGATTTCTTACCTTTGGTGGTGCGGCTCCGTGAGAAGGGCATCAAGGTCATCTGTGTCACAGAACGGAGCAAGATGGCGCAAGACGCGGTGGCTGCCTATGACCAGGTGCTATACGTCGGGGGCAACCTGGGAGAAAGTCCAAAGATCGCAGAGAGCAAACCTCCGGTGGTGGCGCCTGCTCGACCCTCTGTTAAGAAGGCGGCAGAAAAAGCACCAGCGGCTAAAAAGGCAACTTCAACTCCTGCACCGATTGCAAAGAAAGTTGTGGCTAAGAAGGCTCCTGCCAAGAAGGCCGCAGCGGCGGCACATGTTGAGCTGTCTGTATCGAGCATCTTCGCTGCAGTCCCCAATCTAAAAACTGGTGAATGGCAGCCCTTGGCTGAGGTGGCGAAACTGTTGCATGACCAGAAGCTACTGGCAAAGAGCGCGACTTCCACCAAGCTGTTTAAAAAGTTTCCAAATCACTTTGAAGTGATGCCGGCGGGCAAGCCCAATAAGGTGCGATTCATTGTTCCAGCTACCTGAATAGGAAAGCTAAGACCTATTACTGTTCCGAATTAAAAATGAGCAGGACAGGTCAAAATGGGCTGTCAATGCCGCTTAAACGAGCAGGCATTCAACATGAGGTGCTGATGTGAATCTTGAAGCTGCGTTGGCACTAAAAACACTAGATGGGCTTGAGGTAACTGAGTCCCTGGATGTCATCGCACTTTTGGTCGATCATGCGATGGACACTGAAGATCCGGAGCTGAATACTCAGGTGCTCGCCTGGGCTGACAGGCTGGAGGCTAGTCTGGTGGCGGGTGTTGAGCTGGTCAAACTGGACTACTACAGAGCAAACGCCTGGGCCAACGTCAACCGGGTAGCTCGCCAAAAGCTAACCACAACGTGGGCGTGGGAGCAGGAGCCATTGGAGCGGCAGATATTGCTGCTGAGGCGTGCATTGAACCGGAGTGCATTTGATGAAATGTCCACTCTTATGCAGTGCCAAATCCTCACGAACCTTGGCAATCAGCTCAATTCCGTTGGACGGTTCGTTGAGGCACGCGAGTTATGGTCACGTGCATTGGACAAACAGCCCAACTTTTGGATGGCGCGTTTCAATCGTGGCTATGGTCAACTGACGTACGCGCGGCATCTGTACGACGGTGGTCACAGAGAGGTCCTAGCTGTCGATGCTCACACGGACATGATGCACGCCATCAATAGCCTTGGAGACTACCCAGAGTACGGTGATCCGCGACTAAAAGCGAGCTTTGTGGAGGCCGCTGACTACATTGCCAAACGAATCGACTTGGCAACGTTCTCCGCAGAGTACAACCCAGATGGATTCTCATTGGGTGATACCGAAGAGGAGAAGGCCTATCGACACTGGTGTCTGCATCAATGCCTTTTTCTAAACCCGCTGAATGACACCGGACCATATTCGATTGCTGCACGTGATGTGATGCAACTTCCAACCTTCGTCACAGCGCTCAACGAAAAACCGGTTGTGCTGGGACTCTTCAATCAGCTAAAGCAGGAATTTGTTTCGGCGCGTTGGCTCTATTACGAGGGTGTCACTATGCAAGGCATGCACTTCTCCGATGGAGACGTAAGCTTGTACAACACACTCGACTACCCTGTATTTGGTGTGGCTGCGGAAAAGGTGAAGCTGGCCTTTAGGATGAGCTACTCACTGTTCGACAAGATGGCTTTTTTTCTGAACCATTACATGAAGCTTGGCATTCCAGCCACGCAGATTTCTTTCCGGCATATCTGGCGAGATAAGAAGACTGGGAGTCTGAAGCCAGAATTTGAAAATACGGAGAACTTGCCGTTTCGGGGGCTGTTCTGGCTGGCCAAGGACTTTTTTGATTCGGAACTCAAAGACACAACGGAGCCAGATGCACGGAACTGTCATGACCTGCGAAACCATTTGGAGCACAAGTATCTCAAGCTGCATTCGATGATCGTGCCAGTTGATCCCTCGATCTCTAAGGGGTTCGATCTATTCAAGGACGATTTGGCATTTTCACTCACGGTAACGGAGCTGGAGCAACGCACACTGCGTATGCTGAAACTGGCTAGATCGGCACTGATCTATTTTTTGCTCGGAATGCATCAGGAAGAGCGTCGCCGGAGGACAGTTGCCGACGTAGAGGGCCGCACGGGTGAGATGCCCATCTACATGGCAGATGACATCTACAAGCAACGTCTGGGGTGATCAACCAAACAGGACGAGTGACTTGCACGCAGCGCTCAAATGCGCTTCGTGCAAATTGGTGAATATTTTTGTTCAAAAAACTAAATAAGCCAGTCCAGTACCGGACGCCGTTTAGCTCAATCTGAGTCTGGTTGCAGCATGCGCCAGAGATCCTTGCCTACGGCTTCAGCCAGTTTTTCCATATTGTCGACGGAGATGTTCCGCTCCCCACGCTCAACCTGGCCGATGTAGGTTCGGTGCAGATCGGCTTGGTCTGCCAGCTCTTCTTGAGACAAGGCCATCTCCACCCGCGCGGCGCGAAGACGCAGGCCAAACAAGGCTTTGGCGGGTAGTGTTTTGGGAATGGGGGGCTTGGTTGCTGGCACCCCCAGAGCGTCTTATTTAGATGATTTTAGGTCTACATAATCTAAGTAGCATTCATGCTAAAGTGAGTTTGAGTGATCACACGCGGGATCGCGCTTCAACCTAAAGGAACTGAAAACCATGGACTACTCTGTGTACTCGATCAACACCGTCTCCAACGAAAAAGTCGCTGAGCTTATTGATCAGCGCAAGTCCTTTGTATTGGAGGACGTGGGGAGGCTGAACATGACTGAGGCGGTTGCGACCTTGGAGAAGGTCATTGAGTCAAAAGGCCTGAAGTGCCGGGTCTATACCAAAGGGCGTATGGCCACGATGGCTGCGGCGGCGATCCCGATTTCACCAACGGTGATTGGGGGATGGGCTGCGGGAATCGCGATGGGTATACACAACTTGGCGACCTGGAATCCGGACTATGAGATCGCAAAGAATGCGGTTACGGGGACTTTGACGATTGATTACAAGCGCTAGGAACTGAGCAGTGCAGGGAATGTGACAAAAGCTCACCGCGGCTGAGTCCGTTCCCCGGCAAATACTTTTGCTAGGCTGGCAGATAGTCGCTGTTGATCTTAGTGGCGCCCACACTGACGCTACCACCAGCGCCATAACCAATCGTGGCTGAATATACGCGGGCCTGGCGGTCCAGGGTGGTGCGGCCGTTGGCAGCATCGCCCGGCTGGCGGATGGTACTTAGCCGCTTAATATCGCCTCCAGTCCCCCCTTGGAGGCTGCTTTGGGCGAATAGACCGGGCAAATATTCGGTGGTGGAGCCAAGTCTATTTGGCTAACTGCTGGGACTCCCCCATTTGCCCCAACTATCCGCCGCGCTTCTTTCCTTTTTTATCCATCGCATTGAGTTTTCCGTTGTCATATGCGATGTCCTGCTCGGATAACCCCCAGGGTAAGCCGGTACCCGCGAAATGTGCTTCCGCCTCGGCTCCCTCATAGTCGTATGAAACCGTAAATGGTTCTGGCTGGCAATTGGGGTCTCGCCAATCACCACTCTTGAATTTAACGTAGCTAACCAGTGCATTGATAGCCTCGTCAATTGGCAAGATAACTTTGAGATCGTCGTCAAACTCGCATCGAAGGTACAAGCTTTGATCAAAAGCCAAGATACTGTGCGCATTTCCAGTTCCGATGTAGCCTTTCTTTTCTTGGCCGACTTTGATGCCGCGCAGACGCTGAATCATCTTTTGAGCAGCGTCGCCACCACAAGCCTCAATGTCCGCACCAATCCAAGAAATGATCTCAGTTAAGCCCTTACTGCGTATCGACATGGGGAAGTCCCATCGCGTGAAGTCGTCGTACCACTCGAAGTTCAAAGTTGTTTTCATGTTAGTTCCAGGCCTGCATTTCATGGCGCATATGGGCAGCACGTACTTATTGACTTGCCAACAGAGACAGTACTCGTGCAAACGAGCGTTTCGGATGAAACGGTAGAGCAAAAACGCGAGCTCGGGTTGCTTTTTCAAGCGGCCATAGCTGCATCCTAAATATTCACGAAACTGAAGAAGTAGCTGTCTGCGCTTGTCTTTCTGGTGGCTACTTCCTTCACTATCCAATAAGCCTGCATGTTAGAGGTGCAGCTCACTTGAGCGTACTGAATTGGACTCCAAATTCGACATAGAGACTTACCGCTTTGAGTCAAATGTTGAGGCAGGTTTGGGCGGCATGAGCAGTCATTGGAGAATGCCTGCTTTGGAGCTTTTCTCTTTACATTTTGACGGCGCATAGTGCAGTTGTGTTTGCCAAGGTCGGCTTGACGGAAACCCATGGCTGAAGTGCCACCTGGCTACTTCGAATAGTGTTCAATTTCGCCGCTACACTGAATCTTCAATGGACCTAAAGGTGAGTTCCCGTAATGCGAATAACGCCGAGTAACGAGCAGCAGAAAATACTGGACTCCGAGTCTTTGCGCATTCTTGTGGAGGCAAATGCGGGTGCTGCAAAAACCACTACAGCCGCTATGAGGATTTGGCGGCTCGTCGATCGTGGTGTTGATCCTTCCCGTATCTGTGCACTTGCTTTCAGCAAACCTGGCGTATTGGCCTATTCGGCGGCATTTAGTCGCATAGGTATGCCCGAAGCCATTACTTCCAAAATTCGCCTTGGTACGGTGGAGGAATTCTGTGCTGCACGCCTGAAAAAAATTGATGGCACTGCGGTTATCAGTTATTCCGACGCGCGGGAAGTCAAACCTTACGTACTGAATGCAATCCAGATTGCTCGTGGGATTTCGGATCAACGGTTCCCCGGCGATTTCTCGATTCAAGGAACGGGTGTCTTGTCCGTGGAGCATTTACTGGAGGAGTTTTCGTACATCAAAGGAACCTTAGGGCCGCAGCGATACGGTGACCATTTCCGGTATGACCCCGCGACAGCTGCTGACCTAGGCTGCGACTACACCTCTTTGGCGGTTCTGCGTCAATACGAAAAGCTGAGGAATGATTCGGCACATCCCGAGGAATGCGTGCCCCGATTCCGGTACGTCGGTGACTCGACCTATGACATGGCAATGCATCTGTTGTCGGATGATCCGATCTGGGGTGGGGACAAACATCCCCTCGATCTGAGCCTGGAGGGGATAGTGCTCGACGAGATGCACGATTGCAGCTGGTCTATGTTCACGGTGATTAGTCACTTGTTGAAGCAGAATCTGAATGCGTCTTTCATGGGGATCGGAGATCGTGACCAAGTCATTCACGGCAAACACGGAGCAGACGCCTATTTCATGGAGCCGGACCTTGATCGAGAAATTGGCGGCGTATCCCGTTTTCCGCTCACCCTGACGCACAGATTTGGTGAACAGGTGGCACGTCCATTGGCCTTGTTTTCCAAGAAGGACTATCAGTCGTCCCCTGCTGCGAAGACCCTAGTCAGCCTGCATCGCGCGGAGCATGCCAAAGACAATGCTGGCTTGATTCTGGAGCTATTCGGTAAATACAAAAGTGACGCCGGGTCAGTCGAAGAAGACTTTGCCATTCTGTTGCGCCATCCTGGGGCTTCAGTGGAGCTGGAACACAGTTTGCATCTGAAAGGTGTGGGCTACCGAACGGTGGGGTTCAAGACTTTCTTGCAACGCCCGGAGATAGCATTTGTTCGGATGCTTCTGTCCATTGCGGTAGACCATCAAACCGTATTTATGCCGGAGTCCTTGCTTGAGGCCAAACTGGCGGTGTGGCAGTACCTTGGCGTAAACCTGCCAGTTCCAAGCACTGCAGAGGAGACAAAAAACACCGTAGAGTCCGCCACGGAGCAGAACTTTAGGAGCTTCGTCTTTCACGCATTGTTGGGTGAGGCCGACAAGCAGCTCATCACTTCTGTGCATGCCGCACTGGAGATCGCGGCTTATAACGATGCGCAGAGAGTTGGCGAATTTGTGCGGGCGTTGAATTTCCTTGCTATGGCGCAGAAGGTTCTAGTGTCCAAGCGAGACATAGAGGAAACCATCTCTTCTCTGGAGAGCTTCGCCGAGGTGGCCAAGCACTATGACTCGATTGACGGACTGCTGGGTGCCTTGAACATCATTGACCACCAGAAGCGCAAGGAATCTGCTGCACGGCATCAGTTCAGACTATCCACCATCGAAGACGCGAAGGGCCTAGAGTTTCAGCACATCTTCATCCCGGATTGCAATGCCAGGATGTTTGATGGGTCTAGCCAGGATGAACGAAACCTGTTCTACGTGGCAACCTCCAGAGCACGCAACAGTCTCGCCATCAGCTACCGTGAAGGCTCAGAGTCGACTTTCCTGCGTCATTTCAGGCAGTGAATCCTGTGCCGGTGGTGCGATTGATGACTTTGGGCCAGAAGCAGCCGTTGACCAATGTCGGCTTCGGAGCGGCCCCTAGCCATAAACAATGCAAAAACGCCTAAGTACAGCCTCACCAGAAATCGCATTGGAACTCGCCGGTGCAAAGGCCAGCGCACGCCTCGCGGCTGTCCGTCTTGTCGCATTGCAAGTGGCAAGGCTAGTCCCTGGTGTCCCATCCGCACTGTTTGACACGACCACTGATGCAACTGCGATCGCCGCTGGTCTGGACGAACGGTATATCCAACTTCAGGCACAAGGCTCAGTCGAAGCGGAGGCAGTCTTTGCGCAAGCCCGTGCTGCCGCAGCGGTGGGATTTGCGAACGAGGCCTCTCCCGACGAGGCACTGTACGAAGCCCTAATTGCTCTGGACAACCCTCGAAAGCTACTAGCACTGTTAAAGGAGGCGTTGGGCGCTCAGGTTTAGCCGTTCCTTCAACGCAACATTCATTCGAGAAGAAAGGCCCTTATGTGGTTAAAAAAGATTCTGAAGGCCGCGACGGTCTTGACTATCGCTTCAGCAGTGCATCCTGCTGTTGCGGCTCCGTCTTTTGACAAAACGCCTGACTTGCCAGAGGGTTTTGGATTCAAGACCAGTTGGTTTGCGGTAAAAACCCAAGAACCAATGCACGTCGCCGAGACACTTGGATTAAAGGACCTACAGCCTGCGAACTGGGCAAGTGGCATAGCGGCAGCCTACTCATTCAACAATAAGCCGAATGGGGATAGATATGTTTTCATTTCTCCACCGGTAAAGGGGTGGGTCTTAATGGTCAGCTTGGCGCTCCCATATCCTGATAGGCGTTCGCAAGGGCGCAATGCAGACATTGACGGTCAATTTAATTCGATGTTTGGTGCACTGGTAAAAAGCTTTGATGAGGTGCAGTTTTTTGGAAGTTACCGCGTAGTTGGCTTTGAAGCCTGGGCTCGTGCCAAAGGCGGAGAGATTGAGCGACTTTTTTGTTTCTCAGATGGCGATGTCTATGAAAATACCGGTCCGCAAACCTCTGTAGAGAAACAGCTGAAATTTCCAAATCTGTCGGCTATGACACCAGAAGAAGCGACATCAGCCATTTTTTCCATGGCTAAAAAAAATGAAGATGAAAGAGAGCACTTAGTGGCTTCAGGGCTGTCGTTCAAGGAAGCTTACAGAAAGATATCTGAACGCCAACGCGGACCGATACCCAGTGAGGGCGATGCAACGGCAATTGCCGGACATTGGAGCGTTGACCCAACCCGCATAGAAGAACTGAAGCTTTCGCCCGGTGTTGGATATGTCGCTGTACTACCAAACCAATCGCAAAAGTAAGTTTGGGCCAGGTGCCGACGCTTGCATGTGACTGCTTTGGAGCCGCGAATTTCATGCCTTACCGGCTCCTTCCTGACGAATTTGAATTTCAGCAACGGGCTGGTTGCAGCCGCTGAGACTTGCCCACCCAATGTGTGCGGGAGCCGAAAGCTGCAGTTCGAGATGCAGCGCCCCGCCCGTGAACGCTCGCCGCGTTTGGTTACACCAGCGACGGCGCATACCAAGTCGCATAAGTCAGCTAAACCTTCGAGCTGTCGTTTGCTACTTGCGTCGCTATGAACATAGGGGAAGTCGCGTATTATTCTCCGAAATGACGAAAATGCTTAGGGAGGCAGAGGATGGATCAAGAGTATCTGATGAGGTTCCTCGAAAGTGGGGCAATCAATCTCAACAGCGATGACTCCAAGCTTGAGAAGCTGCGCACAACTGCGAAGGACTTGAGCGCTGCGCTCCGTAAAGCGCCAGCCAAGACAGCTAACTTCACGATGGTGTCGGCCGATCCCTCCGTGCCGCCTGGTGATCCCGTGCTTGAAGAAGCAATGGGGGCGCTGCGCAAGCGCTGGGAAACAGTATCTAACGCATTTACTGGCCGTCCGGTCACGGTCCTGCGGGCCGTCCTGCTTGATGCCATCGTTCAGGCCGCTCGTGAGGATGACGCAATTGCCGTTGCCTTCGTGAACACCGCTCGTAACGCCCTTGCCCATTCCGAGACGGCCGACGAGGCTCCGATCTGGCGGGAAGCGGTCAGCGAAATCGAGACGAAGGTTGACGCGCGTGCGGAAGCGGAGTGGGCGACGCCGGATATGATTTCTGTCGAACCGCTCAAGTACACGCCTCCGGCGCCAGGCAAGGTCGAGTTCGAGCCGCCTATCGTTGATCGGCCTACCCTGAAGGTGAAGGTTCATTCCGCTGCGGGCCCATGGGGTGCTAACAATCCAAACCAACATCAACCTCACAACAACCCGCAGGCTTGGTCGCAAGAGTTTGCGAACAAAATGAGCGTTGCCATCGCCGAGACGTTGGATGCAATGGCCGAAGAGCTTGCTCCTGCACCGGTCGATCTTTCGGCGCCGCTGACGTCGCTAGCCAAGGCAGTCACTGCACACGTCGAAGCGGCGCTAGCCAGTTTCAGCGGCGCGACGGCCGGCCTCCAGCGTCGCACCAACCTGCTGTGGTGGAAGGAAGCGCTTTACTCACCGAGCGTCCATCAGAGTTATCTGGAGATGCCCGTTTTCCAGGCTTCGGCGCTGATGGCGCTAGACCTGCATGAACAGGTTCCGACCTACTCGCCGGCGAGCGTATCGGCCTTCTTGAAAGAAGCCATCCGCTGCCTGCCAACTGAACCAGAGAGCCAGGGCAGCGGTCAGCGCGATGTCGCAACTCTCGTTCAAGACGCCAAGACAGCCGCATTCATGCAACCATTTCGGGTACTGGCTGCACAGTACGTACCCGCGCCAGCCGGTCGAGGGCCACTTCTGTCCCTGATTGGACACGCCCAAGAGCCGGTGGCAACTGACGCCACATCACTGCGTGCGCTCGGTGGCGTGGATGCGTCGGCGATGATGACTCCCGCCGAGTGGGGAACTTTCCTGTTCCGCGAGCTGCAGGCTGCGCGCGCTACCAGCGCCGGCAAGCGGACGAAGAAGAAGTAGGTTGTGTATGGACAAGTGTCCTCACCACAACTGCTTCGCTGACGACAACACAACCTGCACGCTGGGTCACCTCAGTCTGGATTTGTGCCCGGAATGGAAGCGCGTCTCGAATCCGACAGTTGCGGCCACCACGACAGCGGACGAAGTATTGCTCCCCTGGACCGGTCTGGCGATGGGAGAGTCCGACCTGAACTTCGTCAACGGTCGAGGAAAGCCCATCACGGTTGGCATCATTGGGGCCGAGAGCGCAGGAAAGACGACGATTCTCGGCTCGTTCTATCTGCTCCTAGGACGCGGCGCCCTTACCACCGAGGTGCACGCCTTCAGCAACTCGTACACCCTGACAGGCTGGGAGGCTGTAGCGACATCCATGCGCTGGAAGCCGGGGCCGCAGCCACCTCGCTTCCCTCCCCACACTCCGAGTGGCAACGCACGCTCTCCAGGCATGCTGCACTTGGCATTCCGCCGGGAGGATGGGAGCTTGCGCGATCTGCTTTTTGCTGATGCGCCGGGAGAATGGTTCAGGAAATGGGCCATCAACCAGGACGCTCCAGATGCGGAAGGCGCTCGGTGGATTGCTCGGCATGCAGATGTCACACTGCTCATCGCCGACCGGCAAGCGCTCTCTGGCCCAAAGATGGGAACGGCTCGAAATGACTTCCAACTGCTCGCTCAGCGTGCCATCGCCGATGCTCGCGGTCGTCCCCTTGCTCTCGTCTGGACCAAGGGAGACCTCGAAGTAGCGCCAGCGATGGAAGCGCAAATCCGACGCGCGGTCGCCTTCGCGTCGCTATCCGTTCCTGAATTCACTGTGAGTGCGGCCCCTCGAGAGGGTGTGGAGACTTCGGAGGGCTTCCGTAGGCTGTTCGACTGGATTCTTTCAACGAAGCGGCCTGGAGTCGAAT
This sequence comes from Rhodoferax sp. TS-BS-61-7, assembly GCF_002943465.1. Lineage (GTDB taxonomy): Bacteria > Pseudomonadota > Gammaproteobacteria > Burkholderiales > Burkholderiaceae_C > Allorhodoferax. The sequence goes on from NZ_PTQY01000002.1 coordinate 185,058, forward strand.
TGCCGGCGACCAAGGCGTCCGGCCACGATCCCCTTTTTCGCTTCGGGAGGAGATAGTAGATGGCCGAGCAACACACCATCCTGCTGGTCGGCGAGTCAAACGTCGGTAAGACGCACTATGGCGCCCAGTTCTTGAAGCGTCTGATGGTCAAGGTCGGTGCCTTGAAGATGCACGGTGCACCGACCAACATTGAAGCGTTTACCTCCGCCCTCAGCTGTCTGACTGAAGGCATGGCCACCGATCACACGCCGGCCAACAGCTATGTCGAGAGCGTCTGGCCTATTCAAGACGACTCGGGGCGCTCGGCGGAGCTCGTCTGGCCGGACTACGGCGGCGAGCAGGTTCGCAATCTGGTGACCCAGCGGCGGATTCCTCCGGCCTGGCGTGAACGTGTGCTGGAAGCGACGGATTGGGTTGTCCTCATTCGACTGCATTCTCTGCGCTCGGATGAGGACCTGTTCTCGCGGCCACTACAGTCGTTTGCTTCGGCAGAAGCCCAGGAAGAGCCGACGGCTTTCGAACCTTCAGATCAGGCCAGGACAATTGAGTTGCTCCAGATGCTGCTCTACCTGGCGCAGTTTTCCCTCGACCGACCGCTTCGTAAGCCTCGGCTGACCATCCTGCTCAGTTGCTGGGACGAGCTCCGCACAACCGAATTGCCGCCGGATCTACTGGCGGCACGGCTGCCTATGCTGTGGTCTTTCGTGCAAAGCAACTGGATGACGCCGAGCGTCATCGGTCTATCCGCGCTTGAGAAGGCGCTGAGTATGACAATGCCTGATGCCGACTACGCGACGCGCGGCCCTGAGGATTTCGGCTACGTGGTGCTGCCGGATGGCGAGCGAAAGAGCGACATCACACTGCCCATCCAGCGGCTCATGGCTGAAACACCCTGAAATGCGCGTCGAGCAAGCTGTCTACGGCGAGGTTCAGGGAAGAGGGCACGGCCTGCGAGCGTCGAGTACTGACGCATTGGTGGCCGCTGATATTGCGTCAAAGCTTGACCTGCCGGATGCGGTGCCTCCTGGTGTTCAAGTCTGGTCTCCGTTCGTCCGGGGCTTTCCCGTGGACCAGCACTACGTGTTGGCACGGACCTTCTTGGACACCACTGCGTCCCGCGGCGGCATGGTGCTGACCCATGCACTAATCGTTAGTTTGGACGAGGTCTCGCAGGTGGGCAGCCTCATGGCGCTATTTGCTTGCCTGGCTCCCACGGCCTCGGCGTGCCCAACGAATCCATCGGCCATCGAGGTACAACCCCTCGACGATGGCCTTCCCCCTGCGCCGGATTTGATCGGCGCTGCCAATGCTATAGCTGGTCAAAGGGAGGCTCCCGCTGTTCGGCTAGGAGTGGAGGGCTTCGAGAACCTTGTTCACTCGCTATGGCGCAACCTTTGGCCCGCTATGAGGCGTACCTTCGCATTTCGGCTCAGCTTTGGACCGAATGACGTCGTGGATCAGCCGCCACCAGCCCTTGTCTGCACGCCGGAGCAGCTTCAGGCTCGCTGGACTCAACATCGAATCGTCAAACCAGACGACCAGGCGGCCGAGTCAGCCTCCGCGGCCGTGCTCTGTGGCAAGGCTGATGCGGCGCAGTATTTAGCGCTTGGGGCGGATCTTGGCGTGCAGGTCACCGACGTGCGAGTATTGAGTCGGTTGGAGCGGCTGCACAGCCTCAAGGCGGGCAACGACAGCTTTGACGATCTCCTTGCAGCGGTTCGCTTGGCCGACGGCCTCTCCAACCAGCGAACATCAGGCGTCCAGCTGAAGGACAGCCTCTTGCAGCGACTGGCCGCGCAGTTACCCACTGCTGGCTGCAAGCGGCTATTACAGATGAGGAATCTGTCGCTGGACGGTTTCTCAAACGCTCCAACGCTTTGGTCCAAGGTTGTGCTTCTGGTCAGCGAACTCAAGTTCGCCCCGGCCGATGACGCTGACCTTGTGGATATGGTGGAGGCATCCCAAAACGCTGTGCTGGCTCTGGCGCCATGGCGCTCTGCGGTCGCCGGTGGTCTGTTGGCAGCTGCAGTGCACGACAACCCCGGTCTTTGGAAGGCCATCTGGAGATGGGTGGAGCGCAGCGACGCCGCCTCTACCGCCGCAATCCAGAAGCTTCGATCCGAGTCCTCCGTCGAGCAGCGATTAGTGCAGGAGATTCCTAGGCGGCTCATCCCCGCCAATCCTGCGTCGTTGGTCGCACTTCTGCGCCAAAGAGGTTGGCTGATGGCTCACGGCGCCGTTTTGGCAGCAACGGTCTCTCCTCTTGAGGCGGCAGTGCAGCAGCTCAAGGTGGACAAGGCACTGGTCCATACAGCTGGGCTCCGGGCTGCGCTTCGCCACGCGACGCTCGCCCAGAGTTTGGAAGCTGCCATCGTCCTCAAGGACCCTCGCCTGGTTGAAATGTGCGCTGACCTAGCGGTCGCTCAACCGGAGGTGCTAACTGGTATCGGTTGCGAAGACCTAACCGAGCAGAAAATCTGGGCCGCCGCCATTGGGAAGAGCAACTCGCTGTGGAGTGCACCTGGCAACCCACTGGAAGTTCGAGACACTGTGCTGGTGCATCTCGGCAAGGGAGCAGGTGCATTCACCGGACTGGTAGAAGCCCTTGCTGGGACCCCTTTAGCAGACCTGACTGCAGCACCTGATCGCCCGAACCTCTGGTCGCTTCTTCCCGTGTCTCACCGCAACCTCTACTTGCGCGCTACAGCCCTTGGATGGCTCAACGCTGCGGTCGCAGGATCCGACATCAACCGCCCGGAGCCGGAGCTTGAAGAGGCCGTGATGACGAACTCCACCCTGGACCTTGTCCTTGGGGACGCGGCTGTGCCGGTACGAACCCGACTAGCCATCGTGAGTGCCCTCCCATCGTTTCGCGAGGAGGTTTTCGTCAGCTTGCTGGGCAACATCCTGCGTAGCAGCCGCGCGCTGCCCCATGCCGATGCTGATCAGCTAGGAACCCTGGTGGCAAGCAGGCGCTGGCAGCGTGCAGTCGCCGTTCTCTGCAACCGACTTGCGGACCGCAGGTACGACCTCACACCTGCTCTTCAACAGTGCTCGAGCCTCCTCAACCTGTTTCAGCGCTGGACTTTTGGAATCTTCAAACCCAGTGCTGATGACAAATGGCGGGCGTTTGAGGAGACGGCGTGCGAGCTCTATCCCACTGGCCCGGATTGCGAGGAACTCTGGTCTCGCGCTGGCGGGAAGAACTCCGATCTACCCAGCTGGTCGCAGAACGGTGCGACTCGTTGGCACACCGCTCTTCGGTCCATGCGCTACGGCGGACGCCCCAACGCACGAGCGCTACTGGCAAAGATGCGCGAGGACCGTCCAGGCAACGAAACGCTAGGTCTATTCGCCAATGACGTAGACATCGTCGGCTAACACTGACGTCTCCATAGTCCCCTTAAATATGAATACAACTGGTTACCCTCAAGGACACGCATTGCTCATCGGAGTGTCGAGCTACCAGCACGTCACAGACCTTCCCCTAGCCATCCTCGACGACGCGCGCGACATCGCTGCCACTCTGACGTCGCCCAACTACTGCGGCTATTCGCCTGCCAATGTGGTCACGCTGCTGGACAGCCAGGCTACGCGCACAGGCGTACTGAAGGGCCTGGCAGAACTAGCCGCGCGAGCGGGAACGGACGACACGGCATGCGTCTTCTTCTCTGGCCATGGTGCCATTGTTGGCGCTCCAGGCTCGGAAGACAGCGTTTTGGCAACCGTGGACACAGACCTCGCTGACCTTGAAGCTACGTCTATAAGTTCCGACGAGTTCGCCAGAGCCCTTGCCGCAATAAGGGCCAAGCGAGTGCTGGTGTTCATAGACGCATGTCATGCCGGTGGCGCTGCCATCTCGAAGACGTTGACCGACGGTAAGGGACACAGATTCAAGTCTGGCTACGCATCCACCACGTTTGCAAAGCTGGCAAGTGGAAGCGGACGAGCGTTGATGGCTTCATGTCGTGCGGATGAGGTCTCGGCCGTGTTCACAGGAGCACGTAACAGCGTCTTCACATCCGCTCTGCTGGCCGGTCTGCGCGGGGGGGCAGACGCAGCTGGAAGTGGTTTCATTAAAATTTTCGACCTCTTCAACTACATCGTCGAAGAGATTCCGAAGCAGGTCCCGGACGGCCAGCACCCTATCTTCAAGGCTGAAAACCTGGAGTTGAACTTTGCAGTAGCACTTAGCAAAGGCGGTAAGAAGTCCGCCTTACCAGGCAGTGGCGCTAATGCATCGCCACAGCTGGGTGACGCGTGGGCTGCGCTTGAGACGGTGCTTGTCGATCTATATCCGTTCGGTCCGCGTGACCAAGAGATCTGGAGCCGTGCTGGTGGCGACTTGTCTCGTTTGGATTTTCACTCTAGCGGTCAAGCGTCCTGGCACTCCGCGCTCCGCAAGCTCAAGCAGGGAGGTGGGGGACGGTCCATTACCTTCGCAACCCTGCTCAACGCTGCTCAGAGTGACTTTGCCAATCATCCGCAGCTGGCATTGCTACAGGCGCCTTGAGCGGCTCCCGCTTAGGCGACCAGGAAGTCCTATGGCTTCTTGCCGGCATCAACTGCGCTGTGAAGTCATCGCGGCTGTGGCCTGACTGTTGCGCGATGCTCGTTGAAGCGGCCCAGGTTAATTTCGTGTGCCCCTGATCGCCTCTGCCGGTGACCGCTTGCAGGTTCTCAGCGTGAGTTCGGCCCACGGTTGCGATGGGCCGCAACCACTGCATTTCGGATATCTCATTCACCGAATTGCTTCCGCCATTGAATGTCAGCTACCGGGTCACCTGTCTGGCTGCGCGAATCTCCGCTTTGGGTCGCTCTGCGACAGTCAAATCAAGATCTTCGGGCTCGTCTTCACCCGAATCTATAGGGGGGGGGAGCTCAAGTGAGTTCGAGCTCACCCGACCATGGACAAACATGTATTCAACCCAACATGTTCCAACCCCTCAGGCTTTAGCGCATTGGATGTATTCCTCTGCCAAGTTCTTCACCATGCGCAAAATTGGATTGGCGCAGTCCCCCTCAGTCGCCAATACCAATAACTTTGCCTTCGCCCGACTAAATGCCACCGTCAGCAAACGCTTGGCTTCCTCCGACTTCAAAAACGGACAGTTCCCATCGACAGGATCAAAGATCACAATCTTGGCCTCCTTGCCCTGGGTCTGGTGAACCGTTTTTACACGTACGTCCTTGAACCCATGTCTGTCCAACATAGCCCGGATCACCCGAACCTGCAGACGGAAGGGGCTGAGCACAAACACATCCGCCGCCTTGAATCCCGGCACTTCTGAGCGCTGCTGCTGCAGCATCTCCAAGATCCGAGACGCAGACTCAACGCGAAACTTGGCTCCCTTGTGAGGAGTTGGTGTCATGTTTAGCGCTGGGACAACAACGGCTTGATCCGCCGCATAGTCTGCGAAACCAACCTGACGCTCGCTTTGCCAAAGACCGTCAGTCAGGCAATCAGGCGCAGTCACCAATGTGTTGTTGTACCCCACCGCGCTGACCAGTTGGCAGATCTTCTCGGCCATCCGGCGCTGTTCATGGAGCATGTAGACCGAGTCTGCTTCCATGTTCGGCATCAGCGCAAAGGCCGAACGTGCCATCCATGCTTTGACCTCGGGGCGATCAGACGTTGAAACGGGCGACAGTTGGGCTGGATCACCAGCGACCACGGTGGACTTTGCCAAAGCCATCAGCGGCAGCACTTGAGCCAGATTTGCCTGTGAACCTTCTTCAATGAGTAGCAGATCAAAGGGACCCATCGCACGGAGTTGCTCGATCCTGGCAATCGCCGAAGCAATCGACAGCGCAAACAACCGCGTGACTTTCCGATCGCTATCAAAACCAACCATTTCCGGGTCTTTTGTCACGGGACGTTGGTCATCGGGTTTGGGGCGGCGCGGTGCCAACTCATCATTTTTTCCAGGCAGCAGGTGCTCAAAGAAGTGGCGCGCAGCACCTATGCCATACCGCGTCATATGGCCTCGCAGGTCATTCCTCCCGTACAGTTTGAGTAACTGGTCCGCGCGTTGAAAGACTTGGTCCAAGGGGTCGTTGGCAATACCGACAACCAAAACTTTGGCCTCCTGTTTTGCCATGAGGTAGGTTGTCACTTTTACCGCACATGTTTCCGTTTTGCCCGTGCCTGGTGGTCCCCACAGGTAGCCCAGTTGGTAATTGACGAGCCCCAGTGCACCTTGTTGCGATGGACTTAAACGCGCTGCAATGCTCTGTTGGGCGAGCGGTACAGCGTCCACGGGGATCGTGGATTTCATCGCCGCGTAGATACCCATGGCCTTTTCGCTCCATATTTCACATGTCCAAGCCTTCAAAATGGGAGTCAAAAAATCCAGGCTGTTCAGCTGCAGTGTTTCAACTTGCTGCAACTCAAATGCCGAGGCCCCACGCAGATACAGGACGTTGTCCTCGTCATTGCTGAACTGAGCGGTGACTCTTTTGTCGCTTGTCTTGCCAGCCCAATCTACCGTGGCATCCCTGAATCGCTCGTCAATGAGCAAGGCATCTACAGTACTGATGGGGTCTGTCTCCATGGCCTCCACACGCACTTTGCAGCCGAATTGCGTGTCTTTGCACTCCGTCATACGCAAAGTCAGTGAGTTGGGCGTCACTGCTCGTTCTGAGCGGATGGCTTGCATCACGGACTGCTGGAATGCATCTGCGGCAGCTTTTTTTTCAAGCATATTGCACCTCCTCAGTGGTTGTCACGGCAGAGCGCACAGCCGGGGAGGGCAGGGCATCCATCACTTGAACAGGGGGAGTGCCCACCGAAACCACGACAGGCATCTTGGTCCGTTTGCGGCCTCGCTTATTCCCCGTGAGTACCTTGGCCACTGATTTGAGGAACAGCCGGTGCTTGCGCGGCACCACCCAGCGAATCGCGTGGTCAGGCTTTGCGATGTACGAAATCACGTAACGCTTGAGGTTGTCGACTTTGGCTAGGTCGTGTGCAAAGACATCTCCAATCCCGCAAGTGGGTGAGTTCAGGTCCGTATTCGCGTTGACATTGAAGTAGCTGCCCCGGCCTTGTGTGACCTGGTGTACCCATCGGTAGCCCAGCATGTGGCAAATCACTTCAGCGTTGCAAAGTTTTGAGCCGTCAATCAGGACCAAAACATGGTGGTGTGCGCTCCGTCTTACGGAATATTCGGTTTTCAGTGCATATCCAAGTAGCGCGTCGTGCTCAATCCATGTTGGCAACTGGCGCAGAAAGCGCTCTCGGTGCGCAAAGCACTCAGCCAAATCGACTGCATGCAGGGCGGCTTCGCTGTTCTTGGCTTGCTTCCACTGAAACTGCTTCAAATATGTGAGATCAATCCGGATTGCGCACAACCGTACATTTTTTTGCAGGATGAAATCCAGCCACCGAAACGCGCTGCGTTGGTTTTTGAGTGACGCCTGGGTCTGTTTGCGAATCCGAGCCTGGAACTCAGGTGCAGTCAAAGTCACGCGGATATGGTTTACACACAAATTCAGCGCGTTGCACAGAGCCTGGGTTCCATGCAGTTCAGAACCAATAAGCGCTTCGCGCGTCAAGTCCTCCAAGCCCAGCTTCGTCAGGGCCTCATTCAACACCAGGATCTCAGGTCGGAATGTGTGCTCAGGGTGGTCGTCGACCAACATGGGCAAACGCTCGAAAATCAGCCCGAGTAATTGTTTGCCACACAGAGTAGGGGCGACACGGTAGACCTTGCTTTGGCCTTTGCGCAGATCCTCAACGCTGAAGAGGGGCCCGGTTGACTGCGAGACCGTGTAAACGACCTGCTGGGCTTTGAGGAGGGTGCATAAAATAGCGAATCCCTCATCGTGCAAAACGGTGACGTCACCATGGGTTTCAAATTTAGTGGCCGATGCGAATAACTCGCTGGCGCTGGGTGCATCGGTGATGTGTTGTGCAATATTCATTTCTAGTCCTTGGTGAATCCGGCCCACCTGACGCCAGGTGAGTACCGTCGGGTTTATTTGGGCAAAAGTATCCCCCTCCAGCTGTTACTGGATTTGCTGCGATCGTGGTGGCAGTGATGGGAGCGCGGTGAACTTCTCTAGGTATTGAATTCCCTCTTGGTTAGTGGGTCAGTAGGCGCAGCTAATTGAATATACGTATGGGGTTTGTTGGGCTTAGTCTTTAAGCGGGTGAGGCAACCTCCACGTATTGCTGGGTCATCACTAAAATTTCCTTTCTTGGTTATCTATTGGTAGAAATGGGTAGGGGACTTAAATTATTTTGTATATATTGAATTAACTCCCGATATAGTCGAATCGATATGGCCTAGAGCTAATCTGCAACTGCGCTTCCTTTTTTGCTGGTTTTCATGGGCTGCATAACCTTGCGCTTTTGGAAAAGTTAGTCCCTCTCATCAGATTAGGGAGGCCGAGTATTTTTTTACATTCACATGGATATGCACGATGGACCGTTTAGTCCATCGTGCATATCCATCAAAATCATGAATGAGTACTTGGGTGGTAAGCGCAACAACGCTTTCCCTGTCAACGAAATTGACTTCCGAGCGGGAGTGCTAGCTCCTCTAGGGGCCTAGAGGGTCAATCGCGAGTCAGTAAGGACAAAGGTTCTTGCGATGCCTTGGCTAGGCTGACCGAGGTTTTGCAGCAGCTTCCATGGATGCCAATGTGAGTTGACGCTGTCGGTGCGCGTCGGTTTTCGTGGCTTGTTCGTTGGACTTTTGAAGCTCAGTCGCCCCAGATTTCCTGTTACCTGGTTTCGCGCCCTTCTAGCGCGATCCATAGTGTCAGTCGTGCAACGAAGATGGCTGAGCAACGATGTTGTCTATGTTTCGCGGCAAAACCAGCTAAACTACCAGGCAAGACGCACAAAAACATCCACTTAAAGTCGTCAAAAACTGCAGTGAAACTGGCAACAAATGACGATAAAACGTCTAAGAAAATCCACTAAAAATCTACTAGGGATATAGTAAAAAATGGCCATAGATGATGCTGATAGTGCTTCCCTTGCAAAGGCTTTAGATCTGAATCCAGATCAGATTACCTACCGAGTGAAGGTGTGGATTTGGCTCTCCGTTACATATGGCCGGGGAACGGGACTAGTGGCTTTTCCAGGAGGGCTGAAGCATCCGCAAGATGTGGCAGGGATGGCTAACTTTTGTCTCGAAAACCAACACGTCAGCGGAGTTATTCGGTCAACGTTCTGGGAGGCTTTTCTACCTGAGCCATCGTTAAAATGGATTGAAAATGACACGCGACAAATTCGGATGTTGCTCTCGTACTTGAAGAGAAATCAGTTCGTATTCCCAGATATGGCAGAGTCAATTCAAGCTGTGCTTTCTGGGCGAGAACTAATCGTGGGTCTTATTGACTGGATCAATTTCCCCTTGATTACGAAGGATCAGGTGGTATGTCAAATGCATGCGGCCTGGAATGAGCACCTAAAAAAAGGTAGCCTGTACTTTTGGTTTCTGGAGCAAGACGAGTGTGAGCGGTGTACTCTGATGTGGGATGTTTTGATGAAGGAGAACCCTTCGTCACTTCTGGGGCACCCCCGGTTTAATAATTTGAAAGATATGCTTCGCTATTTTGACGTCAGCAGTTATTCTGTTGAACAGATTAAGCTGTTCGTTGAACGAGTTAAGAAGCGACGCTCACAAAACCTATATCGTCAGAATCTTAAGGGTAAGAAGCAGGTGAATTGGGTATTGAGTACGCAGGCAATAAAACAGTTGGACAAGCTTGCTGAGGAGTTTCGATTTAGTCGGGCGGAGATATTGGAAACACTTATCCACGATGAGGCGGAAAATAAAATCTACCTGAGCGAAAGGCGGAGGTGGTACAAGGCGTTCAGACCTGCCGCGTCTACCGATAGCGCGACGTCAAAGTGACTTCACTTATCTCACGATCAGACTGAATCGACGAGCATTAAGCACCTGAGTCATTTTCCAGCACCACGATGTCTGGATAGCCGAGACCTCCGTAACACGGCATGAGGAGAGCGTGGTACGTAGATGTCCTTCGTGCTGCACGGTACGGCCCTGCATTGGCCCAGAGATTTGGGAGTACTACTGGAGAAGTCGGAATGCTGCAATTGGCGCCGGAGAAGTCTGGTGGCGCAGATTAGTACAGCTACCACCTTGCATTCCGAAGCGGAACTTTTCCGCTACGGACTGGAATATCTTGTTAGATCGGCCATCAGGACCTGCGTATGACTTATGCCGCATGCCTAAATGACTGGCAGAGTCACTGAGGTCGTTTACTTTGAGGTCAACAAAGCGAACCTTGCCCCAGTAAGGTCTGTTTTCGAGTCGTCACGAAAACCTGCAATTTGCAGGCAAAGGCGCAGCCAATCCGTGTCAATGTCGCTGTCCTGGCACCAATATAGAAATCGTCCAGGTGACATTTGTGTGATCGGCTCCTCATCCTCTGCCCAGTCGTTCCATTGTTCCAGCATTCGCCGAGCCCTCATGATCTGAAGGCTAGCGGCTTTGATGGGTTTTGCGTCCAAACCCATGTTTTCTTCCGGGATCTCGGTGCAGTTGGCTTCTGGTGCGATTCCGCAAACGATCAGAACGCCCATCGCCGGGGTCCAGGCCGACATTTGCAGGTAATTCAAGATACGTGCGTTGATTTCGCCGCCTTCCAGAATCGTGGAGGCCAAGCTGCCTGGAGTTTTATTACGTTTGGCGCTAGTGTTTTGCGTGGGTGCTTTGTTTGGCGGTGGCGTTTTGCCATCACGTGCAGCGTTTGATCTGGCTTTGGACGTAGTCTTTTGAGGGGCGGTCTTACACGCAGAGAGCCATGCCGCGACAGCGTCCTCGCTCCACCCCACAGCTTTCCCACTGAGAGAAAACGATTTTGGAAAATCGGGGGCATACCGAGGTGAGTCCGGGTTCATTCGGTCATAGATGGCAGATCGAGACAGTCCGGTGCGCTGAATAAGATCCTTGAGGCGGAAAACCGAGCCGGTCATGCAGTCATTCCTTCTTTGTCATGCAGTCTTGACCAATTTGGTGTTTTTTTGCAATGTACTTCAAGGCCAGTCGTTCTCAGGCAACTCAGTACAATCACATATCGTCTTTACAAATTTGGTCACTTGATCAAGCTGTAAAGGCTCCATAGGCTTCGTTCAACTCATGATCTAACAAGCTATTTGCTGTAATCCGACTGTTTGTTGGTATTTTTGTTGGTATTTTGAAGGGCGAGGGGCTTGAGATCGTTTATCCATGGTGCTTTGCGGCATGTTTTGGATACCGGTCTCGGCACCATTACCTCACACTGTGGGTAGATAAAGCGGCGTATGCCGGAGCTACCTCGAAAACCTGTGGCTTTCCTTTCACTTCAGCGGCCAGTTGAATACCCGCAAGGGTTGCTGGCAGTTGGGCGCCGGCTCATATGCGGTATCTCCATCACTGACAACGTAAAATCATGGCATGAGTAAGTCTGCAGAAAAAACCAAGATCCTGGAAGACGGTTTGCGCTACAAGTCAAAAATTGGTGGATCGCCATTCTTGACAGCGTCAAGTCCCGGAGCCGCGACCATGTCCTGCTTCTTGTGCGGCAAACACCGTCCCCGTAGCGAACTCAAATCTCGCAAGTTCATTGGGAAATCCCAAGCTGTATGTGATCCCAAGTGCAGCTGAGCCGAGTGCACCAATGACAAGGGCCCCAATTGGGGCCCTTATTGCTTCTGGCAATCGCTTGGCGATTACTTTTTGGCAGTTGCCTTGGCCTTCTTTGCAGGAGCCTTGGCTGGGGCTTTTGCTGCAGGTTTAGCTACAGTCTTGGCCTTGGGGGCTGTCGGTGCAACTGCAGGCGCAGCCTTGAGTGCAGTGCGTTGGTCACGCAAGGTATTGATTTCTGCAGAGATCTTGTTTTTACGCTCGGTCAGCTTGGCGATGTTCTCTGTCAGCTTTGCAATAAGCTTGGCTTCTTTGGAGACTACGACCTTCTTGATCTTCGCAGGGGCAGCTTTTGCCTTGAGAGTTACTGCGGCCTTGGGAGCCACTTTTTTTGCAGTTGCCATTTGATTGAATTTCCTTTTTTGTTGTCTGACTAGATATCCAGTCAGGCCTCTATTGTCGTCAATCTTTGGGTAAGCCCCTTGTGCGTGTTCTGCACGCACCGATTACGTCCAAAGGACGGCGGTGTGCCTCGCAAAACGGGACTCGGATTTCCGCTGTTTTGTCACCAAATAGCAGAAAGAAAAATACCAAGATGGCGAAGAACTATTGCAATCTCAATGCGTGCCGTGCTTGTGGACGGCATTCAGTACAATCAGCTTGCACCCGTTGACCTGCTGTTGGCAGCTTGAAAGGGCTGCTCTTGAGATCTTTTGCCCATGGTGCTTTCGGGCGAATTTTGGGGTTCCGGTCTCGCAACCACATACTGTTATGTCGAACTACAACGCCCCTTTCGAAATCCATGTCCATGGCCAGATTCTGCTGCGTGCGGACGTGACCTTTGCCCAGCTACAAGATGCCTTGAAACCGATGTGGAAGTACGCCGGAGCCAAGTCGTTGACGGACGGTTCCAAAAGTAGCTATGAAGACGAGCCAGGCATCCAGTTCGATGCGCCTGACCGTGTATTGCAGATGTGTTGGACCGTGGCGGGTGATGAAGACTTTCGTCAGACACTGGATGAAGTCTGCATGAACCTCAATGAGTTGGCTGATGCTGGGGCTGCCATTGAGGTGACTTTCTATGACTCCGAGTTTGATGAAGACGAACTGTCCTCCGATGCAGCCTCGCGCGATGACTTTGTGGTGTTGTTTGTGGGGCCCAATCCGGCCTCCATCATGCAAGTTCAGCGTGACTTGCTGGTGCAAGATCTGATCAATCTCATGGAGCGCCATTTTGATGGCTCCGAGTTGGGGGGAGTTGTCGCCGAAGTGGACAAGTTGTTCACGCAGCGGTTTGATGCGTTGGTGAGCTCCCTAGAAATTGGAAAACCCCCGCGTGGCTCGGGTGGCGGATTTGGCAGCGGCCACGGTGGTGGACGCAAGCCGCGGCATTTGCATTGAGCGGCACTTATTTTCTGCGCAGCCGGCATTTGCGCACGTATACTGAAAATTCGTCGTTGACTATGTAGCTTGATTCGTCCATTTCCGTGTCGTCGCTAGATTCCAAAAACAAATCCATGCTCAAGAAGATCAGCGTTCAACAACTGACTGTGGGCATGCACCTCAAGGAGTTCTGCGGTTCGTGGATGGAGCATCCGTTTTGGCGAACGGGCTTTGTGATCACCGATCCCAAAGACATCACTACCATCTTGGCCAGCAGCATCAAGGAGGTTTGGATCGACTCCGACAAGGGCTTGGATGTGGCAGAAGGCCAGTCGGCGATGACAGAGTCTGAGTCCGAAGAGCAAGTCGAAGAGGAGTTGCGTCAAGCGGTGTCTGCCCAGCGCGAGGTTGCACCGGTTTCCATTGATGTGGAACTGCAGCGCGCCGCCAAAATCTGCTACCAGTCCAAGCAGGCTGTCATGTCCATGTTCCAGGAGGCCCGCATGGGCAATACCGTGGATGCGGGTGGTGCCAGGCAGATGGTGGAAGAAATCACCGACTCCGTTACCCGTAACCCAGGTGCCCTGATCAGTCTGGCCCGCCTCAAGACTGCCGACGACTACACCTATATGCATTCTGTGGCGGTGTGCGCCATGATGGTAGCGCTGGCCAAACAGTTGGGCATGGACGAGGAACAAACCCGCTTGGCTGGGCTAGCGGGCCTGATGCACGATTTGGGCAAGGCTGCCATGCCCATGGAGGTATTGAACAAGCCAGGCAAACTCACCGATGCCGAGTTCGCCATCATCAAGACACATCCGCAAGAAGGCTATCGCCTGCTTAAGACCAGCAAGGACGTGGATCCGGTGGTGCTCGATGTATGCCTGCACCACCATGAAAAAACCGATGGATCGGGCTATCCTGAGGGCTTGAAGGCAGACCAGATCAGCTTGTTTGCCAAGATGGGCGCCGTCTGTGATGTGTACGACGCCATCACGTCCAACCGCCCTTACAAAATTGGCTGGGACCCTGCAGAATCGCTGCGCAAGATGGCCGAGTGGGCCAATGGGCACTTCGATGGGAAGGTGTTTCAGGCCTTCGTGAAGAGTCTGGGGATTTACCCGATTGGTTCTTTGGTGCGCCTGAGCTCGGGGCGTTTGGGCGTTGTGGTGGAGCAGACGGCCAAGTCGCTGACCACACCCTGTGTGAAGGTGTTTTTCTCCACCAAATCCAATATGCGCATCGTCCCCGAACTGGTGGACCTATCCAAGCCCAGCGCGAATGACAAAATCGCCAGCCGGGAGGACCCCGCCAAATGGCGCTTTGCCGATTTGAATGAGCTGTGGTCCGGTTTGCCCAATGCACCTTGGTAAAAACCTGAGAATTAGAGCCTAAAAGGCCTCTGGTCCGCGTAGATACTGCGTGAGCAGCTATTAAAAAAGGAGCGAGTGTTTGGGCACTGGCTCCTTTTTCTTTAACAGCCCCGGGTGACGGGCATCTCGACCGGTTTGGGGTTCAGTGCGTATTTGCCGAGCTCCAGCTTGGCAATCGCGTTACGGTGTACTTCGTCCGGGCCGTCGGCAAAACGCAGCGTGCGTGCGCAGGTGTAGCTGTAGGCCAGCGGGAAGTCGTCGCACATGCCGCCGCCGCCATGCACCTGCATGGCCCAGTCGATGACCTCACAGGCCATGCTGGGGGCCACGACCTTGATCATCGCAATTTCATTCTTGGCGAACTTGTTGCCGCCCATGTCCATCATCCAGGCCGCCTTGAGTGTAAGCAGGCGCGCCATGTCAATCTTGCAGCGGGCCTCGGCAATGCGCTCCTGCGTGACGGTTTGTGCGGCGATGGGCTTGCCAAAGGCAATGCGGCTGGAGGCGCGTTTGCACATCAACTCCAGCGCGCGCTCGGCTAGGCCGATCAGGCGCATGCAGTGGTGAATGCGGCCGGGGCCGAGGCGACCCTGGGCGATCTCGAAACCGCGGCCTTCACCCAGCAGGATGTTGGAAGCCGGCACGCGCACATTCTCGAAACGCATCTCCATGTGGCCATGGGGGGCATCGTCGTAGCCAAACACATTCAGGGGGCGCACCACGGTGATGCCCTTGGTGTCGGCGGGCACCAGCACCATGCTTTGTTGCGAGTGGCGAGGTGCTTCCGGGTCGGTCTTGCCCATGGTGATGTAGACCGCGCAGCGTGGGTCACCGGCGCCGGAGATCCACCACTTGCGGCCGTTGATGATGTATTCGTCGCCCTGGCGCTCGATGCGGGTTTCAATGTTGGTGGCGTCGCTCGATGCCACATCGGGTTCGGTCATGGCAAAGGCGGATCGGATCTTGCCTTCAAGCAGCGGCTTGAGCCAGCGCGCCTTGTTTTCGTCTGAGCCGTAACGGGCGATGGTTTCCATGTTGCCGGTGTCGGGCGCCGAGCAGTTGAACACTTCGCTAGACCACATCACGCGCCCCATGATTTCCGCCAACGGGGCGTATTCCTGGTTCGTCAAACCCGCGCCGTGGTAACCGGAAGCCTCCGCACTGTCTACCGGCAAAAACAAATTCCACAATCCCGCGGCCTGGGCCTTGGGTTTGAGGTTTTCAATGGTCTGCAGCGGCGTCCAGCGCTTGCCGGCGGCGGTGTTGGCCGCAATCTCGGCGTGGTACGCGCCCTCATTGGGGTAGATGTGCTCTTCCATGAACTTGAGCAGGCGGGCCTGCAAGTCTTTGGTCTTGGGGGAGTAATCAAAATCCATGGAGTCTCCGGGGGTAGGGGGCGTGTGCGGTCAAAAAATCAGGCCTGGCGGGCGAACTTCCAGGCCATCTGGGCCAGCGGGCGGGCGCCTGCAGCAGAGCTGACCGCTTGCGCGCTGGAGGCGGTGCCCGCTTCCACGCGCTTGGCAATGCCCTGCAGGATGGCTGCGATGCGGAACATGTTGTAGGCCATGTAGAAGTTCCAGTCCGTCTTGAGCTGCGCGGGCTCGGCCAGGCCCGTGCGGTCGCAATACATGCGGATGTAGTCGTCCTCAAAGGGAATGCCCAGTGCCGCAAAGTCCAGTCCGCCAATGCCGCGGAAGGCTCCCGGCGGAATGTGCCAAGCCATGCAGTGGTAGCTGAAGTCGGCCAGCGGGTGGCCCAGCGTGGAAAGTTCCCAGTCGAGCACGGCGCGCACTTTGGCTTCGCTGCTGTCAAACATCAGGTTGTCCAGCCGGTAGTCGCCGTGCACGATGCTGACCATGCTGTCGTCGCGCGCCATCGTCGGAATGTTCTTGGGCAGCCACTCCATGAGCTGGTCCATCTCTGGGATGGGCTGCGTGATGGAGGCCACGTACTGCTTGCTCCAGCGGCCAATCTGGCGCTCGAAGTAATTGCCCGGCTTGCCATAACCCGCCAGCCCGCGATCAGCAAACTTGACCGTGTGCAGTGCCGAGATGACGCGGTTCATCTCGTTGTATATGGCGCCGCGTTGTTCGGTGGTCATGCCCGGTAGCGACTGGTCCCACAGCACGCGGCCTTGCATGAACTCCATCACATAGAAGGCACGGCCGATGACGGACTCGTCTTCGCACAGACAGTGCATCTGCGGCACAGGCACATCGGTTCCGTGCAGGCCCTGCATGACTGCAAACTCGCGCTCGACTGCATGGGCCGATGGCAGCAGCTTGGCCACCGGGCCGGGCTTGGCGCGCATCACATAGCTTTTGCCCGGTGTGTTGAGCTTGTAGGTGGGGTTGGACTGGCCGCCTTTGAACATCTCCACCTCCAGCGGGCCGGCGTAGCCGGGAAGGTTGCTGTGCAGCCAGGCGTCCAGCGCCGCCACGTCAAAGACGTGCTGGCCCGAAACGGAACGGGTGCCGATAAAGTGGTCAAAGTCGCTCATGCAGATGGATGGTGTGAAAGTCGAAAACTAGTTATCTGCGTCAATGATGTGCATCAGCGCCGCGCGGTCGCGTATCACCAGGCCACCCGGCTCGATGCGAATCGCATCCTCGCGCTCCATGGCTTTGAGTTCCTGGTTGACGCGCTGGCGCGAAGCACCCAGCAGCTGCGCCAGCTCTTCCTGCGCCAGTTGCAGTCCAATGCGCACCTCGCTGCCATCGCTGAGCGAGGGCACCCCGTAGCTGCGCACCAAATGCAGCAGTTGCTTGGCCAGTCGTGCACGCAAGGGCAGGGTGTTGAGGTCTTCCACCAAACCATAGAGCTGGCGAATACGCCGTGCGTGCAGGCGCAGCATGGCTTCGTACAGCTCTACGTGGTTGGCCAGAATTTTTCGGAAGTCCGCCTTGGCCACACACAAGATGGTGCTGTCCCCGTGTGCATAGGCATCGTGCGTGCGGCGGTCCCCGTCGAAGATCGCCACATCGCCAAACCAGATGCCGGGCTCCACATAGGTCAGCGTGATCTGCTTGCCCGAGATGGAGGTGGAGCTCACGCGCACCGCGCCCTTGGCACAGGCAATCCATTCCTCGGGCGGCTCGCCGCGCGCTGCAATCAGCTCGCCGTCTTTGTAACGTTTGACGTAGGCACATCGAAGAATGTCGTGTTTGAGAGAAGGAGAGAGGGATGAAAACCAGCGCCCTGCGTTGATCGCAGTGCGTTCATCAATGGTAAGAATGGGTTCGTCCATGGCCTGTCTTTTGGGTGACTTGCGGAAGGGAAATCGCGCCCACATTGTCACCCCCGGGACCGCGCCAGGTACAGGGGGGTGTCACCAGTGCGTCTGGTGCGAGGTCTACTCTTCTTCGTGCAACAGGCTCAGGCCAATGGCGCCGCGGCGGCGCAGCCACGGGCTGGGTCGGTAGCGCGTGTCACCGTACACGGTTTGCATGTTGAACAGCACTTCCAGCACATTGGTGGGGCCACACAGATTGCCCAGTGCCAGTGGGCCCATGGGGTAGCCTAGGCCCAGTGTCACAGCGGTCTCTAGATCCTTGGGGCTGCAAATGCCCTGTTGGCACATGTCGCTGGCAATGTTGACGATGTTGGCCACCACGCGCTGCGTGACAAAACCACCACTGTCGCGCACCACACTCACGGCTTTGCCGTCACGTGCAAACAGCGCGTGGGCGGCATCACGCATGTCGGTGCGAGTGGCCGGGTTGGTGGCCAGCACGCGGCGCATGGTGCCTGCGTCGTCCAGCAGCATGTCGATGCCCACCGTGCGGGCCGGGTCCAGCCGCTCCACCACGGCCACCGTGGTGATGTCAAAGCCCAGGGGGGCTACCAGTGTCAGCGCGATGGGTGAGGGGGATTGCCCGGTCTCGATCTTGGCGCCCAGGTTCTTCAACAGCATCAGCAGCTCCACACGCCGTGATGCGCGGGGTGACAGCCAGACGGGCGGCATCTCTTCGACCACCGGCACGGCGGGTTCGGCAGGCAGTACGGCCTGGCCGTCGGTGTAGCGGTAGAACCCTTCACCGACCTTGCGGCCGGTCAGTCCACCTGCCAGGCGCTGTGCAGTGATCACGCTGGGGCGGTAGCGGGGTTCTTGGTAGTACTGCTGGTAGATCGACTCCATCACCGGGTGCGACACATCCAGGCCGGTCAGGTCCATGAGCTCAAAGGGGCCGAGCTTGAAGCCGCATTGGTCGCGCAGAATGCGGTCAATGGTGGCAAAGTCCGCCACGCCTTCGGAGGCCACGCGCAGCGCTTCGGTGCCATACCCACGCCCTGCGTGGTTGACGATGAAGCCCGGCGTGTCTTGCGCCAGCACGGGCGTGTGGCCCAGGTCTTTGGCGTATTGCTGCAATGCCTCCACCACGGTGGGCGCGGTCTTGAGGCCCGGGATGACCTCCACCACCTTCATCAAGGGGACCGGGTTGAAGAAGTGAAAGCCGGCCAACTGTGCCGGGCGTTGCAGACCCGCCCCCAGTGCGGTGATGGACAGGGATGAGGTGTTGCTGGCCAGTACCGCACTGGGCGCCAGGCAGGATTCCAGGGCCTGCAGCAGCTGGGTCTTGATGTCCATGCGCTCGGCCACGGCCTCGATCACCAGGGGGCACGTGGCCAGTTCTTGCAGGCTGGCAGCTTGGTGGATGCGGGAGGTGAAGACCTCAACGTCGTCGGCGCTGATGCGGTTTTTGCTGGCCAGGCTTTGCCACTGCGCTTGCAATGCGGCCGCGGCTGCCTGTGTGGCGCCTGGCGCCGTGTCAAACAGCAGAACGGTGCTGCCCGCCTGGGCTGCGATTTGTGCAATACCGCGCCCCATGGCGCCGGCACCGACGATGCCAATGTGTTCAAAGAGTGGTTTCATGCCCGGATTATCTGGCGCGGTGGTGCTAGAAATGCGGGGTGTTGCCGCTGGCACGATAGCTTTTCGCTCGGTTAGGGTATGCGAGAATCGACAGAATCAATGAAGCCGGTCTTTCAACTTAAACATTGCGCCCTGGGTGCCCTGCTGCTGTGTGCTGCGATGGGCAGCAGTGCACTGACTCTGGGGCGCGCCCGCGGGGCGGCCCTGTTGGGCCAGCCCTTCCAGATCACGGTGCCCGTGCAGCTGGCGGTGGACGAAGATGGCAGTGGCCTGTGTTTTGAGGCCGATGTGTTCTACGGCGATGTTCGCCAGGAAGCGACCCGGGTTTCCGTCACTCCCGAGCGTAATGCCGCTGGCCAACCCACGGCGCTGCGTATCCAGGCGCGTATGCCGGTGGACGAGCCTGTGGTGTCGGTATATGTGCGCTCGACCTGTGGTGTTTCCACCTCCCGCCGCTACGTGCTGTTGGCAGATCTGGTCTCGGAAGTCAGTCCGCCGTTGGTCGCTACCTCTCCTGTCCAGGCGACACGCCAGCCGGCGGTGGCCTTGCCTGGGGGCACGTCAGCCAATGCGGCTCCGGCAACCACCGGCACAGGTACCGTCGCCGCCGCGTCGGCCAAGCCGGTAGCAACACCGGCAGTGCCCGCCAAAAAATCTCTGCCCCGTATCGAAAGCCCATTGGGCAACAAAGTGCCGACCAGCAGCCGTCCGCGCCTCAAGCTGGCCCCGCTGGACTTGTCGCAGGATTGGGAGCCGGCCCTCAAGTCCTCATCGGAGTTGATTGCGCCGCCTGTGGAGGATGTGCAAAAGCGCCTTGCCGCGGCGGCACTGTGGAAGACCCTGAACCTCACGCCCGAAGAGGTGCTGCGTGATGCTGCGCGCCTCCAGGGGCTGGAGCAAAGCGTTGGCAAACTGGGAGAGCAGACCGCCCAAAATCAACGCCAGATGCAGGCCTTGCTCGCGCGCCTGGAAAAGTCAGAGTCTGAAAAATACGCCAACCCGCTGATCTACGCCCTCGCAGCAGCGCTGTTGGCTCTGGCCGGTGGCATGTTCTGGTTTTGGCGCAAGCTGCGTAATGCGGGAGACTCTCCTTGGTGGAGCGGGCAGGGTGAGTCTCTGTTGACGCCTGTGGAGCGTGATACGACGGCCCAAGACCCATCCGTTATGCCGCCACCCGTAGTGACTGCACCGGTGCGGCCCGTGGTGGCTAAGCCGCTGCCAACCCCAACCCCTGTGCGCAAAGCCGCGCTGCTGACCGATGTGGACATTGACCTGCATCTGGATGACTTGTCACCGCCCGTACCGACGGTTGCGCCAGTGACAGTGGCCCCGCCGTCATCCCGCATGATGGGTTTGCGCGATTTTTCACCCAGCATGTCGGGTTCGTTGCGTTCCATCAATACCCAAGAGGTGCTGGATGTGCGCCAGCAGGCCGAGTTTTTCATGACACTGGGCCAGTATGACGACGCCATCGCTTTGTTGGAGCACAACATTGCCGACCATGCAGAGTCCAACCCGCTGGTGTACCTGGATCTGCTCAAGGCCCTGCACACTCTGAGTCGCAAGGAAGCGTTTGACCGCTACCGTGACGAGTTCAATGCACTCTTCACAGGCCAGGTGCCACCCTACATCCAGTTCAACCAGCCGGGGCAGGGGTTGGATGCTTACCCCGAGCTGTGCGCGCACATCGCATCGGTGTGGCCCAGCAGGGCCGCGCTGGAGTTCATTGAGAAATGTCTAGTGCGTGAGCGCAACGCGGCCGCAGACGTCAATTTTGACTTGGAGGCTTTCCGGGAGCTGCTGTTGCTGCATGCACTCGTCACGCGTTTGTCGGGCGAGACGACCAGCGGCGTGGTGCCATTCAGTGCAGCCAAATCGGCAGAGCCATCAACGGCCCCGTCGCCCGACACGGGCCCGGCTCCCGTGGACGCCGCTTTGCTTGAGCCTGCCATGGACATTGACCTGGACTTGTCGGAGTCTGTGCCAGCCGCAGACAATCTCATCGAGTTCGATGCGTCTGGGCTGTCGCTCACCCCACCACTGACGCCCCGTTCTTAGGCTGTGGGCCGCTCCAAGGCAGCGGCTTAGCGGCGCACCTGCAGTGCGCCGGGGTTGATGATGTTGGACGGTGTGCCCTTGATGAAATTCACCACGTTGTCGAAGGCCGCGCCAAAGTACATCTCGTAGCTGTCCTGCTCCACATAACCAATGTGGGGGGTGCAGATGCAGTTCTCCAGCCGCAGGAGTGCGTGGCCTTGCAGCACGGGTTCGGTTTCGAATACATCTACTGCCGCCAGGCCCGGGCGGCCCCGGTTCAGGGCCCCAATCAGTGCATCGGTTTCAATCAGTTCTGCCCGCGAGGTGTTGACCAGCAGGGCCGTGTTTTTCATGCATGCCAGATCCTCGGCCGTCACCATGCCTCGTGTGGTGTCATTGAGTCGCAAGTGCAGGGTCAGCACATCGCTGCGTGAGAAGAAATCTTCGCGGTCAGTGGCGCTGTGATAGCCGTCTTGCACGGCTTGCTGGCGGGAGACCTCGCTGCCCCACACCAAGACGTTCATGCCAAAAGCGCGCCCATAACCGGCTACCAGCTGACCAATACGGCCGTAGCCCCACACACCCAAGGTCTTGCCACGCAGCACACCACCCAGCCCGAAGTTGGCAGGCATGGAGCCCGCCTTGAGCCCGGACTGCTGCCAGGCCCCGTGTTTGAGGTTGCCAATGTACTGGGGCAGCCGGCGCATGGCCGCCAAAATCAGGGCCCAGGTGAGTTCGGCCGGAGCGACCGGGGAGCCAGTGCCCTCGGCCACGGCAATGCCGCGCTCGGTGCAGGCCTGCACATCGATGTGCGAGCCCGCCCGCCCGGTTTGGGCAATCAGCTTGAGGCGGGGAAGTTTTTCGATCAGTGCCCGGGTGATCTGCGTGCGTTCACGGATCAGGACGATCACATCGGCGTCTTTGAGCCGGATCGACAACTGGCCCATGCCCTTGACCGTGTTGGTGTACACCTTGGCCGGAAAAGCGTCCAGCTTGGCCGAGCACTGCAGCTTGCGCACCGCATCCTGATAGTCATCCAGAATCACAATATTCATGCTTGCCATTGTGCCTTGGGATGCAGGTGGCCCAGCCGGGTGCAGGGCAAATTTGCCCCGCTGTTGTTACGCGGCTTCGCAGGCGGCCAGGCGGTCCAGTTCGGCGCAGACATCGGCCATGCGGCCCGAGATGACCATACGACCTACGTCAGAGCGGGGTTGCCCACTCTCCAGCACCCGGACCACGCGCAGGGGTTTGGTTTTAGGCTTGTTTATGCCTCTAGCCCCCGTAGATACTGCGCAAGTAGCTATTAAATCAGGAGCATTTTTGCGTTCAAAAGACCGTGGCACGGTGTAGCTGGGCACACGTGGGGAAGGACTTGGCAGCAGCCAGGCCAGGAGTTGGCGCAGGGGGGCCAGAAAGTCGGGTTTCATGACGATGGCGGTGTTCATGGTGGGTACTTTCTGTCTGCGTTACATCAACATGGTGTTACGAATCAGGCCAACGGCCAGGCCTTCAATCTCGAAGGGCTCGCCGGGTTCAACCACGATGGTTTGGTAGTCGGGGTTTTCGGGGTGTAGCTCGATCAGGTGTTTGTTGCGGCGAAAGCGTTTGACGGTGACTTCTTCACCCAGGCGGGCCACGACGATCTGGCCGTTTTTGGCGTCTTTGGTGGCTTGCACAGCCAGCAGGTCGCCGTCCATGATCCCGGCGTCGCGCATGGACATGCCACGCACCTTGAGCAGGTAATCGGGCTGGCGCTGGAACAGGCTGTTCTCTACGTAGTAGGTCTGGTCCACATGCTCTTGCGCCAGGATCGGCGAGCCCGCGGCCACACGGCCAATCAGGGGCAAGGCCAGCTGGGCCAGGCCGGGCAGGGGCAGGGCGAACTGTTTCATGCGCGACTCTTGCATGGAGCGCAGCACATCACCCTTGAGGCGGATACCGCGGGAGGTGCCGCTGACCAGTTCGATCACGCCTTTGCGAGCCAGGGCCTGCAAATGCTCTTCGGCCGCGTTGGCAGACTTGAAGCCCAGCTCGGTGGCGATTTCCGCCCGTGTTGGGGGGGCGCCGGTGCGCGCAATGGCGCCCTGGATCAGATCCAGAATTTGCTGTTGGCGAGCGGTGAGTTTGGGACTTTCAAGCATACTGACTCCTTCATGTTGGGTCGGTGCTGGCTGTGTGTCTGTACACACTGTTTTCTCATCCAGTAACTGTATTTTTAACCAGTTTTTTGATAAATGCAAGTGGGGCGGTGATGTATGGGTAAAAAAGTAGTGGTTTTGGGCACGGGCGGCACGATTGCAGGTCGCTCGGAGCGCGGGTCGGACAACGTGGGCTACAAGGCCGGACAGGTGGGCGTGCAGTCGTTGCTGCAAGACATTGCCCCGCTGCAGGCTGCGCTGCAGGGGCGCGAACTGGTGGCCGAACAGGTGGCGCAGGTGGATAGCAAAGACATGGGCTTTGCAGTGTGGGCCGCGCTGGCGCAGCGTTGTGCCCAGCACCTGCAGGATACGCAAGTGGATGCGGTGCTGATCACCCATGGCACGGACACGTTGGAGGAAACGGCCTTCTTTCTGGAGCAGGTGCTGCCACCTGCCCTATTGCAGGCCAAGCCCCTGGTACTGACCTGCGCCATGCGCCCCGCGTCGGCCCTGACACCCGATGGGCCACAAAACGTGCTGGATGCGGTGGCCGTGGCGCTGGACAGCGCGGCGCGCGGCGTCTTGGTGGTGTGCGCGGGCGCAGTGCACAGCGCCCGCCTGGTGCAGAAGAGTTATACCTACCGTGTGGACGCGTTTGACTCGGGCGATGCCGGGCCGCTGGCGCTGGTGGAAGAGGCCCGCGTGCGCTGGTTGGGCAAGCCTGCCCCTATGGCTCCCCCGCGTGTGGTCGATCTGCAGGCACTGGCCAACACTGCATGGCCGCGGGTGGAGATTGTGATGAGCTATGCGGGTGCCTCGGGCGCCATGGTACGCAGCTTGGCCGTGCCCGATGCCAACGTTCCTCCATTGCGTGGCTTGGTGGTGGCGGGCACCGGCAATGGCACGCTGCATGTGGATCTGGAAGCAGCCTTGCTGGAGGCGCAAGCGCAGGGCACGCCGGTGGTCCGCGCCAGCCGTTGCGCACGTGGCCAGGTGGTGGCGGGTGAGGGCGTTGCTGCCTTGCCGCATTCGCAGGGTCTGTCTGCGGTGAAGGCGCGCATCGCGCTGATGCTGCAGCTGATGCCGTAAAAAAAGCCGCAGATGCGGCTTTTTCGGGCGGTGCCAGTAGCGCTTATTTGGTCAGCGCTTCAAACACCCGGCGGGTGATCGCATTCACATCACCCATGCCGCTGATGGCGCGGTATTGGGGGGCGGCTGCGGGGTCTTTCTGGGCCCAGCTGGAGTAGTACTCCACCAGCGGGCGGGTCTGGGCGCTGTACACATCCAGGCGCTTCTTGACGGTCTCTTCCTGGTCGTCGGGGCGCTGCACCAAGGGCTCGCCAGTCACATCGTCTTGGCCTTCCACTTTGGGTGGGTTGAACTTGACGTGGTAGGTGCGGCCCGAGGCGGGGTGGGAGCGGCGGCCGCTCATGCGTTCGATGATGGCGTCAAACGGAACGTCGATTTCCACCACATAGTCCAACTGCACGCCAGCTGCCTTCATGGCATCGGCCTGGGGGATGGTGCGGGGGAAGCCGTCAAACAAAAAACCTTTGGCGCAATCGGGCTGGGCGATGCGTTCCTTCACCAGGTTGATGATCAGGTCGTCGCTGACCAGGCCGCCGGACTTCATGACGGCGTCGGCCTGCAGGCCCAGCGGTGTGCCGGCCTTGACGGCAGCGCGCAGCATGTCACCGGTCGAAATTTGCGGAATTCCGTACTTTTGACAAATGAAGGTGGCTTGCGTGCCTTTGCCAGCGCCAGGCGCGCCCAACAGAATCAGTCTCATGGATAACCTCGGATAAAACAAAAACTTTGGCGCTTGTTTGGCACCTTGCTGGTGCATTTTTATTGCGCGCGTGTAGCTCTGGAGAATAGCACGGGCTGCCCCGCGCCTAACTTACAGCGTGGGGGCCTGGCTGGCGAGGATGGCGCGCACACGCGCCAAGTCTTCGGGGGTGT
This sequence comes from Rhodoferax sp. TS-BS-61-7, assembly GCF_002943465.1. Classification (GTDB taxonomy): domain Bacteria; phylum Pseudomonadota; class Gammaproteobacteria; order Burkholderiales; family Burkholderiaceae_C; genus Allorhodoferax. The sequence continues at coordinate 210,433 of NZ_PTQY01000002.1, forward strand.
CCACACCGGGGCCGGGCGCCTGCGCACTGACGTGCACCGCAATGCGGTGGCCATGCCACAACGCACGCAGCTGTTCCAGCGCCTCCACCACCTCGATGGGGGCTTGTGGCAGCAGTGGAAACTGGCGCAAGAAGCCTACGCGGTAGGAATAAATGCCGATGTGGCGCAGGGGGGCGGGTGAGGGTAGGGTGTGGATGCCATTGGCAAACCCATCGCGCCACCAGGCAATCGGCGCGCGGCTGAAGTACAGCGCCAGGTGCGCGGCGTCATGCACCACTTTCACTACATTGGGGTTGGCAAAGTCGGCCACATCGGTGATGGCGTGGGCAGCTGTGCCCATGCTGGCCTGCGGCGTGGCTTGCAGCAGCGCGGCCACGGCTTGCACCAGGTCGGGGTCCATCAGCGGTTCGTCGCCTTGCACGTTGACCACAATGTCTTCGTCGGCCAGGCCCAGGATGTCGCAGGCCTCGGCCAGCCGGTCGCTGCCGGAGGGGTGGTCTTCGCGTGTCAGGATGGCCTGCACGCCATGGGCTGCGCAGGCTTGTACGATGGAGTCGCTGTCGGCGGCCACCACTACCTGGGTGGCTTGCGGCACGCCATCACGCACCCGCTGCGCCACGCGCACCACCATGGGCACACCGGCCAGATCGGCCAGGGGTTTGTTGGGCAGGCGGGTGGAGGCCAGGCGGGCCGGAATCAGTACGGTGAAACCCATGGTGCTGCTCACAAGCCGAGTTCGGCGTCGGTGAGTACGCGGGCTTCGTTTTCGAGCAGGATGGGAATGCCGTCGCGCACGGGATAGGCCAGGCGGGCGCTGCGGGAGATGAGCTCCTGCTGGTCGCGGTTGTATTCCAGGGGGCCCTTGGTCACGGGGCAAACGAGCAGTTCAAGAAGTCGGGTGTCCATGGGGGGATGATACCGGGGCAGGGCGGTGGGGCTGCAGGCAGCGGTCCAGCGCGGCATAGAAATCGGGCGGCGCGGTTTGCACCAGCGGGACGGCGCGGGCTTCGGGGGCGTGCTGCCACAGCTTGGCGGCGTCTTTTTCGGTGCAAATAAGGGTGTAGACCTCGTGGGTATTGCGCGACCAGCTATCAAAATCATAGTGATCTGGCAACGCTATGGTATGGGCCAGCAGCACACCCTGTGCACGCAGCATGGCAAAAAACACCTCGGGTTGGGCAATGCCTGCCACCGCACACACCGGGTGTGTGTCGGGGGCGTTCAGGGCTGTCAGCGGCTGCACATCACCGCTGGCCCCCACCGTGTGGTCAGCCAACTGGCGAGTGGCAGTGAAACCGGGCACGGCATTGGGGCCGGTGTTGAGCACCAGCAAATTGTCATGGGACTGGCCCGCGGCTTTCAGCGCCCGGGGCGGCCAAGGCTCCCGCAGTGGGCCGGCCGGCAACAGCCAGCCATTGCCCGCGCCCCGGCTGTCGAACACACAAATCTCTACATCGCGGTACAGCGCGTAGTGCTGCATGCCGTCGTCACAGACGATGATCTGCGTGTGGGGGTGGTCTTGCAGCAAGGCCCGGGCCGCAGCGGCGCGTTGGCGGCCCACGTACACCGGAACCCCGGTTCTCCGCTGCAGCAGCAAGGGTTCATCGCCCACCTCAGTGGGCGATGCGTCGGCGTGCACCGCCTGGACCGCTTCACCCTGGCGGCCATAGCCGCGCGAGACGATGCCTACCTGCCAGTCCTGTGCCTGCAAATGGGCCACCACGCCGATGACAGTGGGGGTTTTGCCAGCACCGCCTGCCAGCACATTGCCCACCACCACCACGGGCACCGGCAGGCGCTGGATGGCCAGCCACTGCTGGTGGTAGAGCCCGCGGCGCAGCGCAATCAGTACGCCGTAGAAGAACGCGATGGGCCGCAGAGCCCAGGCCAGCGCACTGCGGCCTGTCCAGGCCTGCAGAAAGGCCTGTTGCAGGCCTGAATGCATGGTTTTACTGGCCGCCCGCCTGGGCGGAGGACTGGGTGGCGAAGGTGATCTGGTTGAGTCCGGCGCGCCGGGCCGCTTCCATCACGGTGACCACGGCCTGGTGTTTGGCGCTGGCGTCGGCACTGATGATGACCACGGTGTCTTTGCCCGCTTTGGTGTTCTCGGTCAGGGCGATGGCCAAGCTGTCCAGGTTACGACCTGCGATGGCGTTGCGGTTGATGCTGTAGCTGCCATCGGCACTCACCGCGACGATGAGTTCCTTGGGGTAGTCGCGCTGCGCATCGGTGTCGGCCACCGGCAGCTTGAGCTGCAGCTCGGTGAACTTGCTGTAGGTGGTGGACAACATCAGGAAGATGAGCACCACCAGAAGCACGTCGATAAACGGAATCAGGTTGATCTCGGGCTCGTCCTGGCGGTGGCGGCGAAAGTTCATGGTGTGGCGTCTATAAAGGGGCCGGCTTACTTGCGCATGGCCTTGAGGTGCCGGTTCAGGTGCTCGGCCGCTAGTTCCAGCGTCAGCAAATAACCATCAACGCGGGCGCGGAAGTAGCGCCAGAAAATCAGCGAGGGAATGGCCACGATCAGGCCAAAGGCAGTGTTGTACAGCGCAATCGAAATGCCGTGTGCCAGCTGCGCCGGGTTGCCGCCCGTGCTGCCACCAGGAGCCTGTGAGCCAAAAATTTCAATCATGCCCACCACGGTGCCAAACAGTCCCAGCAGGGGTGCGGCCGATGCGATGGTGGCCAAGGCACCCAGGTAATGTTCCAGGCGTTGCGTGACGCGTCGGCCCGCACCTTCCATGGTGGCGCGCACATCGTCTTCCGAGATATGGGGGTCGGCATTCACGGCGCGCAGGCCGCTGGCCAGCACCTCGCCCAAGGCCGAGTTTTTTTCGAGCTGGGTGACCACGTCGGGTGCCGGCACGCTGGTGCGGGTGACGCTGAGCACTTCTTCCAGCAGGCGGGGGGGCGCTACCTTGGCGACTTTAAGACTGATAAATCGTTCAATGACGATGGCCAGGGCCAGGATGGAGCAGGCAATCAAAGGCCAGATCGGCCAACCCGCGGCTTGTATGATGGAAAACAAGAGTGAAACCCCACGCAGAGTAAAAAGCTGGCTGATTATGGCGTACCCCGGTGTGTCCATTTTTCACAAAATGTGTGGATAAGTATGTGGGCAACTGCACCTGCCAAGCCCTCCAGGCCCATCTGCATGCGGGTGCGAACAGTTTGATGACAAATACAGCAGTGGAAAAACCAATCAATTCAACAACTTGCTACGCACGCCCGTGCGCTGGCGCCTGCCGGAGCCGTGTGTATGCCCGCGTTTGAGACCGAGCTCCCGACACGGCGGGTGTGGCCGGTGTCGGCCCTGTGCCGTGCCTTGGCCGATACGCTGGATGCACGTTTTAACCCGGTGCGAGTCACTGGGGAGCTGGCCAGCTTCACGCGGGCCAGCAGTGGCCACTGTTACTTCACCCTGAAAGATGCGCAAGCCCAACTGCGATGTGCCATGTTCAAGCGGGCCTCGTCCCAGCTGGACTTTGCGCCGCGCGAAGGCGAGCTGGTGGAGTTGACCGGGCGTCTGGACATTTATGGCCCGCGTGGCGATTTGCAGTTGATTGTGGAAAGCATGACGCGCCAGGGGCAGGGCAACCTGTTTGAGCAGTTCATGCGCCTCAAGGCGACGCTGGAAGCCGAAGGTTTGTTTGACGCCGCACGCAAACGGGCATTGCCCGCCGTGCCGCGCACCATCGGTCTGGTGACCTCGCTGGGCGCTGCGGCCTTGCACGATGTGGTGACCGCCCTGCGCCGACGGGCGCCCCATGTGCAGGTGGTGCTGGCGCCAGCCCTGGTGCAAGGGGAGGGGGCGGGCCCCGCGTTGGTGCAGGCGCTGGAGTCGCTCTACCGTTACCGGGGCGCGCAGTCGCAGGGCGTGGATGCCATTTTGCTGGTGCGGGGTGGCGGTTCCATGGAGGATCTGTGGGCCTTCAACGACGAACAACTTGCGCGCACGATTGCGGCCAGCCCGGTGCCCGTGGTCAGTGGTGTGGGGCACGAAACCGACTTTACGATTGCCGACTTTGTGGCCGATGTGCGGGCGCCCACGCCGACGGCAGCAGCCGAGATGGTGAGCCCCGCAACCGAGCAGCTGCTAGGCTTGGTAGACAGCCAGCAGGACCGCCTGCAGGCGGCCCTGCTGCGCGTGGTGGACCGGCAGTCGCAACGCCTGGATGGCGTCTCGGCACGTCTGGGGCGGCCTTCGTCCATCGTCGCGCAGCGGAGTGCAGGGCTGGTGGCTTTGCGGCAGCGCATGCTGCAGGCTGTGGTGTCCGATGTGCAGTGGAAGCGCTCCACCTGGCAGCATGCCCAACAACGCCTGTTGCCCAGCCTGACGCGTGCCCACCAAGTCCAGCAGGAGCGCACAGCGCGGGCTGGCTTGCGCCTGGAACTGCTGGACCCCAGATTGGTGTTACGCCGGGGTTATGCCTGGCTCAGCGATGCGTCGGGACAGGCCGTGACACGGGTGGCCCAGCTCCAGCCGGGGGACCGCTTGCGGGCAACCCTTGCCGACGGTGCGGTTGATGTTCAGGTCAGCCAACAGGCGGCCAATTAGTTTCTACAATCCCATTTTTCTTGCTAACCAACCCAGAGGACTCCATGGAACATACCTTGCCCGCCTTGCCCTACGCGATCGACGCTTTGGCTCCCGCTTACTCCAAAGAAACCTTGGAGTTCCACCATGGCAAGCACCACAATGCCTACGTGGTGAACCTGAACAACCTGCAAAAGGGCACCGAATTCGAGAGCATGACGCTCGAAGAAATCATCAAGAAGTCCAGCGGCGGCATCTACAACAACTCTGCCCAGATCTGGAACCACACCTTCTTCTGGAGCTGCATGAAGCCCGCTGGTGGTGGTGAACCCACAGGAGCGCTGGCAAACGCCATCAATGCCAAATGGGGCAGCTATGCTGCTTTCAAGGAAGCCTTTGTCAAGTCGGCTGTGGGCAACTTCGGTTCCGGCTGGACCTGGCTGGTGAAAAAGCCCGACGGCTCCGTGGATATCGTGAACACCGGTGCCGCCGGCACGCCCCTGACCACCGCTGACACCGCGCTGGTGACGGTGGACGTGTGGGAACACGCCTACTACATCGACTACCGCAATATGCGCCCCAAGTTTGTCGAGACTTTCCTCGACAAGCTGGTGAACTGGGAATTCGCGGCGCAGAACTTCGCCTGAGTGTTGCCCTTGCGGCGCCTGAAAGGCCAACAGGGCAACCTGTTGGCCTTTTTTACGGCAGGGCGTACCGTGGGCTCAAAAAAATTTCATCAGAATGAAGTTAAATTCCGCATCGTGAGAATGCATTGCAAAAAACAGGGTTTGGGTCAGACCGCTGAAAGCACAATCACGCACTATCCGGTTAACAAAGCCGGTGGGTAGTGCAGACCCACGGCGCCACCCCTATCTATTTTTTGGAGACAAGAGATGAGTACCCAGCAACCCACCATCATCTACACCCTGACCGATGAGGCACCCCGCCTGGCCACGGCGTCCTTTTTGCCCATCATTCGCACCTTTGCTGCGCCTGCGGGCATCCATGTGACCGAGAGTGATATCTCGGTGGCGGCCCGGGTGCTGGGTGAGTTCCCCGAATCTCTGCCCGAAGACCAACGGTTGCCCAACACCTTGGCCGAGCTGGGCAAGAAGACGCTGCAAGCCGATGCCAACATCATCAAGCTGCCCAACATCAGCGCGTCCGTCGGCCAGTTGCAAGCCTGTATCAAGGAGCTGCAATCCAAGGGTTACGCCATTCCGGACTATCCCGAAGCGCCCAAGACTGACGAAGAAAAGTCCATTCGCGCCCGTTATGCGCGCTGCATCGGCTCCGCCGTGAACCCTGTGCTGCGCGAAGGCAACTCGGACCGCCGCGCGCCCAAGGCCGTGAAGGAATACGCGCGCAAGAACCCGCACAGCATGGCCGAGTGGAGCCAGGCCTCGCGTTCACACGTGTCACACATGCACGCCGGGGACTTCTACCACGGTGAAAAGTCCATGACGCTGGACCGCCCCCGTGACGTCAAGATGGAGTTAATCACCAAGAGCGGTCAGACCATCGTGCTCAAGTCCAAAGTGTCGCTGCTGGACCGTGAAGTTATCGACAGCATGTTCATGAGCAAAAAAGCGCTGCTGGAGTTCTACGAGAAGGAAATCGAAGACGCGCGCAAGACCGGCGTGATGTTCTCGCTGCACGTCAAGGCGACCATGATGAAGGTGTCGCACCCCATCGTGTTTGGCCACTGCGTCAAGATCTTCTACAAGGAGGCGTTTGAAAAACACGGCGCCTTGTTCAAAGAGCTGGGTGTTAACGTCAACAACGGCATGGCCGATCTGTACACCAAGATCGCCACCTTGCCGCAAAGCAAGCAGGACGAGATCAAGCGCGACCTGCACGCCTGCCACGAGCACCGCCCCGAGCTGGCCATGGTGGACTCTGCCAAGGGCATTACCAATTTCCACTCGCCCAACGACATCATCGTGGACGCCTCCATGCCGGCCATGATCCGCAACGGCGGCAAGATGTGGGACGCCAATGGTCGCCTGAAGGATGTGAAGGCCGTGATGCCTGAATCGACCTTTGCGCGCATTTACCAGGAGATCATCAACTTCTGCAAATGGCATGGCAACTTTGACCCCAAGACCATGGGTACCGTGCCTAACGTGGGCCTGATGGCGCAACAGGCCGAAGAATACGGTTCACACGACAAAACGTTTGAAATCTCGGAAGACGGTGTGGCCAACATCACCGACTTGGCCACGGGTGAAGTGCTGCTGAGCCAAAACGTGGAAGCCGGCGACATCTGGCGCATGTGCCAGGTCAAGGACGCAGCGATCCGCGACTGGGTCAAGCTTGCCGTCAACCGCGCGCGCAACTCGGGCATGCCCGTCGTGTTCTGGCTCGACTCCTACCGTCCGCACGAAGCGCAGTTGATCACCAAGGTGAAGATGTACCTGCACGAGCACAACACCGTAGGCCTGGACATTCAGATCATGAGCCAGGTGCGTGCCATGCGCTACACCCTGGAACGCGTGATCCGTGGCCAAGACACCATCAGCGCCACTGGCAACATCCTGCGTGACTACCTGACCGACCTGTTCCCCATCATGGAACTGGGCACCTCGGCCAAGATGCTCTCCATCGTGCCTTTGATGGCGGGTGGCGGCATGTACGAAACCGGTGCGGGCGGCTCTGCGCCCAAACACGTGCAGCAATTGGTGGAAGAAAACCACTTGCGCTGGGATTCGCTGGGTGAATTCCTCGCGTTGGCCGTGTCGTTGGAGGACTTGGGTCTGAAAACGGGCAACGCCAAGGCCGCAGTGTTGGCCAAAACGCTGGATGCTGCGACGGGCAAATTGTTGGACAACAACAAAAATCCGTCTCCCAAAACTGGCCAGCTCGACAACCGTGGCAGCCAGTTTTACCTGGCCTTGTACTGGGCGCAGGAACTGGTCGCGCAGACCGACGATGCCGCACTGGCGAAGCTGTTTGCGCCCTTGGCCAAGCAATTAACCGACAACGAGCAAACCATCGTGGCGGAGTTGGCTGCGGTGCAAGGCAAGCCAGCGGACATCGGTGGGTATTACCTGCCCGACACCAGCAAGCTGGACGCAGTGATGCGCCCCAGCCAGACGCTGAATGCCGCATTGGCATCGGTAAAAGCGTAACGGTGTGTGGCGGGCCTTAGGGTCTGCAGCGCAATGTTCAAAGCCCCTTCAAGCTTCGGCTTGAAGGGGCTTTTTCATGGTGCGAGAGCGGTCAACGGTGTCTTATTTACGGCTCTCAAAGGGTGTCCCACCAAGTTTGCTGCCTGCTTTGAAGCCGCGTTTGGCAAACCAGCCTTGGTTCATTTCCAGTACGTAGCGTACCGGTTTGCTGGCGCAATGGGAGTCCGTTGTTTGCGGCTTCATGTCGGCGAGGTTGACGATGGTGCCGTCATCGGCCACAAACGCGGCCGTCAGAGGCAGCAAGGTGTTTTTCATCCAGAAACACAAGCCAGAAGCTTGTTCAAAGATAAAAAGCATGCCTTCGTGCTGCGGCATGTCTTTGCGGAACATGAGTCCGATGGTGCGCTGGTCCGAGGTTTGCGCCACTTGTGCGTCGATGAGGTGCATGCCGGCCGTGAGTTTGACGCGTGGCAAATTGGTTTGGGGGGTGTCTTGCGCGAGTGCAGGACCTGCCAGTGCCAGGCAGAGCGCAGCCAAGTAGCTACTGAAAGATTTCATGCGTTGTCCGTTTGCGGGTTGGTGGGCGGGTGTTTGAATTGTGCGCCATGCGCGGGAGAGGCTGGGCGGGATTTACAACTAGAATTCTGACGTTCAAGTCCATGCACTCGCCATTCGTTTGTGGTGTGTGGCGTCACATTGTTAGCGCACCGAACCCGGAGTTCCGTTTCTATGTACCAGCACATCAAGGTGCCTGCCGAAGGCCAAAAAATCACCGTCAATGCCGACAAAACATTGAATGTGCCGGACCATCCCATCATTCCTTACATCGAAGGTGATGGTACGGGGCTGGATATCACCCCGGTGATGCTCAAAGTGGTGGATGCGGCAGTCGCCAAGGCCTATGGTGGTGCACGCAAGATTCAGTGGATGGAGGTCTACGCGGGTGAAAAGTCCACCAAAATTTATGGCCCCGATGTCTGGCTGCCCCAAGAGACACTGGACGTGGTGCGCGAGTACGTGGTATCGATCAAAGGCCCACTGACGACACCGGTGGGTGGCGGCATCCGCTCACTGAACGTGGCGCTGCGCCAGGAGCTCGATCTCTATGTGTGCCTGCGGCCGATTCAGTACTTCAAGGGTGTTCCCAGTCCGCTGAAGGAACCCGAGAAAACCAATATGGTGATCTTCCGTGAGAACTCGGAAGATATCTACGCAGGCATCGAGTTTGAAGCGGAGTCTGACAAGGCCAAGAAGCTGATCAAATTCCTGCAAGACGAATTCGGCGTCAAGAAGATTCGCTTTCCCAACACCTCCGGCATCGGCATCAAGCCTGTGTCACGCGAAGGAACAGAACGTTTGGTGCGCAAGGCCATTCAGTACGCCATTGACAACGACAAACCCAATGTGACGATTGTGCACAAGGGCAACATCATGAAGTTCACCGAGGGTGGCTTCCGCGACTGGGCCTATGCATTGGCACAAAAGGAGTTTGGTGCGGAGCTGATTGATGGTGGCCCCTGGTGCAAGTTCAAGAGCCCCAAGTCGGGCAAGGACATCACCATCAAGGACAGCATTGCCGATGCCTTTTTGCAGCAAATCCTGTTGCGCCCGGTGGAGTACAGCGTGGTGGCCACCCTCAACCTCAACGGCGACTACATCTCCGACGCATTGGCTGCTCAGGTGGGGGGCATTGGGATTGCCCCTGGTGCCAACTTGTCGGATACCGTGGCCATGTTTGAGGCCACCCACGGCACGGCGCCAAAATATGCGGGCAAGGACTATGTGAACCCCGGGTCCGAGATCCTGTCAGCGGAAATGATGTTGCGCCACATGGGCTGGAAAGAAGCGGCCGATCTCATCATCAGTTCCATCGAGAAGTCCATCGCCAGCAAAAGAGTGACGTATGACTTTGCCCGCCTGATGGACGGTGCCAAGCAGGTCAGCTGCTCCGGCTTCGGCCAGGTCATGATCGACAATATGTGAGACGTGTTGTGCGGGCGCTGCGTGCAGCGCCTCGTCGGCCCCGAAAACCGCTGTGGAGCTAGGCTGCGCAGCGGTTTTTTTCTGGCGCGGCTTGAAACCTGAAATTTTGTCACCAACTCCAAACAACATCGCCAGCGTGTACACCAGTAAGCGCCCGATAAAATCTCACGCATGGCTACCAACAAACCCACCAAACCGATGATCTCGCCGCCCTCTACCGGAGACGGGGACGGCTCTGTCGTGATGGAGCGCCTGACACAAAAGGTGCAGCCGCCTTCCATGTACCAGGTGGTGATGCTCAATGACGATTACACCCCCATGGAGTTTGTGGTGGTGGTGATTCAGGAGTTTTTTGGCAAGGATCTGGAGGCCGCCACGCAAATCATGCTCAAGATCCATTTGGATGGGCGGGGCGTTTGTGGCGTGTATTCCAAGGACATTGCGGCGACCAAGGTAGACCAGGTCATGGAGGCGGCGCACAAAGCCGGTCACCCTCTGCAGTGTGTGAGCGAGCCGGTCGATTTGTAGGGTATTTGCGGCGTAAGCGCTTTGCGCGACGTAAAACGCATTACAGTTATTCAACACAGCAAGGCAAAAAGGAATTCATATGATTGCCCAAGAATTGGAAGTCAGCCTGCACATGGCGTTTGTCGAAGCGCGACAGCAGCGACATGAGTTCATCACCGTAGAGCACTTGCTGTTGGCCTTGCTCGATAACCCCAGCGCTGCCGAAGTGCTGCGGGCTTGTGCGGCCAACATCGACGATCTACGCAAATCCCTGAGCAACTTCATCAAGGACAACACGCCCCAGGTGGCGGGTAGCGATGAGGTGGATACCCAGCCCACCCTGGGCTTTCAGCGCGTGATCCAGCGCGCCATCATGCATGTGCAGAGCACCGGCAGTGGCAAGAAAGAAGTCACCGGCGCCAACGTATTGGTTGCCATCTTTGGCGAGAAAGATTCACACGCGGTCTACTACCTCCACCAGCAGGGTGTTACACGCCTGGACGTGGTGAACTTCATTGCCCACGGCATCAAGAAAAGTGATCCACCTGAAGCCGCCAAGTCAAGCGAAAACCCCGCTGAAGCAGAAGAGGGCGGGGCTGAGAAAAGCGAGAAAACCTCGCCTTTGGAGCAGTACACCCAAAATCTGAACCAGATGGCCAAAGACGGGAAGATTGACCCGCTGATTGGCCGTGAGTACGAGGTGGAGCGGGTTATTCAAATCCTCTGCCGCCGCCGTAAAAACAACCCACTGTTGGTGGGTGAGGCGGGTGTGGGCAAGACAGCGATTGCCGAGGGCCTGGCTTGGCGCATCTCCCAAAATGAGGTGCCAGAAATTTTGGCCGATTCGGTCGTCTACTCCTTGGACATGGGCGCCCTGTTGGCGGGTACCAAGTACCGCGGCGATTTCGAGCAACGCCTCAAAGGTGTTTTGAAAGCTCTCAAGGACCGGCCCAATGCGGTGTTGTTCATTGATGAAATCCACACGTTGATTGGTGCAGGTGCTGCTTCCGGCGGTACGCTGGATGCTTCCAATTTGCTCAAGCCCAGTTTGAGCTCGGGTCAGCTCAAGTGTATTGGTGCCACCACCTTTACCGAGTACCGTGGCATTTTCGAGAAGGATGCTGCGTTGTCTCGCCGTTTCCAGAAGGTGGATGTGGTGGAGCCCACCATCGACCAGACCGTGGAAATCCTCAAGGGTTTGAAGTCCCGTTTCGAAGAGCACCACAACGTCAAATACGCGTTGGCTGCGCTGCAAGCCGCCGCAGAGTTGAGCGCGAAGTACATCAACGACCGCCACTTGCCGGACAAGGCGATTGACGTGATTGACGAGGCCGGTGCCGCCCAGCGTATTCTGGCGCCCAGCAAACGCAAGAAGACCATCAGCAAAACCGAGGTCGAAGAAATCGTGGCGAAGATCGCGCGTATTCCTCCGGCCAATGTGTCCAATGATGACCGTAGCAAACTCAAGACACTGGAACGTGACTTGAAGAGTGTGGTGTTTGGCCAAGACAAGGCGCTCGATATCCTGGCCTCGGCGGTCAAGATGGCGCGCTCCGGTCTGGGCAAGGGTGACAAGCCAATTGGCTCCTTCCTGTTCAGCGGCCCCACGGGCGTTGGCAAGACCGAAGCGGCCAAGCAGCTGGCTTACATCATGGGCATTGACCTGATTCGTTTTGACATGAGCGAATACATGGAGCGCCATGCCGTGAGCCGCCTGATTGGTGCGCCCCCGGGTTATGTGGGCTTTGACCAAGGTGGTCTGTTGACCGAGGCTGTGACCAAGAAGCCGCATGCGGTGCTGTTGCTGGATGAAATTGAGAAAGCCCATCCGGACATCTTCAATGTGCTGCTGCAGGTGATGGACCACGGGTCTCTGACCGACAACAATGGCCGCAAGGCGGACTTCCGCAACATCATCATCATCATGACGACCAACGCGGGCGCCGAGACGATGAACAAGGCCACGATTGGCTTCACCAATCCGCGTGAAGCGGGCGACGAGATGGTGGACATCAAGCGCCTGTTCACGCCCGAGTTCCGTAACCGACTGGATGCCATCGTGGGCTTCAAGGCGCTGGACGAGGTGGTGATCCTGCGGGTGGTCGACAAGTTCTTGCTGCAGTTGGAAACCCAACTGGCCGAGAAAAAAGTGGACGTTACCTTCACCGACAAGTTGCGCAAGCACCTGGGCAAAAAAGGGTTTGATCCACTCATGGGCGCACGCCCCATGCAGCGTCTCATTCAAGACACGATTCGCCGTGCCTTGGCGGATGAGTTGTTGTTCGGCCGTCTGGTGGATGGGGGGCGACTGACTGTGGATCTGGACGATGCGGTGGCCGACAAGACCGAAGTGATTCTGGACATACAGCCCCTGCCCAAGAAGGAGGGCAAGTCCAAGCCTGAAGAGGCTACGGCGGGCTGATCGCTGCCGTTGACGGCCAAAAGAAAATGGGGCGCTTTAAGCGCCCCATTTTTATGACCCTTTCCGCGCCATCAGCTGGCTTGAAACTGGGCCCGAATAGCTTCGATGCGCTGTCGATTCACGCCAAAGTCTTTGCGTCCAATACGGCTTGCAGAGCGTACATGGATCTTTTGGTTGGTGGCATCCAGCCAGAATTCAACATCATCGGTAAAGCGCAGTAGCTTTGTCGTGCTTTGGACATACAAGTAGTCATCGGTTTGCGACATGATGACCGTGCCTGTTTGGGCTTGCACCACGCTAGCCAGTTTGGCCATGGCTGCTTTGGCATTCCCTTGGTAATCCAGGGGGGCAATGGCCGCATATTGGGCTTGCGGATGGTCTGGATACAGATCTGCCTGGCTGCTGACACTATTGGGTGTGCGGGCGGGCGGCTTTAGTCGCCCGTCTTTGAGACCCAAGTCAGAGGGTGTCGCCCCTTTGAGCATACCCAGTTGGCCCGCCAGAAACAGCAGCGCTGCAATGACGAAGACCAGCAAAGCAATGAACCAAACGACTTTCATAGCGAACCCTCTCCCAGCAAGTGTGATGGTGTGCGCCTTGCCGCAAGGGCAGGGCGCACACAAATCCTAGCTTACTTGAAGCCCACGCGGTCCAGCATTTGCTGAACCTTCACTTGGTTCATGCCCACCACACTGATGGGAATGGTTTCGCTCTTGAACGAGCCACCACCCATGGCTTGCAGCGCAGGGTTGTTGGACTTCACACCTTTGGCGGTGGGCCACTCATTGTTGCCGTTCGCAAAGTGTTCTTGGGCGGAGGGGCTGGCCAGGTATTCGAGGAATTTGACGGCATTGGCCACGTTCTTGGAGTTCTTGGCGACTGCGCCACCGGCGATGTTCATGTGGGTGCCCCAGGAAGCCTGGTTGGGGAACACCACGCCGATACGTTCAACTACGGCTTTGTCTGCAGGGACCTCTGAGCGCATCAAGCGGGCCAGGTAGTAGGAGTTGGTGACCGCAATGCCGCATTCGCCGCTGGCAACCGCCTTGATCTGGTCCGTATCGCCGCCCTTGGGCGCGCGCGCCATGTTGTCGACCATGCCCTTGAGCCATTGTTCCGCTGCAGCGTCACCCAAATGCTCGGCCACAGAGCCGAACAGAGACAGGTTGTAGGGGTGGGAGCCGGAGCGGATGCACAGCTTGCCTTTGTTCTTGGCGTCACCCAACTCCTGGTAGGTGTCCACATCGTCTTTGTTGACCTTCGCCTTGTCATACACAATGACGCGTGCGCGGGTGGAGAAACCATACCAAGGTGTGCCACCATCGGCAGCTGTTTTGCCGCGCAACTGTGCAGGTATGGCGTCTTCGAGCAACTTGGACTTGACGGGCTGGAACAGGCCATCCACTTCACCTCGCCACAGGCGGCTGGCATCTACCAGCAAGATAATGTCGGCGGGGGATGCGGTGCCCTCTGCTTTCAAGCGCGCCAGAATGCCCGCATCATCGGCGTCCACCCGGTTGAGCTTGATGCCGGTGGCCTTGGTGAAGTTGGTGTACAGCGCCTCATCCGTGGGGTAGTGGCGTGCTGAATAAATGTTCAGCGTTTGCTCTTGCGCCATGGCGCCGGTTGCGCTAACGGCCATCAGTGCGGCCAGGGTAATGCGAGAAATTTTCATGGTGTGTCGCTCGGATGTTGTGGGAACCAGCCGCATCATAGAACAAACACGAATCATTCGTAATAAAGGTAAATTGATGCTAGTCACGGAGTGGGTGAAAAGAGTTTGGGCGACGCCGGTTGTCATGTGCGCGGTCTGCGTTTTGGTGGGGTGTGCGTCTGCCCCAGTGGTTGATACACCGGTGGTGGATGCCAACCCTTCGGTGCCCGTGGTGCCGCCCATGGTGGTCAAACCGCCTCCCAAAATAGGCTTGGCTCTGGGCGGTGGTGCTGCGCGCGGGTTTGCCCACGTGGGCGTGATCCAGGTGCTGGAGGAGAACGGCATACGACCCGCCTTGGTGACCGGCACCTCTGCAGGCAGTCTTGTCGCCGCCATTTATGCCAGTGGCAAGACTGGAGCCCAGTTGCAGCGTGTGGCAGAAACCATGGAAGAGGCCGCCATTGCCGACTGGACCCTGCCGATCTTCAGCCGCGGCATGTTGCGGGGCGAAGCATTGGCCCGTTATGTGAATACCCAGGTCGGTTCGCGCCGCATTGAGGACATGCCGCTGCCCTTGGGCATCATTGCCACCGATCTGAACACCGGCAAGGACGTGATCTTCCAACGTGGGGATACGGGCACGGCAGTGCGCGCCTCCAGTGCCGTGCCAGCCGTGTTTCAGCCGGTCAAAATTTCAGGGCGTGAGTATGTGGACGGCGGGCTCGTCTCGCCGGTGCCGGTAGGGGCGGCGCGCAAGATGGGCGCTGATTTTGTGATTGCGGTGGATATTTCCAGCCCACCCGAGGGCAGTCTGACCGGCGGTACGCTGGAAATCCTGCTGCAAACCTTTTCCATCATGGGCAAAAGCATCAACACCTTTGAGCTGCGTGATGCCGATGTGGTGGTTCGCCCGGCCCTGCAGGGCATAGCCAGTTCAGACTTTAGTGCCCGTAAGCGCTCCATCGACGCTGGCCGCCAGGCCATGCTGCGGGCTATCCCTGAACTCAAGGCGGCGTTAGCCGCCCGCATGCGCTGAAGGGGCGATTTTGGCGGGGCGGGTGTTATATCGCTGATGACCCTTGCCCCGTAATTGGGTCCATCAAAGGGGTCCGATAGGGCTGAAAACGCCAAAAACGGTGGCTGTACAGGGGTAACGTTGCTCATATGTCCGCCAAAAATGTCCCTCGACCACGCCTTTCGCACCCGTACGCCACCCGAAATCAAGTGGCTTTTAAACGAGCGCGCTGCTGTTGCCGGCACCCTGCAACGAAGCATCGAGCGCCAACAATCGCTCCAGCGCAGGCTAAAGAAGCTCCAACACAGCTTGGTCCTGTGCGCAAAGGACCTAAATGCCGCACAAGAAACCCAGATTGGCTCCCGACGCACTTTAGAAGCCCTGGATGTCGCCATAGACCTTGTCGACAAACGAGTCAGCCCCGCGGCCGCCGGAGTTGTGAACGCCACGCAAGGCAAGTACGGCGAATCTGGGGGCCTGCGCAAGTACATAGGCCAAGCGCTGGAGGCCGCATACCCGTCACCGGTCGCCATGGTCGACCTCATGGAATCTGTCATCACCCAATTTGGAGTCAAAGCAGCAGCCCCTGCAGACAGGAAAGCTTTACGCAGCTCCATACGTGGCGCCTTGCAGTGGCTGCTGCAACAGGGTCGCGCCGAACCATTGCACGCAAAAGTCTCCAACAACAGTGGGCTCTGGCGCTGGAAAGCAGAAGACGACTTTCCGTCATTCGAGCAAATGGCTCAGGACGAGTGGGAGCTTCACCGTGGTGAGTAGAACCCCTCCTGATATCAAATGGCTGCTGAACGAACGGGCGGCCCTCGCCGGAGAGGTGGAGAAGGCGTTGGCCAAGCAGGCTGTTCTTGCCCACAAAAGAGACCGCCTTCGAAACCAGCTGGCAGTCGTTTTGAAAGCAATGGAGCGTTCCCAGGTGGCGCAAGCACGCAGTCAAGCCTCCTTGGACGCTCTTGACGCCACCATGGGGATTGTGAACAAAGGGGTCAACCCGGGCGCAGGAGGTTCCGTCTGGGCATGGGCGGGCAAGTACGGCAGCCGCGGCGGTCTGGGCGAATACATCGCGCGGGTTCTGGAAGGCGCGGCGCCTGAGCCCGTTACGACTTCGGTGCTCATCGACCTTGCCTCGAGGCAATTCGGTTTGGTTTTGTCCACACCTGCAGAGCGTAGGAGCTTTAGGAAATCGGTCAGTAGTGCCCTGACTAGTTTTCAAAAGCGCAATCTGATTGAGGCCGTGCATGACCGGAAGGCGGGTTCGCATGGGCTTTGGTGCTGGCGTGAGGAGTTTCCAACGTTTGCGGAGATGGCTGCGCAAAGCGGTATCGGGTTGGTGACGGTGCGAGCGGAGGTGTCTTAGTAATGGCACTGACGATGACGCGCACCAGGACGCAGACGACGCTTACCAAGTTGGCGGAGATGGTCGCAAACGTCCATGGGGAGCTTGCGTTCTTGGAAGGGTTGCTTGCCGGGGAAGGTACTGCCGGCGGAGCGCAGGGCGCTGGGCGTACGCAGGAGCTTTGTCCTGAGGTTCGGATGCGGTTGGATGCACGTCGGGAGAGGCTGCTTGCCGACAGAGATGCGCTCTATGCGACGGTGAGGCAGTTTGATGCATCTATTGCCCCGGAGTGCATTGGGACGGCTGAGGGGTGGCGAAAGGGATTTGGGCGGGTTCGCGCGGGCAGTCGATTGCTAACAGAGCGCTACATACAGCGACTGTTGCATTAGCCGCAAAAATGCACCGCGGGCCTAAAAGGGCGCGCGCAATAGCTCACGACTTACTTGCCAAAGTGCAAATGTCTTAGTCACTTCCTTGGCGAGTAGCGTCGGGGCCCCCCTCGTAATCAGTTTTCCAAGCTGGAATCCAAGGGCACTGCCCAAAATCAGAGCGCCGAAGATATTGAAAAGCTCAGCTATGGCCCACGTAACAAATGCCCACACGACAAAAGTAACGCCGAAGCAAAACATGACTAGAGACATGCGTACCCCTGCTGAAATCATTGCATCCGTTGAAATGCTGTCGGAGACGACGACCCCCAATTGTTCGGTATTCGAAATATCAAATTCTGGCGCAAGCAGGGCATGGATTTCGATGGTGGCAGCCAAGACGCTCAGGGCTGCACCTAGGTTAATGCCTTGAGTCGTAATAATTTTTTCCGTTAACTCAGCAACTCGTTTTCGTCGTTTATGTTTTCCCACGGGTATTGGGGCTACGGCAGCAACGACGGCGGAGACGTCAGAAAGGCTGGCGCCTTGGGTAATCGCCCAGCGTATTGTTTCAGCAATCGCCAATTGACACCAAGCGACATCAAGGCCTAACTTCTTTTCTATCTCTGCGCGAAGCCATGACTTTGGTGAGTTGGCATTGCGAGCCAACACTTGAATTGTCACCAGCGATTTATGTCGATGCTCCGCCTGAGCGGCCTTGACAATTGCTTCCTTGGCGCAGTTAGGGCTAGGCGTTAGTTGCCACATGAGTTCGAGTGCAACTTTTAGATTGGCTCGGTCCTTGAAGTATTTTTTCATG
Source organism: Rhodoferax sp. TS-BS-61-7 (assembly GCF_002943465.1). Taxonomy (GTDB): domain Bacteria; phylum Pseudomonadota; class Gammaproteobacteria; order Burkholderiales; family Burkholderiaceae_C; genus Allorhodoferax. Next base: position 228,224 of record NZ_PTQY01000002.1, read on the forward strand.
TCTCGACGTGTTAGCTGTGTCACCACGTGAAGGCACCTTGTTTATCTCGAAGACAACAAGCGAGGGTTGGGGCGAATTTCGCACGGTATGGCCCAGTGCGGTCAATTTCGTCACATCCGCTCGGGTTTGGAAACTGTTTCTTCTCGTGCGAGGGAGAGGATGCATCAGACCTGAATTTGACTAAATCAGCCGGACGCCGCGACAAATAAGGAAGGCTCGAGGACTGAGTCCTCGAGCCATTCACTAAATCAAATTAACCACCCGCAGAGTGTGCATAGTCCCGCGGGCTTCGTCGATAGGCTGTTCGCATTTGAAGTACTTCCACTTCTGGTGAAAGAACTTCCAATGTCGTGCATTTAGCGCGCGTTCAAAAATACCAATTCCAGGTACTGTTGGCAGAGTTTCGGCATCTACTATTCGTTCCGTTTTTTCAAACAAAACGCCGTCTAAGCCCAATTCAATGTTTGCAAAAGCCATTGCTAAATATCTAGCCCTATCGTTGCAAATGCTTCCATGAACTGAGTCGGGAAAAAGCTTGTAAAAGGCGTCAGTCAAATGTACAAATCGCCTCGTATACAAGGGGCCGTTAGGGGGATAGGGGTTCTGCTCAATTTTGGCGTAGCCCTTGGCTTCAGCCCAGTCATTGAGATGTTCACCTTCTTCAACAGAAATGCTCTCAAAGGACAATAGCTGATGGCTCGGATTTTGAAACTCAAGCAGGGGGGCTTTTGTTTTCAAAACAGCAGCCCAATCCGCGGGGCAGGGTGAGAGTGAAAGGGCGCCACCGTGATAGGAGTCTCCGCCAAAGTTGGAGCCCTGCAACTTCTTGTCCATTGAGCCGATGTGAAAAAGTCGGTCAAACCTAACAATTTTCATATTTCCTCCAGATTGTTACTAATCTGGGTATAGCGAACGCGTAAGCTAACCGTACTTATCTGAGCCGAGGCCCCTGGATGCAACTGGACAAGTCCCTGTACCCTGACCATGTTCAACCGCAACTTGGAAAATGCTTTGCGGACGAGATGCGAAAGTACCCCTGGTCGGCCAAGCTTGAGCCGCATTACTCGCGGCTTCGGGCCACTGACAATGCCATCCTCGAGGTTCCTGACGGTAGCCATTCGTTTTCAACTGCCCTGTGGAGTACCTGCTACAAGGACATGGCAGGGGCTGTGTTGTGGCACTACACACCAATTGCCGGACTAGCCGGGATTCTCAAGTCTCGGGAGGTTTGGCTGCATTCGCTTATTAAGCGAATGTCCCAAGGTGAACTAACGGACTTTGCTAAGCAATTTGACTACAGTGGGCTTTTGGCCATTGGAGAGGACGGCCAGCGTATTGCAGACACATTCGCTCGGGACTTGTTCTATTTGTCGCTTACGGAGCAGGAAGAACCGGCTGGCATGTGGAAGGATTTCGGAGAGGTTCGCTTGCGTCTCAAAATTGTGCCTGTGCAACAACGCGCGCAATTGTGGCGAATGAACTACTTGCCGGGGGGTAATCCCATACCCATTCTTAAACAGTTCGCTCAGGCACGCTTTAATCGCCACTTTGTTCCGTGGCAAGTTTCTCGAAATGGCGCATTCTTTCTCGACTCATACCACTCGCAGGAAGCGGAGGTTCGGCTCTTGGTCAAGCGATTCGACCAGACAACGGACTTGGTCGTGAAGCAGTCACAAAGGCACGAAGCTGTCGCGATTCCCCTCGGCAAACCAAATTCCCGAGTGTCAATCGATTTAGTGTGTATTGAAGTTGAGACCAAAGAGAGTTTGACAGCGGTCCAGCAACTTCTGGACGCTCATGTTCCCGACTTGAACATCCAATGCACTGTTTGCCCTCTGTGAACTAGTCGTGAACAACAATTCCTAGACTCTGGAATGCAAGAAACAAGAATACTGGTTATAGGGGGTTATGGTTTCTTCGGGCGTAGGCTCGTGGAGCGGTTGTCGCTGCAATCCGACCTCCACATCATCGTGGCTGGCCGTTCAGGCGCAGCCGCAGAGTCCTTGGTAGGAAAGCTCCGCCCGGCAGCAACGTCTCAACTTTCCTTTGCAGTAGTGGATGCGATGCATCAAGCATTCGCGAGCGAGTTCAAGAAATTGAACGTTGCCGTTGTGGTCAACGCTTCCGGACCGTTTCAGGGGGAAGATTACCGCGTGGCTGGGGCTTGCATTGCAGCGGGTGCGCATTACATTGATTTGGCGGATGGTCGAGAGTTTGTGGCAGGCATTGGCACATTGAACTCGGCCGCACTCAAGGCGGGTGTCTTGGTAACCAGTGGCGCCAGCTCGGTACCGGCTCTTTCCAGTGCGGTTGCAGACCATCTTGTCAAAGGACTTCAGTCCGTCAAAACAATCGATGTGGGCATCAGCCCGGGCAACCGCACAGAACGGGGGCTTTCGACAGTGCGGGGCATTCTGAGCTACTGCGGCAAGGAGTTGCCGACATCCGCAGGCAAGCCATTGGTAGGCTGGTTGAATTCGTATCGGCACAGCTATCCGGACCCCGTGGGTTCTCGACTGCACTCCCCCTGCGATGTTCCAGACTTGGCGCTCCTTCCTGCTCGATACGCAGGTCACCCAGAAGTGCGATTTGGAGCGGGGCTAGAGCTAGAGTTCTTGCACCGGGGTATGAACCTAATGGCCTGGATGGCTCGACATGGCCAGGTCAAGAATTGGTCGGCTCACGCTCAATGGCTTAAGCGCGCTGCTGACCTTGTCCAGACCTGGGGAACGGATGCTGGAGCCATGCACGTCGCCGTTTCTGGCATTGCGCCGGAAGGTCGCACCGTTTCAAGAGAGTGGCAATTGGTTGCCACGCACGGCGACGGACCCTATGTGCCCACTCTGGCCGCCTCTGCGCTTGTTCGCAAACTCCACTTGGGAGGCCCAGCCCTTGCCGGTGCCATGCCCTGTGTCGGGCTATTGACGCTAGAAGACTTCGCTCGTGAAATGCAGGGCCTCAAAATCACAACATCGGAGACGGCTCAGTGAGTACCGCGTCGATGTATCGCTCAGTCATGGGGGACGCGTTTAATCGCTTGGCCACCCCTGTTCAGCAATTTCACAGCTTTGAAGGCCTCCAAGAGTTTCACGGGGAGGTCCAGGTGGCAGAGCCAGCATCAGTGCTTGCCAAACTGTTAGCCATCTTCTTAGGCGCCCCTTTGAAGGCATCCCAGGGACCTATTCGTTTTGAGCTCTTGGCAGCGCCGAGTACCGAGACCTGGACCCGGTTCTTCCCAAGTAAAACAATGCGGTCTACTTTGACGAAATCGGGTAACCGCATCACTGAGCGACTTGGTGCGTCCCGCCTTACCTTTGAGCTTATGGAAGTAGCGGGAGCTCTGGAGATGCGGTTGGAGAAGTTGCACTTCCTTGGAATCCCTTGTCCCAGCTGGCTGATGCCAAGAGTGACGGCCCGGGAGACAGGTGGAGTCCATACGCTAAATTTTCACATACAAGCTTCAGTTCCCGTCATCGGCATGGTCGCGAGCTACACGGGGTATCTGAACATTCCTCAAGAGGCTTCTGAATGATTGTCGTGTTCGACGCCAAGTGCCTGCTTTGCAACGGTTGGGTTCAGTTTTTACTGAAGCACGACCGCAAGGGCGTATTCCAGTTCGCGTCCATACAGGGTACGGCTGGGCAAGAGCTGCTTGCCAAGGCAGGCTTGCAAGTGGAAGGTCTGCAGACTCTGCTGCTTGTGGATGGTCCGAACACTTGGCAGCACACATCTGCCATTTTTCGCGTGTTAGGTGGGCTCGGGTGGCCGTGGAAAGCGGCTTGGCTAGGTTGGCTAGTGCCAGCGCCTTTGCGAGATGCAATGTACCGCTGGATTGCGCGCAATCGATATTGGCTCTTTGGCAGGTCAGAAGTTTGTCTTATGCCACCCGCGGACTTCAAGGCTCGATTCTTGAATTGACCAATATGCCAGTTGAGTCAACTGGCGTATTTGTAGCTAGGTAGCACGCAAAGAGCATGCGTTGGTTGGAGGCGGCAATGAGCAGTTCGGTGAGCATAGGTATGCCCAACAATGCAGCGCTATACCCATTAATTACATACAACCTAATCCCCGAATATTCGTATGCCACGCAGCGCGCAAGTCATTCAAAATTTAACCAGCCTATTTGCATCTCAAAACAAAGTATTGACGGTGGCCCAGGGCACGGTCCTTTACAGAGGAACCTGGTTGGCTCCAGGCAGGAAATTTCCAGATGGAAGCTGGTTTACTCCCATTTTCGACAAGGCGGTTCAATATGTTGGACATACCAAATATGGTCTAACGCCAAACCAGCTTGAGTCCTCTATTCCTTTCATTTTTAAAACCCAAGTACGGCGTGAGGCTACGTTTATTGTTCTAGAGCAAAGCCATATTGCTGCTTTTGAGAGGGCGTACCACCCGAGAGCCTGGCAGCACGAATGGCTGCCAGAAGATATCGGAAAGGCAATTGCAATGCTGCCCGATAGCGAAGGTGTTGTTGGCTTCTATCGACCTGTAACAGAAGAGTATTTCTTTTACGACCCGAGCGCGGAAATTGACTTGGTAGGTAAGTGGGAAGGTATGGAGGCATTGACTGAGCTTGCTCGGGTTCAACCGGCAGAGTTTGAGTAGGCCACCGAATTGACAGGCAGTCACCTCGGCACCGGCGCCACCCATCCCTTAGGCCGTCCTCTGGCCTTTGCTGGCTTATTCCCTTCAAGCAGCAACTCCTCCAAGCGGTGCTTCCCCTGCGTGTATCCGCACCAGGACTGAGACGGCCCCACAAACATCACCACTCGCAAAAGGTTGTGCAGCTTCTCCCCCGTGGGCATCCTGCGCGTGTCTTCCCGCCAAGCTTGCTCTGAAGCGTATTCATGCAGGTACTTGTTCGAGGGGTTCAGGTACATGCCCTCAACCGCGCGGCGCATGCGCCTGTTGAAGCTCTCCGCCTGGTTGTTGTTCGTTCCTTTGCCATCGCTGTAGGCCTCCGAGTGACTGATGCTCTTGTGTTCCTTGAATATGCGCCCGAAGGCATCGTATGACCCGTCCTCATCGCTCAGGACGACAGACTCGGCAGAGGCAAACCGGGTGGCCAGTGTCGTGGCGGTATGACTGGATTCCGTGATGGCAATGCCAACGCGAGTTGCAGTCGCACCCTTGCCTTTGCTGACACCACGTTGGCGCATCACCATCACCATGCGCCGGTCGGCAGGTTGCTGGACCTTTTTCCAGAACTTATGAGGGACTGGTGGCCCCACAAAGTCTTTGTCGGGCTTCAACAGTTCCACCGGCACCGTGGGTGCTCCCTTGTGGCGGCTACCCAAAGGCTTATTGCGCTTCTCCCTGTAACGCCTCCCGTTGGTGTCCATCCCGTCCATCTCTTGGTAACCGGCCAGCACTCCCACGTTGAATCCGCGGGCTATCCCTTCGCGCAGCTTGTGACAGAGCGTGAATATCGTGGGGTAGGTCATGCCCCAGTGCCGGCGGAGCTGCAGGGCAGGAACGCCTGAAGACCCAGGCATCCAGCTGTGGGCAATTTTCAGGACCTTGCTCAACGGGAGCTTCAGGTCCGCGAAGACCGTCTTGGACGTTACCGAAAACGTACTGCCACAGCCTTTGCACTTCCAGCGCAAATCCAATGGCCGCCACAAGTGCGAATCGATGGTCCCGCAGTGTGGGCACGGCATCACCTCTGTCGAGCCCCACACAGCACCTGCCGTAAGCATGATGGCCTCTTTGGGTGACAGGTTCTCCAGGTCGTCGGCACCGAATCCCACTGCCGCCTTGGACATGTGAAAACTAGCCGTACCAGTACGCTTGCGCAGCGGAAACAGTTTGCGCTTTCCATCCGGAGTCGCCGTAGCTTCAGTCGAAGTGGTTTCGGTCATGACTCAACTCTCAATCAAGAAGCGCGTGTACTCTTTCGCCTTGGGCATCGGGTTCAACGGCGTACCTGCCGGCATGCGGTCTTCCAGGTATCGCAGGAACCCAGTCTTCGCAGGCTCTCGCAAAGCCTCAAGATGGAAGTAGTCAAAACCGTCATCCAGCTTGAGCGTTGGCGGCAGCATCAGCTTGGGCATTGGGCCCAGCCGGTCCTGGTCGAACAGCGCCCAGCAGATTGCTCGCAAAAGCAGGTCCGCTGGGTTGAGTTGCTTCTGGCCGTACACGAAGTGCGCCTCTCGGGGGCCAAGGACGTCTTCGGTGAAAGTCGCGGTGTAGTGGCCGCGCCGGCCAGTCTTTTGTGCGATTTCCACGGTGCCAAGCTCCACAGCGCGCTCGGTCAGCGTGGCTTTCTCAATCACGGCGCAAAGCTTCGTGGCGTATGCACAGCGGCGGTCAGGCTCACCCAATGCCGGCGCCTGGTCCGCACGGTACAGAACGCGTGTCAAACCTCTTGCGACCAAATCCCAGAGGCTGGCGGACCAGCGGGGGTAGCTGGCAACACCATCCGGTGGCATTTCTCCCACGCCGCGCAGCGACATGGCGACAAGGTAGTGAGAGAGGTGGCCCTTCTTGGCATAGGCGATGTCCAGGACAGCCAACTGCTTACCGGGATTGCGAGTGGCAAGGTCGCCTGAAAAGATGATGACGCGAATCATTGGACCAGCTCCACTGACCAGGTTTGGGAGTACGCGGCCTTTTCGATGCGCTCGATACCGCTGACACGCAGCTTATTGTCGACGGCCCAGATGACTTGAGCGTCAATCAAGGCTGGAATCAGGTCAAAGCCTGACTCGGAAAGGTGGTCGGTAAGCCGGGCGCACACGATGGTGCGGCTCAATTCGGCATCCCGGCTCTCTGCAATTGACAGTTCCCCGACCACGGGTGGGGTGGTTTCGTGTTCTGGGCGATGGAGGTGGCGCCCCAATTTGCGCAATACCCTGACTTTGACTTTCATGTGATGTCCTAAATATCTAAAAGGTTTTGGTACTAGTTTTCCGTTTAGTCATCAAACAGTCGATTTTTTAAACATGTAACGAATTCGGCACATTGAACTTGCGAGTAGTCCTTTAGGATGTAACGAATTCAGCACATGGCAAACAACCTAAAACGCCGCGCCTTTTACGACGCTCGTGCGAAAGCACTGCTGCGGGAATTGCGGGAGTCCAAGCAAGTCACCTATGCCGACCTGGCCAAGCGATTGGAGGGTTACGGCGGGGTGATGAGCGAGCGCGTCCTCATCAGTCGCTTCACCCGCGGAACGTTTAGCTTGTCCTTTGCACTGATGGTCCTCGACGAGTTGGGCGTGAAGAGCATTGAGGTGCCACATTACGGGGGTACAGGCCAGGGTAAGAAGCCAAAGGGTGAGTAGCGTAAATGGGGGCATGGTGTGTTCCTGTCTCAGTCAAGTCGGTTGATTTTTTGGGAATACAGCGCTTGCGCTGCTGCCAGCTTGTCGTCGACCTCCAGCACGCCATCCACTTCCTTGTCGGTCAGCGTCCACCCGAAAAGCACCAGTTCCAGCTCCGGAAACTTCACCCGGTACTTGGCATAGCACTCCAGCTGCTTGAGCAGCGCATCGACGGTGCTTGGCCACGCATGCAGTGCCGGTGGCTGATTCGCTGCTTCTCTAAGGGCTGCGGCGCCTGCAGCTTCGACGGCTGCACGGCTGGGGCGACGTGGCTTGGTCACAGCAACCGTTCCCGCACCCGGGCAATGCACCAGGTCAGTTCGATGGGCGAGGTGTCCCACCCTTTGGTGCGCACCGCCGCGTCAACCTGTTCCAGCAGTGTTTCCAGAGGCTTTTCAGGTTGTTGGGCCTGCTTGCGCTGGCAGTACGCGACCAACTGCTCCACAAGGTCCGCGCACATCGCATACCGTGCTTCGCGTTCCTCGTCCGAGATGCCTGCAACGTACTGCCCGTCCACCAGTCGCAAGGCAAGCTTCGGCTGCGCGCCACTGAGTGCGGCTGGCCACGGGTTGCGTGGGAAGGATTCAGGCACGTTCATTCGAGCCTCCTGCAATCAATTTCTTGATTTCATTAGTGACGTCAACGACGTCAACCACCTGATTTCGGCTCTTCCAGATGTTCCAGACGTAGCTGGAGTCTGAGCAAAGCCCCGTCCGCTTGCCTACGAGCTGGTAGACCCTGCCACTTGCAGTCATGCCTTTGCACGTCACCGCGTCAAACGCAACCATGGGGCTGCTCGCACGACCTTCACGTCCGCGAAGGTTGGTGCCCACAAAATGCCGCGTTCTAACCCCAATATCCGGTACGAGTACCTCAAACACGGACCAGTCATCCAGGCACAGCTGCGGCTCGTCCTCTACGGGGGCAATGACCCACACTCCGCCGGTCATTTCGAACATAGCTGCTCCAGTGCGGCCTTGAGTCGCTCAAGCACTTCAGGGTGGCTGATGCCGTCCTTGTCATGTGTCTGGATGAATTTGCCGGCACTCTCAGGCGGCCAGCCCTCGCCGTCGTCATCCAACGCAATCCAACCACGAGGTTTGCGCCGCAGGACGTCCTCCCAGACTTGTTGCCCTCGAGGTAGCTCCATAAACAGGTCTTCATCCATCCGGGAATGGAACGTGGCACCCAGGACGCGTTGGCGCAAACGTGGGCCTAACTGTTTTGCAGACTTGGCGCATCCATAGCGGCGGACCCATGACGTGCTCAAGACGATTCGTACTTGTGGGTACGGCGCAAGCAACGTTTCCAGCAAACCAATGTGCTGGAAAATTTTGTACTGTTCAGGCGCCGACAAGTAGGCGCCGATGCGGGGGTGCCAAAGGACGTTCTCGTGGTGGAGCACGCCGTCAAAATCCAAGTAGAGAAGCAGCAAACCGTTGCCAGAGAGGGGTCTCATACGCTGCCTCCGTCATTGAAGAAGCCCAGGTACTTGGACATACCGAAAGTGATGTCACGTTCTTCGTGAATTTGGTTCAGCCGCTTCCAGCGTACCCACATGCGAGAGCTCTCGAGGTGACGCCCGGATTGACCTACGAGCTGGAACACGCGGCCGCTCGCGGCGGTGCCGATGCCCGTTGATGGGTCAAAGGTGCCGATTGCTGAGCTGACTTGCGGAAGGTCCAGGTCTTCGGCGTAACCGACAAAATGCCGGGTCCAGAGGTTCTCCGGTCCGAACAAAGGGACCTCGTATACCGACCAGTCTGTGAGAGCCACTACGGGCTCATTGGTGTGAATTCTTTCCGTCATATTGTTTGTTTTCAGATTCGTTAGGACGTAGCTCTCCCTGAGCCTTGAAATCTCTCAAGGCCGTGTGAGTGAGACCGGGGGCCGCGGACGGCTAAGGGGTGGGGCTGGAGGTGTTCAGTAGGTCACCTCCGCACGCGTCTTACGACGCTGACTACGACCCCGAGCAGCTCTAAGGAGGCTTTGGGGTGGATGGGCTTGTAGGCCAGGTTGGCGGCTTCAAGGAAGTATTTGCCGTCTGTGTCCAAGCGCAGGGTTTTGACAGTGAGCTCCCCGTCAGCATAGGCCACGACGATGTCGCCGGGCTTGGTGGGGGTGTTGTGCTCCACAGCCAGCAGGTCGCCGTCGAAGATGCCTGCGTCCTTCATGCTGTCGCCTTTGACGCGGTGCAGGGACGTACGATTTGGCTCGTCGATGAGGTAGTCGTCCAGGGTGAGCAGTTCTGGCTCTTCCTGGCTCACAGGCTGGGGTAGGCCGGCACGCACAGGGCCCAGTAATGGGCGGGCAAAGAACTTTTTGCTGGGAGCGATGCGGCCGTCTTGTCGCTGCAGATAGCCGGCCTCCGTCAGGCGGTTGATGAGAGCAAAAACGCTGGATGTTGAGCTCAGGCCCAGCACGTCGCATAGCTTGGCCATCGAGGGAAAGGCGCTGTTGGCCTTCCAATAGCTTCTCAAAGCTGCCAGGTACTTCTCATCATTCATCAGTTTGCTCCATCGAACGTTTGTTCGTTGGATTAACTGTACGCGTATCCAGTATTTTTGCAAATTCTGGGAAAAGTTCCCGAGTAATGTCGCGGGAATTCTGGCTGTTTTGATTGAGGCTGGTTTTTTGCCGTAACGGACTCTCAGATTGCCGCAGAAGCTAGATTCAAAGGTCTTTGGTGCGATTGAGCAAACTTTGCACCCTGAGTTCGACGTCAGCCTCTTGGCTAAGCTTTAAGCGTTTGCATCCACGGAGTAGTTTCTCGGAGGTATATGGGTCTTTTTCAATTTCCTTTGAGTTTTCAGAGGTAGTAATGAGTCCCCATGCGCACGCCCCCACGAAGTCTCCGCGGGACTTGAGAGCGTAGATGTGATTAGTTCGCATCATTAAATTGCCGCCCATTGCGCCCCATTCAGAGTAAGCGTTGGCCAGCGATGGGACGAACGCTGAGCTTCCGAAAAGCTTAGGGGACTCAACGATGTCTGAAATATCGTAGAACATTGAGATATCCGGAGACAGGCTCTTTGCCGCGACATCCAACACTTCGGTCTGTTGAGGCTTTGATAGCCGTTGGCAACTATTGCTTACCGCCGCAACCCATGACTTGTATTTGCCCGTTCCCAAACTGGTAACGGCTGCGTGGCACTCCTTCATTGCAGGTGTAAAGGATTTCGAGTTGAGGGCTAGCTCGGCACTTTCCAACCTCTTTGCCAATGCTTCTTTGCTGATTGTGTTGTATGCGTCCTGGGCGAAAACATAGCCCAATGTGTTTCCAATTGGAGTTGCGGGTTCACTTGCAAATTGAGCTCCCAAGGTCTGCCCCTCCGTGTCCAAGGGGATGAACAGGTCTCCCTCCGTCTTGGGAACTTCGGCACGGTCTAAACAAAGGCTTAAGCAGGTAGAGGGAATCACAGCTGCGAAGTGCCCGTCAGGTGAAAGCCTGATGCCGCAATACCGACCGAAAACACGGTAGCCAATTAGTTCTTTGTTAGTCGGAGATTCGGCAACTTTGAATCCGACCTCCAAGAACTTGTAATTCTCTTGCTGTAAAAAATCATCTCTGAAAGTGTTGTCTTGATACCGGCTCAGCACGTAGTCATCACGATACTTGGTAAGGCCTGGACAAAGGTTTACAACCTTCGGCCAAGCAGCGGTAACGATAGACCGAGATTCACCCTCGAAGTGATGAGAGATTTCTTGCGCTTCGATGCTTATGTCGCGGGCGGAGGCCCGGGAACTCGCCGAATCACTGCAGCCCAAGGACATGCAAAGCGCGACTCCGGTCAAGGCTCCGGCCAAGATTTTTGAGAGTGGAAATACTGACCCAGAAGGTGTCAGCTTGTTTAGGGATGCGGGCATGTGAACAGCTTTCGAATTTGCCCTGTGTAGGTACTCTGCCTTGCTTCACGCGACCTAAAATGATTTCAGAAGTACAAACCTAGGGTGAGAAAAAATGGAAGAACCGCCATACGCTGCGCTGCAGCGGGAAGTTCAACGCAAACTTGGGCGATGCATGATTCGCATCCAGCAGTACGAGCTGTTGCTGAAGGAAATGGTGGCCAAGCGCGAAGTCTCGGGGATTCTCGGCAGCACTCCCGCACAGCTCGCAGAAAGTGCTCCTGACGCAGCCCCCAGAACCATGGGCCAATTGGTGGGCGAACTGACTGGCAAGTACTTCCAGCCCACGCTCCTTGAGTCTGGGGAGACTCCCCCCGAGACTTCGTCCGATGACGACGAACATCCCGCGGGTTGGGCTCGTATCCGGATGAGCGTCTCAATGCCACCGGATGCGCACGCGAAATTGATAGAAGAACTTCAGGAGCTGGTTGACCTGCGCAATGACCTAGTACATCACTTTGTCGAAGGGCAAGACCTCGTTACGGAGGAAGGCTGTATTGCCGCCGACATGTATCTTCATGACTGTTACGAGGAAATTGACCGTCACCTGGTTTCACTGCGAGGTTGGGCTGCGTCTTCGAACGAAGCAATGCGCTCCATGGCCGCGTTTATGGAGAGTCCTGAATACAAAGCGTTTTTGATGGCAGAGTTTTCGCCATCAGTTTCCCAACGGGAAGCGGCGCTACCTGCCCTTGTTGAACTCCTGCGCCGTGCTGAAGCGGACGTTGCAAAAGACGGGTGGACTTCTCAGACTGACGCCATAGCCTTCATCAAAAAGGTGGCACCTGAAGAGACCCCGAGGAAGTACACCTTTGGTAGCTGGCGCCATGTGCTGCGTGACGCTGGCGCCTTTGAAGTTCGCAGGGCGCCGGTGAGCCCTGGCGGGCCCATGGAGTCTTGGTATCGGTCCAAGAGCTAGTGTCGAATGCAAGCATCGTCTGAGTGGGTTCGGCTCCTTGACTAAACACACTACGTATACAACGAAATTCAGGGAAAGCACATGGCTTACAACAAACGTAGATATCGAAAACGCAATAGCGTTACTTTGAGTTCAACAATTGGGGACCTTGGAGCAATTGCAAACTGGTTTGGTCCGAAGGGTGCGCTCATAACAGGCGTCGCAGGATTCATCCTGCTTTACTTTGTCATTCCGGGCTTAATCCAAGATTGGATTGACTACAACAAGGCCAAGATGACCGGCCAATTGGCAGCCCCGATGGGGAAGCTTTTGGATGACGCAGTCCTCCGCCGCTTCATACGTCCCAGCGAATGGGCGGGAATCGCAACACTGATTCTTTGCAGCGTAATTTCAATTTGGAAGGCCGTCACCAATTCAGGATTGGATTCGACAGAGCAAAAGGAAGCTAGCTTTTGGAGTCGGCTGTTGGCGCGCTTCCTGGATTGATAGCTGCCGGACAACCTGCTATATTTGCGGCGGGTTCCTAGCACCTGCCATACGCGTCCAGCAATGGATATGACGAAGCTGGGATGAAAGCCGTAGGCATTCCCATCATGTTTCCTTCATGGGCGGCCCGCAATGCGTATACCGGATAAGCGCCCAAGGAGCAAACATGGACATCCAGCAAGTGAAGTTGCTGGCAGGTCGCATTCGCGGTCTGCTGGAGCAATCAAACATTCCCCTTAATCACAGCCAGTCGTTGGATATATCCGCGGCAATTATCGGGCTGCGCAATTGGCCCGAAGTAATGGCTTTTCCGGACCGCGTGGAACTCGCCGAGTTGGATATGGCTTCCGCCGGCAGGTTGGCTCACCGGCTCAAAAGTCGCTTTTCGCTTGAGTTGAGCGCGGAGGTCATTTTGGACTTCCTGCGCCCACCTACCGAATACAAACCGGCACACGCCCCGCAGATATGGCCGACGGGAGCCCCTCCTGGCGTCTATGTCACAACATCCAACTCTGCGATATTGGCATTGCTTGAGCAATACGAAGAAGCCACTGATGGGGCTTTGCTTTACGCAGAGCGCGCTGGAAACCATTTTGAGGGCAGTATCGATTTGGGTGAAGACGGCCTGTGGTCGTCGGGGCTCCACCGCGTACCTAGCGGTACTTTGCTGGTAATTGGTCCCATAGACCTGAATCAACAATCTTGGGAAAGCAATGCCCAACGAGTGGGAATGGCCTGTTTGCGTGCGTTGGACTCAGAACACCGCGTTGCGATATTGGTTAACACGCCGGCTCCCGAGTTGATGTACAAGGACCTGCAGTTGATGGCGGATTCCGAAGGGGATGACTATTCGAGCGGTTTGGTGGGCGTTGTCACGGAAGATGGTGTGCTTGAAGCCCGGAATCCTTTTGTGACGCCGCTCCCAACTCCGGTCATGGTTCCCAGTAACGCGTCAACGGATGCTGTCCCCTCCGCAGCGTTACCCCTTTTCCAGCAGGCGCTGGCTCAGCGAAAAACGGGTTTCTTAGTTGTTGGGTCGGACGTACTTGAGGACCATCGTGCAATTGACCTTGTCACTGCGATGTTGCCATTGACGGAATTTGCAGGTCCCGCAGCGCGGGTATTGGGTCGTAAGCGGAGTACTCCCGCAAAAGACATGCTGGTCCCTGACGCCGTCAAAGTTTTGCCGATGATGTCTTCGATTGAAAGCGCGTATGCCAATGGGTATCGCCGAATGCTGGTGCAACCTGGATACACGGACGCAGAGGTTTTGTTGAAATACAGCAATGAAGTTCTCTTCATTGTCGGAGCGTATGGCATGGACGTGGAGCAGGTGTTTATGGAGCTTGAGCGGGCCAATGGCCGCTCCAGTACCCAAGCCGTCGCAAGCAACCTCATTGCAGCTTTTGGGGAAGGACACGTTCAGGCGCGAAGCAAAGAATTTTCCCTGATTGATATGTACCTGCCTCCTGATGTCGAGCTATCCGAGTCCGCCGGATTTTCGGAGGTATATGAGTTCTTGAGGGAACACCGGGTTTTGCGCTGGGAAGACCAGCTTGAAAAGTTGCTCGATGCCAAGACTGTCACGGTTGGGCAAGTTAAGAAGTCACTGGACCGCCAAAGGGCAGTCCAAGAGTTCCTCTTGAGCTACGGTAAGAAGGCGGTAGCTCAATCGGCCTGAGTTCCCAAGTTAAGTAGGGAGGGGGAGTCGGGATTTGGCCCCGATTCCCGCCTTGTCGTCGAGCTGTCGTGTTCTTTTTTGGTCGAAAAATAACACTTGCATCATCAACAATTGCCTAGTTTGGAATAAACCTTGCGCCTAAACAGGTGGTAACTTTCAACTTTTGGATTTAGGCATGGCAGGAAACATTAAATTTACATGGCCTCGATACCCTACAAACCCTCAGGAATTCAATGCCTTAATGCAGGCGGTCGATGCAGTATTGGACGACGAGGGAGTAAAGCCCTTTCAGCGCCCGATGCACTTAAGCAGAAAATTTTGGGAGGCGTTTGGCTGGAGTGGCCCGCTATTTCCAGCAAAGGAATTTGGGCAACTTCCGGGGTATGAGGGAAGTTCGTTGGTGATAAAGGCCCAGGACTGGTACGTCCTAACATACGGTGAAAAGTTGAAGCAGGGCGGAACCTACGGCTACGCGCCTGTAAAACTTGGGCGAGCAATTTGGCGTGTTCGTGCGGGGGTGGTATTTGGACAAGTGAGTCTGTTCATTGACCGCAATTTGACCAATCCGGGAACTACGTCAGGTACGGGGAAGTCTCCCGCAAATTTCAATGTCCTCATGGAAGTGGAAGACCTCACTCAGGGTTTAGTAGATGGTTTGTCTGAACCAGACCTCTTAAACCATTTAGGCTTTCACGTACACGTGCATGAGAATCTGCAATGGTTGGCACAACTGCCGATTACCAAGAAATTTTCTGTAGCTCGCTGGGACTATGACGCATCGACATCTGACCTTCTTGCAGGTCGGTATATCCAATCAATGTGGGGTTCGGAACAAGCGGTTGAGAAGATGATTAAGGGTCTTCTGGAACTAGGGGGGACAGACTTTCCAAAAGGCGGAAAATTTGGTCATGACCTCCCCCATCTTGGTGAGTTACTTAAAAAACATCATGACATTGCGATAAGTACCTCTCACCTGGAAACCGCTTCCTGCTCTCCCAAAGTGCGATACAACGAGGAACCAGCTACGGAGAAACTGGCGCTAGCTGCAAATCATGCAGTGCTCTGGGTTATGGACGAGCTTCGCAAAAACCCAAAGACACCCGGCCTTCTGAACTTGGCAAGTACTCAATCAGGAATCTGAGTATTCGGCTGTTGCCAAACCATCAAACTGGCTGCAAACTCTCTTACAAGGGAGTGCGCCAGTGGCAACAATATCAAAATTCTTCGAAGGCCTTGGACTACCGTTCAGGAATGTGCGCTGGTCATGGGGTGCACGCAACGATTATCTAATCCTTTTGCGAACCTGGGGCGACGAATACAAATCCAAAGAACGTCAAGTGCTCGTGCTGCGCGAGCCTGCCGGGTACCAGATGCGGGAGTCGTATGGGTTGGATGAACGCATTCGATATCTGAAAGACATGTGGGACGGGGGAACTGCTGCCTACACCGTGATGGCCAATGTTGTAGATGCATCTGCAAGTCCCCGGGTTATCAAGGACTTTCGTGACGATGTTGTCTTTTCCATCAAGAGACTTGAAGCCAGAGCTGATGGCGCTATTCTGGCTGTGCTTGATGAATTGGTTCCAGTTGCAAACCTATTAGAACACTCCAAGACCTTCCGCACAGCACCTGCAGAAGGACCGTTCCCAGTACAAGATGTCTTCCAAACTGGGCTCTCCACGGCCTCGTACAAAGAGAAAATTCCGGCAATGCGTAACTGGCTTATCGAAGTTAGCCATCGCAAGGGATACGTTACGTACGGCGAATTGATGGAGAACTTTGGGATAACGTTCTTCCCCCTGACTGCTGCCATGGGCCAATTAGGCCACGCTTGTAAGAGTGCAAACGAACCTATCATCACCGCATTAATCGTTGATAAAGACAGCTTGCACTGCTCTAACGGATTCGAGGCTGAATTTGGAATCGAAGATGACCAGGCTGAGCGTGAACGGTGCTATGCCCACTGGTCGCCGCAGGCGGCGGTCCCGACATCGGTGAGCTCTGTGCGGACAACACTTGCGCCCAAGGAAACCCCCTTCGAAGCATTGACGAGGCGATTCGTGGAAGTTGAGGTGCGTCCGCATCAGACCTCATTCCGAATTTCTGTATTCAAAGCGTGTGGAGGTAAGTGCGTCGTCAGCGGCTGCGATGTTCCAGAGGCGCTGGAGGCAGCACACCTGTCGGGGCGGAATTGGCGGGAGGGCCAGAACCAGGCAACTGACGGGGTCTTGCTGCGACGGGACCTGCATGCGTTGTATGACCGGGGTCTGCTGGTCCTGACAGAAGACGGGGGCGTGCAATTGGACTCAAAAGTTCTTGGGCACTACGGACACCTTCTGGGCGTAGCGGAGATACCGGCCTGACCGTTCACTTTCGGGCTACTTCATATTGATTGCGATTGCTAAGCGAATCAGCTTCTCCCGCAACTTTGCATCCGCGGAGCCCATCGCTGTGAAAGCAGCCAAGAGCTTGGTCACTGGCATGCCGCCTGCCTGCTTGGCCAAGCTTTCGAGGTCCTTGGCAGTTTGAATGGGCAATCGCAGACTGCGGTGAGTAACTTTGCGCTTCTTAGCGCTGACACGCTGTTGCCGCACGGCACTCAGCATCTTGATTCGACCTTTGTCGGTTAGGTTCACCGTCACCCAATCTTTAAACACCAACGCCCTGATTTCCGGGTAGCACGTGGAAAGTCGCTCCGTTAATTGAAGAAGCGATTGTTTTGCCGCGGCCGGATTTAGGTGGAAGGAGTCAGTGGAGCGTTCTAAAGCACGTTTTAGATAAACGAGGGCAGGCTCAATACCTTCGGGCTTTAGGGTCGCAATTGGTCGGGCCATAAGGGATTATCGTGAGGTTCATCACGTTAATCAAGGGCCAGAGAATTTGTGCAGTTACCGTGATGTAACTCACGTTAATTGGCGAAGAGCGTTTTGGGTCGTCTAATTTTCTTTTTTGTGGAGTAAAAAAGCCCGGAAACCCGCATGAACATTGGGTTTGGGTCATCAGCGCGATAACACCCGGCGGGGCCAAAAAAAAGGCCCCGTTTTGCAACGAGGCCTTGAAGGGATCCCTGAACCTGAAGGTTTCGAAAGGACCCGAGGAGACAACCGGTGGAAACAAACTTTGTTTCCGATGACTGAATTATCTCAGGGTTTTCCCTTGGTAGCTAGGGAAAAGGCTCAAATTTTTGAAAAAACTTGAAGCCCTTGCCTGAATTAACGCTTTTTGGCAGCAGCCTTGGTGGCGTTGGTCGCAGTGGCGGCCACGGCGTTGAAGTTGGCTTCGGCCACATCCGTCGCTTGCTTCACAGCCTTTTGCACAGATTCCAGAGCGTTGTTGGCAGCGGCCACCGAGCTCTTCAGGATCGCCACAGCGGCTTCGGAGCCGGCAGGTGCGTTCTTGGCAGCGCTATCAACCAGACCAGCAAATTTCTTCTGGGCTTCAGCGGCTTGACCTTCGACTGTCTTGGTCAGCTCGGCGCTGGCGCCGGAAGCGATGTCGTACAGGTGGCGGCTGTAAGCAGCTGTCTTTTCAGCCAAAGGCTGGAGCAGGCTGGATTGCAGGGCCAACAGTTCCTGGGCGTCTTTCACGCTCAGGATGGACTGGGTGTGGCCAGCGACTTCGGACAGGGCAGCCTTGGAAGCAGTCAGGTTCAGTTCAACGATTTTTTCCACGCCTTCGAAGGCCTTGTTGGTCAGGCCAAACAGGGTTTCGATGTTGGCTTTGTGGGAAGCGATTACTTGTTCAACGGTCAGCATGTTCATTCTCCAGTAGTTAAGGTGAAAATCACTATCTGCTCCGTAACCTGGCCCCTTGGCTCTGTTTATGTTGCAGTGCAGCATGGGTCGAATTGTAGCGATGCTGCGGTGCAATGCAAGCACTTTTTGTTGCAGTGCAACAATTTAGATGCGAAGGCCTAGTTCGGCACTTTTTCACGCCTTTGTCACCGCGGGCAACTAGGCCGCCCTGCGCTGGCAGAATGGACCCATGGACCACGCTCCCGCCAAACCCCACGCCGAACCGCGCAGCGCCTACAAGGTGTTCCGCCCCATCTCCACCCGCTGGTCCGACAACGATGTGTATGGCCATGTGAACAACGTCGTCTACTACAGCTGGTTCGATACCGCGGTGAACGCCTACCTGATCGAGCAGGGCGTGTTGGATATCCACGGGGGCAGCACGATTGGCTTGGTGGTGGAGACGCAATGCAACTACTTTGCTTCGCTGGCTTTTCCGCAGGCGGTGCAGGCCGGCATCCGTGTGGCCAAGTTGGGAACGTCGAGCGTGCGGTATGAGGTCGGCATTTTTGGCGAAGGCGAATTGACTGCCGCCAAGGGCCACTTTGTGCATGTGTATGTAGACCAGATCACCCGCAAACCGGTGGCGCTGCCGCCAGCCCTTAAAAAAGTACTGGAGACCCTTGTATGACCGCTTCTGTGGTGGACGACGCCATTAGCTCCCGCATGTCGGTGCGGGCCTTTACCGGGCAGTCGGTGGCGCGTACTGATATGGAGGCGATCTTGCAGGTGGCCAGCCGGGCGCCCAGTGGTACCAATTGCCAGCCCTGGAAGGTCTATGTGCTGCAGGGCGACAGCCGTACGGGGCTGGTGGACAAAGTGTGCGCCGCGCACGATGCCATCCGCGCCAACCCAGCGCTGGCGGCCGAGTACCAAGAAGAGTATGACTACTACCCGGGCCAGTGGGTCAGCCCCTATATCGACCGGCGCCGCGAGAACGGCTGGGGCCTGTACGGCCTGCTGGGCATTGGCAAGGCCGACAAGGACAAGATGCACGCCCAGCACCAGCGCAACTTCCGCTTCTTTGACGCGCCGGTGGGCCTGATGTTCACCGTGGACAAGGTCATGGGCCGCGGCTCGCTGGTGGATTACGGCGCGTTTTTGCAGAGCATCATGGTGGCGGCGCGGGGCCGTGGCCTGCATACCTGTCCGCAGGCGGCGTGGAACGGCTTTGCCAAAATCATCCTGCCACACATCGGGGCGGGGGAGGGCGAGATGCTGGTGTGTGGCATGTCCCTGGGTTACGCGGATGTGCAGGCGCCCGTGAACGGCTTTCACACCCCCCGCGTGCCGGTGGCCGAATTCACCCATTGGCTGGACTGAGGCCGAAAATTTATAAGAAATAGGGCTCTAGCCCACGTAGATGCTGCGCAAGCAGCTATTGAAAACATAGCAAAAAAGGTGCCGCAGCGGCACCACCTGTCACACCATGATCATCGCCAGCCTTCTGGACACCGACCTGTACAAGTTCACCATGATGCAGGTGGTGTTGCACCAGTTTCCTGGCGCCCAGGTGGAGTACCGCTTCAAGTGCCGCAACCCCGGGGTGAACCTGGCGGCCCATGCCGATGACATCCGGCAAGAAATTCGCAGTCTCTGCAGCCTGCGTTTTCAGGATGAGGAGCTGGCCTACCTGCGCTCGCTGCGCTTTATCAAAAGCGACTTTGTGGACTTTCTGGGCCTGTTCAAGCTCAACGAGAAATACATCACGGTCACGCCGCTGCCCACGGGCGAGCTGGAGATCGTGATTGAGGGGCCGTGGCTGCACACCATCCTGTTCGAGATCCCGGTGTTGGCCATCGTCAACGAGGTGTACTTTCGCAACACCCAGCCGACGCCGAATCTGGACGAAGGCCGCCGGCGCCTGGACACCAAGATTGCCGAGCTGCGTGTGGCGGGCTTGGGCGACCTCAAGATTGCCGACTACGGCACACGGCGCCGTTTTTCGCGCGCCTGGCACGAAGAGGTGCTGCGTGTGTTGGCCGCCAAGCTGGGCACGGTACGCAGCCCGGGCCAGGCAGGTGCTGCGCCGGGGCAGTTGGCCGGCACCAGCAATGTGCTGCAAGCCATGCGCATGGGCCTGCTGCCGCTGGGCACCATGGCGCACGAGTACCTGCAGGCCTCGCAGGCGCTGGGGCCACGCCTGCGCGACAGCCAGATTTTTGCTTTCGAGTCATGGGCGCGCGAGTACCGCGGTGACCTGGGCATTGCGCTCAGCGACGTGTATGGCATGAACGCGTTTCTGCGCGACTTTGACATGTACTTCTGCAAGCTATTTGACGGCGCCCGCCACGACAGCGGCGACCCCTTCCACTGGGGCGAACGCATGTTGGAGCACTACCAGCGCAACCGCGTGAACCCGCGCACCAAAACGCTGATCTTCAGTGATGGCTTGACGGTGCCGCGCACCATTGAGCTCTACCAGCAGTTCCGTGGGCGCTGCCAGCTGGCATTTGGCATTGGCACCAACCTCACCAATGACCTGGGTTACGAGCCCTTGCAAATAGTCATCAAGATGGTGCGCTGCAACGGCCAACCGGTGGCCAAGTTGTCGGATACTCCTTCCAAGAATATGTGCGATGACGAGAAGTACCTGGCCTACCTGCGCCAGGTTTTCCAGATCACATCGCCCGCCTGATTGCCAACTGCTGTCCAGCGCCTTTTTCCAGGGAACCCGCATGTCTATTTCTGCCGCCAAGCCACGCATTCTTGTGGCCCGCGCCCTCTTTCCGGAGGTGTTGGACTTCTTGTCCCAGCACTTCGACGTAGAGTCCAACCAGGCCGACGCCGCCTGGAGTGCGGAGCAACTGATCGACAAGCTGCAAGGCAAGGTGGGCGTGCTGAGCACGGGCGGCGAGCGCATCAGCGCCGCGCTGCTGGCGGCCTGCCCGCAGCTGCGCATCTGCGCCAACATGGCGGTGGGCTTTAACAACTTTGACCTGGACGCCATGACGGCCGCGGGCGTGCAGGGCACCAATGCGCCCGACGTGTTGACCGAAACCACCGCCGACTTTGGTTTTGCCCTGCTGATGGCCACCGCTCGGCGCGTGACCGAGAGCGAACACTACCTGCGCGCCGGCCACTGGACACGCTGGAGCTACGACATGTTTTGCGGCTCCGACATCCATAGCGCCACGCTGGGCATCATCGGCATGGGCCGTATTGGCCAGGCGATTGCGCGGCGTGGTGCTTTGGGCTTTGGCATGCAGGTGATCTATCACAACCGCAGCCGTCTGGACGCCGCCACCGAGGCCGCCTGTGGCGCCCGTTATGTGGACAAAACCACGCTGTTGCAGACTGCCGACCACGTGCTGCTGGTGGTGCCATATTCGACCGCCTCGCACCACACCATCGGTGCGGCCGAACTGGCCCAGATGAAACCCACGGCCACACTGATCAACATCGCCCGCGGCGGCATTGTGGACGATGCGGCCCTGGCCGTGGCCCTGCGTGAACGGCGCATTGCCGCGGCAGGGCTGGACGTGTTTGAAGGTGAACCCAAAGTCCACCCCGACCTGCTGACTGTTTCCAATGTGGTGCTCACGCCGCACATTGCCAGCGCCACGCTGCGCACACGCCGCGCCATGGCGCAACTGGCGGCGGACAACCTGGTCGACTTTCTGGTGCATGGCAAGGTGCGCACCCCTATCAACACGCCACAGCCCGTGGCCCGCAGCACATGAAGTGGTGGCCGCAGACCGGTGCCGATAGCGGCGCGGGCGGCGCTCCTTCGGCAGACGGCATGGTGGGCATTGGTGCGGTAGCCCGCGGCTTCAACGCCAGTATTTTTGTGGTCTGTGGCCTGGTCATCGTGGCGGCCTACGCGCTGGGCCTGTTCACCGATGGGCTCAACATGCTCAACATGGTGCTGCTGGTGTGTCTGGCGGCGCTGGTGCAGGTGTTCCTGATCCAGGGCTGGGTGCGCTCCAGCTCGGCGGTGGTGCTGGTGCTGCTGTTTGTGGGGGTGTTTTCCAGCATGCTGCGCTTTGGCTCGGTCAGCATTGCGCAGGCCGCACTGGCCGGCATTCCGCTGATCTACTGCGTCATCATTCTGGGCGAGCGTGCCGGCTTTTTGCTGCTGCTGCTTTCCGTGGCCGCCAGTGCCTGGATCACCTGGGCCCAGGTGTCGGGCAGTTTGCAGCCTTCGGCGCCCACCGTGCCGCAGGCCCAGTGGGCGATTCTGGCCACCGGCTTTATCGTGGCCTACCGCATGGCGGTGCTGATCAAACGCCACCTGCTGGACGCCTCCCAGCGCATCAACGCGGCGCAGAAAATGCTGCTCGACGAGCGCGATGCCAGCAATGCGCGCGTGCTCAAGGCCCTGTCGGAGCTGGAGCGACAGCGTTATGTGATTGACCAGCACGCCATCGTCACCATCATGGATCTGGGCGGCCACCTGACCTACGGCAACCAGAGGTTTGTGGAGATCAGTGGGTACGCGCCCCAGGAGTTTTTGGGCAAGAGTTACCGCATGATGGACTCGGGCCAGCACGATGACAGGTTTTACACCGACCTGATCCACACCATTTCGCAAGGCAAGGTGTGGCGCTCCGAACTGAGCAACCGCGCCAAGGACGGCACCCTGTACTGGCTGGACACCACGGTGGCCGCCTTTATGCACACCGACGGCACGCCGCGTGAGTACATCACGGTCAGCACCGACATCACCCAGCGCCGCCAAGCCGAGCAGTCGGCGCTGGCGGCCAGCCAGGCCAAGTCGCAGTTTTTGGCCAATATGAGCCACGAGATCCGCACGCCCATGAACGGCGTGGTGGGCATGGTGGACCTGTTGCGTGCCACCGAACTCACACGTGAGCAGCGCCGCATGGTGGGCACCATCCACGATTCCTCGATTGCGCTGCTGCAAATCCTCAACGACATCCTGGACTTCTCCAAGATCGAGGCCGACAAGCTGGAGGTGGAGGCCATGCCCACCCACCTGCGCGAGCTGGTGGAAGGTGTGGCCCAGCTCATGGTCACCATCTCGGCGGGCAAGGACATTGACCTCTCGGTGCTGGTCGACCCCGACCTGCCGGCCTGGGTCTGGGTGGACCCCACACGCCTGCGCCAGGTGCTGTACAACCTGGTCGGCAACGCCCTCAAGTTCACGCTGGGCCGGGCCGAGCGGCGTGGCAATGTGCGCCTGTACGTGCGCGCCGCGCAGCAGACGCAGGGTGTGCCCATGCTGGAGCTCAGTGTGATGGACAACGGCATTGGCATGGCGCCCGAGTTGGTGGAGCGCCTGTTTGAAGCCTTTACCCAGGCTGACGTGAGCACAGCGCGCCAGTTTGGCGGCACCGGGCTGGGCCTCACTATCAGCCGTCGCCTAGTGGAAATGATGCACGGCCGTATCCTGGTGCACAGCACCTTGGGCGAGGGCTCCATCTTCACCGTGTTGCTGCCGCTGCAAGTGGCCACGGTGGGCGGCGATGTGGTGCCGGGCGTGCGCCTGGACGGCACCCAGGTGCTGCTGGTGACGGATGACCCAGACTGTGCGCAGAACCTGCCGGGCCACCTGCGCCTGGCTGGCGCCCAGGTGCAAACCGTGCACACGTTGGACCAGGCCACACCCTGGATGGCGGTAGTGCAGGGGCAGGCAGTGTTGCTGCTCGATGTGGAGGCCGCGTGGGACGAATCGGTGGACGCCTGGGCCCAGGCTGTGCCGGGCCGCGGCGTGGTGCGCCTGGTGCGGCAAAACCAGAGCAGCCTGCCAGGCCGATCGGTCACCGTGTGTGCCCGGCCCATGCTGCAGCAGGAGCTGCTGCGGGGTATTGCGCTGGCCTGCGGGCGTCTGTCGGTGCCCGCGGTGGTGCCACGGCCCGCTGCCGCGCCGCAGCCCAGCCCGACACCGCCGTCGGTGGAGGCCGCGCGCGACGCCGGCCGCCTGATCTTGTTGGTGGAAGACAACGAGACCAACCGCGAAGTGATGCAGGAGCAACTGCGCATCTTGGGCTATGCCGCAGAAGCCGCTGCGGATGGCGCCACTGCGCTCACCATGTGGCGCACCGGCCGCTACGGACTGATGCTGACTGACTGCCACATGCCGCACATGGACGGCTTTGCGCTGACCGACGCCATCCGCCAGGCGGAAGACCCGCAGGAGCACATGCCCATCGTGGCGGTAACGGCCAATGCCATGGACGGTGAGTTGCAGCACTGCCTGGAGCGCGGCATGGACGACTACCTGACCAAGCCCCTGCGCCTGAGCGAGCTAGGCGCCATGCTGGCCAAATGGCTGCCGCGCAACAGCGCGCCGCATGCGCCACCGCCGCAGTGGGACAGCCAAGCCCTGAGCCGCATGGTGGGCGACGACCCGACCATGCACCGCCGCCTGCTGGACCGCTTTGTCACCACCACGTCGGCACAAATGGGTGAATTGGAGGTGCTGCGGGCCGCGCACGATCTCAAGGGCCTGGCGGCGGTGGGGCACAGGCTCAAATCGTCGTCTCACACGGTGGGCGCTATGCAGCTGGGTGCGCTGTGCCAGGACCTGGAGACTCTGGCCCGCCAGGGCAAAGCCGAGGAGGCCCTGGCGCTGGTGCCGGCCATCCAGCAGGCATTTATCGGGGTGGAGCCGATGCTGCGCGGGGCGTAGTTTGCTATAAATTCAGGAGCTGCTTGCGCAGACTCCATAAGGGCTAGAGTGCTTTTTTATTCATATTTTGGTGGGTGTGGCAATGCAATGGTTTGAATGGCTGCTGGTCGGGTTGGCGGTGGTGCAGCTGGTGGTGTTGGTGCTACTGCTGGTGCGGCGTCCAGTGCCAACGCTCCCTAGCCCCTTGCAAGAGGCGCAGCGCCAGGAGCTGCTGGCGCTGGTCAAAACCAGCAGCGAGCGGTTGGAGCGCGAGCTGCGCCGCGAAGTGACCGAGTCCGCCCGCGGCGGTCGCCAAGAGCTGGCGCAGAGCCTGGCCACCTTCCAGCAAAGCCTGGTGCAGCAGGGGGCTGAGGCTACCCGCACGCAGAACACCCAGATCGACGCGTTTGGCCAGCAGCTCGCCTTGTTGCAGAAAACGCTGTCCGACACGCTGACCAACCAGCTCTCCAGCTTGAGCGAATCCAATGCGCGGCGCATGAACGAAGTGCGCGAGACGCTGGAGAAGCAGCTCGCGCAGCTGCAAACCACCAACGCTGCCAAGCTGGACGAGATGCGCGCCACGGTGGATGAGAAACTGCAGACCACGCTGCAGGCCCGCCTGGGTGAGAGTTTTAAACAGGTGGCCGAGCGGCTGGAGCAGGTGCACAAAGGCCTGGGTGAAATGCAGACGCTGGCGCAGGGCGTGGGTGACCTCAAGCATTTGCTGACCAATGTGAAAACCCGCGGCATGTTTGGCGAGGCGCAGCTGGCCGGCCTGCTGGAGCAGGTGTTTGTGCCCGACCAGTACGCCACCCAGGTGGCTACGCGCCCTGGCAGCAAAAACGTGGTGGACTTTGCCATCAAGCTGCCCGGCAAGTCGGACGACGGCACGCCACTGTGGCTGCCCATCGACGCGAAGTTTCCCAACGAAGACTACGAGCGCCTGCTCGACGCCCAGGGCCGCGCCGATGTGCTGGCCGCCGAGGTGGCCGGCAAGGCGCTGGAGATGCGCATCCGGCTGGAGGCCAAATCGATCTCCGAGAAATACGTGGAGCCGCCGTACACCACCGACTTCGCCATTTTGTTTTTACCTACTGAGGGCCTGTACGCCGAGGTGCTGCGCCGCCCCGGCCTGATGGAAAGTCTGCAGCGTGACCACCGCATCACGCTGGCCGGCCCCACCACGCTGTTGGCCATGCTGAGCTCGCTGCAAATGGGCTTTCGCACGCTGGCGCTGGAGAAACGCTCCAGCGAGGTGTGGCAGGTGCTGGGCGCCGTCAAAACCGAGTTCGGCAAGTTTGGCGATGTGTTGGCCAAGGTCAAGGCGCAGACCGAAACCGTGCTCAAAACGCTGGACAGTGCCGAGGTGCGCAGCCGCGCCATGGGCCGTGCGCTCAAAAAAGTGGACGCGCTGCCGGACACGCAAGCCCAGGCTTTGCTGCCCACCGACCGCGACTTTGACCGGGATGCTGACACGGGCACGGTATGAGTGCTTCCGGCTCTGAGGCCCACACCAACAGCAGTGTTTGGGGGCTGCTACGGCTGATTGCCGGGCAGGTGTGCCTGCACGCCAGCATGGCGGGTATGCGTATGGCGGCACCGCTGTGGGCTTTGCAGCAGGGGTATGGTCCGCTCGCCGTCGGGTTTTTGCTGGCCCTGTTTTCACTGAGCCAGGTGTTTCTGGCGCTGCCTGCGGGACGTTATGCAGACCGCCACGGCCTGCGTCGCCCGGTGGCGTTGGGCATTGGGGCTTCCATGCTGGGTGGTGGTGTGGCGGCATTGTTTCCCCACTTCGCGATTTTGTGTTTCAGTGCCTTGTTGACGGGCGCCGCCACCGGGGCAGCTTCCATTGCGCTGCAGCGGCATGTGGGCCGCGCTGCGCATGGCGCGCAGGAGCTGCGGCGTGTTTTCAGCTGGTTGTCCATTGGGCCGGCGGTGTCCAACTTTTTGGGCCCGGTGTGTGTGGGCTTGCTGATTGACCACGCCGGGGTATGGCTGGGTGGGCGTGCGGCCGATCACAACGGCTTTGTCGCCGCCTTTGCCCTGACGGCATTGGTGCCCGCCTTGTGCTGGTTGTGTGTGCGCCATACGGTGGAGTTGCCCAGCTTGCATTCCGAGCCGGGCAGTGCCGCGCCGAGCGTGTGGCCGCTGTTGTGCGAGCCTTTGATGCGTCGTCTGTTGCTGGTGAACTGGCTGCTGTCGAGCTGCTGGGATGTGCACACCTTTGTGGTGCCGGTGATCGGCCATGAGCGCGGTTTTAGCGCCTCGGTCATTGGTGCCATTCTGGGCGGTTTTGCCGTGGCGGCCGCTTCGGTGCGGGTGCTGATGCCGCTGCTGGCTGCACACCTGCGTGAATGGGCGGTGGTAACCGGTGCCATGGTGGCCACTGCCGTGTTGTTTGCGGCCTACCCCTTCATGCCCGGTGCCTGGTCCATGGGGCTGTGTTCGGTGTTGCTGGGGCTGGCCCTGGGCACGGTGCAACCCATGCTTATGAGCACGCTGCACCAGATCACACCGCACGCTCTGCATGGCCAGGCCATCGCGCTGCGGCTCATGAGCATCAACCTCTCCAGCGTGCTCATGCCCATGCTGTTTGGCACGGCGGGTGTGGTGGTGGGGGTGTCTGTGGTGTTCTGGACCGTGGGGACGCTGGTGGGGCTGGGGGCCCCGGCGGCCTGGAAGCTGCGGCCCTAAGCGCACCAACCTTCAGGCAGCAGTGCCTTATAGGGGCAGGTTGTAGAAGGTGCGGATGGTGTCCCAGGCCTCTTGCGGGTCGTCGGTGTAGTGCAGCAGGTTCAGGTCTTCGGGCGAGATGGCGCCTTCTTCCACCAGCACGTCCATATTGATCAGCCGTTTCCAATAATCGGTGCCAAACAGCACGATGGGCACGGGTTTGGCCTTTTTGGTTTGCACCAGTGTGATGACTTCGAACAGCTCGTCCAGCGTGCCAAAACCGCCGGGGAAGGCCACCAACGCCTTGGCACGCATCATGAAATGCATCTTGCGTGTGGCGAAGTAGTGGAACTTGAAGCTCAGCGACGGCGTGACATAGGGGTTGGCCCGCTGCTCGTGGGGCAAGGCGATGTTCAGGCCCGGCGTGGGCGCGCCCATTTCAAACGCGCCGCGGTTGGCGGCTTCCATGATGCCGGGGCCGCCACCGGTGCAGATGAACAGGCGGTCCTTCAGCGGCTTGCGCGCGCTGTAGCCAGCCACCAGGCGGGCAAACAGGCGGGCGTTGTCGTAGTGTTTGGCGTTGCGCACATGGCGCTCGGCCAGGGCCAGTTGTTGGGCGTCACCACTGGCCTTGGCGGCTTCCAAGGCGGTGTTGGCGTCTTCGGGGGACGGAAAACGGGCGCTGCCAAACACCACCACGGTGTTCTCCACGCCCTGGGCCGCCTGGTCCAGATCGGGCTTGAGCATCTCCAGCTGGATGCGCAGGCCACGGGTCTCGCGGCGCAGCAGAAATTCGGGGTCGGCAAACGCCAGGCGGTAGGCGTCAGTCTCCAGCATATTGCCGAGGTCGGCGTGGGCTTGCAGGTCGGCCCAGGCATTGGCCAGGCGGGCTTCGTTGAGGTTTTGCGTGTTTTCCATGCGTGCATTGTGCGGCAAATGCAAGACAGCAAAAAGGCTCCCGAAGGAGCCTTTTTGAACTGGGCACGAAGCGCAGTTTCGATGCGCTTGAGGCAACGCGGCTGGTCAGACGCGTTTACGGTATTCGCCGGTACGGGTGTCGATTTCGACCTTGTCGCCTTGGGCCACGAAGATTGGCACGCCGATTTCGAAACCGGTGGCGATCTTGGCGGGCTTGAGCACCTTGCCCGATGTGTCGCCCTTGACGGCGGGTTCGGTCCAGGTGATTTCGCGTTCCACGCTGGTGGGCAGTTCCACCGAGATGGCCTTGCCTTCGTAGAACACCACTTCGGCGGTCATGCCGTCTTCCAGGTAGTTCAGCGAGTCACCCATGTTTTCGGATTCGACTTCGTACTGGTTGTAGTCGGCGTCCATCCAGACGTACAGGGGATCAGCGAAGTAGGAGTAGGTGCAATCCTTCTTGTCCAGAATGATCTGGTCAATCTTGTCGTCGGCCTTGAACACGACTTCGGTGCCGAAGTTGGCGATCAGGCTCTTGAGCTTCATGCGCACGGTGGCAGAGTTGCGGCCGCCGCGGCTGTATTCGGTTTTCAGGACGACCATGGGGTCTTTGCCGTGCATGATCACATTGCCGGCGCGGATTTCTTGAGCGATTTTCATAGGGTTGCAGGAACGAATGTCGCGTGGTGCGACTGTAGGCCGCAGTCTGCGGCGGGGCATGACTTGCCCCAAAACTCAGGCGGCAAATTCAGCAAAGCCTAGCATTTTATCTTTTTTTCAGCACGAAATTGGTGAGCTGGCTGCTCAGGTCGTCCGCTTGCAGCAGGGTGCGGCGCCAATCGTGTGCGGCAGCCGACCATTCGGCCAGGGGCAGACTGCTCCAGTCCGGCTTGGCTTGGCCCGGCCCAGCCACGTCAGAGAGGTTGTTCCAAGCCAGCTGTGCCGCGCGCAGCGAGTCCGGTGCCTGCATCTGGTCCAGCAGGGCGTTCAGCTTGTCAGCGTGCGCCCCATCGTCCTGCGGGTAGATGTGCCACAGCCAGGGTTTGCCCGCCCAGATGGCGCGCACCAGCGAGTCTTCGCCGCGCACCAGATTCAGGTCACACGCCCACAGCAGCGCGTCAAATTCGGTCTGGGTTAGCGGCTCCAGCCAGTGCAGCGCCAGCGCGCCAGCGCCGGTAGGGGCGATGTCCATCTGCGCAAGCGCGGTTTGCACCGCGCGCTGGGCGCGGCCCGGTGTGACCAGCAGCAGGGTGGGGGCCGCACCGTCCATCAAACCTTGCAGCAGGGCTGCCAGCGCGGGCGGCTCATAACAAAAGAGCGATACCAAGCGCTGGCCGTGCCAAGGAATTCGTTGTTGGGCCAGCCAGGTGCTGCGTGCCGTTGCGTCAAAGGCGGTTTGTCGTGCCAGGTAGTCCGGCTCGCGCAGCAGCCCGCCCGTGTGTGCTGTGAAACCGGGGTAGTAAAAATGTTTGGTCCAGCCTTGGGCGGGGCCCTGCATCACGGGCGAAGGCAGGGCGTGGCAACGTTCCACATAGGCCTCGGCCGACAGGTACTCCAGGTTGATCCACACCGGAGGTTTATGCCCATTTTGGCCTCTAGGACCCGTACTTATTGCGCAAGCAGCTATGAATTCAGGAGCAATTTCGCAACCAAAACCTTCCACCCAGACATCGGCGGGGGGCAGGTCCGTCAGTGCCGAGGGCTTGTGCGCATCCGCCCAGTTGCGCACCTGCACGCCAGGCCAGCGGCCCTCCAGCGCGCCGGGCGCCATCCACGCGAGGGCGCTGGCGTCGTCCACCCACAGGCGCACCGTGTGGCCGCGGCGGGCCAAGTCGGCACACAGGCGCCAACACACACCGATGTCGCCAAAGTTGTCGATGACCTTGCAGAAAATATCCCATTGCATGGCGGCTATTGTCCATGCGCGGTCCACCCTCCAAGTAGCAAGCACAATAGCGTCCCATGTCTGAAGCCCCCTCCGCAGAAACCCATTCCGACGCGCTGCTGCGCGAGGTGGCGGCCTTGCCGTCGCTGCCCGGGGTCTACCGCTACTTTGATGCGGACAACCAGCTGCTGTACGTGGGCAAGGCCATTAGCCTGAAGAAGCGGGTCAGCAGTTATTTCCAGAAGGACCACGGTGGCACACGCATCGGCCACATGGTCAGCAAGATTGTGCGCATGGAGACCACGGTGGTGCGCTCCGAGGCCGAGGCCCTGCTGCTGGAAAACAACCTCATCAAGACGCTGAACCCGAAATACAACATCCTGTTTCGGGACGACAAGAGCTACCCCTATTTGAAGATGACCGGCACGCCGCCCGTGCCGAAAAATCTGGCGCCTGCTGAACCGAGCGCCAAGCCCCGGCCCCCGCAGCCGGTGGAGTTTGCCCGCGTGTCTTACTACCGCGGCGGGGTGGAAAAGAAGCACCGCTACTTTGGACCCTACCCCAGCGCCTGGGCGGTGAAGGAGGCCATCCTGCTGATGCAAAAGGTGTTTCGCCTGCGTACCTGCGAAGACCCGGTGTTCAGCAACCGCACGCGGCCCTGCCTGCTGTACCAGATCAAGCGCTGCTCCGCGCCCTGCGTCGGCCACATCAGCCCGCTGGACTACGCGCAGGACGTGGCCAACGCCGAACGCTTTTTGCGCGGCGAGGCGCAGGACGTGATGCGTGGCCTGGAGGCCCGCATGATGGCGCATTCCGACAAGCTGGAGTTTGAGCAGGCGGCTGAACTGCGCAACCAGGTGGCGGCGCTCTCCAATGTGCTGCACCAGCAGTCGGTGGACAACGTGTCGGACCGCGATGTGGACATCCTGGCCGTCAAGGTGCAGGGCGGCAAGGCCTGTGTGAACCTGGCCATGGTGCGCGGCGGTCGCCACTTGGGCGACCGGCCTTACTTCCCCGTGCATGTGGAAGACGCCACTGCCATGGTCGAGGCGGATGACACCGAGGTAAAGAAGTCGGTAGAGGCCCAGGTGCTGGAGGCCTTCCTGGCGCAGCACTATATCGACGTGCCCATGCCCGGCGCGCTGGTGGTCAGCGAGCCCGTGAGCAAAGTGCTGTTGCAGGCGCTGACCGAGCAAACCGGCATCAAGGTCACCGCAGTGCACCAGCCGCGCGAACAGCGCCGCGCCTGGCTGGACATGGCGCAGACCAATGCCGCGCTGCAGCTTGCGCGTCTGTTGGCCGAAGAAGGTTCGCAGCAGGCGCGCACACGTGCGCTGGCCGACGCGCTGGACCTGGCGCTGGACGATTTGGACGCGCTGCGCATTGAATGCTTCGACATCTCGCACACCGCGGGCGAGGCTACCCAGGCATCGTGCGTGGTGTTCCAGCACCACAAGATGCAGAACAGTGAATACCGCCGCTTCAATATAGAAGGCATCACCGGGGGCGACGATTACGCCGCCATGCGCCAGGTGCTGACGCGCCGCTACAGCAAGCTGGCCGAAGCCCTGCGCGAAGCCAAACACCAGGGCACCACGCCTAGCGGCACCGCACGCCTGCCCGACCTGGTGCTAGTGGACGGTGGCAAGGGCCAGGTGGCCATGGCGCGTGAGGTGTTTGAGAGCCTGGGGCTGGACCTGTCGCTCATCGTGGGCGTGGAGAAGGGCGAGGGTCGCAAGGTGGGGCTGGAGGAGTTGGTGTTTGCCGATGGCCGCGAGAAGGTGTATCTGGGCGCGGATTCGGCCGCCCTCATGCTGGTGGCGCTGATCCGCGATGAGGCGCACCGTTTTGCCATCACCGGCATGCGCGCCGCACGTGCCAAGGTGCGCACCGGTGGCGGCAAGCTCGAAGAAATTCCGGGCATAGGCCCCAAGCGCCGTGCCAAACTGCTGCAGCGTTTTGGTGGTGTGCGCGGTGTGGCACTGGCCAGCGCACAGGACATTGCCACGGTGGACGGCATCTCGCGCGAACTGGCTGATGAAATCTACCGGGCGCTGCATTAGCCGTGCCACAATCCCGCCATGTTTATGACCATCCCCACCCTCATGACCTGGACGCGAATCTTCGCGATTCCCCTCATCCTGGGTGTCTTCTATTTGCCCGATTCCATGGCGTCTGCCTATGAGCGCAACCTGGTGGCCACGATCATGTTCGTGGTCTTCGCGGCGACGGACTGGCTGGATGGTTACCTGGCGCGCAAGCTCAACCAGACCTCGTCATTCGGCGCCTTTCTGGACCCGGTGGCCGATAAATTTTTGGTGTGTGCCTGTGTCCTGGTCTTGGTGCACCTGCAACGCGCCGATGTGTTTGTGGCCCTCATCATCATCGGCCGCGAGATTGCTATCTCGGCTCTGCGCGAGTGGATGGCGCAGATTGGTGCATCGCGCAGTGTGGCCGTGCACATGATTGGCAAAGTCAAGACCGTGGTGCAGATGGTGGCCATTCCCTTTCTGCTGTTTGATGGTGTGCTGTTTGGTGTGATTGACACCCATCTGTGGGGTGTGTGGCTCATTTGGGCCGCCGCCGTTCTCACCGTCTGGTCCATGGTGTATTACCTGCAAAAAGCCTTGCCCGAAATCCGCGCACGCACCAAATAACCTGCCCTCGGGCTAAGTGCCCCGAAGCGGTGCACCCCGCATGGCGCCTACACTTTGTTGCATTTGCGACAGTGCCAAGCGCCATAAAAAACTTCCACCCTTGCTCCAGTTTTGGAAAGAATTGCGTCTAGAATTCGCCTCCGCGCTGTCGCAATGTTGCAGGGCATATTGACACGGAATTCGGCCGTGGCTTTAATGCAATGCAGCAGCTTTGACTGCTACCGCCGAATCGTTTTGTGTCTGCGTTGTGTGCCATTGCACCGCATCTCAGGTCCAAGGCGGTACAACCAAATTTGAAGAGACAATCCATTAATTCGCTTCCGTACAAGGGGTCTTTGTGAATAAAACAGAACTGATTGAGCACATTGCAAAACACGCCGACATTTCCAAGGCCGCTGCAACGCGCGCTCTGGAATCCACCATTGGCGCAGTGAAGACCACCCTCAAAAAAGGTGGCACTGTTTCCCTGGTCGGTTTTGGTACTTTTGCAGTGGGCAAACGTGCTGCTCGCACGGGTCGCAATCCACGTACCGGCGCTGCGATTAAAATCAAGGCTGCCAAAGTGCCAAAGTTCCGTCCAGGCAAAGCATTGAAAGATGCCCTGAACTAAAATTCGGTTTCGGTTTGGGTGATTAGCTCAGTTGGTAGAGCGTCTGCCTTACACGCAGAATGTCGGCGGTTCGAGCCCGTCATCACCCACCACCCACCCAGCAAAGGCGAACAGTGTGTTCGCCTTTTTTGTTGTTTACATGGAGAGTTAGTGCATGTTTGAATTTGTCCGCCGGAACACCAAGTTCATCGCGGCGCCATTGTTCTTGCTGATCATTGCCGCTTTTGTGTTGGTGGGGATTGATGGGTACAAAGGTGTCGTCTCCAGTGGTGCGACCGTGGCCCAAGTGGGCAATGCCAGCATCACCCAGGAAGAGTGGGACTTTGCCCATAAGAATGAGGTGGACCGTTTGCGTGCGTCTGTGCCCAACTTGGACGCCAAACTGCTGGACTCCCCTGAAGCCCGTTACGCGACGCTGGAACGCCTGGTGCGTGAGCGCGTGATGGCTGCTGCGGTAAGTGACGCTCACTTCACCACCTCCGATGCACGCCTGGCCCGTGAATTGCAGCAGAACCCCACGATTGCGGGCCTGCGCAAGCCCGATGGTTCGCTCGACATGGAACGGTACCGCCAGCTCGCCGCCAGCCAGGGCCTGACGCCTGAAGGTTTTGAAGCACGCGTGCGCAGTGATTTGTCGCTGATGCAAGTGGAGTCTGGCATGACATCCACGGCGTTCGCTCCCAATGCCTTGGCTGACATCGCCCTGAACGCATTTTTTGAGCGCCGCGAAGTGCAAATTACGCGCTTTAGCCCTGCCGACTTTGCCAGCAAGGTGAATCTGTCGGACGCCGATATCGAAGCCTTCTACCAAGCCAACTTGTCGCAGTTCCAGTCACCCGAGTCGGCTACGGTGGAGTACGTGGTGCTGGACCTGGACGCTGTCAAAAAGACCGTCGTGGTGAATGACGCCGACCTCAAGTCGTACTTTGAACAAAATGCGGACCGTTTGAGCGCCAAGGAAGAGCGCCGTGCGAGCCACATCCTGATCAACGCGCCCAAAGACATGCCCGCCGCTGATCGCCAGAAGGCCAAAGAAAAAGCGCAAGCCCTGTTGGAACAGGCCCGCAAGGCGCCGGCCACCTTTGCAGATCTGGCCAAGAAAAACTCGCAAGACACGGGCTCGGCTCCCAACGGCGGCGACCTCGATTTCTTTGCCCGTGGCGCCATGGTCAAGCCCTTTGAGGATGCTGCCTTTGCGATGAAGAAGGGCGACATCAGCGATGTGGTGGAGTCCGACTTTGGCTTTCACATCATCAAACTCACCGACGTGAAAGCCCCCAAGCAACCCGTGTTTGAAGAAGCACGTGCGGGGCTCGAAGCCGAGCTGCGCGTGCAACAGGCACAGCGCAAGTTTGCCGAAGTGGCGGAGACCTTTACCAATGGGGTGTACGAGCAGTCAGACAGCCTGAAGCCCGTGGCCGAACGCCTCAAGCTGGAGGTCAAACAAGCCAGCAATCTGCAACGCCAACCCGCGGTGGATGCCAAAGGTGTGCTGGCCAACGCCAAGTTGCTCGCTGCTGTGTTCAGCGCCGATTCGCTGGAGAAGAAGCGCAACACCGAAGCCGTGGAAACCGGCCCCAGCCAACTGAGCGCGGCACGTGTGGTGTCTTACAGCCCTGCCGCGGCCTTGCCTTTGTCGGTGGTGCGTGCCCAAGTGCGTGAGCAACTGGTGGCCAGCCGGGCCCAGGAGTTGGCCAAGAAAGAGGGCGCTGCCAAGCTGGAAGCCTGGAAGGCTGCCCCCGCATCGGCCAGCTTCCCAGCGGCCGTGACGGTGTCACGCGAAGCCAACCAGCCTGTGCAAGGGCTGCTGTTGGACGCCGCCCTGCGCGCCGACCCAACCAAGCTGCCCGCCACTGTGGGTGTGGACTTGGGCCGCCAAGGTTATGCGATTGTGAAGGTCAACAAAGTGTTGCCGCGCGCGCCTGTGGCCGACGATGTGGCCAAGCAGGAGCGCAACCAGTATGCGCAATGGACCGCCAACGCCGAAAGCCAAGCCTATTACGCAGTGCTCAAAGAGCGTTTCAAGGTGCAAATCAAAGTGCCAGCGCCTACAAGTTCTGTGCCGCCCGAGGCTCCATAAGGGTTTTATCGGGTTATAATTTCGGCTCTGCGGTGGCTGTAGCTCAGTTGGTAGAGTCCAGGATTGTGATTCCTGTTGTCGTGGGTTCGAGCCCCATCAGCCACCCCAAGGTATGTAAAAACCCTGTTTTCGTAAGGAAACAGGGTTTTTTTACGTCTGGTGCTTGTGGTTGCCCGGCCTGGGTTTGAAGAAACTTTCCTTGCTATCCGATATCTCATCCATCTGACCTGGAGGCGCGCAGCGTGTGATCGCAGCAGCAGCAACCGGGCTGTCGTTGGATGGAGAAAACACATGGTTGAAGACAGCATCTTTTTCAAGACGATTGATGCGGCCTTTCCGAACATTGGAAAGAAGATCAAACTGTTCTGGGGACACCCGGAGTTTGTAGCGCTAATGCACGAGCTGCAGCACGATGTGGGTGATCGGCCACGGGCAGGCTTTCCCGCAGAGGTGTTGATGGCGATTCACGAGTTGTCGAATGACCACGATGCGATTTACCCGCATCTTGCCCGCAAAGATGCCAACCTTTGGCACCTTTGAGGCCCCGCGTTTCAGTTCACCATCACCAGCTTGCCCATTACTCCACGTGAGCCCATGTGGGCGTAGGCGGCTTTGAGTTCGGCCATGGGCATGGTGCGGTCGATCACGGGTTTGATCTTTCCCTGGCCGTACCACTGGGCCAGCTCGCCCATCATGGCGGCGTTGGCCTTGGGTTCCTTCTTGGCAAAGTCGCCCCAGAACACACCGACGATGGACGCGCCCTTGAGCAGCGCCAGGTTGAAAGGCAGGGCGGGGATGGGGCCGGACGCAAAGCCCACCACCAAGTAACGGCCGCGCCAGGCGATGGAGCGGAAGGCGGGCTCGGCAAAGTCACCGCCCACCGGGTCGTAAATCACGTCC
This sequence comes from Rhodoferax sp. TS-BS-61-7, assembly GCF_002943465.1. Classification (GTDB taxonomy): domain Bacteria; phylum Pseudomonadota; class Gammaproteobacteria; order Burkholderiales; family Burkholderiaceae_C; genus Allorhodoferax. The sequence continues at coordinate 264,634 of NZ_PTQY01000002.1, forward strand.
GGTCCTTTGCCATCGGTCAAGGCCTTGAGGGCATCGCGCAAATTCTCGGTGCTGTAGTTGATGGTGGCGTCTGCGCCAATCGACTTGCAGAGCTCACACTTCTCTTGCGTGGAGGCTGCGGCAATGACGCGCGCACCCATGGCCTTGGCGATTTGGATGGCCGAGGTGCCCACACCACCGGCCGCGCCCAGCACCAGCACGGTTTCACCGGCCTTGAGTTGGGCCCGGTCCACCAGCGCGTGGTAGGACGTGGCGTAGATCATGATGAAGGCCGCGGCATCCACCATGGGGAAGCCGGGGGGCAGGGGCATGCACAGCGCGGCAGGGGCGATGGTGTGGGTGCCAAAGCCGCCGGTGCCGCTCAAGCAGGCGACGGGCTGGCCGACTTTCAGATGCGTCACGCCTTCACCCACGGCTTGCACAATGCCGGCGTACTCCGAGCCCGGTACAAAGGGCAGGGCGGGTTTCATCTGGTACTTGTTTTGCACGATCAGAATGTCGGGGAAGTTCAGGCTGGCGGCCTTGATCTCCAGCAGCACTTCACCAGCCTTGGGTTGCGGTGTGGGCAGCTCTTTCCAGGTCAGGGCGTCGATGCCGGTGGGGTTTTCGCATAACCAGGCGTGCATGGGGTGTCTCCAAAAAGTTGGCAAATCATAGGTGGGCGGGCGTTTTAAAAATGTCTCTCGTGCGACCAGGTTTCACACCCCCCACCTACAATGCCAGCACACTCTGCACTCCTATGAAAATCCTGATTTCCAACGACGACGGCTACCAAGCCCCCGGCATCGTGGCGCTGTATGAGGCGCTCAAAGACATTGCCGAGGTCGAGGTGATTGCGCCCGAGCAAAACAACAGCGCCAAATCGAATGCGCTGACCCTGCATTCGCCGCTGTATGTGCACCGCGCAGCCAACGGCTTTCGTTATGTGAATGGCACCCCGGCCGACTGTGTGCACATTGCGCTGACCGGCCTGCTGGACTACCGGCCTGACCTGGTGGTGTCCGGCATCAACAATGGCGCCAATATGGGCGACGACACGATTTACTCCGGCACCGTGGGGGCGGCCATGGAGGGCTTTTTGTTTGGCATTCCGGCCATCGCTTTCTCGCAGGTCGAAAAAGACTGGGTGCACCTGGCCTCGGCCGCTCAAAAGGCGCGCGAGCTGGTGCTCGCCATGCAACAGCAGCAGCTCATCACCCCCAAGCCTTGGCTGCTCAACGTCAACATTCCCAATCTGCCGTTTGACGAGATTGGCAGTGTGAAGTTGTGCCGCCTGGGCAAGCGCCATGCAGCCGAAAAAGTGATTCAACAGCAAAGCCCGCGCGGCGAGACCATGTACTGGATTGGCGCGGCTGGCCCGGTGAAAGACGATGCCGAGGGCACCGACTTCCACGCCACAGCGCAAGGCCATGTGGCCATCACACCGCTGAAAGTGGACCTGACCGACCACGACAACCTGGGCTACTGGGCGCAAACCGCGTCCCGGCTGGCGCAGCACCCTCCGGTTGTGGCATGAAGCCACGCCCGTCCTTCCCCGCCCGGCTGGACGCTACGCTGGCCAAAACACGGCCCAACCCCCACGGCGCCGTGGCCAGCAGTGGGGTGTCTGTGGCCAAGCCAATACCCAAGACTGCCGCGCAGGCAGCGCCAGCCAAGCCCGTGGTGTTGCCCACCGCGCGCGCCAAAGCCAGCAGTCACCCGTTGCACCACATGCCCCAGGGCCATGGCATGGACTCCGAAGCCGTGCGCCAGCGCATGGTGCAAAAGCTGGCCGGGCAGGGCGTGACTGACCCGCTGGTGCTGGGCGCCATGGGTGCGATTGAGCGCCACCGTTTTGTGGACAGCGCGCTGGTCAATCAAGCGTACGAAGACACCAGCCTGCCGATTGGCTTGGGACAAACGATTTCCAAACCCGGAGTGGTGTCGCGCATGATTGAGCTGCTGCGCAACGGCGCCACGGGCCGTGTGGGCCGCGTGTTGGAGATTGGCACGGGCTGCGGTTACCAGGCCGCCGTGTTGAGCCTGGTGGCCGACGAGGTGTACAGCATTGAGCGCCTGCGCGGCCTGCACGACAAGGCACGCGAAAACCTGCGCCACCTGCGGCTGCCCAATGTGCATTTGCTGTTTGGGGATGGCATGGCGGGTTATGCCAAGGGCGCGCCTTATGCCGGCATCATTGCGGCAGCCGGTGGCGAGGCGCTGCCCCAGGCCTGGGTGGACCAGTTGGCCGTGGGTGGGCGCCTGGTGGCACCCGTGGTTACGGGGGCGGGCACGCAGGCTTTGCTGGTGCTGGACAAGACGCCGCAGGGGGTGCGCCAGACCCTGTTGGAGGCGGTGCATTTTGTCCCTCTAAAATCGGGCATTGCCTAAAGGGAAAGAAACATATGTTTGGTGTGCGTCGTTTAGCGTTGGCCGGGGCTTGTGTGGCTGTGGTGGTGTTGTCTGCTTGTAGCTCTACGTCCGTGAACCGCGCGCCTGTCGAGGACCGTGGCAGCTCCGCCGGCAAGTCGGCCCCGGTGACGGACCCCCGCACCCAGCCTGTCAAGCAGCCATCGGGCTTTGAGAACGCGGGCAAGGCTGGCTACTACACCGTCAAACCCGGCGATACGCTGATGCGCATTGGCCTGGAAACCGGTCAGGGCCACAAAGACATCGCGCGCTGGAACGCGATGGACAACCCCGACAAGATTGAAGTGGGCCAGGTGCTGCGCGTGGTGCCGCCCGTTGCGGACACGGTGGCAGTGGCCAAGCCCGTGGCAAGTTCGTCGGCCACCACGACCACGCTGCCCGCAGCGGGTGCGGCATCGGCGCCTGCCAAGGCGGCATCCACACCGGTTGCCGCTGCTTCGGCACCCAGCACACCCGCGCCCGCAGCCGCAGCGTCTGGGGAAGATGATCTGGCCTGGATCTGGCCCGGCAATGGCCCGGTGGTCGCGGGTTTTGACGAAGTGAAGAACAAAGGCCTGGACATTGGTGGCGCCGCGGGCGACCCGGTGCTGGCTGCCGGCGAAGGCAAGGTGGTGTATGCCGGTGCCGGCCTGCGTGGTTATGGCAACCTGATCATTCTCAAACACAACAACACCTACCTTACGGCTTACGCCCACAACCAGACCCTGCTGGTCAAGGAAGACCAGACGGTGAAAAAGGGCCAAAAGATTGCCGAGATGGGCAGCAGCGATGCCGACCGCGTGAAACTGCACTTTGAGGTGCGCCGGCAAGGCAAGCCGGTGGACCCGGCCAAATACCTCCCCGCCAGATAGCAGGCCCCCATGAAAAAGCCCCGCCCCCCCGCACCGGATGACGCTCCCGCCCGTCCGAACCACGCGGGGAGCGATTGGGCATCAAATCGGCCTCCGGGGCGCATGGATTCTGCGCAAGCAGCTCCTGAAAGCATAGCAAGCCAAGCCCCCGAGGGCTGGACCGCTGAGGCTACCGCGCCCACCGCGGGCGAGGACGTAGCCGATGCGCTGGCCGTGTACCTGCGCGGCGTGCGGCGTACCACCTTGTTCACCCCCGAAGAAGAGTTCAGCATGGCGGTGCGCGCCCGTGCCGGCGACTTTGCGGCGCGCCAAAGCATGATCGAACACAACCTGCGCCTGGTGGTCAGCATTGCCAAGGGCTACAACGGGCGCGGCGTGCCCATGTCCGACCTGATCGAAGAGGGCAACCTGGGGCTGATGCACGCCATCGACAAGTTTGAGCCCGAGCGGGGCTTTCGTTTCTCCACCTACGCCACCTGGTGGATACGCCAGTCGGTGGACCGAGCGCTGATGTACCAGGGCCGTGCCGTGCGCCTGCCGGTGAATGTGGTGCGCGAGGTGCAGCAGGTGCTGCGCGCACGTCGGGCGCTGGAAAACGATGCCGCGTTGGTGGCGCAGCGCCCCGAAGGCATTCGTGTGGAGGACATTGCGGCACTGTTGGGGCGCGATGCGCCCGATGTGGCCGATCTGCTGGCCATGTCCGAGGCACCACGCTCGCTCGATGCCACGCTGGATCCGGGCGGCGAAGAACATTCGCTGGGCGACAGCCTGGTGGACGAGCTGGCGCTGGACCCCCAAGCGCAGGCCCATGCCCATGAGGTGGACGTGTTGCTGGAGGAGTGGATTGCCACCCTGTCGCCACGTGAGCGCGAGGTGCTGGAGGGCCGTTTCGGCTTGCATGACCGTGAACCCGAAACGCTGGACGTGATCAGCAGCCGGCTGGGGCTGACACGTGAGCGTGTGCGCCAGGTGCAAAACGAGGCTTTGTTCAAGCTCAAACGCCACCTGGCCCGCCGCGGTATCAAACGCGAATTTTTAATGTAGCCGGTGGCCTTACGCCGGGGCCGGTGTGCGTACCTGAGACAATTCAGGCATGAGCGACGTTATTTCCCCCGACACCCTTTCCCCTATCTCCCCTGAAGTTTTGACCGAAGCCGCATTGCCCGAGGGCTGGTTGCGCGTCAAATCCCTGGACCTGGAAGCCCAGGGTGTAGCCCACCGGCCCGATGGCAAGGTGGTGTTTATTGATGGTGCGCTGCCGTTTGAGGTGGTGAGCGCCCAGATCCATCGCAGCAAAAGCAGCTTCGAGAAGGGCACACTGACCGAGATCCACCAGGAATCGTCCCAGCGCGTGCGCCCGGCCTGCCCGCACTTCGGCCTGCACGAAGGCGCTTGTGGCGGCTGCAAGATGCAGCATTTGCACGTGAGCGCCCAGGTGGCGGTGAAGCAGCGCGTGCTGGAGGACAACCTTTGGCACATCGGCAAGGTCAAGCCCGACAACATCCTGCGCCCCATCGAAGGCCCGGCCTGGGGCTACCGCTACCGTGCACGCCTGTCGGTGCGCCATGTGCGCAAAAAAGGGCAGGTGCTGATTGGTTTTCATGAGCGCAAGAGCCGCTACGTGGCCGACATGAAGGAATGCCATGTGCTGGCGCCCCATGTGAGCGCCATGCTGGTACCTCTGCGCCGCCTGATTGAGTCTATGGACGCGATAGAGACGCTGGCGCAGATCGAGCTGGCCATGGGCGACATGGCCCCCACCGCCGGTGCCAATGGCGGTGCGGGCGAGGTGATTGCCATGGTGCTGCGCCACCTGGAGCCACTGTCCGATGGCGACCTGAATCGCCTGCGCCAGTTTGCCTCGCTCAACCCCGGCTTGCAATGGTGGTTGCAGCCCAAGGGGCTGGACACGGTGCATCGTCTTGACGAACTGCCAGGCCACACCACGGGCCAATTGGCTTATCAGCTGCCGGACTTCGGCATCACCATGCCGTTTCGCCCGACCGACTTCACCCAGGTGAACCCGCACATCAACCGCGTGTTGGTGTCGCGCGCGCTGGGCCTGCTGGCGGTGCAAAAGACCGAACGTGTGATCGACTGGTTCTGCGGCCTGGGCAACTTCACGCTGCCGCTGGCCACGCAGGCGCGCGAGGTGCTGGGTGTGGAGGGCGCCGAGGCGCTGGTGGCACGTTCGCGCGAAAATCTGGCGCTGAATATGGCCGCGACTTCTTCATCAAATAGCCCTCTAGCCCCGGTAAAACCTGCGCTGGCAGCTACTGAATTTGTAGCGCGCAACCTGTTCGAGATGACGCCCGAGTTGCTGATTGGTGATGGCGCCGCCGACAAATGGCTGGTGGACCCTCCGCGTGAAGGCGCGTTCTCCCTGGTGCAGGCTTTGGCTGCCTTGCACCAGCAGCCCGAGCTGCGCAAAGGTTGGACGCCACCCCAGCGCATCGTCTACGTGAGCTGCAACCCCGCCACGCTGGCGCGCGATGCGGGCGTGTTGGTGCAAGAGGCGGGTTACCGCTGTACCAAGGGGGGCGTGGTGAACATGTTCCCCCACACGGCGCACGTGGAGAGTATTGCGGTGTTTGAGCTGCAGGACTGAGTGTGAAGGCCCCACGTCCGTGGGGTGGCGCTCTCAGTGGGCGCTGGACTTCTCGCCACCGGCCTTGGCCGTTTTGGTCTTGGCCTTGGGGTCTTTGGCTTCGGCGTCCTTGGTTTCGGTGATCACGCCGTCTGCATCTGTGGCCGAAGCGGGTTTGATGCCGGTGGGCGCCACGCCCTCGATCTTGTTGTCGCGCATGTACTGGTCCATGTCTTTCCAGCCCGTGAAAACGGCCGCCTTGGAGGCCTTCTCGTTCATGGCATAACAGTCTTCAATGCTGCGCAGCCCGTGGCGGCAGGCGCTGCCGATGGCCTTGGCGTCGGCCTCACGCTGGGCCACACGCGGGTCTGCCAGCAGGGCTTGCAGGTCGCAGCCAGCGAGCAGAAGGGTGAGGGCGAGGGGGAGTAGGCGCAGGGACATGGATGCAGAGAGTGGTCTAGGTCTTTTATCGGCTGATTTTGCGCGCAATTGAGCGCGCCATGCAAAAAGGCCCCGAAGGGCCTTGATGTGCAGGGGATGTGCGCGGTGTTTAGTCGCGTTCGCCACCAAAGATACCCAGCAGGGCCAACAGGCTCTGGAACACGTTGATGATGTCCAGGTACAGGGCCAGCGTGGCGCTGATGTAGTTGGTTTCGCCGCCGTCAATGATCTGCTTGATGTCGTACAGCATGTAGGCGCTGAAGATACCAATGGCTGCCATGGACATGGCCATCATGCCGGCGGTGGAACCGACAAAGGCGTTGATCACGCCACCGACCAGCAACACGATGGTGCCGACAAACAGCCACTTGCCCATGCCGGACAGATCACGCTTGATGACGCTGGCCAGCGAGGCCATCACCAAAAACACACCCGCGGTGCCGCCAAAGGCGGTGAACACGAGTTCAGCGCCGTTGCGGAAGCCCAGCACGTGGCCAATTAGCCGCGACAGCATCAGGCCCATGAAGAAGGTGAAGCCCAGCAGCACGGGCACGCCGGCGGCAGAGTTTTTGGTTTTTTCGATGGCGTAGATGAAACCGAACGCGCCGGCCAAAAACACCACCATACCCATGATGCCGCCCAGCGACTGGGTAATGCCGGTGGCCACACCAACCCATGCGCCCAAGACGGTGGGGACCAGGCTCAGGGCCAGCAGCCAATAAGTGTTGCGCAGCACTTTGTTGCGCTGTGCGGAAGATGCGCCATAGCCCAGGCTTTGGCCCATGGTGGTTATGCGATCGGTCATAGTCATTGCTCCTTGTTACTGCAGTCTGCAGGTGCAACCATTCTAGGGAAAAACAAGGCTTGCGCCGCATTTGGCCCCGCGATTGGCCGGGTTTTGTGCAGGGCTGTTCTGCGCTTGGCACGGTCAATGCTGCCTTGGCAAACGGTATGCTTGGGGTTTTCCCCCTCTCTCACTCTCTTTGCCCCCTATTTTTTGCAAGGTCTGCCATGAAAACCAAATCCGTACTCGAATTCGCTGATGTCAAAGCCATTGCCGCTGCGGCCGAAGCTGAAGCCCTGAAAAACAACTGGGCCGTCAGCATTGCCATCGTGGACGATGGCGGACACCTGCTGTCTTTCCAGCGCCTGGACGGAGCGGCGCCCATCTCCGCCCACATTGCACCCGGCAAGGCCCACACGGCCGCCATGGGCCGCCGCGAGAGCAAGGTGTACGAGGACATGATTAATGGTGGCCGCGTGTCGTTCCTGAGCGCGCCCAACCTGGAAGGCATGCTGGAGGGCGGTGTGCCCATCCTCAAAGACGGCCAATGCCTGGGTGCGGTGGGGGTGAGCGGCGTCAAGTCCAACGAGGACGCCCAGATTGCCAAGGCCGGGATTGCCGCCATCGGCCTGTAAGCCGCCAAGCTGCTATTAAAAGCATAGCTGCTCGCGCACTGTGAATGTGCGCTAGCAGCTATTTTTATGCCTATTTGGTGAGAATGAGTTTGCCCGACTTGGTGCTTTGCAGGCGGTAACGCTGGCCGTTGTGCTCAATCTCGATGGCCTGGCGGGGCCCCAGCAGGGCGCTGGATTGCAACACGTCGTGGTTCTCTCGCGCTTTCCCCGGCACCGGGGAAGGGGGACTGCGCGGTGTGGGCGAGGGGATCGGGCTGTCGCAGGCTTCTTGGGTGCTAGGCATACGAGAAACTCCGGCGCACGAGCTGCTGCCAGCGCTGCTGGCGGTGTTTGTAAAACCCCCAGGCAAACAGCCACACCAAGGGCGTAAGCCAGCCGGCCCGGATGTCCACTTGGTCGGTGTAGTGGCAGCCCTGCTCTGCCGCCTGAATGAAGATGCGGTGGTCCCAGCGCGAGATCAGTGTGCCCGAGCCGTTGTCGCGTAGCTCCACGGAGAAGTGGCCGTCTCGTTGCGTGTGGTCCTGGCCCGAGATACGCACCATCTGCCGCCCCAGCGGAATACAACCCAGCAGGTGCATGGCGACCTCGTACTCCCGCGCCTCCCACCGCGCAGGCAACTGCGGCGGGGTGATGGGCGTGAAGTGCACGAGTGGCTGCGCAATGTGCAGCAGCAGGCGCGGCGTTTGCACCTCGTCAAAGCAGCGCTCTGCGGTGCAGTCCAGGCGGGTTTTCAGGGTCAGCAGCATGGGCGCCTGCCTCAGGGCTTGGGTTCGGTGATGAAACCGATCTTGCGCAGCCCGGCCACTTGGGCCGCGCCCATGGCCTGAGCGACAAACTCGTAGCGCACGGTTTTGTCGCCGCGGATGTGCAGCTCTGGCTGCGGGTCCTTGGTTGCCTCGGCCTGCAACACGGCGGGCAAGGCGTCTGCGGCGACCGGGTTCTGGTTCAGGAAGTAGGCGCCCTGGGCGTCCACGCTGAGCTGAATGGTTTCTGGCTTGGCGTTTTGGGGCTGGCTGCTGGCCGTGGGCAGTTCCACGTTCACCGCGTGTTTCATCACCGGCACGGTGATGATGAAGATGATGAGCAACACCAGCATCACGTCCACCAGGGGCGTCATGTTGATTTCGTTCATCACATCGGCGTCGCCCTCTGCGCTGGCGTCTTGTATTCCGAAGGACATACCTTGCCTTATGCCTTCTTCATGGCAATGACCTTGCCGTCTGCCTGGCGGTTGCCCACGCGGGCACCCGTCACAAAGTAAGCGTGCAGGTCGTGCGCAAACCGGTTGAGCTTGGTCAGGATGGACTTGTTGCCACGCACCAGGGCGTTGTAGCCCAGCACGGCGGGAATCGCCACGGCCAGACCCAGCGCGGTCATGATCAACGCCTCACCAATCGGGCCTGCCACCTTGTCGATGGTGGCTGAGCCGGCGGCACCAATGCCCATCAGCGCGTGGTAGATGCCCCACACGGTGCCAAACAGGCCCACAAATGGCGCTGTGGAACCCACCGAGGCCAGAATCGCCAGACCGCCCTGGAGGCGCGCAGTACTGTCATCGATGCTGTTGCGCAGCGAGCGGCTGATCCAGTCGCTGATGTCCAGCGCATCGTGCAGCTGGGTTTGGGTGTTGCGGTGGTGGGCGGTGGCTTCCTCGCCGGTCTGGGCCAGTTGCACAAAGGGGTTGTCCTGCTGGGGGCCCAGGGCCTTCATGCCTGCGGAGAAGTCTTCGCTGTGCCAAAACGCTTCGGTACGCTGGCCCAGGGACTTGAATTTGAAAACGTCCAGTGCCTTGATCAGAATCACGATCCACGAGGACAAGGACATGATCAGCAAAAGCAGGGCGACGGCTTTGGTGACCCAATCGCCTTGGGTCCAGAGGGTCATGAGTCCGAGTTGCGATTCCATTTACTACTCCACAAAAAATCAGAAAGAGATACAGAAAAAAAGAACTACTGGAGCGTCCAGTTCACGGGCACGTCAAACCACATCGCCTCGGGCACGCCACCGCGTTTGCCTGGCACGTAGCGCCACTTGAGAATGGTGGTGACCGCCGCCTGGTCCAGCCGGTCAGAGCCGCTGGACGTCTTGACGCTGGCCTGGGATGCCTGGCCATCGGGACTGATCAGCACACGCACGACCACCTTGCCCTGTTCGCCAAGGCGCTTGCTCATGGAGGGGTAGGCCGGCAAGGGGTTGTTCAAATAGGCAGCGTCGCTGGATGGCAGCTCCACTTTGGGGGGCGCGGGCGGGGCGGGCGGTGCATTGGCCTTGCTGCCGGCATTGGTAGACGCGGGGGCGGGTGCCACGGCGGTGGGGGCTGCGGCGCTGGCTTCGGGGGCCACGGCCGAGGGCGCAATGGCCAGCGGCACCGGGGTGGGTTGTGGGGCGACGGCAGGGGCCGGTGTGGGCTGGACGGGTTTGGGCGTCACGGCCTTGGGCTGCACCTTGGGTTGCGGCTGCACCACCGGTTTGGGGGCAGGCGGCGCCGCAGGGGGGGACATGATCTCGACCAGGATTTCGGCAGGCACCACGGCCTCGGCCACGCGGCGCAGCAAACCGGTTTGCATGGCCCACAGCACCACCACGTGCAGGGCAATGACGCTGAGAACGATGGTGGTGTTGCGGCTCAGGGCAGGCAAGGCGCTGGGGCGGGGTAGGGCGGAAGTGGACATTGGTGGAGGAGGCCCAGGGAAGCTACCTGATCTTGCGTGCTATCGGTGAGGGGAGATGCAAAAAAGGAGGCGGAGAGATCAAAATCAATGCAAACAAGAAGCGTTCTTGTTTGTGTGCAAAAAAACGACCCACTTAGCGGGACATGGATACGGCAATCGGCATCCAACCCTGCTGGGCGATGCTGGCTTGGGCGTGGCACTTGTCGATGACTTCGCGTGCGCAGTCTTCACACTTGCCGCATTGGGTGGCCACACCCAGTTCAAACTGGATGTCGTCAAAACCCATGCCCTCGCTGGCGTGCAGAGCAATCTCTTTCTCGGACACACGGCGGCAGACGCAAACAATCATGGCAAATTGGGGTGGCTGGTGTTGATGGGTGGATTCTAAATGAGAATCTATCTTATTTGTATTCTATGTGAAGAAATATGTAGGCTGTGTGTGGCTTCAGTGAAGCAGGCCAGTGCGATACTGGCCGCCGTCGTTGTGATTGGAGTCTTCATGAGCCCACCGGATACAGGGGGGACTGGGGGCAAATGCCGGCCGTGGCTCTGCGCTGTGTTGGCCGGTTTATTGGTGTTGCCCACCGGCCCATTGCTGGCCCAAACCCCGCAGGGGATGGTGCTGGGAACATCGCGCCCGGATGGCAGTTATGCCGGACGAATGCTGCGGCGTACTTTCCAGGAGTTGTTCCGCCGTTTGGGAGTGCCGCTGGAGATGAAGGTGATGCCTTCGGCCCGGCTCACGGTGGAGCTGGCCGCTGACCGCATTGATGGTGAGGTGGCCCGCCCCCTGGCCTTTGCCGACAGCCAGCCTGGCCTGGTGCGGGTGGAAGAGCCCATCATGACCATTGGCTTTGCACTCTGGTCCATCCAACCCAGGCCCCTGTTGCTGCGCTTGGACCAGTTGGCGGACTCCGGCCTGTCGGTCAATTTCACGCGTGGCGTGGTGGAGTGTGAACGCCTGCTGCAAGGTCTGCTGCCGCCCCAACGCGTGGTGGATGTGACCACCACCGTCAACGCGCTGACCCTGCTGCAGATGGGGCGCAACGATGTGCACTGTGGCATCGATGCCGCGGTGTTGTCCGATGCCGGCAGTGCCGAGCTGGCGGGCCTGCCGCCACCCATCAAGCTGTTTTCGGTGGGTGAGGCGATTCCGCTGTACTTTTACCTGCAGCGCAAACACGCGGCGCTGGTGCCGCAGATCGATGCCGTGCTGAAAAAGATGAAGGCCGAAGGTGTGCTGGAGCAAATCCGCCGGGAGACGCTGGTGGAGTACAAACTCGCGCCGGTCTTGAAACCAGTAGCCCCCGCGCGCTAAGCCGCTGTTTAAGTATCAAACAGGGCTGTAGGCCATGTGGAATATGCGCAAGCAGCTATGTAAACGATAGCAAGGTGGCGTGATTGTCCCACGGCAAGGCCACGCCGTAGCGCTGCGGCTGCGGGGCGTGACTGCGGTAAAGCAGGGCCGCCGTGTCGCCGCCGACCATCCAGCGCTCACCGCCAGCTGCCAAGGCGCCAGCGCCAGCCAGGGCCTGGGTTTGCAGGCCTTCACCCGCGACAGACCACGACGCCAGCCAGCCCGCATGCGGCGCGCTGACCCAGAACCGGTTGTCTGCACAACACACGTCGCCCGCGTAACCGTCCCAGGCGTCGGGGGCTTGGCCCACTGCCCAGTCCACCGTGCGCAGGGTGTCACCCTGCAGCAGGGCCAGTGCGGGCGCGGCCTGGCGGTCCTGCGGCTGCGGGTGTTCGGCCTGTAGCGCAATGCCCAGCGTGCCATCGGGCGCAAAGGCCAGGTGGCGCAGGCTCAGGTAGTGGTCAGCCAAGCGGTACTGCGCCAGTACCTGGCCACTCTGCACGTCCAGCCGGGTCAGGTTGGAATCCATGCGGCCAATGTTGAGCTTGCGCCGCCCGGTTTCGGGCAGGTTCAGGATGCCGCCATTGGCCACCAGCAGCGTGCCGCTGGCTTCCAGCAATAGCGCGTGTGGACCAATGCCGCCGCTGGGAAATTCGCGCAGTTTCTCCAGCGTGTGCAGGTCGCGCTCGGCAATCAAGCCCTGGCCGGTGTCGCCGTCGGTTTCGGTGGTGAAAAAGGTCTTGCCGTTGGCGGACAGGGCTGCGTGGCCACCGAGGTAACGGTCGTCTTCCATGGTGTGCCACTGCAGGGCCTTGCCCCGCAGCGGGTCCATGCGCAGCAGGTATTCACCGGGCCGGCGGGCCAGCACCAGCGCCTGTGGCGCATTGCCTGGCGTGCCAGGCAGCACCAGCAACTGGTGCGCGCGTGCGGGCAGGGCGACGCCGCGGGGCGTTTGCTCTGGCGTCCACACGCCAGCCCAGGACTGTTCGCCGCGCATCCATGCGGTCAGCACCCGCGGGGTGTTTGGCGCGCGTGGCGTGGCGGCCCCGGCGTGCCAACCGCTGCCCGCCAAGCCGAGGGCGGTCACGGCCTGGCCCAGAAAGGCGCGACGGGACGGGTGAAAAGCCATGGAGGCGTTAGTCCCCATCGGCGTCGGTAAAACCCATGGTGATGGCCAGCACATCGCCTGCCAGGCCATTGGCCTGTGCCGAGATCTGGGCCAAAGCAGCCTGGGCGGCGCGCACCGACGCGGCGTTGCCAGGGCGTGCTGCTTGCACCGTGCGCAGCAGGGTGGCGGTGCGCTCTTGCAAGGTCAGGCTGTCGCGCAAATGGCCGCGGCCCAGCAGCAGGCTGTTGAGGCTGCCCGCCACCGGCCAGCCAGGGTTGGCGGCTTGGGTGGCCGCCCGCGCCGCGGGCGAGCCGATCAGGAAGGCTTGCAGGCCTTGTGCCTGGGCCAGCCAGGCGGCGGCGGTTTGGCCGCTGACACCACGCACCCAGGGTGCGCTGTCCTTGCCGCGGGTGTCGGGCACCATTTTTTTGATGCGCAACTGGTCCAGCCCGCCCACGGCCTGGCCAAACCACTCGCCGTACAGGGCCCAGGCGTCTTCCTCTTCCCATGCGGTATCGGCCAGGGTCTGGTAGCCCGCTTGCAGCGCCTGGCTCTCAGTCAGAATTTGCTGGGCCAGCACGCTGGCGTAGGTCTGCGCGTGGCCGCTGCCATCGGTCTTCCACAGCAGCCATTCCAGCGCGGGCAGGCCGCGTGCGGTGGCGCCCACGGTTTCCAGCTGCTGCACGCTGGTGACGCTGCCGCTCTCCAGCAGGCGCTGGATTTGGGCGGGGCGGGTCGGCCAAAAATCAATGGCGCGGGCCGAGCGCCGCTCCAGCAGCGGCCCCACGGCCACCGCCGCCAGCCGTTCCCAGGCCAGCATGGTGGCCACCCACCGCGGGCGGTGCTGTGCCCAGGGTGTTGTGCCGTGCGACAAAGATTGCGCCAGGGCCTGCGCAGCCTGCTGCAGGCTTGCTGCACTGGGCTGCAGGTGCTGCTTCAGCAGGCCCAGCACCATTTGGCTGGACGAGATAAAGGGGGCTGCCACTCGTGGAGTTGCTATGGTTTTAGGAGCTGATCGCGCAGTTTCCATGAGGGCTAGAGCCCCAAAAGGCATGTAAGTCAGCAGGGTGCGTCGTTTCACAAAGACTCCACAAAAGCCACCAGCGCTTGCCGGTCGCGGGCATTGAGTTGCAGCACGTTGTTTTTGGCCCCTTGCGCCTCACCACCGTGCCACAGAATCGCTTCGAGCACGCCGTTGGCCCGGCCATCGTGCAGCAGGCGGCGGTGGCCGTTGACGTCATGGATCAGGCCCACGCCCCACAGCGGCGGGGTTTTCCATTGCTGGCCGTTGGCTGCGTAGTCAGGGCGACCATCGGCCAGGTCCGGGCCCATGTTGTGCAGCAGCAGGTCGGTGTAGGGCCAGATTTTCAGGCCCTGCACCTTGGTGCTGGACAGGCGCGGGAACGGTGCCGCACCCGTGGTGTAGCTGGGGCGGTGGCAGGCACTGCACTGGGCCTGGGCAAACAGGGCCTGGCCGCGCACAACCTTGGCGTCGTTCACATTGCGCCGCGCCGCTGGCGCCAGCGTGGCCTGGTAGAAGATCACGTCCGCCAGTGTGCGCTCATCTATCTCGGGCGCCTTGCCTTGCGCGCCGCGGGGTGCGGCCAGGCAGTCTTTTTGCGTGAGCGTGCACGCCTCGTCGGGGTGCTGGGGTGAGGTGATGCCGATGTCGCCCAAAAACGCGCCTGCGGTCTGGCTCGCCAGGCTGGCCTGGTTGGCCTTCCAGCCAAAGCGGCCCACACGTTGGGCCTGGGCAAAGTCGTCCCACACGTGGTTGGGCTGGCCTTTGATCGGGCCCGCCGCAGCGGCTTGTGCCGCAGCGTTGGCCAGAATGTCGGATTCGGGAATGGCTTCGAGCAGGCCCACGCCCGCCATTTGCGGGGCGATGCGCGGGCTGATCATGGCGCCGGGTGCCAGCGGGCCGTAGGCCAGTTGGGTCAGGCTGTAGAGCGGTTTGCGCAGCGTGTAGGGCGTGCCATCGGCAAACTGGCCGCGCAGGGTTTGGTAGCGAATGCGGATTTGGCCTTCGGGCTGTACGCCCTGGATGGCCGCGTTGTTGAGCTGGTCGCCGTAGACCGGGTCGGGCACCACGCCACCGTGGGCACCCACGCCAGGCACGGACAGGCGCATCAGCAGCGCCACGGGCGGATCGCTCAGGCCCTTGCGGAAATCGGGCGGCGCACCGCGGCCGTCCTGCACATGGCAGCCGCCGCAGGAGCGCGCAATGAAATGCGGCCCCAGGCCATCACGCGCGGTGGTGGAGGCGGGGGCTTCCACCCAGTTGCGGCGGAAGAAAGAATTGCCCACCGCGAAACGCGCATTTTCTGCGTCGTCCAGCGTGGGCAGGGGCATGGAAAAGGCGTTGCGCCCGGTGGCAAACACCGTGGCCTCTGCGGCCGTGAGTTCACCTTGAACCACGCCGGAGAGGTCGGTATTGCTGTGGCCCCACAGGGGCCACGTCAAGCCAGCAACAGCGCCCGCCAGAGTCAGTACGAGGCCGACTTTTTGACGGGCTCGCATCATTTGGCCTGGGCCAGCTTGGTAATGCCCAAAGCGGCTGCCGCTTCGGTGATGTCCTTGGACTGTTGCACCAGGCTGTCAATCGTCTTTTGCACGCGGATACGGCCCGGCGCGTCCTTGTTGCCAACGATTTCGCGGTCAAACGGGGCCTGGATGGCGGTGGCATTGGCCACGCTTTGGGCGATCTGTTGGCTCACCTTGTCGGCCAGTGCGGCGTTTTTGGCGGCAACTAGGTCCTTGAGCGAAGCGCCTTGCACCATGCTGCCGTCCAAGCGCTTGTAGCTGCCCAGCCAGACGTTGGCAATGCCTTGGGCATTGGTCACCACATCGCGGTGGGTGTTGTCGGAGAAGCAGGAGTGTTCGTCTTCCTTGTCCTGCGTGTTCATGGCCACTTCCAGGCGTTCACCGGCCAGTTCACCGCGCGAGAGCGAGCCCATGCCGACAATGATCTTGCGCACGGATTGGATACCGCCTTGCTCAAACTTGGCGCGGTAGTTTTTGGCGCCGGGTGTCCAGGCCTTGACCAGGAAGCCGAGGTCGTCGATCAGCAGCTCGGTGGCGGTGACCAGGTAGGCACGGCGGCGGTCGGCATTGGGGGTTTTGCCGTCCACAAAGTCTTCAAACGAACGGTTGCCGGGACCGGTGTCGCTTTGGTCTTGGCCCCACAGCGAGAACTCGATGGCGTGCCAGCCCGCAGCAATGTTTTCTTCACCGCCACGTTCGTTGAGTTTGGACAGGCTGGCTTTGGTGATTTTGATTTTGGGGTTGTTCACCAAGCCGGCCTTGGGCTTGCCCGCCACGCTGTCGATGTAAGACTCGTCCAGCGGCCAGGCGTTGATGCGGCCCTCAGGCCCGTTGTCGTCGTCAATCGGGCCGCTGTAGAAGCGGAACACTTCGGTCTGGCCGTAGAACTCACGCGCAGCCAACCAGGCTTTTTTGGCGTCTTCCAGGCCTTGGGCCGATGGGGCTGCGGCAAACGCGGCGATGGCCTTTTGCAGGGTCTGGGCGCTGGTCAACACGTCGCTGTAGTTGGCGTGTACCAGGGTGGCGTAGTGCTGCACCACGGCTTTGGCATCGACGGTTTGCGCCTGGGCCGAGAAACCTGTGAGCAGGGCCGCACCGAGCAGCGTGGCGGTGAGGAAGTGTCGCTTTTGCATGAATGTCTTTCTGGAAAGTACAAAGAGGCTGCTGTGCAGAAAGCTGCATGGCAGGAACGGCATGTATGTTAATACAAATCGTTCTCATTTGTAGACCGAAGAAAGCGCCCTTGTGATCGGGCGCAAAAGCGGGGAGTGCTTGCGTACGTGTTAGGACAGCTCGCCCATCTGGCTCTGCAGGTAGTTCTGCAGGCCTACCTTGCCAATCAGCTCGATCTGGGTTTCCAGAAAGTCGATGTGCTCTTCGGTGTCGTCCAGAATTTTTTGCAGCAGGTCGCGCGAAACATAGTCACGCACCGATTCGCAGTGGGCGATGCCGGCTTTGATGGTGGCCTGGGCACCAACTTCGGCTTTCAAGTCGCATTCCAGCGCTTCGGGCACGTTTTCGCCGACCAGGATCTTGGCCATGTCCTGCACATTGGGCAGGCCGTCCAGCGTGAAGATGCGGTCCATCAACAGGTCGGCATGTTTCATTTCGCCGATGGATTCGGAGTATTCCTTCTTGGCCAGCTTGTCCAGGCCCCAGTGTTTGTACATGCGGTAGTGCAAAAAGTACTGGTTGATGGCGGTGAGTTCGTTCTTGAGCTGGGCCTGCAAATGGGCAATGACTTGTGCGTCACCTTTCATGGGGAACTCCTTGTATTGGTATGGAAAGCGCGATTATCCCCACCGGCTTCGATTGCAGCGAATCCGGTCCCTTGGAATAACCCCCAAACAAGAACTATAAAAATATTGCAAATGAGAATGATTCGCATATACTGAGTCCATTCATACAACAGTCAGCACACGGATACCACCAAGGAGAGACCATGCAAAGCACCGCAGCCCCGCATTACAACGAGGAGTACACCATGCCCTGTGCCGAGGCCTTGCTGGCTGGCACCATGGCACTGATGACGGGCCACGTGCAGGCCTGTTGCGGTGCGCACCGGGAGGCCATGGCAGGGAAAATCGTGTCGAATCTCACAGCGCTGGCCGAAGATCCACTGCTGTCCCCCGGTTTCAAAACCTTGCTGTGGGCCTTGCGCCAGCGCTGGCAAAACCAGGGGCAGGGTGCCGCGCTGGCGCAGTTGCCGGCCACCGAGCGCAGTCTCTGGCACCACAGCCCGGAGGTGGTGCAGTGAGTTCGGCCGTAGAAGCTTTGCTCGAAGGCCACACGCCCGCAGCCCGACATGGCAAGCGCAGTGCCTACCGGGCCATGTGTGCCTGTTGCGCCCCGGAGCCCGAAGCCCTGGAGGGCAAACCCCAGCGTCGCAGCGTCAACCGCCCGACCTTGGCCTGGCGCACCCGTCTGGCAGCGCAGCAAGCGCTGGCAGAGGGCGCAGGTGAAACCAGCGTTTGAAGGTAAAAAGTGCCAATAGCCCTTACAGGTACTGCGCAAGCAGCTATTGAAAAAATAGCATTAGGAGGCCAGCCCATGCTGAAGAATCTGCCTAGCCCCGAGATCCATTGCCACCAGGAACATGTGGCACCACCGTCATCCGGTTCCCGGCGCCGGCGCTTGTGGGACTTGGACCACCATTGCCATTGCCCCCTGGTGGGGGTGAGCCTGCCCATCGACACCTTGCGCCGTCTGGTCAACAAGGCGCTGGGCGGCAGTGCGGTGGCCAACGACTACGAGGTGCATGCAGGCGCCGTATCGGAATGCGCACGCCGCTGCAAACTGTCGGAGCTGATGCAGGACGAGCTGGATGCGCGGTACGTCCGCGAGATCCAGACCTTCAAAGCGGCCAAAAGTGCGTTGGCCGTGGCGGAGTTGTGGATCAAGTACCTGAAGGCGGGTGACGTGGCGGGTGCCTTTTGGGCCGCGCTCTCGCATCCGCGTTGTGACATGCCGCTGCAGGAGGCCATGTGCAAGGACCTGCACATGTTCCAGCACCAAGCTGGCGCCGGTGTGCGCCTGGAGATTGCCCGTTTTAACGCACTGGCAGAAGAAAACGCCGTGCTGGGCCGGGAGCTGGGCAAGGTGCAAGAGCGCATCACCCGGGTCATGGCACAAAAGACGGCGGACATCGAACGTCTCAACGCCGAGTTACTGCAGGTGCGTGCCGAGGCCATTGCCAAAGACAGCCGTATCGTTTTTATGGCGCAGGATCTGGAAGCCCTCCAAGCCTCCATTCCCCAACTGGAAGACAAGCAGCGCCTGCAAAAGCGGGTAGACCAAATGGCCCAACGCCAGCAGGAGCTGGAAGCGCAGAACGGTGACTTACGGCGCCGGCTGGCCGTGGCAGAACGCGTGGCTGCCGAGCGCGCGGGGCTGGAGCGGGTGGCCATGGGAGCCGAGGCCGGTGCGCTGCAGGATGTGCAAGCCATGGTGGTGCAGTTGCACCAAAAAATGGTGCTGTGTGTGGGGGGGCGCAGCGGCAACATTGCCAACTACCGCGATGTGGTGGAGCGCGTGGGTGGCCGCTTTGCGCACCACGATGGTGGGGTGGAGGACAACGCCTCGGTGCTGGATGCCAACCTCGCGGCCGCTGACCTGGTGATTTGCCAGACCGGCTGCATCAGCCACAACGCCTACTGGCGAGTCAAAGACTTTTGCAAACGCACCGGCAAACGTTGTGTGTTTGTGGAGAACCCCAGCGCGTCTTCGCTGGAGCGTGGTTTGGCCCAGATTGCCATCGCCAAGCCGGCAGTCGACGTGCTGGTACCGGAACTGCCACGCTGACGCCAGGCGCTGTTGGCATGTAAAACACAGCTTTTACGGTGAGGGCACCGTTCACCGGGAGCACCTTCGGGGGCTCCCGGTTTTTTTACCTACCCACGCAACGTATGACGACCAAAATCTTGCTCACGACCATGCATCTCTGTCTGGGCCTGTGCCTGGGGACGGTGGTGATGGCGCAAACCCCAACCCCAACACCACCGCCCCATGTGCTGCAGGGCCGCATCTGGGACACCCGCGCCCAGCAGTTCATCACGGAAGACGCGCTCTACCAGCGTGCTGCCGTCGCGCGGTATGTGTTGCTGGGTGAAAAACACGACAGTGAGGCCCACCACGCACGCCAGCTCGATGTGCTCAAAGGTTTGGCTGCTTTGGGGGCCAAACCCGCCCTGGCCATGGAGCAGATGGATTCGGAACACCAAACCGCATTGACCCAGGCCCAAGGTGCCGGACAGGCCGATGCCGAAGCCCTGGCCGATGCGGGCCAGCTCAACCGCAAGGGCTGGCGCTGGCCTATGTACAAAGACCTGATGGCCTTTGCCGCCCAGCACCGGTGGCCGCTGCGCGCCGCCAACCTGTCACGCACCGAGGCGCGCAAAATTGCTCTGGGTGAGCGCACCCCCAACTTGCCCGCGGCCACGCCGGAGCAACAGGCCGCGCTGGAGAACGATGTGGTGCAAGGCCACTGCGGTTATCGGCCCGAGACTGCGCGCCTCAATGGCATCGTGGCGGCGCAGCGTGCGCGAGACGCGCGCATGGCCCAGACGATGGATGCTGTGGGTGGCCCGGTGGTGCTGATTGCCGGTGCCGGCCATGTGCGTGCCGACCGTGCCGTGCCACGTTATCTGGCGGCGCCTGCGCAGGCACTGAGCATCGCCATGGTGGAAACCGTGGCTGGGCAGGCCCGTCCCGCCGACTACGACCGTGCGGGGTTTGATGTGTTGTGGTTCACCGCAGCGGGCGAGGATCGACCCGACCCCTGCGCCACACCTCTGCCGGGCCTGGCGGCGCCTGCCGCACCGGGGGCGGCTCCGTCGGCCAGCCCCAAGCCCTGAAAGAACGCGGGCATCGTCGCGTTGTCCCAGTCGCGTTTTATGAGAGAAATGGGCCTCTAGGCCCCGTGGAATATGCGCAAGCAGCTATCAAATTAATAGTGAATGGGCGGCGGAGTGTGGGGGCCAACCAGCCGCCGGGCCGCCCCAAGGCGGGTTAACCCCCTCTGGGGGCAGCGACCCGCGTAGCGGCGGAGCGTGGGGCTTTATCCCATCAGTACACCAGCCGCTCCGGGTGGATCTCCTGCAGGATGGTGGTGGCAATCTCTTCGATGGACTTGGTGGTGGTGGACAACCAGCGGATGCCGGCGCGCCGCATCATGGTCTCGGCCTCGGCCACTTCCATGCGGCAGTTCTCCATAGAGGCGTATTTGGAGTTGGGGCGCCGTTCGTTGCGGA
Source organism: Rhodoferax sp. TS-BS-61-7 (assembly GCF_002943465.1). Lineage (GTDB taxonomy): Bacteria > Pseudomonadota > Gammaproteobacteria > Burkholderiales > Burkholderiaceae_C > Allorhodoferax. Next base: position 285,271 of record NZ_PTQY01000002.1, read on the forward strand.
TTTCGCTCAGGCGTTCGGGTTGGATCGTCAGGCCAAAAATCTTGGCCTTGTGCGCCACCAGCGCCGGCGGCAGCTGGCGGCGTTCAAAGTCTTCGGGGATCAGCGGGTAGTTGGACGCCTTCAGGCCGTATTGCATGGCCAGGTAGAGCGAGGTGGGGGTTTTGCCGCTGCGGCTCACACCCACCAGAATCACGTCGCTTTGCTCCAGGTCGCGGTTGCTCTGGCCGTCGTCGTGTGCCAATGAGAAGTTGATCGCCTCAATGCGGTCCTGGTACTCCTTGCTCTTGCTGGCGTCGCTGAAGCGGCCAATGCGGTGGTTGGATTTGATGCCCAGCTCGTTTTCCAGCGGGTGCACAAACATGCCAAACATGTCCAGCAGCATCCCCTGGCAGCCCTCCTGAATCACCTTCAGCACCTCCATGTTCACCAGTGTGGTGAACACAATCGGTTTGTTGCCATCCACCACGCCCGTGTGGTTGATCTGGCGCACCGCTTGGTAAGCCTTGTCGGCCGTGTCCACAAAGGGCAGGCGCACGTGGCGTGCCTTCATCTCAAACTGGGCCAGGATGGCGTTGCCAAAGGTTTCGGCGGTGATGCCGGTGCCGTCGGAAATGAAAAATACGGTGCGTTGGGGCATGGTGGGTGGGTCCGGGATGTCAGTGATTTGCAAGCGCAGGCGGGTTTTCCGTAGTCTGACCTACTGCGTCCGCCACCTACAATCACCGCAATTTAGCGCATTTGGTAACCGGTTCGTTATCCAGAACACCAACAACAGAAAACGAACGGTCGTGCGCTTGCGGCAGGCGGGTGACATCTCCCCGCGGGGCCCTGTAAAGGTTTTAACTTCTGGAGCATTCCTATGTCTAATCTTTTCAACCCGACCGACCTGGTCGTCCCCTTCGAGCTGCTGCGCATGGCCGATGTGGAATCCGTGGGGGGCAAGAACGCCTCCTTGGGGGAGATGATTTCGCAACTTCCCCAGGGTGTGAAAGTGCCCACGGGCTTCGCCACCACGGCCCATGCCTTCCGCCAGTTCCTGGCCCATGCCGGCCTGGCCGACAAGATCAGCGCCAAACTCAAGAATCTGGATACTGAAGACGTGCGCGCGCTGGCCGTGGTGGGTGCCGAAATTCGCGCGATGGTCGAGGCCCAGCCTTTCCCGGCGGATCTGGAAAAAGCCATCCGCGAGGCCTTTGTCACGCTGTCCGCAGGAAACGCCCAAGCTAGCTTTGCCGTGCGCTCCTCCGCCACGGCCGAAGACTTGCCTGATGCGTCGTTTGCCGGCCAGCAGGAAACCTTCCTCAACGTGGTCGGCATTGAAGACGTGCTGCACAAGATGAAAGAGGTGTTTGCCAGCCTCTACAACGACCGCGCCATCAGCTACCGCGTGCACAAGGGTTTTGCCCATGACGTGGTGGCACTTTCTGCCGGTGTGCAACGTATGGTGCGTTCCGACCTGGGCGCAGCGGGTGTGATGTTCACCATCGACACCGAATCCGGTTTTGACCAGGTGGTGTTTATCACCAGCAGTTACGGCCTGGGCGAAACCGTGGTGCAGGGCGCCGTGAACCCCGACGAGTTCTACGTGCACAAGCCCATGCTCAAGGCGGGCAAACGTGCGCTGATCCGCCGCAACCTGGGCTCCAAGCTGTTGCAGATGGTGTTCACCTCGCCCGAGGAAAAGGCCGCCGGCGGCAAGCTGGTCAAAACCACCGACGTGCCCACCGAGTTGCGCAACCGCTACTCGCTGACCGACGCCGACGTGGAGCAACTGGCCCGCTACGCGCTGGTGATTGAAGAGCATTACGGTCGCCCCATGGACATCGAGTGGGGCAAAGACGGCATCGACGGTGAGCTCTACATCCTGCAGGCCCGCCCCGAGACGGTCAAGAGCCAGGCCGGCAACCAGGCCGAGTACCGCTACAAGCTCAAGGGCAAAGGCACGGTGCTGGTGGAAGGGCGTGCGATTGGCCAAAAGATTGGCACCGGCCCCGTGCGCATCGTGCACAACATCAATGAGATGGACCAGGTGCAGGCCGGCGACATCTTGGTCACCGACATGACCGACCCGAACTGGGAACCGGTGATGAAACGCGCCAGCGCCATCGTGACCAACCGCGGCGGCCGCACCTGCCACGCCGCCATCATCGCGCGTGAATTGGGTATTCCGGCCGTGGTGGGCTGTGGCAATGCCACCGACCTGCTGAAAGACGGCATGCTGGTGACGGTGAGCTGCGCCGAGGGCGACACCGGCTTCATCTACGACGGCCTGCTGGAAACCGAAGTGTCCGAGGTGCAGCGCGGCGAGATGCCCGAAATTCCCGTCAAGATCATGATGAACGTGGGCAACCCCCAGCTGGCGTTTGACTTTTGCCAGCTGCCCAACCAGGGCGTGGGCCTGGCCCGGCTGGAGTTCATCATCAACAACAACATTGGTGTGCACCCCAAGGCCATCCTGGATTACCCCAACATCGACAGCGACCTGAAAAAGGCGGTCGAGTCGGTGGCCCGGGGCCATGCATCGCCACGCGCCTTCTACGTGGACCGTGTGGCGGAGGGCGTGGCCACCATTGCCGCGGCCTTCTGGCCCAAGCCGGTGATCGTGCGCCTGTCGGACTTCAAGAGCAATGAGTACCGCAAGCTCATCGGCGGTAGCCGCTACGAGCCCGAGGAAGAGAACCCCATGCTGGGCTTCCGCGGCGCCGTGCGTTACACCAGCACCGAGTTTGGTGAGGCCTTTGCCATGGAATGCGAAGCGCTCAACCGCGTGCGCAACGACATGGGCCTGACCAATGTGCAGGTCATGGTGCCGTTTGTGCGCACCTTGGGCCAGGCCAAAAAAGTGACCGAGCTGCTCGGCCGCCACGGCCTGCGCCGTGGCGAGAACGAGCTGAAGCTGGTAATGATGTGCGAGATCCCGAGCAATGCCATCCTGGCAGACCAGTTCCTCGAATACTTCGACGGTTTCTCTATCGGTTCCAACGACCTGACCCAGCTCACCCTGGGGCTGGACCGTGACTCGGGCCTGGAGCTGCTGGCGGCGGACTTTGATGAACGCGACCCGGCGGTCAAGGCGCTGATCAGCCTGGCCATTGACGCTTGCAAGCGCCAGGGCAAGTACATCGGCATCTGCGGCCAGGGCCCCAGCGACCACCCCGACTTTGCGCAGTGGCTGGAAGAGCAGGGCATTTCCTCCATCTCCTTGAACCCTGACTCGGTGGTTGCCACCTGGCAGCAGCTCGCCAGCAAATGACCGGGGGGGCAAGCCCACGCCGGTGGCACCTGCATGCAGGGCTGCTGGCGCTGTGGTTTGCCGTGTCGTTTGGCGTGGTGTTTTTCGCCTACGACCTGCAACAAGAAGTCCTGTCCTGGCCCGTGGGTTTCTGGTTCGCGGCCCAGGGCGCGGTACTGGCCTTCATTGCCATCGTGGTGGTGTTTGCCTGGCGGGTGAACCAGCGCAACACCGAAACCCTGGACTTCGACCCTGTGGTGTACCACCGCTACGAGCGGCGTCTGCACCGCCGTTTTGGCCTGTACGTGTTGTCGGTGCTGTTGTTCATTGCGGCATTGGCGGTGGCCGAGGGCATGGGATTGTCCAAACCCTGGGTGGCGGGCATTTTCTTGTCGACCACCCTGGTGCTGTACGCCGTTATCGGCGTGGTCGGCCGCACGGCCGATGCCAACGAATACTACGTGGCGGGGCGACGTGTACCTGCCATGTACAACGGCATGGCCACGGCGGCGGACTGGATGAGTGCGGCCTCCTTCATCAGTATGGCCGGGGGCTTGTATTTGCAGGGCTTTTCAGGAGCCGGCGGGCAGCCCGGTGGTTTGGCCTATGTGCTGGGCTGGACGGGCGGTTTTTGCCTGGTAGCCCTGCTGGTGGCACCCTACCTGCGCCGCATGCGGCTGTACACCGTGCCTGACTACTTTGCGGTGCGTTTCGGAGGGCGCTGGCCGCGCATGCTGGCCGCCCTGGCGGCGGTGTTGTGTTCTTTCACCTATGTGGTGGCACAGATCTACGGGGTGGGCCTGATCACCTCGCGGTTGACCGGCGTGCATTTCGAGATTGGCATTTTGCTGGGGCTGGGTGGTGTACTGGTGTGTTCGTTTTTGGGCGGTATGCGGGCCGTGACCTGGACCCAGGTCACCCAATACGTGATCATCATTCTGGCGTTCCTGATACCCGTGTCCTGGCTGTCTTACAAGCAGACCGGCAACCCGCTGGCGCCCTTGGCCTATGGCCAGCAGCTGGGCAAGATTGCCGAGCTGGAGCGCCAGTTCAAAGAGTCGCCCGCTGAGCAAGAGGTCATCAGCATTTATGCCCGGCGTGCCCAGGAGCTGGAGCGCAAGCTGCAAAACGTGGAAGAGGCCTTGCAGCAGGAGCGCCAGGAGCTGCGCCGCCAATTGCGTGCGCTGGGGGAGCAGAAAGCCGACGATGCCCACGCCCAGCATTTGCGCCGTGAGCTGGCTGCCCTGCCCAAAGATGTGGATGCGGCGCGCGATCGCTGGACCAAGGCCCTGGCTGACAACCAGGAGCGTGCCCAACCCCTGGGCGGCATGCCCGCCCATACGCGCCCCTATGCCGGCAAGCCAGACGGCACGCCGCAGGAGCAGAAAGACTTTGACAACTCCCGGGCCAATTTTTTGGCCTTGATGTTTTGCCTGATGGTGGGCACGGCGGGTTTGCCACATTTGCTCACGCGTTACTACACCACGCCCTCGGTGGCCGAGGCGCGGCGATCGGTGGCCTGGTCCCTGGTGTTCATTGCCTTGTTGTATCTGTCGGCCCCGGCGCTGGCGGTGCTGGTCAAGTACGAGGTGATGGCGCATTTGGTCGGGCGGCCCATGGATGCGCTGCCGCATTGGATCGCCCAGTGGGCACGTGACCCGTCCTTGCTGATGGCGGTGGACGTGAATGGGGACCGGATATTGCAGTTTGCCGAGCTCAAAATCGGCCCGGACCTGGTGATGCTGGCGACGCCGGAGATTGGCGGCTTGCCGTATGTGGTGTCGGTGCTGGTGGCGGCGGGGGGCTTGGCCGCAGCCTTGTCCACGGCCGACGGCTTGTTGCTTACCATTGGCAATGCGCTGGCCCACGATGTGTACTTTGAGGGCAATAGCAACAAGGCCCAGGCCATGCGTCGGGTGATGTGGTCCAAGTTTGCCCTGCTGGTGGTGGCCTTGCTGGCGGCCTATGCAGCGGCGCAGCGGCCTGCGGGCATTTTGTACCTCGTGTCTGCATCCTTCTCCTTGGCCGGCGCCGCTTTTGTGCCGGCCATGGTGCTGGGCATCTTCTGGCCGGGCATGACCCGCGCGGGGGCGGTCGGCGGCATGTTGACCGGTTTGGGCGTCACCGTGTATTACATGGCGATCAACCTGCCGGTGGTGCGCCAGGCGCTGGGTCTGCAGGGTGATGGGCTGTGGTGGGGTATCCAGCCCATTTCGGCCGGCGTGTTCGGCGTGCCTGCGGGTTTTGTCGCGGGTGTGCTGTGCAGCTGGTTGGGTCGCCCCGACCCGGTTCCTGAGCGGGATTTGGCCCCCCATCTTGGCTGAGCTATAATCTTGGGCTTCGCCTTGCTGCACCCTGTTTAGACGCCGGGGGCAGCTTACTTAATCCCAGATGCTGGGAAATCCTCAAGGAGTATCAATGCGTCATTACGAAATCATCCTCATGATCCACCCGGATCAGAGCGAACAAGTTCCTGCCATGCTGGAACGTTACAAGGGCATGATCACCGCTGGCGGTGGCAAGGTGCACCGTGTTGAAGATTGGGGCCGTCGTCAGATGGTGTACATGATCAACAAGCTGGCCAAGGCCCACTACCTGTGCGTCAACATAGAAGCCGACCAGGCTGTGATGTCTGAACTGGAACACGCGTTCAAGTTCAACGACGCCGTGTTGCGCCACCTCACCGTGTTGAAGAAAAAAGCCGACACCGGTCCTTCTTCCATGATGAAGACCGTGGAACGTGAAGACGCACGCAAGGCCCAACAGGCCGAGTACCAGGCGTAAACACGTATTTGCCTGAAAAGGAGTGCAAGCCAACTCATTGGTTTTAAGCGCCTGTATCGCAGAGGTTGAATCCATGCGTTACACGCCAGCCGGCCTACCCGCTCTGAACCTGCGACTCGAACACGAGTCCCGCGTATCGGAAGCAGAAGGCCAGCGAACCGTGAAGGTGGTGGTGAAAGCGGTGGCTTTCGGCACATTGGCAGAGCGGCTTGCAAAGCAGGCCATCGGCAGTGTCTGGAAGTTCAACGGTTTTCTTGCCAATGCACGCCAAGGCAAATCACTCGTGTTTCACATTCAAGATTTTTTGCAAGACTAATTTTTAGGAGTCCATCATGCCCGGACCAAAACGTTTCAACAAAGACAAGCGCCCCAAGCGCAACACGCAATCCCTGCTGTTCAAGCGCAAGCGCTTTTGCCGCTTCACCGTGACCGGTGTGGAAGAGATTGACTACAAAGACATCGACACGCTGCGTGACTTCATTGCTGAAAATGGCAAGATCATCCCCGCACGCCTGACCGGCACCCGCGCTATTTTCCAGCGCCAACTGAACACCGCTATCAAGCGCGCTCGCTTCTTGGCGATGTTGCCTTACAGCGACCAGCACAAGATCTAAGGAGCTCCGACCATGCAAATTATTCTGCTCGACAAGGTCGTGAACCTCGGCAACCTGGGCGAAATCGTCAAGGTCAAAGATGGCTACGCACGCAACTTCCTGATCCCATCCGGCCGTGCACGCCGTGCTACCGAATCTGCCAAGGCAGAGTTCGAAGCCAAGCGCGCTGAACTGGAAAAGGCTGCAGCCGCCAAGCTGGCCGAGTGCCAAGCTTTGGGCGAAAAGCTCGGTGGTACCACCATCAAGCTGACCCAAAAGGCTGGCGTGGATGGCCGTTTGTTTGGTTCCGTGACCAACTACGACATCGCCGAAGAACTGGTGAAAGCCGGCTACAAGGTTGCCAAGTCCCAAGTGCGTATGCCCAACGGTCCTATCAAGATCGTTAGCGACAGCACCGTGAGCGTGGCTCTGCACACCGACGTGGTGGTGGACATCACTGTGTCTGTGTACGGCGAAACCGCTTAACAGCACCCTGAAGACTGGCCCGGCAACGGGACAGTTCTCACCAAAAGCCGCCGGGGCTGGTCCCTTGCGGCTTTTGTGTTTTTGGGGTGGACTTATCCCGCCCTTTGCACAGTTTGCCCACAACTTGCCCCCAGCCTTTGCCCTCGACGCCGCTTTGTTAGCCGCTTAGGATGCAAGGTTCCAAGGAAATTGACCATGTCTGCCGTTTTGTCTGCCAGCGACGCCTTCGAGCCCGACCGCCAAATTGCCCAACTGCGCGTACCGCCCCATTCCATCGAGGGGGAGTCCAGTGTGCTGGGTGGTTTGTTGCTCGACAACGAAGCCTGGGACCGCGTGGGTGATGTGGTGGTGGATACCGACTTTTACCGCTACGAACACCGCCTGATTTACGCTTCGATTGGTACGCTGATCAACGGCAACAAACCGGCCGATGTGATCACGGTGTTTGAGCACCTGCAGAGCCAGGGCAAGGCCGAAGAGATTGGCGGGTTGACCTACCTGAACTCGCTGGCCCAGTACGTGCCCAGCGCCAGCAATATCCGCCGTTATGCTGAGATCGTGCGGGACCGCTCCATCCTGCGCAAGCTGGTCAGCGCCAGCGACGAGATTGCCACCAACGCCTTCAACCCCAAGGGGCGGCCGGTGTCCGAGATCGTAGACGAGTCCGAGCAGAAGATCTTCAACATCGGTGAAGCCGGCAAACGCAACAAACAGGGTTTCCAGGGCATGGACACGCTGGTGGTCAACCTGCTGGACCGTGTGCAGGAGATGGCCGACAACCCCAACGACGTGACCGGGGTGCCCACCGGTTTTATCGACTTTGACCGCATGACCGCCGGCCTGCAGGCGGGGGACTTGATTGTGCTGGCTGCACGTCCTTCCATGGGCAAGACAGCGTTGGCGATCAACATCGCAGAACATGTGGCCCTCAACGAAGGCCTGCCGGTTGCCATTTTTTCGATGGAAATGGGAGCCGCCCAGTTGGCGGTGCGTATTGTGGGTTCCATCGGCCGTATCGACCAGGGCCACTTGCGCACCGGCAAACTCACCGATGACGAGTGGCCGCGCCTGTCGGAAGCGATCGAAAAACTGCGCACCATCTCGCTGCACATCGACGAAAGCGCGGGTCTCAATTCCAGCGAGGTACGGGCCAATGCGCGCCGTCTTGCCCGCCAATGCGGCCAATTGGGCCTGATCGTGGTGGACTATTTGCAGCTCATGAGCGGTAGCAGCAGCGACGGGGAAAACCGCGCCACCGAGCTGGGTGAAATCTCCCGGGGCCTGAAGATGCTGGCGCGGGAACTGAAGTGCCCGGTGATTGCGCTCTCGCAGCTTAACCGCTCAGTCGAGCAGCGCCCCGACAAGCGCCCCATGATGAGTGACTTGCGTGAATCCGGCGCTATTGAGCAGGATGCGGACATCATCATGTTCATCTACCGCGACGAGTACTACACCAAGGACCAGTGCAAGGAGCCCGGCGTGGCCGAGGTCATCATTGCCAAGCAGCGTAACGGCCCCACGGGCACGGTCAAACTGGCCTTCATGAACCGCTTCACCAAATTTGAAAACTTGGCCCATGGCGGCGGTGGCGACGACTACTGAACACGGTTTGCGGCCATAAGAAAAGGGCTGGATGCCAAATTGGCCTCCAGCCCTTGCCGTTGTTGCGCAAGCAGCTACTGAATCAATAGCAAGTAGTCTGCATCATTTCAGTCAGCTGGGGTCAGAGCACGTCGCTTTGCGAGTGGTCTGCCCCTCAAACTCACAGGACTTCACTCGCAAAGTCCGCCAGACGCGAGCGTTCACCACGTGCCAGTGTGATGTGGCCACCGTGCGGCCAGCCCTTGAACTTGTCCACTGCAAAGGTCAGGCCTGAGGAGCCTTCGGTCAGGTAGGGCGTGTCGATCTGCGCCAGATTGCCCATGCAGATGATCTTGGTGCCGGGGCCGGCACGGGTGATCAGCGTTTTCATCTGTTTGGGCGTCAGGTTTTGCGCTTCGTCGATGATCACGTATTTGTTGAGGAATGTGCGTCCGCGCATGAAGTTCATGCTCTTGATCTTGATGCGGCTGCGGATCAGCTCGTTGGTGGCCGCGCGGCCCCATTCACCGGCGCTGGTGTCGGTCTTGCCCAATACTTCCAGGTTGTCGTCCAATGCGCCCATCCACGGGCCCATCTTTTCTTCTTCGGTACCGGGCAGGAAGCCGATGTCTTCCCCCACGCTCACGGTGGCGCGGGTGACGATGATTTCGGTGTAGCGGCGGTCGTCCAGCACCTGGGTCAGGCCGGCGGCTAGGGCCATCAGCGTTTTGCCGGTGCCGGCGGTACCGGTCAGGGTGACAAAGTCGACTTCGGGGTCGGTCAGCAGGTTCATCGCGAAGTTTTGTTCGCGGTTGCGGGTTGTCACACCCCACACGGCATTCTTCAGGTGGTTGAAGTCTTTCAGCGTCTTGAGCACGGCCGTGGTGCCGCGGATTTCGGTCACGCGTGCATACAGGCTGGGTTCGCCGGGCGACTCGAAGTAGACAAACTGGTTGATCATCATGCTGGGCACCGCGGGGCCGTCCACCTTGTAGAAGGTGTGCGGGCCTTGTTGCCAGCTCTCCACGCTCTGGCCATGGGTGGCCCAGAAGTCGGTGGGCAGGGCGAGTGCGCCGGAGTACAGCAGGTCGCCGTCTTCCAGGGTTTTGTCGTTCTGGTAGTCGTCGGTGGCCAGGCCCAAGGCGCGGGCCTTCACGCGCATGTTGATGTCCTTGGACACCAGCACCACTTCACGCGGTGCGTAGTGCTGGCGCAGGGCTTCCACCACCCCCAGGATCTGGTTGTCCGCCTTGCCCTGGGGCAGGCTGGTGGGCAGGGTGTAGTTCAGCGGCTGGGTCTGGAACATCAGCTTGCCGCGGGCGTCTTTGTGGCCGGTGCTGTCGAGCTGGAAGCCCGCCGTGATGTCCGCCCCGGGCGTGCCGGCCAGGGCATCCAGCGTACGGCTGGTCTGGCGCGCATTACGCGCCACTTCGGTCATGCCCTTTTTGTGGCCGTCGAGCTCCTCCAGCACGATCATGGGCAGGTAGATGTCGTGTTCTTCAAAGCGGAACAGGCACATCGGATCGTGCATCAGCACATTGGTGTCCAGCACAAACAGCTTGGTAGGGCCGGTGCCTGCGGTGCGTTTGGCGCGGCGAACCGGAGATACCGCTGCTTTGGGCGCCAGCGTGGTGGCCACAGGTGCGGGCACGTTGACCGGCGTGTGGGTCAGCGCGGCGGTTTGCGGTTTTTTTGCGGACTCAGGTGCCGCCGGTTTGCTGCGAACAGCGGGGACGACGTGGACAGCAGGGGCCAGGGCTTGGGTGTGCGGTGTTTTGCGCAGAGGGCGCTGGGAGGCTCGTGCGGGTGCGTCAAACTCTTTGGCGGTCAGGCGATCGGCGCGCTTGGACGGGGCAGTGGGCAATGGCATGGAGTGGGCTCGCAGAGGATGAAAAATGGAAAACACTAGCCGGAAAAACGAAAAAGCCGCCTTGAGCCAAGGCGGCTTTTTGTGAGAGCGCGGTTGCGACGTTCAACGGCATGAAACCATTATGCATGAGCGCCATGGCCCTGTTGTTTTGGTGGTGCACCAAAACAACAGTGAAGGGTCAGCCGGCTTTTTTGAGCGCTTTGACAGCCTTGAGCACGTCGTCCACATGGCCAGGGACCTTGAGTCCACGCCACTCTTCTTTCAGCATGCCATCGGCGCCCACCAGGAAGGTGCTGCGCTCGATGCCCTTGACCTTCTTGCCGTACATGATCTTGTTTTTGACCACACCAAACATGTGGCACATTTTTTCTTCGGTGTCGGCAATCAGCTCAAACGGGAGTTCCAGCTTGGTCTTGAACTCGTCGTGGGACTTCATGTTGTCGCGGGAAACACCGAACACTTCGGCGCCTGCCTTGACGAAATCTTTGTACTTGTCGCGGAATTGCATGGCTTCCGTGGTGCAGCCGGGGGTGTTGTCCTTGGGGTAGAAGTACAAAACCATGGTTTTGCCGACATGGGTGGTGTTGGTCACCCTGATGCCGCCGGTAGCGTTGGCTTCAAATTCGGGGAGGGGTTTGTTGACAACGATCGCCATAGGGTATTTCAGTCTCGCGTGCTTGATGTGTCAGTCGTAGTGCGGGGCGTCAAACGTGACAGCAATTTGTCGCCCCAGACCGCAACCCGCAATTTTACTCTGAAATGACTACCACCCCGCCACGAATTCCTAGTGGATTCCCTAGACCAGCAAAGCGGCGACCACCTTGCGGCCTTCGCCGGCCAGAAAGTTGTAGGTGCGGCAGGCCGCCTGGGTGTCCATGGTTTCCACACCAATGCGCCGGGCATACAGGGCGGCAAGCCACTGTGGCGGCGGAAACTGGATGCGTGGGCCACTGCCAAACAACACCAATTCGGGTTCCAGCGCCGCCAACTCGTCAAAGTGTGCACTCTGCAAGTCGGCAAAGCTGGCGCCCCCCCAGGGGCGGCACAGGCCCTGGCTGCTGACCAGAATGCTGGCGTGGTGTTGCTCGCCATTCACGCCGATCCAGCCCGGCCCGTAACCGGTGATGGACGGACCTTGGGCAGCATCGGGGATAAATTTCATGGTGGGCGGCGGCGTGTGTAGAGGGAGTGCTGGATGTAGCGGTGGTGACGCAGGCTTGGCGTCGTCGTTCTGTGGTCAAATTATAGGTTTCACCCTGTGCTGACACCTCCCGGAGGGACTTTGAAAACCATTCAGAAATCTGCCAAGCTGGCCAATGTGCTTTATGACATCCGCGGTCCCATCATGGACGCGGCGCGTCAGATGGAGGACGAAGGCCAAAAAATCATCAAGCTCAATCTGGGCAATTTGGCGGTGTTTGGTTTTGACGCGCCCGAGGAAATTCAGCAAGACATGATCCGCAATCTGCCCAATTCGGCGGGTTATTCGGACAGCAAGGGCATCTTCGCCGCGCGCAAGGCGGTGATGCACGAAACCCAGAAGCAGGGCATTGCCGGCGTCACCCTCGATGACATCTACCTGGGCAATGGCGCCAGTGAACTCATCACCATGGCCACCAACGCGCTGCTGGACGACGGCGACGAGTTGCTGTTGCCCATGCCCGACTACCCACTGTGGACGGCCGCTACTAGCTTGTCCGGTGGCACGCCAGTGCACTACCTGTGTGATGAGTCCAATGGCTGGATGCCCAACCTAGACGACATCCGCGCCAAGATCACGCCGCGCACCAAAGGCATTGTGGTCATCAACCCCAACAACCCCACGGGCGTGTTGTATTCCAACGAACTGCTGCAAGGCATCATCGAAGTCGCGCGTGAGCACGGGCTGGTGATCCTGGCCGACGAGGTGTATGACAAGGTGCTGTACGACGGCATCCACCACACGGCCATTGCCAGCATGTCCACTGACATATTGACGCTGACCTTCAACTCCCTGTCCAAGAGCTACCGCTCCTGCGGTTACCGCGCCGGCTGGCTGGTGGTGTCGGGCGACAAGAAGAATGCCACGGACTACATCGAGGGCTTGAACATGCTCTCGAACATGAAGCTGTGCTCCAACGTGCCCGGCCAGTGGGCGATTCAGACTGCACTGGGCGGTTACCAGAGCATCAACGATTTGGTGTGTGAGGGCGGACGCCTGCGCCGCCAGCGCGACCTGGCCTACGAGCTGATCACCGCCATCCCCGGAGTGAGCTGCGTGAAGCCACAGGCTGCGCTCTACATGTTTCCCAAGCTGGATCCGGCGGTGTACCCGATTGCCGATGACCGCCAGTTCTTTCTGGAGCTGCTGCGTGAGACCCGCGTGATGCTGGTGCAGGGCACGGGGTTCAACTGGCAACAGCCAGACCATTTCCGCATTGTGTTTTTGCCACACGAGGACGACTTGCGTGAGGCCATTGGCCGCATCGCCAAGTTCCTGGAGAGCTACCGCAAGCGCAATGGGACTTGAATCACTCCGATTTTGATAGCGGCTCGCGCAGTATTCATGCGGGCCAGACCTACTTTTTACCTGAAGAATTTATGAAACCGATACAAGTGGGCGTGATGGGCCTGGGCACCGTGGGCAGCGGTGTGTTCAACGTCCTGCAGCGCAACCAGGAAGAAATCAAGGGCCGCGCTGGCCGCGGCATTGAGGTGACCATGGTGTCGCGCCGCAACACCGCGCTGGCCAAAGAAATCGTGGGAGACAAGGCTAAGGTAGTTGCCGATGCACGCGAGATTATTCGTAACCCCGACATCGACATCGTGGTGGAGCTGATCGGTGGCTACACGCTGGCCAAGGAACTGGTGCTCGAAGCCATTGCCGCCGGCAAACACGTGGTTACTGCCAACAAAGCGCTGCTGGCCGTGCATGGCACCGAGATTTTTGCCGCCGCGTCCGCCAAGGGCGTGATGGTGGCCTTTGAAGCAGCCGTGGCTGGTGGCATCCCCATCATCAAGGCGCTGCGCGAAGGCCTGACCGCCAACCGCGTGCAGTGGATCGCCGGCATCATCAACGGCACCACCAACTTCATCCTGTCCGAGATGCGCGACAAGGGCCTGGACTTTGACGTGGTGCTGAAAGAAGCGCAACGCCTGGGCTACGCCGAAGCCGACCCGACTTTCGACATCGAAGGCGTGGACGCCGCGCACAAGTTAACCCTAATGTCGGCCATCGCCTTCGGTATTCCCGTGCAGTTCGACAAGGCCTATGTGGAAGGCATCACCAAGCTCGGTTCGGCCGACATCAAGTACGCCGAGCAACTGGGCTACCGCATCAAGCTGCTGGGCATCACCAAGCGCATGGCCAATGGCATCGAGCTGCGCGTGCACCCCACGCTGATCCCGGCCAAGCGCCTGATCGCCAATGTGGAAGGCGCCATGAACGCCGTGGTCGTCAATGGTGACGCCGTGGGCACCACGCTGTACTACGGTAAGGGCGCGGGTTCCGAGCCCACCGGCAGCGCCGTGATTGCCGACCTGGTGGACATCACCCGCCTGCACACCGCCGACGCGGCCCAGCGCGTGCCGCACCTGGCCTTCCAGCCCGGCGCTATGAGCAACACGCCCATCCTGCCCATGGGTGAGGTGGTGACCAGCTACTACTTGCGCCTGCGCGTGGCCGACGAGGCCGGCGTGCTGGCCAAGGTCACCGGCATCTTGGCCGAGGCCAACATCAGCATCGACGCGGTGCTGCAGCGCGAAGCCGACGAGATCAGCGGCGAGGCCGGTACCCAGACCGACGTCATCATCCTCACACACGACTGTGCCGAGGCCAAGATGGATGCGGCCATCGCCCAGATGCAGGCCCTGCCCACCGTGCTGGCGCCCATCACCCGTATCCGCAAAGAGGAGCTGAACTGATGCGTTACCTCTCTACGCGCGGCAACCCCGACCGCAAACGCTTTTGCGAAATCCTGCTCGAAGGCCTGGCGCCCGATGGCGGCCTCTACCTGCCCGAGGCCTACCCGCAAGTGAGCGATGCCACGCTGCAACAGTGGCGCACCGTGTACCACCAGCAGGGCTATGCCGCGCTGGCGTTCGAGATCCTCTCGCTCTACATCGACGATATTCCCGCCGACGACCTGCGCGCCCTGTGCGCCAAGACCTACACCGCCGAGGTGTTTGGCACCGGCGAGATCGTGCCGCTGCGCCATTTGGAAGACGGCGTGTGGATCGAAGCCCTGTCCAACGGCCCCACGCTGGCCTTCAAGGACATGGCCATGCAGTTGCTGGGCAACCTGTTCGAGTACGAGCTGGGCCGTCGCGGCGAGGAGCTCAACATCCTGGGTGCCACCAGTGGCGACACCGGCAGCGCGGCCGAGTACGCCATGCGCGGCAAGAAGGGCGTGCGCGTCTTCATGACCAGCCCGCACGGCCGCATGAGCCCCTTCCAACAGGCGCAGATGTTCAGCCTGCAGGACGCCAACATCCACAACATCGCCATCAACGGCGTGTTCGATGATTGCCAGGACATCGTCAAGGCCGTGTCCAACGACCTGGCCTTCAAGCGCAAGTACAAGATCGGCACTGTCAATTCCATCAACTGGGCGCGCTTGCTGGCCCAGGTGGTGTACTACTTTGCGGGCTATTTTCAAGCGACGGCATCGGACCCGATGAATATTCGCGCAGGAGTGGGCTCTTTCAGCGTCATTGAGCCTAGTAAAGTCAGCTTCGCGGTGCCATCTGGCAACTTCGGCAACGTCTGTGCCGGCCATGTGGCACGCCAAATGGGCTTGCCCGTCGACAAGCTGGTGGTCGCCACCAACGAGAACGATGTGCTCGACGAGTTCTTCCGCACCGGTGTCTACCGCGTGCGCGGCACGGCCGACACCCACGAGACCTCCAGCCCGTCCATGGACATTTCCAAGGCCAGCAACTTCGAGCGTTTTGTGTTCGACCTGCTGGGCCGCGACGGCGCGCGCGTCAAGGCGCTGTTTGGCGAAGGCTTGTCCAAGACCGGGCAGTTTGACCTGAGCGCCGACCCTGCGTTTGCCCAGGCCGCGACACGCTACGGTTTTGTCAGCGGCAAGAGCACACATGCCAACCGCCTGCAAACCATCCAGGACACGTGGAGCCGCCACGGCATGGTGATCGACACCCACACGGCCGACGGCCTGAAGGTGGGGCTGGAGCAGCGCACCGCCGGCGTGCCCATGGTGGTGCTGGAAACCGCGCTGCCCATCAAGTTCGCTGCCACCATCGTCGAAGCCCTGGGCCGAGAGCCCGAGCGGCCCGCCAAGTTCGAAGGCATTGAGGCCCTGCCCAAACGCGTGCAGGTGATGGACGCCGATGTGGCGGCCATCCAGGCCCTGATTGCTGCCGAGTGCGGCTACTGAGCCAAATAGGAATGAAATAGCTGCTTGGCCCGCATGGAATATGCGCCAGCAGCTATATAAACCATAGCAAATTACCGCATGTCCAACGCCCCCCGCAAACCCCTGTTGCCGCTGGACGACGCGCTGGCCCAGCTGCTGGCCAGCGTGCAGCCCCTGACCCAGTTTGAGCCCGTGCCCACCGGTGACGCCGATGGCCGCGTGCTGGCGCAGGCCATTGTGTCGGGCCTGCAGGTGCCACCGTGCGACAACAGCGCCATGGACGGCTACGCCCTGCGTGTGGACGATGTGCTGGCTGCACAAGGCGCTTTGCCGGTGTCGCAGCGCATTGCGGCCGGCAGCGTGGGCACGCCCTTGCTCCCTGGCACCGTTGCCCGCATCTTCACCGGCGCACCGGTGCCCCCCGGGGCAGATGCGGTGGTGATGCAAGAGGAATGCACGGTGGTGGACGCGCCCGATGCGGCGGTCACGCCCCGTGTGCAGATCCACAGCACGCCGCTGCCTGGCCAGAATATCCGCCGCTCGGGTGAGGACGTGGCCCGTGGCGACGTGGTGCTGGCCGCGGGCACCCGCCTGGGCCCCGCCGCGCTGGGCCTGGCCGCCAGCGTGGGCATGGCCCAGCTGCAGGTGGTGCGCAAGCCGCGTGTGGCGCTGTTCTCCACGGGCGACGAGCTGGTGCTGCCCGGCACCGTGCCGCCGGAGCAGATGCCGCCGGGCGCCATTTACAACTCCAACCGCTTTTTCCTGGGTGCCATGCTGCGCCGCCTGGGTTGCGAGGTGACCGACCTGGGTATCGTGCCCGACCGGCTCGACGCCACGGTGCAAGCCTTGCAGCAGGCTGCTGCCAGCCATGACTTGGTGCTCACCAGCGGTGGCGTCTCGGTGGGCGAGGAAGACCATATCAAGCCCGCCGTGCAGTCGCTGGGGCAGCTGGACCTGTGGCAAATCGCCATCAAACCCGGCAAACCTTTTGCACATGGCCGTATCGGTTCGGCGCACTTCATCGGCCTGCCCGGCAACCCGGTGTCCAGTTTTGTGACTTTTGCACTGCTGGTGCGGCCCTTCTTGCTGCGGCTGCAAGGTGTGCACGATGTTGCTATGAAAAGCATAGCTGCTCGCGCAGATTTTGACTGGCCTAGAGCCGAAAAACGCCGTGAATTTCTGCGTGTGCGTCGCAACGACCAGGGTGGCCTGGAGCTGTTTACCAACCAGAGTTCGGGCGTGCTGACCTCGGCCGTCTGGGGCGACGGCCTGATCGACACGCCACCGGGCGAGGCCATCCAGTACGGCGCCACGGTGCGCTACATCCCGTTCAGCGAGTTGTTGGCATGAAGGTCACCGTGTGTTACTTCGCCTCGGTGCGCGAGGCTATGGGCACTGGCACGGAGGTGCTGGACACCCAAGCCCCCACGCTGGCCGCGCTGCGCGCCGAGCTGGTGGCGCGCGGCGGTGCCGGGGCCGACGCCCTGGCCCCAGGCCGCGCGGTGCGCATGGCGCTGGACCAGGTGATGCGCCCCGAGTCCGCGGTGCTCACCGCGGGCTGCGAAGTCGCCTTTTTTCCGCCCGTTACCGGGGGTTAACCTCCAGCGAGGCACTGAGCGCCACCAGCCGCTCAGTGAGCGCGTGGGAGGCTGCCGACATCGGTGCACGCAAGCTAGCCTGCATCAGCCCCTGCTGCGCTAGCAGCGCCTTCACCGGCGCCGGGTTTGGCTCCGCAAACAGGGCCTCGATCAAGGGCTGTAGCGGCCGCCATAGTGCCTGCGCCGCCACCAGTTCCCCGCGCACCACCTGCTGCATCAGCGCCACCAGGCGCGCCGTGTGCACATGGCCACTGGCTGCAATCGCACCTGTGCCGCCCAGCGCCAGCGTGGTGAAGATGTTGGCATCGTCCCCGGCCAGCACCTGCAGCTGCCCATCGGCAATCAGCGCCTGCGTCTTGGCCGGGTCGCCGCCACAGTCCTTGATGGCTGTGATGTTGGGGTGCTGGGCCAGCGTGCGCAGCGTGGCCAGCGTAAGCTGAACCCCGGTGCGTGCCGGAATGTCGTAAATCACCACAGGCTGGGCGCTCGCGTCGGCAATCGCCGTGAACCACTGCAGCAGCCCGGCTTGCGAGGGGCGAATGTAGTGGGGTGCCGGTACCAGCAGACCGGCCAGCTTCTGGGCATTCAAGGTGCGCACCCATGCCAGCGTGTCGCCCAGGTGGTAGCCCGACAGGCCCATCACCAGCGGCAGACCCGGGGCGGCCTGTGCTACGGTGTCCAGCACGGCCAGTTGCTCGTCTGCACCCAAGGCAGCGGCCTCGCCCGTGGAGCCGCAGACCACGATGCCGGCAATGCCTTGCGGCGCCAAGTGCTGCACCAGTGTGCGCAGCGCCGGGTGGTCCACCGCATGGTTGTGAAAGGGGGTGACCAGTGGAATCCAGAGGCCGGAGAAGGTATCAGTAGTGTGCACGCGAACATCCTTTGCAGAAAACAAGACCGATGGAAAGAACCATCGTCAGCTGCGCGGCGGGTTGCGTAAACGGGGGAGGGGTGTTGTTCGCAGTTCCATCGCTCATCTGAGGACGGAACCGCAGCTCCGGTCAAATGAGCTTGGGTTTTTTGGATGTGTTCGCGGCCACCACACGTGCGCCGACCAGGGCCAGCGTGGCCATGGTGAGGAGTGCGGTGAATGCGAACATGGGCACCATGCTAGCACGGTGCCACAATTCGGCCATGCCCTCTGACGCCATTTCTTCCCCCCGTGTCCGCATTCAGCCACAGCCATTTGATGTGGCGCAGGAGATTGCCGCCCTGCAAGCCGGTGACCCGCGCGTGGGAGCGGTGTGCACCTTTGTGGGCACGGTACGTGACCGCAACACCCCGAGCGCTGCCGGCTCGGTGCAGACCATGGAGCTGGAGCACTACCCGGGCATGACCGAGAAGTCCATCGAGGCCATGGTGGACGCGGCCTTTGCGCGTTTTGACATTCTGGGAGCCCGTGTGGTGCACCGTGTGGGGGTGCTGCGGCCCACCGATGGGGTGGTGCTGGTAGTGGTGACCTCGGCCCACCGTGGCCAGAGCTTTCAGGCCTGCGAGTTTTTGATGGACTACCTCAAGACCCAGGCGCCGTTTTGGAAGAAGGAGCAGACCGCGGATGGGGCGCATTGGGTGGATGCGCGCGTGAGTGATGACGCTGCCCTGGCCCGCTGGGGCATAGAGGCGCGCAACGCCTGAGCCCCCTGCGTTAAAAAGCGTAGCACACAGGCCCTGAAAACAGGCGTTTTGGGCCTGATCCCTCTACAATCATTTGCGGGTTGATGCTGCGGGAAGTTGCCCAGCTCAGTCTTCGCCTTACCTCAATACACAAGGGTAGAAATGGATTTCCGGCGACTCGCACTGCGGCTAGGAGGGGGAGTGGTGGTCACGCTGTGGAGTGCCTGGGCGTTGGCTGCGCCCTTGCCGGTGGACTACCACTGCGGTCTGCAGTCGGTCCAGCAGACCATCGCCCAGCCCGCAAGCGCTTGGATCGCGGCACCCGAGGGGAAAGTGCCCGTGGACCCCGAGGGCGGTGCCTGCTGGGTCCGGATTGCCAGCCTGCCAGCCGGCCAGGCGCTGGAAACCCGGCCCTGGTTGTCCTTTGCCGACCTGAATGTGCAGCGTGTCAACATTGCGCTGTTCGATGCGCAGGGCAAGCCGTTGGGGCAGGCGCTGCGCCTGGGCCAAAGCAGCGGGGCCCTGGTCACTGGTCTGCGGGCCATTTTCACCCCCGACGCGGCGGCTGTATTTCCGCTCTATGCCCGCTTTGAACCCGCCCTGGGCGCATTGGCCTACCCAGGCTTGGCGCGCACCCTGTTGGTAGAAGCAGTGGTGCCCGAGGAGAGCCTGCGCGACGAGCACGGCACAGACCTGCTCAACCACAGCGGTGCGGTCTTCCTGTTCACCACGGCGCTGGTTGCGCTGTTTTTCAGCATCACCCTGCGGGAGGCCAATTACGCCATTTATGCGCTCTATGCGGGAGTGCAGTCGCTCACCATCTTCACCAAAAGCGGGCTGCCTTTTGTGCTCGACGCGAGCTCTCCGCTCTGGCTGAATGCCTGGATTTTTAACTACCTGGTGGGCGTACTCTCCGTTTTGTTGAGCGTGCGTTTTGGGCGGTTTGCCAGGCACAGCCCGCGCACCACCAAGGTGGCCTACGGCGTGGCCATGCTGTTTGCCAGCATGATCCCCTTGCACTACCTCTGGCCCAGCCTGGCCAATGTGCTGATTTACGCACTGGTGCCGCTGCACTTTTTGGTGCTGCTCACGGGCAACTGGCGCGGCTGGCGCGGGGGAGAGCGTGGCTGCGGAATTCTGCTGCTGGGGCTCACCCCCATTGCGATTTACTGGTCCGCATTTTTGCTCTACAACGTGGTGCTGCGCGAGCCCATGCCTTCGGCTGTGGCGCTGGGCTCCACGTTTGATTTTGCGCGTACCTTGTTGCTGCCTGTCGCGTTTTGTTACGGCATTGCCGACCGCACCTTGCGCTTGCAGCGCGAGACCTCGCGCATGGCCCGCTTTGATGCACTCACCGGACTGCTGAACCGTGAGGGCGCGCGCCAGTACGGCCAGTTGCGCATCGACGAAGGGGACGTGCCGGCCGCCCTGATGCTCAATGTGGAGCGCTTCCACGCCATCAACGAAACTCTGGGCCCCATCTTGGGCGACCAGATACTCAAAGAAACCGGGCGCCGCTTGCAGGCCGTATGCCAGGTGCATGCCACGGCCTGTGTGGGGCGCATGCATGCGGACCAGTTCTGTCTGGTGTTCCCTAGTGACATCAGTCTGGCAGCCATGCGCGAAGAGGTGGACTACGCATTCAACAGCCCTGCGGAGATCGAGGGCCAGGCGGTGGACATCACGCTCGCCGTGGGCGTGGCCCTGCCGCCACCCGACAAGGCCTCCATGGCCCAGCTGCTGCGCAATGCCGAAATTGCCCTGGATGCGGGCCGTGCGCAGCACCGCAACTGGCTGCAGTACCAGCAGGAAATGGAAACCAGTCAGCGCGCCGACCTGGACCTGCTCTCCGAGCTCAAGCGCGCGGTGGAGCAGGGCGAGTTGCGTATGTACCTGCAGCCCAAGGTGCGCCTGAGCGACGGCACCGTGGGCAGCGCCGAAGCCTTGGTACGCTGGGAGCACCCGCGCCGCGGCATGATTCCGCCCGGCGACTTTGTCCCCTTTGCCGAAAAGACCGGGCGCATCACCCTCATCACCCGCTGGGTGCTGGAGCAGGCCATGCGCCTGGCTGCCAGCTACCGTGCCCAGGGCCGCCCGCTGCAGATTTCGGTCAATCTCTCTACCTTCGACCTGGGCGAGGCAGGCTTTGCGGCGCGCACGGCACTGCTGGCGCAGCAGGTAGGCGTAGACCCTGCTGACATCCGGCTTGAAATTACGGAGAGCGGCGCCATGCAGGACCCAGCCTCCGCGCTGGAGGTGATGAACGCCTTGCGCACCAGCGGCTTCAGCCTGTCGATTGACGACTTCGGCACCGGCTACTCCTCGCTCGCGTATTTGCAAAAAATGCCGGTGGCCGAGCTCAAGATCGACCGTGCCTTTGTGCGCAATGTGCGCCATGGCAGCGACGGTGCGGCCCTGCTGGAGTCCACCATCGCCATGGGCCACCGCCTGGGGCTCAGCGTGGTGGCCGAGGGCCCCGAAGACGCCGAGGAATGGGCCTTGCTGTGCGCCATTGGCTGCGATTACGCGCAAGGCTGGTACGCTGCGCGGCCCATGCCGGTGCCGGAATTCGAGCGCTGGTGTGAGACGCAGCTGCCTTTTTTACGATGAACTAACGATTAAATTTCCAGGGAGGATTCGCTATGCACTGGCTGTCACACGGTGTGGAGCAACTGATCACCAACACACAAGAAGGCTACGCGCCCGAGGTGCTGGTGGTGGGTTCGGGTTACGGCGGCTCGGTGGCCGCCTTGCGCTTTGCCGAGCATGGCCAGAGCGTGGCCGTGCTGGAGCGCGGCGCAGAGTACCTGGCCGGAGAGTTCCCCACTGATTTTGGCCAGTTTGGTGGCTTTGTGCGCGCCGAGGTGGGCGGCAATCTGGAACGTGGGCAGGGCCCCGCGGCCATTGGCTACGAAGACGCGCTGTTCGACTTTCGCGTGGGCACCCGTGCCAGTGCGCTGGTGGGCAATGGCCTGGGCGGTGGTAGCCTGATCAATGCGGCCGTGGCCTTGCGCCCCGACCCGCGCGTGTTTCAGCAGGACGCCTGGCCAGCTGCGGTGCGCGAGGCCTCGCTGGATGCCGACTACGCGCTGGCCACACAGGTGCTGGAGATCCAGTCGCCCCAGGCACAGCGTGCCTCACCGGCCTGCGTGCCGCAGCACACCGCCAAGTACCAGCGCATGCAAGAGATTGGCCAGGCAGCAGCCGACCGTTTTGGCAGCACCCGTCTGAAGGTCAGTACCGAAGACGTGCCCCTGGCCATCGAGTTTCGGGCCGATGCTCCGCTAGGGCTGGGCCCGCGGGATGCCTGCGTGGGCTGTGGCGACTGTTGCTCGGGCTGCAACCACAACGCCAAGCTCAGCCTGGATAAAACCTACCTGCCACGCGCTGCCCAAGCGGGTGCGCAGCTGTTCACTGGCGTCAGCGTGCTCTATGTGCTGCACAAACCCGACGTGGCCCACCCCGGGCGTGACTGGGTGGTGCACTGCGTGCGCACCACCGAGCGTGGTACCTGGGAGCAATCTTTCGAGGCGCCCGAAGGCGCGCTCAACGGCGCCTACGAATTTGTGTTGCGCACCGGCCGCGTGGTGCTCAGCGCCGGCACCTTTGGTTCCAGTGAAATCCTGCTGCGCTCCCGGGAATACGGTCTGCCCGTGGCCCACAGCTGGCTGGGCAAGGGCATCTCTGCCAACGGCGATGACTTGAGCGCGGCCTATGACATGGCAGACACGGCCAACGCGCTGGGGGAGGGCAGTGGCACCATGCGCGCCGCCACCGACAAGGTGGGGCCCACCATCAGTGCGGTGATCCGCTTTCATGACCAGTTAGACCATACCCAGAGCACCGTCACCGAAGACGGTGGCATTCCTGGCATGCTCGCGCCCATTGTGGGTGAGGCCCTGGCCACGCTGGGCGTGCTGCCCCAACTGGCGCGCTTTGGCTTGCGCCAGACGGGTGGACAAGACCCGCTGGTGGCCGACCCACGGCGCACGGCCCGCAGCCTGGTCATGCTGGGCATGGGGCACGACAGCTCGGCGGGGCAGGCCCAGTTGGCCAAACGGCAGTCGCGTATTGCCTGGTCCTGGGGCAGTGGCGCGGTGGACCCCGCGCCCGTGCTGCACCGCAGCCGTGCCGCCAGTGTGGAGGGCGTGGGCGCAGAATTTTTGCCCAACCCGGGCAGCGGTGTGCTCCCCGACAAGATTGCCAGCGTGCTCAGCGGCCCCAAGGCCGACACCAGTTGGATCACGGTGCACCCCTTGGGCGGCTGCCGTATGGCCGCCTCGCCCGCACAGGGCGTGGTCAACCACCAGGGCCAGGTCTTCCTGCCCGATGGGAGTGTGCACACCGGCCTGGTGGTGGTGGATGGTTCGGTTATCCCCACGTCGCTGGGTGTGAACCCCTTGCTGACGATCACAGCGCTTGCAGAACGGGCCTGCCGCCTGCTGTTGCAGGACGAACCGGCCCGCACGCCGCAAGCGCGCACCTTGCCCCCACACCCGCCCGTTGCCCCCATGGTGAAAGCCGAACCCGATGCACCCCATGGTGCTGTGTTGGCCGAGGTATTGCGCGGCCCCTTGCAGCCCGAGCCTGACGTGGTGTTGCCAGCCTGGTGGCCTGCCGGGCCAGTTGCACCTGCTGCCGCGCTGTTTCTAGAGATGGACGTGGCCGACTGGACCCGCCTGTGGCAAGACCCCAGCCACACCTTGCAGGCGCTGCCAGGCACTGCCACGGCGCGCAGCCTGACTGCCTCGCGCCTGGTCGTCGACGCTGTGCAGGGGCCGTCCACCGTACTGCAGGTCACCGGTGGCACCGTGCAGCTGTTCCGTGCGGCGCCCGAAGGCTTTGTGGCCCGTGCCTGCCGCACGCTGCGGGCCGGGTTGACTTACGGGATCACACGCTGGTACCCCGACAGCCAGCGCCCCAAGGTCGAAGGAGAAAAGAAACAAAAGATACGCGACATGGTCTGGGATGGTGCCAAGCTGCTCTGGCACGCCAGCGCTGCACGTACCTTTGACTACCGGCTCACGCTGAGCGACGGCCAGCGCAACTGGTACCTGCAAGGAGAAAAGCTGATCCAGCCAGCCCTGAGCTGGGGTGAGCTGCGGGCTTGGCTGCGCAAAAAGTGGCAGCACGGCGGCTGGCCCGCCCCGCAGCGCCGCAGCGTGTGGGACGAGTTGACCCAGCTCGACGTGCAGCTTATGCAGGCCAAGGGAGGGCGTGTGTTGGCCACCGGTCGCCTGACCATGGACGTGCCCGAGATGGTGCGCCGCATTGCGCCGCAAATGAAGCCGGGCCCCGACACAGTCAACGCGCTGGCCGCCTTCATCACCTACCCGCTCACCATCCTGCGCTACGTGGTGAGCAGCCGCATGCTCGATTTCCGCCTGCCCGACTACAAGGCCGACCTGCCCGCCACCGACCCGGCCACGCTGCCCGACAACGGCGATTTTGAGCTGACGGCCGACCAATACCCGCCTATCTGCCTGGCCGGGGGCGGCAAGGTGCTCCCGCAGGCGCCGGTATGCCTCACCGTGCCCCTGCGTGCGGGGGCTGATGTGTCTGATCCGAAGACCGAGACCATCCGCATTGGCCTGGTGCGTTATGCCCAGCCGCGGGTGGCATCCAGCGTCACCGCACAGGGCCTGCGGCGCTTCAAGTCCATCATCCTGCTCAACGGCTTTGCGCAAAACACCTTACCCTTTGTGGCCGAAGAGCTGGGCGAACGTGCGCTGGCCGCCATGCTTTACGCCCAGGGCTGGGACGTGTGGCTGCTCGAATACCGCGTCAGCCCCTTTCTGCGCGCCTCGGCCCGGCTCTCCAGCATGGATGACATTGGCGCCTGCGACCTGCCGGCCGCGGTCAACCACGCGCTGGCCGTGTTGCAGGCTGAGCGCATCGAGCCCGAGTTGCTGCCCGGCCAGCTCAGTGTGTTCAGCCACTGCGTGGGCTCGGCCTCTACCGCTATGGCTTTGCTGGGTGGGCACCTCATGCACGAGGCGGGCAAACCCAAAGTGGCGGCGGTACTGTTCTCGCAGTTTCAGCCCTATGTGATTGGCTCCGTTACCGCGCAAATGCGCCTGCAAGTGGCCTCGCTCATGGTCAATGCGCTGGGCCTGGAGTATGTGAACTTTGCTGCCGGAACGGCCCAGGCCAACGGCTTGCACGCCCTCATGGACCGGGCGTTTGCCAGCTTCCACTACGACGAGGCCGAGCGCTGCCCGCACGAGCACGACCTGCGCGTGCACCAGCCCGACAGCACCTCGTGCAAGCGCATGGCCGGTTTCTTGAGCCGCTTGTTCCGCCACGACCAGCTCATTGAAAGCCAACCCGGCCGCCCCGGCACGCACGAGAAGCTGGACCTGTACTTTGGCCGCACCAACCTGGGTGTGTTCTTGCACGGCGCCAAGTGCGTGGAGTACGAGCACCTGGTGGACGCCGATGGCCAGAACATCTATGTGACGGACGAAAACGTGCGCCGCTACCTGGGCATGCCCGTCATGCTGCTGCACGGGGCCGACAACGTGCTGTTCGACCAGGAGTCGCTGCACGAAACCCAGCGCCAGTTCAGCCGCGCCTTTGGCGGGCAGCGCTTGGCCAGCAAGCTGGACCGCTTTCTGGTGGCACCCGAGCATGCGCACTTTGACTGCACCATCGGCAAGCGGGCGCCCGAGGTCATCTTCTCGGAGGTGGTGGACTTCTTCAACCAAGCCCAGGCCGCGGACCTGCCCGAGCCCATGACGCAAAACCGCCTCCGGGCCCGCCTGCCGCGCACCGGCCCGCTGACGGGCTGGGTACGCCGCGAGGGCGCAGACACCGTGCTGCGCGTGTGGATGGAGGTGGACAACTCGCAGGCAGACACGGCGGTAGGTGCCATGACGCTGCTCTCGGTGGGGCGCCAGCGCACCGTGCAAGCCTGGCCACTGGTCAGCAGCCCGCTGGAGGGCCTGGTGGGCGTGGCAAAAGACGCCTCACCGGACCAAAGCATTGTGTATGCCGTGGCCGACCTGCAGGTGCCAGCTGACTGGCAAGGCGCTATCACCGTGGCCATGGTGAGCCTGCACCGCATTGCGGCCGATGCACCTGCCGATGGTGCTGCCCACACACTGCATTGGCCCACGGTGTGGGGGGCTCCGGTGACCGTGGAAGACGTGGCGCACAGCGCCGGGCGCAGCCCGGTGCCCGCAGTGCCACCCTCGGCCGAGGCCGCAAATGCGGACTACCGGCAAACCCTGGCGCAGGGTCAGGGCGCCGCAGGCTGGGAGCTGGCCCCCACGGCCATGGCCGTCCCCCATGCGGTGGGCCATGGCGTGCTGCAGCCCCAGCCGCTGGACCTGACACTGGACGATGCCGTGGCCCTGCTGCGGCCACTGGCCGCGCTGGTGCGCGAGCAGCGCGCCGTGGCCTTGCGTGCGCAGCCCGGCACGCTGTCGCGCCAGCGCCGCAGCCTGCGCTGGATGCGCGACTGCGTGCTGCGCCTGCAGGGCCAGCTGCTGACCCCGCAGGCCGGCTTGCGCTTTGTGGCGGCCACCTGCCGCCACCCGGGCATTACCGAGTTTGAAGCGGCCCGCAGTGACCACACCCTGCAGCAGCTGGCCCTGCGCCAGCGGCAGGCGCCGGCCTCGCTGATGTGGATGCTGGGTGACCAGATTTATGCCGATGCGCGGGCCGGTCTGGCCTCGGGCAGCTCGCCGATTGAAGCGCTGCTGCCGCGTTACCGCGAGGCCTTTGGTTCAACCGGCTTCAGGCAACTGGCGCGCAGCCTGCCGCTCTACATGGCGATGGACGACCATGAGATTGCCGACAACTGGAGCCGTGACGAAGAGCGCCTGGGCACTGAGCGCGCCGTGCTCACGCGCAACGCGCTGAGCGCCTTTGCGGCCTTCCAGCGTGCCCACGGCCCCGCACCCCTGGGACCGCAGGGGCACGACGGAGCGGTTTCACACGCTGCAGCGGCATTTCTTTCGCTCAACACGCGGGTGCACCGCAACCGCGCGCTGGGCACCGAGCGGCGCCTGCTGGAGCCCGGCCAGTGGCCGGTGCTGGAGGCTTGGCTGCTGCAGGAGCAGGCGCGTGGCCACCACGCCAAGTTCATCGCCACGGGCGCGGTGCTGGCACCGGGCCTGGTGCAGGGGCTTGGCCGGCCTTCGCCCCGGTCCACCGACAACTGGCAGTTTGCCGAAGGCGACCGTCAGCGCGTGTTGGACTTCATTGCCGAGCAGCGCATCAGCAATGTGGTGTTTCTGTCGGGCGATTACCACTGCGCGGCCAGCGCCACCATCACCTTCAGCCACAGCCCGGTGAAGGCCTATGCGCTGGTCACACCGCCACTGCATGCACCGCTGCGTTTTGCCAACGTGGCCGCCAGCGATGTGCTGGCGCAGGAGACGGTGCCGCTGGCAGGCGGCAGTGCGCAAATCGTGGCCCAGGCCTGGAACGGCGATGGCTGGCTGGAATGTGAGCTGGAGCCCTTGGCCAACGGGGGCCAGCGGTTGCGCGCCAGCTTCAGCATGCGCCGCTTTGATGTGGCCACGCCTGACCAGGTGCAGATCGACTGGACCTTGGGCTGAGGGTTGCGGGTCGCGTGGCACGCTGTTTGATGTGGGTCAAACAGCGTGCCAATGTCCGCTGGCGTACGCGCACCGGGCTTGAAATGGGGCACCATGGCCCCAAGCTGGGTAGCATTCCATAAATCGTCACGAGAGCCGCCATGCGCATCGAAAAACTCACCACCAAGTTTCAGGAAGCCCTGGGCGAAGCCCAGACGCTGGCCCTGACCCATGACAACGCCTACATCGAGCCGGTGCACGTGCTCGCTGCCATGATCCGTGTGGACGACGGCCCCAAAGCGCTGATGAACCGCGCCGGTGTGAATGTGGCAGGCTTGTTGGCCTCGGCCGAGGCCGCCATCAAACGCCTGCCGCAGGTGCAGGGGCACGAGCAGGTGACGGTGGGCCGCGACATGGTGAGCCTGCTGCAGGCTGCCGAAAAAGAATCCATCAAACGTGGTGACCAGTTTGTGGCCGGCGAGTTGTTCTTGCTGGCCCTGGCAGACCACAAGGGCGACGCCGGCAACCTGGCCCGCGCCAACGGCCTGACCCGCAAGAGCCTGGAAAGTGCGATTGACGCCGTGCGCGGCGGCCAGGCCGTGGACAGTGCCGATGCCGAAGAGCAGCGCGAGTCGCTCAAGAAATACTGCATCGATCTGACCGAGCGCGCCCGCCTGGGCAAGCTGGACCCGGTGATTGGCCGCGACGATGAAATTCGCCGCGCGATCCAGGTACTGCAGCGCCGTACCAAGAACAACCCGGTGCTGATTGGCGAGCCTGGCGTGGGCAAGACCGCCATCGTGGAAGGCCTGGCCCAGCGCATCGTGGATGGTGCCGTGCCCGATTCGCTCAAGGGCAAGCGCGTGCTGAGTCTGGACATGGCCGCACTCTTGGCCGGTGCCAAGTTCCGCGGCGAGTTTGAAGAGCGCCTGAAGAATGTGCTGAAAGACCTGGCCAAGGACGAGGGCCAGACGATTGTGTTCATTGACGAGCTGCACACCATGGTGGGCGCCGGCAAGGGCGAGGGCGCCATGGACGCCGGCAACATGCTCAAGCCCGCGCTGGCGCGCGGTGAGCTGCACTGCGTGGGTGCCACCACGCTGGACGAATACCGCAAGTACATCGAGAAGGACGCCGCACTGGAGCGCCGCTTCCAGAAAATCCTGGTGGGCGAGCCCACCGTGGAAGCCACCATCGCCATCCTGCGCGGCCTGAAAGAGCGCTACGAGACCCACCACGGCGTGCAGATCACCGATCCCGCCATCGTGGCCGCGGCGGAGCTGAGCCACCGCTACATCACCGACCGCTTTTTGCCCGACAAGGCGATCGACCTGATCGACGAGGCCGCCAGCAAGATCAAGATCGAGCTGGACTCCAAGCCCGAGGTCATGGACAAAAAAGACCGCCGCTTGATCCAGCTGCAGATTGAGCGCGAAGCCGTGAAGCGCGAGAAAGACGAAGCCTCGCAAAAACGCCTGGAGCTCATCAACGAAGAGATCACCGCGCTGCAAAAAGAAATTGCCGACCTGGACGAACTGTGGAAGGCCGAGAAGGCCCAGGCGCAGGGCTCCAAGACCCTCATGCAAGAGGTGGAGAAGGTGCGCTTCCAGATCAAGGAGTTGACCGACAAGGGCGACTTCAACAAGGCCGGCGAGCTGCAATACGGTAAGCTGCCAGAGCTGGAAAAGCGCCTGAAAGACGCGCAGGCCCAAGAGGCCGGCAAGACCAAAGACGCCAAGGACGGCGGTCGCACCCAGCTGCTACGCACCATGGTGGGCGCCGACGAAATTGCCGAGGTGGTGAGCCGCGCCACCGGCATTCCGGTGAGCAAGATGCTGCAGGGTGAACGCGACAAGCTGCTGCAAATGGAAGGCAAGTTGCACGACCGCGTGGTCGGGCAGGACGAAGCCATTGCGGCTGTGGCCAATGCCATCCGCCGCTCACGCTCGGGCCTGAGTGATCCGAACCGCCCCACAGGCTCCTTCCTGTTCCTGGGCCCCACGGGTGTGGGCAAGACCGAGCTGTGCAAGGCACTGGCCGGATTCATGTTCGACAGCGAAGAGCACCTGGTGCGCATCGATATGAGCGAGTTCATGGAGAAGCACAGCGTGGCCCGCCTGATCGGCGCGCCCCCTGGCTACGTGGGCTACGAGGAGGGCGGTTACCTCACCGAAGCCGTCCGCCGCAAGCCCTACAGCGTGCTGCTGCTCGACGAGATCGAGAAGGCCCACCCGGACGTGTTCAACGTGCTGTTGCAGGTGCTGGATGATGGCCGCCTGACCGATGGCCAGGGCCGCACCGTGGACTTCAAGAACACCGTGATCGTGATGACCAGCAACATCGGCAGCCAGCTCATCCAGAGCATGGTGGGGCAGGACTACGAGGACGTGAAAGAGGCCGTGACCGGCGAGCTGAAGAACCACTTCCGTCCCGAGTTCTTGAACCGCATCGACGAAACCGTGGTCTTCCATTCGCTGGACGCGGCCAACATTGCATCCATCGCCAAGATCCAGCTCGCCACGCTGATGGGCCGCCTGGCCAAGATGGACCTGACTCTGCAGGTGAGCGACGCCGCCGTGGCCGAGTTGGCCAAGGTGGGTTTCGATCCCGTCTTTGGCGCACGCCCCCTGAAGCGTGCGATCCAGCAGCGCATCGAGAACCCGCTGTCCAAGCTGCTGCTGGAAGGCAAGTTCGCACCCAAGTCCACCATCAGTGTGGGGGTGGACCCGATCCAAGCGCCGGGGCAGTTCAGCTTCACCTGAAGCCAACTGGTACCCGCCAATGAAAAATGCGCCGGAGACGGTGCGTTTTGTTGTTGGGCGTTGGCTGAATGCTTCAGGCCGCTACGGGTGCCATGCTGTCCCAGGCGGCTCCGGCCTCGGCGGCGTACATCAGGGCGGGGCCGCCGCCCATGTAGACACACACGGACAGCATTTCGTCCAGCTCGACGCGGGTGCAGCCCAGCTTGTGCAGCGCCTTGATGTGAAACCCAATACATCCTGAGCAATGCTGGGTGATGCCAATGGCCAGTGCGATCAGCTCCTTGTGCTTGGCGCTGATGGCGCCGTCTGCCATTGCAGCCTTGGCGAGTTGCCCAAAACCTTGCAGAGCATCCGGCTGCGCCTTGCGCAAAGTGCCCAGGTTGTCGTTGATGTTTTTGATCAGGGTGTTGTGGTCAAAGCTGCTCATACCAGTCTCCGGGGCTGAAAGCTTGACTGTAGGCAGCACCACGCTTGGCTGCTTTGACCCTGCGCAAACAACTGCAGGGCTCGATACAACTACCCTTTCAAGAGAGCAGATTTAGTACTAAATTGGCCTGTAGCCCCCGTCGATATTGCGCAAGCAGCTATCAAATACATAGTGGCTGCTTGGCCACCCGTGCTTCACACATCCCACTGTACCCGCCGCGCCAGGCGTTCAAACGCCATGTCGGCGGCTACGGCCAGCAGGCCGACCAGCACGGCGCCTTGCAGCACGTAGGCGGTGTTGAAGCCGGATAGGCCGACGATGATGGGGGAACCCAGGGTCTTGGCACCCACGGTGGAGGCGATGGCGGCGGTGCCGATGTTGATGATGACGGAGGTGCGCACACCGGCCATCCACAGGGGCAGGGCTAGCGGCACCTGCACCTGCCACAGCTGCTGCCACGGCCCCAGGCCCATGGCGCGGGCGGACTCTTGCACCGGCTGAGGGACTGATTCCACACCGGCCAGCGTGGCCTGCAGCACGGGCAGCAGGCCAAACAGCGAGAGCGCCAGCAGGGCCGGCAACTCCCCAAAACCCACCACAGGCACCGCCACCGCCAGCACGGCCACGGGCGGAAAGGTCTGGCCCATGGCGGCAATGGTTTCCAGCAGCGGGCGAAAGGCACGGCCTGCCGGGCGCGTAGCGGCCAGGCCAGCCGCGGTGCCCAGCACCACCGATACCACGCTGGACAGCAGCACCAGGCCCAGGTGCTGCCACAGCAGCGCGGCCAGCGGCTCCTGCAGGTAGACCGGGCGCGGCAGCGCGGGGAACAGTGCGGCAAACAGGGGCTGGCTGTGCGGCAGGCCGTAGGCCAGCGCCAGCAGCAGGGCCAGGGTCCACAGCA
Organism: Rhodoferax sp. TS-BS-61-7; assembly: GCF_002943465.1. Taxonomy (GTDB): domain Bacteria; phylum Pseudomonadota; class Gammaproteobacteria; order Burkholderiales; family Burkholderiaceae_C; genus Allorhodoferax. The sequence continues at coordinate 317,022 of NZ_PTQY01000002.1, forward strand.
GGCGGTCGGTCCACCAGGCGCGGGCAGGGCGCGGGGCGTTCACCACATCGTTAGCCATGGTGCTGGGCTTCCAGCAGGTCCGCCGCGCGCACCTGGCCCAGCGTCTGCCCCGCAGCATCCACCACACGCAGCGCGGACACAGCCTGCGCCGCCATATGAGAGAGGGCTTCGCGCACCGTGGCCGTGTCGTTGATCTGCGCCACGGGCTCAGGGTCAGTCAGCGGCTGCATCAACGGCGCAATGGGCCGCAGCGAGAGCAGCTTGAGCCCACGGTCGGCGCGGCCCAGAAAGTCCGCCACAAAGTCGTTGGCCGGCGTGGCCAACAGCTCCAGCGGCGTGCCCACTTGCTCCACGCGGCCCTGGCGCAGCAGCACGATGCGCGTGGCCAGCAGCAGGGCTTCGTCGATGTCGTGCGTGACCAGCACAATGGTTTTGCCAGACGCCTGGTGCACACGTTTGAGTTCCTGCTGCAACGCCGCGCGTGTCACCGGGTCCAGCGCGCCAAAGGGCTCGTCCATCAGCAGCACATCGGGGTTAGCCGCCAGCGCGCGTGCCACGCCCACACGCTGCTGCTGCCCGCCTGACAGTTGGTGTGGGTAGCGGTCGCGGTACTGCGCGGGCTCCATGGCAAACAGCGTCAGCAGCTCGGTCACTCGCGCTTCTATGCGCTCAGCGCTCCAGCCCAGCAGCTGCGGCACGGTGGCAATGTTGCGTGCCACCGTCCAGTGCGGAAACAGGCCCACCGACTGGATGGCATAACCCATGCGCCGGCGCAGGTCGCGCACGTTGAAGCTGTAGATCTCTTGCCCGTCCAGCAAAATGCGGCCACCGTCGTGGTCCACCATGCGGTTGATCATCTTGAGCGCGGTGGACTTGCCCGAGCCCGAGGGACCGATGAGCACCAGCAGTTCGCCGCGCGCAATGTTCAGCTGCAGGTCGGTGATGGCGGGTGTGCCATCGTAGGACTTGCTGGTGTGGTCAAACGTGATCATGCGGTGGGGGTTTCCAGCAGCGCGGCCAGCGCCTTGAACAGGGCATCGGCCAGCACGGCCAGCAGCACGATGGGCAGCACGCCCAGCATCACCAGCTCGTTGGCCGCGCTGAACAGGCCATCAAACATGATGCTGCCCAAGCCCCCGGCGCCCACCAGCGCAGTCACCGCGGCTAGGCCCGTGGTCTGCACCACCGCCGTGCGCAGACCGATCAGCAGCACTGGCAAAGCCAGCGGCAGCTCCACCTGCCACAGCACCTGCCAGGGCGCCATGCCCATGGCGCGTGCGGAGGTGGTGGCCGCGGCCGGCACCTGCTCCAGCCCGGCCAGTGTGGAGCGCACGATGGGCAACAACGCATACAGCAGCAACGCCAGCACCGCAGGTGCCAGGCCCACGCCGCTGATGCCCATTTGCCCCAGCACGGGCGCGTGCGCTGCTGCCCAGGCCAGCGGCGCCATCAGCAGGCCAAACAGCGCGATGGACGGAATGGTCTGGATCACATTGAGCACCGGAAACAGCGCTTTGCGCAGCCGCGGTGTGCGGGCCATGGCCCAGGCCAGCGGCACGCCAATACCCACGGCCGGCATGGTGGCCAGCAGTACGATCTGCAGGTGGCGCAGCACGGCCGCGCCAAACACATCGCTGCGGTTGGCGTACTCCTGCGCGATGGACAACTCTTGCCCTGTATCCAGTGTCGCCAGCACCGCCAGCAAGGGCAGGCTGGCCGCCATCAGCACCGCCAAGCGCGCCAGCGTGGCCAGCCGCAGCCGTGCCACGGCGTCCAGCGCCACCAGCCATGCAAGGCCGGCCAGCGTCCAAAAGCCAGCGCCCAGTGCAGTGCGGTGCAAAGATGATTCGGTTCGCGCCACATGGTGGGCATGTGCGCCGGCCAGCAGCCACAGGGCGGGCAGTGTGGCGGCCATGGCCACTATCACCAGCGCCTGGGTGGCGCGGCGGTGGGCCTGCAAAGTGGCGATGGCCAATGCCGACAGCAGCGCCATCGCCAGCCAGACCCAGGGGCCCAGCAGCACATCAACCAAGTAAACGGGCTCGCCCGAGAGCAGGCGGTTGGGCGCCACGCGCACAAAGGGCAGGGCCCAGGCGCCGGCCAGCGCCAGTGCAGCACACAGCGCCAGCACCGGGTTACAGCGCTGAGGGGGCGTGTCCGCCACGGCGGCGGCTATTTCAGGAAGCCCTTGCTGTGCAAGAAGGTGGTGGCGACCTTGCGTGGGTCTTGGCCTTCGAGCTGGATGCGCGCGTTCAGCATCTGCAGCGTGGGGCCGTCCAGCGCCTTGAAGATGGGCGCCAGTACGGTGGCAATGGCGGGGTACTTCTTGAGCACCTCCTCACGCACCAGCGGCGCGGGCGCGTAGACGGGCTGCACGCCTTTGGGGTCGTCCATCACCACTAGGCCCAGCGCGGCCACGGGGCCGTCGGTGCCGTAGGCCATGGCGGCGTTCACGCCCGATGTTTTTTCGGCCGCGGCCTTGATGGTGGCCGCGGTGTCGCCACCGGCCAGCACCAGCGTTTGGTCGGCCCGCAGCTTGAATCCATAGGCCGCCTGGAAGGCCGGCATGGCATCTGCCCGCTCCATAAATTCGGCCGAGGCCGCCAGCTTGAACGCGCCGCCCTTGGCGATGTAGCGCCCCATGTCGTCCAGCGTGCGCAGCTTGTTGGCGGTGGCAACGTCGCGGCGCACGGCAATCGCCCAGGTGTTGTTGGCGTTGGCCGGCTCCAGCCAGACGATCTTGTTCTTTTCCATGTCCATCTTCTTGGCCAGCTCGTAACCTGCGCGCAGGCTCTTCCAGGCCTTGTTGCCCTCGTCGCCCAGCATGAAGGCGCCGTTGCCGGTGTACTCGGGGTAGAGGTCAATCTCGCCGGCCAGCAGGGCGGTGCGCACCACCTTGGTATTGCCCAGCGCGACCTTGTTTTCGGTCTTGATGCCGTTGGCCTCTAGCGCCAGCACCACGATGTTGCCCAGCAGCTTGCCTTCGGTGTCGATCTTGGAGCCCACGCGCACGGGGCTTTGGGCCTGGGCGCCCCAGCTGGCCAGCAGGCCGGCAGCCAGCACCAGCAAGTGGCGACGCATAAAGAGAGAGGATGTACGCATGGCAGGGCCTTTCAAATGTGGGCACAGGATAAGCGAAAGCGAATAGCCCGGGTAGCCCCCGGATGGACTGTGCTGTGGTGGAATGGGAGCCCCTGAATGTGACCCTGGAGCCTGCAATGAAAGCGATTTGGAACGGTACCGTAATAGCCGAAAGCAATGACACCGTGCTGGTGGAAGGCAACCACTACTTTCCCGCCAGCGCCCTGAACCGTGACTACGTGCAGTTCAGCAACCACAAGACCAGCTGCGCCTGGAAAGGCCAGGCCAGCTACTACTCGTTGATGGTGAATGGCGAGATGAACATCGACGCCGTCTGGTACTACGCCGACCCCAAACCCGAAGCCGAGATGGTGCGCGACCGCGTGGCCTTCTGGAAGGGCGTGCAGGTCACTGCGTAGGCTGATTTATTGGCTAAATTGGCCCATAAGCCACGTGGAATATGCGCGAGCAGCTACTGATTTGGTAGCGTTGGGCTAGTGTTTAAGATGCGCAAAGTCTGCAAGAGGCTTATCAAACGCCACCAAACCTTGAAGGGAGAACCACAATGACCAGCCACAACACACCCCACAACGGAGACTTTGCCTCCCTCCTGGAGGAAAAAGCCAAGAACGCGCCTGGGCCTGCCGCTGACAGTGCGGCCCCCCTTGCAGCGATTGACTCTGCCATCGCCGCCCAGCGCCCTCAGACCATCGATGACGTGTTGGTACATGGTGAAGCACCCAATGACGAATTTTTGGAAGAGTGGAACGAACTGAATAGTCTTCCTGAAGTTTCTGACGAAGAGTTGGCGCGGCAGGCGCTGAACGCTCCGGGGGACGATGGCGATATCAATACGCCGGAGTGAGTTTGCGCGGGCCCGAGACTACTTGCGGCCCGATTCCTGTAGGTGTATTCCTACGCCAAGTCGGGATTTTTTCCTCTGGTGCCAACTGCGTGCGTCAGCCAAACTGACGTCGTGGTTTATCAAGTCACCACGTAAGGAAAATCCATGAACTCGTACCCCCTCTCTACCAATCAATCTCGCTTCTCGCGTCTGCATCCACTGGTTGCGGTCGCTGCAGGCTCAGTGGTTCTGGTGAGCCTGCTGGGCGCCGCTGCCATTACGGGCATTCTTCCCAACTCCAATGCCAAGGCGGCGTCAGATGGTGTTGCCATCAGTGCCCCGGCAGATGTGTCTACCCCTGCTGCAAAAACTTCCGTGCAGAAGGCTGCAAGCCAGAAGCCAGCTACGCAAAAATCTTCCACCCAGGTGGCAGCCAATTCCAATGCCCCTGCACAACCCGCTGCAGCTCCCGCCGCTCCGGCCCAGAAAAACAGCGTAGTCGGTATCGGTGTGGGTGCTCTGGTTGGCGGTGCGCTGGGCAGCCAGATTGGCAGTGGCGATGGCAAGACCCTTGCCACCATCGCAGGTGCAGTAGGCGGCGGCTACGTTGGCAATGAAATTGCCAAGAAAAACGCTGCCCCTTAAACCTCTAGCCTCCGCTACGTGGCTTGCCGCCACTGGCGGATTTGCTCCACCGTGGCGGTGGCGCCGCCGCACACGATGAACAGCACGTTGCGGTAGGGAGCCAGCGCCGCGTTGGCTTCATAGGCCACCGCCAGGCTGGCGCCGCAGGCGGGTTCCACCAATACGCGGTGGTCGGTCAGAAAACGTTCGCACGCATCCAGCGCACTGGCGTCTAACACCAAAACACTTTGCACCGGACGCTGTTGCGTCCACTGAAAAGCCTGTTCGCACACGCGCTTGGCGCCTAGCGATCCAGCAATGCTGGTAATGGCGTCCAGCGCCACCGTTTGCCCGGCCTGCATGGCCGCGTGCAGCGACGCAGCGCCAGTTGTCTCCACCGCAATGATGGGCACCTGCCCCCAGCCATTGCGCGCCATGCCTTCGGCCACGCCCGACATCAGGCCACCACCCCCCACCGACAGCACCACCGCATCGGGCACTACGCCCGCCCTAGCTACTTCGTCAATCATGCTGGCGTGACCGGCCCACAGCAGCGGGTCGTCAAACGGATGCAAAAACGCATCGTCCGGCCCCACCAGCGACAGCGCCAGCTCATTGGCCTCTTGCCACGATGCTCCGTGCACGATCACGTCCGCGTTTTCCAGCCGGAGCAGCTCTTGCGCCCGCGCCGTGGTCGTCTGCGGCACCACCACGGTTACGGGGATGTTCAGCACCCGCCCTGCATACGCCACCGCCATGCCCGCATTGCCGCCGGACGACGACACAAACCGCTTGGCCCCGCGCTGCGCATGGATCTGGCACGCATGGCCAATGCCGCGAATCTTGAAACTGCCGGGCGGCTGCAGCGCTTCCATCTTGAGCCAGACGGTGCGTAGCGCGGCGAGGCTGAGGGCGCGGGATTCGAGGAGTGGGGTTTCTAGGTGGAGGGGAGTTTTCGTCATGGTGAGGAGATTAACGCGCCACCGTATACTATTTAGAAAACTATGAAAAGCCGCTGCTAGGGAGGCGCGCTTGATGAGGATTGGGCAAGCTTGCTCAGTTCTTTTGCGTATCTATTTATCCAGATCTGTACGCTTCAAGCCGCAGTCCTTTCGACTAACTTGTGGCCCTTGGCCAAAAAACTGAAAGTTCGTTCAAATGGGACAGGTTGCGTACAAGATTCCCCGGGTATCAGATGAGCAGATTCATCGTTCATTGATAGAAAGAACTAGCTACTGAGTTTGGGACGTTCGAAGTTGGCGTGCAAGTGGGTGATGCCCATGTCGGGCAGTTCACCTATCCAGATGCAAATGCCCCGAACTTGAAGGTGATCCTCGCTGAGAAAAGTGATTTGATTTTCCACTTCTCGGCAAACATCAGTGGAATGGTTCTAACCTACTATCGAGGCGGGGTGCAAGGCCAGATTTGGGAGAAGTCCCCCGTCTTTGACGATCTTGGAATTGACACGCAAGGGTTCGATCCAGCAAGAATCAAAATCGCATCGCGTGCACTCGATCTATTCAGACCTGTACAGCTACCGCGTCCAGCTGATCCGATTTCGCTATTGGAGTCTCAGCGCGCGTTGCAAGAGTCATCGTTTGCTCGTCTTCAACTTCAACTTGAAAAGGTGTTCGAGCAAACTATTGACCTTCGTGAGCAGCTCGAAGCCCAAGTTCGCAGCAAGGAGACGGTTCTAGAAGATTCGTTCAAACAGAAGCAGATTGAAGCGGACCAGCGTCTTCAGAAACAAACTGACGATCTAGAAAATAGGGAGCAAGAGCTAGTTGAACAAAGAAGGTTACTTGATGAAAGTGACAACACTTTTGCTCGTCGCCAAATTCGCGAAAGGATGCTCAGCGATGTATCTGAAAGAGTTAAAAACTTCGGGCTTTCAGAAGCAACTGTGAGAGCTAGAAGACCAGTCGCGATGGGTATTTACGTGCTCATGTATCTTTTGTTTGGCCTTCTCCTTTTTACTGGCTATGAAATCGCGACAGTTCGACCGGACAATTCCTCTGCTTTACTCAAAACACTTGCAATGCAAGTCGATAAGCTCACAGCCCTGACTTCACCGTCCACATCATCTAAGGCGACTGGTATAGACCAACTACCCACATCGAGTTTTAGCAGTGAATTGGTCAGTCAAAGCAATATTGAGCGAATCTTTCTTTGGTTGCGTTTCAGTCTTCTTTCGCTTGGGTTGGCAGCTTCGATCCTGTACTACATTCGTTGGCAAAACCAGTGGGCTACTTCTTACGCCACGACTGAACAATCGCTTCAGCAGTTCCATATTGATGTGAACCGTGCAAATTGGGTAGTTGAGACTTGTTTGGAGTGGCGAAAAGAGACAAAGTCAGACATTCCTACAGAGTTGATTAATAGTCTTACTCGGGGATTGTTTGCAGGGCGAGACACTGTCACCTCGGTGCTTCATCCGGCGGATGAGTTGGCGTCAGCACTTATGGGTAGTGCCTCAAAGCTATCTTTGAATGTTGGTGGAAATACAGTTGAAATCGACAAGCCCGGCAAGATTCCAAAAACGGTCCAAGCGGTAGCTCCTGTTACGAAAGGTTGAGCCGTCGAATTCAACAGAGTGGGGGCTGCTGTATGTTGCGAGTATGGTCTTATTGATTTATCAACCTCCGCACCGCCCCACGCGCCTCGCTCCGCAGCTCCCCCACGTCCACCCCCCGCAGCACATCGTCCTCAACGACACGCTGCCCATTAACCCAAAGCCCCTTAAGCGCAGGTCGCCCACCGCTGGCCACTGGTCCCACGGCCACATCGTGCAGGCCGAAGTAGCGCGGGTCGTCCAGCGCGTAGAGGGCGATGTCGGCGGCCATGCCGGGGGCTAGCGTGCCTATGGCGTCCAGGCCCAGCACCTTGGCGCCGCCGGATGTGCCCCAGGCCACCACGTCGTCGGCGCTCACCGCAGTGGCTTCGCCTTCACCCTGGCCATCGCGATAGAGCGGCTGGCAGCGGTCGCCCGCCGCTGCGCGTTGCATGAGCCAGGCGGCGTGCACTTCGGAAATCATGTCGGCGGCTTCGTTGGATGCGGCGCCGTCCACGCCCATGGAGATGGGCACGCCTGCGGCCTGTAACGCCAGGATGGGGGCGATGCCGCTGCCCAGGCGGCCGTTACTTTGCGGGCAGTGGGCGATGCCGGTGCCGGTGCTGCCCAAGAGCGCAATCTCTTCGGCGTCCAGCTTCACCAGATGCGCAAACCACACATCGCTGCCCAGCCACTCGTGCTCGGCCACAAAGCGCACCGGGCTCATGCCGTGCATGCTGTGCACGGAGTCTTGGTAGCTCACCGTCTCTGACAAATGCGAGTGCAGGCGGATACCGAGGCTGCGCGCGGTGCGGGCGCACTCCACCAGCTCGGCCGGGGCCATGGAGTAGGGCGGTGTGGTGGGCGCCATGACCACGCGGCGCATGGCGTTGGGCGAAGCGTCGTGGTACAGCTTGGTGAGGCGCTGCACGTCGCCCAAGAAGGCGTCCAGCGACTCGGGGCGCAGGGCCTGGGGCAGTTCGGCTTCCAACTGGCGCACCTTGGTGGCGCCGCCACGGCACAGCACCATGCGCAGGCCCATGCGCTCGGCTTCTTCAAACAGGATGGCCGAGCTGTCAAACGGCATACCGGGGTAGTAGAGGTAGTTGTGGTCGGCCACGGTGCCGCAGCCCGACAGCGCCAGCTCCAGCAGGCCAATGCGCACGGCAGTGCGGAACAAGCCTTCGTCAAACGCGGCGCGAAAGCGGTAGGGCGTGGCGGCCAGCCAAGCGGTCAGCGGCAGGTCCAGCCCGTGCGTGTCGCCCTTGATGAGGGACTGGAACAGGTGGTGGTGGGTGTTGACCCAGGCGGGGTAGACCACGCAGTCGGTGGCGTCCACCACGCGTTCGCCGGGCTCGGGCGTGAGCTGGCCTATTGCTTCAATGAGGTTGCCGCGTATGCGGATATCGGGGCCGGCGCTGCGCGAGGCTGCGCCGCGCTGGCCGGTGACGATGGCGGCGGCGTTGCGGATGAGGGTTGATGTCATAGAGAGTTTTTGTTAGGCGCCTTGCGCGCTGTCATGCCAGTGGCCCAGGGCTTTTTTGCTGAGCCAGTCCATGCTAAGGAAGAGGGCGATGCCGGTGAGCGAGATGAGCGCCAGCGCGGCAAACAGGCGCGGGATGTTGATCTGAAAACCCGCTTGCAAAATTTCATACGCCAGGCCCGCACCAGTGCCACCGGTGCCAGCCACAAACTCGGCCACCACGGCGCCAATGAGCGCCAGCCCGCTGGATATGCGCAAGCCCCCAAAGAAGAAGGGCAGCGCGCTGGGAATGCGCAGGCGCACCAGCGTTTGCCAGCGACTGGCTCGGTTGAGCTTGAACAGGTTGACCAGCCCGGGGTTCACGCTGCGTAGGCCCAGCACGGTGTTGGAGATGATGGGAAACACCGTGACTAGCGTGGCGCAGATGACCAGCGCCAGCGTGGGCTGCTTGACCCAGATGATGATGAGCGGCGCCACCGCCACCACGGGTGTGACCTGCAGCAGGATGGCGTAGGGGAAGAGGCTGGCCTCGATCAGACGGCTCTGCACAAACAGAAAGGCGGCGATGACGCCCAACACCGTGGCCAGCACAAAGGCCAGCACGGTGATCTTGAGCGTGGTGCCTAGCGCCATGAGCAGAGACGGGCCGTCGCTCACCAGCGTCTGCGCAATGTCTGTGGGCTTGGGCACCAGGTAGACCGGCACCTGCCAGGCGGTGCAGATGCCCTGCCACAGCAACAGAAAGAAGGCGCCCACGACCAGCGGGGCCAGCCATTTGAGGGTGGCGGTGTTTTTGAAAAATGAGGTTTGCATGGCGTTGGGTCCTTAGTGCAAATCGGCAGGGTCGCTGGCGGCCATCAGCATGGCGGACAGGTCACGGCAGTGTTCGGCAAACGGGGGCGAGAGGCGGTAGGCCTCGGAGCGGTCGGGTTCATCCAGCGGCACATCGGCGACGATGCGGCCGGGGCGCGCGGCCATCATCACCACGCGGCTGGAGAGGAACACCGCCTCGTAAATGCTGTGGGTGACAAACACCACCGTCAGGCCTGTGGCCTGCCAGAGAGCGCGCAGGTCGGTGTCGAGCTTGTTGCGGGTGAACTCGTCCAGCGCGCCAAAGGGCTCGTCCATCAGCAGCACGTCGGGTTGGGTGACCAGCGCACGCGCGATAGATGCGCGCATCTGCATGCCGCCCGACAGCTCGCGCGGGTAGACATGGCCAAAAGCGCCCAGGCCCACTTGTGCCAGCGCTTCGGCCACACGGGCATCGGCCTCGGGCCGTGGCACCTTTTGCAGGTCTAGCGGCAGGCGCACATTGGCAGCGACGGTGGCCCAGGGCATGAGCGTGGCCTCCTGAAACACCATGGCCGATGTCAGGCCGGACTTGGCCGGCTGGTCGGCCCCGGCCCAGCGGATGTGGCCGTGGCTGGGCTCCTCCAGCCCGGCAAACATCTTGAGCAGCGTGCTCTTGCCGCAGCCCGAGGGGCCGAGCAGGGACACAAAGTCGCCGCGCTGGATGCGCAGGCTCATGCGCGCCAGCGCGTGGGTGCCGTTGCCATAGGTCTTCTCGACCTTGTTGGCGTGCAACACGGTCTGCGCGTCGGGGGCATCGGGCATTTGCGGGGCCGGGGTTTCTTCGTCGGCCATGGCGGTATCGGTGCTGGTTTTCATGAGCATGGTCACTCCTTCACAGATGGTTCGGGGTGAATGGGCACCACGGTGCGGCGGTTGCCGGCGTGCATTTCCACTTCGCCGTGTTCGGCCAGCACGTCCATCAGCATGCGGCGTATCAGCAGGCCGGGTTTGTCGGACGGCATGTGGAATTCCTGGCGGCGCTTGGTGTCGATGCAGGCATCGGGGTCGGTGGCCTCCAGGATGTCGCGGTCTTCGGCGGTGATGGTGGCGTCCCAGTCAATCAGCTCCTGCGTGCTGCACTGTTCTTCGGTGTCGTTGCGGTACAGCCACTGCACCAGCATGAGGCGGTCGTCGCTGATGGGGGTGGCGCAGTTGTAGATGATGTGGTCGATGCCGCTGTCCGGGTAGTGGCAGCCAAAGCGGCGCGAGAAGGGCAGGTAGTACTTGTTGGCCAGGTGGCGCGTGGTGGTGGGCGTGGTGGCGCCAGTTACGCGGTGGCCTGCGGGTGGGTTGTTGATGGGGATGAGCGTTTCGCCCTCAAAGCCAAAGTCGGTTTCCACCAGTTCGTACTTTTGCGGCACGGGCTGGTTCAGGATGCCGAAGTTGGCCTTGTGCACAAAGCTGAAGTGCGAGTTGTCGAACGAGTTTTCCATCACGCGCACCGGGCTGGTTTTCCACTCTTCGTAGAACTGGAAGATGCGGCGGTAGCCCGGTGCACCGTCTTCGGGAAAGTGGGGAATCGGGCGCAGCGGGTCTTCCAGTGCTACCCACACGTAGCCGTATTTCTCCTGGCAGTGGAAGGCGGGCACCTTGGCACCGGCAGGAATGGCGGCGTCGGGGTTTTGCGGAATGCGCACGCAGGTACCGCTGCAGTCATAGGTCCAGCCGTGGTAGCCACAGACGATGTTGTCGCCTTCGACAAAACCCTTGGACAGCTTGGCGGTGCGGTGGCAGCAGCGGTCGCGCAGGGCGGCGGGCTCGCCATTCGCCTTCTTCCACAGCACCAGGTTTTCACCGAGCAGTGTGAAAGGTTTGGGGCCATCGTCCAACTGGCTGATGGGCAAAAGTGCGTACCAGAAGCGGCGCAGCACAGGTTGTTGGGTGACCAACATAGTCGTATCTCCAGATTTGCTGCTCCGCCTGCTGAGGCAGGTGGGGCAGCGCTGGCCGGCGCGCCAGAATGGTCGCCTTCGCCAGCAGGGCACAGCACACTAGGCAGCCAGGGCCGCCTCGTGCGTCAGCCGGTACATCAACTCAAAGTGCTCGCCCGCGGTGCGGGTGGGCAGGTCTTCGTCATCCCCCGTGCGGAAGGCCTTCAGGCACGCAATGCGCGTGTGGTAGTTCAGGTCCTGAAAGAAGGGGATGGAGTAGCGGTGCTTCTGTGGCGAGCGGTTGCGCACGCGGTGGCCGTTGGAGTGGTAAGCCCCGTTGGTCCACACCGGCATCATGTCGCCCAGGTTCACCACAAAGGCGCCGGGCACCGGGTCGGCATACAGCCATTCGCCACTGGCGGCTTGCACCTCCAGGCCACCGGTAGCGTCCTGCAGCAGGATGGTGAACGCGCCCCAGTCGGTGTGCGCGCCGCAGCCAATCTGGTTGTTCACCACCTTGGCCTGCGGTGGGTAGTGCAGCAGGCGCAGCGTGGCCATGGGGTCGATGAGGGCTTCGTCAAAAAAATCCTCCCGCTCGCCGGTGGCCACGGCAAAGATGCGCATCAGCGTTTCCGAGATGCTGCTCACCTTTTGCAGGTACAGCTCGCACAGGGTGCGAAACCAGGGCAGCTCGGCCTCGGTGGGCCACTGGTTCGCACCGTAGTTGGGCAGGCCGGCCTGCACAAAGGGGTGGTCTGCCGGGGTTTCGTGGCCCAGCAGAAACGACTCTTTCAAGTCGGGTGGCGAATCCACATCCAGCGCCTGAGAGCCGATGCTCTCGTAGCCGCGCCGTGCAGTGTTCACGGCCAGCCGCTGTTTGGCGGCATCGCCCTGGGCGAAGAAGCGTTGCGCCTGCGCCAGCATGGACTCCATCTCTTCACTGGCCAGGCCGTGGCCCACCAGGTAGAAGAAGCCAATCTCGCGGCAGATGCGGTCCAGCGCGCGGGCCACGCCGGGTTTGTCGCTGCCGTCCAGCCAGGGCCCTATGTCCAGCGTGGGCCGCAGCGCACGCACGGGTTCGGTGTACATCACCATGGTGACTCCTTGGTTTGCGTGCGTGCGGGGCTCAGGGCATGACCTTGAGGTCTTTGACGAACTGGGTGGTGTAGGCCTTCTTCCAGTCGGTGCCGGGTTTGATGAGGTTGGCCGAGACCATGAACTTGTAGGTCTGCTCCCAGCGCGCATCGGTCATGGTGCCCACGCCTTGGGTGGCGGCATCGCCACCGTCCACGGCCTTCACTTCTTTCAGGCGCTTGATGGCAAAGGCGATCAGGTCATCTTCCATCTTGGGGTTGTCTTGCTTGATGAGCACATTGCCGGGCGCGGGGTTGGCCAGGTAGCTTTTCCAGCCTTCCATAGTGGCGCGCACAAAGCGGGCCACCACCTCGGGCTTCTCGCTCACCATCTTTTGCTGCGTGACGATGGTGGTGCCGTAGGGTGGGTAGCCATAGTCCCCAAACAGGAAGAAGTTGGCAGGCACATTGTTCTTCTGGGCAATAAAGGGCTCGGACGAGAGGTAGGCGCTTTGCGAGACGTTCTTGTCGGCAAAGAAGGGCTGCAGGTTGAAGGTGTAGGGGCGCACCTGCTCCGCACCGTAGCCGTATTTGGTCAGCAGCCAGGGCAGCCAGCTGGTTTGGGCCGAGCTGTTAGCCAGAATGGTTTTGCCTTTCAGGCCATCCAGGCCCTTCACATCCGCATGGGCCAACAGGCCTTGCAGGTCTTTCTGGAAAGACGCAGCCACGGTGACGACAGGCAGGCCCTTCTCAATGGAGTTGAGCGTCTGGAAGTCGTAACCCATGATGAAGTCGGCCTGGCCTGCGGTGAGCAGCTGCATGCCATTGACCTGGGGGCCACCCATCTTGATGGTGACGTCCAGGCCGTATTTTTTATAGAGGCCGGTGGCCTGCGCCTGGTAGAAGCCGCCGTGCTCGGCTTGGGCGTACCAGGAGGTGAGCAGGGTGACTTTGTCTTGCGCCCAGGTGGCGCTGGACAGGGCTGCCAGCACGGTGGCGCAGGCGAGGCGAGTGAAGTGTTGGGTCAGTTTGCGTTGCATCGTCGATCTCTCCAAAAGTTGATATGGAAAGACGACAGTGCCGGGCCAGGCGGCAGCCCAGGGGCTGCCAGTCTCTGTTGGGTACGAACCCAAATGCTGAAAGCGAACCTTCAGCATGCGACGGCACTACCGTCACCAGAGCAATGACCGATAACCTGGGGCGGGTGCCCGGTGGTTACTGACAGCTTCTACTCTGACCTGGATCAAGCAATTGGTGTGCCAGATTTGACGCACCGCTTTGGTGTGGTGGGTTCAGAAGAAGGGATACGGACCCGGATACTGGCCGATGTAGCTGGTGTGGGTGACCAGCCCGTGCGCGGGCTGCCACAGGTGCAGCAGGCAGGCCGCGGGGCCAATAAAGGACTGGGGCACGGCATTGGATGCCAGCTGCAGCGCAATCTCGGTGGTGGTGCTGGGGCAGCTGGCGACCACGGTGCCGGCCCAGCGCCGCACCATGGGGCGGTGCACATGGCCGCAGAGCACTGCCTCCACATGGCTTGCCGTGCGCAACACGGCTTCCAGCGGCGCGGGGTCGCGGTAGCAGTACTCGTCCAGATACGGAATGCCGCTCACAAACGGCGGGTGGTGCAGCAGCACCAGCGTGGGCTTGTGTGGGGTGGCCTGCAGCGTGTGCTGCAGCCATTGCAGGCCGGCGGCATCCACCGCGCCATGGTGTTGCCCCGGCACGCAGGAATCCAGCGCGATGATGCGCACCGGGTAGTCGTCCACGCAGTAGTGCAGCGGGCCATCTGTCGGTAGGTAGGTGTGGTCGGCAAAGGCGGCGCGGAACGCCTCGCGGTGGTCGTGGTTGCCGGGTAGCACAAGGTAAGGAATGGTGAGCTGCGAGAGCAGGGCCCGGGCGTGGGCATATTCCTCGGATTCACCGTAGTCCACCAGGTCGCCGGTGATGACGACCAGGTCGGGCCGGCGGTCTAGCTGGTGCAGGTGGACGATGGCGTTGGTGAGCGCGCGGTTGGAGTCGGCCACGCCGCGGTACAGCTCGCCGGGCGGGCGCACATGCAGGTCAGACAGTTGGGCAATCAGCAAGGGTGGGCTCCACAAGAATCGGGCTGGGATGGCCCTATGGCATGCAATGAACAGGCCATGGCCATGATACGCAGGCGCATATAGCGCGGCGGGGCGCAGCCGTTACGATTGGGTGATGACTCCCATTACCCGCCGCATCGTGCAGGCCGCCCTGTACGAAAGCATTGCCATTGCCGTTGTTACGCCCACGTTGGCGTTTGCTTTCGCCCATCCCCCCGGTTCGGCCTTTGTGCTGTCGGCCGTCATGTCCACCATTGCGCTGGCCTGGAACTACATCTTCAACAGCCTGTTTGAGCGCTGGGAGGCGCGCCAGACCGTCAAGGGCCGTTCGCCCTTGCGCCGTTTTGCGCACGGCATGGGTTTTGAAGGTGGGCTGGCGATCATCCTGATGCCGGTGATGGCGTATTGGTTAGACATTTCGCTGTGGGCCGCCTTTGTGGCGGACCTGGGCCTGCTGGCCTTCTTCTTTTTCTACACCGTGGGTTTCACCTGGGCGTTTGACAAAATATTCGGACTGCCTGCGTCGGCCCAACCATCATCGTCTTGAAGGAGTACGTCATGCATTGGATTGCCAAACCGTTGAAGTGGATCATGCTGGTGTCGGGCGTGCTGACCTGCACCATGCTGTATGCCGCCATCGACCCGCAGGGCGCCTTGCGCCAGACCTTTGGCACTACGCTGGAAGGGCCGCTGGCCGACATCGTGGTGCGCAACTGGGGTGTGCTGATCACGCTGGTGGGGGCGCTGCTGATCTACGGCGCCTACCGGCCTGCCAGCCGCCCGCTGGTGTTGGTGGTGGCCATCGTCAGCAAGCTGGTTTTCATCGGGCTGGTGCTGGTATACGGCCAGGCGTATCTGGGCACGGCGGGTCTGGCCATCGGCTTTGACCTGGTCGTGGTGTGCCTGTTTATTCTGGGGCTGGTGCAGACGCTGCGCCAGCCAATTGAGAGATAAATAGGCCTCTAGCCCCCGTGGAATATGCGCGAACAGCTTCTATTTTGATAGCAAGCTGGGTTGGATCAGGCGGCTACCTTGTTCTTCAGGCGTAGCAGGCTCAGGCCCAGCAGCACAAACAGGCCGCCAGAGATGCGGTTAAACAGGCGCTGCTTGCGCGGGTTGGCCAGCTGCCCTTTGAACAGGCGCGCCACCAGCACATAAAACAGGTGCGAGAGCAGTGACATGGCCACGAAGGTGCAGGTGAGCACCGCCACCTGTTCCAGCACCGGCGCATCGGCCGTGATGAACTGCGGAAACAGGGCGGAGAAAAACAGGATGGCTTTGGGGTTGGTCAGCGCCACGCCCATACCTTGACCGTAGAGCTTGCGGGTGATGGCCTTGTCCTCCGCGGAGCCAGACACTTGCGCGGTTGACTCGGCAGCGGTAAACGACACTGCCTGGCTGCGCCACTGGCGGATGCCCAGGTAAACCAGGTACAGGGCGCCCGCTACCTTGAGGACGGTGAACGCCAGGGCCGACACCGCCAGGATGGCGCCCATGCCGGTCATGGCCACGCCCGAGAGGATGAACAGGCCCGTGGCATTGCCCAGCGAGCTGGCCACCCAGTCCCGTTTGCCATGCGCCATGGCGTTGGAGATGGCCAGCAGCACACCGGGCCCGGGGCTGAAAGTGACCAGAAACGCGACGCCGCAGAAGACCAGCCAGTTGGAGAAGTGCATGAAGATTTCCTTTGCAACGATGGTACTTGCCTGGCTCAGCCCGTTACCTTGAAGTGGCTGGGCGCCTTGCCCATGCTCTGTTTGAACATGGCGGAAAACGCGCTGTCGCTGGCGTAGCCCGCGGCGGCGGCCACCTGGGCGATGGGCACGCCGCGCGCCAGCTGGGGCAGGGCGTGGGCCAGCACGGCCTGGGTGCGCCACTGCTGGTAACTGGTGCCCAACTCGTCACGAAACAGGCGGGCCATGGTGCGCTCACTGGCGCCCACGTCGGCCACCCATTCCTTGAGCTGGCCTTTTTCGGCCGGGTCGCGCAGCACGGCTTCGCACAAGGCGCGCAGGCGCTTGTCACCGTGTTCGGGGTGGGGCATGGGCACGCCCAGGGCCTGGATGTCGGCGCGCGCCATCTCATCCGCGGTCAGGGCCATCAGGGCGTCATCGCGTGGGCCGGGTTCGCTGCCCTCCAGTGCGTGCACCAGTTCGCGCAGCAGCTTGCTCACTACCAGCACGCGGCATTCAGTCCAGTTGGCGGGCAGCACGCTGGGGGCAATGTCCACGGTGCGCAGCTCGGCGGTTTCCAGCACCACCACGTTGTGCTGCACGTGGGGCGGAATCCACACCGCGCGGCTGGGCGGCACGATGAAAGTGGTCTGCCGCTCGCCCTGTGTCACGGTGACCTGCATGAGCCCACTGGCGCAGTAGGTGAACTGCGACCAGGGGTGCTGGTGGGGCTCGATGTGGGCGTCCATGGCCAGCGAGCGGGCCCGGCTGCGCACCGGGCGCTGGGCTGTGGGTGGGCGTTTGGCCGAGGTGTCGAAGGACACGGAGTTGAGCGGGGCCTTGCGTTTCATGGGTATTGATCGTTGGGTCAGGTTTGGCGGGATTTCGACAATTATTGTCTTTTTGTCGTAATCAAGAAAATGCTTTCGTCCGTACGATGCCCCACATGACCAGCGCCACACTTTCTTCCCCCGCCGCCGCATCCTTGGTTCCCATGAAGCAGGACGCTACCGTGATTGGCCTTGTCGGCTTGGCCCATGCCAGCTCGCACTTCGGCCATTTGCTGCTGCCGCTGCTGTTTCCGGTGTTTATGCAGGAGTTTGGGCTCAGCTACTCGCAGCTGGGGCTGCTGATGACCGTGTTTTTTGTGGTGTCGGGTGTGGGCCAGGCCAGCGCAGGTTTTGTCGTGGACCGCTTGGGGGCACGGCCGCTGATGTATGTGGCCCTGGTCTTGTTCATGGTGGCCTGTGTGGCGGCGTCGTTTGTGACGGGCTACTCCGGCCTGTTTGTGGTGGCGGTGCTGGCGGGCCTGGGCAACGCCACGTTCCACCCGGTGGACTTCACCATCCTGAACCAGCGGGTATCCGCCCCGCGCCTTGGCTACGCCTTCAGCGCGCACGGGCTCACGGGCAACCTGGGCTGGGCCGTGGCACCGGTGTTCTTTGCCGGGCTGGGCGCTTTGATGGGCTGGCGCAATGCTTACCTGGCCGCAGCGGTGATGTACGCCGCCATCCTGGCGCTGCTGGTGGTGCAGCGGGAACACCTTAGCACCACGGTGGCGCCGCGTGTAGCGGAGCATGCCAAGACCGAGCACGACCTGGCCTTCATGAAGCTGCCTGTGGTGTGGTGGTGTTTTGGGTTCTTTTTGCTGTCCACCATGACCTTGGCCGTGGTGCAAAGCTACGCGGTGTCCATCCTCAAGGCCATGCACGGCGTGAGCTTTGAGGCGGCCACGCTGACCATTTCTTCCTACATGCTGTGCGGCGCGGTGGGCATGTTCATTGGCGGTTTTGTGGCAGCCAAGTCCAAACATTCGGACCGCGTGGTGGCCTTGGCCATGGCCGCGGGCGCCGTGCTGCTGGCGCTGTGCGGCACTGGCCTGCTGGGTGCCACCGGCACCATGGTGGTGTTGGCCATCACCGGTTTTGCAGTGGGCATTGGCGGCCCTTCGCGCGACATGATGATCAAGAAGGCCACGCCCAAGGGGGCCACGGGCCGCGTTTATGGCCTGGTGTATTCGGGCCTGGACACCGGTTTTGCCATTTCGCCCATCGTATTCGGCGTGTTTATGGACCGCGGCTGGTACGGCGCCACGCTCTTGGGCGCCGCCCTGGTGCTGTTGCTGAGCGTGGGTGCGGCGCTGGGTGTGGGGCTGCGTACCGCCAAGTAAGCCGCGCACATTTACGCTTTTTTTATACCCCCACTCCCAATCTAAACCCCGTTTTTACGCACGCCTGACCACACTTCTCCCATCGATTTGATGCAGGAGAAATGATGGAAACGGTGAACACATTGCATGTGATCTACGGCCTGGGCGGCAGCTGTGCCGCCCTGTTGCTGGCGTATTTGATTTATGCGCTGGTGCGCGCGGAGGACTTTTAATGAGCAGCTCGGCTTGGGGGCTGCTGGCCCTCTTTCTTACGACCCTTTTGATTGCGTCTTGGCCTTTGGGCATTTGGATTGCACGTATCAGTTCTGGCCGCCTGCCGCAGTGGCTGCTGCGGCTGGAGGCGCCGTTGTTCCGCCTGGCGGGCACTTCGCCCGATCAGTCCATGCCGTGGAAGCAATACACCATCGCGCTGCTGGCCTTTAATGTGCTGGGCGCGCTGGTGGTCTACCTCTTGCAGCGCTGGCAAGCGGTGTTGCCTCTCAACCCTGCGAGCATGGGCGCCGTGTCTGTGGACTCAGCCCTCAACACCGCGGTGAGTTTTGCCACCAACACCAACTGGCAGGGTTATGCGGGCGAGTCCACCATGGGCTACCTCACGCAGATGCTGGGCTTGGCGGTGCAAAACTTCTTGTCCGCCGCCACCGGCATTGCCGTGGTGTTTGCGCTGTTCCGCGGCTTTGCGGCCAAATCCACTTCCGTGATTGGCAACTTCTGGGTCGATATCACGCGTATCACCGCTTGGTTGCTGGTGCCACTGTCGCTTGTCTTCGCCATCTTCCTGGTCGGCCAGGGCGTGATCCAGAACTTTGACGCGTATCAGAGCGTCACCACCTTAGAAGCCACCCAGTTCCAGCAAGCCAAGCTGGGCGCGGACGGTCAACCGGTGTTGGACGACAAGGGTGCACCGTTGATGGAAGACACCAGCACCTCCATGCAAACCCTGCCCAAGGGCCCGGTGGCGTCGCAAGAGGCCATCAAGATGCTGGGCACCAACGGCGGTGGTTTCTTCAACGCCAACTCGGCCCATCCGTATGAGAACCCCACGCCCTTGAGCAACTTCTTGCAGATGCTGGCGATCTTTTTGATCCCTGCGGCGCTGTGTTTCGCCTTTGGCCGCGAGGTGGGTGACCAGCGCCAGGGCTGGGCTGTGCTGGCTGCCATGACGGTGATGTTTGTGATCGCCGTGGCCGCCATCATGCCGGCCGAGCAGGCAGGCAACCCGCAAATTGCCGCACTGGGTGTGGACCAAGCCGCCAGCAGCCTGCAGAGCGGCGGCAACATGGAAGGCAAGGAAACGCGCTTTGGCATCACTGCCAGCAGCCTGTTTGCCGTGATCACCACCGCGGCCTCCTGCGGCGCCGTGAACGCCATGCACGACTCGTTCACGCCGCTGGGCGGCATGGTGCCCATGGTGATGATGCAGCTGGGTGAGGTGGTGTTTGGCGGCGTGGGCACCGGCCTGTACGGCATGTTGATCTTCGCCATCCTGGCGGTGTTTATTGCGGGCCTGATGATTGGCCGCACCCCCGAGTACCTGGGCAAGAAGATCGAGTCGCATGAGATGAAGCTCACCTCGATGGCGATTCTGGTCACCCCCATACTGGTGCTGGCAGGTACCGCCATTGCGGTGCTGGCCGGTGCGGGCAAGGCCGGCATTGCCAACCCCGGCGCCCATGGTTTCTCCGAGATCTTGTACGGGCTGACCTCGGCTGCCAACAACAACGGCAGCGCCTTTGCGGGTCTGTCGGCTAACACGCCGTTCTACAACTACCTGCTGGCCATTGCCATGTGGTTTGGCCGCTTTGGCGTGATCGTGCCGGTGCTGGCGATTGCCGGCGCGCTGGCCGCCAAGAAGCGCCTGCCTGCTACGGCTGGCACCTTCCCCACGCATGGCCCGTTGTTTGTGGTGCTGTTGATGGGCACGGTACTGCTGGTGGGCCTGCTGAACTACGTGCCCTCGCTGGCCCTGGGCCCTGTGGTGGAGCACCTGATGCTCTGGCCCGCCGCATAAACGCCCCCCTTATTTGCGAGATAACTTTATGACAAGCAAAACTTCCTTAACCCTAATGGACCCGGCACTGGTCAAGCCCGCCGTGTGGGCCGCATTTGCCAAGCTGGACCCCCGCGTGCAGTGGCGCAATCCGGTGATGTTTGTGGTCTACATCGGCAGCATCGTCACCACCTTGCTGGGCCTGCAGGCATTGCAGGGCAGCGTGGGCGATTCGCCGGGCTTCATCCTCTCCGTGGCAGTGTGGCTGTGGTTCACCGTGCTGTTTGCCAACTTTGCCGAAGCGCTGGCCGAAGGCCGCAGCAAGGCCCAGGCGGATTCGCTCAAAGGCCTGAAAAAAAGCACCTGGGCCAAGAAGCTTAAGGACCCCGTCCATGGCTCCACCTGGTTGCCAGAACAAGCCGAGAACCTGCGCAAGGGTGATGTGGTGCTGGTGGAAGCCGGTGACATGATCCCTGTGGACGGTGAAATCATCCAGGGGGTAGCCACAGTGGACGAGAGCGCCATCACCGGTGAATCGGCACCAGTGGTGCGCGAGTCCGGTGGCGACTTTGCCTCGGTTACCGGCGGCACGCGGGTGTTGTCCGACTGGCTGGTGGTGCGTATTGGCGTCAACCCCGGCGAGTCGTTTCTGGACCGCATGATCGGCATGGTGGAAGGCGCTAAGCGCCAGAAGACTCCCAACGAAGTGGCGTTGACCATTCTGCTGGTGGCGCTGACCATCGTGTTCCTCGTCGTCACGGTCACGCTGCTGCCGTTTTCCATCTTCAGCGTAGAGGCTGCGGGCAGTGGCACCGTGGTCAGCATCACCGCACTCATTGCGCTGCTGGTGTGCCTGATCCCCACGACCATTGGTGGTCTGTTGTCGGCTGTAGGTGTGGCCGGCATGAGCCGCATGATGCAGGCCAATGTGATTGCCACCTCGGGCCGCGCAGTCGAAGCTGCCGGTGATGTAGACGTGTTGCTGTTGGACAAGACCGGCACCATCACCCACGGCAACCGCCAGGCCGCGTTGTTCATTCCCGCACCCGGCATCACTCTGAACCAGCTGGCCCTGTGCGCCGCACAGGCCTCCATGGCCGATGAAACGCCCGAAGGCCGCAGCATCGTGACCCTGGCGCAGAGCAAGGTGCAGATCGAGCCGCTGGTGGGCAAGACCCAGGAGGTTGCCTTCACCGCACAGACCCGCATGAGCGGTATGGACCTGACACGCCCCGATGACAGCACACGCCAACTGCGCAAAGGCGCGGTAGATGCCGTGCGCAAGTACCTGGAAGCCATGGGTTCCAGCATGCCCCCCGAGGTGCTGCGCGCTGCCGATGAAGTGTCACGCCGTGGCAGCACGCCGCTGGCGGTGGCCGATGGCAACCGCGTGTTGGGCGTGGTGGAGCTCAAGGACATCGTCAAGGCCGGCATCAAGGAACGTTTTGGCGAGCTGCGCCGCATGGGCATCAAGACCGTGATGATCACGGGCGACAACAAACTCACCGCAGCTGCCATTGCCGCCGAAGCCGGTGTGGACGACTTCCTGGCCGAGGCCACACCCGAAGACAAACTCACGCTGATCCGCAGCTACCAGGCTGAAGGTCGCCTGGTCGCCATGACGGGAGACGGCACCAACGATGCCCCCGCGCTGGCCCAAGCCGATGTGGCGGTGGCTATGAACAGCGGCACCCAGGCTGCCAAGGAAGCCGGCAACATGGTGGATCTGGACTCCAACCCGACCAAGCTGCTGGAGATTGTGGAGACCGGCAAGGCGCTGCTGATGACACGGGGCTCGCTCACCACTTTTTCTATTGCCAACGACGTGGCCAAGTACTTCGCCATCATCCCTGCCATTTTCGTGAGCACCTACCCGCAACTCGGTGCGCTGAATGTGATGCGTCTGGGTAGCCCGAACTCGGCTATTTTGTCGGCGGTGATATTCAACGCACTGATCATCGTGGTGCTGATCCCGCTGGCACTCAAGGGCGTGAAATACCGCCCCGTGGGTGCTGCCGCACTGCTTCGCCGCAACCTGGCCATCTACGGCCTGGGCGGGCTGATCGTGCCCTTCATCGGCATCAAGGCCATTGACCTGTTGCTCGTTGCATTGAATCTGGTTTAAGGAGTCTCATCATGAACAAAACACTTCGCCCTCTGCTGGTTCTGTTTTCGGCACTCACCCTGGTCACCGGCGTGGCCTACCCGCTGGTCGTCACCGGTGTAGGTCAGGCAGTCTTCCCGCACCAGGCGCATGGCAGCCTGATCGTGCGGGATGGCAAACCAGTGGGCTCTGCCCTGATTGGCCAGAACTTCAGCGACCCCGGCCACTTCTGGGGCCGCCCCTCGGCCACTGGCCCGTTTGGCAACAATGCGGCCGCCTCCAGCGGCTCCAACCAGGGCCCGCTGAACCCGGCCCTGGTGGACGCTGCCAAAGGCCGCTTGAAAGTGCTGCGCGCTGCTGACCCCACCAACACGGCCCCGGTACCGGTGGAACTTGTCACAGCCTCGGCCAGCGGGCTGGACCCGCATATCAGCCCCGCAGCAGCCCAGTACCAGTTGGCTCGCGTGGCCGCCGCCCGCAAGCTCTCCCCGCAAGCTGTGCAAGCACTGGTGGCGCAGCACACCACACGCCCGCTGCTGGGCGTGCTGGGCGAACCCGTGGTGAATGTGCTGCAACTGAATCTGGCGCTTGATGCACACTAAGTAGATGGCAAGCCCTTCAGATTCACGGCCCGACCCAGACGCCCTGCTGGCGCAGCTGCAAGAGGCGCAGGCCACGCAGCAGCGCGGCAAGCTGCGCATCTACTTTGGCGCCAACGCGGGCGTGGGAAAAACCTACGCCATGCTCAGCGCTGCGCAACGGGCGCAGCGCGCCGGCCAGCGGGTGCTGGTGGGCGTGGTGGAAACCCATGGCCGCAAGGACACCATGGAGCTGCAGACTGGGCTGCAGGTGTTGCCCTTGCAGGAGATCGCCTACCGTGGCCAGGTGCTGCTGGAGCTGGACATTGACGCCGCGCTGGCTGCGCAGCCCGATGTGCTGTTGGTAGATGAGCTGGCCCACAGCAATGCGCCGGGCTCCCGCCACCCCAAGCGCTGGCAGGACGTGCAGGAGCTGCTGGATGCGGGCATTGATGTCTGGACCGCGCTCAACGTGCAGCACCTGGAAAGCCTGAACGGTACGGTGGGCGCCATCACTGGGGTGCGCGTGAACGAGACAGTGCCCGACACCGTGCTGGATGGGGCCGATGAAATCGTACTGGTGGATGTGACGGCGGATGAACTGCTGGCGCGCCTGAAGGCCGGCAAGGTCTACATCCCACAGCAGGCGGAGCGCGCCAGCCAGAATTTCTTTCGCAAAGGCAACCTGATCGCGCTGCGCGAGATTGCACTGCGCCGCACGGCCGAACACGTGGGCGACGATGTGCGCAGCTACCGCCAGCACCTGGCACAAACCTCGCGCCAGCAGGACACCACGGATCAACCGGCCTGGAACACCTCGGGTGCGCTGCTGGTGTGTGTGGGTCCGCAGGCGGGGGCCGAACACGCGGTGCGCACGGCAGCACGCCTGGCTGGGCAGCTCAATGTGCGTTGGCATGCTGCCTATGTGGAAACGCCGGCGCTGCAGCGGCTGGCCGCGCAGGACCGCGACCGCACGCTGGCCGTGCTCAAGCTGGCCGAGGAACTGGGGGGCAGCACCGCGGTGCTGACGGGGGACAGCATTGCCAGGGTGCTCTTACAACAGGCCCAGACTCTGAACTGCGCGACGCTGGTGCTGGGGCGCCCGGTGCGGCACCACTGGCGTGGCCTGTTGCGCGTGTTGCGCCCGACGTTGACACGCCAGCTCGCGACGCTGGCACCCGCGCTGGACATTGTGGAGGTGGGTTTTACCGACAGCGTGCGCAAGCTGGGGCAGCCCTTGGGTCGCAGGGTCGACGACGAGCCCGCTGCCTCGCGCTGGCGCACGCAATGGATGCGTTACGGTGGTGCGGTGGCGGCGTGTCTGCTCACCACCGTGGTCACACAGCCCTTGTTGCCCTGGTTTGACCTGGCCAACATCGTCATGCTGTTTTTGTTGGGCGTGGTGTTGGTGGCCGTGAAGCTGGGGCGTGGGCCGGCCAGCCTGGCTGCGGTGTTGTCCGTGGCGTCATTTGATTTCTTTTATGTGCAGCCGCGCCTGTCGTTTGCGGTGAGTGATGTGCAGTACCTGGTGACGTTTGCGGTGATGCTGGTGGTGGGCCTGCTGATCGGGCAGCTCACCGCCAATCTGCGTTTCTCGGCTTTTGTTGCAGCCAGCCGTGAGCGGCGTGCGCAAGCGCTGTTTGAGCTCACACGTGAACTGTCCGCCGCGCTGCAGACCGAGCAGGTGGTAGAGCTGGGCGAGGCCGCCGTGCGACGTACCTTTGGCGGCCAGGCCAAGATGCTGCTGCCCGACTCCCGCGATCAGCTGGCGTTGCCCGCAGACCTGCCACCGGGGCTGGACGGCAGCATTGCCGATTGGGCTTTTAATAACGGGCAACCCGCTGGAATGGCCACGTCGACCCTGCCTTCCAACCCTTGGCACTATGTGCCGCTGCAAGCCCCCATGCGGGTGCGCGGTGTGCTGGCGCTACAGCCGGCGCAGGCCCGGTGGTTGCTGATTCCCGAACAGGTGCAGCAGCTCGACACCTTGGCGCGGCAAATTGCGATTGCGCTGGAGCGCGTGCACTATGTGGACGTAGCGCAGGGCGCCGTGGTGCAAATGGAATCGGAGCGTCTGCGCAACACGCTGCTGGCGGCAATGTCGCATGACGTGCGCACGCCGCTTACAGCACTCATCGGTCAGGCCGAATCTTTAGCTAGCTCCATGCCGCTGACGCCAGACCAGAAGGCTTCGGCCGACGCCGTAAGTCATGAAGCACGCGAGTTGGGTGCGTTGGTGGGCAACCTGCTGGAGATGGCCCGGCTGGAGAGTGGCCAGGTGGAGCTTCGGTTGGAGTGGCAGTCGGTGGAGGAAGTGGTGGGCGGTGCAATCCGTGCCGCACGGCACGCGCTGGGGCCGCTCACGGTGCACACCGCCATTGCCCCCGATCTGCCGCTGGTGGAGTTTGATGCCGGGTTGATGGAGCGTCTGCTCGTCAACCTGCTGGAGAACGCTGCCAAGTACGGTGTAAGTACCCCGGTGCGTACGCCCGCCATGGAGGTGTCGGCGCAGGTGACGTCTGGCACGCTGGAGCTGCGGGTGCGTGATTACGGCCCCGGCCTGCCGCCCGCCAGTCAGGGCAGGGAGGTGGACCTGTTTGAGAAATTTACCCGTGGCAAAAACGAGTCGTCCACGCGCGGCGTGGGCCTGGGCCTGGCTATTTGCAAAGCCGTGGTGGACGCGCACAAAGGGCGCATCAGCGCACGCAATGCCGATGGCGGTGGTGCAGAATTCACCATCACCTTGCCGCGGCGTGCGCCGCCCCAGGCACCTACCGAAGCCGACGAACTTTAAGCCCCATGTCTACCCCTGCGCCCGTTGCCGTTCTGATTGAAGACGAGCCCCAGATCCGCCGTTTTGTGCGCGCGGCGCTGGAGGCCGAAGGTTGGCAGGTGTTTGAGGCCGAGACCGCGCAGCTGGGCCTGCGCGACGCCGCCACCCGCAAGCCCGACCTGCTGGTGCTGGACCTGGGCCTGCCCGATGGCGACGGGCTGGAGGTGATCCGTGATGTGCGTAGCTGGTCGGCCGTGCCCATCGTGGTGCTGTCTGCCCGCAGTGACGAGGGCGACAAGATTGCCGCGCTGGACGCCGGTGCCGACGACTACTTGACCAAACCCTTTGGCGTGGGGGAGCTGCTAGCCCGCGTGCGCGCCAATCTGCGCCGCCCCCGCGCGGCCAGTGCCGAGGGCAAAGCCGACGATTCGCTATTTGTATTTGGCGAGGTAGAGGTAGACCGTCAGGCCCGGCTGGTGCGCCGTGCGGGTACCGAAGTGCATCTCACCCCTATCGAATACCGCCTGTTGCTGGTGCTGGTGGCCAACGCGGGGCGCGTGCTGACGCATCGCCAGTTGCTGCGCGAGGTGTGGGGGCCATCGCACGCCGACCAGAGCCACTACCTGCGCATTTACATGGGCCATCTGCGGCAAAAGCTGGAGGCCGACCCGAGCCAGCCGCAGCATCTGCTGACAGAAACAGCCGTTGGTTACCGGCTGATGGTGTAGCTCGGCGCCGAAACCTAGCCGGCACCACGTTTGAGGTGCGCCAAAGGCAGCTCGGTGCTGCTCTTGATGCGGGCGAGCACGATGTTGGAGCGGATACTTCCCACGCCCTGGATGCGGGTCAGGCGACGCAGCACTTGTTCCGACAACACGCTGAGGTCGGCCGCCACGATCTGCAGGATGTAGTCCGATTCACCGGCCACCGAGTAACACTCCAGCACCTCGGGGAAGCTGGCAATCTCGCGTTCAAACGCCAAGCCTTCGTCCCCACTGTGGCGGGTCAGCGTGACATAGGAAATGGCGCGCACGCCCAGGCCAATGGCCGCGGGCTCCAGCAGCGCCACATAACGACGGATGATGCCGCTGGCCTGTAGCCGTTGCACCCGACGGCTGACCTGCGAGGCCGATAGATGTACCTGCTCCCCAATTTGCTGGTGGGTGGCATGTGCATCGCGCTGCAGTGCAGCAAGAAGGCTGATATCAAAGCTATCCAGCAATGAGTCTTCGTGTTTCTCAGGTTTCATGCATAAATTATGCATCTCAGTGGGCTGGCGACCTGCAACTTGCACACCCTTTGCATGTCCAAATGACCACAATCAAGGCTTCAAGAACAGCGTTTGAGGAGCACGACCATGGCCACTGCAACAGGTGATTTGTTTGACAACCCGATGGGCCTGATGGGCTTTGAATTTGTGGAGTTTGCGTCGCCCATCGCGGGTGTGATCGAGCCGGTGTTCGAACGCATGGGCTTCACGCTGGTGGCCAAACACCGCTCCAAAGACGTGGTGCTCTACCGCCAGGGCGAGATCAATTTCATCGTCAACCGCGAACCCAAAAGCGTGGCCGGTTACTTTGCTGCCGAGCACGGCCCCAGTGCCTGCGGCATGGCGTTTCGGGTGAAGGATTCGCACCTGGCCTACAAACGTGCCCTGGAGCTGGGCGCCCAACCGGTGGAGCTGCGTCCCGGCCCCATGGAACTCAACTTGCCTGCCATCAAGGGCATTGGCGGCGCACCGCTGTACCTGATTGACCGCTACGAGGACGGCAAGTCCATCTACGACATCGACTTCGAATTCATCGAAGGCGTGGACCGCCGCCCCGTGGGCCATGGCCTCAAGCTGATCGACCACCTGACGCACAACGTCTACCGTGGCCGCATGGCCTTCTGGGCTGACTATTACGAGCGCCTGTTCAACTTCCGCGAAATCCGTTTCTTTGACATCAAGGGCGAGTACACCGGCCTGACCTCCAAGGCGCTGACCGCACCCGACGGCAAGATCCGCATCCCGCTGAACGAAGAGGCGCGCCAGGGTGGTGGGCAGATTGAAGAGTATTTGATGAAGTTCAACGGCGAAGGCATCCAGCACATTGCGCTGATCTGCGATGACCTGATCGCCACCGTGGACAAACTGGCGCTGGCCGGCGTGCCGCTGATGACCGCGCCCAATGAGGTGTACTACGAGATGCTGGAAGGCCGTTTGCCGGGCCACGGTCAGCCGGTGCCCGAGTTGCAGACGCGCGGCATTCTGGTGGATGGCTCCACCGAGGGCGGCACACCACGGCTGCTGCTGCAAATCTTCTCGCAAACCCAGCTGGGCCCGGTGTTTTTCGAATTCATCCAGCGCCAGGGTGATGAAGGATTTGGAGAGGGCAATTTCAAGGCCCTGTTTGAGTCGCTGGAGCGCGACCAAATTCAACGTGGCGCACTCGAAACTGCATAACAACACGCTATTAATCGGCCCGAGGAAACACCATGAAAATCGACCGCATCCACCACGTGGCCTATCGCTGCAAAGACGCCAAAGAGACCGTGCTCTGGTACCAGAAGATGCTGCACATGGACTTTGTGCTGGCCATTGCCGAAGACCTGGTGCCCAGCACCAAGGCACCCGACCCCTACATGCACATCTTCATGGACGCCGGCATGGGCAATGTGCTGGCCTTCTTCGAGTTGCCTACGCAGCCCCCCATGGGCCGCGACCCGAACACGCCCGAGTGGGTGCAGCACATCGCCTTCCGCGTGAAAGACCGCGCGGAGCTGCTGGAATTCAAGGCACACCTGGAGGCACAGGGCGTGGATGTGCTGGGCGTGACCGACCACGGCATGTTCCATAGCATTTACTTCTTCGACCCCAACGGCCACCGCCTGGAACTGGCCTGCCCGGACCCCGAAGAGATTGCCAAGATTGCGCAGGCCGATGCGGTCAAGTGGGCCATGCTGGAGGAATGGAGCGTGACCAAACGTGCACCCAAACATGCGGCGTTTTTGCATACCAAAGAGCTGGGGGCCAAGGCATGAGCGCACCCGCTATCACCTTGGACGCCACGCATGACCCGGCGACGCAAAGCTGGGTGGAGTCGGCCAACGTGGCGGACACCGACTTTCCCATCCCGAACCTGCCGTTTGGCCGCTTTCGCCACAACCGGCTGGAACCCTGGCAGATTGGCGTGGCCATTGGCGACCGTGTGTTGGACTTGCATGCCACGGGCCTCATCGACCACAACGACATGACGCGTCTGATGGCGGCGCCCGTGGCAGAGCGTCGCGCGCTGCGTCTGGCCATTTGGGAAGGCCTGCGCGAGGGCTCGGCTCTTAAGGAGGTGTGGACGGACGCGCTGCTGCGCCAGACCGAGGTGGAGCTGGGGCTGCCCTGCGAGGTGGGCGACTACACGGACTTCTACACCGGCATCCACCATGCCACCACCGTGGGTAAGCTGTTCCGCCCAGACAACCCGCTCTTGCCCAACTACAAGTGGGTGCCCATTGGTTACCACGGCCGCGCCAGCAGCATCGGTGCCAGCGGCCAGCAGTTTCACCGCCCGCGTGGGCAAACGTTAAAGCCCGGCGCTACGGTGCCGGACTTTGGACCCACTGCGCGGCTCGACTATGAACTGGAAATAGCGGCCTGGGTCGGCATGGACAATGCGCTGGGTGCTCCTGTTTCCATAGCGGAGGCGGAAGACCACCTATTCGGCCTCACGCTGCTCAACGACTGGAGCGCGCGCGATGTGCAGGCCTGGGAGTACCAGCCGCTGGGCCCTTTCTTGGCCAAGAACTTTGCCACCACCGTGTCGCCCTGGTTGGTGACGATGGAGGCACTGGCGCCGTTCCGCGCCGCCTTCACGCGCAGTGCGGACGACCCGCAGCCCTTGGAGTACCTGGATTCGGCACACAACCGCAGCGCAGGTGCGCTGGATGTGCAGCTCGAAGTCTGGCTGCAGACGCCCGCCATGCGCGCCGCGGGCAGCGCGGGCGAACGCTTGTCGGAATCCAATATGCGCGACGCCTACTGGACGCTGGCGCAGCTGGTGACCCACCACACGGTGAACGGTTGCAACCTGCGCCCAGGCGATGTGCTGGGCACCGGCACGCTGTCGGGCCCGGCACCGGAGCAGGGCGGTTCGTTGCTGGAGCTGACGCAGGGTGGCAAGGTTCCGCTCACGCTGGCCAATGGAGAAACGCGCACCTTCTTGCAGGACGGCGACAGCATCATCCTGCGCGGCAGCTGCGCGCGTGCGGGCGCACGGCGCATTGGCTTTGGCGAGTGCCGCGGCACGGTGCTGGCGGTGCGATAAGGAACGCGGGCATGGCACATGACCACACCATTCCTCAGCGCTGGGAGCACTACACCGCGCAAGACCACGCGGTGTGGAAGACGCTGTTTGAACGACAAACCGCGCTGCTGCCCGGGCTGGCCTGCGCCGAATTTGTAGAGGGCATGCGCCACCTGCCGATCTCGGCCCAGGGCATTCCCAACTTTGCAGAGCTCAACGACGTGCTAAAGCCGCAAACGGGCTGGCAGGTGGTGGCCGTGCCGGGGCTGGTTCCGGACGAGGTATTTTTTGAGCACCTGGCGAACCGGCGTTTCCCCAGCGGCAACTTCATCCGCGGGGCGAACCAGCTGGATTACCTGCAGGAGCCTGATGTCTTTCATGACGTGTTCGGCCACGTGCCCATGCTCATGCACCCCGTGATGGCGGACTTTATCCAGATGTATGGCGAGGCCGGGCTGCGCGCGCAGCGCATCGGCAAGCTGACCGAGCTGGCACGGGTCTACTGGTACACGGTGGAGTTTGGGTTGGTGAAGGAAGTGGTGAACGGTGCGCAGGCCTTGCGCATCTATGGCGCGGGCATTGCCTCCAGCTTTACCGAGAGTGTGTACGCGGTGCAGAGTGCGTCGCCGCACCGCATTGGTTTTGAGCTGGAGCGCGTCATGCGCACTAATTACCGCATTGACGATTTTCAGGAAAGCTACTTTGTGTTGGACAGCCTGGACGACCTGTTGGGTCTGGCCCGCATCGACTTTGCCCCGGTCTACGAGCGCCTGAACCACGGCCCCAGCTACCAGCCTGGCGACGTGTTGCCCACCGACACGGTGTTGCACCGTGGCAGCGGTGCCTACCACTGTGCTCACACTGCAGTTAGCGCTTAAATTGGCCTCTAGCCATTATGGGTATTGCGCGAGCAGCTATCACAATGGTAGCGCGGTGGTGCTCTTGATCTCCTCCATCGAGAACGCCGACGACACCCCCGCCAGCTGCGCGTTCTGAATCAACCGTTTGTAGAAGCGGTCGTAGCCTGCAATGTCGGCGGCCACCACCTTGAGCAGGTAGTCCACATCGCCACTCATGCGGTGGAACTCCATCACCTCCGGCATGCTAGACACCGAGGCCGCAAACTTGCGCAGCCAGGCTTCGTCGTGCCGGTTGGTGCGCAGGCTCACAAACACGGTCACCGGCAGACCGGCCTGCGCACGGTTCACGATGGCCACACGCTTCTCGATGAGGCCAGACTCTTCCATGGCCTTGACGCGTTTCCAGCAAGGCGTGGATGACAAACCCACCTTCTCGCCGAGCTGGGCGGCCGACAGCGTGCCGTCTTCCTGCAATGCGCCCAGGATGGCGCGGTCCATGCGGTCTAGTTCTTTCATGCTGCTAATCTTCTTATTAAAAGAACGTTCATTCTACAAAGCGCCGATTATTCGGTAAATACGAAACGAATTTTTGCGGTGGGCCACCTAAGATTTGCAGCAATTACAACTGCTTGCAAGGCCCGCCATGTACACCCCGCTGACCGAGATTTACCTGGACTGCAATGCCACCACGCCGCTGCTGCCTGCGGCACGCGATGCGGCCCTGCAGGCCATGGAAGCGCAGTTTGGCAACCCCAGCAGCAGCCACTGCACCGGCTTGCGTGCCCGGGCATGGGTCGATGACGTGCGGGCACGTGCCAGCCGCCTGCTGGGCGTGGGGGCAGGGCGTCTGCTGTTTGTGAGTGGCGCGACCGAAGGCATACAGACTGCCGTGCTCTCTGCCCTGTGCGCGTTGCGCGAACGCCGTGATGCGGGCGAGCGCGTGGACGGTCCGCTCTTGGTGGGCGCCACCGAACACAAGGCCGTGCCGCAAAGCCTGGCGCACTGGAACCGCGTGCTGGGCCTGAACCTGCCCATTGTGGAAGTGCCCGTGGACCGCAACGGTCTGCATGACATGGCCTTTCTGCAAGCCCACATCGCCCATGCCGGCCTGCTGTGCACCATGGCCGCCAACAACGAAACCGGCGTGATCTCTGACATCGCAGGTATCGAGGCGTTGCTGCACGCGACGAACTCCCGTGCGCTGTGGCTGGTGGACTGTGTGCAGGCGCTGGGCAAGCTGAGTTTGAACCTGCAAGGCACGCGCATCGACTACGCACCGTTCTCAGGCCACAAGCTTTACGCCCCCAAGGGCATTGGCATGTTGTATGTGCGTGCCGGCAGTCCGTTCACGCCGCTGATGGTGGGTGGTGGGCAGGAGGCGGGCCAGCGTTCGGGCACGGAGAACATGCCGGGTATTGCGGCCCTGGGCGCGGTGCTGCAGGCGCTGGAAACGGGGGAGGGTGGGGTGTTCCGTTCCACCACCTTTTTGCAGCAGGCGCGCCTGCGCTTGGCCGAAGCACTGCGTAATGCCTTTCCAGGGTTGGTGTTCAACATGCCCTTCGACGGCTCGTTGCCCACCACGCTGAATTTTTCGGTGCCGGGCCTGTCCAGCAAGGCGTTGCTCAACCTGTTTGACGCGGCCGGCATGCGCATTAGTGCAGGCAGTGCCTGCAGCGCGGCCAAGGCGGAGCCCAGCTTTGTACTGTGCGCCATGGGACTGCCGGCCTGGCAGGCGGAGGGCGCGGCACGCCTCTCCATTGGTGCGCTCACCGATGACGCGCTGATAGACGAAGCCTGCGCGCGTATTGCCCGCTGTGGCGCGGCCCTGCAAAGCGCCGCGACCGCGGTGCAACCGCCAGCGATCACCCCTGTGGTACCCGCAGCGTCTTTGCCTGATATGCAAGAGAGCTCACTGACCGCCGCTACCTTGCCCGCGTTTCTGCAAAGCCACCCTGACGCGCTGCTGGTGGATGTGCGCGAGCCGTTTGAACACGCGGTGGGCCAACACAGCCTGCCTTGGTCCACACCGGCGCTGTGTAATGTGCCACTGGCCACCCTGGGCCAGCACCTGCCAGCCTGGTTGGATGAAGGCCACCGCCCCCTGGTGTTTTTCTGCCGCAGCGGAGGGCGCAGTCTGCAGGCTGTGCAGGCTTTGCGCGCACGCGGTCATGGTCAGGCTTGGCATTTGGGTGGAGGACTGGCACTGTCGTCATAGTGGATATTTCGCCCACTCCAAAAATGGCTGATATCCAGCTAGTTCGTCGTTAAATATGTTCTGCCGAGTGAGCGCGGCAATTTGACTAAAAAGTCTGACGTAAGTGACGTGCTCGTCTTCCCGAGTCAGGTCTTTAGAGGGCGATTAGGCTTCACCATATCGATGTAACGAGGCAAGCTTCCAAGGAACCAAAGACTCCGTTGAATAGGGAGGCTGGGTGTAGTAAGGGTTGGCGATGCCCGCAAGCTGGCGAATGTGATGTTGTTGCTTCAAGTCAAGGGTGCTCCACCAACTTTCAGAGAAGCAGACGTTCTCAAGATGAGCAAACACATACTGGACGATAAAAGTTGCCAGCATGTCATTTTGGAGTCGCAGGAGTGATTCGACCATTTTTTCTGGCGCTACGAACTCCTTTCTCCATCCTAGGACTACCGCGGCGCCGACTGGGCACGAGACCACTGATAGATACAAATGCTGCAGCTGGTTGTTCGGGTCATGCAACACCTGAAGTTGGTTGCCTTCAATGTCTTTTGTCGGCGTTGGCGCCCCGCATGTGGCGATGCATAACGGACCTTCAAACTCCAAACACACGAATCTCCAGTCTGAGTACGTCTGCGAAAGAAGGGCTTGATCGGCCCAATGCTTTTGAGATACGAGTTCGCCAACCGCTTTCTGATTTCCGGCGATTTGTATTTCATTGCGCCGCTGAATCTCTTCCTGTTCTAGTGGTGGCAGCCCACGGTCAAGTAATGGGGCAAGCTGCCTTAGCGAGCGTGCAGCGCCTTGCTTCTGATATAGCTCGTGACAGAGCGCACGATAGCTTAGAAGGAAGGTTGACTCTGCAGAAAAACGAAATGCATCTACTTCCAATGGTGCGAATGTTTGTGAGTCATGGGTACCACAGAAGCCGGTAAACGTTGATGCTTTCCTCCAGCCTTTCCTATGAACCTTTAGAAGACCACCTGCATCTCTCTCGGCAGGATAAAAAGTATGGACATGGTTGTCGCTGTCCAATAGACTTTGAAGAGTGCGAGCTCTTTGAACCGTGTGGGCATCAATGATGCCGTTGCACACTCCTTGCGCTGCATGCGGGTGCAAGCATTCTTTCTTTATAAATTGCTGGCGATTGAGGTTTAGGAGCGCAGCCGTAGGCAGTGGCTTCTCTGCTTCTCGATTGAGGTGACAGTGCTTGTACTTTTTGCCGGACTTGCACCAGCATGGGTCGTTCCGACCGATTTTTTGTAAGCCTGCCATATTGGCTATCTCCTCTGAGGCCTACCAATGCCCATGCTGCAAAGCCAGAGATGCAGTCTGTCTGCTGAATCTTAATCCGACCATTTAATCCTCCCGAAATGGGGCTGCTCTCCAGCTGAACAGCAAGACACATTGTGTCTTCGCACAGTTGCACTACTAACTCAATGAGCGTGCACGGCATTGGCACTATAGCTTGCGCAACATGACGGTGTGCATCAAACAATGTGCGGAATGTTGGCGGCACAATGGAGTGCATGACTACAGCTTCTCCAATCTCCCAACTCGCCGGCCACCTGCTGGTGCAATGCCTGGTTGAACAGGGCGTAACCCACGCCTTTGGTGTACCCGGTGAAAGTTACCTGGCCGTGCTGGATGGTTTTCATTTGTACCGCGAGCAGATCCAATTTGTCGTGAACCGCCAAGAGGGCGGTGCCGCCTTCATGGCTGAGGCCCACGGCAAGCTCACCGGCCGCCCCGGCGTGTGTTTCGTGACGCGCGGGCCCGGCGCCACCAACGCCAGCATTGGTGTGCACACGGCGTTCCAGGATTCCACACCCATGGTGCTGCTGGTGGGTGACGTGGCCAGTGACCAGCGCGACCGCGAGGCCTTTCAGGAGATGGACTACCGCGTCATGTTCGGCCCCAGCGCACTGGGCATGGCCAAACGTGTGGAGCGTATTGATGACGCGGCGCGCATTCCCGAATACATCGCACGCGCCTTTGCCACCGCCATGAATGGCCGCCCCGGCCCTGTGGTGCTGGTGTTGCCCGAAGACATGCTGACGCAGCCGCTGGTGGCCG
This sequence comes from Rhodoferax sp. TS-BS-61-7, assembly GCF_002943465.1. GTDB lineage: Bacteria > Pseudomonadota > Gammaproteobacteria > Burkholderiales > Burkholderiaceae_C > Allorhodoferax. The sequence continues at coordinate 352,186 of NZ_PTQY01000002.1, forward strand.
ATGCGGCTGGCAAGCTACCGCAACCGCTGGCCCGGGTAGAGCCGGTGGAGGCCTGGAGCGACCCTGGAGCCTTGCGCAATCTGCGCCAACTGCTATTGAAATCGGAGCGCCCGTTTGTCATCGCGGGCGGCGGTGGTTGGACGCCGCAGGCCGCACAGGCGTTACAGCGTTTTGCCGAAAACTGGCGCCTGCCGGTAGGCAATGCGTTTCGCTTTCAGGACACCTTTGACAACCACCATCCGCAGTACGCGGGCGATGTGGGCATTGGCATCAACCCGGCGCTGGCCAAACGTGTGCGCGAGAGTGATCTGATCATCGCCATTGGCCCACGCCTGGGTGAGATGACCACCGGTGGCTACACGTTGTTGCAGGCACCCAAGGCGGCGCAGACGCTGGTACACATCCACAGCAGCGCCGAAGAGCTCAACCGCGTCTACCAGGCCGACTTGGCCATCCACGCCAGCATGCGCGCCGCCGCCCGCTCGCTGGAGGTGTTGACCGCGCCGGTGAATGTGCCCTGGGAGGCCTGGACGCAGGGCTGCAACGCCGACTACCAGGCCAACCTCGTGCCCAGCGTGATCAAAGACCTGCCCGCTGACAACGACCGCGGCCTGGTGGACATGCCCAGTGTGATCGCCACGCTGCAAAAGCACCTTCCTGCAGATGCTGTGCTGACCAATGGCGCCGGCAACTTTGCCAGCTGGCTGCACCGCTTCTACCGCTACACCGGCTTGGCTTCGGGCCACAAGACCCAGCTGGCACCTACCAATGGCGCCATGGGTTATGGCGTGCCGGCCGGCATTGCAGCCGCCATCACCACCGGGCGCACTGCCTTCACCATTGCCGGTGACGGTGATTTTCTGATGAACGGGCAAGAGCTGGCCACGGCGGTGCAGCATGGTGCCAAGAGCATCATCCTGCTGCTGAACAACGGCATGTACGGCACCATCCGTATGCATCAGGAGCGCGAGTACCCGCAGCGTGTGGCGGGCACGGCGCTGAACAACCCCGACTTTGCGGCGCTGGCGCGTGCCTATGGTTATGCGGGCGTCACCATCCGCAAGAGTGCCGACTTTGAAGCCGAGCTGCTGGCCGCGCTGGTGCGACCGAATGGCACGGTGATCGAGGTGGTGCTGGAGCCTGAACTCATCAGCACGCGCGGCACCTTGGCCGCGATGACGCAAGCTGCGTTGCAGCGCTGACCTGCCATGCCCATCATCCGCTTGACGCCCGAGCACGCAGCGGCCTACCGGGCGCTGATTCTGCAAGCCTATGCCTTGCACCCGGACGCCTTCACCACCAGCGCCACCGAGCGCAGCGGTTTTCCGCTCAGCTGGTGGGAAAACCGGCTGGCCGCTGGTGACGATGCCACGGAAGTGCTGTTCGGCGCCTGGGAGCAGGGCGCGCTGGTGGGCTTGGCGGGCCTGTCGTTTGAGCCGCGGGAGAAGGCCCGCCACAAAGCCACGCTGTTTGGCATGTATGTGGATGCCCAGCACCGCAGTCTGGGCTTGGGGCGCCAGTTGGTGGCAGCTGTGCTCGACTATGGGCGCAGCCGCAACGGCACGCTGCTGGTGCAGCTCACGGTGACCGAGGGCAACGCTGCAGCCAGTGGCTTGTACGCGTCTTTCGGTTTTGTGCCCTTTGGGACCGAGCCCTTGGCAGTGCGGGTGGGGAGTGGGTATGTGTCCAAGGTGCACATGTGGTGCCACCTGCATGCGCCCCACCTGGCTTGAGCAGGTGGGCAGCGCTGGGGTGCGATATTGCTATTAAATCAATAGCTGCTCGCGCAGTATTGGCGTGCTCTAGAGGTCTTTTTTATGCTGAATGTGCCATGCGAAAGAGAGGCGGGCTGCTGTGGCCCGCAGGCTTGCTGGCCTGTCCCGTCGCGGGGGCGCCCAAGGGGGGCAGCAGAATAAACGGGCCCGGGCCGCTGTCGTGCCACTGGGAGCAGGCCATCACATAGCTGCTGCCGACGCCGGGCTGTTCGGTGTCCACGATCATGGCAATCCGCATGCCGCTGAAGTCGGACTGCGTGTACAGGCGGCGCACACCTGTGGCGCCCTGGATGGTTGGCAGGTGGATGGACTGGGCGGGCGACCAGCGGCGGCCCAGGCTTTCTGCGGCGTCCAGCGCGGTTACCGGAGTTTCGGTCCGGTACTGGGTGTTCAGCCCCTTGGCCGCAATCACCACCAAGGCGCCCGCAACATTGCGGCCCACGGTCAGAAAATCGGCCTTCAGGCCCAGATTTTCCAGGCGCTGGCCGCTGGCGTCAAAACGGCTGTCACCGCTGTCGGCGATAAAGCTCCACACGCAGCCGTCCGGGCCGATGCTGAAGGCTTCCTCCTGCTTTTGCGCGTTGCGCATGACAACGGTCTGTTGCCATTGCACTCCCTGGGATGGGCGTGGCTCGTAAGACATGGGGTTTTGTGGAGCAGTCACGGTGGTTTTTGGCATGGAATGTTCTTTTCTTTCAACGACTTGGGCTGAGTTTGCTGAGTTGCTCCCCAAAAGTCCTCAATCACTCCTTAAAATTCCTGAATTCGTGACTGACCAGGTCTTCAGGACCGCCAAGAAAGATCGCTTTGCCCGTGACACCTTCCCTCGCCAAAAACGATTCCGACATCAGTGTTTTTGGAGCGTGCGTGCTGCAACGGCATGAACGCCGCCTGTTGCGCGATGGCCAACCCGTCATGGTGGGCGCCCGGGCTTTTGATGTGCTGTGTGTGCTGGTAGACCATGCGGGCCAGTTGGTCAGCAAAAAACAGCTGTTTGACCTGGTCTGGCCCGGCTTGGTGGTGGAAGAGAACAACCTGCAGGTGCACGTCTCCAGCCTGCGGCGCATTCTGGGGGGCGATGCGATTGCCACCGTGCCCGGGCGCGGCTACCGCTTCACCATGCGTATGGCCGAGAGCCCTGCACCCGCCGCGGCGCCTGTGCGCGCTGCCAATAGCCAGGGCCGCGCGTCCGACCAGCCGGCCTACCGCCGCACCATTGCGGTGCTGCCTTTTGTGGACCTGAATGCGGACCCCGCGCAGGAATATTTTTCGGATGGGCTGGCCGAGGACATCATCAGCTACCTCACCCGTTCGCCCTGGCTGCTGGTGGTGTCGCGCAACTCGTCGTTTGCCTACCGCAAGTCCAGCGACAGCAGCCAAGCCGTGGGGCAGGCGCTGCGCGCGCGTTATCTGGTGTCGGGCACGGTGCGCAAGGCAGGGCAGACCCTGCGCATGACGGCCGAGCTGGTGGACACCTCCACCGCAGAGACTCTGTGGTCTGACCGCTTTGACCGGCCCCTGACGGACATGTTTGCCATCCAGGCCGAGATTTCGGCGCAGATCGTCAGCGCCATTGAGCCGGTCTACCTGCACAGCGAGGAGAAGGTGGCTGCCGAGGTGCCCAACCAGAGTCTGGAGCACTGGGACCTGCTGATGCGGGCGCGCTGGCATTTCTGGCGCACCACGCCCGACCACGTGGTGCAGGCGCAAGCCCTGCTGACACGGGCGCTGGAGATCAAGCCCAACGATTCGCCCAGCCTGTCGCTGATGGCCTTTACCCACTTGGCCAAAATCTGGGGCGCCTGGGCCGAAGACCCACGCGCCACTGTGGCGGAGGCCAACCGCTTGGCCCTGGTGGCAGTGCGCAATGACGAGCGTGATGCCTTTGCCCACTTCACGCTGGGCACGGCCCTGTCGTGCGCCGGCCAGATGGAGGCCGCCATTGCCGAGATGGAGTGTGCGCTGGCCCTGTACCCGCAGGCCTCGGCCGCGGCGGGCGAGCTGGGGCGCTTGCTGGTGTTCTCGGGCCGCACCGAAGAGGCCGAGGAGTTCATCCTGCAGGCCATCGACGCCAGCCCGCACGACCCGCACCTGAGCCTATGGATCCGCAGCCGCGCGATTGCCTGCTTTATCGATGGCCGCTATGCCGACGCGGTGCGCTACGCCCGCGAGGCCACCGCCAAGCGTGCCGACTGGTATTTCAACCACCTGCTGATGGCGGCCTGCCTGTCGGCGGTGGGAGATATGGCGTCTGCACAAGACAGCCTGACCAAGGCGCTGAGCGGGAGGGGCTACAACTTGCAGTCCCTCATGTTTGGCCACCCTTTTGTGAAGGCCGAGCACCGGGAAAAGTTTCTTGGCGCCCTGCGCGATGCGGGGTGGGAGGCTTAAACTTTCAGGCTTTGTGGCGGCGCCGTGCTGTTGCAGCATCCTGAAAGTCCGTCGTGCCCATTGCCACCCCTGATGCAAGTCCCCTGTCTCCATCTGCCCGGCCCCGCAAGGTGGCCATTCTGGGTGGTGGTATTTCCGCACTCACCACCGCGTTTGAACTGACCAGCCAGCCCGGCTGGGAGCAGTCACTGGACATCACGCTCTACCAGATGGGCTGGCGCTTGGGCGGCAAATGCGCCACCGCACGCGGTGAGCACATGCGCATCGAGGAACACGGCATCCACGGCTTTTTGGGCAGCTACTACAACGCACTGCCGGTGATGCGCCGCTGCTACGAAGCCCTGGGCCGCACGCCGGACCAGCCGCTGGCCACTTTTGAAGAAGCCTTCAAGCCCGAGAGTTTTGTGCTGATGTGGGAGTACATCGACGGCAAGATGACCCGCTGGCCCTTCACCTCGCCACGCAATGCCTTGGTGCCGGGCGACCCAGCCTCCATGGCCAAGCTGCAGTCGGTGGCCCATTGGATTGCCGCCACCGCCGATGTGCTGGACGCGCTGCTGGACCACCATGCGCACGCCTATGCCGACCTGGGGCTGGTGAAGTCTGCCCAATGGGCACTGGGACGCACGATGGTGAAGGGTATAGTGGCTATCCTCCAATCGGAATCCGTGGCGCTGCACGGCGTGGACTCGGCGCTGTGGAAGGCGCTGGACGCTGCCTGGCACTGGGTGCGCGATGCGGCCGAAACGCTGGTGAAAGACAACACCGAGCTGCGCCGCCTGCTCATCGTGGCCGAGTTCCTGCTGGCCATCGTGCGTGGCTGTATTGCGGACGAAGTGGCCACCAAAGGCTTTGACCCACTGGACGAAGAAAACTTCAGCGACTGGCTGGTGCGCCACGGCGCGTCGGTGATGGTGGCATCCAGCCCCATGGCGCTGAACACGGTGAACCTGTCCTACCAATACCCCAAGGGCGATACCGCACGCACGGCGCTGATGGGCGCGGGCTGCTACCTGCACTGGACGCTGCGCAGCTTTGCTTACGCGGGCGCCTTTGCCTGGTTGTTTGAGGCCGGCACGGGCGAGACCGTGATTGCGCCGCTGTATGAGGTGCTGCGCCAGCGTGGTGTGAAGTTCGAATTTTTCCACAAGGTCGAGTCGCTGAAGCTCAGTGCCGACCAATCGCAGGTGGAGGAGGTGCACTTCGCCGTGCAGGCCACGCTGAAAGACAAACACCGCCCTTACGAGCCGCTGATCTCGGTCAAGGGCCTGCCATCGTGGCCGGGCCAGCCACGCCACGAGCAGCTGGAGCAGGGCGATGCGCTGCGGGATGGGCGGGTGGACCTGGAGTCGTACTGGAGCGGCTGGCAGCCCGTGGCACACCGCACGCTGCGTGCGGGTGAGGGCTTTGACCAACTGGTGTTCGCCATCTCGATTGGCGCCGTGCCCTACCTGTGCCGCGAGCTGCTGGACACGAGCCTGCCGTGGCGCACCATGGTGGACAAGGTGACCACGGTGCAGACCCAGACCATGCAGCTGTGGATGAACCGCAGCACCACCGAACTGGGCTGGGACATCCCGTTCCAGAACCCGACCGACACCGTGATTGGCGCCACCTACCTGAACCCGCTGGACGGCCAGGTGGACTTCACCCACCTGCTGCAGTGGGAGGATTGGCCGCAGGCGTCAGCCCCCAAATCGCTGTGGTACTTCAGCGGCGCTATGGCCGAGTACGAAGCCCCGCCACCGTTTACCGACACCGGCTACCCGGCCCGTGCCCATGCCCGTGTGCAGGCGCAGTGTGTGCAGTACCTGCAGGCCAGCATCGGGCCGCTGTTGCCCCTGGCCACCACCAATGTGGTGAATCCACCGGGTGATCCCGTGGGCCTGGACTTCAGCCTGCTGCGCACCGACCCGGCACACCCGGGCGTGGGTGTGCAGCGCTTCAACCAGCAATTCTGGCGCGCCAATATCGACCCAACCGAGAGTTATGTCACGTCGCCCCCAGGCAGCACCAAGGCGCGCCTCAAGGCCTGGGGCAGCGGCTTTACCAACCTTACGCTGGCGGGCGACTGGATTTACACCGGCCTGAACGTGGGCAGTGTGGAAGGTGCCGTCATGGGCGGGCGGTTGGCGTCGTTTGCGGTGTCGGGTTACCCGGCGCTGCAGGACATTGTGGGCTACCCCACATTGCAAGGGCGGGCCTAGCCCGCCCTGGTTCGGACCTAAATACGACCTTCCTCGACCGCGTGGCATGCCACACGCACTCCCGTGTAGTTTTTCATCTCGGGTTTTTCGCTGCTGCAACGTGGGTTGGCGTGTGGGCAGCGGGGATGAAAGGCACAACCCGTGGGCGGGTTGAGCGGGTTGGGCACCTCGCCTGCCACGGCGGTGCGGGCTTTGCCGGTGTCGTGCATCTTGGGGATGGCTTCCAGCAGCATGCGGGTGTAGGGATGGCGTGGGGTGTCAAACAGCGTGTGTTTGTCCGCCAGCTCTACCAGGCCGCCCAGGTACATCACACCCACCTGATCGCTCACGTGGCGTACGACGGCCAGGTTGTGGGAGATGAACAAATAGGTCAGGCCGTGTTTGCGCTGCAGGTCCTTCATGATGTTGAGCACCTGTGCCTGAACGCTCACATCCAGCGCAGACGTGGGTTCGTCGCAGACCAGAAACTCCGGCTGAGTGGCCAGGGCCCGGGCGATGGAGATGCGCTGGCGCTGCCCGCCGGAGAACTGGTGGGGGAACTTCACCCGGTCTTGCGCTGACAAGCCTACGGATTGCAGTAACTCTACAACGCGTTGCGCGATGGCCTCGTTGTCACTCAGGATTTCATGCTCCCGCAGTGGCTCGGCAATGATGTCGCCCACGGTCCAGCGCGGGTTCAGGCTGGCATAGGGGTCCTGGAACACCATTTGCACCCGGCGGCGCAGCTTGCGGCCTTCCTTCGTCTTGAAGGCCGCATGGGCATCTTGCCCATCAAACTGAAAGCCACCACGGGTGGGCTCATACAAACCGACCAGCAGACGGGCGACGGTACTTTTGCCACAGCCAGACTCCCCGACGAGGGCCAGGGTTTTGCCACGTTCGATGTCAAAGCTCACACCATTCACTGCCTTGAGCAGCATTTTGGGCTTGCGCTCGATGACGCGGTTCAACCAGGGGGGCGAGACGTCAAACGTCTTGGCCAGGTCGGTGGCGCGGACCAGGGGTTGTGGGGTATCGCTCATGCGGCACCTCCGGTTTCGTGCAACCAGCAGGCCGCGTGGGTGTTCCCGGCCTGTATCAGGTTGGGGCGTTGTTGCCCGCATTTGGCGAAGGTTTTGGTGCAACGCGGATTGAAGGCACAGCCTTGCGGAATCGCGTTGAGTCGTGGCATGGCGCCATCGATCTGGTGGAGGTTCTCGCGGTCTTGGCTCATGTCGGGAATGCAGGCCATCAGGCCGGCGGTGTAAGGGTGTGACGGGCGGTTGATCACGTCATGCACGGGGCCAATTTCGGCCACGCGCCCGGCGTACATCACGGCCACGCGGTCGCAGGTTTCGGCAATCACGCCCATGTCGTGGGTGATCAGCATGACGGCAGCGCCACGCTCCTTGCAGATGGTTTTGAGCAGCGTGATGATCTGCGCCTGGATGGATACATCGAGCGCCGTGGTGGGCTCATCGGCCACGATGAGTTTGGGCTCTGCGGCGAGCGCCAGCGCAATCACCACACGTTGTCGCATGCCGCCAGAGAACTGGTGCGGGTAGTGGTCAATGCGTTGCTCGGCCGCCGGAATGCCGGTGTCTTTGAGCAGCTCGATGGCACGCGCACGCGCTTGGCTCGCATTGAGCGGTAAGTGGGTGGTGATGGTCTCGATGAGCTGCCGCCCGACCGAATACAGCGGGTTGAGTGAGGTCAGCGGGTCCTGGAAGATCGCACCAATCTTGCGCCCGCGGATGGCGCGCATCTGGGCGTAAGGGAGGTTGTCAATGCGTTGGCCTTCCAGCAGGATTTCGCCACTGCCGACGCGGCCCGGGGGCTCCAGCAGGCCAATGATGGCGGCGCCTGTCAGTGATTTACCGGCACCGGATTCACCCACAACGCCCAAAATTTCACCGGGCGCGATGTTGAAGGACACATCGTCCAGGGCGCGTAGCGTGCCTTTGCGTGATGAGAACTCCACCACCAGATTTTTAACTTGTAACAAGCTCATACAGGGTTACCGCAAACGGGGGTTGAGGGCATCACGCAGCCAGTCGCCCAGCAAATTGACGCTCAGGGCGATCAGCACCAGCATGGCGCCGGGGAAGATGGTGATCCACCATTCGCCGGAAAACAGGTAGTCGTTGCCCACCCGGATCAAGGTGCCCAGAGAAGGGGACGTTGGTGGCGCGCCCACACCCAGGAAGGACAGCGTGGCTTCCGTGATGATCGCGGTTGCCACCTGGATCGTGGCCAGCACCAGCACCGGTCCCAGCACGTTGGGCAGCACATGTTTGCGCATGATGCGCAGCGGTGCCACACCGGTCACGCGGGCCGCCTGCACGTACTCTTTGTTGCGCTCCACCATGGTGCTGCCGCGCACGGTGCGGGCGTACTGCACCCAGCCGGTCAAGGAGATGGAGACGATGAGCACGCCGAATGCCAGTGACTCATGGGCGTTGGGAAACAGGGCGCGTCCGACCCCTGCGATCAACAGGGCCACCAGGATGGCGGGGAAGGACAACATCACATCGCACAGGCGCATGAGCAGTCCGTCCACCCATCCCCCCAGAAATCCGGCCAGCAGCCCCAGGCTCACGCCCACAAACAGGGACAGCACCACCGAAGCCAGGCCAACGGCCAGGGAAATTCTGGCCCCGTACATGAGTGCAGAGAGGATGTCCCGGCCCTGGTCATCGGTGCCCAAAAAGTACTCCGATTTGCCACCCACACTCCAGGCGGGGGGCAGTCGGGCGTTGTCCAGTTGGAGCGTTGCCAGATCAAAGGGGTTGTGGGGCGCGATCCATGGCGCAAAAAGCGCACAGACCAGACAAATCAGCGCGATCAGCGCGGCAAAAACGGCGGTGGGAGACGTGCGAAAGCTGTAGCCCACATCGCCATCCCACCATTGGTGAAACAGGTTTTTCAATTCAAGATTCCTCTGGTGTGAAGAAAGGTTCGGGAGTGGCTCAGTGGCCGCCGGATTTGCCAACACGAAGCCGTGGGTCCACGGCAAAGTACAGCAAGTCCACGATCAGGTTGATCACCACAAAAATGAGCGCAATCAGGCACAGATAGGCGGCCATCACCGGAATGTCCGCAAAGGTGACCGCCTGAATGAACAGCAGCCCCATGCCCGGCCATTGGAAGACGGTCTCGGTGATGATGGCAAAAGCAATCAGCCCGCCCAGCTGGAGGCCCGTGATGGTCATGACCGGAACCAGCGTGTTCTTGAGCGCATGGCCAAAGTGAACTGCCCGGGTGGTCAAGCCGCGCGCGCGGGCGAACTTGATGTAGTCCGTGCGCAGCACTTCCAGCATTTCGGCCCGCACCAAACGCATGATCAGCGTGAGCTGAAAAATGGCGAGTGTGACGGCTGGCAACACAATGTGGTGCCAGCCCTTGGCGGTCAACAAACCACTGGTCCACCAGCCGATCTTCACGACTTCCCCACGCCCGAAACTGGGAAACCAGCCCAAGGTCACGGCAAACACCAAAATCAGCAAAATGCCGATCAGAAAGGTTGGCAAAGAGACGCCCAAGAGTGACAGTGTCATGAACACTTGGCTCAGAAAGGAACCTCTGCGCAGGGCGGCGTACACCCCCATCGGGATACCAACCGCCAGTGCCAGAAAGCCCGCAACCAAGGCCAACTCCAGCGTGGCTGGGAAGCGCTCTGCGATAAGCGCCGACACCTGGGTGCCCTGGCGCAGGCTGAATCCGAACTCTCCCCGGGCCGCGTTCGCCAAGAAATGCCAGAACTGGACAATGAAGGGCTGGTCCAAACCCAAGGCCTGCCGGAGTTCCCGGATTTGCTCTTGGGTGGCATCCTGCCCCAGCAAGAAGACGACCGGGTCGCCGACGTACTGGAACAGCATGAAAGATATGAGGGCAACGGTGACCATCACCAATGCCGCTTGCGCCAAGCGCCGCACTATGAATGCAAACATGGATTCAAAAAAAATGAGGGCCGCGACAAGCTGCCGCGGCCCTGTTTTGTAAGGGTATGCGGTCTTACTTGACTTTGATCAGGCGCCAGTCCAGACGGTTGTCTGCACGGTGCACCACGTCAATATTCTTTTTCATGGCCCAAGGAATGACTTGGTTGTGCAAAGGAATATTGGCAACGTCGTCGTTATGCAACTGGAGTGCCTTGGTGAGCAGTTCCGTGCGCAACTTCAGATCGGTCTCTTTTTTGGTGCGTTCCACCAAAGCGTCCATCTGGGGGTTGCTGTAACGGCCCACGTTGTAGTTGCCGTCGCCACCCGCGCCCACGGTGCGCACCAGGGATTGCAGGCTGTACAGCGCATCAAACGTAGGAACGCCCCAGCCCAGCATGTAGATGCTGGCTTCGTTGCGCTGGATCATGGGGAAGTAGGTGACCAGGGGCAGGGTGCGCAGCTTGGCCTTGACGCCAATACGCGACCACATGGCGGTCACCGCCTGGCAGATCTGCTCGTCATTGATGTAGCGGTTGTTGGGGCAGGCCAAGTCCACTTCGAATCCGTCCTTGTATCCGGCGTCAGCCAGCAGCTTCTGGGCCGCAGCGACGTCAAACGGGAAACGCTTGTGGACCGCTTCGGTCCATCCGTTGACCTGGGGCGCCACGATGGCACCGGTAGGCTGACCCAGACCACGCATGGTGACACGGGCAATGGCGTCTGCGTCAATGGCCTGGTACAGGGCCTTGCGTACGCGCACATCTTTCAGCGGGTTTTTGCCCTTGATGTTGCTACCCACCAGTTCGTCACGGAACTGGTCCATGCCGAAGAAGATGGTGCGGTTTTCCACGCCATCCATCACCTTCAGCTCGGGGTTGGAACGCACACGGGGCAGATCCTGGGGGCTGGGGTCCAGCACCAGGTCCACTTCACCAGACAAGAGGGCTGCCATGCGGGTGGCAACGGCCTTGACGGGGGTGTAGACGATTTCGGTCACATTGGTGTCGGCTTTGCCCCACCAGGCCTTGTTTTGCGTCAGCACCAGCTTCTGGTCAGGCAGCCATTCCTTCAGAACGTAGGGGCCTGTGCCCATGGCGTTGCGGTGCGCAAAGTTTTCTTCCTGGGTCTTGATGTCTTTGGGCGCAACCGACTTGTTCTTTTCTGCCCAGGCCTTGCTCATGACGCGCAATTCGGTCATCTGGTTGAGCAACACGGGGTTGGGCGTCTTGCTGTAGACGTCGAACGTGGTGTCGTTGACCTTGACCACCTTGTCCACGCCCTGGATGTAGGGGGTGAAGTTGGAGGTGGGCATCATGGCGCGCTGGATGGAGAACACCGCGTCGTCCGTGGTCAGCGGGCTGCCATCGTGAAACTTCACACCGGTGCGCAACGTGAAGCGCATTTGGGTGGGGCTGATTTCTTTCCACGCGGTGGCGAGCACGGGTTCTATCTTGAAGGTTTTGCTGTTGTAGTAAACAAAACTTTCGTACACAGCGGCGTGGATGCCGTTTTGCAAGGCATTGTTCTGGGAGTGGATGTCCCAGGTTGCAATGTCACTGGCGCTAGACCATTTGAATGTTTTGGCCTGCAGGGCGGTTGCTCCAAATGCCAGGGTGGCGGCGAGAGCGAGTATCTTGAGTTTCATGGACAAAGATCCTTGGGATGAAAGCGGGCGATTATGCATAAAGCATGCCCAAAAAAAACGGCGGTTAACCCTAGGTTTGTGAGGTCTTGGCACGATAGGCGGTATATGCACTTTCGTATAGGCCCACGCAGGCCAAAAAAAAAGGCCGCACAAGTGCGGCCTTTTTGAATCAAGCGGGGATTACTTGAGGTGCTTGCCGATCAGGCCAGCCATCTCAAACATCGACACCTGGGCTTTGCCGAAGACTTCCTTCAGCTTGGCGTCAGCGTTGATCATGCGCTTGTTCACTGCGTCTTGCAGCTTGTTCTTCTTGATGTATGTCCACAGCTTGCTGACCACTTCGGTGCGGGGCAGAGCGGCTGCACCCACCACAGCTGCCAATGCGGAGCTGGGGGTCAGGGCCTTCATGAACGCGGCGTTCACGGTGCGCTTTTTGGCGGGAGCTTTTTTGGCAGCGACCTTTTTAGCGGGAGCTACTTTTTTGGCGGGGGCCGCTTTCTTTGCGGGTGCTGCTTTCACAGCGACTTTTTTCGCGGGAGCGGCTGCCTTCTTAGCAGGAGTCGCCTTCTTTGCGGGAGCGGCTTTTTTTGCCGGTGCTTTTTTCGCAGTTGCCATGATTGATTGTCCTTCTAGAAGATTGATTAATCACCAGCAAAAAACTGCTTCTTCACTGGTACTGCGGATGCTAATGGCAAAAAAGCACGTTTCCAAGGGAGGAACTGCATTTTTCCCTCTGGGATGTTGTTTTTTTCATTGGAGAATGGCTCTGTATCTTGTTCTGGAGCCTCTTTCATGCCGATTGCCTTTGCCACCTGTGACCTTTGCGATGCCCACAAAGCCGATACCAGCGGCGATTTTCGGGTGCTGCCCCCGGTGTTTCGTGACTTTGGTGTCGTGCGCAAGTTCGCCGGCCCGGTGGTCACCGTGAAGTGTTTTGAGGACAACACGCTGGTCAAGGCCGCGGTGGATTCCCAAGGCTGGGTCGATACCGACGCCGGGCGTGTGGCGCAGGTGCTGGTGGTGGACGGTGGTGCTTCTGTGCGCCGGGCACTGCTGGGCGGCAACCTGGGGGCTGCGGCTGCGCGCAATGGCTGGGCCGGTGTGGTGATTGATGGATGTGTGCGCGACACCGCAGAGCTGGCCACGCAGGCCGTGGGCATCCGCGCGCTGGCTGCCATGCCCATGCCGACCGAAAAACGAAACCAGGGGCAGGCCGGTGTGGCAGTGCAGCTGCAGGGCGTGTGGGTACGCCCCGGTGACTGGTTGTATGCCGACGAAGACGGCATCGTGGTGTCGGCTACGGCGCTGGTGTAGCTGTCGTTGTCGCGCCTGTACTGCGCGAGGGCAAGGTGGCCAGCACCACGCCCAATAGTGCCACGGCAAACGCCACCAGCTGTATGCCGGTCAGGCTTTCGCCCAACACCAGCACGCCCACCAGCGCGGCCGAGATCGGCAGCATCACCGTGAACACACCGGCACGTGCGGCCGGCACGGTTTTCAGACCGGTCATCCACAGCCACACCGTCCACACACTGGCCGCCAGCGCGTAGAACACCAGCAACACCCAAGAGCCGGTGGCCACGCCGCCAAAGTCGAAACGCCAGGCCGCGTACAGGCCCAGGGGCGTCATCAGCACAAACCCCCACAGGTTGATGAGGGCGGTGATACGTTTGGGCGAAAGGGCGCCGGTCAGCTTTTTGCCAATCACTGCATACGCTGCTTCGCACAGCACGGCACCAAACACCAGCAGATTGCCCAACAAGGCCTTGTTATATGCCAAATCGGCCTCTGGTCCCGATAGAGACTGCGCGGGTAGCTCCTGTTTTGATAGCGCCAATAAGCCAATGCCGATTGCACCGCAACCCACCGCCAGCCAGGTGCGCAGGCCGATGTGTTCGCGCAGAAAGACCCAGCTCATCAGCGCCACCACCGCAGGAATGCTGGCCATGATGACACCGGCCGACACCGCGCTGGTCATGCTCACGCCAAACAACATGCAGATGGAAAACAGGAAGTTGCCCAAGAGCGACTCCAGAAACACCAGCGCCCGTGTGTGCGGCGTCATGGTGGGTTCACCGGCCGGGCGTTTGAGCCAGTGCAGCATGGCCAGGCCGCCAATCCCAAAGCGCATCCAGGCCAGCAGAAAAATGGGTAACGCGGCTACCAGCGGCTTGGACAGGGCCACATAACTGCCCACCAGCGCCATGCTGAGGGCCAAAAAAAAGTAGGCCAACAGGCGACTGGGGGCGGTGGTGGAGTGGGGCATGCAGGGCAGGGAGTGGAAACGGCAAGCGTGCAAGCCTACACCATGCGCAGCGCGCCAAGTGGCTCCATCGCAGACATCAATTTGCGTTAACGTGCAGTCCATTGAGTTGAACCCGACGAGGATAACCATGGCCATTGGAGAGTTTGCCTACGCCAACAACAGCAACCGTTTTCTCGCGTCAGCACCCCTGCAGGCGCAGCCGTTTGCGCTGGTGGGCGTGCCCTTTGACGGTGCGGTGACCAACCGCCCCGGCGCGCGTTTTGGCCCGCAAGAGATTCGCCGTGCCTCGCTGATGTTGTGCGACGGGCTGCACCCGGTGTTTGGTGTGTCGCCGTTGGAGGCCTTGGGCGATGCGGGGGATCTGCGTCTGCCCAATGCCAGCGCGCTGACCCAGGTACGCGAGGCCATCCAGGCCCAGGCCGCAGCGTTGATGGCGCGCCACCACTGCGTCTTTTTGGGTGGTGACCATTCCATCACGCTGCCGCTGTTGCGCGCCTTACATGCCCAGCATGGACCGGTCTCGCTCATTCATTTCGATGCCCACTGCGACACCTGGGAGGACCATTTTGGCGAACCCTCCGGCCACGGCACCTGGACCTACGAGGCGCTGCAGGAAGGTCTGGTCATCCCCAGCCAGACGGTGCAGATAGGCCTGCGTTCCAGCGGTACGCGTGCGGCGCGCGAGTATGTGCAGGACCAGGGCGGACTGATCTTCACGGCGCGTGCGCTGCGCGGGCGCGACGGGGCAGGCCTGCAGGAGGTGGTGCAACAGATCCGCGCGCGCATTGGCCAGCAGCCGTGTTACCTGACGCTGGACATTGACTGTCTGGACCCGGCGTTTGCGCCCGGCACCGGTACACCCGAGCCCGGCGGCATGAGCAGCTCGCAGGTGTTGACGCTGTTGGAAGAGCTGGCCGACCTCAACTTTGTGGGCATGGACTGTGTGGAAGTGGCCCCGGCCTACGACCATGCCGAGCTCACCAGCAACGCTGCCGCCACGTTTGTGTGGACCTACCTGGCCTCCCAGGTGGCCAAGCGCCCAGCCTGAGAGCGCCCCCATGTTGCTGCAATCTGACACCCAACTCAACCAGAAGAGTTACTACGAGGCCAGCGTGCAGCGGCCTGCTGCATTGCCTCCGTTGCGGAGCGAGGTGCGCGCTGACGTGCTGGTGGTGGGGGGCGGGTTTGCCGGACTCTCATCCGCCATCGCGCTGGCCCAGCGTGGTTACCAGGTGGTGGTGCTGGAGGCCGACCGGGTGTGCAGCGGTGCCTCTGGGCGCAACGGCGGCCAGTTCATCGTGGGCCTGGCCAGCGGGCAGGGCCCGTTTGAAGCGCAGTTGGGCCTGGCCGCGGCCCGACAGGTGTGGGACATGTCGCTGGACGCGATTGCCTTGCTGGAGCAGCGCGTGCGCGAATTCGACATAAGCTGCGACCTGCGCAAGGGTTACATGACCGTGGCCGATTCACCGCGCAAGGCGCGTGTACTGGAAGCCGAGGTGGCGTTGCTGCGCACCCGTTACGGGTTTGAGTCGGCGTTGTACACGGGCAGCGAGGTGCAGCAACACATTGGCAGCACACGCTACTGTGCGGCGGCGGTGGAAGACACGTCTGGGCATTTGCACCCGCTCAAATATGGCTTGGGCCTGTTGCGTGCGGCGCTGGCATTAGGGGTACAGGTGTATGAACAATCCGCAGTGATTGGTTTGCGGCGTGGTGAACCTCTGGTGGCACGCACCGCTCAAGGTTCGGTCACGGCGCGTTTTGGCGTGCTGGCGGGCAACTGCACCTTGCCCGAATATGGTCCGCAGGTAGCACCGGACATTGCACCGCGCACCATGCCCGTGGGCACCTACATCATTGGCACCGAGCCGTTGACCGAAGCACAGTGCCAGTCCCTGATTCCCTCGGGTGCTGCGGTGTGCGACAACAACTTTGTGCTGGATTACTTTCGCTGCAGCGCGGACCACCGTATGTTGTTTGGCGGGCGCGTGAGTTACTCCACACGCACGCCCCCCGGGCTGCAGGCGCTCATGGCGCAGCGCATGGCGAGCATCTTCCCTGCGCTAAAGGGTGTTGCCGTGGAGTTTGTCTGGGGCGGCTTTGTGGACATCAGCATGAACCGGGCTCCCGACTTTGGGCGTCTGGGCACCAACCTGTATTACCTGCAGGGGTTCAGCGGCCACGGTGTCGCACTCGCCGGTCTGGCCGGGCAGTTGGCGGCAGACGCGATTGCGGGGCAGGCTGAGCGCTTTGATGTGTTTGCGCGTGTGCAACACCGACCGTTTCCGGGCGGCGCGTTGTTGCGCACCCCCAGCCTGGTGATGGGCATGCTGTACCACCGGCTGATGGACCGGTTGTAGGCCAAGATTTCTTTCAGCTCTTTTTGCCACTACGGCCAGCCGCCAGCGCGCGCTTGACTGTGCTCGCCAGCACCGGTCCCCAGTGCGCAATGTCTTCCAGCGTGGCGTAGCCATAACCAATCACCAAGCCCTTGGCATCGCTGCGCTGCAGGCAGTAGGCCGACAGTGCGCGCACCGTCATGCCTTGCTGGGCAATGCGCAACGCCAGGGCCTGGTCGTCCACCGTGGTGGGCAGGCGCAGGCACAGGTGCAGGCCTTGTTCGGCGCCGCTGATATGGGCGTGCGGGCCCAGGCAGGGTTGCAGGGCGTCCAGCAGCTGCTGGCGCCGCTGGGCGTAGCTGTGGCGCGCCTTGCGCAGCGCACTGGCAAAGTGGCCCAGTTCAATGAACTCGGCCAGCGCCGCTTGCAGCGGCATTTGCCCGGGCCGGTTCAGGTCGTAGTGGGCCTGGCGGAAGGCGGGCGCCAGTGCTTTGGGCACCACCAGGTAACCGAGTTTGAGGCCGGGGTACAGCACCTTGGAAAACGAGCCCAGGTACAACACGCGTTCGTCGGGGGACAGGCCTGCCAACGAGGAAATGGGGGGGCCGCTAAAGCGGAACTCGCTGTCGTAGTCGTCCTCCAGCACCCAGGCCTGGTGTTTTTGGGCCAGGGCCAACAGTTGCTGGCGCCGCGCCAGCGACATGACGGCACCCGTGGGGTACTGGTGCGAGGGGGTGGTGTAGATCAGCCGGGGCGCATGGCGTTCGTCTGCGGCGGTGGGCGCCATGCCGTCCGCGTCCACCAACACACCATGGGTGCGCAGGCCGCTGGCCATAAACGCCTTGACCGCACCCCAGTAAGCCGGGTCTTCCAGCCAGACCGTATCGCCATGGTCGGCCAGCATCTGGGCACACAACTCTAGCGACTGTTGGGTGCCGCTGGTGATGATGACCTGGTCCATGTCCAGCGGCACGCTGCGCGATACGCGCAGGTAATCAGTCACCGCCCGACGCAGCGGGGCGTGGCCGCCGGAGTAGCAGTAGTCCAGCATGTCGGGATAACTCATGCGCCAGTGTTTGTTTTGCAGGCGCTGCCATAGCGCCACCGGAAAAGCACTGAAGTCCGCCACCCCCGGTGTGAAGGGCTGGATTTCGAGCTCCGCCGAGGTGAACTGGGTGGCCAGCGCCGTGCCGCGGCGCGAGAGCCGGGCCCCGGCGTGGGTGGTTCTGCCGGTGCGGCCACGCAGGCGCGGGCTGGGCAGCTGTTCATTCACAAAGGTGCCACTGCCCACGCGGCTGACCAGGTAACCCTCGGCGCTGAGCTGGTTCAGCGCGGCCATCACGGTGTTGCGAGAGAGCTGCAGATCCTGCGTCAGTTCGCGGCTGGAAGGCAGGCGGTCACCGCCGGCCAGGTGGCCGTTCAGGATGGCACGGCGCAAACCCTCGTACAGCCGGCGGTGCAAGGGAAGGGCGGCCGCACCACTGTTGTGGTGCATATCGGTCAGGAGCAGTTCGGACAACATGGTGTGGGCGCTTGGGGTGGTGCTGAGAGCGGGTTAAAGTGGCACCATCAGGTTTTGCCAAATGGCACTGTTTGCCAGCCAATTCTGCCGCAGAATGGTTTAACAGCGCGCACTGCTACAGTGGCTCAGGCCCAACAATGACCACCCCCAGGGTGCGCCGCAAGGAGATGGAGAATGACCGAAAACAAGACAATGACCTTCAATGACCTGGAGCAATGGCTGAACGAGCGCCGGGTGACCGAGGTGGAGTGCCTGGTACCTGACTTGACCGGTGTGGCGCGCGGAAAAATCCTGCCCCGTGGCAAGTTCACCGAAGACCGCGGTATGCGCCTGCCCCAGGCCATTGTGGCCATGGGCGTGACCGGTGAGTTCCCCGAGAGTGGCCCCTACTACGATGTGGTGGACCCTACCGACAAGGACATGCAGCTGCGTCCCGATCCGTCTTCCGTGCGCATTGTTCCCTGGGCCACCGACCCCACTGCGCAGGTGATCCACGACTGTTTTGACCACGAAGGCAAACTGGTGCCCTTTGCGCCGCGCAGCGTGTTGCGCCGGGTTTGTGACCTGTTTGCGGCCGAAGGCCTGCAGCCTATCGTGGCGCCCGAGCTGGAGTTTTACCTCACCGCCCGCAATACCGACCCCAACACCCTGTTGCGCCCCCCGATTGGCCGCAGTGGCCGGGCCGAAACTTCGCGCCAGGCCTACAGCATCGACGCAGTGAACGAGTTCGACCCGCTGTTCGAAGAGATTTACGACTACTCCGACAAGATGGAGCTCAACGTGGACACACTGATCCACGAGGTGGGCGCGGGGCAGATGGAGATCAACTTCTTCCACAACAAACCCCTGGGCCTGGCCGACGAGGTGTTTTTCTTCAAACGCACGGTGCGTGAGGCCGCCTTGCGCCACGACATGTACGCCACCTTCATGGCCAAGCCGATTGCCGGCGAGCCGGGCAGTGCCATGCATGTGCACCAGAGCCTGATTGATGTGGCCACCGGCAAGAACGTTTTCAGCAACGAGGATGGCACGCCGTCCGAGTCTTTTATGCACTACATAGGCGGCCTGCAGCGCTACATCCCGGCGGCCATGGTCTTGGTGGCGCCGTATGTCAACAGCTACCGTCGCTTGTCGAGAAACACCGCTGCACCCATCAACATCGAATGGGGCTATGACAACCGCACCGTGGGCATTCGCTCGCCCATCTCGTCACCGGCTGCGCGCCGTGTGGAAAACCGCGTGATTGGTGCGGACGCCAACCCCTATGTGGCCATGGCCATGACCCTGGCCTGCGGTTACCTGGGCTTGAAGAACAAGATCAAACCCAAGCCCGAAATGCGCGGTGATGCCTATTTGTCGCCCTACGCCTTGCCCCGCAGCCTGGGCGAAGCGCTGGATTGGTTGCGCAAGGAGTCCGACCTGCACGAGGTGCTGGGCAAAGAGTTCATCACCGTCTACTCCGAGATCAAGGAACTCGAATTCGACGAGTTCATAAAAGTGATTTCTCCCTGGGAGCGTGAGCACCTGTTGCTGCACGTGTAAGCCATTCAACCTTTTAGCCCAACGCCATGAACACTGTTGTCGACACTGCCCTGATCCAGTCCCTGGACAGCGCCCACTTTCTACACCCCTTTACCGACTTCAAGGACCTGTCCAGCCGCGGCGCACGCGTCATCACGCGGGCCGAGGGCATTTATGTCTGGGACTCTGAAGGCAAAAAAATCCTGGACGCCATGAGTGGCCTGTGGTGTGTGAACGTGGGGTATGGTCGCAAGGCACTGGCCGATGCCGCGCACCAACAGATGATGACGCTGCCCTACTACAACAGCTTCTTTCAGACCACCAATGTGCCCGCGGTGCAACTGGCGGCCAAGCTGGCCAGCCTGGCGCCCACGGTGGGGGACCGCAGCTTCCAGCACGTGTTTTATTCCAGCAGCGGCAGCGAGAGCAACGACTCGAATGTGCGCATGGTGCGCCGTTACTGGGACTTGCTGGGCCAGCCGCAGCGCAAGGTCATCATCAGCCGCCACAACGCCTACCACGGCAGCACCATGGCCGGCGCGTCGCTGGGCGGCATGAGTGGCATGCACGCCCAGGGCGACCTGCCGATTCCCAACATCACCCACATAGAGCAACCCTACTTTTTTGAGAACGGCAAGCCCGGCGAAACCGCCGACGAGTTTGGCGTGCGCGCCGCGGGCTGGCTGGAAGAAAAAATTCTGGCTGTGGGCCCGAACAAGGTGGCGGCCTTTATCGCCGAACCGGTGCAGGGCGCGGGTGGGGTCATCATTCCGCCGGCCACCTATTGGCCCGAGATCCAGCGCATTGTCGACAAGTACGGCATCTTGCTGATCAGCGACGAAGTGATTTGTGCCTTCGGCCGCCTGGGTCACTGGTTTGGTTACGAGAAGTTTGGCTACAAACCCGACTTGGTGACCTTTGCCAAGGCGGTGACCAGTGGCTACATCCCCTTGGGTGGCGTGATGGTGGGCAACCGCGTGGCCAAGGTGCTGATTGAGCAGGGCGGCGAGTTCAACCACGGCTACACCTACAGCGGCCACCCGGTGGCCTGCGCCGTGGCCTTGGCCAACATAGGCATCATGGAGCAGGAGCAGCTCCCCCAAAAGGTGCATGGCGAGATCGGGTCCTACTTTGCCCAGCGTTATGCAGAGCTCAATGACCATCCGCTGGTTGGCCTGGCCGAAACCTGTGGTTTTGTCGGTGGCTTGGTGCTGGTCAAGAACAAGAAGACCAAGGAACGCTTCAAGGACGACGACGGCGTGGGCATGGTGTGCCGCGGCCACTGTTTTGGCAACGGGCTGATCATGCGCGCCGTGGGTGACCGCATGATCATTGCGCCGCCCCTGGTGATGACCCGCAGCGACATTGACGAAATGATGCGCCTTATTTACCTGGCCTTGGATCTGACCCAGCGGGACCTGAAAGCGCGTGGATTGCTGTAAAGCGACTGATTTGCACTTCTATAATCTTTTTTGGTCTGAAATTTGCTTATTCACACCAAGCCGTTTTGATTGTCCGTAACCCAACTCTCTTTTAGTGGAGACATATTCGCCATGAAAAAATACCTCTGGTCTTTTGCACTGACAGCAATAGCCTTGGCTGCTTGCGGTAAAAAAGAAGAAGCTCCCGCTGCTGCGCCTGCTGCAGCCCCGGTGGCCAGCGCACCCGCCGAGCCAGTGAACACCGAAGAAAAGGTGCTCAACATCTACAACTGGCCCGACTACGTTCCAGAGGGCATGATTGCCGCGTTTGAAAAAGAATCCGGTATCAAGGTGAACTACGACACCTTTGAAACCAACGAAGCCCTGCAAGCCAAGCTGGTGGCCGGCAATACCGGCTACGACATCGTGGTCCCCGGCACCGTGTTTGCCAAGGGCCAGATCGAAGGTGGCTTGTTGCAGCCGCTGGACAAGGCCAAGATCAAGAACCTGGCCAACCTGGACCCGGCCATCATGGCGACCCTGACCAAGGCTGACCCCGAGAACAAACACCTGGTGCCATGGGCCTGGGGTTTCACCACCGTGGGCATCAACAAGACCAAAGTGACCAAGGCCCTGGGCAGCCTGCCCATGCCCGAAAACGCCTGGGACCTGGTGTTTGACCCCAAGTACAGCTCCAAGCTCAAGTCTTGCGGCATTGCCTACCTGGATTCGCCCACCGAAATCATGCCCGTGGCGCTGCACTACGTGGGCAAAGACGCGTACTCCAACAACCCCGAAGACTACAAGGTGGCATCCGCCATGCTGGCCAAGGTGCGCAAGGACGTGCGCCTGTTCAGCTCCACCATGATCGACGACATCGCTGGCGGCAAAGCCTGCGTGGCCGTAGGCTGGTCTGGCGACATCAACATCGCTGCGGGCCGCGCCAAGGAAAATGGTTCCAAGGACGAAATCGAATCGCTGCTGCCCAGCACCGGTGCGCTGATCTTCTTTGACACCATGGCCATCACCAAAGATGCCAAGCACCCCAACAACGCCGCTGCGTTCATCGACTTCTACCTGCGTGCCGAAAACGCAGCTTTGATGTCGAATGAAATGAGCTACCCCACCGGCAACAAGGCAGCCATCGACAAGATCAAGCCCGAAATCGCCGGTAACAAGACCATTTTTGTGGAGTCCGATTACTTCGCCAAGATGATTCCCCCCAGCAGCTTCAGCAACGAAGCGCGTGAAGCGTTGGCAACCGCCTACAACGCCTTCAAAAAAGGTAAGTAAAAACTTGGCGTAATGCCAGCCGGGGCTGTTTGTACGCAGGTATAAACAGCCCTTTTTATTGTGTGCGACAGATGCAAAGGCCCTGAGATGACAGTGCAATCCGGAAAACCAGGCTACCTGGTGACAGAGAAGCTGGTGAAACGCTTTGACGAAGCCACCGCCGTGGACGAGGTGTCCTTGTCCATCGCGCAGGGCGAGATTTTTGCGCTGTTGGGCAGCTCGGGGTGTGGCAAGTCCACGCTTCTGCGCATGCTGGCGGGGTTTGAATCGCCCACCTCCGGCCGGATTTTGCTGGGTGGGCAGGACGTGGCCAAGTTGGCGCCGTATGACCGCCCCATCAACATGATGTTCCAGAGTTATGCGCTGTTTCCACACCTGGACATCTGGGAGAACGTGGCCTTTGGCCTCAAACGCGAAGGCCTGCCCAAAGACGAAATCAAGCAGCGTGTGGGTGAGATGTTGGACCTGGTGCAACTCGGTACCTACGCCAAGCGCAAGCCGCACCAGCTCTCGGGCGGGCAACAGCAGCGCGTTGCGCTGGCCCGCAGCCTGGCCAAACGTCCCAAGCTGTTGCTGCTGGACGAACCATTGGGCGCGCTGGACAAAAAACTGCGTGAACAAACCCAGTTTGAACTGGTCAACATTATCGAAAAAGTGGGTGTGACCTGTGTGATGGTGACGCACGACCAGGAAGAGGCCATGACCATGGCCAACCGCATTGCCGTGATGAGCAAGGGCCGTGTGCAGCAAGTGGGTTCACCCGAAGAGGTGTACGAACACCCGGCCAACCGTTTTGTGGCCGACTTCATTGGCAACGTGAATATTTTTGAAGGCCGCCTCAGTATTGATGAACACGACCGCTGCGCCGCTGTGACCGGTATTGGCGAAATCCAGGTAGGCCACGGCGTCAGTGGCACGCTGAACATGCCCGTGGGCATTGCCGTGCGCCCCGAGAAGATCGAAATCAGCAAGGTGCGACCCGATGTGGCGGTGAACCTGTTCACCGGCCGGGTCAAGGAGATTGCCTACTTTGGCTCCTACAACACCTACATCGTGGTGGCCACCGACGGCACCAAGGTGAAGATCACCGAGGCCAACACCTCGCGCCAGGAGCTCAGCGACATCACCTGGGAAGACGATGTGTACTTCTGGTGGGGTGATCGCTCTGCCATCGTGTTGCGCGATTGAGGTACGCCATGGCACAACTCTCCCTTTCCATGCCCGGCCGCCGCCTGGTTATAGGCGTGCCCTACGCCTGGCTGGTGGTGTTCTTCCTGCTGCCGTTCCTGATCCTGCTTTACATCAGCTTTGTGGACATGGGTAGCGACATCCACCCCTTCAAGCCGATCTGGGACAGCACCACCGGGCTCTTGAAGCTCAAGTACGAGAACTACTGGTCCATCTTCCGCAACAGCGAAGACGGGGCCCTGTTCCAGACCATCTACATCGAAGCCTATTTGCGTTCCATCTGGTATGCACTCTGCACTGCGGTGTTGTGTCTGGCGATTGGTTACCCGTTTGCTTATTTCATCGCCCGCTCGGCCCCCAGTGCCCGCCCGGCGCTCTTGATGATGGTGATGCTGCCGTTCTGGACGTCGTTTTTGCTGCGCGTCTATGCCTGGAAGGGCATTCTGGCGGACCAGGGCGTGGTCAACCAGGTGTTGATGGCACTGGGGCTGACCAGCGAGCCGATCCAGATGCTGTACACCAATGTGTCCATGTTGGTGGGCATGACCTATGTGTACCTGCCCTTTATGGTGCTGCCGCTGTACGCCAACCTGGTGAAGATGGACTTCCGCCTGCTGGAGGCCGCCTACGACCTGGGCACCACGCCCTTCAAGGCCTTCTGGCTGGTCACGGTGCCGCTGTCCAAGGCGGGCATCGTGGCGGGTTTTATGCTGGTGTTTATTCCTGCGGTGGGTGAATTTGTGATCCCTTCGCTCCTGGGCGGGCCCGAGAACATCATGATCGGCCGTGTGGTCTGGGACGAAATGTTTACCAGCAACAACTGGCCCCGCGCCACGGCGCTGGCGGTGGTGATGATTGCGCTCATCATCGTGCCGTTGGCCGTTTATTACCACTACACCGGCGACAACGACACGTCCGGCAAGGCATGAGGGGCAGGCCATGAAACCGTGGATTGAAAAACACTTTGGCAAGGGCTGGATGGCCCTGGTCTACCTGTTCCTGTACATGCCGCTGATTTTTATGGTGGTGTTCTCGTTCAACAGCACCCGCCAGGACGCGAACTTCACAGGTTTCTCGCTGCGCTGGTACGAGGCGCTGACACGCGACACCAAAATCGTGGAAGGCTTCTGGCTCTCCATCCAGGTGGCCACGGTCACCGGGGTGTTGTCGGCCGTGCTGGGCACCTTTGCGGCCTTTGTGCTGGTGCGTTACCGCCGTTTTCTGGGGCGCACGGTGTTCTCCGGCATGGTGAATGCGCCGCTGGTGATGCCCGAGGTGGTGATTGGCCTGTCGCTGTTGTTGCTGATGGTGGGGGCGCAAAACCTCATGGGGTGGCCCGAGCGCGGCATGCTGACCATCATTCTGGGCCACACGCTATTGGGCATGGCCTACGGCATGGTGGTGGTGCAGTCACGCCTGCTGGAGGTGAACCGCTCGCTCGAAGAAGCCGCCATGGACCTGGGCGCCAAGCCCTACGAGGTGTTTTTCCTGGTCACGCTGCCCAATATTGCGCAGGGCATTCTGGCGGCGTTTTTGCTGTCGTTCACGCTGTCGTTTGACGATGTGGTGATTTCGGAATTCCTGTCTGGCCCTGGTGTGAGCACCTTGCCCCAGGTCATCTTCAGTTACGCGCGTCGCGGCATCAACCCCACCATTTACGCGGCCGCCACGCTGCTCATCTTTACAGTGACGATTGTCATCATCAGTTACAGCGTGTGGGTAGCGCGGCAGACGCGCAAACGGGAGCGTGAAATTGCCGCAGCTACCCGGGCCGAAAGCGCCCCGCGCTGAAAAACCGCCGTCCCGCTGCGGGCGGCTTACAAGAACGAGGACGACATGAGCCAATTGCAGTTTGATGGGCGCGCCGTGATTGGTGGCCAGCGTGTGGCCGCCCTGAGTGGTGCCACGTTCCCGTGCATATCGCCGGTGGACGGGCGGGTGTTGACCGAGGTGGCGCAGTGCGGCGCGGCCGACATTGACCGTGCGGTGGGCGTAGCGCGTGCCGCCTTTGACGACAAGCGCTGGCGTGGCCTGCCACCTGCGCAGCGCAAACGCATCATGGTCCGCTTTGCCGACCTGCTGCTGGAAAACGCCGATGCCCTGGCCCTGACCGAAACGATGGACATGGGCAAGCCCGTGAAGTACGCACGCGCCGTGGACGTGAACAGCGCATCCAACTGCATCCGCTGGTACGGCGAGGCGGTGGACAAGGTGTACGACGAAATCGCCCCCACGGCCGACACGGCGCTGGCCCTCATCACACGCGAACCCGTGGGTGTAGTGGGCGTGGTGGTGCCCTGGAACTACCCCATGATCATGGCCGCCTGGAAGATTTCGCCGGCGCTGGCCGTGGGCAACAGCGTGGTGCTCAAGCCCAGTGAAAAATCGCCCCTCACGGCGCTGCGCCTGGCGGACCTGGCGCTGGAGGCTGGTATTCCCGATGGTGTGTTCAACGTGGTGCCGGGTTTTGGCCCCGAGGCCGGCTCGCCGCTGGCGCTGCACATGGATGTGGACTGCATCGCCTTCACCGGTTCCACCCGCGTGGGCAAACAAATCCACGTGATGGCCGGGCAAAGCAACCTCAAGCGCGCCTGGACCGAGCTGGGCGGTAAGTCGCCCAACATCGTGTTTGCCGATTGCCCCAACCTCGACCGCGCGGTGGAGGCTGCGGTGGGCAGCATCTTCTTCAACCAGGGCGAGAGCTGCAACGCGCCTTCGCGCCTGTATGTGCAAGACAGCATCAAGGAGAAGTTTCTGGAGAAGGCGTTGGCGTTGGTGCCCGCCTATGCGCCGGCCAACCCTACCTTGCCCGACACGGTGATGGGTGCGTTGGTGGACACGCTGCAGATGAACACGGTGCTGCGCTACATCGAAAGCGGCAAGGCCGAAGGCGCCAAGCTGCTGGCCGGCGGCGAACAGGTGCTGCAGTCCACCGGCGGTTGCTACGTGCAGCCCACGGTGTTTGACGGGGTGCGTGGCGACATGACGATCGCACGTGAAGAAATCTTTGGCCCGGTGCTGTCGGTGCTGTCGTTCAGCGACACGGCCGAGGTGGTGCGCATGGCCAACGCCAGTGTCTATGGCTTGCAGGCCGGTGTGTGGACCAGCGACCTGAACAAGGCCCATGGTGTGGCGCGTGCGCTGCGCGCCGGCACGGTGCACGTGAACCAGTATGACGAAGACGACATCACCGTGCCGTTTGGCGGCTACAAACAAAGCGGGGTAGGGCGCGACAAGTCCCTGCACGCCTTCGACAAATACACCGAAACCAAGACCACCTGGATTCGCATCGACAGCCCGGTATGAGCCCCGTCACCCGGGCCACAGTGATGGCTTGGGGACTTCGTTCACTCCTTTTTTGATAGCTGCTTGCGCATATTCCATAAGGGCTAGAGGCCAATTTCATGCATAACTACGCTGATACCATCCGTACCCTGCAAGCCCAGGGTGTGCACTCCGTACTCACCCAGTTTTGTGATCTCCATGGTGTGGCCAAGGGCAAGCTGGTGCCGTTGGAGAAACTGCAGGAGTGGGTGGAGGTGGGCGCAGGTTTTGCCGGCCCCAGTATCTGGGGTACGGGCTTGCCGCGCATGGGGCCACGCAGCGAGTACTACGGGCGTGTGTTGCCCGAGTCCCTGCAGGCGCTGCCTTTTATGCCGGGTGTGGCGCGTGCCGTGTGTGATGGCTTTGCCGGCCGTGAGGCGCTGGACACCTGCTCGCGCCAAGTACTGAAGGCAGCCGTTGCCCAACTGGAGGCGCGTGGCTGGCGCATGTGGGTGGGTATTGAGCCGGAGTTCTTTTTGCTGCGCCAGGTGAACGGCGCCTGGCAGGTGGCCGATGCGCAGGACCAACTGGACAAACCTTCCTACGACCTCAAGTCCATCCACCGCAATGCGGCCTACCTGGAGGACATGCGCAGCACGCTGGTGCAGCTGGGTTTTGAGCTGCAGCAGATCGACCACGAAGACGCCTGTGGCCAGTACGAAATTAACTACCGTTTTGACCACGCGCTGGCCGCGGCGGACCGCTACATGCTGTTCAAGCTGGCCGCCCACGCGGTGGCCGAGCGCCATGGCATGGTCTTCAGCGCCATGCCCAAACCCTTGGCGCATGCGCCAGGCAGCGGCTTGCACTTTCACATCAGCATCACCGACGCGCAGGGGTGCGCAGTGTTCGCTGAGCCCCAAGGTGACTTGGGGCTCAGCCCTGCGGGGCACCAGTTTGCCGCCGGCTTGCTGCGCCATGCTGATGCGCTGGCCGCGCTGTGTGCGCCCACCGTCAATAGCTACAAACGCCTGGCCTCCAGCGACAGTGCCTCGGGCACCACCTGGTCTCCCGTCTGGAAGGCCTATGGCGCCAACAACCGAACCTGTTTGGTGCGCGTGGTGGATGGTCGGCTGGAGTGGCGCTTGCCCGACCCGTCGTGCAATGTCTACGCCGCCATTGCCGCCACCTTGGTGGCCGGTTTGCAAGGCATAGACCGGGCCCTGCAGCCGCCTGCACCGGTGGCCGACGATTTGTACCAGCGTGCCCAGGCGGGTGACGCGTTGCCACCAAGCTTGCCGGCCGATCTGAACGCGGCGCTAAGGGCGCTGGATCAGGACGCGGTGTTGCGCCAGGGCGTGGGAGAGGCGTTTTGTGCGCAGTTTCTGCAGCTCAAGCGGGCCGAATGGGCTGCGTTTTGCCAACACATCAGCCCCTGGGAGATGGCGCGGTACGCGCAGACCTTCTAACGTGTCCCGGCTTGGTGCATACCAGGGCTGCCGCATTTCGATATGCGTCAGCCCTTTTCTTATTGTGAAATTGACAATGAGATTTTCCACGGCTTGTATTCCATATACATGTCTTTAATTTTGTATTGAGAAATGAGTCATCTAAGTTGTTGATTTGTAATGAATAAATTTATGTCTTATATAAGACATAAGATTAAAAATATGTCTTATATAAGACATAGAATTCATCCATGGGCACCAGAATTGCAAGGCAAACGGTGCGCAGCCAATCAACCAACCTAGGAGTGTTCTCATGCCGCAATCCATCAACGAACAATTGAGCCGCGAACAACAAATCGCTGCACTGGAAAAAGACTGGGCGACCAACCCCCGCTGGAAGGGTGTGAAGCGCGGTTACAGCGCTGCCGACGTGGTGCGCCTGCGCGGTTCGCTGCCTATCGAGCACACGCTGGCCAAGCGCGGTGCTGAAAAGCTGTGGGACAAGATCAACGGCGGCGCCAAGAAGGGCTACGTCAACGCGTTCGGCGCCATCTCCGCCGGCCAGGCCATGCAACAGGCCAAGGCTGGCCTGGAAGCCGTGTACCTGTCGGGCTGGCAAGTGGCCGCTGACGGCAACACCTCCGAAACCATGTACCCCGACCAGTCGTTGTACGCCTACGACTCGGTGCCCACCATGGTGCGCCGTATCAACAACACCTTCAAGCGCGCGGACGAAATCCAGTGGGGCCGTGGCATTAACCCCGGTGACAAGGAATTCATCGACTACTTCCTGCCCATCGTGGCCGATGCGGAAGCCGGTTTCGGCGGCGTGCTGAACGCGTTCGAACTGATGAAGAACATGATCCAGTCGGGCGCTGCTGGCGTTCACTTTGAAGACCAACTGGCTGCCGTGAAGAAGTGCGGCCACATGGGCGGCAAGGTGCTGGTTCCTACCCAAGAAGCCTGCGAAAAGTTGATCTCCGCACGTTTTGCGGCCGACGTGATGGGTGTGTCCACCATCGTTCTGGCCCGTACCGATGCTGAAGCAGCCAACCTGATCACGTCGGACCACGATGCCAATGACAAGCCTTTCCTGACCGGCGAGCGCACGCAAGAAGGTTTCTACCGTGTCAAGAACGGTCTGGAACAAGCCATCAGCCGTGGCGTTGCTTACGCGCCCTACGCTGACTTGGTGTGGTGCGAAACCGGTGTGCCAGACATTGGTTTTGCCCGTGAATTTGCACAGGCTGTGCACGCTGCCTGCCCCGGCAAGCTGCTGTCGTACAACTGCTCGCCTTCCTTCAACTGGAAGAAGAACCTCAACGACACACAGATCGCGTCCTTCCAGGAAGACCTGTCTGCGCTGGGCTACAAGTACCAGTTCATCACACTGGCCGGTATCCACATTAACTGGTTCAACACCTTCCAGTTCGCCCATGCATACGCCAACGGCGAAGGCATGAAGCACTACGTCAACATGGTGCAAGAGCCTGAGTTCGCAGCCCGTGACAAGGGTTACACCTTCGTGTCGCACCAGCAAGAAGTTGGCGCTGGTTACTTTGACGACGTGACCACCGTGATCCAGGGCGGCTCTTCCTCTGTGAAGGCACTGACCGGTTCTACCGAAGAAGAGCAGTTCCACTAAGCTGCCTGCTTGCAGCACTGGGCCGGACTTTCGTGAGGGGAGTCCGGCCCTTTTTACTGGGGCGCTTGACTGGGGTTAAAATCTTCAGATCAACTTTGTATAAGAGCGAGAAAGGCAGTTTGGTTATGACACCGCGAACTACACCGGCGACATTCATCAGCGAATAAGGCCGTAGTCCGCGCGCCTTGTGCGCAAGCAGCTACCAAATTCATAGTAAAGCGCGGACCCTTCCGCGCTTTTTCTTTTTGCTCTCGACGCTTTGTTAGGCACACCATGATTCAAATTACGCTCCCCGACGGTTCCCAACGTGAATTCCCCGGCCCGGTCACCGTGGCCGAGGTCGCCGCCTCCATTGGCGCTGGCCTGGCCAAAGCGGCCTTGGCCGGCAAGGTCGACGGCAAGGTGGTGGACACCAGCTACCAGATGAAAGCCAACAGTGCGTTGTCCATCATCACCGCCAAGGACGCCGATGGCCTGGAAGTCATTCGCCACTCCACGGCCCACTTGCTCGCCTATGCCGTCAAGGAGCTGTTTCCTGAGGCTCAGGTCACCATCGGTCCTGTGATTGAACATGGCTTCTTCTACGACTTTTCGTACAAGCGCCCATTCACGCCGGAAGATTTGGTCGCCATCGAGAAGAAGATGGCGCAATTGGCCGCGTTGGATGAGCCCGTGGTGCGTCGTGTATTGCCGCGTGATGAAGCGGTGGCTTATTTCAAGAGCCTGGGCGAGCATTACAAGGCAGAAATCATCGCCAGTATTCCTGCCAATGAAGATGTCTCGCTGTACCGCGAAGGCAAGTTTGAGGACCTGTGCCGTGGCCCGCACGTGCCCAGCACCGGCAAGCTCAAACATTTCAAGCTCATGAAGGTGGCTGGTGCTTACTGGCGCGGTGACCATAAAAACGAGATGCTGCAACGCATCTATGGCACGGCCTGGGCCACCAAGGATGAGCTGCAGCAGCATTTGACGATGCTCGAAGAAGCCGAAAAGCGCGACCACCGCAAGCTGGGCCGCGAGCTGGACCTGTTCCACATTGACGAGCACTCTCCGGGTACCGTGTTCTGGCACCCCAAGGGCTGGACGCTCTGGCAGGGTGTGGAGCAGTACATGCGCAAGGTCTACCAGGACAACGGGTACCTCGAAGTCAAAGGTCCGCAGATCCTCGACAAGAGCCTGTGGGAGAAGACTGGGCACTGGGACAAGTACCGCGAGAACATGTTTGTCACGGAGTCCGAAAAGCGGGATTACGCGCTCAAGCCGATGAACTGCCCTGGGCACATCCTGATCTACAAACACGGCATCAAGAGTTACCGTGACCTGCCGCTGCGCTTTGGCGAGTTCGGCGCTTGCCACCGCAACGAGCCCTCGGGTGGCCTGCACGGCATCATGCGCGTGCGCGCCTTTACCCAGGACGATGGCCACATCTTCTGTACCGAGGACCAGATCCAGGCGGAAGTGGTGGCCTTCACCACGCTGCTGCAAAAGGTCTACAAGGACTTCGGTTTCACCAACATCATCTACAAGCTGTCGACACGCCCCGAAAAACGCATCGGCACCGAAGAAAGCTGGGACCGTGCTGAGCATGCCTTGGCCGAGGGCTTGCGTGCATCTGGCTGCGACTTCGAATACCTGCCGGGTGAGGGCGCTTTTTACGGCCCCAAGATCGAATACACCTTGAAAGATGCGCTGGGCCGCCCCTGGCAGTGCGGCACCATTCAGGTCGACCCCAACTTGCCCGAGCGTCTGGACGCTGAATTTGTGGGCGAAGATGGTGCGCGCCACCGCCCTATCATGCTGCACCGCGCCATCGTCGGCAGTCTGGAGCGTTTCATCGGCATCCTGATTGAAGAGAGTGCTGGCGCCTTGCCGGCCTGGCTGGCTCCGGTGCAAGTGGCGGTGCTCAATATCACCGACGCACAGGCCGATTACTGCCGTTCCGTGGCTAAAACGCTGCAAAATCAAGGGCTTAGGGTCAATTTAGATCTGCGCAATGAGAAAATAACCTATAAAATACGGGAGCATTCGATGCAAAAGCTGCCGTATTTGGTCGTCATTGGCGACAAAGAGATGGCAGCAGGCGCCGTCGCAGTGCGCGCCCGGGGTGGTCAAGACCTCGGTGCAATGTCCCTTGATGCCTTTGTTCAAAGAATCACGAGTGACATTGCCAACAAATCAGCGGCTTGAGGTTGTACCCAAGAAAACCCGGTTTGACGGCGTGTACTGTGCGGCAATCGCTACTATTTGTGTAGCAAAAATTGTGAAGGATTGAGCCATCGCTACTGAATTTCGTGACCGCCGTCAGCGTGAAGAGCGCAAACACCGTCTAAACCGGGAAATCATGGCCCCAGAGGTTCGCCTCTCTGGCCCTGAAAATGAACCGCTTGGTGTCGTTAGCCTGATGGAAGCCCTGCGTATGGCAGGCGAGCTGGATGTTGATCTGGTTGAAATTGCCGCGACTGCTAACCCGCCTGTGTGCCGGTTGATGGACTATGGCAAGTTCAAATACCAGGAACAGAAAAAGGCAGCGGAAGCGAAAGCCAAGCAGACGGTCATTGAGATCAAGGAAATCAAGTTCCGCCCGGGGACCGATGACGGCGACTACAACATCAAGATGCGCAATATCCGGCGTTTCTTGGCCGATGGCGACAAGTGCAAGATCACTTTGCGTTTTCGGGGTCGCGAAATCACCCACCAGGAAATTGGTTTGGCGATGTTGCAGCGCATGCGCGACGAACTGGGCGACACCATCCTCGTTGAGCAATTCCCGAAGCTGGAAGGCCGCCAGATGATCATGATGATCGCCCCCGGCCGTAAAAAGCCCGGTGGTGGCGCACCCAAGCCCGCAGCGGAACCTGCGGCCTAAATTCTCTCGGCAGGTCTGGTCACCTGCTGGGGTGAACGGCGAATCTTTGGATTCGCCACACCAGTGGAGCGGTCAAACGCTCCACTTTAAAAGTGGCTCGGGGCCAACAAGGCTGGAAGTAGTTTTCCAGACGCCTCACGAGCACAAACGAAAAGGAGCATTTACATGCCCAAAATGAAGACCAAGAGCGCGGCGAAGAAACGCTTCCGCGTCCGTCCAGGTGGCACCGTCAAGCGCGGTCAAGCCTTCAAACGTCACATCTTGACCAAGAAGACCACTAAAAATAAACGCCACTTGCGCGGCTCCACTGGAGTTCATGAGACCAATATGGGTCACATGGCACAGATGCTGCCCGGTCGTGGTATTTAATTAACGACGAACAAGGAGTAATCTCATGCCTCGCGTCAAACGTGGTGTAACGGCTCGCGCCCGCCATAAAAAAGTTCTGGCCCTTGCAAAAGGTTTCCGTGGTCGCCGCGGTAATGTCTTCCGTGTTGCCAAACAGGCAGTAATGAAGGCTGGGCAATATGCCTACCGTGACCGTCGTACCAAGAAACGTGTCTTCCGTCAGTTGTGGATCGCGCGTATCAACGCTGCGGCCCGCCAATGCGGTCTGACATACAGCCAGTTTGCCAATGGTCTGAAGAAAGCAAACATCGAGATCGACCGCAAGGTTCTGTCCGATATCGCAATCCATGACATGGCTGCTTTTGCTGGCATCGTGGAACAAGTGAAAGCCAAACTGGCTGCTTGAGTTCGCGGCTGAATGCTACTGATTTTGTAGCGTTCTGCGCACCAGAAACAAGGGCTAGCGCTTGAAAAAGCACTAGCCCTTTTTCTTGAAATGGCTTCCGCCATTTCCAATGACATACACAGTCACACAAGAATTTATGACCGAGTTGAACGCCATCGTTGACACCGCCAAAGCCGCCTTCGCGCAGGCCGTGACGCCCGCTGATCTGGAAAATGCCAAGGCCCTGTTTTTGGGCAAGTCCGGTCGCATGACCGAACTCATGAAAGGCATGGCTGCGCTCAGCGTGGAAGAGAAAAAGTCAACCGGTGCTGCGATCAACGTAGCCAAACAGGCGATTGAAGCCGCGCTGACCGAGCGCCGCCAGGCGCTGGCCGATGCTGAGCTGCAAGCGCAGCTGCAAGCAGAAGCCCTGGACGTGACGCTGCCAGGCCGCCAGCGCGGGCAGGGCGGTTTGCACCCTGTGTCGCTGACGCTGGAACGCATCGAGGCCATCTTCGGCTCCATGGGTTTTGAAGTGGCCCAGGGCCCCGAGATCGAGTCCGACTGGTTCAACTTCACCGCGCTCAACACGCCTGAAGACCACCCCGCGCGCTCCATGCACGACACCTTCTATGTCGAAGGTGGCTCGGAGACTGCGCCTAACTTGCTGCGCACCCATACCAGCCCCATGCAGATACGTTATGCGGTGCAACACGTCAAGAAGCATCGCGCTGCCGCAGGTGCCTCCGCCGACGGTTTGTTTTCTGGCGACATGCCCGAGATTCGCGTGATCGCCCCAGGCCGCACTTACCGTGTGGACAGCGACGCTACCCATTCCCCCATGTTCCACCAGTGCGAAGGCCTGTGGGTGGGCGGGAACGTGAGCTTCAAAGACTTGAAGTTCGTCTTCACCGATTTTTGCCGCACCTTCTTTGAATCGGATGACTTGGTGCTGCGTTTCCGCCCCAGCTTTTTCCCGTTCACCGAGCCGAGTGCCGAGATCGACATCCAGTTCCAGACTGGCCCGCTGGCCGGCCGGTGGCTGGAAGTGGCTGGCTCGGGCCAAGTGCACCCCAATGTGATCCGCAACATGGGCCTGGACCCCGAGAAATACATTGGTTTCGCCTTTGGCATGGGCCCGGACCGCCTGACCATGTTGCGTTACGGCGTGAACGACCTGCGCCTGTTCTTTGACGGTGACATCCGTTTCTTGTCCCAGTTCCAGTAAACCGACAAGCCTTCGCCATCGTCCACCGCCAAATACCTCGCCTGACTGACCATGCAATTTTCTGAATCCTGGCTGCGTACTTTCTGCAACCCCTCCATCTCCACCGCCGAGCTTGCGGAGACGCTCACCATGGCGGGTCTGGAGGTTGAGGAACTCAAGCCCGTCGCTCCTCCGTTTACCAAGATCGTAGTGGGTGAGATCAAAGAGGCTGAACAACACCTCAATGCCGACCGCCTGCGTGTCTGCAAGGTGGATGTAGGTCAGCCCGAAATGCTGAACATCGTCTGTGGCGCGCCCAATGCCCGCGTGGGCATTCGCATTCCCTGCGCCTTGGTTGGCGCCGAACTGCCGCCCGGTGAGGATGGCAAACCTTTTCTCATCAAGGTGGGCAAGCTGCGCGGTGTGGAAAGCCAAGGCATGTTGTGCTCGGCGCGCGAACTCAAGCTGTCCGAAGACCATGGTGGTCTGCTGGAACTGCCGCTGGACGCGCCTTTGGGCCAGGACATTCGCCAGTACCTGGATCTGGACGACACCCTGTTCACCCTGAAGCTCACGCCTAACCTGGCGCATTGCCTGAGCGTGTACGGCGTGGCGCGTGAAGTGGCTGCCCTGACCGGAGCACCGCTGTTCACCTCGCCTATCGCCCCCGTGGCGGTGACAAATCAAGACAAGGTAGCGGTGAAGATTAGCGCCCCCGATCTGTGTGGCCGTTTTTCGGGTCGCGTGGTGCGCAACGTCAACACCCAGGCCAAGACACCCCAGTGGATGGTGGACCGTCTAGCCCGTTGCGGCCAGCGCAGTGTGACCGCGCTGGTGGACATTTCCAACTATGTGATGTTCGAGCTGGGCCGCCCGTCACACATTTTCGATCTGGACAAAATCCATGGCGGTCTGGATGTGCGCTGGGGCAAGCCTGGTGAACAGCTCAAGCTGCTCAATGGCAACACTGTCACCGTGGACGACAAGGTTGGCGTGATTGCCGACGACGCCCAGGTGGAGTCGCTGGCCGGCATCATGGGCGGCGACGCCACTGCCGTGTCCGACGACACGCAGCACATCTATGTGGAGGCCGCATTCTGGTGGCCCAAGTCGATTGCC
Organism: Rhodoferax sp. TS-BS-61-7; assembly: GCF_002943465.1. GTDB lineage: Bacteria > Pseudomonadota > Gammaproteobacteria > Burkholderiales > Burkholderiaceae_C > Allorhodoferax. The sequence continues at coordinate 387,956 of NZ_PTQY01000002.1, forward strand.
GGGCGTTCGCGCCGTTTCAACTTCTCCACCGACGCCGGCCACCGCTTCGAGCGCGGTGTGGACCCCGCGCAGACCGTGGAGCACATCGAGCGCATCACACAGCTGATCATCGACATCTGCGGCACGCCAGCCAGCACCTGCGGTCCTGTGGACGACCAAAAAGCGAACGTGCCCACACCTGCGCCCGTCACCCTGCGTGTGGTACGTGCCGTCAAAGTCATTGGCATGCCGCTGACCCAGGCGCAGTGTGTGGACGCCTTGAAACGTCTGGGCTTGCCCGTGACAGAAGGCGAGGGCACGGTGACGGTGACGCCACCCAGCTACCGCTTCGACCTGCAGATCGAGGAAGACCTGATCGAGGAAGTGGCGCGCATGGTGGGCTACAACAACCTGCCGCATACGCCGCCGCTGGCGCCCATCACGGCCAAGATCCGCGCCGAGGCGCAGCGCAGCCCATTTGCCGTGCGCCGTGCGCTGGCTGCCCTGGGTTACCAGGAAACCATCAACTTCAGCTTTGTGGAAGAGCGCTGGGAGCATGAGCTGGCCGGCAACCCCAACCCCATCAAGCTGCTGAACCCGATTGCCAGCCAAATGAGCGTGATGCGCTCTTCGCTGATCGGTTCGCTGGTGCAGGTGCTGCGCTTCAATGCGGCCCGCAAGGCACCGCGTGTGCGTGTGTTTGAGCTGGGCCGCGTGTTCTTGCGTGACGCATCCGTCAAGAGCACCGACAGCACCGTCGAAGGATTTGACCAGCCCATGCGTATCGCCGGTTTGGTAGGCGGTAGCGCCGACGCACTGCAGTGGGGCCGTAAAGAGCAGGGCGTGGACTTTTTCGACGCCAAAGGTGATGTGGAAGCCTTGTTGGCGCCTCTGAAGCCCGAGTTTGCGCCTGGCACCCATCCAGCCATGCACCCCGGCCGCTGCGCCCAGGTGGTGCTGGATGGCAAGGTGATTGGCCATGTGGGCGAGCTGCATCCCAAGTGGCGCCAATCCTACGAATTGGCGACCGCACCGGTCGTGTTTGAGCTGGTGCTGGACGCCGTGTTGGCCCGCCCCGTGCCCGAGTTCAAGCCGGTAGCCAAGTTCCAGGCCGTGCAGCGCGACATCGCCGTGGTGGTGGCTGACAGCGTGACCCACGCTGCGCTCATGGCCGCCGTGTGGGCCGTGCCTACATCGGGCCTGCTGCGCGACGCCCAACTGTTTGATGTCTACCGACCCAAGCTGGCCAAGGACGCGCTGGCGGCAGACGGTGCGACCGACCGCAGCCTGGCCGTGCGCCTGACGCTTAACAGCGACGAGGCGACGCTGACCGAAGAGCAAATTGAAACTGCGGTGAAAGCTGTGGTGGACCAACTGGTTGCAGCCGTTGCTGCCCGCCAGCGCGTTTGACCTGACCCATTCCCCAGAAAAGGTTCTAGCCACCATGGATTTTTCTGTTGAAAGCCTGGAAACGCCGGCGCTGACCAAAGCCCAGTTGGCCGACATGCTGTTTGAGCAAATCGGGTTGAACAAACGCGAGTCCAAGGACATGATCGACGCGTTCTTCGACCTGATCGCGGCCAGTCTGGTGGACGGCACCGACGTGAAAATCTCCGGCTTTGGCAACTTCCAGATCCGCACCAAGGCGCCGCGGCCGGGCCGCAATCCGCGTACGGGGGAGGCGATTCCGATTCAGGCGCGCCGCGTGGTGACCTTCCACGCCAGCCACAAGCTCAAAGAGCAAATTCAGGACGAAGGCAAGACGGCCAGCGCCGTTTAGCAACACCAGGCCGCCATTTGGCGCCTCTCCGCAAAATGGTCTTTGCATGCGGGCAAAACTTAGAGTAACCTCTGCGCTTTGCCTCGTACAGCATTGATTTCAATGGAGAAAACGCTCCCTCCCATTCCCGCCAAACGCTATTTCACCATCGGTGAGGTGGGGGATTTGTGCGGCGTCAAACCTCACGTGCTACGGTATTGGGAGCAGGAATTCACGCAGCTGCGCCCTATGAAGCGCCGTGGCAACCGCCGTTACTACCAGCACCACGAGGTGCTGATGATCCGCCGGATCCGTGATTTGTTGTACGACCAGGGCTTCACCATCAGCGGTGCGCGCAACAAGATGCAGGAGCTGTTGCAAAACGAGCGCGACAAAAAGCGCAATGGCGAGGTCATGCTCGATGGTTTGGAAGTGGTTGAAGTCGACGACATGGACCTGGACGACTTTGAAGACAGCCAGTTGGTCGATGCCCCGGACCTGCCTGCGATGGAGCTGGTGCAACTCAAGCGTGAATTGTTTGAGATTCGCGAACTTCTTGCGGAAGCTGCCTGAAAGCGCTAAAAACAGAGGTTATAATTCGAGGCTCGATCGGTGTGTGGCGCAGCCTGGTAGCGCACTTGCATGGGGTGCAAGGGGTCGAAGGTTCGAATCCTTTCACACCGACCACGATAAATGTGAAAAGCCTTCAAGCAGTGATGCTTGGAGGCTTTTTTCATTGGAGAATCGTGGGCGCTTGGTTGCAATCAAATGCCAAGGTACTTCATTGATGGACATTCTTTCAGGACTGGTATCTTCCCCATGAGCTCATTGATCAATTCCCTCAAGTCCGAGATCGCCCGCGTGGCCCGCAAGGAGCTCAAGGATGAGTTGCTGGCCTTGCGCAAGGCCGTGACAGCCCATCGCTCCGAGATTGCGGCACTCAAGCGCGAGGTCAAGGCGCTGGCCTCTGCGGTCAAGGCGGGCACACGGGCTTCCAAGGCCCGTGGGCAAGAGGTTCCCGCCGCTGCGGCACCCGGCATTCGCTTTAGTGCAGCGCGTTTTGCGGCACTGCGCGCCAAGCTGGGGCTGTCCCAGGCCCAATTGGCCACGCTGCTGGGCGTGTCCTACCTTTCGGTCCACAAATGGGAAGGCGGCAAGGCCCAGCCCAGGGCCGCCCAGTTGCAGAAGATTGCCGCGGTGATGAAGATGGGCAAACGCGAAGCCGCTAAACAGCTAGAGGCCTGAGCGCAGGCGAGCGCTGGCCCGAACTAGACCAGTGCGATGGCGGTCACGAACAGGGCTTTGACGACTGCCCAGGTCAACAACACCAAGAGCCAGGTTTTCCACCAGACACGCACGGTGTTGAAGGTGTTCTCCGCCATGGTGAACAGGATTGCGGCCACCACGCCAAAGGACGCGCCCAGCGCCAGCCGAAGCGACATGCGTTGCCACAGCTCGCCCACGCCGTCGTCCACCGGCTGGAAGAGGCCCACCACGATGCCAAACACCAGCCACCTGGCCAGGTAGCCCCACCACCGGGTCCACAGGCCCGCGCCCACCTGGGGCCAGGGCGGAGGGGAGATGTCAGATTTGTCCATCGCCAGGCTCCCGGTAAAAGCAGCGAGCGCAGGCCTGCTGGTAGCGTTCATTGCCACCTATCTCCACCTGTTCACCCTCGCGCACTCGCCGGCCCTGGGCATCGATGCGGATGTTCATGGTGGCCTTGCGGCCGCAGGCGCAAATGGTCTTGATTTCTTCGATGTCGTCCGCCAGCGTCAGCAGGTAGGCGGCACCGGGGAAGGGGTTGCCCTGAAAGTCGGAGCGCAGGCCAAAGCATATGGTGGGGATATCTACCGTGTGGGCGATCTGGTGCAGCTGGCGCACCTGGGCAGGCGTCAGAAATTGCGATTCGTCGATCAGCACACAGGCTAGCTGTGTCTGTGGTGTGAGCAGCGCCAAAAAATCGGTAGTCGCATCAAACACCTGGGCTTGGCGTTGGATGCCCAGGCGCGAGGCAATGCTGCCGTGGCCGCTGCGGTCGTCAATGCCAGCCGTGAAGAGCTGCACAGTCTGCCCTTGCTCCTCGTAGTTGTAGGCAATTTGCAGCAGCGAGGTGGATTTGCCGGCATTCATGGCCGAGTAGCGGAAAAACAGTTTGGCCATGGTGCGCAGGAAAGCAGTACGGAAATGGGGTAATCAGGTTTCAGAGTCGAGCCTGTGTGCTGCGGGCAGGGGCAAGCCGCACCGTGCGCAGCACCCAGGGAACCAGGAGGGCCACAAACGCGCCGCTTGCCAGGCCCTTGGTCGCAGACCACAGTGTAGGTTCCCACTGCAGCTGCAGGCCCAGCGTTTTGAGCAATTTTTGTTCACCCCAAAACAGCAGCGCCCCCAGCAGGGCCGCAGCGACGATGCGCGCGGGGCCGCTGGGCGCCGCAAACTGCGTATGCCGCCGATCCCAGTGCAGGCCCGCGGTGGCGGTAGCCAGCCAGGCCGCCAGCATGGGCACGTAGTCCGGTGGCTGACCACCCGGCCAGCTAAGCAGTGCTGCAATAGCCACGCCCACGATGGCAGCCAGCTGCCAGACCAGGGAGCGGTGCAACGGACTGGACTGGCGCAGTGCCCAGGCAAACACCAACAGGCTGGCAACGCCCAGCAACGCACCTGCCAGCACATCCTCCAGGTCGTGCACGCCCAAGTACAGGCGGCTGAACATCACGCCCAGTGCAATTGCGCTGCAGGCCCACCAGACCCAGGTGCGGCGCACCTCCCAGGCCAGCCACATCCAGAGCGACACGGCCATTTGGGCGTGGCCGCTGGGCAGGCCGTAGCTGGCGCCGACCAGGTCGTCCAGGCGAATCTCTAGCGGCGGGCGCGGGTCCCGGAACAGGTCTTTGGCATAGGCGTTGAGCAGTGCGTTGCAGGCCACGACCACCAGCAGGCGAAAGAAGCGCTCCTTGTTCCATACCCAGTAGCCGATCGACATGAAGAACATCAAAAAAGTGGCGTAACCCAGCCACGAAAACGCCATAGCCAGCTGCGTTCCAGCGGCTGAGCGCAGCGGCAGCACCCACTGCAAGTCATGCAGAATGTTCATCGTTTGCTCCTGTTTTTATAGCTGCTTGTGCAATATCCACGGGGGCTAGGCCCCTGTTTTATCCTCAAACAAGGCGACAGCGTTGTGGGCAACCTGCAGCGTGTCGTAGTAGGCATAGGCGCCCACGCTGACCGCACCCAGCAGTGGTACGAAGCGCGATGCGCCCTTGCGCAGCGCCGCCACGGCCAGCATGCCACCCAGCTTTTGCGCCAGCGTCTGCAGCACCTTGACGGTGGTGGGCCGCACCACCACGCGCTCACCCATGCGCACGGCGATGTCGCGGAACAGCTGGGCGGACAGTTGCTTGAACAGGCAGTACAGCAGGTGCTCGCGCGTCAGCGTGGTGTGTTGGCCGTAAATCGCCGCGATGTCCGACACCATCTGCGTCTGCAGCTTCCACACGCCCACCATTTCCGGCAGCACGGTGACCCAGCCCAGCCAGCCGGGCGGCAGCGAGAGCGAGCCCGCCAGCAGGCTGGCCTTGCGCGCGGTGGTTCGCGCAATGGCGTGGGCACGCTCGGCGGGGTGTGCCTGTGGAAGCTCAGCGCTGGCCGGCACCTGCACCACTAGCTCCAGAATCGCGTCGGCCATCTGCGCACGCAACGGCCGGCTGCGTTTAGTCATGGGTTTTCTCCAGGGGGAAGACCGCGCTGTCGCGGCCCATGGGGGCTGCCAAGCGTTTGGCCAGCACTCGGTAGGTTTCCAGGTCAAAGACCAGCGTTTGCCGGCTCTGGTGCACATCGTCCAGGTCTTCGGCAGAGTGCACCGTGGCCACATGGCACCACTGGTCGAATACATGGACATCGGTGCGGCCGGTGCGCGCGTGGTGCTCGCGGATGCCAATGCGGCCAGCGTGCGGCCAGCCTTGCAGGGTTTGCTGCACCAGCTCCACCTGGGACTTTTTGCTGGACTTGCGGTTGTGCAGCGGCTTGAGTTCCTTGACCAAGCGCGTCTGCAACAACAGAGCACCCAGCTCGCCGGCCGTCTCACGCCATTCGACGCGGCGAATTTCTTGCGCAATGCGCGCCTCGCGTGCCACCTTCTCCGCGCTCTGGAAGTGGGCCAACACGCGGGTGCGCATGTTCACACTTTTGCCGATGTAAAGCGGTGTGGGGCCTTCGCCGTAGAACAGGTAGACGCCGGGTGTGTCGGGGATGTCGTCCACCGGAGTTTCGAGTTGGGCTGGTGCGCTGCTGCCGCCACGCAAGAGGGCCGCCGCTTCGCGTTGCACGACCTCGGCACCCAAGTCGGCCTGGGCGAGCTGCAGCCACTGCAGCACCACCTCCACATCGCCCATGGCGCGGTGGCGCGCCTGGGTGTGCAGGCCGTGGCGCTGCATGATGGCGTCCAGCCCATGGCCCTTGTGTTGCGGGTACAGCTTGCGCGACAGGCGCACGGTGCACAGGGTTTGGGTTTTCAGTGGCTTTTCCAGCCGTGCCAGCTCGTGCACCACAAAGCCATGGTCAAAGCCCACGTTGTGTGCCACAAACACGGCACCGTCCAACAGCGCCAGCAGCCGGGGCGCCACCTGGGCAAACATGGGCGCGTCTTCCACCATGGCATCGGTGATGCCGGTCAGGCTCTGGATGAACGATGGGATAGGCATACCGGGGTTCACCAGCGTGCTCCAGCGTGCCACCTCGACGCCGTTTTCAACACGCACTGCGGCAATCTCGGTGATGCGGTCGTGCACTGCGCTGCCTCCGGTGGTTTCCAGATCCAGCAAAACAAAACAGGGCAGCATGGGAAGCTAGACGATGTCTATGGTGTGGATGCCGTACTGGCCCGTGCGTCGGTCGGCAAAGTAGCGCTCCAGGGTTTCCTTGACGGTGCGAAACGCGATCTCGTCCCAAGGGATTTCGTCCTCGCGGAACAGGCGGGCTTCGATGGTCTCGGTGCCGGGGTTGAACTGGTCGCTGGTCAGGCGGGCGCGGTAGAAGATGTGCACCTGGCCCACGCGCGCCACGTTCAGCAGGGTGAACAGCCCTTCCATTTCAAACTGCGCGCCGGCCTCTTCATCGGTCTCGCGCGCGGCACCTTCGGCCGTGGTCTCGTTGAGTTCCATAAAGCCCGCGGGCAGTGTCCACTTGCCAAAGCGCGGCTCGATATTGCGCTTGCACAGCAGCACTTGATCGCCCCAGTGCGGCACGGTGCCCACCACGTTCAGCGGGTTCTCGTAATGGATGGTGCCGCAGGCCGTGCAGATGGCGCGCTCTTTGGTGTCGCCATCGTCGGGCACGCGGTAAACCACCGCGGTGCCGCATTGTTTGCAATGTTGGATCGGGGTGCGCAGCATGAGGGGGCTCAGACCAGCTGCACGTGCAGGGGCTGCAACCCCTCCACACTGGCCAGCAACACGTCGCCACGCACCACGGCGCCCACGCCTTCGGGCGTGCCGGTAAAGATCAGGTCGCCGGGCTGCAGCGTCCAGGCTGCGGACAGCTGCTCGATGGTCTCGGCAATGTTCCAGATCAGTTTGGCGATGGTGCTGCGCTGGCGTTCCTGGCCATTCACCTGCAGCGCAATGGCCGCGCTGTGGATGGCGGGTACCTGGGCCGCAGGGGTGATGGGGCCGATGGGCGCCGAGAAGTCAAAGCCCTTTCCAATGCACCAGGGGCGGCCCTGTTTCTTCATCTCGTTTTGCAGGTCACGGCGTGTCATGTCCAGGCCCACGGCGTAGCCGTAGATGTGCTGGAGGGCATTGGCTGCTGCAATGTTGGCGCCGCCCTTGCCAATGGCCACCACCAGCTCCACCTCGTGGTGCAGGTTGCTGGTTAGCGTGGGGTAGGGCATGGCCACGGTCTGGCCGGCCTCGGCCACCAGGGCCGCGTCGGCGGGCTTCATGAAGAAGAAGGGCGCCTCGCGGCCGGTGTGACCCATTTCCTTGGCATGCTCTTCGTAGTTGCGGCCCACGCAGTACATGCGGTGGATGGGGAAGCGTGCCGACTCGCCCACCACGGGGATGGAGGGAATGGCAGGAGGCGTGACAACAAAGCTCATGGCGCGTTCCCTTTCAGGCCGACTTCACCACCAGGTCAAAGTGCTCCACCACGGGGGGCGATGCGAAGAAGGGGCCCACGATGGCGCGCCATTGGGGAAACAGCGCGCCTTCGCGGAAGCCCACGGTGTGGTCTTCCAGCGTGTCCCAGAAGATTTGCAGGATGTAGCGCTCCGGGCTCTCGATCCCCTTGTTCACCTTGTAGCCCTGGAAACCTTTGGCCTGGGAGATGACGTCGCGCAGGCCGCGGGCGATGGCTTCGTCAAAGGCGGCGTTTTGGCCGGGGTGGATGCGGATGTCGGCAAGTTCCAGAATCATGGGGGCTCCAGGCGGGGGAATGTCGGTAATGGGGTCTCCAATGGTAACGGCTTCGGGTTTATCCTCGCGGGCATGAAGCTGTACAACTACTGCCGATCGTCCGCCTCGTTTCGCGTGCGCATTGCGCTCAACCTCAAGGGCCTGCCGTTTGATTACATCCCTGTGCACTTGGTGCGCGGTGAGCAGCTGCAGGAGGCCCACCGCGCACGCTCGCCCGACGCGCTGGTACCCGTGCTGGAGGTGGATGGCCACACGCTCAGCCAGTCCATGGCCATCATCGACTACCTGGAAGAAACCCGGCCCACGCCGCCCCTGCTGCCCGCCAGCGCGCTGGGCCGCGCCCAGGTGCGGGCGCTGGCGCAAACCATTGCCTGCGAGATCCACCCGCTCAACAACCTGCGCGTGCTCAAGTACCTGAGCGGCACCCTGCAGTGCGATGAAGAGGAAAAAGCCACCTGGTACCGCTACTGGGTGCGCCAGGGCCTGCTGGCGTTCGAGCGCCAGCTGGATGCGCTGAGCGCCCTGGGCCTGCGCCCCACGGCGTTTTGTTATGGTGACGCGCCCACGCTGGCCGACTGCCTGCTGGCGCCGCAAATCTTCAACGCCCGCCGCTTTGACACCGACCTTAGCGGCCTGCCCAAAACCCTGGCCGCGTTTGACGCCTGTATGGCCTTGCCCGCGTTTGACGCGGCCCAGCCCAGCCGCTGCCCGGATTTCACGCCATGAGCGCGCCTGCCCCAGGCGCGCCCGCGGACTGGCTGGTGCCCGACTGGCCCGCGCCCGCCGGGGTCCATGCCCTGTTCACCACGCGCCGCGGCGGCCAGTCCCGCCCGCCCTATGACGGCCTGAACCTGGGCACGCATGTGGGCGACGACGCAGCCGATGTGCAGGCCAACCGCGCCGTGCTGCAGCAGGCCTTGGGCGTGCGGCCCGTGTTTCTGGCGCAGGTGCATGGCACGCAGGTGCAACCCCTGGCGCTTGACACGCCCGATGGCACGGTGGCGGACGCCTGCTTGGCCACCCAGCCCGGCGTGGCCTGCACCATCATGGTGGCGGACTGCCTGCCCATTTTGCTGTGCGACAGCACGGGCACCTGGGTGGCTGCGGCCCATGCGGGCTGGCGCGGTTTGGCCGGGCAGGGCGGTGTGGGTGTGGTGGAGAGCACGCTGGCGGCCATTTATGCATCAAATAAGGCTCTAGCCCCCGTGGATATTGCGCAAGCAGCTCCTGAAACAATAGCGTGGCTCGGCCCTTGCATTGGTCCCACGGCGTTTGAGGTGGGGGACGAGGTGCGCCAAGCCTTTGTGGATGGCATGCCTGAAGCGGCAGCCTGCTTTGTGCCCGCCGGCCCCGGTAAGTGGTGGGCCAACCTGCAAGCCTTGGCACGCCAGCGGCTGCAGGCGGCGGGGGTTAAAGCGGTCTACGGCAACGACGGCAGCACGCCTTGGTGCACCGTCGGCAACCCCTCACGTTTCTTTTCCCACCGGCGCGACCGGGTCAGCGGGCGGCTGGCTGGCTGCATCTGGCTGGACTGAAGCTGTAGCGGCTTCATTGGAAGCAGCCGCAGCCGCATGGGCCGCAATGGCGGCCTCACGCTCCGCCATCTCCTGCGCCCGAATTTTCCGTTTGCGCCCCGGCGTGCCCATGAAATACACCATCAGTGCGATGGGCAGCAGGCCGTACAGGACAAAAGTGACGATGGCGCCCAACACGGTGCCGTTGGAGTTGGTGGCTTCGGCCACGCTCATCATGAGGGCGACGTAGAGCCAGGCGATGGGAATGATGTACATAGGGTTTCTCTTAGCGCATGTCAGGATAGCGCAGGTCCAAGATTGCCATACTTGGGCGTTAGACTAGAGACACTAATTCCGAAGGTGATGGCGTGACCCAACCCAATTCCGACTTTTTGGCCCAGGCAACGCAACAGTTTCAGCAGGCATTCACCCAGAGCTGGTCCAAGGCGCTGGAGTCCTTCCAGGGTTTGGACCTGGGGTCTGCCGGCGCGGGCTTCCCCGCGATGTCTGAAAAACCACCCGAAATCCATTTCGCCCCCGAGAAACTGCAGGCCCTGCAGCAGCAGTACCTGCAAGAGGCCATGGGCCTGTTCAGCGAAGGCCTGAGCCACCCGACGCAAGCCCCCGCCAGCACCGACCGCCGCTTTGCCGCGCCCGCCTGGGGCGACAACCCCGTCGCTGCTTACGCCGCCGCGGTCTACCTGCTGAACGCCCGCACGCTCATGGGCCTGGCCGAGGCCGTGGACGCCGATGCCAAGACCAAGAGCCGCATCCGCTTTGCCGTTGAACAGTGGATGGCCGCCGCCGCGCCCAGCAACTTTTTGGCCTTCAACGCCGAAGCGCAGAAGAAAGCCGTTGAGACCAAGGGCGAGAGCATTGCCAAAGGCATGAAGAACCTGGTGCACGACATCCAGCAGGGCCACGTGTCCATGACGGACGAGAGCCTGTTCGAGGTTGGCAAGAACGTGGCCACCACAGAGGGCGCCGTGGTGTTCGAGAACGAACTCTTCCAGCTCATCGAATACAAGCCGCTCACGGCCAAGGTCTACGAGAAACCGTTTTTGCTGGTGCCCCCGTGCATCAACAAGTTCTATATCCTCGATTTGCAGCCCGAGAACTCGCTGATCCGTTACGCGGTGGAGCAGGGCCACCGCACCTTTGTGGTCAGCTGGCGCAACCCCGACGCCACGCTGGCCCACAAGACCTGGGACGACTACATCGAGCACGCCGTGATCCGCGCCATTGGTGTGGCCCAAGACATCAGCGGCTCGCCCACCATCAACGCACTGGGCTTTTGCGTGGGTGGCACCATGCTGGGCACCGCGCTGGGCGTGCTGGCTGCGCGGGGTGAAAAACCCGTGGACAGCGCCACCTTCCTCACCACCTTCCTCGACTTTTCGGACACCGGCATCCTGGACGTGTTCATCGATGAGAGCTTCGTCAAATACCGCGAAGGCGAGCTGGGCAAGGGCGGCCTCATGAAGGGTCAGGACCTGGCCAGCACCTTCAGCTTTTTGCGGCCCAATGACCTGGTGTGGAACTACGTGGTGGGCAACTACCTCAAGGGCGAAACCCCGCCGCCGTTTGACCTGCTGTACTGGAACAGCGACAGCACCAACCTGCCTGGCCCGTACTACGCCTGGTACCTGCGCAACACTTACCTTGAAAACAACCTGGTCAAGCCCGGCAAGCTCACCGTCTGTGGTGAAAAGCTGGACCTGCGCGCCTTGGACATCCCGGTCTACATCTATGGTTCGCGCGAGGACCACATCGTGCCGATTGGCGGTGCCTACGCCTCCACCCAGGTGCTGCCGGGTAAGAAACGCTTTGTGCAGGGCGCATCGGGCCACATTGCCGGTGTGATCAACCCACCGGCCAAGAACAAACGCAGCCACTGGATCCGTGCGGACGGCAAATTGCCCAAGACGCACGCACAGTGGCTGGAGGGCGCGACCGAGCATGCCGGCAGCTGGTGGACCGACTGGTCCCAGTGGCTCAAGGGCCATGCTGGCAAGCAAATTGCTGCGCCCAAGAGCTATGGCAAAGGCAAGTACAAAGCCATAGAGGCGGCTCCTGGGCGTTATGTTCAAGCCAAAGCTTGAGTTTTTGATTCACTAAGAAGGAGACACCTGATGGAAGACATCGTTATCGTTGCTGCAGCCCGTACTGCAGTTGGAAAGTTTGGTGGCTCACTCGCCAAGACCCCCGCCACCGAGCTGGGCAGCATCGTCATCAAAAGCCTGCTGGAGCGCAGCGGCCTGCCCGTGGACGCCGTGGGCGAACTGATCCTGGGCCAGGTGCTGGCGGCCGGTGTGGGCCAGAACCCCGCACGCCAGGCGGGCATCAAGTCTGGCCTGGCCAAAGAGACGCCCGCACTCACCATCAACGCCGTCTGCGGCTCCGGCCTCAAGGCCGTGATGCTGGCGGCCCAGGCGGTGGCTTGGGGTGACAGCGAGATCGTGATCGCCGGTGGCCAGGAAAACATGAGCGCATCGCCCCACGTGCTGCTGGGCAGCCGCGACGGCCAACGCATGGGTGACTGGAAGATGGTCGATACCATGATCACCGACGGCCTGTGGGACGTGTACAACCAGTACCACATGGGCATCACCGCCGAAAACGTGGCCAAGGCCAACGGCATCACCCGCGAACAGCAGGATGCGCTGGCGCTGGGTAGCCAGCAAAAGGCCGCTGCGGCGCAAGAGGCCGGCAAGTTCAAGGACGAAATCGTGCCGGTGAGCATCCCCCAGCGCAAGGGCGACCCCATCGTCTTTGATGCTGACGAGTTCATCAACAAGAAAACCAATGCCGAAGCCCTGGCCGGCCTGCGCCCCGCGTTTGACAAGGCCGGCAGCGTGACTGCGGGCAACGCCTCTGGCATCAACGACGGCGCGGCCGGCGTGGTGGTCATGACCGCCAAGAAGGCGGCGGCTCTGGGCCTGACACCTTTGGCCCGCATCGCCAGCTTTGGCACCACCGGTCTGGACCCCGCCCTCATGGGCTTGGGCCCCGTGTCCGCCACCCAGCGTGCCCTGGCCCGCGCGGGCTGGAAGGCGCAGGACGTGGACCTGTTTGAGCTGAACGAAGCCTTTGCCGCACAAGCCTGCGCGGTGAACAAGCTGCTGGACATCGACCCCGCCAAGGTGAACGTGAACGGTGGTGCCATCGCCATCGGCCACCCCATCGGCGCGTCTGGCGCCCGTATCTTGGTAACGCTGTTGCACGAAATGCAGCGCAGCGGCGCCAAGAAGGGCGTGGCCTCGCTGTGCATCGGCGGCGGCATGGGCGTGGCTTTGGCGGTGGAGCGATAGTTCGCCAAAAAATTATGAAATGGGCTGCTAGCCCACGTAGAGTAATCGCTAGCAGCTCCTGTTTTTATAGCAAGTAAAACTAGACAAGGAGTCAACATGACACAAAAAGTAGCGTACGTCACCGGCGGCATGGGCGGCATCGGGACCGCCATCTGCCAGCGCCTGCACAAAGATGGCTTCAAGGTCATCGCCGGCTGCGGCCCCACGCGTGACTTCACCAAGTGGCTGGATGAACAAAAGGCGCTGGGTTACACCTTCTACGCCTCGGTTGGCAATGTGGGCGATTGGGATTCCACCGTGGAGGCCTTTGGCAAGACCAAGGCCGAGCACGGCACCATCGACGTGCTGGTGAACAACGCCGGTATCACCAAAGACCGCATGTTCCTGAAGATGACGCGCGAAGATTGGGACTCGGTGATCGAGACCAACCTGAACTCCATGTTCAACGTGACCAAACAAGTGGTCGCCGACATGGTGGAAAAGGGCTGGGGCCGCATCATCAACATCTCGTCGGTCAACGGCGAAAAAGGCCAGGCCGGCCAGACCAACTACTCGGCTGCCAAGGCCGGCATGCACGGTTTCTCCATGGCCTTGGCGCAAGAGCTGGCGACCAAGGGCGTGACTGTGAACACCGTGAGCCCAGGTTACATCGGCACCGACATGGTCAAGGCCATCCGCGAAGACGTGTTGGCCAAAATCGTGGCCACCGTGCCCGTCAAGCGTTTGGGTGAGCCGTCCGAAATCGCCTCCATCATTGCCTGGCTGGCGTCTGATGAAGGTGGCTACGCCACGGGCGCCGACTTCTCGGTCAACGGTGGTTTGCACATGGGCTGATGCCCGCCATGCCCCGGCATCGACCGGGGCTGCGCCTGAGGGCCCGCTTCGGCGGGCCTTTTGCATGGTGTGCCTTCGCCACCGCTGTTACACATATACAAAAACTGCAGTCCTAACTGGGTTTTTTCCCTCTGTACGTGGGGTATGCTCAGCACACTTGACAGACGCAAGGCGCATCGCAAGCAACTGAATATGACTATTGAAGATTCCGTTTGGGTAGATATAAAGCTGCTGCGCGTCGGGCTTTATATTGAATTGGATGTGGGCTGGATGTCCCATCCCTTCCCCACGGGAAGCTTCAAGATCAGCTCGCACAAGCAGATCGAGACCCTGCAGAGCCTGGGTCAGCCCCGCATCCGCTGTATTCCCTCCAAGAGTGACCCCGATCCCGCTGCAGAGCAGGAAGCCGCGCGCGCGCGCGCACAAACGGCCGCACTGGACGAACGCCAGCTCGCGGCCCTGCGTGAGAAAGAACAGCGCCGCCTACGCGCAGCCGCCTTGGCAGCACAGGACCGCAGTCTGGTGGTGTGCGAGCGCCGTTTCGGCGAATCGGTGCGCCTGTACCGTAAGGCACTGGACCAGGTGCAGACCCAGCCCAAAGTAGTGGCCGAGCAATGCCAGGCCATGGTGGGCACCTATGTGTCTGAGTTGTTGGACCATGGGGAGGCCTCCATTCGCCTGCTCTCCGAGGCGGCGGGCGACAAGTCCTCCATGCACCCGGTGAACGTGACCATTGTCTCGCTGCTGCTGGGCAAGGCCATGGGCTTGCAATCGGGCGAGCTGCAGGACCTGGGAATGGCCGCCTTTTTGCATGACATTGGCAAAGTCAATGTGCCCGACCGCGTGCGCTGGGTGGAAGAAAACTTTTCTACTGCCGAGTACCGCATGTACCAGGAGCACGTGGCCCAGGGCGTCAACCTGGCCCGGGCCATGGAGCTGCGCCCTGGTGCGCAACTAGCCATAGCCCAGCACCACGAGCTGGCCGATGGCAGTGGTTTTCCGGCCCGCATCAAGGGCGATGCCATGTCGGTGGCCGGCCGCATTTTGGCGCTGGTGAATCGCTACGACAACCTGTGCAACCCCAGCCGCCCGGCCACGGCGCTCACGCCGCATGAGGCGCTGTCGCTGATCTTTGCGCAACTCAAGACCCGTTTTGATGCTGCCGCCCTGAGCGCCTTCATCCGCATGATGGGGGTGTACCCACCGGGTTCGGTGGTGCAGCTCATCGACGACCGTTACGCCATCGTGGTGTCGGTTAATTCGGCGCGTCCGCTCAAGCCCCGCGTGATCGTGCACGAACCCAGCGTGCCCAAGCACGAGGCCTTGATCCTGGACTTGGAATACGCACCGCAGCTGGGTATCCGGCGCAGCCTCAAACCCGCCAATCTGCCTCCGTCGGCGCTCGATTACCTGGCACCGCGCCAGCGTATCTGCTATTTCTTCGAACAGGCTCCAGACCCCGAGTCGCCTGAACCTGTGGCATGACCGAAGAGGGCCTGGCGGGGCTGC
Source organism: Rhodoferax sp. TS-BS-61-7 (assembly GCF_002943465.1). GTDB lineage: Bacteria > Pseudomonadota > Gammaproteobacteria > Burkholderiales > Burkholderiaceae_C > Allorhodoferax. The sequence continues at coordinate 403,272 of NZ_PTQY01000002.1, forward strand.
TCGACGGCACGCTGGACGCCATCTGGCTCGTAGACCCCAAGAGCCTGCGCATCACCGCAGTCAACCCCGCAGCAGCCACCTTGGTGGGCATGGCTGCAGAGGCGCTGGTGGGCATGCCGGCCATTGCGCTGGCGGTCACCCCTGAGGACATGTTTTTCTGGGAAGACGTGGCCGCGGGGCTGGCCCATGGAATCCACTCCAACGCCTTGCTGCGTGGTGGGGATGGGGATGCGATTGCCGTAGAGCGCAAGGTCAGCCGGATCTGGCTCAGCCCGGATATACCTTGCTACTTGGTGGCCCTGCGTGACTTGCGCGCTGAAAAGGCCGCCGAAGACACGCTGGAGCACCGTGTGTCCGAACTGAGCGCCACGCTCGAATCCACCGGCGACGGCATTTTGGTGACCGATTTGCAGGGGCAGGTGCGCAACTTCAACCGGCGTTTTACCGAACTCTGGTCACTGCCCGGGGACGCACAGCAACCCCCAGCCCGGGATCAATTGCCTGGCTATTTGCAGACCCAGGTGCTGGACCTGGATGCCTACCTGGCGGCTGAGGGCTTGTTGCTAGCCGACGAAACCCTGGAGCGCGTGGACGTGTTGAGGCTGCGCAATGGCAAAACCCTGGAGCGCCGCAGCGTGCCCCAGCGCAGCCGCCACCGCGTGCGCGGACGCGTTTTTTCGTTTCGGGACATTACGGCCCAGGTGTTGTCCGAGAACCAGTTGCGCCTGGCGGCCAAGGTCTTCGAGTCCAGCCCTGAGGCGGTGTTCATCACCAACGCCGCGTTCGAGGTCGTACAGGCCAACCCCCGCTGCACCGCCCTGGCGGGCCATTTGCCTGGGCGTTTGTTGGGTACCTCCGCCAAGCAGTTCTTCCACGACCCTGCACGCCCCCAGCTGTTCACCCACATTGAGTTGGCGCTGCTGGCCAACGGTTTTTGGGCCGGTGAGGTGTGGCGCACGCGTGATGACGGCGCAGTGGCCGTGGAGGTGTCTTGGGTGGCCTTGCACGATGTGCAGGGCCAGATGACCCACACGGTCGGTTTTTTCAAGGACATGACCGAGCGCCTGGAAGCGCAGCGCCGCATCGAGAAGCTGGCCTACCGCGACGTACTCACCGGCCTGCCCAACCGCCTGTTGCTGGGGCAGCGTGTGGAGTTTGCGCTGCGCCTGGCGGAGCGCGGTGGTGGCCACTTTGCCATCCTGTTCATTGATCTGGACCGCTTCAAGAACATCAATGACTCGCTGGGCCACGCCTTTGGCGACCGCGTGCTGATGGAGGTGGCGGACCGCATCCTGCACTGCATGCGCGATGTGGACACGCTGAGTCGCATGGGCGGCGACGAGTTCGTGGTGTTTTTGCAGGACGCCGATGCCATGGGCGCCGAGGTGGCTGCGCGGCGCATTCTGGAGGCACTGAATCAGCCGTTTCTGGTAGATGCCATGAACTTCTCTTTGAGCTGCAGCATCGGTGTGGCCATGTACCCGGCCGATGGTCGCACGCTGGACGATCTGATCAAGTGTGCCGACACGGCCATGTACCGCGTCAAAGAGCGCGGCCGGGGCAACTTCCGCTTCTACCAGCCGCAGATGAATGTGGACCTGCTCTCGCGCATGAAGCTGGACCACGCCATGCGCCGCGCCATGGAGTCGGGCCTGTACCGCCTGCACTACCAGCCCCAGGTCGCCCTGGACGATGGCCGCCTGCTGGGCGCAGAGGCGTTGGTGCGCTGGACTGACCCCGAGCTGGGCATGGTGTCACCCGCCACCTTCATTCCGCTGGCCGAGGAGTCGGGCTTCATCATCACGATTGGCAGCTGGGTGATGCAGGAGGCGGTGCGCCAAGCTGCCGTCTGGCAGCGTGCCGGGCGGCCGCTGGTGGTGTCGGTCAACGTGTCGGCCCTGCAGTTTCAGCAGCCCGATTTTGTGGAGCGCGTGGCGGCTTGTATTGCCGATGCCGAACTGACCCCCGCGCTGCTGGAGTTGGAGCTCACCGAGTCCATCCTCGTGCAGGATGCCAATGAGGCGTTGGCCCGCCTGCATGCGCTGGCAGGGCTGGGCGTGAGCCTGGCGATTGACGACTTTGGCACCGGCTACTCCAGCCTGGCCTACCTGAAGAAATTTCCCATCTCCAAGCTCAAGATCGACCGTACCTTTGTGATGGGCCTGCCTGAGGACGAGAGTGACCGCGCCATTGTGGGTGCCACCGTGGCCATGGCACGGGCGCTGAAGCTGTCGGTGGTGGCCGAGGGGGTGGAAACCCAGGCGCAGTGCGACTACCTGCGGGAGCTGCAGTGTGCGTCGTTTCAGGGATTCTTGTGTTCGCCCGGGCTGCCGGCGGCCGAGTTTGAGGCGCTGGCCGCGCGATTGTTGCCACCACCGCTGCCAGGGGCCTTGGGCTTTTAGCCGCTCAGGCCCTTGTAGAGCATGTAGGCGGCCAGCAGGTAGAGCACCATGGCAAAGGTGCGCTTGAGTTTGGCAATCGGCAGGCGGTGTGCGGTGCGGGCGCCCAGCGGCGCGGTGAACACACTGCAGCTGGCAATCAACAGCAGGCCCGGCAACCACACATAGCCCAGCGACCAGTCTGGCAGCCCCGGCACCTGCAAGCCGCCCAGCACATAGCCCGTGGTGTTGGCCAGCGCAATCGGAAATCCCAGCGCCGCGCTGGTGGCTACGGCGTTGAGGATGGGCACGTTAAACGCCACCATAAAGGGCACGCTGACAAAACCACCGCCCGCGCCCACCAGGCCCGACAGGAAGCCGATCACGCTGCCCGTGGCGGTGAGCCCCACCACGCCCGGCATCTGCCGGCTGGGCTTGGGCTTCTTGTCCAGAAACATCTGCGTGGCGGAGTAGCTCACAAATGCGGCAAACAGCAGGGCCAGCGTGGTGCCCTTCAGCAGGGCAAACACGCCGAGGCTGGCCAGCGCACCACCCATGACGATGCCGGGCGCCAAGCCCTTGACCAGGTTCCAGCGCACGGCGCCACGCTGGTGGTGGGCGCGCACGCTGGAAATGCTGGTGAACATGATGCTGGCCATGGAGGTGGCAATCGCCATCTTGACCGCCAGATCCGCCGGGACGCCGCGGGCCGAGAGGATCAGCGTCAGAAATGGGCCGATCAGCATGCCGCCGCCTATGCCCAGCAGCCCCGCCATGAAACCGGTGGCCAAACCCAGGGTGACCAGTTCGGCAATCAACAAAGGTTCCAGGGTCATGGTGGGTGCGCGAGGGAAGCGTGGAGCGAGAGATAAGGTGTCTGCGGTGTGATCCACCGGACCGTCACCCTAAACCGAAGTTTAGGTGGGCGAGGTCAGCGCTGGCTTTGGGTTCATCTAACGCGAGATGATCACGCTAGCTAGGCAATGTTCCAAGCCCGGGCTCAATGAGCATTGGTTCAGGAAATATAAAGCCCGGCAGCACCGCAGACAGTTGCAATTGTAGGCCTTGGTGGCCGACTTCAGAGCAAACGACCGTCTTCTCCGAGTGCGGCGTCCAGGCGTTCCAGCAGGGAGTTCAGCAGCAGGCTGCCGTCGCCCGCGGGGTTGCTGGCTGCGCTGGCGGCTGCAGGGGCCGTTTCGCTGGGGGTGGGGGCCACCGCAGCGGGGCGTTCGGACAGGTCAAAGGCCAGGTTCAGTGCGGCCAGCACGGCAATGCGGTCGCGTGCCCGCACCTTGCCGGCGTCGCGGATCTTGCACATGGCGGTGTCCACACGTTCCACGGCTTCCAGCAGTCGAGCGTCGCCGCCTTCGGGGCAGCCCAGCAGGTAGCTCTGCCCCATGATTTGAACTTCAAGCTGTTTCATGTTGCGTCTTTTTGCGTGGCCAGGGCGTCGGGCAAACGTTCCAGCAGCGCATCGACCCGGGCCCGTGCGGCGTTGAGTCGCGACTTAAGGGCGTCGCGCTCATGGGTCAATGTCTCCACCTGCGAAGCGAGCAGGGCATTGGTGCGCTGCAGCTCCTCGTAGCGCACCAGCAGGCGCTCCACGCGTTCGGCAATTTGGTCGATGGGGGTCTGGTTCGACATAGAAGCCGCATTGTAGGGTGCGTGCAAGCTGGGGCAGCGTAAAATGCGCGGGTTGGTGCTCGCGGTGTGGTTCACACGCCGCAGTTCAACGGGAAGCAGGAGGGTGTTGCTGTGCAACAGCGAACCTAACCTGCGCTGCCCCCGCAACGGTAAGTGGACGAGCCCGCGAGCTCCGCTTCCATCACGGCCACTGAGCGTTTTCGAACACGCGCTTGGGAAGGCGATGGAGGTTGCATCCACCAGCCCGGATACCGGCCAACACGGTGTAGGTGCGCCTGGCGCGCCTGCGTGACGCCCATGCCCTGGCGGGGAAGCCGGGGAGGGCTTCTGTTCGGATTCTTGTTCCATGAAATTGTGTGTGTCTTGGGTGCGCCTTGCCGTGCTTGCTGCCGCGTGGCCGCTGTGCCTGCTTGTGCAAGCGCAAGAGGCCGCGCCGCGCGTGCTCAAAGAGGTGGTGGTCACCGCCACCCGGGTAGTGCAGCCCCTGACCGATGTATTGGCGGATGTGTCCATCGTGGACCGTGAGGCGATTGAACGCAGCGGTGCCGCGGCCCTGCCTGATGTGTTGCGCGGCCTGCCCGGTGTGGAGATGGTGCGCAACGGCGGTGCCGGCGCCGCCACCTCGGTCTACCTGCGTGGCGCCGAATCGCGCTTTACCGCGGTGTATGTGAACGGCGTACGCATGGATTCGCAGGCCACCGGCGGCGTGTCCTGGGAGGCGATTCCGCTGGCCCAGATCGAGCGGGTTGAGGTGCTGCGCGGACCGGCTGCTGCCGTGTACGGTTCTGACGCGTTGGGCGGTGTAATTCAGATCTTCACGCGCCAAGGGGATGGAGGCTTCTCACCCTCGGTCAGCATGGGGATGGGCAGCTACGGTACGTCCAAACTGGACCTGTCGCTCAGTGGTGGTGATGCGCAGTGGGACTACGCCCTGGGCTTGGGCACCGAGAGCAGCAAAGGCTTCAACGCGCGCGTGCTGGCCAGCCAAAACCCCGACGACGACGGCTACAAGAACGACTCCGCCAGCCTGCGCTTGGGCGCTGCCTTGATTGCCGGGCACCGTCTGGAGGCCAGTTTTCTGGGCAATGACCAAAATTCCCAGTACGACAGCACCGGTGTGGTGGACAACCGCAACCTGCGTCGGCTGCAGGCCACCGGGTTGAACTGGGCCGGGCAATGGAGTGAGGCCTACCGCACCACGGTGAGTGTCAACGAGTCCCTGGAGCGTTACGAAACGATTCCCAGCCCGTACGCGACCACAACCCATCTGCGGGGTTACCTGCTGCAAAACGAATGGCGCAAGGGAGCCAACCTGCTCACCGCCACGCTGGAGCGCCGCGAGGACCAGCTCAATAACGCCAGTACCACGCCGCGCGACACCAGCCGCTTTCAGAATGCGCTGGCCCTGGGTTATGGCATGGCGGGCGAGGTGCATTCGGTGCAAGCCAATATCCGCCAGGACCAGGACAGTGAGTTTGGCCCGCAAAACACCGGCAGCTTGGCCTATGGTTATGCCATCACACCCCAATGGCGCGTCACGGTGGCAGGCAGCACGGCATTTCGGGCGCCCACGCTGTACCAGCGCTTCAGCGTATACGGCACCGCCGATGTGTTGCCCGAAACCAGTCGCAACCAGGAGCTGGCATTGCGCTACCGCCATGGCGTCACAGAATTCGGCGCCACGGTGTACCTCAACGAGGTAACCAATTTGATCACCTACACCTCGCGCACGGGCAACTGCATCAACAACAAGCCCCCCGTGGCACTGGCTTCACGGGGGTGTTACCTGAATACGGCGCAGGCACGTTATCGGGGGGTGACTCTGTCCGCCAAGTCCGTGGTGGCCGATGTGCATTGGCATGCGTCCCTCGATCTGCAGGACCCCCGCGATGGGGTCACTGGCGACCTGTTGGCCCGCCGTGCCACGCACCATGCCGTTGTGGGGGGGCACACCCGTTGGGGCGCCTGGTCCTTCGGGGCAGACGCACAGTTGTCCTCGTCGCGTTATGACAAGGTTCCCAACGCGACCGTGCTGCCCGCCTATGCGCTGCTCAACCTGTCGGCCACGCGCCCGTTGTCGCCCCAGTGGAGTGGGCTGCTGCGCGTGGACAATGTGACCGATGCAACGTACCAATTGGCAGACACCTACGCCACTGCAGGCCGCACGCTGTATGTCGGTCTGAAGTGGGCACCCTGAACACCATGCACACCACCGCCACCTGCCCCGCCATCCTGATTGCCGCGCCCGCCTCCGGGCAGGGCAAGACGACGGTTACGTCGGCATTGGCGCGCCTGCACACGCGCCAGGGGCGGCGGGTGCGGGTGTTCAAGTGCGGGCCGGATTTTCTGGACCCCTGCTGGCACGCGCTGGCCAGCGGTGCGCCGGTCTACCAGATGGACTTGTGGATGACGGGCGAGGCCGATTGCCGTGCACGCCTGCATGCCGCGGCGCTGGAGGCGGACCTGATCATTGTGGAAGGCGTGATGGGCCTGTTTGACGGCGAGCCCAGTGCGGCCGATTTGGCGCAGCGTTTTGGCCTGCCGGTGTTGGCGGTGGTGGATGCCTCCGGCATGGTGGGCACCTTTGGCGCGTTGGCCTTTGGCCTGCAGCATTACCGGCCCGATATGCCATGGGCTGGTGTGCTGGCTAACCGCGTGGCCAATGCGCGCCATGCGGGCATGTTGCAGGCCAGCGTGGCAGAAGACCAGTGGTTGGGTGCGGTGTTGCGCAATGCGACCATGGCCTTGCCCAAGCGTCACCTGGGCCTGACGGTGGCTACCGAGGTGGTGGACGCCATGGAGCGGCTGGACGCGGCGGCTGATGCGTTGGCTGCTACGCGGCTGGGGCAGATGACGTTGGAGGATTTGCAGCGCTGGGCCGTTGACTTCGCTGCTGCTGAAGTTCCCCTTCCTATTACGCCAGGCGGCTGGGTGGCTGAGCGTTCTGCTGCGTGTCCCCCGCCCGCTTTGCGGTCTCCTCCTTTACCTCCACAAAACGCTCTGCCGTCCAGCCGCCTTCCCTTGCTTGGCAAGACGGTTGCCGTCGCGCGTGATGCGGCCTTCTGTTTTATCTACGCGGCCAATCTCGACACGCTGCGCGCGCTGGGTGCCGACCTCGTGTTCTGCTCGCCGCTGGTCGATACGGCTTTGCCCGATTGCGACGCGCTGTGGATTCCCGGCGGCTACCCCGAGTTGCATGCCGAAACGATTGCTGTGAACACCGGCTTCAAGAACAGCCTGGCTGCCCACGTGGCCGCCGGCAAACCGGTGTGGGCCGAGTGCGGCGGCATGATGGCCTTGTTTGACACGCTGGTGACCCTGGACGGCCAGCGCTACGCGCAGTGGGGTGTGTTGCCGGGTGAAGTGACCATGCAAAAGTTGTTGGCCGGTTTGGGGCCGCAGCAACTGTCACTGGAGCGCGGCACCTTGCGTGGCCATACCTTCCACTACTCGACCACGGCCACACCTTTGGAGCCGGTGGCCCGGACTTCTCGCCCCGCTACGGCACCCACGCCTACACCGGATGCTGGCGAGGCAGTGTGGCAAGTGGGCAGCGTGCGCGCCAGTTACTTCCATGCTTGGTTTCCATCCTGCCCCGAGGCGGTGGTGGAGTTATTCACTGCGCCGGTTGAGGTAACTGCATGACGGATCTGCTGCACTTCAGCCCCGGCCCGCAGCGCATCGTCTGCCTGACCGAGGAGACCACTGAATGGTTGTACCTGCTGGGCCAGGAGGCGCGCATTGTCGGCATATCGGGCTACACCGTGCGGCCCAAACGTGCGCGGGACGAGAAACCGCGGGTCAGCGCGTTCCTGAGCGCCAAGCTCGACAAGATCATGGAGTTGCAGCCCGACTGCGTACTGGGTTTTTCTGACCTGCAGGCTGACATTGCGGCGGAGCTGGTCAAGCGCGGCGTACAGGTCACCATCTTCAACCAGCGCAGCGTGGCCGAAATTTTCTCTATGCTGTTTCAGCTGGCCGCCATGGTGGGCGAGGCGGAGCAGGGCGCGCAGCGCATAACGCAGATGCAGGCCGATTTGCGTGCCATGCAGGCGGCCGTTGCCGCCAAGGTGGCAGCAGGTGCGCGCCGGCCCAAAGTGTTTTTTGAAGAGTGGGACACGCCCCGCATCAGCGCGATCCGCTGGGTGTCGGAGCTGATCGGCATTGCCGGGGGCGACGATTGCTTTCCTGAGCTGGCGGCTGAGTCGCTGGGCAAGAACCGCATCATTGCGGACGGCGCCGAGATCGTACGCCGCAACCCAGACATCATTTTGGGCTCTTGGTGTGGCAAGAAATTCCGGCCCGAGAACGTGGTGGCGCGTGAGGGATGGGGCGCGGTGAATGCGGTGCGCCACCAGCAATTGTTTGAAATCAAGTCGCCCGACATCCTGCAACCCGGCCCTGCGGCGCTGACCGATGGCGTGGCCAAGATGCACCAGATCATCCTGCAGTGGATGGACGCAGACCAAGCCGGAGCATTCCAGCCATGAGTGCCATGACGATTGCCAAAAGCGAACTGATTCTGGGCGGCCAGAAGAGCGGCAAGTCGCGCCGCGCCGAGCTGCTGGCGCGCCAGTGGCTGGACCAAAGGTTGGGCCACCGCGCCGTGCTGATTGCCACCGCCCAGCCCTGGGACGACGAGATGCGTCAGCGCATCACTCGTCACCAGGTCGACCGTGCCGAGCGTGTGCCCGGCATGGCAACCGTGGAAGAACCGTTGGCACTGGCCGAGGCGATTCAAAAGCACAGCCAGCCCGACACGCTGGTGGTGGTGGACTGCCTGACGTTGTGGTTGACCAATCGGTTGATGCCTGCGGAATATGAGTCAAATCAGCCTCTGGACCTCGTGGATATTGCGCAAACAGCTCCTCTTTTGATAGCAATTTCCCAAGCCCCCGGCCCTGTGGTGTTGGTGGGCAACGAGATTGGCTTGGGCGTGATCCCCATGGGGCGCGAGGTGCGCGCCTTTGTGGACGCGTTGGGTCGCCTGAATCAGGACGTGGCCGCCACCTGCCAGCGCGTGACGCTGATGGCCGCTGGCCTCCCATTGACGTTGAAGGATGCGGCATGACGCAGTACCAACTTGCCAGTCTTTTGCGACTCTGTGCGCTGCGAAGCGGCGGAGCGCTGGGGCGTTTTGCGCAGGTAAAGGAGGAGCCTGCAAAGCGGGCGGGGGACACGGAGCAAAACGTCCCGGTGCTCCGCCGCCTGGCCGGGTTGGCCATCGCGTTGGCGTGCCTGTTTGCCGGAGCCGCCCACGCCTTGCAGGTCACAGACGACCGCGGCGTCACCGTCACGTTGCACGCCGCGCCCCTACGCATCGTGAGCCTCTTGCCCTCGCTGACCGAGACCGTGTGCGAACTCGGCCAGTGCCATCGCCTGGTCGGTGTGGACCGGTATTCCAACTTCCCGGCCAGTGTGCAAAAGCTGCCCCAGGTGGGCGGCGGGCTGGATCCGAATATCGAGATGATCGTGTCGCTGAAGCCTGATGTGGTGCTGATGGCCACCTCGTCGCGCGCGGGCGAGCGTTTGCAGGCGCTGGGCATCAAGGTGGTGGCACTCGAACCCAAACGCCATGCCGATGTGCAGCGCGTGATGTTGAAGCTGGGCCAGTTGCTGGAAGTCCAAGATGCCGCCCGCATCTGGCGAGCGATTGACGCCGGTGTCTCTGCCGCGGCCCAGTCGCTGCCAGACCATGTGCGCGGCACGCGGGTGTACTTTGAAGTCAACCAGGGGCCATATGCGGCGGGCGAGTCGTCCTTCATCGGCGAAACGCTCACGCGCCTAGGCGTCAAAAACATCGTGCCCGCCAACCTCGGCCCCTTCCCCAAACTCAACCCCGAGTACATAGTCCGTGCCAACCCCGACCTGATCATGATCGGCCAGCGCAGCGCCGATGGTCTGACGGCGCGGCCCGGCTGGCAAAACATTCGCGCGCTGCGCGAGCAGCGGGTCTGCATCTTTCCACCCGACGAAGCCGACATGCTGGTGCGGCCCGGCCCGCGCATGGCGGAGGGCGCACGCCTCATGGCCAAGTGCCTGAGCACCAAAGCCCCGGGAGCCAAACCATGATGCCCGCGCGCGTTTTCTGGCTGGTCTGGGCTGGTGTGCTGGGCGCATTTGCGCTCACAGCGCTGGGCATCTGTGTGGGCAGCGCCGGGCTGGAAAACCTGATTGGGCCGCTACTCAACCCCGCGCAAGACCCGCAGCAGACCGCCATGGCGCAGCAAATCGTCTGGCAGATCCGCCTGCCGCGCACGCTGGGAGCCTGGGCCGCGGGGGCCTTGCTGGGGCTGGCCGGTGCGGTAGCACAAGGCCTGTTTCGCAATCCGTTGGCTGACCCGTATCTCCTGGGCAGTGCTTCCGGTGCCTCGCTGGGCGTCGCGCTCGCGCTGGCCGCTCTGGGCGGCGGTGCGGGCATGTTGGGTGGCAGCATGATGAGCGGTGGTGTGGCGGTCAGCGTGTTCTCCAGCAGCCTGTGGGTGCGCGTGGGGTTGACCGGTGCCGCGTTTCTGGGCGCCGTGTTTGCGGTGATGCTGACGCTGGTGCTCTCACGCGGCGTGGGTCACACCTTGCGCCTGCTGCTGGCCGGTGTGGTGGTGGGTGTGGTGCTGGGCGCCATGACGCACCTGGTGCTGCTGTTCTCGCCCGAATCGCTGCAAGCCATGCAGGCCTTCATGCTGGGCTCCACGGCCTTTGTGGGCTGGACGTCGTGCGTGCTGATGGCCAGCGTGTGGGCCGTGTGTGTGTTGGCAGCGTGGTTGCTGGCGCATGTGCTCGACGGGCTGAGCCTGGGCGACGCCACCGCCGTCAGCCTGGGCCTGCCCGTAGCGCCCATGCGTGCCGCGCTGGTGGCGGTGCTGGCGCTGGCCACGGGCACTGCCGTGGCGCAAACCGGTTTGATTGCTTTTGTCGGCCTGGCCGCACCGCACCTGGTGCGCTCGGTGGTGAAGACCACGCACGCGCACCTGATGCTGCTCTCCAGCCTGATGGGTGGCGTGCTGCTGATGGCGGCAGACACGCTGGCGCGCGGGCTGATTGCACCGCAGGAGTTGCCCGTGGGCATGCTCACTGCAGTGCTGGGCGGTGGCTACCTCTTGTGGCTGATGCACCGCAGCAGCAGCCTGGGTGGAGGGCGTGCAGCATGACAGGCGCTACCAAAAACATAGCTATCTGCGCACAATCCATCGAGGTTAGCCTCGGGAATGGTTTGCAAGGGGGCTTGCAAAAACAACCCATCCTGCATGGCATCAGCCTGGACATTGCAGCCGGAAAGTGGACCAGCATCGTCGGTCCCAACGGTGCTGGCAAATCCACTTTGCTCAAGTGCCTGGCCGGCGTGTTGCCGCATAGCGGCAGCGTCAGCCTGCTGGGTCAGCCGCTGCAAAGCCTGCCGCACCGCGAGCGCGCCCGCCAACTGGCCTGGCTGGGCCAGAACGAAACTTCGGCCGACGATTTGACCGTTTGGGACGTGGCCATGCTGGGCCGCTTGCCGCACCAGGCCTGGCTGGCACCGCCCAGTGCCGCCGACCACGCCGCCGTAGAACAAGCCCTGCGCGCCACCCGCGCGTGGGATTGGCGCCAACGCGCGCTGGGCCAACTGTCCGGCGGCGAGCGCCAACGCGTGCTGCTGGCGCGTGCGCTGGCGGTGCAGGCCCAGGTGTTGCTGATGGACGAACCGCTGGCCAATCTAGACCCGCCCCACCAGGCCGACTGGCTGGACGTGGTGCGCGCGCTGGTGGCCCAGGGCAAGACTGTGGTCAGCGTGCTGCACGAGATCACCATGGCACTGCAGGCCGACACGATGGTGGTCATGGCCGCTGGCCGCGTGACCCACCAGGGCGCGTGTGCCGACCTGGCTACGCACCGCGCCATGGAAGACGTATTCGACGGACGTATTGCCGTTCACCCCGTACAGGGGCAGTGGATTGCGCTGCCCAAAGTGTCCCAACCCCCCAAGAGGGCTCCCATGCAAATCGAAACTCCACCGGTCGACTACGAACGTGTCATCCCCACAGCCGAGCGCCGCGGCCTCATCATGGTCAATACGGGCCATGGCAAGGGCAAAAGCACGGCCGCGTTTGGCATTGCTCTGCGCGCGCATGGCCGCGGCAAAGCTGTCAAGGTCTACCAGTTCATGAAGGTGCCGACCGCGCGTTTTGGCGAACACCGCTTGTTCGAGCAGCTGGGCATTCCCATCGTAGGCCTGGGCGACGGTTTTAGCTGGAAAAGCAAGGACCTGGACCACTCGGCCCAGTTGGCGCTGGATGGCTGGGCCAAAGCCGAGGCGACGATCCGTGCGGGTGAACACTTCATGGTGGTGCTGGACGAAATCATGTACCCGCTGCGCTACGGCTGGATTCCGCTGGAAACCATCGTGACCTGCCTGCGCGAGCGCCCGCCGCATGTGCACGTGGTGTTGACGGGCCGCAATGCGCCGGGCGAGCTGGTGGACTTGGCGGATACGGTGACGGAGATGACCTTGGTCAAGCACCACTTCAAAGCCGGTGTGCCCGCGCAGCGTGGCATTGAGGATTGACGTTTTGTTGATTTCGCTTGTATCCCGCTGGCGCCTTGTGCTGCTGCTCCTGGCACTGGGTGGTCTGGCCCATGCGCAGCAGCCATTGCGCATCGTCACACTCGCCCCCTCATTGACCGAGGCCGTGTGTGCGCTGGGGCGTTGTGCGCAGCTGGTGGGGACGGACCGCCACTCCACTTGGCCCGCGTCGGTGCAGGCACTGCCCAAGGTGGGCGGACTGGAAGACGCGCAGATCGAGCGCATTGTCACGCTGCGGCCCAACCTCGTATTGCTAGGGCCGCGCAGCCGCGCGGGCGAACGCCTGCAGGCGCTGGGCGTACCGGTGCTCATGCTGGACGCGCGCACCCATGCCGATTTGAAACGCATGCTGGTCAAGTTGGGCGACACGCTGGGCGAGCCCGCCCGTGCTACCGAGTTGATCGCCCGTCTCGATGGCGAGTTGGACACGGCTGCCGGCCGCATGCCCACCGCTTTGCGTGGGCGCACCGTGTATGTGGAGGTGGGCGCAGGATCGTCCGCAGCCAGCGAGAAAAGTTTTATTGGCGAAACCGTGGCCAAGCTGGGCCTGGTCAATGTGGTGAGCAGCGAGCTGGGCCTGTTCCCCAAGATCAACCCCGAGCTGCTGCTGCGCCGCCCGCCAGACATCATCATCGGCCCGCGTGCCACACTGGCCAACTTGACCGATCGCCCCGGCTGGAGTGCATTGCCGGCCGTGCGCCAGCAGCAGCTGTGCCTGCTGGACACCGAACGTATGGACCTGCTGTCACGCCCCGGCCCGCGCCTGGCCGAGGCCGCACAAATGTTGGTGGAGTGTCTGAAGGCACTGCCGCCGCGTGAATCAACCCGTTCATTTTCTTGACCCGAAAGACGCTTATGCAAACCCGAAAAATCCCCGCCACCATCGTCACCGGCTTTCTGGGCAGCGGCAAGACCACGCTCTTGCGCCACCTGCTGGCCAACGCGCAAGGCCGTCGCATCGCCGTCATCGTCAATGAGTTTGGCGAGCTCGGCATTGACGGCGAGCTGCTGCGCGGCTGCGGCATTGGCTGCGACGAGAACGGTGAAGAAAACGGCCAGCTGTACGAACTGGCCAACGGCTGCCTGTGCTGCACCGTGCAGGAAGAGTTTGCCCCGGTGATGGAAAAGCTGGCCGCACGCCGCGACCAGATCGACCACCTGATCATCGAAACCTCGGGCCTGGCGCTGCCCAAGCCGCTGGTGCAGGCCTTCCAGTGGCCCGCGCTGCGCAACACCTTTACCGTGGACGCCGTGGTGACCGTGGTAGACGCGCCAGCCGTGGCCGCCGGTGACTTTGCCGACGACCCCGTGGCCGTGGACGCTCAACGCCGTGCCGACGACAACCTGGATCACGACTCGCCGTTGCACGAGCTGTTTGAAGACCAACTGGCCACGGCCGACCTGGTGGTGGTGCACAAGACCGATGGCGTGACGCCCGCGCAACTGGTGGACGTGGAAGCCGCTATCCGCGCCGAAACCATGCCCGGCGTGAAGCTGGTGCATGCCCAACATGGCCGCATTGACATTGACGTGCTGCTGGGCCTGCAGCGCGCGGTCGAAGACCAGATCGATGCGCGCAAGACCCACCACGACGAGGAAGAAGACCATGACCACGATGCCTTTGATTCGGTGCAGGTGGCGCTGGACGTGACCAACCGTGATGCATTGCTGGCTGCGTTGCGCGATGTGGTGGGGCGCCATGAGATTTACCGTGCCAAGGGTTTTGTGGCCTTGCCCGGAGTGGCCATGCGCCTGGTGGTGCAGGGCGTGGGCACACGGTTTGACAGCTACTTTGACCGCCCCTGGCGTCCCGATGAAGCGCGCCAATCGCGTCTGGTACTGATTGGTTCTGAACTCAATGCAGCGGTGTTGCAGGCGGAGTTGAGCGCGGCACTGTCCGCATCGTCGACACCCGTCGCCGCCTAACGTACTGAGAAGCTCAACATGCATTTGCTCTCCACCCGCCCCGGCGGCCACGTGGAAGACGGAGGCCAGGGCGTGGTGCGCGTGGAGCAAACGCGGGGTGACATCGTGGTGCTCAGCGCGGCCGACACCACGCTGTCGCTTCTGGCCGATGCAGCGCAGCAGTTGCCCGAGGGCTTTCCTTCCGTGCGTTTGGCCAACCTGATGTGGTTGCGCCAGCCCGCGTCAGCCGATATGTATGTGGACGACGTGCTGCAGCATGCGCGCGTGGTGGTCATCGACCATCTGGGCGCGGCCAGCGACTGGGCCTATGTAGTGGAGCGCGTGCGCGATCTGGCCCGCGCGCGCGGCCAGTGGCTGGCGCTGTTTTCGGGCGACGCCTTTGAAGACATGCAACTGCTGCTGCGCAGCACCGCCGCGCAGGAAGACTGCCGCCAGCTCTGGCGCTGCCTGCGCGAGGGTGGCCGCGACAATGCGCGCGGCTTTTATGAGCTCATCGGCCATTCCGCTTTTGGCCTGGGCGAGCGTCCCGCGCCGCCCGTAGTGCTGCCGCCGGCCATGGTCTACGCATCCCCGGGTTCCCCGGCGTGGCAGGTCGGCGCGCCCGTGGCGCTGCTGGTGTTCTACCGTGCCCATGTGCAGGCCGGCAACACCGCCGTGTTTGACGCCATGCTGGCCGCGCTGCACGACCAGGGCCTTAACACCGTGGCCGTGGCGGTGGATTCGCTGAAGAATCCCACCAGTTTGGCGCTGCTGCAGTCGCTGGCCGCGCAGCACGGTGTGGGCGTGGTGCTCAACGCCACAAGTTTTGCCATCACCGCACTCGATGGCGACGACGTAGACAGCGTAGACGGTGCGCAGATGGAGCCGCTGGCGGGCGATGTCCCGGTGCTGCAGCTCATCACCGCCGGCTGTGCGCAAGAGCAGTGGTTGGCCGACCCGCATGGCCTGGCGCCGCGCGACTTGGCCATGCAAGTGGTGCTGCCCGAGGTGGATGGCCGCATCGGCACGCGCGCTATCAGCTTCAAGGGCCTGGCCTGGCGCTGCGAGCGCACTGAGGTGGACGTCGTGCGCTACCAGCCCGAGCCTGAGCGCATGGCCTTTGTGGCCGAACTGGCGCGCCGCTGGTGCACGCTGCGCAACAAGCCGAATGCCGACAAGCGCGTAGCGCTGATTTTGGCCAATTACCCCAATGACGACTCCCGCCTGGCCAATGGCGTAGGGCTGGACACGCCGGCCTCTACCGTGGCCTTGCTGCGTGCCATGCAGGATGCGGGTTACGCCACGGGCGCTTTGCCCGAAAGTAGCGATGCGCTGATGGCTGCGTTGGTGGCCGGTGTGACCAACAACCTGGACGCCAACGATATGCGTCCTGCCAGCCAAAGCCTGGCGATGGACGACTACCTGGCAGACTTCAACCGTCTGGATGCCGCCAACCGCGATGCGGTGAACGCGCTGTGGGGATTGCCGGAGCAGGACCCCATGGTGCGCAGTGGCCGTTTTATGGTGTCGGGCCAGCGTTATGGCAACGTGTTCGTCGGCAACCAGCCCGCGCGTGGGCGTGACCTCGATTTGGTGGCGACCTATCACGATGCCGACCTGGTGCCCACGCACAACTACCTGGCCTTTTACTTTTGGCTGCGCCGCCAGTTTGCGGTGGACGCCGTGGTGCATGTGGGCAAACACGGCAATCTGGAGTGGCTGCCCGGCAAAAGCGTGGCGCTGGGCGCCAACTGCTGGCCCGATGCCATCCTGGGCCCGTTACCGCACCTGTACCCTTTTATCGTCAACGACCCCGGCGAAGGCAGCCAGGCCAAGCGCCGCACGCAGGCTGTGATCATCGACCACCTGATGCCGGCCCTGACGCGTGCCGAGACCTACGGCCCGCTGCAAAAGCTGGAGCGGCAGATGGACGAGTACTACGAGGCCCTCTCCTTGGACCCGCGCCGCGCGCAGCGCTTGCGCGGTGACATTCTGGACCGCGTGCTGACGGAGAACCTGCACATCGACTTAGGGTTTGCCAAACCCGCCGATGACGCGGGCCGTGAGGCGCTGCTGCAACGGTTGGACGCGTACTTGTGCGAAATCAAGGAATCGCAGATCCGCGATGGGCTGCATATTCTGGGCAGTTCCCCGCAGGGTCGCCAGCAGATCGATACGCTGGTGGCGTTGGCGCGTTTTCCCGGTGGCACGGCGGCCGGACAGCGTAGCTTGCTGGTGGCGCTGGCGAAAGATTTGCAGCTGGAGGGTGTGGATGGATTTAGTGCGCTGAGTCCGGAGTGGGCGGCACCGTGGAGTGGCCCATTCCCAGCTGTACTGCAAAGTGTGAGTGCGGAAGCCTGGCGCCATGCGGGCCATACACGCGAACGGCTGGAGCTGTTGGCGCGTCGGTGGGTGATGGACCACGTGGTGGGCGACCAAGCATTCGATGCCGCGGTCTGGCCTCACACCGCCCCCGTGCTGCAGCGCATGCACGCCGTGCTGCGCCCGCGCCTGGACGCCTGCGGCCCGCAAGAAATTTTGCAGTGCCTGCGTGGCCTGTCGGGCCAGTTTGTGCCTGCTGGCCCCAGTGGTGCGCCATCGCGCGGCCGCCCCGATGTGTTGCCTACGGGCCGCAACTTCTACTCGGTGGACACACGCGCCGTGCCCACACAAACCGCCTATGCCATGGGTGCCGCGGCCGCCGAGCGCGTGATTGAGCGGCATCTGCAGGACCATGGCTGCATGCCAGGCCAAGTGGGCTTGTCGGTCTGGGGCACCAGCACCATGCGCACGGGGGGCGAGGACATTGCCCAGGCCTTTGCGCTGCTGGGCGTGCGACCCAAGTGGGCCGACGGCAGCAGCCGGGTAGTCGACATCGAGGTGTTGCCCATGAGCCTGAAAGGCCGGCCACGCGTGGATGTGACGCTGCGCGTGTCGGGCTTCTTCCGCGATGCCTTCCCCAATGTGATCGACCTGTTTGACACGGCGGTGCGCACCGTGGCTGCGATCAGCGAAGAAGATGAACCCGATGAGGTGAACCCAATCCGCGCCCGCGTGCGGCGCGAGGCGGCCGATGCACAGGCCAAGGGCCTGAGCGCCGAGGCGGCGGAACGCGAAGCCACCTGGCGCGTGTTTGGCCCGCGCCCCGGTGGTTATGGTGCCGGCCTGCAGGAACTCATGGCCAGCGGCCGCTGGAACGATGGTGCGGACCTGGCCCAGGCCTATCTGCGCGCCGGCGCCTTTGCCTACGGCCAAGGCGAGCACGGTGTGGCTGCGCGCGGCAGTTTTGAGCAACGCATCGCCGGGCTGGACGCGGTGCTGCACAACCAGGACAACCGCGAGCACGATGTGCTCGATTCGGACGACTACTACCAGTTCCAGGGCGGTATGGCGGTGGCCGTGCAAGCCCTGACCGGCGAAGCGGCTGCGCTGTACCACGGCGACTTCAGCGTGCCCGGTGCACCGCGCATCCGCACGCTGGGCGAAGAAGTGGCGCGCGTGGTGCGTTCGCGCGCCGTCAACCCCAAGTGGCTGGAGGGCGTGCGCCGCCACGGCTACAAGGGCGCGTTTGAGATGGCTGCCACGGTGGATTATTTGTTTGCGTTTGACGCCACCACGGGTGTGGTGGGCGACCACCAGTACGCGCTGGTGGCCGACGCGTATCTGCACGACGACATCAACCGCGCGTTCCTGCAACAACACAACCCCGGCGCGCTGCGTAGCATTGGCGAGCGCCTGCTCGAAGCCATGCAGCGCGGTCTGTGGGAAGCGCCGGGCGACCAGCGTGAACGCATTGAAGACCATTTGCTGGCGCTGGAGCGCCGCGTGGAAGAACACGGAGAAGGACCTTTGGTATGAGTACTCCCGCATTGAACATTTCCCTGGAGCCCGCCACGCGCGCGGCTTTTCCGTTCACCGCGCTGGTGGGCCAGCCGCAGTTGCAGCGTGCGTTGCAGCTCGCAGCCATCGACCCCGGCATTGGCGGTGTGCTGATCAGCGGCCCGCGCGGCACTGCCAAATCCACCGCGGCGCGTGCGCTGGCGGCGCTGCTGCCCGGCGCGCCCTTTGTCACGCTGCCACTGGCTGCCAGCCTGGAGCAACTGGTGGGCACGCTGAATGTGGAAGACGTGCTGCGCGATGGCCAGGTGCGCCTGGCGCCCAGTCTGGTGGCGCGTGCGCATGGCGGTGTGCTCTATGTGGACGAAGTGAACTTGCTGCCCGATGCGCTGGTGGATGCGCTGCTGGATGTGGCGGCCAGTGGCGTGAACACGGTGGAACGCGACGGCATTTCGCAGCAGCACGCCGCGCGTTTTGTGCTGGTGGGCACCATGAACCCGGAGGAGGGCGCATTGCGCCCGCAACTGTTGGACCGCTTTGGCCTGTCGGTGGCGCTGGCCAACCCGACCGATGCTGCGCAGCGCACGGCCATCTTGCGTGCGCGGCTGGACTTTGATGAAAACCCTGCTGCGCTAGGCGAGCAACACGCTGAGGAACAACGTGTCTTGAGCGCCGCGCTGGTGGCCGCACGCACCGCATTGCCGCGCCTGAGCTGGTCTGACGACGTGCTGCACCATGCAGCCGCCTGCGCAATTGCCGCCGGTGTAGACGGCATGCGCGCCGACCTGGTGATGCTGCGTGCCGCACGCGCATTGACAGCTTTGGAAGGGCGCAGCGAAGTGACCGTGGCCGACGTGGATGCCGTGGCTGAACTCGCGCTGGCGCACCGCCGCCCCGAAGGCAGTGCGGCGCAAGCGCCAAGCAACGCGAGCGCGCCCCAGCAGCCACAACAAAACCCGCAGCGCCTGCAAGACCAGCAAGCTGCCGCTCCCTCGCCCCAGGGTGACTGGGGCGCGCTGCCGGCCCAGCCCGAAGGCACGACCAAGGTGCAAAAAATCGCCGGGTGGCCGCCAAAAAAAGCCTAGGCCACCCCAGCCGCCGCCCGCGCAACGGGCCTGGCAGCTGGCGGTGGCCTCCACCCCAAACTCCTTCTACAAGTTCAGCTGCGCCTGGCGCACGGCAGCGCAGCAGCGCTATTGCCTGGTTGCCCACCGTGGTGGCCAAGGGCCCGGCACCGCTACAGCGCGCGCATCTGCGCCACCAGCCCGTGGCGCTGCGCGCAGGTCGCCTGCACTGCATCGTGCTCGATACCTCGGGTTCCATGCGCCAGCGCGGCCGGCTGGCCTTGGCCAAGGGCCATGCAGCATTGATGATCGAGCAGGCTGCGCGCCAGGGCGACGATGTGGCGTTGTTGCGTTTTGGCGGGCAGGGCGTGGAGCTGCTGCTGCCACCGGGCCGCGCGCGTGCCTCTGGCAGCCTGCGCCTGCGCCCCGTGGGCGGTGGTGGTGGCACACCGCTGGCTGAAGCCCTGGCCCAGGCCGACCGCCTGTTGCAGCGCACCTTACGCATCAGTGGCCCCACCGAATGCTGGCTCTGGCTGCTGACCGATGGCCGCACGCTAGAGCAACCACAGGCACCGCTGACGCCGCAACACCTGGTGATCGTGGACTTTGACGACCCGAAGAAGACCCTGGGCCGCTGTGCCGTCTGGGCCACGCGCTGGGGCGCGGAGCACCGGCTGGCACAGGCCTGAGCCATCTACCCTGGAGCCTGCCCATGTCCCATCCCGCCACCATTGTTTAATGTCACCAGATTTGTTTTTTAACCCGCAACCCCAAGGAGACCGCTATGACTGAACCGACAACGCTGACCCACACCCCCTCTGCCACCCAGAACCCCGGCCTGGCCGTGTTGCGCCCGCTGCTGGCCGCCGCCGCACTGGGCCTGGTGGTGCTCTACGGCGTGGCCTTTGCCGAGAGCCCGCTGGCGCACAACGCAGCACATGACGTGCGCCACGTGACCGTCAAACCCTGCCATTGAGCCACGCGCACTTCACAAGGAGATCGCCATGATGTTTCAACGATTGATCTTTGCCGCTTTGGCCGTTGCGCTGCTGGTGGGCAGCGTGCAGTCGGGCGTACAGCAGTTGCAAGCGGTGCCCATCATCCTGGCTGCCGAGGTGTTTGAGAGCCAGAAGGTGGAAGCGCCTGAACCGGTGGCCGCGCCCGCCATGGCCGCAGCCCATGCACATGCCGACGCGGCTGCACACAGCCACGCCGATGCGGCCGCGGAAGAGTGGGCCCCGGCCGATGGCGCAGAGCGCGCCTTCTGGACCTGGGTGGCCAACGTGTTGCACGCCTTCAGCATGGCATTGCTGGTGTTTGCGGTGATGGGCGTGAGCCTGTACCGCGGCAGCAGCCTGCGTTCGCTGGCGCTGGCCGCCTGGGTGGCTGCAGCCGGCTGGTTGACTTTCCATTTCTGGCCCTCGCTGGGCTTGCACGCCGAAATTCCCGGCATGGACGCCGCCCGCCTGGGCTCGCGCCAGGGCTGGTGGGTGCTGGCGGCCGGCAGTGCGGCACTGGCCTGTGCGTCGCTGGCAGTGTTGCGCAGCCATTTGCGCTGGGTGGCAGCGGCGGCCTGGTTGGCTTTGCCCTATGTCATCGGTGCGCCGCAGATCACGGCCGACCCATTGGCCGGTTTTAGCGGCGAAGCCCAAGCCACCTTGCGCCACCTAGGTAGCCAGTTCATCTGGGCCACGACCTGGGTGTCGCTGTCGTTTTGGGTAAGCATGGGCTTGGCCGGTGGGCTGGCGTTTCAGCGTTGGGTGCGCCCCGCCTTGCTGACGCTGCTCCAGCGCACAGAGGGCCCGGCCGTGGGCACGGCACAAGCGCCACAGTAAGTGATACAGGCTGCACTTAGGTGCAGCGCTGTATGGATGAGACAACTGCATAACGATAAGGAAGACCCGTATGGAAACCATATTGATGGCCCCCCAACCCCTGCATTTCCACGCCCCCCACAAAACGCCTGCGCCGCGCCCCGATGCCGGCCAGCGCGTGTGGACGGTGGCCGAGGTGCAAGCGCTGCTGGAGCTGCCGTTCAACGACCTGATGTTCCAGGCGCAAACCGTGCACCGCCAGCATTTCGACCCCAATATGGTCGAGCTGGCGACGCTGCTGTCGGTCAAGACCGGCGGCTGCCCCGAAGACTGCGGCTACTGCCCGCAAAGTGTGCACTTTGACACTGGCGTAGAGGCCGGCAAGCTGATGGGCGTCGACGCCGTACGCGAAGCCGCCGAGCGCGCCAAGGCCGCGGGCGCCACGCGGTTCTGCATGGGGGCTGCCTGGCGCGCGCCCAAAGACCGCGATGTGGAAGCCGTGGCCGAGCTGGTCAAAGCCGTCAAGGCCACCGGCCTGGAGGCCTGCGCCACGCTGGGCATGCTGAACGACGGCCATGCCGAAACCCTGCGCGATGCCGGGCTGGACTACTACAACCACAACCTGGACAGCGCGCCCGATTTCTACGGCGACATCATCACCACGCGCGACTACCAGGACCGCCTGGACACCCTGGCCCGTGTGCGCAACGCCGGCGTCAGCGTCTGCTGTGGCGGCATTGTGGGCCTGGGGGAGTCGCGCCTGCAGCGCGCCGGCCTGATTGCGGAGCTGGCCAATTTGTCGCCATATCCCGAGTCCGTGCCCATCAACCATTTGGTGAAAGTGGAAGGTACACCGCTGGCGGACCAGCCGGACCTAGACCCGCTGGAATTTGTGCGCACCATTGCGGTGGCGCGTATCACCATGCCGCTGGCGCGTGTGCGTTTGTCGGCCGGGCGCCAAAGCATGGGCGACGCGGTGCAGGCCCTGTGTTTTGTGGCCGGTGCCAACTCCATCTTTTATGGCGACAAGCTGCTCACCACCGGCAACCCCGATGTGGACGCCGACGGCGCGCTGCTGCAGCGCCTGGGCCTGCGCACCGGCAAGCCCATGCCCAAGTCCTGAAGCACGGTCCACCCATGATGGCGTTGGCCTTGGCATTGCTCGTTGCACTGGCGGTAGACCGCTGGTGGGGCGAACCGCGCCTGCGCTTTCACCCCGTGGTGTGGATGGGGAACTACCTGGGCGCTGTGGGCGCCTGGGTGCAGCGCCATGCTGTGCAGCAGCCCGAACGCTGCGATTGGAAGGCTTTTTGGCTTGCAGCCCTTGTGTGGATTGCGGGAGCAGCTATGGTTTCAGGAGCGGCCTGGGCGCTGCAGGCGGCCTTGCTCACGCTGCCTTGGTGGGCTGCCGGCCTGGGCCTGGGCCTGGCGCTCAAACCCTTGTTGGCCTGGGCCATGCTGCAGAGTGAAGTGCTGGCCGTGGAGGCTGCGCTGGGTCAGTCGTTGGACGCCGGCCGCGAGCGCCTGCGCTGGCTGGTGAGCCGCGAGGTGGCCCAGCTCAGTGACACCCAAGTGCGCGAAAGCGCCATCGAGACGCTGGCTGAGAACCTCAACGACTCCGTGGTCGCGCCCCTCTTCTGGTTTGTGTTGCTGGGCCTGCCCGGTGCCGCGCTGTACCGCTTTGCCAACACGGCCGACGCCATGTGGGGCTACCCTGGCGTCTACAAAGGACAGAACTGGGCCTGGGCTGGCAAATGGGCCGCGCGGGTGGACGATGCCTTGAGCTGGCTGCCCGCGCGTATCACCGCAGCGCTGCTGCTGTTGGTGGCCGGACTCCGTGGTGCCGTTCTGGCGCGGCAGTTGCCCGCCCAGGCGCGCCAGACCCCATCGCCCAACAGCGGCTGGCCCATGGCCGCCATGGCGCTGAACCTGGACGTGGCGCTGCGCAAACCGGGTGTCTATGTGCTCAACCCCCAGGGCCGCGCGGCCGTGGCTGCGGATACGGCGGGGGCGCTGGTTTATGCATCAAAAGCACTGCTAGCCCTTGTGGTGATTGCGCAAGCAGCTATGGTTTTGATAGTGCTGGGGGCAGGGCGATGAGCCAGGCTCCCCGCATCCACGGTGGGCCCGATGCCTTGGGTGCACCGCGGTACGACTTTTCTACCAACAGCAACGCCACTGGCCCCTGCCCACAGGCGCTGGCTGCGGTGCAGGCAGCCGACGCCACGCGTTACCCCGATGCCGCCTACACCGCGCTGCGCGCTGCACTGGCTGACTTTTATGCGGTCGCGCCCTGGCGCATCGTGTTGGCCGGCAGCGCCAGCGAGTTCATTTTTCGCATCACGGCCTGGTCGCGGCAGCACGGCGCCCGCACGGTCAGTCTGCCCACCCACGCCTATGGCGACTACGCCCACGCCGCGCAAGCCTGGGGTTTGGCCGTGGCGGAAGAGGACGTATTGGCCGATCTGGTTTGGGCCTGTGAGCCGTCCAGCCCGCTGGGCCAGGCGCACAGCCCCATGCTCACCCGTGTGCGTGGCACCGTGGTGCTGGACAGTGCCTACGCACCGCTGCGCCTGGCGGGTCAGCCCACGCTGGGTGACAGTCAGCGCCAGCAGCTATGGCAGCTGTTTTCGCCCAATAAGGCGCTGGGCCTGACCGGCGTGCGCGCGGCATTCGCCATTGCGCCGCTGGGGGCCGAGGCGGCAGTGCAGCAGCTGGAAACCCTGGCGCCGTCCTGGGTGCTGGGTGCCCATGGCGCTGCCATGCTGATGGCCTGGACGGAGCCAGATACACAGGCTTGGCTGCAAAGCAGTTTGGACATCTTGGCGGGCTGGAAGCAGCGCCAGGTTGACCTGCTGCACGCCGCTGGCTGGACCCTGCAGACCAGCGACACCCCCTTTTTCTGCGCCCGCCCGCCAACCGGTGTGGACGCCGTGGCCCTGTGCGCCACGCTGCGTACCCAAGGCATCAAGCTGCGCGACGCTACCTCGTTTGGCCTGCCGGGTTGGGTGCGGCTGGGCGTGTTGCCGCCCGCCGCGCAAGACGCGCTTGCCCGTGCCCTGACTCTGAAAGTGGCTGTATGACCGCCAAATGCATCATGGTGCTAGGTACCACCAGCGGCGCTGGCAAAAGCTGGCTCACCACCGCGCTGTGCCGCTACTACGCGCGCCAGGGGCTCAAGGTGGCCCCGTTCAAGGCGCAGAACATGAGCAATAACGCAAGGGTGGTTGCCTCCGACAACGGCCAAGGCGAGATTGGCAGCGCCCAATACTTTCAGGCCCTGGCCGCCAATGCCGTGCCTGATGTGCGCATGAACCCGCTGCTGCTCAAGCCCGAGCGCGACACGCACAGTCAGGTGGTGCTGATGGGGCAGGTGAGCGCAGAGCTGAGCGCCATGCCCTGGCGCGGCCGCAGCCTCAAGGTCTGGCCGCAGATTGCGCAGGCGCTGGACGATTTACGCGCCGAGAACGATGTGGTGGTGATTGAAGGCGCCGGCTCACCCGCCGAGATCAACCTGGCCGCCAGCGATGTGGTGAACATGCGCGTGGCCCAGCATGGCGATGCGGCCTGCCTGCTGGTGACGGACATTGACCGCGGCGGCGCTTTCGCCCACCTGTATGGCACCTGGGCGTTGTTGCCGGAAGACCAGCGCCATCTCATCAAGGGGTTTGTGCTCAACAAGTTCCGTGGCGACGCCGCGCTGCTGGCCCCCGCGCCGCAGATGTTGCAGGACCTGACCGGCATCCCCACCGTGGCGACCCTGCCCATGTGGTGGCACCACGGTCTGCCGGAAGAAGATGGTGTGTTTGACGACCGGAGCGTGGCCAAGGGCGTGGTAAACATGACGGTGGCCGTGATCGCTTATCCGCGCATCAGCAACCTCGACGAGTTCCAGCCGCTGAAGAACATTCCGGGTCTGCGTTTGCAGTGGGTGCGCAGTCCTTCTGAGTTGGCGGGGCTGGCCCCCACTGACTGGATCATCCTGCCGGGCTCCAAACACACCAGTGGGGATCTGGCTTGGCTGCGTTCGCAAGGGCTGGACGCTGCCATTGCGCGGCATGCGGAGCAGGGTGGGGCGGTGCTGGGGGTGTGTGGCGGGCTGCAGATGCTGGGCGAGGCGCTGATTGATCCGCATGGGATTGATGGCAATGCACCGGGCCTGGGCTTGTTACCGCTGGTGACGGTGTTTGATCCTGACAAGACGGTGCGGCATACGCAGACTGCGTTTGTTGCGGATTTCCATTCGCCCGCGCAGGAAGGCGAAGCCGGGGGGCTCATACTGCCAAACGCGCAGAAATCGCCCCCCGACTTTGCCTCCCCGCGCTCGGAACCTGGCGTGGGTGCCGGTTCAGCCTCCGCTTCGCCTTGGTCCGTTTTGGCTGGCGTATCCGTCGCTGGTTACGAGATTCACCACGGCCAAACCCAGCAACACGCAGCCATGGCCACCGCGGGTGACGTGGCCCATGCCGTGCTGCCTGACGGCCTCGGCTGGTGCAACGCCCGCGGCAATGTGATGGGCCTGTACCTGCATGGCATGTTTGAAGACGCCGCCGTGTTGCAAGCGCTGTTTGGCGCGCAACTGGGAGGCACTGTGCCCACGCTGGAGACCGTGTTTGACGGGCTGGCGGACTACATAGGCCAGCACTTTGCGGCAGAGTATCTGGAGCAACTGATTGAGCGCGCGTAAAAAAGGGAGAGCATGAAGAACCGTCCGAACAAATGGTTGGCAGCTTTATTGGGGTTTGTCATGCCTCCGCTGGGCATGTTGTACGTAGTGCGCTGGAAGTGGGCGATAGCCAGCGGGTTGGGCTTATTAGTCCTTGCCTGTCTAGAGCTTTTATCTCTCCATCGGGTCGAAGGACTGACCACTTTATTGAGTTTGGGTTTTGCGGTCTTTATTTGCCGCGTGGCATATGTTCAGGCGAATCGCTTTGATCCCGAACGCACCCGTCCGGCTTACAGCCAATGGTCGGGGATCCTACTCTCTAGCGTTGCCTTGGTCGTGTGTGTCGTGACCTTCCGTTCGTTTTTCTACGAACCGTTTCGTGCTGCAGCTGGCTCCATGCAGCCCACCATTCCGGTCGGGGCACATATGGTTGTTCAAAAGTGGGGCTTTGGTAACTACGGTACTTATGGACTGAGTTTTTTTCGCTTCGGTGTTACTGAGCCCGTTGCGCGCGGGGACATTCTGGTGTTTGAGGCGCCGCCTCTGAGGAAATATCAGTATGTGAAGAGAGTTGTCGCTCTGCCGGGTGATCAAGTCAAGGTCCAAAACGGAAAACTCACCGTGAATGGACGTGTCCTGGTTCTCTCCCCCTTGCCCGACTACCTGGATGAATTTTCAATGCGCTACTACAAGCGGTTTCTAGAAAACTCAGGTGCGCAGGAGTACGAGGTTGTGTTTGATGAGCAAGTTCGCTCAGTTCCCTTGCCGACGGAGAAATTCGCCCACATGGAGAGTTGCCGATATGAAGCCGATGAAGTGATTTGCACCGTACCTCCAGACCACTACTACTTTCTGGGTGACAACCGTGACAACAGTCTGGACAGCCGTTATTTGGGCTTCGTTCCGCAAGACCACCTCGTGGGCAAAGTGATTTACGTATCACCGTAGCCAAATTTTTAGTGTTGATTTTTGAAAGCGATTCCCATGACCACTTCTTTGCCCATCCTGGCCGATATTTCCAACGTCGCCCTCACCAACGCGTTGCAGGCCACGATCAACAACAAGACCAAGCCCCTGGGTTCGCTGGGCCGTCTGGAGGATGTGGCCCTGAAGATCGGTCAGATCCTGGGCAGCACCGCACCGGTGTTGGACCAGCCGCAGATGGTGGTGTTCGCTGGCGACCACGGTCTCACGGCGCGCGGCATCTCGGCCTTTCCTAGCGATGTGACCTGGCAGATGGTGGAGAACTTTCTGGCCGGCGGCGCGGCGGTGAGTGTGTTGGCCAAGCAGAACGGCATTGCACTGACGGTGGTGGACTGCGGCGTGAAGCGCGACTTTTTGGCGGGCTTGCCTGCGGGCAGCACGCGCCCAGGTTTGCAGGTGCGCAAGGCCCAAGGAGCAGAACTGGGCGCCGCAGATTCGTCGGCCCAAACTGCCATGACCCCCGCACAGCGCGACGAGGCACTGCAACACGGCATAGACCTGGTGAAGGGCCTGCCGGGCAACGCCTTGCTGCTGGGCGAGATGGGCATTGGCAATACATCTGCCGCATCGCTGCTGTTGTCACGTCTGGCCGGACTGGACATTGCGGTATGCACCGGTGCTGGCACTGGTTTGGACGCCCCTGCGGTGCAACGCAAGACCGAGGTCCTGCGTGAGGTGCTGGCCCTGCATGCCCACGCCACGGCGCCGCTGGACGCCTTGGCAGCCTTCGGTGGCTTTGAGATTGCGACCATGGTGGGCGCGGTGCTGCAGGCTGCAGAGGAGCGCCGCGTGATTGTGGTGGACGGCTTTATTGCCACCAGCGCGGTGGTGGTGGCGCATGCGCTGCAGCCACTGGTGTTGCAGCGCTGCGTGTTTGCCCACCGTTCGGGCGAGCGTGGCCATGAGTTCATGCTGCAGCACCTGGGCGTGCAGGCGCTGCTGGACCTGGGCCTGCGCCTGGGCGAGGGTTCGGGCGCAGCACTCGCCTGGCCGCTGCTGCAGTCGGCCTGCACCATCTTGCGAGATATGGCGAGTTTTGCCTCGGCTGGAGTGTCCGAAAAATCGGCCGACCCAGTCGCCGCGCACTAAGCCCTGGCGCCATGGCCCAGTTCCTTCGTCACTACCTGCTGTCGCTGCAGTTCTTCACGCGCGTGCCGGTGACCGGCCGACTGGCGGACTGGGTGGGCTTCAGCCCGGCCATGCTGCGCGCCAGTGCCGCGCACCTGCCGGGCGTAGGCTGGCTGGTGGGGGGCGTGGTGGCGCTGGGAACGTGGCTGCTGCTGGCACTGTTGCCCGCCAGCCCGTTTGCACCGCTGGTGACCGCGGTGCTGGGCACCGTGCTCAGCGTGCTGATGACCGGCGCCTTCCACGAAGACGGCCTGGCCGATGTGGCCGATGGCCTGGGTGGCACACTGAGCCGCGAGCGCGCGCTGGAGATCATGAAGGACTCGCGTGTGGGGGCCTTTGGTGCCATTGCCGTGGTGCTGGCATTGCTGGCCAAAGTGAGCCTGTTGGCGCTGCTGGGCTCGCTGCACGGCGCCGTGTTGTGCGTGGCGCTGTTCACGGGCCATGTGCTGTCGCGCTTCTGGCCCCTGCTCACCATCCGGCTGCTGCCGCATGTGGGCGATGTGGCCGGTTCCAAGTCCAAACCGCTGGCGGACCAGATCAGCCTGGGCAGCCTGTGGGTGGCAGTTTTATGGTCTTTTGTTGCTCTAGCCCTTGTGGTGATTGCGCAAGCAGCTATGTTTTTTGTAGTGCCGGGGCTGGCTTGGCCGACCTTGCTGCAATGGTTGGGTGCCGGGGTGCTGGCCAGTGGCCTGGTTTGGCTGGGCATGCTGCGCTGGTTTGCACGCCGCCTGCAGGGCTTTACCGGTGACTGCTTGGGTGCCACGCAGCAGGTTTGCGAGCTGGCCTTCTACCTGGGCCTGGCGCTGGCCTGGGGCGCGGTGGCACACGGCGGGCTGGCATGACACTGTGGGTGGTGCGCCATGCGCAACCGCGGGTGGCGCCCGGCATTTGTTATGGCGCGCTGGACCTGCCGGCCGAACCCGAGGCCACGGCGCGTGCCGCCCAGGCGTTGGCTGATGAACTGCCACAGGGCGCCGAAGTGCACGTCTCGGTGCTACAAAGATGTGAGCTGTTGGCGCAATATCTACGGGGGCTGCGGCCCGATTTGACCTTTAAGCCCGAGCCACGGCTGGTGGAAATGCACTTTGGCGTGTACGAGGGGGTGGCCTGGGCCGACATCGACAAGGACGCCATGGATGCCTGGACCGACGACTTCTGGGCCCACCGTTTTGGCGGGCAGGAGTCGGTGGCGGAATTCATGGGCCGTGTGGCCCAGGTGTGGGATGCCTGCCAGCCGGCGCGTGCTGCGGGTCAGGTGCAGGTCTGGATCACGCATGCCGGGGTGGCGCGGGCGGTCAGTCTGCTGGCGCAGGGCGTGCGCCGCGTGCAGCAGGCCGACCAGTGGCCGGCTGAGGCCCCGGCCTTTGGCCAGTGGTTGCGCGTGTTGCCCTGACCAGCGCAGTGACCGCCGCGCCTCAGTCGGGCATCAACTCCATGGCTTGTCGCTCCTGCTTTTTGTACGCGGCGCTGGTGCGTACGGCCTCAATCGCTTTCCAGATACGCTGGGCCAGTTCGGGCTGGGTGGCCAGCAACTGGTGCGAGAGCAGCAGGTAGTAGGGCTTCTCCGTCAGCGGCACGGGCAGCTCTTCGAGCTGGTTGGCTACCTCGGGCTGGGCCATGAGCATGGTGGCGTCGCTGCCGCCCATGGCAATGGCGCCCGCCCGGCCCAGCATGAGGCGGCGCGCCAGCGCCAGCGCGCCCTGGTTGCCTTCTTCCACCGCCACGCCCCAGCCGCGCAGTTGCGCGCCGATGGAGTACCCCAGCTGCACGCCCACGGTGCCGTCCAGGTTGCTGATCTGTTTGCCGTCCCATTGCACGGCCGTGCCTTTGCGCTTGAGCAACACGTAGCGGTCGGTGTGCATGCGTTTGGCCGGGTCGGCCACTTTGCCACCGGGGTAGGCGCCAATCTCCAGCCGATCGGGGCTGAAGCTGGCGGCAAAGGCGCCGTCCACTTCGTTGGCCTGCAGGCTGGCCAGGCAGCGTTTCCAGGGCAGGGCCTGGTAGGTAAAAGGCTGACCGACCTGCTGGCCCACCTGCTGCAGCAGCTCGAAGTTCAGGCCCCGTCCCTCGGCGGTGCGCCAGGGCTGGATGGTGGCGCTCTCAAAACACAGGCGCAGCGGTGCGGGGGCTTGTGGGGCCTTGGCGGGGTCTGCGGCCCAGGCCATGCTTGTGGACAGCCAGCCGGCCACCAGAAGCAGGAGCCAGGGCCGCGAGTTCATGCAAACTCGATGCGGTTACGCCCATTGGCCTTGGCACGGTAGAGCGCTTCGTCGGCCCGGCCCAGCAGGGCTTGCAAAGAGTGGTCTTGTGTCTGCAGAGTCGCAATGCCCATGCTCACGGTGTAGCGTGTCTCGTTCTCGGCCAGTTCCGAGGAGTGCCGTATCCGCTCGGCCACCACCCACGCGTCTTGGGCCGAAGTTTCGGGTAGCAGAAGCACAAACTCCTCACCGCCCAGGCGCCCCATCTGGTCCTGGCTGCGCAAATGGGTGCTCGCTCGGTCCACAAAATCCATCAAGGCCTTGTCACCCGCCTGGTGGCCAAAGGTGTCGTTGATGCGTTTGAAATAGTCCAGGTCCATGGCCACCAGCGACAGGTCGCGGCCATGCCGGCGGTGGCGGTCCATTTCCAGCTGTGCGGCGGCGTTCCAGGCCCGGCGCATCAGCGCACCGGTCAGGGAGTCGCGCGTGGCCAGGCGCTCAAACTCGTCGCGCACCCGCTCGCTGGCCAGCAGCACAAAACCAATCAGGGTCAAGAGGGTGGTCACCGTCAGTGCGGCGTTGCAGGCCACGTTGAAACTGGTGGGGGCAAACACGCTGCCACCGGTATACCCAATCACGGCTCCGGTGGCGTGCACCAGCCAGGCGCAGGCACTGGCCATCAGCGCCAGCACCAGAAAGCGGCAGGCAAACTCGAAGCGGCTGTGCAGCACCAGGCGGTGGCTGTGCAGCAGGGCAATAGCGATCATGCTGCCATTGATAACCAGCACCCGGAGCACATAGTCGGGCCAGACCAACAGCAGCGCCGCCACGGCCAGGCTGACCAGGGCCAGCAGAGGCAGCCAGATTCGCATGCTGGAGGGGCGGCCCAGAAATTTTTCGGTACCGGCCACCCACATCAGGCTGCCGGCCATCATGAGCACATTGCCCAGCAAAATGGAAAACACGGTAGGCAACACATCGCGGGTGGCGATCAGCACAATGCCGACAAATTGCACCAGCGCCCCGCCGGCCCACCAGCCCAGGCCGCGCACGCTGACCGGGTAGTTGCGCCGCATGGAGTACAGCACCACCGCCATGAGCGGGCCCATCATGGCCGTCATGACCAGGATGGTGCGTGCGTCCAGCTTCAGAATGGCCCCCACAGCCCTCCCTCAGGCCAACAGGGTGGAGACATCGCTGAAAGTGTCTGGGTCGGGCAGGCCACCTTGCAGGTCGTCGGCCGAAAGCTGGAGGTAATGCTGCAGCGCGGTGGATATGTGCGGTACGGCCTGCAGTACCGTGGCGTGGCTGCTGGCCTGGTCGGCCAGCCAGCCGGCCAGGTGCACCACCGCACACAGCTTGGACTGTTGCACTGCGGCCTGCGCGTCGCCGCAGAAGGTCAGGGCTTGCACCACCTCACCGGGAAAGTCCCAGCGTTTGGCAATTTCGGCCGTCACCCGGCCTTCGTCAAACCCCAGCAGCTCGCGTTCGCGCTGCCAGCGCTGCCCGGGGGCACAGGGCTGTTGTTGCAGCGCATCGAGCAGGGCGGGCTGGTGCTGCACGATCAGCATCTCGCCCAGGCGCAGCATCATGGCGGTGAGCCAAGCCTGCTGTTCATCAATATGCACTTCGTTGGCCAAAAACTTGGCGTAGCCCGCACACACCATGCTGTAGCGCCAAAACTCCAGCCGGTTGACCCCGGCCGGCAGGCTGAACACCTGTGCCACGCAAATGCCCAAGGCGCGGGCCCGGATTTGCGACATGCCGACCACGCTGACCGCGCTGTCCAGCGTGGTGACCGAGCGGGACAGGCCAAACAGCGCACTGTTGGCCATGCGCAGCAGGGTGGCGGTAAGGGCCGGATCTTTGGCAATCACGTCCCGCACCGTCACCACATCGGCATCCTCGTCGTTGAGCGTGCGGATCAGCGCATGCGCAACCTCTGGCATGACCGGCAGCTTGACCGTTTGGATAAAGGCGCTGATGTCCGCCATGGGGTGGTACTGTGGTTATCGGTTGGGGGTAGGGGTCTTGAGTGTATAGCCACAGACCCTGGCCACACCACATTGCCAGCACATTGGCTTGCGCGCCTGGCAGACGTAGCGGCCATGCAGGATCAGCCAGTGGTGGGCGTCCACCATGTACACGGGCGGAATGCGCTGGAGCAGCTTGCGCTCCACCTCCAGCGGGGTTTTGCCCGGTGCCAGGCCGGTACGGTTGCCCAGCCGGAAGAGGTGGGTGTCCACTGCCATGGTGGGTTCACCAAAAGCAACGTTGAGCACCACATTGGCCGTCTTGCGGCCCACGCCTGGCAATGCTTCCAGGGCTTCCCGCGTGCGGGGCACCTGGCCGCCGTGCAGGTCCACCAGCATCTGGCAGGTCTGCATCAGGTGTTTGGCCTTGCTGCGGTACAGACCGATGGTTTTGATGTATTGCTCCAACCCCTCCTGGCCTAGGGCCAGGATTTTTTGCGGGGTGTTGGCCGCCACAAACAGCCGACGGGTGGCCTTGTTGACGCCTACATCGGTTGCCTGTGCCGATAGCAGCACGGCTGCCAGCAACTCGAACACCGAGCTGAACTCCAGCTCGGTTTGCGGGTGCGGGTTGGCCGCCCGCAAGGTGGCAAAAAAGGTCTCGATAGCGGCTGGGGTCACTAAGCGGTCACGTCCAGGAAGGTGCTGGTGTCGGGGAATCTGGTGCGCAGCCAGTCGGCATCCAGCGTGAGTGCGGCAATCACGTCGGCGGGCAAGCCGTCTACGGAGTCCGGGCCGGCATTTTCAGTTTCGGCCAGCAGGCCGGCCAGGTGCACCACGGCGCCCAGGCGCGAGAAGGCCTGCTCAGTAATCGGGTCGGCCGAGCGCTGCAGGGCTTGCACCATTTGCATGGGGAAGTTCCAGCGGCGCGCCAGCTCGGCGGTGATTTGGCCTTCAGTAAAGCCGATCAGGCGCTGCTCGCGCTGCCAGCGCACACCGGGCAGGTGGGGCAGTTTCTCAATCTCGCGCAGGGTGGCGGGGTCGGCCTGGGCTATCAGCAGCTCGCCCAGGCGCAGCATCATGCCGGTGAGCCAGGCCAGCTGCCCGTCGATACCCAGGCGGTTGGCCAGCCACTGGGCGTAGCCGGCACAGGCCATGCTGGAGCGCCAGAACTCCTTGCGGTCCAGGTCGGGCAGGTTGGGGAAGGATTCGCTCAGGCAGGCCCCCAGCGCCAGCGTGCGCACCTTGGACATGCCCACCATGGTGATGGCGTCGTCCAGCGTGCCCACACCGCGCGGCAGCCCAAACTGGGCGCTGTTGGCCAGGCGCAGCAATTTGGCGGACAGGGCCGGGTCCTTGGCGATCAGGTCCCGCACCTGGGGGACCGAGGCGTCGTCGTCGTTCAGGGTCTGGATCAGCGCGTGGGCGACCTCAGACATCGATGGCAATTTGACAGTTGCAAAGAAGGACTCGAGATTGACCATGGATTCTCCAAAAAAAGTTGCGACCCAATCGGTGACAATTTACCCCAATCCCAACGGCCTCCAGACCAATTGGCCAAACGCCGCGTACTATTTTTTCCCTTTGTGAGTCGAAAGAGAGCCCCATGCAATTTGCCGATCGCCTGAACAACGTAGAAACCTCCGCCATTCGTGAGCTGTTCAAACTGCTGGGCAAGCCCGGCATCATCAGTTTTGCTGGGGGCTTTCCCGACCCCGCACTATTTGATGTGGAAGGCATTCGCGAGTCCACCGATGCGGTGCTGAAAAACAACCCCGGCCCCGTGCTGCAGTACGGCGCGACCGAGGGTTACCAGCCACTGCGCGAAGGCATCAGCAGCCACATGGCGAGCAAGGGTGCCACCGTGGCGCCCGATGGCCTCATCGTCACCACCGGCAGCCAGCAGGCGCTGGACCTGATTGGCAAAACCATGATCTCGCCCGGTGACAAGGTCATCATGGAAGCGCCCACCTTCCTGGCCACCATCCAGTGCTTCCGCCTGTACGGCGCGCAGGTCATTGGCGCGCCGATCGATGCCAACGGCGTGGACGTGGACAAGCTCGAAGCACTGATTGACGAGCACAAGCCCAAGCTGGTCTACCTGATTCCCACCTTTGGCAATCCCAGTGGCGCCATGCTGAGCCTGGAACGACGCAAGCGCATTCTGGAGATTGCTGTGCGGACCCAGACCCTGGTGGTGGAAGACGACCCCTATGGCGAGCTGTTCTTCGACCAGGCCCCGCCGCCCAGCCTGTTGGCCCTGAGCGACAGCGTGCCCGGCAGCCGCGACTGGCTGGCGCACTGCGGCAGTTTCAGCAAGGTGCTGAGCCCCGGCCTGCGTGTGGGCTGGCTGATTGCGCCGCCCGCGCTGTTGTCACGCGCCACCATGTGCAAACAGTTCAGCGACGCCCACACCAGCAACCTGACCCAGGCCACGGCCGCCCACTACCTCACGCTGAACCGCCTGCCCACGGCCCTGGCCGCTGTGCGTGCCACCTATGCGGAGCGTGCGCGGGTGATGGCCGAATGCCTGCAGCGCGAACTGGGGGATGCGATTGCCTTTGAGCGCCCCCAGGGGGGCATGTTCTTCTGGGCCCGCCTGACCGGCACGCATGGCAAAGAGCAGAACGCCAGCGAGTTTGCCAAGCGGGCCATCGACAAGCTGGTGGCCTTTGTGCCCGGTGCGCCGTTTTACGCGCACGACCCAGACCAAAGCACGCTGCGCCTGAGCTTCGCCACGGCCGATGTGGCCAAGATCGAAGAAGGCATTGGCCGTCTGGGCCAGGCCCTGTAATCCCGCGTGACCTGGACCGATCTGGAACGCTCCTCCCAGGCCAATGTTGGCCTGGGTTCGGCTTTGGCCTTTGTGGCCGGGGCCACCAATGCCGGGGGCTTTCTGGCGGTGGGCACCTACACCTCGCACATGACCGGGGTGGTGTCTTCGGTGGCCGATTACCTGGTGCTGGGGCAATGGTCCATCGTGCTGGTGGGGCTGTGTTCGCTGGGGGCCTTTTTGGCGGGGGCCATGACCACGGCCTGGATGGTGAACTGGAGCCTGCAACGCAAGCTGCGCAGTGCGTTCGGTCGGCCGCTGCTGCTGGAGGCCATTCTTTTGCTGTGTTTTGGTGTGTTTGGTTCGGCGGCCGAGGCCAAGTTCTGGTTTTTTGAACCCCTCACCATCGTGCTGCTGTGTTACCTGATGGGTTTGCAAAACGCGGTGGTGACCAAAATCTCCAAGGCCGAGATCCGCACCACCCACCTCACCGGGCTGGTGACGGATCTGGGCATCGAGTTGGGCAAGCTGGTCTACATCAACGGCCACACCGACACCCCGGTGCGAGCCAACCGCGAGCGCCTGCGGGTGCAACTGCGCATGGTGGCCTGTTTTTTTGGTGGTGCACTGGTGGGTGCCATGGGTTTTAAATGGGTGGGGTACAGCACCACGGTGCCGCTGGCCCTGATTCTCATGGCGCTGGTCTGGCGCCCCTTGTGGGCAGACTACCAAGCCTGGCGCGCGCGCCAGGGGCAGCACGCCTAAAGTTTGGTGATTTTGGTGGCGGGCACCATGCCGGGTGTGCCTTGCAAATGCACCACCAATTCCCCCTGCCGAAAGATCACGTCTTTGACGGTTTCGTAGCGTCCCTGGTACAGCACCGCGTCGCCCGCCTGGAACTTGGGTAGCGTCGGTAGTACGGGCCGGGCCGCGACGGGCTGCAGTTTGTGGGCCACTTCGGGGTGCAGTTGCGCCATGTGTTCCATCGCTTTGGCCACAGCGGCCTTGATGTCCGCGGCCGTGAAGGGTTTGGCCAGCTGAAACAAGGCGCCCGCACGCTGGGCCTGTTCCGCCATGGTGGGGCCCATGTGTGCACTCATGAGCCCGAATCGGCATTGTGGATTGAGCTTTTGCAGCGATTGGTGCAAGGAAAAACCACTCACCAACTCTTTGGAGTAGCAATCGGTCAGCAGCAGGTGGGGCTGGTGTTCGGCAGCCACCTCCAGTGCCGCCTGGGGCCTGTGGGTGGTTTTGATGCTGGAGGGTTCGAAGCCGTAACCCTCCAGAAGTTGGCGCAAAAAAGTTTGGATTGCGGTGCTGTTATCGGCCACCAAAAAACGAATCGCTGACATGAAACCGGAAGACTCTCTAAAACACAGAAACACCCACAGCCTGCAGCCATAGACAAGCCTGAGCATAATGGCGCAACCTCTATTTTTGTCTGTGAGAACCAAGGAATTTTGATGTACAGCACTCTAAAAATCGACTTCGTGTCTGATGTGTCCTGCCCCTGGTGCGCCATTGGCTTGCAAAGCCTGCAAACCGCCCTGGAGCGGCTGGATGGTGAAGTGCAGGCCGACATCCATTTCCAGCCATTTGAGCTGAACCCCAAGATGGGCCCAGAAGGGCAGGACATTACCGAACACCTGAGCCAAAAGTACGGCTCCACCCCCGAACAGGCCACCGCCGCGCGCGAGAACATTCGCCAACGCGGCGAAGCCTTGGGCTTCACCTTCAACATGGACAAACGCGCCCGCATCTACAACACCTTCGATGCGCACCGCCTGTTGCACTGGGCCGAGACTTCGGGCCAACAACTGGCCCTGAAGAAAGCGTTGTTTGCTGCCTACTTCACCAACGGCGAAGACCCCAGCAACCACGAGGTGCTGCTGCGCGCCGTGCAGGCGGCGGATCTGGATGTGGACGAGGCCCAGCGTGTGCTGGCCACCGACGATTACGCGGCGGAAGTGCGCGAACAGGAACAGTTTTACCTGGACCAGGGCATCCATTCGGTGCCCGCGGTGGTGATCAACGACCGCCACCTCATCTCCGGCGGCCAGCCGCCTGAGGTGTTTGAACAGGCCTTGCGCCAGATCGCGGCGGGCTGACCTGTTTTGATGGACCGGCGGCAACTCCTGGGCTGGGCAGCCAGCAGCGCCAGCACCCTGTGGCTGCCGCGCAGCGCCTGGAGCCAG
Organism: Rhodoferax sp. TS-BS-61-7; assembly: GCF_002943465.1. Lineage (GTDB taxonomy): Bacteria > Pseudomonadota > Gammaproteobacteria > Burkholderiales > Burkholderiaceae_C > Allorhodoferax. The sequence continues at coordinate 440,388 of NZ_PTQY01000002.1, forward strand.
GCCAAGCTGGATAACAATCCGTTTGCGTTGGGCGTGGCCAGTGGGTCCCCCACCCACGACTCCGTGGTGCTGTGGACCCGGCTGGTGACCGAGCAAGCGCTATCCCTCGGGCCCATCACGGTGCGCTGGGAGGTGGCCCATGACGCGCAATTCCAGCGGCTGGTGCAGTCGGGCCAGGCACAGGCCTTGCCCGCGCTGGCGCACTCCGTGCACGTGGAGCTGCAGGGCTTGGCGCCCGACCGCTGGTACCACTACCGTTTTATGCTGGGCGCGGCGGTCAGCACGGTGGGCCGCACGCGCACCTTCCCGGCACCGGACGCCGCCGCCCAAAAGCTGCGCCTGGGTTACGCCTCCTGCCAGCATTGGGAGCATGGCTACTACAGTGCTTACCGCCATATGTTGGGTGAGCAGCTGGATGCGCTGATGTTTCTGGGCGACTACATCTACGAATACGGGGGCAGCAGCAAGGCCGTGCGCCCCGTGTCCGCTGCTGCCACCCTGACGCTGGATGACTACCGTGCCCGCTACGCCCTGTACAAAAGTGACCCGCATCTGCAGGGTATGCACGCAGCCTGCCCCTGGCTGCTGACCTGGGACGACCACGAGGTACAAAACGACTACGCCAGCAGCACGCAGGGCAGCCGCGGGCCCGAGGGTATTGACTTTGCCGCCCGCCGTGCCGCGGCCTACCAGGCCTATTACGAACACATGCCGCTGCGGGCTGCGGCGCTCGGCCGGGCGTTGAACGGGGTGTGGGGTGCCAACCGCGAGTTGCGCCTCTATGACCGGGTGCCGTTTGGCCGCCTGGCGACCTTGCACCTGCTGGACGACCGCCAGTACCGCGACCCGCAGGCCTGCACCAAAGGCGGTGGCCCTGGTTCCAGCACCGTTAACCCCGCCAGTTGTGCAGCCTTGGCCGACCCACGGCGCACGTTGTTAGGTGCGGCGCAAGAGCACTGGCTGGAGCAGTCCTTGGCCGCAGGCGGAGGGCAATGGACCGTGCTGGGCCAGCAAACCGTGTTTGGCCAGCGGGACTTCAAATCCGGCGAGGGGCTCAGTGTGTCCAACGACGGCTGGGATGGTTACGGCGCGGCCCGCACCCGCGTGACCGACGCACTACAACGCCACCAAGCCAGCAACCCGGTGTTTCTGGGTGGCGACGTGCATTCCAACTGGGTGGGCCACGTGAAGGCCGATTACGCACGCGCCCAGAGCAAGACGGTGGGGGTGGAGTTTTGCGGCACCAGCATCACTTCGCGCGGTGGCAGTAACGACGGTGTGCCAGAGACCCTGGCAGAGAACCCGCACTTTGTGTTTGCCGACCGTGAACGCCGCGGCTACGGCGTGGCCGAATTCACCCCGAAGGGGCTGAGCGTCACACTCCGAGCGGTGGACGATGTGGCGCGAGCCGATTCAGGGGTGCAGACGCTGGCCACATTTGCCGTGGAGCCGGGGCGGGCGGCGGTGCACCAGACCTGAGATCGGGCTGGGCGGGGTGCGATTTACGCCAGCACTTCCAGCAACCGGTCCAGCCCACCGCTATTGATGGCCACCTGGGCCTGGGCGCGCACCGCGGGTTTGGCGTGGTAAGCCACCGACAGTCCGGCCGCACCCATCATGGGCAGGTCATTCGCGCCATCGCCCATGGCAATGCATTGCCCGGGCTCTATGCCCAGGAGAGAGGCCACTTCCAACAGCGTTCGGCGTTTCTCGGCACCGTCGCAGATATCACCCCAGCTTTGCTGCACCAGCCCGCCGGTCAACACGCCGCAGTTCGGGCCGGAGGCAATTTCCAGCACATTGGAGCGGGTGTAGTCGATGCCCAGCAGCGCGCGCACATGCTCGGCAAAGTAGGTAAAACCGCCACTCACCAGCAGCACCTTGAGCCCGGCTTGTTGGCAGGCCGCCACCAGCGCGGCAGCGCCGGGGTTGAGCTGCAAGCGTTCGCGCTTGACAGCCTCCAGGTCTGCGACGGTGACGCCCTTGAGCAAGGCCACCCGGCGACGCAGGCTGTCCTTGAAGTCGGTGATCTCGCCGCGCATGGCCGCCTCGGTGATGGCCGCCACCTCGGCCTTGCGGCCCACCGCATCGGCAATCTCGTCAATGCACTCGATGTTGATCAGTGTGGAGTCCATGTCGAACGCGATGAGCTTGTAGTCGCTCAGTTTCAGGGCGGCAGGCAGGTTCTGGACGACGAGGCCGGGGGAGAGTTCGGTGTTGGACATGGGGATTTTGCTATTATTTTAGGAGCTGCTTGCGCAATATCTACGGGAGCTAGAGGCCGATTTTATGCCTAACTCGGCTGTGGGCTGGCCGCCAGCGGCTGGCCCAAGTTCTTCAGAATGTCACGCACCATCTGGGCCCGGTCCTTCACCTCCAGCAGCTCGCGCTCAATGCGCAGCTTCTCGTTGCCGGCCAGCTTGATGTGCTTGTTCTTCTGGATCAGGCCAATGATCTTCATCGGGTCAATCGGTGGGTCTTTCTTGAAGGTGATGGTGATCACGCCGGGCGCTGCGTCCACCTTCACCACGCCATAAGGCTTGGCAATCACGCGCAGGCGGTGCACGTCGATCAGCGTTTGCGCCTGGGCCGGCAGCTTGCCGAAGCGGTCCACGATTTCTTCGAGCAGTGCGTCCACCTGGTCCGTATTTTTGGCCGTAGCCAGCTTTTTGTAGAACGAGAGGCGCAGGTGCACATCGCCACAGTAGTCATCGGGCAAGAGCGCCGGCGCATGCAGGTTGATCTCGGTGGTGACGTTGAGCGGGCTCAGCAGGTCGGGCTCAATACCGGCCTTCAGGCAGCGCACCGCCTCGCTCAGCATCTCGTTGTAAAGCTGGAAGCCCACTTCGAGCATATTGCCGCTCTGGTTTTCGCCCAGCACCTCGCCGGCCCCGCGAATCTCCAGGTCGTGCATAGCTAGGTAAAAGCCTGAACCCAGTTCTTCCATTTGCTGGATCGCATCCAACCGTTGCTGGGCCTGCTTGGTCAGACCCTCGATGTCCGGCACCATGAGGTAGGCATAGGCCTGATGGTGGCTGCGGCCGACACGGCCGCGCAGCTGGTGCAACTGGGCCAGGCCGAACTTGTCGGCGCGGCTCATCACGATGGTGTTGGCCGTGGGCACGTCAATGCCGGTCTCGATGATGGTGGAGCACAGCAGCAGGTTGTAACGCTGGGCGATGAAGTCGCGCATCACCGCTTCCAGCTGGCGCTCGGGCATTTGGCCGTGGGCTACGGCAATGCGGGCTTCGGGCAGCAACTCTTCGAGCTTCTGGCGGCGGTTCTCGATGGTTTCTACCTCGTTGTGCAGAAAGTAGACCTGGCCGCCGCGCTTCAATTCGCGCAGCACGGCCTCGCGGATTACACCGTTGCCCTCGGACCGCACAAAGGTCTTGATGGCCAGACGGCGCTGGGGGGCGGTGGCAATCACACTCAGGTCGCGCAGCCCTTCCAGCGCCATGCCCAGCGTGCGCGGGATGGGGGTGGCGGTCAGTGTGAGCACATCTACCTCTGCGCGCAGCGCCTTCATCTGCTCCTTGTGGCGCACGCCAAAGCGGTGTTCCTCGTCGATGATGAGCAGGCCCAGGTTGGCGAACTTGGTGTCCTGGCTCAGCAGCTTGTGCGTGCCCACCACAATGTCCACCGTGCCATCGGCCACGCCCTTGAGCGCGGCGGTGATTTCCTTGCCACTGCGAAAGCGGCTCATCTCCGCAATCTTCACGGGCCATTTGCCGAAGCGGTCCACCAGCGTCTGGTAGTGCTGCTCGGCCAACAGCGTGGTGGGGGCCAAGAAAGCCACTTGTTTGCCGCCCGTGACCGCCACAAAGGCGGCGCGCAACGCCACTTCGGTTTTGCCAAAGCCCACATCGCCGCAAACCAGGCGGTCCATGGGGCGGGGGCTGATCATGTCCTGGATCACGCAGTGGATGGCGGCCTTCTGGTCAGCGGTTTCCTCAAAGCCAAAGTCATTGGCAAAGGTTTCGTAGTCGCCCGGGCTGTAGCGGAAGGCGTGGCCTTCGCGCGCGGCGCGGCGCGCGTAGATGTTGAGTAGCTCGGCCGCGCTGTCGCGCACCTGCTCGGCCGCCTTGCGTTTGGCTTTCTCCCACTGGCCGCTGCCCAGGCGGTGCAGGGGCGCCTCGTCGGCGCTCACGCCGGTGTAGCGGCTGATGAGCTGCAGCTGGCTCACGGGCACATACAGCGTGGCCTTGTCGGCGTACTCCAGGTGCAAAAACTCTTGCAGCTCGGGTTCCCCCTGGGCATTCTTGTTGCCCATGTCCATGTTGATCAGGCCGCGGTAACGCCCAATGCCGTGTGAACTGTGCACCACCGGGTCGCCCACATTGAGCTCACTCAGGTCCTTGATCAGCGCTTCCACATCGCTGACCTGCTCCTGCTTTTTGCGGCGGCGCGTGGTGGGGCCGGCAGCAAACAGCTCGGTCTCGGTGAGCAGGTCAATGCCGAATTCGAGCCAGCTGAAGCCGACTGTCAGTCCGGCGGTGGCAATGCCAAATTTTTCGTCGCTGGCCTGGAATTCGGCCAGTGAGTCAAACGCGGGCGGCGAGATGCCGCTGGCGCGCACAAAGTCCAGCAGGCTTTCGCGCCGGCCATCGCTCTCCGCCAGCACCAGGATGCGGTGCTGCGTGTTGCGGGCATGGGTCTTCAGGCGGGAAAGCGGGTCTTCGGTGCCGCGCTCGACCGACAGCGGGGGCAGGCCCGTGAACTCGACAAACGCGTCGCCTTCACCGGGCGCGCGGATGGCCAACTGGGCGTGCGCGTTGGCACGTGCGTAGAACTGCTCGGTACCCAGAAACAATGCCTCCGGGGGCAGGGCGGGGCGGTCTGGGTCACCCTGCACCAGGCGGTAGCGGTCCTTGGTGTCCTGCCAGAAGCGCTGGAAGGCCGGTTCCAGGTCGCCGTGCAGCACCACGGTGGCGTCTGCGCCCACGTAGTCAAACACGGTGGCGGTTTCTTCAAAAAATAAGGGCAGGTAGTACTCAATGCCGGCCGTGGCCACGCCATTGCCAATGTCCTTGTAAATCCGGCTCTTGGTGGGGTCGCCGTCCAGCAGTTCGCGCCAGCGGCTGCGGAACTTGGCGCGTGCCTCGTCGTCCATGGGAAATTCGCGGCCCGGCAGCAGGCGCACTTCGGGCACGGGGTAGAGGCTGCGCTGGCTGTCGGGGTCGAAGGTGCGGATGCTGTCGATTTCGTCGTCAAACAGGTCCACCCGATACGGCACTGCGCTGCCCATGGGGAACAGGTCAATGAGTCCGCCACGTACGGCGTATTCGCCGGGGCTTACCACCTGCGTGACATGGCTGTAGCCGGCCAGCGTGAGCTGGGCTTTGAGGCGGGCCTCGTCCAGCTTCTGCTTGACCTTGAATTCAAAGGTGTAGCCGGCCAGAAAACTGGGAGGTGCCAGGCGGTACAGCGCGGTGGTGGCAGGCACGATGACGACGTCGGCCCCGGTTTCCTTGTCGCGCTGGCTAATACGCCACAGGGTGGCCAGGCGTTCGCTGATCAGGTCCTGGTGCGGCGAAAACGTGTCGTAGGGCAGGGTTTCCCAGTCGGGAAACAGAGCGCAACGCAACGTGGGGGCAAAAAAGGCGATTTCTTCCAGCAGGCGCTGAGCGTCACTCGCGTTGGCCGTCACCACCGTCATGGGGTGGCCAGCGGTTTTTTCACGTTCGCCCAGACGGGCCAGCAGCAGGGCATCTGCCGAACCTGCCGGGCGGGGCAGGGTGTAGCGTTTGCCGCTGGTGAGTTTAGGTAAATCCATAACGGTATCGAATGCGGCAAGAAATGCAAAACACCCCCAAACGGTGGCGTAGGGGGTGTGAAAAAGCCTGGCGGGTGCTGGCTGCAGGTATTTTAAGGGGCGTTCAAGGTTCCAGCACCGAGGGGGAGAAACCCGTGTGGCCTTCACCTGGGGCGCTGCGCGCCATGTCCAGCAGTGCCGCAGACGTCATGGGGCGGGCAAACAGGTAGCCCTGCATTTCGTCGCAATCCAGTGCCAGCAAAATATCACGCTGGGCTGCAGTCTCCACCCCTTCGGCCACCACACTCAGGCCCAGCGCGTGGGCGAGCTTGATGACGGCGTCCACAATGGCGCGCGCATCCACGCTGTCTTCAATGTCCAGAATGAAGCTGCGGTCAATCTTGAGCTGTTTGGCGGGCAGCTGGCGCAGGTAGCTCAGGCTGGAGTAGCCGGTGCCGAAGTCGTCGATGGACAGCAGTACGCCCAGGCTGCTGATGGCATCGAAGGCGGTTTGTGTGGCGCGGATGTCCTCCATGGCCACCGACTCGGTGATTTCGCACACCAGGCGCTCGGCAGGAACGTCATGCCGCTGCAGGGCGGCGGCAATGCGTTCGCCCAGGTTGTCCTGGCGCAGCTGGTAGACCGACAGGTTGATGGCCACCGAGATGTTCAGCCCTGCGGCCTGCCAGACCTGCATTTGCCGGCAGGCCTCGTTGATGACCCAGTCGCCCAATGCGTTGATCAGGCCGTAGCGCTCGGCAATCGGGATGAAGATGTGCGGCCCCACTGCGCCGCGCTGCGGATGCTGCCAGCGCAGCAGGGCTTCCACGCCGCGGATGGTGCCGCGCCGGTTTTCCACCTTGGGCTGGTAGTGCAGGGATATTTCGCCCCGGGCCAGGGCTTGGCTCAGGTCCGCATGCAGGCTGACCTCGCCGTGGTTGCTGGCATCCATATGGGCTTCAAACAGGGCGTAGTTGCGCCCGCCCATGCGTTTGGCGGCGTACATGGCGGCATCGGCATGCACCAGCAGTTTTTCGCTCTGTGCATGGTCGGGGCAGAGCGCAATGCCGATGGACGCACCCAGGTGCATGGCGCGGTCATCGATCTCCAGCGGGGCCGCAAACTGGTTGATCACCCGCTGGGCCAGAGTCACCGCATCGGCGGTGTTGCCCAGATCCTCCAGCAAGATCACAAACTCGTCGCCACCGAGTCGTGCCACGGTGTCGACCTCGCGTGCACATTGGCGTAGCCGCTGCGCCACGTGTTGGAGCACCTTGTCGCCAGTGGCATGTCCAAAGGTGTCGTTGATGGGTTTGAAACCGTCCAGGTCAATGAACAGCACGGCGATGCGTTTGAGGTTGCGCGATGCCGGCGACTTGTCCTGGCGCTCGAAGCGGCTGATGGCATGACGCAACCGGTCTTCCAGCAGCAGGCGGTTGGGCAGGCCCGTCAGGGCGTCGGTAAACGCATGCTGCTGCAGGACTTCGTTGGCTTTTTGTAGCTCGGCGTTGGTGGACTGCAGTTTGTTTGAGAGCCGTGACGCCTTGCTTTGCATGCGTGCATCCAAAATGGCGGTGACCATGGTCATGCTCAGGAGCATTAAGGTGCCCAGGATCACAAACACGCCCAGCTCGCGCCCCGCCAGTGCGTCCACACTGAGGCACATGGAGCCCGCAGGAAACTGGGCTGCTGCCATGCCGGTGTAGTGCATGCCAGTAATGGCCACGCCCATCACCATGGCGGCGGCGAGCTGGTAGGCCCACAGGTGTCGGCGGTTGACCTGGCGCAGCCAGAAGAAGATCAGCAATGCCACCGCCGAGGCCGTGACCGCAATCAGGGCAGATGCTGCGACCAGCCAGCCATTCCAGACGATGCCCGGCGCCATGTCCAGCGCAGCCATGCCGGTGTAGTGCATGGCACAAATCCCCGCACCCATCAACAGCGCGCTGATGACCAGCCGTGGGCGGCTGAGTTGCCCCTGGTTGGCGGCCCCCAGCGCAATCGCCGACACCACGATGGCGGCGACCCAGGACAGAAAGGTCTCCAGGCCCCGGTAGCCCAGCTCAATGGGCAAGGTAAATGCAAACATGCCCACAAAGTGCATGGACCAAATGCCCGTACCCATGGTGATGGCCCCACCAAGCCACCAGAAACGGGCCAGCGCCTGATCCGGCGAGCGCATGCGTTTGGCCAGTTCCAGCGTGACAAAAGACGCAAAACAACCGATCAGCAGCGACAAGGCGACGGTGCTGAGGTCGTACTGGGGAACGAGATAGGCTGGCATGGGCTCAGTTGATATGATGCATCGCTGTGTTGGGTTACAGCCATTTTTTCACCGATTCCGGTGGATCGTTGCCCTGCAGGTGGATGGAGAAATTCTGCCACAGCTGTTTGTTTTCTTTCTTGTTCTTTCTGCGGGTTCGCGACCTGCAGATCTCCCACTGACCACCCCGCCCTGGAACGGTATTGACCATGCAGCAGACGCCAGCCTCGCGGTTTTTTGCACTCATTCCTTGTGCGGGTAACGGCAGCCGATCGGGGGCCGCAGGCCCCAAGCAGTACCAATCCATTGCCGGCCAGCCCATGGTGCTGCACACGCTGGCCGCCTTTGCTGCGGTGCCACGGCTGGGCGGCATTCTGGTGGTGGTGAGCGCTGGAGATACGTTTTTTGATGCGCCCGATCGACCGCTGAATGCTATTTTTTCGATAGCTGCTTGCGGAGGTTCCACAAGAGCTGCAAGCGTTTTGAATGGTATTTCTGCGCTGATGGCCCAGGGGGCCGTGGCGCATGACTGGGTGCTGGTGCACGACGCTGCGCGCTGCCTCGTTACGCCCGCCCAAATCAATGCCCTGATCGACGCCTGCCAGGGCGACGCGGTAGGTGGCTTGCTGGCCCTGAAGCTGCCCGACACGCTAAAGCGGGAGCAGGGTGGCCGGGTGGCCGCCACGGTGGACCGTAGCGACAAGTGGCTGGCCCAGACACCGCAGATGTTTCGCCTGGGTGATTTGCAGACCGCTTTGCACGCGGCGGGCGAGGCCGTGACCGACGAGGCCAGCGCCATGGAGTTCATGGGGCAGGCTCCGTTGCTGGTAGAAGGCAGCGCGCAGAATTTCAAGGTCACCTACCCGCAAGACTTTGCGCTAGCCCAGGCCGTGCTCGCGGCCCGCATCCAGGAGTAACCGCCATGCATGCCTTTGACGCCCTGATGGACACCCTGATTGCTGCGCCGCAGGCGCGCAAGCCCGCGGTGGAACAAATGATTCTGGACACCTTCCAGCGTCGCAAGGCGGTGCTGGCGTTGGACATGAGCGGCTTCACGCTGACGGTGCGGCGCGACGGCATTCTGGCCTACCTGTGCCAGATCCGGCGCATGCACAAAATCACCAGACCCCTGGTGCTGGCCCACCATGGCGAGGTGGTGAAGAACGAGGCGGACAACCTGCTCGCCGTGTTTGATGATGTGGCGGATGCAGTGGCCGCGGCCCTGGCCATGGTGAATGCCGCTCAGGTAGAGGGGCATGCCCCGCTGCTGGCGTTCAGCGTGGGCATTGATGTGGGCGACATCTTGCTGCTGGAGGCGGTGGACTGCTTTGGCGATGCCGTCAACCTGGCCTACAAACTGGGCGAAGACATTGCCCGCCCGGGCGAGGTGCTGGTGACCCAACGCGTGCGCGAGCTATTGGGCGACCCTGCGGGGCTGGGTTTTCAGCCCATGCAGGTTTCCATTTCGGGTATGGAGGTCACCACCTACACGGTGACCCCGACCCCATGACACAGGAATGCAATTCATGACAATGCGGATTGGCGAGGGTTGGGATACGCACCAACTGGTGGAAGGGCGCAAACTGATGCTGGGCGGCGTGGAGGTGCCCCATAACAAGGGCTTGCTGGGGCATTCCGATGCCGATGTGCTGCTGCACGCTATCACCGATGCGCTCTTGGGCGCCGCTGCGCTGGGTGACATCGGCAAGCATTTTCCCGACACCGACGCCCAGTACAAGGGGGCCGATTCGGCACTGCTGCTGGCCAAGGTGGCGGCCGATATCCGGGCGCTGGGTTATGCCATTGGCAACGTGGACAGCACCATCATCGCCCAGGCCCCCAAGCTGGCGCCCTACATCGTGCCCATGCGCGAGCGCGTGGCGGCGGTGTTGGGGGTGGATGTGGGCCAGGTGAACGTGAAGGCCAAGACGGCTGAAAAAATGGGCCCGGTGGGTGAGGGCCGTGCCATGGAAGCACGCGCCGTCGTGCTGTTGTTCAAAGCCGCGTAGCGCGTTGCAGGCGGATCTGGGCGGCCAGGCCGCCTGACGTGGAGTTGGTGAGCCGGAACATGCCACCCATGCGCTGGATGGTCTTGTCCACAATCGCCAGCCCCAGTCCGGCACCGTTAGCCGCAGTGCGTGCGGCTTCGCCGCGGTAAAACGGCTGGGTCAGTTGGTGCAGCTGCTCTTCGCCCACGCCAATGCCGTGGTCGCGCACCTTGATCAGCACCCACTTTTCGCGCGCAATGGCGGCAATGTCGATCATGGCAACCCCGGTGTGGACCGATTTTCCGTAGCGCCTGGCGTTTTCCAGCAGGTTGGACAACACGCGCCCCAACTCCACCTCGTCGGCCAGTACCAGCAGGTCGTCCTGCATGTCGATCTTGATGCGCACATCAGGCAGCTTTTGCAATGAATACACGCAAGCGTCCACCACGTCACCCAGCACCACCGGGGCCAGCGCCACGCGGTCGGGCCGGGCGTAGTCCAGAAACTTGTCAATGATGGCGTCGAGCTGATTGATGTCGGCCACCATATAGGCGCGGGCGCTTTCTTCGGCCACGCTCATCTCGGTCTCCAGCCGCAGGCGCGCCAAGGGCGTGCGCAGGTCGTGGGAGATGCCGGCCAGCATCACGGCCCGGTCTTGCTCCACCTTGGCCAGTTTTTGTGCCATGCGGTTGAAGCCGATATTGACCTCGCGGATCTCGCTGGTGTTGACATGTTCGTCGAGCTGGCTGGCGCTGAAGTTGCCCTCGCGCACCCGGCTCGCGGCAAACGACAGATCCTTGAGTGGCCGGTTGATCAAACCCGCAATCAGCGCCGCACCGGCCAGGGACAAGACGGCAGCCACAAATAACCAGATCATCCAGGTAGCGCCGCCAGCGATAGACACCCGGTTTTGGTCGGTCTGCAGCCAGTACTCGTCGCCGTCAATCACAAAGCTTACCCACAGTCCAGGTTGGTCGTTCACCCTGCTCGCTACGATGGTGCCTTTGCCCAGCCGCTCGCTCATATCGAGGGCCACGCGGCGGCTCAGGGCATCGTTGTCCAGCAGGGAAAACTGGTCCGTGGGCTCGCGCGGCACGATACGCAGGCCTTCCTCGTCTTTCATGGTCTTGATCAGCGAGATACGGGCAATGCCGTCGGCGTGGATCAGCGCGGCCCGGCTCAGGTTGACCTGGGAGGCGAGTTGCTGCGCCGTCTGCAGGGCACGCGGCTCGAACTCCAGCGAACGCAAGGTTTGCAGCCAAGCCAGAATGCTGCCTAGCAGCAAAAGGGCCAGCAAAAAGAAGGTTCGCCAGAACAGGCTCAGGCGCGTAAAGCGCCATCGGCCTGCAGTTATTTCGCCTTCGGCTAGCGCTGCAGGTGCACTGGCGTCAAAGTCGGCATGCTCGGTTTTGGCCACAGCGGCAAAGCCCGGCTTTAGGCCGCGTCGTCAGGCACAAACACGTAACCCACGCCCCACACGGTCTGGATGAAGCGGGGGGTGGTGGCGTCACTTTCCACGAGTTTGCGCAGGCGCGACACCTGCACGTCCAGGCTGCGGTCAAAGGGTTCGAACTCGCGACCGCGTGACAGCTGTGCCAGTTTTTCCCGCGACAGTGGAATGCGTGGGTGCCGCACCAGCGCCTTGAGCATGGCAAATTCGCCAGTGGTCAGGGTCAACTCCTGGCCGGCCTTGGTCAGGGTACGTGCGCCCAGGTCAAACACAAAAGTGCCGAACTTGACGACCTCGTTGTCACTGGAGGGCGCGCCCGGCACTTCGGTGGCGGGGCGGCGACGCAGCACGGCGTGGATGCGGGCCAGTAATTCGCGCGGGTTGAAAGGCTTGCCCAGGTAATCATCGGCTCCCACTTCCAGGCCCACGATGCGGTCAATGTCCTCCCCCTTGGCGGTCAGCATGATGATGGGGGTCACATCGTTGGCGGCGCGCAAGCGGCGGCAAATGGAGAGGCCATCTTCGCCGGGCATCATCAGGTCCAGCACAATCAGGTCGGCCGTTTCGCGCAGCATGATGCGGGTGAGCGACTTGCCGTCTTCGGCCAGCAGCACATCAAAGCCTTCTTGCGTGAGGTAGCGGCGCAGCAGGTCCCGAATGCGGGCATCGTCATCGACCACCAGAATCTTGTTGGGACGGTTTGCGTTGGGTTGCATGGGGTACTCTGAATTTGTAACAGGCGCGATTTTGCGTTGCACTCGCCTGCGAATGCCGTAGACAGGCCGTACTTTGACACTATGTTACAAATAAGCAAGCCCATACACAGGCACCGGCTCCAACAATGTCACCACTGTCCGGTTCTCTTGCGTTACACCACCATGCACCATCTTTTACTCGTTGCTGCGCTGGCTGCTTTCCCCCTGGGGGGCATGGCCGGGCCTGCCAATGGCGCGGCCGCACCTGTTCAGCCGCAGGGCAGAGAGCTGTTGCCAGAAGGTGCACGTGCGGAGCAAAGCAAAGACCAGCGTCGGGCCGCTTTGCGCCAGGCCTTGGTGCAACGGCAAGAGGCCGTGCCCGCCATGCCTGACGGGGCACCCGCCCGCCAGCTGAGTCCTTCCGAGCGTGCCGAGTTGCGCCGCCAGCTGCGCGACCAGTCTGCCCCCTGAGGCTGCCGCCCAACCAGACACCCAGCCCCGGCACCCGCGCCTGACGCCATACAGAGGAGGCGCAAAACCTGCCGCAAATGCCTTGCCGCGCGCCATAATGTTTGCAACAACACTTGTGCGGGAGGGCGTTTGGCGTGCTTTGGCGTTCCGGGCTGCAGGAGACTCCCTTGCTATTAGAGCTTGCCAAGGGCGTTGCACTGTTGCTGGCTTTGAGCCAGCTCTACAGTTATAGCGTGCGCGCCTTGCGCCAGCACCCTTGGCTCAGTCAGGGCGTGGGTGGGCTGCTGTTTGGCGGTATCTGTGTGGTTGGCATGATGATGCCGCTGCAGATCGTGTCCGGTGTCATTTTTGATGCACGCTCCGTGGTTCTCAGCATGGCCAGCCTGTTTGGCGGGCCTTGGGTGGGAACGCTTGCCGCTAGCATTGCCGCGGTGTACCGCTGGTACCTGGGCGGTGTGGGCGCCACAGTGGGCGTAGCGGTGGTGCTGGCTTGTTATGGGCTGGGGCTGGCCTATTACGTGCTGCACCAACGGGGTTGGATGGGTTTGGGGTGGTGGCAGTTGCTGCTGTTTGGCCTGCTGGTGCACTGCGTCGAAATTTACCTGTTCACTTGGTTGCCTGGCGATTTGGGGGCAGCTGTGCTGCAGGCCCTGGCTCTGCCAATGTTGCTGGTTTTTTCGCCGGCTACTTTGTTGATGGGGTTGATCCTGCAGGACGTGCGTGCGCGCTTGCAGACCGAGGCGGCCCTGGGTAGCCAAGAGGAGCGTTTGCGGGCCACCATCGGTGCCATCCCTGATTTACTTTATGTGCTGGACGAACATGGCACTTTTGTGGAGGTCTTGTCCGACGCGGCGCTGTTGCGTGGCGGCCGGGGCCAGAATCTGCTGGGCAAACGCTTGCACGACGTGCTGCCGCCCGAGGATGCCGAGCCACTGCTAGTGCATCTGCAGCGCACCCTGGCTTTGCAAACCACCCAGACATTTGTGTTTGACCTGCAGTCCAAACAGGGCGTTCGCCGGTTTGAAGGCCGGGCCCACGCCCTCAAGCAGGCGCCTGGCCAGCCGCGTACCCTGGTGCTGCTGGCGCGGGATGTCACCGAGCGCAGTGAAGCCGAAGCGGCCTTACAGGCGTCTGAAAAACGTTTTCGCAGTCTGCTGCAAAACGTGGGGGCGGTGGCGGTGCAGGGCTACACCCCCGATGGCACGATCACTTACTGGAATGCGGCCTCCGAGCGCTTGTATGGCTATACCGCCGAGGAGGCGGTGGGCCGCAACCTCTTCATGCTGGTGGTGCCGCACACCTTGCGCAATGCGCTGCAAGAAGTGCTGCTGGAGATGCAGACCAGCCCGGATGCCTTTGTCTCGCAGGAGCTCACGCTGGTCCACAAAAATGGGCAGGAAGTGCCGGTGTACTGCAGCCACACCGCGGTGTACGCCCATGGTGCGGTGGCGGAGTTTTTTCGCTTCGACATGGATTTGGCAGAGCGGCGCCGCACCGAGGCCGAACTGCGTGTGGCAGCGACCGCCTTCGAAGCGCAAGAGGGCATGATGGTCACCAATGCACGCCGCGAGATCCTGCGCGTGAACCAAGCCTTTACCCGCATTTCCGGCTACGAAGACCATGAGGTGATCGGTCAGAACCCCAGCATGTTCAGTTCTGGCTGGCATGACAACGCCTTTTATGCCGAGATGAACCAGACGCTGGAGCAGCAGGGGCACTGGGAGGGGGAAATCTGGAACCGCCGCAAAAACGGCGATATCTACCCCCAGCAAATGCACATTTCCTCGGTGTCGGACGACGATGGCCGGGTCACCCACTATGTGGCCACCTTGATCGACATTACCCAGCGCAAGGCGGCCGAAGACCAGATCCGCCAGCTGGCGTTTTACGACCCACTGACCGGGCTGCCCAACCGCCGTATGCTGATGGACCGCTTGCAGCACGCACTGGCTGGCAGCGCGCGCTCGGGGGCCTGCGGGGCCTTGCTGTTTATCGACCTGGACCATTTCAAAACCCTGAACGACACCTTGGGCCATGACAAAGGCGATTTGCTCCTGCAGCAAGTGGCGCATCGGCTGATGGACGCCGTGCGCGAAGAAGACACCGTGGCTCGCCTTGGGGGGGACGAATATGTGGTGATGCTGGAGGGGCTGGACGCGCAGCGCACGGTTGCGGCGGGGCAGGCCACCCAGGTGGGCGAAAAAATCATCGCTGCGCTCAACGCGCCCTACCGGCTTGCCGGGCACGAGTACCACAGCACACCCAGCATTGGGCTCACGTTGTTCAGCGGACACGAGGTGGTGCTGGACGAGCTGCTCAAACAGGCGGACCTGGCCATGTACCAGGCTAAAAACGCAGGCCGCAATGCGTTGCGCTTTTACGACCCGCTGATGCAGGCAGCCGTCACCCAGCGCGCCGAACTGGAGGCTGACATCCGCCAGGGGCTGCTGTTTGGCCAGTACGAGTTGCACTACCAGCCGCAGGTGGACGCGCAGGGCAGGGTACAGGGGGCCGAGGCCCTGTTGCGCTGGAAGCACCCGGTGCGGGGGATGGTGTCGCCAGCCTCTTTTATTCCCGTGGCTGAGGAAACGGGCCAAATTGTGCTGCTAGGCAGCTGGGTGCTGGAAACGGCGTGTGCGCAGCTGGTGGCTTGGGCGCAAGATCCGGCCACCGAGCACCTGACCCTGGCGGTGAATGTCAGCTCACGCCAGTTCCGCCAACAGGACTTTGCCGATCACATGCTCGCCATGCTGGACTACACCGGCGCCAACCCCAGGCGCCTGAAGTTGGAGTTGACCGAGAGCCTGCTGGTGGACAACGTGGAGGACGTGATTGCCAAGATGACCGCGCTGCGGGCGCGTGGTGTGGGCTTTTCGCTGGACGATTTTGGTACCGGGTACTCGTCGCTCAGTTACCTCAAGCGCCTGCCGCTGGACCAGCTCAAGATTGACCAGTCATTTGTACGCGACGTGCTGAGCGACCCCAACGATGCCGCCATTGCCAGAACCATTGTCGCCCTGGGCCACAGCCTGGGGCTGGCCGTGATTGCCGAAGGGGTGGAGACCGCCCAGCAGCGAGACTTTTTGCTCGCCAGTGGCTGCCGCGCCTACCAGGGCTATTTCTTCAGCCGTCCATTGGCTGCGGGCGCTTTTGCAGCCTATTTGTACGCCCAGCAGAGCCAGGGAGAGCCCGCATGAGTGCGCCGCAGCCAGCGCCTGGTCAATTGCACCTGCGCCGTGTGCGCATGATGCTGTGGGTGGCTGCGGTACTGATGATGGGCATTGGGTTGGGCTGGGCCGTCTTCTTTTTTGCGCGCGGTGCTTGGGTGATTGTGGCCGTGGAGGGGGCCATGGCGGTGCTGGGCTTAGTGGTGGCCTGGTTGACCCAGCAGCGCCGCACCCGGCTGGCATTTTTTGTCATGCTGGCTACCGTGTATTCATCCATCTGCGCCTTTGGTCTGGTGTTTGATATTCCGGATGCGCAAGTACCACGCTCCACCCATCACTTCATTTTGGTACTGGCGTTGGCGGCCATGCTGGTGCTGCGCGATGAGTCGGCTTGGATGCGCCACAGCGTGGTGGGCCTGCTGTTTGTGTCGTATGTCGCGCTGAGCAGCACTACCTGGGGCATTCAGACGCAATACCTGATTCCGCACGAGGTGCGTATCAGCGGTACCTGGGTCAACACGGCGCTGGCCATGCTGGGGCTGTATGCGCTGGTGCATATCATGGTGACCGAGGTCTCGGAGTCCAGTGCGCTGGAAGTGGACATGCGCAAGGGCATTGCGCGGGATGAATTCTTTTTGCTCTACCAGGCCCAGGTGACCCACAGTGGCGAGGTGCTGGGTGCCGAGGCTTTGTTGCGCTGGCGCCACCCCAAAATGGGGCTGGTGGCGCCCGGTGACTTTATCGACATGGCCGAGCAAACCGGCCTGATTCTGCCGTTAGGCGCCTGGGTGCTGCGCAACGCCTGCACCCAGCTGGTGACCTGGGCTCAGATGCCCGAGCTGTCGCACCTGAGCCTGTCGGTCAACGTGAGCGCTCGGCAGTTTCGCCAAAGCGATTTCGTGGGCCAGGTCGAGGCGGTGCTGGAGCGCACTGGGGCCAACCCGCGGCGTCTCAAGTTGGAGCTGACCGAAAGCATGCTGGTGGAGGACATGGACGACATCGTGCACAAGATGGAATCCTTACGTGCCCTGGGCGTGGGCTGCTCGCTGGACGACTTTGGCACTGGTTACTCGTCCCTGACCTACCTCAAAAAGCTGCCACTGGAGCAGCTCAAGATCGACCAGTCTTTTGTGCGCGACGTGCTGAGCGACCCCAACGATGCGGCCATTGCCCACACCATCATCACCCTGGGCAAGAGCCTGGGCTTTGCTGTGGTGGCCGAGGGGGTGGAAACCCAGGGCCAGCGCGATTTTCTGGTGGCAAACGACTGCCACATCTTTCAGGGCTACCTCTTTAGCAAACCCATTGCGGTGCCGGAGTTTGTCGCGTTTGTGCGCCGTGCGCAGGAATTGCAGCGCTAGCCGGGCAAGGCCGCAATTTGAGGGAAAACGATCTGTATTTTTGCGGGTAGAACCGCCATCGCAGTGCCATACTTGGGGTAAGACATTGCGACTGACGCACCACCCACAGAGCCCGCGACATGCCAGATCCCGTCTCCTTTGCCAACAGCCGCCCTCCCGTCGCTGAGGCAGGCACCACACTGGGGCGGTTTGAGCTGCGAAGGGTGCTGGGTCAGGGCGGCCAGTCCACGGTCTGGCTTGCCTTTGATCCCCGCATGGAGCGCGAGGTCGCGATCAAGGTCATGCGTCCTGCAGCGGGCTCCGACGACCAGGCGGTAAGCCAGTGGCTGCAAGAGGCCCGCAATGCCAGCCGCGTGACCCACCCCAACATCGTGCCGGTGTACGAGGCCGATGTGCACGGCCGCCAGCCCTACCTGGTGTTTGAATACATTCCCGGCAACACCCTGGACCAGCATCTGCAGCAGCGCGGGGCTTTGCCCGCGGCAGAGGCCGTAGCCCTCATGATGGACGTGCTAGACGCGGTGGCCGTGGCCCATGCCGCCGGTGTGGTGCACCGTGACCTCAAACCCTCCAATGTGGTGGTGGACTCTGCAGGCCGTGCCCGGGTCATGGACTTCGGCATTGCCGCCCGCATCCGTGACAGCCAGAGCAAAGACCCGGCCCCGGACAGCGCCGGCACCGTGGGCTACCTGTCGCCCGAGGCTGCCAATGGCGACGCGCCTGCGCCCGCGATGGACATTTTTTCGTCCGGACTGGTGCTGGCCGAACTGTTGATGGGGCGGCCCCTGATCATGGAGTCGGACCCGCATCGGGCCATTTACCGCACCCTGCATGAGCAGCTGGAGCTGCCCAAGGTGCTGCCTGCCGGGGTGGACGACCGCTTGCGGGCCATTGTGCAGCGCGCCCTGGCCAAGGACGCCAAGCAGCGCTTTGTGAGCGCACGCGCCTTTCAGAGCGAACTGGAGCTATGGAGCAAGTCCTTGCAAGGGGAGTCGGGCGGCGAGGGCGGCAGCGTGAACAACAGCACGCTGGAGTTTTTGCTGCGTCGCATGCGGCACAAAAGCGATTTCCCGGCCCTGTCCGACTCGGTGGGCCGCATCCAGAGCATGGCCAGCTCCGAGACCGAGAGCGTGGGCAGCGTTACCAACGAAATCCTGAAAGACGTGGCGCTGACCAACAAGCTGCTGCGCCTGGTCAACAGCGCCCACTTTGCGCGCGGCGGCAATATCAGCACCGTGTCGCGGGCGGTCAATCTGGTGGGCTTTAACGGCATTCGCAATATGGCGCTGAGCTTGGTGCTGTTGGAGCACATGCAGGACAAGGCCCATGCTGGCCAGTTAAAGGAAGAGTTTTTGCGCTCGCTGATGGCGGGCTCCATTGGCGGCGAGCTGTGCCCGGTACTCAAGGACAGCGAAGAGGCCTTTATCGGCGCCATGTTCCAGAACCTGGGCCGCTTACTGGCCCAGTTTTATTTTCCCGAAGAGGCCACGCGTGTGCGCACCTTGGTGCAGTCCGCACGCGAACCCATGACCGAACGGGCCGCCTCCAGCAGCGTGCTGGGGCTGAGCTATGAAGACCTGGGCGTGGGCATTGCCAAGGCCTGGGGCCTGCCGGTGGGCATCCAGCGCTGCATGGCCAAGCCCACGGGTGCACCGCCCTCGCAGGCCCCGACGGATTCGGGTGAGCGCATCCGCTGGATTGCCCTGGCGTCTAACGAGATTGCCGACGTATTGCTCAAGAGCGACCCCAAGGACGTAGAGGCGCGCATTGCCCTGATCACCAAGAAGTACGCCCAGGCCATGGGCAGCAGCGGCAAGCAGGTGATGGCTGCCACCATCAAGGCGCGGCAAAAGCTGATCGATCTGGCTGCTGCGATGGAGATTCGGGTGAGCCCCGGCTCGGCCGCGGCCAAGCTGCTGCGCATGCCGGATGAGTTGAGCAGCCGGCCTGCGGCTCTGCAATCGGACACCGATGGCAACCTGGGGCGCTTTGAGCTGCAGGCCACCCAGTCGGCCCCGCTGGACAGCGCGGCAGCCCCCATGGCCCGCGCCGGCCAGGTGGCCGAAACGCTGGCAGCGGGTATTCAGGACATCACCAATGCCATGGTGGAGGACTTCAAACTTACCGACGTGTTGCGCATGATTCTGGAAACCATGTACCGTGCGCTGGAGTTTGACCGCATCATTTTCTGCATGCGCGACCCCAAAACCGAAATGATGTCTGGCCGTTTTGGCCTGGGCCAGGGGGTGGAGGCGCATGTCAAAGGTTTCAAGACCCACCTCAAGGCCGCCACGCCCGATCTGTTTGGTGTGGTTTGCCTCAAGGGCGCGGACACCATGATCACCGACGCCACTGAGCCCCGCATCGTGCAGCGCCTGCCAGCCTGGTACCCGCAAAGCCTGAATGCGCCCACCTTTTTGCTGCTGCCGCTGCAGATCAAAAACGCCCCGTTTGGCCTGATTTATGCCGACAAGGTGCGCCACGGCTCCCTGGAGCTGGACGAGAAAGAGCTGGCGCTGCTGCGCACGCTGCGCAACCAGGCGGTGATGGCCTTCAAGCAGTCCAGCTAGGGTCACTGCGTTTGTTATTGCCCTTGTGACAGCGCTCGCGGCAGGGGGCGGTGAGAATGGGGCCATGACCTCTACGTCCCCTCCAGCGGCCACTGCGTCGCTGCCCCCGGTCCTTTGGCCCTTGCTGTTTGGCAACTTTGTTATCGGCACGGGCGTCATGGTGGTGCCGGGCACGCTCAATGACATCAGCGCCTCGATGCATGTTTCGGTGGCTACGGCGGGGCAGCTGATTGCTGCGGCCGCGGCCGTTATGTGCGTTGGCGCACCCTTGTTGGCCAGTGTGGTGGCGGGCTGGGACCGGCGCCGCCTGCTCACCCTGTCGTTACTTTGGTACGCGGTGTTTCTGGGCCTCAGTGCGTTGATGCCCAGCTTTGGTTCCTTGCTGATCGTGCGTGTGTTGACCGTCGTGTCGCCGGCTATTTTCACGCCCCAGGCTGCCGCCTGCGTGGGGCTGCTGGTGCCACCGGAGCAGCGTGGTCGGGCCATCACGTTTGTGTTTTTGGGCTGGTCGGTGGCCTCGGTGCTGGGGCTGCCCATTGGTGCCCTCATTGGTGGCACGCTGGGCTGGCGCGCGGCCTTTGCCGTGGTTGCCGTGCTGAGTTTGGTGAGTGCGGCCTGGGTGTGGCGTGCCATGCCCGATGGCATCAAACCCCCGGCCCTGTCGCGCGCGGCCTGGGGTGAGGCCCTGCGCTCGCCCGCGCTGATGCTGTGTGTGGCGGTCACGCTGCTGTACTCGGCCGGGCAGTTCGTGCTGTTCTCCTACTTCGCCCCGTATTTCAAGGTGATGCTGGCGATCACGCCGCTGCAACTGAGCCTGTTGTTTGCCTGGTTTGGCGCGTTTGGCCTGCTGGGCAACATTCTCATGTCGCGCCGCATTGACCGCATGGGCGCGCCCAGCGCCGTGATGTGGGGCGTGGGTGCCATGGCGCTGAGCCTGGTGCTGTGGCCACTGGGGACCAACCTGGTGCTGGTGGCGCTGGTCTTGATTCCCTGGGCGCTGGGGTGCTTCTCGTCGAATTCAGCGCAGCAGGCGCGGTTGGTGGGCATTGCGCCGGCCCTGGCCTCGGGGTCTATTGCACTCAACAGTTCCGCCATGTACGCGGGCCAGGCGTTGGGGGCGGGCAGTGGCGGCTGGCTGATTGCCCATGACGGCATGGGCTCGCTGCACTGGTTTGCGCTGGCCGGCCTGGTGGCCTCCATGGCCATGAGCTGGTGGGCCACGCGCCAGCGGCCCCATGTCAGCCTCAGCCCCGCGGCGTAAATGCTATTGAATTAGGAGCTGCTTGCGCAGCATCCACGGGTGCTAGAGGCCTAAAAGGCTTTAAAAATCTCTTACTGAGCGGCCCAGCCACCGTCCATGTTCCAGGCCACGCCGCGCACGTTGTCTCCCGCGGGGGAGCAGAAGAACACGGCCAGCGCGCCCAGCTCTTCGGGCGTGGTGAACTGCATCGACGGCTCCTTCTCACCCAACAGCTGTTTGGTCGCATCCTGGTTGCTGATGCCTTGGGCCGCCGCCTTGGCGTCCACCTGTTTTTGCACCAGGGGTGTGAGCACCCAGCCGGGGCAGATGGCATTGCAGGTCACGCCGCTGGTGGCGTTTTCCAGCGCAGTCACCTTGGTCAGGCCCACCACGCCGTGCTTGGCCGCCACATAGGCCGACTTTTCGGCAGAGCCCACCAGGCCGTGGACGCTGGCCACGTTGATGATGCGGCCCCAGTTCTTGGTCAACATGCCGGGCAGGGCCAGGCGCGTGGCGTGGAAGGCGCTGCTCATGTTGATGGCGATGATGGCGTCCCACTTCTCCACCGGGAAGTTCTCCACCCGCGCCACGTGCTGGATGCCGGCGTTGTTGACCAGAATGTCCACACCGCCAAAAGTGGCGGCGGCGTACTGCACCATGGCCTCGATCTCGGCGGGCTTGCTCATGTCGGCCCCGTGGTACCCCACCTGGGCGCCCAGCGCCGCAATTTCGGCCTTGGGGCCGTCCACATCGCCAAAGCCATTCAGCACGATGTTGGCGCCCTGGGCGGCCAGCGCCTTGGCGATGCCCAAACCGATGCCGCTGGTGGATCCGGTAACGATGGCGGTTTTACCTTTCAACATGCTGCGTCCTTCCAAAAGAGTAGGGGGGTTTCCATTAGGATGTGGTCATTATCAAACGAGTGATTCCACCATGGCTGACCCTACGCTGAACTACGTACCCTGCGCTGACGCCAACGGCGGGCACCGCATGGCGTACTGGCAGTGGGGCGCGGCCGACGCAGCCCACACCATCGTCTGTGCCCACGGCCTGTCGCGCCAGGGGCGCGACTTTGATGTGCTGGCCCAGGCGCTGCTGGCCCGCAGCCCGCAGCCGCTGCGCGTGGTCTGCCCCGACGTGGTGGGCCGTGGCCAGAGCGACTGGCTCAAAGACCCCCAGGGCTACCAGCTGCCCACCTATGCGGCGGACATGCTGGCGCTGCTGGCCCACCTGAAACCCGCCACGCTGGACTGGCTGGGCACCAGCATGGGTGGCCTGATTGGCATGGCGGTGTGCGCCCATGCGCAGGCCGTGGGCGCCACGGTGCGCCGCCTGGTGCTCAACGACGTGGGCCCGACCATCCAGTGGCAAGCCCTGGCCCGCATTGGCACCTACCTGGGCAAGGCCCAAACCTTCGACTCCCTGCAGCAGGCCGCCGACGCCATGTGGGCCATTTCGCAAAGCTTTGGCCCGCACACGCCGGCCCAGTGGCTGGAGTTGTCGCGCCACATGGTTAAGACTACGCCCAACGGCCTTGTGGCCCTGCATTACGACCCCGCCATTGCCGTGCCCTTTGGCGCGGTGACGCAAGAGATTGCCGCGCAGGGCGAAGCCCAGCTTTGGCAGCTGTACGACAGCCTGACGCCACAAACGCTGCTGCTGCGCGGCGCCAATTCTGATTTGTTGTCCCCCGCCACGGCGCAGGCCATGACCCAGCGTGGCCCCAAGGCGCAGCTGGTGGAGTTTGCCGATGTGGGCCATGCCCCTACCTTGATTGCCGCCGACCAGGTGGACACCGTAACGAGTTTTTTACTGGGGTGAGATGCCCCGGATGATGTGAGCCTTGCATGAAAAGTTTGTACGCCGAGCACAGTGCCTCGGCCACCCCGCAGGTCATCGCGGCCACCGCGGACAACCTGCCCGAACAGGCCGGTGCTCTGGCGCGTGCGCGCGCCTTTGCCGAGCCACTGTTGGCCACCCAGACCCTGGACACCGGCGAAAACGTGTTGCTGCACGCCGACGCCGTGGCTGCCATCCTGCGCACCATCGGCGGGTCCGAGGCCATGCAGGCCGCCAGCTACCTGGTCTACGCCTGCGACCACCTGAACAAACCACATGAAGTGATCGCCAAGGCCTTTGGCGACAACTTTGCCGACCTGGCGCTGGAAACCACCAAGCTGGTGCGCCTGCAGCGTATGGCGCGCGTGACGCAAAACTCGGCCAGCCACAGCGGCAATGCAGCCCCCATGGCCCAGACGGCCGCCGCGCAGACCGAGAGCGTGCGCAAGATGCTGCTGGCGTTCAGCAAAGACCTGCGTGTGGTGATGCTGCGCCTGGCCTCGCGCCTGCAGACGCTGCGCCACTTTGCGGCCACCAAGCTGCCGGTGCCACCGGGCCTAGCGTCCGAGGCGCTGCAGGTGTTTGCCCCCCTGGCCAACCGCTTGGGCATCTGGGAAGTGAAGTGGGAGATTGAAGACCTGTCGTTCCGCTTTTTGGAGCCCGATACCTACAAGCAGGTCGCCAAGCTGTTGGACGAAAAGCGTGCCGAGCGCGAGGCCTCGGTTGAGCGCCTGCGCCAGCAACTGGCTGACGAGCTAAGCGCGCAGGGCATCCAGGCCACGGTGCAGGGCCGCCCCAAACACATTTACAGCATTGTCAAAAAGATGCGTGGCAAGTCGCTGGGGTTTGACCAGGTGTATGACATCCGCGCACTGCGCATCGTGGTGCCCACGGTGCCGGACTGCTATGCGGCTTTGAGCTGGGTGCACAGCCAGTTTGTGCCGGTGACCGAAGAGTTTGACGACTACATTGCCCGGCCCAAACCCAACGGCTACCAATCGCTGCACACCGTGGTACGGGATGCGGGCGCTCAGCCCATCGAGGTGCAGATCCGCACCCAGGCCATGCACGACCATGCTGAACACGGCGTGGCCGCGCACTGGGCCTACAAAGAGGCCGGCGCCAAGGGCTACGGTGGCAGCGTGACGGCGGCGGGCGAGTACGACGCCAAGATCGCCGTGCTGCGCCAGCTGCTGGCCTGGGAGCGTGATTTGTCGGGCGCCCACGCAGGGGGCGACGGCGCGGGCATGTTCGAGGACCGTATCTATGTGCTGACACCCGATGCGGCCATCGTGGAACTGCCCCAAGGCGCCACCGCCGTGGACTTTGCCTACAGCGTGCACACCAACCTGGGCCACCGCTGTCGCGGCGCCAAGGTGGACGGCGCCATGGTGCCGCTGAACACGCCGCTGAAGAATGGCCAGACCGTGGAAGTGACGGCGGTCAAAGAGGGCGGCCCCTCGCGCGACTGGCTGAACCCCGAGCTGGGCTATCTGGTCAGCCACCGTGCGCGCGCCAAGGTGCGCGCCTGGTTCAATGTGCTGGCCATGGGCGAGACCATGGCCAAGGGCCGCGAGGCGGTGGAAAAACTGCTGCAACGCGAAGGCAAGACCGCCATCAAACTGGACGACCTGGCCAGCCAGCTAGGCTTCAACAATGCCGATGCGCTGTTTGAGGTGGTGGGCAAGGACGAGTTTTCGCTGCGCAACATCGAAATGCTGTTGCGCCCGCCCGAACCAGCCACCACGCAAGACGACTACATGCCGCTCAAAAAGCCGCGTGCGGCGGGCAGCAAGGGTGGCGTGCTGGTGGTCGGTATTGACTCGCTGATGACGCAGCTGGCCAAGTGCTGCAAACCCGCACCGCCCGACCTGATCAGTGGTTTTGTGACCCGTGGCAAGGGCGTGAGCGTGCACCGTTCGGACTGCTCCAATTTGCGCAACATGGTGAACCGCAGCGGCGACCGCCTGATTGAAGTAGAGTGGGGCGTGCCTCAAGGCAAAGATGGCAACGTGTACCCCGTGGACGTGGCAGTGGAAGCCCATGACCGCCAGGGCCTGCTGCGCGATATCTCGGAAGTGTTTGCCAAGGAGAAGATGAACGTCATCGGCGTCCAGACCCAGTCGGTCAAGGGCACTGCGTGGATGACGTTTACCGTGGAGGTGGCCGAGTCCGGCCGCCTGGCCCGTGTGCTGAAGATTGTGGGCGAGCTGGGCGGCGTGCGCTCGGCGCGGCGGCGCTAGCCTTAATTTGGGGCCGTGTTATCGGGGCTTGTAGCCTTGACAAAGATCAAGATTCCGCCATAGTCACCCCAACGCGCAGCACCATGTTGCCACGGGCTTGGGCCTGCAAAGAGCAACGCAGCGTGTTGGGTTTATTTGCATTGCTTTTCAGAAGAAAAGCGAGGGAGGTGCATGGACGACGCGCTGGTGCAAGGGCAGGAGGGGCAGTTCCGACAAATTGTGGAAATGGCGCCTTATGCCATTGTCATGATTGGTGAGGGCGGGTTGATTGAAATGGTGAATCGGCAAGCCGAAACCATTTTTGGTTATTCCCGTGTTGAGCTGTTGGGCCAGGCCATCGAGGTGCTGTTGCCAGAGCGCTTTCGCCGCGTGCACCCGGCCCACCGCGCCAACTTTGTGGCCGATCCCAGCCCGCGCCTGATGGGCATTGGCCGCGACCTGTATGGACGTCGAAAGGACGGTGGCGAGTTCCCCATCGAGATTGGCCTCACCCCCATCAAAACCGCCGAGGGCATGAAGGTGGTGTCGGCGATTGTCGATTTGTCCGAACGCAAGCGGCAGGAGGAGCAGTTTCGCCAAGTGGTGGAAATGGCGCCCAATGGCATGGTCATGATCGACAAGTCCGGTGTGATTGAAATGGTCAACTCCCAAGCGGAAGCCATTTTTGGGTACGCCCGTTCCGAGCTGCTGGGCCAATCCATCGACATGTTGCTGCCCACGCGGTTTCGGGGCGGGCACCCGCACCATCGCGCCACCTACTTTTCCGATCCCAGCCCACGCTCCATGGGCAGTGGCCGCGATTTGTATGGTCTGCGCAAAGACGGCAGCGAGTTCCCGGTCGAGATTGGCCTGAACCCCATCATGACTGCCACAGGGCTCAAGATTCTGTCCGCCATTGTGGACATCACGGCGCGCAAACAATCCGAATTGCAGTTGAGCAACCTGGTGGGGCAGCTCACGCGCAGCAACGACGATCTGAACAACTTTGCCTATGTGGCCTCGCACGACCTCAAGTCGCCGCTGCGCGGGGTGGACCAGTTAGCCACCTGGATTGCAGAGGACTTGGGCGATTCACTGAACAGCGAAACGCAGGACCATCTGCGCTTGATGCGCAGCCGGATTGGCCGCATGGAAATGTTGTTGGATGACTTGCTGGCCTATTCACGCGTGGGGCAGTCAGACAACCCGATTGGGGCGGTGAACACCGGCCACCTGGTGCGCGACATTTTTGAGCTGGCCGCCTCGCAAAAAAACATCAAGCTGGTTGCCGCGGCGGACATGCCCGTGGTGCGCACGCAGAAAGTGCCGCTGGAGTTAGTGTTGCGCAACCTGATCAACAACGCCATCAAACACCAGGACAAGCCGCAGGGGACGATATGGGTGCACGCGCGACCTTACCCCGGTGGGTATGAGTTTGCGGTCCAGGATGACGGGCCCGGCATTCCACCCGAACACCAGAAACGGGTGTTCACCATCTTCCAGACCCTGAAGCCACGCGACGAGGTGGAAGGCAGTGGAATGGGCCTGGCCATTGTGAAAAAAGCGGTGGAAACGGTTGGTGGTGTGGTGACGCTGGAGTCGGATGGCAATGCCGGCTGCACCTTCCGCTTTACCTGGCCCACGCAGTCCGATTGAGGAGTAGCCACGATGCAAGCCAACAAAACCGACAAGGACGTCACCCTGCTGCTGGTGGACGACGACGATGTAGATGTGATGGGCATCCGGCGTGCGCTCAAGAAGCTGCAAATTACCAACCCCATCGTGCGTGCCCGGGACGGCATGGAAGGGCTGGCCAAACTGCGCGAGTGCAATGCGTCCCACCGGCCCTACCTGGTGCTGCTGGACCTGAACCTGCCGCGCATGAATGGGCTGGAGGTGTTGGCCGAGATCCGCAAGGACCCGGCGTTGTCCAGCGCGGTGGTGTTTGTGCTGACCACCTCCAAGGCCGAGGAGGACAAGGCGATTGCCTACAAACACAACATCGCGGGTTACATCATCAAGAGCCAGGTGGGCGACGGGGTGATGCGTGCGATGGAAATGCTACATGGCTACTGGCGTGTGGTGGAGCTGATTGCGTAGTGACAAAGGTACCCATGATTGCGGAACTCTCCCTGCTGCTGATTGACGATGACGAGCTGGACCGGCACGCCATCACGCGCACCCTGCGCAAAAGCCCGGTGCCCTGCGAGGTGGCGTACGCCGAGACCGCTGCGGCTGGCTTGGAGATGGCGTCTAGCAAGAAGTTTGATGCCATCCTGCTGGACTACCGCCTGCCCGATGACAACGGGCTGGAGGTGTTGCGCGCGCTGCGGGGCGGTGCGTACGACGGGGTGGCCGTGGTGATGCTTAGCCGTTACGAAAACGAGAGCCTGGCTGAACAGTGCCTGGAGGCAGGCGCGCAAGACTTTTTGCTGAAGGACGAGGTGAACAGCCGCCACCTGACCCGGGTGGTGATGCAGGCGCGCCAGCGGTTTCAGATTGAGGAGCGGCTGCGTTACAGCCTGGAGCAGGTGCGCAACCTGTCCGAGCACGATGCCCTGACTGGCCTGATGAACCGCCGCGGCTTTGAGCGCGCGCTGGAGGCCCAACTGGCCCGTGCTCGCCGCCGGGACGGCCGCTTGGCCATTTTGCTGCTGGACCTGGACGATTTCAAAAGCGTCAACGACACCATGGGGCACGACGCTGGTGACCAGTTGCTGGTGGAGGTGGCGCGCCGCCTGACGCTGATTGCACGGGACGGCGACTTGTTGTGCCGGCTGGGTGGGGATGAGTTTGTGGTGATGATGACCAGCTTTGACCACGATGAGCAGGCCATTGTGCTGGCCGACCGTATCAATGTTGCGCTGCGCGAGTCCATCTTCATCGGGTCCACCGAACAGACCATCACCACCAGCATCGGCATTGCGGTGTTGGGTAACACCACCGACAACGCGGCCGACTTGCTCAAATACGCCGATCTGGCCATGTACCAGGCCAAGCTGGATGGCCGCAACAAAAGCCGCTTTTATTCCGTGTCGTTGCAAGAGGCGGTGCAGTTCCGTTCACTCATCAAAAATGACCTGCAGCGCGCGCTGGAAAAAGACGAACTCAAAATTTACTACCAGCCGCAAATTCGCTCTGTCGATGGTGGCTTGCGCGGTATGGAGGCTTTGCTGCGCTGGCACCACCCCCGCCTGGGTGTGCTGTCGCCGGCGGCTTTTCTGGCCATCGCCGAAGAAACCGGCCTGATTGTGGACATCGGCGCCTGGGTGTTGTTGGAGGGCTGCCGGCAGCTCAAGGTCTGGCGCGAGCGTTATGCGCCGCGCCTGGCCGATCTGACCTTGGCGATCAACCTGTCAGCGGTGCAGATCAAGCAGGAGAAACTGCCCCGCACCGTGATGGCGGCCCTGGCCGAACATGGTCTGCCGGCCAACGCGCTGGAGCTGGAAATTACTGAAAGCATGCTGATCGAGGTGACCAGCACCACGGTGTCCCTGCTGTCCGAGATCTCGGCCCAGGGTGTGGCCATGTCGCTGGACGACTTTGGCACCGGTTATTCCTCGCTGGACCACCTGAAGCTGTTCCCCATCAGCATTCTCAAAATCGACAAGGGTTTTGTATCCGCGGTGGGTGAAGGGGGCAAGAGCGAAAAACTGTTTGTGGCCATCATCGCTTTTGCCAAGGCGCTGAACATGCAGATTGTGGTGGAGGGGGTGGAAACCCAGGCGCAGGCCGCGTTTTGCACCCAGCAGGGTTGCGACCTGTTGCAGGGTTATTTCTATTCCAAGCCCCTGCCTGCGCATGAGTTTGAGGCCACCTTTCTGGCAGGCCCCACGCGGCACTAGGGCGCGATTAGTCCAGCGCCACCTCGGCCAGCGGCACGCCGCACAGGGCGGCCAGCGCCGTCACCACCATGGCGTGGTCTTCACGCTGCGGAATGCCTGACACGGTGACCACGCCCACCACACCTACGCCGCGCACACGGATGGGAAAACTGCCACCGTGGGTGGCGTAGTCCCGCAGTGCCAAGCCCTGTTTGGCTTCCAGCGAACTGTTTTCCTGCTCCAGCTTGAGCCCCAGCGCGTAAGAGCTGGTGTGCAGCAGCTCCACCGCATTGCGCTTGCGGCGTGCCCAGTCGGCATTGGTGGGGCCGGTGCCGGGCATGGCGTAGTAAAAAACCGTCTCCTTGCTCAGGCGGATCTCGATGGACAGCGCCACGCCAGCCGCTTCGCACAGCGCCTTGATGTTGGTACCCAGCGTCCAGGCGGTGGCCTGGTCAAAGGCGTCGAATTGCAGGCGCTGTTCTTGCAGGGCCAGGCGGTCCAGGTCGGTGGCGATGGTCATGGTGGTTGCTATAAAGTTAGGAGCTTCTTGCGCAATAGATACGGGGGCTAGAGGCAGTTTTTATACCAAATCCGGCTGCCCCAGCCGCTGCAGAATGGTACGCCAATGCTGCGGCTCCACCGGCGTGATGGACAGGCGGTTGCCCTTTTTCAGCACGGTCAGGTCCTGCAGTTCCGGGTCGGCGCGCAGCTCGGGTAGGGTCAGGTTGCATGTCTTGTGCAGCACCCGCACATCCACCAAGATCCAGCGCGGCGCCTCCGGCTTGCTGGCCGCGTCAAAGTAGGGGGACTTGGGGTCGAACTGCGTGGGGTCGGTGTAAGCGCCTGAGGCCACCCGCGCAATGCCCACGATGCCGGGCTCCGCGCAACTGGAGTGGTAGAACAACACGCCGTCGCCCACCTGCATGCCATCACGCATGAAGTTGCGCGCCTGGTAGTTGCGCACGCCGGTCCAGGGTACGGTGGCGTTGGGCATGGCCAGCACATCGTCGATAGACGCTTCGGCGGGTTCGGCTTTCATGAGCCAGTAGTTTTTCATGGGTGTTTTATTTGAATGTTTCTGGTAATGCATTTGCATTGTCTTGGCAATGCAAATGCATTACCATGGGTAACCAAGTGAATTTTGAACTGGAGTGCACGATGCCTGCCACCATGGAAGTCGAATCTACCCTGACTGAACGCTACCAGACCACGGTGCCCGAAACCGTGCGCCGCGCCTTGCGCCTTGGCAAGCGCGACAAAATCCATTACAGCATCCGCCCTGGTGGCGAGGTGGTGCTGACCAGGGCCTCCAATACGGACACTGCGGACCCCGCACTGGGTGCTTTTTTGGGCTTTTTGGCGCAGGACATGACCCAGCACCCGGAGCGCCTGCAAGCCATTGATTCCGAATTGTTACAACGCATTCAAGCGCTCACCACTGGCGTGGAACTGGATATGGACGCTGCGCTGTCGGCCGACGATGAATGAGCGGCAAGCCTGCCGAGCCTTGGGTCGTTAATGGTTGGTCGGTCTTTGCCCATCCACTTTTCTTGGCCCAGTTGCAAGCCCTGACGCTACAAGTGCAAACCTTGAGAGCCAAAGACCCGCAGGGGTACGTAAAAAAGAATGCTACCAAGCGCTTGGCTGCTATTCAAAAGCTGGCGTTTGAAGTCATTCCCCAAGACCCGACACGGCCCGAATACCGGCAGGGCGGCACCTTGGGCGACGAATACAAACACTGGTTTCGTGCCAAGTTTTTCCAGCAATACCGCTTGTTTTTTCGTTACCACCTCCAGGCCAAGATCATCGTGCTGGCGTGGGTGAACGATGAAGATACCAAGCGGGCGTATGAAAGCAGCGATGACGCATATCGGGTGTTTCGCAAGATGCTGGAGAGTGGGCATCCGCCGGATGATTGGGATTTGTTGTTCAGTGCGGCAAGTAAACGATGAGACGTGTTAACTGGCTCGATAAGCGAATGCCCGCTGCTTCATTTCGCGCATTGGGTGCGTTGGGTTTGTGCACTGTGTAGACAATGGGATCGGAGTAAAGATGGTTCAAGAAAAAGTTTTAAAGTGGCTTCAGTCAACGGGTTTCCCTTTGGAAATGGCCGCGGCAAATGCCTTTCGTCGCGCTGGTTTTGAAATCCGACAGTCCACCGTTTACACAGACTCAGAGACCGGAAAAGGCCGAGAGATTGACATCATTGCAGCGGATCAGGACTGGATTGGGACAGTGAATATTTCATGTGTGTTGGAGTGCAAGGCATCCACTAAGCCATGGGTAGTGTTGACATCCGATGATGCGTGGGCTGCATTCAACAGGCTTTCTATGTTTGCAGTCATGTCAGACCTGGCGAAAGAATGTCTAGCAACAAGAATTGCTGAGAGAGCGATTCAATCGCACATACAACGCCCAGCCCGAGGGGGATATGGCCTTCGCCAAGCATTGGCCGATGGCGGTGATGCCGCATACACAGCATCGTGCAACGCAATGAAGGCTTCGATGAGTATTGCTCGCGCTGAAAGTCAACTGGCCTCACCGTCAGCATCCTTCGCCTTTCCAATAATCGTGGTCGATACCCAAATCTTTGAATGCTCTCTTCTTAGCAATGGTGAACTGGACTTGCGTGAGGTGCAGGAGAGTGAGTTTTTGTTCAGTATGAGAGTTCCCGAGTCCATTACCACTTGTATCAAGATAGTCACTAAGGATTCGTTGCCAGCATTTGCGCTCAAGGCAAAACGCTCTGCGGACCAACTTCGGTCCGATCTAAAGAACGAAGAACAAGCAATTCTTAAATCTTTGCTGTGAGTAAATTCTTTGGCTCAGGTGCTGATTGACCCAAGAATTTGGTGTGGGTGCGTTCAAGCGTTTTGGGTCAATACAACCAACCAGTCTCCAGTCCCATCCGCTAGCGTGATGCAGTTCCCACTCGCATCCCAAATCCCGCTTTTGCCCGCCGACACATAACCACCCGACGGCGCGCCGTGGTTGGCGATGAGCACCACCATGCGGTGGTCACACGCATAGCTGGCCCACAGCGGTGCTTCGGCCGCATAGCCGTTTTCGGAAGTCAGTATTCCCGCGGCGTAGACATTGGCACCGGCCTGTGCTGCCGCTGCGGCGTGCGATGGGTGGTTGGTGTCTGCGCAGATGGCACTGGCAATGTGGGTTGGTCCCAGGGTTTGCAGATGTGCCGCCTGTGCGCCGGGTGCGGCAAACGCGACTTCGTTGCCATGCAGATGGAACTTGCGGTACACACTGTGCCCGCCATCAGGCCGCAGCGTGATGGCGCCAATGGAGGGCAGGGCGCTGCCTGAGTCCACGGGTGCTCCCACGGTGATGGCCATGCCGGTGCGGCGGGTCGCCTCGCGCAGGGGCGCCAGCAGCGCGTGGTCCGCGTGCAGCACCAGGCCCGGCATGGCGGCCAGTTCGTAGCCGGTTAGCGACAACTCGGGGAACACCAGCCACTGCACGCCGTGGTCGGCCGCCGCCTCTACAAAGCGCAGGTGTGTCTGCACATTGGCCGCTACATCCAAAGGCACTGAGGTGCTTTGTGCGGCGGCGATGGTTATTGCTACATCTTTAGTAGCTGCTTGCGCAATATCCACGGGGGCTAGAGGCCTATTTTGTATGCAAAAACGAGGTGTGGTCGGGGCGGCCCGGCAGGTTCAGCGCCGCAGTGCGGGCCGGCGTTTGCGCCACCAGCACGCCGCGGCGCCAGACTTTGAGGCGGGTGGCTTTGAGGCGCAGGGCCTCTACGGGGTTTTGCGCCTGCAGCAGCACGAAGTCGGCGTTGCAGCCTTTTTCCAGCCCGTAGCCTTCCAGGTGCAGGATGCGGGCAGGATTCTTCGTCACGGCGTCAAAACATTGCGCCATGGCAGCTTGGCTCGTCATCTGCGCCACATGCAGGCCCATGCTGGCGACCTCCAGCATGTCACCGCTGCCCATGCTGTACCAGGGGTCCATGCAGCAGTCTTGGCCAAAGGCGACGGTCATGCCGGCGGCCATGATTTCGGGCACGCGGGTCATGCCGCGGCGCTTGGGGTAGCTGTCGTGCCGGCCTTGCAGCGTGATGTTGATCAGCGGGTTGCTCACCACACTGATCTGCGCCTCGGCCATCAGCGGCAGCAGCTTGCTCACGTAGTAGTTGTCCATGCTGTGCATGGAGGTGAGGTGCGAGCCGGTGACGCGCCCATGCAGGCCCAGGCGGTTGGCTTCAAAGGCCAGGGTTTCGATGTGGCGCGAGAGCGGATCGTCCGACTCGTCGCAGTGCATGTCCACCAGCTTGCCCTGTTCGGCAGCCAGCTCGCACAGCAGCTTCACGCTGGCGGCACCGTCCGCCATGGTGCGTTCGAAGTGGGGGATGCCGCCCACCACGTCCACGCCCAGGCTCAGCGCCTTCTTGAGGTTGTCCACGCCGCCTTTGCTGCGCAGCACCCCGTCCTGCGGAAAGGCGACCAGCTGCAGGTCGATATAGGGCGCCACCTGTTTCTTGACCGCTAGCAGCGCTTCCACCGCCAGCATGCTCGCGTCGCTGGTGTCCACATGGCTGCGGATGGCCAGCAGGCCATTGGCGACGGCCCAGTCGCAGTAGGCCAGGGCGCGCTGCACCAGGGCGTCAAAGGTGAGGTGGGGTTTGAGTTCGCCCCAGAGCGCAATGCCTTCCAGCAGCGTGCCGCTGGCGTTGAGGCGCGGCAGGCCCAGGCTCAGCGTGGCGTCCATGTGGAAATGGGCGTCCACAAAGGGCGTGGAAAGCAGCATGCCGTCGGCGTCCACGGTTTCTTTGGCGGGTGCAGCAGCGGGGCTCAGCCTTTCGGCCACTTCAGTGATTCGCCCGGCCTGCACCGCCACCGACATGTTCTGGCGTCCGTCGGGCAGGGTGGCGTTGTGGATCAGCAGGTCGAGCATGGATTGCTTTCTGGCATGTTCAATGTAAAACTGGATTTTTGAGAATCACATTGAACATTCAATGAATTCAAAGACTTAGGTTCACTGCGTACCGAAAATTCGGTCTCCCGCATCCCCCAGGCCCGGCATGATGTAGCCGTGGTCGTTCAGGCCGCGGTCGATGGCGGCGGTGAAGACGCGCACATCGGGGTGTTCCTTGTACAGCGTGTTGATGCCTTCGGGGCAGGTCAACAAGCACAGGAACTTGATGGACTTGGGCTTGCAGGCCTTCAGGCGCGCCACGGCGGCGGCGGCGGAGTTGCCGGTGGCGAGCATGGGGTCCACCACCACCACATCGCGCTCTTCCATGTTGCTGGGCATCTTGAAGTAGTACTCCACGGCCTGCAGGGTTTTGGGGTCGCGGTACAGACCCACATGGCCGACGCGGGCGCCGGGCACCACGCTCAGCACGCCGTCCAAAATGCCGTTGCCAGCGCGTAGCACGCTGGCGAACACCAGCTTTTTGCCGTCAATGACCTTGCCGGTCGTCTTCTCCAGCGGGGTTTCGATTTCCAGGTCCTGCAGCGGCATGTCGCGGCAGACTTCGTAAATCATCAGACCGGCCAGTTCATTGAGCAGGCGGCGAAAGCTGCTGGTGCTGGCTTCTTTTTTGCGCATCAGCGTGAGCTTGTGCTGCACCAGCGGGTGGTCGATCAGCGTGACATTGGCACGGGCGGCGGGATCGAGGGTGACCATGTTCTTATTCCTTGTTGTTTTCTAAAAGGGAGCGATTGTCGCAAAGCAAGTTTGGCGCCGGGGTTTAGCGCCGGCTACCACCCAGGATGCTGCCCAGCACCCCGCGGATGATCTGGCGGCCCACTTCGCGGCCGATGGAGCTGGCGGCGCTCTTGATCATTTGCTCGCCCACGCTGGCACGCGAGCGGCGGGCGCCGCCGCCCAGCATGTCGCCAATGCTGTCCAGAATGCCGCCGCCACTGGGGGCGGGTGTTGCGGTCGGCGTGGGAGTAGATCCCCGCCGGGATGCGCGTGGTGCAGCAGTATCTGCGGCAGGAAAGTCGTCCTCTACCGGTGCCGCGTGGCCCATGTTTGCCTGGGTACGGCCCTTGAGCGCTTCAAATGCCGATTCGCGGTCGACGGCCTTCTCATACACACCGGCGACGATGGACTCGGCCAGTAGCGTCTTGCGTTGCTCCGGCTTAATCGGGCCAATCTGGCTGGCCGGGGGCAGCACAAACACACGTTCGGTCAGGCAGGGGCGGCCTTTTTCGTCCATCAGGCTGACCAGCGCTTCGCCCACGCCCAGCTCGGTGATGGCGGTGGCGACATCCAAACCCGGGTTGGCGCGCATGGTGTCGGCAGCGCTCTTGACGGCCTTTTGGTCGCGCGGCGTGAAGGCGCGCAGCGCGTGCTGCACGCGGTTGCCCAACTGGGCTAGCACGCTGTCGGGAATATCCAGGGGGTTTTGCGTGACAAAAAACACGCCCACGCCCTTGGAACGCACCAGGCGCACCACCAGCTCAATGCGCTCGATCAGCACCTTGGGGGCGTCGGCAAACAGCAGGTGGGCCTCGTCAAAGAAGAAGACCAGCTTGGGCTTGTCCAGGTCGCCCACTTCGGGCAGGGCCTCGAACAGCTCGGACAGCATCCATAGCAAAAAGGTGGCGTACAGACGCGGCGACTGCATGAGCTTGTCGGCCGCCAGGATGTTGACCACGCCCTTGCCCGAGCCGTCGGTCTGCATGAAATCTTCAATATTGAGCATGGGCTCGCCAAAAAACAGGTCGCCGCCTTGCTCTTCGATCTGCATGAGGCCACGCTGGATGGCGCCGATGCTGGCGGCGCTGATGTTGCCGTACTCGGTGGTGTACTGGCTGGCGTTCTCGCCCACGTCTTGGCACATGGCGCGCAGGTCTTTCATGTCCAGCAGCAGCAGGCCGTCGTCGTCGGCAATCTTGAACACCAGTTGCAGCACGCCCGCCTGGGTTTCATTCAAGTTGAGCATGCGGGCCAGCAACAGCGGGCCCAGGTCGCTCACGGTGGCGCGGACCGGGTGGCCCTGCTGGCCAAACACGTCCCACAGCGTGGTGGGGAAGGTGGAAAACGCGGGTTCGTCAATGCCGCGCTCTTTGAGGATCTTGCCCAGTTTCTCGCCCAGTGCCCCTTTTTGGGAGATGCCGGTCAGGTCGCCCTTCACATCGGCCATGAAGACGGGCACGCCCAGGGCGGAAAAACCCTCGGCCAGGGTTTGCAGGGTGATGGTTTTGCCGGTGCCGGTGGCGCCGGTGATGAGTCCATGGCGGTTGGCCTTGTCGGGCCGCAAAAAGCAGCGGACGGTGGAGTTGCCGGTGCCATGTTGGGCAATCAGGATGCCCTCGTCTTGGATGGAAGCCATGGAAGTCCCAAAAAGTACAATTGAGAGAGTAGCGTAACGAATTTTCAAAGGAAATCGC
This sequence comes from Rhodoferax sp. TS-BS-61-7, assembly GCF_002943465.1. GTDB lineage: Bacteria > Pseudomonadota > Gammaproteobacteria > Burkholderiales > Burkholderiaceae_C > Allorhodoferax. The sequence continues at coordinate 476,594 of NZ_PTQY01000002.1, forward strand.
GTGGCAGGACACAGTAAATGGGCCAATATTCAGCACCGCAAGGGCCGCCAGGACGAGAAACGGCAGCGCATCTGGACGCGGGTCATGCGAGAGATCATGGTGGCGGCCCGCTTGGGTGGTGGCGACCTGAGCGCCAACCCGCGCTTGCGTTTGGCGATTGAGAAGGGCAAGGCGGCCAATATGCCGGCCGAAAACGTCAAATACGGCATTGCCAAGGCCACAGGAACGCTGGAAGGCATTACCTACGAAGAAATCCGCTACGAGGGGTATGGCATCGGCGGCGCAGCCATCATCGTGGACACGATGACCGACAACAAGGTGCGCACCGTGGCTGTGGTGCGTCACGCCTTCAGCAAACACGGCGGCAATATGGGCACCGAAGGTTCGGTGGCTTTTCAGTTCAAACACTGCGGCCAGTTGATCTTCGCGCCCGGTACCAGTGAAGACAAGCTGATGGAAGTGGCGCTGGAAGCCGGCGCCGAAGATGTGATCACGGGCGATGACGGCGCGATTGAGGTGCTGACTGCCTATCCCGACTTTGAATCCGTGAAAGCCGCGCTGGAAGCGGCGGGCTTGGTGGCGGAGGTGGCGGGTGTGACCATGCGCGCCGATAACACCATTGAGCTGACCGGCGAAGATGCCGAGCGCATGCAAAAACTGCTGGACGTTCTGGAAGACCTGGACGACACCCAAGAGATTTACCACAACGCGGCTCTGTGAAAATTTTGCGGGACAGATCTTCAGCTCTGTCCTCAACCGATTAAGACTTGTGGGGCCGCTCCTCAGCGCTGCTCCCAACTGGTTAGGAACCTTATGAATATTCTCGTTATTGGCGGCGGTGGTCGCGAACATGCCCTGGCCTGGAAACTGGCCCAGTCTCCCAAAATCCAGCGGGTTTATGTGGCCCCCGGCAACGGCGGCACCGCCACCGACCCACACCTGGAAAACATTGCCATCACCGACGTGGTGGGTCTGCGCGTATGGGCGCAAGAGAACAAGATCACGCTGACCGTGGTCGGCCCCGAAGTGCCGTTGGCCGCGGGTGTGGTGGACGAATTCCGCGCCCACGGCCTGCGCATCTTTGGTCCGACCAAGGCTGCGGCCCAATTGGAAAGCTCCAAGGCCTTCAGCAAGGCCTTCATGCGCCGGCACAACATTCCCACGGCCGAATACGCCACCTTCTCCGACCCTGCGGCAGCCCACGCCTATGTGGACAAGATGGGCGCACCCACCGTGGTCAAGGCCGACGGTCTGGCTGCCGGCAAGGGTGTGGTGGTGGCCATGACGGTGGCCGAGGCGCACGAAGCCATCGACTTCATGCTGGTAGACAACACCCTGGGCGTGGCACATAACGACGGCGGTGCGCGCGTGGTGATTGAAGAGTTTTTGGAAGGCGAAGAGGCCAGTTTCATCGTCATGGTGGACGGCAAGAACGTGCTGCCCCTGGCCACCAGCCAGGACCACAAGCGCCTGCAGGATGGCGACCAGGGCCCCAACACCGGTGGCATGGGCGCGTATTCGCCCGCGCCTGTGGTGACACCCGACATCCACGCCAAGGCCATGCGCGAGATCATCTTGCCCACTGTCAAGGGCATGGAGGCCGACGGCATCCCATTCAGCGGCTTCCTCTATGCGGGCCTGATGATCGACAAGAACGGCCAGCCCAAGACGCTGGAATTCAACTGCCGCATGGGCGACCCCGAAACCCAGCCCATCATGATGCGCTTGAAGACCGACTTGGTAGATGTGCTGCTGGCCGCCACCGAGCCTGGCCCGCATGGCAAGCTGGACGAGGTGGAGCTGCAGTGGGACCGCCGCACCGCGCTGGGCGTGGTGCTGGCCGCGCACGGTTACCCGCTGAGCCCCCGCAAGGGCGATGCCATCACTGGCATCCCCAAGGACAGCGAGGACGCTGCTGTATTCCACGCCGGCACCACCCTCAAGGAGGGTGTGCTGCAAACCTCTGGCGGGCGCGTGCTCTGCGTGACGGCACTGGCCGACAGCGTGAAGCAGGCGCAGCAACGGGCCTACCAGGTCATCAGCGAGATTGCGTTTGATGGCATGCAGTACCGCACCGATATCGGTTACCGGGCCCTCAAGGGATGAACGTGCAGGCAACCGCCGCCCAGGTGCGTCAGTACCTGATGGGTCTGCAAAGCCGCATCACTGCGGCCATTGCCGAGGTGGATGGCGGCAGTTTTCTGTCCGACGCCTGGGAAAAAGCGCCTCATGAGCCGCTGCAGGGCAGCGGCATCACGCAGATTCTGGAAGGTGGCGCAGTGTTTGAGCGCGCGGGTTGCGGTTTCTCGCATGTGCGCGGCCCCAAGCTGCCGCCCAGTGCGACCCAGCACCGCCCCGAGCTGGCGGGTGCGCCGTTTGAGGCCATGGGCGTTTCGCTGGTGTTCCACCCGCGCAACCCCTATGTGCCCACGGTGCACATGAATGTGCGCATGCTGGCCGCCAAGAACCCGCAAGGGCAGGAGGTGTGCTGGTTTGGCGGCGGCATGGACCTGACGCCGTACTACGGCTTTGACGAAGACGCCGTGCACTTCCACCAGACCTGCAAAGACGCGCTGGCGCCATTTGGGGGCGACAAGTACCCGCGCTTCAAAAAGTGGTGCGACGAATACTTCTTTTTGAAGCATCGCAACGAGCCGCGTGGCGTGGGTGGCGTGTTTTTTGATGACTTCTCGGAGCTAGGCCAGGACCGCAGTTTTGCCATGCTGCAGGCCGTGGGCGACGCGTTTTTAACCGCCTACCTGCCCATCGTGCAGCGCCGCAAGGACACACCGTACGCCGAGCGCGAGCGTGCCTTTCAGCTGTACCGCCGTGGTCGTTATGTGGAATTCAACCTGGTGTGGGACCGCGGTACCCACTTTGGTTTGCAGTCGGGTGGGCGCACGGAGTCGATTTTGCTGTCCATGCCACCGCTGGTGAGCTGGGCCTACCAACAGCAGCCGGAGCCGGGTTCGCCCGAAGCGGCGTTGACCGAGCACTTCTTGACGGCGCGGGACTGGGTGTGACGCTGACCGCAGCCACACCGCCCCGGCGTATTGGCGTGTTTGGCGGGGCGTTTGACCCGCCGCACCGGGGCCACCACGCGCTGGCGGCCACAGCGATTACCCAGTTGCAGCTGGATGCGCTGCACATCATCCCCACGGGCCACGCCTGGCACAAAAGCCGCACGCTCAGTGATGCCACGCACCGTATGGCCATGGCCCAACTGGCCTTTGCCGACCTGCCGCAGGTGGTGGTGGATGGGCGCGAGCTGGCACGTCCAGGCCCCACCTATACGGTGGACACCTTGCTAGAGTTACAGCAGGCGAATCCGGGCGCGCAGCTGTACTTGCTGATTGGGGAAGACCAAGCTCGCGCGCTACCCAGTTGGAGTCGCTGGGAGCGGCTGCCAGCACTTGCTATAATTTGTGTAGCTGCTCGCGCAGATTCAACGGGGGCCAAGGGCCAATTTGATGCCTTAAAGGCACATGTGCCCGGCCTGACGGTCCTGAATATGCCCCCCGTGGCCACCAGTGCCACCGACATCCGACACCGCGCCGCCACGGGCCAAAGCATTGGCCCTCTGGTTTTTGAAACCGTTGCGCGTTATATTGACCAACACCATCTTTACCGACCGACCTGATGACTACTTCCACCGTTGCCAAAAACACCCAAAAACTCCAACGTGCCATCGTGGACGGCCTGGAAGACGTCAAGGCCCAAGACATTGTGGTGTTTGACACCGAGCACCTGTCCTCCCTGTTCGAGCGCGTGATCATCGCCTCGGGTACCAGCAACCGCCAGACCAAGGCGCTGGCCGCCAGCGTGCGTGATGCCGTGCGCGAAGCCGGTTTCCCCAAGCCCCGTATCGAAGGCGAAGCCAACGGTGAGTGGATCATCGTGGACTGCGCCCAGGCCGTGGTGCACATCTTCCAACCCAACTTCCGCCAGTACTACCACCTGGAAGAGCTGTGGGGCGAAAAGCCTGTGCGCCTGAAGCTGGGTGCTGCCAAACCAGCCGCTCCAGAAGCTGCCAAACCCGCAGCCAAGGCGCCGGCTAAAAAAGCCGTGGGCGAACCCAATATGCGCCGCTCCAGCGCGGCCAAGAAGGGTGTGGAAGAAGCATTCCCCTCCAAAGCCGCACTGAAGAAGGCCGCGGCGAAGTCTGCAGCATCCAAAGCACCGGCCAAGAAGGCCCCAGCCAAGAAAGCTGCGACGGCCAAAGCCCCAGTGAAAACTGTGGTGGTGAAGCCCGAAGTGAAGCCAGCCGCCAAAAAGACTGCCGCCAAGCCGGCAGCGGCTAAAAAAGCGCCCGCCAAGAAAGCCGCTCCCCGTAAAGCCTGAGGCCGGCAATGCGGCTGGTCATCATCGCTGTCGGGCAGCGGGTACCGGATTGGGCGCAAACCGCGTGGGACGACTACGCCAAGCGCTTTCCGCATGAGCTCAAGGTCGAGCTCAAAGCCATCAAAACCGAGCCGCGCGGCTCCAAAACTGTAGAGCAGTTGGTTGCGGCGGAGCGTAAGCGCATTGAGGAAGCCATCCCCAAGGGCGCGCGGGTTGTGGCGCTGGATGAACGTGGCACCAGCTTGCGGACCACGGCGCTGGCCGAGCGTCTGAAGGAGTGGCAGCTAGGCGGCACAGACATCGCCCTGGTCATTGGTGGGCCGGATGGGCTGGACCCCGAGTTTCGCCAAGCAGCCCACGAACGTATCCGCTTGTCTGACCTGACCCTGCCGCACGCCATGGTGCGCGTGCTGCTGATTGAGCAGCTCTACCGCGCCTGGTCCGTCAACGCCAACCACCCTTATCACCGCGAGTGAGCATGCCCAGTCCTGATTTCATCTATCTGGCCTCCCAAAGCCCGCGCCGCCGTGAGCTGTTGGCGCAAATTGGCGTGGCGCATGAGCTGCTGCTGCCCACGCCCGACGAGGATGCGGAAAGCCTGGAGGTGGTGCTGCCAGGAGAAGCCCCCGACGTCTATGTGCAGCGTGTAACCGCTCTTAAATTAATAGCTGCTCGCGCAAGACTGGTAAGGGATGGAGGCCAAAATCGACCTATTTTGTGCGCCGACACCACGGTGGCGATGGGCGACACCATTCTGGGCAAACCAGAGGATGCTGAGGACGCCCAACGCATGTTGCGCGCCTTGTCGGGTCAGACCCACCGCGTGTTCACCGCCATAACCATCGGCTGGGGCGACAAGACGGCTCAGGCCTGCTGCGAATCGCGCGTGACCTTCGCCCAGATGAGCGACGCCGAGATTGCCGACTACGTGGCCAGCGGCGAGCCCATGGGCAAGGCCGGCGCCTATGGCGTGCAGGGCAGGGCGGCGGCATTCATTGCGCGGATTGAGGGGTCGTACTCTGGCATCATGGGCCTCCCTTTGTTTGAAACTGCGCAGGCCTTGCGCGAAGTGGGCTTTGCATGCAACAAGACATCCTGATCAACTGGTCGCCGCAAGAGACGCGGGTGGCTATCGTCGAACACGGTGCGGTGCAGGAACTGCACGTGGAGCGCACGCTGGAGCGTGGGCTGGTGGGCAATGTGTACCTGGGCAAGGTCGCGCGCGTGCTACCGGGCATGCAGTCGGCCTTCATCGACATTGGCCTGGAGCGCGCGGCCTTTCTGCATGTGGCCGATGTGTGGCACCCGCCGGCCGAGGGTGAGTCGCTGAGCGCGTCGCGTGCTTCGCAGCCACAAATTCCCATTGAGAAGCAGGTGTTTGAGGGCCAGTCGCTCATGGTGCAGGTCATCAAGGACCCGATTGGCACCAAGGGTGCGCGCCTGTCCACACAAATCAGCATTGCGGGGCGCCTGCTGGTGTTTCTGCCGCAGGACGACCACATCGGCGTGTCGCAAAAAATTCCCACCGCGCAGCGCGACGAGCTGCGCAACCGTATGCAAAAGCTGGCGGGCAAGGAGGGCGGCGGCTTCATCCTGCGCACCAATGGCGAAGACGCATCGGACACCGAACTGGGTGACGACATTGCCTATCTGCGCAAGGCCTGGGCGCGTATCAAGGACGCAGCACTGCGCCTGCCTGCGCAAAGTCTGCTGCACCAGGACCTGAGCTTGCTGCAGCGCGTGCTGCGCGATCTGGTGGGCGAGGGCACGCAGACTATTCGTGTGGATTCGCGCGAGCAGTTTGATGCGCTCAAGGCCTTTGGCTCGGAGTTCATGCCGGCCGCAGCGGAGAAGCTGCAGCACTACAAGGGCGAGCGTCCGATTTTTGACCTGTATTCCATCGACGAGGAAGTGGCCAAGGCGCTGGCGCGCCGGGTGGAACTGAAGTCGGGTGGCTACCTCATCGTGGACCAGACCGAGGCGCTGACCACGGTGGACGTGAATACGGGCGGCTTTGTGGGGGCGCGCAATTTTGACGACACCATCTTCAAGACCAACCTGGAGGCCGCGCAGGCGATTGCACGGCAGCTGCGCCTGCGCAACCTGGGCGGAATCATCATCGTGGACTTCATCGACATGGCACGCGAAGACCACCGGGAGGCCGTGCTGGGCGAATTCCGCAAGCAGCTGGCACGCGACCGCGTGAAGACCATGGCCGGTGGCTTCTCGCAGCTGGGTCTGGTGGAGATGACACGCAAGCGCACGCGCGAGTCGTTGGCCCACATGCTGTGCGAGCCGTGCCCGACCTGCGAAGGCAAGGGCATTGTCAAAACCCCGCGCAGCGTGGCCTACGACATCTTCCGCGAGATCCTGCGCGAGGCGCGCCAGTTCAACCCGCGCGAGTTCCGTGTAGTGGCTTCGCCCAAGGTCATCGAACTGTTCCTGGACGAAGAGAGCCAGCACCTGGCGGGTCTCTCCGAGTTCATCGGCAAGCCCGTGTCGCTGCAAAGCGAAGCGGCCATGGCGCAAGAACAGTACGACATCGTGCTCTTGTGATGGTGGCGTGTGACTGAACGTTTGCGGATCGCCGTACTGAGCCGGAACTTTGCCACCACGGGCGGTGGCGCCGAGCGTTATTCGATCGCGCTGGTGGAAGAGCTGGCGGCGCGCCACGAGGTGCATGTGTTTGCGCAGACGATTGCGCACGACTTTCCCGGCGTCAGCTACCACCGCATTCCCCTGCCGCTACAGCGGCCACGCTGGATCAACCAGATCTACTTTGCCTGGAAGACCTGGCGCGCCACGCGCACGGGTTTTGACATCGTGCATTCGCATGAGAACACCTGGCACGGCAATGTGCAGACCGTGCATGTGCTGCCGGTGAAACACACGCTGTTTGCCGGCAGGCAGGGCGCCGCGCTGGCGCTGCGCTGGCTCAAGGTGCTGACAAGTCCGCGGCTGCTGGCCTATCTGTGGCTGGAAAATCTTCGTTACGCTTGGGCACTGAAGAAACGTGTGGTGTGCGCCTCGTCGTCGCTGAAGGCGGTGCTGCAGGCTACGTACCCTGCATCGGCATCGATGCTGGAAGTGGTGACACCGGGCGTGGATGCGGTGCCGGGCCGGGCGTCTGCAACGCAGCGTGCTACAGCCCGCGAGCAACTGGGCCTGCCGATCGAGGCCACCGTGTTGTTGTTCGTGGGCAATGACTTTGTCAAGAAAGGGCTACCAGCCCTGCTGCAGGCCTTGGCTCAACTACCAGCGCAGGCTCAGTTGGCGGTAGTGGGTAAGGCCGAGAGCGAGCTGGCCATGCGCAAGCTCGCCGAACGGCTGGGTTTGACGGCACGCGTGCATTTTCTGGGTAGCCAACGGGACATGGGGCTGGCCTACCGCGCGGCAGACGCACTAGTGCATCCCACGCTGGAAGATGCCTACGGCATGGTGGTGCTGGAGGCCATGGCGCATGGTTTGCCTGTGGTGGTGAGCGATACGCCGTACAGCGGCATTGCGCAAGATATGCGGGATGGCGAGAACGCGTTGTTGCTGAAAGATCCCCGGGATGTGGCAAAGATCGTTGTCACCTTGCAGCGCCTGCTAAATGATGCCGACCTAGTTGGCTACTTGTCCACCCGAGCACTGGTATTCGCCCAAGCCCACTCCTGGGAGCACGCGGCGGGTATGTATGAGGCGATGTACTTGGGCATTGCGAAGCGCTACGTGCAGCGCTGGCTGATCCTGTCCCATGCGTTCAACATGGATGGTCGCGCCGCCAGTCAGACTATTACTGACAAGTTGCCGCATTTGGAAGCGGCTGGCATTGAACTGGTCGTGTTGAGTGGAGTGTCCGGCGATCAGGATCGCCACTACGAGCACCACCAACTCTGGCCTGCGGGGGCGGCGGGCTGTCGGTTCGAGCTGCGCCATGTGCTGCGCAAGCATTTGCCCCATCCCAAGGTGTACCGCCTGGTCATGGTGCTGCTGTCCATTCCCTTGCTGCCGTTCATGTTTGTCGAAAAACTGCTGCGGCCCGTGGAAAGCTCATGGTCCTGGTGGCTCAGTGCTTATCTCAAGGGGCGTGCGTTGGCCCGGCATCGCAAGTTCGATCTCATCTATTCCACCGGTGGCGCCTTCGCTGCCCATGTGGCGGGGCGCGCCTTGAAACAGGCGCTGGGTGTGCGTTGGCTGGCCGAGGTGCACGACCCGCTGGTGATGCCGGGCAGCACGCCCAAGACTGCGCAGGAGCGCATGCAGGCCGAGGTGGAACGCCAGATCTGCACCGATGCCGATGTGGCCATCTGGTTCACCGAACAGGCCCTGGCCAGTGCCAAGCGTCGCCATCCGCAACTGGGCGAACGCGGCAAGATGATGCTGCCGGGCATTGACGCGCCATTCAAGGTGTTGCCGCCGTATGTGCCGGGGCCCAAGATGGTCATCGGGCATTTTGGCTCGCTGTCTGCCACACGCAACCTCACACCCATCCTTTCTGCACTGGAGTCCTTGGTCGCCGGGCGCCCCGGGTTGCGCTCCATGCTGGAGCTGCAGCTTACCGGCGGGCCGCTGGACGCAGTGTCCCAGGCCGCCATCGCCCAGTCACCCGTGCGTGATCTGGTGCGCCACCTGGGGCGTATCGAGGCGGATCCGGTGACCGGGCTTTCCGGGCGAGAGCAGATCCTGCGCCGCATGCGCAGTGCCGATGTGCTGCTTCTGCTGCACGGCAGCGAGCCTATTTGCGCCGAGTACATCCCGTCCAAGCTCTACGAATATCTATGGATGCAGCGGCCTATTTTGGCGACAGTGCATGGGAATGCGCAGATGGCAGAGCTGCTGCGGGGGCAGGGGCATAGCGTGGTGGAAATGCAGGGTGACCCGATAACGAAGGGTGTGGTCACAATGCTGATGACTCTGTATGAACTTTGGTCCCATGGGGGCTTGCTGGACAATACACAGCAGAGCCCTTACACCACAGGCGCAGCCGCTGCCTCATTAATAGAATGGGTTTTGCTAGCAAGTTCGTTAGCGGATTAGCAATGAATCTAAGGTCCAGAACATGACGAACTTCAATAGGATGATGCTTTGGGCGGGCTCAATAGGGCCTCAGAGAGGTGTGTGCCGCAATGTGCGGGGAAAGCATTGGCATGAGTAGGCTTGGTCGATACTTGGTGGACTATGAGAATCCGGATGCAGGCATTGGGCACTCGCTGGGCCATGTCAACAATGCAGTCAAGATATGTCTACGTCATGACCTGACGTTTGCCTATGCCGAATCGCAGGTTCGCAAATCCAGCAAGAGCCATTGGGGTTGGCGGCTGCGTCAGTGGGTGCGTCGTCTGACGTTAAGACAGGTTTATGAAACACACGATATCGGAAACGATATCAATGCGATGTTTGCATTTGCGCAGTACACCAAGGACAGACGCGAGGTTGAGCGCTTGCTGCGGCAGAAGGCGCTCAAATTAGTGCTTCTTCCAGAGACAGCTATCAGTATTCCATCTAATGCCCAACAGGATGACGAAGCCTATCGAGCTGTGGATGCGGTCATTCGCTCTCATCCCGAGGACGGTGTCGTATTCCGTTTGCCGGACAAGCGAACAGGCGACTTCGAATACGAAGCTAGCAAGGCCTGGTTCAGGCGCTGCTACGATGCCGCTCGTAGCAGCAAGTTTCCTGCGCAATACGCCCCCCGTCTGTCGCATGCATTGAAGGTTGCCATACATATCAGGCGTGGAGATCTGCTGCCGGGGCGACAGTTTGACGATTTGTCCAAGCGCATGCTGCCCGACGCTTGGTATCAGCGCATCCTTGTTCAGATCCTGGGTGCTAGCGGTGAGCGGCCCGTCGTGGTTTATATCGTGAGCGAAGGCTTGAATGGTCGCTATTGCTCTGAGAGAGGGCTGGCAATGGATTGGCAGAGTGTCCTGCCAACTGACCGGTGCAAGGTTGTAGAACTGATTGACAGTCCTTTTGTCGCATCCTTTCGTGTGCTGGTTGGTGCCGATATCCTGGTGGGGTCCAAAAGCGGCATGACCCATCTGGCTGGCATGCTTGGTGAGCAAACCAAGTTTGTGCCACGGATGTGGCACTCCTACCGTGGAGCTTCCAGGGTGCTTGAGTTGGAAGATGAGATTAATGAAAAGATGCTGACAGAGCTTACACGCTTGACCAAGGCACAGTGTTTGCTTCCTTAGGCCCGGACTGGCCTGGGCTTTCAGCGCCCGGCGCGACGCCCTAACTGTGTGACCCACCACGCAATCATGGCACGTTCCAAGCGCGTCAGGAGTGTGAGCCAGCCGTTACCCCGGTACTGAAACTCCGCATACAACTCATAGTTGGTTCGAAATGAGATGCCGGGTATTTTGCGATTGATGGTTTGCATAAAGGCGGTCGCCTGCTTCCATCTCTGTGCCACAGGCATAGACTTAGGTATTATACCTTGTCCGGTGAGGGCCTGTACGTAATGGGCTTGGATGGTTTTAAAGGAGTTATTGGCAGTTTCCTTTTTTACTACACTGATTTGACCCGGATGTAAGCGGTATGTGAGCAGGTGCTGCGCAATGTTGAGAAATCTGCCGCCATGGGTAGCGATATCGCACCAGAGACCGTAGTCTTCTGCATGAGGGTAAGCTGTGTTGTAGCGGTGTTGTCGCAGCACGTCGGCGCGGGCGCTGGTACTTGGGTTGCACAACGGGCAGTAAATGCTTAGCAGGGCCCGGATATCGCTGTCGGAGGTCGCAGATCGGCGCACCCGCCGTTTGCCAGTTCGGCCATCCAGCGAGATGTGAAACGAACCACATACATCGACCGCGCCGCCCTGCAGTACTTTGAGCTGCGCCTCCAGTCGCCTAGGGTGCGCAATGTCATCAGCATCCATGATGGCGATGTAAGAGCCCCTGGCTTCATCAAAACCCTTGTTGCGCGCAAAAATCAATCCGTGATTGGTTTCGAGAGAAATGATGCGTATGCGAGGGTCCGTCAGCGCATTCAGGTAGGCTAAGGTGCCGTCGTGTGATCCATCGTCTACGATAATCAACTCGAAATCGGCATAGGTCTGTTGGAGCAGGCTCTGGATGCATTCATCAAGATAGGTCTGAGCGTTGTAGGTGCAGAGCACAATGGAAAAAACGGGCGACATAACAATGAAAAAACGTAAGGTGCTGTTCGTCGATGAGTCTGGCGGCGCCTGGCCTTGGGGCAGGCAATTGCGAGAAGAGGGCGGCACCTGGGGACAGAGTGCGTACACGTTCTCGACCGATTGTACGAGGGGGTATGACTGGTTGGTGGTCTATTCCGCTTGGCCGGATGTGGCGCTGCTGACATCGGTGCCTCACAATCGCCGCATCTTTGTGGCCGGAGAGCCGGAGAGCTTTCACCGCTATCAGTCTCGGTTCTTGGCGCAGTTTGGGACTGTGATCACCACACAGCGCGGAACGCGACATCCCGGTGCAATCTTCATGCAACCGGGGATCAACTGGTTTACCGGTGTTCGTTTCCAGGGCGGGGCTGAGCGCTTCCGATCGATGTTGGATTTTTCGGACTTTGAAGCAGGTAATCCGGTCAAGACCAAGCTGTGTTCCGTCGTTTGTTCTAGTAATGCGGTGACACGGGGGCATCGCCTAAGAATAGAATTTGTAGAGCGATTGAAACAGGAGTTTGGTGATCAGATTGATTTCTTTGGTCGAGGAACCAAGACGATGGCAGACAAGGATGAAGCCCTGTCCGACTACCGATTTCACATCGCATTGGAGAACTCGGTGCATCAGGACTATTGGACGGAGAAGCTGGCGGACCCTTTCCTGCGAGGGTGCTTTCCGATATACAGTGGGTGTCCAAATCTGGACGACTATTTCCCGGAAGGTAGTTATGCGCGCATTGATCTAGACAAGCCGCAGCAAGCCATTGGCACTATCCGGGAGGTGTTGCGTAGTGAACTAGACTATGCAAGCCTAGATCAGCGACAGGAGGCCAAACGCAAGATATTGTATGAGTACAACATCTTTGCCGAGCTTGAGAAGCTCTACTCACAGCTGGAGCAGCGTCAAGCACCAAATGCTATTTTGGAAACAAACCTTTCGACGCAGCTGTACTCAGACCATGAGATCAAAGATCTAAAGTTCAGTCGGCGCCTGCGTCGTTGGTTTCGCGATCGCTGGGGAGTGTCAAGCCGCTGAACAGTGCGGTTAGGAAAAACAGCAGTTCAATAAAATGGCCTGTACAGACTTCGGTGGTGAGGTAGCTGATGACGATCAGTGGAATGGTCCAAACTGTATAGGTGCTCCAGAAGTCGGTGTGCTTTTGGGCTCGGAGGTAGCTGGCGATCAAGGGCACCCAAACCAGCAATAGCCCGGGTACTCCAAAGCCAAGCGCGAAGTCCAGCCAGCCGCTATGTGTGGCTCCTCGGTTGTTTCCATCGGGTTTGTGGAAGTCACTCCACTTTTGGATTGCAAGCGCACCAAAAGAGTGGTTGATGAGTCCGTAGCCCAGCGGATGGTCTTTTAGCAGTTCCAGCCCCGCCCGCGCCCAAGATACTCTTTGGTAGGTGCTGATATCTACCGTAGTGCCGTTTTCATTGTGTGGGAACGGTGATGTGTTGTCTTTCCAGTTGTTGTGTTGGTCGATTTGGGTGCTAATCTTGTAATCAGCTACCAAGTTTGACCACGCAGGGTTGGTTTCAATGTGTTTGTTGGCCGCATAACCAAAGATCAAGAAACCTATCATTATCGATATACCAAGGCCTATGCGGTGCATCTTGACATGGGTACGCCGCCGCAATACCGAGATGAGGAATCCACTTGACAGCAAGGTGAACATGGCAAACCCATTCTTGGTGTTGGCGAAGTAGTACATCAGTACGGTTGCTATCAGCCCAGCAAAGCTGTACAGATACCAGATCGGGCGCTCCGCTCTTTGCAGGGCAGACAAAGCCTTGATGAACATCACGGGGAGCAAGAGGCTGCCAAAAATGACCAGTGGTGTCTTGCCCAAGTAGGGTGCCATGTAGAAGTTGGTGTGTACCCATTGTCCTGTTTGCGCTATCTCGTAGGCGTAGCGGACGCAGAAAATTAAAGTGGTTCCCGCGAGGCCCCAAATCAGCACGGACTGGTGGATTCGCTGCAGACGAAGGGACAGGTGTTGTGTGGGGTTGCGTACTAGGACGCCCAAGGCCAGCCCCATGCAGGCCGCCAGACTGTTGCGCAGCCAGTCACCGGTTAACTCGCGCCATTGCTCTTCATAGTTGCCCGCAAGAAACAACATATGAAAAGTAAGCCAGAGAAAAAATGAAAACAGCAGGTAAACAGGCCATGCCTGCAGCGTCTTAAGTTGCTGAAAGTGCTTGCCCAAGATGAATAGCGAGGCTACGGAGCCAATGAGCAGCATAAGATGGCGTAGTCCCATTGTGTTGGGCAGAGGCCATATCGCCAACAGGACGGCGGCAGCAAATACCAGTACAGCTCCGGAGATCTTTGTGTTACCCATGGTTTTGAGCTGCTTAGGTGCGACCTAGGGCGCGGCGTAACCTGCGCCCCAGTCTGGACGCCAGATGGCCGCCCTCGCTGGGCCAATCCATTTCGCGCTCCCAGGCAGATTGGTAGGTCACGCCGCAATAAAACTGTGCGAGGTCAGTTTCGCTGAGACCATCCGAACGATCCTTGCGCAGTTGCCAAGCGTAGGCGTACATCTTGAAAAATGGCTGTGATGGTATGAGCGGAATAGCGCGGTACTTCAGTAGCGCCTCACCATACCAACGCATTTCGATTGGGTGCTGCACAATCAGCGCGGCAAAGTTCATTTGGCGGGGCTTGAGGAAATTCTCTTCCAGACTGGCCCATACATCACGATGCCATACGGGACAGTTGGGGCCAAAATTATAAAACTTGCCGTCTCGCCCAATTTCTTGTTGAACCTGGATCGACTCCCTGCGGAAGTTGTCGATGACCTTTTGTTTGCGCGCCATGGCGGCGGGAATGAGTACCTCCCGGCATTCATCGACGACGGTGTATGGCACGCCCTGCACATTCAAGAACTCATGCTGATGAAATGGACGTATGAACTGGCAGTCGGAGTCCAGACACAGGTAGGCTTGGGCCAGGCCCAGGCGCCAGAACTCGGATTTGACTATTTGCTGCGACAAATACCCTGGGATTGCATTGATTGCATCAAGCGTGTGCATGGGGTTGCTCAGGATGATGTCTTCGTCAGCAATCAGGGTGACCTTAAGTTCGGAAAGGTATTCCTGAAACAGGGGAAGGTCCGCTTGCGGGCATGACACATAGAAGGGAATGGCGTCAGCGTTGTATTTTTCAATCGTCAATGCCAAGCGTTTGGCCCGTTTGACATCCACGCGATAACTCTTGCAATAGAGAGCAAAGGGCTTCATTGCCTACAGTCTTCGTATCGCGTCATGATTTTGGCAGCGAACTGCAACGGGTTTGTGGCCCGCGCCACCATGATCCGGTTGAGCGCATAGGGATTGTCGCCCGCTTGCGCACGGCCCCTGCGTGTGCTCGTGGCCGTCACGTAGCCTGCCGCGCGCACCATGTCTTCGTGCTCGGGTTTGAACCAGCCGTAGGGATAGCAGAAATGCCGTACTTCGGCGCCCAGCACATGTTGCAGCTCGTCCTTGGATTGCACAATCTGCTGCTGCGCTGCTTCGTTGGACAGCTCCGTGAGGTTGGCATGCGTCTGCGTGTGCGAGCCCACGTCCATGCCAGCCCCGTGCCAGGCCAGCCAGTCTTGCTGTGTCATCAGTGGCTTCTGCGCCACTTTCCCTGCGTCCCAGGCATTTGTACCTCCCACCATGCTGCTGACACCATAGCAAGTCGCGGTGAAGCCGTTGGCTTTTAGCGTGGGCAGGGCGTGGACCAAGTTGTTCTGGTAGCCATCGTCAAAAGTGATGCCCACCACCTTGCCTTGTTGATCCCCGCGCAGATAGGGCTCCAGATCGCGCATGGACAGGCCTTTGTAGCCCATCAGGCGCAACATGCGCATTTGCAAGGCAAACGAGGAGGGCGCCACAATGAGTCCGCGCAGCGCCGTGCCACGCGGTGGCGGCTCGTCGATCTGGTGGTACATCAGGATTGGTATCTTCATGTCTGCAACCTCTGCAGGTTGGCGTAGTAGCCGTTGCGTTGAAGCAGGGAGGCATGGTTGCCAGATTCCACGATGCGCCCCTGGTCCAGCACTACAATCAGGTCTGCGCGCTCAATTGTACTGAGGCGATGGGCGATGATCAGGGTGGTTCGGTTGCGCATGAGGGTAGCCAGCGCATCCTGTACCGTGCGCTCCGACTCGGTATCTAGGGCCGAGGTGGCTTCATCGAGGATGAGGATGGGCGCATCCTTCAGTAGAGCTCGTGCAATCGCAATACGCTGGCGCTGGCCGCCAGAGAGAGCCGCACCATTTTCCCCCGTCAGCGTATCCAATCCTTGTGGAAGCTGGGAGATGAATTCCCACGCATGGGCTGCAACGGCCGCTTCTTGCACTTTGGTGTCGTCGGCACCGCGCGACTGGCCAAAGGCAATGTTGGCGCGAACGCTGTCATTGAGTAGGACGATGTCCTGACTGACCAATGCGATGTGTTCGCGCAGGTTGGTCAGTGCCAGTGTGGCGATGTCGACGCCATCCACCGTGATGCGGCCAGAGTCTGGCGTGTATAAGCGAGGAATCAGCGCCGCCAGCGTGCTTTTTCCGCCGCCCGACGCTCCTACCAAGGCGATGGTCTGGCCGGGTTGCGCCTGGAGGGTGATTTTGTCCAGTGCCAGTTTGTCGCTGCCGGGGTAGCGGAAGGACACCTTCTCGAAGCGAATCTCACCCTTACAGTCCGGCAACCTGGCATGGCCTATATCGGCTTCTACAGGTGCATCGAGAACCCCAAAGACGCTTTCGCAGGCGGCCAGGCCGCGCTGTAGGATGGGGCTGATGGTGGTGAGTTGCTTGATCGGCGAGATCAGCAGCAGCATGGCGGTGATGAAAGAGACAAAACCGCCCGCCGTGTCACCGGCCTGGCCCATGGAGCGACTCAGCGCCATGTAGATAATGAAGGCGATGGCGATGGAGGCTGTCATATGCGTGATGGGTGTCAGTGCCGAGGCGGGTACGGCCTCTTTCATCATGCTGCGGCGAAAGCTTTCGGTGACGGCGTGGAAACGCTCTTTCTGCTGCGCCTGGCCGCCATAGATCTTGATGACCTTGTTGGCCGCAGTAGTCTCTTCCACGGTGTGGGCTACCGCGCGTAGCGACTCCAGACTCGCCTTGCTGGCCTTTCGTATGCGGCGGCCAAAGCTTTGGATCAGAACGGCAATTACCGGTCCCACAGTCAGCGTGATCAAGGTCAGTTTCCAGTCCAGGTAGAGCAGATAGGACAGCAGCGCCACGGCAGTTAACGATTCGCGTACCGCCGTCACCAGTACATTGGTGGCGGCCTGGTTGATGTTGTCCACGTCGTATAGCAGGCGCGCAATCCATTGCGAGGCGGGCTGGGTGTGAAAGATCTGTGTGGGGGCACCTAACAGCTTGTCGAACATTGCACGCCGCAGGTCTACCACCAAGCGAGTCGAGACCCAAGTCATGAGGTAGTTGGTCACGAAAGACAGTACCCCGCGCGCCAGAAAAAGTAACACGATGCTGGTAGGTATCAGCCACACCATGCGTGCTTCGGTGGTGCGAAATCCACTGTCGAGCAAATGCTTAATGATGGCAGGAAACACCGGTTCAGTTGCCGCAATACAAACCATGCAAAGCACGGCGATAGAGAAGGCCTTCCAGTAGGGGCGAAGAAAGCCCAGCAGCCGCAGATACAGCGTGCGATCTGCTTTAGTCATGCTGGGACAGTGATGGCTTGGTGGGGGCGCGCCACGCTTTCCCACTCTGAATCTCAATGGCCTTTACATAGCGGTAAAACGTGCCTTCAAAGTTTCCGACCGCGATGACAAAACCCGCCCATCCATCAAGAAATCCCAGCTTGAAAAGATAGTGTTTCCAGAACGCCCACTTGGCATGCAACAGTGCAGACCACATGGAGATCTTCTTATGCTTGAGTTTTTCTGCGCCCAAGCTGGAGTAGCGGTTGGCTTTGTGCATGACTTCTGCCATGTTCTTGAACGGGAATTGCCAAATCGCCTGCCGCATGTGGCCCAGTGGCTTGTCGGATTCGAGGACGTAGCCCTCGTGCACAGGTTTCTGGTCGTACCGCATGGCACCCTTGCGAAACAGCTGGGGTTGGCGGTAATTGGGATACCAGCCTGAATGTTTGATCCAGCGGCCCATGAAGAAATTACGTCTAGGCGTATGGTAAGCGTCCAACGCATCGGGACTCTCGGTCAATTGCCTGATTTCTTTTGCTGCCTCCGGCGTGCACCGCTCGTCAGCATCCAGGCTGAAGATCCAGGGGTGGGTGCAAGCCGCAATGGCCTGGTTGCGCAAGTCGCCGAAGCCTTTGAATTCGACCTGCACGACACGGGCTCCGAGCTGGACAGCCAGATCCGCAGTGCCGTCTGTACTCCAGGAGTCCACCACCACGATCTCATCCGCCCAGCGAACACTCTCAATCGCAGCACGCACCTTTTCTGCTTCGTTGAAAGCGATGATATAAACAGAAATCAATGGCATGGGGTGATAACATCCGTCCGTGTTGTGAACTTTCTCTGCAGCGCTTGCTCTACTGCAAGCCAAAGTGTTGTCAACACCCTCCGCGCGAGCGGCCTAGTCTATTCCAAAATGTCTTCTTTCGATCCGATATCGGTGGTGATCACCACCTATAACCGCAGCGACGCCTTGGCGCTGGTCTTGGATGGCTTGAAGCAGCAAACGGATCGCGGGTTTGAGATTGTTGTCGCGGACGATGGTTCTACCCAGGCGCACCGAGACCGGGTTGCACAAGCTTGTGCATCCTCAGGGCTTGCCGCCACCCATGTGTGGCATCCGGATATCGGTTTCACTGCATCCCAGGTACGCAATCTAGGGGTGGCTGCATCCAAAGGGGCTTACCTCGTCTTTATGGATGGCGACTGTATACCCGATGTTGACTTTATTGCACGCCATCGCCAGCTGATGCAGCTCGGTTGTTTTGTAAATGGCAGTCGGGTCCTGCTTGGTGAAAGTTTTACCAGGCAGTTGTTGGCTGGTAAAAACGTTATCAGTGCCCGATCTGCGGGCTATTGGTTATGCAGGCGCTTGAGGGGAGACGCCAGCAAACTCACGGGTCTGCTGCGATTGCCCGATTTTCGGTACCGTTTGCAGCCTCAGTTTGTGTGGAAAGGCATACGCAGTTGCAATATGGCAGTCTGGAAATCAGATTACCTGACGGTGAATGGTTTTGATGAGAGTTTTGTGGGCTGGGGACACGAAGACGCTGATTTCGTCCTTCGTTTGCACAATGCTGGCTTGATTCGCAAGAATGGATTTTGTGCAACGGAGGTCTACCACCTGTGGCATCCGGAGGCCAGCCGCCTGCAAGAAGGGGTGAATGCCGACAAGGTTCGGCAGCGCCAGAAGACAGGGCAAGTACGCTCTACCATTGGTTACCAAGAAAGCAAAGACGCTCCCCATGTGGTGGTGCGCAGTTGGGGATAATCGGAACATGACGAATAAATTTTTGCTTGCTGTCATCACTTGTTTTGTGAGTCTGCAGGCCGCAGCACAGTTTCGCGTCGAGGTGTCCGGTGTGGGCTTGACCCAGATTCCCATAGCGGTTCCCAGCTTCAAGGGCGAGGAATCATCACCCCAAAAACTGTCCGCCATTGTGATGGCTGACTTGGAGCGTAGTGGTCAGTTCCGTGGCACAGACAATGTTGCGGGTCTCTGGGATGAGGTGTCACGCCCCGATATGTCCGCCTGGCGCCAGAGAGGTGCGGATGCATTGGTCACTGGCAGCATCACACGTTTGGCCGATGGGCGTTTTGATGTTCGCTTTCGTTTGTGGGATGCGGTACGGACCCAAGACTTGGGCGCGCAAAGCCATGCCGTGGTTGCTGGAGATTTGCGATTGGCCGCGCACCGCATCGCTGATTTTGTTTATGAAAAGCTCACGGGTGACAAAGGAACCTTTTCCACGCGTGTGGCGTATGTCACCAAGGCGGGTAGCAATTACAACCTCTGGGTTGCTGACGCCGATGGGGAAAATGCCCAGAGTGCGCTGAACAGCCCCGAGCCCGTGATTTCTCCATCCTGGGCGCCCAATGGCAACCAGCTTGCCTATGTATCGTTTGAGTCACGCAAGCCCGTTGTGTATGTCCATGATGTATCCACAGGGCGTCGTCGGCTGGTGGCCAACTTCAAAGGATCTAACAGCGCACCAGCCTGGTCCCCGGATGGGCGGACCCTTGCGCTGACCTTGAGCCGAGATGGCGGCTCCCAGTTGTACCTGATGGACGCCAATGGTGGCGAGCCACGCCGGTTGGCCCAGTCTAGTGCCATCGACACCGAACCGGTGTACACAGCGGATGGCAAGACGATCTACTTTGTCAGCGATCGGGGCGGTTCACCACAAGTCTATAAAATGTCTGCCACTGGTGGAAACCCCGAACGTGTCACTTTTTCTGGTAGTTACAACATTTCGCCGGCTGTCAGCTCGGATGGCAAATGGCTGGCCTATGTGTCCCGGGTGAATGGCGCCTTTAAGTTGCATGTGATGGACATAGTGTCTGGCACGGTCAGCGCCATTACCGACACTACTGCGGACGAAAACCCCAGTTTTTCGCCCAACAGCAAACTGGTGATTTATGCCACCTTGCAGCAAGGCCGCGAGGCGCTGATGACCAGCACCCTGGATGGACGGATCAAGGCCCGATTGGCGGGCCAAAGTGGTGATATTCGGGAGCCCGATTGGGGCCCTTTCCAAAAATAATCTGAAATTTAACAAGGAGTTTTGAATGAAGCGTATCGTTTTGTCCCTGGCAGTTGCATTGGTTCTCAGTGCCTGCGGTTCTTCTGTCAAGCTGGACAACGTGCCGGTGGAAGACAAATCTGGCGCTACAGTAGGCACCGCTGCGGATGCCAACAAGGCAGATGGCAGTGGTGTTGCCAAGAGCGGTGTTACCACCGTGGATCTGGATAAGGCCAATCAAGACGCCTTCATGAAGTCCACCACCCGTACCGTGTATTTCGACTATGACAGTTTCGTCATCCGTTCTGAATTCCAGTCCGTCATCGAAGCACATGCCAAGTTCTTGAAGTCTGACAAAGCCCGCAAGGTCACTTTGGAAGGCCACACCGACGAACGTGGTGGTCGTGAATACAACTTGGCGCTGGGTCAAAAACGTGCTGAAGCCGTGCGCAAGGCACTGGCACTGCAAGGTGTGGCAGACAACCAGCTCGAAGCCGTGAGTTTTGGCAAGGAAAAGCCTGCGGTTTTGGGCAATTCCGAAGCGGCGCTGGAAAAGAACCGCCGCACCGAAATCAGCTACCGCTAAGCCATGGTCACACAACGCTCCGCTTGGGCTGTGGTTCGCCAAGGGCTGTTGGTGCTCTCGTTGTTGGCGAGTGCAGGTTTTGCGCAAGCGGGCTTGTTTGACGACGAGGAAGCGCGCCGCGCAATCTTGGACCTGCGCCAACGCATTGACCAGCTTAGGCAGGAGTCGGAGCAAAAGCAGGCTGAAGAAACCAAGCGTGCAACCGAAGAGGCTGCACAGTTACGCCGAGCCTTGCTCGATTTGCAAAACCAGCTGGAGGCCAGCCGAGTGGAGATGGCCAAACTGCGCGGGCAGAGTGAGCAATTGGCCCGCGACGTGGCAGAGATTCAGCGCAATCAAAAGGATGCGGGGCAATCGCTGGAAGATCGCCTGCGCAAACTGGAGCCCGTCCGGGTAAGTGTGGATGGCCGTGAGTTTTCTGCCGAACCTGCGGAAAAACGCGACTTTGAATCCGCACTGGCGGTTTTTCGCAAAGGGGATTTCCCCGCAGCCCAAGTGTCATTTGTCGATTTGCTGAATCGCTACAGTGCCAGCGGTTATCGCCCCTCTGCGTTGTTCTGGCTGGGGAATGCGCAGTACGCAACCAAGGACTACAAAGAGGCGCAGGCCAACTTTCGCACATTGGTTCAGCAAACACCCGATCACATGCGTGTCCCTGAGGCACTCCTGGCCATTGCCAATTGCCAACTTGAAATCAAGGACGTGAAGGCCGCGCGCAAGACCCTAGAGGAGTTGCTGGCCAAACACCCCGGCACCGAGGCTGCTGCGGCAGCCAAAGAGCGCCTGGCGCGTCTCAAGTAAGGCGCCTGGCGCGCACGTTTTCCATGACCGATAGCTTGGAGTCTGTAGATCTCGCGCGCCGTTTCTCGGGCCTGGACCGGTTGTTGGGCGTGGCACCTGCAGATCGTGTGCGCTTGGCCCACGTGATGGTGGTTGGCATCGGCGGCGTTGGTTCTTGGGCCGCCGAAGCCCTGGCGCGCAGTGGGGTGGGGCGGCTCACGCTGGTGGACATGGACCATATCTCCGAGTCGAACATCAACCGCCAGCTGCATGCCCTGTCTTCCACCTTGGGCATGTCCAAAATTGAGGCCATGCGACAACGCATTGCCCTCATCAACCCCGCTTGCGACGTTCATTGTCTGGATACCTTTGCGGACGCGGACAACTGGGCGTCTCTCGTTGCGGGGGGCGTGGATGCCGTACTGGATGCTTGTGACCAAGTGCGTACCAAGACTGCAATGGCTGCATGGGCGGTTACAACCAAAACACCGTTCATCACGGTCGGTGCTGCGGGTGGCAAGCGTTTGGCGCATGCCGTGGACATTGCCGACCTGAGCGAAACTACCCACGACCCGCTGCTGGCACAACTGCGCTACCGTTTGCGCAAGGAGCACAGCGCACCCAAGAATGGCAAAAAAATGCGTGTTGCCTGTGTCTTTAGCAAAGAAGCGGTCGCAGGGCCCGATGCCTCCTGTGCAGTGGAATCGGATGGCTCACTCAATTGCCATGGTTATGGTTCGCTTGTGACGGTCACTGCCACCTTTGGTATGTGTGCCGCGGGCTGGATCATCGACAAAATATCGCGGCGAGAGCAAGAGGAAGAAAAAAACACGCTATAATTTGAGGCTTCGCGGGATGATGTAACTATGTTGCAACATCCCGTTGGGACCATAGCTCAGTTGGTAGAGCAGCGGACTTTTAATCCGTTTGTCGTGGGTTCGACCCCCGCTGGTCCCACCAAATTTTTTGGGAATTTAGCTCAGCTGGTAGAGCAGCGGACTCTTAATCCGTAGGTCGAGAGTTCGAATCTCTCAGTTCCCACCATCTACACTGCGTAGATACTGAAAACCCCGCTATCTTTTTGGTAGCGGGGTTTTTTCTTATTGGGCGTTGTGTTGGACGCTGCCCAAAGAGGGCCTCAGCCCTCCATCTGCGTGGTCAGTGCCAGCCACTGTTCTTCCAGCACCTGCAGCTCGCTGTTCACGGCCTTCAGGCGCTTGCCGGTTTCGGCAATCACGGATGGGTGCGGGTTGGTCGAGAGTTTGCCCTCCAGCTCAGCACCTTCGGTGTTGAGTGTCGCCATGCGCTCCTCCACCTGGGCAAGTTCCTTCTTCAGCTTGCGCAGCGCTTCCGGTGTGGGGCCGGTTTTGACAATCGCCACCGGCGCCACGACCGCGGGCTTGATGGCGTCAGACTTGGCCTCTTCCTTGGCCAGCTCACGCTGGCGTTTGGCCTCGTCCAGCAGGTAGCGCTGGTAGTCGTCCAGATCGCCATCAAACGGCTCCACGCCACCGCGCGACACCATCCAGAATTCATCACACACGCTGCGCAAAAGCGCACGGTCGTGGCTCACCAGCATCACCGTGCCTTCGAACTCGTTGAGCGCCATGGCCAGGGCTTCACGGGTTGCCAAGTCCAGGTGGTTGGTAGGCTCATCCAACAGCAAGAGGTTGGGGCGTTGCCAGACGATCATGCACAGCACCAAGCGTGCTTTTTCGCCACCGCTCATGCTGCCCACGGCCTGCTTGACCATGTCACCGCCGAAGTTGAAGGTGCCTAGGAAACTGCGCAGGTCTTGTTCGCGTGTCTGCTGGCCGGCAATCTTGCCGGCAGCTGTCATTTCGCGGACCAGGCGGATCATGTGCTCCAGCGGGGATTCGTCGGGTCGCAGCACGTCAAGCTCTTGCTGCGCGAAGTAACCAATGTTCAGGCCCTTGCCTTCAGTTACGTCGCCACCCAAGGGCTGCAGATCACGCGCGACGGTTTTTACCAAGGTCGATTTACCCTGGCCGTTGGCACCCAAAATACCAATGCGCTGCCCAGCCAGCACCGACTTGCTGACGTTGTGCACGATGGTGGTGGGCGGTGTGCCCTTGGGCGCATCTTCGGGCGGCGGGTAGCCGAAGCTCACGCCGCTCATGGACAACATCGGGTTGGGCAGGTTGGCGGGTTCTTTGAACTCGAAGGTGAAATCCGCCTCGCTGAGCAGCGGTGCAATCTTCTCCATGCGGTCCAGCGCCTTGACCCGGCTCTGCGCCTGCTTGGCCTTGCTGGCCTTGGCCTTGAAGCGGGCAATAAATTTCTGCAGGTGGGCAATCTTGTCTTGCTGCTTGCTAAACGCTGTCTGCTGCAGCGCCATTTGCTCGGAACGCAAATCCTCGAACTTGCTGTAGTTGCCGCCGTAGCGCACCAGCTTGCCCGCGTCGATGTGCAGCGTCACGTTGGTCACCGCATCCAAAAATTCGCGGTCATGGCTGATGACGACCATGGTGCCTTCGTACTTCTTGAGCCAAGCTTCCAGCCAGACCAGAGCGTCCAAGTCCAAGTGGTTGGTGGGTTCGTCGAGCAGCAGCAGATCGCTGGGGCACATCAGCGCGCGCGCCAGCTGCAGGCGCATGCGCCAGCCACCCGAGAAGCTGTTTACCGGTTTGTCCAGCTCGGTGGTCTTGAAGCCCAGGCCCAGGATCAGTGCCTGCGCGCGCGCGGCAGCGTCGTACTCGCCGGCGTCGTGCAAGCCGGTGTAGGCGTGGGCCATGCGGTCGTAGTCGTCGGTGGCCTCTGCGGCTGCCACTTCGGCACGTGCGGCGCCCAACTGGGTGTCACCTTCGACCACAAAGTCGGTCGCGCCTTGGTCGGTTTCGGGCATGTCCTGGGCCACCTGGCCCATGCGCCATTGGGTAGGGATGTAGTACTCACCCGCGTCTTCATGCAGATTACCGTTCAGCAGGGCAAACAGCGAGGATTTGCCAGCGCCGTTGCGCCCCACCAGGCCGACCTTTTCGCCAGGATTGAGGGTGACGGAAGCACTGTCCAGAAGCACCTTGGCGCTGCGGCGCAGGGTGACGTTTTTTAAGGTAATCATGTTGGAGACTCAGTTTTCAATTCTTGGAGGCGTTTCAGGCCTGCATGGTGGTGAGGGCTGGTGGACGGGGCATCCGTTCTCCGGCACATCTCGCGGGCGAACACTTTGGGTTCGCAGTGGTTATTTCGTTAACGCCTTGGTTTGCGGGGACACGCTGTGGCAACCGCGAACAGCGCCTGCGCCCAGATACCCCATCCACCATCCCAAAGGTGGCATTGTCTGCGCCAGAAGAAAAAATACGTTCGTAGCGGCAGGGTAGGGTTGGGGAGCGCAGTGAGGTAAAGGAGGAGGCCAAAGGCCGGGGGACACGAACGGAGCTCTCTGCCCCTGGCCTGTTGCGTGCCCAGGACCTAAGCCCGGCGCAAAGGCGCTAAAGCAGCAATGCCTCCTTGGTCACCAACAACACCTGGTCTTCCCCAGCGCTGGTTTCCAGCCACACCACTTCCAGGGCAGGAAATGCAGCTTCAAAGTAGGCGCGCTCGTTACCAATCTCTAGTACTAACACGGCATCGTCCGCCATATGGGCCGGTGCCTGTTGCAACAGAGTGCGCACAAAGTCCATGCCATCCCCGCTCCCGCCAGACTGGTTACCGTCCAGCGCGATAAAAGGCTCGGCCTTGTATTCGGCGGGCAGGTCAGCCATGCTCTGCGCATTCACATACGGCGGGTTGCACAGAATCAAATCAAACGGACCGGGCAGGGCGGTCAAGCCATCAGACTCGACGAGCTGCACACGCGTCTGCAAACTGTGTTTGTCCACATTGATGCGGGCCACGGCCAACGCATCGGTAGAAATGTCGGCCCCAGCGACTTCCACATCGGGATACACCATGGCTGCCAAGATAGCCAAGCTACCGTTGCCCGTGCAAAGGTCCAGCACACGGTGCGTGCTTTCTTTCAGCCAATAGTCAATGCTGCCATCCACCAACAGCTCGGCAATCAGCGAACGCGGCACGATGACCCGTTCGTCCACATAAAAGGGCACCCCCTGCAGCCAGGCCTCATTCGTCAGGTACGCCGCAGGCTTGCGTGTGCTGATGCGCGCTCCTAAAAGCGTAGCTGCTCGCGCATATTCCTCGGGGGCTACAGGCCGATTTGACTCTGAATCATCAGCGTCCAACGGCGTATCCAGCGGCAGCCCCAGCGCATGTAATACCAGCCAGGCGGCTTCGTCACGCGCATTGGTAGTGCCATGGCCAAAGGAAACCTGGGCGTCCGTGAGCTGCTGGGTGGCCTGGGCCACCAGTTCCAACAAGGTCATGCCTGCGCCTGACGGTTCAGGTTGACCAGCACCTGGCGGTAAATGTTCTTCAGGGGCTCAATATCCGCCACCGCCACAAACTCGTTGATCTTGTGGATAGTGGCGTTCGGCGGCCCCATCTCGATCACCTGGGGGCAGACCTGGGCGATAAAGCGCCCGTCGCTGGTGCCGCCGGTGGTGGAAAGCTGGGTCTCGATACCGGTCTCGGAGCGGATGGCGTCGCGCACTGCATCCACCAATGTGCCGGGTGTGGTGAGGAAGGGCAGACCGCCTACGGTCCAGGCCAGGTCATATTCCAGTTCATGCTTTTCCAGCACGCTGGCCAAGCGCTTTTGCAGCGACTCGGGCGTGGACTCGGTGGAGAAACGGAAGTTGAAGTCGATGACCACATGACCCGGAATCACATTGCTGGCGCCGGTGCCACCGTGCATATTGCTGACCTGCCAGGTGGTGGGTGGAAAAAAGTCGTTGCCGCGGTCCCACTCAATGCCCACCAGCTCGGCCAGCGCGGGTGCGGCCAGGTGGATGGGGTTTTTGGCCAGGTGTGGGTAAGCAATGTGGCCCTGCACACCCTTGACCGTGAGCTTGCCGCTCATGGTGCCGCGCCGGCCGTTCTTGATCATGTCGCCGGTGCGTTCCACCGAGGTGGGCTCGCCCACGATGCAGTAGTCCAGCACCTCGCCGCGGGCTTTGAGCGTGTTGCAGACCACCACGGTGCCGTCATTGGCAGGGCCTTCCTCGTCGCTGGTCAGCAGCAGGGCGATGTTCAGGTCGGGGGTGGGCGTGGTGGCCAGAAACTCTTCAATGGCCACCACAAACGCCGCCAGTGAGGTCTTCATGTCGCTGGCGCCGCGGGCAAACAGCTTGCCGTCACGGTGCGTGGGTACGAAGGGCGCGCTGTCCCATTGCGCCAGCGGGCCGGTGGGCACCACGTCGGTATGGCCAGCAAACACCAGTGTCTTGGATGCTACTGATTTGGTAGCTGCTTGCGCAGTATCTACGGGTGCCGCAACCCGTTTTGCCCATAAATTGGTGACACGAAAGTCGGCCGGGCCGCTTTCGATGGTCTCGCAGACAAAACCCAGTGGCGCCAGGCGTTGGGCAATTAAGGCTTGGCAACCGCCGTCGCTCGGCGTGACGGACGCCATGGAAAGCAGCTGCTCAGTAAGCTGCAACGTCTTGGTCATAAAGCCCCCACGCTAGCCACTACGTTGGCGGCGCTGCCCCCCAAGGGGGCGCAAGCTTGCTTGAAACGGTTCAGCGCTACGCTCATCAGTGCTTCACATCCAGGGTAATTTCGGTAAACGAGGCTTCTTCTTCCTCTTCCACCGCAGCAGCTGGCTTGGCCGCCTTGGTGAAGTCGTTTTGCAGGCGCCACAACAGGTTGGTGGGCGAGTCGGCGTGGGCCAGGCCTTCCTTGCGGTCGACCGAACCCTCCACAATCAGGCGGGCAATGTCGTGCTCGAAGGTTTGTGAACCCTCGGCCATGGACTTTTCCATGGCCTCGCGCACGCCCGAGAAGTCGCCTTTTTCAATCAGCTCGGCAATCAGCTTGGTGTTGAGCAACACCTCGGCAGCTGGCATGCGCGAGCCCGCGGTGGTGCGCAGCAGGCGCTGCGACACGATGGCACGCAACGCGGCGGCCAGATCGCCCAGCATGGTGGAGCGCACTTCCACGGGGTAGAAGCTCAAAATGCGGTTCAGCGCCTGGTAGCTGTTGTTAGCGTGCATGGTGGCCAGGCACAGGTGGCCCGACTGTGCATAGGCCACGGCTGCCGACATGGTTTCGCGGTCGCGGATTTCGCCAATCAGAATCACATCGGGCGCCTGGCGCAGCGCGTTTTTCAACGCAACCTGCAGCGACTGTGTGTCAGTGCCGATCTCACGCTGGTTGACCACCGACTTCTTGTTCTTGAACAAAAACTCCACCGGGTCTTCGATGGTCAGGATGTGGCCCGAGACGTTCTCGTTGCGGTAATCCATCATGGACGCCAGCGTGGTGCTCTTGCCCGCACCGGTGGCGCCTACCATGAGCAGCAGGCCGCGCTTCTCCATGATCAGGTCGCCCAGAATGGGCGGCAGTTGCAGGTTGGCCAGGCTGGGAATGTCCACCGCGATGTAACGAATCACCGCGGCGATGGAGCCGCGCTGGCGCATGGCGCTGACGCGAAAACGACCCACACCCGCCATCGGAAAGCCCACATTGAGCTCGCCTTCGGCCTCCAGCAGCGCCATGTGCTCAGGCGAGAGCACCTCGGCCAGCAGGTTCTTGGGCGCGTCGGCCGGCAGGGTCTGGCTGTTGATCGGTACACACTGGCCATTGATCTTGATCAGCGCCGGGGCGTGCGCGGACAAGTACACATCCGACGCCTTCTTCTCGCTCATCAGGCGAAGAATGCGTTCCATCGTTCCTGATGGTTGGGGTGTGGTGGTGGCCATGGCGTACCTCTCTTGGAACAGGTCTACGGTTTAGTCGCGCAGCAGGTCGTTCAGGCTGGTGGTCGAACGGGTCTTGGCATCCACCTTCTTGACAATGATGGCGGCGTACATGCTGTACTTGCCGTCGCCCTTGGGCAGGCTGCCGCTCACCACCACGGAGCCGGCAGGCACGCGGCCGTAGCTCACGGTGTCGGTCGCGCGGTCGTAAATGGGAGTGCTCTGGCCGATGTACACGCCCATGGAGATGACCGAGTTTTCTTCCACGATCACGCCTTCGACCACTTCGGAGCGCGCGCCCACAAAGCAGTTGTCTTCAATGATGGTGGGGCCGGCCTGCATGGGTTCCAGCACGCCGCCAATGCCCACGCCGCCAGACAAATGCACATGTTTGCCGATCTGCGCGCACGAGCCCACGGTGGCCCAGGTGTCGACCATGGTGCCTTCGTCCACATAGGAGCCGATGTTGCAGTAAGAAGGCATCAGGATCACGCCCTTGCCCTGGAAGCTGCCGCGGCGCGCCACAGCGGGGGGCACCACGCGCACACCCGTGGCCTTGAGGGCTTCGGCGCTCATGCCGGCAAACTTGGTGGGTACCTTGTCGTAAAAGCCCAGGTCGCCGGACTGGATGATTTCGTTGTCCTTCAGGCGGAAGCTCAGCAGCACGGCCTTCTTGATCCACTGGTGGGTGGTCCACTGGCCCACGCCTTCACGGGTGGCCACGCGCAGGCGGCCGGCGTCCAGCTCGTTGAGCACATGCTCCACGGCGTCGCGCACTTCGGCGGAGGCAGAGGCGACGGAGATGTTGGCGCGGTCTTCCCACGCGGCTTCGATAACGGTTTGCAGTTGTTGGCTCATAGGGCTTTTGAGAAGGGAAAAGGGGTTGAAAGACTCAGGAAACTCGGGATTTCACAAACTGGACGATGCGCTGCGCGGCTTCCACGCACTCGGCGGCTTCGGCCACCAGCGCCATGCGGATGCGCTGCGCTCCCGGGTTGCTGCCATGGGCCTCGCGGGCCAGGTAGCTGCCGGGCAGAACGGTCACATTGTATTGAGCGAGCAGGTCACGTGCGAAATCGGCATCACTGCCCTCAACCTTGGCCCACAAGTAAAAGCCGGCATCGGGCAGGGCCACGTCCATCACTTCGGCCAGCATGGGGGTCACTTGAGCGAACTTGGCGCGGTACTGCGCGCGGTTCTCCACCACGTGGGCCTCGTCATCCCAAGCCGCCGCGCTGGCGGTTTGCACCACCATGCTCATGGCGCTGCCGTGGTAGGTGCGGTAGAGCAGGAACTGCTTGATCAGCTTGGCATCGCCCGCGCAAAAACCGCTGCGCATGCCTGGCACATTGCTGCGTTTGGACAGGCTGGTGAAGGACACTAGATTTTTGAAGTCGCTACGGCCCAGCTTGGCCGCGGCTTCCAGGCCACCCAGCGGCGGCTCATCGCGGAAGTAAATCTCGCTGTAACACTCGTCGGAGGCAATCACAAAGCCGTAGTGGTCGCTCAGCGCAAACAGCTTGGCCCATTCGGACAGCGGCATCACCGCACCGGCCGGGTTGCCGGGCGAGCACACATACAGCAGCTGGGTGCGAGCCCAAACGTCAGCCGGCACACTGTCCCAGTCCTGCGCAAAGTTGCGTTCGGGCACCGACGGCACAAAGTAGGGCTGGGCGCCGCACAGCAAGGCCGCGCCTTCGTAGATTTGGTAGAACGGGTTGGGGCACACCACTTGAACGGGCCCGCCCGCGTCGGCAAGCTCGGGGTTCACCACGGTCTGGGCAAAAGCAAACAGGGCTTCGCGCGATCCGTTGATGGGCAGCACCTGGGTGGCCGCGTCCAACTGCAAACCATAACGACGCTCCAGCCAGCGCACCATCGAATTGCGCAACTTGGCATCACCCGCGGTGGCGGGGTAAACCGACAGGCCGCCGTCCGCACTGCCGATGGCATCGCAGTAGGCGTCTTTGATCAGGTCGGGGGTGGGGTGGCGTGGCTCGCCTATGCCCAGGCTGATGGGGTGGTAAGCGGGGTTGGGGGTGACGGCGGAGAACAGCTGGCGCAGGCGTTCAAAGGGGTACGCCTGCAGGCGCGACAAATTCGGGTTCATGGGGCGGCATTATCCCCTGAGTCTCTGGCGTGTTCGGGCCGCGCGCCGCTGGCAAGGCCGCCGTTTTCAGGCTGTAACGTTTGCCAGCCCGGGCGTGCCGGGTGGCGCCCCTGCTACACAGTATCATCGGGGGCCATTCGTCAGCCACCGCTGACTGATTAATCCAATGAAATCAACTGCTTAGAGCAGGTACCACCGATCCGTGCGCCTTAATTCCATCAAGTTATCCGGCTTCAAGTCCTTTGCGGAGCCCACCAACTTCCTGTTGCCGGGGCAACTGGTGGGCGTGGTGGGCCCCAACGGTTGTGGCAAATCCAACATCATGGATGCGGTGCGCTGGGTGCTGGGCGAAAGCAAGGCGTCGGAGCTGCGTGGCGAATCCATGCAGGACGTGATCTTCAACGGCACCACCACGCGCAAGCCGGCCAGCCGCTCCAGCGTGGAACTGGTGTTTGACAACGCCGACCACCGTGCTGGCGGCCAGTGGGGCCAGTTTGGCGAAATCGCCGTCAAACGTGTGCTCACGCGCGACGGCACCAGCAGCTACTTCATCAACAACCAGCCCGTGCGCCGCCGCGACGTGCAAGACGTGTTCTTGGGCACCGGCCTGGGCCCACGCGCCTACGCCATCATTGGCCAGGGCACGATTTCCCGCATCATCGAGTCCAAGCCCGAAGAGCTGCGCCTGTTTCTTGAAGAAGCCGCGGGTGTGTCCAAATACAAAGAGCGCCGCCGCGAGACCGAAAACCGCCTGTCCGACACCCGCGAAAACCTGACCCGCGTGGACGATATCCTGCGCGAGCTCAATACCAACCTCGAAAAGCTCGAAAAGCAGGCCGAGGTGGCCGCCAAATACAACGCGCTGCAATCCGAAGTCACGCAGAAGCAACACCAGCAATGGTTCTTGAAGCGTGCCGAAGCCCTGGCCGACCAGGCCAAGGTCCAGTCCGAAGGGCTGGCAGCGGTCAACGCGCTCGAATCGCGCATGGCCGACCTGCGCCACATCGAGGCCGACCTCGAAACCGTGCGCCAAGCCCACTACGCGGCCGGTGACCAGGTCAACCAGGCCCAGGGGCTGCTGTACGAAGCCAGCACCGATGTGGGCCGCCTGGAAGCCGAAATCCGCTTTGTGGTCGAAGGCCGCCAGCGCGTGGAGCAGCGCCTGGTGACGCTGAAAGACCAGATTGCTGAATGGGCCGTGCGCCGCGACGATGCACAGGCCGAGATTGAACGCCTGGCCGAACTGGCCGCCTTGGGCGAAGAACAAACCGAGCTGCTGGCCGCCCAGGTGGAAGAGCAAGCCATGCAGCTGCCGGACATGGAAGAAGCCGTGGCCAAGGCGCAAAGCGCTGCCAACGACCAGCGTGGCAGCGTGGTGCAGGTGCAGCAACAGATCCAGGTGCTGGCCGCGGAGCAACGCAGCATCGAAGAACAAAGCCGCCAGCTCAACACCCGCCGCGACCGCCTGATGACAGACCGCAACGCGCTGTCCGCCCCCGACGAAGCGCGCCTGGTCAACCTGCAGGAGCAGCTGGAAGCCGCACAAGAAGCCAACCAGATTGCCGATGCCCGTCTGCACGAGTTGCAGGAGTCGGTGCCGCAACTCGACGAAGCCCGCCGCACCCAGCAGCAAGCCGTGAACGACGAGTCTGCCAAGCAGGCCGACTTCTCGGCCCGCCTGGAGGCGCTGAAAGCCTTGCAAGAGAAGGTGAAGACCGACGGCAAGCTGCAACCCTGGCTGGCCAAGCATGGCCTGGGCCATTTGCAGGGGCTGTGGACGCGCATCCACATTGAACAAGGCTGGGAAAACGCACTGGAAGGCGCACTGCGTGAACGCCTGGGCGCGCTGGAAGTGTCGCGATTGGAGATGCTGCGCGCCTTTGCGGTGGATGCGCCTCCCGCCAAGTTGGCCTTCTACACCCCACCCTCGGCTGCCGCACCCGAGCGAGCCAGTTCCTTGCCCCGTCTGTCCGACTTGCTGCGGGTGAACGATGCCGGCCAAAAGGCCGTGTTGACCGACTGGCTGCAGGGCTGCTACACCGCCGCCACGTTTGAAGATGCCTTGGCCCAGCGCGACAAGCTGCAGGCTGGCGAGAGTATCTACGTGAAGTCCGGCCATGTGGTCACGGCGCACAGCGTGAGTTTTTATGCGCAGGACAGCGAACAGGCAGGCCTGTTAGCCCGTGCGCAAGAGATTGAAAACCTGGAAAAGCAGCTGCGTGCCCAGCAGCTGATTGCCGACGAATCTCGCGTAGCCCTGAGCCGCGCCGAAAGTGCCTATGCCGAGAGCGCCCAGCGCTTGGTCGGCGTGCGCCGCGAAGCCGCAGAAACGCAAAGCCGCGCCCATGAGCTGCAGGTAGAGACGCTACGCCTGACCCAAATCCTGGAGCAAACCCGGGCGCGCAGCGCGCAGATCGAAGCCGATATGGCCGAGGTGGAAGCCCAGCTGGACGACCTGCAGGAACGCCGTGTGGAGGCCGAGGGCCGATTCGAGTCGCTGGACATGCAGTTGGCCGACAGCCAGGAGCGCCATGCCCAGTTGGAAGAACGTGTGATCGAAGGCCAGCGCAAGCTGGTGCAGTGCCGCGAGCAGCAGCGCAGCCTGGAGCGCCAGGCGCAAGAGGCCCAGTTTGCCCAGCGCAGCCTGCAGGCGCGTAACGCGGAACTGTCGCGTGCCATTGAAACGGCGGCACAGCAAACACAAAATATTCTGTCGGAAGAGCAACGCGCGCAAGAAGAAATGGCGCGCCTGACCGATGCCGCTGCCCAGGCTGGCCTGCAAAACGCGCTGGCCCTGAAGCTGGAACGCGAACAGGCCCTGGGTGCCAAGCGCAGCGAATACGACGACCTGACCGCCAAGCTGCGCGCTAGCGACGAGCGCCGCATGCAACTGGAGCGTGAGCTGGAGCCGCTGCGCCAGCGCATCACCGAATTCCAGCTGAAGGAACAAGCTGCGCGCCTGGGCTTTGAGCAATTTGAAGCCCAATTGGTGGACGCCCAGGCCGATCTGGCAGCGATTGAGCAAAGCATCAAAGACGGGAATGTGCGCCTGTTCGGCATGCAGGGCGACATCGACCGCTTGCACCGCGAGATTGCCGCGCTGGGTGCCGTCAACCTGGCCGCGCTGGACGAACTGGCCGCCGCGCGCGAACGCAAGCAGTTCCTGGACATGCAAAACGTGGATCTGACCCAGGCCATGAACACGCTGGAAGACGCGATCCGCAAGATTGACGCCGAAACTCGCGAGCTGCTGTCCGGCACCTTCGATCAGGTGAACATGCACTTTGGCCGTATGTTCCCCGAGCTATTTGGCGGTGGCAATGCGCGCCTGGTGATTACCGGCGACGAGATTCTGGATTCCGGCGTGCAGGTGATTGCGCAGCCGCCTGGCAAAAAGAACCAGACCATCCACCTGCTGTCGGGTGGCGAAAAGGCGCTGACCGCGATTGCGCTGGTGTTCGCCATCTTCCAGCTCAACCCCGCGCCGTTCTGTTTGCTGGACGAGGTGGACGCGCCGCTGGACGATGCCAACACCGAACGTTATGCCAAGCTGGTCTCCAGCATGAGCAAGAGCACGCAGTTCCTGTTCATCAGCCACAACAAGATTGCCATGGAAATGGCCGAGCAACTGATTGGCGTGACCATGCAGGAGCAGGGCGTTTCCCGTATCGTGGCCGTGGACATGGAGTCCGCTGTCACCC
Organism: Rhodoferax sp. TS-BS-61-7; assembly: GCF_002943465.1. Lineage (GTDB taxonomy): Bacteria > Pseudomonadota > Gammaproteobacteria > Burkholderiales > Burkholderiaceae_C > Allorhodoferax. The sequence goes on from NZ_PTQY01000002.1 coordinate 510,705, forward strand.
TGGCTGAACTGGCCTGACCTGCGGAGCGCCTCTCCCGCAACCCATACAAGATTCCAACGATGAGCAACTTACAACTCGGACTGGCCATTGCAGGTGGCGTGGTACTGGCCGCCGTGGTGGCCCACAGCGCCTGGACCTCGCGCCGCAACGCGCCGCGCCAGGCCCAACCCGAACCCCTGCAAGACACGCCCAGCCCGGTGGACCAGGAGCCCACGCTGTCTGACAGTGGACTGGAGGCGCCCGCCTTCTCGCTGCCGCAACCCCCGCGTCGCCCGGTGATGGATTCGCTGATTGACGTGATTGCCACGGTGGCGCTGGACCCCAGTGTGCCTGCGGTGTCGGGCGAAGCGGCCTTGGCCGCCATGCCCACCACCCGGCGTGCTGGTACCAAGCCTTTTTCGATTGAGGGCTACAACCTCCACAGCATGGTGTGGGAATCTCCCATGCCCGGTCAGCGCTACGGCGGCTTCCAGGCCGGTGTGCAGTTGGCCAACCGTTCGGGCGCGCTCAACGAAATCGAATACTCCGAGTTCGTGGTCAAGACCCAGGCCTTCGCCGACGCTATCAACGCCACGCCCGAGTTCCCCGAGATGCTGGACGAAGTGGCGCGTGCCCGCGAACTGGACCAGTTTGCCAGCGCGCACGATGCGCAGCTGGGCTTTACCATTCGCGCCCGCAATGCCTCGTGGAGCCCCGGTTACATCCACCAGAACGCCGCACGCCTGGGTTTTGTGCCAGGCGTGATTCCAGGCCGTATGGTGCTGCCCGCCTCGCAGGAAGGCCTGCCACCTGTGCTGGTGCTGGGCTTTGATTCGCAGGCCGCGCTGGCAGACGACCCGGCCCAATCGGCCATCCGCGACATCAGCCTGCACCTGGATGTGGCGCAGGTGGACCGCGCCGAGCATGCCTTTGAGCGGATGCGCGAATCGGCCGCCGCCCTAGCCCAGGCCATGGAAGGCGTGGTGACCGACGACAACGGCCAGCCACTGCCCGCGCAGACCATGGACGTGATTGGCACCGAGCTGCAAACCTTGTACGACACGCTGGAGCAGCGTGACCTGGCCGCCGGGTCACCGTTGGCACGGCGTTTGTTCAGCTAATTTTTTTTCTGGGTCAGGTATGGCGACGCTGGACTTGTTTTCTTCCGAGCCGGCCACGCCGGACCCCACTCCCGAGTACGTGCAACTGCAGGCCTTGCGCGCCCAGCTGCACTACCATGCGCACCAGTACTACGTGCTGGACATGCCTACGGTCCCCGACGCAGAGTACGACCGCCTGTTCCGCGAGTTGCAAGCCCTGGAGGCCGCGCACCCCGAGTGGGTGACGCCCGACTCGCCCACCCAGCGCGTGGGCGGCAAGCCGCTGGACGCTTTTGCCACGGTGCGCCACGTGGTGCCCATGCTCAGCATCCGCACCGAGACTGACACCGAGTCCACCGGTGCCGAAGCCTTTGACGCCCGGGTGCGCAAGGAGCTGGAGCTGACCGAGACCGACGCACTGGTGGAGTACGTGGCCGAGCTCAAGTTCGACGGCCTGGCCATGAGCCTGCGCTACGAGCAGGGTGTGCTGGTGCAGGCTGCCACGCGCGGTGATGGCGAATATGGCGAAGACGTCACGCAAAACATCCGCACCATTGGCCAGATTCCCTTGAAGTTGCCAGAGGGTGTGCCCGCCGTGCTGGAAGTGCGTGGTGAGGTCTATATGCGCCGCGACGATTTCGAAGCCATGAACGAGAAGCAGCGCGAGAAGGGTGAAAAGACTTTTGTGAACCCGCGCAACGCCGCCGCTGGCGCCGTGCGCCAGCTGGACCCCGGCATTGCGGCCCAGCGGCCGCTGAGCTTCTTTGCCTACGGCTTGGGTGAGGTGACCCCGGCAGAGCAGGGCGGCCCGGCGTTCGCCACACACTACGCGATGCTGCAAACCCTCAAATCATGGGGTTTTCCGGTTGCAGCCCAGGTGGATACTGCGCAAGGCGCTCCCGAATTGATAGCGTACCACCAGCGCATCGGTGCCGCACGCGACCAGTTGCCCTACGACATTGATGGCGTGGTCTACAAGGTCAACAGCCTGGCCCTGCAGCGCCAGCTGGGCTTTGTGACGCGTGAACCTCGCTGGGCCGTGGCACACAAATACCCGGCGCAGGAGCAAATCACCAAGGTGCTGGGTATTGACGTGCAGGTGGGCCGCACCGGCAAGCTCACACCCGTGGCGCGCCTCGACCCGGTGTTTGTGGGCGGCACCACGGTGTCCAACGCGACGCTGCACAACCTGTTTGAGTTGCGACGCAAGAGGGCACGCGTGGGCGATAACGTCATCGTGCGCCGCGCGGGCGACGTGATTCCTGAAGTGGTGGGCGTGGTGGCTGCGACCCGCCCGACCTATGTCCCCAATTTCCGTATGCCCCGCACCTGCCCCATCTGCAGCAGCGCCGTGGTGCGTGAAAAGACCGAGATGAACCACCGTTGCAGCGGCGGCCTGTTCTGCCCGGCCCAGCGCAAACAGGCCATCCTGCACTATGCGCAGCGCCGTGCGGTGGAGGTGGAGGGCTTGGGTGAAAAGCTGGTGGAGCAGTTGGTGGACACGCAGGTCATTCGTACCCTGCCGGACCTGTACAAGCTCGGGCTGACCGCACTCGCCGCCCTGGACCGCATGGCCGAAAAATCAGCCCAGAACATTGTCGATGCGCTGGAAAAGTCCAAACAAACCACCTTGCCCCGTTTCCTGTTTGGCCTGGGTATTCGCCATGTGGGCGAGGCCACCGCCAAGGAACTGGTACGCCACTTCGGCACCTTGGACGCCATCATGGATGCTTCCGAGGAAGCCCTGACCGGTGTGAGTGACGTGGGACCCATCGTTGCCAAAAGCCTGCACACCTTTTTTGCGCAGGCGCACAACCGCGAGGTGGTGGAGCAGCTGCGCGCCTGTGGTGTGACCTGGGTAGAGGGTGAAGCCGCTGCCCAGGCGCCCAAGCCGCTGGCCGGCAAGACCTTTGTGCTGACCGGCACCTTCCCCACGCTGAGCCGCGACCAAGCCAAAGACCTGCTGGAAGCCGCTGGCGCCAAGGTGGCTGGCTCGGTCAGCAAGAAAACCAACTACGTGGTGGCGGGGGCTGAGGCCGGCAGCAAACTCGACAAGGCCCAAGAACTGGGCGTGCCGGTACTGGACGAAGAGGCCATGCTGGCGCTGCTACAGGCCCAGCCCGAGTGACCGCACTGTGCCCCGTGGCTCAGGCCTGGGTGGGCAGGGATTCCGGCCGCCGCCACAGCCAAGTCAGCACCGTGGCCATGCAGGCAATGGCAGCTACGGCGACCCACAGCTTGGGAACCGTGAGCAGCAACAACACTGCGCTGGCGGACATAACCCCGGTGGCGCCCCATTTGGCCTTGCGACTGACCACACCGCCCTGGCGCCAGTCGCGCAGCATCTGGCCAAACAGGCGGTGCTGTTCCAGCCAGGCCAGCAGGCGCGGGGAGCTACGGGCTGCTGCCCATGCGGCCAGCAAAATGAAGGGCGTGGTGGGCAGCACCGGCAAAAACATGCCCAGAAAACCGAGTGCCAGACTCACCACCGCCAGCGCGCGCAACAGCCACTGCAGCCAGCGTGGTAGCGGTGGGTGTGCTGTGGCGGGTGGGGGATTGGGTGGCACAAACATGCCCCGGATTGTGCCGGGCGAACAGAAAGGCAAACCATGACAGTGCGTGAAATTTTGAAGATGGGCGACCCACGCCTGCTGCGCGTGGCGCAACCGGTAACCGCATTCGACAGCGATGCCTTGCACCTGTTGATCACCGACCTGCTGGACACCATGCGGGCCGCCAACGGGGCTGGATTGGCGGCGCCGCAGATCGGCGTGGACCTGCAGCTCGTGATTTTTGGCTCCAACGACCGCAACCCGCGCTACCCGGACCGCCCCATTGTGCCGCCCACGGTGTTGTGCAACCCGGTCATCACGCCTTTGGGCGAGGCCGAGGAAAGCGACTGGGAAGGCTGCCTGTCGGTGCCGGGCTTGCGCGGCTTGGTGCCACGCTGGTCGCACATTCGCTACACCGGGTTTGACCAGTATGGCGACGCCATCGACCGCACGGTGGATGGCTTCCACGCCCGTGTGGTGCAGCACGAATGTGACCACCTGTGGGGCAAGCTCTACCCCATGCGCATGCGTGACTTCAGCCAGTTTGGCTACACCGAGGTGCTGTTCCCCGGGATCGCGGCTGCAGAAGACGATTGAGGCGGTGGGTTGCTATTTAATTAGTAGCTGCTTGCGCATATTCCACGAGGGCTAGGGCCCTAAAAGACTATAAACCCACGGGTTTGTATCAGGGTGGCGCACAGGCGCATTTGGCGCTAAGCTGAGGCACCATGATGCACGTCTGGTTCCACCCATGAGCGAGCCCGGTCGCCCCCTGTTGGCCGGTCTGGGTATTGGCCCCCGGATCGTGGTGGTGTTTGCGTTGGTGTTTGGTTGCATGGGTAGCCTGGGCTTGCTGCTGATGAAAAACAGCCTGCTGCCCACTTTTGACAACATGGAGCGCAACTTTGCGCTGGACAGCGCCAAGCGCGTGGTCAGCGGCTTTGACGAGCAGATGTCGACCGTGAGCGCGCTCAACCACGACTGGGCGTTTTGGGATCAGCTCTACCGCCACATGCAACGGCCCGACACCGTCTTCGAGCGCAGCAATATTGGCCAAGAGGCTATGCAAAGCTCCAACCTCCATGCCATTTTGCTGATGAATCTGCAGGGCCAGGTGCATGGCTTTGGCGCCCGGGCGTTTGGCGGTGGCACCGTGGCCCAGGCGGGGGATCTGGTGGCCCCACTGCTGCGGCGTTGGGCCAGGCAGCCGCAGCAAGCGGGGCGTACTGCGTGTGGCCTGGCGCGCCTGCAAAACGCGCTGTGCGTGGTCTGCTGGACCGGCATTGTGCAAAGCAACGGCATGGGCCCGGCGGTGGGAACGGTGGTGATGGCGCGCGAACTGGATGCCCGCACGCTGGAGGTGATGGCCCAGTACGCCGGCGCGGCCTTCACGGTCGAGAACACGGCCGCCCAGCCGGCCGAGACCGAGGTGGCCGCTGTGGCTTGGAAGCTGCCCGATTTCAACTACCTCCAACACGGCGACTTGCAGGCGCAGTTTGCGCCCGAAGCCATTACCCTGAAGTACCTGTTGCAGGACCTGGAGGCCCAACCGCTGGCCTGGGTGCGCATCCACATGGACCGCAAGCTCATGGCACAGGGCCAGCGCGTGATCAAGGACGTGCTGGTGCAGCTGGCCGTGGTGGCCCTGGCCACCGGCTTGGTGCTGCTGATCACGGTGCACTGGTGGCTGGTGCGCCCGATTGCCCGTTTGCGCCTGGATGTGGCTGAACTCAGCGCCACCCGGCGCTGGGAGCAAACCTTGGCCTACGACCGGCCGGATGAAATTGGCGCCCTGACCCAGGGCATCAACGGCCTGCTGGCGGTGCTGCGGGAGCAGGTCGGCACGCTGGAAACACTCTCCAGCACCGATGCACTCACCGGCATTGCCAACCGCCGCCAGTTTGACGAGCGCCTGGCCCACGAGCTGGTGCGCTTGGGGCGGCGTACAGAGCCTTTGTCTTTGTTGCTGCTGGATGTAGACCACTTCAAGCTCTACAACGACCGTTATGGCCACCCCGAGGGGGACGCGGTGTTGCGCCAGCTAGGCGCCTTGTTGCGCGCGAGTTGCCGTCAGCAAGATTTGCCGGCCCGCCTGGGCGGCGAAGAGTTTGCCCTGCTGCTGCCCGATACCGGCGATGCCGGTGCTGCTGCCATGGCCGACAAGGTCATGAAAGCACTGGCTGCGTTGGCCATACGTCACGACAGCTCCCCCACAGCCCCCCATGTCACGGTCAGCATTGGCATTGCCACTTGGTCTACCGTGCTGGCGGGTGGGCCGGCGGAGTTGTTTGCCCAGGCCGACAAGGCGCTGTACGCGGCCAAACACGGTGGACGCATGCGGGCCTGCGTGTACGGCACGCCTGCAGTGCCTAGGCTTTGAGGGCGTCCAGCAGCTCGGTTTCGATCTCGATCTGCGCGCGGTTGTGCTGCAGCTGCGGGCCGTGGATGAGAAAGGTATCTTCGACACGTTCACCCAGTGTGGCCACCTTGGCCAGCTGCACCACGATGTTGTGGCGCGCCAGAACGCGGGCTACGCTGTAGAGCAGGCCCAGCCGGTCGCTGGCCGAGATATTGAGCAGCCAGCGCTGCGCTTTTTCGTCGGGCTTGAGCGACACACGCGGCGCGATCGGGAAACTCTTGACCCGGCGTGAGACCCGGCCCCGGCTGGGCGCTGGCAGGGGGCCAGCCTCGGCAATGGCCTGCGACAGGCCGGTTTCCAGCAGGCTGGTCATCTCGCGGTAGTGCTCGTCCATGTCGGCCGTGGTCACCACTTGGAAGGTGTCCAGCGCATAACCCTGGTGGGTGGTGTGGACGCGTGCATCCAGAATGCTGAAGCCACCCTGGTCAAAGTAGCCACAGATGCGGGCAAACAAATCGGGCTGGTCTTGGGTGTAGACCAGCACCTGAAGGCCTTCGCCCACGGGCGAGCGGCGGGCCCGCACGATGGGCTGGGGGGTGCCCACATGGCGCGAGAGTTGTTTGGTGTGCCAGGCAATGTCGGCTGCGTCGTGGCGCATGAAATAACTCACGTCCAGCGTGTCCCACAGCGGCTTGTGCGCCTCAAACGGCATGGCGTACAGCGCAATCATCACCAAGGCTTCCCGTTTGCGGGCCTCCACCTCGGCATCGGGGTCGGGCGCACGGCCACCCAACACGCGGGCGGTGTATTTGTACAGGTCTTCCAGCAGCTTGCCCTTCCAGGCGTTCCACACCTTGGGGCTGGTGCCGCGGATGTCGGCCACGGTCAGCAGGTACAGCGCGGTCAGGTAACGTTCGTTGCCCACCCGCTTGGCAAACGCGGCAATCACCTCAGGGTCCGACAGGTCGGACTTCTGCGCAATGCGGCTCATGGTCAGGTGCTCGCCGACCAGAAACTCGATGAGTTGGGAATCTTCGGCGGCAATGCCATGCTGTTTGCAGAAGCGGCGTGCCTCGTCCACGCCCAGCTCCGAGTGGTCGCCACCGCGGCCTTTGGCAATGTCGTGGAACAGTGCGGCCACGTACAAAATCCAGGGCTTGTCCCAACCCGAGGCCAGTTGCGAGCAAAACGGATATTCATGCGCATGCTCCCCCATGAAGAAGCGCCGCGCATTGCGCAGCACCATCAGGATGTGCTGGTCCACGGTGTAGACGTGGAACAGGTCGTGCTGCATCTGGCCCACGATCTTGCGGAACACCCAGAGGTAACGCCCCAGCACCGAGGTCTGGTTCATCAGGCGCATGGCATGGGTAATGCCTTCGGGCGCCTGCATGATTTGCAGGAAGGTGGCACGGTTGACCGGGTCGCTGCGGAACTTGGCGTCCATCAGGTCACGTGCGTTGTACAGCGCGCGCAGTGTGCGGGCCGACAGGCCTTTCACGCCAACCGTGGTCTGGTAGATCAGAAAGGTTTCCAGAATCGCGTGCGGGTTGCGGCGGTACAGGTCGTCGCTGGCCACGTCGATCATGCCGGCCTTGTCGTTGAAATGCGCATTGATACGGCGTGGCGCATGGGTGGAGGGGTTGAGCCGCTCCTCAATGTTCAACAACAAAATCTGGTTGAGCTGGGTCACCGCTTTGGCAGCCCAGTAATACCGCTTCATCAGCGCTTCGCTGGCGCGCACAAAGTTGCGTTTGTTCGGGTCGGGCGCCAGGGTGATGTAGCCAAACGACTCGGCCACAGCGGTCTGCATGTCAAAGATCAGGCGGTCTTCACGCCGGTTGGCAATCAGGTGCAGGCGCGCGCGAATCAGCAGCAGCAGGGTCTCGTTGCGTTGGATCTGCTTGACCTCGAAATCCGTCGCCAGGCCGCTGGCCGCTAGGTCGGCCCAGTCCTTGCCATAGCCCGCCGCCTTGGCCACCCACAAGATCACCTGCAGGTCGCGCAGGCCACCGGGCGACTCTTTGCAATTGGGCTCCAGCGAGTAGGGCGTGTCTTCAAACTTGGTGTGGCGCTGGCGCATTTCCAGCGTTTTGGCCACAAAAAATGCCTTGGGGTCCATGGCCGCAAAAAAGGCCTGCTGGAACTGGGTCACCAGCGCCTGGTTGCCCGTGATGAGGCGGCACTCCAGCAGCGCGGTTTGCACCGTCACGTCTTTTTCGGCCTCGGCCAGGCAGTCGGCCAGGGTGCGCACGCTGGAGCCAATTTCCAGGCCCACGTCCCAGCAGCTACCAATAAAGGCTTCGATTTTCTTCTTGAGTTCGCTATCAAACTCGGGCGACTGGCCGTCGGGCAGCAGCACCAGCACGTCCACATCCGAGTGCGGGAACAGCTCGCCGCGTCCAAAACCGCCCACTGCCAGCAAGGCAAAGGGTTCACCCAGGCCAGCCTGCTGCCACAGGCGCACCAGCACGCTGTCGGTAAGCTGGGACATGCGTTGCAGCACCTTGCGCACGGCGCGCCCGGTCGATTGGGGCGCCGCAATGGTTTGCAGCAACTGCGCTTTGTGCGCGCGGTACTCGGCGCGCAGGGCCTGCAGCTCGGTCATGGGGTTTGGGAACTCAGGCGCTGACGAAGGCCGGGGTGGCCGGACTGCCTGCCGACAGCGTCATCACCTCGTAGCCGGTAGGAGTCACCAGCACGGTGTGCTCCCACTGGGCGGAGAGCGAGCGGTCTTTGGTGACGATGCTCCAGCCGTCTTTTTCAGGGCCGTCCTTGATGTCTTTGCCGCCGGCGTTGATCATGGGCTCAATGGTGAAGGTCATGCCTTCCACCAGCTTCTCCAGCGTGCCAGGGCGGCCGTAGTGCAACACTTGCGGCTCTTCGTGGAAGATGCGGCCGATGCCGTGGCCGCAAAACTCGCGCACCACGCTAAAGCCCTGGCCTTCGGCAAATTTCTGGATCGCATGGCCGATGTCGCCCAGGTGGATGCCGGGTTTGACCATTTTGATGCCGTGCCACATCGCGTCGTAGGTGATGGCGCACAGGCGCTTGGCGGCAATCGATACCTCGCCCACCATGAACATGCGACTGGTGTCGCCGTGCCAGCCATCTTTAATGACGGTGACGTCGATGTTGACGATGTCGCCCTTTTTGAGCTGCTTGTCGTTGGGGATGCCGTGGCAGACTTGGTGGTTGACCGAGGTGCAGATGGACTTGGGGTAGGGGATGTTGCCGCCGCCGGTGTAATTGAGCGGGGCGGGAATGCCGCCTTGGACCTGGGTGATGAAGTCGTGCGCCAGCTTGTCGAGTGCGTTGGTGGTGACGCCGGGTTGGACGAAGGGGGTGAGGTAGTCCAGAACTTCGGAGGCCAGCTTGCCCGCCACGCGCATGCCTGCAACGCCGTCAGCGTCTTTGTAGGTGATAGTCATGGGGCGGGATTATCCCAGACCCGATGCGTTTGCGTCTTTCGTTGCCGTTAGCATTGTGGTTTTCAGGGAGAAGAAGATGAAACGTATTCTTGTGGCGTCGCTGATTGCGGCGTGTTCATTGGTCTCGCATGCGGCGGCCCCCAGTCAGCAGTCTATTGAATTGCTGCTGAACCTGGTCCAGGTAGAGAAGATGATGGATTCGGTACGGCCCCAAATCCAGGGCCTGATGAAGTCCAGCATGGAGCAGGCCCTGGCAGGCAAAAAACCTACGGCAGAAGAGCAGAAAGTATTGGATCGCTACGTGGCCAGATCGTCAGAGATCATGGGCGAAACCTTGACCCCAGAGCTGATGAAATCGATCAACCTGCAGCTGTATTCCAAGTATTTCACCCAAGAAGAAGTGGATGGAATGATTGCCTTCTACCAAAGCCCGACGGGGCAGTCCATGATCGCAAAAATGCCTCAGGTCATGCAGGGCGTCATGGCCGCCATGCCCGCTTTGTTGAGCCCCATGATGGAAAAAATGCGTATGGCGAGTGAACAACTGGCGAATGATCTGCGCGCCTTGCAGAAGAAGCCTGGCAAAGCAGGCAACTGATCTCCGGGCTTAGGCCGCATTCAAGCGGGCTGGGTCAGCAGTGTCAACTGCCCAGCGGCGCGGGCATGGTCATGGGGGTTTTGCGGCGTGGCACGTGTTGCTCGTCCAGCAGGCGTTCGATGCGCTCAAACACCTCCAGCCGCGAGAAGGGCTTCTTCATGAAATCGTCCGCACCAATGGCGCTGCCAAAGAACTGCTCGGTGGCCTGCTCGTTGCCGCTGATCATGATGACCGGAATGGCGCGGGTCAGCGCGTTGCGGCGCAGCACCCGCAGGGCCGAAAAACCGTTCATTTGCGGCAGCACGATGTCCAGAAAAATCAGGTCCGGCGGATCGGCCATCACCATAGCCAGGCCGTTTTCGGCGTCGCCGGCAATGCGCACGTTCAGGCCAATGCTTTGCAAGATCTTGCGCAAGGCCGCGCATACGGTGGCCGAGTCGTCAATCACCACAATGCGCAGATCGGGCCGGGCATTGAGCCGCGGACGCACGCGCCGCTCGGGCAGATGCCCGGTGGGGTCGATGATGGGCAAAGGGGCCGCCGGGGCCGAGGGCGCCTGGAAAAGATTGCGAAATTTGGATAAAAGCGCCACTGACAATTCTCCGGTTGGCGGGACGGGCCTGCGCCCTGCCTAAATTGTGCGCCCGGGAAAGGCCTTCTGTCGCCCCAAAGCCCGCCGCACAGCCAGTTAAAATCACCGCTCACCCATCCAGCCCTTCGGGCACGCTTCATCTTTCCTAGGCCACCACCGTGACCCTGCACATCACTTCTTTCGAAGGCGGCAACGCCCTGAGCAATTTCCGCGTTCAACAGCTTTTGCCGCTTCTGCAGGGCGTGCATGACAAGATTTCGGGCATTTCTGCCCGATTTGTGCATCTGGTGGCCACCGAAACCCCGCTGGAGCAGCCCCTGGCCGCCAAATTGGCCGCCTTGCTGACCTATGGCGACCCCTACACCGGTCCGGTGGACGGTGCCAGCATCGTGGTCAGCCCCCGTTTTGGCACCGTGAGTCCTTGGGCGTCCAAAGCGACCGACATTGCCCACAACTGCGGTTTTGCCGTTAAACGTATCGAGCGCTTGGTGGAGTACCGCCTGACGCTGAAAAACGGGCTGCTGTCCAAAACCGCGCTGACACCCGAGCAACTGCAGGCCTTGGCCGCGCTGCTGCACGACCGCATGACCGAAAGCGCCATGCTGGACCGCGCCCAGGCACAGGAGCTGTTCAACGCGCTGCAGCCCGCGCCCATGGACCATGTGGATGTGCTGGGCGGTGGCAAGGATGCGCTGGTGAAAGCCAACACCCAGTTCGGACTGGCCCTGGCCGCCGACGAGATTGATTACCTGGTCAACGCTTTCACCACGCTGGGCCGCAACCCCACCGATGTGGAGCTGATGATGTTCGCCCAGGCCAACAGCGAACACTGCCGCCACAAGATTTTCAACGCCCAGTTCACCATCGACGGCGTGGCGCAGGACAAGAGCATGTTCGGCATGATCCGCAACACGCACCAACTGGCCCCCCAATACATGCTGGTCGCGTACTCGGACAACGCCTCCGTCATGGAAGGCGTGCAGGTCGAGCGCTTTGTAGCCAAATCAGCCTCTAGCCTCCGTGAAATAAGCGCAGCCAGCTACGAAAAACATAGCGAAACCAACCACATCCTGATGAAGGTGGAGACCCACAACCACCCGACTGCGATCTCTCCATTCCCCGGCGCCTCCACCGGCGCGGGCGGTGAAATCCGCGACGAGGGCGCCACCGGCCGCGGCTCCAAGCCCAAGGCGGGCCTGACCGGCTTTACCGTGTCCAAGCTCTGGGGCAGCACCATGGGCAAGCCCGAGCACATTGCCAGCCCGCTGCAAATCATGGTCGAAGGCCCGCTGGGTGGCGCAGCCTTCAACAACGAATTTGGTCGTCCCAACCTGCTGGGCTATTTCCGCGAATACGAACAGACCGTGGCCAGCGATGTGGACACCGTGGCACGCGGTTACCACAAGCCCATCATGATTGCCGGTGGCCTGGGCATCATCGATGCCGGCCAGACGCACAAGATCGAATTCCCCGCCGGCAGCCTGCTGATCCAATTGGGCGGCCCTGGCATGCGCATCGGCATGGGTGGCAGCGCCGCCAGTTCCATGGCGACGGGCGCGAACGCAGCCGAACTGGACTTTGACTCCGTGCAGCGCGGTAACCCCGAGATCGAGCGCCGTGCTCAGGAAGTCATCAACCAGTGCTGGATGCAGGGCGACCAAAACCCCATCCTGGCGATCCACGACGTGGGCGCGGGTGGCTTGAGTAACGCCTTCCCCGAGTTGACCAATGACGCGGGCCGTGGTGCGCGTTTTGACCTGCGTGCCGTGAAGCTCGAAGAGTCCGGCATGGCGCCCAAGGAAATCTGGTGCAACGAGAGCCAGGAACGCTATGTGATGGCGATTGCGCCCGAGTCGCTGGACCAGTTCACAGCACTGTGCGAGCGCGAGCGCTGCCCGTTTGCGGTGATTGGCGTGGCGACTGAAGAGCGCCAACTGCAGCTGGTGGACGAGGGCGCAGAGTCGCCCGTCGACATGCCCATGAACGTGCTGCTGGGCAAGCCGCCCAAGATGCACCGCGATGTGAAGACCGTGGCGCGTACCTTCAAGCCACTGGACCTGACCGGCGTGGACATCCAGAAGGCCGTCATCGACGTGCTGGCGCACCCGACCGTTGCGTCCAAGCGCTTCCTGATCACCATTGGCGACCGCACCGTCGGTGGCCTGACCCACCGCGACCAGATGGTGGGCCCCTGGCAAGTGCCTGTGGCAGATTGCGCCGTCACGCTGGCCGACTTCAAGGGTTTTGCCGGTGAAGCCATGTCCATGGGTGAACGCACGCCGCTGGCCGCGATCAACGCGCCTGCGTCCGGCCGTATGGCGGTGGCCGAGGCGATTACCAATCTGCTGGCTGCGCCGATTGAGCTGCCACGCGTCAAACTGTCTGCCAACTGGATGGCCGCCTGTGGCGAGCCCGGTGAAGACGCTGCGCTGTACGCCACGGTCAAGGCCGTGGGCATGGAGCTGTGCCCAGCCCTGGGCATTTCCATCCCAGTGGGCAAGGACAGCCTGTCCATGCGCACGCAATGGAAAGACGAGGGCAAGGACAAGAAGGTCACTTCCCCCGTGTCCCTGATCGTGAGCGGTTTTGCCACGTTGCAGGACGTGCGCGGCACGCTGACGCCACAACTGAACGCCACCGACGACACCACCCTGGTCCTGATCGACCTGGGCAAGGGCCAGCACCGCATGGCCGCCAGCATCCTGGCGCAAACGCTGGACCAGACCGGCGACACCGTGCCCGATCTGGACGACGCCAAAGACCTGGTGAACCTGGTGAGCGCTGTGAACGCCTTGCGTGCCAAGGGCCAAGTACTGGCGTATCACGACCGGGGCGACGGTGGCCTGCTGGCCACGGTGGCCGAAATGGCCTTTGCGGGCCGTGTGGGCGTGGCGCTGAATGTGGACATGCTGGTCACCGAAGGCGACGGCATCAGCGATAGCCGCATGGATGTGGGCGACAGCAAGAACTGGGCAGGGCAGGTGGGTGCCCGCCGTGAGGAACTGACGCTCAAGGCGCTGTTCAGCGAAGAGCTGGGCGTGGTGCTGCAGGTGCGTACGGCCGAACGCTCGGACGTTATGGCGACGCTGCGGGAGCATGGCCTGTCCAAGTTCAGCCACTTCATCGGCAAGACCCGTCCCGCCACCGACGCCATTGCCGCGGGCAAGGGTGAGCTACAAATCTGGCGCGACGCCAAGAGCATCTTCAGCGCCAAACTGGCCGACCTGCACCAGGTGTGGGACGCCGTGAGCTGGAAGATTGCCCAGCAGCGCGACAACCCCGTGTGTGCCGATGCCGAGCACGCAGCAGCAGGTGCCGAAAACGACCCCGGCCTGCATGTTTACATGCCAAATAGTGCCCTGGCCCTCGTGGAGTCTGCGCAAGCAGCTACTAAAACGATAGCGCCGGCGATCCTGAAAAACCGCCCCAAGGTGGCCGTGCTGCGCGAACAGGGCGTCAACTCGCATGTGGAAATGGCCTACGCCTTTACCGAAGCCGGCTTTGAGGCCTACGACGTGCACATGACCGACCTGCAGACCGGCCGCGCCAAGCTGGCCGACTTCAAGGGCGTGGTGGCCTGCGGTGGTTTCAGCTACGGCGACACACTGGGCGCTGGCATTGGCTGGGCACGCAGCATCACCTTCAACGACGGCCTGTCCGACCAGTTCAAGGCTTTCTTTGCCCGCCAAGACACGTTCGGCCTGGGCGTGTGCAACGGCTGCCAGATGTTTGCCGAGCTGGCGGACATCATCCCCGGCGCACAAGACTGGCCACGCTTCACCACCAACCAGAGCGAGCGCTTTGAGGCACGCCTCTCGCTGGTGGAAGTGCTGGAGTCGCCCAGCCTGTTCTTCAAGGACCTGGCCGGCATGCGCCTGCCGATTGCCGTGGCCCACGGTGAGGGCTTTGCCAACTTCAAGTACCGCGGCAATGCGGACAAGGCGATTGCAGCCATGCGCTACGTGGACAACAGCGGTGCGGCCACCGAAGCCTACCCGTTCAACCCCAACGGCAGCCCCGGCGGGTTGACCGCGGTGACCACGGCCGACGGCCGCTTCACCGCCATGATGCCGCACCCCGAGCGTGTGTTCCGTAATGTGCAGATGAGCTGGACCAACCTGGACCAGAACGCGCACAGCCCGTGGATGCAGCTCTGGCACAACGCGCGCAAGTGGGTGGCGTAAACGCCGCTGAGCTTTGGAACTAGCCGCCGTTCGACGCTTCTCCTATCTGGCCCCGGCCGCGGCGGTGGCGGTGCTGGGAGCCTTTACCACCATCTCTTGGTGGGCTTTGGCCATGGTTTTGGGAGGTGTGGTATTCGCTTGGGATTGGCTCTGGGGCGACGCCCATCTGATGCAAGCAGGGACGGGGGCCTGGTTTATAGGCGCCGGTGTTGTGGGTTTGCTGGCGTCGTACTTGTTGGCGCAGCGTTTGGGCCTGGGGGTGGCGGAGTTTCTGGCGTTGGCTTCTGGCGCCGCGCGCAGGGTCCGTTGGCTGTACAACTTGCCCGCCATCGCCGTGGGTAGCATGGTGTACGGCGGGTTGATCCTCAGCAAGGCAGACTGGTAGCACTTTTCGGGCATCCTGGCTGGGCGCCGGGGAATGCGGTAGGCCGCACTCCGTGAATTGGGTTCCTTGGCCTTGTAATCCGGCGAAGTTGCCCAAAATCTGTTGCCTTACCAACCAATTTTCGAGATGACATGTCCGATTTGATCCAGAAGCTGCAATGGCGTTACGCCACCAAAAAGTTCAACCCCGCCAAAGTGGTGCCCCAAGAGAAGCTGGACCGCATTCTGGAGGCGATTCGCCTGACCGCCACCTCCAGCGGCCTGCAGCCCTACGAAGTGTTTGTGGTGACCAGCAAAGAAGTGCGCGAGCGTATCAAACCGATCGCCTGGAACCAGGAGCAAGTCACCGACAGCTCGCACTTGCTGGTGTTTGCCGCCTGGGACAACTACACCGCCGACCGCATCAACACCATGTTTGATCTGGTGAACACCGAGCGTGGCTTCAAGAACGAAGGTTGGGAAAACTACCGCCAGATGCTGCTGGGCATGTACCCCCAGCGCGATGCCGAGGTTAACTACCAACACGCCGCCCGCCAGGCTTACATTGGCCTGGGTACCGCGCTGATTGCTGCAGCTGAAGAGCAGGTGGACGCAACCCCCATGGAAGGGTTCGATCCCAAGGCGCTGGACGAAATTTTGGGTCTGAAGGCCCGCGGCCTGCGCAGCGTGGCGATTCTGCCGCTTGGTTACCGCGCAGACGAGGGTGACTGGTTGGTGAGCCTGAAAAAGGTGCGCCGTGCCCGTGAGCAGTTTGTGACCGAAGTCGCATGATCCACTGGCGCCGCCTGTTCCAGCCACGCAAGCCTGCGTTCTGGCTCATGCTGGCGCTGAATGGGCTGTCCACGGCCCTGGTGTGGATCGTGCAGCACTACCCACTCACCGCATTGGCCAGTCTGGTCATTGCGGTGTTTGCCATTGGCAATGCCTGGTTGGGTTTGCGGCTGGCGTGGCAGCTGTTGTCCACCCCACCCAACCCGCCGCGATGAGCTAGGTCAGCGCCAGCCGTTTGCTGACATCGAGCATGCGGCTGGCCATTACCGCGCCTAGGGCCTGGCTTAGGGCCAAAGCCACGCTGGGGTGTTCGTGCGCGAGCGAGGCAAACCGGGCCAAACCCATCTCCCAGACTTTGCAGTCGCTATAGGCCGCCACCGAGGCATTACGCGGCAAGCCCGAAAAAAAGCTGCCTTCCCCCACCACCGTGCCAGGCCCCAAAATGGCCAGGTGCACCAGGCCTGCGCTGGTTTTGGTGTCCACCTTGAGGTCACCGCTTTCCAGAAAGTACAGGCTTCGCTCCCGGGCACCCTGGGCAATCAGCAGGTGCCCGCGTGGCAAGGTGGCGGGCTGCACGTACTGGGCGAGCACGCTCCAGCGGTAACTCTCCAGGAATTTGCCCAGCCCGCCTTCATCCGTGTTGCGGGCAATGGCCGCCGCCAGCGGGCTGACATCGTGGCTGCCTTGGGGGAGGGGAGCGGTCGAAGTCGTCATGTTGCGTCTCCGGTAAAGGACAAAACCCGATGGGTCGCCCAGGGCCTAGGGTAGCGAGTCTGGGCCGGGGCTGTCCAGTCCCTTCGGATAACACTTCACACAGGCATGGCTCTGCCGCATGGGCATGGGTCTGGCGTGTACCGCTCCTCAGTGGCCGAATTCCTGGCGTGGCCGGGTTTTGTGGAAAGCCATGGGCACGCCCTGCGCGGCCTCCAGCAGTTCTTGGCGGCTCTGGTTGGCCACACTGGTCTTCATCTTGCCCACCACATGCATCTCGCAGGGTTTGCAGTCAAAGCGCAGGGTAAGTTTTTCCTTGCCGTTGATGAGCTGGAGTGGCTCGGCCTTCACCTGGCCTTGCACGCCCATCACGCCCTTGGCCTGTTTGGGGCACAGGCTCAGCGAGAAGCGCACACAGTGTTTGGTGATCATCAGGCTCACTTCGCCAAGTTCTTCCACGGCCTCGTAGGCCGGGGCAATGACCTTCACGCCATGTTTGGCATAAAAGCCGTGGGCGGCCTGGTTGAACACGTTGGCCAGGTAGCTCAGGGTGCCCTCGGGGTAGGCCACAGGCGGCTCCACCGGTGGGGTGGGCGTCAGGCGCTGGAAGCCTGCTGCGCGGGCACGCTCCAGCGCTTCCACCGCCTCACGGCGCAGGGGGTTCAACACCGATGCAGGCACAAACAGGCCCTTAGCCCCCGTCACATCTGCGGAAGTTGCTTCAAAAATCGTAGCGCCCAGTTTGCTGATTTGGGTTCGGTTGCTGGCATCTGCGGCGGCAGGGTCTTTGGCAGGTTCAGGCCTCAGGTCAGTCTGGGCCGTGCCCACGAAGCCGTCTTCGTCGGTCAGCGTGAGCGCAATGCCCCGCGCCGTCTGCTGCAGGGTGGCCCAGACGCCAATACGCCGGTCGCTGCTTTTTTTGTCCAGCACGCGGGTCCAGTTCACATCGCGGTTGCGGTTCACCTCCACACCCTTGCGCAGGTCTTTCAGGCCGGGTAGCGGGTCTTTGGGGAAGACGCGCCACAGGCCCTTGGCTGCGTTCAGGGCCTCTGCGCGGTTGATGGCCAGGCCCACCAGTTCCTTCTGCAGGTCGTAGTAGCACAGGCCATCGCCGTTGCTGAGCGCCTGGTTGCGGTCGTTCAGTTCCAGCTCCACGCTGTCGGTGTTGACTTTGGTGACAAAACCAATGGTCTGGCCCGGGTTCTTGGGGCTGTCGAAGGCGCCGATGTCAATTTGGCGGCCCTGCACAAAGTAGTCGGTGAACTCGCGGTTGAAGTTCTGGTTCGGGTCGGGCTCGAAGGTGAACGTGGTGATGCCGCTGCTGCTACGTGCCAACGGTTGGTCCGAGTCTTGGCGGTCTTCGATCAGGCGGTCCAGCAGCTTGCGGTAATGGGCGGTGATGTTTTTCACATAACCCATGTCCTTGTAACGGCCCTCGATCTTGAAGCTGCGGATACCCGCATCCACCAGCGCGGCCAGGTTCTCGCTCTGGTTGTTGTCCTTCATGGATAGCACGTGCTTGTCGTGGGCTACAAAGCGGCCCTTGTCGTCCACCACCTGATAGGGTAGGCGGCAGGCCTGGCTGCACTCACCCCGGTTGGCGCTGCGGCCGGTGTGGGCGGCGCTGATGTAACACTGGCCGCTGTAGGCCACACACAGGGCACCGTGGATGAAAAACTCCAGCGTGCACTTTTCAGGATCAGTGGCGGCGCGGATGGCTGCGATTTGTTGGGTGGTGAGTTCACGCGCCAGCACGATCTGGGAAAGCCCCACGTCCTGTAGAAAACGCGCTTTTTCAGGCGTGCGGATGTCGGTCTGGGTGCTGGCATGCAGTTGCAGCGGTGGCATGTCGATGGCCAGCAGGCCCATGTCCTGCACGATCAGGGCATCGACCCCGGCTTCATACAGCTGCCAGGCCTGCTGGCGCGCGGGCTCCAGCTCGTCATCCCGCAGGATGGTGTTCATGGTGACGAAGATGCGGCTGTTGAAGCGGTGCGCATGGTGCGCCAGTCGCGCGATGTCGGCCACGCTGTTGTCGGCACTTGACCGTGCGCCAAAACCGGGGCCACCGATGTAGACCGCATCGGCCCCGTGGTTGACGGCTTCGATGCCGATGTCTGCCGTACGTGCAGGTGCCAAAAGTTCAAGTTGAAAATCTTGCAAAGACATGGCTTGGGATTATCCCAGCCGCCGATCCCAGGCGGTACACTGCGGCGCTTCCCATGGTCCAAGTTCCTACACCCACACCCTCTACCCATTGGCCCCGTGTGGCCGTGTTATGGCTCAGCGGCATTTTGGCCGCCATGCAATTTGCCAAAATTGCCGTGGCATTTGTTGAGTTGCAAAACCACTACGCGGCCACCGCTGCCAGCATGGGCTGGGTGTTGTCCACCGTGGGGATGGTGGGCCTCTTGCTGGGGGTGACCATGGGGCTGCTGGCCCCGCGCATCGGTTACCGGCGCCTGCTGGTGGGTGGTTTGGGCCTGGGGGCGCTGCTGGCCTTGTCCCAGTCATTCCTGTTGCCCTTGCCCTGGTTTTGGGCCAGCCGCGTACTCGAAGGGGCCTCGCACCTGGCCGTGGTGGTGGCCGCGCCAACCCTCATGGCCGCCAGCGCCGCGCCGCAGCACCGGGCCATTGCGATGGGGCTGTGGAGCACCTTTGTTGGCGTGGCCTTTGCCATTACCGGTGCGGCGGGGCTGCCTTTTATTGACCGTTTTGGGCTTGCAGCCCTGTTCCAGGTTCATGCGTTGGGCTTGGCGGTGGTGGCTGTGGCGGTCGCGCTACTTTTGCCCGCCGATGTGCTGCGCCAACGCGCACCAGGGGCGCCTACCCAGTGGCACCTAATGCCCTTGCACCTGCAGGCCCTGCTTCGACAACATGTTCACATCTATACACGCTGGACCACCGCTTTGCCGGGTCTGTGTTTTCTGGGCTACACCGGCATGGCGGTAGCGCTGCTGACGTTTTTGCCCCAGCAGGGTGGTGCAGACCGGGTTTGGCTTGCCGCCACCTTGCCGCTGACCGGGGTGGCAGGTACGTTTTGCGCCGGCTGGGTGGCGCAGTACTGGTTGTCACCGCTGCGCCTGACGCGCTGGGCTTTTGTCTCGGTCGGAGTGAGCGGCCTAGCCTGGGGTGTGGGGTTGTGGGCGGGCTGGTGGGTGGCACCGGTGGCGCTGGTGCTCATGTTTGCGGCCGGACTAGCAGGGGGGAGTTCGTTTGCGCTGATTCCTTTTCTGAACGAGGAGCCCGCCCAGCAGGCCCGCGCCAATGGCGCCGTGGCGCAAATGGGTAACCTGGGCGCTACGCTGGGGCCCCCCTGTTTTGCATTGGCCATCAGTGGTCTGGGAGGCAGTGGCCTGGCGTTGTGTGTGCTGCTGTGCGCCAGTTTCGGGCTCTCCCTGAGCCTGTGGGGCACGGCCCAGCAGAGGCGTGGCGCTGCATGAAGCCTTTGCGCCACGCCAGTGTTGACGTGCTGCGCGGCGTGGCCATGCTGTGGATGACGGTTTATCACTTCTGTTTTGACCTGCAAAACGCGGGTTTGATACAGCAAAACTTTTACACCGATCCGGTGTGGACATGGCAGCGCACTTTCATTCTGAGCCTGTTTTTGTTGTGCGCCGGGGCCGGGCAGGCGCTGGCCGGCCAACAAGGCCAGCGCTGGCCCCAGTTCTGGCGACGCTGGGGGCAAATTGCCCTGTGTGCGCTGCTGGTCACGGCGGGTTCTGCGCTCATGTTTCCCAACAGCTACATCTACTTTGGCGTACTGCACGGCATGGCTGTGATGCTGCTGATCGCGCGCCTTACCGTGCACTGGGGCCGCTGGCTCTGGTGGCTGGGGGCGCTGGCAATTGCTATGCAATACATAGCTGCTCGCGCAATGGATACGGGCTGGTTGGCCACTTTCTTTAATGAAACACCGCTCAACTGGTTGGGCTTGATCAACACCAAACCCATCACCGAGGACTATGTTCCGCTGGTCCCATGGATGGGTGTCATGTGGTGGGGCGTGGCCGCCACCCAGTGGTGGCTGCGCCGGCGGTTAGCTGGCCCGGCCTGGGTGCCTGGGCCAGCCCTGCGTCCGCTGGCCTGGCTGGGAGCCTGGAGCCTGAGTTACTACATGCTGCACCAGCCGGTGCTGCTGGCACTGCTGTGGCTCGCCGCCTAACGTACCGCCCGGCGCGGCTGTAGCAGTTGCTGGTTTTGCTCGGCGTCCAGCAGCTGCGCGCGCAAGCCGGCGATGGCGCTGGCGTGGAGTTGGGAGACACGGGATTCGCTCAGGCCCATCCGCGTACCGATCTCGTGCATCTTGTGCTCCTCCACGTAATACAGGTTGAGTAATTCCTGCATCTGCGCATTAAGTGCCCGCAGGCTGCTGGCCAGTGCCTTGCGAAACACCGAGCGTTCCAGCAGCACCAGCGGGTCGGTATCGCTGCCTGCACATTGCTCCAGGTAGCCGTGCATGTCGGCGTTTTCGGCCAGGTCGTCCAGCGAAACCAGCAAATACCCATGCGCTTGCTGCAGCAGCTGGCGGTAGTCCTCCAGCGCCATGTCCATGGCTTGGGCCACTTCGCCTTCGGCTGGGGCACGCCCCAATTGGTGGCCTAGCTGCTGCAGGGTTTGCTCTACCAGCCGCATGCTGCGGCGTACCTGGCGGGTGGCGGGGTCCAGGGCCCGCAGGCCGTCGATCATCGCCCCGCGGGCGCGCTGGGCCAGGTAATGCTCAAACTCCGCCCCAGATGTCTCCCGCGTGGTGCGGATGATGGCGTCAATCAGCCCCAGCATGCCGTCCTGCACCAGATCGTCCGTCAGCACATTGGGCGGCATGTTGTGGGCCAGGGAGCGCGCAATCTTGCCCACCAGCGGGCTGTGCTGGCGCACCAGCTGCTGGTCGTCCGGGTGGCTAAGGTCGGGTTTGCGGCTCATAAAAACGACGGGCAAAGAAAAAGCGCGGCCGGGGCCGCGCTTTGACTGTAATGCTTCGCAGAAAGCCCGGGGAATTATTCCACCTTGGCTTTGGCGCGCAGGTCTTCCTGGAACTTGCCCATCTTCTGCTGGGTCAGCTGTTGGGCGATCTGGGGCTTCACGTCCTCAAGCTTGGGCAACTGGGGATCGCGGATGTCTTCGAGACGAATGATGTGATAACCAAACTGGGTCTTCACCGGGGTCTCGGTGGTTTTGCCCTTGGCCAAAGCTACCAATGCGTCCGAGAACTCTTTCACGTAGTTGCTGGGGTTGGCCCAATCCAGGTCACCGCCATTGGCGCCGGAGCCGGGGTCCTTGGACTCTTTCTTGGCGATGTCTTCAAACTTGCCGCCCTTTTTCAGCTTGGCAATGATGGCCTTGGCCTGATCTTCTTTTTCGACCAAGATGTGGCGGGCGCGGTATTCCTTGCCAGCGTTGGTCGCGGCAAACTTGTCGTACTCGGCCTTGATTTCTTCATCGGTCACCGGGTTCTTCTTCTGGAAGTCAGCAAACAGTTCCCGAATCAGGATGGACTGGCGGGTCAGTTCCAACTGGTTCTTGTAGTCCTCGGTGGCGTCCAGGCCGCGGGCCTGGGCTTCCTGCACGAAGATTTCGCGGGCGATGATTTCTTCCTTCAGCTGGCCTTGCATTTCGGGCGTCACGGGACGGCCGGAGCGCTTCACCTGTTCGGCCAAGGCATCCACGCGGGACTTGGGAACGGCTTTGCCGTTCACGATGGCGATGTTCTGGGCCATGGCGACCGAGGCGGCGCTCAGCAGCGCAGCGGCGGCCAGGGCGGTCAAAATGTGCTTCTTCATACCGTTTCCTTCAGGGATACTTTTATCAAGTGGGGGTGCTGCCAGAGGGCGAGTCTTCGGCCTCAATGGCCAGGGCATGCAAGCCCTGATCAATGAAATCTTGCAGCGCATCATACACAAGGCGATGGCGCGCCACACGGCTCTTACCTGTAAACAATTGTGAAGCGATACGCACCCGAAAGTGGGTACCAAAACCCGTGTCATTGGCACCTACATGGCCGGCGTGTTGGTAGCTTTCGTCCAGCACTTCCAGGCGGCTAGGGGCCAGCCGTTCTTGCAGGCGAATCTGCAGGTTGGCGGCGGTGGGGGTGGCGGTCATGGTGCGGGTTTGTCCTGGGATGCTTCGTCCCCCTTGAGATAGGGCGAAATGTACAGCCCCTGCCCAATGATGAACACCAGCGGAAACACATAACCCCAGAGCTTGAAGTTCACCCAGGTCTCGGTGCTGTAGTACAGCACCACATAGGCATTGATGGCCGCCATGAACAAGGTATAGACAATCCACGCCACATTGAGCTTGTGCCAGATGCTATCGGGCAGCTCCAGCTGGCTGCCCAGCAGCAGCTTGAGGAAGTTTTTCTTCAGGCCCCAGACGGCCACCGCCAGGGCAATGCCCATGACGGTGTACAGCACCGTGGGCTTCCACTTGATGAAGCGGTCGTCGTGCAGCGCCAAGGTCATGGCGCCAAAGCCCAAAATCAGCACCAGTGTGATCTTGTGCATGACTTGGAGCTTGCGGTCCATGCCGTAAATCACGGCCATCTGCAACACGGTGGCACCCATGAGCACGGCAGTACCCACGTAGATGTCGTAAAACTTGTAGGCGCCGACGAACAGCAGGATGGGGAAAAAGTCGAGGAAGGTTTTCATGCAGGCGTGAAGTGTAGCGATGCCGAGTTCATGCAATAACGCAGGCCGGTGTCGGTGGGGCCGTCATCAAACACATGGCCCAGGTGCGCGCCGCACTGGCTGCACACGGTTTCCACCCGCCGCATGCCGTGGCTGGTGTCGGTGATTTCCTTAATGGCGCCGGGGACGGCCAGCGAGAAGCTGGGCCAGCCGCAGTGCGCGTCGAACTTGGTCTCGGAATCAAACAGCGTGTTGCCGCAGCAGATGCAATGGTAGCTGCCATCGGCCCACTGGCGTTCGTACTTGCCGCTGAACGGGCGCTCGGTGGCGGCGTGGCGCGTCACCTGAAAGGCCGCGGGTTCGGCGCCTTTCTCGGCCAGCAGGGCCTTCCATTCGTCGTCGGTTTTGGTCACGGGGTACGTCATAGAGGTTCCTTGGTTAAGTCTTGTTTTCCCGCCGGGCCGTCCCAAGGGGAGACATGCCCCCTTGGGGGACAGCGACCCGCAGAGCGGTGGAGCGTGGGGGCCACATCCTCAGGAGCTGCAGCTGATGGCGATGCTGCCCGCCCAGTCGGGCGGAAAGTCGGCCCAGGCCGCGTGCTCCTCGTGTTCGTCGAACGGGTGCTCCAAAACTTTCAGCACATCGGCGACCACGGTGAAATCCTTGCGCTTGGCGGCTTGGATGGCCTCTTCGCCCAAATGGTTCCGCAGCACATACCTGGGGTTGGTTTTAAGCATCAAATCGGCCGCTAGCCCTCGTGGAATATGCGCGAGCAGCTCCGAATACGATAGCAACCAGGCATCAAACCCGGTCCGATCCAGAAACAGGTCACGCACCGAGGCGTCATCTGCGCGCTGCTCGCGCGCCCAGTGGCTCAGGCGGCGCCAGAAGATGGTGAAGTCCACCTTGTCGGCCGCCAGCAATTTCAGAATGTCTTCGATCAGCGGGCGGTGCGCCTCCTGCAGCTCGGCAAAGCCCAGTTTGGCGGCCATGCGTTGGGCAAATGCCAGCGGGTAAATGGCTTTGAAGGTTTCCAGCGCTGCAATGGCTTGTTCCTGCTCGGCGATCAGTGGCATCAGCGCCTGGCCCAGGCAAAACAGGTTCCAGTACGCCACATTGGGTTGTTTGTAAAAGGCGTAACGGCCCTGGTGGTCCGAATGGTTGCAGATGTGGCCGGGGTCGTAGGCGTCCATGAACTGGAAGGGGCCGTAGTCAATCGTCAGCCCCAGGATGCTCATGTTGTCGGTGTTCATCACCCCGTGGCAAAAGCCTACAGACTGCCACTGCGCAACCATTTGCGCGGTGCGCTCGGTCACCGCGGCCAGCAGGCACACATAGGGGTTGCCGCCCCAGCGCGCATCGGTGCGGCATTCGGGGTAATGGGTGTCGATCACAAAGTCGGCCAGCACCTTGAGCTGGTCGTGGTGCCCGTGGTGGCAAAAATGCTCGAAGTGGCCAAAGCGGATAAAGCTGGGTGCCAGGCGTGTGACCACGGCCGCGGTCTCCATCTCTTCGCGGCGCACCGGCGCGTCCGAACCCGTCACGCACAGCGCACGTGAGGTGGGGATGCCCAGGCCGTGCATGGCTTCGCTCCCCAGGAATTCCCGAATGCTGCTGCGCAAGACGGCGCGCCCATCGCCCATGCGGGAGAACGGGGTCAGCCCCGCGCCCTTGAGCTGCACCTCCCAGCCCGGCGTTTCGCCCAGCAGGATGGCTCGGCCATCGCCCAACTGGCCGGCCCACTGTCCAAACTGGTGGCCGCTGTAAACACTGGCCAGTGACAGCCCACCCGCGAGCGGGCGGTTGCCGGTAAAGGCTTGCAGGGCGTCGTCCGACTGCAGCCACTGCGGCCCCAGGCCCCAGGCCTGCGCGGCGCTGCTGCTGCGGCCCACCCAGTAGGGGGCAGGCAAGGGGGTGGGGGAGAGTGCGGCGTAAAAGTCATCGCCCAGCGTGGCAAAGCGATTGACCCAGGACAGACCCACCTCCAGTGGGTCGTCCAGATGTGACGAAATAGGCATGGCTGAATTGTCCCGCATATGACTAATGCAGGCCTTTTTCAGGGGCTTGCTGGGATTACCATGCGGCGACGCGTAGGCGACACCCGTCGCGGCGCGCAGCGATCGTCCAAATAATTACAGAGGTGACCCATGTTAGGTTTGATGCAAAGCCAGCAACTGCTGATTTCTACCCTGATTGATTTTGCGGAGCGCCACCATGGCGAGGGTGAAGTGGTGTCACGTCGCGTGGAAGGGGATATCCACCGCACCACCTACAAAGAAGTGGCGGTGCGCGCCCGCAAGGTGGCCCATGCATTGGACCAGTTGGACCTGGCGTTCAGCGACCGCGTAGCCACGCTGGCCTGGAATGGCTACCGGCACCTGGAGCTGTACTTTGGTGTGAGCGGCTCGGGCCGCGTGTTGCACACGCTGAACCCGCGCCTGCACCCGGACCAGATCGTCTGGATTGCCAACCACGCGGAAGACCAGGTGCTGTGTTTTGACATGACCTTCCTGCCCATCGTCATGGCCGTGCACAGCCGCTGCACCACCATCAAACATTTCATTGCGTTGTGCGACGCGGACAAGCTGCCCGCCGACACCGGCATCCCCGGTCTGCAAAGTTACGAAGCCTGGATGGGGGGCCAACCCGAGCAATACAGCTGGCCCGAGTTTGACGAAAACTCGGCCTCCAGCATGTGCTACACCAGTGGCACCACCGGCAACCCCAAGGCTGCGTTGTACAGCCACCGCTCCACCATCCTGCATGCGTTCTCGGGTGCCTTGCCTGATGCCCTGAACATGAGTGCACGCGACAGCGTGCTGCCGGTGGTGCCCATGTTCCACGTCAACGCTTGGGGCCTGCCGTATTCCGCCGCCATGACCGGTGCCAAACTGGTGTTCCCCGGCCCCGCCATGGACGGCAAGTCCATCTTTGAGCTGATCGAATCCGAGAAGGTCAGCTTTGCTGCCGGTGTGCCCACGGTGTGGCAAATGATGCTGGCGCACATGCAGTCTGCCAGTCTCAAGTTCTCCACCCTCAAGCGCACCGTGATTGGCGGTTCGGCCTGTCCGCCGGCCATGATCACCGCGTTTAACGATGTGTACGGCGTGGAAGTGCTGCACGCCTGGGGTATGACCGAGATGTCGCCCCTGGGTACGGTGTGCACGCTCAAGAACAAACACCTGCCCATGGACTCGGCCGACAAGATGAAGGTGCGCCTGAA
This sequence comes from Rhodoferax sp. TS-BS-61-7, assembly GCF_002943465.1. Lineage (GTDB taxonomy): Bacteria > Pseudomonadota > Gammaproteobacteria > Burkholderiales > Burkholderiaceae_C > Allorhodoferax. Next base: position 537,218 of record NZ_PTQY01000002.1, read on the forward strand.
GCAGGGCCGCGGTATTTATGGCGTGGACATGAAGATCGTGGACGAGGCTGGTGCAGAGCTGCCCTGGGATGGCAAGGCCTATGGCGACCTGCTGGTCAAAGGCCCCTGGATCATCAGTGAATATTTCAAAGGCGAGGGCGGTTCGCCGCTGGTGGATGGCTGGTTCCCCACGGGTGATGTGGCCACCATCGACCCCGATGGTTATATGCAAATCACCGACCGCAGCAAGGACGTGATCAAGTCCGGCGGCGAATGGATCAGCTCGATTGATGTGGAGAACATTGCCATGGCCCACCCCGCCGTGGCCATGGCCGCGTGCATCGGCATGAAGCACCCCAAATGGGACGAGCGCCCCATCATTGCGGTGGTCAAGAAGCCTGGCAGCGATGTCACACGCGATGAGTTGCTCGCCTTTTACGAAGGTAAAACAGCGAAGTGGCAGGTGCCCGACGACGTGGTGTTTGTGGATGCAATTCCGCTGGGCGGCACGGGCAAGATGCAGAAGAGCAAGTTGCGTGAAATGCTGCGGGACTACCGCTTGCCCGCGCTCTAAAACAGTGCGCGCAGTCGCATGGGTGATACCTCTTGGTGGAAACCCTTGCGCTGCACTGCACAAATAAATGTACGCTGCGCAGGCTTGAGTTTTACAGGAGACAAACCATGACAACCACACTCAAATTCATCGCTGCAGCTGCCTTGGTGGTCTGTGCCCAAAATGCCCTCGCGCAAAAAGGCGAGACCGTCAAAATCGCCTGGATCGACCCCTTGTCCGGCTTGATGGCGCCCGTGGGCACCAACCAGCTCAAGAGCTTTCAGTTCTTTGCCGAAAAGTTCAGCACCAACAACCCTGCAGGCGTCAAATTTGAAGTCATTGGCATTGACAACAAACTCAGCCCCACCGAGAGCCTGAACGCGCTCAAGTCGGCCCTGGACCAGGGCGTGCGTTACATCACGCAGGGCAATGGCTCGGCCGTGGCCGGTGCGCTGATTGACGCTGTGGCCAAACACAACGAACGCAACCCCGGCAAGGAAGTCATCTTCCTCAACCACTCCGCCGTGGACCCCGATTTCACCAACAGCAAGTGCAACTACTGGCACTTCCGTTTTGACGCAGACACCTCCATGAAGATGGAAGCCATGACCACCTTCATGGCCGACAAAAAAGACGTGAAAAAAGTCTACCTGCTGAACCAAAACTACTCGCATGGTCAGCAGGTGTCGCGCTACGCCAAAGAGACCCTGGCCCGCAAGCGCCCAGACGTGCAAATCGTCGGCGACGACCTGCACCCCCTGGCCCAGGTGCGCGACTTTTCGCCCTACATCGCCAAGATCAAGGCCTCGGGTGCCGACACGGTGATCACCGGCAACTGGGGGTCTGACTTGGCCCTGCTGGTCAAGGCAGCCAACGAAGGCGGCTACACCGGCAGCTTCTACACCTACTACACCGGGGTGAGCGGCACGCCCACCGCGCTGGGCACCAACTCTGCCGGCCGTGTCTACCAGATCGCGTACAGCCACTACAACATGGGTGGCCAGATGGACAAGTGGACAGCCGACTTCAAGACCAAGTTCAACGACGACTTCTACACCGGCTCCGTCATCCACATTTACACCGCCCTGAGCGAAGCCATGGCCAAGGCCAAGTCTACCGATCCCGTCAAGGTGGCGGTGGCCCTGGAAGGCATGAAGTTCAAGAGCTACAACGGTGAGGTGGAAATGCGCAAGACCGACCACCAACTGCAGCAGCCCCTGTACATGACCGTATGGCAAAAGGCGGATAAGAAGTACCCCTACAGCCCTGAAAACACCGGCATGACCTTGGCCCCGGTCAAAACCTTCGAGTCTTACGTGTCCAGCACCCCCACCAGCTGCCAGATGAAGCGCCCGGGCTAAGCGGTCATCGGTGTAGCGTACGCAGGCCCGACCCGGTCATCCTTGTCGGGCCTTTTTTTGGGTGGATGCCCTGTGCATCTGCCGCGGGTTGAAAGGTAGTTAGCGGATGGAGTTTTTCATCATTTCGATGCTGAACGGTTTGAGCTACGGGCTCCTGCTGTTCATGCTCAGCGCCGGCCTGACGCTGATCCTCAGCATGATGGGCGTACTCAACTTTGCGCACGCCAGCTTTTACATGGTGGGGGCCTACCTGGGCTACACCGTGTCGGGCTGGGTGGGCTTTTGGCCTGCGCTGGTGGTGGCCCCGTTGGTGGTGGGCGCCATGGGCGCCGTATTTGAGCGTGTGGCCCTGCGCAAAGTGCACAAGTTTGGCCACGTGCCCGAACTGCTGATCACCTTTGGCCTGTCCTACATCCTGCTGGAACTGGTGCAACTGATCTGGGGCCGCACTGCGCTCGAATTCAAGCCACCCGTCTCACTGCAAGGCCCGGCCTTTACGCTGGTGAACCATGCGGTGAACGGCCTGCAGCTGGTCTGGGGCGCTGCACCGGCCGAGCTGTGCGCGGCAGCCGATGCTGCGGTGCGCGTGGTGTGTTCGCCATTTCCCATGACGCGTGGTTTCATGATGGTGATTGCGCTGCTGATGCTGCTGGCACTTTGGCTCATGTTGACGCGCACCCGCATTGGCCTGGTCATCCAGGCGGCATTGACCCATCCTGAAATGGTGGAGTCCCTGGGCCACAACGTACCCCGCGTCTTCATGCTGGTGTTTGGCGTAGGCACGGGGCTTGCCGGCTTGGCCGGCGTCATCGGTGGCAGCACCTTTGTGACCGAGCCGGCCATGGCAGCCACTGTGGGCTCCGTTATCTTTGTCGTGGTGGTGGTGGGTGGCATGGGCTCGCTGTCCGGTGCCTTTCTGGCGTCGGTGCTCATCGGCGTGATCCAGACCTTTGCCGTGGCGTTTGACTACTCCATGCTCGATGTGTTGCCCACTCTGGGTGTGCAGGTGACCGATACGCTGCGCAACAACTCGGTGGCCAAGCTCACCATCGCCCAGGTCGCCCCCATCTTGCCTTACCTGTTTTTGGTTTTGATTTTGATTTTCAGGCCCAAGGGGTTGCTTGGCACCCGGGAAGGCTGATTGACTATGCAAGCTACCAAGCGTTATTACGCCTTCAAACCCCTGAATGTGGGGCGCATCCTGGTGTGGGGCCTGTTTGCCCTGCTGCTATTGGTGTCTCCGCGGGTGTTCACCAGCGGGCTGTCCATCACCATGCTCTCGCAAATGGGCATTGCCATCATTGCCTGCCTGTCTTACAACATGCTGCTGGGGCAGGGCGGCATGCTGAGTTTTGGCCATGCGGTGTACACCGGCCTGGGCTCTTACATGGCTATCCACGCGCTCAATGCTGCGGGTGCAGGCACCTGGGCCATCCCGGTAAGCCTGGTCCCGCTGGTGGGCGGTGTGGCCGGCATGGGCTTTGCCGCCTTGCTGGGTTATGTCACCACACGCAAGTCGGGCACCACCTTCGCCATGATCACGCTGGGCATGGCCGAGCTGGTGTTTGCCATGTCGCTGATGTTCTCCGAGTTCTTTGGTGGCGAGGCCGGCGTGTCGGCCAACCGTGTGGTGGGTCAGCCCTTCTTCGGCATTACGTTTGCGCCCGCGGTGCAGGTCTACTACCTCATTGCGGCTTACACCTTTGTGGCCGTGGCGGCCATGTTCGCCTTCACCGGCACACCGCTGGGCCGCATGCTCAATGCGGTACGTGACAACCCCGAGCGCGTCGAGTTCATTGGCTACAACCCGCAGCGCATCCGCTACACGGCCTTCATCATTGCCGGCTTCTTTGCCGGCATTTCAGGAGGACTAGCCGCGCTGAACTTTGAAATCGTCACGGCCGAGGTGGTGGGGGCTTCGCGCTCCGGCGCCTACCTGCTGTTCACCTTTCTGGGCGGCGCGACCTTCTTTTTCGGTCCCATCCTCGGTGCTGTGCTCATGGTGCTGGCCTTTGTGCTGCTTAGCGAGTTCACCAAAGCCTGGTTGCTGTACCTGGGCCTGATCTTCCTGTTCATGGTGATGTATGCCCCGGGTGGCATTGCCAGCCTGATCATGATGAATCTGCGCGTGGCAAAGTTCGGCAAGCTGGGCCGCCTGTGGGTCAGCTACCTGGGCTTGGCGGGCACGGCCCTGGTGGCCTTGGCTGGCGCGGGCGCCATGGTCGAAATGGTCTACCACCAGCAACTTAATGCGGCCCTGGGGCCGGAGCTGCGTTTTCTGGGGGCCACGCTCAACGCCACCAGTCTCAACAGCTGGTTTGGATCACTGTTGGTGCTGGTCACCGGGGTTGCCCTGTTTGAGCTGGTGCGCCGCCAGTTCAGCCGCGACTGGAGCGAAATCCAGGAAGAGATTGAAAAAGAAACCCAGCGGAGGGACGCCCTGTGAGCGCAACACCCCACCAGACGCCGGCACTGGAACTGCGCGACCTGCGCAAAAGCTTTGGCAAGTCTGAAATCATCCGTGGTGTCAACCTGGCCGTACAGGCCGGCGAGCGCGTGGCCATCATCGGCCCCAACGGTGCCGGCAAGTCCACGCTGTTCAACCTGATCAGCGGGCGGTTCGAGCCCAGCAGTGGCGACGTGTTGCTTTGTGGCCAACGCATCAACGGCAAAAAACCGTTTGAGATCAACCGCCTGGGCCTCTCGCGCAGCTTCCAGATCACCAACATCTTCCCCAAGCTCAGCGTGTTCGAAAACCTGCGCTGTGGTGTGCTCTGGAGCCTGGGCTACAAGTACACCTTCCTGAAGTTTCTGGTGGACCTGGACGACGCCAACGAGCGCGCCGAAGAGCTGATGACCATGATCAAACTCGACCGAAAACGCGATGTATTGGCCATGAACCTGACCTACGCTGAACAACGTGCACTGGAAATTGGGGTCACCATTGGCGGCGGCGCCAATGTGATCCTGCTAGACGAGCCCACCGCGGGAATGAGCAAAAGCGAAACCGGGCGCTTTGTGGGCCTGATCAAAGAAGTGACCGAGGGCAAGACCCTGCTGACGGTGGAGCATGACATGGGTGTGGTGTTTGGCCTGGCCGAAAAAATAGCCGTGGTGGTCTACGGCGAGGTGATTGCCTTTGACACGCCCGAAGCCGTGCGCGCCAACCCACGCGTGCAGGAAGCCTACCTGGGCTCCTCGGTGGCCGACGCGCAGGCGGGAGGACACTGACTATGTTGAGCATCAAAAATCTGCACGCCTTCTACGGCAAAAGCCATGTGTTGCATGGCGTGGACATGGCGGTGGGCGAGGGCGAAATTGTTGCCCTGTTGGGGCGCAACGGCTCGGGCCGCTCCACCACCGCCAAAGCCATCATGGGTTTGGTGGAGTGTGAGGGCTCGGTGCAGTGGAAAGGCCAGGAAACCCGCGGCAAAGAGGCCTTTGAGATCGCCCACCTCGGCATCGGTTATGTGCCTGAAAACCGCGACATCTTTCCCAAACTCACGGTGCAGCAAAATTTGCTGCTCGGACAAAAACGCAGCAAAAAGCAGGGCCGCTGGAGCTTTGACGACATGTACGCCATGTTCCCGCGCCTGAAAGAACGGGAACACACCGAAGCCGGTGTTTTGTCCGGTGGCGAGCAGCAAATGCTGACCCTGTGCCGGACCCTCATGGGTGACCCGGACCTCATCATCATTGACGAACCCACCGAAGGCCTGGCGCCCAAGATCGTGGAGCTGGTCGCCCAGTACCTCAAAACGCTGCGGGATCGCGGTATCTCGGTGCTGCTGATCGAGCAGAAGCTCACCATCGCCATGGCCATCTCGGACCGCTGCCTGGTCATGGGCCACGGCAGCATTGTGTTTGAAGGTACGCCCCAGGCGCTGCGCGAAGACAGCTACACGCGCAAAGAGTGGCTGGAGGTCTAAGGGATAACCCTTGGTTTGTCCCACGTGGGACAAAAGCGCTTGGAATGGCAGGCAAAGCACCTACAATCGCAAAAAAGAACGATCGTTCTATTTTCTTCTCTGGCTCCACCTTTTCAAGGAACGAAAGCATGACCGCCCAGTACCAAGTCCATGGCGATATCGCCGTCATCACGCTGAACAACCCGCCCGTCAACGGCTTGGGCTTGTCCACCCGGCAAGGCATTGCAGACGGCATGGCCCAGGCCAACGCCGATGCCGCGGTCAAGGCCATCGTGATCACTGGTGCTGGCAAGGCGTTTTCGGGCGGTGCAGACATCAAGGAATTTGGCAAACCCACCGCTCTGCAGGAGCCCAACCTGATCAGCGTGATCGGCGTGTTGGAAGCCTCTGGCAAACCTGTGGTGGCAGCCATCCACACCGTGGTCATGGGCGGCGGGCTGGAGCTGGCCCTGGGTTGCCACTACCGCATTGCCGCCCCTGGCACCAGCGTGGCCCTGCCCGAAGTGAAGCTGGGCTTGCTGCCTGGCGCCGGCGGCACGCAGCGCCTGCCGCGCGTGCTGGGTGTAGAGCCCGCACTGAACATGATCGTTAGCGGTGAAACCGTCAAGAGCGACATGCTGGTTATGGCCCCCGGCCAGAAGCTGTTTGACAAGCTGTCCGCGTCGGCCGAGAGCGTGTTGGAAGAGGCGATGGCCTTTGCGCGTGAAAAGGCGGATGTGCGGCCCCTGCCGCTGGTGCGCGATCTGAAGTGCAAGCACCCCCTGGGCGACGCCTATTTCCAGTTCGCCCGCAACATGGTCAAGGGCATGAGCAAAAACTTCCCCGCACCCGCCCTGTGCGTGGACGCTGTGGAAGCCGCTACCAAAAAGAAGTTTGACGAGGGCATGGCCGTAGAGCGTGACATCTTCATCAAGCTCATGTGGACGGCAGAAAGCAAGTCCTTGCGCCACCTGTTTTTGGCTGAGCGTGCAGCATCAAAAATAGCCGATGTGCCCGCGGATACTGCGCAACGCGCTATCAACTCTGTAGCAGTCATTGGTGCTGGCACCATGGGTGGCGGCATTGCCATGAACTTCTTGAACGCGGGCATCCCGGTCAAGATGCTGGAGATGAAGCAGGAAGCGCTGGACCGCGGCATTGCCACCATCCGCAAGAACTACGAAGCCCAGGTCGCCAAGAAGAAACTCAAACAAGACAAGTACGAGCAGCGCATGAGCCTGCTGAGCACCACGCTGAGCTATGACGAGCTCAACACTGCCGACATGGTGATCGAAGCCGTGTTTGAAGAGATTGGCGTGAAGGAAGCCGTGTTCAAGGAGCTGGACCGCGTGATGAAGCCCGGTGCCATTTTGGCCTCCAACACCTCTACGCTGGACGTGAACAAGATTGCGGCCTTCACCAAACGCCCCGAAGACGTGGTGGGCCTGCACTTCTTCAGCCCCGCCAACGTGATGAAGCTGCTGGAAGTGGTGCGCGGCGAGAAGACTGCCAAGGACGTGATGGCCACCGTCATGAGCCTGGCCAAGAAGATCAAGAAGACTGCTGTGGTGTCTGGCGTGTGCGATGGCTTTATCGGCAACCGCATGATCGAACAGTACGGCCGCCAGGGTGGCTTTTTGCTGGACGAAGGCTGCACCCCCGCGCAGGTGGACAAGGCCATGGAAAAATTTGGCATGGCTATGGGCCCGTTCCGCATGGGCGATCTGGCTGGCAACGACATTGGCTGGGCCATTCGCAAGCGCCGCTACACCGAGCAGCCCGACATGAAATACAGCAAGACCGCCGACCTGCTGTGCGAAAAAGGACGCTTTGGCCAGAAGACCGGTGCCGGCTGGTACGACTACGTGCCCGGCAAGCGCGACGCCATCCCCAACGCCGAGGTGGTGGCCATGATTGAAGAACACCGCAAGAGCCTGGGCATCACGCCCCGCAAGATTTCGGACGAAGAAATCGTGCAGCGCCTGGTGTTCAGCCTGGTCAACGAAGCGGCCCACATTTTGGAAGAGGGCATTGCCGCCAAGGCCAGCGATATCGACATCGTCTACATCTTTGGCTACGGCTTCCCCGCCCACCGTGGCGGCCCCATGAACTACGCCGACGAAGTGGGCCTGTTCAACGTGGTGCAAGCCATGAACCGTTTTGCCCAGAACCCGCTGGATGACGCCAAGTTCTGGCAACCTGCACCGCTGCTGGCCAAGCTGGCGGCTGAAGGCAAGACCTTCAACTAACAGGCGGCTGCACCATGGCCAAGAAAATAGCGTGGGCTGTGCTGGCTTTGTTGCTGGGTGTGGTGGCCGTCCTGGCCATCAACACCCTGCGCAAGGGCTCGCGCCAGCTCGACGTGCCGCCTGTGCCTGTGCTGGCCGTGGACGAAGCCAGCGCCGCCCAGCGCCTGGGTGAGGCCGTGCGCCTGCGCACCATCTCTTCGCGCAGCGATGCCAACCTGAGCGCGGACCAGTTCAAGCAACTGCATGCGCTGCTGCAGGCCAAGTTTCCCAAAACCCACGCCGCTCTCAAGCGCGAGGTGGTGGGCGGGCTGAGCCTGCTCTACACCTGGCCTGGCAGCAAACCAGAGCTGCAACCCATTCTGCTGATGGCGCACCAAGACGTGGTGCCGATTGCCACCGGAACCGAAAAAGCCTGGAGCACCGAGCCCTTCAGCGGCGAGGTGAAAGACGGCTTTGTCTGGGGCCGCGGCGCCTGGGACGACAAGGGCAACCTCATGGCCCAACTGGAAGCCATCGAGATGCTGGTGGCCAGTGGCTACCAGCCCGAGCGCACGGTGTACCTGGCCTTTGGCGCCGACGAAGAGGTGGGAGGCCACCGCGGTGCCGAGCAGATTGCTGCGCTGCTCAAGGAGCGCAAGGTGCGGCTGGACTTTGTCATTGACGAAGGCCTGCTGATTACCGAAGGCATCATGCCCGGCCTCAAGGCCCCGGCCGCGCTGATTGGCGTGGCCGAGAAAGGCTACCTCTCGGTCGTGCTCAAGATGTCGGCCACGCCCGGCCACTCGTCCATGCCGCCGCCCAAGGGCACCAGCGCCATTGCCATGATGAGTGCGGCCCTCAAGCGCATTGACGACGAGCAGTTGCCCGGGGGCATTCGCGGTGTGGCTGACGAAATGTTTGCCACCGTGGCACCCGAGATGAGCGGTTTTTCGCGCGTGGCGTTGTCCAATCTGTGGCTGTTTGGCCCGATTGTGCAAAAGCAGCTGGAAAGCGGCGCCGGCACCAATGCGGTCATGCGTACCACCACCGCGCTGACCATTGTGAACGCGGGCAACAAGGACAACGTATTGCCCGGCCAGGCCGAGGCTACCGTCAACTTTCGCCTGTTGCCTGGCGACACCAAAGACATGGTGGTGGAACGCACCCGCGCGCTGGTGGCAGACGCCACCAAGACGGACAAGTTCGAACTGTTTGCCCTGCCCGGTGGCGCCGAAGCCTCCAAGGTCACGCCCACCGATTCTGCCCAGTACGCGCTGATCAACCGCACTATCCGTGAGGTGTTTCCTGGCACCCTGGTGGCGCCCGGCCTGATGATTGGGGGCTCTGATTCGATCCATTTCGGTGAGATCAGCGATCACATCTTCAAGTTCTCGCCCGTGCGCGCCGGCCCGCAAGATCTGCCACGTTTCCACGGCACTAACGAACGCATCGCCATCAGCAACTATGTGGAGCTGATCCGCTTTTACCACCGCCTTTTGACGCAAGGTGCCAAGGCACCCCAACCCTGACCCTATTTAGGAGAGCTTCACCATGACATCAGCAGTAATCGTTTCCACCGCACGCACCCCCCTCACCAAGGCCTGGAAGGGTGCTTTCAATATGACCCACGGCGCCACCATGGGCGGCCACGTGGTCGAACACGCCATCCAGCGCGCCGGCATCGAAGCCGGTGAGGTGGACGACGTCATCATGGGCTGCGGCACGCCCGAAGGCGCCACCGGTGCCAACATCGCCCGCCAGATTGCGCTGCGCGCTGGTTGCCCCGTCACCGTATCGGGCATGACCATCAACCGTTTTTGCTCCTCCGGCCTGCAAACCATTGCCACCGCCGCCCAGCGCATCATGGCCAACGAAGGCGACATTTACGTGGCCGGCGGCGTGGAAGCCATTTCTTGCACCGCGCAAGAAATGAATATGCACATGCTGCAAGACCCCTGGCTCATGAAGAACAAGCCCGAGGTCTACTGGGCCATGCTGCAAACCGCCGAACAAGTGGCCAAGCGCTACAACATCAGCCGCGAGGCCATGGACGAATACGGCGCCAGCAGCCAGCAAAAGGCTTCGGCCGCGTTGGAAAAAGGACTGTTCAAGGACGAGATCGCCCCCATCACCGTGACCATGGGCGTGGCCGACAAGGTTATGGGCCTGATGACCAAGCAGGTCACTGTCAGCGATGACGAAGGCATTCGCGCTGGCACCACCTATGACGGCATCAAGGACCTGCGCTCTGCCGTGCCCGGTGGCTTGGTGTCCGCCGGCAACGCCAGCCAACTGTCCGATGGCGCCGGCGCCACAGTGGTGATGCACGAGAAGCTGGCCGAGCAAAAAGGCCTCAAGCCCCTGGGCCGCTTCCTCGGTTTTGCCGTGGCCGGTTGCGAGCCTGACGAAATGGGCATCGGCCCTGTGTTCGCTATCCCCAAGGTGCTCAAGCGCTTGGGCCTGACCATCAACGACATCGACCTGTGGGAGCTGAACGAAGCCTTCGCCGTGCAGGTGATCTACTGCCGCGACAAGCTGGGCATCCCCGCTGACAAGCTCAACGTCAACGGCGGTGCCATCGCCGTGGGCCACCCCTTCGGCATGAGCGGCCAGCGCCTCACCGGCCACGCCCTCATCGAAGGCAAGCGCCGTGGCGCCAAGAAAGTCATGGTGACCATGTGTATTGGTGGCGGCATGGGTGCTGCGGGCGTGTTTGAAGTGCTGTAACGCCGCATCGGCATCTGCCAAGACAAAGGCCACCGGAGACGGTGGCCTTTTTCGTTTTCACACAGACTTCACTTTGCCCGCACCGTGCCATCACATCGGCATCGCACACGCTGCCGACACTGCCAGCACATGCAACAACAAGGGTCTGAGATGATGAAAAACGCACTGTTTTTGAAATGTGCACTGGTGTTTCTATTGGGCGTATTGCTGTGGGTGCCGCTGTTGATGATTGAAAACACCATCCACGAGCGCACCAGCTACCGCGAGGAGGCGGTGCAGGCCATTGCCGCCAGCTCTGCCGGCGAACAAACGCTGTGGGGCCCGGTGCTCACTATCACCGTTGACGAGGAATTTGACGAACCCGTCACAGGCTGGTCCAAGGCTGGCGCGATGACAGGCACCACCCGCGCCACGCGCAAACACACTCTGCAGGTAACCCCATCTGCAGTCGATTTGAAGGGCCAGATGGACGTAGAGCGCCGCAAGCTGGGCCTGTTCAGCACCCCTGTGTTTGAGCTCAACGCCACGCTCAGCGGTCACTATGTGGCGCCCACGGCCAAAGACTTGCCAAGGCTGGGGCCCAACGCCCGACTCAAGTGGGGCACCCCGGTGTTGACCGTGGGTGTGGGCGACACGCGCGGCATCGCCGGTGCGCCTGTGGTTACCCTGGCAGGGGCTACGCTGGCCATAGAAAGCGGCAGTGATGTCAAAGACTTTACAAGTGGCTTTCATAGCGTCGCCAGTGAGGTGAACCTGGACGGCAGCGCCAAGACCTTGCCATTTACCGTGACGGTGCGCCTGGTGGGCACCAGCGGTTTCGGTTTTGTGCCCGTGGGTGATGTTGTCACTGCCAACCTGAGCAGCAACTGGCCACATCCCAGCTTTGGCGGCGACTTTTTGCCCCGCACACGAACCGTGCAAGACACAGGTTTTACAGCCCAGTGGGGTACAACCGCGCTCGCATCCAATGGTGGTGCGACCGCACAAGGGTTTCAAGTGCGCCTGATTGAACCGGTGGACGTGTACCAGCAAGCCACACGCTCGGTGAAATATGGCTTCCTATTCATCGCACTGAGTTTTGCCGCCTTCTTTGTGTTCGAGCAACTCAAAAACCTGCGCATCCACCCCATCCAGTACCTGCTGGTCGGCTTGGCCCAGGCCGTGTTCTTTTTGCTGCTCACCAGTTTGTCGGAACACATGGCCTTTGCTGTGGCCTACGGCCTGTCGGCTACGGCGTCGGTGGTTTTGGTCGGTGTCTACCTGGCCTCGGTGCTGCGTGGTGCCGCACGGGCTGTGGGATTCAGCACCGCCATGGGCACGCTCTATGCCGCCTTGTTTGGCATCTTGCAGTCGGAGCAGAACGCGCTGCTGCTGGGCTCGGTGCTGATGTTCTTGCTGTTGGCAGCGGTGATGCTGGGGACGCGCAAGGTGGATTGGTATGGGCAGGCAGCTTAGTGGGGCGGCGCCTAACTGGCTACGCTCACATCGCAGGCAAAGGCTGTGGCACCAAGAAGGTCATGGCAACGATGTGTATCGGTGGCGTTATGGGTGCTGCTGGGGTGTTTGAGGTGCTGAGATTTCAAGCGTTTACTCAAAAAAAGGCCACCGTACACGGCGGCCTTTTTTTCTCTCATCGAAGACAGCACTCAGCCAATGCAAGTTGGTTTGAGCGATGGGCTAGCCACCACTGAACTTGGAAAGCAACAGTTGCTCCACATAACCCAGCACGCTACTCACATCTGGTTCGGTAATTTTGGACCACTCTGCGTGCATTGCCATATTTCGAATGCGTGGCATTGCCTCAAGCAGAGATTTCTGCGCCCCCGAAACTAAACCTGCTGACTTGAGCGAGTTCACGATCTCAGTCATGGTTTTACCGTCGGCGGTAATGCTGTTGGCGCTGGCAAGCCGCTTGATCGCATCTTCGAGCGCGGCGCATGCCAAAACTGCGGCAACGTCTTTTTGCCCTTCAACCAGAGATTGTCGAGCTAAGGCAACGAAATCACCGAATACTTCTCCGGAAATCCGCAGCTCTACATTGAATACGTAGCCGCCCTCGAAGTCATCCTTCGCGCTACGAAATAGAGCAATTAGTTTGTGCACTTCATCGTCATATCCTCGACAATTTTCGTAGGCTACACGGAAGTTTTTGTAGTGAGGCGTCTCTTCTCCAAATGATGCGCGGATAAGACTCTCCGCACTTGTTGCCCAGCCTTCCCACTGCCCCGATTCAGCATACCCACTACCCGTACCGTGAGCCTTGAACACAATTTTTGTGTGTGCTGTATCAAGCTCTCCAAAGCGTTTCATGAAGATTTCGTTCAAAGTTCCTCCCGTGCTTGTTGTTTGTACTAATTTATAACTGAACTCCTGCACCCCGTCACCAAGCGGACACCCACAGCTAGGCAGCATGCAGCATTGCAGGAAAATAGCTTTATGACCCTACGCACCACCCTCGACTTCCTGCTCAACGACTGGTTGGACACCACAGCGCTCACCGCACGCGAACGTTTTGCGGACCACAACCGCGAGACTTTTGACGCGGTGCTGGACACCTGCGAACGTATTGCGCGCGAGAAGTACGCGCCGTTCAACCGTTTGGCCGATGTGGAAGAGCCGCGCACGGTGACCGAACCCGATGGCAGCCTGCGGGTGGTGTTGCCACAGGCCACGCACGATGCGCAGAAGGCCTATGCCGAATCCGGCATGTTGTCGGCCGCGCAAGACTACGAGATGGGCGGCATGCAGTTGCCCTATAGCGTGGAGGCGGCGGCCAACGCCTTTTTTGCCTGCGCGTCCGTCAGTATTGGCACCGGCATGCTGACCACGGGCAATGCCAACTTGTTGATGACACACGGCACGGCGCTGCAAAAAGAGGTGTTTGCGAAGAACGAGTTTTCCGGTCGTTGGTCGGGCACCATGTGCCTGTCGGAGCCGCAAGCGGGGTCCAGCCTGTCGGACGTGGCGACCAAGGCCGTGCCCGACGGTGTGGACTTTGCCAACGACCCGCTGGGCCCACGCTACCGCCTCAAGGGCAACAAGATGTGGATTTCGTCGGGCGAACACGAGATCAACGAGAACATCATCCACTTGGTGTTGGCCAAGATTCCCGATGAAAACGGCAAGCTGGTGCCCGGCACGCGCGGCATTTCGCTGTTCATCGTGCCCAAAAAGATGGTGAACACGCAGGGCGAACTGACCGGTGTGCGCAACGATGTGGCGCTGGCCGGCCTGAACCACAAGCTGGGCTGGCGTGGCACCACCAACACGCTGCTGAACTTTGGCGAAGGCAAGTTCCCCGTGGATGGACAGGCGGGGGCCGTGGGTTACCTGGTAGGGCAGCCCGGCAAGGGCCTGGCCTGCATGTTCCACATGATGAACGAGGCCCGCATTGGCGTGGGTATTGCGGCCACCATGCTGGGCATGGCGGGTTACTACGCTGCGCTGGACTACGCCAAGAACCGCCCCCAGGGCCGGCCCATCACCGGCGCGGGCAAAGACGCTGCCGCGCCGCAGACCCGCATCATTGAACACGCCGATGTGAAGCGCATGTTGCTGGCGCAAAAGTCGTACTGCGAAGGCGCGCTTGCGCTGGAGCTGTACTGCGCGCGCCTAGTGGACGAGCACCACACCGCGGGTGGCGCCCAGGCCGAAGAGGCGCGCCTGCTGCTGGAAGTGCTGACCCCGATTGCGAAGAGCTGGCCCAGCGAATGGTGTCTGGAGGCCAACAGCCTGGCCATCCAGGTGCACGGCGGCTACGGCTACACGCGCGACTTTCCGGTGGAGCAGTACTGGCGCGACAACCGCCTGAACATGATCCACGAAGGCACGCACGGCATCCAGGGCATGGACCTGCTGGGTCGCAAGGTGCTGATGGAGGAGGGCAAGGGCCTGACGCTGCTGAGCAACCGCGTGATGGCTACGGTGCACCGCTGCAGTGGAATACCCGCGCTGGCAGCACATGCCAGGGCGCTGGGCAAGGCGCTGCAAGACGTGGGCACCGCCACGCAGCAGGCCTGGGCCACCGGCGTGCCCGGCGAGGCACTGGCCAATGCCGTGCCCTACCTGCAGGCGTTTGGCCACACGGTGCTGGCCTGGATCTGGCTGGATGTGGCGGCCTGCGCGCTGGACAACGACCCCAAACAAGAGCAACTGGCGACCCAGGGCCATGTGGGTGCGGCGCAATTTTTCTTCCATTACGAGCTGCCAAAAATCGGGGCCTGGCTGGGTGTGGTGCAATCGCGGGATCTGACCTGCGCATCATTTCCCGAAGGAGCTTTCTGATGGCCTTTTTCAAAAAATACAACGGCACCACCAATGCCCGCCTGCTGCGTGTCGAACGCACGATCTGGGTGCTGATTTACGGTGGGCTGTTGTCCATCGTGCTGGGCCTGTTTATCGACCAGCAGGAAGCACAAGACGCCAGCCTGTTTTACCAGCTGGGCTGCCTGGCCGTGGTGGTCGGCGTGGTGCTGATTTACGTGCGTTCGCGCCTGCGCGAAGAGGACTGAGCGGCGTACATATCGCGCTGGAGACATGGTTGTGGCGCGGTGAAACGGACAATCGTTTTTTCCCTCCATTCCAACAAGGTAGACACGCATGACACGCACCATCCAGAAACTATTCGACCTGACTGGCAAGACCGCCCTGATCACTGGCGGCTCGCGTGGCCTGGGCCTGCAAATGGCCCACGCCCTGGGTGAAGCCGGCGCCAAAATCATGCTCAGCTCGCGCAAGGCGGCCGATCTGGAAGAGGCCACTGCCGAACTGCAGGCCGCCGGCATTGACGCGCGCTGGATTGCCGCCGACTGCGCCAAAGAAAGCGAAATCCACCGCCTGGCCGACGAGACCCTGCAGCGCATGGGTGATGTGGATATTTTGATCAACAACGCCGGTGCCTCCTGGGGTGCGCCGGCCGAAGACCACCCCGTAGAGGCCTGGGACAAGGTGATGAACCTGAACGTGCGCGGCTACTTTTTGCTGAGCCAGATCATTGCCAAGAAAAGCATGATTCCCCGCAAGAGCGGTCGCATCATCAACATCGCCTCCATCGCCGGTTTGGGTGGCAACCCCACGGCCATGAAAACCATTGCCTACAACACCTCCAAGGGCGCGGTCATCAACTTCACCCGTGCTCTGGCGGCGGAGTGGGGTGTGTACGGCATCAATGTGAATGCTATTTGCCCTGGCTTCTTCAAGACCAAGATGGCTGCCGTGCTGATTGAAACCCTGGGTGAAGACAAGATGGCCGCCCACGCGCCGCTCAAGCGCATTGGCGATGATGAAGACCTGAAGGGCCTGGCGCTGCTCTACGCATCGGACGCAGGCAAACACATCACCGGCCAGTGGCTGGCGGTAGACGGCGGCGTGTCCGTCGTCACAGGTGGCTAGAAAGATGGCCGATTCGTGGGAGCAGGCCGTGGGCTTTGGTGTCGAGATTCCCTTTGTCACCCACCTGGGGTTTGATCTCACGCTGTTTGCCGACGGGCACTCCGAGATCCGGTACGCGCCCAAGGCCGAGCACCTCAACTCCTTTAACGTGACCCACGGCGGCGCGCTGATGACGCTGCTGGACGTGACCATGGCCACTGCGGCACGCAGTGTGGCGCCCGAAATGGGCGTGGTCACCATCGAGATGAAAACCAGCTTTATGCAGCCCGCCGTGCCCAGTGCCGACGGGCCACTGGTGGCCAAGGGTGAACTGATGCACCGCACCGCCACCATGGCCTTCACCCAGGCCACCGTGTTGGATGCGGCGGGCAAACCTTGCGCCCATGCCACGGGCACCTTCAAATACGTGAAGCGCCTGGCCACGGGGGGGCGCAGCGTGAACCCACTGAACCTGCAGCCCGGTGGCCTGTCTACCGACTGATTTTTAGGCAAAACAAGGCGCTAGCCCAGGTGGAATATGCGCAAGCAGCTATCAAAAGAATAGCGTTTAACAGGAGCATGGCATGAGCACCACGACACTGCAGTACCTCAACACCCACACGGTGTTCAACCAGGCCGAGCCCTTGGTGGGCCGCAACCTGTTTGCCAGCCACCAAGCCCTGCAGAGCGCGCTCAAGTTCAACGCCCCCACACTGGACACCGCCAGCCTGCACGCCCTGGGCGCGCAGATGGGCAGCGCCGAGATGCAAACCCACGCCCGCCTGGCCAATGTGCACACGCCCGTGCTGCACAGCCACGACCGCACGGGCCGCCGTGTGGACCAGGTGGAGTTTCACCCCAGCTACCACGCGCTGATGACCGCCGCCGCGCAGGCGGGCCTGCACGGCAGTGCTTGGGCTGAAGACGCTCACGGCGTGAGCGCCGCCGGGCCGTCCCAAGGCGCGAGGGCCCCCTCGGGGGGCAGCTCAGTACACGCAGTGACAAGCGTGGGGGCGCATACCCGCAGAGCGGCCGCTTTCATGCTGTTCACCGAGGCTGAGCCGTCCATCCTGTGCCCCATCTCCATGACCTATGCGGTGATGGCCGCACTGCCTGGCAACGCTGCCATCTTCAAAGACTGGGCGCCGGGCTTGACGGCGCGCGCCTACGATCCGGCCTTCAAGCCCTTCAGCCAGAAAGCCGGCCTGACCATGGGCATGGGCATGACGGAGAAGCAGGGCGGCTCCGACGTGCGGGCCAACACCACACAAGCGTTCCCCGACGGGCAGGACGCCTGGGGCCAACGCTACACCCTGGTGGGCCACAAGTGGTTTTTCTCGGCGCCTATGTGCGATGCATTTTTGGTGCTGGCGCAAACCCCGGCCGGGCTGTCGTGCTTCTTTGTGCCGCGTGTGTTGCAGGACGGAAGCACCAACGCCATCCGCATCCAGCGCCTCAAAGACAAGCTGGGCAACAAGGCCAACGCGAGTTCGGAGGTTGAATTCCTCAACGCCACCGCCTGGCTGGTCGGTGAAGAGGCCCGTGGCGTGCCGCAGATTCTGGAAATGGGCACCATGACGCGGCTGGACTGCGCCCTGGGCACCAGCGGGCTGATGCGCCAGGCGCTGAGCATTGCGCTGCACCACACGGCGCAGCGCCAGGCCTTTGGCAAACGGTTGATGGACCAGCCGCTGATGCGCAATGTGCTGGCTGATCTTGCTATCGAAAGCGAAGCTGCTTGCGCAATTTCCATAAGGCTTGCGCGCTCTTTTGACCATAAAAATGACGCCCACGAAGTGCTGATGGGCCGGCTGCTCACGCCGATTGCCAAGTTCTGGATCTGCAAGCGCGGCGCGGCCTTTGCGCAAGAGGCGATGGAATGCCTGGGCGGCAATGGTTATGTGGAGGAGGGCGGCGAGGGCACCATGGCCCGCATCTACCGTGAGATGCCGCTCAACTCCATTTGGGAGGGCGCTGGCAACATCATGGCGCTGGACCTGCTGCGCGCGCTGCGCAAGGGCGATGTAGCCGCCGCGCTGGTGCGCGAGCTGGCACCGGCCCAGGGCGCCCACCCCGCGCTGGACCGCCTGGCTGCCGCCCTGCCCAGCCGGGTAGAGCACATGGCCACCGAAATGGAAGCGCGCCGCCTGGCGCAAGACGTGGCGCTGGCTGTGCAGGCTGCGCTGCTGCAGCAGAGCGCGCCCGCCGCCGTGTTTAACGCATTTTGTGATTCCCGCCTCGCGGGCAACTGGGGCCACACCTTTGGCACCCTGGGCGCCGCGGTGGACTTTGACAGCATTATTGAAAGGGCTATGCCATGAGCAACACACCGACCGACCTCATCCTCCACCACTACCCCACATCTCCTTTTTCGGAAAAAGTGCGCTTGGTGCTGGGCTACAAACAACTGGCCTGGAAGTCCGTCATCATTCCCGCCATCCTGCCCAAGCCCGACGTGGTGGCGCTGACCGGCGGCTATCGCAAGACGCCGTTTTTGCAGATTGGCAACGACATCTACTGCGACAGCGCGCTGATTTGTGATGTGCTGGAACACATCCAGCCCACGCCCACGCTGTACCCCGAATCGCACAAGGGCGTGGCCCGCGTGCTGGCGCAGTGGGCTGACACCACGCTGTTCTGGGCCGCCATGGCCTACAACCTGCAACCCAAGGGCGCAGCCAGCATGTTTGAAGGCGCGCCTGTGGAGGCGGCCAAGGCCTTTGGCGCGGACCGCGCCGCCATGTCCACCGGCATGACGCGCTTGCGCCCGGCCGATGCCACCGCCGCCTACAAGAGTTACCTGCGCCGCCTGGCCAATATGCTGGAAGGGCAAGACTTTTTATTGGGTGGCACGCCCTGCGTGGCCGACTTTGCGGCCTACCACCCGCTGTGGTTCAGCCGCAAACGCGTGCCGGTGATGGCCGACATCCTGAACGCCACACCCGCCGTGCTGGCCTGGATGGACCGCATGGCGGCATTGGGCCATGGCAGTTTCGAGAAACTATCTGCTACAGAAGCGATAGCTGCTTGCGCAGCATCCACGGGCGCTAGCGCCCCATTTGCCCATGATGCGGACACGACCTTCCAGGACGAACACGGCATTGCCCTGGGCAGCGAAGTGACGATTGCCGCCGAACTCTTTGGGCAAGAACCCACACCCGGCACGCTGGTGGCTGCCACGCGCACCCGCTTCACGCTGCAGCGAACCGACGAACGCGCAGGCACCGTGCGCGTGCACTTCCCGCGCATTGGTTATGTGTTGAAAGCGGCCCAACCGGCATGAGCGACACGATTACCTGGCAGTGGCTGCCCTTTGACGCGCTGAGCCGCGAGCAGCTGTACGAAGTGCTGCGTCTGCGCAGTGAGGTGTTTGTGGTGGAGCAGAACTGCGTGTTTCAGGATATGGATGGGCTGGACGACCAGGCCATGCACTTGCTAGGAGTTCGGGCGTCAGCGGACTCTGCTCCGTGTCCCCCGCCCGCGTTGCGGGCTCCTCCTTTACCTACGCAGAGCCCACTGCCACCCGAACTCCCCGGCGCCCTCGCTGGCAAGGGGGCTCAAGAGCTCGTGGCCTATGTGCGCTGCTTCCCCAAGGGCATCACGTTTGACGAGGCCAGCATTGGGCGCGTGGTCACGCGCCAAAGCGCACGCGGCGGTGGCCTGGGCCATGTGCTGATGGCCGAGGCCGTCCGCGCGCTCCAGCAGCACTGGGGCGCACAGCCGATTCGCATTGGCGCGCAGGCCCACCTGAAGAGTTTTTACGAGCGCCACGGCTTTGCCGATGTGGGCAAACCCTATGTCGAAGACGGCATTGACCACCTCGAAATGGTGCGCCAGCCCGTCTGATCCCAACAAAAATTTACAGAGGAGACATTTCCCGTGATTAGCAATTTCCAAGGCAAAACCGCCGTTCTCACTGGCGCCGGCTCAGGCTTTGGCCTGGAATGCGCGCGTATTGGCGCCAAGCTGGGCATGAACCTGATGCTGGCCGACGTGCAGCAAGACGCACTGGACAAGACGGTGGCCGAAATGCAAGCCGCGGGCGCGCCCGTGCTCGCCATGAAGGTGGATGTGTCCAAGGCCGAGCAGGTGGAGGCGTTGGGCGCCGCCACGCTGGCCCGTTTTGGCGCGCCGCATTTTGTGTTCAACAACGCGGGGGTGGGCGCGGGCGGTTTGATCTGGGAAAACACGGCCAAAGACTGGGAATGGGTGCTGGGCGTCAACGTCATGGGCGTGGCCCATGGCGTGCGTGTGTTCACGCCCATGATGCTGGAGGCCGCGGCCAAAGACCCGGGCTGGACGGGACACATCGTCAACACCGCCAGCATGGCCGGCCTGCTGAACGCGCCCAACATGGGCATTTACAACGTGAGCAAACACGCCGTGGTGGCGCTGAGCGAAACCCTGTACCAGGATCTGGCGTTGGTGACCGACCAGATCAGTGCCAGCGTGTTGTGCCCGTTTTTTGTGCCCACCGGCATCAGCCAGAGCCAGCGCAACCGCCCGGATGCGGACGCCGCGCCCGCCCAACCCACGCGCAGCCAGCTCATCGGCCAGGCCATGACTGACAAGGCCGTGGGCAGCGGCAAGGTAACGGCGGCCGAGGTGGCGCAGAGGGTTTTCGACGCCATCGCCGCCAACCAGTTCTACATCTACAGCCACCCCAAGGCAATTGGTTCGGTGCAGACGCGGCTGGAAGACGTGCTGATGGCGCGCAACCCGACCGACCCGTTTGCCCACAAACCCGAGCTCGGTGTGGAGCTGAAAAAGGCGCTGCGCGGCTGACCCACCAGGACCGCGGAACCTCCGGCTTGGGTTAGAGTCGTACCCCAGTGCCCCACCCGTTGGGCACAGACGCTTTTTCATCTGGAGTGCCGCATGCGTTGTCACAAAACCTCGCGCAGGCTTGTCGCTGTCGTTGGCGCCATGGGACTGCTACTGCCTGCCTGGAGCGGCACACTGCAGCTGCAAGTGCAGGACAAAAATGGCAAGCCCCTGCCCGAGGCAATTGTGTTTTTGGAGTCCGCCGAGGCCAAGGCTGCGGCCAAGCCACTCAAAGGTGTAGAAGTGGCGCAAGTGGCCCGGCAGTTCAAGCCCGCCGTCACCGTGGTCACCCCCGGCACCTCGGTGCTGTTCCCCAACCAGGACACGGTGCGCCACCACGTCTATTCCTTCTCACCCGCCAAAACCTTTGAGCTCAAGCTCTACGCCGGGGTGCCCGCCAACCCGGTCACCTTCGACAAGGTGGGGGTAGCGGTGCTGGGCTGCAACATCCACGACAACATGGTGGCCTGGGTGCTGGTGGTAGACACGCCGTACTTTGGCCGCACCGATGCCGCTGGCCGCCTCACGCTGGACAACGTGCCCAATGGCAACTACAAGCTGCGCACCTGGCACGCATCGCTGCCCACTGGCGCCCCTGCAGCCGAGCAGGCCCAGGCAGTAGGCGCTGCAGCAGCACCCGTGCTGGTCAAGCTCGCGGGGAGCAGCATTTGAAACCCAGCCTGTTTCGCCTCTACGCCCAATGGGGCATTGGCACCAAGTTCGTCGTTTTTTCGGTCGCCTTGCTGCTGCTGGTGCAGATTGCCGTGTATAGCGTGGTGCGCACCAGCATCAACAGCAATGTGCGCGCCCAGCTGGCCCAGGAGCTGGCGATTGGCGACAAGGTGTGGTGGCGCCTGCTGGACCAAAACGCCCAGAAGCTGCGCCAGGGCGCGGCGGTGCTCGCGGCAGACTTTGGTTTTCGGTCCGCGCTGAGCAGTGGCGACACCGAAACCCTGCGCTCCGCGCTGGAAAACAGCGGTGCGCGTATCGGCGCGCCCATTACCGCGTTGCTGGACACCGCGTTTGCCCTGCAGGCGGCCGGGTTCGAAATGGGCGGACAAGAGGCCATGACGCCCTTGCTGCAGCAGCTGGCCGCCCAGCTCAGCCAAACCGAGCAAGGCTCCCAGTTGCAGCTCATCAATGGCACGCTGTACCAGTTTGTCATGGTGCCGCTGAAGGCGCCGCTGACCATTGGCTGGGTACTCATGGGTTTCCCCATCGAACAGTCCCAGGCCAACGACATGTTTGGCCTCTCGGGCATCCACATTGCACTGGTCAAGCCGCAGGGTGGCCTGGTGTTGACCAGTCTGCCAGCCAAAGAGCAAGGGGCGTTGGCCCAATTGGGGCAGGGGGCCGAGTTGCAAGTCCCTGAAGGCACGTTGGTGGTGCGCCACAGCACCGAGCGCGCCGACGTGAAGGCAGTGGAGACCTACTTATTGCGCTCACTGGACGAGGTGGTGGCCCCCTACCTGCAGGTGCAATTTGCCTTGCTGGGCATTACTGCGCTGGGCCTGGGCCTGTTTGTGGTGGGCAGCGCCGCGCTGGCGCGCCGCATCACCACGCCGCTGCGGTCTCTGGTGGGGGCAGCGGAACAGCTCAGCCGCGGGGAGTACCACCACCAGTTGCCCGCACTGCGCCACAAAGACGAGATTGGCGACCTGGCGCGCGCGTTTGACCACATGCGCACCAGCATCCGCAAGCAGCAGGGCGAGATTTTGCAGCTGGCCTACTGGGACCGCCTGACGGAGTTGCCCAACCGCACCCAGTTCCGTGATCTGCTGCAGCAGTCTATTCGCGCCAGCATTGCGCTGGAAAGCAGCGCACCACCCGTGGCCGTGGTGTTGCTGAACCTGGACCGTTTTAAACACGTGAACGATGTGCTGGGTTATGCCTTTGGCGACGGCCTGCTGGTAGCCGTGGCGCAGCGGCTGAGCGCACTGATCACCGCTGACGTGGGCGTGGTGGCGCGCATGGGCGGGGATGAGTTTGCGGTGTTGATTGAAGGCAGCACGGCCGAAGAGGCGGTGGCCGTGGCCAAAAAGATTGCTGCGTCGTTTGACCAACCGCTGACCCTGGAGGACCAGACGGTGGACTTCAGCGCGGGCATTGGTGTGGCCTCGTGGCCGGCGCACGCGCAAGACGTGGACATGCTGCTGAGCCGGGCCGAGATTGCCATGTACGTGGCCAAACAAAAAACCACTGGCATCCAGGTCTACGACCCGGCGCTGGACTCGTCCAGCACCCAAACCCTGTCGCTGCTGACCGAGCTGCGCCACGCGGTGGACGAAGGCCAGTTGCGCCTGTACCTGCAGCCCAAGCTCAACCTGGCTGACAACACGGTGCTGGCCGCCGAGGCGCTGGTGCGCTGGCAGCACCCCACACGTGGCCTGGTGCCGCCCATGCAGTTCATCCCGTTTGCCGAGCAAACCGGGTTTGTGCGCCAACTCACGCTGTGGATGTTTGAAGAAGTGGCCCGTGCCTTGCCCCAGCTCCAGAGTGACGGCCGGCCGCTGCGCGTGGCTATCAACCTCTCTACGCGCGACCTGCTGGACCAGGATTTTCCGGCCAAGCTGGATGCGATGATGGCCAAGTACAACGCCCCCACCGACGCGTTTTGCCTGGAGATCACCGAGAGCGCCATCATGGACGACCCGCAGCGCGCCGAGGCCACGCTGAACCGCCTGGCCGACCGCGGCTTCAAGCTGTCCATCGACGACTTTGGCACCGGTTACTCGTCACTGGCCTACCTGAAGCGCCTGCCGGTCAATGAGCTGAAGATCGACAAATCGTTTGTGATGGGCATGGAGAACGATGAGAGCGACGCAAAAATCGTGCGTTCCACCATCGACCTGGCGCACAACCTGGGCCTGAGCGTGGTGGCCGAAGGCGTAGAGAACCAGATGATCCTGGACAAGCTGCGCGAGCTGGACTGCGACGAAGCGCAGGGCTACTACATGAGCAAGCCGATTCCGCTGCCCGACTTCATCACTTGGCGCGCCCAGCACCTGGCCAAGATGGTCTGAGAGGTATCAGGCCGCCCGGGCGGCCTGGGCCTGCCGGCGTTGCCATTGTTGCCAGTAACCCAGCGCCACCTGGTAGGTGGTGCGCTGCACCTCCACCGTGTCTTCGATCTTCACGCCGTAGCCCCCCGCCATGGTGAACACCAGCGGAATCCGGCGCTGCCAGCACCAGTCCATCACACGCCGGTCGCGCGCCTCCAGCCCGTCGGCCGTGATTTTGAGGCGGCCCAGGCGGTCGCCCTCGTGCGGGTCGGCCCCGGCCAGGTAAAACACCACGCCGGGCTGGCAATGGCCGTCCAGCGTGATGAGGGCCTGCTCCAGCGCTGCCAGGTAGTCCGCATCGCCGCAGCCATCGGGCAGCGGAACGTCAATGTTGCCGGCCTCTTTGCGAAACGGAAAGTTCTTGTCGCCATGCAGTGACAGCGTGAACACCGAGTCGTCGTTCTGAAAAATATGCGCTGTGCCGTTGCCCTGGTGCACGTCCAGGTCAATCACCGCCACCTGCAGGGCAGGGCGCTGGCGCCCGTCAGGCAGGCGGGTACGGCCCCATTCGGCCTGCAGCACACGGGCCGCCACGGCCACATCGTTAAACACACAAAAGCCGCCGCCCTTGTCGGCATAGGCGTGGTGCGTGCCGCCGGCCAGGTTGGCGGCAATGCCGTCCGCCAGTGCCACGCGGGCGGCGGCCACCGTAGCGCCCACGCTGCGGCGCGCGCGCTCGGCCATGGCCGGGCTCCAGGGAAAACCAATCTCGCGCAGCACAGCGGGCGCAGCCGTGCCTTCCAGAATCGCGTCGATATAGGCCTGCGTGTGCACCAGCGCCAACTCACCGCGCGTAGCGGCAGGTGCCTCGGTCAGCCGCACCTCCGGCAGGTGCTGTGCCAGCTGGTCGCGCAGCATGCGGTACTTGGCCATGGGGAAGCGGTGGCCCTCGGGCAAGGGGAGTACAAACTGGTCGGAATAGAAGGCCTGCATGGCTGGATTGTGGCAAACGCCGGGGGGCTTCAAAAAAGTGAGAAAATACGTGTTTTCACACCAACCAACAGGATAGTTCCATGGGCAACAAAATCGTTACCGAAGCCGACCGCAAAGCCACTCCCGCTCCCAAGCCCGTCCCTGGCTACACCCTGCCCACCGCCGGCCGTGGCCAACGCGTGAGCCTGGAGCGTGGTGTTGCAACCCGCAGCAAAAAGAATCCCGGCAAGCGTCACAGCTAAGCCCAGGCACCCCGCACCGGGTGCCCCCATGCAAAAGGCCCTCAACTGAGGGCCTTTTTGTTTTTATGCATCCAAAGTGGCTGTAGCCCCCGTGGATGCTGCGCGAGTAGCTACTAAACCAATAGCAATTACTTCACGCCCATGTAGTCTTTTTTGCCTACTTCCACGCCGTTGTGGCGCAGCAGTGCATAGGCCGTGGTCACGTGGAAGAAAAACTGGGGCAGGCCGTAGTGGAGCAGGTAGGTGGAGGCGTCAAAACGGCGTTCACGTGGCGTGCCGGCCTGGATGACGATCTCACGGCTGTGGGGCTTGTCGAACAGGCTGGCGTCCAACCCGCTGATGAAGGTCACCACCGTGGCAATGCGGGTTTGCAGCTCGGCAAAGGTCAGCTCGCTGTCGGGCATCACCGGCACGTCCACACCGGCCAGGCGGGCGCAGGCGCCCTTGGCAAAGTCGGTGGCAATCATCACCTGGCGCAACAACGGAAACATGTCGGGGTACAGGCGCGCTTGCAGCAGGGCGTTGGGGTCGATCTTTTTGGCCGTGGCGTGTTCTTCAGCCTTATGCAACACACCGCTCAGGGCTTGCAGCATTTGTTTGAAAACGGGGATGGAGGCGGTGTAGAGGGCGTCGGTCATGGGCAGGGTTCCTTCAAAAGAGGGCGAAGCGTAACAAGCTTGCGGCATCTGTGCCGCAAGAAGGGAATAGGGCAGTTCAGCGCAAAGGTCCCAGGCGCCACAGCGAGGTGACTTCTGCCGCGCGCGCAGCGTGCAGGGCGTCAGTGCCCTCCGTAGCTTTGGGGTGCAGGGGCTTGGCATCGCGCCGGCCCAGCACCTGCAGCCCGGCTGCGGCAAAAGCAGCCAGCAGTTCCTCGCGGCTGCGCAGGCCCAGGTGTTCGGCCAGGTCGGACAGGATGAGCCAGCCCTCGCCACCGGGTGCCAGGTGGGCTGCCAAGCCATTCAAAAAGCCCAGCAGCATCTGGCTGTTTTCGTCGTACACCGCGTATTCAATGGGCGAGCTGGGCCGGGCGGGCAGCCAGGGCGGGTTGCATACCACCAGCGAAGCCTGGCCTTCGGGGAATAGATTGGCCTGCAGCAGCGTCACCTGAGCTGCCACGCCCAGCTGGTCGATATTGGCTCGGGCACAGGCCAGGGCGCGTGGATCTTGGTCGGTAGCGACCAAGCTGGCCACGCCACGGCGTGCCAGCAGGGCTGCCAGCACGCCGGTGCCGGTGCCAATGTCAAAGGCCAGCAGGGCGTTGCCCTTGGGCAGTGGGGTGGTGGCAACCAAATCAATGTATTCACCGCGCACGGGGGAGAACACGCCGTAGTGCGGGTGGATGCGGTTGTGGGGGGCGGCACCCAGGGCGGGAATCTCCACCCCCTTTTTGCGCCATTCGTGCGCGCTGGTCATGCCCAGCAGGTCGCGCAGGCTGGCCACGCAGGCGCCGTCTTCCGCCACCACCGGGCCCCAGGCCTCGGTGCAGGCTTTGCGCGCATCGGGCGCGCGGCGCAGCGGGATGCTGTAGTCGGCGTTGAAGGGCAGCAGCACCATGGCCAACACGCGGGCGCGCTGCGCCTGCGCTTGGCGGTGCAGGTTAAAGCTGTCGGCAGGGGACGCAGGCGGCTTGTGGATGGCCGCACCTTTGGCGGCGCGTTGTTTGCGCTGCGGGGTCTTGTCAATGCGGCGGGCCAAGGCTTGCAGCAACTGGCGGGCGTTCTGAAAATCGCCGCGCCAGAGCAGGGCCGTGCCTTCGCAGGCCAGGTGGTAGGCGTCGTCGGCCGTGGTGGTGTCGTCGGCCAGCACCACGCGTTTGGGCGGTGCGGCACCGCGCTCGGAGCGCCACAGGGCGGAGCAGGCTTGGCCGGCTTCGGTCCAGTGGATATGAGAGAGAGACATGGTCAGGGGTTCTTACAAGTTGTGGCGCACAGCAGGTGTGCGCATGGTGACCAGCTCTTCGGCGGCCGTGGGGTGGACCGCGAGCGTAGCATCCAGCGCGGCCTTGGTGGCCTGCAGCTGCAGGGCAACCCCCACCAGCTGCGCCATCTCGCCCGTGTCGGGCCCCACGGCGTGGAAACCCAGCACGCGGTCGGTGTCGCGGTCTACCAGCAGTTTGAGCAGCATCTTGCCAGTGTGGCCAGAGAGTGTGGCCTTGAGCGGACGGAAGCTTGCGCGGTACACATCCAGCCGCTGGTGGCTTTTGAGCGCCTGTTCTTCGGTCAGCCCCACCACACCGGCCTCGGGTGTGGTGAACACGGCCGTGGGAATCAGCGTGTGGTCCACACGGCGCGGTGTGCCGCCAAACACGGTGTCGGCAAAGGCATGGCCTTCGCGGATGGCCATGGGCGTGAGGTTGACGCGATTGGTCACGTCCCCCACAGCGTAAATGCCGGGTACAGCCGTCTGGCTGAAGTCGTCCACCGGAATGGCACCATGGGCATCCAGCGTGATACCCACGTCCTCTAGCCCCAGGCCCTGGGTGTTGGGCCGACGGCCCAGCGCCCGCAGCACACAGTCCACCGCCACGGTGTCGCCGTTGTCCAGTTGCACCTGAAGGGCCCCATCCGCACGGGCAATGGACTGCACCTCGCGGCCAAAGCGGAACTGCAGGCCGCTGTGCGCCATCTCGGCCGCCAGATGCCGGCGCATCTCGTCGTCAAAGCCGCGCAAGATTTGCTCGCCACGCACCACCACGGTCACCTCGGCGCCCAGCAATTGCAGCACACAGGCCAGCTCCAGCGCGATGTAACCCGCACCTTGCACCACCACACGGCGGGGCAGGGCCTCCAGGTCAAAGAAACCATTGGAGTCAATCGCCAGTTCATGCCCCGGAATGTCCGGCCCCCTCGCCGGCTGTGCGCCGGTTGCTATCAAAATGTGTTTGGCCTGGTAGTGCATACCGTTGGACAGCTGCACGGTGTTGCGGTCCACCAGCGTGGCCCGGCCTTGCAGAATCTGCACGCCGGCATTGCCCAGGTTGCTGCGGTAAATGCCTTCCAGGCGGGCCACCTCGGCATCGCGCCGGGTCTTGAGCGTGGCCCAGTCAAAACGCGGCGCATCCAGCGTCCAGCCAAAACCGGCGGCCTCTTCAAACTCCTGCGCGAAGCGCGATGCGTAGACCATGAGCTTCTTGGGTACACAACCACGGATCACGCAGGTGCCGCCCATGCGGTATTCCTCGGCCAGGGCCACACGGGCGCCATGGTTGGCTGCAATGCGGGCGGCGCGCACACCGCCAGAGCCGCCCCCAATGACGATGAGATCGAACTGCTCCATAAACTCCCTTGTGGATGTGGTGCTGCAGGCGCAGGGTTACAGCTGGCCCGCGTACTTTTTCAGAATGGCGTCGTACACGCCGTTGCTCTGAATGGTTTTGAGGCCCAGGTTAAACCGGTCGCGGATGACCGAATCCTTGAACACCGCCTTGCGCGGGTTGGGCGGAAAGATGGCGTGGATGGTGATGGGCTGGCTCACATCCACTTTGGGGTCCAGCTGGGTGCTGAGGTAACGAAAAATGCGCCGGTCGCCCACCACCACGTCCACACGCTGGGTGTAGAGCAGATTGTTCTGGATGATTTGCTGCGAATACTCTTTGTAGTTGGTGTGGTTGAGCACCAGGGCTTTGAAACGCTCACCCAGAATGACTTCTGCGTTCTGGAACGCCGCCACCGAGTGGTTGGCCAGGTCTTCGATGCGTTTGATCTGGAGGTTGCGCGAGGCCAGCGTGATGGCCACGTTCTGGTAGACGATGTAGGGCTCGGAAAAATAATCGTTGCCGCCTATGCCTTCGTCCACGGTCAGCAGCACATCGAGCTGGCCGGCCCGTTGCATGGCCAGGCCCCGCGCCGGGGGGAACTGCAGCCCGACCATCTTGTACCCCGCGGCGGCCAGCGCCTGCTCGGCAATCTCCACCTCGATGCCTTCCTTGCCGGACTCCAAGACGTAAGGCGGCTTGGTCAGGCCCATGCCCACGCGCAAGTCAATGGCCCACGCGGAGCCATTGGCACCCAGCGCCCACAGGCAGCAACAGGCACTTACAAACAGGGAACGGAGCCAGAGCATGG
Source organism: Rhodoferax sp. TS-BS-61-7 (assembly GCF_002943465.1). GTDB lineage: Bacteria > Pseudomonadota > Gammaproteobacteria > Burkholderiales > Burkholderiaceae_C > Allorhodoferax. The sequence goes on from NZ_PTQY01000002.1 coordinate 566,469, forward strand.
GCGCAGTTTACGCCCGGCAGGCTGTGGCACACTCCCGCCCTTGATTGATTCCCCGCTGGCCGCACTGGCTCAGCCCATTTTTCGCAATGCAGAAAATCATCGCGCAAATCGCGCAAGAAATTCAGGTTCGCCCGCAACAAGTCGAGTCCGCCGTGGCCCTGCTGGACGAGGGCGCGACCGTGCCCTTTATCGCCCGCTACCGCAAGGAAGTGACCGGCGGGCTGGACGACATCCAGCTGCGCGAGCTGGAAACCCGCCTGTCCTACCTGCGCGAGCTGCGCGACCGCAAAGAAGCCGTGTGCAAAGCGATTGACGAGCAGGGCAAGCTCACGCCCACGCTGATGGCCGCCATCCACAACGCTGCCACGAAGCAGGAAGTGGAAGACATTTACCTGCCGTTCAAGCTCAAGCGCCGCACCAAGGGCCAACTGGCCAAGGAAGCCGGGCTGGAGCCGCTGGCAGATGCGCTGTTTGCCAACCCCACGCTGGTGCCCGCGGATGCGGCGCAGGCCTACATCAAGCCTCCGCTCACGCCTGAGCAGATCGCCGACAAGCAGCCCGATTTTTCCACCGTGTTTGCGGTGCTGGATGGTGTGCGCGATCTGCTGAGTGAACGCTGGGCCGAAGATCCAGTGCTGGTGCAGGACTTGCGCGCCTGGCTGTGGCATGAAGGCCTGCTGCAAAGCAAGCTGGCCGAGGGCAAGGACGAAAACAACGCCGATGTGTCCAAGTTCCGCGATTACTTTGACTACGATGAGCCCATTGGCCGCGTGCCCAGCCACCGTGCGCTGGCCGTGTTCCGCGGGCGTTCGCTGGACATTCTGGACGCCAAACTGGTACTTCCAGAGTCAAATATGCCTCTAGCCCCCGTGGCTACTGCGCTAGCAGCTCCTAAAAAAGTAGCAACGCCAGCGGTCTCTCTGGCCGAAGGCCGCATTGCCCTGAAGCTGGGCTGGAGCCACCAGGGCCGCGCGGCCGACGACCTGATCCGCAAATGCGTGGGTTGGACCTGGAAGGTGAAGCTGAGTCTGTCCACCGAACGCGACCTGTTTGCCAAGCTGCGTGAAGACGCGGAGAAGGTAGCCATCAAGGTGTTCGCCGACAACCTGCGCGACCTGTTGCTGGCGGCGCCCGCGGGCCCGCGTGTCGTGATGGGCCTGGACCCTGGCATCCGGACTGGCGTGAAAGTGGCCGTGGTCGATTCCACCGGCAAACTGGTGGAAACCGCCACCGTGTTCCCGCACGAGCCGCGCAAGGACTGGGAAGGCTCTCTGCACACGCTGGGCAAGCTCTGCGCCAAACACGGCGTGAACCTGATTGCGATTGGCAACGGCACGGCGAGCCGCGAGACCGACAAGCTGGCCGGCGACCTGATCAAGCTGCTGGCCAAGATGGCTGTGCAAGCCGGTGCACCAGAGATCAAGGTGGAGAAGGTTGTGGTGTCCGAAGCTGGCGCCTCGGTGTACTCCGCCAGCGAATTTGCCTCGCAAGAGATGCCCGATGTAGACGTGAGCCTGCGTGGCGCGGCCTCCATCGCACGCCGCCTGCAAGACCCGCTGGCCGAACTCGTGAAGATTGACCCCAAGAGCATTGGCGTGGGCCAGTACCAGCACGATGTGAACCAGAGTGAACTGGCCAAGACGCTGGACACGGTGGTCGAAGATTGCGTGAACTCGGTCGGTGTGGATCTGAACACGGCCAGCGTGCCGCTATTGAGCCGCGTGTCCGGCCTCTCCAGCACCGTGGCCAAGGCCGTGGTGCGCTGGCGTGAGGCCAATGGCGCGTTTGGCAGTCGCCAGGACCTGATGAAGGTGACCGGCCTGGGTGCCAAGACCTTCGAGCAGAGCGCGGGCTTCCTGCGCATCCGCGGTGGGAGCAACCCGCTGGACATGACCGGCGTGCACCCCGAAACCTACCCGGTGGTGGAGCAAATCATTGCCAAGTCCGGCAAGCCGGTGGCCGAGATCATGGGTCGGGCTGACATGCTCAAAACCCTGCGCCCCGAGCTGTTCGCCAACGAGCAGTTTGGCGTGATCACCGTCAAGGACATCTTCACCGAGCTGGAAAAACCCGGCCGTGACCCGCGCCCGGACTTCAAGGTGGCCCGCTTCAACGACGGTGTGGAAGACATTGCCGACCTGAAAGAGGGAATGATTCTGGAAGGCACCGTCAGCAACGTGGCCCAGTTCGGCGCGTTTATCGACCTGGGTGTGCACCAGGACGGTCTGGTCCACGTGAGCCAGCTGGCGCACAAGTTCGTCAACGATGCGCGTGAGGTGGTCAAGACCGGCGACATCGTCAAGGTGCAGGTGGTGGAAGTGGACGTGGCGCGCAAACGTATTGCGTTGACCATGAAAATTGGCGCGGCGCCCGCCCGCGCGCCAGGTGACAGGGCAGGGGACAACCGCTACCAGGGGCCTGCACGGGGCGAACGCCAGCAGGGCAGCTACCGCGACAACAACGCCCCCGCCGGTAATTCGGCCATGGCCAGCGCTTTTGCCAAGCTCAAACGCTAAGCGACCACCGCACATTCAATGCCCAAAGTGTGAACTAGTTCCGCTTTTTGCACCCGCCCTAGTCCACTCGGACCAGGGCGGCCCACCCGGGGCAGGGGACAATAGGGTCTAGTCAGTTCTGGCTACGCTCTCAGGGAATTTTCAATGACATTGCGCACCGCTTCTTCCATTTTTTTGGCCTCCGCTTTGCTGGCCCCCGTGTTGTCGGCCCAAGCGGCATTGACCTCTTCGGTGACCAACACGGCCTACAGCCCCCTCGCAGCGGCCCACACCATTAATTTTGGCAATACCGATGCCCCGGGCCAAAGCGAAAACTCCAACGCGGTGGCTGGCAAGGCAAAGACGGGTGACACCTTGTTGCAAGGTACCCTGGCCGGTGTGGACTACAAGTACGTTGACGGCGCGCTGTTCAACAACACCATCCTGATCCAAAACACCGCAGCCCGCCCCGTGGGCGCCACAGGCAATTACTTTTCGGTGGGTATCGACTCCCACCAAAAGGGCCCCTCCACACTTACTTTCAGCAGCGGGCTGAGCTACTTTGGCTTCTTGTGGGGTTCTCCAGACGCGAGCAACACCGTCACGTTCTGGAACGGCACGACCCAGCTGGCCTCTTACACCGGCACCGCCGTCAAGTCCAACGCCAATGGCGACCAGGCCTATGCCCGTTACTTCGGTGTCACGGCCTCCGGTGGTGATGTCATCACCAAGGTGGTGTTCAGCGCGTCCAGCAATGCGTTTGAGAGCGACAACCACGCCTTCATCAGCGCTGTGCCCGAGCCAGAAACCTACGCCATGCTGCTGGCTGGCCTGGGCCTGATGGGCGTGGTGGCGCGCCGCAAGCGCCAGTTGCGCCGCTAAAACCAGCCCGCGCCCTTTGTAAAACCCCGCTTCTGCGGGGTTTTGTTTTTGTGACTCCGTTGGCCGCGCAGGGATAGATAATCAGCGCATCCCCAAAAGTTGGTTGAGGAGACCGTGGCCATGAAACTCAGTGCATTGCTGGAGCAGCAGTTCGATCTGCCCAGCATCCCCAAAGTGGTGGCACTGCTGCTGAATGAACTGGCCCGCCCCGAAATTGACCTCAAGAAGGTCACCCAACTGATCAGCACCGACCCGGCACTGACCACCCGGCTACTGCAGCTGGCCAATTCCCCTTTTTTTCAGCTCTCGGGCCGCATCAACAGCGTCTCGGAGGCACTGGCGCTGCTCGACCTGAGCCAGGTGCGCACCATGGCCCAGGCCGCGGCCACCGGGGCCTCGCTCAAGGCGGTGCCGGGCATCCAGTTGCAGCAGTTCTGGGACTACAGCCTGAACGTGGCGCGCGTCTCGCGCTCGCTGGCCGGGGTGGTGCGGCTGAACCAGCAGGCTGCCTTTACCTGTGGGTTGATCCACGCCGTGGGGGAGCTGGCCATGCACTTGGCCATGCCCGACATCACCGCCGTGCTGGACGAGGACGTGCACCCGCTGGGCATGAACCGGGCCACGCAGGAGCGCAAGCTGCTGGGTTACTGCTATGCCAGCGTGGGGGCCGGTTATGCCCGTATGTGGCAGTTTCCGCAGCCCATGGTGGATGCACTGGAGCACCAGTACGCCCCGTTTGAAAACCATGTGTATGAGCCACTGGCGGGGGTGATCCACCTGGCGGCCTGGCGCGCCCGTGGCAAGGAGGCGCGGCTGACCCAGCGCGGCTTGGCCGTCACCTTTCCGGGCTCCGTGGGCCTGGCTCTGGGCCTGGACATCGACATGGTGTTGCAACAAGACCCGTTCGACTGGACGGCATATACATGAGCCTCCCAAGGGGGCCCTCGCGCCTTGGGGCGACCCGGCGGCGCGTTGGTTTTCTCTGATTGAATTTTTAGCATGCAGGCACTTCATATTTACGCGGGCCCCAAGGCCCGGGCGGCACTGGCCGCCAACGGGCTACAGCCCGAGCACATTCGCACCATTCCCGGTGCCGCTGGCGGGCCCAAAGGCCTGATCCTGGGCGCGCTGGACCGGTTTATTTTTGGCGACTGGCTCACACGCTCGCAGCAGCCGGTGGACCTGGTGGGCGCGTCCATCGGTGCCTGGCGCATGGCCAGTGCCTGCCTGAACGATCCGGCCGCCGCCTTTGCCAGGCTGGAGCATGACTACATCCACCAGCACTACGAGCTGGCACCTGGGCAAAAGCGCGTGAGTGCCGAGCAGATCAGCGAGACCTTTGGTCACAACCTGCAGGCCTTTTATGGCGGCCGCGTGCCCGAGGTGCTACAGCACCCCCGCTACCGGCTGCACATCGTGACCTCGCGCGGGCGCCACATGCTGCGCACCGAGCACGGTCTGCGCACACCGCTGGGTTACCTGGGGGCGTTTCTAACCAACACCGTGCACCGCAAGGCCATGGGTGCCTGGCTGGAGCGGGTGGTGTTTTCCAGCCCGCACGCCGTGCCCGGAGCCGCCTGTGCGCCCCTGCCTTTTGCCACCGGCGACTACCGCACACGCCAGGTTGCACTGAGCGAGGCCAACTTCAACCCGGCCTTGCAGGCGAGTTGCTCCATTCCCTTTGTGCTCAAGGCCATCCACAACATTCCCGGCGCCCCCCATGGCGCCTACTGGGACGGCGGTATCACCGACTACCACCTGCACCTGAACTATCCCGGCGCCGCAGGCGCTACAAAAACAGGAGCTGCTCGCGCAGACTCCACAAGGGCTGGTGGCACTTTTGACACCAAAGGGCTGGTGCTGTACCCGCACTTTCAGAAGAGTGTGGTGCCGGGTTGGCTGGACAAGGGGCTCAAGTGGCGCCACGGTTCCACCACGTTTCTGGACACCATGGTGCTGCTGGCACCCAACCCTGAGTGGGTGAAAACTTTACCAAACAGCAAACTTCCGGACCGTACAGACTTTACGCATTACGGCAATGATCTGGCAGCACGGGTAAAGGCATGGACTGCCGCCACCCGTGCCAGCCAGCAGATGGTGGACGAGTTCATCGCCTGGCTGCACAAGCCCGACATGAACCTGGTACGCCCTCTATGAAGCCCCATGCTGCAAACGCCTTTGCCATCGCCCTGATCACCACTCTGGTGCTGGGGGGCAGTGCGGTGTCGGCGGGGCCACTGCTGGAGCGCTTGAAGGAGCGGCGGGCCGCCCATGCGGAAGCACGCACCGGCGAACGCGGCCCTGCTGGCAGGGAGCAGCCACTTGAAAACCCGTATGGCGACGACAAGGCGAGCCAGCAGACGGCGAACCGCAAAGTGCTGCGTGACGTGCCCTACGGTAGCGACGCCAAGCAGCGCATGGACATCTACCTGCCGCCCCAGACCGTGGGTGCAGCCCCGGCCCCCGTCATCTTCATGGTGCATGGCGGTGCGTGGCGCACGGGGGACAAGCGCATGGGCCGCGTGGTGGACAACAAGACCGCGCGCTGGCTGCCCAAGGGCATTGTGTTTGTCTCCATCAACAACCGTTTGCTGCCCGATGCCGACCCGCTGGACCAAGTGCACGACGTTGCCCAGGCGCTCGCGTTTGCGCAGGCCCAGGCGGCCAGTTGGGGGGCCGATCCGCAGCAGTTTGTTTTGATGGGACATTCAGCCGGGGCGCACTTGGTGGCGTTGCTGGCGGCGTCGCCCACTCTGGGCAACGAGGCGGGCGCCAAGCCCTGGCTGGGCACCGTAGCGCTGGACAGTGCGGCACTGGATGTAGCGCCCATCATGCAGCGCAAGCACTACAAGCTGTACGACCCGGCGTTTGGCACCGATCCGACCTTCTGGCGGGCTGTGTCGCCCCAGCAGCAGTTGCATGCGGGCGCCAAACCCGTGCTGGCGGTGTGCTCCAGCCGCCGAGAAGAATCGTGTGAGCAGGCGCGCAACTTCGCGGCGCATGCGGGGCAACTGAACGTACGTGCCTCGGTGCTCGCCCAAGACCTGAGCCACGGTGAGATCAACGAGCAACTGGGTGTGCCGGGCAGCTATACCCAGGCAGTGGAGGCCTTTCTGGGCAGTCTCTCGCCGGCGCTTGGCAGTCGGCTTCGCTAAGCCAGCGCCCCAAAACCAGCGTAGGTAGCCGCCCAACCGGCCATCGCCTGCGCTGGCATGGGTTTGGCAATGCCATAACCCTGACCCAGCTCGCACCCCAGTGCCAACAACTTGCTGGCCTGCGCCGGGGTTTCCACCCCTTCGGCAATCACGGAACGTTCAAATGCCTTGGCCAAGGCCACGATGGCGCTGACCAGGGTGCTGTCCTCGGGGTCATCCAGAATGCCGTCCACAAACATGCGGTCGATCTTGATGGTTTCTGCTGGCAGGCGCTTGAGGTAGGAGAGGGAGGAGAAGCCGGTGCCAAAGTCGTCCAGCGCAAAACACACGCCCAGCGCCTGACAACCCTGCATGACCTCGCGCATGTGCTGGATGTCCTGCAGCACGGCGGACTCCAGAATCTCCAGCTCAAGCAAATGCGCCGGAGCACCGGGGTACTGCGCCAACACAGCCCGCAGGCGGTCCACAAAATCCTTGCGGTGGAAATGGCGGGCTGCGATGTTGACGCTGACCACCCAGCGCTGCCCCTGCCGCACCCAGGTCTGCAGCTGTGCCAGCGCCTGGTGCAACACCCATTCGCCCGTATCCACAATCAGGTCGGTGTGCTCCATAAGCGGCAAAAAGGTGCCGGGGCCCAGCAGGCCCTGCTCAGGGTGTTGCCAGCGCAGCAGGGCCTCTACCCCGACCACCGCCCCGGTACGCAGGTGGACCTTGGGCTGGTAGTGCAGGCGAAACTCGTCTTGCTGCAGGGCCTGACCCAGCCGGGCCAAACGGGTGTAGTTGGTTTGCACCTCCTGGTCTTGTTGGGCATCGAACAGGTGCAGGCCACTGCGCCCGGCCTGTTTGGCGTGGACCATGGCCTGGTCAGCATGGCGCAGCAAGGTGTCGGGGCTCGCGTTGTCCAGGGGAAACACAGCGACACCGGCGCTGGCGGTGCAGTGGACCAGCAAGTCATCAATTGCATAGGGCTGGGCCAGGCGCTGGAGCAAGGCCTGCACCTCGGCCTCGATGTGTTCCACATCCGGTAGCCCGCGCAGCAAGACCACGAACTCGTCTCCGCCCAGGCGGGCTGCATCGCCCAGGTCGGACACACCGCCTTGCAGGCGTTGCGCCACCTCTTTGAGCAGGCGGTCGCCCACCCCATCGCCGTGGCGGTCGTTGATGGCCTGGAAATGGTCCAGATCGAGCAGGCAAATACCCAGCAGTTGCTGGGCCTCGCGCGCCTGGAACACGGCGTGGGTCAGCCGCTCAGCCAGGGCGGCGCGGTTGTTCAGGCCGGTCAGGGCGTCGTGGCGGGCCTGCCAGGAAATCTTTTGCTGCAGCTCCCGGGTTTCGGTCACATCGCGGAACACCAGCACACATCCCATGGCCGGGCCTTGGGCCTGGCGGATGGGCGCGGCGGTGAACTCGATGGCATACCGCTCACCTGAGCGGTGCAGCAAGAGCTGGTGCAGCGCATGCACGGGTGCGTTCACCTGGTGCAACTGGGCGACCTGCAGGTCCTGCGGCAATGGCTGGGACGCCGGATCGCGCTGAAACACCGCCGCCAGCGGTTGGCCCAAGGCCTGCGGTGCCGTGTAGCCGGTCAAGAACTGGGCGGCTTCGTTGAGGGTTTCTATGCGGCCCTGTGCGTCGGTGGTAATCACCCCATCGGCAATGGAGGACAGCGTGATCACCGCGCGCTCTTTTTCGGCCAACAGGGCTTCCTGGGCGAGCTTGCGTTCGGTGATGTCCACCAGCGCACCAATGGTGCCGCCCTGGCTGCCATCGGTCAGGGTGAATGGGGCCTTGAAATAGGCCATCTCGCGCACCTCGTGTTCGCCCACCTTGACCAGAATTTCATTTTCCTGCCGCGGCAGAGCGCGCCGTTTACGTGCGCCACGCTCGTGCGGCAGTGCCACAAAGTCGCTGCGCAGCGGGGCACCCACCACGGCACTGGCGGAAATGCGGAAGAAGTCTTCCCAGGCCTTGTTGACCCCCAGGCAGGTGCCGTCATGGCCCCGCACAAACACCGGTAAGGGCAGGGCATTGATGAACTGGTGGGTGAAGTGGCGCTGCTCGCTGTGCTCGGAGCGGGTGGTCTGCAAGGACCCCACCAGGGTCTGGATTTGGCTCGCCATGGCGTTGAAGGCCTGGGCCACCGCGCGCATTTCCAGTGTGCCTTTTTCGACCATACGTGTGTTCAAGGCACCTGTGCGAAAGTCCTCTGTGGCCTGGTTCAGGCGTCCCAGCATGCGGGCATTGGCACGCAGCAGCAGGGTTAGCAACAGCAGAATCGTGCCAATGTTCAGGGCCGAAATGCGGAGCTGGGCGCCCACCGTGCGCCAGGCCTGTTCCAGTGACGACGTGCCACTGAGCACTGCCAACAAAGTGGCCCTTGAGCCATCGGGCAGGTCGGCATGGAAATCGTGGCGCAGGGGTTGCAGTGCGGCCAGGGCCTCAAACCACTCGGGTACATCGGCTTGCCGTGGCCGATGTTTGCTGGCCTGCAGGGTATGGCCATTCACAGACCAGGCCAAGTCTTGCAGTTCGGGGTGGAACTGCAAGGCAGTGTCCAGCGCCCTTTGCATTTCGGCCTGGGTGCTGTACATGCTGGCCTGCAATAGCGTTGCCGGCAGGTAGTGTCCGATCAGCGCGATTTGGGCTTGTCGGTGTTCGTAGGCTTCCTGCAATTCGGCGCGAAACAGAAGGTGGTAACGCACCGCACTGACCACCACGATGATGAGCAAAATTGGCAGGAACAGGCGTGGATAAGTGCCTTGGCTCAGCCAGGTTCGAAGGGAAAATTCGCGCATTCTTTTTGTGACTCGCCCTGTGGCGCCCATAGGCCCCGTAAGAAATCGGTTTCAAACCCCGAGGGGCGTTTATATACCGATTGGGTGAGGTAGGTCACGCATTTGTGCGCCGCGGCACCCCTTCTCAGAGGGACGCGTACAACAGGGCGCGGTACTCCTCTGCCGTAGCAATGCGCGGGTTGGTTTTGTGGCAATGGTCGGCCAGGGCACCGGTGATGATCTGGTCAAACTGCTCGGTCGACACGCCCATGGCGGCCAGGCCCGTGGGCAGGCCCAGGCGGGCATTCATGTCCTGAATGGCCTCGCCAATATCACTCGCCGAACCCAGGCCCATGGCGTGGGCCATGCGCTGCAAGCGCTTGTCTTTTTGTACCGATTCGGCCTCCGCGTTGAACGCCACCACCGCTGGCAAAAACATGGCATTGAGTGTGCCGTGGTGCAGGCGCGGGTCCACGCCGCCCAGGCTGTGGCTGAGCGAATGCACACAACCCAGCCCTTTCTGGAAGGCCATAGCGCCCTGCATGCTGGCGCTCATGAGGTGGGTGCGGGCCTCCACGTCGCTGCCGTTGAGCGTGGCCTGGGCAATGTGGGCCCAGGCGCGTTCCAGCCCGTCCAGCGCAATGCCATCGGCCGGCGGGTTGAAAGAGGGCGCCATGAAGGTTTCCATGCAGTGCGCAATCGCGTCCATGCCGGTGGCGGCGGTCAGCTTGGGTGGCAAGCCCCGCGTCAGCTCGGGGTCGCAGATGGCGGTTTTGGGCACCAAGTGCCAGCTGTGGAAGCCCAGCTTGCGGTGGTCGTCCACGATGAGGATGGCGCCGCGCGCCACCTCGCTGCCCGTGCCGCTGGTGGTAGGCACGGCGATGATGGGCGCCACGCGCTCGGTGATGCGCGCCGAGCCGCCTTCAATGGTGGCGTAGTGGGTCAGCGGGCCTTCGTGGGTGGCGGCGATGGCCACGCCCTTGGCGCAGTCGATGGCGGAACCACCGCCCACGGCAATCAGTCCGTCGCAGCCCTGGGCTTTGTACATCGCGGCGGCGGCGCGCACCGCGGCTTCGGTGGGGTTGGAGGGGGTCTGGTCAAACACGGCCACGGTCAGGCCGGGCAGGGCGTCCAACGCCTTTTGCAGAATGCCGGCAGCCTTCACGCCCGGGTCGGTCACGATCAGCGGGCGGGTGATGCCCACACGTTCGCATTCTTGTTTGAGCAGGCGCACTGCGCCGCATTCAAACTGGATCTGGGTCACGTAGTAGATGAAGGCCATGGTGCTTGACGTGTAGGATTGAAAAAAGCCAATGTACCAAGAAGCCATCCCAAAATGAGTCACCACCATGACCGCCGCGGCAATCCGCGCAGCCTGCTGACCCCCGCCATGCGCGGCGTGCTGGACCGCATTGCCCGTGCGGGCCACGCGCCCATGCACATGCTGAGCGCCCAGCAAGCCCGCACCGCCTACGCAGCAGGATCTGACGTGCTGGAGCTGCCCACCCAGAAACTGCACCGCGTGGAGGACTACACGGTGACCGCGCGCGACGGGTACGCCATCCCCGTGCACCATTACGCCCCCAGCGGCACCGGACACCCGGTGTTGGTGTACTTCCACGGCGGTGGTTTCACCGTGGGCAGCGTGGCCACCCACGACGGCCTGTGCCGCCGGCTGGCCCACCTGACGGGCTGTGCGGTGCTGTCGGTGGATTACCGACTGGCACCAGAACACAAGTTTCCTACGGCCCATGACGATGCTTGGGACGTGGTGCAGTGGGTGGCCGAAGAGGGCAAGACGCAGGGCTTGGACACCAGCCGCCTCGCGCTGGGCGGCGACAGTGCCGGGGGCACTCTGGCGGCAGCCTGCGCGGTCGAGGCACGCAACGCGGGCATTCCACTGGCCCTGCAGCTGCTGTTTTACCCAGGGTGTGCAGGCCATCAAAACACCGTGTCCCACAGCACCTTTGCCAGCGGTTTTTTGCTCGAAGAGCGCCAGATCACCTTCTTTTTTGAGCATTACCTCCGCAGCGCGGCCGACCGTGACGACTGGCGTTTTGCACCGCTGGACGGCAAGGGCCCGGATGGGGTAGAGGTCGACCTGGCCGGCGTCGCGCCCGCCTGGGTAGGCCTCGCAGAATGCGACCCGCTGGTGGATGAGGGGGTGGCCTACGCGGACCGCTTGCGCCTGGCCGGCGTACCCGTAGATCTGGAGATTTACCGCGGCGTGGTGCACGAATTTATCAAGATGGGCCGTGCCATTCCCGAAGCTGCCACCGCCCATGCCGATGCGGCGCGTGCGCTGCGCCACGCGTTTAACCTATGAATCGTTTTTTCCAGACAGCACCATGACCTTCCAACGCACCGACTTTCGCTTTTTCCACCGCCTACGCGTGCGCTGGGCTGAGGTGGACATGCAGCACATCGTCTTCAACGCCCACTACCTGATGTATGTGGACACCGCCATGGGGGACTACTGGCGCGCACTGGCCTTGCCCTATCAGGAGAGCATGGTGCTGCTGGGGGGCGACATGTACGTCAAGAAGGCCACGCTGGAGTACCACGCCTCGGCCCGTTACGACGACACGCTGCACATCGGCCTGCGTTGTGCCCGGGTCGGCAATTCGTCCATGGTGTTTGAGGCGGGCATCTTCCGGGGCGACAGCCTGCTGGTATCGGGCGAATTGCTGTATGTGTTTGCTGACCCCACCAGCCAGACCTCGCGCCCAGTCCCCACGGCCTTGCGCAAGGTATTTGCCCAGCTTGAAGCCCGCCAGCCCATCACCCAGACGGTGGTGGGCAACTGGAGCGATTGGGGATCTCAGATTTCTCCGCTGCGCCGCGCCGTGTTTGTCGATGAGCAGGCGATCTCTGAAAAACTGGTGTGGGACGAGGCCGATGCCAGCGCCGTACACGCCGTGGTGCAAAACAGCCTGGGCCAAGTGGTGGCCAGTGGCCGCATGCTGAGCCATGCACCGGGTGTTGCGCGTATTGGCCGTATGGCCACCCATCAGATGCTGCGGGGCGGTGGCTTGGGCCTGCAGGTGCTGCGGGCTCTGGTGCAGGCGGCCCGCCAGCGCGGTGATACCGAGGTGATGCTGCACGCCCAGTGCAGTGCGGAGAACTTTTACCTGCGCGAGGGTTTTGTGCGCCGCGGAGAGGAGTTTTTCGAGGTGGGCATTGCCCACCAGGAAATGGCGCTCGCGCTCAGCGCCTAAAAGCCCAAAGACGCCAGCAGATCGTCCACATCGTCCTGCTTGAGGGCGCTGTCAGCCGTTTGCGGGCCTTCCAGCACATGGTTGTCCACGGTGACGGGTTCCGCATGTTCTGGTTTGGCCACCGCTGCTGGGGCCGATGGAGAGCTGTCGATGAGCAACTGCACCAGTTGCATCTCGGTGCGGGTGATGATGTCGATGACTTTTTTGATCACCTGGCCCGACAAATCCTGGAAGTCCTGCGCCATCATGATGTCGCTCAGCACCGCCCCTTGACCATCGGCAAATTTGGCGGTGCTCTGGGCAAACTTGCCGCAAACCACCATCAGGCCACGCGCTTTTTCCACACTCATGTCGGGGGCGGCGGCCAAGCGGTTGAGCGATTCACCCAGCGCCACACCACGGGTGGCCAGGTCATCACACTCGGGTTTGGCGGCCTCTACCAAAGTGAGCACCTTGTTGGCGGCGTCTTCCGTCATCTTGCCCACATAGGCCAAACGGTCGCGGGCGTTCGGGATTTCCTCCACGATGGAGTGCAACTGGTTGCCACCGATTACCGCCAATGCCTCATGCATTTCCCGGGTAATGGCGCCCAGCCGGGCAAATGCATCTTCCTTGCTAAGCGGCGTCGACATATACAGACAATCCCTTCCCGACTCGTTGGTATGGCGTGTTTATTATGAATCCAGCCAGCGGGCTCGTGACGCCAGTGGACAGAAAAACACCGCTTTAAATGTCGTCGAGCAACGGGTAGGGCAGAGGCAGCAGCTGCAAGGCCGAGCCAGCGGCCAGTAAGGGCCCGGCGTCCAGTGCCGCCAGTTGCAAAGACACGATGGCGTCCATGCCCCCCCCTGGTGCGGGTGCTGCCTGCACCACGGTGCCTACGGGCTGCGTGTCGTCCGCCGGGGTGAAAATTTCCTGGCCCGCCTGCAGCAAGGCCGTGCTGTGCACCACAAACGCCCGGCGCTTGAGGGTGCCGCGGAACTGGCTGCGCGCCACCACCTCCTGGCCGGGATAGCAGCCTTTTTTGAAGTTCACACCGCCCACGGATTCGTAGTTCAGCATCTGCGGCACAAAGGCTTCAAACACGGGCTGGCTCAGGGTGGCGACACCGCTGCGGACTTCGCTCCACAACCAGCCATCCAGTGGCAAGGCCTCGCCCTGCGGTGGCGGCGCCTCTACGGGTGCAACCCAGAGCTGGCGGGGCGTCCCGTCCGCGGGATACAGGTTGACTACGGTTTCAGCATCAAAATCGGCCTTGGCCCAGGCAGTATCTGCGCGAGCAGCTATCTCTTTGATAGCATTACCAGCCAGCCCATAAACAACAAAACGTTCGCTGGCATCGCTCAAACGGGCTTTGGCCCGCATCACAAACATGGACAGGCGTTTAAGCGTAGGCGCCAGCAGGTCCTTGCTGCACACCAGCACAATGTCACCGGCCGGGCGTTTGAAACCAATGAAGCTGGCCTGCATGCGGCCCTTGGCCGAGCAAAACGCGGCCAGCCTGGCACTGTGCAGGTCCAGCAGCGCAAAGTCGTGGGTCAGCTGGCCGTGGAGGAATTTGGCGGCGTCTTCGCCTTCGATCTGGATCACGCCCAGGTTGGCCAGGCGGGTCACACCATTCAGTGTGGCAAAGGGTGGTGGGGAAGCAGGCTGGGTACTCATGGCTGAATTATCATTCCGCTTCTGATGACTGACTGGAAGTAGGGCTGTGCGCTTGTTTCTTGCTGCGGTGGTACTCACCGCTTTGGGGTTGCTGGGGGCGGGCTACGTCTGGGTGCAGTCGCCTCTGGCGCTTCGTGAGCCCGTCGTGGACCTGTCCATTGCGCCAGGTTCCAGCGCCCGCCAGGTGGCCAATGCGGTGACCGAGGCTGGCGTGCAGGCCCACCCCGGCCTGCTGTACTGGTGGTTTCGCCTCTCGGGCCAGTCACGCGCCATCAAGGCCGGCAGTTACGAAGTGGAGGCCGGCAGCACGCCCCAGAGCCTGCTGCGCAAGTTGGTGAACGGCGAGCAGGCCCTGCGCAGCGTCACCCTGGTGGAAGGTTGGAACTTCAGGCAGGTGCGCGAGGCCCTGCGCAAGGCCCAACATCTGCAGCCAGACAGTGCAACCCTGTCCAGCCAGGCCCTGATGGCCCAATTGGGCCGCCCCGGCGTGCACCCGGAAGGCCGGTTTTTCCCCGATACCTACAGCTACGCCAAGGGCTCCAGCGACCTGGCCGTCTTGCAGCGCGCCCTGCGCGCCATGGACCAGCAACTCGACGCCGCGTGGTCATTGCGCAACCCCCAAGTGCCACTCAAAACGCCTGAAGAGCTTCTGGTGCTGGCCAGCATCATTGAAAAGGAAACTGGCAAACCCAGCGACCAGGCGCAGATTTCGGCCGTGTTCAACAACCGGCTCCTGATCGGCATGCGCCTGCAGACCGACCCCACGGTGATCTATGGCTTGGGCGAGTCGTTTGATGGCAATTTGCGCCGTGCCGACTTGCTGGCCGACACGCCTTACAACACCTACACCCGTGAAGGCCTGCCCCCCAGCCCGATTTCCATGCCTGGCAAGGCCGCACTGCTGGCCGCTGTGCAGCCCGCAGCCAGCAAGGCGCTGTATTTTGTGGCGCGCGGAGACGGCAGCAGCGAGTTCAGCGAATCGCTGGACGCGCACAATAGGGCGGTCAACAAATACCAGCGCGGCCAGTGAGGCCGGGCGCACGCACAGGGGCGGCATGAGCGGACTTTTCATCAGTTTTGAAGGCATCGACGGGGCGGGGAAATCCACCCACATCCAAAGCCTGGCCGACGCCTTGCGCGCCCAGGGCAGGGCGCTGACCCTGACCCGCGAACCCGGCGGCACACCGCTGGCAGAGCGGCTGCGCCACATGGTGCTCAACGACAGCATGGACCCGATGACCGAGGCGTTGCTGGTATTTGCCGCACGCCGCGACCATGTGCAGCGCGTCATCGTGCCGGCGCTGGCACGCGGTGATGTGGTGCTATGTGATCGTTTTACCGACGCCACGTTTGCCTACCAAGGTGGTGGGCGCGGCTTTGACTGGCAGGTGCTGCAGCAGCTGGAGCAATGGGTGCAAAGCCATGAGCAGGCTGGCTTGCTGCAGCCCCACACCACCGTGTGGTTTGACGTGCCCCCTGCCGTAGCGGCCGAGCGGCTGGCCGGCGCCCGGGTACCCGACAAATTCGAGTCACAGCCGATCGCCTTTTTTGAGTGCGTGGCCGCAGGTTACGCGCGCCGCCAGGCCGAAGACCCGGCCCGATTTGCCCGCATCAACGCGCACCAGACACCGGCGGCCGTCTGGCAAGACGTAGAAGCGGCATTGCGTGCACGCGGAGTGCTGCGTCCATGAGCGAGCCCGGCGCAAACGTGTTGGCGCCCTGGATTCAGGCCCAAGCACACACCTTGCTCGCGCAGCGCGGCCACGCTTGGTTGCTGCAAGGTCCGTCGGGTCTGGGGCAATATCCCTTGGCGCTGGCACTGGCGCGCACCTGGTTGTGCGAACACCCGACTCCGCAGGGGGCATGTGGCGAATGCGGCAGCTGCCACGCTATCGATGTGCGCACCCATGCCGACCTGTGCATGCTGATGCCCGAGACCACCATGATGGAACTGGGTTGGCCCCTGAGCGAAAAGGCACAGGGTGACATCGACGACAAAAAGCGCAAGGCCAGCAAGGAAATCCGCGTCGACGCCATGCGCGACGCGGTGGAGTTTGCGCAGCGCACCAGTGCGCGCGGGCGTGGCAAGGTGGTGGTCGTGTTCCCCGCAGAAAACATGAACGCCATCACGGCCAATGCCTTGCTCAAGACACTGGAAGAGCCCGCTGGCGACGTGCGGTTTGTATTGGCCAGCGAATCGGCCCACCAGTTACTGCCCACCATTCGCAGCCGCTGTATTGGCCACACCATGGTGTGGCCCAGCGCAGAAGAGGGCGCGCAATGGTTGCAAGCCCAGGGCATGGATACCAGCCGCGCCCGGCTTTTGCTGCAAGCCACAGGTGGCCGGCCGGCCGATGCCCTGCTGTTTGCCGAGTCCGGTCGCGACCCCATGGCCTGGGCGGCCTTTCCCCGTGCCATGGCCCATGGGGACGTCACGGCAGTCAAGGATTGGACTGCGGCGCAGATCATCGACGCCCAGCACAAGCTTTGCCACGACCTGATGGCAAAGCTGTATGGCGCGCCACCGCGCTTTTTCGAACCCAAGGATTTGGGTTCCCTGCGTATTCCCATGCCGGTGCTCAGCACCTGGAGCAAGGCGCTGTCCACAGCCATGAAGACCATGGATCACCCCTTCAACGCAGGCCTGATGGCTGAGGCGCTTGTCGGACAAGCCCAATCGGCCCTAAACTCAGGGCATTAAGTCGTGACCATGAGCACCAACCCCGCCACCGCCCGTCCCAGTGTCATCCAGCTCTCTATCAAGGAGAAAGCCGCGTTGTACGCTGCCTACATCCCCATGTTTACCGAAGGTGGCGTGTTCATTCCCACCACCCGGGAATACGCCTTGGGAGACGATGTGTATGTGCTGCTGTCCTTGCCAGAAGACGTACAGCGTTACCCGGTGGCCGGCAAAGTGGCTTGGGTGACCCCGCCCAAGGCCTCGGGCGGCCGCACCCAAGGTGTAGGCATCTTGTTTCCCAAAGACGAAAAATCCCGCCAGCTCAAGCTGAAAATCGAAGAAATTCTGGGCGCACATATGGCGTCCGAGCGCCCCACACAAACTGTGTAATTCCGGGCCCCTGGCACAGGCCGACTACGGGCCTGCTGCAGTTTTGATAGATGGACCTCCCATGTTTACCGATTCCCACTGCCACCTGACCTTTCCTGAGTTGGTGGCCGATTGGCCTGCCATCCAGCTGGCCATGGTACAAGCCCAAGTGGACCGTGCTTTGTGCATTTGCACCACACTAGAAGAATTTCCAGGCGTTCATTCCCTTGCACTGGCCCATGCCCACATTTGGGCCAGTGCCGGTGTTCATCCGGACAACGAAGGTGTTACCGAGCCCAGCGTCGACGACTTGGTGCGCCTGGGATCTTTGCCCAAAGTGATTGCCATTGGAGAAACGGGGCTGGATTACTACCGCTTGGGAGACCGCACGATTGCCGAGATGGAGTGGCAACGCGAGCGCTTTCGCCGCCACATCCAGGCTGCGCGCACCGTGCAAAAACCCTTGGTCATCCACACCCGCAACGCATCCGACGACACATTAGCCCTCCTGCGGGAGCAGGGAGAAACCGGTGGAGCAGGGTGCGCGGGCGGGGTTTTCCATTGTTTCACCGAAGATATGGCGGTCGCCAAAGCGGCACTGGATCTTGGTTTTTACATCTCGTTTTCCGGCATTTTGACCTTCAAGAGTGCCCAGGCGATTCGCGATGTGGCGGCCATGGTTCCCATGGACCGGCTGCTGATAGAGACCGATAGCCCTTACCTGGCTCCAGTTCCCTACCGCGGCAAGACCAATAATCCGTCGTATGTGCCGTATGTGGCGCAAACATTGGCAACCCTTAAAGCCTGTGATGTAGAGACAATGGCCCAGGTCAGCGCCGCCAATTTTGACACCTTATTTCGCCCCCAAGCATCATGAGATATTGGTTTAAGAAACTTATATATCTACTTGTTTTTATTGGATTTAGTTCCGTTAAGGCAGGATCCTACGAAGACTTCTTCACGGCCTTGGAAGCAGACAATGCCACCATCATTGGCCAGCTTTTGGAGCGGGGTTTTGATCCCAACACGCCCAACCCCAAGGGTGTTCCTGCGCTGATGGTGGCGTTGAAAGTACCGGCCCCCAAAGCCATTGCTGTACTGATGCGCCATCCCGAGTTGAAAGTTGAAGTTCGCAATGCCCAGGATGAAAGCCCGCTGATGCTGGCGGCTCTGCGCGGTTACGCGGAGGTATGCGCCCAACTCATCGAGCGGGATGCCGATGTCAACAAACCCGGTTGGGCACCACTGCATTACGCAGCCACAGAAAGCCATGTTCCGGTAATGCAGTTACTACTGGATCAGCATGCCTATATCGACGCAACATCGCCTAACGGCTCAACACCGCTAATGATGGCCGCTATGTACGGCAACGCATCCGCGGTCAAGATGCTGCTGGAAGCGGGCGCAGATCCGACCATCAAGAACGACTTGGGGCTGACTGCCATCGACTTTGCCGAGCGCGTCAAAAAGACAGATTCCACCACCATCATTGCCGCCTTTATCCGCGCCAGACGTCCTAAGGGGGCTTGGTAACGGATTTAACTTTACTTTATACGATGTATATTATGTTTAGTTAAATAGCTACAAAAAAGCTCCCCCATTACCGAATTGTCATCCGGCGAAGTAAAAGT
This sequence comes from Rhodoferax sp. TS-BS-61-7, assembly GCF_002943465.1. GTDB lineage: Bacteria > Pseudomonadota > Gammaproteobacteria > Burkholderiales > Burkholderiaceae_C > Allorhodoferax. The sequence continues at coordinate 585,335 of NZ_PTQY01000002.1, forward strand.
GCCAGCACTTTGGTAGGTAAAAGTGTCAACACCCGATCATGACCTTCCATACAGACGACCTCCTCTCAGAGGGAAAATGTTCAAATTGCCACTTGAGACTTGATGGCGCTGGGTGGTGCAGTTTTATCGAAATACGGATACTTAGACCTCCGCGATTCGTGAATCTGGTAGGTAAAAGTGTCAACACTCAGGCGCCGGTCGACTGCACTGGATTTGGTCAGTATCTTGCAAGCGGCCCAATAGTGTAAAAGTGACGCACAAGCCCGCGGCATCCAGACCTGTGCGTGCGGATGAACCATGGTCACCGACTTGCACTTGTCGGGAACTTTTGTTCACGGCCCCTTTGGCCGACTGCAGAGACTTTGACCATCTTCCGGTAAGGAGCACTAATAAAAAGCTGATTTCTCAGCAAGGTGGCCAGTCTGTCTTCGTAATTCTTAGAAATCGGTAGGAAAACTAACCCGCATTTGCTATCAGCAATTACCGCGTTGGTGCAGGCAAAGACTCCGGTGTCGCAGCCTGGTCTTGGAAATTCACGCCAGGTAGTGTCAACGGCCCGTACTCCATCCTTGAGGTGAGATTTGTCACCAGCTCTCGGACAGCTCCGTAAGCAATGGCCAATCCATTGACGGTAGCCAAATCCTCGCGCCGAGCAGTTGAAAGTTTGGGGCTGACATCCACGAAGGCGACGAGTTCTACGTCCAACGCATAGGGACAAATCTTCCCCTCTTGATTCTTCACCCGGACGATGAGTGAAACCATGAAGTTTGTTGGATCGTCCCCTTGACTTTGGTTCGCACCAATGGCGGTCTCGACCTCCAATTTAACCCCATCCCATTGGAAGTTTCTGGGGTCAATCGAGGCGTCGGTATTCCCCTCCGCATCGATATGCGCAGTCACAGACACTCGCCTGTAGATGATTGACTTAGTTTGAATTGGACTCGCTTGCATATCAATCAGGCGGCAGCCAAGAAGAATGAGTCGTCCTTAATTCGCTTCATGTTTTGAATGTTCACTGCAGGCCCTGACCATCGAGTGCCAACACTTTGATCGAGTCCGTGAAAACCTACTTCTCTATGCGCGTGAGTGTGTTTGATATCGAGGTTCAGCTCTGCTTGATCAGCAAGTGTGCCGACGCCCGCTAATCTGGCTTGTACTGGAACGAATGTGACATTTGGGACATAGCCCAATGCCCAGCCCATCTTCACCAAGGTTTCTAGTGTCGGATTGTTGGTTCCGCTCAGAGCACGACTAACTTGGGGTGGCTTGACCCCGAGCTTCTCTGCATACTTCTCCTGGGTGATATTTGCCGCCTTCAGATGGTCTTGAAGTTGAGACGCAACACCAAGCTTGACCCTGCTGAGCCAGTAGCCCTCAGATTGCCGCGCCTTCGCGATAGCTTCTTTAAATTTGGTCAAACTAATCTCCTTGCTGGGTTACGACAGCAACTGAGTTGGACTCAGCTGCTGTCTCATATTGAAGTTTGAGTCTCTTTAGCTCAGTTGCAAGAGGCTTGGGAGTTGTTTGGGTTTTTTTCATAGCGGCACGGGCTAGGACGGCAACATGCTGCTCTTTTCCATAGAACCAATGGACTCGCAAATTGCCAACTCTGAATTCATAAATTCGTTCTCCCGAAACTGATTCATGACTTCGTGCGGTTCCAATCCATCGTCTAGGCCCTTGTTCATCAAAGACCAACCCATCTAGAAATGCGAGCATCTCTGTAGCGGATGCACTTGAGGGGCCGCTAAGTAGATCGCATAAAAAATCCTCTACTTGACACTGACCATCTGCATCACAAATTGCATACAGCGTCCAAATAGCATTGCGGCATGTAAAGACATCCTCATTTTCAAATGGAAGCTTGCGTACATGCATGAATCTTAACTTTAAAGTTAACTACTTGAGTTGGGGATTATGCTTATCCATGAGGCAAAAGTGGCAATCTAGAGGCCTGCTGTTGCCGAGATCAAACAAAAAATCATCTTAGAACCCCTCTTTACTGTAATTATTTACAGTTTTGCATGAAAAATAGTCAGTCGTACTGCGAAGGGAAGCCACTGCGAACGAAGACAAGATAGCGACGACTAGGCTTTGCGTCGCTGAATCAGTGGGCCCAATTGAGTCGGCGAGCGATTGCGTTACTTCTTCTGGACTGGATATACCAGAAGCTGCCACTGGATTGGGCCGCTGCTAGGGCTGTGCTGCCGGTGATTTTGGGGAGGCAGCGTATGCCCTCCCGCAATGGCTATTTCATCGCCGCACGAGGTACAGCGGTAAATTCCAGGGTGTGGAGCGGACGTGCCAGGTGTGTGTTTCACATCAAATGCAGCGTCATTCGACTGAGTGAGCAAGTCTCCGTTTTTATAGAGCGCCATGATTTCCTCCCTTTGTGTATCTATTGCCCTAAAGATGCCTCGCCCCTCTTCCGAGATGGTGCGAGACTAAACCGCCAACGTGTTGATTGAACTCCGTTTTGCACTCCGCATCACTCCAGACGAAGCCATATAGGGAAAGCATTCCTGGTAGACGTTGTCCAGGAGTTCGTCCATTTCCAGAGAGAGCTGATAAAGCCAACCAATCTTTTCAGCGCTGTCAAAAATTGCTCGGCTTCCATCGGGCACCAGAAGTTTTCTCGCAGTGTCTTGATCTCGGTAGAGCGCGTCAAGGTGACGCTGCGTCTCCGACAGGACGGCAAGTTCGCTGAACTGCCCCATACGCAAAGCATTTGTGTCTGCGTGGTACATGACAGCCGCGATGTCGTAGCTCGAGAGTTGAATATCGCGGTCGGCATCGGCCTTGACGTTTTTGCACAGACGAATTGCCTTGCGAAGCCCACCCTTGATGCTGTCGCATCGGCTAGCCACCCGTTCAATATGCAGGAATGGCAAGTTTTCGATGGTTTCACCAGTTCTCTTGTTATAGATCTTCACCGCCCGGTCGGCCTGGCGACCACTCTCTTGATAGGCCTCAGTGTCATGCCAGTGCCCAGGCACGACATCAACAGATCGCGGCAATGACGCTCCAGACACTTTGACAGCTTTGGCACCCGTTTTATCGACCTTTGCTGAAGGAAATGCATTGTCGAGATCTGCTTCAATTTGAATCCGAAGTTCCCTCAGGACCTCACTCGAACTCCGTGGCGAAGGGCTTGAGTAACCACCACGCTTTGACTTCACGCCAGAGACGCGGTAGGTTAAAAATTCCGTTGTAATAGCCAGCACATCGACATCGCTGACCCTTCTAATATGGACGTCCAGCGGGACAGAGCCTTGAAGCTTGAATACAGCATCGATGTTCACCTTTGCAAGACGCTCACGCAACTGGTCCGCCACACGGTTCCCAGTTGTCACACTGACTTCGGTGTATTTCTTGCCAACGGACTGCATTGCGCCAATCGCGTACCGAGTCCAATGCTGGCTTGCTGATCCGCGCCGCTCCCAGTCTTCAATATCCAATGCGTCTGCGGTATAGCTTTTGTTGAGAGAGTCCAGTGCAATCCCTGTGGTTTCCCCCTTACGGCGCGAGCGAAGTTGTGAAAGACGCGCGTTGACATCGGATCCCATTAGTTCCTCTTCTTCCAGTTCATCGTACCGAAAGTCGTTCGACCACGTCCATTAAAGTAATCACCCGTTGCGGACTTGAGGTCCTCGGCAATGGTCATTACGGAGCACCCGGCGTGCGCGGCTAGGCCCACCGCACCAGTTTTGGGATCATTCCGATAGTGATACAGCAGCACAAAACCATCGACACTGTCATGGGCCAGTGCGGCGGAAATGCTGTTTGACCCTGAAGTCTTTGTGACCAGCCGAATGCGCAGCTTGTCCCACGATTGAACAATGGTGATTTCAGCTTGCCATTCGTACGCCACAGCCCCATCGGATTTCATAGAAGTTCCGACACAATCCCAGGTGCCAGAGACGTTGGGTACTTTGAGTGCATGCCCGATGCCGGGCCACCTCCAGGCCCATTTGTTTAGCACCCAGTACAAAGCACCAAAAACAGCACCCGCCCCAATCAGCGAGAACAGCGCTGGCGGCACGTTGGCGTTCCAACCGAACTTTTGCGCAATATCAACTGCAGTCAGGAGCAAAAAAACCAAGAACCCAGAGATTGCGCTTGCCAAAAAACCCAGCAACCGGCCTACCTTTGCGCGATTGGCTCCTCCCATTACCAAGTACTCGTGTTCCAGTGGGGCGACCATGTATTTAATCTAGTTGAAGGTGACAGTGAAAAGAGAGAGATGGCCGTGCATCGGATATACGTCAATCCAGGGACGCGCATGTGGACGCTGAACACAGCCAGGGAACCAGCTGGCCCGTACTGACCGCAATGTCGCAAGGGTAAGGTAGGAAAACTGAGTCTTCGCTACCCAGCAGCGACTACCCCAATCAGCGCTTTCGATTGGACTGCGAGACTACGGAGCCCGCCAGCTTCTGGGTTGTTGCACTGGCCGAGGTACTCTGCAAGGCTTTCGAAGCGGTCGCTTCAATTGCTGCTCCAGTTTGTTTGCCAGTGTGCGCCTGAGCCAAGGCGGAAGCAGCAAGCTGCTTTTGAACTTGAGATGCGCTACTGCTTTGAAGCGTCTTGCCGGCAAGTGACGCAACAGAAGGCGAGGTTTGCTTTGTATTGCTGCCCATTAACAACTCCCGTTTGTTTCTATAGTGAGGACGCGTAAATACTATATCTGGGGTCGTTACATTTTGCAACACGCTACCTATAGCGCTTTTGGCGAAATCTCAGCGATTGACGGGAAGCACTTTTTTGCTTGCTCAAATCGCTTCGCGTCATGGAGTCATTGCATATCACCTGGCGAAGTAAAAGTGTCAACACCCAATCATGTCATTCCGAGCCCCCCCCTTCTCAGGGCGAAAACGTTTCAATTACCACTTGAGACTGCTTGGCGTTCAATGGCGCAGATTCAGCGAAATACGGATCCTGGATCTCCGCGACTCGTGGGTCGTGTAGGTAAAAGTGACAACACTTATCCGGCTAGCTTTTCATCGCCGTTTTGTGTACCGCCCGTCAATTTGCCGGCTCCCAGAAAATTCATGACATTGCTGGATTTTTCAGCTTGAGGAAGCGTCAGTAGGTTTTGAAGAAGACTGGGACGCACTCGCATTTCTCTTGCAATGGCGGCCTGTGGCACGCCGAAATGCTCTTTCATCACCTTCAAACTCTCAGCGACAACCTCTGGCGCTTCATGGGGAATCAGATGATCTTCCGATTCTTTCAATGCTTCCCCATGCCGATTCAGACCGACATACCCTGCTTTGGCTTGATCATCCGAAAACACGCCCAATTGCCGTCCACGAAACAAGATGGCGGCTTTTGATACGCCCCATCGCATCTTCAGTTCCGACAGTCCTGCCCAATTCAGACGTGTGCCTCGCATCGCAATGCGACATTCGCTAGCAAATGTTCCGCGAGGCATCAACAGCGCACTGGCAAATCGATTGGCCTGGGTCTCAGTCAAACGATCCCCAGTCAGCACACCAATGTGCAAAGCAAAGTGGCCCAATTCATGTGCAATTCCAAAACGCTCTCGGCATGCAGATCGACCGTCCCCATTGAGTGCAATGAGTGGGCGCTTGGTAGCAAAGGACACCGCATCAATTTCTTGCGCCAAGCCGTGCACCCTCAGCACAATGGCGCCAGCGTTTTCCGCAATGCGCGTGACATTGCTCAAGGGACCCATGCCTAGCCCGAAGAGCATGCGGAATGTTTCAGCCGCACGCTCAATCGTCTCAGGTGAGTCGGGATCTGCGGCAACGACCTGATACGGGGGCAAGTCGACGTTCTCGTCAAGTACAGCCACTAATTTTTTAAGCATTTCACCGCGCGCGCGCGCCACTTGGCGCAGAGCAACCTTAGTGGTGAGTTGGCGGCGAAAATGGCACTGTTCATCCGCAATGGGATTTGCATCTACGTGGTAGAAAAACTCAGGGAGTACTTCCAACGCTTCTACCAATGACGTCTCTAACAACGTGGATACGGACTCAGCGCCTGTTTCAACGCGACTTAAAAATTGCTTTGAGACGCTGACGCGCTCTCCCAGGTCTGTGAGAGACAGATCGTGAAAGAGTCGAATGAGTCGTAAGTTGCTTCCAATGAACTCGCTCATCACATCGAGGCGGATTCAGCATTGCCATCGTCGCGCCGCTTAGGGGTAACCTGGGGCTTCGCCACCTGGACAGGTTGGACCACGTTGTCGCTGCTCTCCAGTCGCAACATACGCATGGAGTCCGATTCCCATTTGCAGACGGTCTCATTGGTTGGCGTGAAGCCCAAAAACACCACTTTGGGGTCACTCGTCTCGTTTATGCCGCGGTCAATGACAAAACAAAATCGGGCTGGGTCACCTTCTTCGGCGAATTCCTGGAATTCTTGCTGGTGGCGATTGGCAATCAAGACTGCATCTTTGGAAGGGTTGCTGGGGTCGTCGTTGCTGAAACGGCATGGCACGCCATCAATGGTAAAGACCAAATCATTGCCATAGTTGGAAATGCTTAACCATCCATACTGGCCGCTGGCAGCTTCCTTAATAATCCGGCTACGCTGACGACCGAAGGTTGCACAACCCCTTGTGTAACCCCCATCGGTATCGCGGTTTAAATCGTCTTCAGTCGCAAAGAGCTCTTCCAGGAGCCATTTGGAAATAAGCGAAAGGCGGTCTGCCGACAAGCCGGATTTGAAGGTGGACGGTAATGGCAAGTTCATTTTGTGCACTTTATTGATTTCGTCAACGCGATTTTTGTGCAGATTCTTGGTTTCGTCAATCTTTTTTAGGTGTCTGTCAATTTCTTTTTTGAAATTCGCTATTTCGTGCCGTCTGCAGCTACCGTCTTGCGTTTTGTGGGTTCTCGCCTGGAGGTCATCGTTTTGAGCGTTTGATTGAGATTTTCCAACATGGCGCCATTGGTCACGCGCTGATCTTGAAGCAGCCCGGTAAGTTCGGTGCAGCGCAACTCGGTCGACGCAAGGGCCTGGCGCGCTGTGCCAAGCTCGTTCTGGGTGGATTGCAATCGCTGGGTCAAGGTTTCAATGCGCGCTTCCAGGCCACTGCGTGTGGTTTGAATCAGGGCACTTGCCTCTTCCACTGCCGCAAGGGCTTGTTTGGCAACCTGCCGTTCGCGATCAATCTCGCCAAGAAGACGCCGCTCGTTGCCTGCAGTGCGCTCTTCCCATTTCCCCCGCTCTTCCATATGGCGCCGGGCCAGCTCGTCACTGTGGTTGCGCGCTGTCTGAAGTTGCTCTTGAGTGGCGGTCAACACAGAGCGCATCTCGGAAACTGCGTAGTTCCGCATATCTAGTTGTTCCATGGTTAACGCCAGACGGTCTTCGGCAGCCTCTGTTTTGTCTTGTTCTGCTTGCAGAAGTCGATCCACCATTTCCTGGCGTTGGTTGAAAGCCAACTCCTGCTGCGCAAGCTGCGATTCGCGATCCGAAAGCTGAGCATTCCCGACGGCGATAGCCTGTAATTCGGGGGCGAGAGCAGCTTCGGCCTCCCTGCGAGCCGTCAGTAGGGCCGTACCCCATATCTTTGCCATGGCTTGGACAAATGCTGCCGGCATCGCGCCCTCCTCGGCACGGTCTCCTGCCATTCCAAGGCGTTTTCCTAGGGCGGAAAACCAGGTTTCCAGCATTGGCGCGACCGTATTTGGTGAACCACGGCCCAGGTGCAGGCGTACTCGCTCGATTGTTGGGCGTTGGCCAACCGCCAGCAAAGCATCAGCAGCGTCCCAGACCTCTTCCTGCTGGACACCTCTCGTATTTTTCGTTTGCATCGCCCTACTCCATGCACTATATTTACCAACGATAATGGATTGTTATCGTGACTTATCTATAAATTTTGTAATAGATCATATGTTGTATGTATGAAATATTCCATCAATCCACCTGCTGAACACCATGCGTTTGCCTGCTCTCCAGAAAATACCGGCCTTGCAGCCCACGGAGCTGAGCGATGTCACGCAGCGGGCGGTCAACGACCTGCTGCGCGAAGGCGAATCGCAAAACACACAGGCCAGCTACCGCAGCGCGCTGCGTTACTGGTCGGCCTGGTACGGAATCCGGTATGGCCAGCAAGTCCAGCTTCCCTTGCCTGCGGCGTGCGTCATGCAGTTCATCGTTGACCACGCGGAACGGAGCACCGACAAAGGTCTGGCATCGGAACTGCCCGCCGACATCGATTTGGCGCTGGTTCAGGCGGGCTACAAGGGGAAATTGGGTGCCATGGCGCACAGCACGCTGGTGCATCGGATTGCCGTGTTGTCCAAAGCGCATCAGATGCGTGAAGTCAAGAATCCCTGCCAGGATCCCAAGGTCAGAGAGCTGCTCTCGCGTACCCGGAAGGCCTATGCCAAGCGCGGCGCCCTGCCCCGGAAGAAACAGGCATTGACCAAGGACCCGCTCCAGGCACTTCTGAATACCTGTGACGCGTCGTTAAAAGGGGCGCGCGATCGCGCCCTCCTCCTCTTCGCCTGGGCCAGCGGTGGACGGCGACGCTCGGAGGTGACGCAAGCCCAGCTGGAATCTTTGCGCGCGGTGGGGGCTGACGGCTACCTGTACACCCTTAACCACTCCAAAACCAATCAGGCCGGCATAGATCAACCGGAGAACCACAAGCCTGTGACCGGGATAGCGGCTGTGGCCATGAAGGAGTGGCTGGAAGCCAGCCGCATTACTTCTGGATCCATTTTTAGGCGTATTCGCAAAGGCGGGCACCTCGGTGAACCACTCTCCCCTGCTGCTGTGCGGGACATCGTGAAGTCGCGCTGTGCGTTGGCTGGGATTGAGGGAGATTTTTCGGCGCACTCCCTGCGATCAGGGTTTGTGACGGAAGCCGGACGCCAGCATATCCCGCTGGCAGAAACCATGGCCATGACGGGTCATCACAGCGTGGCCACGGTCTTGGGTTACTTCCGATCGGAGTCTTCTTTGTCGAGTGCGGCAACCCAGCTACTTGATTGATTTGAGCGTTGCCGCAGATCAGGCAGCCCCCCGTGGGGCCAGGACGCTCCCGGGTGTGCTTTCCGCATCCATGGCTGCTAGTGGTACTTCTTCTGTATTTCGGCAAAGAGCCCAGAAGCCTTCATGCCGTCCAGCGCTTTCTGCCAGCGAGCAATTTCAATGTCGGAGATGTCGGTGCTGCAAGCGATGTACAAAGGTGCGCCAACCAGCTTGACGGACGTTTGAACCAGTGCATGGGGCGGGTAATTCATTTTCTTTACAAGATACCGCACACCCAGAGGCGTATCGCTAATTGCTAGATCACAGCGGTCGAGCAGCAATTTCCTGTAAACGGATTCGCCGTCCGTGGATGTTGGATCGAGATTCATGAAGCCGGCAGATGTCAGTGAGTCCAAGACAAGGCCGCCATGTCGACATCCGATTAACTTGACATTTTTGGCATCGCTCAGGTTGGAGATTTCAAGCGTGTTACCGCTCTTCTTGTAGAAGTAGATCTCACCGTCCCCCAGTGGCCCAATCCATTTGTACCTTTGCTCACGCTCGGGGGTTCGCAACATGGTGATCATCATGGTTTCGGTCGCATTGCTTAGTAGCGATCTCACACGCATGCTCGGATAAATTTCAATGGGGACTTTCAGGTTGAAGTTCTCCAAGATGTTTTGTAGAACCTCAACTGAAAACCCTTTTAAAACTCCATTCTCGGTAAAGTTGTACGGAGCCCATTCCTCTGTAATCACGCGGAGTTTTCTCTCATCAGCCCGCAGCGAGTCCGAGGAAATATTCCCAATAAGATACACCAACCCAAGCAAGGCGGTTCGTCTTTCTACGCTGAACTGATGGTGAGACATCGCGAAGGCGGAGGTTTATGTCGGACGCTTGAATTAAACCATTCAGCACCAGTATGCGCTAGGCATATCGCTCCATTGCGAGCACGTGTAAGTACGCTAATTGAATGTAAGCGCCAATTTCGCCCCCTTATTGCGCAGTGGGGAAACGACTGGTTGGCAGCTCCGAAAATAGGCGGACGACTGCTACGGGGCAAGATGAGACTAGTGATTCGGAACGCCAATGCATCACTGATGGGGGGCGTCGCGCCTTGCCTTCATCGCTTGACTGAGGATCTGCGCGAAACTAAACACGCGCTGCTGCCCATCGGGATTCGCGTTGCCCAGAGTCCAGACGTCGATTTGTGTGTAGTAGTTGACCTGGGGCCTCATCTGTTCTACATGCGTCATCGCAGTGATGCTGAACAAGATGCCATCGCAGTCCTGCTCTGCAACAGGCTTCTGCAGGATGATCCTGTTTTCCTCCCGAAATCTATTAATAAGACCAGTTAATTCCGCGTTGACCTCGGCTGCGGTGTTCTGGACCAAGATGTTGTTCTCGGGAACAAGCACATCGACATTGAGCGCTATGAGGCCCGCGCCGTTAAATGGGCGAAGTTGACGCCCCCCTTTTCTCAATTGCCCTTCCAGGTTGATGATCGAGTTGATTTTTTTGCACGCGACTGGGTATTCGCCGGTGTCCAGTTTGAGCAGAATGTCGGGCTCCGCCATAACGGCTTTCATGCCATGGCGAAGCAGGTAGTCAGCCAACTCGATCTCGAAGAAGGCATCTTTGCCTTGCGACTGATTGTGCAGAGGAAGGCTCATGTCGTTCGAGGCGACCCGTTTCAATGCTTCTTGCGCCCCGGCATCTTCGCTCAGGCCTAGGACGGCGCTGCAGATACGATTGACGTGTAGCGCAGAGAACAGCCAGTCTCGCCAACTGGGGTTCTGTTCTCCGGCCGTCCATTCGCTCGAAAGCGCAGCGGCCTTCTTCATAAGCTGCCCCAATACGCTGGCAGGATTGAGCCGAATCTGCCTCGATTCAAGAAGCGCCTTGACACGGTTAGCTTTGTCGACAATCTGTTCGTAGGTTGTGACGTAATCAGGACGGTCTGAAAGAGGGATGTTCTGCATGTGCCAACTTTACCTGCAAGAGCTCTTTGGTGCGTTTGACCGGCAGGTCGCGGCGAATACATCCGCAGGCAACCAGGGCGCAGTGGGGTAGGTGTGTACCGAGCCGGGTGCTTTGCTCAAAGCGACTCCAATATCGGTAATGCTGCTCCCCGACTCCCACATCCGCCACAAACGTGTGCGTGGCTCTCACGTCAACATAATTTTTGCTTATTGCCTTGAGGTACCATAGGCAGATTTAATGTGGCCCTCACACTCTGAGAGTTAATCAACTTCCACTGATCAGAATTCGAAAAAACCAGAGATAAATGCTGTGTGCCCCGAACACATGAAGAATTTCTGATGACCAGAAAAAAACCGGCTTCCCGAATCGTGGTTCAACGCTCGCGAAACAATGCGAAACGAAGGCTGATTGCCACCTTACCTAACGCGGAGTCGCGGGCCGAGTTGTCATTGCGTGTGGTTTACGGTGCGTACTCCAAGCACAAGTTCAACCCGACGGCCTACAAGCTCAGTCCATATGCAGGCCAAGATGAAGAACGAACGTATTGCGACGCCCATGCCGACTTCGGGAAGAAAGACTCCGGACGGATTCAAACTCTCCTTGAACGCGGGGTAATGCTTGGGCTCTGGTCTGAGCAGAACGACGGTGATGCTCCTAGTTTGCTATGGACTCTCGACGAGAGCGGCTGGATCTTTGAGCTCCGAATTACTAATTCGGGTCAATCTCAATATCATGGCTACCCCGTCCTTCCAGGAGACGCTTTCGCGAGACATGTTTTGAGCAGAGCAAGAGTAGTGGCATTCACCAAAGGCGATTTTCCTGTAGACCAAGATACTGGCACACAAGCCGCTATAACCGCAGCAGAGGCCTTTTACAGATGACGAATTTAAGCTACTTTAAATTTTCTGCCAGCTGGCCGAAAGACAGCGACGACGTGGCAGAAATTTCCCTTCGTGTGGGGGACAGAGTCATCTCCCGAATAGCTGATACAGAAAAGCATACTGTAAGAGACTTCTTTCGAGCCTCCACTACTGGCTTAGCGTTTTGGCTGGCAGACAATTGGTGGCGCTTGCGCTGGGAGACGATAAGGGACTCTAGATTTCCCTCTGTGGATTGGCGCCTACGCCATGAATTGAATTCGGCAAGCGGTGGTGCACTATGGCCTCCTGTGAGGATCTTCAGCGTCGGTGACCGTATAGCGTTTGCCCCGAGCGTTGGAAAAAATGTCGTAAATGGTCCCCAGTCCTATTTTGAATTCAAAATAGGCATGGTCGCGGCCGATGAATACGAGCGGGAATTGGACGGTTTTTTCGAAGCCGTTCTTGAGCATTGCGCCAAGATTGTGGACGGCGAAGCGCTAAACACCTTGCTCAAGCAAATCACTATCGAGCGCAAAGAGCCCGAGTTGGCGGCTTGGCGACGTTTAGAAGCTTGCCTGGGATTCGATCCAGATGCGGCACCGGACGAGGTCATTAACGCGTTGATTAAGCTAGAAGACGTAGTTGGTGAGGAAGGCGTCGAGGAAGCGGCACATGCACAGCCCGGGGTAAGTGCAGCGAAATCCTTGAACTTGGCAATAGAAGCCTCGCGCGAATCAAATATCGAGGTCGATTTAAGTTTGGCAGAAAGCCTCAAGCGTGACTGGAAGTTGCCGAGTCATGCGAGTCCATGGGAAATGGCCGAGGCAGCGGCGAGGGAGCTTAGATCTATCATCGGTGTTTCGAGAGGTCTGCTTACGCATGATGTCTTCGCGGACATCTTCAAGGCACGTTGGGATGATTTGAAGTCAGCCACTGCGACCGCGAGAACTCTGCCCTATGGCGCCAGAATTGGCGACGAAAAAAAATCCCGCCTAGCCTTGCAAACATTAAAACCATATGATCGTCGCTTTGAACTGGCCCGGCAGTTCGGGGATGCTGTGTGGCAGAAGGATATTGATTTCGGTATCGTCAGTGGGTCAAAAAGTGACCGCCAGAAGTTCCAGCGTGCTTTTGCTCACAATTTGCTGTGTCCTTTTGAGTACCTTCAACGAGTCATAGACGTTAACGACCCCACGTCCGAGGCTATGGAGAAAACCGCACGGACGTTTGGTGTGCATCCGTCTGTTGTCCGTAATCAGTTGGTCTACAAAGGCTATCTTCCGTTCGAGAACACCAATGAGGAAGCCGAGGCTGCTTAGTCTTCCTGTAATTCCGGCCAATTTCTTGGGGGAAACAGGGTTGTAACGTAGCCGGCTCAGTTGCCCGAATTGCTGGATCAGCGCCCATTCATCACCGTTCGTATCTTGGATACTCGTCAAGAATGACGATGGGATAGCTGTCGGAATAGATGGCCGCCAGTCAGCCACTCCTTTGAAACAGTTTGCCAACCAGGCAGGCAAACAGATCAAAGTGCGAAAGCCCTTCTTGTTAGAGAAGTCGTTGTTTCTCGGCATCATGGTCGTTCTTGTCGATGTCGGTCAGGTGCGCGGCAGCCTCCGGTGGCGGTAATAGTTGAACACTCAGCCTGCGGTTAAGCAAATAGGCATGGCTCCGGATAATCGTCCATGCGAATCGGTGGTATGGGCTGACCTCCACCCAGTGTTGAATTCCGCTGAACCCTGACCCAAGGGGGAGGCGGCGTAAAACTTGGACTAGTTATGCCGCGATTCCAAAGATAGGTCAGGTTTGTCTACCGTACCGGATGCAGTCCAATCGCGAAGGCGGAGGTTTGTGTAGGACACTTGAATTAAACCACTCGCCACCAGTCTGCGCTAGGCATGCCAGATGCGGTGCTTGCTGGGGAACGGCAACTGGGCGTTCGAAATGTGTATGCAACGACGCAAACGGAAACACCAGAAGTTGCCCTCGCGTGGGAGTGTCTGAATTTCTGTGTGTGAGGCGGGATTGCCTGCCCACGGTATTGGGCAAGCGGATTTCATCTTAATGGACCTTGTTGGTGAAGCGGTCTTCGTAGAGGATCGCGAACTGGTTCATTGCCTCTTTCCAATCTCTATTGGCTCGGCCCCAGTCGGCAGTGATATTGCGTAGGGCCAGCCAGATCAGCTTGCTGGCCGCATCGTCCGAAGGGAAGTGCCCCCGTGTCTTGATGATCTTGCGTAGCCTGGCATTTACGCTCTCAATGGCATTGGTGGTGTAGATCACCCGGCGGATGTGCGGCGGGAATGCAAAGAAGGGAATCACCTTGTCCCATGACCTACGCCAAGCAGCAGTGACGGTTGGGAATTTTGCACCCCATGGCCCCGCCTCAAACGCATCCAACTCCGCCAGGGCAGCCTCAGCACTGGCCGCCGTATAAATGGGTTTGATGGCTGCGGCAAGCGCCTTGCGGTCCTTCCATGAGGCGTAGTCCAGGCTGTTGCGTATCAGGTGCACGATACAGGTCTGCAGCGTGGTAGCCGGAAACACCGTCCCCAGAGCCTCGGCCATGCCCTTGAGGCCATCAGTGACGGCGATCAGGATGTCATTCACTCCGCGTGTCTTGAGGTCGTTGAACACCTTCATCCAGAACTTGGCCCCTTCGGTGTTCTCTATCCACAGGCCCAGAATGTCGCGCGTACCGTCAGGCTGCACGCCCAGGGCCAGGTAAATGGCTTTGTTGCGCACCACCGCATCCTCACGAATCTTGACACGCAGGGCATCAAAGAAGACCACCGGATACATGGGCTCCAAAGGACGAGCCTGCCAGGCCGTGACCTCGGCCATGACTGAGTCAGTGACTGAACTGATGAATTCCGGCGAAACTTCGGTGGCGTACTGCTCGGCCAGGAAGCCCTGGATCTCACGCACCGTCATGCCACGGGCGTACATGGCCACGATCTTGTCGTCAAAGCCCGTGAAGCGACGCTCGTGCTTGGGGATGAGCAAGGGCTCGAAGCTGCCGGCGCGGTCGCGTGGCACGTCGATGCGCAGTGGACCGTCTTCGGTTAACACGGTCTTGGCCGTAGCACCATTGCGGTGGTTGCTGGCCTCGCTGGGCTTGTCAGCGCCTGGCGCATAACCCAGGTGGTGGGTGAGTTCGGCGCCCAAGGCACGTTCAATCAGTGCCTTCTTGAAGGCCATGGAGGCGGCATTTACCGCCTCGGCGCTCATGGGGCCATTGACAAATTGGTCAATGAGTTCTTTGGGTATGGTCGGCAGCGCCTGTGCTGCTTTGGCCTTCCCTGTCTTGCTCGGCATACATGCTCCTTGGTGACATGGTATGCCTCACACACAAAATTTCTGACAGGCTC